>NZ_CP013652.1:0-3875000 GCF_001465255.1 Paenibacillus naphthalenovorans | reverse complement strand
GGGGCTAAACACACCACCGAAGCTATGGCTAGATATGAAAATATCTGGGGTAGGGGAGCGTTGTAACAGCGTTGAAGGTTGATCGTGAGGACAGCTGGAGCGGTTACAAGTGAGAATGCCGGTATGAGTAACGAAAAGATCAGTGAGAATCTGATCCGCCGAAAGCCTAAGGGTTCCTGAGGAAGGTTCGTCCGCTCAGGGTAAGTCGGGACCTAAGGCGAGGCCGAAAGGCGTAGTCGAAGGACAACAGGTTGAAATTCCTGTACCACCGTGAACCGTTATGAGCGATGGGGTGACGCAGAAGGATAGTGACGCGAGCTGATGGATGCTCGTCCAAGCAGTGAGGCTGGTGTGCAGGCAAATCCGCACATCGAAAGGCTGGGCTGTGATGGGGAGGGAAAATTGGAGTACCGAAGGTCATGAGTTCAGGCTGCCAAGAAAAGCCTCTAGCCAGGGAGAAGGTGCCCGTACCGCAAACCGACACAGGTAGGCGAGCAGAGGATGCTAAGGCGCGCGGAAGAACTCTCGTTAAGGAACTCGGCAAAATGACCCCGTAACTTCGGGAGAAGGGGTGCCCCGGTAGGGTGAATAGCCCGAGGGGGCCGCAGTGAAAAGGCCCAAGCGACTGTTTAGCAAAAACACAGGTCTGTGCGAAGCCGCAAGGCGAAGTATACGGGCTGACGCCTGCCCGGTGCTGGAAGGTTAAGGGGAGCGGTTAGGGTAAGACCGAAGCTGTGAACCGAAGCCCCAGTAAACGGCGGCCGTAACTATAACGGTCCTAAGGTAGCGAAATTCCTTGTCAGGTAAATTCTGACCCGCACGAATGGCGTAACGACTTGGGCGCTGTCTCGACGAGAGATCCGGTGAAATTTTAATACCTGTGAAGATGCAGGTTACCCGCGACAAGACGGAAAGACCCCATGGAGCTTTACTGCAGCTTGATATTGGACTTTGGTACGATCTGTACAGGATAGGTGGGAGCCTGGGAAGCATGAGCGCCAGCTTGTGTGGAGGCGACGTTGGGATACCACCCTGATCGTATCGGAGTTCTAACCTGGTGCCCTAAGCGGGTATGGGGACAGTGTCAGGTGGGCAGTTTGACTGGGGCGGTCGCCTCCTAAAGCGTAACGGAGGCGCCCCAAGGTTCCCTCAGAATGGTTGGAAATCATTCGCAGAGTGCAAAGGCAAAAGGGAGCTTGACTGCGAGACAAACAGGTCGAGCAGGGACGAAAGTCGGGCTTAGTGATCCGGTGGTACCGAATGGAAGGGCCATCGCTCAACGGATAAAAGCTACCCTGGGGATAACAGGCTTATCTCCCCCAAGAGTCCACATCGACGGGGAGGTTTGGCACCTCGATGTCGGCTCATCGCATCCTGGGGCTGAAGTAGGTCCCAAGGGTTGGGCTGTTCGCCCATTAAAGCGGTACGCGAGCTGGGTTCAGAACGTCGTGAGACAGTTCGGTCCCTATCTGTCGCGGGCGCAGGAAATTTGAGAGGAGCTGTCCTTAGTACGAGAGGACCGGGATGGACGTACCGCTGGTGTACCAGTTGTCTCGCCAGAGGCACGGCTGGATAGCCAAGTACGGAAGGGATAAGCGCTGAAAGCATCTAAGCGTGAAGCCCCCCTCAAGATGAGATTTCCCAGTACGTAAGACCCCTTGTAGACGACGAGGTAGATAGGTTCGGGGTGGAAGCACGGCAACGTGTGGAGCTGACGAATACTAATCGGTCGAGGGCTTATCCAAAAAGCACATGAAGATGATCAGCGGCTTGGTTTCGATCCAGTTTTCAGGGCGCAAGCCGCCTTGAAAGTGAAAATGCGATGTTTCCTGGAAGAAACATCAATACGTTTGGTGATGATGGCGGAAGGGAACCACGCGTACCCATACCGAACACGACCGTTAAGCCTTCCAGCGTCGATGGTACTTGGACCGCAGGGTCCTGGGAGAGTAGAACGTCGCCAAGCGGGTATTGTTTGACACTTTAATACTCCACAACCATTAACATTCCCCGATAGCTCAGTTGGTAGAGCACTCGACTGTTAATCGAGTTGTCACAGGTTCGAGTCCTGTTCGGGGAGCCATTTTGGAGAGGTGTCCGAGTTGGCCGAAGGAGCACGATTGGAAATCGTGTAGGCGTCACAAGCGTCTCGAGGGTTCGAATCCCTCTCTCTCCGTAGTACATTATAGCAAGGCCCGTTGGTCAAGGGGTTAAGACACCTCCCTTTCACGGAGGTAACAGGGGTTCGAATCCCCTACGGGTCATCCCATGGAGGCTTAGCTCAGCTGGGAGAGCATCTGCCTTACAAGCAGAGGGTCGGCGGTTCGATCCCGTCAGCCTCCACCATAGATTACTTATACTGACGCGGGGTGGAGCAGCCCGGTAGCTCGTCGGGCTCATAACCCGAAGGCCGCAGGTTCAAATCCTGCCCCCGCAACCAATTTCGAAGCCAAGCATTCGAAAAATATGTGGAGCCGTGGTGTAGAGGCCTAACATGCCTGCCTGTCACGCAGGAGACCGCGGGTTCGAATCCCGTCGGCTCCGCCATGATTTTCAACTAAATGAAGCACAATTTAAACATCGGAATAATACGGAGATGATTATCCGATTGTCCGACGTTTTTAATTTAAAGACTATGCCGTCGTAGCTCAGAGGCAGAGCAACGCACTCGTAATGCGTAGGTCGGAGGTTCGACTCCTCTCGACGGCACCATTACCCATTCGCCTGGTTCAATGATTACGGCGGTCGTGGCGAAGTGGCTAACGCATCGGATTGTGGCTCCGACATTCGAGGGTTCAATTCCCTTCGATCGCCCCATTATCTTATCAGCATTGGGGATTAGCCAAGCGGTAAGGCAACGGACTTTGACTCCGTCATGCCTAGGTTCGAATCCTAGATCCCCAGTTTTTTCAGATTACGATAAAGGGAGCCATTAGCTCAGTTGGTAGAGCACCTGACTTTTAATCAGGGTGTCGTAGGTTCGAGTCCTACATGGCTCACCATTGTTTCTAACGGAAACGCGGAAGTGGCTCAGGGGTAGAGCATCGCCTTGCCAAGGCGAGGGTCGCGGGTTCGAATCCCGTCTTCCGCTCCATTCATGAATCAGAGCGAGAACTCAAAGGGTTTGCCGAAGCATAAGCTTCGTTAGGACCGCTTCACAGTCTTGGAGCGTAACGGAGAGTATCCCATCTCCTAGCGCATAGGAATATGGTGAAGAGAAACCTGACTGGTCTCGGTCGAATATAGTTAATGGAGTCTGGTTTGATATTTAGTAAGCGGAAGTGGCTCAGGGGTAGAGCATCGCCTTGCCAAGGCGAGGGTCGCGGGTTCGAATCCCGTCTTCCGCTCCATCATGAGTGAATTTAACTCATCATGCCGGTATGGCGGAATTGGCAGACGCGCGCGACTCAAAATCGTGAGGGAAACCGTGGGGGTTCAAGTCCCTCTACCGGCATTGAATAACGGGACGTAGCTCAGCTTGGTAGAGCACCTGGTTTGGGACCAGGGGGTCGCATGTTCGAATCGTGTCGTCCCGACCACTTTAAATTTAATGCGGGTGTAGTTCAATGGTAGAACTCCAGCCTTCCAAGCTGGTAGCGTGGGTTCGATTCCCATCACCCGCTCCATATCATGTTCCAGTAGCTCAGCTGGATAGAGCAACGGCCTTCTAAGCCGTCGGTCGGGGGTTCGAATCCCTCCTGGGACGTAAAACAGCCTCTCGCAAATGCGAGGGGTTGTTTTTTTTTGGTACGCCCAGCATGGGCGTCATCTTTAGGGTGAGAGTCCAGTCGGATGAGTTGCCCAAACACAATGAAATCCAAAGCCGCCGAAGGCTAACCCTGTAGACTCCAGTGGTCGCGGGCAGGCAGATGACGTTCTTATTTGGGGAGGCCTGCGGAATACGCGAAGTTAATTCGTAACCAGAGTCGGAAGGCTCTGCTGAATCCTCAGGAGTCAGCAGAGGCCATAGTACGCAAGTACGGGACGCCGGACAGCGGAAGGGCCGAACCGAAAGGAGAGAGGAAACCGATGCGTTCGCGCGGAGAGCAACGACAGCAGAATATCTCGCAAGAGAGCTTCCGGCAAAGAGCAGCGGTGAAGCCGCGAGGGTATGCCGAAGCGCCGAGCTCTTCGCCGGCACAAGTCTTCCCTTTCTCTCGCAAATCAAAGGACGACCTGCTGGAAAGGATGCTCGAAGGGGACAACCTACGGCTCGCTTACAAGCGAGTGGTCCAAAACGGAGGAGCCCCCGGTGTGGACGGCGTAACGGTAGTGGAGCTACAAGCTTACCTGAATATCCACTGGGAAACGGTGAAAGCCGAACTCCATAAGCGTGTGCTGAAACTGATTCGGGCTTACCTGAACGCCGGAGTCATGGAATAGCCCTATTTCGTAAAGGGGTTAGATCGCTCAGCCGAGTTAATAGAAATAACTTGTCTGCTGCACGGGTGTGTAGTAAAATACGTTCTAGTTGAATTGTTAACCTAATATAATTAAAATGAGGTTAACAATAAAACGGTTTAAGTATAGAGGGATGACCTATGAGTAAAGGATTGTTCGTTACCGGTACGGATACGGATGTGGGGAAAACTTGGGTGACAAGTGCGCTTGCTGCTGCGATCAACCGCAGATTGCGAGGCGTAAAACAACAAACGCTGCGTCTTTGGAAACCTGTGCAGTCCGGAGTTCGAATGGGTGAAGCCCAAGCGGATAGTTATCGGCTTGTACAGGGCAGCGGCGTTGGACAGCAGGAGTCGGACACGGTGACGATAACGCTTGAAGCGCCGCTGGCTCCGTGGATGGCGGCGAAGCGGGAAGGGAAGACGATTGACTGGAAAGCTCTGGTTCAGGAAGGACACCGAAGGCTGCAAGCCGACGGTCCGCTTCTGATCGAAGGAGCCGGCGGACTGATCGTGCCTTTGACCGAACGGCATTTGGTTGCTGATTTGGCCGCAGCTTTGGGCCTGCCGGTGCTGATCATAGCCCGCCCTAAGCTGGGAACAGTGAACCATACGCTGCTGACCGTAGAGTATGCAAGGCAGAGAGGGCTGCAGGTGGCCGGCGTCATTATGAACGGCTATGAGGATGAACACGACCCAGGCCTGGCAGAAAACCGGCGCATGATTGAAACATTCGGTCAGGTTCGGGTATGGGGCATGCTGCCTTGGAACGGAGAAAGTCCGCAAACCGATGCAGGGTGGTCAGCTTGGCGTGAGCTTTGGGTGGAGACTGTAGAGCACCGGATCGACATGCAAGCGGTTATGGAATACTTTTAGCGGACAAAAATAGTTCATTCATGCGGGAGGACAATTCGGATGTTGACATTGCAGACCAATTGGAACGAGCTGGCGGATAAATCCATTCGCGGCGAATTGCTTAATTTGAAGGAAGGGTTGTCGGTGCTTGAAGCCGATGATGACGAAGTCCTTGCCCTTATGCAGGCGGCGTTTAAAGTGAGAAAGCATTATTACGGGAAAAAAGTGAAGCTGAATCTGATCATCAACGCCAAAAGCGGGCTTTGCCCGGAGGACTGCGGCTACTGCTCGCAATCGATCGTATCGAAGGCGGCGATTCAAAAATATCCGCTGTTGGAGAAGGAAACGCTGGTAGACGGCGCCCGCAAAGCGATGGAGCTCAAGGTTGGGACGTACTGTATCGTGGCCAGCGGCCGCGGTCCGACGAATAAAGAGCTGGATCAGGTTGTAGAGGCCGTGAAAGAAATTAAGTCGACGATGCCGATGAAAATTTGCGCTTGCCTTGGGATTTTGAGCGAGGCACAGGCCGTTAAGCTGAAAGAAGCCGGGGTAGACAGGTATAATCATAATTTGAATACGAGCAAGCAAAATTTCTCCAACATAACAACTACTCATACATATGACGACCGGGTAGATACGGTGGAAAAAGCAAAAGCGGCAGGTATGTCTCCTTGTTCGGGCTGTATTATCGGCATGGGTGAGACGAATGAGGAAATTGTAGAGATGGCCTATGCTTTACGGGAGTTGGATGCGGATTCGATCCCGGTCAATTTCCTGAATTCGATCCCGGGAACGCCGCTGGAAAACAACCGTGAGCTGAATCCGCGCAAATGCTTGAAGGTCCTTGCTTTGATGAGGTTCATTTGCCCGACCAAAGAGATTCGGATAGCAGGAGGGCGCGAAGTGAATCTGAGGTCGTTGCAGGCGCTGGGACTATATGCGGCGAATTCCGTGTTTGTCGGCGATTATTTGACTACGGAAGGCCAAGAGGCGACGGCTGACCACAAGATGATTGAGGACCTTGGGTTCGAGATCGAGCTGTGCGCTCTGTAAGGTGGCGTTTGGAAATGAGGAAATCGGCTTGGCAGTGGATGCATACGGAACTGGAATCGCTGAAGGAGCGGGCCCAGTTCCGTTATTTAGTGGACTCGGAGCCGCAGGGACAAGGCTGGCTGCTGCGGGACGGACGGAGGATGCTCAATCTGGCCTCGAACGATTATTTGGGGCTGCAGCAGCGGAGCGGAATCGCTGATGCATGGATGGGAGCTGCCGCTTCGCGGTTGATTGTCGGCAATAACCCGGTTTATCGACGGTTTGAAGAGGAATTTGCCCGCTTTAAAGGCACGGAAAGCTGCCTGCTGTTCAGCAGCGGATACATGGCCAATGTCGGCGTCATCCCGTCTTTAATGGGACGCCACGACGTCGTGTTCAGCGATCGGCTGAATCACGCAAGCATTGTCGACGGCATTGTGCTTAGCCGCGCGGAGCATGTCCGGTACCGCCATCGGGATTTGGATCATTTGGAAACACTGCTCCGAAAAGCGGATACCGGCAGCAAAAAATTGATCGTTACTGATTCGGTCTTCAGTATGGACGGAAGCATAGCCCCTTTACGTGAACTGGTGGAGCTCAAGGACCGCTATGGAGCGATGCTGATGGTCGACGAAGCGCACAGCGGCGGGCTGTATGGAGAGCAAGGGCAAGGACTGGTACATGAGCTTGGGTTAACCGAACGGGTCGAAATCCAAATGGGCACGTTCAGCAAAGCCTACGGCGGATATGGTGCCTATATTGCGGGGGATGAGGTACTTAAGCAGTATCTTGTCAACAAGGCGCGCAGCTTCATTTATACGACGGCGCTGCCGCCTGCTGTCATCGAGTCCGTGAGGCTTAACTGGCTTCAGGCCCGAAAAGAGGAGTGGCGGCGTAAGGAGCTTTCGCGAAAGGCCGTCTGGTTCCGCGAGGCGCTGCGGCAGCGCGGATTCGATACGGGCGAAAGCGAGAGCCATATTGTGCCGCTACTGTTGGGAAGCAATGAGCGGACGGTGCGATTTAGCGAGAAGCTGCAGCAGGCAGGAATCGCCGCTGTAGCGATTCGTCCTCCGACCGTGCCGGAGGGAACGGCTAGAATACGTTTTACGCTGATGGCTACCCACCGGGACGAGGATTTGCAATGGGCGGTCGAGCAAATTGACAGGGCAGGACGCGAATTAGCTTAGGCTCGAGCCTATTTTTGGTATGGAAGTCGGTGAGAGAGATGGTAGACGTAACAAGACGCATCTTATGGATTCACGGCTGGGGAATGTCACCATGGATATGGGAATCATCCGTTCGCGAGCAATGGACAGGCCAAGGGATCGGGCATCATTTTTTTTCATATGCGGACTGCCATTCGATCGAAGCGTTCTATGAAGCCTTCGACCGGGTGCTCCGGGAAGTAAAGCCCGAAACGGTCGTCGGCTGGTCTATGGGCGGTATGCTGGCTGTAGACAGGCTGGCGCAACTGGCCGGCGAGATGGGAACGGCATTCGGGTCGTTAGGGATCAAGCGGCTTGTTGTGATCGGTTCGACACTCTGTTTTGTCAGTGCCGACCGGAAGCAGGGCTGGCCGAGGCGGATTGTAGAGCGAATGCTCGGCAAGCTGGAAACGGATCGGGAGCATGTGCTGCAGCAGTTTGCGGATTCGATGGTATCTGCGAATGAGCGTGCCGAAGGGAAGATCGTGGCAGCCTGTGAACCGGATTTCTCTTTGGAAGGCCTGAAGGCCGGGCTGAAGTATTTAATCGAAACCGATGTGACCGAAGCCTGGTCCAAGGCCCTGGTTCCCGTCTTCACTTCGGCAGGAGGCCGGATTCTGTGGATTCATGGGAGCGGGGATGCGATCTGCCCGGTTGGGGCGATGCCGGATGAAACGGAAGGGGTGCGGAGCGTGGTTCTCGAGGATACGGGGCATGTTCCGTTCTTGACGAGACAGGCTGCTTTTTACGAACATCTGAGGGGTTTTCTAGATGACGACAAGGATCGATAAGAGCAAGGTACGGCGGCATTTTGACCGGCACGCCGGAAGCTATGATCAATATGCGGTTGTGCAGCGGACGATGGCGGATCGTCTGCTGCACCTGGTTTTGAAGCGGAAAGCGCCGAAGAATGTAAGCCGCATTATCGAAATCGGCTGCGGTACGGGACTGCTCACCGGCAAGCTGCTTGACGCTTATCCGGAAGCGAGTGTGCTGGCCATCGATTTATCTCCGCAAATGGCAGAGCGCACGCGGCAGCGCTATGGGGATATGGCCGCCGGACGTCTGGAGACGTTTGTCGGTGATGCGGAGCCGCCGGGAAACGATGACGAGAAATGGGCGCCGACGGAGTACGGACAAGCCGATGTGATCATATCGAGCGCAACGTTTCAATGGTTTGACGAGCCGGGACGAACCATGAAGGCTTGGCTTGGGCGGCTCAAGCCGGACGGTCTGCTCGCGTTTGCCACGTTCGGGCCGCAAACCTTTGTAGAGCTGCATGAAGCTTTTAGAGCCGCGGAGCGCGAGCTTGGGCTTTCGAAGATGTCTCATGGACAAGACTTTTTAAGTCTGGCGGAGTGGAAGCGATTATTGGTCCAGAGTTCCGGCGGGCTGAAGCAAAGTTTTGCTTTTACCGGCCTGGAGGATATGGATGTGCAGACGTTCACGGATGTCAGGAGCTTCTTGTACAGTGTGAAGCGGGTAGGCGCAGGCAACGCCAATTCGGATTCCAGAGAGACACAACGTGCGGGACGGCGTCTTTTTGCGGAAATGGAGAAAAAGTATACGGAACGGTTTGCAGTGAACAACGGAGGGATTCGTGCGACATACCATCTGCTTTACGGCCTTTTCGGCGCCGAATAATTCAGCGTCGGGAAGGCTTCTTTTTGTACCACAGTATAGCGATTTGCCGATGATTGCCTTATAATAAATAGGTCAGGTCAACCCGCTGATCGTTAAAACCGAAAGCGCTTAAAACGTTTGAATGGGGTGTGAAGATGAATCTGTTTGATTTAACCGGAAAAGTGGCTATTGTTACCGGTGGTGCGGTCGGTTTGGGCGGAGGTATTTCCTTAGGGCTGGCCCATGCGGGAGCCGATGTCGTGATCGTCACCAGCAACGACCGCTCGCGCGAGGTTGAGCAGCAAATCCAGGCTATGGGGCGGAAAGCGCATACGATTGTAGCGAATCTGATGGATGAAAGCGTGCTCAAAAGCGTTGTGGACGAGACACTGTCCGTTTTCGGTAAAATCGACATTTTGGTCAACAACTCGGGCATTATTCGCCGTACGCCGGCCGCAGATCATTCCGCTCAAGACTGGCATGATGTGTTGAAATTGAATTTGAATACGGTCTTTTTCCTGTCGCAGCTTGTTGGCCTCGAAATGATTAAGCAGGGATCGGGTAAAATCATCAATATCGCTTCCATGCTTTCTTTTCAAGGCGGGATTCATGTTCCGGGATATACGGCTTCCAAGCATGCCGTCGCAGGCATTACGAAAGCGCTTGCCAATGAGTGGGCAAAATATGGCATTCAAGTAAACGCTATCGCTCCGGGGTATATGTCTACGGACAATACGGCTCCGCTTCGTGCGGATGAGGAGCGCAACGCGCAAATTTTGGGACGTATTCCGGCGGCGCGCTGGGGTACGCCGGAAGACCTGCAAGGCCCTGTGGTTTTCTTGGCCTCGCAGGCTTCCGATTATATGAGTGGTCATGTGTTATGCGTAGACGGAGGGTGGATGACGAGATAATGGCGACGAACAGACAAACAGGAGCTTGGCAGATGTTTCAACCTGAAGTCATCACTTTTGGAGAGTCGATGGCGCTGATGATTCCGGAGAACCCCAAAGGAATCGAATATGCCCAGCATTTTCAGGGGATGTTTGGCGGGGCGGAGGGAAATCTGGCGATCGGCATCTCCCGGTTAGGTCACCGTGCCGGGTGGTTCAGCCGTCTGGGGAAGGACCCGTTCGGACGGATGATCCTGAAGAGAATCCGCGGTGAAGGCGTAGACGTCTCTCGTGTGGAGCTGACTCCGGAAGCGCCAACCGGATTGATGCTGCGTGAAGACGTATCAGGTAAGCCGTCGGTGTACTATTACCGCAAAGGCTCGGCGGCCAGTACTTTGGGGCCGGAGCACCTGGACGAGGAATACATCAAGCAGGCGAAGTATTTACATGTTACGGGGATTACGGCGGCACTCAGCTCAAGCTGCCGCGAAGCCGTCAAGGAAGCGATCCGGATTGCCCGCAGGCATGAGGTTAAGGTATGTTTTGACCCGAACCTTAGGCTGAAGCTCTGGTCGCTTGATGAGGCGCGCGAGGTGCTGTTGGAGCTCGCGAAGGATGCGGATTATTTCCTGCCGGGATTGGACGAACTGAAGCTGCTTTACGAAACGGAGAGCTTTGACGAAATCGTCGCTCATCTGAGCAAGCTCAGGGCGGTTTCGATCGTCAAAGGCGGCAATAACGAAACGCTCATCGTCGAGCAAGGACAAGTCAGTTCGGTGCCGTATTTCAAAGCCGAGCGTGTAGTTGACACGGTGGGAGCGGGAGACGGCTTTTGTGCCGGCTTTATCGTCGGTTTGCTTAAAAACTACAGCTTGACGGAAGCGGTACGTCTCGGCAATCTCATCGGCTGTATGATCGTGCAGGTGGAAGGCGACTGGGAAGGAGCTCCGACATGGGAGCAGGTTGAAGCATTCTTGAATAATGAAAAGCATGTGGAGCGGTAGAAAGAAAGGGATGAGAGGGCAGGATGAAGAAAATTCAGCTGATGCAGCAGTTAGTGAATGAAGGCGTTGTCGCAGTGCTTCGCGGAGATACGCCTGATGAAGTGGTAGAGATGGCGGAGCAGGCCATTGCAGGCGGTATTAAGGTCATTGAGGTGACAATGACCGTACCATTCGCATTACAAGCGATTGAGAAGCTTGCGAAGAAGTATTCCAGCACGGCGCAGGATCCGGGTAAATACGCAATTATCGGCGTAGGTACGGTGCTAGACCCGGAAACCGCGCGAGCGGCTATTCTGAGCGGCTCCGAATTCGTCGTAGGGCCGACGCTGAATCCGGATACGGTCACGCTGTGCAACCGTTACCGGGTGCCTGTCATGCCTGGAGTGATGACGATCCAGGAGATTCAGCGGGCGCTGGAACTGGGAGTTGACGTGGTGAAGCTGTTCCCGGGCAATCTGTATTCGCCTGCGATGATCAAAGCAATCAAAGGACCGCTGCCGCAGGCAAACGTGATGCCGACGGGGGGCGTGTCTCTTGGCAATCTGGGCGAATGGATCAAAGCCGGCGCCGTAGCGGTCGGTATCGGCTCCGACTTGACTACGGATGCCGTGAAAACAGGAGACTACAGTCTGGTGGCTAAAAAAGCGGCACAGTATATCGAAGCTTACCGCGCGGCCAAAGGTTGAGCTAAAAACAAAGCAGGCCCTTCTCTTTCCATGCTCCGGCATGAAAGAGAAGGGCCTGCTTTGCTTAAGATATAGCTTACATGAAGTGAGGGTCCAGACAAGGACATAGGCTGCGGTTGAAAAAGTTTATTTACTTAATGTGATAAGGTTTTAGCGAGGTTAACGATTTTCTTGCTCCAAAATGAACCTCGATAAAACAAATCCCCCAGAGCTGACAGCCTGGGGGGATGACTATGTTATTCCGTTGCTACCGATTGATCGGCTTGCAGACCTACCGGTGCGATGCGTACGAAGTTTGCCTGCAAATTATTCAGCAGGTCTTCAATTTTAGCCGCGGCTTCCGGTTGGCCGGAAGAAGCAAGCGCATCGCGGTATGCGCCGAGCAGTTCATTCAGATCCTTGATGCTTTGTGGACCGACTGCTTCGATTTTTACCTTCGCGCCTTTGGCTATGCGGCGTTCGATCGCTGCTTGATCCAGTCCCATCTCGGGAACAAGACGCTGGTAGATCACGCCTCCGGTCATCCCGGCGCAGATCCATGGACCCGGGTCGCCTAGAACGACGGCGCGTCCGTTGGTCATATACTCGAACGCGAAGCCTTTGAGGTTCGCACGGGCTGCCAGACCGCCCAGCTCATCCCGAAGCGGGGAAGTGATCTCGCCGCCGAACACGACATCTGCGCCCGAGAAACGGATACATGCGCGAGTATCGGCATTGCCTTGGATCAGGAACAAGCCTTTTTGAGCGCCGTAGCCGAAAGATTTACCTACGGAGCCGTTAATGAATTGCTTGTGCTTGCTAGGTGCTTTCAGGATAGAGACCTTACCGCCGAGCGACATTTTGCCGACGCCGTCTTCCGCGCCGCCGTGAACCGTAATTTCCACGCCGCGGGCGTTAAAGGCAGCGAGTCCGTTGCCCGGTACGGAACCGTCGGTCATCGTAATGTTGACCGGAGGAAGCTCGTCGTAGCTGCCGTCGAAACGGTCTCTTACCCGATGGCTGGCATAGCGGCTGCCCAAGATACGGGATTCCGCGTCTACTTTGCTCCACGTGCGCTCTACCGGAGCTGCGAAGGATACGGCATCCGGGAAGAATTCCTGGCCTTCCGCGCCGGCTGCAATACGGATATCCGAGGATACTGCGGCGGCAACTTCACGCTCGGCATCTTTGGCCGCAGCGAAGGAAATCGGAGCCGGACGAAGCAGATCGGAAAGGTCGATGCTCTCCAGATGGCTCGTTTGCTGCAGCAGGTCGGAACGACCTACGAGCTCTTGCGCATTCTTGAAGCCCAATTGAGCGACGATCTCGCGAATTTCTTCACCGATACCGCTGAACAAGCGGACAAGCGATTCAACAGCCGTATCGTATACGCGAGGTACGAAGCGGCGCAGACCTTTCTCTTCAGCTTCTTCCATCGAATCGATTTGCGTCGCGATACCTACGTGGCAAGTATCCAAGTGGCATCCGCGACAGGTCGTACAACCGATCGCTTGCATAGCTATGGAACCGAAGCCGACACGGTTGGCGCCGAGCATAAACATTTTGACGACGTCCGCACCTGATTTCATTCCGCCGTCGGACCAAAGCTCAACCTTATGACGCAGACCGGCGTCGATCAAGGCGAGGTGAGCAAGCTTCGTACCGATTTCCGTCGGAAGTCCCACATGCGTGATGGAGTGGATCCGTGCCGCTCCTGTACCGCCGTCAAAGCCGGAAAGCGTGATAACGTCCGCGCCTGCTTTGGCAACGCCGACAGCAATCGTGCCGATACCCGGCACAACCGGAATTTTAACGATGATTTTCGCTTTGCGTCCGCTTGCTTCCTTCAGCTCGGAAATAATTTGCGCCAAGTCCTCAATCGAATAAATATCGTGGTTATTGGATGGCGAAATCAAATCGGAACCAACGGTAGCATTCCGTGCGGCCGCGATTTTAGCCGTAACCTTCGAACCCGGCAAATGGCCGCCCTCGCCCGGCTTAGCGCCTTGGCCGATTTTGATCTCAAGGAACGCTACGGCGTTGGCCAGTTCTACGTTCACGCCGAAACGTCCGGACGCCACTTGCGCGCCGCGGGTCCGCTTATAGCGGCCCAGCATGTCTTTGATCTCGCCGCCTTCGCCGTTCATGGTTACCATATTCAGTCGCTCGCCGGCTTCCGCATAAGCGCGGAATGCCGTTTCGTTCTGCGAACCGAAGGACATGGAAGAAATGAGCATAGGCAGATCGTGATCGCCGATACCGATATTCACTTGTGACGGGTCCAGCGGTTTACGGCCTTCAGCGTAAGCTTTCTCAAAGTTGAAGTCGGCAACGTGACGGATGGAAATCGGATTTTTCTTTTCCTCTTCGCGCAGCTTGTCGCGGTAATCCGAATAAGGTGCCGCACCGGAAGCCGTATCGCCGAGGGCTTTCCACATCCGTTGGAAGAACCGGAAGTTCCGCGCCGCTTTGGCCTTTGGATTGGTAAAGTCGTTGTAACGGGCTTCCGCATCCGCTTCGAGCTCGGCAAAACCGGTGCCCGCGTTGTCGCTGCCCAGGTAATTGACGATATCCAGCACTTCAGCCAGCTCCGGCTTCAATCCAATGGACGAGAAGAAGCGGGTGTAGCCGCGAAGCTCGTGCGTACCGATGGTGGAGATGACTTTCTCCAAGCCTTTCATCAAGGCGGTGAACACTTTGCGTGCCGCAAGTGCGCCGTCTTTGGACGATGCCGTTGCAAACAAGAGGTAAGGAGACAGCACATCCGCACCCAAACCACAGGCTACTGCGATATCGTGCAGGTTGCGGATCGAAGCGCTGCGCAAAACGAGCGTTGTTTGGCGGCGCAGGTTATCGCCGTGTCCGAGTTTCTCGGCTCTCAAGGCAATATCGACCTTGGATACCGCAAGATGCGGATCCATCCACAGGCGGTCGTTCTGATGCGCCTCACTGTCATCCAGAATCAGCAGCATGGCTCCGTTACGGACCGCTTGGACCGCGTCGGCAGCCAGCTTCTCCAGCGCTTCTTTAAGCGAGGTTCCGCGGGCAAACGTTGTGGAAAGCGTTGCGACGGCATCACCGTTATGAGCGCCGAACAGAGCTACGAGCTGTTCGAAGCTTGGCTGGTTCAGCTCCGTTAAAGAGTCAATGCCGTTGCTGCCTTCAAGCACAACCGGATAAAGCAATTCGATGCGAAGACGGTCATCCGGCTGGCCGTACAGGCTGGGGCGCGGACCTACTACGACACGGGTGGAGAAGTGCTCCATTTCACGGTCGCGGTCGATCGCCGGATTCGTAACGACGGCTACGCTTTCTTTAATGAAGTCCGGAATGTTCACACGTTCCGGGTTCAGAGCGGCATGCGGGCTGTCATGACCGAGGGAACGGATCGGCTCCGCACCGGTCTGTGCCGTGGATTCGATCATCTGGATACCGTCGCGATCCCAGCCAAAAGAGCTGTAGAGCGCGTCTGTCGGCGTAATATCTGCCGAAGGAGCGGCTTCTACCGGCGGCAATTCATTATGCAGGTGCTTGCGCAGTCCTTCGAAGCCGATACGGGCTTGAGCGCGGCTCAGCACAATATTTTGTACCTGATGATACGGAATGACCTGCACATGCTCTCCCGGTGTCAGGATGACCCCGATTTTTTCGCCCGGAGCGATCGGCTTGGGATCGGCTACCATCTCGCCTACCGTGATCACGCCTTGTTCGGAGGAGAAATAAAGGGATGTTTCGCTTTCTACCATCCAGACTGGACGAAGACCAAGGGCATCTACGCTGAAAATACATTCATTGCCGTAGCGGGATACGATCCCGGCCGGGCCTTGCGCGTAATGGCCCCAAGTTTGGCGGTAATAGACATAGAGATCCTGGAGCTCCGGACGGTACAGCTTCATTTCGTTGAGAATCGGCGGGAATACGACTTCCATCGCCTCAAACAGGCTGAGCCCGAAGCGGTGGATGAACGTTTCGATCGTCCGGTTCATATCCTGAGAGTCACTGCCGCCGTCTACGAGCGGTACGCCGACCATATCGGCTTCCAGACGCAATTTCTTGACTGTATTGATCTCGCCGTTGTGGCCGAGCAATGAGAACGGTTGGACGCGGAAAAAGCTTGATTGTGTATTGGTGGAGTAGCGGTTGTGACCAATGGTCACTTGTGCCGCAAACAGAGGGTCGCGAGTATCGTTAAAATATTTAGGCAGAATGCTTGCTGCGCCCATAACCTTGTAAGCTGCGGTTACATTGCTCAGCGTAGCCACATGCACGTTGTATTTGGACTCAATGGCGACATGAAGCTCGAACAAGTGATCGGCTACTTTCACTTCCTGCTTCTCGCACAGCGCTGCGATTTGCCAGAAGGTCGGCTCGTCATTGCGGCCGTTAGGACCAAGCACGCTGCTGTCGACCTCGTTTTCTTGTTCGAGAAGAATGTTGACCTGGAACTGGGAAAACAATTCCCGAATGCCCTTTTGCATCTCGGCAACCGAAATGTCCAGCTTGCGGGGAACAAAAATATGGGCTATGGAAAAGCGCTCATCGTAAGCGAGCTTGCCGTCCAGTCCGGCCTCCGTCAGTTTTTTCTCCCACAGTGCCCTGGGGATATCCGTCAAAATACCGCAGCCGTCCCCTTCGCCGTTAATAAAACCTGAACGATGCTCCATTTTAACAAGGGCATCGACCGTTTTTTGGATGTTGTCGCGGGAAGGAAACCCATCTTTCTCTACAATACAAATGATGCCGCAGCTATCATGTTCGGTGGCCAACAGATTCTGAAAGCGGCCTTCATTACGCATAACTTCGTTCATTCTCGTGGTCAGCAGGCTGACCGTCACCTCCCTGGTAGTTAAAAGTCGGTTCGTACTGAGATCAAGGCTTTGTTCATGTCGCTGCAAGAAGAGATAACAAAGCCAACGTGAGAACGCATTGAATAAAAATTCATTTATTCTGCATAATCGATTGCGCCGGCGGGTTCTCGTTTCTCTTGAAGATATGCATAACTGGGCAATAATAAAAAAATAAATGTGCCCACGTTAATGTAATGAGCGCATATCTTCATAGCTATCATGACTAAAACCTTACATTTAGCCGATAGTATTTGATTTCAAAAGTATTTATAGAATAACATGAAATTGTTTTTGAGACAATAGAACATTCAGGCTGTTAACCAATTGTAAGCGCTATCTATTTTGCATAACTGGTGAATAAAGGAAGTTTTAAGGCGTGGTTACGGGAATAATAAAAAACGAACGAACTATTACCGGATTCCGATAATAGTTCGTGATTCGGGTGATAAAGGGAATTTATTGTCATATGTCCATCGTTTAATCCATTCGCGCAAAAGCGCGTTCTGCCGCCTCGACAGTATATGCAATATCGGCTTGGGTATGTGCGGTCGTCAAGAACCATGCTTCAAATTTGGATGGGGCCAGGCAGATGCCTTCTTCCAGCATGTATCGGAAAAACTGGGCGAATCTCTCGCTGTCCGTATCCTGCGCCTGCTCGTAATCCGTTACAGGGTGGCTGCAGAAGTGCGTCGATAAAGCGCCGCAAATGCGATTGACGGTCAGCGCGATGCCGTGCTTGCCGGCGGCGGCCGTCAGGCCGGCCTCAAGCTCAGCGCCGAGCTTGTCCAGCCGGGCATAGACGCCCGGCTCCTGCAGCGCCTGCAGGCATGCGATGCCTGCGGAGATCGACGCAGGGTTACCCGCCATGGTGCCGGCTTGGTAAGCCGGTCCCAAGGGAGCCACCTGCGACATGATCTCTTGACGGCCTCCGTAGGCTCCGATCGGCAGACCGCCGCCGATGATTTTGCCCAGAGCCGTCAGGTCGGGTTCGATGGCCGCGAAATCCGTTCCCGCAGGCAGGCCGTCAAAGGTTTGCGCCGATCCGTAATGGAACCGGAACGCCGTAATCACCTCGTCATAGATGACGAGGGAGCCGTTGCGGCGTGCGGCGGCGCACAGCCCCTCCAGGAAGCCGGGCTTGGGCATGACCATGCCGAAGTTGCCGACGATGGGCTCGACCATGACCGCGGCTACGTCCTCGCCCCAGCGGGCAAGTGCTTCGTCAAGCGCCGCAAGATTATTGTATGGCACGGTAATCACTTCGTGCGCGATGCTGACCGGGATGCCGGCGCTGTCCGGAATCCCGAGCGTGGAGGGACCGGAGCCCGCGGCAACAAGCACCAAATCCGAGTGGCCGTGATAGCATCCGGCGAATTTGATGATCTTGTTGCGGCCTGTATAAGCGCGGGCCACACGAATCGTTGTCATGACGGCCTCTGTGCCCGAATTGACAAAGCGCACCTTGTCCATCGACGGTATGGCCGCCTTGAGCATGCGGGCGAACTCGATTTCGAGCTCCGTAGGCGTTCCATAGAGTGTTCCGTTCTCTGCCGCACGGCAGATGGCCTCGGTAACCAGAGGGTGAGCGTGGCCAAGGATAATCGGGCCGTATGCAGCCAGATAATCAATGTACCGGTTGCCGTCCTCGTCCCAAAAGTATGCTCCCTTGCCGCGTTTCATAAAGACAGGCGCCCCGCCGCCGACCGCTTTAAAAGAACGCGAAGGGCTGTTCACCCCGCCCACAATATGCTCCAGCGCTTCCTTATATAAGCTCTCGGAGCGCGATCTTGATTTGCTTAAGCCAGATGGATGAGTCATCTTGGTCATTCCTCTCTATTATCGGTGTTCATATTTAAATGCAGCAATGCTTACAAAAAAAGAGGAAGCCGCAGCTTCCCGTTGATCGAAACGCGCTATTCTTTTTTGGTCATGCTGCCTTTGTCCCTGCCAAGGGCTTCATGGGTCTGGGTCACAGGCTTTTCTTCAGGAGCGTATGGATCGCGGCCTTCGAACAGTGACTTCATATAAGAATGCAGCTTGTTCCGGTCTACACTCAGCACGGCCGCTCCGCCAACCCGCCTCTCCACCAGCAGCTCTGCAGGGGGAATCTGCTTGGTGACCATTCCCTCCGCCTTGGCTTCATAAGCCAGAGCTCCCAGCTTCAGCATATCGGTAGTAGTCAGGTTGGTTTCAATGTACGGGTCAATGCTGTTTAAGATTTTGGGCAGCCGGATCAGGGAGCCGGTCGTCTGCATCTTCTCCGCTACCGCTTTAAGAAATTTGCGCTGCCGTTCCGTGCGGGCGTAATCGCTCAACGCGTCGTGGCGGAATCGCACGTACTGCAGAGCTTGTTCTCCGTTAAGATGCTGAAATCCTTTTTTCAGGTTGATATCATACTGGTGATTGTCCGCGGAATCCCTGTAACGCATGTCTTTTTCCACGTCGATCTCAATGCCGCCGATGGCGTCCACAAGCGCGATAAAACCTTCGAAATCGGTCATGACGTAATACTGAATCGGGATCCCGAGCAGGTCGCTGGCTGTTTTCATGGACAAATTCGGTCCACCGATCGCATACGCCGCGTTAATACGGTCGTTTCCTACTCCCGGAATCTTCACATAAGTATCACGCAGAATAGAGAATAAATGCATTTTTTTCGTCATAGGGTCGATAGAAGCGATCATGATGGAATCGGAACGCCCCACCCCGTTGTTGCCGCCGCGGGAATCCCCTCCGAGAATAAGGATATTGACCCGTTCTTTGCCCTCCCATTTGGGAGGAGCGTTATTGTCGGTCAATCCGACTTGTTTAGGCAAAAGCCCTCCAAATTTTGTCGAATCCGATTTTTGAATATTGTTCGCGAAATTTAAAAAGGCATATGTATAATAGCCAATGCCTGCGAGCAGAAGAAGCAAAGCGATAATGAATATTCTTTTGACCGCACGTGCCATGGAAATCAAATCCTTTCCTGTGGGTTCGTCGCTTTTCCAAACCGGACCGTTCGTGTATCATATCGTGTATAGGATTAGACAATACAGCTGAATCATGCGCAATTAGGGCAGGAAACTATTACAATTCATTATAAAAGGTTTCGAGCCATCCCTGCAAGCTTCGGCATTTTTTGACAGGAGGAATGATGTGCCATGCGTTGGGCCATCGATGTTCATGAGCTCCGCAAGGAGTTTAAGGTGCAAAAGAACCGCGAAGGCTTAAAAGGAGCGATTCGCGATTTATTTAACAGGGAATACCATCAGGTCAGGGCTGTCAAGGATATCAGCTTTCAAATCCCCCAAGGGGAAATTTGCGGCTATATCGGGGAGAACGGGGCCGGTAAATCGACCACGATCAAGATGCT
This sequence comes from Paenibacillus naphthalenovorans, assembly GCF_001465255.1. Lineage (NCBI taxonomy): Bacteria > Bacillati > Bacillota > Bacilli > Caryophanales > Paenibacillaceae > Paenibacillus > Paenibacillus naphthalenovorans. The sequence goes on along the minus strand of NZ_CP013652.1, from coordinate 3,855,124 downwards.
TACCGGTATTCTTGTTCCGACCTCGGGCGACATTCGGGTGAACGGCTACATTCCTTATAAGGAACGAGAAAAGTTTGTCCGCGGTATCGGAGTCGTGTTCGGCCAACGCAGCCAGCTTTGGTGGGATATCGGCGTGATTGAGTCGTTCGAGCTGCTTAAGAAGGTGTATCGTGTCTCAGACAGCGACTACCGGGCCAGGCTTGATGAACTGGTAGACCGGCTGAAGCTCGGTGAACTGCTGAACCGGCCGGTACGCAAGCTAAGCCTCGGGCAGCGGATGCGCTGCGAGCTGGCGGCGTCGTTGATTCATAATCCGCAAATCCTGTTTCTGGACGAGCCGACCATTGGACTGGATATTGTGGTGAAAACCGAAATTCGCGAATTTTTAAAGTCGCTGAACAAGCGGTACGGCACGACGATTCTGCTGACCACCCATGATCTTCAGGATATTGAAGCGCTTTGCTCAAGGGTCATTATGCTGGATGACGGGAGGATTATCTATGACGGCGGCCTGGAAGAGCTGAAGGAGCGCTGGGGCAAAGGCAAGGAAGTCATCCTGCGGTTCGCCGAGCCGGTGGCGCTGGAGCGCTTGAAGGCATTGACCCGCGGCCTGGAAGTGAATTGGTCGCTGGATAACGAGCTGACGGCCAGAGTATGGATCCCGCAGCAGCTGACCGGCGTCTCGGACGTATTGGCCCGCGTCGTCGGTGCTATGAATATCGAAGATATCAAGATTGTCGAAACGAACACCGACGACATCGTGCGTGAAATTTACAAAACGGGTTCAAGCGACGTCAAACGGCAGGCTCAGGAAGAGCCGGATGAACGGGAAGTGACCCTTCATGTATAGCGCTTATTTGGATATCATCCGCATCCGTTTTCTTATGATGCTTGCCTACCGGGTCAATTATTACAGCGGAATTATTATTTATGCCATTAATATTGGCGCCTACTACTTTTTATGGAAGGCGATTTACGGATCGAAGGAGCTGCTGGGCGGGATGACCGTCACCCAGATGACCACTTATGTGGCCGTTTCCTGGATGGCGCGGGCGTTTTATTTTAATAACCTGGATCGGGAAATCGCCAATGAAATCAAAGACGGCAGCGTAGCCATTCAGTTTATCCGTCCTTACAATTATATTATTGTCAAAATGATGCAGGGCCTCGGTGAAGGCTTGTTTCGCCTGCTGCTGTTTTCTGTTCCGGGCATGGTGCTCGTTTCCTTGCTGTTTCCCGTCAGCCTGCCGACCGACCCGCAGGTTTGGCTTGTTTTTTTGATCATGCTGTTTTTCAGCTTTTTGATCAATTCCCAAATCAATATCATTACCGGCTTGTGCGCGTTTTTTCTTGAAAATAATGAAGGCCTGATGCGCATGAAACGGGTGGCCGTCGACTTGTTCTCCGGCCTGGTGGTGCCGATCTCGTTCTTCCCCGGGTGGGCGGAAGGAGTGATGAAGCTGCTTCCGTTCCCGGCCATCACTTATTTGCCCGGTTCCGTTTTTACAGGAAAGGTGACCGGCAGTGCGGTATACGGCGTGTTCGCCACACAGATCCTGTGGTTCCTGCTGCTCATCCTTCCGCTGCTAATACTCTGGCGCAGCGCGCGGTCGCGCCTGTTCGTGCAGGGGGGATGAGTGCCATATGTTCTATGCAGGACTGCTGATCAATTATTTTAAAAACTACATGAAAACCCGGCTGACCTACCGTTCCGATTTCTGGATGGAGGTCGTATCCGATCTGTTGTTTAACGGATTGAATCTCTTCTTCATTTTGGTCGTGTTTCAGCATACGGCTGCGATCGGCGAATGGAACCAGCAGCAAATTTTATTTATCTACGGTTATTTTATGGTGCCCTATGGCCTGTTTATTACCTTTTTCAACCTATGGGGCTTCAGCGAACGGTATATTGTCAAAGGGGAAATGGACCGGATTTTGACGCGGCCGGCACACAATCTGGTGCAGCTGATGCTGGAAAATATGGATCCGTCGTCTTTGTTCAACGCATTGGTCGGGTTGATCATCATGGGCTACTCCTGGAGCCGGCTCGATCTTGGACTGATGTGGTATGATCCGTTCGTATTTATCCTGTTGGTTGCAGGTTCGATCATGATCTACGGGGGAATCTATATTTTCTTCACTTCGCTGTCGTTCTTCTCGGATTCGCCGACCGGCATCACGCCGATGCTGTGGAATCTGCAAAACTACGGCAGATACCCGGTGACCATTTACAACCGGCTGATCAATATCATGCTGACCTGGGTGCTGCCGTTCGGGTTTGTAGGTTTTTATCCCGCGGCTTATTTCCTGGATCGGGCCAATTGGGGGTCGTTCGCTTTACTGACGCCGCTTGTAGGCGCCGTCTTCTTGACCATCGGGCTGACCGTATGGAATTACGGAGTGAAGCGGTATCGTGGAGCGGGATCATAAGCTTTTGTTGGGGCAGGCTAACGGACTAAAGCAGTCGGCCTGCCTTCCTTAATAAATGGATCGAGGGTGTGTTTGTTGAGTATGCCCTGCCAAGACTGTATAATGCTTGTATAAATTGTAAGGAGGAGGCATTCATGTCATCTATCGAAGTGGGACAAATCGTCCCCGATTTTACACTCCAAGCCGGCGGCGGAAAAAGGGTGTCGCTGAAGCAATTCCGTGGCCGCAAGGTCGTTATTTACTTTTACCCCAAAGATATGACGCCGACGTGTACGGAAGAGTCGTGTCATTTTCGCGATTATAACGATCAGTTCAGGCAGTTAAACGTGGAGGTGATCGGCATTAGCCCCGACGATCCGAAATCTCATGAGAAATTTGCGGCGAAGCACGAGCTGCCTTTTTTGCTGCTTTCCGATCCGGATCATGCGGTATGTGAGCAGTTCGGGGTATGGACCCTTAAGAAAATGTACGGCAAAGAATACATGGGGGTTGAACGATCCACGTTCCTGATCGACGAAGAAGGCAGGCTGGTAAAAGAATGGCGCAAGGTCAAAGTGAAAGGTCATGTGGAGCAGGTGCTGGAGGCTGTGAAGGCGTTATAAGCCATTGTTCCGTAAAGCGAACAGACCTTATTGAATCTCTTACGGCTCGGCTATTGTCCCCGGAGTATGGGGAGAACCTTCATAGGGCAGATTTCTCAACTCCATGTTCTCCCTGCTTACGTTTTTCACCCCAATCTTTCCTATATAACGGTCAACCGCGTATGTTTTCTCTACTTTATGCTTTTGTGACATGTAAATTTACATATATATCATTTTTACACAAAACACCGCAAAGCCCATGAATCAGGTTTTGCGGTGCTCTGGTATATGGCGAAAAATCGATTCCCGTTATGCGGGACGGCCCGGTTTGTTCAATAAAAATGTGTATCGACAAGGATAAATCTGGAATAGAATATAAACGTGGAAGGTTTGGTAAGTTTGATTATATATAGTAATTAGTAAGGATAAATATACATAATTCGGGCGCTTCTCCCATATAGTCTATTAACGCCACTTTTAATAGATTGTACGGAGGGATTGCTCATGATGCGCGGAATATGTGCTTTTGGCTGCAGCAGACTTGTACCTGTTATTTTACGGATGCTTTGTTTGATGCTGTTGTTTGCGGTCTTTCCGAATACGGCATGGGCTATGCCCTGCAGTATGGGGGAAGAAGAGGCTGTATTTGCGCAGTTGCAAGCAGGGAAACGGATGGAAGCCGAAAAAACGTATTCCGTGCCGGCGGACCCGACGGTATACTTGACCTTTGATGACGGACCAAGCCAGCTGACGCCCAAGGTACTGGATATTTTGCAGGCCGAGGGGGTTCAGGCGACCTTCTTTGTGCTGGGGGAACAGGCGGAACAGAGACCTGAATTGGTGCGCCGGATCGTGAAAGAAGGACATGTCCTGGGCAATCATACTTATAATCATAAATATAAGGAGCTTTATTCCGATTTCAGTGTATTTTGGGATCAGGTGCAAAAGACGGAGAAGGTGCTGGCGGACCAAACGGGGGAGCGAACACGTTTATTGCGTGCGCCCGGCGGGACGTTCGGCCATTTTGACGCGTTCTACTATCATTATTTGAGTCTGGCGGGGTACGAGGTGTATGACTGGAACATCGACAGTGAGGATGCGCGTCGGCCCGGCATGACGGCGGAGAGCATCTATCGTACGGTGGAGAAGGGTCCCTTCCGTCATGAATTGATCGTTCTGATGCATGATGGCCCGGGCCATGAGGAGAGCGTAAAAGCGCTGCCGCGGATCATTCGGCTGTTTAAAGAAAAAGGCTATGCGTTTGCTACGCTTTCTTCCAGCGTGAAGCCGGTCCAGTTCTCCCTTGGCAAGCAGAAGTGGCCGCGTACCGTAAGCAGGGAGAAGTATGAACAAATGGTTGCGGCCGCAAGGGAGCATGGGAAATTGTGGTCTGATCTCCCGAATATTCGTCAGACTCCGCAAACGATGATTGCCGCTGAGGGGGCCGTACCGGGGCCGGAGCGGCTTCGGCTGCAGACAGGAGGGACCGCTGTCAGTCTGGCAAAGTCGGAAATGATTTATCGGGACGGGTATTATCTGGTTCCGATTCGGCAGCTGTCCTCCTTGATGGGCGGTACGGTGGAGTGGAAAGAACAGGACAGGACCGCTGCCGTGACCAGGGGGCTTTATCAGGCGGAGTACGATTTTGCGCAAAGGGAGCTCCGCGTGATAAATCCGGCTGGAGCGCTGCAGACGATTTCACTGCCCGAAATGGAAGTGCGGGATGGCGTGCTGTACGTTCCACTGCGCAAGACGCTGGAGCTGTTCGGCGGCCGGGTGACGGCTTACCTTGCCGAGGCTGAGCCGGGAACGGCGGAAGTGCGAATCTCTCTCTCGGGACCATACGGAAGCTGGTGGGGAATCTATCAACAGCTGAAAGAGACGGCTGGATTGTCTAAACACTCTGAAACCCGGACATACTAGAAACATAGAGTGCAAGACGGGGAGTCCGGCGTTGACAGCAGAAAGGATAGGGCTGTAACCGCTTCTGGAGCGTTTCCGGCTTGCCGAAACTTTCGGGAGGTTTTGAGAGATGACGACGCCCTCAGTTCAACCGGATTCGCCGGATACGGTATTGGAACGCATTGTGTATCAAGTCGAAAAGGTCATCGTAGGCAAACGGAACGTGATCGAGAAGCTGCTTGTGGCGCTGCTCTGCGGCGGACATGTCCTGCTGGAGGACGTGCCCGGCGTCGGCAAAACGATGCTCGTGCGCGCACTTGCCAGAACGATAGACAGCCGGTTCAAGCGTATTCAATGCACACCGGATTTGCTGCCGTCCGATTTGACGGGAGTCTCGGTCTATAACCAAAGGACCGCCGAGTTTGAATATCGTCCCGGACCGCTGCTGGCCAATATCATTCTGGCCGACGAGCTCAACCGGACTTCGCCCCGGACCCAGGCGGCTATGCTGGAGGCCATGGAGGAGAAGCGAGTGACGGTCGACGGGACGACATATCCGCTGCCGGAGCCGTTTTTTATTCTGGCGACGCAAAATCCCGTCGATTTCGAAGGGACGTTCCCGCTGCCGGAGGCGCAGTTGGACCGCTTTTTATTAAAGCTTCATCTCGGTTATCCTGACGCTCGGGATGAGGTAGAAATGCTCAACCGGATGGAAGATGCGTTTCCGCTGTCGCGCATCCGTACCGTTATTCTTCAGGAGGAGTTTACGGCACTGCAAAAAGAAGTTCGTACGGTCCATGTCGACGAGACGATCAAGCAATATATTGTGGGGCTGACGACAGCTACGAGACAACATCCGGACGTAACGCTCGGAGCCAGTCCGCGGGCATCGATTGCGCTGATGCGGGCCTCTCAGGCCCAGGCTTTCCTGCAGGGCAGAAGGTATGTCATTCCGGACGATGTCAAGGAGCTGAGCGTGCCTGTCCTTGCGCACCGGTTGATGCTGTCGTCCTCTGCCCTGTTTGGGGGACTGACCGCGGAAGCGGTTATTGATGCGGTGGTCTCCGCAGCGCCGGTGCCGGTCCGCAGGCATGCGGCTGGTTGAGAAGGGCGGCGGATGCAGTGATGCGCGGCGCAATCGTTCTGTTGGGTATGATCGGCCTTCTGGGGGCTTCAGGGTGGTGGGCGATGTCCTGGGGCGGCAGAACGGCATGGTTTCTGGTTTATGTTTCGTTATCTTTGCTCATGTACGCTGTGCTTGTGTATGCGTCGTTAAAGCGGGGCATCCGGGTGGAGCGGGAGGGCCGCGGTCCGGGAGCAGGATGGGGCTTGGAGCGCCCTGGAGGAGAAGAGCTCAGGGAACGGCTCCGTATCCTTGCAGGAGAGTCTCCGGTGCTTTCTTACCGGTTGACGGCTTCGGGGGTCCTGCCCGGGGTCTGGCTGATGCTGGAGGAGCGCTGGGTCCATGAGGGTACGGGCGAGCGCATGACGCTGCGCGGTGCGAGCGCGGCGGGATTCGGCCGCACCACGGTGGTGCGCTGCGGCCTCCAGGCCCCCGGTCGCGGGGTGTATGTGCGCGAGGCGCTGATCGTTCGCGCCAGCGACGCCTTCGGTCTCCTGCGTGTAGAGCGCAGGAGCGGCGGCGGGGGGCAGCTGTGGGTGCTGCCCCGGGTGGGGGCTGTGGCTGCGGAGCCGGGCGCGGGCCCGGATGGGACGCGTCCGCCGGTACGGCAGCCGCAGGCTTGGACGGCCGCGGCGCAGGTGAGCGGCACTCGGCCTTATGCGCCGGGGGATCCGCTGAGGCGGATCCACTGGCGCAGCACCGCGCGCACGGGCGAGCTGCGCGCGAAGGAGACGGAGCTGCCCGCCGCCGTGCGGCAGCTCGTGGTGTTGGACGCGGCCGGAGCCGGGGAGAGCACGGGAGCCGCCCTGTGGGCGGATCCTGCGCTGGCGGCGGCGGTGGAGGCCGCGGCGGGTATTGCCCGGCGAGGGCTCGAGCTGGGCGGGCGCGTGCGCCTTGCCGTCAGCGACGGGCAAGGGAGTGTAGCCGAAGCGCAGGGACGGGAGCGCTTCGGCGAGCTGCTGCAGCTGCTGGCTGCGGTGCCGCGGGGCGGCGCCCGCCCCGAAGCCTTCGCCGCGCTCGCGCTGCGCGAATCCCGGCAGGCCGGCGTCGGAGCGGTCACGCTCGTCACGGCCCGCGCCGACGCGCAGCTGGCTGCGGCCTTGCGTCTGCTGCCGCGGGGCGCCGCGCGCGTTGTCTTCGTGCACGGGCCGGGAGCGCTTCCCGGGCCCGTGCACGCGTGGAAGCGGCAGCTCGAGTCGCTCGGCTGCCGCGTGACGCTGGCGCCGGCGAATGGTCCGGCCGCGCCGCTGAAGGGAGGTGCCGGCCATGCCTTATCCGGCACCTGATCCAGCCGCGGCCCGGCAAGCCTCCGCCCCCGCGTCGTGGGCGGCCGATGCGGCGCTCAGCGGGCTGATGCTCCTGCTGCTGCTGGAATGGCTCTATCCGCTGCGCCGGCTCGCGGATATCACCGAGGTGACCTCCATCGCTCCTTTTGCGGTCACCTTTGTGTTCCTGGCAGCCGTAGATACGCTTCGTTTGCCCGGCTGGGTCCTATGGCTGTTCAAGACACTGTGGATCCTCGGGATAACGGCTTGGTTGCACAATGGGCAAGCGGTTCCTTCCCTGGAGTGGTGGGCGGATTTCGGCCGCGAGCTGTGGATGGATGCGGCGGAGGGCCTGGAAGGCAATCTGGCGGCATGGGAACCGGCTACGCGGACCCTGTTGTTTATGACGGGATGGGCTTTTTTCATCTCCGTACTTCAAACGTTTGTACTGGAGCGGCGGCAGATCCTGTGGTTTTGGGGGATGACGATCCTCTTTTTGGCTTTCGTTCAATTGTTTTTCACCATCGACATGTTCCCGGCCGTTTTGCGCTGCACGGGAGTCAGCCTGCTGCTTCAAGGGCTGCTTCAGCAGGGAAGATGGTATGATTGGCGTTTGGAGGCGGCCGCCGATGGTTCCTCTAAAGCCCGGGTGCCTGAGGCGCGGGATGCTGCGCTGAAGAGCTCCGCCGCACCGCTGGCCGGTCTGCTTCTGACCGCAGCCTGCATGGCTGTGGGCTGGCTTGGCACGCTGCTGCATCCGCAAGAGATGCGCGAGCTTGACTGGTCCCGGTACATCCGGGAATTCGAAGAGCGGTTCCACAGCGAGGCCTGGAACCAAAGGCATGCCGCGGTCATGGCGAACACCGGACGCACGGGCTACGGCTCGGACGATACCCGGCTCGGACAGCCGCTGCAGCCTGACCAAAGCCCTGCCTTTATCGCCGTGACCCCAAGGCTTACCTATTGGCGGGGAGAAGCCAAGAGTTATTATACCGGGCAGGGTTGGACCCAGCCGGATAGCCTGATGGTGCAGTACTTGGCCGATCCCCCGGGATGGGATCCGGATGCTCCCGCGGAGAATGCGTACTATGTGCCCGTTAGGCAAACGATCCGGATCCAGGATGAAGGGCTGAACCACCAACTGTTTGCCGGAGGCGAGCTCATCCGGGTGCAATTTCTGCAATCGGCCGGAGGACAGCCGATTCCCGTGAATTTGGTCTGGAGACAGTTGTGGTCGGAGCGGATCATGATTCCGGTTATGACGGATCCTTTAGCCGAGTATGAGATCGAGTCGCTGGTCCCTGCGGACCGAACGGCTCTTCGAGCTTTGTTAAACGAAGTGGATCCTTCCTATCCTCCCGAGATCGAAGAGCGGTTTCTGCAGCTGCCTGATTCGCTTCCGGAGCGGGTGAAGCAGCTGGCTGCGGGCATCGCGGGCGGGGAGTCCTCTCCTTACGCCAAAGCGGAGGCTATTGAGCGCTACCTTCGTGAACATTACACTTACAGTCTTCATGAGACTAGAGCGGTGCAGGAAAAGGAAGATGCGGCGGACCGGTTCTTGTTCGAGCAAAAAACCGGCTACTGCGACCACTTTTCCACCGCCATGGTGGTGCTTCTCCGCTCCGTCGGCGTACCTGCCCGGTGGGTCAAGGGGTTTACGCCCGGCGAGGTTTTGGCGGTCGACGGGGAGGCCGGCAGCGAGCGGTATACCGTACAGGTGCGGCAAAACCATGCGCATTCCTGGGCGGAAGTATATTTTCCTTCTGTCGGGTGGGTTCCTTTCGAGCCGACTCCCGCATCCGGCGGAGCCGGCAGCGAGGGAACGGCCGCATCCCCCGCGGCGGCAGCGCCTTCGGAAAGCGGCGGCGGGGTCTGGGAGCGGACGCTTCACGGAGTTGACTCCCTGCTGTCCGCGGCACGCGCGGTTTATGGCGGCTTGTCCACAGCTTTCAACGCGGTTTGGGCATCCATCCGCATGCTGCTGTCCACACCGGGGATAAGCTTATGGGGGAAGTTATCCCTGGGGATCGCTGCTGCGGGAATAGCGGCTCTTATGCTGCTTATCCACATGTGGACAAAAAAAGCCGGCACGCTCGCCTCATCTTCGGACTCAATCTCTATCGCCGTTCACAGCTGGCGCCGCGCGGCTCTGCTGCGCTTGGGCGAGCGGATGTGGCGTCGTCTGCAGCGCTCGTACGGGCGTGCGCTGCCGTCGATGACCCTCCGTGAGTACGCGAGTTCCCGCCGCTGCCGCACCGAAACGCAGCGCATCGCCTTACTCCGGCTGACTGAGCAGCTGGAGACGCTGCATTACGCCGATCCGGACCATCGGGACACGGTCGTGACGCGCCACACGCTTGCCGAAGCCTGGCGTCGCCTGAAGCAAAGCCTGTAACCAAGAAGCTCCGGTTCCGGAGCGGAATGGACGCAGGCTTTTTTTCCCTGCTTTTGAAAGCTTGAGGTAAGGCAGAGACATGTTTGTCCACGTTTTGACACGACTTTTGGAGGACAGGCATTGCCCTTTAACCGGCGTAAGCTTATAATTAGGTTCATTGAAAAAGGAACGATACAAGCAGGAGGAACCTATTTATCATGGAAAAACCTAATGAAATTATTGTGGTGCTCGACTTCGGAGGACAGTACAACCAGCTGATCGCGCGCCGGATCCGCGACTTGGGCGTGTACAGCGAGCTGCTGCCTTACAATACCCCGGTTGACAAAATCCGCGAGCTGCAGCCCAAAGGCATCGTCTTCTCGGGCGGTCCCGCCAGCGTGTACGGGGAGGAGTCCCCGCTGGTGGATCCTGCCGTTTACGGGCTTGGCGTGCCGATCTTGGGCATTTGCTACGGAATGCAGATGATGGCTCATCAGCTGCAGGGCAAGGTGGAGCCGGCTTCGAAACGGGAATACGGCAAGGCGGAGGTTGATTTTGCTGACTCTTGCGGTCTTGTGCACGGTCTTGACAAGAAACAGACGGTTTGGATGAGCCACAGCGATCTTGTTGTGCAGCCGCCGGAAGGGTTCGTGGTGGATGCGAGCACCGAGCATGCGCCGATCGCGGCAATGAGCCATCCGGACAAAAAAATGTTCGCCGTCCAATTCCACCCGGAAGTGCGGCACTCGGTCTACGGCAATGAAATGATTCGCAATTTCCTGTTCCATATCTGCGGCTGTGAAGGAACCTGGAGCATGGAAACCTTCATTGAAGATGCGGTGCGCGATATCCGCGAGCAGGTGGGCGACCAGAAGGTGCTTTGCGCGCTGAGCGGCGGCGTGGATTCTTCCGTCGTAGCGATGCTGATCCATAAAGCGGTCGGCGATCAGTTGACCTGTATGTTTATCGATCACGGCCTGCTTCGCAAAGGGGAAGCGGAGAGCGTTATGGATACGTTCGTCGGCAAATTTGATATGAAAGTCGTCAAAATCGACGCCCGCGAGCGGTTCCTCAAAAAATTGAGCGGTGTGGACGATCCGGAGCAAAAACGGAAAATCATCGGCAATGAGTTTATCCGCGTATTTGAAGAAGAATCGGCGCGGTTCGACGATTTCGCTTTTCTCGCGCAGGGCACGCTGTACACGGATATCGTGGAAAGCGGTACGGCTACGGCGCAAACGATCAAGTCGCACCATAACGTAGGCGGCCTGCCGGAAGATATGAAGTTCAAGCTGGTGGAGCCGTTAAAGGCGCTGTTCAAGGACGAGGTGCGCAAGGTCGGCGAAGAGTGCGGCCTGCCGGCGGAGATCGTGTGGCGCCAGCCGTTCCCGGGTCCGGGACTTGCGATTCGTGTGCTTGGCGAGGTGACGGAAGAGAAGCTGGAGATTGTGCGTGAATCCGACGCGATTCTCCGTGATGAAATCGCCAAAGCCGGGCTTGACCGGGAAATTTGGCAGTACTTTACCGCACTGCCTAACATGAAGAGCGTCGGTGTCATGGGCGACGCGCGCACGTATTCCTACACGGTCGGCATCCGGGCCGTCACGTCGATCGACGGCATGACGGCGGACTGGGCGCGCATTCCGTGGGATGTGCTTGAGAAAATCTCGACCCGCATCGTGAACGAAGTCAATAACGTCAACCGCGTGGTGTACGATATTACTTCCAAGCCGCCGGCCACGATCGAGTGGGAATAAATCAAATGGACCCGTTCTCTCTTTGCATAGAGGGAACGGGCTTTTTTGCGCTGCAGCATGATCAAGACCGCTAAATAGAAAAAGCATAAAACATCCGCCAATAGGAAAATCTTAGAGGGGGTCACCGATTGGATCCCAAGGAGTTATTTTCCTTTTTGCCGAACGAATTTACGGATAAGCTGAAAAATGTTCGGAAAAATCATTGACAAGCTTCGACGGCGATTTTAGAATAAGGGTTAGATTCATAAAAGGGAATAACCGTTTTCGTATAATTCCGGGAATCGGCCCGGAAGTCTCTACGAGGTCACCGTAAATGATCTGGCTACGAAAAAAAAGCGGTTCACGGAATTCGTCCGTGGAGCGTTCTTTTTCTTGAAGCCCGGAAATATCAGGTAGCCGGGCTTTTTGTCGTTGTTCCGAAAAACCATTTTGGAGGGATTTCAGGAATGGATCGTTTTTTTAAGCTGAAGGAGAACGGCACCACGGTTCGCACGGAAATCATGGCCGGTCTGACGACGTTCATGACGATGGCGTATATTTTGGCCGTTAATCCGAACATACTGAGCGCATTCGGCTCGGGAGCGACCGGGATGGATTGGACGGCGGTTTTCCTCGCTACGGCGATTGCCGCAGGCGTGATGACCATCGCCATGGGCTTGTTCGTTAACTTTCCGGTGGCGTTGGCGCCGGGGATGGGTCTTAATGCTTACTTTGCTACGGTGATTCTCGCTTCGCAAGGGCAGTTTACGTATCAGATGGCTTTGGCAGCCGTTTTTATCTCAGGGATTATTTTTATTATTTTGACCGTGACCAAGGTTCGTCAGATGCTGCTTGTCGCCGTTCCGGACAGTCTGAAGCATGCGATTACGGTCGGTATCGGCCTGTTCATCACGATTATCGGGCTCAAAAACAGCGGTCTGCTGGCGGTTGCCGTCGAAGCCGCAAACGATATTCCGAAGGGCAAATATACGGAGCTGTTGTCCTTCGAAACGGTGTTTCACCTGGGCGATGTGCATAATGCGAACGTTTTGCTTTGCATTATCGGGATTGCTCTGATTTCCATTCTGATGGTGTTGAAGGTACGCGGCGCGATTTTGTTCGGGATTTTGCTGACAACGGTGGCAGGCCTGTTTATGAGCAATCCGGACGGCTCTCCGGTGGTGAGCCTGGCTACTCTGACAAGCGGCGAAACGACCTGGGTGCCGGACATGAGCAAGCTGGCGTTTGCGCATTTTGATTTTGCCGGTGTCATGAATGCCGGGATCATTTCCGTCATATTGACATTTACGTTCGTGGAATTGTTTGATACGTTCGGAACGCTGGTCGGAACGGCCAACCGCGCCGGTTTTATGAAAAATAAAGAAGAAGGCAACAAAAAGGTCGGCAAAGCGATGATGGTGGATGCCATCGGCGTCAGCGGCGGCGCGTTGGTGGGTACGAGTACGGTAACGGCGTATGTCGAGAGCGCAGCCGGCGTTGCCGAAGGCGGACGTACGGGTCTGACGGCTGTCACGACGGGTGTTTGCTTCCTGCTGGCGCTGTTCCTCGCGCCAATCGCAGCGCTCATTCCGGGCTCCGCCACGGCGGCTGCACTGATCGTTGTCGGCGTACTGATGATGCAGTCCGTTCGTGAAATTGAATTCCAGGATCTGGTTTACGGCATTCCGGCCTTTTTGACCGTTACGATGATGCCGTTCACGTATAACATTGCCAACGGGATTTCCTTCGGTATCGTGGCTTACGTGCTTCTCGCAACGGTCGCCAGATTGAGCGGCCAAGGAAAATATAAAGTGCATTGGCTGATGTGGATTTTGGCCATTCTCATTATTGCCAGGTATATTTTCCTCGGGGGCCACTAATCGCTTGTACGGTGTATTCAAAGTCGTTTACCAGCTCCGGTGTCCGCTGAATTCGGGCGCCGGAGCTTTTCTATTCGATGGGAAGCCACAAGCGGAATTGCGAAAGTTTTCTGAAAATAGGCATTGACTTTAAGCAACGTGCATACTATAATAGCAATCAAATCAAAAACGCAACGAACGGGAGCAGTAGCCTTCATGTCCTGTCCAGAGAGCTGCGGGGTGGTGCAACGCAGTCGGGAGCATCGGCGAATCTCGCCCGGGAGCGGCAAAGCTGAACGGCCGGAGTGTAGCGCTGCACTTCTGCAGGCAGTAAGCTTTGACGGGTCGCCTCCGTGATCAGGCATCGAGCGGGCAACGGCTTTCTAGGCAAAGCCGGGGTCAACAAGAGTGGTACCGCGATAGGAACAGCCTGTCGTCTCTTTGGTTAGAGGCGGCGGGCTTTTTTAATTGAATATGTTGAAACGCGAAGAACGGGATCAGTAAAGTCAATCCGGTTGTCCAGAGAGCTGCGGGGTGGTGCGACGCAGTCGGCGGAAGCTTGAAACTCGCCCGGGAGCGGCAAAGCCCAAAGAACTTGCGGGAAATCTCTCGTGAAGGTCGAGTAGGCTGCGACGGATTAGCCCTCCGTGACAAGGGGTTCGAGGTGGAATTCTAACGTGCGTTGGTGCTTGGAGTTCAAAAAGAGTGGTACCGCGGCAAGGTTACAGCCTGTCGTCTCTTGGTTTTCAAGAGATGGCAGGCTTTTTTTGCAGGAAAAAATCTGAGGAGGATGATGGTGATGATGAACCAGGACCAAACGGGAACGATGAGAAAAATACACATTTTCGATACGACATTGAGAGATGGAGAGCAGGCGCCGGGAGCGACGCTGACGCCGGAGCAAAAAATCGTGATTGCCAAACAGCTCGCGAAGCTTGGGGTGGATGTGATCGAGCCGGGATTTCCGATTTCAAGTCCGGGGGATTTCGCAGCGGTGCAGCAAATTGCGAGGGAAGTCGCCGGCGTTGAAATATGCGGCTTTGCCCGGGCTATGAAGGAAGACATCGATGCGGCCGTCCGTGCAATCCAAGATGCCGAACGCAAGCGGCTGCATCTGTTCATCTCTTCGTCCAGCATTCATCTGGACTTTCAGCTGCGCAAATCCCGGGAGCAGGTGATCGGCATTGCCCGTCAAATGGTGGCTTACGCCAAGCAGTTTGTAGACCGGATCGAGTTCTCTCCGATGGATGCCACGCGGACAGGGGACGAATTCCTGTTCGAAATGATCGAAGCCGTGATTGAAGAAGGGGCCACGATCATTAACATCCCCGATACGGTCGGCTATGCGCTGCCGGAGGAATATGGGGCGATGTTTACCCGGGTGATGAAGAATGTCCGGGGCGGGCAGCAGGTTCAGTACAGCGCACACTGCCATAACGATCTTGGCCTGGCGGTTGCGAACAGCCTGGCCGCCATTCAGGCGGGAGTCAGCCAGGTGGAGGTGACCGTGAACGGCGTAGGGGAACGCGCCGGCAACTGCTCGATGGAGGAGCTGGTGATGGCGCTCGAAACACGGAAGGCGGCGATTGGAGCGGAGACATCGATTCGGCCGGAGCATATTTTTGACACCTCCCAATTGGTCAGCCGCGCGATGAGCTTTCCGATCGCGTTCAATAAGCCGATTGTAGGACGCAATGCGTTCCAGCACGAGGCGGGCATTCATCAGGACGGACTGCTCAAAAACCGCAGCACCTATGAAATTATGGATCCCGAGCGGCTGGGCATCCCGCGCAGCATGATCATTCTCGGCAAGCACTCCGGCCGCCATGCGATCAAGCATCGGGTAAGCCAGTTCGGGGTAGAGCTGAACGAGGAGCAGATGGAAAGCTTCTATGCTGCCTTCAAGTCGCTGGCGGACCGCCAGAAGGTCGTACATGACCATCAACTGCTTGAATTGGTAGGTCACACGGTGAATCAGGTGCTGGAGCCGTATACGCTTGTATCCGTGCAACTGATCACAGGCAATGCAGGACATCGGGTGGCGTCTTGTACGATCCGTAATGAGGCAACGGGAGAAGAGGCGGTTTATGTGGGAACAGGTAACGGCCCGGTGGAAGCTGTTGTAGCCGGGATCAAGCAGGGCCTGCCGTTTGAAGCGGAGTTCGCCGATTTGGAGCTGTATTCGCTGTCTGCAGGGGAAGAAGCAAGCGGCGAGGCGATTGTAACCATACGGGCGTACGGGAAAACCTACCGCGGCATAGCGGAGAACCGCGATATTTTGATGGCGGCGGCTCATGCATACATGGCAGCGTGCAACCAGGCGGCTCGCGAGTGGGTGAAGGCATCGAAAGGCGGTTCGGTCGAACCCTTGGAAGTGGAAATTACAATACCGTAATGTCGAAAGGGCTGTGGATAATAGTTATCCACAGCCCTTGTGCATATTGTGAGTAATTCACAAAAGCCGCGCCGATACTCGTACCTGTAAGAAAGGTTTTCCCGCAGGAGGGTGGATAAGTTTTTCACAACAGATCTGTGGATAATGTGCATAACTTTGTGGATTAGACGAAAAAGGCTGATTATTCTAGAAGAAGCGACATGATATTCTGGGGATAATCTTGTGGATATTGCTATGTGATTCCTTGGTTATATGCACACTGGATAAAAAGGTTGTTTTTGGGCAAAGTACCAAAAGAGTCTCAAAAGTGAAAGATGCGCGGAAGAACGGGATAGTGGAATGCATGCAGCAGCGAATATAGGCGGGTTAACGAGTAATGCCGGTTGAGGCCGCAGACAGATGGATCTATCGGATGGCCGATGGCGGGAGAGAGCATGTTCTTGACGTGCGCTGGGGATGCTCTTGTTGTGCTCCGGGTGTGAATTGGAAGAAGGAAGCTTTGCGGATCCATGGGAAAGGAAGGGGCTTGGCTCGATGCGCTGGGAATGGCTTGGCAAAACATTCTGCTTCAAGACGTCGAAACGGATAAGCTATGCAGCCGCCGGGTTGTTTATGTGGATGGTTGGATGTTATGCTGCGCCGGCTGCTTCTGCGTCGGGGATAAGTCCCGGTCTGACCGCCGATGTCGTCCACAGCTCTCCGGCCGCCGCTCCGGTTATCCCCACTGTGGAAAACCATGCTCCATTGGTTACCGTTGTATCGGTGCCGGGATTGTCCTTTATGGAGCTTCGTCCGGAGTGGCTGCACAGCATGCCCGCGCTTCGGCATTTGTCGGAAGAAGGGGACTGGGGGGCGATGAATGTAAGATTGCCTTTTCGGGGGCTGGAATCGGTCTATGCAACATGGGGCGCCGGAGCGCCGGCGGACGGACGGGGAGCTGAAGGGTGGAACCGGACGGAACGGCGTGAGGGGCAGCGGGCGGACGAGCTGTTGGAACGGTTCTCGATATCCGCGGCAAAGGACCAAGATGCTGCTGCTGTGGTCATTCCGTCGATCGAAGCGGTGCGGCGAAGCAATGCTCGCGGAACCTATGGGGCTCGCCCCGGCTTGCTTGGAGAAACGTTAAAGCGGCACGGGATCCGTTTGGCGGTATGGGGGAATGTCGATAAGCCGGGGAGCGGAACCGAAATGTACCGGCGTCCCGCGCCATTAATGGTGATGGACGAATGGGGGCGTATAGAAACAGGCGATGCAGGAAGGTCCCTGCTGGGAATGAATGAAGCGATGCCGTACGGTGTTCTCACCCGCTTCGAACGGGTATTTGAAGTATGGAAAAAGGCTGCGGCTGAGGAGAGCGCTCCTTCCGGAACGCTGGCATTGATTGAGCTGGGCGATTTGCACCGTCTGTATGCGGAAAAAGACATGTATGCGTCGGAGCTGTTTGTGCCGCGCAAACAGGCGGTGCTGGAGCAGCTGGACCGGTTTATCGGACGGTTGGCCGCCGAAATGGCGGCGTCCGATAAACGCCATGTGCTCTGGCTGGTAAGCCCTCAGCCTCATGCAGAGGCGTTAAAAGAAAAGCTGCAGCTGACGCCGCTGCTGCGCTGGTCTCCGGGGCACACGGCCGGTTCCGGGCTGCTGACCTCGGAAACGACACGACGCCCGGGCATTGTATCGGCTGTCGATATCGCCCCTTCGATGCTTGCGGAGTTCGGGGTGACGCGTCCGGAGGAAATGACCGGGCTTGCCGTCCGGCATGCAGAACCGATCGGCGGAACGGATCGTTCTCAAGGCGGCGCATTAAGCTGGCTGCTGCGGGAAGTGGAGAGGATGAGCAGCGTATATGCGCTGCGTTCGCCTATCTTGTACGGGGTTGCCGGGTTTGAGGTGGTGGTCATGCTGGCAGGGCTCGCTGCGGTTTGGTTCGGAGCGGCGGGCAGAAGGTGGTGGCGCAGACTGCTGCGCGGACTGCTGTTTAGCGTGCTGCTGACGCCCGGCATCCTGCTGGCTTTAGGCTGGTTGATACAATTGGACACATGGATCTGGGTTACCCTGCTGCTGCTCGGCTTGTCCGGAGCGGTGTTAGGCGGTGCGGCATCAGGCTTCCGCGGAGTACCGCAGTTGATCCGGCTGCTGTGCTTGAGCGGCTTGGGGATCAGCGGGCTGATCCTGCTGGACTTATACACAGGAGCGGAAGCGATGAAGCGGTCGGTGCTCGGCTATGATGCGATGATCGGCGCCCGCTACTACGGCATCGGCAACGAGCTTATGGGTGTGCTGCTGGGGGCCTCGCTGCTCGGCCTCAGCGCGTGGCTGCAGACGCGGCGGCCGCGGACGCCCGAGGCGTCGGCGCCGCGCGGGCGCGCCTGGGCGGCGGCGGCTGGCTGCGCGCTCACGGGCAGCCTGGCCTCGCCCGCGCTCGGCGCCAACGCCGGCGGGGCGCTCGCCGCAGCGGCCGGCTTCGGCGCGCTGGCTGCCCGCCTCGGCGCTGGCGGCGCGCTGCGCTGGCGCCGCCTGGCGCTCGGGCTGGCGCTGCCGCTGGGCGCCGCGCTGGCGGGCCTCTGGCTGCTGAACGCCGCTTGGTCCCCCGGCCATGCCGTGGGACCAAGTGCAGCCGCCAGTGCCCCGGCCGCCGCTTCCGCCGCCGGGGCCGGGCACAGCAGCCACATCGGCCGCGCTTTCGGCGACTTGCTCCAGGGCCGCTACGACGTTATCGGTGCCATGATCGCGCGCAAGCTGGCGATGAACTGGCACCTCATTCGTGTCTCCGCCTGGAGCAAGGTGCTGCTTACGGCCCTGGCGGTCATGGCCGTACTGGTGTTCCGGCCCCAAGGCCGACTGCGCCGATGGGAGGAGAGATACCCGTACCTGATACACGGGTGTTATGCCAATGTCATCGGTGCCGCCGCAGCATTGGTCCTGAACGATTCGGGCATTGTCGCCGCCGGCACCATGATTGTGTACAGCAGTGTGCCGCTGCTGCTGCTGAGACTGGAAGACGCCTGACGGGGGCCGGTACCACTCTATGGATTGGGGTCTCCATATGAAAAATAGCGGGTGACAACCGTACTCAGGTTGACGTTTCTACGGCTTTGCCGGGAAATACAACCTAAAGTCCGCGTCGATCCGCTATTTTACAGGTATGGACTATTTTCTCTCGGTTGGCGAATGCTAGTGTTCGCACCCTTGACCAGAGGCATCCACATCACAGGCGCTGATTATCGCAACGACCGTCTACTCCGCCAGTTCTTCCCACTGCTCGTAAGCGTCGGAGAGCTGAGCGCGCTTTTCTTCGATAAGAGCATTCTTTTCCTGCACCAGCACGTAGTTGTTGTATACCTCGGGCAGGGCGAGCTCCGACTCCAGTTCGCCGAGTTCCCCTTCCAGCCGGGCGATGAGCTCTTCCAACTGCTCCAGTTTGCGCAGACGGCTGCGTTCCTCCCGTTTGGCCTGCTTTCCGGCCTCATAGCCGCTGCCCTTGGCCTCCGACACGGCAGCGTCGGAAGGGGCCGCGGTGGAGCCGCCGGTCTTCGCGGCCTTGCCCTTGGCTTCCTCGGCCTCTCTGCGCTGCTGCTCGATCTCGGCCAGCTCCAGCTTCTTTTCCACATAGTCATCATAATTGCCAAGGTAGCTGGTGACGCCATCCGGGGTCAGCTCCAGTATGTTCTCCGCCATTTTGTTCAGGAAATAACGGTCATGGGAAATGAACAGCAGGGTACCTTCGTAATCGATCAGCGCCGATTCCAATACCTCTTTACTGTAGAGGTCCAGATGGTTGGTAGGCTCGTCGAGGATCAGGACGTTGGCTTTTTGCAGCATCAGCTTGGCCAAAGCGACCCGTGCCTTCTCTCCGCCGCTAAGCGATCCGATCTTCTTGAACACATCCTCGCCGCTGAACAGGAAATTGCCCAGCACCGTACGGATGCGCACTTCTTCCAAATGGGGATAAGCATTCCATACTTCCTCCAGCACGGTCTGATTCGGATTCAGTCCTGTTTGCTCCTGATCATAGTATCCGATTTTCACATTCGTTCCCCAATCGTAAGTGCCGCGGTCCGGCGTATGCTGTCCGATCAGCGTCTTGAGCAGCGTCGATTTGCCGATGCCGTTGGGACCGATCAAAGCGGCCGTATCGCCGCGGCGCAGCTGGAATGATACATTGCGGATCAGCGGATTTTGCCCGTCATATGAAACGGCAATTCCCCGGACGTCCAGAACCTCGCGACCGGAAGGAGTCTCCACCTCAAAGGAAAAGCTCGCCCGTTTCAAATCTCCGAGAGGCTTGTCGAGGCGCTCCATTTTTTCCAGTGCTTTGCGGCGGCTCTGCGCCCGCTTGGTCGTTGAAGCGCGAACGATGTTGCGCTGGATGAACTCCTCCATTTTGGCAATCTCGTCCTGCTGCTTTTCGAACTGCTTTAGCTGGTTCTGGTATTCTGCTTCCTTCAACTCGATGTACCGGGTATAGTTGCCGGTGTATCTGCGGGAGGTCGTCCGTTCGATTTCATAGATGGCGTCCACCAGCGAATCGAGAAAATACCGGTCATGGGACACCACCAGAATGGCCCCCGAATACGAGCGCAAATACTGCTCCAGCCAAGTGAGCGTCTGAATGTCCAAATGGTTGGTCGGCTCGTCGAGCAGCAGCAGGTCGGGAGCTTCAAGAAGCATTTTGGCCAATGCCAGCCTGGTTTTCTGACCGCCGCTCAGCGCCTGTACCGGGGTGGAAGGATCCATCCCGCCGAAGCCCATCCCGTTTAAAATGCCCCGGATTTTGGCCTCGATCTCATAGCCGCCCCGCTCGCGGAATGCGTCGGAAAGCTCGGCGTAGCGGCGCATCGTTTCTTCCATTTTTTTCCCGTCGGCAATGACGTCCGGGTCGGCCATCCGTTCCTCCAGCCGCCGCAGCTCGGTTTCCATTTCAAGCAGACCGGCAAAAACGTTCAGCAGCTCGTTCCATATCGAACGGTCGGAGACAAGTCCGCTGTTTTGTTTTAAATACCCGATTTTTGTTTCCTTCGCTTTAAAAATTTGGCCCGAATCATAAGAAAGCTCGCCTGCAATGATCTGAAGCAGCGTCGATTTGCCTGCTCCGTTCACGCCCACCAGCCCGATCCGCTCGCGGGCTTCGATTTGAAGCGATATATTGGAAAGTACGGTACTGGCCCCGTAGCTTTTGGTAATTCCCGAAACTTGCAGCAGCATGATATGGTATTCCTCCTGAATCCTAGTTCCTCAAGTTTAAAAGGTTTTTTCTATATCATGTAGTGTAGCATATTCACGTGCCGATTTCGATTTCCAGCCGATGACATGTCTGCCAAATCAAACGCTCCGCCGTATGCTCAAAAACGAATGCAGCCTCTTCCGAAGGAGGCGGTTTTCGTGCCCGCCGTCTATATGCGGCGGCAGCACGCTATACGCAGATCCCGCTTTACCTCGGCCCCCCCATGACCGGATTGTTTCCGCCCGGGAGATTCAACCGTTCTCTTACGAGTCCGCGCTGGCGCTTGGTCTTTCGCAAACCGGTGCCCGCCGTGTCTGGCCAACCGCTGCCCGCGGCTGGGAGATCGGCCGTATTTTTACGATGCCGTCTGACTCTGAGCTTGCTATGATAAGGAAAAGTCGGGCGTCTGATCCTATGCCGGTCATCGCCGTCCTGCCGCTCGAAATTCCTGCCGGCCTTCGCTTCCATGAAAGGCTGTATTTATTTTCACGATATGATAAAATGAAAGCTAAACCAGATTTGAACGCCAAAAGTGAGGCGGTTTCATGAACATAAAAGAAAGAAAAATAGAGCTTCGCCACCAAGCGGAGGCGGTTCGTGCCGCCATAGCCGAGGAAGAACGCCAGCGCAAATCCCGGATCATCTGCGATAAAGTGATTGAACGGCTGGAGCAGCTGCTTGAACCG
The DNA here is from genome assembly GCF_001465255.1 of Paenibacillus naphthalenovorans. NCBI lineage: Bacteria > Bacillati > Bacillota > Bacilli > Caryophanales > Paenibacillaceae > Paenibacillus > Paenibacillus naphthalenovorans. Next base: position 3,833,552 of record NZ_CP013652.1, on the reverse strand, counting down.
GGCGAGCCGGTAAGATGGCGGCCGACGCTGTTTACCTATATGCCCATCAAAACCGAGGTTGATGTCACGCCCGTGCTTGAAGCCTGCTGGAAGCGCCAATGGCGTGTCGTCGTTCCGAAGGTAGTGCCCGCTTATAAGCAGCTCAAGCTCTATGAAGTACGCTCCTACACGGATCTTCAGCAAGGGACTTGGGGCATCCGGGAACCGGTGCCAAGAGCGAAGCAGTTGTTCGACATCAGGCAGATTAATGTCGCATTAGTGCCTGGACTTGCTTTTGATATGAATATGGGCAGGCTGGGGTACGGAGGCGGTTTTTATGACCGCTTCATGCAGCAATACGTTCGGACGGGCCTTCCCAAACCTTACATTATTGCGGCGGCCTTTGAGGATCAGCTGGTTCCGGAGGTGCCGATGGGGCTCTTTGATTTCCGGATCAATGAGCTGATTACTGAATCACGGAACATCATGGAGAGGAGTTCGGAAGCCGATGTCTGAACAAGAACCTAAGCAAAGCCCGCTGACTCATTTTGACGCACAGGGACGTGCGCGTATGGTGGACGTTTCCGCCAAGCAAGAAACCGTTCGTACGGCTACAGCCCGAACCATGGTCAAAATGCAGGCATCCACGCTTGAGCTGATTCGTCAAGGGAAAATCGGCAAAGGAGATGTGCTGGGTGTAGCGCAAGTCGCGGCCGTTATGGCTGCGAAGAAAACGTCCGATTGGATTCCTATGTGCCATCCGCTTGCATTAACCGGCGTGGAGGTCCGATTTACGGATGATGGGGAAAGCGAGCTTTATATTGAAGCGACGGTCCGCACCAAAGGGCAAACCGGGGTGGAAATGGAAGCTCTCACGGCCGTATCGGCTGCAGCGCTAACCGTATATGACATGTGCAAGGCGGCGGAAAAGTCGATGCAAATCGGACCGACCTACCTGCTGAGCAAAACCGGCGGCAAGAGCGGCGATTATTATTATCCCCGGCAGGCCGCAGGTACGGATTGATTTTGCGTATGCAATACAGATACTAACGATTTCAGGGGAGGAGCAGGTTTATGCGCTGGAAAGTGGCTATCTTGACTGCAAGCGACGCGGGTTCCCGTGGGGAGCGGGAAGATACAAGTGCACAGGTGATCCGTGAGCTGATCGAAGAGGAAATGAACGGAGAAATTATCGAGTACCGCATCGTACCGGACGAAAAAGACGAAATTATGGCGGGGCTGATTGAGATGACCGACTATTTCAAAGCTGATCTGATCCTCACGACGGGCGGTACGGGGCTGGCCGTTCGCGATGTTACTCCTGAAGCGACTTTAAGCGTTATCGACCGTGAGGCTCCTGGATTCGCCGAGGCGATGCGCATGTCCTCTTTACAGAAAACGCGTCGCGCTATGCTGTCCCGGGCCGTTTCCGGGATTCGCGGAAAAACGCTGATCATTAACTTGCCCGGCAGCCCGAAGGGCGTGTCGGAGAACTTGTCCGCCATTATGGATCAGCTGCCTCATGCGCTGGCGATTCTGACCGGACGTGAAGGGGATCATGGCCGTGAAGCTTGAATCTATGCTTGAAGAGGTTGCTGTTGAGAAGGCAGTCGGGATGGTGCTTGCGCACGACCTGACGCAGATCATCCCGGGTCAATTCAAGGGGCGTTTGTTCAAAAAAGGTCACGTGATCCGCGAAGAGGACATCCCCGCGCTGCTAAGCATCGGTAAGGAGCATATCTATACGATCCGGTTGGAGAAGGGCATCCTGCACGAGGACGAGGCGGCTCTGCGCATGGCCAAGGCCGCGCTAGGCGCAAATGTTCAGCTGACCGAGCCCCATGAAGGAAAAATTACGCTGAAATCAACCATTCACGGCCTCGCCAAAATCGATAAAGCACGCATCGACGAGGTAAACTCCCTCGACCAAATCATCATGTCCACCATCCGGACCAATTCGGTCGTCCACCCAGGGCAGGGATTGATGGGTACGCGTGTGATCCCGCTGATTATTGAAGAAGCGCGGATTGCGGAGGTGGAACGGATTGCGGCAGCGGACGGACCGCTTGTGGAGGTTAAGCCGTTTAAGAAGCTGCGCGTCGGGTTAATCACGACGGGCAGCGAGGTGTTTAAAGGCCGGATCCAGGACAAATTCGGACCTGTGGTGCGGGAAAAGCTGGCTGCCTTAGGGTCGGAAGTCATAGAGCAGCGCTTTGCTCCGGACGATAGCGAGATCATTGTCAGGGAAATACGCAGGTTCAAGGAAGAGGGAGCAGACGCGATTTTTGTCACGGGAGGCATGTCCGTTGACCCTGACGATCGCACCCCGGGCTCCATAAAGCAGGCCGGTGCGCGCATCGTCAGCTACGGGACGCCGATGCTGCCGGGTTCGATGCTGCTGATCGGATATCTCGATGAGATCCCGATCATGGGGCTGCCCGGCTGCGTCATGCATGATCCTTACACCTCGTTTGATGTTCTTTTACCGCGTATTTGCGCAGGAGAAATGATCACCCGGGACGATATTACCGAGATGGGATACGGCGGCTTGTACAATTGCTGAGTTTTTGGCAACGAGCTAATTAGCTGGAAAGGACGATTGCTGTGTTTGGAAATTTAGGCTTCTCAGAAATATTGCTGATCGCCGTCATAGCGCTGCTGCTGTTCGGGCCGAACAAACTACCGGAATTGGGGCGTTCCCTTGGCAGAACACTTCGTGAATTCAAACAGGGAACGCGCGAATTGCTGTCTGATGAAGAACCCGTGCCTCCGGGACGTAAAGACGTCACCCCTGCCAATTCCAGTGTAAAGGAATCTGAACAGCCCCAGGCCATTCCTACGGATCACCGCCAGGATCCCCGCAGACTTCCGGATTAATGAGGTGAAACGACATGGAACAAGATGACGGCATGACACTTGTCGAGCACTTGACCGAGCTGCGTAAACGCATCATCTGGGTCATTATTGTGCTTGTGCTCGGTATGGTGGCCGGATTGATTGCCGCCCAGCCGCTGATCACGTATTTGAAGTCCGTCCCGCCGGCGAGCAAAATCAGCTGGAACGTGTTTTCGCCCTGGGATGCGATTAAATTGTATATGAATTTTGCACTGGTCATGGGGCTGCTGATCACCTTGCCCTTTACCCTGTACCAGGTTTGGGCTTTTTTGAAGCCTGGCCTTAAGCCGATCGAACGGAAGGCCTCGCTGATCTATGTGCCGTTTGCTTTTCTGATGTTTCTGCTGGGCCTCGCGTTCGGTTATTTCGTTGTGTTTCAGATGGCTTTTATATTTACCACTACGATTACCGAGAACCTGCAGCTTAGCGAAACGTACGGCGTGACTCAATATTTCTCTTTTATGTTCAATATCCTTATTCCTCTGGCGCTTGTATTTGAGCTTCCGATTGTCGTATTGTTCCTCACGAAAATACGTTTGCTTAATCCGATGCTGCTCCGGAAGTTCCGCCGCTATGCATACTTGCTGCTGGTTGTCATATCCACCTTGATCACACCGCCTGATGCAGCCTCCGCTATCATTGTATCGGTGCCGATGATCGGGCTGTACGAGTTTAGCGTCTTTCTTTCGGGGAGGATGTACCGGAAGCAGCTGCTTCAGGATCAAGCCTGGGAATATGAGGGAGCCGAAACGGCTGTAAAGTCTGTCGATTGACAGGCTTTTTTGTTTTGGAGAATCAGAAGAAGAATTCTTGTCGGAACAAGGCCGTTTCGTTTCAGGCTGCGAATCAGACGATGTCCTGATTTTCGTTCGCATTGCTGTAGACGTTTCCGAGTTTTTGCTGGTACTGTGCAGTTAATTATTTTAGCTGTGATATATATATACTCACTTGAAATCATTGTACTGTTCTTCCGTATATTTTGTTCTCCCGTGGTTACAATGAGAGGGGTGTAAAATTGTTGTAAAACCACTTGCAAAATTCATGCGAAGTGAGTATCATAAGAATTGTTGTTAGCACTAAACACATACGAGTGCTAATAAAACCAACCAAAATTTAAAGGAGGCTATTTTCTCATGATCAAACCGTTGGGTGATCGCGTAGTCATTGAAGCCATCGCTAAGGAGGAAACGACCGCAAGCGGAATCGTACTGCCTGACACGGCGAAAGAAAAGCCGCAAGAAGGTAAAGTCGTAGCAGTAGGCAGCGGTACACTCAAAGACGGCGAACGCGTGCCGCTTGAAGTTAAAGAAGGCGACCGCGTCATTTTCTCCAAATATGCTGGCACTGAAGTGAAATACGACGGCCGCGAGCTGCTCATCATGCGTGAGAGCGATATCCTTGCTATCTTGGCTTAATAAGGATTGGTACTGGATATCTTCGCGCTTTATACTTAAGTATTGTGTTTTTACTTATGAAAATATCCGAATGGTAAAATAAATGATTCATCAAAATCGATTTAGGAGGGTTTACTCATGGCAAAAGAAATCAAGTTCAGTGAAGACGCTCGCCGCTCGATGCTTCGCGGGGTTGACGCTTTGGCTAACGCAGTAAAAGTTACCTTGGGTCCAAAAGGCCGAAACGTGGTTCTGGAGAAAAAATTCGGAAGCCCGCTCATCACCAATGACGGTGTAACCATCGCTAAAGAAATCGAACTCGAAGACGCATTCGAGAATATGGGCGCTCAACTTGTAAAAGAAGTAGCAACCAAAACCAACGATATCGCTGGCGACGGTACGACGACGGCTACCGTTTTGGCTCAAGCGATGATTCGCGAAGGTCTGAAGAACGTGACTGCCGGCGCGAACCCTATGATTGTCCGCAAAGGTATCGACAAAGCGGTTAAAGCTGCCGTTCAAGAGCTGGCCAAAATCTCCAAGCCGATCGAAGGCAAGCAATCCATCGCTCAAGTTGCTGCGATCTCCGCTGCTGACGACGAAGTAGGCGAATTGATCGCTGAAGCTATGGAAAAAGTGGGCAAAGACGGCGTTATCACCGTTGAAGAGTCCAAAGGCTTTGCTACCGAGCTTGAAGTGGTTGAAGGTATGCAATTTGACCGCGGCTACATTTCCCCGTACATGATTACGGACACAGACAAAATGGAAGCTGTTCTGGAGAACCCGCATATCCTGATCACGGACAAGAAAATCACTAACATTCAAGAAATCCTTCCTGTTCTTGAGAAAGTTGTTCAATCCGGTAAGCAGCTCTTGATCATCGCAGAAGACGTAGAAGGCGAAGCGCTGGCTACTCTTGTAGTGAACAGACTGCGCGGAACGTTTACTTGTGTAGCTGTTAAAGCTCCTGGCTTCGGCGACCGCCGCAAAGCAATGCTGGGCGATATCGCTGCTCTGACCGGCGGCCAAGTGATTACGGAAGAGCTCGGTCTGGATCTGAAATCCACTACGCTGGAACAACTCGGTTCTGCTCGCCAAGTTCGCGTAACGAAAGAAAACACGATCATCGTAGACGGCGCTGGCGACAAAAAAGACATCGGCACTCGTATCTCGCAAATTCGTGCTCAATTGGAAGAAACCACTTCCGATTTCGATAAAGAAAAATTGCAAGAGCGTCTCGCTAAGCTGTCCGGCGGCGTAGCTGTCGTGAAAGTCGGCGCTGCAACTGAAACAGAGCTGAAAGAGCGCAAGCTTCGCATTGAAGATGCTCTGAACGCTACCCGTGCGGCTGTAGAAGAAGGTATCGTAGCAGGCGGCGGTACAGCCCTTGTGAACGTATATGCAGCTGTAGCGGCTGTACAAGCTGAAGGCGACGAGAAAACAGGCGTAAACATCGTTCTGCGCGCTCTGGAAGAGCCGGTTCGTACGATCGCAGCAAACGCTGGTCAAGAAGGCTCCGTTATCGTTGAACGCCTGAAAAAAGAATCCGTTGGCATCGGCTACAACGCTGCTACCGGCGAATGGGTTAACATGATCGAATCCGGTATCGTTGACCCTGCAAAAGTAACGCGTTCCGCGCTTCAAAACGCAGCATCCGTAGCGGCTATGTTCCTGACAACCGAAGCGGTTATCGCTGACAAACCGGAAAAAGAAAAGCCTGCTGTGCCTGACATGGGCGGCATGGGCGGTATGGGTGGCATGGGCGGATTCTAATCCGGCCTGTCCCGTATGGAAAAGCGGCATCCCTTTCTTGGGGGATGCTGTTTTTTTGTGTACGCCCAGCATGGGCGTCATCTCTAGGGTGAAAGTCCCAAACGGGCTGGCGAGCGCCTACCGTTAGCCAAGGGCAAGGGTGTCGCCGCGAGGCGGAATCTGAAGGAAGCCGGAGGCTACAATCAGAGTAGGGTCTCGGAGAAAGCTGTAGTCGGGGCGATTGCCCTCTCACTGGGATGAAATAATCCCGTTGGTGTGTTTAATCGCCTCCTCGCCTCACCCGGTTGTGGCCAAGCCCACGTATAGGTGAATGTAAAAGCAACTGTGCCTGCATTTTATTCTTAACGAGGGGATGGAAATGCGCTTTATTGGCCTGGATGTGCATCAAAAATATACGGAAGGATGTGAGATCGGCCCAAACAAACAAAAAAGACGTTTTCGGATAGCCAACACGTGAGAGTCTTGGGAGGAGTTCGCCAAAACCCTAGATCCCGAAACTCGAGTCGTCATGGAAGCCACCAGCAACGCCTTCTGGATTCATGATATCTTATCAGACTATCCCGGACAAGTTGTTGTTGCTAATCCTCTGAAAACCCACGCCATTGCGGAAGCGCGTGTAAAGACAGATGCCCTTGAAGCTCAAATTCTAGCTCAGTTGCTCGCGGCTGACTTTATTCCAGAGAGTTGGGTGCCTAATAAAGAAGAATACCTGACGGAAGTATTTAGAGAAGGTTACGCTGCCGGCAATGGAACAAATCGTTTTATGTTCATCACTGAAGTTATTGGATTTTGTCCAACAAGAAATGAACGCATTAGAAGCAGATTGGTTTGCAAGGGCCAAGAAAAACCCTAATGTACCCTTACTTATGGGTATACCGGGCATATCGGTGTTGAGTGCTTTAACCATCCTTGCAGAAATTGGGGATGTGACAAGATTTCTTTCTCCAAAGAAGCTAGCATGCTATACCGGACTTGTGCCATCCGTTCATCAATCCGGAAAAACGCGTTATACGGGGAACATAACGAAAGAGGGACGAGCAACACTGCGATGGATTCTGGTGCAATGCGCGCAGCGAGCCATTCAGAGCAAGGGGAAATTACGTGCTTTTTACTTAGGGTTGAAGGAGAAGAAAGGGTATAAGATTGCGATTGTAGCAACGGCTCGCAAGTTACTGCACATCATATGGGCTGTGTTGGTTAGGCAAGAGGAATATAGGGATCTGCGGAAGGACTTGCTGGAGAGAAAGCTTAAGAAGATGCAAAAGCAAGCCGCAGAGCTTCCATGGATGATCTATTCAGCATGATTGAAAAGCAAGCCAGGGAAAATGCAGGCAGGGTCAAAAAACGAAAATGGCCCGGTCCAGTTTGTTATTGCCATTTTTCGATCCAAATCAAGCAATACATATTTTTTGAACAAGGGACTTGCATGTTTTCATAGGTGAGAGGACGGGGGTTAGCCGCCCTCTCCTACTCGATTTGAGGTAAGGGCAGACTTTAAATGTATTGCTCAGTAGTTGCTTTAGGGGTTATAAAAAAGACCCGAACCGGAATTCGAGTCTTTTTAAAATCAATGGCTATATTACTTTGTATAAGGCAAATAGCGATTGACCACGGCTGCCGCTTGAGCGCGTGTAGCTGTGCCTGCAGGATTGAAGGTGTCAGCAGTCATGCCATTTATAATTTTGGCATTCAGCGCCGCTGCAATTTCCTTGTGGGCCCATACGATTTGATCGGAATCTTTAAACTGAGCGAGGAGTTCTTTTTGTGTGTCCGCTGGTACAATGGTAGCCACATCGGCATATGTAAGTGCACGAATGACGATGGCAGCCATCTCTTCACGAGTCACCGGAGCTGCGGGACGGAAGCTGTTATCCTCATAGCCATTGATCAAACCCGCATAGGTTGCGGTTGAAACCGTATCCGCATACCAGTCCGATGCATCCACATCGTTAAAGTACGTACTGGAAGTAACCGAGGTCAGACCCAACGAACGAACCACCAGTGCGGCAAATTCGGCACGCGTAATGCTGCGCTCCGGTTCGAATTGCGTAGGCGTAACTCCATCTACAATCTTTTGTTCAACTAAAGCTTCGATATCCTTCTTGGCCCAATGCGATGACAAATCGTCGAAAGCGGCGAAAGCCAAAACCGGAGATAACATGGATACGATCATCAGCGCCGCAAGAGCTTGAGCGACTTTTTTCATAACAACGGTTTTCATTATTGTAGTAATCCTCCTATATTTTCTATGATTTTTAATAAATTCTACTATATCATTTTTAGGTATGGGTTGAACACCCTAAAATGAAAGAGTTGCACAGAAGTAAGGAGTTTTTGGAGTAAGAATTGATGAAACCGGCTAAGTAAAGAATTCAAGATCGTAGATGATGGTGCGCTGTGCTTGTTTCCTCTTTTGCAAGAAGCAAAGGTGTTATCGGTCAAAGAGTTTATAATCACTGCGTTGGTCGCTTCTGCAATTTTTAGCTCCCAATTAGTTTGATTTGCATCACTGAATTTCCACGAGCAATTCATCTGTCCAAATGCGAAATTTCGATTGCAGTTCGGCATATTTCAAAACTATACTGGCGATTTGTTTGTGAGCGATTTGGGCATAATTCACTGATAATGCCTGTATGAACAGGTGCTAATTTTCATTGTAAGTATTTCAACTTGTTTATGATATACAAACAAAGTATAATAAATTAAGTTTATATTCGGTAAATTATGTAGAATTATGTGTAATTCTGTTTTTTAGGGAGAGAAATTTAATATGCAGCAAGATGAAATTAAAGTATCGCAGCTTGTAATGGCAATTTGGAGAGGTAAGATTTTTATTATTTCATTTGTAATTGCATCTTTATTAATATCAATCATATATTCATACTTAGTTGCCCCTCCAATTTATGAAGCCACCACCTTAGTAACCATCAATCAAGTAAAAAATGAAGAGCAACAACCTAAAGATATGTCTGCTTTAGTAGCACAAATGGAAAGTGACCATACGATCCAAAAATTAAAAAATCAGTTAGAATACACATCAACCGTAAAAAGGCTGAAAAATTCTGTCAATGTTAAACTAGAAAAAGAAAATCTTATTGTAATCAAGGCTAAGAATGATAAATCTAAGATTGCCGTTCAAATTGCAGATTTTATTGCACATGAATTGGCGGCTAATATAGACATCTCTGACAGATTGGACTTGATTGTGGATTATAGAAAGAAAATTATTTCCATTGAGAATGAGCTACAGTCGTTGCAGAAGGAATACGACCAAGCAAACAGTCAATTAGCTAAAATTCCTGAGAAAATAACGGTAAAAAAAGCGTTATCAGAGGATCCGTATCTGCAGTCTATTCTTCAAGAAGAAATGAATCAATCGGGTAAAATTGTTGGTACTATCACTTTTGATTCTGAGGAGGTTAACCCGGTTTTTGTAAATTTAAAAAACAAGGCCAACGAGCAATTAGTCAACATAAGCAAGCTTCAAGCAGAAAAAAGCAATTATGAAATGAGGATTAAAGAAAACCAGGAGGCAATTGAAAAGCTTCAGAATTCACCATACGAACAAAATGTGATACATCGTATAAATGGAGTTCAAGCGGTTGTGATTACCCCCGCTCTTGAACCGACCGAGCCTATTGGACCAAATAAAACGTTAAATATAGTTATAGCATTAATATTGAGCATCCTTGTTTCAGTGTTTATGGTGGTTGTTCGATATATGTGGGAAAGAAGTTTAATTTACGATTCTCCGATTAAAGTTAGCCCAGATGCTTAAGGAGGCATATATGAATAGGCATCAAAGGACCTTTGTGCTTATTTGTTTTGATATACTAATGGTATCTTTTTCTGTATATCTTTCATTTTTATTAAGGTTCGACTTCGATGTTCGACCACCATTTACGACTTTTTTACCTTATGTAATTCTAAGTCAAGTTCTATTAACTATAAGCTGTTTCTTTTATTTTAAAATCTACAAGAGATTATGGCAGTACGCAAGTGTAGGAGATATATTAACTATTATAAAATCTGTTCTAATTGCAACTGCTTTATTTTTTATTTTTCATCATTATATCGTGAAGTATTTTATTCCTGAAATTATTGTTCCTCGAAGTACCTATATTATTTCAGCAATGATCACTATTATGATTATTGGTGGATCCAGGTTTATTTGGAGAATTGTCAGAAGTAGTTATTTAAGCATTCAACCTCATCATAGAAGAGCACTTATTGTAGGTGCCGGCAATACAGGCAGTATGGTTTTAAAAGAATTGAGGCATAAACCTAATTCGGAATATTATCCGGTTGCTTTTGTTGATGATGATCCCCACAAATACATGTTGGAAATTCAAGGGGTTTGCGTTCTAGGTAATAGACACGATATTCCAAGTATTGTCGAGAAGTTGAAAATTGAAGATATTATTATTGCATTACCTTCGGCCACACGAGATGAAATAATAGAAATTCTCGAAATTTGTAAAAAGACAGGTGTAAAAGTAAATATCATACCAAGAATAAATGATTTAATAAATGGAAACTTAAGTATTAGTAGTATTCGAGATGTTAGTGTGGAGGATTTACTTGGTAGAGAACCAGTAAAATTGAACTTAAATGAAATTGCCTCCTATCTTTTTGATAAAGTAGTCCTAGTTACTGGAGCAGGGGGATCTATTGGTTCAGAATTATGCAGACAAATCTCGAGTTTTAGACCAAAGCAGTTATTGTTATTGGGACATGGAGAAAACAGTATATATGAAATCGAACTTGAACTTCGAAAGAAATTTCCCGAGCTATTAATAGAACCAATTATTGCAGACATTCAAGATAAAAACCGATTAAGACAAGTGTTTAGCTATTTCAATCCTGAGGTTATTTTTCATGCTGCAGCACACAAGCATGTCCCTTTAATGGAGAAGAATCCGATGGAAGCCATTAAAAATAATATTCTGGGAACCAAGAATGTAGCTGAATGCGCTCATGAATTTAATGCTTCTAGATTTGTTATGATATCAACTGATAAAGCAGTGAACCCGACAAATGTAATGGGGGCTACGAAAAGAATAGCTGAGTTAATCATCCAATCTCTGGATAAAATAAGTGAAACACAATTCTCCGCAGTTAGATTTGGGAATGTTTTAGGAAGCCGCGGCAGTGTTATCCCTATTTTTAAGAAGCAAATCAAAGAAGGTGGACCCGTTACTATTACTCATCCTGACATGGTTCGTTACTTTATGACAATACCAGAAGCCGTACAATTAGTAATTCAAACTGGAGCATTGGCACGTGGCGGTGAGATATTTATTTTGGATATGGGAAAGCCTGTGAAAATAGCTGACTTAGCCTATGATTTAATTAAACTTTCAGGTCTTGATCCTAACAAAGACATTAAAATCGTATTTACTGGTATCAGACCTGGAGAGAAATTATTTGAAGAGTTGTTGACCAATGAAGAGGGCACTTCTGCAACAAAACATGACCGAATTTATGTTGGCAAACCGTCGAATCTTTCCGCCGATCAGTTCGCTACTATGATGGCGCGGATAGATGAATTATTAAAGAAAGATGGATCTGTTACACCGTCAGAAGTGAAACTTACATTGAGACAGATCTTGCCTTCATATTCCTCTTCAGAGTCACTTAATGAAGCAACAAGAGAAGCATTGAGTGCATCATTAGAAATGGTTGCCACCATTGATCGTAAAGCAAATAAATAAAAAAGGAAAATAATTATGATTAAAAAAAATGTTAAAGAAGAAAAAGGTATTATATACTGGCTGATACTAACGTTTCTTTTGGGATTTATGAGTATCTCACCTTTTTATAAAGCTTTATTCAATGGAAATAGTACGGACTTTGAGGGTCCACTTTTTGGTTCATTTATTTGGGGCGCGATATGTTTATTTCTAATATCGGTATATATTTTCAATAATAAAGAAGCCTTCGCAAACAAAGGCTTTTTTGGTTTGGTGGTAATGATTATACCGCTTAGCTATTGGGTTTCCTTTTTACTAGAACCGGCTTCTTATCATAGTGCTAAGGTTTCTGTTATGATTAGTTTGCTCTATACCATATTTTATTTAGTAGGTCTACTGTTAAGTAGTAGAAGTCAGTATTCTAACATAATTTCGAATATTGTCATGTTTACTGGCTACTTAATTGTATTGTTTGGTATAGTCAATTGGTTTGGTTTTATTAATTATAAAGATGCCGTGTTTAATGAACGAATAACGAGTGTTTTCCAATACCCAAATTCTTACGCTGCATTGCTTCTGGGAATATTATATAGTTCGATTTATTTGATTATTTCATCTAAAAACTTCGTGGTTAAAAGCTTGCATAGTCTCATGGTATTGCCAATTATGATTTCTTTTTTGTTGACTTTTTCTAGGGGCGCACTTTTGGTAGCACCTGTTATATTAATTGGGATATTAATGTTGCTTTCCGTTAGAAAGCAAATCCTTATGCTTGGCTACCTCTTTATATCTGGCCTGGCCTCTCTGTTGATTTTAAATAATTTAACTAGCTATCAAGGTAATCTTGTAAAAAATGGTTTTAATCAACAGGAGTTTTTACAAAGTTTAATGATATTATTGCTAGCCGTGTTTATTAATGCAGCCATTATAATACTTATCGAATGGATAATTTCAAAAAAGCAATGGTTAAACTTTCAGGGAATTAAATACCAACTTATTGTGCCAGGGGCTATAATCTTACTATCTTTTAGTGTATTAATTGGAGTAGACGTAATTAAACCTTTACTTCCTAGTAAATTACAGGAAAGGGTAGATAGCATAAGCTTGAACCAGAGCAGTGCTTTCTCCAGAAACACTTTTTATTCAGATTCATTTGAATTGTCCAAGGATTATCCTTTCTTTGGAACGGGTGGTGGTGGCTGGTCAGCGTTATATGAAAAATATCAGAGTTTTCCATATATAAGTAGGCAGGCTCATAGCTTCTACATGCAGTATATAAATGAAGTAGGATATGTGGGATTTGTTTTTTTTCTTGTATTTATCCTATCCATTATATATTTATATATTCGCTTTTTTCTTAAAAATAATGAATCTGCTGTGTCAAGTTCACTAATCTTTTTTATTGTAGGTATCTCGTTATTAACACATAGTGTGCTCGACTTTGATATGAGTTTTGTATACTTGGGTATCCTCCTTTTTCTATGTTTAGGATGTATGACGGCAGTCTCTGTAGAAGATAGTTTTATTCGCTTACCTTGGTTTGATAAATCGGTGGTATATAGGTATTGCTATGGTTCTTTGCTGGTTATTGGTTCATTCGTTTTGTTATTTGTATCCATCGGTTTTTATAAAGCTAATAATTTGTATGCTCAAACGCTCATTACTTTAAACAATTCTAAGAATTATAACGAAATTTCAAATACGTTAGATAGTGCTCTAGAATTACAACCTTTTCATCCACAATATAATTTATTGAAAATCGATTTATTGACACAATTGTATAATCAAACTAAGGATGAACAATTTTTTGAACAGGCAAAAGAGACAATTAGCAATATTAAGAAAAAGGAAGCTAATAATCCGCTTATCCTACAACGTGAGTTTGCTCAATATTATAACAAAAATGATCTTGACAAAGCATTAAGTACTGCACTTCAAGGAATTGATGCGTCCGTCTGGAATATTGGGTTTTACGAAAAAGCTATTGTGGTTTCTTCTCAATTGTGGGAGAATTCACGACTTAAGAATGATCAACAAGCGATGGCTGTTTATTGGAATCAAGCTTTAAAGCTTTACAATCAAGTACTAGAAAAGGCTAATAATCTTACTCAGCTTCCACAAGGGATAGAAGTGGATAGAGCATTTTATGTAACACCGACAATTGCTTATGAAATTGGGAAAAATTATTATATAATAGGAGATTACCAACAAGCATCACAAATTCTTTATCGTGGCGTTTCAGAAAAATTAGATCAACCAATTCACAAATTCACAGCACGCTGGTATATTGCATCGCTTCTAAAAATGAATACCACTGATCAAAATATGTACCAGAAGTTATTGGAAAAATATCCAGAGGAAAAAGATGAAATCAATAAATTGCTGAGTTCTTCATTTTAATCATGAGGAGGGTGCAAAATAAGTACTATACTAGTTACGGGTGCAACTGGATATATTGGTCAAGCTGTGGTTAAAGCTATTTCAGAAAAATACCGTGTTCTTGCAGTTTCACGTCAAGAGCAACCTATTAAATTGAATAATAATGTAGAATATATACGTATCACAGGTTCATTTGATGAAGTGGAATGGGAACCTATTCTAAATAATGTGGATATTATTATCCATCTAGCTGCCAGAGTTCATGTAATAAATGAGACTTCAAGGGAACCATTGCAGGAGTTTAGACGCGTTAATGTAAAGGGTACTGAGCATTTGGTCAGGTCTGCTGCAATTGCTGGCGTTAAAAGGTTTATATTTATGAGTTCCATAGCCGTTGTTGCAGAACAGAGTACAGTCCCAATAAATGAAGAATCAATGGCAAAGCCAGAAACCCCTTATGGAATCTCAAAATGGGAAGCTGAAAAGCTTGTGCAACAAATTTCTGACGAAAACGCAATGGAGTGGGTTATTCTAAGACCACCAATGGTGTATGGAGCAAAAGCGCCTGGTAACTTCATGCGATTGAGTAATATCATTCGTAAGGGAACTCCTAATCCCTTAGGAGCAATTTACAATAAAAGAAGCTTCATATTTATTGAAAATTTGGTTGATGCTATTGTGCTTTGTACTCAGCACTCAAAGGCAGCGGGAAGTATCTATCATGTTTCTGATGATGAGGCTCTATCAACTACTGAGTTTATTAGACAAATTGCCAAGGCAATGAATGTAAATTTGCTATTAATACCTATACCACAGTCTTTATTAATATTCATGGCAGGCATACTTGGCAAAAAAAATCTTATCAGAAAGCTTACGGAGTCATTAATAATCGATAATTCAAAAATAAAATCGGAATTAGGTTGGAAGCCACCATACACAATCTATAAAGCTTTGAAAAATAGCGTCTGAGTTATTACTACATTATAATATTGAATCGGAGTGTAAGTAATGATAAGTGAAAGGAAAGTCAAATTCGCTATTGTCGGTTGTGGTCACATTGCTAAAAAACATATTGAATCTATTCAAAATTCAGAAATTGCTGAATTAGCCGCTATTTGTGATACCAATCCGGAACGATTAAAGGAATTTTCAGAACAATACAATGTAGAAGGTTTTTCATCCATAGAGGAAATGCTTCAACAAAGGAAGGAAATTGAGGTAGTTAATATATGTACTCCTAGCGGCCTTCATAAACCGTTAGCCATGATAGCAGCTAATTACAAAAAGCATATTGTTGTTGAAAAGCCGATAGCTTTGACTATGGAAGATGCGGAAGCAATTATTGCAGTTTGTAAGGAGAACAACGTTAAACTATCGGTTGTCCATCCAAACAGATTCAGACCAGCAATGCAAATGCTGAAAAATACAATGGCGAATAAATTATTGGGTAAAATAAGTCATGTTAATGCTACCGTTAGATGGAATCGTAACCAGGCTTATTATGATCAAGCGGCGTGGCGGGGAACAAAGCAGTTTGACGGTGGTGTCTTAATGAATCAAGCTATTCATAATTTGGACTTAATGATCTGGTTATTTGGTCCAATAAAGGAAGTTCAAAGTTATACGGCAACACGGCTAAGGCAAATCGAGTCAGAAGATGTTGCAGTGTCTGTAGTTAAGTTTGAAGAAGGATTTTTGGGTGTTATAGAAGCAGCTGTGACCATCTATCCCAAGAATCTTGAGGAATCCATTAGTGTTTTTGGTGAAAAGGGATCTGTTATCATTGGTGGTCCAACAGCGAATTGGGTCAAACATATACAAATTGAGGCCTATAACCAAGAAGAAACAGATTCTTTGGTTAATGGTATCCATAATGACCCGTATGGTATTTCGGGACATTCAATCATCATTAATGACATGGCACACTGC
This sequence comes from Paenibacillus naphthalenovorans, assembly GCF_001465255.1. Taxonomy (NCBI): domain Bacteria; kingdom Bacillati; phylum Bacillota; class Bacilli; order Caryophanales; family Paenibacillaceae; genus Paenibacillus; species Paenibacillus naphthalenovorans. The sequence goes on along the minus strand of NZ_CP013652.1, from coordinate 3,817,510 downwards.
GTTATCAATCCTAATAGATACCCCGTGGTAAGTGGAGAAAATGGGAAAGAAGCATTAAAATTAGTATTGGCCGTTTATGAATCTTCAGAGTTAAATAGACCTGTAACACTATGATAATCTATATAGAACGGAGAAAAAAATATGACTATGACTTTGAAAAGTATACCATTACTTGATCTAAAAGCACAATATGAGTCGCTTCAATCTGAAATTCAAGCTGCTGTGTTGAAGGTTTTGGCGAGCGGTAACTACATTATGGGACCCTATGTTAAGAAGTTTGAAGACGAAGTAGCTAGTTACTGTAATGTGAAGCATGCAATTGGTGTAGCAAACGGAACAGATGCTTTACTACTAACATTAGATGCACTTGGTATTGGTCCAGGTGATGAAGTAATCACCTCTCCATTTACTTTTTTTGCTTCTGCTGAAGTGATTTCTCAAGTGGGAGCCACTCCAGTATTTGTTGATATTGAACCCGACACATATAATATTAATGTAAAGAGCATAGAAACGGCGATTACAAAAAAAACTAAGGCCATTATTCCAGTTCATATTTTTGGACAACCCGCTGATATGGATGAGATAATGAAACTTGCTGAGAAACATGGAATTTATGTCATAGAAGATGCATGCCAAGCAATCGGTTCATTGTATAAAAATAATAAAGTTGGCTCGATAGGTACTGCTGGTTGCTTTTCTTTTTTTCCGACTAAAAATTTAGGAGGATATGGTGATGGTGGAATGATCGTCACGAATGATGATCAACTTGCCCAAAAAATTAGAATACTTAGAGTTCATGGAAGCAATCCGAAATATTATCATTCAATGATTGGCTATAATAGTCGTCTTGATTCGCTCCAAGCAGCTATGTTGAGTGTCAAACTTCCTTATTTGGATAATTGGAATCAAGCCCGGGTAGAAAAAGCAAAAATTTATAATGAAGCACTAGCAGACTTGCCAATACAGCTTCCTTATGTTAAAGAAGATCGTCAATCAATATACCATCTATATATAATCCAAACCAATTATAGAGACGAACTGTTGAAATACTTAAAAGAAAAGGGTGTTTCGTCGGGCGTGTATTATCCTGTTCCCCTTCATAGGCAAAATGTATATTTAGATCTTGGCTATAATATAGGCAGTTTACCTGTCGCTGAAAAGTCGGCATTAGGTACAATGGCACTTCCTTTATATCCTGAACTCTCCATTGGTGACCAGAATTATGTGATTAATATGGTAAGGGACTTTTTCAATCTGAAAAAGGAAGGAAAATAATTTATGGTACAAGCACAATTATCTGATTTAGCAACAAAATTAATTAATAAATTTCAGAAAAAAGAAGCTATTATTGGTGTAGTTGGATTAGGCTATGTTGGCTTGCCATTAGCGGTTGAAAAGGCAAAGGCAGGTTTTAAAGTTATTGGATTTGACGTACAAGCTCAAAAAGTGAATTTGGTTAATAAAGGAATTAATTATATTGGTGATGTAGTTGATAATGATTTAAAGCAAATCGTCAGTGAACAAAGATTGAAAGCTACATTAGACTATTCATTCATCAATGAAGTTGATGCTGTTGCTATTTGTGTACCTACTCCGTTAGATATTTACCAGCAGCCTGATACAAGCTATGTTGAGAATTCTGCGAGAGAAATCGCAAAATATCTGCACCCAGGAATGCTCGTCGTACTGGAAAGTACTACTTATCCGGGGACTACAGAAGAATTGGTTAAGCCCATTCTAGAGCAAACCGGGCTAGTGTGCGGTGTTGATTTCTTTTTGGCATATTCTCCTGAAAGAGTTGACCCAGGGAATAAGTCGTTCAACACGAAAAACACTCCAAAAGTTGTAGGTGGAATAACAGACTTTTGTACTAAGGTAGCCGCAACGATGTACTCATCGGTGCTTGAGAGTGAAGTCCATCAAGTATCCAGTCCAGCCATTGCTGAAATGGAAAAAATTTATGAAAATACATTTAGACATATTAACATCGCTCTTGCAAATGAAATGGCTATTTTGTGCGATCGGATGGGAATTAATGTATGGGAAGTAATTGATGCAGCTAAAACCAAACCATATGGATTTATGGCTTTCTATCCAGGACCTGGATTAGGAGGACATTGTATACCTATCGATCCGTTCTATCTTACATGGAAAGCAAGAGAATATAATTATCATACACGTCTAATTGAGTTGGCCGGTGAAATAAATAATAGTATGCCAGAATTTGTTGTTAATAAAGCCGCGGATATATTAAATGAATTTTCAAAGCCGCTTAGGGGAGCTAATATTCATTTAATAGGTGTAGCCTACAAAAAAGACATTGATGATATTCGGGAATCACCAGTACTTCACATCATTGATATTTTAGAGTCTAAAGGAGCTATTGTTTCTTATACTGACCCACATATACCTACATTTAAAAGAAATGGGAAAGCATACGAATCTAGTGTTTTAATAAAAGAAATGCTCTCAAAAGCAGATTTAACGTTGATTACTACAGACCATTCTAGTATCGATTATCAACTTGTAGCCGATCACTCAAACGCAATCTTAGATACAAGAAATGCTTTAGTCAATATAAAAAATAAAAAGAATTATTATTTGCTATAAATGTAGAAGGTGAATAATCTGATGTCAGTGTTATCCAAGTTCACAAATAAGCTTCAGGATCGATTTCTTCGAAATGTAATTACGCTTATGACCGGGACAACACTGGCTCAGGTTATTGGGTTTATCACGATTCCGATTATTACTAGACTCTATTCGCCAGAACAATTTGGTAGTTACCAAAATTTTACGACACTTATTTCTGTTATTATGGTAATCGCGTGTTTAAGGTATGAGCAGGCTATTGTTCTACCAGAACAAAAGAAGGATGCATACCATCTCTTTGTCCTGTCGTTAATAATGACATTCATCACAAGTGCAGTAGTACTTTTATTATGTATTATCTTTAAAGTAATTTTAATAAGCTTTTTTAAGATAACTAATATATCTTTGATAATACCAGTTTCATTGTTTTTTATAGGAGTTTTTCAAGCTCTGAATTATTGGTTTATACGAACCCAATTTTTCAAAGTACTAGCTTTTTCAAAACTTATTCAAATAACTTCAACGGTAATTTTGCAAATTATATTTGTTTTTGTAGGAACAACGGAATCTGGATTAATTTATGGTTTTATATTAGGACAAATTATTGTTACGATATTACTGTATGTGCAGCAAAAGCTGAATATTCAGAAAGAATTCTATTTTTCATCCATATCAGTACATGGTTTAATTAACCAAGCAAAAAAATATAAGAAGTTCCCACTAGTAAATGCAGCAACTTCTCTGATAGATAATCTCGCAGCTGCTCTGCCTACATTTTTCTTTACTATTTTTTTTGGAAACTCCATAACTGGTCAATTCGGACTTGCTTATCGAGTGATTAATCTACCGATTTCATTGATAGGAACCTCTATAGCGCAAGTTTTTTTACCTAAAATAGCTGAGATAGTTCAAACACAAGGGGATATTTATCCAATTGTTTTGCAAGCCATTAAAAGAATGGCTATAATTTCATTGACAATATTATTAGTGCTTCAATTGTCTCCTTGGTTATTCAAATTAGCTTTTGGTGATGGTTGGGAACTAGCGGGGACCATAGCGCAAATTATGTCAATTGCTATAGCATTAAGGTTTGTTGTTTCACCATTAAGTAGCGTTTTAATTATTTGCGATAAGCAAGGAATTTTAGCATTATGGCAACTAATGTACATGTTAAGTACCACTATTGCAATGTTGGTTAGCCTTATGTTTCAAAGTGTATTGATGACTGTAGTATGTTTAGTTATTAGTGACGTTGGTTTATATGGTATATATTTATACCTAATTATTCGTACTTCAAAACAAACACAATTCAGGACAAAGGTATTGGGAGAGTAATCATGAACCAGTTGCTAAAAAGAGTATCTGTATTAATTGGTGTACTTATGTACATTGTCTTGTTAAACTGGTCATATATAAATATTATTTCCCCAGCATATAAGTATATGGGGTTTTTCTATGAAGAGCCACCGTTACTTAATTTATGTATGGCTTATATATTAATGATGCTACCTTCTTTGCTAATGCCTTATTCATTAAAGAGACCGTCATTGATTGTATATTGGTTGTTATATATGATCGTGTTTATGCCATCTATTTTAATACCATTATTCGCAATAAAGATGGATTATAATTATTTGCTCTTGATGCAATTAATTTTAACAATGATTTTCAGCGGATTAAGCTTAATTTATAAATTGCCTTTATTAAAAATCAGAAAGGTTAGTATTAAATCAATATATTTTTGGCCTATTATATTAATTATTGGGTTACTATTTAATGCTTATATTATTTCAGTATTTGGATTTAATTTGCGTTATTTATCGTTCAACGAAGTATATGAAACTAGGACAGATTATATTAATACGATATCTTATGCAAGTGGTATCTTACCTTACATTATTGGATGGCAAGCAAATATTCTTAACCCTTTATTTATGATTCAAGGGTTAGTAGTAAGAAACTATAGCTTTTTCTTGGTAGGATTATTAGGGCAGTTAATGATCTATTCAATAAGTGGTTTTAAAAGTGTTTTTTTCTCGATTGCATTAGTTATTGCTATATATATAATTACTCGGTTCTTCAATAAAGATAGAGGTGCGGCGGTCTTCTTGTGGGGAGGAGCCTTTTGTTTATTATTAACGATATTTTCTCATACGGTTCTGAATTCGAATATCTTGTCTTCTTTGTTATTGCAAAGAACAATTACAATGCCAGGATTATTAACAGGCCAGTATTACCAATTTTTTACCGAAAATGCTAAGGCTTTACTCGGTCATAGTATTTTTAAAACTATTGTTGAGTATCCGTATTCCGTCCAACCACCCTTTCTCATAGGGGAATTTTTTTATAATAGTCCTACTACAGAGGCAAATGCAAATGTATGGGCGGACGCATTTGCTAATTTTGGCTTCGGTGGTATGATTATTTATAGTTTGTTATTTGCAGTTATCTTATGGATCTATGATAGCATCTCAAAAGATTTAGATTTTAACATAGCATGTATGATGTTAGGTGTTCCCGCACTCACATTAGCTAACTCTTCACTCCTTACATCATTACTTTCACATGGAATTGCGCTTTGTTTTTTAATTATATATTTGATTCCCAGAAGCGATATTACAGAATCAAAACTAACTTTAAAACGCATCATAAATCAATTTTACAAATTAATTTGCATTATTAGGGCTTTAGTAAAAAAAAATATCATCAACTAAGGGAGATTTATATGTGTGGTATTGCAGGAATTATTAACAAGGATGGAAATCACGTGAAATCATCTTTAATAAAAGAAATAACCGATATTGTTACTCATCGTGGTCCGGATGGTGCCGGTTATTATTGTGAAGATAATTTTGCTTTCGGTCATCGAAGATTGGCTATTTTGGATTTGTCTGGAGAAGGTCACCAGCCGATGCATTACTTAAACGGCGAATATACTATCACTTTTAATGGGGAAATTTATAATTTTATTGAAATTAGAGATGAATTACGCAAATATGGATTCGAATTTAAGTCAAATTCGGATACAGAAGTAATATTAGCCGCATACAAGCATTGGGGTAAAGAATGTGTGAATCAGTTTAATGGCATGTGGGCTTTTGCGTTATATGATAAAACGAATAAGATTATTTTCTGTTCGCGTGATCGTTATGGAGTAAAACCATTCTATTACTATAATGATAACCAAATTTTCGTATTTGGTTCTGAAATTAAGCAGCTAATTAGTTTTCTGCCTCAGCGAAGGGTTAATAAACAAATTTTATTGGATTTTATTATTTCAAATTATTCAGATCATAAAAATGAAACCTTCTTCCAAAATATTTTGAAATTACCCGCGGCTCATAATTTAGTGTACGATTTAAAATCAAATAGTATTGATGTTTACCGTTACTACTCAATTGAAAAATCAAATCGAATCGCAAGTCTTTCTTATGAGTCTGCCGAGAAGGAATATGGGGATACTTTAAAAGACGGTATTGCTTTAAGATTACGCTCTGATGTTAAAGTAGGTACTTGCTTAAGCGGGGGACTAGATAGTTCAAGTGTGGCAACTATAGCTGCGACTTTATATAAAGAAAATAGTGATATTCCTTTTTCAGCAATAACGGCTGTTAGTACGCAGTCCAACAATGATGAGTCAGGCTTTGCGAAAATTGTAGCAGAACATTGTGGAATGAATTGGATTCAGGTTAAACCATCATATGAAGATTTCGTAGAGAGTTTGGATCACCTTGTTTATTCACAAGAAGAACCATTCGGTAGCCCATCACTGACGATGCAGTACTTTGTTATGAAGGCTGCGAGAGAGAATGGAATAACAGTATTACTAGACGGTCAAGGAGGGGATGAGACGCTTCTTGGTTATGAGAAATATTATGCCGCCTACTACACATCTATTTTCAAAAAAGAGGGTTTCGTAGCGGCATTAAAGGGGATTATACAATCATCACAGAATAATAGTAAAATGAGTCTGAAAACTATTTTAATGTACTTAATAGGAGGACTTTCTGCAAGGTTACGTTTTAAATATTATGCTTGGAGACATCGTTATTTAAAAGAATTTCCACATCAAATTCCCCAGCACATGAAAGATTTTTCGAAGGCTTGTTTAAATGAGTTTGAGTTACAAGAGTTAGAGATTAGAAGCTCTAATTTGCCTATTTTACTTCGATATGAAGATAAGAATTCTATGGCGCATTCCATTGAAACGCGTCTGCCTTTCATAGATTACAGGACCTTGGGAATTGCTTTATCCTTACCGGGCCAATATAAGATGCATCAAGGATGGACAAAATATATACTTAGAAAAATCATGGACAAACATATGCCTGATGAGATTGTATGGCGCAAAAATAAATTTGGTTTTGAAGCACCTGAAAATCAATGGTTGAGAAAGCATAAGAAGAATATGATGGAACAAATTAAAACTTCTAAAATATTGAATTATCTTTGTGATATGGCAAAGTTAATTAAAATTTTTGATAAGCTTGATATGAGAACCCAATGGAGATTATACAGTGTTGCTCTATGGGAAAAAAAATTTGAGGTAGAAATTTAAATGAAAGTATGTCACTTTACCTCAGTACATTCACCGTTAGATGTAAGAATCTATCTAAAAGAGTGTGTATCTTTAGCGAAAGCAGGATTCGAAACTCATTTAGTTGTTACGGGTTATAAAAATGTAGAGTCTCAAGGTGTTCATATACACTCCGTTGAAAAGAAAGCTTCCAGATTAAAGCGTATGCTTATTACATCTTGGAGAGTTTATAGGCAAGCTAAAAAACTAGAAGCATCTGTTTATCATTTTCACGATCCGGAACTGTTACCTTACGCATTATTATTAAGCCTTCAAGGCAAGCATGTTATTTATGACGTACATGAGGATGTCCCCCGAGACATCATGTCCAAGGAATGGATACCTAAACCTATTAGAAAAGCGGTTGCATTCATAGCAGAAACTATTGAAAATTTTATTGCCAAACGGTGTGTTGTTATTGGAGCAACTCCTGCCATAACCGCACGTTTTCAAAAGCTTGGTTGCAAAGCTGTGAATGTCAATAATTATCCTATACTAAGTGAATTATTTCCAACTATTCAAGAATGGTCCATTAAATGTAAACAAGTTTGTTATGTAGGCGGTATTAATCAAGTTAGAGGAATTGACCAAATGGTTGAAGCTGCTTATGAAGCCGGCGTTAGACTGGTTTTGGCTGGGTTGTTTACGAATGATGAACACAGAAAGCAGCTTAGCCAATCACCAAAATGGAATAACGTGAAAGAGCTAGGTCAAATCGATAGACAAGGGATAAAAGAATTATATGATGACAGCATCGCAGGGTTGGTTGTGCTGCAGCCGATTGATTCATTCAAGGAGTCTTTACCGATTAAAATGTTTGAGTATATGTCAGCTGGGATACCGGTTATTGCATCCGATTTTAAGTTATGGAAGACAATAATTGAAGGCAATCATTGTGGAATATGCGTTGATCCCTCTGACGTGAAGGCTATTGCGGATGCTATTAATTGGTTTAAAGAACATCCCAAAGAAGCGGAGCAAATGGGTAAAAATGGACGTTTAGCGATAGAGCAACAATACAATTGGGAAATTGAAAGTAAAAAACTAATTGAGCTTTACAAGGGGCTTGAAAATGAAAATTTGGATTTTTAATCACTATGCAATAGCTCCCGGTACAAGCGGGATAACAAGACATTATGATTTGGCTAAAGAGCTAGTGAAATTAGGATGTGATGTGACGATTTTTGCATCATCCTTTGATCATCAAATGAGAAAAGAAATTCATATCCACGACGATAAAACTAATGCACTCACTGAAGAATATTCAGGTGTACGTTTTGTTTGGGTAAAAACTCCGCCATACCAAAAAAATGATTTTCGCAGAGTTAAAAATATGATAGCCTATACAATCAGAGCTTATCGTGAGGCAATGAACTCTGATGTTAGACCTGACGTTTGCATAGGATCGCTTATGCATCCATTGGCTGCTTTATTAGGTTATTTTGTAGCATCAAAGAAAAAAAGTAAGTATTTTTTTGAAGAACGTGATTTATGGCCTCAATCTTTAATCGACTTAGGCAAGGTATCAGAAAAGAACCCCATCGTATGGCTTTTGAGTAAACTAGAGATGTTTCTTTTTAGAAAAGCGGACAAAATTGTGATTTTATTTGACAAAGCTAAAGGCTATATTGAACAAAAGGGTATTGATTCTAAAAAAATTATTTATCTGCCTAATGGTGCGGATATAGAAAGATATGGAAATGATATTGAACCAGTTGAGCTTACAGATGAACTTAATCAAACTTTCTCTAGTTTAAAAGGGAAGTTTATTGCAGTTTATACCGGAACAATAGGTGTAGCTAACAATTTAGATGCCGTATTGGATGCAGCATCAATTCTGAAAAACCAAGGATTTAACGAAATACATTTTTTGTTGATCGGTAATGGGGCGGAAAAATCCAGGCTTGAAAAAAGAAAAGTGAATGAAGAACTGGATAATGTAACATTCCTACCACCGGTAAGAAAAGAAATAATACCAACTATCTTAAGTAAAGTCAATGTTGGCTTGCTGCCGCTACAGGACTCACCAATTTTTAAATGGGGAATCAGTCCAAATAAAATGTTTGATTATATGGCAGCTTCAATACCAACGATTTTGTTATGTGACTTAGAAGGAACTCCTTTGGAGAAAGCTGAAGGAGGAAGCATTATTAAAAATAATTTTGGTGATAATCTTGCAAAACAATTAATTTTTTATGCATCTGACAAAGAGCATACAAAATTGGTAGGAATAAAGGCAAGAAGATATGTAGAAAAGCACCATACATGGAGTAAACTTTCTAAGGACTTTTATCAAGTTATCAAAGAAAATATAACCTGAATCCGTTAATTGGAGAGAAAAATATGAAAAAAATTCTTACGGTTGTTGGAGCACGTCCACAATTTGTTAAGGTCGCGGCTGTATCTAGAAAACTTAGAAATTCTTTTCATGAAGTTATGGTCGATACAGGACAGCACTATGATTATAAAATGGCAGGTGTTTTTTTCGATGAACTTGATATTCCCAAACCGGATTACTCCTTAAATGTAGGTTCTGGCAGTCATGGTTTACAGACAGGGAATATGATGGTTAAAATTGAAGAAGTTGTTTTTAAGGAAAAGCCTGATGCAGTTCTTGTATATGGCGATACAAACTCAACTCTTGCAGGTTCTCTTGTAGCGTCTAAGCTTCATGTTCCATTATTTCATGTTGAAGCCGGGCTTAGAAGCTATAACAAGAGGATGCCAGAAGAGATTAATCGTGTATTAACTGACCACATCTCATCTTTACTTTTTACTCCAACGGAAACAGCTAGTTTAAATCTAGCAAAAGAAGGAATAGTGCACAATGTTCATTTGGTTGGAGATGTAATGTTTGATGCAGTTAATTATTATTGGAGCCAATCGGAAAAAAAGTATGATCTAAATTCCTTCTCTTTAAAAGATAAGGATTACTATTTGGCTACTATTCACCGTGCTGAAAATACAAATAATATAGCAATATTAACAGCTATTATTAAATCATTAATTGATTTGAATGAATCAGTGATTTTACCTCTTCATCCACGAACACAACAGAAGATAAATGACTCCGCATTAAGGGGAGTACTTGCTCAGCAGTCAAACGTGAAAATAATTGATCCAGTGTCATATCTGGAAATGATATTACTTGAGAAGCATGCAAAAGCCATCATAACAGACTCCGGAGGAGTACAAAAAGAAGCTTATTTTGCCAAAGTACCATGCTTTACACTAAGGTCAGAAACAGAATGGGTCGAAACAGTAGAATCAGGATGGAATGTATTGGTCGATCCAATGAATCAGTCATTAAAGCAAGTGATCGAAATGTATAATGTTCCAAGTCAGCATATGATGCTGTATGGCGACGGTAATGCTGCACAAAAGATTGTTGATCAAATCGAATTATGGTTTAAAAGCAGGTGAGATGATTGTATTTAGCAATTAAAAGACTAATTGATATTGTGCTATCCTTACTTGCAAGTTTAATTTTTTTGCCAATATTTATTATTATTGCAATATTAATAAAGTTGGATTCTAAAGGCCCTATTTTCTTCAAACAAAAAAGAGCAGGGAAGAATGGATCCTTGTTCTATATATATAAATTTAGAAGTATGAAGGTCGATACTCCTAATTTAGCAACAGATAAGCTAAATAATCCGGAAGAATACATTACAAATTTGGGGAAATTTATTAGGAAAACCAGTTTAGATGAACTTCCTCAGTTAATTAATATTTTAAAAGGTGATATGTCTATTGTTGGTCCTAGACCGGCATTATATAATCAGTATGAATTAATTGAGGCAAGGCACCAGAAGGGGATTAATTGTATTAGACCTGGTCTTACAGGGTATGCTCAGATTATGGGAAGAGATTTTATTTCTGATGATCAAAAGGTTGAATATGATAAGTATTATTTGGATCACATGTCCTTGTTATTAGATTTAAAAATACTATTCTTAACTTTCTCTAAAGTGATTAAGGCGGAGAATGTAAGAGGATAAATTAGTCTTAAAATACCCTCAAAGGAATGAGATCATGTCAAACGTTGAAATGGGAAGAAATGTGGTTATTGGTGAAGGGGTAACTTTTGGGGAGAATGTAACAATCGGGCATAATGTTGTTATTTATGATGGTAGCACTATTGGAAGTGATGTAACTATACATGACAATTGTGTTATTGGCAAACAACCAATGAGAGCAAAAAATTCGGCGTTGAAAACTCCACTTAAAAAACAAAGTCCGTCAATTATCGGAGACGGATGTACGATTGGGACCTCATCTGTTGTTTATGCAGGAGCCGTTCTCTCTAATGACGTATTTGTTGCAGACTTGGCGACAATTCGTGAGAGAGTGAGCATTGGGGAAAAAACAATCATAGGCCGTGGTGTTGCGATAGAAAACGATTGTACAATCGGTGCTAAGTGTAAGTTAGAAACCAATAGTTATATTACGGCTTACTCCGAATTAGGAGACTATGTATTTGTTGCACCTTGTGTAGTTACTACGAATGATAATTACATGGCTAGAACTAAAGAACGATTTGACAAATTCAAAGGTGTCACCATTAAAACAGGAGGAAGGGTAGGAGCAAATGCTACAATACTTCCAGGAAGAGTTATCGAAGAAGATGGGGCTGTTGCAGCCGGTAGTGTAGTTACAAAAGACGTAAGAAGTAAAGAAATTGTTGTAGGTTCTCCAGCTAAAAAGCTTCGAGAAGTTCCTAAGGAACAGCTTCTCGAGAATCAATAATAAGTAAGTCAAAATATATTTTACAGATTCGATTTGGAGAACGTCCATCATATATAAAAATATACCCTCGATTTTTATCGGAGGGAATATTTTTATTACATTATTATAATTGTACCTTTTTTTAATTCATGCAAAAACTCTTTTGATTGAGCGTTTTGCATAATTCTGTTTCTGAGAAGAAGTTAAACCATTTTTACTGCCGTTAAGGGGTAATTCCACCAATGGTATTTTACGGATAAAGAAATGGACAGACTTGCAGAATTTTAGAACAGCTTGTTTTTTTAAGCGGCAGCCCGTTCCGAATGATGAGCAACGGGGAGCGCAGATGCAAGCAGAACAATAGCATTCAAATACTGATGAGTTGTGAATTTCTGAATGCCCCGGACGTGTGCGGCGTCTGCCGTCAAATAGGTTTTCAATCGGGAGTTGCAGCGTTCTACGCTGGTGCGCGTTGTGGGTCTGTCAATAATTTTGTGTAAACTCATGTATAAAGGAATCTCCCCTAGGGGAGATTGGCCCCTTACGGCAAGTGCTGCCCGATTCGATCCGGAAAGAAAACGGATAGCTGCAGCAGCATCTGTCCCCAATTTTGGACACGCCCCGTCCATTTACGGGTGACATCCATGGTTACAAGATAAAGCATCTTCAGAAGAGCCTCGTCGCTGGGGAAAATGCTCTTTCCCTTCGTTACCTTACGAATCTGACGATGATAGCTCTCAATCATATTGGTGGTGTAGATGAGCTTGCGCAGTTCGGGAGGGTGCTTGAAGAAGGTAGCCAGCTCCTCCCAATTGCTGCGCCACGAACGGATGATGAGCGGATATTTAGCGCCCCATGTTTCCTCGAAACGATCCAGCTCCACAAGCGCCATCTCCTCCGTCGCCGCTTTGTAGATCGGCTTCAGATCAGCTGTTACCTTCTTCAGATCCTTATAGGAAACGTAGCGAGTCGAGTTGCGGATTTGGTGAATGATACACTTTTGAATCTCCGTCTTCGGATAGCAGGCGGCAATGGCCTGAGAGAAACCGGTAAGATTATCGACACAGGTGATGAGAATATCCTGTACGCCGCGATTCTTTAGGTCGTTTAGGACGCTGAGCCAGAACTTGGCCGATTCGTTCTCGCCGATCCACATGCCCAGCACATCCTTGTTACCATCCAGATCGATGCCGATGACCATGTAGGCGGCCTTGTTCACAATAGCGCCGTCTTGCTTGACCTTAAGTGAATGGCGTCAAGGAAGACGACGGCATACACGCTTTGCAGCGGACGGTTCTGCCACTCCTTGATGAGCGGAACGATTTTGTTCGTGACGTTCGAGATCATCGTCGGCGAAACGTCGATACCGTACAGATTCTGCAGGTGATCTTGGATTTCCCGCGTGCTCACGCCTTTGGCGTATAAGGCGATAATCTGATCTTCGATGCCGGTGACGTTGGATTGATGCTTCTTTACCACGAGCGGCTCGAACTCGTCCAGACGATCCTGGGCACGGCAATCTCCTGATCGCCGTATTCGCTGGTGATCTTCTTCTTGCTCTTTCCGTTGCGGCTGTTGGTCGTCTGTTTGTTCTTCACGTCATGCTTCTCATGCCCAGATGCGTTTCCATCTCGGCCTCCAGCATCTCTTGCAGCGTCTCGGCAAATAAGTCTTTCAAAGCATTCTGCGCGTCCTGTGCGGTCACCAGCTTGTTCTCCTTAATGAAGGCCCTAAGCTGCTCTTTTGTCCATAATCCCATGTGTGTCCCCAACCTTTCTATTACTTTCATTTTATCAGGTTTGAGAGTTTACACATTTTATTTTACAGACTCCCAATAGCACCTATCTCGAGTTCTTGAAGAAGGAAGGCATAAAGATCTCCATGGACGGCAAAGGTCGTGCAACAGACAACAGTCGAACGGAGCGATTTTTCCACTCGCTCAAGTACGAATGCATCTACATGAAGACCCTCGCGCGTTGCGTCAAGGGATAGCTCGTTATATCCAATTTTACAACGAGGAACGTCCTCACCAGTCCCTCGGCGAAACAAGGCCCGTACAATTCTACGCCCACGAAGTAAAGCAAATCGCATCCTAATCAATGGAAGGAGAACATAACTTATTTCTCAAAAAATCGTGTCTTGACATTGGGGAGCATTACAGATTGTCAGCGAAATCGGCGTTAAATAAGTACTACTTTGTAAGGATATTAGAAAGATTTAATTGATTTTTATTGATTCGATGATATACAAATAAATTTATAAATCTTGCCTATAAATTGTGAAGGTTCTACTTCAGACATAGGTTGGTTACCCATCATGTTCGCTAAGGCAAACTCCTCTAAACCTTCAATGGATCCTGAAAGCTTAGCGGATGCCGCTAGATGGTCATCAATATAAAGTTCAATATTGTCCGCCTTTTTCTTCAAGGTTACTATGCTTCGTTTACCAGTGGGAAGGAGAGTATTGCTGTCCATGACAAACTTCGTCGCTTTGTCGTTTACTCTAATTTCAGCTTGGACCCTTTGGTCTGGTGTTATCCATAATCTAATGAACGGTCCTGTCTCCGGTTGCTGAGAGCTGATCCGTCCTAACAATTGAGAATGTTTAATTTTTTGGGAAGCAGGCAAAAAATCAATGGACATTTCAAAATCTGTTAGCTTTGTAAGACTTAAGTGGCCAAAAATCCCACCAAGACTTTCTTGAGTAGTCAAGCTGTCATTGTTGATCTTTGAACTCCCCCATAAATTAGGCGTAATCCCTGTTGCAATATCCTTATTATTTTTAGAGAAATCCAATCTTACGGCATCAAAAGCATTTCTGCCATCTTGCGGAGGTTTGCCGACTTCTAAATATCCCCACCCGGAAGGAACCGCTGTGTCTGAACCAGGGTCGGAGTTATGCGCATAATATATACGATCTTTCTCCGAAGCGATAGTTTGCTCTAGAAATACTGGGTTAAATATTTTGGCTTGTGAATTTCTGGTTTGCCAAGGTTCAATGGGCTCTACCAAAGCTATTGCGGGGGAGGCAGCTTTCATTGTGTTTGAATTCAGTTCCACCAAAGCAACTCTCTGCTTCTTGCCGTCCCAGCCAGCAAATGATACATATACGCGGGATTCATGAAAAAATATGGCAGCGTCTGCTTCCTCTAATGCATGCCAAGGTGCCTGTCCAAGCTCGCTAAAAATAGGACCTAAATCAGTCCATGGACCATACGGAGTATCGGCTCTAGCTATCCCGGCCATTTTCGTGTTGATATCTTTATAGGTGGCATAATATTTTTGATCCAAAGGACTTTTTCTCACATGCCAATCAGCTAGATTAGGGAGAGCAGCATCCCGATAGCTGTAAGGACCTGCTGCATTTGAAGAAGTAAAATGTTGAGTTGTTTTTGTTGGTGGATGATAAACCCAAACATGCCATACTCCCTTTTCGTCTTTATAAGCTGTTGGGTAACGTCCGTTAATTGTCATATCATCTGTTGAACTAGAAAGCTCTTCGATGGTCTTGGCGCTTCGATGCTTGGTAGAGGATTTATCATCGTAAAATAGGTGGTACATCCCGTCTTCATAAAGAAGGTCGAATTCGTTAATTCCTGTAGGAAGGGTAAATAATTCTGGACTAAGTGCTCCTCCTCTTAGGTGATCTGTCAAACTAGCATTTTCAGAAGGTTTATAAGGGTTAGAGAGTAAATAAACTCCCAAGCCGCATATAAAAGCTATAACAATGAAAAAAACAAGAACAACAGACCGATACTTCATCAAAATACTCTCCCATTATTGATAATATAATTTGCAAATATAAGTCGTATATTAATTCTTCCACTATAATTGGATGGACATTGTTATCATACAATAAAATCACTGGAAAACCTATATAAAGAACATCACCTTGTCTGCATAATTGTCCAACCCTCCACATAGACATGTTATCAAGATCAGTTTGATTATGTCGTGGAGGGGATGAAGCTATGCGGCGGTTCACGTGGGTGGTGGCCCTTGTGATGGTTTGCTTGAGCTTGGTGGTCAGCGGATGCGGCCTGATAGGGAAGAAGGATGCGGGATCGGTTGTTAAGGATTTGGATGGGGTAAGAAGCAAGCTGCAAAGTTACCACGGCAAGGGGAAGATGACGCTCAATACGGGGCAGGAGCCGCAGGAGTACGACGTTGAGGTTTGCTACCTGGAGCCTTCTTATTACCGGATTGTGTTGACGAATGCCAAGAAGGACATTACGCAGATTGTGCTTCGCAATGATGATGGGGTGTTCGTGCTGACGCCGCATTTGAACAAGAGCTTCCGCTTCCAGAGCGATTGGCCGGAAAATCAGGGGCAAGTTTATTTGTACCAGTCGCTTGTGGACAGCATTCTGATGGATAATGAGCGCCAGTTTACGTCCGATGAGAAGTCGTATGTATTTGATGTGGTGGCGAACTACCAGAACGGATCGCTTGCGCGGCAGAAGGTGTGGCTTGATAAGAGAAATTATGCGCCGCAGCATGTGGAAGTGTCGGATGCGAATGCAAATGTTTTGGTGATCGTGAAGTTTGATGTATTTGAATTCGGTACGAAGTTTGAAAAGGATCATTTTGATATGCAGCGTAATATGACCGGTTGGAACCTGATGACGCAGCCGACGATAGTACATCATGACGATGCGAACGCCGGTGCGGCGGAAGAGGGAACGACAGGTGAGAGCAAAGGCGCCGCGGCGAACGGAACCGGGGCAAAAGGTACGGCTGCGGGTGAGAAAACGGATGCGGCCAAGCAGCAGTCGTTCGGTATTATTGAGCCGAACTATATGCCGAGCGGGGTGAAGAAGCAGGATGTGACGGAGCTGACGCTCGGTGATGATAAAGCTGTAATGCTTCGGTACTCGGGGACTTATAATTACACGCTGTTGGAATCGCGGCCTGTGACGAAAACGGTGACCAATATGCCGGGGGACATCCTGGACCTGGGCTTTACGCTCGGTGTTGTAACGGGGGATGCCAAAAAAACGCTGACCTGGACATATGATGGGGTAGAGTTCCGGTTGTCGACCGCAGATCTGCCGGAAACGGAAATGATTAAGATTGCGCAAGCCGTTCAAGGAGAAATGGGGAAATAACACCTCTATGGCCTATTGGAGTATGGCCCTGCAGGCAAAATTTCTGCGGGGCTATGATTGGCTATCGCCCGCTAAAAGGATAGAATGAGGCTTAAGCATTTGAGTTTCAGTCTCCAAGCGGAGTGGTGGTTTTTTAGGATATCCAATGTAAAATCGTGGAGTTGAGCTCTTGCTAGATTTCGGCGGAAGCGATCGTTGATTCCGGCAGAACTCCCTTTTGGCAGCCTGTCAAAATTTGAAGCTCTACCCGTGTTTCTTTCCGAAGGTCTGGGGCGAGTAAACGGAAATTTTGTTTTTGGAATCTTTCCCAAACTGTTAAAAATCCGTGATATCGTTGACAGGACAAGGGTATACGGATTAACATAGTTCTAGTCATTAGGGAAGCTCTTCCCCAAATGGGGTGGCTTCCCTTGCTTTTGTGAGACTTGAGAAGAAGGTGGACCTAGTGGATTCGTTTTACCGGCCGACGCGGGTAGAAATTTCGCTTGATGCACTGCGTCACAACCTGGAGGAGTTTCGAAGAGTACTTCCTGAGCATGTAAGCATGATGGCTGTCGTCAAAGCGGACGCCTATGGCCACGGCGCCGTAGAGGTTTGCAGGGAGGCGCTTAGCAGCGGTGTGAAGTATATTGCTGTAGCTTTTTTGGACGAGGGCCTTGAGCTGAGGCAAGCGGGAATAACAGCGCCGATCCTGGTGTTGGGTTATACGCCGCCTGAAGGGCTGGAGACGGCCTGGGAGAACGATATTACGCTAAATGTTTACACGCATGAGCTGTTGGATGCTTGGGAGCGTTTGGGGCCCAGGGAGCGTCCGCTGAACATTCATATTAAGATTGACTCCGGCATGAACCGGCTCGGGTTGACTGAAGAGCATGAAGCGATTGAACTGATTGAACGGGCGATGCGGATACCCGGGCTGCGGGTGGAAGGGCTGTTCACCCATTATGCTTGCGCAGACGAGACGGATAAAAGCTATACACTGGAGCAGTACGGTCGCTTTGAACGGGTGGTGGAGCATTTTCACCGTCAAGGAATCCGGTTCCCCTGGGTGCATGCGGGCAACAGTGCCGCGGCGATCGATACGCCGAATTTGACGTATAATATGGTACGGCTCGGGATCAGCATGTACGGCTTGTACCCTTCGGAGGAGGTCAATCAGCAAATCATTGATCTTCAGCCGGTACTAAGCATCAAATCGGCCGTAGTCATGGTCAAAAAGGTGCCTCCCGGCGCAGGTGTTAGCTATGGCGCGATTTACCGGACAGAGGGCGAAGAAACAATCGCTACGCTGCCGATCGGGTATGCGGACGGATTCTCGCGAATACTGACGGGCAAGGCGCAGGTGCTGATCAAAGGACAGCGTGTGCCGATCGTGGGCAGAATTTGTATGGATCAATGTATGATGAATGTGACGGGTCTTGCCGATATATCTGTCGAAGAAGAAGTCGTCATTCTGGGAAGTCAGGGAGAAGAGCGAATTACGGCGGAGGAGCATGCTCAGTGGCTTGGAACCATCAATTACGAAGTCATCTGCATGATCTCGCACCGCGTTCCGCGAGTTTATATCAAAGAGGGGCGCGTCTCGCATACGGTCAATCCGCTGCTCCGGCATAGGTGGGAGCGGACAGAGTAAGGGGTTCATTTTTCCAAAGTTTTTTTTCTCCGGGTTGAGAGGATTTTCATGTTTTTCCGCGAATATGTATACTAATAGTCTGTGGACGCCTAACGGTATAGCATATTTGCTATACCTTGTGCATATATTGATTTTGTATATTTTTACTGGGATGTTGCCATAATGGAAATAGGTGTTTGTATGTTTTTGGGGGTGTATGTTGGTGGCGGGTGCGCATAATACGAAGCGAATCATGATCAGCTTGCCGGATTACTTGCTGAAGGAAGTCGACCATCTGGTGGAAAAGGAAAATTCCAACCGCAGCGAGTTTATCCGTCAGGCAATGAAGCTGTATTTGATTGAGCGAAAAAAGAGGCATTTGCGCGATTCCATGCAGCGCGGCTATATGGAAATGGCTAAGATCAACCTACACATAGCCTCGGAAGCATTTCAGGCGGAGGAAGAAGCGGATGGCACGCTTGACCGTCTTGTAAGCGGGGTGTGACGATTGATTGTCAAACGTGGCGATGTCTTTTTCGCGGATCTCTCACCGGTCGTGGGTTCCGAGCAGGGCGGCATTCGTCCTGTTCTGATCATTCAGAATGATATTGGCAATCGCTTCAGCCCCACGGTGATCGTGGCAGCGATTACAGCACAGATTCAGAAGGCCAAGCTGCCGACGCACGTGGAGATTGACGCGGAAGCGCACGGTTTTGACAGGGATTCGGTCATTCTGCTAGAACAAATCCGGACCATTGACAAGCAGCGGTTAACGGATAAAATCACGCACTTGGATGAAGAAACCATGCGCAAGGTCGACGAGGCTTTGCAAATCAGCGTAGGACTAATTGAGTTTTAAAAGGTGCTGGCGAGGCGGGGGTGCGTGTGCCCTCGTTTTTTCGTTGTTGGCATATGGAGAGGAGAAACTTTGGATGGCACAAGAGCAAACGGTACAAGCGGAGAATGAACAATCTAAGGCAGAGCTGACCGCAGAGATGAAGTCGGCGATTCAGGAGCGGATTGTGAAGCAGATCGCTTCGGAGCTTCAAATTGCGGTAAGCCGGGTGAAAACGACCGTTGGGCTTTTGGATGAGGGGAATACCATTCCTTTTATCGCGCGGTACCGTAAGGAAATGACGGGAGAGCTCGATGAAAATCAACTGCGTGACATTGAGGAGCGGCTGACGTATCTTCGCAATCTGGAGGACCGGAAGCTGGAGGTTGTCCGTTTGATCGACGAGCAGGGAAAGCTGACCGACGAGCTGCGGACTGCCATTGAACAGTCGGTGAAGCTGCAGGAGGTTGAAGATCTGTATCGGCCTTACCGTCAAAAACGCAAGACGCGGGCAAGCGTGGCCAAGGAGAAGGGCCTGGAACCGCTGGCGGAGTGGATTTTGGCTCAGCCCAAGCAGGGTGAGCTGCTGTCGGAAGCGGCGGGCTATATTAGTGAGGAGAAGGGCGTGCAGACGGCTGAGGAAGCCGTTCAGGGCGCTATGGATATCATTGCCGAGCAAATCGCGGATGACGCGAAAATCCGGGCTTGGGTACGCCGCTACACGTTTGAGCAGGGTGTGCTTCGTACGGAAGCGAAAGACGCTCAGCAGGAGTCCGTCTATGAGATGTACTACAGCTATCAGGAGCCGGTTCGCAAACTGCCGCCTCACCGTATTCTGGCGGTAAACCGTGGGGAGCGGGAGGAAGTGCTGAAGGTGACGCTGGATGTGCCTGTGGAGCGTATCCATGAATATATAGCGAAGCAAATCATCCAAGGACCTTCTGTGGTTCAGGATACGCTGCAGACCGTCATTGAGGATGCGTATAAAAGGCTGATATCCTCATCGATTGAGCGGGAAGTGCGTAACGAGATGACGGAGAAAGCGGAGGAAAAAGCGATCGAGGTGTTCGCGGAGAACCTGCGCAACCTGCTTCTGCAGCCGCCGGTTAAAGGCAAGGTGGTGCTCGGCGTGGACCCCGCTTACCGGACAGGCTGTAAGCTTGCGGTAGTGGACGATACGGGCAAATTGCTCGAAATCGCCGTTACTTATCCGACACCTCCAAACAATAAGGTGGCGGAAGCGAAGGTCATCTTCGGGCGGCTGATCGACAAGTACGGTGTAGAATTGATCGTTATCGGCAACGGAACGGCTTCCCGTGAAACGGAGCAGTTCGTAGCCGAACTGATTGGCGAACTGAAGGGACGGAAGCTGCAGTATTTGATTGTCAGCGAGGCTGGGGCAAGCGTGTACTCGGCGTCGAAGCTGGCGCAGACGGAGTTCCCTGATCTGGACGTGGCGGAACGCAGTGCGATTTCGATTGCCCGGAGGGTCCAGGATCCGTTGGCGGAGCTTGTCAAAATCGAGCCGAAAGCGATCGGCGTTGGGCAGTACCAGCACGACGTTACGCAAAAAAGGCTTGATGAAAGCCTGACCTTCGTTGTCGAGTCCGTGGTGAACCATGTGGGAGTAGATGTGAATACGGCATCCCCGGCGCTGCTGTCCTATGTGTCGGGTGTGAACAGTACACTGGCCAAAAACATCGTGAAATACCGCGATGAGAACGGGAAATTCGAGAGCCGGAAGCAGCTGCAGAAGGTGCCGCGGCTTGGGGCGAAGGCATTCGAGCAGTGCGCGGGCTTTCTGCGTATCCCGGATGGCGCTAATCCGCTGGATAATACGCCGATCCATCCCGAGTCGTACGAGGTGGTGGATAAGCTGTTCCGCGAGCTGAAGCTGGAGCTGTCGCAGCTTGGCACCGCCGAACTGAAAGAAATTCTCGGCAGGCTGGAACCCGAGGAGTTGGCCTTAAAGCTGGATGTCGGGGTACCGACGCTTCGCGACATTCTCGATTCTCTGCAGCGGCCGGGACGCGACCCGCGGGAGGAGCTTCCTGCTCCGATTTTCCGCACCGATGTGCTGCAGATCGAGGATTTGGCTCCGGGCATGGAACTGAAGGGGACCGTCCGTAACGTGATCGATTTCGGCGCGTTCGTCGATATCGGAATTAAGAACGACGGGCTTGTTCACATTTCCCAGATGAGCGATTCCTTCGTAAAGCATCCGATGGATGTCGTTTCCGTAGGCGATGTAGTGACGGTGTGGGTGCTTAACGTGGATGTGAAAAAAGGCCGCGTCGGTTTGACGATGAAAAAGCCTTCTTAAGCAAATAATAGAGCATAGGCCGGAGGCAAGGGGCTTCGCTTGGTTGACATGGCGAGGCGAGTCCCTTTCGACTGGCATATGCTCTATTCGCATTGGTGTGGAGATGTTCAATGAAGCTGGGATTCCGTATAATGCGCGTCTTGTCTGCGTGTCCGGTAAAAGAACCAGCAATCGTTAAGTAAACGGATTTGCCGGTGGTTTTTGTTGTAAAAGGCGCGCATCAGTTGGTTGCATAGCCACTGTGGCAAGCCGATCAGCCCCTTCCCGTCATGCTTCGTACATCTTTAGCATATGGTGAAAGGGACCGTGGGGTGCAGGTCCTTATGAATTACGCAAGTTCTTCTTCCTCTTCGTACCACTGCTCAAGCTGTGCTTGAAGGGCGCGAATTTCCGTAAGAAGGGAAATGAGAGGGTACTCTTTTTCCTGTTCCCTAAGGGCGGAGAAGGCTTTCTCGAGTGCATTGATGTAATCCAGGCCGTGCTGCAGCTTGTATGCCGGATGGACGATCTCAAGCTGTTCGAATTCCGCAATAAATACCGGCAAGGCCGGTTTGGACGGGATGGTCAGCTTATCCAGCTCCTTGTGCAGTCTTTGATTGAGTGCGGCCAATTGGTACATATGCGTTGCCGGCATTTCGACAAATTCCAATTGATCGTTATGTTGAAGTAAAGCGTATTTCATTTTGGGCATTGGAAGGCGGCTCCTCTCATAAGATCAAACGTTAATTCGTGCGCAAGAATGATTTTCATGATTCCTACTTGACAGTTTAGCCTAACCTGCGGTTACAATTCAAGTGATGAAACTTGAGGTAGAAAACGAATAAAGGATGGGAAAAATCAATGGATGACCGGCAGCTTCAGCTGTGGGTGGAGCAAATATCATTGACGTCGTTTGGGCTGCCTTTTGAGCATCAGGCTCGATTTAACCGGCGGCTGCGTTCTACAGGGGGACGGTATTTTACCCGTACGCATGACATTGAAATCAGTTGGCTTCAGTACGAGCAATTTGGTGCCTCCGATGTGGAAAAAATCATTAAGCATGAGCTGTGCCATTACCATCTGCATATTCGGGGCAAAGGTTATCAGCATCGGGACAGTGACTTCAAGCAACTGCTCGCCAAAGTGGGCGGAACTCGATATTGCAGATCACTGCCTCAATCGCTGCGGCGCAAGGAGCCATACCGGTACAAGCTCGTATGTGTGAGCTGCAAGGCGGAGTATTTGCGTAAAAGGAAGGCCGACCCGCGCAAATACGTTTGTGGACATTGCAAAGGGAAATTGAGATGGCTCACAATTGAAATGGCACATGCTTGACTTGGAGCAGCAATCATGATAAATTAAAAATTGTTCTTCCCCGATAGCTCAGTCGGTAGAGCACTCGACTGTTAATCGAGTTGTCACAGGTTCGAGTCCTGTTCGGGGAGCCATTCTTATCTTGGAGAGATACCCAAGTGGCTCAAGGGGACCCTCTGCTAAGGGGTTAGACTGCGTAAGTGGTGCGAGGGTTCGAATCCCTCTCTCTCCGTATATATAGCAAAATAAACCGCCGGAAGGCGGTTTTTGCTATATATGGGAATATGAGAGGGTTCGAACCCGAGAAGAGGGGGCGGCGGAGCAGCGTAGGGAACGCTGCGGAGTCTCGCGGTCTCGTATTTCCAACGGTGAAACCGATCATTAAAATCCATACATTCAATAACCGAAAGGCCAATTCAGTTTGGGAATCCTTTTGAAGTTCATGCCTTAACAATTCGACAATAAAGGTCAGCGGCGGAAAAATGGAGCTAATGATCGTGAGCATTTTCATAATTTCGTTCATCCGATCCGATTAAAAGGCCTGTCAGCGATTCTCTATATATGTCGAGCATATGTCGAGCGGGTCGATTACCCGGGAAATATGATCATCGATGTCGATGACATAAGCTTCTGCTTTCTTGCATAGAAGGTAAGTTTTTGATGTCTTATGGCGTCGAGAAGCGATTTTTCTCCACAAGATGACTCGCCGGAGTTGAACGTTTGAAATGGAAAATTTCATGCGATACGAGAACATAAGGATTGTGGCAAGTGTTCTGCTTCGTACAGTCCAAAAGACCTTTCGTAATATCGGTGTAATCATGAACGCAGCAATCCAAAATCCCATGATAGGACCGGAATGCTCCATGATATCCTCTGTCTGCAGATTTTTTTAGCTTTTCCACTATAGGGATCGGCTTTATAAAGAAAGTGATTATGTTATTGAAACCGGTGGCAAGACCCTATTCGACAATCGTGAGATCCTTCTCGACAATGGCAAAAAACGTCAATCCAATGTTCCTTATGGCGGTTCATTTTGAGACGCTATTTCAGCATGATGCGGACCTCCACCACCAAGGGCAGCAGTGAAACGGCTTTCCAGGAATACTCGACCTGCGCCGGAACCGGGTCGGAGATATGTATCCAGGCGCTATCGTCTTGATCCGGAACGCGAATGTCTTGTTCGGTCATTCGGTCGGCGGTTCATCGGTAATTCAGCAGATAACTGGCACCTCATTAAAAGGCTTTATTTTTCCCTGACTGGCATAACGGAATTTCCGTTCCCAAAGCTTGCTTTTGTTCCCGAAAAACTGTCGAAAAAACATCTTGTCAACCTCGAAACATTCCGCTATAATAACTCTTGTCGCTTAAAAGGCAGTCGATTTTCATTATGGCATGGCCCGTTGGTCAAGGGGTTAAGACACCTCCCTTTCACGGAGGTAACAGGGGTTCGAATCCCCTACGGGTCATATTAAAGGGGATTTGAACCCCTGAGGGTTCGTCGGAGGATAAGCTTCGCTAGCATCGGCTTCGCAGTCTCGGAGCGCAGCGAGGAGTATCCCCTACGGGTCGTTATAATCATTTTAACCTGCGGTTGTGGTGGAATGGCAGACACGCTATCTTGAGGGGGTAGTGAGCGTACGCTCGTGGAGGTTCGAGTCCTCTCAACCGCATTCAATAAGCCTGGTGATCCCAATAGGATCATCAGGCTTATTTTCTGTCGAATGTGGTAAGAGAGAGAGACGCTCTGGAGGCAAACGCTTGGATGGCGTCTCATCTTTTCCGACGTTGGAGCAGCCTCAATAAATGGATTGCTGCCGGGATCTCTCAAATTCCAGGAAGCGGGTGCCTTGATAGGAAAGCTGCCCCTGATCGCCTTCCGCCAACAGACCGTAATCGCCGGGGCGAACATGGAATTCGCGTCGTTCTCCCTGATCAAATTCAAACGTGACATAATATGAAGTATGGGCTGAAGTATGTTCGCCCCCGCTGACTCTTGTCCGTTTGGAAACGACAAAAGCCGGCTTGGTGATTCGTTCGCTGGCGTTATTGCTCATCCAGGTGTAAACCCCCCGGCCCAATATAAACAAAGCAGCCCCCACAATGAGCGTCGTAATAAGAGTAAACATCATTGAAAAAACAGGCGGCGGACCACCAAAAGAACCGCTAAACGGATCGCCAAAAGAGATCATTCCGTCCACTCCCCATATGGAAATTTGTTCATACGGTTTAAACGTATTTCCGTGCCGGGATGTTTCATGGTTTAAATTTTTAAACCGTTAAAAAGAAATATAGTAAAAAACATTCGGGTATGAAGTGCTGTCAAACGAGCGGGCTTTACTCTTGCTGGAGAACAAGATATAATTATATTATGCGCGGTTGTGGTGGAATGGCAGACACGCTATCTTGAGGGGGTAGTGGGCGTACGCCCGTGGAGGTTCGAGTCCTCTCAACCGCATTTTGGCTTAAATCCGGAAACCCTTGGTATTCAAGGGTTTTTTCTTTTGCGCTTTATCTCTTCGTTAAGAGTAAATAGGGATTAATGCACATTTTTGATGTGTTCAGCATATAAATCAGACATGCCTTAATGGGAGCTGGTTGGGTTGCTGTACCATAAAATCGTTGCAATCATAACGGGAAGCTTGCTAATCGCGATGGGTGTGAATTGTTTTTTGATGCCGTTTAAAGTTTTGGACGGCGGGATTATCGGCATAGCTCTCATTATTAATTATTTGTTCGAATTCAAAGTGGGACTTGTAGTCATCCTGTGCAGCATACCCATCTTTACATTGGCATGGATTTATTACCGGGAGTTGGTCTACAACAGTTTGCATGGCATGCTGCTTTCCTCCTATCTGATTGATATCTTGGAACCGTTCCATTATTATTTTCTCTATTATGTAAATTTGACGCCGGTCAGCAGCAGCGTAATCGGAGGCTTGATTATCGGCGCGGGAATCGGAATCATGCTGCGATATGATACCAGTACCGGGGGAACGGATTTGCTGGCTCAATTTCTTTCGAAGTATGTTACGTTTAATGTAGGGATCATCATTTTTATTCTGGATGCGGTCATTATCAGCTTGGGAGGCCTGCTGATCTCGGCGGAGACATTGGTGCTGTCTGTGATTACGATTACGGTTGGAGGCGTGACGACAACGCTCTGTACGCTTAAATCCGCTGGACGGACGCATTGAAAATGACAAAAACCTCCTTCTCGGGAGGGCTCCTTATGAGTAAGCTATAGGCGCAGCAGGGCCTGCCGTTCGGCTTGAGGACGGCATAATTTGCAGACACCGACCACTCTGCCGCGGCCGGAATAAAAGGTCAGTTCCTTTGGAGGGACTTTCTTTTTACAGTAAGAGCAGCTTTGCTTGGACAGAGGTCGTTTGCTTCGGCCAGAATGGATGTGCTGCGGGCGATTTCGTTTCTTCCTTAAGACGAGCCGGACGGCGGAGGCAGCAATCATAAGAATAAGCCCATACAGGAGTATCTTTTCTTGATCACCGAACATGATGTCCCTCCCTCGTTTTTGAACCGATGATGAATATGGCCTTACTACACCAATATTTCGTCAAACGGGCGTTGATTCCTTTTTTTCGGGTGGACTGTCTATTAACGGAGCATTGAATGCAGCGGCCGCCGGGGATGCCTTGAAACAAGCAATCGGTATTGCCCTCCTCGAAAAGGGAAGAATCTACAGGTCGTGCATTCCGGGACGAATTCAAGGTTTGCTGTAACAAAATATGCCCCTCCTACCGATAAAAAAGGAAAGAGATGGGAGGTATTGCGACTCATGAGAAATGCTAGCAGCCCGATGTGGCGCAAACTCGTGCTTCTGGTGTCATTCACTCTTTTGCTGTCGTTATTGCCGGTCCGGGCATTCAGTGCGGACACCGGCTTCCGGGACGTCGATCCGCAGCGCTACGCCTGGGCGATCAACGCCATACGGCTGATGACCGACAAGCAAGTATTAACTGGTTATCCCGACGGCCTGTTTCGTCCGGACCAAACGGTCAGCAAAGCGGAATGGACAGTGATGGTCCATCGTTTGTTTAATAAGTACCGTCCCAACCAGTATGCGGTGGGGATGGAGAAAATCAGCTATTTTACGGACGTGCCTCCGCTTCACTGGGCACATCGGCCGATTATGGATATGTATAACGCGTCCTTTCGCATCGGCGGATACGGCGTGAGCCGAACCGGGGATTTGGCCTTCC
The DNA here is from genome assembly GCF_001465255.1 of Paenibacillus naphthalenovorans. Lineage (NCBI taxonomy): Bacteria > Bacillati > Bacillota > Bacilli > Caryophanales > Paenibacillaceae > Paenibacillus > Paenibacillus naphthalenovorans. The sequence continues at coordinate 3,790,227 of NZ_CP013652.1, read as the reverse complement.
GGCCTGATCAAGCGTTGAACCGGCTTCAGCTGGCGCAGATGCTTTACGCATTCTTCGATCAGCGGCTGATGGACCGCAGGCTGAGTGAAAACGATGTGTGTGCCGTTATGATGGAGTTTAAGGATGTCCCTGTCAGGCTGTTTACGGATCCTGAGGAATATGCTGCCGCCAAGGCGGACGGAAGATACGAAGCGGGAGGGTTGATGGATATTGAAAGCAGCAATGTATATCCATCGCTCTTTATGGGCAACCATTCCAGCAACTGCAAGTTTGGAGACGATCCGCTCTCGAACGTGCAATCTACAGCGCTCGTCAGTCTGAAGGCCAACGGCATCATGACGCCGAACGACGATGGATACTTCCGGCCGAAGGATAGAGTGACACGCGCGGAAGCTGTGACTATTCTTAACCGGATTTACAGCTACCTTAAAAACAACAGCCTGCTCTCGGACTATACGTCTGTCGAGCTTGATGCATCCGGCTCCGGCGGTGGTTCTGCGGGAACAGGCGGAGGAGCGCCATCATCAGGCGGGGGTTCCTTCAATAACAATCCAGGCAGCAGTATCATCGTTCCGCCAAATTCGGGCGGCTCTGCCGGCGGGAATCATCAGAATCCGGAATGGTCGGATAAATCGGTGATTCGTGTAACGGATTATTTTAACGATCAGGGTGTCATTGTGAAAAATGTGAAGCTGTTCGGTGAGATCGAGACGGCGGTGCAGCCGAATGGGAAGAGATTTTTGACCATCGATATGAAATCGCAGGAGAAGGTGGATCTGTACGTTATTCTGGACGGTCGTGTGGGCTTCGTCAAGCAGGAGGAACTGCCGCTTACTCTGCCTTTGGACGGCATTGGGATGGTGGGTCTCCGTTCGCAGAAGCGGGATATGAAATCGCCGCGGACAACGGAGTATCAAACCACATTGAGCGTGGCCCTGTACGACGAGGATCCAGGAAACGGCAAAAAGCGGAAATAGACCGCCGTATGGGAGGCCTCCGTTCCCTTTGAGGGACGGGGGTCTTTTTGTTGAACTCTGTCTATAACAGGGGTTCACGCAGCAAAAATCCCTCCCGGCGTATCGGAGAGGGATATCCAAGCTGCTACTGAAGCAGATGCTTATAAGCGGTATAGTCGATTTGCTTTTTGTCGAGAAAGGAGGTCAGACTCTTGTAATCGCGTTTTGGCGTTGCGAGAATGTAACCCTTGATGCAATGATCCTTTGTGATTTCAGTGGCGTTGTCCTCCAGGGCCACTTGTCCGATCCGGGCGGCGATGGAATGCCTGGCGATGTCACGGAAAGGCTTGGGGACCGGTTCAACGAGCATTTCAAGGAAGGCTTTGGATTCCTCCGTCCATAGATGCCGGGATGATTCGACATAATGATTTTGCCAGTCGAGCTTGGATTTGCCGTCATTTCCCATCGGAAGCACCTTCAAAAATTTGCGGAACATAAAATAGCCGCCGATCGACATAAAGAACAGCAGCACGAACACCCAAAACAGGATAAACCACATAAATCCCGAGGGCGGGACGGAACTGGATAAAAGCATCGCACATTTCACCTCGCTTCCATTATACCGTAAATCCGGGCTTCAGGAAAACGGCAGATTGGAGCAGGAGCGCCTTTTGGTTAGAGAAACATTTCCTATTCTAGATTTCCGGACGCAATCCTAGTAAAATAGAGAGATGTGATGTGAAAAGGAGTGAATTCCGGTCATGGTTAAAATTGGATCACACGTATCGTTTTCAGATAAAGGGCTGCTGAATGCTGCGAAAGAAGCTGTTTCGTACGGCTCCGGCACGTTTATGATTTATACGGGGGCGCCGCAAAATACGCGCCGCAAGCCGATTGAATCGCAGTATATCGAAGAAGGCAAAGAGCTGATGGACAAGCATGGCATCGATGAAATTATCGTACATGCTCCCTATATCATTAACCTGGGATCGTATAAAGAGGACACATTCGAGCTGGCGGTACGTTTTCTTCAGGAAGAAATTCGCCGTACGGATTATATAGGCGTAAAGCAGATTGTACTGCATCCGGGCGCTTACACGGACAAGGATGCCGAGTTCGGTATTGCGCGCATCGCTCAAGGCTTGAATGAGGTGCTGGCAGGCGTGAAGGATACGGATGTAAAAATTGCGCTGGAGACGATGGCTGGCAAGGGGACGGAAATCGGCCGCAGTTTCGAAGAACTGGCGCAGATTATCGAGAAGGTGGATGACAACGGCCGTCTGTCAGTGTGCTTTGATACGTGCCACGTGAATGATGCGGGTTACGATATCGTGAACGATCTGGATGGCGTGCTGGAGGAGTTTGATCGTGTGATCGGTCTGGACCGTATTGCGGTGGTTCATCTGAACGACAGCAAAAATCCGATTGGAGCGGGGAAAGACCGCCATGCCACTGTTGGCTCGGGCTGGATCGGTTTCGATGCGATGAACGGCGTGGTTCACCACGAGAAGCTGAAGCATCTGCCGTTTATACTGGAGACTCCGTGGATCGGTAAGCAGGATAGCTACCAGCGTCCGATGTATGAGGCGGAGATTGCTCTGTTGGGGGGCACCGTGAAAGAGCGGTTCGGCGAAGAGTTCCTCTCGGATGTAGAGCGATTGGCGCACTTTTTCTCGAAGCAGGAGCTGAATCCGAGAACGTATGTGCTTCAGACGTGGGAAGTTCTCAAGACGGATGCCAAAGCCAAAAAAGCGGATGGCCGCGAGCCGATGGAGCGACTTTATGACATGGTTGTTGCAGAAGGCTTGTTCCCCGAATTAACCGAAGAACAGATTAATCACCGTTTGACTGCGTGGTTTGCCGGTGAGCATTTGTTTGCCGCCGTATAATGGTCAGTTTAATGAAGGAGTAGAAAATGTAATGGTTCCAAAAATCACCCCTAAGAGAACAAGTACAGATTTACAAAATCGTGCCCGCATGCTGGTATCCTGTCCGGACAGGCCGGGTATCGTGGCCGCGGTTTCGCGGTTTTTATACGAGCATGGCGCCAATATCGTTCAATCCGATCAATATACGATGGATCCGGAGGGAGGCTTATTCTTTATCCGGATCGAATTCGATCTCGACAATCTGGATGCACGGATCGAACGGCTCAAAGCCGATTTCGACAACGTGGCGAAGGAATTTGAGATGGACTGGAGGATGACACGCGCAAGCCGCAGGAAGCGCCTCGCCATCTTCGTATCCAAGGAAGACCACTGCCTGCTGGAGCTGCTCTGGCACTGGCAGTCGGGGGATCTCGATGCGGACATTGCGATGGTCATCAGTAATCATGACCACATGCGGGAGCTTGTTGAGCCGCTCGGCATACCTTATCATTATATTCCCGTAACACCGGATACGAAGGCTGAAGCGGAGAAGCGTCAGCTTGAGCTGGTGGCCGGGAAGGTGGATGTGGTCATCCTGGCCCGCTACATGCAGATTATCTCGCCGAAGTTTATAGAGCATTTTCCGAACCGGATTATCAACATCCACCATTCGTTCCTTCCGGCTTTCATCGGCGGCAAGCCGTACGCTCAGGCATATAACCGCGGCGTAAAAATCATTGGAGCTACGGCGCATTACGTCACGGAGGAGCTGGATGGCGGGCCGATCATCGAGCAGGACGTGCAGCGGGTAAGCCACCGCGACAATGTGGATGACCTGAAGCGCATCGGGCGCCATATCGAAAGAACGGTGTTGGCGCGGGCCGTCGGTTGGCACGTGGAGGATCGCGTCATTGTGCATCAAAATAAAACGGTAGTGTTCAGTTAAAAAAACGTGAAAGGGTCAGGAGGCCCGGATGCGGTTGAATCATGAAGGTCGACACGTCTTCTTTGAAGTAAAGAAGCGGGTCGGCCTTATTTTTGTACTATGAAAGATGTTTATGGAGACTAGGGATATTGAAGTAACCTATCAGCTTTGATTTATATGTAATATAATATAACATAAAATTGAAGTTTATATATTCATTTGAAGGGAAACTTTTATAAAAAACGAACAATAAAATAAATTAAATCATTTAATATTCGGTTTTTTAAAAATAAATGCATAAAAAATCAATAAATTTCAGAAGAATATATTGTATGATACGGATTTATCGTGTATATTGGTTTTACATAAGTAAATGTAAATAAACATTACACAAAATAGGATTTCCGGATGAAAATATTCAATAATTTCTTAAATATAACGTTTTGTGTAATGAATTTTAGGATGAGGAGTGGAGAGGCATGAAACGGAAGCTGGTGCTGGTTGGCAATGGGATGGCGGGCGTACGGTGTGTGGAGCATATTTTAAAGCTGGCCCCTCAGATGTTCGATATTACGATTTTCGGGGCGGAGCCATATCCGAATTACAATCGGATTTTACTTTCGTCGGTGCTTGCCGGGGATTCCGGATTGAAGGACATCGTCCTGAACGACTGGGACTGGTATCGGGACAACAACATTACGTTCCATGCAGGGCATACCGTGACGAAGATCGATACGGCCAACCAGAAGGTTGTTTCCGATAAAGGCGTGACCGCAGCTTATGATGAGCTGATCCTGGCAACAGGCTCGCTGCCGTTCATGCTTCCGATTCCCGGGGCGGACAAGGAAGGGGTTATCGCTTTCCGGGATATCAAGGACTGCGAAACGATGATGGAGACGGCCAAGCAATATAAGAAAGCGGTCGTCATCGGCGGAGGTCTGCTCGGACTGGAAGCGGCGCGCGGACTGCTCAATCTGAATATGGAGGTATCGGTTGTCCATATTAACCATTATTTGATGGAGCGCCAGTTGGATGAAACGGCTTCGAGAATGCTGCAGGCCGAGCTGGAGCGTCAGGGCATGAAGTTTCTTTTGGAGAAGCAGACGGAACAAATCGTGGGCAAGAAGAGGGTAACCGGGGTCAAGTTCAAGGACGGCGGCTTTGAGGAAGCCGACCTCGTCGTGATGGCGGTTGGGATACGGCCGAACGTTGCGCTTGCCAAGGAAAGCGGGATTGAGCTGAATCGCGGCATCGTGGTAAACGATTACTTGCAAACCAGCGTCCCGAATATCTATGCGGTCGGGGAGTGCGCTGAGCACCGAGGCGTTGCTTACGGACTTGTAGCCCCGTTGTATGAACAGGGGGATGTGCTTGCCAAGAAGCTGTGCGGCCTTGAGTGCGAAGGGTACCGGGGATCGGTAACGTCCACCAAGCTCAAGGTGTCGGGCGTTGACGTCTTCTCCGGCGGTCAATATAACGAAGAGCCGGGAACGCGTGCCATTAGGATTCAAGATGAAATTGACGGCATCTACAAAAAGATTTTGATCCGGGATGGGAGAGTGGTCGGCGCCGTGATGTTTGGCGATACAAGCGACAGCTCCCGCATCTTCCAACTGATACGAACGGGGGAAGATATCAGCGGCCGGGAGAAGGAAATCGTGCTGGGCGAAGACTTTGGCAGCAGGAACGGTAACGGCGGGACGGCGGTCGGGGCGATGAGCGATGACGAGATCGTATGCGGATGCAACGGCGTGACCAAAGGAACCATAGTGAAAGCCATTCAAGAAAAGCGACTCACTTCGGTTGAGGAGATCAAGGCTTGTACGAATGCCTCGCGATCCTGCGGGGGATGTAAACCGCTCGTCGCCCAGGTACTGAACTGTACGCTGGGGGAGGATGCCGTCACCGCGGCCAAAGAGGGAATCTGCGGCTGTACGACATTGGACCGGGACGAGGTGGTAGCGGCTATTCGCTCGATGCATTTGACGACGAGCAAAGAGGTTATGCATGTGCTCGAATGGTCGAATCCGGAGGGCTGCTCCAAATGCCGTCCTGCGCTGAACTATTATCTCGGCATGGTTTGGCCTGTAGAGCACGCAGAAGAGCGGGAGTCGCGCTTTGTTAATGAACGGAATCACGCCAACATTCAGAAGGACGGCACTTACTCCGTCATACCGAGAATTTATGGCGGGGTGACTTCTCCCAAGGAATTGAAAAAAATCGCCGAAGTGGCGGAAAAATATGACGTGCCGATGGTCAAAATTACAGGCGGTCAGCGTATTGATCTGCTCGGCGTGAAGAAAGAAGATCTGCCGGGGATGTGGGAAGAGCTCGATATGCCGTCCGGCTATGGTTACGGCAAAGCTCTCCGTACAGTGAAAACTTGTGTCGGTTCGACCTTCTGCCGGTTCGGAACACAGGATTCGATCTCCATGGGTATTGAGCTGGAGCGGCGTTTTGAGCGGTTGAACACACCGGCCAAGGTGAAAATGGCCGTATCCGGATGTCCGCGCAACTGTGCGGAAGCGACAATCAAGGACTTCGGCGTTGTGGCCATCGACGGCGGCTGGGAGCTGTATATTGGCGGCAACGGCGGCGTCAAGGTCAGGGCGTCCGACTTGATGTGGAAGGTCAGGACAAAAGAGGAGGTGCTCGAATACTCGGCTGCATTCTTGCAGTATTACCGGGAGAACGCCAAATGGAACGAACGGACGAGCGAATGGGTACAGCGTGTCGGCCTGGACGTGATTCGGCAGGCTTTGGATACCGAGGAGAAGCGAAAGGCGCTTGTGGCGCGTATCGACGAGACGCTGAAGCTGATGAAGGACCCTTGGAAGGAAATCATTGAGACGCCCGAGCTGCGCGCCATGTTTGAATCGCTTCCGGCGAAGGATGCCGCCGCCGCGGCGGAATAAGAGGGAACCGGACGGTGGCGCCCGGATTGGGTCGACATTATTTTGAACGAGGTGAGCGCTGATGGAGCGTATTATGGTAGCCCGGGTATCGGATATCCCGGCGCTGCGGTCCAGAACGGTAAAGGTAGCCGGTACGGAGATTGCCGTCTTCAAGCTTTCGAGCGGGGAATTGCACGCCATCGAAAACCGCTGCCCCCATAAGAACGGGAAGCTGTCGGAAGGAATCGTTTGCGATCATCACGTTTTTTGTCCCCTGCACGACTGGAAGATCAATATGAAGGACGGTTTGGTGCAGGCTCCCGATGAAGGCTGTGTGATGACGTTTCCGGTTGAAGTGGATGCGGAAGGGAAAGTGTTTCTGCTGTTGAACAAAGACAGTCTGTCTGCGTAGCAACATATGCGGCAAAAGAAAGACGGTGCTGGCTATGGCTCAGTACCGTCTTGTTTATTTTCCTGCTGCAGCTTGCGCAGAGACCATGCGCCGCAGCGGGCGAGCAGCACAGAATACAAGAAGTGGCTGGCAAGCCACCAGGCCAGCGCCGCTGTGTCAGTGAACAACAATTTTGCAGTAGATTATTTGGTAGAATAGAAGTGTACGGGTTATGGAAAACTCATGCGGAGAATGGTACAATAGGGCAAGTACTTGAAGTGGCCGGAGAATGATGCACACGTGAACAGCTTACGCTGCATAAGGGTAGCTTGCTGTTTGTAATGAAGGCGATTCACGGCTTGACACACTGATGCGATACAAGACAAAGAGTAGAAGTGGGAGGATAATAATGACGGTAACAAACAAATCGATTGAGCAACTTTCCGTGGATACCATCCGCACCCTTTCCATCGATGCGGTAGAGAAGGCGAAGTCCGGACATCCCGGCATGCCTATGGGAGCCGCGCCGATGGGATATGAGCTGTTCGCCAAGCTGATGAAGCATTATCCGGATCAGCCGAATTGGATCAACCGCGACCGGTTTGTGCTGTCGGCCGGACATGGTTCCATGCTGCTGTACAGCTTGCTGCATCTCTGCGGATATGATTTGCCGATGGAAGAGCTAAAGAATTTCCGGCAATGGGGCAGCAAAACGCCGGGTCACCCGGAAGTGGGCCACACGGTTGGCGTCGATGCGACTACAGGCCCGCTTGGACAAGGTTTCGGTATGGCGGTAGGTATGGCCATGGCGGAAGCTCATTTGTCTGCCGTATATAATCGTGATCAATACCGTGTGATCGACCATTATACTTATGTCATTTGCGGTGACGGCGACCTGATGGAAGGGATCTCTTCGGAGTCCGCATCGCTTGCCGGTCATCTGAAGCTTGGCAAATTGATCGTACTTTACGATTCTAACGATATCTCGCTGGACGGCGAGCTCAATCTGTCCTTCTCCGAGAATGTGGCCAAGCGCTTTGAAGGCTACGGCTGGCAGGTGCTTCGCGTAGAGGACGGCAACGATCTGCAGGCGATTCACAATGCGGTGCTGGAAGCGCAGGCCGATTATCGTCCGACCTTGATCGAGGTGAAGACGGTTATCGGTTACGGCAGCCCGAACAAAGCGGGCAAAGGCGGACATGCGGGCCCGCACGGATCGCCGCTGGGTGCGGAAGAAGTCGCGCTGACGAAGAAGGCTTACGGTTGGGACGATACGCAGCATTTCCACGTGCCGGATGAAGTGCGCAAGCATTTTGAAGACGTGAAAAAGCGCAACAGGGATATATACGAAGGATGGAACGCCATGTTTGCCGAATACGCCAAGGCGTATCCTGAGCTTGCAAAGCAGTTTGAAATTGCCGTGAAGGGCGATCTGCCGGAAGGCTGGGATAAAGACATCTCGATCGCTCCGCCTGCAGAGAAAGGAACCCGGACGGCATCGGGCATCGTGCTCAACGAAATTGCCAAGAATGTGCCGCATCTGATCGGCGGATCTGCGGATCTCGAATCGTCGACGATGACGCATATGAAAGACCTCGGCGTATTGTCGGCCAAGGATTACAGCGGCCGGAACGTTTACTTCGGCGTACGCGAGTTCGGAATGGGCGCGGCAGTGAACGGGATGCTGCTGCACGGCGGCCTGAAAGTATTCGGCGGAACGTTCTTCGTTTTCTCGGATTACCTGCGTCCGGCCATTCGTCTCGCAGCCATCATGAATGTACCGGCGATCTACGTCTTTACGCATGACAGCATCGGTGTTGGCGAAGACGGCCCGACGCATGAGCCGATCGAGCAGTTGGCGGCGCTTCGCGTCATTCCGGGCGTAACGGTGATCCGTCCGGCGGACGGCAGCGAAACTGCGGCGGCATGGCGTTATGCGGTAGAGAACAAGGGCGGTCCGGTCGCGCTGATTCTCTCCCGTCAAGCGGCTCCGAAGCTGGAGGGCTCGGAGAAGGGCGCGGTCGATCGCGGCGCATATGTGCTTGCCGATGCTCCGGATGGCAAGCCGCAAGCGCAAATTATCGCGACAGGTACGGAAGTGCAGCTGGCTGTTGAGGCTCAGAAGCAGCTTGCCGAAGAAGGCGTGGCTGTCCGGGTCATCAGCATGCCGAGCTGGGAGTTGTTCGATAAACAGACGCAAGAGTACAAGGATTCGGTTATTCTGCCGGATGTGAAAGCGCGTTTGGCAGTGGAAATGGGCCATGAGTTTGGCTGGGAGCGTTATGTCGGCGAGCAGGGCGACGTGCTCGGCATCAACAAGTTCGGCGCATCGGCTCCGGGTCCGGTCGTTATCCGTGAGTACGGATTTACCGTAGAGAACGTGGTTGCCCGCGTAAAGCAGCTGTTGAAATAAACCATTCAGAGGGGAACGTTGGCGCGATGTCGCAGTTTGAGAATGTAACGGTAGTAAAAAAAGCAAACGTCTATTTCGACGGGAAGGTCACAAGCCGCGCGGTTCTGTTCGCGGACGGCACGAGGAAGACGCTCGGCATCATGCTGCCCGGCGAGTACGAGTTCGGTACGGACGTGAAGGAAGTGATGGAAATATTGGCCGGTGAGCTGAAGGTGCTGCTCCCCGGTTCAACGGAATGGCTGGAGATTAACGGCACGGGAGAATTCACCGTTCCGGCCGGACAGAAGTTCAAGCTTGACGTCCGTACGGTGACGGATTACTGCTGCTCCTACATTAGCGAATAGTACGGCAAGTCAAACCCCGCTTGTCCGATCCATGATGACATAACGATGGCGGATGGGCGGGGTTTTTATTTTTTCGGCGGCCGGCCTTTCCGCTGCTGCCCTGCAAATCCGTCCGATCGTGTTGATCTCGTCATGGCTGCATGGATTTTTGTATTTTATGGGAGACTGTGAATGTTCTCTTGCGTTATGGACAGAAAGTAAAGTATTCTATGTGATAGGGATTTACGACATAGTCTTCATAAAGAGAGAACCAGATGAATGGATAGGAGGACATGTTTACGATGGGAGCAAAACTTCGTTTTGATTACAGTAAAGCACTGAATTTCATTGGACAACATGAAGTGGATTATTTGGCCGGGGCGGTAGCCGCGGCACATGACCAATTGCATAATAAAACCGGTGCAGGCAATGATTATCTCGGCTGGATCGATCTTCCGGTCAATTACGACAAGGATGAATTTGCCCGCATTCAGAAAGCGGCCCGGCAGATTCAATCGGATTCCGATGCGCTCGTGGTGATCGGTATCGGAGGCTCTTATCTGGGAGCCAGAGCGGCGATCGAGATGCTGTCGCACAGCTTCTATAACCTGCTGCCCAAGGACAAGCGCAAGACGCCTGAAATTTATTTTGTCGGCCAAAACATCAGCTCCACCTATGTTGCTCATCTGCTCCAGTTGCTCGAAGGCAAGGACATCTCGGTAAACGTGATCTCCAAATCCGGAACGACAACGGAGCCGGCGGTCGCCTTCCGCATTTTCCGCGAGCTGCTGGAAAAGAAATACGGCAAGGAAGCGGCGCGCAAGCGTATTTATGCGACAACCGATCAAGCCAGAGGGGCTTTGAAGAAACTGGCCACGGAGGAAGGGTACGAAAGCTTCGTGATTCCGGATGATGTGGGCGGCCGGTATTCGGTGCTGACAGCAGTAGGATTGCTGCCGATCGCAACGGCCGGCATCGATATCGAAGCCATGATGCGCGGCGCGGCGGATGCGCGTGAAGCTTACTCCAATCCGAATTTGAAGGAAAACGAAGCTTACCAGTATGCCGCGGTACGCAATGCGCTCTATCGCAAAGGCAAAACAACCGAAATTCTCGTCAACTACGAGCCATCCCTGCACTATGTGTCGGAATGGTGGAAGCAGCTGTACGGTGAGAGCGAAGGTAAGGATAACAAAGGAATTTACCCTTCCTCGGTCGATTTTTCAACGGACCTTCATTCCATGGGACAGTTTATCCAAGAAGGCTCGCGCAATTTGTTCGAGACCGTGATTCAAGTCGAGGAGGTTGCTGAGAAAATTGTGATCGGCAGCGATCCGCAGGATTTGGACGGACTCAACTTTCTCAGCGGCCAAACGATGGATTTTGTCAACAAGAAAGCGTTCGAAGGGACGATGCTCGCCCATACGGACGGAGGCGTACCGAATCTTATCGTTACCCTGCCGGATATGAGCCCGTACACGTTCGGTTACATGGTTTACTTCTTTGAAAAAGCGTGCGGAATCAGCGGATACTTGCTTGGAGTCAATCCGTTCGATCAGCCGGGCGTGGAAGCATATAAGAAAAACATGTTCGCGTTGCTTGGAAAACCGGGATACGAGAAACAAAAAGCTGAGCTAGAAGCCAGACTGAAACAGTAAGGCCGACGGACTCTGGCACACGCGACAAAGCGGCTCATCCCTTGGGAGAGCCGCTTTTTTTAGATCTAACACGAATCTACACGGGCAGGGCGGTTAGATATAAAGGAGGCACTGAAAGACCATGCTCACACAGTACAGAACGGTAAAGCGTTTCGGTTCGGCGGAGGTCGTCATCAAGAAATCGCGGTTTATCGGTTATGCCAAGCCGGTGGAGACGGAAGACGAGGCGATCGCTTTTATCGAAAGCATCAAGAAGGAGCATTGGAACGCTACGCATAATTGCTCGGCTTACATGATCGGGGAGCGGGATGAGATTCAGAGAGCGTCGGATGATGGAGAACCGAGCGGTACGGCGGGGAAACCGATTCTCGAAGTCATCAAGAACCAGGGGATGAAAAATGTTGCCGTAGTCGTCACCCGGTATTTTGGCGGGATCCTGCTTGGCGCAGGAGGCTTGGTTCGCGCGTATACCGATGGAGCGGTCATTGGACTCGCGGCGGCGGAGCCCGTGTATAAGGTATTGCACACCGAGGTATTGGTGGAAATCGACTACACATGGCACGGCAAAGTGGATAACGAGCTGAGGAACCGGGGGATGCTGATGGGCGATACCTCATTCACCGACAAAGTGACGCTGACCTGCTTGCCTCTGGCTGAAGAGACGGAGCGGTTCATCCATTGGATGACGGATATTACGCAAGGACAGGCAACGATTATTGAAGGGGAATCGCGTTATATAGATCATGACGAGCTTCCGTGAAGAGTGAAGTGGGGGCGCGGCTGATATAGAATAGTCCATGACAACAATGACACAGGGGGGTTGGGAAATTTTGGCCAGGAAGGCGGTTGCACAGGAGCTGAGTCGCGAGCGCATATTGGAGGAGGCGAGACAGCTTTTTATCCAGCACGGTTATCATGCATTAACGATGCGGAGCATCGCAAAGTCAATGGGTTACAGCCATGGGGCATTGTACTATCATTTTAGCGAGAAGGCGGAACTGTTCTATGCATTGGTTAGCGATGATTTCCGAATGCTGCTGGATCGGATGAAGGATATGCTGAGGCGCACCCGCTTAGGAGATCTTGGGCAGCTGGAGAAGCTGATGTTTGAATTTATCCGCTTCGGGTTGGAGAATCCGAACCATTACGAAATCATGTTTATGATCAAGGACCCCGAACTGCAGCGTTATTCACGGACGGAGCAGGCGGAGTGTTTGGAGCTGTTTGCAACTGTTGTGCGGTCAGTCGTCTCTAAGCGGACGGACGGCGATAAAAAGATGTACAGCCTGCCATGGAGCTTGTTCATGTCACTGCACGGATTTATTTCTTATAATATTCGTTATAATCAATCGTTCGAAGATGTCAAAAAGTTGGCGGAACAACATGTCAAATATTTGTGCGAAGGGCTGCAAGGATAGTGTCATCTCGGCATCCGGAGATGCTTTGCAGCCCCCTGCCACATGACGTTGAAACTCCAAAGTTACCCCCGCATAAACTTCACCATACAAGTCCTCTCGCGAGGACCATCGAATTCGCAAAAATAAATGCCCTGCCAACGGCCTAATACCAGACGAGAACCGGCTATGAGTACGGTTTGCGACGAACCGACGGTCATGGCCTTCAAATGGGAAGCCGTATTTCCTTCGGCATGCTTGTATTTCGGGTGCTGCCATGGATAGACTTCGGAAAGCCTCATCAGAACGTCGTGCTTAACATCAGGATCTGCGTTTTCCTGAATGGTGATACCTGCCGTGGTATGCGGGCAATAGATGACCGCAATTCCTTCCTCAAGTCCTTCCTGCTTTAAGAGATTGTACACCAGGTGGGTAATTTCAATCATTTCGTCCCGTTCTTTTGTTTGCAAGTGCAGCATATGTATCATCGAAGCTCTCCTTCCGGCCGGGGGATAAATACTTTTATTTCGTCATCATTATATTATAAGAAGCGTCTGTTCACAAAACATGGTACAATAAGGGCATATGCTAAAAGCGAAAATGGAAAGGGTGATCACGGTGAACTTGACAGCCAATACATTGGAAAATACGGAATTCATGATAGAAGAAATCAAGAAGAAGCTGCGTATGGCGAGCGGCGCCGCGCTCAAAGCATCCAGGCTGAACGATGAACAGTACGATGATCTGCGCGATATCTATGAAATGGTGGCCGGTAAAAGCCAGTTCAGCATCAGTGAGATTGAAGCGATCACGATGGAGCTCGGCCGATTGCGTAAGCCTCAAAGCGCCCCCAAGGCTTAGGATAGCGGCACATTTTGTCTGAAATACGGACAGGGATACAAGCAGGTAAGGGATGCGCCTCGTATGATATAGCGTTAACACCAATGTTGGAGGGCTTTTAAGCCCGACGCTAACGATATGGAGGTGCACGACTATGCAAAAAGCAGTCCGTAAGCAGGATGCAGCCAAGCTGATCGGCAAGCTGATTTATGCGGTGAAAAAAGACGGTACGGTTGTTCAGGGCAAGCTGGTGCGCATCAGTGGCGGCAAGCTGTTTGTTGCTCCGCAAAAAGGCAAACAAGTTCGAACGTCGGCTATTATCCCTCTCGTTCTTTTTGATCTGCTCGCTATTGGAACATCCCCCTTCGCCTTCGGTGGCGGCTTTGGTGGCGGCTTTGGTGGCGGCTTTGGCGGCGGCTTTGGCGGTGGCTTCTGGTGATCGGTTGAAACATGAAAAACCTGCGTTTTGCGCTTCTCCCGCAGAACGCGGGTTTTTATTCATGCCCTCGCATGATTGTGTTTTCTTGTTATAACAAGGATCTCAAGTCAACAGAAGAACGGCCTTGTCTCAAGCATGAACGGGACAAGGGCCGTTTTTTTTGGTTGCAAGTAGGCATTGGAAACAGTAACAAGAGAGGATGATCTAACATAAATTATTTTGTCAAGGGAGATCGGCCTAACTAAGCTTTGATGGATGTCTCCATCAAGGCCGGTGGTTTCCCTCATGAATAGAATTTAGCGGAGGGTGTTAACATGAATGATTTTAAAAAAGATATTCAAAATCTGCAGGTTGCCGAATTCAAGGCGGGCGAGGTAACACCCTGGGACAATCAGGCACAGTACGATAGTGCCCGCTTGTGTGTTGGCTTCGGCGGGTTTTGCGGCGGGTTTGGCCAATGCGGCGGATTTTGTGGCGGGTTTGGCCGATGCGGCGGATTTTGTGGCGGATTTGGCCGATGCGGTGGGTTTTGCGGCGGGTTTCGCTGCGGCGGATTTTGTGGAGGCTGCGCTCGCTGCGGAGGCTGTGCCCGCTGCTTCTAGTTACCTCAAGGAAACTGTCGCCGTTTAAGGAGAAATGGCCCCTGCAGCCGCTGCCCGGCTGGCAGGGGTTTTTCTCGACAAAATCAGGCATGAGGGACAAATAGCCATACATAAGATGAGAGTGAAAGTGACGGCTTTTAAGAGCAGCTTGCGGTAAGGAGGAGTGAAATGACAAAGCTGAATCCTTCTATGCGTCTGAAGGTAAAAGGGGATACCTTTTTTCTCCCCGCCTCGAACGGAAGCGTGTATTTTCGTAATAATTCAGGCTCGTTTCGAATGGAAGGCAGCGCGATTGATCAGTGGATTTCCAAGCTTCTGCCGGCATTAGACGGGCAGTACACCTTGGAGGAGCTGACGGACGGATTGCCGGACGAATACCGTAACCGGGTGGTGGAAATCGCAGAAAAGCTGTACCACAACGGCTTCGTACGCGTTGTAGAAGACCGTCCTCATCAATTACCGGATCCGATTCTGCAAAAGTATGCCTCTCAAATTGAATTTTTGAACAGCTTCGGCGGCTCGGGTGCGTACCGTTTTCAGTGCTACCGCCAGGCCAAAGTGTTGGCGGTAGGCTCGGGCTCATGGTTGGTCTCGTTGGCCGCGTCATTGCTCGAATCCGGGTTGCCCCGATTCCATGTCCTGATAACCGACTCGGTTTCGACCAACCGGCAGCGGTTGACGGAGCTTGCGGCTCACGCCCGCAAAACAGACCCTGAAGCGGCGGTAGAAGAAATTACCCTGCCGAAGGAGGGGGTGAGCTCTTGGCGGGAGGCTGTGCGGCCGTTTGATTCGGTTTTGTATGTATCGCAGGAGGGCGATCTGGAGGAGCTGCGGGCGCTTCATGCGGTTTGCAGAGAGGAGAAAAAAGGATTTCTCTCTGCCATTGGTCTGCAGCAGACAGGTCTGGCCGGTCCGCAGGTGCATCCGGACTCTGAAGCCTGCTGGGAATCGGCTTGGCGCCGCATCCACCGGTCTGCCTTGAACAAAGACCAATCGATTCACTTCCCCTCTCCTACAGCCGGAGCAATGCTTGTGAATGTGATCGTGTTTGAGTGGTTCAAAAAGGTGGCGGGCGTGGATGAACCGGAACGTAATAATAAGTTTTTTCTGCTTGATTTGGAGACATTGGAAGGCAGCTGGCATTCGTTCATCCCCCATCCGCTGGTGACCGGACATGCTGAGGCCCGGAGGATTTACGATCTTGAGCTGCGGTTGGACGAGAGCACGGATGAAGGAAATTCGACCGATTTGCTTACTTATTTCAGCTTGTTAACCTCGGAAGAGTCGGGAATTTTTCATCTTTGGGAGGAAGGGGACTTGAAGCAGCTTCCGCTCGCTCAGTGCCGGATTCAAACCGTTGATCCGCTGTCGGAAGGGCCGGCCGGGCTGCTGCCGGAAAAGATCTTTACGGGTCTGACGCATGAAGAGGCAAGGCGGGAAGCCGGATTGGCGGGAATTGAGGCCTATGTATCACGAATGGCAGGCCTGCTCGTACCCGATGAATTTATCGGCGTCGGAGCGGGGGAAACGATCGCGGAGGGCGTTTGCCGCGGGTTGCACCAATACTTGGCCGAGGAGCTGGGCAAGCGCCAAGGGAATCAGCCGCCTATTGTGGCCCTGGTAAGGCTGAGTGAGGTAGAAGATGAACGCTGCCGGTTTTACTTGCAGGCGTTAACCACAATGCAAGGTGCGCCCACGATCGGCTTGGGAGAGGCAGTGTCCGGTTTCCCCGCGGTTTGGGTCGGTACAGGCGGCCGCTGGTATGGCAGCACAGGCTTGAATGTGACCCTGGCGCTCAGGAAGGCGCTCCAGCGGGCGCTGCTGGATGCCCAACATCCCGAGGCCGGCTCTATCACGAGGGAGTTGGAAGCTTCGCCGGTGCTTCGGGAAGAAGCCGAGCCGCTAAGCCTTACGATCCCGGCGTGCGAACAGAGGGCGCAGCGGGAGACGCTTGAGTCCGCCCTGCAGCTTTTGACACGGAACGGCAAGCAGCTGGTGACCTTTGATCTAGCGGTTGAACCGTTTCTGAAAGAGAAATTGGCAGGCGTGTTCGGCGTGTCGTTACGAGAGGGGGAGTCCCGGTGAGCGGCGCTGTCGTGTTGGTTGTCGGAGAAGGGCTGTTGGCGGATTTCGTGTATTCCCAACTGTCTGCTCAATACGAGATTGTCCGTCAGTCCGATTTCAAAACAGGAGCACCCCAAGCGGCGGATTTGGTCCTGGTGCTGCACGACGGATGGCAGCCTTATGCTCATTACGAAGCGGAAGAGGTGATGCAATCGGCGGGCATCCCTTGGCTGCGCGGCTTCGTTTCCTTTGGCGAGGCCATGGTGGGACCGTTGGTTCGTCCGGGAAAGCCGGGATGCTCCCAATGTGCGGATTCGCGGTATCTGATGGCAGGACGCGACCGCAAGGAGATGTGGGGACTGCGGCAAATGCTGGCCGAGCATGGGGGAGTGCCGCGTGATGTGTGGGCATCCCGTACAGGGCTATTGCAGGCGGCGCACCTGCTTGCGGCGGAGGCGGACAGGGTGCTGCGGGGAGGCCGGGGAGGCCTGGAAGAGAACGTGGTGCTGCTTAATCTGCAAACGCTGAAGAGCTCGCGTCATTTCTTTTTACCCGATCCGCAGTGTGCGGTTTGCGGTCGATTGGCCGACGATACGCCGGAAGCGGCCCGAATACCGTTAAAGCCCAGTCCCAAAATCAACGCCGACAGCTACCGCTGCCGTCCGATCGATGACTTGAAGCCATTTCTGGCCGCGGACTACATTGATTACCGGATCGGTTTGTTGAATGGGAAAATGGTTGATTTCGTATCGCCCTTTGCCGATGTGAGCGTGAATCTGCCGCTGTTTTCGCAGGACGAAGCATGCGGAGGACGAACTCATTCCTATGCGGACAGTGAGCTGACCGGCATTATGGAGGGTTTGGAACGGTACTGCGGTGTGGCGCCTCGCGGCAAACGGACGGTGATCCGCGACAGCTTCCGCCGTCTCGAGGCTCAAGCCCTGGATCCCGTCAAGGTAGGCGTATATGATTTGCAGCAGTATGCGCGGCCCGGATTCCCGTTCAAACCGTTTGATCCGGATCGCCCGATCGATTGGGTATGGGGCTATTCGTTCAGGCAGGGGCGGCCGATCCTGGTTCCTGAGATGCTGGCTTATTACAGCCTGGGGTGCGGGGATAAATTTGTCCATGAAACGTCCAATGGATGCGCATTGGGAGGCAGTCTGGAGGAAGCTGTTTTCTACGGCATCATGGAAGTGGTGGAGCGCGATTCGTTCCTGTTGACCTGGTATGCACAGCTGCCTATTCCACATCTTGATCTTTCTTCCGCCGGCGACCGGGAATTGCAATTGATGATCGGACGTCTGCGGGCGGTGGCGGGTTATGATGTGGCTGTATTTAACGCTACGATGGAGAATGGAATTCCAAGCGTGTGGGCGCTCGCGAAAAACAGGAAACCCAACGGAGTCAATCTGATCTGTGCGGCCGGGGCTCATCCGGACCCGATCCGCGCGGTGAAAGGCGCGATTCACGAGCTCTCGGGCATGATGATGACGCTGGACGAGAAATTTGAAGCGAACCGGCAGGAAATTGAGCAAATGCTCCACGATCCGTTTCGGGTACGCCACATGGAGGACCATTCCATGCTGTACAGCTTACCCCAAGCGGAAGAACGTTTGCGGTTTTTACTGGATGAGAATCGTCCGTTGCGGACCTTTGACGAGGAGTTTAAGCCGAAGGCGGGATCTGCGGATTTGACCGATGATTTGAAGGACATTCTTCAGGTGTTTCACGACTTGAATCTTGATGTGATCGTGGTGGATCAGACTGCACCGGAGTTAAGGCGAAACGGATTGTACTGTGTGAAAGTATTGATTCCAGGGATGCTCCCTATGACGTTCGGTCATCATCTTACCCGTTTGACGGGACTGGAACGGGTATTCACCGTACCGGTGAAGCTGGGATATGCCAAGCAGCCGCTAAAGCCGGAACAGCTCAATCCGCATCCGCATCCGTTTCCATAATCCGTGAAGAGGAGTGAGGAGGATGAACCTGGATGCTTTTATACACCATCTGCATTATGACACGGATAGGGCGAGGCCTCCGGACTGGGAGACGGATTGGGAGGATGCGCCGCTTTCCTATAAGCTTTACCGCGGTTTGCCGGAGGTGCCCTTATCTCCGGAAGTGCCGCTGACGCTCGAAGGACGGCAAAAGCCAGGAAAGACAGGTCTTCGCGAAATCGGCCATTTTCTTTGGTATGCATTCGGGCTCACACAAGTGTGCCAGTCCATTCTGCCTTTCGATTCCGAGCATCAGGCGGTAAGCTCCATGCTGTTTAAGCGCCGGTTTATTCCCTCCGGCGGCGGGTTATATCCCAACGAATTATACATATATCTGAAGCTGGAAGACTTGCCTGCCGGGGTATATCACTACGATGCGGCACATCACCGTTTGGTGCTCCTGCGCGAAGGCCATTTCGATTCTTATCTGGCCAGGGCTCTTGGCAGCCGTTGTGACGTGTCGGCTTGTTTCGGTATGGTATTTGTTTCAACCCTGTTTTGGAAAAACTTCTTTAAATACCATAACTTTGGCTACAGGCTGCAGGGTCTGGATGCCGGCGTGCTGATCGGACAACTGCTGGAGGTGGCTAAACGGTTCGGTGTTTCCTCGGGGGTGTATTTCCAGTTTCTTGATCGGGCGGTGAACCATCTGCTCGGGCTATCCGAATGGGAGGAAAGTGTGTATGCGGTGATTCCTCTGTCGTCCGATCCTGACATCGCATGGTTTGCAAACCGCGGGGACGGAGACGCGATGGTTTCGGCGGCCGAACTGTGCCGGGAGCTGCCGGCAGTTTGGCATCGGCACTATGTCCGGTCACAGAGGATCAGGGGTTATCCGATGCTGGTCCGGATGAACGAAGCGTCCTTGATGGAGTCGCCCCGGTCGTTTCGGCGGATCGGAAAAGAGTGGACAGCTGACGATGCAGGTGAGGGCCCGACGGTAAAATTATCCCCTGTCCGGCGGCTTTCATATGATCTGGCAGCGGTCTGCAAAAAGCGCTATTCGCCGGAAATGGATTTTGTGACGGGACGGGTAAGCGAGCCGAATTTGGCCGCGCTGCTGCGGGAGGCGGCGGAATCTTACGGATATCGCAATGATTTGGATGGAAACTGTGAGGACCCCGCGCCTCGCGTCGTCCTGTATTGTTGTTTATACGGCGTTGAGGGCATCCCGGACGGCGCTTACCGCTATGACAGTGTTCGTCATGTGCTCAGTCAGGTTCGTCCCGGGGACCATCGGCTTTGGCTGCAGCAGGGGATGTCCCTGGACAATGTGAACCTGTACCAAGTCCCGTTATGCCTGCATGTGGCGGGAGACAAGGACCATCTTCATTCGGCACTGGGGTACCGGGGGTATCGTGTCCAACAGATGGAAGCGGGGATGCTCGTTCAGCGCCTGCTGCTCGCGGCGTTCGCCTTGGGGATGGGCGGGCATCCGCTTCTCGGATATGATGTAAGCTTGTGTGACGAGGTCTACCATATGGCTCGGCAAGGACGAACGAGCCTGATTCAAGTTCCGGTCGGCCCTTATCGTGATCGCCCCCGATTATCGGGCGGATTGCATGGTTGAGAGAGGCGGAAAAACATAAATTACAGCCCGAATGCACACGGCATTCGGGCTGTCCTTCTGTACGTGATTAATAATGAATCGGATAAGAGCAAGGATGATGTTGATGTTGGTGGTGATGCGGCCAAGGATGGTGATAGTACCAGGGATCGTAGTGACCGTGGTGTTGCCACGGACTGTACCAGCCAGGATGGAAGCCGTCAAAATAGCCATGATGAACATGAGCATGATGATAGTGGTGGTCGCGATTAGGGTAACCGTACTGATAGTAGTCATAATAAGGGGCATAAGCTTGCGCATCAATTTGAGCCTGCTGCGCAGGGTAATCGAATTCGGCTGCATCTGCCGGTTGTATTACGGATGGGTTTTCCTGAGTCATCTTTGTTCCTCCTTTGTTAACTTACTCTACAATATGCAGAAACGAAAAAAAGGGCACTTGTCTATATCCATTGGCTTGAAAAATTTTATTTTGAACAGCACAACAAAACAGACCTTCCGAAACAGAGGGTCTGTTTGTTATGTAACCGCCGTGCCGGCCTTTCAACGTGTCGGCACGCAGGGATGGTTTATTTACTGCTCAGCGCAACGGCTGCATGTAGTTCTTTGCCCGATGTTGTCCAATTGACGTAAGCCCCGAGAATGTCCCGGACCGTTTTCACGGGAATCATCGTTTTCTCATTGATGATGTGCGGTATTCCTTCATTATATATCTCTTTGCCGTCAACATGATATAGGTTGGAATCGTTCTTCACAGTTATGCTTTTACCCTGCAAAGTGACGACGGCCGATCTTGTCGCGCTGTCCCACGCTACCGTTCCGCCTAATTCTTCGACAATGTCGCGAAGAGGGACATAGAACTTATCGTTGTTAATTACAGTAGGGGAGATGTGTTTCCCGTTGACATTCACATGGATGCTTAGAGACTCCAGAAAATCAGTCTTACGAATGAGACCGTGTATTCCCTTGGTCCGGTCCACAACCTGAGATACTTCATAATCTGTGGCGGCGCTGAGATAAGCGTAAGCCACTTCGCGGCTCATGCCCAGTTTTTCCGACAGGAAGGCAATCGATTCGCGAACCGCTTCTTTCATGGCTTCATCCAGATCGGGATCGAGTCCGATCGGAATCCAGTAATCATCCGTTTCGGCAAAAGGCTGGGTGAATTCGCCGTTGCGGGGAATGGACGGATCTCCCTTTTTAAGTACGGTTAAACGCAAGGTTCCACGCAGGGAAGCTTCTAAAGCGGTTAAAGCGACTTCGCCGTCCCCTTGTGCAAAGTGAGGATCGCCGGTATAGAAAAGGGCGCCGTTGACTTTAACAGGCAGATAAAGCGTTGAGCCTACACCTAATTCATTAATATCGATGTTGCCCCCCGTTTCGGATGGAGGCACCGAATTTATTTTTTCACTCGAGTCGGGGGCCACACCCATGATACCCAGAAACGGGTTGATCGGAAACCGGACTTTTTGATTGTTTTCCGTAGGCAGAACACCGTACCATCTGCCATGGATCTCTTCAATAGGGGTGAAGATAGATACGTTATTATACCGTTCCGGATGTTCAGCGCCGGCCCCTTCTTGTCGCCCTTTATTTTCGGGGAATTCGCCAGGTAATGCTCCTTTGTAGTGACGATTGGAAATAACGCCATAGGGGACTCTTGTCTGCAATGAAAGAACTTCTACTTTTAATACATCTCCAGGCTCCGCCCCTTCGACTGCAACAGGTCCTGTAACGATGTGAGGACCGTCTTTATCGAAATCATGCTCGATGGAGGAGGCGGCAATCGCCTTGGCATCATCCAACACCTGATCCGCAGGAATACCATGAGCTCCAAAGTATTGAACTGGATTTCGTCCCTGGTCTTCGATAATGCCCTCATGAGAGACTGTATCGAATGTCACCGTACTTCCGGAAGGAACGGTGAGTACCGGTTTGCTGTCGCGATTAGGCAAATGCCCCCAACGAATATTTTCTACGGTTGACGGAACATAATATTCCCCTTCCACCTTCTCTAAAGTAGTAGGTTGAAGAGGCATGGCGCTTGCACTGGAAATACCGAAAGATGGTAAGGTTAGTATTGCTGTCATAAATAATAGGAATCCTGTCCGCGAAATCTTACTTTTTTGATCTTTCATCCCAATTTCACTCCCAATTATGTTATTTTATCTAACACATATGAGAGGATTATATAAGATAACTGATTTTTTGACAATATATTTAATTAAAATGTTATAAAACATTACATAAAAATGGGGCGGTATAACTGGAACAGAATCGTTTTCCAAGCGGCGATGTATAAATCTTCTTAAATGTTGTCAACAGTAATCATGACGAAATGAACTTTTCCTTTGGTTGAAACCATCAGTCATCCTGATTTACGATGAAACCATAAGCCTTTATCTGAACAGCGGCAAAGGCAAGTTACAATCAAAGGGGGCTTTTCTAGTGAATACAGCTGCGGCGCAGCAGTCATCGTCCGGCGGGGTTCGGGTAGCTGTACAACGTTTCGGCCGATTCCTGAGCGGCATGGTCATGCCGAATATGGGCGCTTTCATAGCATGGGGTTTGATTACGGCTTTATTTATTCCGACAGGATGGTTTCCTAACGAGTACCTGGCCAAGCTGGTAAATCCTATGATCACTTACCTGCTTCCCATTCTTATCGGGTATACCGGGGGACAGATCATTCACGGTTCCCGCGGCGGGGTCATCGGCGCTGTGGTAACGATGGGAGTCGTAGTAGGTGCGACCATTCCCATGTTTTTGGGGGCTATGATCGTCGGACCGGCTTCGGCGTGGGTTTTGAAGCAGTTTGACAAAGCGGTCGACGGCAAAATCCGTTCCGGTTTTGAAATGCTCGTCAATAACTTTTCAGCCGGGATTATCGGGGGCGCGTTAGCTCTGGTAGCGTATACGGGCGTAGGCCCGGTCGTTCAAGTGATCAGCAATACCTTGGCGGCAGGGGTCCAATTCCTGATCAATGCCGGGTTGCTTCCGCTGGCTAATATCCTGATTGAGCCGGGTAAAGTTCTTTTCCTGAATAACGCGATCAATCATGGCGTCTTGGGTCCGATTGCTTTGGATCAATCGGCCAAAACAGGGCAATCGATCATTTTCATGCTGGAATCGAATCCGGGACCGGGGCTCGGTATTCTGCTCGCTTACTGGCTGGTAGGGCGCGGTACGGCGAAGCAATCCGCACCCGGTGCAGCGGTTATCCATTTCTTTGGCGGAATCCATGAGATTTATTTCCCTTATATTCTGATGAATCCGCGCCTGATTTTGGCTGCGATTACAGGCGGTGTAGTCGGAACGTTCACATTCTCCTTATTTCAAGCCGGACTGGTGGCTACGCCATCGCCGGGGAGTATTTTCGCTTACATCGCGATGGCGCCCAGAGGCGGGCTGTTCCCGGTATTGGCGGGTGTCCTGACGGCAACCGTCGCTTCATTCCTGGTTGCGTCGCTTCTGCTCAAAATGAGCCGTAAGGCAGAGCAGGAAGGCGATTTGGAGCAGGCTGCCGAGAAGATGAAGCAAATGAAAAACGCGGGTAAGGCCGAAGCAGTGGCGGTGGCAGAGAACAAGAAATCCGAAGTGAACAAAATCGTATTTTCTTGTGATGCCGGGATGGGCTCCAGCGCGATGGGGGCATCCATTTTAAGGAAGAAAATGAAAGAAGCGGGCGTTGAAGTGACGGTCATTAATACCGCAATCAGCGAGATTCCGCAGGACGCGGATATCGTGATTACACATAAAACGCTGACCGATCGCGCGAAGGTGCAAGCGCCGAACGCCGAGCACATTTCGATCGACAACTTCCTGAAGAGCCCGGAATACGAAGAGCTCGTCAAGCGGTTAAGCTAATTCAATTGCAGTATATTTAACGCTGGCATTCTGCCGGCGTTATCTCCATTTTGTAAAAGAGGAGATTGTCCGTTATGAACATTTCCAACCGACAACGACAAATCCTGGAGCTGCTGCTGAACCGCAAGGATGAGATCACGGCAGGAGAAATTGCCGCTGAAATCAAAGTCAGCACGAGAACGGTTCACAGAGAGCTGTCGGAGTTGGAGGAAATTCTGGCGGCCTATGACGTCTCACTGCACAAAAAATCCGGCATCGGCATCCAAATTCAAGCTGAACCGGAACAGCTGGAGAAGTTCAAACGGAGTCTCTCCCACATGGGTACAGTGGAATTCTCGGCGGAGGAACGAAAAGCATTGATGCTTTGCCTGCTTTTGGAAGCCGAAGAACCGGTGAAGCTGTTTGCTCTGGCGCATGATTTGCATGTTACCGTACCGACGGTCAGCAGTGATCTGGACGACCTGGAGGATTGGATTCAGAAAAGCGGTCTTACCTTGGTGCGGCGAAGAGGGTATGGCGTGCTTCTCGGCGGATCTGAAGCGAATAAACGCGAAGCCATATGCCGGCTGGCCCGCAAGCATCTGGATGATTCCGATTTGTTCGGAAAAATCGCAAGCGGACCGCTTCATCCGCTTACCGGACGGCTGCTTGCGATGATAGGTAAAGAGCATTGGATGGATGTGGAGCAAGCGCTATGGCAGATGGAGGACCGGTGGCCTCTGGAGCTGTCGGAGGCGGCCTATACCGATCTCTTGATCCGGTTGTCCGTGGCGCTTGCGCGAATCAGGCAGGGCAAGACGATCGAGCCGGACCAAAGGGGAGTCCCGGATACCGGCGAAACCGTCCGTGAGGGTACGGTCAGGGATCAAATGGTGCGTCATTTATCCGAAACACTGCATCTTTCCTTGCCTCCGGAGGAAGCCGATTATATAGCCGGGCTATTCGATGAAAATGGGGAGGCCCGCACCAACAGCCTGCTGCCTCAAGATGATCTGAGCTTGCTGGAGACCGTTCAAAAGCTTATACGCCGCGTAGAGGATCAGACCGGTGTTCCGTTGAGTGAAGACCGTTCCTTGAGGGACGGTCTAATCAAGCACATTGAGCCTGCATTGCAGAGGATCAGGGAAGGCGTGCAGATCCGCAATCCGCTGCTTGCCCAAATCAAAAAAGATTATGAGCATCTGTTTGGATATGTCAGGCAAGCGGTAGACGAAATTATTACCGGATTTGCAGTGCCGGATGAGGAAATCGGATTTCTGGTCATGCATTTCGGGGCGTCCCTGGAACGTCTGAAGCAGTTTTCCCGGAATGTAAGGGCCATCGTGGTGTGTACCAGCGGCATCGGATCCTCAAAGCTGCTGGCTATCCGTCTGGAGAAGGAGCTTCCCCAAATTGACATCGTCGACAATGTATCCTGGTACGAAGCGGCCAGATTTCCCGCAGAGGCTTACGATTTGATCATATCCACCGTGGATCTTCCGCTGGAACCGGATCAATACTTCAAGCTGAGCCCTCTGCTGACCAAAGAAGAGACGGAGAAACTGCGGCAATATGTTCAAAATATCACCTTAAAACGGGCTCCGGCCGACCTTCCCGAACCCTTGCAGGGAACCCCGGCTTTGGACCGTTTAAGATCGTTAAAAGCTTATTTAAACGAAACGGTCTGCCTGATGGATCATTTTGAAGTATATCGCTTGTCCAATAGCCCGGATTTGCGGCAAACGTTACGGCAGGCTTGCGAAGAGGTGCGCAAGGACGGGGCGTTGGCGAGGCCCGAACCGGTCGTCGAGCAGCTGCTTGAGAGGGAACGATACGGGAGTCAAATCATCCCGGATACCGGACTTGCTTTATTTCATACCAGAAGCGAGCATATCACAAGGCCGCTGCTGTCTTTGTTCAGGTTAAGCAATGCTCTGACCCTGGATCCCGAGCATCCCGCGCAGGTTCGCGAGCTTTTGCTGATGCTAGGGCCGCGGGAGCTTTCCAAAGAAGGTCTGGAAGTCCTGAGCGAGATTAGCGCCATGCTGCTTCTGCCGGATATGATTCGGATGCTGGAGAACGGGACGACAGAGCAAATCAGGCAGTTTATATCGAATGAGCTCGCAGGCTTTTTTGAAAATAAAATGGAAATGGAGAGGGTTATCTAGTGAGTATTTTATCGAAGGACAAAGTCAAGCTGAATGCCAAAGTACAGGACAAATATGAAGCGATTCGCATGGCCGGACAGCTGCTCGTCGATGCGGGCCACGCTTCCGTCGAATATATCGATAAAATGATTGAGCGAGAACAAACCTTGTCCACTTATATGGGCGGGGGCTTGGCTATTCCTCACGGCACCAAGGATTCCAAGGAGCTGATCCGCTCCACGGGGCTGTCGATTGTCCAAATTCCCGAGGGCGTCGATTTCGGAGATGGAGAAAAAGCGCATCTGGTCGTGGGCATTGCCGCGGCAGGGGATGATCATCTGGACATTTTGACGAATGTGGCGATGATATGTTCCGATGACGATAACCTGGAGCGTATCCTTAAAGCATCTACGGCGGAAGAAATGATCGCGATCTTCGAAAGCGGGATGGAAGCATGAGGGCGGTCCATTTCGGAGCGGGAAACATTGGCAGAGGGTTTATCGGACTGCTGCTGTCGAGATCGGGATATGAGGTTTGCTTTGTCGACGTGAACGACACGCTCGTTTCCTTGCTTCAGCAAAGAGGCGAATATACGGTAGCCTTGGCGAACGAAGCCCAAGAGGCGGCGGTCGTGAGGGGCGTTACGGCGATCAACGGAAAAGATCTGGAAAGGGTAGCCGAGGCGGTTGCGAATGCGGACCTGGTCACAACGGCTGTCGGAGTTTCGATTCTCAAGCACATTGCCGAAGGAATTGCCAAAGGCATTGAACAGCGCCTTTCGCGCTCCAACGCCCCTCTGCATATTATTGCCTGCGAAAATGCGATCGGCGGAAGCACGCAGTTAAAGGAGCATGTGTATTCCCATTTGAGCGGAGAGATGCGCAGCAAAGCGGATCAATATACAGCTTTTCCGGATGCCGCGGTAGACCGGATCGTACCGATCCAGCATCATGAGGATCCGCTTCACGTAACGGTGGAGCCGTTTTATGAGTGGGTGGTTGACCGTTCTGGGATGATCGAGGGGTTTACCGAAATCCAGGGCGTTCATTATGTGGACGAATTGACGCCTTATATTGAACGCAAACTTTTTACCGTCAATACGGGGCACTGCTGCGCTGCCTATCTCGGATACCTGCAAGGCTTCCAGACGATTCAGGAAGCGATGGCGGACCAGGGTATTACAGCGCAGGTTCGGCAGGTATTGGAGGAAACCGGCGAACTGCTGGTGAAGAAGTACGCTTTTGATTCGCAGGAACATAAGAACTATATTCATAAAATTCTGGACCGCTTCCGTAATCCTTATTTGACGGATGAGGTCATACGGGTAGGGCGTTCGCCTATCCGCAAGCTGTCTCCGAACGACCGGCTGGTTCGTCCGGCCCTTCAGGCGTTTGAGCTGGGAATGACGCCGAATCATCTGGCACGGGCTATGGCTGCCGCCCTGTTGTTCGATCATACGGAAGATCCGGAAGCCGTGGAACTGCAGTCAACCATTCAAGCTATGGGACTGGGCCGGGCGGTGACTCATTATACAGGCATCCCGGAGAATCATCCGGTGCATGGGCTGATTTTGGAGCATGTTCATCAATTAAAGCAGCAGGTTCATTCGTAAGGGAGGTACATCATGTCGAATCAGTTAACGGGTATCGCCGCTTCTCCCGGCTTGGCCATTGCCAAAGTCTACCGACTGAACAACTCAGCTCATATCCCCGTTCGCAGTACCGTGACGGATCCGAAGCAGGAGGTTCAGCGCTTCCGGCAAGCCGTCGAGCAGGCGAAGCAGGAGCTGGAATCCATTCGGGAGCTGACCGAAGCGAAGCTCGGCGCCCAGAAAGCCGAAATATTCGAATCGCATTTGCTTTCGCTTGAGGATCCGGATTTCATAGATGTCATTATGGATAACATCGAGCAGGAAGGAATCAACGCGGAATACGCGCTTTATGAAGTTTCACAAGCATTTATCAATACATTGATGGCCATGGATAACGAGCTCTTAAGGGAGCGGGCGGCAGATGTGCGCGACGTATCCGGCCGCTTGATGAGCGGATTGCGCGGAGAGAAATATACCACCGTTTCAGATATTGCGGAGGAGTCCATCATAATAGCCGAGGATCTTTCGCCGTCGGATACGGCGCAGCTTAACCTGGATGTCGTGCGGGGCTTTATTACGGAAATTGGCAGCCGGACATCCCATTCCGCGATCATGGCCCGTTCTCTGGGCATCCCGGCGATTGTCGGCGTCGGCGCCGCCGCAGGAGACATTCCGGCGGGGGTTACCGTCATTATGGATGCCTCGGAAGGACGTATTGTGGTCGATCCGACTGAAGAGGAACTGAATGCTTACCGTGCGAAGAAAGAACAGTATGACCGCCGTCAGGCCGAACTTAGCAAGCTGAAGGATCAACCCACGGTCTCCAAAGACGGCCGTCAGGTCGAGCTCGCCGCCAATATCGGCAGCGTTGAAGACGTGCAGAAGGCGATTGACAACGGCGCGGAAGCCATCGGACTGTTCCGGACGGAATTTTTATATATGGGACGGAGCTCTTTTCCGACCGAAGAGGAGCAATTCAAGGTTTACAAGTATGTGCTCGAAAAAATGGAGGGAAAGCCTGTCGTGATCCGGACGCTGGATATCGGGGGCGACAAGGAGCTCCCGTACCTGGAGCTTCCGAAGGAGAGCAATCCTTTCCTGGGCCTGCGCGCCGTCCGCCTTTGCCTCGACCGGCAGGAACTATTCCGTACGCAGCTTCGCGCGCTTCTGCGGGCAAGCCGTTACGGCCAGCTGAAGATTATGTTCCCGATGATCGCCGTTCTCGAGGAGCTGCTGGAGGCCAAGCGTCTGCTCCAGGAGGAAAAGGACAAGCTTATTCAAGAAGGCGAGACGGTAGCCGATCGCATTGAAGTAGGCATGATGATTGAAGTGCCAGCAGCGGCGCTTGCGGCGGACAGCTTTGCCGCAGAGGTCGATTTTTTCAGCATCGGGACCAACGATCTGATTCAATATACCATGGCTGCAGACCGGATGAACGAAACGGTATCGTACCTGTATCAGCCGCTGCATCCTTCCATTCTCCGACTCATTCAAATGGTCATTCGGGCGGCCGAGCGGGAAGGCAAATGGGTCGGCATGTGCGGGGAGATGGCCGGCGATGCCACGGCGATTCCTCTGCTGCTGGGACTGGGGCTGCATGAGTTCAGCATGAGCGCCGGTTCGATCCTGCCCGCCAGGGAGCTGATCCGCGAGCTTTCTCAAGAGGAATGGGCCGTTCACGCCGGGCGTGCGCTTGCGATGAGAAGCCAGAATGAAATCAAAGAGGTTGTTCAAATGCTGACAAGGAGTGATTCCAAGTGAAATCCCAAACCTTTACTGTGCTTAATCCTTCCGGATTTCATGCACGGCCTACGAAAATATTCGTTCAGACCGCCGGTGCGTTCCCATGCAAAGTGAATGTGATCAAAAACGGAAAAAAAGTAAACGGAAAAAGCTCGTTGAGCATGCTTACGCTGGGGATTGCCCAAAATGACGAGGTAACGCTGGAAACAGACGGAGAACAAGAAGAGCAGGCGCTTAAAGAATTAGGAGAGCTGCTGGTCAAGATTTACGAAGAATAGATGGCATAAAACAGGACACCTGCTTTTGTGAGCGGGTGTCCTTGTTTTATGTCCATGATATTAAGAGGACGGCGCTTAATAAGGGAATTGCGAGGAATAGCCGCTGAATTGCTGATGCGCTTGTTGCAGCTTTTGCTGCTCTTCAGCCTCCAGCTTATACCAGCCGTTCTGGAACATCAAGTTATACAGCTCTCTCGCGCTCTGGTGCGTTTCGGTCAAGATCTGGAGCATGTCGTCATGGAGCTGCTGATGGCTGGCTTCACGGACAGCGACATTGAAGCCGTCCGTCAAGTATTTACACGTACTGAGGCCGTCGTTCAAAAAGTCGCGGTCATTCATCTGCGGTCCTTTGATATTCGGCAGTTGGCCTGACTGCGGATTGGCGATCTCATTAGGATTTGGGGCTTGCTGCGTTGGCATGGATCCAATCTCCTTTTACTGTGACGTTTGCTGCGGACGAGGCAGATTCGCCATTACGGCGTTATTATTCACCTGCAGGTGAGTCAGCAGCTTTTGGTAATGACGTTGATGCATTTGTCCGGCTTTGTCGAACGCTTGTTTCAATTGCGGATTGATCGTTTGTTGGGCGAAAAAATGAAACTTCTTAAATGCGTTCAGTTCCCAGGACAGCGCATCCTTGAGGTAAAGCAAATCTTTGGTCGTAATCACACGGGGAGGAACGGGTATCGGCACTTGAGCCGGAGGATTCATGGTCGTCGTCGTCATCAAAGTACTCCTTTCCTGATTACGAAGTTTTCACTATATATAATGAACATTCAAAGGCGGATTATGCTCTGGATTAATTTTTTATGAATGAAAATGAATGAAAACTGTGCTAAGATAATAATTCATTGAATGACTACAGGTTCCATAACCAGAAAGGTGACCTCATGAGCTCTATAACATCCGGGAGGACGGCAAAGGCTGCCAGTACCAAAGATTTCAATCTGTTTTTATTAACCTGGCCGATTTTTTTGGAATTGTTTCTTTTTATGCTGATGGGGGCTGTCGATACCTTTATGTTAAGCGCGGTTTCGGACGATGCGGTCTCTGGTGTAGGCGTGGCGCATCAGGTGATTTTTATCGCTATTTTAGTCCTTGAGGTGATTGGGAACGGTGCGGCGATTGTCGTCGCTCAATACATAGGCTCCAGAAAACCGGCCGACGCGGCCCGAATTTCAGCGACAGCCGTCACCCTGAACTTAATGATCGGCTTGACGCTGAGCGCAAGCTTTGTTCTCTTTGGAAACCGGCTGCTGCAAGCAGTGAATTTGCAAGGGGATATTTTGCGCTACGCTCAGATCTATATCGTCATTGTAGGCGGCGGCTTATTTCTTCAGGCAATGATCAACACGTTATCCAGCATAATTCGAACGTACGGGTATACCAAGCAGTCGATGTTTGTTTCGTTGGGGATGAACGTCATTCATGTAGCGGGTAACTATCTGTTGATTTTCGGTCATTGGGGTTTCCCGGAAATGGGCGTCGCAGGAGCGGCTTTATCCACGGTCCTCAGCCGCGGGATAGCCGTTATCGTCTTTTTTTGGCTGCTGTACCGCATCATGGAGATCAGGGTGAAAGTAAGAGATTATGTTGTCCTTTCCAAAGTTTATGTAGGTAAAATACTGAAAATCGGAATTCCATCGGCCTTTGAACAACTGACATATCATGCCTGCCAGACGGTCTTTCTATACTATGTTACCTTCTTGGGGGCTGCGGCGCTGGCTTCCAGACAATATGCAATGAACATTTCGATGTTTATCTTTTTGTTTAGTGCAGCCATCGGGATGGGGACGGCGATCATCACCGGCCGTCTAGTGGGTGCGGGACGGAAGGATGAAGCTTATTACAGGGTATGGCAAAGCTTGAAATGGGGCCTGTTCCTTACCGTTCTGGTCGATATCGTCGTGATCCTGTTCCGTGACCCTCTGATCGGCATATTTACGCAGGATCCCGTTATCCTTGGCTTGACTTCACAGGTCATTGTTCTAAGCCTATTGCTCGAAACCGGGCGTACGTTTAACCTTGTGCTGATCAATTCACTGCGAGCAGCCGGGGATGCGAAATTTCCCGTGTATATGGGTCTGATCTCGATGGCAGGAATGAGCTTGCCCTTAGGTTATTTTCTTGTATTCCATTTGAATCTCGGATTAGCCGGGGTTTGGCTGGCGATTGCTGCGGATGAATGGACGCGGGGAATCATTATGTTCTTCCGTTGGCGAAGCAGGACATGGGAAAAGCTGGCGCTGGTCGATTCTTCGGGAAATCCGGTGTCGGCGGCTGCCGGCACATCATAAATAAACGATTAAGAAGGGCTGACCATCCGGTCAGCCCTTTAAACGTATCTGTATTAAATGATTCCTTGTGCCAGCATGGCATCGGCAACTTTGGTAAATCCGGCGATATTCGCCCCAACCAGGAGGTTTCCGGGCTGGCCGTATTCTTCAGCGGCTTGGACGCTGCTTCTGTAGATGTTTTTCATAATAGCATGAAGCTTGTCATCGACTTCGTGGAAGCTCCAGGAATATCTCATGCTGTTTTGAGCCATTTCCAATGCGGATACGGCTACGCCGCCGGCATTAGCAGCTTTCGCCGGTCCAAACAGGACTTTGTTGGCCAAGAATACATCGATAGCTTCCAATGTGGACGGCATATTCGCGCCTTCGCCTACAGCCTTCACCCCATTGGCAACCAGAAGCTTAGCGGAGGCTTCGCTAATTTCATTCTGCGTAGCGCATGGCAGAGCAATGTCACACGGGATCGTCCAAATGCCTTCGCAGCCTTCATGGTATTCGGCGTTAGGATGTTCCTTGACGTATTCGCTGATGCGTTTTCTCTCGACTTCTTTTATCTGTTTTACCGTTTCGAATTTAATGCCGTCCGGATCATAAACATATCCGTTGGAATCGCTGCAAGCGAGCACTTTGGCGCCCAATTGGGTCGCTTTTTGAATCGCATACAGGGAGACGTTGCCGGATCCGGAAATGACGACCGTGCTGTCTTCAAAGCTTAACCCAATGGACTTCAACATTTCTTCTACGAAGTAGACCGTACCGTAACCGGTAGCTTCTGTACGCGTCAAGCTGCCGCCGTAACCGATTCCTTTGCCCGTCAGCACACCGGCTTCATTGCCTCCGCGGATTCTTCTGTATTGACCGAACATATAACCGATTTCTCTAGCGCCTACGCCAATGTCGCCGGCCGGCACGTCCGTATCCGGACCGATGTATTTAAACAGCTCCGTCATGAAGCTCTGGGTAAATCTCATGATCTCTCCGTCGGATTTCCCTTTGGGATCGAAGTCGGATCCGCCCTTGCCTCCGCCGATCGGCTGCCCTGTCAAGGAGTTCTTGAAAATTTGCTCGAATCCTAAAAATTTAATGATGCTGGCATTGACGGAAGGATGAAATCTTAATCCGCCTTTATAAGGGCCGAGAACGCTGTTGAATTGAACCCGGAATCCGCGGTTAACCTGCACTTTTCCTTGATCGTCCACCCAAGGCACTCTGAACGTGATCATTCTTTCGGGCTCGACAATTCTTTCCAGAATACCGGCCTGCATGTATTTGGGATGTTTTGCAAAAACAGGGACAAGCGAAAATAAAATTTCCTTAATCGCCTGATGAAATTCGCTTTCATGAGGATTGCGCTTGATTACGGTATCATAAACTTCATTGACATATGTTCTTGCTGCTAATTCATTATGCTGTGCTGTTTCTAACGCCATGCTTTAACCTCCGTTATTTATTGTCTTCAGGTCAAATGATCCTTTCCCATTCAAATTATTTTTACATATTTATATTAAGAAAACAATAGCTTTTATACAAAAAATAAGAGGTTGATTTGCATGCAAGTTATATAACATATATTTAACATAATACGTTATAAGCATCTTTTATTTATGGATATATTTTACAACCACATCTATTTGCATGACAAAATTATTTTATGTAGGCACACTAAATAATGAGGCTATTATTACGGACTGGTTCACAGTCAATTTCAAAATGAGCCGGTCTCTTGATCATCGAATCGCCTTCAAGAGAACTCTGCCATCAAGTCGGCAAGCAAACAAACGCCCTTCTATCTTATAGAAAGGCGTTTGGTTTGGCTGTATTATCCCGGGCGCAATATGGAGAGTACGGCCTCCTTGATTTCCTGATAGCCCGTACACCGGCAAATGTTGGACTGCAGCCAATCTTGGATGATTTCATCGCTGGCGTGGGGATGGGTTTGAATTAAGGCATGGCAATTCATGATGAACCCCGGGGTACAGTAACCGCATTGAAAGGCCCCATGCTCGATAAACGCTCTCTGGATGGGAGCATCCGTCAATCCTTCAATCGTGGTGACCTGTTTTCCCGCTGCCTCCACGGCAAGCATGATGCAGGACTTCATCGGCTGGCCGTCGACCAGAACCGTGCAGGCCCCGCAGTCTCCATTGAGACAGCCCGGCTTGGCGCCGGTCAGTCCCAGTCCTTCCCTCAGCACGTGCAGCAGCGTATCCGCCGGTCTGACGGCAGCATCTTTGACTTCCTTATTTATGTTAAGCTCCACCATGACCTTATAGGCGTCGATATCTTTCATGCGATTCTCCTTCCAGTGAAAGGATCGTGTCCAGCAGCGTGTGTTTCAGAACCCATTCCCGGTAAGCCGCCGATCCGTTGAAATCGTCCAGTATCGGAGCGGGCAAATGGACAAGGGCCTGCTCGATTCTCAGCCGAAGCGGAAGCTCCCGCCGGTTTAGCGCGTCTTCCATCATCGGCGACCGAAACGGAAATGCGCACACACCGCTGAAAGCCACGCGGATCATGGCATTCGTCCGGATGGCGGCTACCGTTAGCAGCGGATAACCGATATCGGACACCTTCCGCTTTTTTACCGCGGCATAAGGCATGCCGATATAGCTTGAGTCGGTAAGCGAGTGCACCAGGAATTCCCCCTTTTCCAGCTGCAGCTGTCCATGGAACACCTGATGGATCGACACCTGCTTCCACCCTGCAGGACCGGCGATCCGCACTTCACTGTCGGTCAATAATAAGGGCAGCACCGTCTCCCTATACATCAGCCGGCTGCAAATGTTTCCGCCCAAGGTAATTTTATTCCGGGAGGTCCGGTCGGCCACGCCGGCAGCGGTTTCTCCCAGCAGGGGAAAGGCGAGGGAGTCATGCAGCCGGGACAGACTCAAGGCCGATCCGAGAACCAGCTTTTGATCCTGGACGGCAAGGATCGTGCATTCGGGAATTTTTTTGATATCGATCACGGCGCGAGGCTGGACCGGGAGGGTTCTGCCCATCGTAATGATTTCCGTTCCGCCGGCATAATACATCGGTTCTTTGCCCTGAAGCGCAAGATCATGGAACAGGCGAACGCCTTCAAGCGCGGTGACCGGCTGATAATATTCGAAATTATACGGAATCATGCCGCGCCTCCATGACCGTTTGCCAAACGAGCTCCGGGAAAAGGGGGAGCCGGTTGAGCGGGACCCCGGCGGCTCTGGAGAGTGCGCTTGCAAGGGCCGCAGGCATCCCGATTAACCCGTGCTCGCCCAGTGCCCGTGCCCCGAATGGAGCTTCCAGGCAAGGATTCTCCACGAATTGCACGACATATTCCGGCTGTTCTCCGTAGCGGAACAGATGGTAATCGCGAAGCGTGGCGTTGCCGATGACTCCCTGGTTATCAAAAAGGAAGGTTTCCCGGTTGGCGAAACCCAGACCCATGCTCATCGCGCCCATGACCTGTCCTTCGGCCGTCTTCGGATTCAGCACTTTTCCCGCATCGATCACGGAGACGGCCTTTAGTATTTTATAAGTATAATCTCGGGTATCCAGCTCAATTTCCACCGCTTGCGCCGCCACATTCCATTCCGGTCCGGGATTGCCTTCCCCCGTTTCCGGATTAAGGTAGGTCATCTGTCTTTGGATATAATGGCCTCTCCCGATAATTTGTCCTCCAATCGCGTTCCCGTTAGGATACGTGTAGCCGTAACAGATGTCTTTGATCGCGATTTGAACGGAAGGATCGGCTTTAACAAAAATGTTCCCCTGTCCGACTTCCAGGTCTTCCGGGTCGACCCTGAGCACACAAGCGGCAATATCCAGCAGTTGGCGGATCGCATCGTCCGCTGCTTTCAAAACCGCGCGTCCGGCCATAAACGTGCCGCGGCTTGCCACGGTTTTCCAATGCTCGGGGGTGATCTGAGTATGGATGGGATAACGGACATGAATTTGATCAGGATCCATCCGCATGCGTTCGGCGAGCATCTGCGCGAGCACCGTCTTCGTTCCTGTCCCGATTTCCACGACACCGCATTCCAGATTCATGCTGCCGTCGGGATTGAAAGAAACAATGGCTCCCGAGCCGGCATCCGGATCCATGGAGGAATTTTTCCAGCTGCAGCTGATGCCTTTGGCCCTGATTTTATAAGCGTCAACCCGCCGGACGGTCCAGTCGTCCCATTCGATCAGCGTCCGCAGCCTTCGCATGCATTCCTGTAAATCGCCGAGATTGCTGGAATTCAGGACATTGCGCGTCGGGCTGATATCGCCCGGGGTCACGATGTTCCTCAAGCGAAGCTCCATAGGGTCTAGCTGCAGCTTATCGGCCAAAGCGTCCATTGCCCGTTCTATGGCAAACGTAAGCTCCGAATGGCCGTATCCGCGGTAGGCGGAAGCGTAAGGATGATTGGTATAGACGGTCAAACAATCGCAGTACAGGTTGTCGATCGCATAAGGTCCCGTACAATCTGCCGCCGCCGCTCTGGCAACGTCGCTCGATTTGTCACAGTAGGCGCCTCCGTCAAACCGGTAGATGATCTCTGCGGCAGTAATTTTGCCTTCCTGCGAGCTTCCCAGCTTGACGGTGGCTTCAAGGCCGATATGCCCGGGGGAGGTCACCATATCCTCCTCTCGGGTGTTGACGATTTTGACCTTGCGGCCGCCGACTGCCTTGGAAGCGATATAGGCGACAAGCTCGAGCTGGATGGCTGCTTTCCCGCCATAGCCTCCGCCGACAAAGGGCGTTTCGACGATAATTTTGCCCGGATCTATGCGGAAATAGATCCCCATATATTTTTTAACCGCAAAAGGCGCTTGGGAGGAGGTTTCGATATGGATACAACCGTCCGGCCTTATTTCCGCAACGGCGCTTCGCGTTTCCATCGCGGCATGATCGGACGGGACGAATGCCACGCTGGTTTCGATGACCGTGTTACTCTCATTCCAGCCCTTCTCCATCTCTCCCTTCCGGATTTGGATGATGCTGGCGATATTGGTACCGGGACGGGAAACGACACCGGGCGCTTTATCATATTCCCCGAGCTTTTCGTGCACTAAAGGAGCATCGAACCGCAAGGCTTCCGTGGGGGAATTCACCACCGGCAGGGGATTATACTGCACATCAATGAACAAGGCGGCCCGAAGTGCGCAAGCTTCGCTGTCCGCCACGACAACGGCAACGGTTTCACCGAAAAATCGGACCTTGTCCTTAGCAATAACGGGCCGGTCACGAATTTCTTCTCCTGTCAGCACATCGCAGTCTTCTCCCGTCAGTATGGCGCGGACGCCTCTGATCTGCCAGGCCCGGGACGTATCGATCTTCACGATGGCGGCATGGGCATAGGGGCTGGTCACCATCCTTGCGTGAAGCATTCCGGCTTCCATACGGTCGCCGGTGTATTTGGCCGCTCCCGTTACCTTATCACGCGACTCCTTCTTGGGAATGCTCTTGCCGATGACTTTCAAGTGATCCATGCTCTCCCTCCCGATTCATTCACTTTACCGATTGGCTGATTCCCGAACGTCAGTAAATTATATGAATCCGAGGTCTCTTTAGTACGAATTGCATTTCATGGGGAAGGAGGGGCGGTGGTGAAAGGGGCTTCTGTTTTATACAGATCGGTGTATCATCATGCGGAAGGAATGGCTGCGTCCTGTTGAAAATAAAGTGAAGCGGGGAGTTGCGGCTTGCGGGTCCAAGCGGAGCAGAGCCGGGAGGGGCATCACCTTAAAGCAGTCTGAAACGTTCCAGTTGATCCCACAAGCGTTCTTTTCGCAGAATCTCTATTTGCTTTGCACCGATCAGGTCAAAGTGGGGAAAAGGGTCGCGGTTATGAATATATCTTGGATCTAATCCGTTGGCTGCGCACCACTCGGATAAGCGCTCCAGATTCGAGCAGCCGACTTTGGTTACCGTATGAATGCCCGGAAAACGGGGCTCCAGCCAAAAGTGGGTGATAAAAGCGATCTCTCCCCTGGACACAGCTTCTTTCCACTGCGTCAGTTCTTCTCTGGTGATCCCGAATGCCACTGTGTTTCCTCCTTCACCTATCCGGTCGTTCATGATGAATTATGATGTATAATGGCAAGAATGATTGCGACTTCCCATTGGTTCAATTATTTTGCTCCTGCCGGGGACGAATCCCATTCATCCGCCAGCATCCCGTAAACGGCAAGGTCGATATAGCGGTCATACAACCGCTGTCCTCCGCGGGCGACTCCTTCGAAGGAGAATCCGAGCCTCTCCGGCACGGAACGGCTCTTCAGGTTATTCACGCCGGCCCGGATTTCCACCCGGTACAGACCCAGTCCCTTAAAGGCATGAGAGACCATCGCGCGGCAAGCGCGGGTCATGATCCCGAGGCCTTGATGGGATTCGGCCAGCCAATACCCGATGGACGTGCGGCGGTTCAACAGACAAAGCGCATGATGATCGATCGTTCCGCACAGTTCTCCGTGAAACAGGATGCCTGCCGTCATGCCATCTCCCTTGGCCCAACGGATTCGTGCGGACTCGATGAAGGATCGGGTGTCCTGGGGACTTTTGGTTGCATCGACCCAGGCCATCCATTTCCGCAGATAGCTGCGGTTCGCATGAATAAGCCGGTATAGCGCTTCTGCGTCAGCGGGCTCCAACAGCTTTAATTCCAATTCGTCATCGATCCTGTATTTAAACATGCTCCCGGGACCTCCTGCGGAAAGACCGTACATGCGGCCGATTTTTCTCCTTGAACAAAGTCCTCTTTGATCAGAAGATGATTCTATTATATCGCAGAACAGTAAAGGATGCCGAATCCTGAAAACGGTAAATCCGGGTTAAACCGCCTCTTTCGCAAATCTTATGCCGTCTCTTGCTTCCTTTAAATAAAGGAGAGCGGTCTCCTCATCCCAATGGAAGGTGTCTCTCATGAAGCGGACGGTGGGCTCCAGCCACCGCGCGGCGCTTTGGTGGTCGAAATTGACCGCCCCTGTACGGCGATTGAGAAAATCAAGAGGGCGGGTTACCATTTCTTCCTCTATGCCGTAGATGAGCGAAGCCAATGCGTCAATCTCCATTCCGTAGGCCGCGGAGGCTTCGCGCAGGGAGTCAAATTTGGCGTACACCGACGGCACGTTGCTGCCGTAACGACGGACGAGGGCCGCCGCCCGCTTCTCAGACAAGCCCTGGTGGATGCCATGCTGCGTCCACTTGGCGGTAAACGCATCAAAGCCTTCCGGAAAATCTCCGCCGGATAGCTTGATTTGATCGGTACTGCAGCCCGGGAACGTACGGCCGGTTTCTTTGTTCAGCTGCTCCGCTACCAGATCGATAACCCGTTCGGCCATTTTGCGGTAGCCGGTCAGCTTGCCTCCGGCAATGGTGATGAGACCCGAGGGAGAAAGGAAGATTTCGTCCTTGCGGGACAGCTCGGACGGTGATTTGCCGTCTTCGTGGATAAGCGGCCGCAGCCCCGCCCAACTGGCCTCGACATCTGCTTCCGTAAGTCCGATGGAAGGGAACATGTAATTTGCCGCATCGAGTAAATAAGTCAAATCAGCCTTGGTCATCCGGGGATGCTCCAGATTGCCTTCGTAATCGGTGTCCGTTGTCCCAATGTAGGTCTTGCCGTCCCGTGTGACTGCAAACACCATACGGCCGTCCGGTGTATCGAAATAAATCGTCTGCCTCAGCGGGAATCGGCTTTGATCGACGACGATATGGACCCCTTTGGTTAAGTGCAGCCGTTTGCCCTGCTTCGATTGGTCCAGCTCGCGCAGCTTGTCTACCCACGGGCCGGCGGCGTTCACGATCTTGCTTGCCCGAATCTCGAAGGTTTGTCCTGAATTCCGGTCTTCCGCCTTCACGCCGACAACCTTGCCGTTCTCATACAAGAACTGTGCCGCTTTCGTATAATTGACGGCTTTGACCCCGCGGCTTACCGCCGCTTTCATAATCTCGATCGTCAGCCGCGCATCATCCGTACGGTATTCGACATAATAACCGCCCGCCAGCAGCTTATCCTGCCACAACAGCGGTTCTTTGGCGATCGTTTCGCTTTTGGACAGCATTTTGCGGCGTTCCTCCCGCTTGACCCCGGCAAGCCAATCGTACACGTAAAGACCGACGGATGTGGCTAGCTTACCGTACGTGCCCCCTTTGATAATCGGCATCAGCATCCATTCCGGGATGACGACATGCCGGGCATTTTCGTAGACGATAGCGCGTTCGCGCCCGACTTCCCGCACCAGCTTGACCTCGCCCTGCTTCAGATATCTCAATCCTCCGTGAACGAGTTTTGTCGACCGGCTGCTGGTACCTGCCGCGAAATCCTGCATCTCGATCAGAGCAACCTTGAGTCCGCGCACCGCGCCGTCCAGTGCAATGCCCGCACCCGTAATACCGCCTCCAATCACCAGCATGTCGTATGTTTCCCGTGCCAGTTCAAGCTGAATATCGTTTCGTTTTAGGCTGGAAAATGTTTGAGTCATGTGTACTCCTCTCTGGAGACAAATATGCAAAAAAAGGAAAAAGACACACAACAGCATCATTGATACCCGATCAATGAAGGGTTATGGTCTTTTTCCTCGTCTCCGACCCAGTGGTTATTATATTACCTTCATCATAACCCCTTTTTTCGCTGGCTGCAAGAGGGGGCATATCCATTTTTATTTTGGTACATCTTTACAGAAGTTGCGATTTCTTGTATCGTAGTGCTGCGAAAGAAATCGATGGACTCATCGGTTTAAGGAATCCGGAGCAGGTTTATTTTACAGGAGAGGAAGCGATATCCTTGTACGTGATGGCTCTTGATCAAGGTACGACAAGCGCTAGAGCGATCTTGTTCGATAAAGCGGGGCAAATCGTTGCCGATGCACAAAAGGAATTTCGGCAAATCTACCCGAAACCGGGCTGGGTGGAGCATGATCCGGAGGAAATATGGGACGTCCAGCTCGAGATGATTCGCCAAGCGCTGGCGCAGGCAGGCATTGGGCCTCAGCAGGTTTGCGCCATCGGCATTACGAACCAGCGGGAAACCACCGTGGTTTGGAATCGGCGTACGGGCCGGCCGGTGTATCATGCCATTGTATGGCAAAGCCGTCAGACCAGCAACATTTGTCACGAGCTGCAGCAGCGGGGATATGAAGACCTTGTACGGAGCAAGACCGGACTTTTGATCGACGCCTATTTCTCGGGTACGAAACTGAAGTGGATTCTGGATCATGTGGAGGGCGCGCGCGATCAAGCGGAACGGGGCGAGCTCGCATTCGGCACGATCGATACATGGCTTGCCTGGAAGCTGAGCGGAGGAAAGCTGCATGTGACGGATTATTCGAACGCGTCGAGAACGCTTTTGTTCAATATTCATTCCCTGGAATGGGACGACGAGCTGCTGAACATGCTGCAGGTTCCACGTTCCATGCTGCCGGATGTCCGCTCCTCGAGCGAAATTTACGGATACACGGAGGAGAGCCTGCTGGGCGCCGGTATTCCGATTGCGGGCATTGCCGGTGATCAGCATGCGGCCTTGTTCGGTCAAGCCTGCTTTGATGAAGGAATGGTGAAAAATACGTATGGCACCGGCTGCTTCATGTTAATGAACACCGGAACTAAAGCGGTTGCATCCACGCATGGCTTACTGACAACGATCGCTTGGGGATTGGATGGTAAAGTGGAATATGCGCTGGAAGGAAGCATCTTCGTTGCTGGGGCGGCCATTCAGTGGCTGAGAGACGGGCTGAAGCTGATCGGTACCGCGTCCGAATCTGAGGAGAGAGCGGCATCGGTTTCCAGCACGGAAGGCGTATATTTCGTCCCCGCGTTTGTTGGCCTCGGTGCGCCCTATTGGGATATGGAAGCCCGCGGAGCCATATTCGGTCTAACCCGGGGTACGACGGATAACCATTTGATCCGTGCGGCGGTTGAATCGCTGGCGTATCAAACGCGCGATGTGCTGGAGGCGATGGAAGCCGATTCAGGCATTAAGGTACAAAAGCTTGCAGTTGACGGCGGCGCTGCGGCGAATAACTTCTTGATTCAATTTCAAGCGGATTTGCTGGGTACGAAAGTGGAGCGTCCGACGGTCAATGAAACTACGGCGTTGGGAGCGGCCTATTTGGCCGGTCTAGCCGTTGGCTATTGGCGCAGTAAAGAGGACATTATCCATAACCGTGTCGTCGAGCGGACATTTACGGCCGCTGCCAAACCCGAAGAACGCGATCGCTTGTATGCCGGGTGGAAGAGAGCCGTACATGCGACCATGCGCTACAAAGAAGGCGAGCAAAGCTAATTCAGGAGGAGCAATGGGATGAAAGCCATCATAAACCAGTCCATCGTACCCGCAATTCGCAATATGAAGGATTTTGATCAGCTGCTGAAGACAGACTACGAATTTCTCGTCCTGTTAAACGCGCACATCGCTCAGGTGAAGCCGCTTGTACGCCGGGCTGCCGAGCAGGGGAAGAAGATGTTTCTCCATGCCGATCTCATCGAGGGCTTAAAATCGGATGAATACGCAACCGAATTTTTGGCGCAGGAAATCGGGCCCGCGGGCATCATTTCCACACGCAACAATGTGGTGCTCACCGCCAAAAGAAAAGGGCTTATTGCCATTCAGCGCCTTTTTATGCTCGATACCCTCGCGCTGGAAAACAGCTATGTACAGCTTGAAAAAACGAAGCCCGATTACGTCGAGGTGCTCCCCGGCATTATACCGCATATTATCCGGGAGTTTTTGGAGGAAACGAAAATCCCCGTGCTGGCCGGAGGCCTGATCCGCACCGACGAAGATGTGCGGCTGGCGCTTGAAGCGGGCGCGACGGCGGTGACCACATCGAGAAAAGCGCTATGGCAGAAGCAAGAAGCGTGAGGAAATAGAGGGATTTACCATTTGCAATAAAAATGCTGTTGATTTTTGTGAATTTTTAATTTATACTGAGTACCAAGTTAATAGAAGCGGTTACATGAATTGGAGAAGACCTTCAACTGCTCGTATCGATGGTACATTCGGTACGTGAATTTGAAGGTTCTTCTTTTTTTATTCTCTTAGAGGGGGTTGTCCGATGGAGAAGCTGGCCAAACGCAGTGACGCAAGGATAGGCCTTACCCCTAATGCAAAGCGGAAAGCGGTTTCCAATTTTTTATTAGGGATGTTGTATCTGGGACCGATGCTTTTTCTCATGATTGTGTTCATTTTTTATCCGATTTTAAAAACGCTGTATTACAGTTTTTATTCGACGAATCCGCGAGGTGTTCCGGTATTGTTCGTCGGATTGGACAATTACATCAACCTGGTGACTTCAGACAGCTTTTTGACAAGCATGAAAGCGACGTTTCTTTATGTGCTGTACACGGTGCCTATTGGAGTAGCATTGGCTTTGTTCCTGGCGGTGATAGCAAGCGAAAAATTGAGGGGAATCGAATTTTTTCGGGTCATTTTTTCATCTACCGTCGGTATTTCCGTCGCGGCAGGATCCACCATCTGGCTTTTTATTTTCCACCCAAGCATCGGATTGCTTAATCGTGTGTTGGGTTATGCCGGAATTTCTCCGATTGCCTGGCTGACCGATTCGGACTGGGCGCTCATTTCGGTATCTATCACTTCGATCTGGATGGGTATCGGCTTTAACTTCATCATTCTGCTCGGCGGATTGCAAAGTATTCCAGAGGATATTTACGAGAGTGCTACGATTGACGGGGCCGGTTATTGGACCAAATTGTTCCGTATTACCTTGCCGATGGTATCACCAAGCTTGTTTTTCGTCATTATCGTCACGGTCATTCACTCGTTTCAGTCGTTTGGACAGATCGATATCTTGACGCAAGGCGGCCCGGCGGAATCGACGAACCTGATCGTATACTCGATTTTCCAAAATGCGTTTATTCATTACAAGTTCGGCGTAGCGAGCGCACAGGCGATCATTTTGTTCATCGTTGTGCTTATTGTTACCGTTATTCAATTTAAAGTGGGCGAAAAGAAGGTGCATTACCAATGACAAGGACAATGGCTGGCAAGATCCTCTTCTATGTCATTTTGACGCTCATGGCCGTGCTGCTTTTTTTACCGGTCGTTTATGCGATTTCTGCCAGCTTAATGAGCACGCAAGAGTTGATGACAGGCAAGCTTTTTCCGAGCGTGCTTCATTTCAGCAACTACACGACAGCGCTGGCCAATGTGCCGCTGCTGAAGTTTATGTTTAACAGCCTGGTCGTTTCCACTGCGGTAATGCTGGGACAGCTCGTTGTCTGCAGCTTGGCTGCTTACGCCATCGTATTTATCGATTTCAAGGGCAGAAACGTTGTGTTCTTCCTGCTGATCTCTACGATGATGATTCCATGGGAAGCGACGATTATTCCAAACTACTTAACAATCCTCAATTTGAAGTGGGTCAATACGTATTACGGTTTGACGGTACCGCATTTTGCCATCGCCTTCGGGGTGTTTCTGCTGCGCCAGCATTTTATGACGATCCCGAGGGAACTGTCAGAATCGGCTCAAATCGAGGGCTGTGGCCGGTTCCGCTTCTTCCTGACCTTTGTCCTTCCGCTGTCGCGCTCAATGTTAAGCGCCTTAGGCGTTTACGGGTTCCTGACAACATGGAACATGTATCTGTGGCCTCTGTTAACGACAACTAATGACCGTGTGCGTACGGTCCAAATCGGCATCAAGATGATGCAGGCGCAG
Source organism: Paenibacillus naphthalenovorans (assembly GCF_001465255.1). Lineage (NCBI taxonomy): Bacteria > Bacillati > Bacillota > Bacilli > Caryophanales > Paenibacillaceae > Paenibacillus > Paenibacillus naphthalenovorans. The sequence goes on along the minus strand of NZ_CP013652.1, from coordinate 3,745,350 downwards.
GAGACGAGCACGAACTGGCCAGTTGTCATGGCTGGAGTCATGATTGTATTGATACCGACGTTGCTTTTCTTGTTCCTGAGCATGAAGCAGCTAAAGAGAGGCTTAATGGCAGGGGCGTTAAAAGGATAAATTATAATGAAAAGGGGATAAAAAACAATGAAATTGAAATCATTATGGCTCAGCTTATTGTCGCTTGTGATTGTATTTTCCCTTGTAGGCTGCAGTCCGGAGGCATCGACATCCGAAGCCCGTAAAACCGGTGACGGTAAAATCAAGGTTACGTTCTGGCATGCTATGAATGGAACGCCGGGCGACCTCATTAAGAGCATGGTAGACAAGTATAATGCGAGTCAGTCGAAATATTTTGTAGAAGCTTCATACCAAGGGACTTATGAAGAAGCGTTGACCAAGCTGAAGGCGGTAGGTGGGACGAAAGAAGCGCCTACGATTATGCAGGCTCAGGAAATCGCCACCAAATACATGATTGATAGCGGTTTCGTACAGCCCGTGCAGGATTTTATCGTCAAAGACAATTATGATCTTTCCAAGCTCGAAGAAAATATTTTGGGTTATTATCAAGTGAATGGCAAGCTGTATTCCATGCCGTTTAACACTTCTAACTCCATTTTGTTCTATAATAAAGATAAGTTTAAAGCAGCAGGTCTGGATCCGGAGAATCCGCCGACAACGTACGCCGAGATTCGCGAGGCAGCCAAAAAATTGACTAACAGCAACGATAAAGGATTCTCCCTTGTTATTTACGGCTGGTTTGTTGAGCAGCTGTTGGCTAACCAGGGCGCAGATATGGTAGATCACGGCAACGGTCGCGATGCACTGGCTACCAAGTCGCTGTTGGACTCAAAGCAAAGCCTGGAAATTTTCAAATGGCTGGATGACATGAACAAGGATGGTTCCATCGGCAACTACGGCCGTAAGTTCGATGATGTTCGAGCAGCGTTCAGAGCAGGGAAAGTGGCGATGTTCCTGGACTCCACAGCAGGCACGCCGGGGAACGTGAAAGACGTGCCGTTCCAGGTAGGAACGGCATTCATGCCAAGTCCGGACGGCAAAAACAATGGTGTAATCGTCGGCGGCGCTTCGCTATGGATAATGAACAGCGTGGCGGAGGAGGAAAAAGAAGGCGCCTGGGATTTCATGAAGTTTATGACACAGCCGGAAACGCAAGCGGAATGGGCGGCCGGCACCGGTTATTTCCCGATCACGAAAGCCGCCTATGACCAACAAGTGCTGAAAGATACGTATGCCAAGTATCCGCAGTTTACTACGGCCGTTAAACAGCTTCAACAAACGAAATTGTCTTCTGCAACCAAAGGCGCTCTGATCTCCGTATTCCCGGAAGCGAGGCTGGAAGTAGCGACAGCGATCGAACGAGTCTATAAAGGCGAAGATCCGCAGAAAGTCGTAGATGAGCTGAATAAGAAAGTAACGGGCCTGATTGAGGAAAACAACAAGGTATCGCAAAAATAATAATTAAAAATGTGCTGAGACGGACATCGTCTCAGCACATTTTTAAAACAGAGGTGTTAAGGATGCTTATTATTGCGCATCGGGGAGCTTCCGGATATGCCCCGGAAAATACGATCGCTGCCTTTGAGCTGGCGATTAATCAAAATGCAGATGGCATGGAGCTGGATGTGCATCTCACGAAGGACGGCGAGGTGGTCATTTGTCATGACGATGATGTCAAAAGGACAACGAACAGTCAAGGCCTGATTAAGGACATGACGCTTGAGGAACTGCGGCGTTTGGATGCGGGCTCATGGTATGGCGAGTCGTTCAGAGGGATAACGATTCCGACGCTGCAGGAATTTATGGCGCTCGCAGCCGACACCCATATGCTGATCAACCTGGAGATCAAAAATTTACCCTACTACCACAAAGGGATTGAGCAAAAGCTGATTCGTTCCGTTCATGAGCATGACATGCTCGACCGGGTCGTCATTTCCTCCTTTGATCATTACGCGCTTGCGGAAACGGCACGTCTTGAGCCGGCGATGAAGCTCGGGGTGCTGTTCTCCACCAGAGTGATCGATCCTTGGGATTATGTACGCAAGCTGCCGTTTGCTGCATACAGCCTGCATCCGCATTATTCGTTTGTTGATGTGGAATATATTCGTCAATGTCACGCTCATGGCTACAAAGTGTACCCCTATACCGTTAACGAGGCGGAATGGGCAGGGCCTTTAGCCCAAGCGGGGCTGGACGGAGTGATCACTAATTATCCGGATCGTTTCCGGTGAGAGCAGGGTTGCAGATATGTCGTATGTTTTTCTTGGTAAACTGGGCTTTTCTCTCTTACTTGGGCTGTTGATCGGCATCGATCGGCAGCTCAAGCATAAGCCGCTCGGCATGAAAACGAGCATGGTGATCTCCGTCGCCAGCTGCCTGATCACGATTGTCTCCATCGAATCGGTGCACCAATATTCCGTTCCGGGGCATACGAACATGGATCCCCTGCGGCTGGCTGCACAAATCGTCAGCGGCGTCGGCTTTATCGGTGCAGGTGTCATTCTTCGGAGAAACAACGATGTGATTTCAGGTCTCACAACAGCTGCCATGGTATGGGCGGCGTCAGCTTTGGGGATTGCAGCAGGGGCCGGATTTTATTTGGAGGCGGTTACAGCCGTGATTCTCATTATTATGGCCATCAACTTGTTCCCCATGTTTATTAAGCTGTTTGGTCCTCAAAGGCTGAAAGAAAGAGACGTGTCTGTCAACATTATCGTGGAGAACAACGATGAAATGACGGCATTGATCGATGAACTCCAGTGTGAAGAGATGCGGGTGAAGCATATTAAGGTGAAAGATGTCGACGGAGAAAAGCAGCAAATCCAAATGATTATGTCCGCTCCCAATAAACAGCGCACAACCTCGATCTATTACCGCATTAAGCAGTTAAGGCATGTTGTGGCGGTCGAAGTGGAAAATATCAGTTCGTAGCTTAGAAATAGAAACGGCGACCGCAGAGTGTCTGACGATAGCCAGACTTTGTGGCGGTGAGTAAAGCAGATGTTTTTGAGCATTATAAGCTTCTTGTACAAAGCGTCGACCGGATGGGATTCGGCGCTTTTTGGCGTGTTACAGAGAAGACGAAAACCATCTTTAAACCTGGTACATATGGTCGAACCATTCCTATAAGCTTGCCATACACTATTACCATCTCAAAAGAAAGGGTGGTAGATTTGGCAAACAGGGATGTAAGGCTTACTTTGTTCTCAGGCCTTAATTTTACAGGACGTCACCTCATCTTTAGACGCGGAGGGATTGCGGTCCGAAATCTGGGCGTGTTTCGTTTCAACAATATTCTCTCCAGTTTCCGGCTCAGAAAAATTGTCAATCGGAATGAAGTTACACTGGTATTGTTTTCAGGCACGAACTTTCGAGGGGCATTCCGCATTTTTCGGGGGAGTCAGGACGTAGCCGATTTGCGGCGCTTTGTTACCTCTTCTTTTATACTGGTAGGCCGTCGTCTTACGAGCGCTTAAATTAGAGAAATTCAACGCACAGGCAAACTTCCCAGAGACATTATAACGACCTAACGATCAGACCGTAATCCTTTGAATCAGCAATAACCTTGAACCTTAGCCGATGGATCCGTTCCATAAGCTAAGTTTTTTTCATTTTCAGCCAACTTTCAGGAAATGCACAACGATTCTTCAGTTGCCGCTCAGATGCAATTCAGGTAACGGGTCTATACTTCAACTTGTAAGAAAAAATAAAATGAAAAAGGTGGAAAAACGCTATGAAAACAATCGGTAAAAAAATGGTTGCAGGGACGATAATCGCCTCTTTTGTTCTTGGTGTCGGCTTTGTCGGGACGTTACATAATCAGGCCTTCGCGAATGAGTCGGCTGGCGCGAAGATTCAGAAGCCGGACTTCGGATCCGGGTGGGGAGACAAGGGCCGCGGAAAAATAAATCCGGGCGGCTTACGCGGCGGCCATGTCCTCCAAGAGACGGCAACCATACTAGGTGTGGAGCAGAGTGTAATTACAGATGCGATGAAGGAAGGTAAAACGTTACTGCAAATTGCACAGGAAAAAGGCCTGAGCGAAGAAGACTACCTGCAAAAGCTGGTTGACGTTCAAACGGCGGCCATCGACGCTCAAGTGACCGCCGGAACATTGACTCAGGAGCAGGCGGATCAAATGAAGTCCGGCCTATCCGACCGTTTGAAGCAGCAAATTGAAAACAAGGGCTTTGGTCATCCGGGTGAAGACCGCGGCAAAATGCCGTTTGGTCCTATGGGCAATCCGGAGGCATTGACACAGATTCTGGGTGTGACTCAAGAGGAGCTGGCTACAGAGTTGCAGGCCGGAAAGTCCCTGGCCGAATTTGCGGAATCCAAAGGCATCACAAAAGAAGAACTGGTCAGCAAAATAAAAGATAGTATGACCGAGCAGTTAAACCAATTTGTTGATCAAAAGGGAGGCTGGCATGGAAAAGCAAAGTCCGCTTCCGATGCGGCTGCTTCGAGTGCCGAAGCCGTGAACTAATTCATACGAATCGTGCGGTCCGTTTCCGACGGATCGCACGATTTTTTTGCCCTATGGCATTCAGCGAATTTTCAGCATTCATTCAATTAACTTTCAGCTTGCGTTCAGATTGGATTCAGCAACCAATACTAGACTGTTATGGAAGGAAGCCGATGGAGAGGGGAAAGACGAATGGAGTTACGCCGCAGCAAAAAGTGGATGATTGTGATTCTAGCCGTGCTGTTATGCGGAGCGGGCACTTATTATTATGTACATAACTCGGCATCAAAGCCTGCAGCGTCCGGGGCAGCGCAGCGAACAACGATGAAAGTAACAAGGGGCGCCATTACTTCTACGGTATCGGGGACAACCCAGTTCAAAGCTCAGGATATGCAAAATATTGTTGTTCCGGTAGACGGGATGATCAAAACGATGAACCTGACGCAAAATCGGGCCGTAAAGAAGGGGGATGTGCTTGTAGAGCTTTCCGTCCCTTCGACGGAAACCAATTTGAAGGAAGCGCGGGTTGCTCTGCAGCAGATGGAAAAAGAGCTGGCCAAGCTTCGGGAAGAGCAAAATCACATGAGTTTTACCGCGCCGATCAGCGGAAAGCTTACATTGGCCTCCAATCTGGATGTGGGAAGTCAAGTCAATAAGCTGGCCAAGGTGGCGACCATTTCCGACCCGTCGCAATTCAAGGTCAAGCTGCCGTTTTATTTGCAGGAAGCCGTTCAGCTCAAAAAAGGCGATCCGGTGGAACTGACGGTTGACGGTTTTATGCTTACCAAAATGGGAACGGTGGAGACGGTCAGCAGAGACATCAAGGCCGATGCGAATGGAAACAAGCTGGTGGACGTCGAAGTGATCGTGAACAATGACGGGACACTCTCCGCGGGAACGGTAGTAAAGGGAAGCATCGCTTCATCTGACCGGAATAAGGAATCCGTGACGCAGGGTGCTCTTGATTATATACATACAGCCGCAGTTTATGCCGGGGCGAGCGGAAATATTCAAAAGCTGAACTTCAAGGATGGCGAGACGGTAAACCGGGGGGACGTGATTGGGACGATCTATAACGACTCGATCCAGGACGAGATCATCAGTAAGGAAGCGGCGATCGAGAGCCAGAAAATCAAAGTGTTCGATGCGGAGCAAAAGGTAAAGCAGCTGACCATTACAGCGCCGTTCGACGGTGTTTTTTCGTCTGATTTCGCCAACAGCCAGACCAACGTGCTGAACAGCTATCCCGTAGGCGCTCAAATCGAAGCCAACACCATGCTCGGAGCGGTTGCCAGCTTAAGCACCATGCAGCTGCCCATTGCGGTGGACGAGCTGGACTTGACCAGCATCAGGGTCGGTCAAAAGGCGCAAGTGAAAGTGGACGCTTTGTCCGGCCGGACATTTGAAGGGGAAGTGACCTCTGTATCCAATGTGGGTACAACGAGCAATGGCGTTACCACTTATGTTGTTGTCGTTTCGGTGAAGAACACCGATCAGAACGAATTGAAGTATGCGATGACCGCCACAGCCGAGATTTATATTCAGGACAAGAAAGATGTTCTGATCCTGCCGATCGAGGCCGTCCAAACCCAAAGAGGAAAGACCTACGTTTCGCTCCAAAAAGCGGATGGAACAGTCGAGGAACAGCATGAAATCCAGATTGGCATTCGGAGTGAAACGCATGTTGAAATCATAAGCGGCCTGAAGGAAGGCGATCAGGTCGTTATGCCGACAAGAAGAGCGACGACGAACAATCCGCAGTTCCCCGGGGGCGGATTTCCTGGCGGGGGCGGCGGATTCAGAATTCAAGGCGGAGGCGGCATGGGAGGAGGAACATTCGGCGGCGGCGGACGAAACTAATGGGTTACATGGCGGAAGGAGTCGTTTCCATTGAATATTATCGAGTTGAATCAGATTACCAAAAGCTATAGGCGCGGAGAAGAGCAGCTTTCGATTTTAAAAGGAATCTCTTTGAATATCGCCAAAGGTGATTTTGTAGCCATTATCGGACCCAGCGGATCGGGAAAATCGACTCTGATGAATACGATCGGGCTTCTCGATTCACCGACGTCGGGGACTTATACCTTGGATGGCGTAGCGACGGAACATTTGTCCGATAACGAGCTTGCCGAGCTGAGAAACCGCAAGATCGGGTTTATTTTTCAACAGTTTAATTTACTCCCGAGGCTGACGGCCCTTGAAAATGTGGAACTGCCCATGATCTATGCGGGGATGGGAGCAAAGGCGCGAAAAGAAAGAGCCCAGGCGATGCTCGAGGCTCTCGGAATGGGGCAGCGCGGCCATCATAAGCCGAGTGAGCTGTCGGGAGGACAGCAGCAGCGGGTAGCCATTGCCCGGGCGCTGGCCATTTCCCCGTCGCTTATCCTGGCGGATGAGCCTACGGGAGCGCTGGACTCGAGAACGGGCATTGAGGTGCTTGAGCTGATCAGAAAGCTTAACGAAGAAGGCAACACGATCGTTTTAATCACCCATGACAATCATATCGCCGATAACGCCAAACGGGTGGTCACCCTGCGGGACGGGGAAATCATCTCAGATGTGCGGAATGCTCCGATGCCTGCGAAGTCACAGGAGGCTGTGGTATGAGACCTTGGGAATTGGTTCGAATGGCGATGGCGACGGTGCTGGCCAATCCGCTTCGGACGGCGCTGACCATGCTGGGGGTCATTATTGGCGTCGCCTCGGTATTTACGCTGGTCTCGATTGGGCGGGGGTCGTCGGAAGCGATCGCCAAGCAGTATGAAAGTCTGGGCACAAATCTGCTCGTGGTCAATCTGATGGGCAATGGCCGGGCTACACAGCTGAACTATCAGGAGCTTATGCAGATGGAGAGCTTGCCCGGGTTTAAAGCGATCGCCCCGACCATGACGAAAAACAACTCGAATATCAAATACGACCGGGAGACGGAAACCTTTAATGTGATCGGGACCAATGACCGTTATTTGGATATGCAGAAGGGAGAAGTGGCGAGCGGGCGATTCCTCGCCCAGGCGGATATCGACTTTCGGAATCACGTGGCTGTCATTGGCAGCGAGGTGGCTGCGAAGTTTTTTGGAACCGGCGATCCGCTCGGGGAGAAGTTGAATATTGACGGATATGTCTATACCATCATCGGATCGCTGAAAAGCAAAGGCTCGAATACGAGCGGAACCTCATTGGACAGTTCCATTTTTGTACCGCTGGATACGCTGAGCAGGGATTTCAAGCTTGGCAGCATTCGGACGACTTATATCGAAGCCGCAACGAGTGAGAATGTGGCCATCGTTCAGTCTATTGTGGAACGGTACCTGCAAAATAAATTTAACAGCACGTCGGGCTACAACATATTTAACTCATCCCAACTCATCAGCGCAAGGCAGTCGGCTTCGAGTACGATGACCAGTCAGCTCGTCAGTGTTGCCGCCATTTCACTGCTGGTAGGCGGGATCGGCATTATGAATATTATGTTGGTCACCGTGAGCGAACGAACGAGGGAAATCGGAATCCGCAAATCGATTGGGGCGAAGCGGCGAAGCATTTTGCTGCAATTTCTGGTTGAGGCCGTCATCATCAGCGGACTGGGCGGATTGATCGGCTTCGTCCTGGGGATTGTGCTTTCCTTGGCATGGCCGTACATCAATCCGAATCAGACCACGAGTCTTTCTCTGGATATCGGGCTGTACGCTTTTTTGTTCTCCGTGCTGGTGGGCGTCGTTTTTGGGCTTTATCCCGCGAACAAGGCTTCCAAGCTCAAACCGATCGATGCGCTCCGTACTGATTGAGATCGCATGTTTAGTCTTTACTACCCCAGGGAGGTTGTTGGAATTGAAACGTAAATTACCGTCTGTTTCGTGGAAACATACAAGCATGGCCCTCTTATTGTCGGGTTCTCTAACCATCGTGTCGCCGCTAACGCCGGTATCCCTTGCAGCAACGGAAGGGGTATACATTGCAGGCCAATCGTACTTTACGCTGGACCAAGCTGCTCTTTCTACTTCCACCCTGCAGTTTTCGGTTGTCCTGCACAATAGAGAAAGCCGGGCTATCGATTTCAACGCATACGGGGTTCGAGTAACGGACGATTCCGGACGCAGTTACACAGCCCGTCTAAGCGAAAAGAAGAGCGCTGTCGTGCTTCCGGGACAGGATCAGCGTTTCCGTTTTTATTCGGATATCATTCCGGGTATGACTGCGGCGCAGCTCAAGGTGGAGATCTTCCGCTGGGACAGCAGCCAATCTGATTTTATGAAGCATTTGGGGAGGCTGTCCGTAGCTTCTGTTGTACAGGAGGGTCAGGCGGCTGTTCCGGAGGAGATCATGAATTTGCATACAGTGGACAGCGCCCTGGCCAATGATGCCGCGGTCGCCTATCGATTGGGGCAAAGTGTTCACGTGGTGGAGGACGGCAAGTGGTACTTGTACACGCAGTTGTCCGTAAAAAATATAGGGTCCGCCAGTGTGAAGCTTCCCGCCTCGCTTCAAGTACGACTTAAAGGCGCCGACGGGTTGAAATACTCTGCTTCGTTCGCCGATGGCAGGGATCAAACCTTTTTTCCGAACCAATCGGGCATCGTAACATTAAAAACGGCGGTATCGAAGGACCTGTCGGAAAAGGGCCTTGGGTTGGAGTTTTATTATATGAATCAGAGCGAAGAAGTATTGCTTAGCACCATGGACATCAGCTCCTCGCTGCGAACGGCCCGGTTGGGCGATACGTTGGATTATGCAAGGCAGCTTGAAGGGGAGCATTTGACCGTCAAAGCGGAGAAAGCGACCTATTCCAAGCAAGCGGACGGAATACATGTCCAAACGGTAGTTACTGTAAGCAATGAAGGGGATTCGATTGCTTCCGTGCCTTCCTTACTGGCTACATATCAGTTTGGGGGGGCCGGAGCGTCCATTACATCAACCGATAATACATCGCGTATTTCTTACCTGTCTCCCAAAGAAACCGCGTCCTTTTACTTTAATGCGGTGCTTCCCGAAGGGATTGACCCGAATGCCGTCCGGCTCGTGATCTGGGAGAAGAGTAAGACCGGTTCGTCTGCCAATACGGCTGCAGCAAGCTCTTCATCGAACGGTACATCGGGCAGTGGATCCGGCAATGCATCAAATAACACATCAAGCGATGCATCCGATGCGCCGGCGTCCACCGGGGCGGCAAGCACTTCATCTCAAGCCGCATCCGCTTCGGCAGCGCATGTTCCGGTTGCGGTGTACCTTTGGGAAGGGGCCAGTCAGGCAAGCAGCATGATCTCATCGGCTCCCGCCTACAAGCTGGGGGAAAAATTGATTTTTAAAGATAACGGCGTTGTCGACAAAAATCTGGATGTATCTTTAGTAGAGCTTCATGTTCATGAAAACGATGATTTCGGCTACAAGACAGCCATCGGCAAATATAAAATTACGAATAAGGGTACGAGTTCCATTGTGCTTCCGAAGCTTCAAAACGAGCTGATTGACAAACAAGGAAAGACATACACAGGCAGCAGACAAAGCTCGGTTCCGGAGCTCATCATGCCGGGCACCTCCTATGTGATCAGTTATTCTTACTTGCTGCCGAACTCGGTGGAGGATAAGACGTTTGCTTTGAATGTGTACGATGATCAATCCGTTTCGCAGGGAAAAGTTTCACTGGGCGCCTATCAGGTCGGAATCCAGGAGGAATCGGACAGCGATACGATATCTTTCTACCCGTTCCTGGTTCAGTTCCAAAATTACACGCTGGGCTGGTCTTACAGCAGCGGGTCTTATACGTATACTTTGAATCTTTCCATGGCGATAGAGCATCCGGATCCGGTCATTGTGGATTCAAATTTCTCCAAAATGCAGTTTGATTTGGTCGATGGGATGGATCGAGTCGTCGGTACACAGACGATGACCTTCACGGGAACCGACAGGCTCATAAACGGCAAACAAAAAATATCCTTCACCGGCTTAAAGGATGAGCAGGGTACCAACGGTATCCGAGTGAAAATCTATGAAGTCATCGAGACGGCGAATGGGCCGGCCAAGCGTTTGGTTAAGGAATTAAAATATTAATATGTTCTCCATAGGGCGTCTGCAGTGTGCAGGCGCCCTTTTGGCGTGCAAAGAAGCATTTGCATCATTGCGTCGAATTAGCCATTTATTAAGTATTATTTTGATACACATAGTAATATGCGGAGGGCAGGCGCAAGTATTATAAAGTGACAGAATCGGGGATCCGGGCCTATAAACATAATCTTGCCGCCTGGAAAACCGCCAAAACGTTAATTGATTAGCTTATCGAATAGCAGGAGGTATCTTCATGGACCGTTTAAAACAACATGTTGATCGGTTATTTTCCGGGCACAAGGATCAGCCAAATTAGAGAGCTTAAGGAAGAAATTTTAAGTAATCTGGAAGCCAAAGTTGCGGATCTGACATCTAATGGTATGGAGTATTATCAAGCGGTAAGCACAGCAGTGGAGCAGTTCGATCATATCGATGGTTTAATTGACGATAACAAGGAGGTTTACATGGGGAATGCTTCCAAGCGGAATTGCGGTATCCCTTAGAAGATTCTTCAGGATTAGCAACCTTGTACCGCTGGTGATATACTCAGAGAGAATGACTGAGCCCAAAGGAGCTGAATAGGGTGGCGCAGATGGAAACGATGATCAAAGCCAGCGGCCTGGTCAAAAGATACGGCGACTTTACAGCGGTGAAAGGCGTGAATTTCGAAGTTTATAAAGGCGAGGTGTTCGGACTGTTGGGTCCCAACGGCGCAGGCAAGACGACGACGATGGAGATGATTGAAGGGCTCCGCCGTCCTGACGACGGCTACGCTGTAGTCGCAGGCTATGATACCCGTAAGGATCTGAAAAAAGTGAAAGAGGTGATCGGCGTTCAACTGCAATCCACCTCTTTGTTCGATCTGCTCAAGGTGCATGAAATTGTAAAAATGTACGCGAGCTTTTATCCGGAATCCGTACCGATCGACCCGCTGCTGGAAGATATGCTTCTTCAGGAGAAACGGAACGACCGCGTCAGGAACTTGTCCGGAGGCCAAAAGCAGCGGCTGGCGATAGCGCTCGCGCTGGTGAACGATCCTCAGGTGATCTTTCTGGATGAGCCGACAACCGGACTTGATCCGCAAGCACGCCGGACACTGTGGGACATTGTGCTCAGGCTCAAGGAACGGGGAAAGACCATCGTCTTGTCCACGCATTATATGGATGAGGCGCACGTCCTTTGCGATCGAATATGTTTAATGGACAGCGGCCAAGTTATTGCGCTCGATGCGCCGAGAAATCTCGTGCGAAGCCTGCAGTCGGAAAGCGCCATCGAATTCCGTTTGGAAGGAACGGAGGAGTGGGAACGGGAGCGCCTGAACCTGGCCCTCGTGTTGTTGGGCAGGGTGAGTGAAGTGAAGCAGGCGGATTACCGCAATGAGCTGTTCGTCCTGTATACCGACGATTTGCAGACATCTTTAGTCGAACTGATCGGTTTGGCTTCCCGGGAGCAGTGGAAGGTGCAGGATTTGCAAACGCGTACGGCGACCTTGGAGGATGTTTTCATTCATATGACCGGAAGGGGCTTGAGAGAGCAGTGAAGGCCTATATTCAATTAACGCTGGCTCAGCTTAGGCTGTTCGGGCGCAACAAACAGGTTTTGTTTTGGACGCTGTTATTCCCGGTATTTTTCATGGTCATGCTTGGGGCATTCCTCGGCAAAGATACCCCGGTCACGGTGTCGGGAGCGGTCATCGACCAGGACCGGACGGCGTCTTCGCAGGCTTTGATCCAAGCCTTGGAGGATCATCCGGTCCTGCAGCTTAAGGCCGCTCAGGATCTGGATGCGGAAGTGGAGGTGCTCAAGCGCGGGGATCATCAGCTTGTGATCGTCATTCCCCAAGGCTTTGCCAAGCACTTGGAGGCGAGGACGGGACCCGCCGCAGGGACGCCGAACCCGGAAAGCCGGACTTCTACAGCCATTAAGGTATATTATGACGAGACGAACGCCGCCGCATCGCAGATCGGTCTGCAGCTGATCACGCCCATTGTGGACGGCATCGACAAACAGCTGTCCGGCTATGTACCGGCCATCAAGATTGAGCCGGAAGGCGTGCAGTCGTTGAAGCTCCGTTATATTGATTTCCTCGTACCGGGCATTCTGGCGATGATGATCATGTCCAACAATTTGAACGGCGTCGCCGCGCAAATATCATCGTGGAGGGAGCGGGGAGTTTTGCGCCGCATGCAGAGTACAACACTGCACGCTTCCACCTTCATTGCGGCGCAAATTACGGCGAGACTTATATTGAACGGGCTTCAGGCCGTCATTGTTCTGCTTGTGGGTTACTTGTTCTTCGGTACGCAGGTGAACGGGTCCTGGCTGACCCTACTGTTCTTCATCATCCTCGGCACGCTGGCGTTCATGGCGACAGGGTTTATCGTGGCCGGTCTGGCCAAGACGCCGGAAAGCGCGGGACCGATTGCCGGTTTCATCTCGTTTCCGATGCTGTTTGTGGGCGGTGTCTTTTTTCCGATCAAAAATATGCCCGAGTTTCTCCAGCCGTTGGTGAAGCTCATCCCGATCAGCCATCTCACCACCGCACTGCGGCAGGTGATGAACGTCGGCGCGACGATGGGAACGATGTGGGTGGAAGCGGTATTTCTGGGTGCATGGTTAGTGCTTGCGTTTATCGCCGCCAGCCTGACTTTCAAATGGGAGTGAGACGGACACATCTTTTTGCTCAAAATGGGAAATACTAAATTCGTAAAGACGCATATGGTAATGGGGGAACATTTTTTAACAGTGCGTTGATGTTCCGTTAATCTTGTCCTCATGTTGGCAGAGTACCATGAAAGCAAGAACACCAAAAGCGAAGGGACGATGTTTAGCATGATCCTGTACCAAATGGCCAAAAGGCTGGAAGAGAGAAACCGGCTGCAGCAGACGATCAACAATCGGACGGAAGGCGATGTCGCCGATCTCACGACGCTAAAGGAGCAGGTCGAAGCCCAACTAATATCGCAAGCCAGCGTATGGTCGGAAGAAGGGGAAGATGAATTCAGGCTGACCGTGTTGAGTCCGGAGACGGAATGGATGCAGTCGAACTCCCATATGCAATAACGGAAACAATGGATCCTGACGGTTCCATTTTTTTTGTTTTGTAGGTACAATTGATATGCAGACCATATCATCATGAGTCGCTGCCATACTTTTGTACGTGATAGGGGCTGGAGATCATGCCTACCCATGTGTCGGTTATCGAGGCAAAAGGGGATTTCGTTCAGGGGATTAAAGATTGTATCCCTACCCTGCTGGGATATTTAAGCATCGGATTTGCCGCAGGCATTATTGGAAAAACGGCGGGCTTAAGCACAGCTGAAGTCGCATTGATGTCCTTGCTGCTGTATGCCGGTTCGGCTCAATTCATTTTGGCTGGAATGGTCGCCGCGGGCCATTCGGCTACCGCCATTATTATTACCGTTTTCTTTGTAAATCTTCGCCATTTTTTGCTTAGTGCGGCCTTATCGCCTTATTTCCGCCATCTCACCCCGTTCAGAAACATGCTGATCGGTTCCCTGCTCACGGATGAAACCTTTGGCGTGGCGATAGGGCAGACGGCGAATCGAAAGGCTCTCGGCGAAAAGTGGATGCACGGCCTCAACTTGGCCGCTTACAGTAACTGGTTTGCAGCCAATGTAGCCGGGGCGATCCTGGGCCAATGGATTGCGCGGCCGGAGCAATTCGGGTTGGATTTTGCTCTGCCTGCCATGTTTATAGGCCTTCTGGTATTGCAGATGTTAAGCCGCGGCACCATTGCGATAGATATTAGCGTGGCGGTATTTGCGGTTATTGTGGTGGTAGGCATCGGCTGGATGTGGTCGGGAAGCATCGCGATCATCGTGGCTACGGTGGCAGGAGCGACCTTGGGGATGGTGATCGAACGATGGAAGTAAGATGGGATATTTTATTGATTATTATCGGGGCATCGCTGGTCACGTTCATTCCCCGGGTCGTCCCCCTGATGGTTTTAAGCCGTATTCCACTGCCCGATTGGGCCCTGCAATGGTTAAAGCATGTCCCGATTGCCGTCATGGCCGCCTTGGTCGGGCAAGAGCTGTTCGTATCGGACAGCAAACTTGTATTGTGGAAGAATGTCGATCTGGCGGCCGGCCTGCTCACCTTTATCGTGGCCATCAAGACCCGGAGCCTGTTATGGACGGTGATTGCGGGTACCGCTTGCGCCATGGTACTGCGCATGGTGTTTCATTCATGAAGGGAACGCGGCAGGGGAGGCCGGTGATTTTGTCTTCCCTCCGGTTTGCGTGTACAATAGGTACAAATCGAGTAAGGCCAATTGTAAACAAAGAAGGTTTAAACCCAAGATGAAAAGCATTGTTTTATCCACACTTAATGCCAAATATATTCATACCTCTCTGGCTCTCCGGTATTTGAAGGCATATAGTCAAAAGGATTTTCCCGACATCCAGATTGCCGAATACACGATCAAGGACCCCGCGATGAACATCGTATCGGATTTGTATCAGCGAAAGCCGGATGTGGTCGGATTCTCCTGCTATATATGGAATATCGAAGAAACCATCGTCGTCATCGGCATGCTCAAAAAAATTATGCCCGACTTGGTTGTGGTGCTCGGCGGACCGGAGGTGTCTTACGACACGGACTATTGGATGAACCGTCTTCCGGAGGTTGACTTCATTGTCATGGGCGAAGGGGAAGAAACGTTCCACCATTTGCTGTCGGAGCTGCGGGGGGACCGCGCCTTCTACAGCGTGTTCGGCGCCGCTTACCGCAAGGATGGCCGTGTCGTCATCAACCCGCCGCGTCCGAAGCTGGCGCTGGATGATATACCGTCGCCGCATCGTTTTGCGGAGGACGTGCCGAGTCTTGCCAACCGGGTCGTTTATTTTGAAACCAGCCGCGGTTGTCCTTTCAGCTGCCAATTTTGTCTTTCTTCTATAGAAGTGGGCGTCCGGTATTTTGATATGGAGCGTACGAAAAGCGACTTGTTGTATTTGATCGAATCCGGCGCCAAGCTGATCAAGTTTGTAGATCGGACATTCAACATCAAGCGCGACTATGCCATGGAGATTTTCGAATTTCTCATCCGGAATCATCGCGGCTGCGTGTTCCAATTCGAGATCACTGCAGACATCATGCGTCCCGAGGTGCTGGATTACTTGGCGGAGCACGCGCCGCCGGGGATATTCCGCTTTGAGATCGGCGTACAGTCGACCAACGATCTGACCAACACGCTGGTGAAGCGGCGGCAAAATTTTGCCAAGCTGACTCGTACGGTGACGAAGATCAAAGAGAGCGGCAAGATTGACCAGCATCTCGACTTGATCGCCGGATTGCCGGAGGAGGATTACAGTTCCTTCCGCCGCACGTTCAACGATGTGTTCGAGCTGGAACCCGAGGAGCTTCAGCTCGGATTCCTGAAAATGTTGCGCGGTACCGGGATGCGCCACGATGCGGAAAAATACGGCTACATTTATATGGATCATGCCCCGTATGAAATTCTTGGCAACAACATTCTCCCGTTCAGCGATCTGGTCAGGATCAAGAGGGTCGAGGATGTGCTCGAAAAATATTGGAATGCCCACCGGATGGACCATACCGTAAAGTATTTGATCAAGCATGAGTTCCCGTCGGCGTTTGACTTTTTCCAAGAATTCGGAGATTACTGGGAGGAGCGGGGCTGGCAGAAAATCGGCCATCAGCTGGAGGATTTGTTTACCCGGCTGCACGCTTTCTTGAAGCATCGCGGGACGGAGGAGCTTGAAGTGATCGACGGCTTCATGAAGCTCGATTATTTTCTGGGTCACAAGTACAGGCCCCGGAAAATTTGGTGGGACTTCACGCTGGATAAGCCCCGGCAGTCAGATTATATGCGGCTGCTCGCGGATCGCCCCCATGCCGTATCGGACGCTTTCGCGGCGCTGGCGATTGGAGAGAAAGAACTGCACAAGCATACGATGATCGAGGTGCTTCCGTTCCGGCTTGACCACTACCTGAAAACAGGCGACATCGACCGTTCCGCCGAGCAGCTGCTGATTGTTCATTACCCGCCGGATGCGGCCGCCCGCGCGCAATATTTCACCATGAATGTAAAGAAGTCCGCTGTGTAATCTTCAAAGCAAGTAAAAATAACACCGCCTCGCAAGGACTAAAACTTTAGTCTTAGAGGCGGTGTTATTTGGTTT
This sequence comes from Paenibacillus naphthalenovorans, assembly GCF_001465255.1. Taxonomy (NCBI): domain Bacteria; kingdom Bacillati; phylum Bacillota; class Bacilli; order Caryophanales; family Paenibacillaceae; genus Paenibacillus; species Paenibacillus naphthalenovorans. The sequence goes on along the minus strand of NZ_CP013652.1, from coordinate 3,728,652 downwards.
ATGGCAGATAGCTGCGAAGCACGGTCATGCTGCCGGTAAGCGAATAGCTGCCGAGATTGGCCGGGAGCAGGTAGCATTCGCCCGGTTTCACGGGGAGCTCACCGTCCGCCCAGCGGATGGTACCGGCTCCGTCGCAGATGATATGGATCACGAAGCTGTCCGGTGTCGTTTGCAGGCTCCAAATGCCTTCGACCTGCCCTTTGTCCGTTACGAAGAAAGGAGACCGGGCCAGTGTTAACCATTCATTAGAGGCGGACAGATCAGTTTTCATATAAGTAGCGCCAGAGCCTTCATAGGCGATCACATTCAGGGAATCTTCGATGTGCAGCTCTCTGGGCTTGCCGTCCAGACCCAGACGGTCATAATCGTACAAACGATACGTGCTGTCGGAATTTTGCTGGATTTCCGCCACCAGGATGCCCGCCCCCAGAGCGTGCACCGTACCGGATGGGATATAGAAAGAGTCGCCGGCCTGCACTGTAACTTCATTCAGGCAGTCCATGATGCGGTTTTCATTGATGGCGGCCGCAAGCTGTTCGCGGTTTACGCCGTCTTTCAGTCCGTAGATGATTTTGGCGCCGGGCTTGGCATCCAGAATATACCACATCTCGGTTTTCCCGAGCTCTCCTTGCGGAAGACGTTCATAATGATCGTTCGGATGCACCTGGACGGAAAGGTCGTCCTGGCAATCCAGCAGCTTGATCAGCAGCGGAAAGCGGCCGTTTTTCTCGGAGAAGCCTTTACTGCCGTATAAGACCTTACCGTATTTCTCCCTGATCTGATCCAGTCCCATTCCGGCCAGTTCCCCGTTTACAACGGTGGTTGTTCCGTTGGGGTGATCTCCGATCATCCAGCCTTCTCCGATGCGCCCTTCCGGCAGTTCGAGTCCGAACCGCTCAAGAGCCCGTCCCCCCCAAACTCTTTCTTTAAATTCAGGTTTGCATTGCAGCGGATATGGTTTCATCGTATGACTCTCCTATTTTTTCTATTTTAAATAGAATTATATCAATCCGGATGCATCATTGGCTATAGGTTTGGAGAAGGAGGGAAGGATTAGGAAAAATGGAATGAATCGGATGGGTTGTGCTCATAAACGTTTCTCGACCGCAATCAAATAAGGAGGACGGTTGATTTGATTCATGAAACGATATTGCAGCACTTGAAACTGCTTCTGCGGAAGCTCAGAGGCCCACTGTTCGACGGCGGCCGCTTCTTCCTCCCCGCCGGGGTGCCCGGTATACAGAACTGCGGTTATGATGCCTCCGCGGCGGATCAGCCTGGCGGCCGCTTCCAAGGCGGTGACCGTTGAATCGGGCTGTGTTATCGTAGCGTGATCGGCCCCGGGCAGATACCCCAGGTTGAACATGACCGCGGCCACAAGGCCATGCTGATCCTGAGGAATGACCCGCAGCAGTTCGGCATGGCTGCATCGATGCAGCATCACGTTCGTATCCGGCTGTTCCTTAGCTATGCGCGCCGCCGTATGATCCAATGCCTGCTGCTGAATATCGAATGCATGCACCGTACCTTCCGGCCCGACTATACGGGCCAGGAAGGCGGTGTCCACTCCATTGCCCGCTGTAGCGTCAATTGCCGTTTCCCCGGATTTAACGCGTTCTTCAATGAGTTTGTGGGTAAAGCCGAGAATCGAAACGAATCCCACGAAGGTCAGACCTCCCTGCAGATGAATTAGTTTTATCAAAGAGAACCATACTAATAGAAGGCAGACAATATGATGCCTGCCTTCGTTACTATTCTTGAGCGCCTTATTCCTGGATGCGAAGCGATTCACTTATGCCGGACGGAATCCCCAAGCTGCTCTCCATCCTCTTCCCGGGAACGGCGGAAGATTGCGTCTCTTCAGCCGGTTCAGCGCTTATGGTCGGGGGTGCAATGGGATCCGGCAGCATGGGGGCCGCCCGCTCTCCGTCAGGCTTGGCCGGATCGGCTCCCACCGTGGGCGGATCCACTATTCTCGTCACCGGATCCGTGGGCTTGTTGACAGACTCCGTCGATGGCGCAAAGGCTTTTCCGTTTTCCTGCAGCACCGTGGAGGCGGGAAGCTCAGGAACAGCAGGGGGCTTGGGAGCTATAGGCGCCGAAGATGCAGGTTTTGCCGCTTTCTGCGGCGACTCCGGCCGGCCGGTTTCGCTATCTTCAGCCGAATCCGCTGTCTTGGGAGGATTGGTCGCAGCTGGCGGAGCGTTCGGATCGGCCTTCGGAGTGTCCCTTTCCGCAGCGGGCGCAGGTATCGTTCCGGCCGGTGCCGGAGGAGAAGGCGGCTCGTTCGCACAGCCCGCCGCAATCAGCAGCACAGCGCCTAACGTCGAATATAGGAATTCCTTTGTGCCCCGCTGCATAGCGAACCACTCCTTTCAATGGCCTTTACCGTATTATAACACGTAATCTATGCATTAACCTCCGCAGTCTTCAAGCTTTTCAGCCTTTTTTTGCCCTGCCAGGTATCACGGCGTCGAAGCTCCTCGTCGAAAGCGTTGAGCACCTCCCATTTTTTGAGACTCCACATCGGCCCGATGAGCAGATCGCGCGGAGCATCGCCTGTCAGGCGGTGCACGATCATCTCCGGAGGCAGAATTTCAAGCGTATCGACGACCAGGCTCACATACTCGTCTTTCTCCAAAAATCTCAGCAAACCGGCTTCATACTGCTTGACCATCGGTGTTTTGCGCATCAGGTGAAGCAGGTGGATTTTGATCCCTTGCACGTCCATGTCGGCGACCGCGCGTCCTGTCTCCAGCATCATCTCATGCGTTTCCTGAGGGAGACCGTAAATAATATGTGCGCAAACGCGAATCCCCCTTGCCCGGAGTTTGGCGACCGCATCCAGATAGCACTGCGTGTCGTGTGCGCGGTTAATCAGCCTCGATGTGGATTCATGGATCGTTTGCAAACCCATTTCAATCCATAAGTAAGTGCGTTCGTTCAGTTCGGCCAAGTAATCGATCACATCGTCGGGCAGGCAATCCGGACGCGTAGCGATGGATAAGCCGACTACGCCCGGCTGCTGCAGGATCGCTTCATAATATTCTTTCAGCACCTCTACGGGAGCATAAGTGTTTGTGTAAGCTTGAAAATAACCGATATAATGCGCTTCCGGCCATTTTTGGTGCTGGAGATCACGGATTTTGCCGAATTGTGTCACCAGGTCGTCGCGCCGGCTGCCCGCAAAATCGCCCGATCCCCGGGCGCTGCAAAAGGTGCATCCGCCTGTGGCGATCGTACCGTCGCGGTTCGGACAGGTGAAACCGGCGTCAAGCATGACTTTAAACACCTTGGTTCCGAATTGCTTCCGCATCTCGTAATTCCATGTATGGAAACGTTTATCTCCCCATGTCAGCGGTTCGATCGTTAAGGATGGATTCATAAGGCGTACTCCTTTTCTAGTAAAGCTTCTTTAATTATATTTTATCAAAACCGGATGGAAAAGCGAACTGTATCAATTTCTTCCTTTACAAAACACTCCTGTCTTGCGACAGGATAAAAAAAGTCCGCTTGATCCATGCTATATTTGCAAGGCTGCAAAACAACTCAGCTTTAGAAGGGAGAACTCCTATATCATGAACAAGCTTGGTAAAACGGTTCTTGCTCTTGCGTTGACTGCTTCGTTGGGATTTGGCGGCCAAGCCTTTGCTGAGGTATCCTCCACCGGAACAGGATTGTCCTCCACCCAAGGGACCAGCACAGCCACTGCACCCGGCAGTACGACAACGACAGGAACCGGTACGGCAACCTACACGGGCACAACCGGCACCGCGGGTACCGCCGGCAGGGGAACTGCCACTTATAACGATCCCGTTACCGGAACCCGTACGAATAATTACAATGATAATATGCTGGACCGGATGAACACCAACAATACGCGTACTGGATACGGTTATGGGGGGAATTACGACACGACAACCTACCGGACGAATGCGGCGACAGCCGGAAGAGGTATGGATTGGGGCTGGTTAGGTCTGTTGGGTCTTCTCGGGTTAGCCGGCCTGCGCGGACGCAATCGTGAAGAGGGCCGGGAGAAATAACCGATCCTTTCGGTTCCATCCCGATCCCGGAAAGTTCCCATTGACCGGTTCAGACCGCTTTAACACGGGCTGACCGGTCTTTTCATTCCTATCGTTTCAGAGTATAATCGTTCAATGACATTACGCAGGCTTGCGGCAAACTGCCGAAAGAAAATGCAAGCAGTTGGAGGACGGTACTATGCGTTTAAGAGGACGTAAGGGAATCAGGGAAGCGATCGAGGCACAGCCGGAGCTGGTAGTGCTGAATCCGGAGCCGTATAAAGGGAAATGGGCTGAAGTATTCGGCAATGACCGGCCGATTCATGTGGAGCTTGGGATGGGCAAAGGCCGTTTTATCAGCCAGCTTAGCGCTTTAAACCAGCATATTAACTACATAGGCGTCGATATGTACGACGAGCTGATTCGCCGTGCAAGCGAGAAAGCACGGGAATCACGTGAAGAGCAAGGGGGCGATCTGTCTAACCTGCGGCTGGTGCGAATGAACATAGAATCGATCGAGAACGTGTTTGAAGCTGGCGAAATCGAACGTATTTATTTGAATTTTAGCGATCCGTGGCCCAAAAAAAGGCATGCCCGCCGACGGCTCACCCATGCGAATTTTGTAAAAAAATATAGAACCGTATTAAATGAACGGGGAGAAATTCATTTTAAGACGGATTCCCGCTCTTTGTTCGAGTTTTCGCTGAATTCGTTCTCCGATCTGGGGCTTCGGATGCGCAATATCTCACTTGACCTGCATGCGGAGGGACCGCGTACGGACCTTATCATGACGGAATACGAGACGAAATTCTACGAGAAGGGCATGCCCATTCACCGGCTCGAGGTCGTCATAGGGGAAAAAGCCCTTGCCGAGCACCTTCGGCAGCTTGAAGCTGGCGAGAGCGGGCAGGAATAATTCCTATATGAACGTAAACAACCTGGCGGGAGAGTCCCGGCAGGTTGTTTAACGTCCGTTTGTGCGGGGTGGTTTATCCTTGCAGCATATTTATAATGGCGCGGGAGCAATCCGCCGGATGGTATGCATCCGTTCTGCGTCTCAAGCTTCCGCGGCGCTTCTCCAGATCTGGATAATGCTCAACCAGAAACCGGAACCAATGGGCGACCGTTTCCGCCGATTTGATGGGTTCTCCAAACCCGTGCTGAGTAAAATACTGCAGATTCTCTTCCTCTTGTCCCGGTATCGGCTTATAGAACAGCATCGGAATTCCCTTGGCCAGCCCTTCGGTACAGGTCATACCTCCGGGCTTGGTGATCAGCAGATCGGAAACCTCCATCCATTTGTCGATTTCTTTCGTAAAACCCAAAAGCCGGATATGGGGATGCTGGAACCGTTCGTCTTTTTTCAGCTCGGCAAGAGCCTTCTCGTTGCTGCCGAGACAGACGACAAGCTGTATCCGGTCCCGCCAGCGGATCAAATCGGTTAAGAAATCCTCGTTTTTGACAAGACCCCAGCCTCCGCCCATGACGAGAACGGTGGGCAGCCGTTTCAGTCCGAAATGCGAGCGGAGCTCTTCTCTGTTGTGTCGCTCCCAGAAGTTCGGATGAATGGGAATTCCTGTGACTTGAATGCGCTCCGATGGGATGCCGCGGATCAGAAGCTTCCGCTTCACGTCGGGAGTGGAAACCAGGTAGGTGCTTACTTCTTTACTGACCCAAGTCCCGTGAGCATCGTAATCGGTAATAACGGTACACAGCGGAACGGTCAATCCGAAACGCTTCAGCCTGGAAATTACAACGTTCGGGAACGGATGGGTGCATACGATCGCATCCGGCTTCAGCTGGCGTATCACTTCTGCGGCTTGTGCATAAAAAATCCGGTGAAGTGCAAGCTGCGAGATGCGGTTCAGCGACTTTTTATATTGTGACCGATAGACGAGCCCGTAAAGCTTCGGCTGTTTCGATACGGTTTTGCGGTAGGCGGTCAAAATCCATGGAGCTAAGGTTGGATGTAAAAACGTACCGAGCTCAAGTACATGCGTCTGGATGTCGGGCGAGAGCATGCGAAGACTGTCTGACAGCGCATAGGCCGCTTGCGTGTGGCCTGCTCCGAAGCCCTCGGATAATAATAAGACCCTCTTATTACGCATAACTCTTCACCATACCCTTGTTTCTTTTGAACTTATACCGAATTAACATTACTGCTTTTACCCTAAAAATGCAACGGTGGTCAGGGCGGTCGTCGTTCCGATCAGCAAGCCGGCCAGCACGTCGGACGGGTAGTGCAGTCCCAAATAGATCCGCGACATGCCAACGAGCGAAGCCACGGGAAGCAAAATTGCCGTGACCCAGGGAGTAATGAGCATCATGGGTACAGTTACTGAAAAAATGGCCGTCGTATGCCCGGAAGGGAACGAGTGGTCTTTCAGCGGTTTTTTGCATGTGTGGGTGCCTTCAAGTACAAGATAAGGACGCAGCCGCGGATATTTCTTTTTTATGATGGCGACAGGAACATGACTGAGTCCCAACGCGACACAGCTCAGCATTCCGGCCGATTTCCATACTCCCTCGGCAAACAGGGCGATGCAAAGCGCCGTGGCGATGGACGCTGCAGCGCCCCCCAGATGGGTGATGATGTTGAAAAAGAAATCCAGCGCTTGATGCCGAATCTGTTGATTGACAAAACAGAACATCCGGTGCTCATGATACTGAAGCCGTGTGACCAATCTGTTCATCATAGGATATGCCTCCCTGCAGTAAAATAAGCTTTTGTTCGGTTCTCATATGAATTGTAAGACGGAATTGTTATTGGAGTATCAACAGGATATGAAAGAATCTTATATTGACGAGGAGTTCATGGCCCTATATTATATTTGACAATGGGTTATCATGGTTCATTTACCATAAATTATGAATCATATGTACAGCTTTGTCCAATTTCCGGCGAGTTCATGTAGGAATAGTTTCGCGTGGCAGCAACATTTTTGCAGACAAGTTCGTCAGTAAAGTTGTCGGTGGCAAATGACTGCCCATACAGGGGAGCATCCGCCGGTATAGAAAATGGCAGCCGGGGCGATTTGGTTTACGGAGCCGCGATGCGGATTCCGGGATGAGGGTTGTACAATCGTCGCCTCTACAAATTGGCAAAGAAAGTTTTTCCAGACGGCGCTTATAAAAAAATTGAAAAACGATGAAAATAAGACGTAAAAAGCTGGATAGCAGAGAGTCCGACCGATACCGCTGCTGTTTTTCCCAAAAATGACAAAGAACCGACTTAATCAAGCGGTGTGAAGCTTTTGACAAATGACAGTAAAGAGAGGAAAATCATATTCGGCTACCCTCGCAATTGAAGAGGCATTATCGAATCCGTTATTAAACTGCTAAAGAGAAAAAAGACATAGGGGTACATACAAAAAAAGGGGGATGAATCATGCTGGACAGTATTATGCTAGGCCTTCAGTTTACGCTAATTGTCGTCGGGGCCTATCAACTGGGCCTGACGTTTTTTGGCTGGTATCGCCGTAAGAACAAGGCCCAGCACGCGCCGCAAAAAACGTTCGCCGTCTTGGTGGCGGCTCACAATGAGGAGCAAGTTATCGGAGCGTTAATTGAAAACCTGAAAAATCTGGATTACCCGAAAGAGTTGTACGATATATTCGTAATTGCTGACAACTGTACGGACAAGACTGCGCAAATCGCCCGCGATATGGGCGTATATGCCTGCGAGCGCCATAATCCGAACCTAAGAGGTAAAGGTTATGCGATTGAATGGATGCTCAAGGAGCTGTGGAAGATGCCTCGCCAATACGACGCCGTCGTCATGTTCGATGCGGATAACCTGGCGAGTCCCGATTATCTGAGACACATGAATAACGATTTGTGTGAAGGCTCGAAAGTTATTCAGGCTTATCTGGATACCAAAAATCCTAACGATTCCTGGATTACCGCTTCGTATGCCATATCTTATTTTTTCAGCAACCGGTTCTGGCAGCTGCCCCGAACCAATCTGAAGCTGGCGAACTTTCTGGGCGGCACGGGCATGTGCTTTGAAACAGGACTGCTCAAGCAGATCGGCTGGGGGGCGACAAGTCTTGTCGAGGACCTGGAATTTTCCATGCGATGCGTCAAACTTGGCGTAAAGCCCACCTTCAATCCGGATGCGAAGGTATACGATGAGAAGCCTCTTACGTTTAGGGCATCGGCAAGGCAAAGGCTGCGTTGGATGCAGGGGCATTTTGACGTTTGCCGCCGTTATTTCTTCGTTCTGCTTTGGCAGGGGATTAAAGAACGGAACTGGACGAAAATTGATGCCGCGATTTACTCGGCCAATGTATATAACTTTTTCCTTGGTTCGATTGTCACGATGGCGGTTTGGTTTGATAATATCGTGCTGGGCGGCTCGCATCTCACCAAGCTGTATGAAGTATCGCCTACGCTGTTTAACGTGGTGACGATCTCGATTTACGTCCTGCTGCCGATCTCTATGATCATGGATAAGGCATCTCTGAAAACCTATAAGTATTTGATATTGTATCCTGTCTTTATGTTTTCCTGGTGGCCGATCACGATTTATGCGTTCTTCACTCAAAACAACAAGCAGTGGAGCCATACGGAGCATACCCGCGTGATTCGTCTTGAGGACATGCACAGTAAACAGGCAGGTTGAATCTGTCGGACAAACCGATATATCCGTTGACTTTTACAAACAGATTGTGGTATATTATTTGAGTGCAAAAGAAGAAGCGCCCGCTTCTCACCTGTCCGACGAAGGTTGGCTGGTTATGAATGATAGTGAGCTTACTTGAATATCTGATGCTTTATCGGATAGATCGATCACTTGAAACAAACTGCGTGGGCGTTTTTAACGCCCGCGTATTTTTTTTAATAACCTTTGGAGGTGGCAGGTTATCAGTACAGAGCACATGATTAATGATGAAATTCGAGCAAGAGAAGTGCGTTTGATTGGTGCGGACGGAGAGCAGCTTGGTATCAAGCCGATTCGTGAAGCGCTGCAGATTGCAATGGATCAGAATTTGGATCTGGTCAATGTGGCTCCGACGGCGAAACCGCCGGTTTGCCGGATCATGGATTACGGGAAGTACCGCTATGAGATGCAAAAGAAAGAGAAGGAAGCCCGTAAGAACCAGAAGATCGTTGAGCTGAAAGAAATTCGTCTGAGCGCGACAATTGACGAGCACGACTTTCAAACGAAGCTTCGCAATGTATCGAAATTTCTCAACGACGGCGATAAAGTAAAGTTGTCGGTTCGTTTCCGCGGCCGGGAGATCGCACATGCCGAAATCGGGCAGCGCGTACTGGAGCGGATGGCCGCCGAGGTGGAGGATCTGTGCGTTGTGGAGCGCAGGCCGAAGCTGGAAGGCCGGAGTATGATCATGATCTTGTCGCCGAAGCAACAGCAATAATTTTACTCTTTAAGGAGGAACACCCCATGCCAAAAATGAAAACACACAGCAGCCTGAAAGGCCGTTTTAAAATTACAGGTACCGGTAAAGTAACGCGCTACAAAGCGTATAAGAACCACCTGCTGTCCGGCAAGTCGGCCCGCCAAAAGCGCGTGCTCGGCACGAACCCGGTTATGGCTCCCGGCGATGTAAGACGCCTGAAGCAGCAGCTGGCTAACATCAAGTAATTTCGTTAATATACTCAACAATTCTTGGAGGTAGATCGTCATGGCAAGAGTGAAAGGCGGATTTATCCGTACTCGTCGTCGCAAGAAAATTTTGAAGCTTGCTAAAGGGTACTTCGGTTCGAAACATAGATTATTTAAAACAGCAAAAGAGCAGGTTATGAAATCCCTGCTGTACGCATACCGTGACCGCCGTCAAAAGAAACGCGATTTCCGCAAGCTGTGGATCGTGCGTATTAACGCGGCTGCCCGTCAAAACGGTTTGTCCTACAGCAAGCTGATGCATGGTCTGAAGCTGGCCGGCGTAGAAGTTAACCGCAAAATGTTGGCGGATCTCGCCGTTAACGATATCAACGCGTTTAACTCCCTGGCTGAAACGGCAAAGCAAAAAGTCAACGCGTAATGCAAATGCATGAATATAAAAGCACCTGCTGCACAAGATACGTGAGAGCGCATCTTGGACAGCCGGTGCTTTTTTTGTCAGCCAAACGATGGATATGGAAGAAAGCTACTGCGGTCCTTGACCGGATTTAAGCGGATTGCAGCTGCTGAAGATCCGCCGTTACTTTTTCGATCATCTGAACGAACGAGGATAATTCTTCTGCGCTGGCGGCCTGCGTCTGCGCCTGGGTGGTGGTGTGTTTTGACTCCTGCTCTACTTCTTTCAGCAAGCGGGAGATGGTTCCGAGCTTTTCCTGTATTTGTTCCAGGGCCTGTTTGGATCCGCCGGCTAATTTGCGGACCTCGTTAGCGACAACCTCAAAACCGCGTCCTTGTTCCCCCGCACGGGCTGCCTCGATGGCTGCATTGAGGCCAAGCAAGTGAGTTTGATCGGATATCTCCTGAATAAGCGTTCCCATATTTTGAATTTGTTTTACTTCCGCAGTCAGTTCCTGTATCAAGTAGTGGGATTTCTCCTGCGATTCCGCCGAATGAATGGCCGATTCCGCTACCGACTGGCTGCTGCTGCTCAATTGGACCATCATCGAAACCAGCTCCTGTACTGCGGAGTTGATCCCCTGCAGTAAACGCCCTTGTTCATCCACAAGCTCCTGAACCTTTTTCTTTTCATGGTACTCATAGGCTTCCAGAACCAGCTGCGAGTCGAAATTGAACATTTTGGTAAGAGCGTGAATGACCGGGAGCCATGCGTCCGGCAGCATCCTTTGGAAGTGGTTTGTCGCCAATTCGAGATACAGCATATAGGTTCCCAGATACCATTGGGTCGTCAACCCGATCCGGGAGTGCACCTGGCCTATGTAAATTCTTTTTTCAATAAACGCCTCGTCAATCGTACCTTCCGTGAGCGAAAGAAAATACCAGTGCTGCGTTTCTTTTAACCGGTCTACCGTGCTGTGTCTTTCTATGATTTGTTTGAGTTCCGGATGCTGCATGATTCGTTCATAAAGCTCGTCAACCAAATCCCGGACGATTGCCTTAAATTCGTTGGCCTTGCTTTTTAAGAGAAATAAATCTTCGTTGGTGATGCCGATGTAATCCAGTTGTTGTTTTCGTGTCTCGGATAGTTTGTTCATGTTGCTCCCCTCTGCCTGTGTAAATGTGATTGTTATCACAATTAGGATTCGCTATCGGAGTGTAATTTCCTTCAATTGGATATCAACAATTTTTTTAGGCGCGATGCCCCATGATGGGCAAGGTCGGCGCGGAGCCCGCTGCCCCTGAGACCTGTTTTTTTGAACCATGAAAGAATGCCCGCCTGCAAAACAGCTCCCCGTAAGGCATGTCAACCGGGCGGAGGGATGGCTTTAATACCGCTTGACTAAAGCAAAGGTTCGGCATATAATAAACAAAAAAGTACAACAGTGTTATCGGCTATGAAGAGGACGAAGTGATAAGGGCTCTTATGTTCAGAGAGCGGCGGAGATGCTGAAACCAATGCCATTAATCCCTTATGTACGAGCTCACCTCGGAGCTGTTTTCCTGAAAAGCGCGGCGCCTTTAAAGCATCGCGGTTATTAGGGAGAATCGGAGTGGCACACGTTACCGTGCCGAGGGTAAGCGACATGCCTGCTAGCGGCGTGCATTACCTGCTAAGGTTATTTGCCGTGAGGCATTTAACAAATCTGGGTGGTACCACGGAAGATCAACCCCTTTCGTCCCGTCAGACGCAACCATTGCGTTTGGGGCGAAAGGGGTTTTTAGTTGTTATCGGACTTTTTGAGAGGAGGGCTACACATGATCGTTCAAACCAAACAAAAGTCGAAAGAGCAGCTGCGTGAAGAGCTGCTGAAGCCGGATGTGATAACAGGATCGGAAATGCTGCTGCGCAGCTTGCTGCTGGAGGATGTAGATTGCGTCTTCGGCTATCCTGGCGGAGCGGTTTTATATATTTACGATGCCATGCACGGCAATCCGGATTTCCGCCATTTGCTGACAAGGCACGAGCAGGGCGCCATTCATGCGGCGGATGGCTATGCCCGTTCGACCGGCAAGGTCGGCGTATGTATCGCCACTTCCGGACCGGGAGCGACCAACCTTGTCACCGGTATCGCTACAGCTTATATGGATTCGGTGCCGCTGGTGGTCATCACGGGAAATGTGGCGACGACGGTGATCGGTACGGACGCGTTCCAGGAGGCGGATATTACCGGCATTACGATGCCGATCACGAAGCACAGTTACCTGGTGCGGGATGTGAAGGATCTGCCGCGGATCATTAAAGAAGCGTTCCATATTGCTTCGACCGGCCGCAAAGGACCGGTGCTGATTGATATACCGAAGGACGTATCGAACGATACCGCGCCGTTCTACTATCCGGAAAAAGTGGACATCCGCGGCTATCACCCGACGGTACAGCCCCATAAGCTTCAAGTGGACCGTATGCTGGAGGCGATTGCGGAAAGCGAGCGCCCGGTCATTATCGCAGGCGGCGGCGTCGTTTACGCGGATGCGTCCAAAGAGCTGATCGAGTTCGTGGAGAAAACCCGCATTCCCGTCGCCACGACGTTGCTTGGCCTGGGAGGCTTTCCAAGCGCGCATGAGCTGTGGCTCGGGATGCCGGGGATGCACGGAACGTATGCGGCCAACCATGCGCTGCAGAATTGCGATCTGCTGATCGGCATTGGCGCGCGTTTTGACGATCGCGTGACGATGAAGGTGAACGGCTTTGCCCCCAAAGCGAAGAAAATCGTCCACATCGACGTGGATCCGGCGGAAATCGGCAAAATCGTTGAAACGGCGATTCCGGTGGTTGGGGACGTGAAAAAGGTGCTGCAGCTGGCCAACCTCAAAGCGAAGCCGTCCCAGTCCAAAGACTGGATCGCCTGGAACCAGGAAAACAAGAAGAACTTCCCGCTGACCTACCAGGATTCGGATACGGAGCTGAAGCCGCAGTATGTCATCGAGATGATCAATGAGACGACCAAGGGAGAGGCCATTATAACAACGGATGTAGGCCAGCACCAGATGTGGACGGCGCAGTACTACAAGTTCAACCATCCGCGTTCCTGGATCACTTCCGGCGGTCTCGGCACCATGGGCTTCGGCTTCCCGTCGGCGATCGGCGCGCAGGTAGCCCATCCGGATCGGCTGGTCATATCGATCAATGGCGACGGCGGCATGCAGATGTGCTCGCAGGAGCTGGCGATTTGCGCCATCAACCAGATTCCGGTGAAGATTGTCGTCATCAACAATCAGGTGTTGGGGATGGTCCGCCAGTGGCAGGAGATTATCTACGATAACCGATACAGCCATATCGATCTTGCCGGCAGTCCGGACTTTGTGAAATTGGCCGAAGCTTACGGCGTGAAGGGACTGAGAGCTGCCAACAAAGAAGATGCCCGCCGCGTATGGCAGGAAGCGTTGGACACCCCGGGTCCGGTGCTTGTCGAATTCATCGTGCCTAAAGGGGAGAACGTCTTCCCGATGGTAACACAGGGCTCGACGATAGACCAAATGATAATGGGGGATTCGTAAATGACTCGCAAACACACCATATCCGTTCTAGTGAACAATCAGCCCGGTGTGCTGCAGCGCGTATCCGGCCTGTTCGGCCGCCGGGGCTTCAATATCGAGAGCATTACTGTCGGCGAATCCGAGGAGCAAGGCTTGTCCCGTATGGTCATCGTTACCACGGGTGATGATCATACGCTGGAGCAGGTATCCAAACAGCTCTACAAGCTGGTCGATGTCATCAAAGTGGTCGATTTGAGCTCGAATCCGATGGTAGCTCGCGAGCTCGCGCTGATCAAGGTCAATGCGGAGCCGAACGTCCGTCCCGAGATTCTCGGCGTGGTCGAGACGTTCCGTGCAGCTGTCGTTGACATCGGTCCGAACACGCTGGTCGTGCAGGTGGTAGGCGATTCGGAAAAAATCGATGCGATGACCGAGCTGCTCAAGCCTTACGGGATCAAGGAATTGTCCCGAACCGGCGTCACCGCAATGATTCGAGGCATGGTGAAATAAGCGTTTGAAGATTTTCCGGAAATCGTAGTACAATGTTCTGTGAGCGGGGGCTCAATCGGATGACATAACTGGAAGACGCTCGTGGTCCGCTTGAGCACCCGCTCACAGGGTTTATATTAAAGGAGGAGCTATTATATCATGGCAGTCACTATGTATTATGAGAAAGATGCTGATTTGAACGTATTAAAGGGTAAGACGATTGCCATCATCGGCTACGGCAGTCAAGGACACGCCCAAGCGCAAAACCTGCGTGACAGCGGTCTGAAAGTGATTATCGGCCTTCGCCAAGGTCGTTCCTTCGATCAAGCGAAAAACGACGGATTTGAAGTATATTCCGTTGCGGAAGCGACCAAGCTTGCTGACGTCGTTCAAATTTTGATGCCGGATGAAACGCAAGCGAGCGTTTACAAGAATGAAATCGAGCCGAACCTGAAGCATGGTGCAACGATCATGTTCTCTCACGGCTTTAACGTCCATTTCGGTCAAATCAATCCATCTGCGGATAAAGACGTTCTGCTTGTCGCGCCAAAATCCCCGGGTCACATGGTACGCCGTGTATTCGTGGAAGGCTTCGGCGTGCCTGGTCTGATCGCAGTTCATCAGAATGCTACGGGTCAAGCCCAAGCCATCGGTTTGGCTTATGCCAAAGGTATTGGTTGTACACGTGCAGGAGTTATTGAAACCTCTTTCCGTGAAGAAACGGAAACCGATCTGTTCGGTGAGCAGGCCGTTCTTTGCGGCGGCGCATCCGCACTGGTAAAAGCCGGCTTTGAAACGCTGGTAGAAGCAGGCTATGCTCCTGAAATGGCTTATTTCGAGTGCTTGCACGAGTTGAAGCTGATCGTCGATTTGATGTATGAAGGCGGTCTGGCAGGCATGAGACATTCCATCTCCAACACGGCAGAGTACGGCGACTATGTAACCGGACCTCGCATCATCACAGACGAAACGAAGCAGGAAATGAAGCGCGTTCTGTCCGATATCCAACAAGGCAAATTTGCTCGCGACTTTATTCTTGAGAACCAATCCGGTCGTGCGTTCCTCACGGCTACCCGCCGTATGGAATCCGAGCATCCGCTGGAGCAAGTCGGTACCCAGTTGCGTGAACTGATGCACTGGATCAAGAAGTAATCGAACTGACAATGAATGATTAGCGGCATAAGGTCAGCTTGGGAAACTGTGGGGAACGGACGGCAGGGCAAGTTCGTTCCCGGACGTTTCCCGGGCTGTACCTTTTTCTGCTTTAATAAAGTGGTTAAATTTTGATAAAGCGCAGGTGAGACGGCATGAGAAAAATTTATATTTTCGATACGACGCTGCGCGACGGCGAGCAATCGCCGGGCGTGAATTTGAACATGCAAGAAAAGGTGGAAATCGCCCTTCAGCTGGAGAAGCTGGGCGTAGACCGGATCGAAGCCGGTTTTCCGGCGGCCTCCCCAGGCGATTTGGCCAGCGTGAGCGCCGTAGCCCGGACTGTGAAGAATGCCACAATCGTGGGTCTCTCGCGCTCCCGTGTGCAGGACATTGATGCGGCGCGCGAAGCGCTCAAGGATGCGCAGGATCCGTGCTTGCATTTGTTCCTTGCCAGCTCGCCTATTCACCGGAAGTATAAGCTGAAGATGGAGAAGCATCAGGTGCTGGAAACGGCGGAAGCGGCTATCCGGTATGCCAAAAAATATTTCGATAAAATTGAGTTTTCGCCCGAGGATGCCGGACGTACCGAGCTGGATTTCTTGTGCGAAGTGACGGAGATGGCCATTCGGGCAGGAGCAACCGTCGTGAATATTCCCGACACGGTTGGCTATATGACGCCTTACGAGTTCGGCAATATCTTCAAGACGCTGAAGGAAAATGTGCCGGGCATCGAGAAAATTCAGCTCAGCGCGCACTGTCACGATGACCTTGGCATGGCGACGGCCAATGCGCTTGCGGCCATTCTGAACGGTGCCGATCAAATCGAAGGAACGATTAACGGGATCGGCGAGCGCGCGGGCAACACGGCAATCGAGGAAGTAGCGCTGGCGCTGGAGACACGTCAGGAGTTCTACCAGGCGAAGACATCGCTTACGTTGTCCGAGATCGCCCGCACGAGCCGTTTGGTGAGCAAGCTGACAGGCATGGTCGTGCCGGGCAATAAAGCGATTGTCGGGGCTAACGCGTTTGCCCATGAATCGGGCATTCACCAGGACGGCATGCTCAAGGAAAAAACGACTTACGAAATCATGTCTCCGGAGACAATCGGTCTGAAGGAAAGCAAGCTGACGCTCGGCAAGCTGTCCGGCCGCCATGCATTCCGTGAGAAGCTGGTCGATCTCGGCTATAACCTGAACGATGAGCAGCTTAATGCGGCCTTCGCCAAATTTAAGGATTTGGCCGATAAGAAGAAAAACGTGACGGACGACGATATCCTGGCCTTGATCGAGGAGAAGCTGATCGAGACGCCGGAAGTGTTCTCTCTCGAAACGATTCAAGTTTCTTACGGCAACCAATCGACACCGACCGCAACGATTCGCTTGAAGACGATCGAAGGCGAAACGCTGGAAGAAGTAGCGCTGGGCAACGGTTCCGTCGACGCGATCCTCAATGCGATCGATAAAGCGACGAAGGAAGAGGTCGAGCTCGAAGATTACTCGATCCAATCGGTCACGCAAGGCAAGGATGCGCTTGGTGAGGTGCATGTCGTACTGAACCAGGGCGATTATTCCGTACAGGGCCGCGGCGTAAGCACCGATATTCTCGAAGCAAGCGCGCGGGCCTATGTGGATGCGATCAACCGGCTGATAGAGAAGCGGAAGTCCCCGGCTCGCAGCCGTGATAATGTATCGTTGATCTAGCTATGTTCATGAATAAGGGGTGTCCCAAAGTCACCGAGGTGACGGGGATACCCCCTTTTTTAATTTTGTAAAACAATAAAGAAGCCAAACCTTGGTAAAATGGAAGTGACGAGCAACCATTCAAAGGAGGGCTTCTTTTGTACATTCAATATAACATGGATCAACTTTGTCTGCCAATGGATTTAGAGGAGGATATTCCGGCGGGGCATCTGGTCCGCATTGTCAATGATGCGGTTATTCGGTTAGACGACAACATCTTTGCAGCTGCTTACCCGGGTGGGGGGCGGGATAGCTGCCATCCGAAAATGCTTACGAGAGTCATCGTGTACGCTTATACCCAGCGAATATTCCTCTCGTCAAATCGCCAGAGCCGTCCGCGAAAATATCATGTTCATGTGGCTTGCGGCCAGACAGCGGCCGGATTTCCGCACCATTAACCGCTCATCCGCTCCGAGCGGATGAAAGATGTCCTTGAAACGGTTTTTACGGCCATTTTGGGTTTTTGGCTTTCCCTTGCCCATAATTTATTAAAGTGGGCGGCGATGAACCAAAAAGGTCGGGTAAGAGAGTACGTATAGCCCTCTACTCGACCTTTTTTTCTGTATGGAAACGAGAAGTTAAGAAAACAGATCCGTCCCTGCGTAGTTAAAAACTACTTATGGGACGGACCCTTTGTTGTTTTGTGCAAGCGGCCGGGACCGGCCCGCAGCGGAAGCGCAAAAGCCCGTCCGGATTCAGGCGTTTCCGGACGGGCTTTGGGCTGATCTACTATCAGTGAGCGGCGGTTTTCATGCGCTGCAGCGCTCGTTCCAGCCGGTCAAAAGCAAGGACCATCTCCTCGCTGTCCGTATGCGTAAAGTTCAGGCGCATCGAGTTCCTTTGAGGCTCGTCCGCAAAAAAGCTGATTCCTGGAACGAAGGCGACGCCTTCCTCGACGGCCAGCTTGAACAGCTCCTGCGTATCGATCCCTTGCGGCATCTCCACCCAGATGAACATGCCACCCTTCGGCTCGTTCCAGCGGACCCCTTCCCAGTTTTTGGCCTGCAGCAATCTGACCATCTCGCGCATCCGCGATTCGTATTGCGTCCGGATCAGATCGATATGCGAGTACAAGTCAAACTGCTGGAACAGCTCGTGCAGCGCCTGCTGGTCCATGGTGCTGGAGTGCAGATCCGCAGCTTGCTTGGCGCGGGTCATATGAAGGATCACGTTCTTGTCGCCGACAACCCAGCCGGTACGCAGCGCCGGGGCGACGATTTTGGAGAAGGTGCTCGTGTATACGACCGCTCCTCCGTTCGGACCGTCGTCCAACGAATAAATGGACGGGAAGGTTTCGGTGTCGTTGAAACGCAGTTCTCCATAAGGGTCGTCCTCCAGAATAAGCACGCTATTGGATTTGCACAGGTTCAGCGTGCCCTGCCGGCGCTCCAGGCTCCATGCTTTGCCAGTCGGATTTGCGAACGTAGGAATGACATAAATCATTTTAGGACGATGCTGCTTGATTTTGCGTTCCAGATCTTCCAGATTCATTCCGTTTTCATCGCAATCTACGGAAACGAGCTTGGCTTTATAGGATTGAAAAACTTGAATGGCAGCGAGATAAGTCGGTTTTTCGACCAGAATGACGTCACCCGGGTCGATATATATGCGAGTCAGCAAATCGATTGCCTGCTGAGAGCCGGTGGTCAGCAGCATGTTTTCTATGCCTGCTTTGATTCCCTTGCGAGCCAGATGCTTCGACAGGCTTTCCCGAAGCGGCGTATAGCCTTCCGTAAGCCCGTACTGCAAAACGGATTTGCTCCCCCGCTCAAAAACGCGCGCGAAGGCGTCGCGCACCGCTTCATGGGGAAAATACTGCTCGTTGGGAAGTCCTCCGGCCAGTGAAATGATCGAACGGCCCTGCGTCAGCTTGAGAATTTCGCGAACGGCTGAGGATTCAAAGCTATTAATCGTATCTGAGAAATGATAGTTCATAAGCGCAAGGCTCCTTTTTATTAAAAAGAAGTAAAGTCATTGTATAAATTTCATTTTAATCCTTTCCAAGCCCTGTGACAACTGTGAAAATGAACTGATCGTTTGCCGGTCCATTCATTGCGTCATGCCATGGCGATTCAAAAGTCGGGTAGAGGACGCAGCCGGCGGCCCGAGAAGGCGTCGCAGCATCGTCGCGGCTGCGGTATTGTGGGCAGTTGATCATAAGTTCTTGCCGCAATATGATACAATATGTATACTTATTTGATACAGATTGTATCATGGAGGAGATTGAATGAATGCTAATGTCGTGAGCGAAATTTTTTGGTTGAGGGCCCTTTCTTGTCTTTCGATTGTCTTGATTCATTCCATTAATTTCGGTTTGAACAATTATCCGGATAGCGCGGTTGTCCCGGCTGCGGAGATGTTAAAAGCTTTTCTTTTGTTTGCGACGCCTACTTTTGTTTTTATATCCGAGTTTTTAAACGCAAAAGCCTATAGAGACGGAACGCCAAGAGGATTCTTGTTGAAAAGAGCGAAAATCCTCCTTTTCCCTTATATTATTTTAGGGATGGTATATCCCTTTTTGAGCAATGTTCAACTGACAGGAGTGAAGACATATATCATTGAATCCGCTAAAAATATCATATTCGGAGATTTCATTGCGTATTTTATTTTGATTATATTGCAATTTCATATTCTGCATGTGCTGTTTGCCAACATGTTAAGTATGGCGTCGCCGAGGATGATTTTGACCGTCGCATTCCTCATTAATTTTGTATATCTCGCAGCGTTTAACCTGACAGACCCGGTATCGGGTGTTCCATTTAGCGGGTATATATGGAATCGCGGTTACTTTATGTTATTCCCGGGATGGATTTTCTACTTTGCCCTGGGATACTATTGCGGCGCTCATTATGACATCTTAAAGTCAAACCTTCACAAATACAGAGTTATCGTTCTGCTTGCGCCGATATTAACTTTTTTGTTGTCCGTCTCCATTCTCAACTATACGGGAATTGACCTGTCGTCGAAGCGGTTTGACAATATATTATTTTCGACTTCCATGATTTTTTTACTGATGTACATTACATCAAAGCTTAAAAATGTCCCCCGCTTTATTTATTTAATAAGTAACTATTCATTCAGTATTTACTTATTACATCTGGCTTTTATTTTGGTATTGCGTCCACTGCCCATAATGGGCGCAATAGCTTATATCATTTACTTATTTGTTACAGCGATTGCGGGGTCCATCCTGCTGGCGGCGATCTTGAACAGATTTCCATTCGGTAAATATATCGTCGGCAACGTGCAGACAAGAGGCAAATCCAAAAAGAAAGAAAGGTTATCCATTCCCAATACTATCGGCTAACGAAGTTGGTGACAGGAAGAACCTTTGATTTGCATATGTTTTTCATTTTCATAAGGATTATATCTATAGCTTTTGCCTATCAAGATGATAGATTTTATATCTTTGTAAAACAGAGGGAAATATGCTACAAAAGATATAATGAACTAGATTAGGAGTGAATGCAACTCATGGCAGACGTGAAAAAAATTGCCGTAATCGCCGGAGACGGTATCGGTCCCGAGGTTGTGGCGGAAGCAATTAAGGTTATGAAGAAAACAGAGGAAGTGTTCGGCTACCGTTTTGAGTTTGAACACGGCCTGTTTGGCGGAATCGCCATTGATGAGAAAGGAACGCCGCTGCCGGAAGAAACGCTGGAGATATGCAAAAAGTCCGATGCCGTTCTGTTGGGGGCTGTCGGCGGGCCCAAATGGGACAACAATCCGAAGGAGCTGCGTCCGGAAACAGGGCTTCTGGGTATCCGCAAAGCGCTTGGATTGTTCTCCAACATTCGTCCCGCGGTCATCTTCGACTGCCTGAAGGATGCTTCCACGTTGAAGCCTGAGGTTCTGGAAGGGACGGATCTGATCGTTGTCCGCGAGCTGACCGGCGGCATCTATTTCGGCGAGAAGTTCCGCCGCGAGGGAGAGAACGGCCAGGAAGCAGTGGACACCTGCGTTTACAATGTAGCGGAAGTGGAGCGCATCGTTCGCCAGGCCTTCGACATTGCCCGGACCCGCAGAAAGAAACTTGCGTCCGTCGATAAAGCGAATGTACTCGAAACGTCCCGCCTGTGGAGAGAAACGGTCAACCGCATCGCGCCGGACTACCCGGATGTAGAGCTTGAGCATGTGCTTGTAGACAACTGCGCGATGCAGCTTCTGCGCCGGCCGTCGAGCTTCGACGTTATCGTGACGGAGAACATGTTCGGTGACATTTTGAGCGATGAAGCGGCTATGCTGACAGGCTCCATCGGTATGCTGTCCTCCGCTTCGCTGGGTGAAGGAGCCTTCGGTTTGTACGAGCCTGTACACGGTTCCGCGCCGGATATCGCAGGTCAAGGCATTGCCAACCCGGTTGCGACGATCCTCTCTGTAGCATTGATGTACAGACTGACATTCGGATATCATGATGCTGCGGAAGCGATTGAGCGGGCCGTGAAAGAAGTGCTGGACGCCGGCCACCGTACGGGAGACATCGCCGTAGACAAGAGCAAAGCGATCGGAACGAGCGCTATGGGTGAATTGATTGTAAACGCCATCCGAAAATAAAATATAAAGCAATCGGAAAACTCTTGAGAAATAGGACTTCTTAAGAGTTTTTCTGCACACAAAGAAACAAATGTCAGAAATATAACAGATTATAATATTTATAATAAGATAAGGATTCCAATTATTGACTTTCTATAGGTCAAAATGTTACCATCTATACCATGATAACCATTATCAATTAAGGAGGATTTTCAGATATGACGGAAAGATTGGTAGGCAAACCGGCACCGGATTTCACCATGGCAACGGCAACCGGAGACGGCCAAGAGTTCGGTAAAGTTTCTTTGTCTGATTACAAAGGCAAATGGCTCGTACTGTTCTTCTATCCGCTCGACTTCACATTCGTATGCCCGACTGAAATTACGGCGCTTAGCGAAGCAGCCGGTCAATTCAATGCTATTAATGCTGAAATCCTCGGCGTATCGACGGATAGCATTCACTCCCACCGTGCATGGATCAACACTCCGGTTGACCAAAACGGTCTTGGCAAGCTGAACTTCCCATTGGCTTCCGACATTACGAAGCAAGTTGCCCGTGACTACGGTGTATTGATCGAAGAAGAAGGTATTGCGCTGCGCGGCCTGTTCATCATCAATCCAGAAGGCGAACTGGTATATCAAGTGGTACATCACAACAACGTTGGCCGCAGCGTGGAGGAAACCTACCGTGTGCTTGAAGCGCTGCAATCCGGCGGTTTGTGCCCTGTAGGCTGGAAAAAAGGCGACAAGCACCTGGTTGCGAAGTAATCGTCTTTAAAAATAGATTCCTCAACCCGCCTCCCCGGCGGGTCTGAGGTTTTTTACTACATAAGCAAAGGGGAGCAGGAATGGAAATTTTACAAGGGCTCAAATATAGTGAGAACCATGAATGGGTGCGCTTGGAAGGCAAGCGTGCGATCATCGGATTGACGGATTTTGCCCAAGAGGAATTTGGCATGATCGTCTTCGTGGAGCTGCCCGAAGCAGGAGATGAACTGCAGGCGGGAGAGCCGTTCGGCAGTATGGAATCGGTAAAAACGGTAACGGAGCTTTACGCGCCGGTATCCGGTAAAGTGATCGAGGTAAACCGCAAGCTGGCGGACAACCCCGGATTGATCAACCTGTCGCCATACGGAGAGGGATGGATGATCGTAGTCGAGCTGACCGACCCCTCCGATCTGGAACGGTTATGGGACGCGGACAAATACGAAGCAACCTACGTTCATGAATAAGAAGCAGCCTGACGAAGGTCGGGTTGCTTTTTTTTACTAAAAAAAGGTTTCAGCGGAGCTGAGCCATGAAGGCCGGATTCAAAGAACTGCCCGGTTGAATCCGGCTTGTATATCGTCAGGCCTTGGCCGGGGGCTTCAGCTTTTGGTATTTCTCGATGTATTTCACCACGGCCAGCACGTAGGTTGCGTGGGACCAGGAGAGCGGGGCGACGGATACCGGCCCGCCGTCGAACGGATCGAGCTGCTCCGGCAGAATGCCGCTTTCCATCGCATGCTGGACGACCCACTCCAGCGTGCGTCTTGGAGCCTCCAAATCCTCCACCGTCTTGGCACATTCAATTTCCCATTCAGCGATCCACAAAGTGCAGATGATCCAGGGATTGCCCGGGATGTTCTTAATGTCGGACGAGCGCTGAAAGTAATAATCGTGATGGTAGCGGGCAACGCCGCCGACATCGGTTTTGATTGTAAGCCCGGCGCGGTTGGCTTCGATCGTCTTGACCACGCGGGGATCATCGGCGGGCAGAACTCCGAACTCGAAGATGCCGTAGACGCTGCTTTCGAGCGTTTTGTCCTGGATCCAAACGCCGTTATCCAGAACCAAACCGCGCACAAAACGGCCTTCCTCCTCATTGTACAAATGCTTCAGGATACCGGACTTGATCTTCTCCGCCGTATGGCGGTAACGGCTGGCCCGTTCTTCGTCGCCGAACAAGCTGCAGAAGTTGGACGCGGCGATGAGTCCGCCATACACCGCCGATGAGGTGAAGGTGAAGATGCCGTACCGCTCCTCCCATAAGTCGTAGCTGGGCTTCGGCAGGTTCAGGTCGTGCTCGATGTAGCTCGACATGAACCGTGCGGCGGGGCGGATCAGCGTTCGGTACAACGATTGCGGGAGCTCGATATCGCCGTGTCTGACATAGTCCTGCCAGAGCGCGAACAGGACAAGCGCCGTTTCGTCCTCTTGAATGGGGAGCTGCATTTTTCCGCCGTTCAGATAAGGATGCCAGCTGGAACCGACCGTTCCGTCCGGGTTGTATTTATGATGCAGGTAGCCTTCCGGCGACAGGCTGTTCGCGCAAAAATGAAAGAAAGGCGTAATCATTCCCTGATATCCCGCCATGGTCATCGCATAGGCGATCAGAGCGCCGTCGCGCGGCCACATATAGCTGTAATGATCGCGGTTGGACTGCATGATATCGGAATCGTTCGCGGCGATAATGGCGCCGTTCACATCCGTCTGGGTACGGACGATCAGAAGGCTCTGCTTGTAAAGACGAATACAGTCCTTGCTCAGGTTGCCGTAATCGCGTTCCGATTTATTCACCCAGCGCTGCCAGTAAATTTTAACCCTGTCCAGAAGCTTGCCGGGATGGCTTTCTTTGACATAGGCGTCGAGCTTCTTGACCTCTTCGAGGTTTTTGCCCGCCGTCATCCAATAGTAAAGCCATTCATCCGAATTCGGGGGCACATGAAGCCGGAAGCTGATGGTGCTGTCGACAGACCCCTGGGCGATGGCGTTGCCCATCAGATGGCCGTCCTCCGCATCGCGCCAGGTGCCTTCGGCGTTGTAGAAACGCTTGACCCCGGTTGTATATTGAAACAGACCCTCGCTGCCGGTCTGCCCGTTGAACATAAAGTAGCGGTCTTTTTTATAATGAAATACCGTGTTGTTCTGCGGGTAGTAGGCCGCCGTATCTCCGACTTCGGTCTCGTTAATGACCAGATCCTGATTGAAGAACATCCTCACTTCGCGTACTTTGTCCCAATGATTGTGAACTTGCACCCGCTTCAAATATATATTTTCACGCTGGTGGACGCCGTCGTTAATGAGCAGGGTAATTCCAAGATGATAGTGGGAGGCCTTGACCTCGGTGACCAACGAATCCTCTGCATAGGAAAGCTCAATATTCCAGTCCGGATCGGAGAGCCAGCTGAACGCGCCGTCAACCCACAGGCCGATTCTGCACTGATAGCCGCCGACATGGTTTAATTGGCCTACATAAGGATAATACAAATCGCGGATATACGTTTGACGATCCAAATTGATCAAAAATTTGCCGTTCCCGATGACTAAATGCCTTGGCAATCCACCCACATCCTTCTCTATCCAGAATGCAATCTAGTTTTCAGAGTACCTTTTTATGACAATCCGGTCAATCCATGAAAATGGAATGAAAACGGAGACCGGCGCACTTTCGGCGAAAGCTCAAGGGTGAAATCGCGCTTCGATCCTATGAAACTATTATTTCCGGTTTTCCAGGGCGTATACGGAAATAATAAAATCTCCAACCCGAAGCTGCGGTCCGGGTGCATCTTCTTCGATGTCCGCCGCCAGCCAAGTGGAGATTGGGGTGAAGCTTTATTCGTTATTCGTTATCCTGTGCTTATGCGTTTATTGGATGCGAGGGGGCAAAAAACTTTGCTCGGTTGTCAGCTTCATGATCATATCGTACCGGTTGGGGGATTGCAGCAGCGACTGGTATTGCTCCGGTTTTATGCCGCTGCAGGTGAGCGTTTGGCCCGTATGATACTGAATATGCATTTGCGAGGATTGATCGTCATAGCTCACAAATGCGATCTGCTTCGAACCGATCGGAAGCAGCTTCATAAACTCATCTCTCCTTTTAGAGGCTGATCATGAACAATCCGTCTGCGTGAGGAAGTACCTGCGGCGGAGTTTTTTGTTTTGGATGGATACCTTACCTTATGCCGAAGGCGGAACATTTAGAATCGTTTAGCTGAGGAGTCGCAAGTTTGAAAAGTATGCTCCAGCCGTATATGCAAAAAGACCTCGTCCGCATATGATATAACATAAAAGGACGACCTTATTTCATACAGTTGAAATAACGCTGTATTTCATTTCAAGTTTGTCCAAATCCTAGGCGCAAGGCGCTTTTTGAACGGGGTCAGGAAAGATTTAACTGGCCTTCAAAAGATGAAAAAAGAGGATTTTTGTATCCTTAGGTCGAATATAAGTCTAGGATATCGGCATGTGTTTTTTTGGCTCGGATTGAATATAAGTTGAATGAATATAGGTTGAGAGGATTTTAAACCGGGATTTGGAGGCGAAAAGGATGAGCTTTTGCTGCGGTGCCAGCATGTTGGGAACGAAAGGGACGTTAAAACATATCAGAACGTATATACACAATGTACCTCTGTTATTCTGCCCAGTGTGCCACCGAGTGGAAGTGCACCATCTGGTCGAGAACGAGTATGAAATCCTGGCCGAATATGCACACGGAGACGGTGCCCCTGAAGTAGATTTTGGAGATTATGTTGACGGCCACGATTCGTCGAAGCTGTTTGAGAATTGCGTAAACCATGAGGACGAGGAGCCGCTTGAGGTTGTCCGCAGCCAGATCGATATGGCGCTGGATCTCCTCATGGTGGCCAAAGAAATCGGGGACGCCGAATGGGAGCGGCAGCTGAAGAAGCGGCTGAACGTACTTAGCCAGCGGCGGCATAAGTTAAAGAGCAAAAAAACCATGCGAGGCCTGTCCTAGGCCGTCTAAACCATAACGTCCCTTCATTAGCCCGCTTCTTCCCGGCTGGTGCATAAGACCGCTTGTCGGCCTGTGCATACAGCCGGGAGCCGCGCTTTCGGCCGCATAGCATGCAGCCCAGGCCAGCGGGACCGATCCGCAGGAATTGCGGCTCGGGAGGGGATGTTTTTTTGTTGTCGGACGATATGGAAACGATAACCTGGCCATCCAAAATATTGTGAAAATTTAGAGAGGGAAGACCCTAAGCTTACCCCCGTAATCGTTAGGGAACCAGCGAAAAATTTGTAGTGTGAGGTGGAACGATTGCTGCTCGTTTTATTTAAGAAGTTTTTAGGAAAACGCCAGTCTCCCCACCCGGATAACGCGGATTCGCAATCGCCGGAACAAATCGTAATTCGCATTCAAGAGGGTGATTTGCGCCTTCGCAATCAATTTATTACGGATTATCAGCCGTACGTAGCCAAGGTGACGAGCAGATTTTGTAAAAGATATATAGATCCTACCCGGGACGATGAGTTCAGCATCGCGCTCGGAGCTTTTAATGAGGCGATCAATCAATTTTCTCCTCAGGCAGGACGTTCGTTTCTTGGTTTTGCCGAACAGGTGATCCGCCGTCGGCTTATTGATTATATTCGAAAGGAGCAGCGGTTCTCGCAGCAGATCCCTTACAGTACGTTCGAGGTGGAGGACGAGGAGGATAACATTGTTAATCCCATCGAGATCCATCAGGCGATCGAACAGTATGAGAAGCAAAAAGGCAACCAGGAGCGACGTAGTGAAATTATGGAGCTGAACCGTTCACTGACCGATTTCGGGATTGGTTTTGCCGATCTGGTCGACGCTTCGCCCAAGCACGACGATTCGCGCCAGGCGCTCTTCGCAATTGCGAAAAAGCTGTCCGAGGATGCCGGGCTGATGCAGACGATGATGTCAAAGAGAATGCTGCCCATCAAGGAATTGCTGGATCAAGTGGAGGTGTCGCGCAAGACGCTGGAACGAAACCGTAAGTTTATTATCGCTGTCGCTCTGATATATAAAGGACCCTATCCGTATCTTAGAGATTACCTTCATATCAGAAGCGATTCGGAAGAAGGGGGGGACGTGAATTGAACAAAGGGATCGTGATGGAAATCACGGAGAAAAGCGTCATTGTCATGCGGCCCGATGGCCGGTTTCAGCGGTTGGCCCGCAAAAAAAGAAACTGCGAGGTCGGGGAAGAAATCACTTATGCCGACGAAGGCATCAACTGGAGGAATTTGTCTGTCGCCGGGCGTTCGGCCATCGTGGCGGCGGTGGTGTTCTGTCTGGTGCTGTTCGCGAGCTTTCAAGGCAAGCTCGGAAGCCAGGAGGTTGTGGCATATATCTCTATCGACATTAACCCGAGCGTGGAGATGGGCATCGACATCCGGGAGCGGGTTGTTGAGCTTCACGGTCTGAATGAAGACGGCGAGGCGCTGATTCAACAGGTCGATTATAAGAAAAAGCCTCTGGAAACCGTAACGGCGGGCATTTTGAACAGGGCTGAATCCATGGCGTTCTCCAAAGGAGAGGCCGAAATCGTCATTGCCAGCACGGTCATTCAGCCGGACAGCAAGATCAGTGACACACTGATTGCGGAAAAGCTGCGCCTGCAGGTGAAGGAATACATACAAACATCGCACCCGACGCAAGTAGATTCATATCATATAGCCTCCTTCGCCGCTCCCCAGGAAGTTCGTGAGGTCGCCAGCCAGAACGGTGTGTCTATGGGGAAATATACCGTATATCTGAATGCCAAAAGCAGCGGCGCCGCCATTACGCTCGATGAGCTGAAGACGCGTTCGGTATTGAGCATCTTCAAGGAAAGCCCGGAAATGGCTCAGATGATGGCGCCCGACCGTCTTCCGACGAAGGCGGCCATCAAGCAGCTGATGGAGGAAGAAAAGTCCGGCGAGCTGGATAAGAGGCTTCAGGAGCGGCTGATCAATAGGGAAAAGGCCGATACGAATAAGGGAAGTACGATAAGCCTCCCGGACAATACTGCCCCTGCTAACGAACAGAAGAGCTCGACTGTTCCGTCCGGCAGCGGGAAAAATGACAATAATAAGGATGACAAGGATTCAGGGAACTCCAGAACCGTCAATGCCAGGCCGGGCTCACCCCATTCGTCCGTCGTCACGATTCCGGGTGTAGTACGTCAGGCCGATAAAAAGGACGACCGGGATGACAGGGACGACCGGAGGAGAGGCAACAATCGCGACGACGATGACGACCGGAACTCACGCAGCATCTGGGATAACAGGAATAGCGTAGAGAAACGCCTCCGCGAGGAAGCGGCAAAGCGCCTGGAAGAGCAGAAGAAGCGGGAGGAAGAAGCGCGCAAGAAGCTGGAAGAGCTTCGCGAGAAGGCTGAAGAGCTGAAGAAAAAACAGGCCGAAGAGTATCGCAAACGGTTGGAAGAAGAAAGGAAAAAGGCTGAGGAACAGCGGGGTAAGGACGAGGAGAAGCGTAAAGAGCAGGGGAACAGAGACGAAAACCAGCGTAAGAAGAAGGATGACGATGACTCCGACTCGAAAAAAGAGCCGGCTTCCGGAGGCCAATCGCTGCAGAACGCCGACAGGGAGCCGGAGAAGGTTTGGAACGGGTCGTTCACTTTTCCGATCTTTAATCCGCATCCATAGAAAAATCATTTGCCGCCGGACCCAAGTCCCCGCAGCAGCCGACGCCATCAGCGTCGGCTGTTTTTTTGAAAGATATGTTCCGTCAGCGGGGATCAGGCGCCGGAAGCGCTGGAAAATTTGGCGGACAGCATTGAGATTAAGGATCGGGGGTCGCCACAGTTCTGCTGTTTTTTTGCCGGAGATCGTAATATAATGGCATAAAGGTTAGATTCAGCTTATCGGGCAAGCGCAAGGTTGACGAATGGGGAGGGAAATCTGCGATGCGGTATACCATGTTCGGCCATACAGGGCACCGCGTATCCTCGCTGGGGTTTGGGGCGATGAATCTGCCGGGAGTCCCTTTTGAGCAGGCCAAGGCAGCCCTGAATTACGCGCTGGATGAAGGCATTAATTATATCGATACGGCGGCGGGCTACCGAAACAGTGAGGAGATTATCGGGGAAAGCATTTCACACCGCCGCTCGGAATTTTTTCTGGCGACGAAAACGAAGAATCGGGATTATGCCAGTGCGATGGAAGATATGGAACGCAGCCTGAAGCGAATGAAGACGGATGTCATCGATCTGGTGCAGATTCATTACGTCAATACGGTTCAGGAGTTTAAAGCGGCGATGAATGAAGGCGGCGCTTATGAGGCCGCGCTGGAAATGAAACGGAAGGGGTACATACGGTTTATCGGCATTACCGGACACCGGCCTGAGCTGCTCGCGAAGTGGATAGCGAAAAGACAGTTCGATCAAGTGTTGTTTCATTTGAATCTGGCGCAGCCTTTTTCTCTGGATGAGCTGATCCCCGAGGCGACACGGCTAAATATGGGCAAAACCGCGATGAAGCCGCTGTCGGGAGGATTTATTCAGCCTGTATCCAAGGCGATGCGTTATCCCTATAGCCAGGACGTGCACGTCGTGCTGTCGGGTATGGTGAGCGTTGAGGAAGTCAAGGAGAACCTGGCCGCCATCCGCGAGGAAGTGGGCGACGACGAACGACGGGAGCTGGAAGCCTTGGCGGCGGAGCTGGGGAATCATAACTGCCGGCGCTGCAACTACTGTACCTGTCCTCTTGAGATTAAAATTCCCGATGTGATGATCTCCAGCCAGATCCGCAAGACATTGGGATTATTGCCGAAGGGCGACGAATTTTACCAAATCAACAAGGATAAGATATTATCCTGTGCGGATTATGAGCCCTGTAAGGACAAGCCGCTGTGCGAGCAGCAGTGCCCATACCACCTGCCGATGCGGCAGATGGTCATGGAGGCGGCGAATGCTTACGATAAACAACTAACGACACGATGAACCCGGGCCGGCGAGACACGTGCCCGCAGGGACGGAGGGATGAATGAAGTGGAACCGCTTGACCGGTTGGTGACGCAAGAACTCAGCATGAAGATTCGTCCGGTTTGGGATGAGCCGCGGGAAGACAACGAAGCGGAGGAGGACGCTTCGCAGGCGCTCGCGGTGTTTATCACGCGGGAGGAGCTGGAGTCGGGCGCATGGACGATGGCTGCCGGTACGGAGGTGCCGGCAGCCATCGTCGGCGCGGTCCGCGAGCTTGCGGCGCGCGGGCGGTTCTCGGGCCGCCTCGGGGAGACCGAGGCGCTGCCCACGCTCGGCCTGATGCCGGGCTATCAGGCCCTGCTCTTGTGCGGGCTGGGCGAGGCCGCCCGCGCTGAAGGCACAGACGCCTGGCGCGATGCCGGCGTCTACGCGGCGCGTGCGGCGCTCGGCCAAGGGCTCGAGCGCCTGGCGGCGCCGCTGCCGCGCGCCGGGCGCGCGGCTGTCCGCGAGCTCGTGTACGCGCTCGCGGAAGGGCTCTGGCTCGGCTGCTACCGCATGCCGAGCTTCGCCGCTTCGCGCGGGACCCGGCCGCCCGCGCTGAAAGAAGTCGCCCTGCTGTGCGGCAGGGCGACAGCGGACGAGCGCGCCGGGCTGCAGCGCTCGCTGGAAGCGGCGTACGCCATGGCCCTGGCGACGCATTACGCGCGCGACCTCACGAACCTGCCCGGCAACTATCTGGTGCCGGAGACGCTCGCCCGCGAGGCGCAAACCCTGGCCGCCCGTTACGGGCTGGAATGCACGGTGCTCGACGAGCACGGCATTCGCGAGCAGGGCATGGGCGGCCTGGCCGCTGTCGGCGGGGGAAGCGCCAACCCGCCGCGCATGATCGCCATCCGTTACCGCGGGACGGAGGAGGAGAACGCCGATGTGATCGGCCTCGTCGGTAAAGGGATTACGTTCGATACGGGCGGGATCTCCCTGAAAAAACCGGAGGGTATGGAAGAGATGATCAGCGATATGGGCGGCGCTGCGGTGCTGCTCGGTCTCATTCATGTTTTGGGGCGGCTGCGGCCGCAAGTTCACGCGGTGATCGTCATCCCTGCCGCAGAGAACATGCCGTCCGGCTCCGCCTTCAAGCCGGGGGATGTCATCAGCGTCATGAACGGGCAGACAGTTGAAATCCTGAATACGGACGCGGAAGGGCGCGTCGTGCTTGCGGACGGCGTGCTGTACGCCAAAGCGCTGGGCGCTACCCGGCTCATTGACGTGGCTACCCTGACCGGCGCGGTGCTCGTAAGCTTTGCCGACGTAGCGACCGGCGCAGTAAGCAACGACGAGCCGTTCCTGCAGGAGCTGCTGTCGTATGCGCGGCAGGCGGGGGAGAAGGTTTGGCCGTTTCCCAATTATCCCGAATACCACGACATGCTGAAAAGCCGGGTGGCCGATATTAAGAACGCCGCGTCGCGGGACCGCTGGGCGGGCAGCATAACCGCCGGGCTGTTCATCGGCTTTTTTGCGGGAGACGCTCCCTGGGTGCATCTGGATACCGGCGGCACGGCATGGCTGTGGAATGAACGGGGGACGGAGCCGCAAGGCGGTACGGGAGCAATGGTGCGGACATTGGGGCATTACTTGTGCGGATCGCCGGCGGCTGAAGGGGATATTTGACTTGCAGGAATGTTTGAATCACACCTGCAGCTGTTTCCCGGTGCCGGAGGGCAACCCGGTTTGGGGCGCAACGGGCATGACCACAGCTTCCAAATCGCTCATGCGAATCAGCAGCCGCGTTACCTCGCCTGCCGTATAGGGCAGGGTGCCGGCGCGCTGTGCGAGCTGGCCGAGATCGATGCCGACCCAGCCCTGCTTACGCGGATGAACGGACAAATCAAAGGGAAGCACGGTTAAAGAGGCTTCTTTGTGCCCCTGGCCGGGAGTTTCGTCAAGCTCCGGATTCCCGCTGATTTGACTCCATTGAAAATACAGCTTGCCGGTCGCCCGTTTCCAACGGATATACCCCGGGGAAAACGATATGGCGAGCATGGGATCGCCGCCGATCGTGAGCTTGGCGAATCGTACGTTTTTATTCTTGGCTGCATCCGCATACCGATGCTTGGCCATATCGGGCAGCAGCGGCACAATCACAACCGGAAGCGCGCTTGCTGCGTACAAATAGACGGCAGATTCAAAATAAACGGCAAGGCCCAGTAAAGTGATGAACACAATAATGGAGAGACTGAGCCATAACGCTTTGGACTTCCATTTCAAAGTGAATTCCCCCAGATGTTAAGCTTGTGTGTTGCAGCGGTGAATGTATTTATCTTATCATAATGACGTATAGTCGTTGTACCGGTTGGATGGATGGAAAATAGTAAACATATTGTAATGATACGGTGCGGCGCTTCCTCCGGGGCCTCAAGCGATGAATACCGGTTAAGACGGCCGGGAAGTTAATGATTCTCTGCGATCCGGGACAAATTAAACAGGTAATCATTGCTTTTATGATCGGGCATCACGGAGGCGCAATGGTTATGGAAAGCGGCATCCATGCAGGAAAGGCATTGGAAGTGACTTTACCCGCTGCGTCATAAGATAAGGCGTCAATTAACGAAGAGGAGTGAGAATGAATGAACTTCGAACAACGATCGGAAAGCAAAGCTTCGTTGGCGGACCGCATCCCTCCCGGGCAGACGCTGACCACCGGTTTTCCGGTGCTGCATTACGGCGACGTGCCTTATTACAGGGATATGAGTAAATGGAATTTGCGCATTTTCGGTTTGGTGGAGGAAGAGGTCACCCTCAGCTATAATGAGTTTATGAGCTTGCCGCGGCAGGAATATAAGAACGATATCCATTGCGTGACCACCTGGTCGAAGCTGGATAACGTCTGGGAAGGCGTTGCCGTATCCACCGTTATGGAGCGCGTAAAGCTGAAGCCGGAGGCGCGCTATGTGATGCTGCACGCGGAACAGGGCTGGACGACGAACCTGCCGATCGAGGACTTTACCCGAGAAACCAGCTTCTTCGGCATCAAGCACGGCGGCGAACTGTTGACTCCTGAGCACGGCTATCCGGTTCGCATGGTCGTCCCGCACCTGTACTTCTGGAAAAGTGCCAAATGGCTCCGCGGCATCGAGTTTATGGAGAAGGATAAGCCGGGATTCTGGGAGCGCAACGGATACCACATGTATGGCGATCCGTGGCAATCTCAAAGATACGATTTTGATTGACGGGGAACAAGCTCTATAATGACCGGCATACTGTAGCGACCAGGTGCCGGTTTTCCTTCTGGCTTCTCGGCATCAACGGTAACCCTCTCGAACAACTCTCTAATAAATGCCTTCTTCTCGGCTTCATCCGCGCTCTGCATTGCCTCTTTGGCGTCGACAAGGATGTCCGCAATCATTTCCTTTGACCAAACGTTTGAAGTCCCCTGTGGTAGTGTAGCTAGTTCCTGCGAAATCTCCTTTTCCCGTTCAGCGTCTTCCCTGGTACGCTCCCGTAAATCTTCTAGGGATATAACGTCGTCCGCATAAGCCATTTGCCATTTTTTCTTACGCTTTCGAATTTGCTCTATCTCTGCTTCGAGAGCTTCCCGTCTGCTCTTTACTTCGTCGGACCGGTCTGGAACGTCGATTAGGTTACGCACTTGGTCGGAATCGTAATCCAGCGACGCGAGAAAAGCCTGCTCTAACCTCCCCGAATGAATAGCTGGCATATCGCATGTACCGGCGTTCGCCCGGCCTGTGCATCGGTAGAATCTCGCACCGCGGCTAAACCCAACCATCGCCTTACCGCATCTTCCGCATCTGAGGACGCCAGAAAAAGCATATTCACTTGTTGCAGCTTTCCCGCCTCTTTTTCGTGACACAATTTCACCGTACACTTTTTCGAACAATTCAACTGGAATGATTGGCGCGTGATCGCTGTCCACAATTATTTCTTTCCCCGTAGGTTTGCCAGAAGCTTTACGGTAGTTCCAGCGAAGTTTACCACAATAGACTGGGTTCATTAAGGCATATCGGACGCTTGAATACGTCCATTCCCGCCCATTACCTCGATTCAACTTGACAGCGATTTCTCTAAAGCCACATGGTCCGTTCTCGTCACCGTAGGCGTACCAGTTAAATATTTTCCGTACGACTTCCGCTTGTTCCTCGTTCACGATCAACTGGCCGTTTTTTAGGTCATACCCATAGGGAGGTTTAGCGCCGTTACGCAGCCCTTTGTTATGTCGCTCCATCATGACGAAATGGACACGCTCTGATATTTGTTCCCTCTCGAACTGTCCTAAAAGCACGTTTAGCCCGACGTTGAAGCGTTCAAACGCTGTCCCTTCGCTCAAATTTTCGCCTATTGCGCTGCGGAGGGTAACACCGTAGGGCTTGAGCTTATCATTAAGAGCGTGCCAATCGCGCCCGGCCCGCGTCCAGCGGTCGAGCTTCCAGAAAGCAATAAAGTCCGGTTTAAGAGTTGCAATGTCGTTCATCAACCGTTGTAGATCGGGGCGGCGAATGTCTTTAGCTGAATACCCGTCGTCTATGTAGACCCCTGCGACCGTCGCGCCCCACTCTGCAAATTTGCGGTCTAGCAGGGCCTTTTGCGCTGTGATCGAATAGCCTTCAACAGCCTGTTCCTCATCGGAAACCCGAATGTATTGGAATCCACGCATAAATGCACCTCTTTGATTTCAGTGTGTATTCAAAGGTAAAACATTCCCTAATGGCCTGGCCAGAGCGCCCAGCAATAAGAAGTAAAGAAGTAAAGATAACTTTACCTATTAAAATGGAGGAATGTAACCATGATTAAAGCGTACGAAGACATGCTGGAGAATATCAAAGCGTTCGAAGCCGCCCAGGAAGCGGATAACGGGCAGCTGGAAGCCGCAGAAGCGGAAGCAGAGCAGGCCCGCCAGCGGTATAACGCCCTGCTGGAAAAGGCCCTGGAGGACCCGGAACTGGCCGCAGATATCGCCGAAACGAAATTACAGCGCCTACGGGCGAATCTGGACGCTGTGAAGAAGCCGTACCCGGACGGCATGGCGGTAGCCTTTAGGAACGTCCAGGCCGAAATTCGCCGCAGAATTGCCGACGGCAGCCTGCTTCGTGAAGAATTTCAGCCCCTGCTGGACAAATTGAAAGAGCATATGCAGGGGTATACGGACACGCTGGCCACTGTATTCGTCAAAATGCACCAGGTAAACAAAAGCCTGGCGCATATCCAGCACAGCACAGCCAGCGCCGTATTGCGGTACACTGGTAAAGAAGAACGCTTTGGCTTAATGGGGCCGGAACTGATTAAAGAATCTGACTTCAAGGAATGGGCCTGGGTAGATCA
The DNA here is from genome assembly GCF_001465255.1 of Paenibacillus naphthalenovorans. Classification (NCBI taxonomy): domain Bacteria; kingdom Bacillati; phylum Bacillota; class Bacilli; order Caryophanales; family Paenibacillaceae; genus Paenibacillus; species Paenibacillus naphthalenovorans. The sequence continues at coordinate 3,693,186 of NZ_CP013652.1, read as the reverse complement.
TTACCAGTACAATAACGACCTGGCAGCGATTCGTAAGGCTGCCCTGGAAGAAACAAGCCCCGAAGTAAAGCTGCCCCCGGCGTACCAAATGCCGAACGTCCTAACGGTAACGCGCAGAGAATCGGAACAGAAGACATACATTGCGGAATAAAAGAAAACCCGCGTAGCAGGCTGTGAAGCCCCTGCGCGGGTTTTTAAGTTGATCGTGGTACATTTATGCTTACTATTCTTTATAGCGCATCTGACCAAAAGCATTCCATAGCGAATCGAAGATAGGGCGAAGCTGTTCTTTTAAATTTTTTGTTCTATCTTCGATTAAAATTTCGGGAAATATTAGCTTATCTTGTTTTAGTTTACGTTGTTCAAAAAAGAAATATTTCATTGGATCAACAGCAAATTCATAACCGGCAACTCCGAACATTGATATTGACACATAAAACGGTTCCTTCATATCCATTATTTCAAAGTTTGATATACTTTGACCTATAAACTCAGTTATTTTTTCAACAAAATAAGTTGACGGTATTCTACCTTCTCTTGTAAGGCGTATCGTAGCACCTTCTATAATTCCGTTTTTGAAAATTTGCATGCTTGAAGCATTATCTGATGTGTTGGAGTAAATGCCATCAAAGTTTATCCTTGGGTTCCAACCTGCACTCGCAATTGGTGCTAGGCGTAGTTTCTCAATTAAAGATAAATCTAGGGAATACCTATTTTCGAAACATGTAATGGGAATAAGATGGATTAAAGTAAATGGAGAAGAATTGTTGTATTCAAGCATATATTCTAATGCTCTTTCTTCTCTAAATTCTTTGACCTTCTTGGAGAACTCTGTAGTCTCAGAAAACATATTTCGAAGTTCAAAAACGTCTAATGGGAATTTACCGTTGGATTTCCGAGAATAAAACTTCGACGACCCTTTTACTCTATGCGGACGAAGCCAGCTACGACCTACTCTAAATAAGAATACATATCGATTTTCTCCGACTTCAAATATTTTTGTTTGTACTTGGGGTAACTTAGGCTCTACTCCATTTTGTAAGATATTAATGTACTTTAAAAGTTCTTTATCCGTATCTTCCGTAGAAATGCCCGATAGTTTAATCGGCCCATTTTCAGGTGCGTCAATTCCTAGTAGAAAATCACCACCATATGTATTAGCAAGAGAAGTGAAGCGGCGCAAAATGCATCTGGATGGGAAATATCGCTTTTATATTCATGGTGTTGATCTTCTTTAACGTCATTCTCAGCAAGTGTAAATAAGTCTTTAATAGATAAATCATCTAGTTTCTTGAAATATGTGCTCATTTTTATTCACCTTTTCTCGATTAATTTACTGCGCCCTTCGGCGTTCGCGGTACGCGCGGCACTTTTCCGCTAAATTTAACCTGGCCGTTATATGCCATTTCTATAATGACCCTGGTAGACAGCGGGCAGGCTAAATGATTCGTGAACGTCACAGATGGAACTGGCCCTACAGGTGTACCTTCCAGCGACAGCGCCAGGAATTCTACGCGGCGTACTGCTTCGGGGCTTCCTGACAGCTTCCCATTATCGTACGTAATTTCTGCCGTTTCGCCGCCTATCCTAACTTTCGCTGTGAATTTCATACCCCGGCCCCCTCAATTTGTAGGCATAGTCGCGCCGCAGCGTTTCAGCTAGTACCTTTTCGCCCATGCCTTCCAGTTGACGAAGTCGCCACTGGTAATGCTGGGTAATACCCGGCATTCTTACGTCACCTTCAACGAAGTCGGAAATAATCTGCTGCGCTACATGCGCATTTTCAGGTTTTCAATCAATCCGGCGTAAGTGTAGGCGTTCATACCCCGGCCCCCAGGGCTGCCGCGACTTCTTCCCACAGCTGCGAAACAGGCTTTTTCCCTTCGGCCCACTCCCGCAGGAATGCCAGGGCGGCTTCCGCGTCGCGGTAGGATAGTTCGCTAATCTTTTTATGCAGCGTTGCCCGCTTGTAAATGTATTCCCGGTCTATCGGCAGCGGTGTTTCGTTTATCTCAGCCATAAATAAGATACCCCCATAAAATATTCGGCAGAATAGCAACAGCATTTTAAAGAAACTGTTTTTTTACTTCCTCTGTGATCTTTTTTAATCCCAGGCTGGCCTTCGTGCTGCGTTTCTTCCTAGGGCCGCCGTTGTTCATGTAGCCGAATGGGTTAGGTGCGACAGGTACGACAACCGGGAAAGGCGTTTCGCCGTTAAGGTACGCCTTTAGGACCAGCTTATCTTCGTATAGGACCCCGGATGGAAACAGCCGCCCGATTAGCTCCATTTGTTCCTGGGGCGTCATTTCTTCGTCAAGATATAGCAGCGCTTCGAAATACTGGCTTACAGCTACGTAGTTAAACATTTGCTGCATTACGGCTTCTTTCTTGTTTTCCAGCTGGCGCTTCCGGGCAGTATGAACCTGGCGCTGGCTTTCTAGTTCTGCCTGCTTCGATTCCAGCAGGCCCCCGGAAAATCCCCCGCCGCCTTTAAGCACTAAATCCAGCAGATTGTCGTACATTTGCTGTACTTCGTTTAGCTGCTTGTTTACGCCTTCTATTTCCGCGTTAAGCTGTTCTATGTCCTGGGGGTTGTATTCGAACTGAATATAGCGTCGGGCTGTTTCTTCGTTGTCCAGTATTTCCTTAACCGCCCGGATTAAATTAAAGTCAATGCGAATCGAATTTATGGACATTCCGCAGTCTGGGCTGTAGTCGGGCTTATGTTCGCGTCCATGCTTGTAATAAAAGTGTATGCCGTATTTTATGCTGCCGCTTTGTTTAAGCGAAAGCTTACGACCACAATCGCCGCATGTTACCGCGATATTCCGCGTAAGCGCTGGGTAGATCGGGTTACGCCTCTGGTACTTCTCTTTTCGTTTCAGTTGGATTCTATGCCAGGTTTCTTTTGAACGTAGAGGCGGGTATACGCCTGGGGTTACAATCGTTTCGCCGTTTGAAAAGGACTTTTCCATAACGCCATGATAGGCCTTACTGGTAAGGCGCTTACTGATATGCTGGCTATTCCAGGGCTTCCCGGACGGCGGCTTTTTGATACCGTTAAGCACTTCCGCTATTTTTTCGTCGCTTAAACCCTGTTTTAAGTACAGATCGTCAATAGTCGGGATAACCCAGCTGTAGGCTTCGTTAACAGTATGCTTCCCGGTATTTTTGTCGTACAGGTATTCGAAAGGCGGCTTACCCCAGCCCTTACCTTCGCGGGTACGCTGCCGCTTACCCCTCATCATGCGTTTAACGATTTTCTTCTTTTCCCGTTTGGCGAATAAGTTTTTTAAGTCGCTAAAGAATTCGTCGTCTTCGTCGGCCAGATCGGTTATCTTCCCTGGTTCGGCTATCTTTACGCTGTTTTCGCGCAGCTGGCTTTTAAGGTATTCCCAGCTAACCGTATCCAGGCGGGAAAGTCTATCCTGGTCAATACACAAAACTACGTCGCCTTTGTCATCGTCTACATCGTCCAGCATCTGCGTAAGGCCTGCCTTATCCAGTTTGCCGCCGCTATCTACGTCGCGGTAAATGCCGACGATAATCCAGCCCATTGAATGGGCGTACTGTACTAATTCCTGTATTTGTGCTTTAAGCGAGAATCTATATTCCTGCAACTTTGTCGATACCCGGATATAAATAAATACCCGAAGATTTTTACCCGGCAAGGCCGCTTTATTGAAGTAGAAGACGGTACTCCCTTTCGTGAAATAATTGCCTATACGATGAATATCTTCTATGGCTTGCACACCAGCCCCCCCTTGTCTCCGCGTATGCTACTAAAGTACTATTTATTCATTTTACGCTGATTAATCGCAGTTGTAACCAATTATCTTCAGATAATAGTGCGTGTTGCAGTGTGGTTATGGATGGATGCGTAATGAGTGATTTTATAAAAACTTGCAGGTCCATGTAGGATTATCTGTCCTTCAAGGCTTGAATTCAATGTTAAAGTAGATTGAATGGCGGAAGTTCCAAACGGACAGGAGGAAGGCGAACCTCGTTATGCTTTTGCGAGTATCACGTATACCCAGGTGAAATAATACAATTTGTACTTTTCAACACTTCGTCTGGTAACTGAAAAATTAGTGCGAACAAAATTGCGAACAAAATTGTGGACTAATTATTGATTATGTATTATAATTTAGTCCATATGGTAATATAACATAATTAAAATAAGGGATGGAAGGTGGACTAAATTGAGTTCATTTATAGGTGAGTACGTCCATCTGTTGAGGTTGGCTTTAGAAGGGCGACCACAAGAAGTTGTGGCATTAGCTCGGAAAAATCTTCGAAGTCTTATGAAAGCCAATCCAGAAAGCGCAGAGGCAATAAAAAAGTTACTGTCTCAATATGAGGAGAAGAGCGGTATTGCAGTTAGAGACGCTAAGCAACAACCGGTTCCAATAGATGTAGATAGTAAGTTAGAGCTACTTAGACGAGAATCAATTGTGTTTGATCAAGAGCCTGTTTGGCCTGAAACTGTAAATAGGGAACTTATATCAGTGATTGAAGAGCGCAAACATGAAAACGAACTAATGGAGATGGGTTTAGCACCCACGAGGTCAATATTATTTGTCGGCCCTCCAGGGGTAGGTAAAACATTAGCAGCGCGTTGGCTCTCTTCACACCTTGAAAGACAATTGCTTACGTTGGATCTTGCTGCTGTAATGAGTAGTTTTTTAGGTAAGACCGGAAACAACATAAGGGCGGTGTTGAATTATGCTCAAAAAACGCCTTCTGTATTACTTTTAGATGAATTCGATGCAATTGCCAAACGGAGGAATGACGATTCAGAAGTCGGAGAACTAAAAAGGTTGGTAACAGTCCTGTTGCAAGCAATTGATGATTGGCCTGCAAATGGGGTATTAATTGCTGCCACTAATCACCCTGATTTACTTGATCCAGCTGTGTGGAGGCGTTTTGAGCGGGTGGTACGTTTTCCACACCCGTCATCGAACGAAATAAATACGACAATAAAATCTTTAATGGCTGATCTTACAAAGCAAGGAGAGACTTTGGTTGAAGTGCTATCGACCGTATTGGAGGGCAATTCGTATGCTGAGGTGGTTAGACAGATTAATTCGATAAGGAGAGAGAGTGTCGTCCAAAAGAAGCCGTTAGAGATTATGATGGAAGAACTTTTAGCAAGACTAATTTTAAACGCTGAACGGGAGCAAAAGTTAGCGATCGCGATGAAATTGTTAGACACCGGTTTGTCACAGCGGCGTGTTTCCGATATAACTGGCGTGTCGAGAGATACGTTGAGAAAATACTTGAGCAGAAAAAATTAAGACATAAATTCGAAAGGTAAGGTGAAATTGGTGGCTAGAGAGAATAATTTCCTTCTTGGATACGGGGAGCGGCTTACGGCTCCTGTAACAATTAAGTCAGGTGGGGGAGACAAAAATCCGCCGTATGATTTTGATACAGCAAAATGGCAAGTGGCAACTTGGTTGAGAACTGCAAACAATCAGTTTCAAACCTTACCTTCGGAAGCTTGTCCTAACGATCAAGTTACCGCCATTATAACATTGCATCCGAGGTATGTTTCAAAGAGCGAATTTCCATCCGACTTACTCAATAGTGTGGGACTTAGAGCTGTCGGCGGAAGAACAAAAAAAATTAAACCACGTGAGTGGGGGATAACGAAGCATCCTGAGGAAGCAATAACAGATGAGCTATTAGTAATGGGGTCTCGAAAAGCATTTTCTTCATGGTCCGAAAATTTAAATGGTTGGGTTCTCTCGAACGTTTCTAAACATTTAACGCATTTTGAGGAACTAACGGCTTTTTCGTCGGAGCAAAAGATAAAGGCATTACCAGATACAACAAACGATATAGTACTAGAGGTTGTGCTGCATGATACTGAGAATCCTGTAGTAATTGAACAGTTTATGGATTTTGCTACGAAACTAGGAGCCCAAGCGGTTGTTCAAAGAGCGAAACAAACAAAGGGACTTACCTTCATTCCCGTATACGCAGATAAAAATATTGCGAAGAAGCTGGCTATGTTTTCTTTTATCAGAGTTGTTCGAGCGATGCCCACTATGCGTCCTTTACATCCTGGGCCTACACGGAGTAATCAATATTACCAAGTGAATTTACCAACTGAAGTGGCCTTAGACCCATCATTGCGTGTTGTTATATTTGATGGGGGGTTACCACAAAACAATCCAGTTACGCCCTGGGTTAACTATATTGAGCCTGCTTCTCTTGCAAATCCTGTACCGGAGCTCTCGGAACACGGATTAAATGTTACTTCGGCGCTTTTGTTCGGCCCATTGAATCTTCAAAGTCCAGCTTCACGCCCATTATGTCATATTGATCATGTTCGTGTATTAGATGATCGGACTGGTACAGGGGGCGATTTTGAATACTACGATGTGTTAGATCGCATACTTGAAGTTTTAGATGATGCAAAGAAAGCAAATCAGCCATACGATTTTATGAATATAAGCTTAGGGCCGGACATTCCCGTGGATGACGACGACGTGACTAGATGGACTTCTGACCTTGATACTCGTCTGGCAGGAGGGAACACATTTGCCACGGTAGCCGCTGGTAATGCTGGACAAAGGGACCCACTTAGTGGCTTGAATCGAGTTCAACCTCCGTCGGATGCAGTAAATGTCCTTTGTATTGGTGCGTGTGACAACGATAGACTTCCAGTTTGGAAGAGGACAGCGTATAGCTGTGTTGGTCCGGGTCGTCGACCAGGTGTTGTGAAACCGGATGGCGTTGTGTTTGGTGGAGACAATAATAATCCGTTCTTTGTTCTGACATCTCGCACAGGTGGAATTAATGCCGCAGGAGTGGCTGGGACAAGCTTTGCTGCCCCATACGCGCTTCGTACTGCTGTTGCTGTAAAAGCACAATTGGGGAACGATTTTGGAGCAATGGCTTTGCGGGCATTGTTATTACATCGTGCAGATAGAGGCATCCATAGCCCGGTTGAAGTAGGTTGGGGGAGACTCGAAACAGATTACGATCGCCTGATAACATGTGATGATGATGAGGCATTAGTAATATTTCAAGGTCAATTACCTGTTAAAGAACATTTAAGGGCGCCAGTCCCCCTTCCAGATGGTAATCTAACGGGGTTCGTCACAATTGATGCGACTTTGGTAATTTCTCCTGAAGTTGATCCTAGTTTTCCGAATGCTTATACAAGAGCCGGGTTGGAAATCGCATTCAGACCTAACTCGGACAAATTTAACACTTACGATAACGGGAAGGTATCTGCCCATGCTGCTACCAAGTCATTTTTCAATGCAAAAAACATGAAAATAAGCGAATTCGAATTGAGGGAAGAAGGGCATAAATGGGAGCCTTGTCTCAAGGCATCTCAACGATTTCAAGCAAGTACATTAAAAGACCCTTGTTTTGATATATACTATCATAATAGGTACGAGGGAATGCCTCAAGATGACCCTAAGCCGATACCCTACGCTTTAGTGATCAGTATTAGGGCACCGAAAGTAAGTAATCTATACGACAGAGTTGTTAGAACTTATATGAACCAGCTTATTCCTCTCCAACCAAAGACCCGAATCCAAATTCGTCCTTAATTATGATAATCATGGGCCTTGGATCGGCTACACTAAGTTGGACAGAAAAAATAAGGGCATGTAGAATAAACCTATCATCCTAAGGAGCGGATCTCTACAATGCCAAAACACCAACGACGTACCTTTACCTCAGAATTTAAAAAACAAATGGTGGAACTCTATGAAAACGGGAAATCCAGAGCAGCGATTGTGGAGGAATATGACCTCACTGCCTCCGCTTTAGACCGCTGGATCAAGCAAGCTCAGACAACGGGCTCCTTCAAGGAGAAGAACAATCGCTCATCAGAAGAAAAAGAACTGATCGCTTTACGAAAAGAGAACCAGCGTCTGAAAATGGAGGTGGACATTTAAAAGCAAGCCGCGCTGATCATGGGACGAAAGTAGCTATCATCCAGAACAACCTTGATAAATACTCGGTATCAGCAATGTGCGACGTCCTGCAAATCGCAAGAAGTACGTTTTACTATGAAACGAAAGAACAACCGAACGAAGACAATGTAACTGAAGCAATTGTGGATATTTTCCATAAGAATCGAAAAGCTTACGGTACACGAAAGATCAAAGTCAAACTCCAGGATCGCGGATTCGTCGTCTCCAGACGTAGAATTGGTCGAATCATGAAAGAGCAAGGACTCGTTTCTACCTACACCGTGGCTCAATATAGGCCCCGCAAAACCGCTTGTAATGAAGCCATGACGGAGAATGTTCTGAACCGAGAGTTCGAGCAGGAGGAAGTCAAACGCTTCGTCGTCAGCGATCTCACTTATGTGAAGGTCAAGAACCGATGGCATTACATTTGTGTGCTGGTCGATTTGTTCAATCGAGAGATCATTGGGCATAGTGCAGGTCCAAACAAGGACGCTGCTCTGATTTCCCGCGCTTTTGCCACGGTACAAGGCGATTTACGCCAGCTTCAATGGTTTCATACCGACCGTGGTAGCGAATTCAAAAATCAAAAGATGGACGAGCTTTTGAAGACGTTTGAAATTGGCCGGTCGCTGAGTATGAAAGGCTGTCCGTACGACAACGCTGTCGCTGAAGCCACCTACAAGATCATGAAAACAGAGTTTGTGAATCAGATGAATTTCCAAAGTCTTCGTCATCTGGAGTTGGAATTATACGATTACGTAAACTGGTTTAACAAGTATCGCATTCATGGAACCTTAGGCTATATGACGCCTGTTCAGTATCGCCAAGAAGCCCTTAAAAAAAATTGTCTGATTTACTGTTGACAATCCAGCCTCGCCGCATTGGGGCGATGTGTTGCTTTTTTATTATTTGTTGCATATAATATCATCAGAGATAACCGCTACTGTTCTTTAAGGACGGTAGGTCAAGAGTTTTACAGAAAACAGCGGAGAAAATATTCCCCCGCTGTTTTCTTATTTGGGGAGTTGAGACTGTTATGACAGGAAGAGTAGCAGTATTTATTGATGGAGGATACCTTGATAATGTATTATTAAAGTTTTCAAAAGCTAGAATTGATTACGAGAAAATGGTTAATCATCTAGCAGGAAATATCCCGCTACTAAGAGCGTATTATTACCATTGTTTACCTCATCAGTCTTCAAATCCCACTGACGATGAGAGTAGAGAATTTTCTAATGCCGTCAAATTTCAAAGGACCCTGAGTAGGTTAAACAGTTTTACTGTTCGCAGAGGCAAATTAGCGTACAGAGGTATTGACGATAAAGGAAATGCTATTTTCGAACAAAAAAGAGTCGATGTATATTTGGCTACTGATCTTGTCATGCATAGTACGAAGAGATTAATAACACATGCGGTAATTGTAACAGGGGATAGTGATTTTATTCCGGCGGTAGAAATAGCCCAGTCAGAAGGTGTACATACGACTTTATTTTATGCCGACAATTCTATCCCCCATGATGAATTGTTAGATGCAGTTGATGCAAGAAACAAAATTACCCCGGAACTGATAACAACGTGGAAAAGAAATTCATAAAATCTTTTTTATAACAGTAACTTTTAGATCACCATGGCGATCCCTTCAAGGAGCAACGCTACGATTTTGATTGACGTGCAGAACGGCTTTTGCACGCGGCTGATCAAGGATTCTCAGCTGCAAATCATGAAACCCGGCAACGAGCATGATAAAAGCCGCGCTAATGAAACAGGGGATCTGCGATAATAATTGCCTTGCAAATAGAGCACAAGACCAACAGCAGCCAAACCGGCTGCTGTTTTATGTGTTGTCAAGAAAAAATACCACTCTCCTCACGGGAAAGCGGCATTCGGTGATCAGTGTTTAGTTGGCTGATTTTGCAAACTCTTGAAGAAGATTTTCACTGCTCTTTTCAAGAACCATCGGATACAATTCGACCTTATCCGGAGCTAATGCTTTTAATTCAGAATAGACGGCCGCGGAAGCATACACCTTATCAGACTTCTCGATGTTTTCTTTCAAGAGTGCCTCATCATCTATGCCAATGGCATGGGATTGAATGTGTGTAATATTGGCATCCTGCACCCGGCTGGCCATCCATTGGCCGCCTGCTTTTCCAAGGCAAACGAAGCTGACCTGACTGCCTGGTTTGAGCTGCGCGATTTGGAGGAGCAGCGGCATTTCGATTGTCGCTCCTATGGTTAATACATTTTTTTGATAGCGGGCGAATAATTTTTTTACCTCATCAGAATGATTCAAAGTGGTGACAACGACGTTCGAATAGTCAAGCGCTTCGATCGTGACGCTTTCGGTCGTCAACAGATCCTCTAAAAAAACCGTTTTGATTTCGGCGCCCGTTACCCGTTTAATTTCATCGCGATAGAACGTATGATCATGTCCTTTGCATTCAACGAACAGGAGCCGCAATTGATCCGTCGGTGTTTGATGATGCAAGAGAATATATGCGAGGCTGGCTTTGAAAAATTCGGTTAAGGGAATACCTTGCGCTTCGGCTTCTGCGATTGTCTTTGTGACAAGCTCATGCATAGGTTGCCGCATTTTTTGTAATTCTTTGATTTTGGCGCTGTCGATGACTTGTGTGCCTCGGCCTTTTTGTATGGAAACATAACCTTCGTCACGTAACTGGTTATAAACCAAGTTAACCGTGTTTCGATTAATGCCTAATAAGTCCGCCATCTGGTTTGCGGGAGGAAGCATCTCGCCTGTTTTGATTTTTTCGATGCCGATCAGCCACTTCAATTGTTCTTTGATTTGGGTATTTATACAAAAAGTTAAGTTAGGGTCGACTTTCAAGAGGATATCATTATCCATTAAATATTACCCCTTGCATAGTATACTAGTTTTTATCATCATTATACACCTATGCGCAATATATTCAAACCGGCGAAAGGTGCAGACCCATTGCACGGTGTTGCGGTTGAGATTCAACCCGACCGGACAATGGATCGGCAGCCGGCAGAACAGGGTAATTTCTAATGAAATCTTGAACAGGACTATTGACACTCCGTAGTTAGCTTATTATCATTAATTACTAAATAACTATGTATTTATGAATGGAGTGAAGAGTGTGAATTCGCATTTTATTGGTTTTCTCATGAAGATGAGGGGGAAGGCCAGGAGCCCCCTGAAAGCCAATCCGTGGAATGCCTTTATGGGGTTTATCGGCGGGTTTCTGGCCATAGGCTTATTAGCTTTCTTGACAAATGTTACTTCCGATTTATGGATTATGGCTCCGTTCGGCGCGAGTTGTGTATTGGCTTTTGCGGTTTGGGATGCGCCCTTCTCACAACCCAGAAATATTATAGGAGGGCATTTCATTTCAACGCTGGCAGGCTTAGCGGTATATCATGCTGCAGGCAATGGTCCTGTTGCGATGGCTATTGGGGTTGGCTTGGCCATCAGCCTAATGGTTTTGACGAAAACAACCCATCCGCCGGCCGGAGCTGATCCATTAGTTGTCATGATGTCTGGAAGCGGCTGGAGTTTCTTGGTAGCTCCCGTTCTAATTGGGGCGGTCATGATTGTATTAGTAGCTCTTCTCGTTAATAATCAGGACAAAAAGCGTAATTACCCGACGTTCTGGTTCTGATTTCCGGATCGGATGGCGCCATCGGTGTGGGTTCCGCCGTGATGTTTCCGGACCTAGTGTAACACAGCACCGGCCTCCCGATCGGTTCATTAGTTACGTACCACGAAAATGATAAGAAGAAAAAAATAAGCTTGTATATCCAGTTCATCAGGTAACATGACAAATGGATTTCAAGCTTACAGCTATCGGGGTTTGTGAATGGTAACATGATTTCGGATATGATTTGATTACTCCATACCAAAAGCGGCAATGCGCTCAAGAGCCGGCAGATCCATTACACAAAGGGTTCTCTTCCGCAGCTCAACTATTCCGCGTGCCCGCCAGTCATTCAGCACCCGCGTAACCATCACCCTCGAGGTACCCGTCAAAGCGGAAAGCTCCTGATGAGTAATAGCCAGCGAACGAAACCCTTCGGGCTTGCGGTTGAGGATTTCAACAACAATACGGGCTAAGCGGACTTCGGTGGGGTCGAAGGTAAGGGTCATCATTTGATTGCTCAACATCCAAACTTTATGGGCTATCGATTGCATTAACGAGAACACGAAATCCGGACGAACGCGGGTGATGGTCTCCATGCTTTCTCTGGAGAACTCGCTAACTTGGGTCGACTCCACGGCTACGACCGTATACCAGTGATTAGACTGCTGGAAGAAAGGAACATCGGCAAAAAACTGGCCGCGTTCCGCGAAGGCAAATGCTTTTTCGATTCCATCCGGCCGGATAATCGTTGCCCGCACCTGTCCTGTGTGTACATAGAAGAAATGCTCTGCCGGCTCTCCTTGAAAGATGATGTTACTCCCCCGTGGGAAAAATCTTTGTGCGGCTGCTTCACTGACCTCAGGCGGCAGCGGCCCGAAATGGCGAGGATGAAAAGCTTCATCAATAACGTACTGCACATCCATAAGAACACTTCCTTTCTCCAATGTCGTTGAGTCGCGTTATTCATCAATATATTTGTATAAGTTTGATATTCTATATAAATACAATTTATACCTTCCTTAAGTTTCAATTGGTTTGTTAGATTAATTGCCATTAATTGCTTTGGTATAAGCTCAAAAGGCACAAAAGTGGTGCCGAAAGAGGGGGATTAGAATTCGATCAAGTAAAATACAGTGGAATCTCCCCTCCTAAGTAAAGTATAACGTCAGGTTTTCTAACGTTCAATATTTCTGAACAAACTTTCTGAAACAAAAACCAACCACGTTAGCTTTAAATCGGTAAGGGATGGGAAATAACGCTTCTTGCGGCAGGCATTTGCGATTCCGTTCGGACGCTCTGTCCATGCAGAAATCGGACTATTGAATAAGAAAATAGATTTTCTCTATTAGCCGATGGTTGACGGGGGTGATAAAGTAAATTCGACAATGTCAAATCCAATACAACGGCCGCATACCGAAAGGAAAACAGCAGGCGGATGAGACGATGTACGAACCAATGGGGGGAGAGCATGGAACGGTACTGGAAACGCAATCTTTATATGTTATGGCTGGGTTTATTTTTTAATCACATGGCATTTACTCTTTCAGTTCCATTTTTTCCTCTATTTCTGCACAACGATCTGGGCGTTCAAAGCGGTCTGGAAGCCTGGTCCGGTTTTTCGATTTCGATCAGTTTTCTGATCAGCGGTTTGTGTGCACCGTTTTGGGGCTCGCTCGCCGATAAATTCGGCAAAAAGCCGATGCTGATTCGTTCGGGAATTGGTTTAGGCTTGGCACATCTGGCAAACTATTTCGTCTATGATCTCTGTACCTTCCTTCTTGTCCGGGTATTTCAGGGACTTATGGCAGGCTTTAGTCCCGCTTCCATCGCTTTGGTTGGCACGAATACACCGGAGAAGCATGTGGGATATGCCCTGGGCGTCATATCGACGTCCACAGCTGCGGGAGGGATTCTTGGACCGCTGGCAGGAGGCTTGATGAGCCAGTGGATTGGATTGAGGGGATGCTTCATAGCATCCGGACTGATTACGTTATTTTCCGCTATGATCGTCATGGTTGGGGTTATAGAGGTTCGTGAGAGACAGGCAGGGACCCGTCCCAGTGTTCTCGACGATCTTAAGCAGGCTGCCGTCAATACCCGATTGATGAGGATATATGGGCTGATCTTGCTGGTCTCGACCTCGGCTATGATTTTGGAACCGTTATTGGCGATCTATGTGGTGGAACTCGGCGGAAGCATAAACCATGCTTTGCTCAGTTCAGGTATTGTTTTTTCAGCAGTAGGTATTGCTACGGTCATCATGGGACCACGTTGGGGAAGGATCGGGGGGCGAATCGGTTATGAAAAAACACTTTTTATCGGTTTGTTGGGCGGAGGCATCGGCAATATTCTTCAGCTCGGTGTTCATCACCTTGTGGGCTTCGGCATTCTGCGTTTCAGTTACGGATTGTTTTTTGCAGCCGTTTATCCAGCTTTGAATGCGCTCATCATCAATTATGCCGACGATGAATTCCGGGGAAGGGCCGTCAGCTTGAGCCAAACTGCAAGCCAGTTCGGAATCGTGATAGGTCCGCTTGCCGGCGGTATTCTCGGCGGATGGATCGGTATTCAATTCATTTTTCTGCTTACGGGATTAACGTTGATTGGTGCCGCCTGGACCATTAAGGCGATCTTCTCTAAGCAGCCCGACCGGACGCTGACCGGATAAGCTCTAAAAGTGGTTGCGGAAAATGAATGCATCAGCGGCTGGATGAAGAGCAAATGACATCGCTGCCGCCGGTTTATTTTACATCTGCAGATATAGAAGTTTTGAATGGATCAATAGAAGAAAGCTTTATACGGTATGGCGGATGATTGGTGTACATTATAGATGTGCGGCGTTAATCCGATAATACCGATGTGTATTTAATGATAAATGCAGGAGGTGCAAATGACACAACGACGCTTAAAGCCGGGGGCCATTTGAACGGAGTCGGAAACATATCAACGAGATGTCCAATCCGCATTTTCTGAACCGGTTTGAGCCGTTAACCCATTCTGTCCGCACTGGCCGGCGTGACCACACCATATTTGAGGAGGAAATCGGATGAGTCAAGTCGATATTCAAGCATACCTTGATACGCATCGTCAGTTAGTTCAGGCTGTGAAGGGATTGGATCAGCAGCGGTTAACGTGGAAGGCGGCGCCGGACTCATGGAGCGTGACTGAAGTGCTTGCCCATCTTGCCGATCACAGCATCGTTATATCCTTTCGGATTCGCGATATACTGGCAGGCACGACGGCCCGGCTGCCTGCGTTCAATCAGGATGCATGGGTCGCAGGACAAAAAGCGAATGATGGCGATGCGGCCGACTTTCTGTCGCTGTTCGGGCAATTGCTTCATTACAATAGCTTGTTATTCCATCGCCTGACCGATGAGGATTTGGAGAAGGCGGGGGTGAATGCCCAGGGCGAAACCGTTCGGATCGCCGATATCGTCAAAGGCTTCACGAATCATGTGAACACCCATTTGGGCCAAATCGAACGAATCAAGCAGGCTTCCATCGCCATATAAGGCGCCGACAGCGAGACGGTGCATGGCATTTGGGTCTGCCCGTCCGGAAAAGCCGGTACCCGAAAGCAGCTGTGCTGCTCCGGTATTCAGCGGAACGTGGGATCAAGTGCTTGCTTATCAGAAGGATTTGTCATGGGTGAACAAGCAGCAAATGTTGCCTGTGGAAGAGGAGGGCTTAGATGAGTGAAGTTTACCGTCTTGCCACCCAGGAAGATGCAGAAAGACTGTTGGACGTCATTTATGAGGCTTACGTGACGATTCGGGAGTTGGAGCTTCAATGGCCTGCGGCTCATGCCGATCTTGCCCTGATCCAAGATAATATCAAACTTAACGAATGCTATGTCCTGGAGCTGGACGGAAAGATCGTGGCCACGCTGACATTGTCGAAGGATAAGCCGATCCGTTGGAACTCGGATCTTCCTTTTGTCAAATGGTTTGCGGTAGATCCCGAATATCAAGGGCGTCGAATCGGCAGCAGGCTGCTTGACTGGGTGGAAGAAACGATTATCCGTGACAAGCTGGGAGCATCCGCCCTTACGCTGGCAACAGCCGAGAAGCACCCGTGGCTGTTGGCTATGTATGAACGAAAGGGATATCAACGCATAGAGTCGATAGACTGGGGCAACGAAGACGGTACGATGCATCTCCTGCGGAAAATTGTAAACCCAGCATTGTATGAGGCACAGCTTCGCTCCTCTCAAGTAACTACATAGAACGACCTTGCAAAAGAGAACCGCCTTATTCAAGCGCAAGCCAAAGGTCTGAGCATCAGCCTGACGGGTTCGGCGTAATGCTGCGGGCTAAAGCCCCGGCTCCCGGATGCGTCGGTATTCGGGAAGCGGGTATACGCGATTTCGGGTCAACCGCAGGCAATCCGCCGGACATTTTGCGGAGTTTCAGCGTAAATCCTATTCATTCAGGGGGCGCCTATGAAATTCGCATTATTCAGTTTGGTCATGAATATCCGCAATGCGGTAACCGGAGAAACGCTGACAGCGCAGCAGAAGTTCCGCAATATCCTGAAGCAAGCCATCCTTGCCGAGAAGCTGGGCTTTGATGCGTATGGCATAGGAGAAAGACACGGTCCGCCCTTTCTTTCCTCTTCGCCTCCGGTGCTCTTGACGGCTATTGCTGCCAGAACGTCCCGGATTCGTTTGTTAACGACGGTTGCGGTGCTAAGTGTGCTGGACCCGGTACGAGTAGCAGAGGATTATGCTACCCTCGACCATCTCTCGGGGGGACGTCTGGAGATGATCATCGGCAAAGGCAACGATCCTCGGCATTATCCTCTTTTCGGAATTACGGAGGAGGAGCAGTGGGATTCGCTTGCCGAGAGATACGCGCTGCTTAAACAGCTGTGGAGTGAAGAAAGTGTCAGTTGGCAGGGCAAGTATCGTCCGCCTCTTCATGAAGTCACCGTTCTGCCGAGGCCTTACCAGCAGTCCATTCCAGTCTGGCACGGCAGCGCATCCAGCCCTCTGTCCACCGAGCTGGCGGCCAAATACGGCGAGCCGATTTTCTCATCCAATACGTTTCACCCGCTCGCCAAGTATAAAGCGCTCATCGACCACTACCGCGAGCGTTGGGAATATTACGGGCGCGATCCCAGGGACGCGATCGTAGGAGCAGGGGCGGGGAGCCTGTATTTAGCCGATTCGACCGAGGAGGCCATCAAGCGCTACCGCCCTTATTACGATGCATTTCATGCGACCGATTCGGCAAAGCACAATCAGTCGCCGTTCAAGAGTCTTGAGGACAATTTGGAGAACGGCCCGATTCTTGTTGGAAGTCCCGACAGCGTGATAGAGAAGATTTTGAGGTACCATAAGGCCTTCGGTCACCAGGTGCTTTCCATTAGCGTAGACGGCTTGACCGAGGCGGAGCAGCGGGAGCAGATGGAGCGCTTTGCCGCCGAAGTAGCCCCTGTGCTGCGGCGGGAAATTCCAAGTACGGTATGGAGTGGAGCGCGCGCCAAGCAGCCGCACACCATAGAAGAATCGTCATGACCGTTGTCAGTCAGGCCGATGTTATCCGGTTTTCTTTTTTATAAAATAGCTGGATTTGAAATCATTCATACGCAATGGTTTGGAATGATATGATGAAATCCGTTTTGGGAGAGTGGACTGTGTGAAAAGATCCCGATGGGTCAATTTAATCGCTCTTATGTCTGTCATCATGGTTTTGTCGGCATGCGGAGGTATTCATCCGAAAGCGGAAACAAGCCTGCCCGGCAATGACGGAAGCACGGAAGATAAATCGGAAGCCTTGCCTGGCGGAGAATTTTCGTACGCTTTGGCCACTTCGCCCGATTCCCTCGATCCGCACCGCAGCGGTCTGGCCGTAGCCGTAAGGGTGTTCCGCACGATCTATGACAATCTTGTCGTGCAGCTGCCCGACAACACGATCAAGCCATGGCTGGCCACCGAGTGGACGATATCTCCGGACGGTAAAAGCTATACGTTCAAGCTGCGCAAGGATGTCAAGTTCCATGACGGCACTCCGTTTAATGCCGAGGCGGTGAAATACAGCTATGACCGGATCCTTGATCCGGCCACCAAGGCCGCGAACGCGTCGGCTCTGCTGAAGCCCTACAAATCATCCGAGGTTATCGACGAGTATACGATCAAGCTGAACCTGGAGACGCCGTCCGTCGCCTTTCTTGGAAATTTAAGCCAAGCGATGCTGGGAATCGTATCTCCGACCGCAGCGAAGAAGTACGGCGATCAATTCGGTAAAAATCCGGTGGGCACCGGACCGTTCAAATTCGTGAAATGGAACGATAATCTGGAGATTAAGGTCGAACGCAACCCTGACTACAACTGGGCGCCGGAACTGGTCGGCAACAAAGGCAAAGCTTATCTGGGTGCCATCACATTCAAAATTATTCCGGAAGAGGGGACGCGCATCGGCAGCGTCCAGAGCGGGCAGGTGACGGCGGCCGAGACCGTTCCTCCCCAACATGTGGTGGCATTGAACAAAGATGCCAAGCTGCAGGTGCTGCAGGTCAACACAAGGGGGCTTCCGTATACGCTGTTCTTTAACCAGAAGCGTGAGCCATGGAATGACGTAAAGGCGCGGCAGGCCGTACAGTATGCCGTTGATGTCGACGCTATTGTCAAGACGTTGTATCTGGGGACATACCAGCGGGCCTGGTCGCCGCTGACACCCGATATTTTTGGGTATGACCCTTCTTTAGAACATTCGATCAAGCCCGACCTCGACAAAGCGAACCGCTTGCTCGACGAGCTGGGCTGGGTCAAGGGGGCAGACGGTATACGCCAGAAGGACGGCAAGAGGCTTACGCTGCATTATGTCGACGGTTCGCCGAACCGGGAGAAGCGCAATGATATCGCCGCGATCGTACAGCAGGAGTTGAAAAAAGTCGGCATCGCCGTCGAGGTGGAAATTACAAAGGACGTACAAACCGTCATCTATACCAAACAGGCATATGACCTATATGGCAACAGCCAGGTGAATTCGGATCCTGCCGCGCTGAATTCGTTCTATCGTACAACCGCTCCAAATGCGCGCCCATCGCTGTCCCGTCTGTCTGATCCCGAGCTCGACAAGCTGCTTGATCAAGGCGTCGTAGAGCATGACGAGGCAAAGCGCAAAGAGATTTACAAGAAGGTGCAGCATTATATTATCGACAATGCCGTCATTCTTCCGATCTATGTTTTCCCTTATACGGTGGCGGCCTCAAAGAACGTTACGGGCTTAAAATTCGATTCGCTTGGCTATCCGATTTTCAACGACGTCTCTCTAGTCCAAAAGTAGGAGGCCGCGGAGATGGGCAAGGCGATAGCATTTCGATTATTAAGCTCGCTGGGTGTCGTTGCGGGCTCCTCCATTCTCGTGTTCTGCATTCTGTACGTGCTTCCCGGCGATGTCGTAATGAACATGATCGATCCAAGCTCGATGAGCCCTGAGGCCATTGCCAATTTGCGGCGCCAGCTGGGGGTAGACCGGCCGTTCCATGAACAATTTCTCAGCTATTTCGGCCGTGTCCTGCAGGGCGATTTCGGGACCTCGCTGGTGAATTCGGAGCCGGTTCTGCCCAAAATCATCACGCATTTCCCGGCCACTCTGGCGCTTACGGCCGCAGCTTCAGTTGTCTCTGTGATCGTCGGAGTCGTGCTGGGTGTGCTGTCGGCCATCCATCGCAATACGGTCATTGATATCGTTGCCCGGGTCGTCGGTTTATTCGGGATTTCGATGCCCACCTTCTGGTCAGGTATTCTGCTGATTCTCATTTTCTCAGTGTACTTGGGCTGGTTTCCCGCGATGGGCTCGGACGGACTGGAAACACTGGTTCTTCCGGCGTTAACGCTCGGCATGCTCGGCGCAGGGTTCATTGTCCGGATTGTACGCAACTCGATGCTGGAGGTGCTCGGGGAACCATTCATCACGACGCTTCGCGCCAAAGGCTTGCCGGAACGGGCGGTCATGTACCGCCACGCGCTGCGCAACGCCCTCATACCGGCCGTCACCATGCTGGGGATCCTGATCGGCGAGATGCTGGCGGGCACGGTCGTCATCGAAACGGTCTTCTCAAGGCAAGGCATCGGCCGGATTATAGCGGACGCCATTATGGCCAAGGACTTACCGGTTGTGCAGGGAGTCATTTTGTTTTCGGCCATGGTGTATGTCATTGTGAACGTATTGGTCGACATTTCGTATTTGTACATTGACCCGCGGGTTAGACGCCCGCAAAGCTAGAAGGAGGATGAATGAAGATGAGAGAAGCCGCAACCATGAAACCGATATGGCGGGTGAAAAGGACAGCTGCGGCGTATCATCGCGCCCTCCCGAAACCAACCGTTTCGAGATTGCTTGTGTATGCCGCTGCGCTTATCGTTCTTTTCCTTATCGTCTGTGCGCTTGCTCCGCAGTGGATTGCCCGTTACTCCCCTACGGATATGCAGGCGGATCAAATCCTGTTGCCCCCCGGGGCGGCGCACTGGATGGGCACGGATTATTTCGGCAGGGACGTTTTCAGCGTCATTGTTTATGGAGCCCGTGAGTCGCTGTTCATCGGCTTCGCTTCGGTGATTGTCGGCGGTCTTTCCGGAGGAGCCATCGGGGCTTTGTCAGGCTACTTTGGCGGCCGGGTGGACAACGCGCTGATGCGGGTAATTGACGTTCTCATGACGATTCCCAGCGTAATGCTTGCACTGGCGGTCGCCGCTGCGCTGGGTCCGGGATTGTGGAATATTATTTTAGCCGTTGCCTTATCGACCGTGCCGAATTATGCCAGGATCATGAGAGGGCAAATTCTCAGCATCAAGAACCGCCCGTTCATCATGGCATCGCGTTCGATCGGCGCTGCCGAATTCCCGGTATTCATCCGGCACGTTCTGCCCAATTCGTTGTCTCCGCTATTGGTCATGGCCGCCATCGGCGTAGGCACCTCCATTCTGACCGGTTCGGGCCTAAGCTTCCTGGGTCTCGGCGAGTTGAAGGAAATACCCGACTGGGGCTCACTGCTGTCGCAAGGAAGAGGGTATCTGACGGTTGCATGGTGGATTTGCACGTTTCCCGGATTGGCGATTACGCTGTTCGTTTTGTCCGTTAATGTGATCGGTGACGCGCTCCGCGACGCCCTCGATCCGAAGAAGCGCCGTTCATAGGAGGAGCTGCAGATGAATCCTTTACTGGACATAGAACGGCTGAGTGTCGAATTCGATACGGGCCGGGGGAGGCTGCAGGCGGTCAGCGACGTAAGCTTCTCGATGAAAGCCGGCGAGATCGTATGTTTGGTAGGCGAATCAGGGAGCGGGAAGACGGTGACCTCCAAAGCCATCATGCGGCTGATCGATGATGAGAACGGGTCCATTGCTGCGGGCGCGATCAAACTGGACGGCGTTGACGTGGCGGGGCTTTCGCGGCACGCGCTCCGGTCGCTGCGCGGAAAGAAGATGGCGATGGTGTTCCAGGAGCCGATGGCGGCGTTTGACCCCGTATTTACGATCGGGAGCCAGATTGTCGAGACCATTCGGCGCCATAACCGGAAGGAAACCTCTAGCCAGGCATGGCACCGAGCCGTGGAACTGCTGCGCCGCGTCGGCATACCGGAGCCGGAGCTGCGAATGAAGCAGTATCCGAACGAGCTTTCCGGCGGGATGCTGCAAAGGGCGATGATCGCCATGGCCTTAAGCTGCGAACCGGAGCTGCTGATCGCAGATGAACCGACGACGGCGCTCGATGTCACGATTCAAGCGCAAATTCTGCAGCTGCTGCAGGATTTGAAAACGGAATACAACATGTCGATTTTGCTCATCACCCATGATCTTGGCATCGCTGCGGAAATCGCCGATCGCATCATCGTGATGTACGCCGGGCAGGTGGTCGAGAAGGCGTCGAAGTCGGAATTGTTTGAGCAGCCTCATCATCCCTATACACAGGGTCTTCTGCGGTCGATAACGACGATGGACAGCGACCGCGCAAAGCGTCTGTATGCGATTCCGGGCTCGATTCCCAGTCTTGCCGACCTGCCAGGCGGATGCCGCTTCCATCCCCGCTGTCCCTATGCATCGGAGCAGTGTGTCCGGGAGGCGCCGGCTCTGCAGGACAGAGGCGGCAGGCAATCGGCCTGCTGGAACGTGGAGCAGCTTATTGGCGGCGATTCGGACATCCCTGCTGCGCCTACAGCGCCCCATGCCGAAATCGCCTCCGCTTCTCTGCAGCCGGCGGCCGAGCAAGCAAAGCCGCATACGGATTCGCTGTTCGAGCTTGTCCATGTGACAAAACATTATCCCTATGGACGATCGGTCTTCTCAAAAGAGAAGAAAGCGATCCGGGCGGTCGATGACGTCTCTTTCTCGATTCGCAAGGGTGAAACGTTCGGCCTGGTCGGCGAATCCGGAAGCGGGAAAT
The DNA here is from genome assembly GCF_001465255.1 of Paenibacillus naphthalenovorans. Classification (NCBI taxonomy): domain Bacteria; kingdom Bacillati; phylum Bacillota; class Bacilli; order Caryophanales; family Paenibacillaceae; genus Paenibacillus; species Paenibacillus naphthalenovorans. Next base: position 3,671,230 of record NZ_CP013652.1, on the reverse strand, counting down.
CGACGCTCGGCAGAGTTCTTCTTCATCTGGAAAAGCCTACCTCCGGAACTATTCTGCTCGAGGGCCGGGATCTGGCTTTATTGTCCGGCGCCCGCTTGCGGGAGGAGCGCAAGCATATGCAGATGATTTTCCAGGATCCGTACGGTTCCGTCGACCCGCGATGGAAGGTTGGGGATATCATCGGGGAGCCGTTCTCCGTTCACGGTGCTTTAAACGCCAGGGAGAAGAGGGAGGCTGTCGGGGAACTGCTGCAGCTCGTTGGTCTGAACCCTGCCGCTTACGATCGTTATCCGCACGAATTTTCCGGCGGACAGCGGCAGCGTATCGGCATCGCGAGAGCGATTGCCCTGCGTCCGAAGTTCGTGTTGGCCGATGAGCCGGTATCGGCGCTCGACGTTTCCGTTCAGGCGCAGATCGTCAATCTGCTGCAGGATCTGCGCCAACAGTTGGATTTAACTTTGATGTTTATCGGTCATGGGCTCAATATCGTCCGGTACGTATCGGATCGGATCGGCGTCATGTACTTGGGCAAGCTGGTTGAAATTGCCCCAAGCGAGCAGCTGTTCCGTCATCCGGCGCATCATTACACGAAGGCCCTCGTATCCTCCATTCCGGTACCGGATCCGCGCCGTCAGCGCACATTTGCCGCTATCGAAGGAGAAATACCGTCGCCGGCAAGCCCCCCTTCGGGCTGCCGCTTCCGTACGCGCTGTCCGGCTGCTACGGCGAGATGCGCTATCGAGCAGCCCTTGTTCAAAGAGGTTGGGCACGGCCATTATGCGGCTTGTCATGATCCTGTGATATAAGGCGGACAATATGCCGAGCTTCCAAGCAGCCATCGAAAGTCTCGTTTCAATTTCTTAAATCCAATTGACATACTTGGTAATAATAGGTAAAGTATAGGATAAATCTATAGCTGTCAACCGGGCGGCCGGAGACCTGCCAAGCCTTCATCCTGAATTTGAGTTTGATGCGCTTCAAGGGTCTTTTTTGTTTTACACACCTGATTTTCCTATTCTATGTCAATTTGGAGAAATGCGTATGAATATCGAGAACATTGAAGCATTTGTATATGTGTTTCATTATGGCAGCTTCAATAAGGCGGCAGAGGTGCTCTTTCTTTCACAGCCATCGGTAACTGCACGGATTCAATCGTTGGAGCGGGAGCTGGACTGCCGGCTGTTCGATCGTTTGGGCAAGCAGGTGCAGCTGACTGAGAAAGGACGGCAATTTCTTCCGTACGCGCAGCAATTGCTGCAAATTTACCGCAAGGGCAAGCAGCACATCCAGCGGCAGCGGGCGATCCCCCATGAGCTGCGGATCGGCTGTACGGTATCGGTTTCCAACTACATGATACCGGAGCTGCTGCCGAAGCTGAAGGCACAATACCCTGGCCTGCAGATCAAGGTGACGACGTCCGTTACCGAAGACATCGTAAACAAGGTGCTGAATCGGGAGCTGGATATCGGCTTTGTCCGCAATGTAAGCCACCCGAATCTGCAATCGGTGAAGTATTATGAGGATCCGATTCGTTTATACACCTATGCGGACCATCCTCTTGCGGGCCATACGGAGGTACCGGTGGAATGGATCGTTGATCAGCCGTTTGTCTTCTTCGAATGCGGATCTCTGGACTGGCTTCAGATTCACCGGGTGTTTCAGAGCTTAAACAAGCCTCCGGCGATCGAGATCCATACCGATAATGCGGAAACGGCAAAGAAGCTGGTGTTGAACAAGGCCGGCATCTGCTTTCTGCCGGGACTGTGCGCGCGCAAGGAAGTCCGGGAACAGCTTCTGTTTCCGATGGATGTAGTCGAAGTGGCGGGGATTGCCCTGCAGACGAACATCATCACGCTAAACGAAGACCCGTCGGAGATTGTACAGTTTTTAATTTCTAATCGATTTGATTGAGGACAATGAACGGGAGTTGAACGTCATGGGAATCAGGCTCAGTATTTTGGACCAAACCCCCCTCATGCCGGAGGAAACGCCTTCGCAGGCTTTTCGGCATACGGTCGAGTTAGCTCGTTTGGCGGAGCAGCTGGGCTATTACCGCTTCTGGGTATCGGAGCATCATGATTCCGTGCGGGTCGCAGGTACTTCACCCGAGGTGCTCATTTCCTATCTGCTGGCGAAGACGGAGCGTCTCCGCATTGGCTCCGGAGGCGTCATGCTGCAGCATTACAGCCCTTACAAGGTTGCGGAAAATTTCAATGTGCTCGCATCGCTCGCGCCGGGACGGGTCGACCTGGGCGTAGGCCGCGCACCGGGTGGGCTGCCCCGTTCGACCAGGGCGCTGCAGCAGGGAGTCACGGAAGCGGCGTCGTTATCGGAGAAACTGACCGAGCTTCAGCATTATGTTACGAACCGGGTCCCGGACGATCATCCGTTTGCGGGCATTATTGCCGGGCCGGTTGCCGAACAACCGGCCGAAATTTATGTGCTCGGCACCAGTGCGGCCAGCGCGGAAATCGCGGCGGCTTCAGGCCTGCCTTATGTCTATGCGTTGTTTATCAACAACTGCGAGCAGACGGCCCAAGAAGCGTTCAAGACGTACTTGGAACGATTCCAGCCGAAGCACGGCCGTAATCCGCAGCCGATTCTGGCTTTGTCGGTTATCGTTGCAGATACCGAGAAGGAAGCGCAGGAGCTGGCAAGAGATTGTACGCTGGTCAAAATCAAGCTGGCCGGCGGCAGGACCCTGACTGTCGCAACGATTGAGCAGGCGGAGGAATACGGTCGGCAGTCCAACGAGGAATATACGATCGAGACGCAGCAGGCGCAAATCATAAAAGGGACGAAGGAATCGGTGCGCACCCAGCTCCTTGAGCTCCAGCGTGTTTACGGCATTCAAGAATGTATCGTTGTTTCTAACCACTTGAAAAATGCTGAACAGCGCATGCGCTCCTACACGTTACTGAAGGAGGCATTCGCTGAGGAGGAGGCGGCAGCATGGAAGCAAACGGCAGCGGAACGATCGTAAATGCCGAACAAATAGAGCGGAAAATCGTGGACATCCGGCGCCACCTGCACCAGTATCCGGAGCTGTCCCATGAAGAATTCGAGACGACCGCTTATATCCGTAAACTCCTTGAGGATGCGGGGATACGGATTGCGGCGCAGTACACTTTAAAGACCGGGCTTATCGCCGAAGTCGGGGGATTGCAAGGGGGACCCGTCATTGCATTACGGGCCGATATCGACGCGCTTCCGATACAGGAGGATACGGGGCTGCCCTTTGCTTCCAGGATTCCGGGGAAGATGCATGCGTGCGGTCACGATTTCCATACGGCTGTCATTCTAGGCGCAGCCTTTCTGTTAAAGGAGAAGGAGCACGAGCTGCCAGGTACCGTCCGGCTTGTGTTCCAGCCGGCGGAGGAGAAGGCCGCCGGAGCTGAAAAGGTGCTGCGGAGCGGCGCGCTGGAAGGGGTACGGGCAATCTACGGCATGCATAACAAGCCGGATCTGCCTGTGGGCACGATCGGCATCAGACCCGGGCCGCTAATGGCCGCCGCCGACGGCTTTCTTGTCGAGCTGGAGGGAATTGGGTCGCATGCGGCCGTACCGGAGGCAAGCGTTGACCCCGTTGTGGCTGCGGCTCATTTGGTCACGGCGCTTCAGTCGATCGTCAGCCGCAATGTAAGTCCGTTGGAGAGCGCTGTGATCAGTGTAACGCGTTTGAACACCGGAACGACTTGGAACGTGATACCGGAGACGGCGGTGCTCGACGGTACCGTGCGAACCTTCGACGAGGAGGTGCGCACAAGGGTGGTTGAACGATTCGGCGAGGTCGTCAACGGGGTTGCCGCCGCATACGGGACGAAGGCCAACTTGCGTTGGATTCAAGGCCCGCCTCCCGTCAACAATGATGCGGACCTGGCGGAGGCGGCCAGGAGGACAGCGGAACGGCTCGGCATCGCCGTCGTTACGCCGAAGCCGTCTCCGGCAGGAGAGGATTTCGCCTTTTACCAGAAACGAATACCGGGCTTTTTCGCCTTTATAGGGACGTCCGGGCCGAAGGAGTGGCACCATCCTGCCTTTGACGTCGATGAACGGGCCTTGTTCATCAGCGCTTCTTATTTCGCCGAATTGGCGTCTGCGGAGCTGAAACGGTTCGCTTCGGAGCTGTAATGCCGGGGAGGGGCGCTTGTCGGAGCGGTACCGGCCGATCTTCTGGAAGGGAAGAAGCCGGCCGTGGAGCCGGGGATGTTTTCATTGTCGCGTTTTACCACCATATCTGGCAGGAGGGAAAACTATGGGAGCAAAGAAAAACATTAAGCTTGGCGCCATTCTGCACGGCGTCGGCGGCAATATTTCCGGATGGCGGCATCCGGATGCGATCACAGACGCCAGCGTCAATTTTGAGCTGTATAAGAAATGGACGCAGAAAGCGGAGGAGGGCAAATTTGACTTCGTCTTTATTGCCGATGGCCTCTATATTACCGAAAAATCAATCCCTCATTTCTTAAATCGTTTCGAGCCTGTCACGATCCTGAGCGCTCTGGCCGGAATCAGTTCGAAGATCGGTTTGGTCGGCACGCTGTCTACCTCCTATAGCGAGCCCTTTACGGTTGCGCGTCAATTCGCCTCCTTGGACATGATCAGTCACGGAAGGGCAGGCTGGAATGTGGTGACTTCGCCGTTGGAAGGCTCTGCGCTAAACTATGGCAAGACGAAGCAGCAGCATCCGTCGCACCCGGAGCGTTACAAGATAGCCGACGAATATCTGGAAGTGGCGACGGGGCTGTGGGACTCCTGGGAAGATGACGCGTTCGTTCGCGACAAGGAGTCCGGCGTTTTCTTCGACCCGTCCAAAATGCACACGCTAAATCATAAGGGTGAGTATTTCTCGGTCAAAGGACCGCTGAATATCGCCCGATCCAAGCAGGGGCAGCCCGTCATCTTCCAGGCGGGGGCGTCGGAGTCCGGAAAAAATTTCGCGGCCAAATGGGCAAATGCCATCTTCACCGGCCAAGAGACGACGGAGGAGGCAAAACAGTACTACGACGACGTCAAGGGCCGGGCTAAAGCACTGGGGCGCAACCCCGATGAAATTGTCATTATGCCCGGTATCGGTCCGATTATCGGCCGGACGCAGGAGGAAGCGGAGCGTAAATATGAAGAAATAGCAGGTCTGGTATCGATTGATAAAGCTTTGGACTTTCTGGGACGCTTCTACGAACATCACGACTTCTCGCAGTATCCGCTTGACGCACCGTTTCCCGATATCGGGGATCTTGGAAGCAACAGCTTCCAGAGCGCAACGGACAAGATGAAAGCCTGGGCCAAGCAGGAGGGTCTCACCCTCCGTCAGGTGGCGCTGCGGGTTGCGACACCGAAGCCGACGTTTATCGGTACGCCGGAAGCCGTTGCCGATAAGCTTCAAGCCTGGTTTGAGGCGGGAGCGGCCGACGGCTTCATTGTCAGTTCAGCCGTGCCAAGGGGACTGGAGGAATTCGTTGATCTTGTCGTGCCGATTTTGCAGCAGCGCGGGTTATTCCGCAAGGAGTACGAATCGGATACGCTGCGGGGCCATCTCGGCTTGCCGGTGCCTGAGAACCGCTACGCGCAGAAACGAAAGGCCGTCACGCAGTAATAAACGTTGGAGAAGAGGATCCCCTCGGAAGACAGCACGAGACTGTCGGTACGGGGGGATTTTCGATTTATATGGAAAAGTTTAAAACATCTTCATTTTCCTCGCGCCTGCTGCTTTGTTTTATCCGATACTCCTTTGGTGAGACGCCGACCATTTTCTTAAACGCTTTGGAAAAGGTAAACAGATCGGGGTATCCGACCGATTGCGCAATTTCCGTCATCGTATAATTGGTCTGCTCTATCAGCTGCTTCGCCTCCTTCATCCGCAGCTGTTGAATGTATTGGATGGGCGTAACCCCGTAAGCTTTGCGAAATTGTTTCGTATAATGGGTTCGGTCCACGCCGACAAACTCTGCTGCACGCTCTACAGTAATCCCTTCCACATAATGAATTTCCAAATATTCCTTTCCTTTCTGAAGCCAGGAGACCGTCCGGTTGTCCTGCGCACTGGGCTGGATATTCGCGCCGGAAAGCTCTTCGAAGATGCTGTAGAACATCCGGAGCCTCGCTAAATCCGTATGCTCGTGAGAGCTGACCAGACGGTAAAATTCCCACATCAGTTGAATAGATTGGGGGGTGAGGGCGTCCGCCGCATGGGGAGTGTGCGGCCGGAGACCGATGCGGTCCAGCAAATGGAGGGCTTGCTTGCCGTCAAACGCAAAAAATATTTTGCGCAAAGGGGCATCCGGGTCCGTGTAATATTCATGTATCACCTGAGGAAACAGGCAAAACATATCATTTTTCTTCAGCCTGAAGGTTTGATGGTTTTGAATGAATGTTCCCTGACCCTCCAGTACAAACAGCAGGTAATAGTATGGAGACGTTCGAGGGCCGATATGGTAGTTAGGCTTTGCTATATTATGTCCCAAGCGGATCGGCCAGGCCGCCCCGGATTTCTCGAATTCGGAGGGGGTGAAAAAGTAAATCTCCAGGTATTCATGATGGTCCTCGCGCATATTGCCAGTCATGGGTTTCACCTCATTTTGCTATGTTTCTCCGGTTGATTTTGTTCATTATTGTATCATAACGCCACAAAATGACAAATTAAAATCACCTCATAATGACATTGACCCCACCCGGGGCGCTTGCTATAGTTTAATCACAAACTATTCCAAGCAGTTTTGTTGGATATCGACCGGTTCACTGGAGAATGTTCAAAAAAGGAGACTACAAGATGAGTAATCAGCAGAAGGAAATTCAGTTTGGGTGGTTTTTGCCTACAGCGGGTGACGGAAAGTATGTGGGGGTGGCACCGGAAAGAAAACCGACACTCGATTATTTGATCCAGGTGGCTCAGGCGGCGGAACATGCCGGATTCGGGTTCGTACTCATTCCGACAGGGGGAGCTTGTATGGATGCCTGGGTCGTCGGGTCCGCCGTGATGAGCCATACGAAGACGCTGCGGCCGTTGGTAGCGGTTCGTCCCGGTTTGACGGCTCCCGTCCTGGCGGCCCGGATGGCTGCGGCGCTGGACATCCTGTCGGAAGGCCGCGCGATGATCAATGTGGTGACGGGCAGCTCGGTTCAAGACTTGGAGGAGCTGGGAGACCCGCTGGCCCATGCTCATGACGAAAGGTACGAAAGAGCACGGGAATATCTCGAGGTCATGACCCGGGCCTGGACACAATCGGGCGGCTTATCCGCTTCGGAATTTACAAGGAGTAACATCGGGTCGGATCCGGAACGGCAGCAGCCTTTTGTCGGCAAGTACTATCAATTTCAGCGGCCGGTAAGTACACCGCTGACGGTCCAAAAACCGTATCCGCCCTTCTATCTCGGGGGCAGCTCTCCGATTGCCAAGAGAGTGGCTGTTGAATATGCAGATACATTCCTCATGTGGGGCGAGCCGCATGCCTGGATTCAAGAGCAAATCAAGGAAATCGAGAGCATACGAGCGGAGTACCGTGCGGAAAAGGGCATTGACCGTCCTCTGCGCTATGGCCTTCGAGCCCAGGTTCTTGTGCGCGACACGGAAGAGGAAGCTTGGGCTGCGGCATGGGAACTGATCAGCAAGGTATCTCCGGAGGCCATAGAACAGGCGCAGCGGCAGTTTGCCCAAACGGACGCAACGAACCAACGCAGGCAGAATGAATTGAGGGAGCAATCCAGGAACGATCGCTTCGTAGTCGGCCCTAATCTGTGGACGGGACTGTCGCTGGTGCGGTCCGGGGGAGCGATTCTCATCGTCGGCACCGCTGAGCAGGTGACTGACCGGCTGCTGGAATACGCTGAACTCGGCGTATCGACCTTCATCCTGTCAGGCTATCCCCACCTGGAGGAAGCGGAAATTTTCGGACGGGAAGCACTGCCGCTTTTCCGCAAAAAATGGGCACAAAAGCAGCAATCATAATCCAAATATGGAGTACAGGAGGTCTTCATGGTGAAATGGAATCAAGTTAGATCGATCTTATTGGCTGGCGCCGTATCCTCAATTTCCCTATTATCTGCTTGCGGCGGAACAAGCGGAGGAACAGCGTCTCCATCGGCTCCGGCTTCGGATGCCGCGTCTCCGCAGGCTTCCGACAAGCCGGTCACGATCAGCTTCCTTCATTGGCGGGGTGAGGACGTAAAGTCCTTTAACGGCATCATTGAGCAGTTCCAGAAGGAATATCCGAACATTAAAGTAGAGATGCAAACGATGCCTTCCGATCAGTATCAATCCACAGCGCAGGCGAAGCTTGCCGACGGATCCGTAGGCGACGTTTTTACCTCCTTCCCGGGAGCCCAGTTTCAGGCGTTATCGAAGGCAGGCATTTTTAAGGATCTCACTGGAGAGAAATTTCTGGAGAATTTCAACGAGCCTTTAATTCAGGTCGGGAAGAAAGACGGGAAGCAGCTTGCCATCCCTTATCAGCTCGTATATAACGATCCCATCTATAACGTGAAGCTGTTTGAGAAATACAATCTGACCCCGCCGAAGGACTGGGAAGGCTTTCTGGCGCTTTGCGAGAAGCTGAAGTCGAACGGCATTATTCCGATTGCGTTCGCGGGGGCCGATATCGGTCCGGGACAGTTGATGAACACGATGGTCATGAACAACGGACCGGCCGATATCTTTACGAAGGTCGAAGCAGGAGAAGCGAAGCTGACCGATGAATTTTGGGTAAAGACGTTAACGCAGTTCAAAGAGTTAAACGATAAAGGCTATTTCCAGCCGAACGCACTTGGCACGAAGGATGCCGCAGCAGGCGCACTGTTCATCCAGGAGAAGGCGGCCATTCTGGCCAGCGGTTCTTATCAGCTGGCGCAGAACAAGCAGCAGAATCCGAATCTGGTGCAAAAGCTGCTCGCTCCGATCACTGTCACCGCCGACAAAGCCGTCTATGAAGGCGTTCATACAAGCACCTTCCTGTTGGCGGTAAATAACAAGTCCAAGCATCCGGAAGAAGCTAAGAAATTTATTGAGTTCTTAAGCCGCAAGGATATCGCGGGCCAATATGCAAACGAGACAGGGCAGAATGTGACCGTTAAGGATGTGCAATACACCACCGATGAGCTGAAAGCAGCGGCAGAATGGGCGAATAAGAAAACCTTGTTCCAGCCGCGATTTACGATTACAAATGCCGAGAATCAAAAGGCGGTCACCAATTCCATTCAAGCCGTGTTGAGCGGCAAATCGCCAGAGGATGCTGCGAAGGAAGCGCAGGCGATTGTCGATCAGCAGCTAAAGAAATAAGCGATGAGAAATCGTAAGGCTCTATGGCTTTTTATTCTGCCCGGCACCTTGCTCTATGGTTTTTTGTTTCTGTATCCGACGATATCGGGTTTATTCTATTCCTTCACCAACTGGGACGGCGTTTCGCCGTCCTATCGGTTCATTGGCTTGGACAATTACATCCATACGGTACAAAACATTGTGTTCCAAAAAGCGTTGGCCAATAATGTAAAGTTTATGTTGGTTGTCGTTCTTTTTCAAACGCTCATTTCGTTATCCTTGGCGTTGCTTTTGGTCAAAAATACAAAAATCAACGTATTTCTGCGCGCCCTTTATTTCTTTCCAACCATTTTGTCCTCGGTTTCCGTGGGACTGATCTGGGCATTTATTTACGACCCTTCCATCGGCCTGTTGAATACGGGATTGCAACAGGCGGGGCTTCAAGCCTGGACGCAGAGCTGGATCGGAGATGTGAAGATCGCATTGTATTCGATTGCGGCCGTTCAGGTTTGGGCGCATGCCGGACAGATGATGATCGTATTCGTCGCCGGGCTGCACTCCATCCCTGTGGAGCTGTATGAGGCGGCGAAAATAGACGGCGGCGGACGATGGCAGGTTTTTCGTATGGTCACCTGGCCGCTGCTGGCTCCGTCGGCAACGATTGTAGTGGCTTATACCACGATTCAGTCGTTCAAAGCGTTCGATCTCATTTTTACGATGACCGATGGGGGGCCAAACTATTCGACTGAAATTTTAACGACTTATATTTATCACCTGGCCTTTGCCAGCTATTCCTTCGGAGAGGCTTCGGCCGTTTCGGTATTGTTTCTCATTTTATTGTCTGTTCTGACGGTACTGCAGTTTAAAGCCCTGCGGGCAGACCGTGTATCGTATTAAAGAGAGGTTGAAGCGTCATGCTGATGAAATGGACTGGCCGACTGATACTGTTTCTGTATGCGCTGCTGATCGCGCTGCCTCTGTATGTCGTATTGATTTCCGCGTTCAAGTCGCCGCAGACGTTTTTTGCCAACCCGCTGAACTGGCCCAAGCCGTTCACGTTGACTAATTTTGTGTCCATGTTCAAGGAGCAGCCGATCTGGAGCTATTTTCTGAACAGCATCATCGTAACCTTGGGTTCCGTACTGTTGGAGCTCTTGCTTGGCAGCATGATCGCTTATGCGATTTTTCGCCTCGGAGGCAAAATGGGCAAAGGGATCTTCGCGTTGTTCGCAGCGGGTCTGATCGTTCCTTCGCAGGTGAACATGCTGCCGATCTACTCGCTTGCGCACAAGCTGGGCTGGTCTGATCAGCTGTACGGACTCGTGCTGGTCACCGTCGCCTTATTGCTGCCGGTGACGGTCTTTATGCTGGCGGGCTTTATGCAGCTGCTCAGCAAGGAAATTCTAGAAGCGGGGAGCATCGACGGAGCGGGAGAGTGGACGCTGTTTACCCGATTTGCCCTGCCGTTGTCCGCCCCCTCGATCGCAGCTGCGGCCTCGTTCCTGTTCGTGATGGTATGGAATGACCTATTGATTCCAATGCTGATGATTAACGGCAAGTCAAAGCTGACGCTGCCGCTGGCCATGCTGCAGTTTCGCGGAGAGTATGTCACCAATTATCCTATGCTTTTAACGGGAGTTGTGGTCACCTCGGTGCCGATGGTTCTGCTGTTTCTGTTCCTCCAGCGCTATTTCGTTGCAGGACTTACCGCGGGTTCGCTTAAGGGCTGACGTCAGGACTTATTGAAAATAAGGATGGCCAGAATGGTTCTTTGCCATATAAACTCTCTCCAGGTATGTCACAGATCATTGCGATTTGCTGTGATTGCAATCACACAGCCGGGCGGTTTCAGCTATTATACTTGGCTCATGGAAAGCAAACAGCTTGTGACAATGGAGGGAATGGTTATGCTAAGCAAAGAAACGATTCGGATCATCAAGTCAACCGTGCCGGTATTGGAAATCCACGGAGTGAACATTACCAAACGTTTTTATCAGCTGTTATTTTTGAATCATCCGGAACTATTGCATATTTTTAATCATGCGAATCAGAAGCAGGAACGGCAGCAGACCGCTCTTGCGAATGCCGTCTACGCCGCGGCCATGCATATCGATCATTTGCCGGCTATTCTCCCCGCTGTAAAGCAGATTGCACATAAGCACCGCAGCATTGGCATTCAGGCGGAGCATTACCCGATCGTCGGGAAATATTTGCTTGTCGCCATCCAGGATGTGCTGGGCGAGGCCGCAACGGAGGAGATTATAGCGGCATGGGCTGAAGCCTATAAAGTCATTGCTGATGTTTTTATTGGCATGGAAGCCGGCATGTATGAGCAGTCCGCGCGGCAGGCCGGCGGCTGGGAAGGGTATCGGGACTTTGTGGTGAAGCGCAAAGTGAAAGAGAGTGACGTGATCTCGTCGTTTTACCTTGTTCCCCGGGATGGCGGGCCGTTGGCCGGTTTTGAACCAGGGCAATACGTAAGCGTCAAGCTGGAAATTCCCGGGGAAGAATATACTCAAATTCGGCAATACAGCCTTTCCGATGCTCCCGGGAAACCGTACTACCGCATCTCCGTCAAACGCGAAGAGGGGCATCCGGATCGCCCGGCAGGCAAGGTGTCCGTATATTTGCACCGGCAGGTGAAGGAAGGCGATATCCTCCGGTTATCGGCTCCCGGCGGTGCCTTCACGTTAAACCGCGAGGACCCGCGTCCGGTTGTTTTGATCAGCGGCGGAGTCGGAATAACACCGATGATGAGCATGCTGAATACACTGGCAGATACGGATCCGCAGCGTCCGGTGATCTTCATACACACGGCTGTGAACGGAAACATGCATGCCATGAGGGAGGAAGTTAAATCGCTGCTGCCCAAGCTTCCTCATTTATCGGTTTACTTCTGTTATACAAGACCGACGGATTCCGATAAAACGGCCCGTGTGCACCATCATGAGGGATACTTGAACCTGCCGTGGATGAAAACGGTGATTCCGACCACGGATGCCCAATTCTATTTTTGCGGTCCGGTTTCGTTGATGAAGACGGTATACCGGGCATTGAAAACCTGGGGTATTCCCGCAGCCGATATGCATTATGAATTTTTCGGACCGGCGGTGAGTCTGGACGATGTCGCCGAGCCGGCGGGAGCAGGCGGCTAACCCGATCTGAATTTAAACGTCGGCTTTATTCGATTGGGCCCGCAGCAGCCTGTTGACCGTCTCGCGACGGAGCCCGATCAGTTGGCCGATTTCGTCTTGTGTGAGCACATCCGTCAAAGGTTTGGGTCCGATATAGGTTGCAAACCATTGCTGCAGCTTTCGCAGTTTGTCCGCAGGAGCGATTTGGCTCAATTGGTCTATTCTTTGCTGCATCATGCGAAGCTTGTCCTGCAGGAGCCGGGCGATCTCAAGGCATTTCTCGGGCTCCTGTTTCAAGCTGCCGTACCACTGCTGCGGGGGAAGCGTTTCGATTTCGCTTGTTGTAAGTGCAATAGCCGTTGCGTGATAAGGCATTGGACTGATCAAGGAATGATGAGGAATGATTTCCCCGGGTACGATGATATTGATTAAAACCGGATTTCCGTTTTCGTGTAAGCGTACGATTTTGAGCAGTCCGCTTTTTACGTGATAGAGGGGGCCGGTTTCCCCTTGGCGAAACAGTGTCTCACCCTTATGCAGCAGCATCCCAAACACCTCATTTATTGGAAACGCCCGATGGTTTATGACGGGCGTTTTTTACTTATTTAAAGATATAGACTTTTCCGGACGGTTGCAAGAACATACGAATGGAGAAGGGAGACCGCGTTAAGCAGGAATCCCTTTCAATGCATCTTCCCTTGGAACTGTGTTATGATACTTGTATACTGGAATGGACAAAGGGGAAGTCTTATGCAAAATATTCAACAATTTAAATCGGAATTTTTCAAAGCGTTGGCTCATCCGATGAGAATCCGGATTCTTGAAGTGTTAAGCGAAGGAGATAAGAATGTCAACGAACTGCAAAATATATTAGGCTCTGAAGGTTCGGCCGTTTCGCAGCAGCTGGCCGTGCTGCGGAATAAGAATGTGGTTTATGGCCGAAAAGAGGGGACTTCCGTCATTTATTCTTTACGCGATCCATTAATTAAGGATCTGTTGGCTGTGGCCAAACAAATTTTCGATAATCACCTGGTCGATGCGATTACGCTGCTGGAAGATATCCGTAAAGATTAGTTCCGAACAAGGAAAAGGGCAGGAAATGAAGCGTGGTTTCGCTTTAAATCGATTTGATGATTGTACTTTAAAGAGATGATCATTCTTGGCATTTGACAAAGGTGGAACAGGGACGTATCATCCTTTATATATTCAAATAATCAAATATTTAAAGAAAAGAAGGTTAGTCCGAATGAAACCCACTGGCAGATTTAAAGGTTATACCATGATTGCTTTTCGCAAAGATCTGGTTTCCGGACTGATTGTGGGGGTTATTGCCATTCCGCTTGGAATGGCTTTTGCCATTGCATCCGGCGTCAAGCCGGAGTATGGGATTTACACAACCATCGTAGCCGGAATTTTAATTTCCTTACTGGGGGGCTCTAAATTTCAAATCGGCGGGCCGACCGGCGCATTTATTCCGGTCCTGCTTGCCATCGTATTGCAGTATGGATATGAAAACCTGCTGATTGCCGGATTTTTGGCCGGGATACTTCTCGTCCTGATGGGAATATTTAGATTAGGGACTCTGATCCGGTTTATTCCGAAGCCTGTCACGATTGGCTTTACCGCCGGCATCGCCATTATCATATTCAGCGGCCAGATCGCCAATTTTTTGGGCTTGCGCGATATCGCCAAACATGAAGATTTCTTTTCCAATATGAAAGAAATCGCCATCCACCTACCGACGTTTAACGGCTACAGCATTCTGACGGCGTGTATTTGTTTGGTGATTCTTTTATTGTGTTCCCGGTTTACGCCTAAAATTCCGGGGGCATTAATAGGGCTTATCGTTTCCAGTGTGGTTGCTACTTTGTTGTTTAACGGGGAAGTGGCTACGATCGCTTCGACCTTCGGGCCTATTCCAAACACCCTGCCGCACTTCCAATGGCCGTCTCTGACCTGGGAGAAAATCGAAATGATGCTGATCCCGGCTTGTATTATTGCCATGTTAGGCGGAGTTGAATCGCTTTTGTCCGCGCTGGTTGCCGATGAAATGACAGGAACCCGTCACAACAGCAACCGGGAATTAATCGGTCAAGGCATTGCCAATATGGTGACTCCGTTATTCGGAGGCATACCGGCTACCGGGGCCATTGCACGGACGGCAACCAATATTAAAAATGGCGCCGTTTCCCCCATGTCGGGTATTATTCACGGCTTTATTGTACTATTGGTGCTGCTTCTACTGGCACCGTACGCATCCCTTATTCCGCTTGCAAGCATGGCTCCGATTTTAATGATGGTCGCCTGGAATATGAGCGAGCGCAAAGAATTCGTACGTATCCTAAAGACGAAAACCAATGATTCCATCATTCTCTTGGTCACATTTTTATTAACCGTATTTACAACGCTGACCATCGCAGTAGGGATAGGTTTAATTTTATCCGTATTATGGTTTGTCAAGCGAATGAGTGACTTGAATACCGTTTACGAAATGCCGTCGAACCATTCGGCCAAGCAAGTGAAGGTGAAAGCGCTTATGGACGCCGACAGCCGGGAATTGCACCATATGAACATTTATACGATTGAAGGGCCTCTTTTTTTCGGGACAGCTCTTCCTTTGGAAGAGAGTATTCTCGGCAATCTGCATCATAAGTCAAAGATACTGCTGCTTCAGATGGGGAAGGTTCCGTATATCGATACGACAGGGGCGGCCCATCTGGACCGGCTGATCGGGCATGTGGTGAAATCGGGCGGTGTGGTGCTGTTATCGGAAATAGGGCAGCAGCCCTTATCCATTCTGGAAAGGACAGGGCTGCTCCAACGTGTAGGTCGTGATCACGTATTCGGTCATACGAGCGAGGCGATCGAATTTGCTATAAAAAGACCGGCGAGAATCCGCTATGCCGAAAGCACAGCGATGAAATAATTTCGCCTGACGGCATGTCCATGGTGCTGCGAACCGGTACATCCGGCCGGCGCCTGAGAACGATCCGGAAGGCCGGCTGCACCGAAAATGGGCCGACCAACTGCAGTTAAAACGACTGCGGTTGAGTCGGCCCCGATTTTATGTACCCATCTTGTTAAGAGCGCCATGAAGAACAGGGTCGTCCCTCCGTCATTTTCATGACTATTGGAACGGCCCTTTTTCAATTAAGGATGAATGTTCTTTATAAGGTTAGACCGATTTGGGAACACTGTTTTTGATCGGTTGAGTTTCTTCCGCCGTTTGTCCTGCTGCGGATTCAAGCTGCCCGCCAGGATGAAATTCGTTTTCCGATTTGGCGACGATGACGGTGGCTACGCCGTTGCCGATCAGATTCGTAATGGCGCGCGCTTCCGACATGAACCGGTCGACGCCGAGGAGCAGAGCCATACCCGCCAGAGGGATGGAAGGAAAGGCGGCCAAAGTGGCGGCAAGCGTGATGAATCCCGAACCAGTGACGCCCGCCGCGCCTTTTGAGGTTACCATCAGTATGCCAAGCAGCGTAAGCTGCTGCCAGATGGTCATTTCCACCCCGGATGCCTGGGCGACAAACATGGCGGCCATCGACAGGTAGATGGCCGTGCCGTCCAGATTGAACGAGTAGCCGGTAGGGACGACCAAACCGACGACCGACTTGGAACAGCCGTATTTTTCGAGCTTATCCATCATGCGCGGCAGTGCCGACTCGGAGGAAGAAGTGCCCAACACCAGCATGATTTCCTCTTTAATGTAAGCGATAAATTTAAATATGCTGAAGCCGTATGCTTTGGTGATCATTCCGAGAACGACAATGATAAACAAAGCCATCGTAATATAAACCGAACCCATCAGCTTTCCTAAAGAAGTAAGGGACTCAATCCCGAATTTGCCGATCGTATACGACATGGCGCCGAAGGCGGCAATCGGAGACACTTTCATGACCATGTTTACGACACCGAAAAAGGCGTGCGAAAGCTTATCGAACAGATCAATGACCGGCTTGGCCTTGTCGCCCATAGCGGTCAAAGACAAACCGAACAGGATCGCAAAGAACAGAATCGGCAGCAGATCTCCGCCGGCCATGGCGGCGACGACATTATCGGGTACGATGCCTACAAGAAAGTCGACAAAGCCGTGATTGGATTGTTCCGCCGCTTTCTCCGTGTACTTGGAAATGTCTCCGGTTGCTTTGGAAGCGTCGATCCCTGCACCCGGTTTAACCAAGTTGACAACCACAAGACCGATCGCCAGCGCGATCGTGGTAACGATTTCGAAATATAAAAGCGCTTTCCCGCCGATGCGGCCAACTTTTTTCATATCGCCCATGTTTGCGATCCCGTGCACAACGGTAAAGAACACGATAGGCGCAATAACCATTTTGATTAACTTGATAAAGACATCTCCAAGGACTTTCAATTTTTCGCCCGTTGCGGGAAAGAAATGTCCAAGGAGGATGCCTAGTATGATGGCAATAACGACTTGAACGGTTAAGTTTCTCAAATTGATCCGGAATTTCATGGGACAGCCTCACTTTCACTTTTTTGAAAACGTTTTTTCGTGTCCCAAGTGTATTAAAGAAAGCGGATCAAAACAATAATACGGTCATATTGTTTGTTTAGTATCTTTTGGTCAACGGATCTCATTCATCAAGTTTTTCCCGATGATGACGGTGAATTCCTCGTATAACGGCTCAAAGCGTTTTTTCCAGAGGGCCTTTTCCTCATCGGAGAGCGTGATGATTTGCAGAGACTGATTTTGAAGAAGGGATTGCAGCTGATTCTGGTGCAATAACGATTCACGGTTGTTCCAATCCGACGTTTCCCTTAACGCTTCCTGGAGAAGCTGCTGTACGTCGGGAGGGAGATTCTCCCAAAACCGCTTGTTGAATGTGACGACATAGCCAAGATAACCGTGGTTGCTTATCGTCATAAAACGCTGAACCTGGTACAGCCGTTTGCTTAGAATATTGGAGATGGTATTCTCCTGCCCATCCGCTCTGCCAGTCTCCAGCGTCCGGTAAAGTTCATTAAAAGGCGTGCTGATCGTCGATGCGTTCAGCGCTTTAAACTGCCGCTCCAACACCGTGCTTGGCTGAATCCGGAATTTCAGGCCTTGAAAGTCTTCAGGCGTCCGCAGCGGACGGACGTTATTGGTGACCTGCCGGAAGCCGTTATGCCAGAAGGCGGCTCCTTTCAAACCTTTAGCCTCCAGCGTCGCGAGCAGGCGCTGACCCAAAGCTCCTTGAAGGGATCGGTCGACTTCCTCCTGATTCTGAAAAAGGAACGGGAGATCCATGACAAGCCACATGGGATCGATTTTGTTCATATTAGAAAATGAGGGAGCGATCATTTGAACGTCGTCATGCTGCAGGGCGGCGATTTCGGTGTCTTCCGTGTACAGCATGCCGTTCGGGAACACCTGGACTTCGACACGGTCCTGCGACTTCTCTTTGACGAGCTGGGCAAAATGAGCCGCGGCGAGTCCTTTGGGCGTATTCTCGGCGACGACGTGGCTGAATTTGATGATAATCCGGTCTTTGAGGCCGGTAAACTCCTCATCGTAAGGCAGTTCGCCTTTGATATCAGGTTGAAAACCGATGACATATGCGGCAAGCAAGCCAAGCACAAGAAAGATGCCGATTCCCGCAACCGTTTTGATATGAACTCACCTCCGGGTTATTGCTATTTCAGCCCTATTATTTCACAATAAGGTAGAAAAATAAACCGCACGAAAGGAAGGGGAAACGGTGAACCGGCTGCGCATCTATTGGAAAATCATGCTTCTTTCGTTCGGATTGGTCCTTTTCTCCCTCCTGATTGGCGGCATTGTACTGATCGGCAGCCTTACCCGGCTCAAGGAGGATGAACTGAGAAACCGGCTTACGATAACGGCGCAAACCGTTGCCAATCTGCCGAATGTCATCGAAACCATCGATGATCCCGATGCCGCGGCTCATATTGCTCCGGTTGCGGACAAGATCCGGATTTTAAATCGTGTCTCCTATATCAGCGTGCTTGACATGAACCGGAGACGATTGTCCCATCCGTTATCGGAGCGCATCGGCGGAACGTTCGCCGCAGAAGAGAACGAGACGGCATTCGCCGAGCACACGTATGTCTCAAAGGTGCGAAACGAAGCGGGCGTCGGCCTTCGGGCTTTTGTACCGGTCATGAACGCCGCGCATGAGCAGGTCGGGGTGGTCGTGGCGGGCGGCCTGCTCCCGGGTATAGATGAGCTGATCCGCGAGGAAAAACGTCCGCTCGCCGTTACTTCCCTGATATCGCTTCTGTTCGGCATCTTCGGCTCCGTACTGCTGGCCCGCCATATCAAGCGGCAGATGTTTAATCTGGAGCCCCAGGAAATCGCCAGAATGTTCAGAGAACGTACGGCGGCGTTCCAGGCGATGCAGGAGGGGATTATTGCCATCGACCGGAGCGGAGTCATTACGATATTCAATGAACGCGCCAAACAAATTTTCGGCATAAAACATGATGCGACGGGACGGGCCATCGGCGATGTCATTCCGGAAACCCGGCTGATGGAAGTGCTCGATTCGGGACAGCCGGCGCTGGGCAAGGAACTGAAATTCGGAGGGACGATCCTGTGGAGCAACCTGATTCCGATCCGCGAGGCGGGGGATACGGTCGGAGCCATCGGGATCTTCCAGGATCGGACGGAAGTGACGAGGATGGCCGAGGAATTGACCGGCGTACGTGAATTTGTCCATGCTCTACGGGCGCAAAATCATGAGCATATGAACAAGATACACACCGCGGCGGGATTGATTCAGCTTGGAAAACAGCAGGAGGCGCTCAATTACCTGTTCGAAATCGCAGATCAGCAGGAAGAGATTACGCGGTTTCTGCAGCAGCATTTTGACGATGACGGCGTGGCCGGACTGCTTCTGGGCAAGATCAGCCGCGGCAAGGAGCTTGGCATTGAGCTCCGCATTAACCCGAACAGCAGATTGAAACGCTTTCCGGAGCTTCTTGACCGCCATGACTTCGTACTGCTGCTCGGTAACCTGATCGAAAATGCCTTCGATGCCCTTGCCGATGTGGAAGCCGAGCATAAAGAAGTATATGTCAGCATTGAGCAGAATGAGGAACTGCTGTCCATCGCGGTCGAAGACAACGGGTGCGGCATGTCGCAAGAGACGATTGACCGCATGCTAGAACGCGGTTTTTCCACCAAGGAGGGGGAGAATCGGGGGATGGGCCTGTATTTGCTGAACGATATTGTAACCAAAGGCAACGGCAAGTTAACATGTGAATCGTCGGTCGGTTTGGGCACAACGATGGAAATCATATTTCCGATGAAAGGCGGGACAGGTACACGTGATGAATAACACAGAGAAGCCGTATTTTCGGGTGCTGTTGATTGAGGATGATCCTATGGTCCAGGAAGTGAACCGCCAGTTTGTGGAGCAGGTGGAAGGTTTTCATGTTGTAGGCATGGCAACCAACGGTTTAGAGGGACTGAAGCTGATTGAGCAGTTGAAGCCGGATCTGGTCTTTCTTGACATCTTCATGCCCTCGCTTGACGGAATTGCCACCCTGCAGCGCATCCGCTCTGCAACGATGCCTGTCGACGTGATCGTCGTGACGGCTGCCAAAGATGCCGAGACCGTGCGTTCGATGATGCGCAACGGCGCGTTTGATTATATCATTAAACCGTTCAAGATCGAACGGGTTCACAAGACGTTGGAGCGGTACCGTGAACGGCACATGACGCTTAAGCCCGGAGCATCGGTAACCCAGGATCAGTTGGATAACATTCTGATTAGCGGCGAATCCGCAGGTGAAGCGGAAATGAAGAAAACGCCGGTGGATTATTGGCAAATTTCGTCTGACGATCTGCCTAAAGGGCTTAATGCGGCGACGCTTAAACAGGTGCTCAGCGTCATGGAGCATCAGGGCGGCCGCCTGTCCGCGGAGGAAACGGCTGCAGGAGTAGGCATCTCCCGCGTGACGGCAAGACGATACCTGGAATTTCTTGAGAAACGCGGGATCGTGCGTCTCGAGGTACATTACGGCACGATAGGCCGTCCCGTCAATAGATATGAATTGCTGCATGATCAAAACGACCAAAAATAAGTGCGATAACGAAATAGATAGGACGATCGCGGGAACGGTTGAAAAACAACCTTGCTTACGATCGTTTTTTTGTTGATTTTTTTAAAAAACTTATATACAAGAATGGTAGTGTGGTTGTATACTAGTGTGGGAGGAGTTGATCCAGATTGGAATGGGGAAGAAAGATGATGGCCAGATCTACCCGGGATCATGTGTATCAATTACTAAGAGAAAACATTTTAAACATGCAGTTGGAACCCGGAACCAACATTTCGGAGAATGAGATTTCTGAAAAATTCACAGTGAGCCGAACCCCGATAAGGGAAGCTTTTCTTCGCTTGGCTCAAGAGGGCCTGCTGGAAATATATCCACAAAAAGGTACCGTTGTTTCTTTGATTGATCTGGAACGGGTGGAAGAAGCCAGATTTATGCGCGAGCAGGTAGAAAAAGCCGTCATTCTTTTGGCTTGTGACCATTTTCCAAAGGAATATCTCTTTGAGCTTGAAAAAAATCTGAGAATGCAGGAGCTTTGCACTCAGGAGCACGACTATACCAAATTGTTTGAACTGGACGAGCAATTCCATCAAACGATCTTTGAAGGCTGCAATAAAAAGCGCTCATGGCAGACGATTCAATCCATGAAGATGGACCTGGACCGGATTCGTATGCTGAGATTGGCTACGGATTACAATTGGACCGACATTCTGATGCAGCATCAAGAGATCGTACAAGTGATCAAAGAACGGCAGTCCGATCGGGCTGAAACCATCATACGGCAGCATCTGAATCTGGTTATTCACGATCGGGATGCGTTGAAAATGAAATATCCCGCCTTTTTCAAATAGATAAAGCGCTTCCTTGCAAACAAGGAGCGGATCGGATTTGAAAGCGGATACATATTCTGAATTAACATAAGGTGGTGATAAGGGGCAACGGATGAAGGTTCTTTTTGTAAACGCTTTAAATCATATGATCATTAGGAGGTCAAAAACATGAAGAAAGCACTCATTTCCATTCCGCTTGCTGTTCTTACAGCAACAACGCTGCTTGCAGGATGTTCAAGTAACGAAGAGGCGCCAGCTTCACCCGGCAGCGCTTCTACGGACCCGGTTGAATTGAATCTTTGGGGAGGCCATCCGGAAATCGATCCCTGGTATAAGAAAATGGCTGAAGAATATAAAAAAGAGAAGCCCAATGTAAACGTGACGATTTCATCGTTTCCTCTGCGTGACTTTGAAAAGAAAATTGCAGCGGCCCTGCCTTCCCAAAGCGCTGCGGAAATTGTAACGATCAATCCTGTCGTGGCTTTGCGATATATTGAAGGCGATATGCTGCATAAGGCCCCGGAAGATCTGGCCAAATTGGTCAACACGGAGAGCAGCTTCCCTAAGATCATTTCGGAGACCGCAAATTATAACGGCAATGTATACGGCATTCCGCTTCATATATCGAAAGCCGTTTTATTCTATAACAAAAAAATGTTTGAAGAAGCGGGTCTTAGCGGTCCTCCGACCACGATGGATCAATATTTGGAGTATGCGCAAAAAACAGCAAAACGAGACGCGTCCGGAAAGCTGATTCGAGCCGGACAATCTCTCCGCTTGAGCGGCGGCGGCAGCGGCGTTGCCGAGAAATTCTGGGTTTTGCTCATGCAAAACGGCGGCAGCGTCGTGAAGAAAATAAGCGACGGGCAATATAAAGCGAATTATGACAACGATGCGGGTTTGAAGACGGTTCAAATGTATGTGGACATGGTTCACAAATATAAAACCGATGATCCGACATTGAAGCACGATGCAGAAGCTTTTGAAATGGAAGCGGCGGCCTTCTTCTCACGGGAGTCCTGGGTGGTCGGCGATATTCAGAAGAAAGCTCCAAATCTGCAGTATGATACGGCCCCCATGCCGAAGGCGACTTTGGTTGTTCCTTTTAACTTCCATGTCAGCAAGTCGGCGGAAGGCAATGTTGCGGCGGCCGCTTGGGACTTCATTCGCTTTATGATGAAGCCTGAAAATCAAGTGGAGCTGATGCGCATGACCGGCTGGCAGCCCGCAAGGGAGGATTTGGATTTGGAGAGCCTGTTCAAGGAAGTCCCTCAATACAAGAGCTTCTTTGAAAAACGTGAATTGGAAACGTATCCGCCACTGCCGGAGTTTGATGAAATTATGACCAAGTTTGCAGACAGGCTTGCCAATAAAATATTTACCGATGCCAGCTTAGTGGACAATCCGGACAAAATCAGAGCGTTGTTGGCCGAGGCTGCCAAGGAAACGAATGACATCTTGAAACAATACGGACATCTGGCTCCATAATCAATGACAAATTGGCAGATTCGGTCATTGTATGGCCGGATCTGTCAATATCCTAATGGAAGGGGAATCGTTCTCTTGTCATCAACAACGATTAAACCGGAAGGTTCGCCGGCTAAACGTGTGAAGCGTTCCAATAAACTGACAAGATCAGCGACTTGGTTTTGTTTCCTGGGATTGCTGCCGATCCTTGCCTTATTTACTTATATCCGTCTCATTCCTATTGTCAAAACGTTCTATATGAGTCTGTTTCAATGGGACATGGTTTCTCCTAAGAAGCCGTTTATCGGCTTGCAAAACTACATCACCTTGTTCCAGAATGAAAACTTTCTGATCTCGTTGAAAAACACGACGATTATCGCTTTTAATGTCTTTCTATTCAGCGTACCGTTCGCTTTAATGTTAGCCGTGCTTATATTAAACCAGGTTCGGTTCAAGTCATGGTATGAGGCCATCTACTTCCTGCCCTTTATTGCACCCATGGTTCCGGTGACGGTGATTTGGAAATGGATTCTGGATGCGAACAATGGATTAATGAACTACTTTATTTCATTCTTCGGCATTTCCTCCAAAGCGTGGCTGCTGGATCCCAAGCTGGCTATTGTTTCGGTCATTATGCTGACCGTATGGAAAACGCTCGGGTACAATATGGTCATTTTCATGGTAGGGCTTAAAGGGATTTCCAAAGAATACTACGAAGCGGCTGCCATTGACGGAGCGACGGGGATTAAGGCGTTTTGGCACATTACGGTGCCGATTCTCAAGCCCATCACGGTGTTTGTCTCGGTCATCACCTTAATCCACAGCTACAATGTATTTAGTCAAATCTATATTCTGGCATCCGACGTGCAAGGCGCTCCGGGTTATGTGGTAAGGGTGCTTGTGTACGACATGATCGAGAACGGATTCCGCTTCTTTAAAATGGGATATGCTTCTGCCGAAGCCGTTATTTTATTCTTGATCGTACTCGCTTTAACGTTGATTCAATTGGGATTGGCTAAAGAAAGAACGTCCTCGAAGAAGGGGCTGAGCTGATGATTCGTACTGTACGTTTACAAAACATACTGGCGGGAAGCGTTCTGATGCTGGGCTCGATCGTCATGCTGATCCCTTTTATCTGGATGATTCTGACGGCATTCAAAACAGCTCCGGAACTGAACCAATGGCCGCCCAGTATGTGGCCGCAGCAATGGAACCTGCACAATTTTGCAGAGGTGTTTAGTAAAGTGGAAATTCCACTGTACTTGAGAAACAGCTTGGGCATGGCCTTGATCTCAGCGGCGTCGATCGTTTTTACTTCGACGTTATCGGGATATATATTCGCCAAGTTCCGGTTCAAAGGCAAGAACTTCTTGTTTGCGCTCGTTCTGGCAACGGCGATCGTCCCTTTTGAGATTTATATGATCCCGCTCTATTTGCAAATGAAGGAATTGGATTTAATCAATACCTTCCAAAGCTTGTTTATCCCTTATTTGATTATGAGCTTCGGGATCTTCTTCATGAGGCAAAACATCATTCAACAAATTCCCGATGAAATCATTGAATCCGCAAGAGTGGAAGGTGCGTCGGAGTGGGGAATTTTTGTTAGAATTATTGTTCCGCTTTGCAAATCTCCGATGAGCGCACTGGCCATTTTTGCCTACATCGAGGCATGGAATGCTTTCGTTTGGCCGCTTCTTGTCATGGGGAAGAAAACCTACTATACGATGGAGCTTGGGCTGGCCATGCTGCAATCTTCATTCGGAATAGAGCTCAATATTATCTCAGCCGGTGCAGTGATTTCCGTTTTGCCGATTTTCATAGTGTTTATCTTCTTGCGCAGATATATTATCGAAAGCGTGAGTATGACCGGACTGAAGTAGAATCCTTTAGACTTTGCAGGTGGTGAAAAGCGTGGCTGCGAATCAGATCGAATTAAAGCCGTTTAAATTATCGAGAAACCGGGTTTGGCGAACATATGCCGGAGGGGAATGCCTGGAGCGGTGGCAGGGCGGCTCCCATCCATCGGACAGCTCTTTTCCCGAGGAATGGGTAGCCTCGACGGTGATCGCTTCGAATGCAGGAAGAGAAGAAGTGGTGGAAGGATTAAGCGAGATTGTACTGGAGAATGGAAAGTCCATCACTTTAAAGGATCTCATCCGTTCCAATCCGGAAGATATCTTAGGCCGTCGGCATACGGCGAAATATGGTTCCGAAACGGCGGTGCTGGTGAAAGTTCTGGACGCCGGGGAGAGGCTGACGATTCAGGTTCATCCGGACCGTGAATTCGCGCAATCCGCCTTCCAATCCGTATTCGGCAAAACGGAGGCCTGGTATATTCTCGGAGGCCGCACCATCGGCGGGGAAGATCCGTATGTGCTGCTCGGGTTCAAACCGGGAATGACGCAGGCCAAATGGAAGCAGCTTTTTGAAGATCAGGATATTCCGGGCATGATCGGCGCGCTGCATAAAATTCCTGTGCAGCCGGGCGATGTCTTTCTTGTGGAAGGCGGGGTTCCGCATGCCATCGGGAGCGGATGCTTTTTAATCGAAATTCAAGAGCCTACGGATTACACCTTGCGGGTGGAAAGAACGACGCCCAGAGGCCATTCGCTGCCGGATTTCGCCTGCCATCAAGGGTTAGGCTTTGAGCGGATGCTGGAATGCTTCCATTATGAAGCCTATGACGAACAGGAAACATTGAGCCGATGGAAGAAAGAACCGGCTTTAGTCAGACAGCTGGCCGGCGGAAGCGAGTACGCACTCATAGATCAAAGCTCTACAGACCGGTTCCGCATGCATTTGCTGGAGATTCTAGACGAGCTGCAGGTCGAAGGGAACGGCACATTTTCTATCGCTATTGTGATTTCCGGCACGGGAACCATCGTTTGCCGGGGGCAAGCCCAGGACGTCAGCCAAGCGGACGAGATCTTTTTTCCTGCCGTTCTTGAGCAAGTGAACTGGATCAATACCGGTAAGGAGCCGATGAAAGTGATTCTTTGCTATCCTCCCGAATAAGATGTGGGCTGCTGCCCGATTGGAGGCCGTTGGAAAGCTGATGTGCATGTTTACTGTGTGGAATCCCGATAATGACTGAAAGGCAGGAGCAAGCGTGAGAATGGTATTCAGATGGTTTGGCGAGGGAAACGATCATGTTTCTCTTGACCAAATTAAACAAATCCCCGGCGTAGAGGGTATCGTATGGGCGCTTCATGACGTTCCCGTCGGGGAAGAGTGGCCCATGGACAAAATCATTGAAGTTAAAAACCATGCCGAACACTATGGGTTCAACATCGATGTCGTGGAAAGCGTGAATGTTCATGAGGATATTAAGCTGGGTCTTCCGACCCGGGATCAGTATATTGAAAACTATAAAAAAACGATAGAGAAGCTGGCGTCCGTTGGTGTAAAGGTGATTTGCTATAATTTCATGCCGGTTTTTGATTGGATACGAACCGACTTGTACAAGGAGCTGGAGGATGGCTCCACCGCCCTCTTCTATGAAAAGGCGAAGCTGGATCAGATAGACCCGATGGAATTGGTGCATCAAATTGCGGACAATCCAAAGTTTACGATACCGGGCTGGGAGCCGGAGAGATTAGCTTATCTTTCCCAATTATTCGAAGCCTATAAGCATGTAACGGAGGAAGATTTATGGAATAACCTGCACTATTTCCTGGAGCAGATTATTCCCGTAGCCGAGGCGAACTACATCCGTATGGCGATTCACCCCGACGACCCGCCGTGGTCCGTATTTGGACTGCCGAGAATTATCACCAATCGGGAGAACATCAGAAGGCTGTTAAAGCTTGTCGATAATCCATACCATGGCGTCACGCTTTGCAGCGGTTCTTTGGGCGCGAATCCAAACAATAATATAGCGGAGATGGTTCGGGAGTTCGCGGACCGGATTCCATTCGCCCATATCCGCAATGTAAGGGTGTACGATAACGGCGATTTTATTGAGACTTCCCATCGAACCCGGGACGGTTCGGTAGACATATATGATATCGTCAAAGCTTATCATGAAAACGGGTTTACCGGGTATGCCAGACCCGACCACGGCAGACATATCTGGAATGAAGAGTGCCGTCCCGGCTACGGGCTTTATGACAGGGCTCTCGGCATCATGTACCTGTGGGGAATCTGGGATACACTAGACAGACTGCAAAAGGAGAGAGCGTAATGCTGCAGTTGAACAGCAATTTGCAAGGGAAAGTCGCGGTCGTTACCGGTGGAAGCGGAGTCCTGTGCGGGGCCATGGCCAAAGAGCTTGGACGACAAGGCGTCAAAGTGGCCATTTTGAATCTGAATGAAGAAAAGGGCCGAAAGGTGGCTCAGGAAATCAGAAATTCAGGCGGTACGGCCATAGCTGTCCCCTGCAACGTATTGGATGTGGAGAGCGTAAAGAAGGCTGAGGAAATCATTTCGAAAGAGCTGGGCATTTGCGACATCCTGATCAACGGAGCGGGAGGTAATCATCCCAAAGGAACGACGACGAATGAAATCTTAAAATTGGAAGATATTGATAATCATGAAATCACGACTTTTTTTGATTTGAGCAAAGAAGGGTTCGAATATGTTTTTGATTTGAATTTAATGGGTACGCTCATTCCGACACAAATCTTCACCAGGAAAATGATAAACCGCAAAGGCGCGGTGGTCATTAATATGTCCTCTATGAGCGCGCCGTCCCCGATGACCAAGGTTCCTGCCTACAGTGCGGCCAAAGCCGCGATTGACAACCTGACTCAATGGTTGGCGGTGCATATGGCGAATGTGGGCATTCGCGTCAATGCCATTGCTCCGGGTTTTTTCCTGACCGAACAAAACCGGAAGCTGTTAACCAACGAAGACGGGTCTTTAACGGAAAGATCGAATAAAATTTTGGCCCATACCCCGATGCGGAGATTCGGATCTCCCGAAGATCTTCTGGGAACGATGATCTGGTTGGCCGATGAGCAGATGTCGGGCTTCGTAACCGGAATTACGATTCCGGTAGACGGCGGATTCATGGCGTATTCAGGGGTCTGATGATCAGGCGGTGCGAAAGCTGTCCGAAAATGTCGGGAAAGCCCCTCTTGTTGGGAGGGGCTTTTGTTTGTTCAAGATGATTTGGGCTTTATGTTTTCCGCCAGCAGCTCGCCCATCGGCGTCCATTCCGTTTCCTTCGGCCGTTGGGGATACGTGACGGGCAATCTCGGGAACAGCAGCTCCGAAATTCTGTACGCTTCTTCGAGATGCGGATAACCGGAAAGGATAAACGTATCGATTCCAAGAGCCGCATATTCCTTCAGCCGTTCCGCCACTTCGTCGGGGCTGCCGACCAGTGCGGTTCCAACGCCGCCTCTCACCTGACCGATTCCGGCCCAAAGATTCGGGCTGACTTCCGGCTTGTGCCGATTGTCGCGTACGAGCTGGGTCATGCGGCGCTGGCCGACGGAATCGAACCGGTCGAGCATCGCCTGCGCCTCGCGAACGTCCTCTTCAGACACATACTGTATCAGCTTCCGGGCTGCCGCCCATGCTTCTTCCGCCGTTTCGCGGACAATAATCTGGACGCGAAGTCCGAATTTGATCCGGCGGCCGAGGGCTTGGGCGCGGCTTCTCACATCGGCGATTTTTTCCGCTACCATGGCGGGCGTCTCGGCCCACGTCAGGTACGTATCGATATGCTTGGCAGCCACGGCATGGCCCGCCTCCGAAGAGGCGCCTATAAAGAGCGGCGGAGACTGCCGGCTGAAAGGGACGTATTGCAGTTTCGCCCCTTCCACCCGGATATGTTTTCCGTGGAAGGTAACGGTTTCGCCCCTCATCAGCCGTTTCCATACGGTCAGGAATTCGTCGGTCGCTTCGTAACGCTCTCCGTGTGAGAGGAAGATGCCGTCGCCCTTCATTTCGGCGGGATCGCCGCCGGTCACCACATTGATCAGCAGCCGTCCGGACGACAGCCTTTCGAACGACGCCGCCATCCGGGCGGCGATGCTTACCGAAATACCGCCTGGACGGACCGCAACGAGAAACTTCAGCTTCTCCGTCGCCTGCATCAGCGCCGAAGCCACGACCCATCCGTCTTCGCAGGCGTGTCCCGTGGGAACAAGCATTCCGGAATAACCGAGCTGGTCCACCGCCTGCGCGATCTGGCGGAAATAGTGCATATTCGTGATTTTGGCGCCTTTCGTGGTGCCCAGATACCTCCCATCGCCCATCGTGGGCAAATACCAAAACATTTCCACGTCGATTCCTCCTAGTATTGTGCTGTGCGGCCTCCTGCGATCAGGGACACCAAATGCTGCCGTAATGCGGCAAATTCCTTGTCGGCGCGCAGTTCATTGAACGACAAGCCGCCTTCCCGCCGGAACAGCGGATTGACAAAGTCCTGCACGATCCGCCCGGGGTCCGGCTGCATGACCAAAATACGACGGCCCAGCAGAAGCGCTTCGTCCACATCGTGGGTAATGAAAAACATGCATGTAAGCGTCCGCCGCCAAATGTCGCGTAAATGCAGCTGCATCGATTCCCGGGTGAGGGCGTCCAGCGCGCTGAACGGTTCATCCATCAGTACAATGCTGGGCTTCGCGGCCAGCGTCCTCGCCAATGCGGCGCGCTGCTTCATACCGCCGGAAAGCTGATGCGGCAGCAGGTCGGCCGCCGCTTCCAATCCGACCAGGGCCAGATAGTCGGCGGCTATGCGCCTGCGCTCTTTCCGGCGGACGCCGGCCATCCGCAGGCCGAATGCGACGTTTCCGGCAATGGTCAGCCACGGGAAGAGGTTGGCGTGTTGAAAGACGACGCCAACCTGCGGATCGGGCTTCGTATGAAGCGCGCCGTTGATGCGCACCGAGCCGTCGGTCGGTTCCAAATAGCCCGCGATAATGTTCAGCAAGGAGGACTTGCCGCAGCCCGAAGGCCCCAGCACGCAAACGAACTCATCGGGTTCCAGAGCAAGGTTGATGTCCTGAAGCACATGCAGCGGTGTGGAGCCTTGACGGTACGTTAACGCAATGTCCGTCAGTCGGATCCCCGCCGTGTCCGCCGGTTTTGGAGGAGAAGCGGATAACGCCGGTCGACCGGGTTCCGTCAGGCCGGGAACGGCTAGCGATTCAACATATGCGCACATGATCATGCCACCTTTCCGAGATAGGATTGTTGCGTTACTTGGTATACAGATCGCTGCGGATGGCCTTTTGGAAGACATCGGCATCCGGCGCGCTTTTAATGGATTTCTGCTCAACGAGGAAGTCGGCCGTTGCTTTCAGCAGCGCACCGAATGCGCCCGGCTGTTCCGGCGTTCCCATATATTTGGCGTCCGTCTGCTGGGAGGCGTCGAGCACGGTAATCTCGTTCATCGCCTTGAGCGTTTCCTCCGGCGTCAGGCCAAGCTCTTTGGACAGCGACTCGGCCGCTTCCTTCGGGTGGTCGCGGTAATACTTTGTTCCTTCGTCAAGCACTTCGATATACTGTTTGACGACGTTCGGGTATTTGGCGATAAAGTCGTTGTGGACGACGCCGAATTCGCCGGTCGGTGCGCCTTGATCGGCAACCTCTTTCGAGTTGATGATGACCTTGCCGCTTGCGGCCAGCAGCTTCGATTGAACAGGCTGCCAGGTATAAGCGCCGTCGATGTCTCCCCGCTGCCAGGCTGCAAGAAGATCCGGCGCCTGCATGTCGATGATTTTGATCGTCCCCGGATCGATATTGGCTTGTTTCAGCGCCGACAGCAGGCTGAAGTGGGAGGTGGAGCCGAAGGTCGTGGCGATGGTTTTGCCTGTCAAATCCTGCAGCGACCGGATACCGGATTTCTCCTGCACGACAAGCGCTTCGCTCTCTCCGATGACGTCATGTATATAGTAGATTTGGTTCGGCAGCCCTTGGGCGATGCCCGAAGCGCCCGGCGGTGTACCGACCAGGCCAAAGTCGATGCTTCCGCTGGCGATGGCGGTATTGACGTCCCGTCCGGAATCGAACTTCAGCCAAGAAATTTTTACGCCGGGAAATTTCTTCTCTGCGAGTCCGAGAGCCTTGGCCATCAGTTCGCCGTTCGGGGATACCTGGTAGCCGATACGGATTTCTTTGGGCAGCTCTGCGTTGGGTTCGCCGGCAGATGCGGCGCCGGTACCGGTCGTTTCCTTTGTGCCGCCGCCGCAGGCGGCAATAAGCAGCAGCAGCGATGCAATGAGGGAAACGGCGAACAAACGGGAAGATATTTTGACGAATCGGTTCATGGTTAATCGCTCCTAATCCATTGTTATTGTTCAATCCAGGGGGATACCCGCCGAATCAGCAGCCTTATCGC
Source organism: Paenibacillus naphthalenovorans (assembly GCF_001465255.1). Lineage (NCBI taxonomy): Bacteria > Bacillati > Bacillota > Bacilli > Caryophanales > Paenibacillaceae > Paenibacillus > Paenibacillus naphthalenovorans. The sequence goes on along the minus strand of NZ_CP013652.1, from coordinate 3,640,225 downwards.
CGAATCGATGAGAATCGCAATGATGCCCATAATGATGATCACGGCATAAATAATATCGCTTCGCAAATATTTGCTGGCATCCAGCACCATCCAGCCGATGCCCGAAACGGCTGCGACCATTTCCGCCGCCACGAGGGTGGCGTAGGTTACTCCGACCGCCGTCCGCAGGCCGGTTAACAGATCGGGCAGACAGGAAGGGAAGATGACAAAGAGGTACAGGCGGAGTCCGTTCGCGCCTAACGAGCGGGCTCCGTTGATCCGGTCGACGGGAATGCGGCGGGTGCTGTACACGGCGGCAATGAACATCGGGGCGAAGCCGCCGAGGAACAGCAGAACAATTTTGGACGTGTCCTGAATCCCGAACCAGAGCACCAGCAGCGAGTAGTAGGCAAGCGGCGGAAGCGGCCGGTAAAACTCGATGAACGGATCGAAGATGGCGCGGAGCAGACGATTTCTCCCGCAGACAATCCCAAGCGGCACCGCTGTAAGGAAGACCAGGATCAAGGCGAGGAAAATCCGCCGGAAGCTTGCGCCGATATGGGCAAGCAGGGTCGATCCTTTGTAACCCTCATGGACGATATCGGCGAATGCCGACCATACCTCCGAAGGGGAGGGAAGGAACAGCGGGTTCACCCACGCATGGCGGCTGGCTATCCACCATAACAGCAGGACGGCGATGACCGAGCAGGCGGAAATGGCGAGATAAAAGCCATTTCCCGGGGACGACCGGCGGCCGTTGGATTGGCGGATTTTGATGGCCACACGATCACATCCTTTCGTTCGAATCTTATTAATCGGATTGAAATAGTAGGTTTTTACGGCGAAATGACGAAATAAGGCGCAGTCCGATCATGCCCGCAGCGATGGCGCTTAGTTTAGAACAGCTTCCGTTTGCTGTATGTTTCATGGAACAGCAGGATGCCTGCCGCCACGGAACCGGCTGAGCCGATTCCTGTGAATACGGCGCAAGCCGTACCGATCGGGAGGAGACAGGCCTGATTGGCGTAAAGGCGCAGCTCCCTGCAGCGCAAACCGGCGGGAGGCCCCCCGGTACCGTCGCCGGAAAGCCGTGGGAGCTTTCAGTCCGGGCGCCCGAGCCCGCCAAAGTACACGTACGGCCGCCCCCTACGGTTGCGGTTCACGGCTCTCCACCTTGGTCAGCAGGTAGGCCAGCACTTCGGAACGAAGCTGATCGTCGAGCGGAGCGAACCCGAACAGCTCGCAAAAGAATAATCCGTCCGCCGCCAGCCGGGCAACCGTCGCTTCAACCGGGTCTTTGCATTCCTCCGTCATCCGGCTTTGCCAGAGCAGGTACCGCTGCCGCATGGGTTCAAGCAGATTGGGTTGATTCGCGGCGGCCGCCAGAATACCGAAACTCATCTCCAGATCCTCCTTGCTGATCTCGAACGTCTTGATCAGATACGCCTGCGCCCACCGGTTGTTAAGCGCGGTGTTGCGGGCGGCTTCTTCATCCGTGTCCGAATCGAACCGGTCCAGAAAGTCATCCAGGGCAGCCTGAATCAACGCTTCTTTCGTGGGAAAGTGATAGAGCAGACCGCCTTTGCTAACGCCCGCCTCTTTGGCAACGGCATCCAGCGTCAGATGGGAAGCCCCCAACTTTCTGACCAGCCGGCAGGCTACCTGCAAAATCGTGGTGCGTTTCGAATTTCGGTTCATGGCTCACCTCCATAATTTACTATACTGTCCGGACGGTACAGTCGTCAATACAAAATTCGTATAATTCCTATATATAAAATAGGGATTAGATACGGCCTGCTCAATGAATTCGCTTCGAAACCGATGCGGGAAATCCCGAGAGATGCCTGGCTACCTATCGTTCTATAGCGGTCCGTTCATGCGGGAAGGTTCCGCATGCGGTCCAAGATATGTTTTACACTCCATTAACACTGTCCTAACAATCGAAGGTTAACCTTAGAACGTTATCCGCTTGTACTGTGCAAGGCTTGGATATTCATTTGGTTGCAGGAGGTGATGAATGATGGAGCACAAAAAGAATCGGTTCCGGCGATTGAAGCTGACAGGTATCGCGGCTGTGACGGCTTTGCTGCTGTTCGTGTCCTGTACGGGCGAACCGAGCACAAGCGGGGGGGCGGCTGAAGGCGAATCGTTTTCGAATCCGGTAAAGAAAGCGGCGTTTTATGACACGTCACTGCATCAAGACAAACTGGCCATCCGATACTTTGACCTGGAAGCCGGGGAAAAATCGGGTGACGCCATCCTGCTTACGGCTCCTGACGGCAGGCAGCTGCTTGTCGATGCCGGTATTCCATCCGCCGGACCGCAAATCGAGGAGAGGCTTAACAAGCTTGGCATCCATAAGCTTGATGCGGTTCTCAGCACCCATCCGCATATCGATCATATCGGCGGGTTAACCACGCTTCTTCTGACGAAACCGGTAGGGGCATACTATCACAACGGAATTCCTCACGATACGGAAACGTACAGGAAGGTGCAGAAGCTGCTGGAGGATAAGCGCATTCCGCAGACGAAGCTCCTTGAAGGAGACCGGCTTTCGTGGGCATCGGATGTAACGGTCGAGGTGTTGAATCCTCCGGTCGGCACAACGCCCGGGTCTTTCGAAAAATGGGGAACCGAGGAGCTGAATAATCATTCGCTGGTGCTGCTGATTACCCATGGGAGCAACCGCATTCTTTTGACAGGCGACTTGTACAAAAACCAGGAATACGCTCTCGTCGAGAAGTATGGAGATCGTCTGCAGGCCAAGCTGCTGCACGCCCCGCATCACGGAGACATGACCTCTTCGTCCGGCCCGTTTATTAGAAGCGTTCGGCCGGAGATTGTAATGATCAGCGCGAATGTTTTGCAAAGCCTGGATATTCTTAAACGCTATGAGAAGGAAAACGCGACGGTATACAGCACCGGATTGAATGGAAACGTCTTGTTTGTGTCCGACGGTGAAAAGGTGACCGTGTATCCCGAGCAAACTCGTCAAAACATTACAAAACCATAACAATACCATAACATTCTCATAACAATCGGGTAGTAGACTGGGATTAATCTTGATTCCGTTGGTAGCACAAGATTCTGCTTAAAGCTCCATGCCTGATGCTTACAAGCGGGATATGGAAACAATTTCATAATGAAGCGGACGGGTGGAGACGATGAGAAAACCCAAAAGCGCGCTGCTTACGATGTATTTTGTAGGGGGTGGTCTGTCTTTTGGTCGGGTTTCTTGAAGTCTCTTTTTTAATTTTCAATGATTTTTACTAGTGAAGGGAGCCGAAATGCGGCATGAAAATGAAAAAATGGATGACAGCGATGGCAGCCGGTACACTGGCGGCGAGCTTGGCTGCCTGCTCCGGCGGAACAACGACGGAAGGAACGGCTCAGGCGGATGACGGGTTGAAGGATGATACTACTCCGGTAACCATTCAATACTGGCACTCCCATGCCGAGGCCCAAATGGAAGGCTTGAACTACATGGTCGCCGAGTTTAGCAAGAAATATCCCCATATTACGGTAGAACCCGTTTTCCAAGGCGCTTACGCCGAACTCCATAAAAAGCTGCAGGCAGCCGTTGCGGCGGGAGACGTGCCGGCCGTTACCAACGTGGAAGTATCCTCCCTGCCGAACTTTGCCAACAGCGGTGTATTCGCCGATTTAACGCCATGGATTCAAAGAGACAAGGTGCAGTTGGATGACTTCTCCAAAGGGATGCTGCAGGCTTACGCATATAACAACAAGCAGTACGGCTTCCCTCTGATTGTCAGCACAAGCGTATTCGTGTATAACAAAACCTTGCTGGATCAGCTGGGCGTGCAGCCTCCGCAAACGTGGAGCGACATTGACGCCTTCAACGAGAAGGTGACGCAGAAGGAGAATGGAAAGACGGTTCGCTATGCCTTCTCCGTGCCGGGCTGGGATACCTGGTACTACGATCCGTGGCTGGTGAACGGCGGAGGAACGATCCTCACCTCCGATATGAAAAAATCGGCTGTGGAGACACCGGAGTCACTACGCTATATCGAAAAATTCTATAAGTGGAAAAATGAAGGGCACATGCATATCGGATATGGAAAAGGGGCATCCGACAACATGCGGCAAATGTTCCTGAACGGTCAGATCGCCATGGTTCAGCACACGTCCGCCATGCTGAAAATGTATCGGGAAAATGCCGGGTTTGAAGTGGGCGTATCGTTCCTGCCGGGTGACAAACAGCGCACCTCCAATATCGGGGGAGCGGGTATCGTCATGATGGAGCAGGAGGATGCGAAAAAGAAGGAAGCCGCCTGGAAATTCATCGAGTTTATGACGTCTTCCGAACACAATATTAAGTGGGCTGAATCGGTAGGCTATTTGCCGACGCGCAAATCGGCGATTTCCTCGAACGAGGGCAGCGAATATTTCAAAAGATGGCCGCAGTATAAAGCGGTATTCGATAATTTCGACAGCGTGACCCCTCGCCTTCAGCATCCGGCTTATCCGGAATTCAGCAAGCAGTATTTGGAAGTGATGGGGAAAATGGCGTTAAACAATGAAGACCCGGTCCCCCTGATGAAGGAAGCCGCTAACAAAATAAACGATATCTTGGCGGATTTCGAGTAAATGAACATGAAGAAGGAATGGCATGCTCATCACAGCGGGAAGGCGGCGTCCGTTACGGAAGCCGCTTCCTCTCGCCGCCGATCCGGTCCCCTACGGCAAGAAGCCCTGAAGGATTTTTCGTTTGCTTTGCCGGCATTGGGATTTTTAGGTCTCTTTTTGTACTATCCGCTCTTCTATTCCATTTATATCAGCTTCACAAACTGGAACATGACCCGTCCCATCAAAAAATTTGTCGGGGCGGACAATTATGTCCGATTGTTAACCAGTGAGGATTTTTACCAATCTTTGAAGGTCACCATGATCTATACCGGGATGGACGTCGTGTTCACGCTGGGCGCCGGATTGCTGCTGGCGCTGCTGTTTAATGTGGCCAATTCCCGCTTTTACGCTTTTATGCGCGGCGTGATCTTTCTGCCCTATTATGTATCGATGGTCGTAGCCGCGATGGTATTTATTTGGATTTATAACAATCAATACGGTTTGCTTAATTATCTCATAGGCATGCTTGGATTCGAGCCGGTCAATTGGCTGGTGGATCAAAAGACGGTGCTTCCCGCGCTTGTGGCCGTTTCCGTGTGGAAAGGCGCGGGCTTTGCGATGATTTTATTTATCGCCGGTATGCGCGGCATACCGTCAGAATATTATGAGGCGGCGTCCATCGACGGTGCCGGCCGGTACCATTTATTCCGTCATATTACGCTGCCTTTGCTGTCGCCTATGACATTATTTCTGGTGATCACGACATTCATCTCATCCATGCAGGTATTCCAATCGGTAGACATTATGACGAACGGAGGGCCGCTGAAGGCGTCCAACGCATTGGTCTACTGGATTTACACCATGGCGTTCGACGAATTCAAGACAGGGCGGGCTATGGCCTTGGTCATCATTTTGTTTGTGATGATTCTGGCGCTTACTCTTGTACAATGGATGATCAGCCGAAAGAAGGTGCATTATGAGGGGTAGCCGAAACCGTCTGACGGCCGCGGCCGCGGTAAGAGCCGCAGCTGCGGTCATCGTGACCTTGCTCATGTTCTTTCCTGTGTTTTGGATGCTGGTAAGCTCCTTGAAGACCCAGTTTGAAATGAGGTCGGCCATTCCGACATTATGGCCCCAATCGTTCGCATGGGAAAATTATATGGCAGCCTTTCAGGTGATTCCCTATGCGCGTTTTTTCGGCAACACGCTCATCATGTCCCTCGGGATGGTGGTGCTGCAATTGAACGTATCGCTCATGGCGGCGTACGCCTTTGCCAAGGGGCGTTTTCCGGGAAGGGAGCCTTTGTTTTTCCTCGTGCTCGCAGCTATGATTGTTCCGGATCAGGTCACCTTCGTGCCCGTATATGTCATGATGTCCAAGCTGGGCTGGCTGGACACCTATTGGGCGCTCATCGTCCCGCACGGCGCATCGGCATTCGGCATCTTTCTGCTTCGTCAGGCGCTGAAGTCCCTCAATAACGATGTATTGGAAGCGGCCCGCGTCGACGGTGCCGGCCGGTTCGGGTTGCTGTACCGCATTCTGCTTCCTATGGCGCTTCCGACCGTTGTGACGCTGGGCGTTCTCATTTTTATATCCGGCTGGAATTCCTACTTCTGGCCGTTAATCATGACCAATTCCAACGAGATGCGTGTATTGACCGTCGGGATTGCCATGCTGCGCGATTCCATCGCCGGCAACGAAGCCATGGAGTTTCATATCATCATGGCGGCGAGTGTGATGGCGATCATCCCTATTGTGATTATCTTTTCGCTTATGCAAAAGCATATTGTGGCCGCTATGGCCAATTCAACCTTTAAATAAATATACCGCGGCACAAATTCGGGAGATATGGTAACAGGTAGTAGTAGGCTGGCAGGGGAAGGCTGCTTCGGAATCATGGAATAGTTCATAATATGGAGGTAGTGATGGATGGAAATCAGAGGCTTAGCCCATCGAGGATATCCTCTAAAATTCCCGGAAAACACAATACGCGGCTTCCGAGCCGCTTTGGAGCTTGGTTTTACCCACGTGGAGCTTGACGTGCATCTGACACGCGACGGGGTTCCCGTCGTCATTCATGACCCCAGCGTCAATCGGACAACGAATGGGCAAGGACTCGTCAAGTCTTATACGCTTCAGGAGCTTCGCGAGCTGGATGCGGGGGATGGCGAGCGCATTCCGACATTGGAAGAAGCGTTGCTGTTCGCCAAGGACAGAATGATTGTTGATATAGAGCTGAAGCAAACCGGCGATTTTTATCCGGGCTTGGAAGAAGCGGCAGTGGATGTGATCCGGCGCACCGGGATGGAGAAGCAGGTTATTGTGACTTCTTTTGACCACTATGCCGTCGAACGGACGCGCAAGCTGCATAACGGGCTTGATTTGGGGCTGATTATTTATGGTGCAGCTCCGGCGGTTTTCCCGTATATGAAGGAATGGAACATCCGTTACTTGTCGATGAAGTACGTTTTTTTGACACAGGCCTATATGGAAATGTGCCGGGCCGAGAACGTTCAATTGATCGTCTGGACACCGGACGACGAGAAGACGCTAAGCTCTTTGACCGCTTATTCCGACCTGCTGGTCTGCACGAACAATTTGGAGGGCTGGGCGGCTGCTTTGAGGCAAGCTTAGCATTACCGGTATGTCATCGGAGACTGCTGTAAAGCTGAAAATAAATTGAACATTTTCCCCGCTTTATCGCGACCACTGCAACGAGCGCCGGGAGAGGCGCGCGTTGGGACTGTACGGCGGGTGGTCAGACAGACTCCATCAAAAGCTTCATCTAAACCACGAATGGTTCTTCCTCGAAAGGGCTTCGCTTCAGAAGCTCTTTTCTTTCGATCGGCCGAATGTGAAAGCGATATTAGCCTCAAGGCAAGAGGGTTTTTGCCGGTCATTAACGAATGTTTATTACAGAAAGGAAAAAAATGTGATCGGTTTCTAAAAGACCGAATATCAAAATTACAAAAACTGTAGTGCCGCCATCATTGTACAATAGAAATAACAAACGTTTGAGGAGTCGGTCACAATGGATTTGGGAACAGCGTTTGATTATGCCATTGAGAGATACCCGAACAAAATCGCTCTTGTGCAGGACCATAAAGTGTTGACCTTTCAGCAATTGAATGAAGAAGTAAACCGGCTGGCCTTTTCTCTTCAAAAACTGGGAATCGTCAAGAGGGACCGGGTTATGGCGCTGCTCAAAAACCGGCTGGAGACGGTTTGTTTGTTTTGGGCCGTACAAAAACTGGGCGCGATCTTTACGCCGATTAACCTTCGCCTTTCTCCCGAGGATACGCAGTACTGCATCAATGATGCGGAACCCAAAATCGTTGTATACGAGAAATTCAGTCAGCGCTCCGTTCAATGCGCCAAATTTAATGAGCGTCCCATTCTTATCAGTCTCGATCCGGATGAAGGCGACCTTTCTTATCAGGAGTTGATTTCCAGAGGGATCGGCGATTTTTCCAGTTTTTCCCATAATGATAGCGACGATATAGCCGTCATGCTGTACACTTCAGGCACGACCGGGGTGCCCAAGGGGGTCCCGAGATATCACAAAAATGAATATGCCTCCACGATGGCGCACATTATCCAAAACCGCTATGAAATATTCGACAGCACGCTGGGGGCCATGCCTTTATATCACACGATGGGGATCCGCTCGCTTCTTTCCATGTGCGTATTGAACGGCAAATATGTGCTATCCCCGGACTTCGACGTTCGAAAAGCCCTTGCGCTTCTGGCTGAAGAAAAGATCACCTGCCTCTATATGTATCCGAGCATGTACCTGGAATTGTTGAAGGATCCCCGTTTTTCAGATTTTGATCTGTCCTCTCTTCAGAAAATCGGCTATGCAGGTGCACCGATGTCTGCGGCGCTAACCAAAAAGTGTTTTGAGATGTTAAAACCGGCTCACTTTATCAATCATTATGGGAGTACGGAAATCTATACCTTCACCACCTGTTCGAACCTGGATAAAAAGCCGGGATGCGCCGGAAGGCCCGGGATTCATCAAAAAATCCGGCTGGTTCCAACCGACGGCTCCCAAGCCTCTTCTTCCGATACCATCATCCGCCCGGGAGAAATCGGGGAAATCACGGTCCAGGCCGAATCGATAGAAGCCTTTAAAGGGTATTGGAACCGGCCGGACGCAACTAGAAAAGCGATCCGGAATCATTGGTATCATACGGGCGATTTGGGATACTTTGATGAAGACGGAGATCTGTATGTGGTCGGCCGAGTGGATGAAATGGTGATTTCGGCGGGAGAAAACATTGCTCCTACGGAAGTGGAGGAGGTTTTGCTTCAGCACCCTAAGGTATGGGAAGTCGTAGTTATGGGTGAGGAGGATGAACGCTGGGGACAGATTGTTGCCGCATTCATCGTACCCAAAGACAGCAGTCTCACGGCCCAGGAGCTCGATCAGTTCTGTAAGCAGCATCCCAAGCTGTCCAATTTCAAACGGCCGCGGAAATACGTTTTTGTCAACGAGATTCCAAAAAGCCCTTCGGGAAAAACGCTGCGCCGCGAATTGCGGAAAGAACATTTAACGATCACGGAATTATAAGGCAGGAGGGACGGTCTTGACTGGACTACTGATTGTAGACGATGAAGCGGAAAGTCGCCAAGCCATTCGTTTAATCATTGAAGAAAGCCAGTACAACTACCTCTCCGTTTATGAAGCGGCTTCTGCCGAGCGGGGGTTGTTTCTGTTAAAGCAAAATCAGCCGAACATCGTCATCCTGGATTTGTCTTTGCCTGATTTGGACGGGATCAAGCTGGGGAAAAAGATGATGGAAATGAACCCGAAGGTTTCGATCATCGTAGCGACGTATTTGAAAATGTTCGAAACCGTACAAATGGCCATGAACGCAGGATTTTCCAAATATTTTCTGAAACCGCTTACCGACATGGAGCTGCTTACGGCCTTGGACGGCCTTCTGCTTCCGGGGTTAATGATGGAAACCAATTATTTGGGGACCCCGCCATCCCCCTCCAAACCGGTCGAGATGGATCTCGGAAATCCGATTCAAAGCGTAATCCGGTATATTCACAACCATTTCTACGAACCGATTACCTTGAACGAAGTGGCCGATTGGGTGTATCTTAGCGCTTCTCATTTCAGCCGTTTATTTAAAGCGGAGATGGGCGTTACGTTTATCGAATACTTGACGAAATACAGGGTGGAACAATCGAAGCGGCTTATCAAAATGACCTCGCTGCCGATTGAAGTCATTGCGAATAATACCGGATTTGCGAATGCCGGCTATTTTGCCACAACCTTTAAGCGGCTGGAAGGGAAGACGCCTACAGAGTACCGAAGCTTGTTTTCCAATTTAATGAATAATTAGCATAATTGTTAAAATGAGATTGAAGCAATAACAAAACCGTTCCTGACGAATCTTTTTTACAATAAAAATACGGACTCGCAGAGACGACGAGTGAGGTGAATGACACATGCTTGAGATCGCGAAAGCGCTGCAGCAATGTTGGACGAACAAGGAACGAGCCGCATTGGCGACGATTGTGGATGTGGATGGTGCGGCATACCGGCGGGAAGGAGCAAGGTGTCTGGTCCTGGAAAACGGGAGCGTCATCGGAACGCTCAGCGGCGGCTGTGTGGAGGGGGATTTGCTCGAGCATGCGCGGCAGGTGATAGACACGGGCATCCCCCGGGAGATTCGCTATGATTTCAGGTCGGAAGGTGACCTGTTCTGGGGATTGGGAGTGGGCTGCAATGGCGCCCTGACGATTTGGCTTCAGCCTTTTGACCCCGTGCATCGACCCGAACAAGCGCAGCGGCAGCTGCAAGCGTTTGAACAAAGGGTGTCCGCTCTTAATGAATACACATCGGGCCTGGTGCTGGAATCGAAAGATCCGGCCCGGGTTCCGGCGGGCTCATATTTGATTTTAAACCGCGGGGAAACGGAATTCGGGGATCCTGCCAGTGCCGGTGTAACGTGCGGACTTGCGAACAATACGGTACACGGCGTTTCCGTTAAGCTGTTTGTAGAAACGGTGAAGCCCAGGCCCAGATTGATGATATTCGGGGCCGGTGCAGATGCCGTTCCGCTGGTGGAGGGAGCCAAGAGGCTTCACTGGCATGTGACCGTAGCGGACCATCGCCAGGATTACCTCGATCGGGATCATTTTGCGGCAGCGGATGAGCGTGTGCTGATGTCCCGACATCAATATTCGCATATGTCCGTTATGAATGAAGCTTATGTTGTCGTGATGACGCACAACTACGAGCTGGACCGCATGCTGGTTCAATCGCTGCTCCCCGGTTCGATCTCGTATTTGGGGGTGCTGGGATCCCACAATCGGATTCAGCGTATGCTCGATGAGATTCAGGCGGACTGTGGAGAGCTGAACGAGGAGTCATTGGAAAAGCTTCACTCCCCTGTCGGTCTGGATATCGGAGCGGATTCGCCGGAGGAGATCGCTTTAAGCATTCTATCCGAACTGGTTTGCCGCAAAAACGCGCGCAGCGGCCAATCCCTCCGGTTGCGCAAGGGGCTCCTGCATGAACGGCAGTATAGCGGCGGGCTTCTTGTGGTGAACCTATGAAACCATCGGTATGGTTAGTCATCCTTGCCGCCGGTTATTCCAGACGCATGGGCATGCGGAAGCAGCTTCTGCCGATTGGGGAGGAGCCGATGCTCCGCTATGTGGCCCAAAAAGCCCTGCGTGTAAAAGCCGCCGGCGTCGTCGTTGTCGTTAATGCCGAATTTCCCGAACTGGCCGCCGCCATTCACGATTTGCCTCTGGTCGTCTTGTCCAACTCCGAGTCCCATCTTGGGATGAGCTCCTCTCTCCGTTTAGCGGTGGATTACCTCGCCCGCGTATCGGCGGATGCGGGATGCATGCTGCTGGCGGATCAGCCGGGAATGGATCCGTCCGTCATCGAGCAAGTGCTGGCGGATTACGAGAACAGCGGGGCGCCGATAGTCCAGGCCGCGTATCAGGGCAAGCCGGGTCACCCCGTATTGTTTAGCCGGACGGTATTCGATGAATTGCAGCAGGTCACCGGCGATCAAGGCGGGCGGGAGCTGATCAAGAAATACGCGGAGGCGCGGCGGCTGGTCCATGTGCCGGCAGCCGAGCCGGAAGATATTGATGTCTATGAAGACTATGAAAGACTGAAGGAGAAGGGAGGCTTCCATCGATGAATCCGAATCGAATTGGCCGGCCGATGTCCCGGGTGGAAGATGCCAGACTGACTTCGGGACAGGGCACCTACATTGAGGACATGAATCCGCTTCCCAATATTCATCATGCGGCGATCCTGCGCAGCCCGTATCCCCACGCAAAAATCAAAGCGATTCGAACGGACAGGGCGGCGCAAATGCCGGGGATAAAGGGGATTGTTACCGGACAGGACATTGCGGGGATGACAGCGCCGTTCCCCGTAGGAGTTACCGCGCCGGTAAAATATTATTCGCTGGCCGTCGGGAAAGTGCGATTTGTAGGCGAGCCTGTCGCTGTGGTCGTAGCGAAAAACCGGTATTTGGCGGAGGATGCGCTTGAGGCGATTGAAGTGGAATACGAACCGCTGCCTGCCGTGGTTGACATTGAAGAAGCGCTGGAAGCGGATGCTCCGCTGCTCCATGAGGAGGTCGGCTCCAATGTCGCCAATCATCGTACTTTTGATTACGGGAATGTGAATCAAGCTTTTGCTGAAGCGGATATCGTATTAAAGCATAAGTTTCTGTATCCAAAATACAGCGCCACCCCGGTAGAGACCTATGGGGTGATTGCCCATTACGAGTCCAGCGGCAACCATTTGACAATCTGGTCGAATTTTCACGGGCCCTTCACGCTGCAGTCGGTGATGGCGGCCGCGCTGCAAATGCCGAGCAATCATCTGCGGATCATCATCCCCAAGGATGTGGGCGGCAGCTACGGCATCAAATCGGGCCTATTCCCTTACATGGTCCTGATGGGAGTGGTCTCCAAAAAGCTCGGACTGCCGGTCAAATGGATCGAGGACCGTCAGGAGCACCTGATGGCCAGCTCCAGCGGAACCGACAGGGTGACCTGGATCGAGGCGGCGGTGCGAAAGGACGGAACCGTAACAGGGTTGAAGATGAAAATGGTCGATAACGTCGGCGGCTACATCCGGGCTCCTGAGCCGGCCTGCCTGTATCGAACGCACTCCAACAGTACCGGAGCGTACCGGATTCAAAATCTGTTTATGGAAACCATCGCCGTCATGACAAACAAGTGCCCTACGGGTCTGATTCGGGGATATGGCGGTCAGCAGCTGTATTTTCCGCTCGAACGGATCATGCAAATGGTCGCCGACAAGCTTGGAATGGATCCGGCGGATGTCATCAGACGAAATCTGATTCGGGCGGAGGAATTTCCTTATCATACCGCTTCCGGAGGGATATACGACAGCGGAGATTATCACGCTGCCTTTGAGAAAGCTCTGGAGAGCGTCGATTATAGGCGGTTCCGGGAGCGTCAGGCGCAGGCCCGGAAGGAAGGCAAATATCTGGGAATCGGGTTGGCGTGTATCGTAGAACCTTCCGGATCGAATATGGGGTATATCACTATTGCCCTCACTCCGGAGCAACGGGCGAAGTCACTGCCCAAATCGGGATGCGCCGAAGGGGCCACCGTATCGATCGATCCCTCAGGCGGGATTTCCGTCCGCATCAGCACGACGCCAACCGGTCAAGGCCATGAAACGGTTGCGGCTCAAATCGTAGGGGAAGTGCTGGGCGTAGATCCGCGGTCAGTCCGGGTGATTGCCGAGATGGATACCCTGACGAGTCCCTGGTCGGTGGCATCGGGGAGCTATTCCAGCCGGTTTGCCCCGATCGGGTCAAGCGCCGTTTATCAAGCGGCTGGAAAAATTAAACAAAAATTACTGAATATTGCTTCTGGTCAAATGAACAAGCCGACAGAGAGTCTGGACATTCAGAACGGTAAAGTGGTGGCCTTGGACGATCCGCAGCAGCAAATTTCATTGAAAAGACTCATCGGCTCGGCGCACTGGAACCCGCAGGGCCTGCCGGCGGGGGTGGAGCCCGGCATCCATGAAACCGCTTTTTATTCCATTCCGACTGCGCTTCCGCCGGATGAGAACGACTTTGTTAACGGTTCGGCCACCTACGGCTTTGTGGCTGATGCGGTCACGGTCGAGGTCGATGCGGATACGGGAGAAGTAAAGATCCTCGACTATATCACGATTCATGATGCCGGCAAACTGCTCAATCCGCTTATCGTTGACGGTCAAATTATGGGAGGATTGGCTCACGGGCTCGGCGGAGCGTTATACGAAGAGTTGGTATATGATCAAAACGGTCACTTTCTTACCGGAAGCTTCATGGACTACTTGTGCCCGACGGCGACCGAAATGCCGAGGGTGACGATCAAGCATTGCGAAACGGCTTCCCCGCTGACGCCGTTGGGCGCCAAAGGCCTGGGCGAGGGGAACACCATGAGCGCCCCGGTTGTGATCGCGAATGCGGTTGCCGACGCTCTCTCGCCTTTGGGTATCTCGATTGACAGCTTGCCTTTGTCGCCGAATCGAATATGGACTTTAATGCAGGAAGCCCGAAATAGAACGAAGCTGTTAAAGGAGGAACCGGTTATATGAACGGCAGTGGTGAAATCAGCTTGAATGCGCCTATCGATCAGGTATGGAACAAATTAATGGATCCCGATGTGCTGGCAGAGTGCATCATGGGATGCAAGAAGCTGGAGCTGGTGGAGGAAGGAAAATACCGTGCGGATCTTACGGTCGGTATTGCGGCGGTAAAGGGAAAATATGACGCGACGATCACGCTGGCGGATGTGCAGGCCCCGGCCAGTTACAAGTTAATTGTGCATGGGGAAGGAGGGCCGGGCTTTCTGGATGCGGAAGGGCAGCTTCGGCTGACCTCGCTGGACGATGGAAAAACGGCGCTCTTTTACAGCTATAACGCGGAGGTCGGCGGGAAAGTGGCAGCGATCGGGCAAAGAATGCTGGGTGGAGTGGCGAAGCTGATTATCGGCGATTTTTTCAAAAAAATAAAAAAAGAAATTGAAAATGACAAACAATCGGCGTAGGAACGGTTCTAAAGCATAGAACACAAGCCTAGCTACGAGAGGAAGGGAAGGGCATGAAACCGGCATCCTTTGATTACTTCCGTCCCTCGACGGTGGAAGAAGCGTTTCAATTGCTGTCTCAGTCCGGGGACGAGGGAAAGCTTATCGCCGGAGGACAAAGTCTTATACCGATTTTGAATATGCGGCTCTCTGCTCCGGGGTGCTTGATTGATATCAGCGGGTTGCAGGATATGAACTATATCCGCCGGGAGGACGAATGGATCCGAATCGGCTCCACAACCCGGCAGCGGGATGTGGAGCGCTCGGGACTGATTCGGGAGCTAAGCCCGCTTCTGTCGGAGGCGGTTCCGTTCATCGGGCATATGCAAACCCGCAACCGGGGGACCGTAGGCGGCAGCGTGGTCCATGCGGATCCTACGGCAGAGCTTCCTTTGTCGCTACTGGCGCTAAATGGAAGAGCCGTCATTCAAAGCGCCGACGAAACCAGGGAGGTAGAGCTGCGCGAGTTTTTCATCACGTATCTGACCACTGACATTATGCCCGGCGAGCTGCTTACGGAATTGAAAATCCCGCTGAAGGGGATGCCCAAGGGGTACTCGTTTCACGAATACAGCCGGCGGCATGGCGACTTTGCCTTGGTGGCGGCCGCCTGTGTGATCGATACCGATGCAGAGGGACGAATTACAACCGCACGGCTCGCATTGGGCGGAGTGGATGCCGTTCCGCTGCTGGCGGAAGAGGCGGCGGACCTCCTTCTAGGAGAGAAACTGACGGAGTCAATATTGGAAGAAGCGGGAACGCTGGCTTCCGCTCATGTCGATCCGGAAGGGGATCTCCATGCGTCCCGGGAATACAGGCTTCATTTGGCGGGCGTATTCGCCAAGAAGGCAATAAAAGCCGCTTACCACAGAGCGACCGGAAAGGAGGGGGACGCATGATTCAAGTGTCCGCTAACGAAACGATAGAGGTTCGTGTGAACATTAACGGCAAGGTGTACGCCGAACGCGTGGAGCCTCGAAAGCTGCTGAGCGACTTTCTGCGCGAGGATTGCGGATTAACTGGTACGCATATCGGCTGCGAGCATGGAGTCTGCGGAGCGTGTACCGTACTGGTGAACGGATCGGCGGTCCGAAGCTGTCTGATGTTCGCCGTCCAGGCGGAGGGCATGGAGATCACAACTGTGGAAGGCTTGGCCAAAGACGACAGGCCGGATCCCCTGCAGGAGGCATTCAACGAGTGCCACGCTTTGCAGTGCGGCTTCTGTACCCCTGGTATCCTCATGTCGTCTGTCGAATTCCTGGGTACTTATGCCGACCCGACGACAGATGAGATTAAGGAAATGCTGTCAGGCCATTTATGCCGATGTACCGGTTACAAGGGGATTATTGAAGCGATTGAGAAAGAGGCGATCAGACGAAAGGACGGTGAGAACGTCAATGAATCTGGGGACACTGTTTGAATTTGCGGTCGAGAGGCATCCTCAGTTCGAAGCTCTCATTCAGGGGAACACCCGGTTCACTTATAGAGAGATCAACGTTGAAATTAATAAGGTGGCCTCCGCTCTGCAAGCCATGGGGGTGGAACAGGGCGACCGGGTAGTGCCGGTACTGAAAAACCGCCTCGAAATGGTGACGCTGTATTGGGCGGTCCAAAAGCTTGGAGCCGTTTTTACTCCGATCAATTTTCGGCTGTCCCAGGAGGAGATCAAGTATTGTGTGCAGGATGCGGCAGCTAAAGCCATCGTTTATGAACCGATAAGCGAAAAAACGGTGCTGGAAGCGGTCAAAGACCTGCAAGTTTTGAAAATCAGCGTGCAGGGCGCGCAGGGTGCCGATGTGACGTACGAACAATTGCGGGAAAAGGGATCGGGAAAACCGGTTCAGCCGAAAATTCACGATGATGACATTTGTCTCATGCTATATACGTCAGGCACGACCGGACGTCCCAAAGGCGTACCGCGAAGCCACAAAAATGAGTACACGGCGGCGATCGCCCATATTATCCAAAACCAATATGAAGTTCAGGAAAGCACCATAGGCGTCATGCCCTTGTATCATACCATGGGCATGCGTTCCCTCCTATCGATGGCTTTCCTGAACGGAAAGATGGCGATGATACCCGATTACAGCCCGCTAGCTGTTCTTGAGCTGATCGAAAAGGAAAAAATCAGCTGCGTGTATCTGGTGCCAACCATATTCCATGATGTAGTATACCATACCGAGTTTGCAAATTATAATCTTTCTTCATTAAAGAAGGTCGGATATGCCGGGGCGGCGATGACGGAAGTCCTGACACAGGAAATTTTCAACAAGCTGAAGCCTGAGGTTTTTGTTAATCATTACGGCTCCTCCGAGGTGTATACGTTCTCCTATTGCAATTATTTGAACAAAAAAGCGGGATGTGCGGGAAAAGCCGGATTTCATCAGCATCTTCGCGTAGTCATTCCCGATCCGGAAGGCAACTCCACTCCCGATGACATCGTGCCTTACGGTGAGCCGGGTGAAATTATCGTCGATCTAAGGTCGAGTGAAGCGTTCCAGGGATATTGGAACCGTCCTGACGCCACCAAGAAGTCGATCCGGGACGGATGGTACTTCACGGGCGATATGGGGATGCTCGACGAAGACGGCGACCTGTTTGTCCTCGGACGTCTGGACGATACGATTATATCCGGCGGGGAGAATATCCATCCGCTGGAGGTTGAGGATGTAATTGCGAAGCATCCGAAGGTAGCCGAGGTGGCTGTAGCAGGCTTGCCCGATCCGCGTTTCGGAGAGGTGGTCACCGCCTTTATAGTCCCTAAGGATTCTTCTCTGACGGTAGAGGAGCTGGACGAATTTTGCAAGGAGAGCAATGAATTATCCAACTTTAAGCGACCGAGGAAGTATGTATTGGTTGCCGCCATACCGAAGAGTCCCGTCGGGAAAATATTGCGCCGGAAGCTGCGCAGCGGAGAATATGAAGAATTATATCTGAAAAAGGAGAGTGCTTCGTAAATGGAACAAAAACTAGGACAAATCGAATGGGATCATATCCGCGTGGAAAAAAGACCGGAACGCAAGACGGCGACCATTATTCTGGATCGTCCCGAAAAAATGAATACGCTCAGCTACATTGCGCGATCTCATCTAAATCAAATATTCGAACAGTTAAACAAGGATGACGAAGTGCGTGTCATTATTATCAAAGGGGAGGGGGATAAGGCGTTTACTTCCGGAGGCAACATCGGCGAATTTTTGGAGCGGTCCCCGGAAGAGCTTTCCGTACTGCACAAGAACGTAGCCGCTCCGGAACGTTCTCCTAAGCCGGTCATCGCCCAGCTGCAGGGCTATACGTTCGGAGTCGGGCTGGAGATCGCCCTGGCTTGCGATTTCCGGGTCGCATCGGACACGACTTTACTTGCCCTGCCGGAGCTGAAATTGGGAATGATTCCGGGAAGCGGCGGCACCCAGAGAGTCGCAAGAATCGCAGGACTGGGCCGTGCCAAAGACATGATCATGCGCGCACGGCGAATTCCTGCAGCGGAGGCTTATCAATGGGGACTTCTGACCCTGGTAACGCCGCAGGATGAACTGGAGGCTGCGGTACAAAGCCTGGTGGATGAGCTGCTGGAATTCTCGCCTTTGGCGCTCAGGACCTTGAAGCAGGTGCTTAACGCCTCTCAGGAGGGTCCGCTCAGCAGCGGTCTGGAGATCGAGGGATATGCATACGGAATGCTTAGAAGCACAGATGATTTCAAGGAAGGCGTGGATGCCTTCTACAGCAAAAGGAAGCCCAATTTTACCGGCAAGTAAATGGTTATTCATCCGCCCCGGGTTGATTGTTTCAACCCGGGGGCAAAGCGATCACATGCATCACATACCCAATATCGGAGGGAAAGAAGATGTCACTCGCTACTCAGGAAAATACCAATATCAATGTGCCGAATGTTACGGTAAGCCGCAGACAAATGATTAATGCTTCAATTGCTTCACTTTTGGGCTGGTCGTTGGATTTGTTTGATTTGTTTATCCTGCTTTTTGTGGCGCCTGAGATCGGAAGGCTCTTCTTCCCAACGAGTATACCGACACTTTCTTTGGCTGCCGTCTATGCTTCGTTTGCCATCACTCTGATTATGAGACCGCTCGGCTCGGCGATTTTCGGCAACCTGGCGGACAGAACCGGCAGAAAGCGGGCGATGACCATCGCCGTTACCGGCGTAGGTATTTCTACCGCCCTGTTCGGAGCGCTGCCTACCGTTATGCAGATCGGGATTTTTGCATCGGTCCTGTTTATCATTCTGCGTTTGGTGCAGGGTATATTCGTCGGCGGTGTCGTTGCCTCCACACATACGATCGGCACCGAATCGGTTCCGCCCAAGTATCGCGGATTCATGTCAGGGCTGATCGGCGGCGGCGGAGCCGGACTGGGTGCACTGCTTGCCTCCATTGTTTACTTTATCGTATCGGCCATCTTTCCGGGAGAGGCCTTCGGCGAGTGGGGCTGGCGGTTTATGTTCTTTACTGGGATTCTCAGTTCCATCCTTGGCCTTTTTGTTTTCAAGTCGCTGGAGGAGTCCCCCTACTGGGCGCAGCTTAAGCAGGCCCAAGACGATTCCAAACCCCAAAAAGCGCCTGCCCGTGTCGTATTTTCGCGGAATTACCGCTCCATTCTGATTGTGAATGTAATGATTGTGGCCGGCGGCGGGACGGCATATTACCTGACCAGCGGGTATCTCCCCACTTTTCTTAAAATCATCAACCAGATCCCTGCGGAAACCGCATCGATGATTCTCATGGGCGCCAGTGTGATCGCGATTATATCCTCCGTGTTGTTTGGTACCCTCAGCGATTTTATCGGGCGCAAAAAAACGTTTTTGATCATCGGAACGATCAATCTTGTCATGCTTCCCATCTGTTATAACCAATTGGGAGGCGCAACCGGAATTGCTTCCATCACAGCTTATGTCTGGGGGCTGGCTTTTTTGGGCAATGCCGCATACGCCCCGGTTCTCATTTTCCTCAACGAACGTTTCCCTACAGCCATACGGTCCACCGGTACCGGACTTTCCTGGAATATGGGGTTTGCGGTTGGAGGCATCATGCCGACATTTGTTCAATTAGCCAGCGGAACGACGCAAAACATTCCTGCGATGCTCGGCTATTTTACCATAGGGATTTTTGTTATCTATCTGATTGGAAGCGTCATCATACCGGAAACCAAGGGAGAGTTCAAGTAATCGCGTCTGCACTGCAAAATTATCATGCTGCGGGAGATGATAAACATGTCTTCTTTAACCGAACAGAAACCGGCTGTTTATTACAATTACGTCGGCGGCGAATGGACGGAGTCCGCATCGCGGGAAAGGCTGGAATCGCGAAATCCGGCTACCGGGGAATTGGTCGGCTATGCGCAGAAATCAACGGAGACGGATATTCTGCAATCCATCGATTCTGTATACGAAGCCTATCGCACCAGTGACTGGGGAGTGAATCCGAAGCGGCGTTATGAAGCTTTATTGGAATTGGCCCGGCAAATCGAGAACAATATCGAACATTTGGCCCGGCTGATGACGATGGAGCAAGGTAAGCCGATCCGTGAATCCCGTGTGGAGCTTGCGGGGTGTGTGGATACCTTGAAATATTTTGCGGGCGCCGCCCGGACCGTATTCGGCCGCTCGGTACAGCTGGAGCCGGGGAATTTCGGCGTTATAGCCAAAGAGCCCATCGGCGTCGTAGGGATTATCTCGCCCTGGAACTGGCCGGCGCTGCTGATGATTCGGGAGCTGGCCCCCGCTTTGGCGGCAGGCAACGGAGTCATTGTCAAACCGGCGAGTCTTACGCCGATCATTTCCGTAGAGCTGTTTAAACTGATTGATCAGGTCCCGCATTTTCCCAAAGGCATTGTCAGTATTGTGACCGGTCCCGGACAATCGATCGGCGCCGTCATGGGATCGAGTAAAAAAATAGATATGATCAGCTTTACGGGAGATACATCCACCGGGAAAACGATCATGGCGCTTGCCGCAAGCAACATCAAAAAACTGGCTTTGGAGCTGGGCGGCAAGTCGCCGAATGTCGTGTTTGAGGATGCCCCGTTGGATAAAGCGATACCTCTGATCGGACGTTCCATTTTTATTTCCGCCGGACAGATCTGTATGGCCGGTTCCAGACTATTGGTTCACGAGTCCGTCAAGGAGGAGGTACTCTTCCGCTTGAAACAATATACCGAGAAGCTTTCAGTCGGCAACGGACTGCTGGAATCTACGGATATGGGCCCGCTGGTTTCGCAAAGTCAGCTTGATTTAGTGAACGAATATTGTGAAATCGGCCGCCGGGAAGGGAACATCATTACAGGCGGTTACCGTCTGACTGGCGGAGCGTACGATCAAGGCTATTTCTTTGCGCCAACGATCATTGACGATCTTTCATCGGACTGCCGTGTCGTCCGGGAAGAAATTTTCGGCCCGGTGCTTGCGGTGCAATCCTTTTCCAGTGACGAAGAAGCGCTTGCGCTGGCCAACGATACCGACTTTGGCTTGTCGGCGGGGGTGTGGACGTCCAGCTTGAACCGTGCGATGCGGATGTCCCGCGGAATTCAGGCCGGGACTGTCTGGATCAACACCTATAATAAGAACTTTCCGGAGGCCGAATTCGGGGGCTACAAGCAGAGCGGTCTGGGACGGACCAGAGGTGTGGACGGCCTGATGGAATACTGCGAAACCAAGCATATCCATTTTGAAATGGATTAACCAACGGATTGCGAGAGGAGGCAGGACAACGATGATCGGAAAGCTGGCGGTCGAACCGAAGGAATTTGAGTTTTCCTTCCATCTTCCTACGTTAATTGAGTTCGGATACGGCAAGGCGGCTCGTCTTGGAGAAAGATTGCTGCAGCTTGATGTAAGAAAAGTATTCATAGTCAGCGACAAAGGGGTAGCGTCAGCGGGCTTGCTTACCGCGATGACGGAATCGCTGCGGTCATCCGGGATCACGTTCGATCTCTATACGGATGTGGAGCCCGATCCCGGCCTGGAGACGATCGATCGCGGAGCTGCCGCATTCAGGACCCAACCTTACGACGGCATCGTTGCCGTCGGCGGGGGCAGCTCGATCGATGCCGCCAAAGGCATTCGCGCAGTAGCGGCCAACGGGGGAAGTATCGGAGATTATGCCGGTGTCAATCGAATTCCTGCGGCCAATCCCGTTCCCCTTATTGCCATCCCGACGACTTCCGGTACGGGAAGCGAGGTAACAATATTCGGCGTTTACTCGGATTGGCATAATCAAGTGAAAGTAACCGTAACAAGCCAGCACATGGCTCCGACGATCGCTTTGGTTGATCCGGAGCTCACGATGAATCTGCCGGCAAGGATGACGGCGGCTTCAGGTATTGATGCCTTGGCGCACGGGATCGAAACGTTCTTCTCCGTAAGATCCCGCCCGGCATCCGATGCCCTGGCCATGCGGGCCATTGCCGCCGTCAGCGCCAACTTACGCCGTGCCGTTCATGACGGGTCCGATATCGAGGCCCGCATCGGAATGTCCCATGGAAGCTTGCTCGCCGGCATGGCTTTCAATAACGGATTTTTAGGCTTGGCCCATGCGATAGGCAGCGCTCTGTCAGGACATTGCCACGTTCCGCACGGGGTCGCGATCGGGCTGCTGCTTCCTTCCGTCGTCGAATTCAACGCCTCCGTCCGTCCGGAAAAGGCGGCGACGATTGCCCAGCTGATGGTTGCCATAGCCAATGGTGCGGGAACCAAAGCGGAAGGAGCCGCATCGGCTGTTGACCAGATGGTGCGCGATATCGGGCTTCCAACCCGGCTTCGGGATGTCGGCGTACCGGAAGAGAAGCTGACGGATATCGCCAGGGATTCATTCAAAAGCGGTATGATGAAGTTTAATCCGCGTACGCCGACGGAACATGAAGTATTGGAGTTATTAGAAGGAATTTTCTAGTTTTACAAAGAATGTATATTATATTGGGGAGGTAATTGATGATGAGTCTAAACGAGAAGCAAGTTGAATCCGGGGATCTGATCCCAAGCCTTGACCGGTCTACGGATGAAGTGGCGTGGGACTTGTACCGCAAAGCGATCCGCTTCGGCACCTGGGACCCGGCCGCCATTGATCTGAGTCAGGACAAAGCTGATTTTGAGTCTCTTGATCCGGATCTTCAAGGCTATCTCATTCATTTTTGCACAGGCTTCCTGGATGCGGAAGAAAACGTGGCCCTAAAGTTCTGTCCGTGGATTATGCTCGGTTCTTCTACGGAGCAGCAGGCTTTTTTAAGCACTCAGCTGCTTGAGGAATTTAAGCATACGGAGTTTTTCATGCGTTATTTCAAGGAGGTTTTCGGTAAGGAACGCATTCCCGGTGTGAAAAATATCGTTCAGCAGAAGCTCGATGATCGGGTGAAAAAGATGCTGGCGGCTCTTGAGCAAGGACCCGGGGACCGTGAGGCCGCACTGGTAGAAGGGCTGACCCATTACCAAGGGATCATTGAAGGCGTTCAGGCCATGACCGGGTACGAAGTATTTGAAGCGGTATACGGAAGCAAAGGGCTGCTCCCGGGACTGGCGGAAGGATTCGCCCGCATTAAGGAAGACGAGGGCCGCCATGTCGGCTTCGGACTGCGCATGTTGAAGCTGTTTGCACGCAATCCTGTCCATGCCAAGCGTATTCGCGCAGTGTACGACGATTATCTTCCGTACATTCTGATCCGTTATGACCAGCCGGTCGTCGTGAACGGGAAGGAGTATCCGACGCCTCCTGAAGTTCGCGGGCGTGAACGTTTAACCAAAATGTTCGAACGGCGGCTTAAGGATATATTCGGTAAGCCTGCCGCAGTGTAAGCAAGCAGGAAACAATCATGCGGGGAGGCTATTCTTTATGAAGGCCAAGACATTTCGCACATGGATAGAGTACCTTCACTCCAAAGACCGTTTGGCGGTCGTTGACAAAAAGGTCAGCTTGCAGTACGAAGCGGCGGCTGTCGCCAAAAAGCTTGACGGTGTGAAAGCCGTATATTTCTCACACGTGGAGGACTATCCGATTCCGGTTGTGTCGGGAATATGCTCTACGCGGGAAGATTTTGCGGAAGCATTGGAAACCGATCTAAACGGAGTCATTCCGAGGTTTACCCAGGCCGTCTCCTCTCCGCTTCCTTGCAAACCGGTTGATCGCGCGGAAGCGCCTGTCAAAGAAAATATCATTCGGGAGCATATCGATTTGATGAAGATGCTGCCGATTCCGGTTCACCATGAGAAGGATTCGGGAAATTACATCACCGCAGGGTTATTTATCGTGCGCGATCCGGTCACGCGCAAACAGAACGTTTCGATTCATCGTTTGCAGGTTTCGGGAAAAGACAAACTGGGAGCCCTGCTGCTGCCCCGCCATACGCACCACTTATTTAAACAGGCCGAGGAGGCCGGCAGGCCGCTGGAATGCGCTATTGTCATCGGCGTTGATCCGGTCACGCTGCTGGCTTCTCAAGCCAGCACTCCGTTTGGGGTAGATGAGCTGGAAATCGCAGGAGCCCTGCGCGGAGAGCCCCTGGAGGTAGTCCGCTGCGAAACGGTCGATATTGACGTCCCGGCGTATGCGGAGATCGTGCTGGAGGGCCAAATCCTGCCTCACGTACGCGAGCCGGAAGGGCCCTTCGGTGAATTTCCCAAGTACTATGGTCCCCGCAGCGATAAAGAAGTCGTCCAAATTACCGCAGTGACACACCGCAATCATCCGATGTTTTACACCATCGTTCCCGCAGGCTATGAACATCTGCTGCTTGGGGGCATTCCCCGGGAAGCGAGCCTGTTCCAAACGATTCGTCAAACCGTACCGACGGTCCGGGCAGTCCATATGAGCGCCGGAGGGACTTGCCGCTACCATGCTGTCGTTTCCATCAAAAAAAGAAACGAAGGGGAAGCCAAAAACGCGATATTCGCCGCCTTTGCAAACAGCTTTGACATCAAGCATGTCGTCGTTGTGGATGAAGACGTGGACATCTTCAATATGGAGGAAGTGGAATGGGCGATCGCCACGCGTTTTCAGGCGGATAGGGATTTGGTGGTCGTCCATGGAGCACAGGGCTCCAAGCTCGATCCCTCTACGGACGAGGGGACGGGGGCAAAAATGGGGCTCGACTGCACGATTCCTCTGCAAAGCGAGCCCATGCGGTACTTGCGGGTTCGGATTCCGGGATTCGAAAAGATCGAATTGGAGGATTATGTGAATTCCGAAGCGGGAGTCCGTTCAATTCACCTGGAAGGAAAAAGCAGGTAGCGGCATGAACAGAGCCGGATTCGAGGTTTCTGGCGGTCACTCATCATGAGAAGGGGGTAGAAATCATGAACAGCACTTTACGTCATTTTACAGAGGAAAAATTAAGCGAGTTGATTTCTGTCTCCCGGTTCAGAGCACCGGCAACCGCTTGGATCAAGGAAGCCCACATACTTAACCTATATACCGGCGAATGGAGTAAACAAAATGTCGTCCTTTTTGAAGACCGCATCGCCTACGTGGGTGAAAAAGAGCCTTTGACCGATGCGAATACCCAAATCATCGAGGCACAAGGGTATACCCTTGTGCCGGGCTACATCGAACCTCACGCCCATTCGTTTCATATGTACAATCCGCGGTCGCTGGGCGAATATGCGTTAGCCCGGGGAACAACAACGATCCTGCATGATAATATATCCTTCTTTCTTCAGCTGCAGCAGCATGAATTCGAAGGATTGATCGAGGCTTTAGAGGGGATGCCGGTCAAAAATTTTTGGTGGGCGCGCCTGGACCCGAACGTAAGGGAAAAGGAGATGCAGCGGCAGTTTACAGTTGACCGCGTTCGGCGCATGCTGCGGAATCCGTCTGTGCTGCAAGCGGGGGAGCTTACCTATTGGAAGGAAGCCATTAACGGCGATCCGTCTATGATCGCCCGCATGCGGGAAGCGCGTCTCGCCGGCAAAAGGATCGAAACCCACAACCCCGGCGCATCCGTAGAAACCTTGAATGCTGTAGCGGCTGCGGGCGCGACCGGCTGCCATGAAAGTATTACGGCGGAAGAAGTGATGAGAAGGCTTCGTTTAGGCTACTATGCCACCCTTCGTCATTCTTCGATCCGGCCTGATTTGGGTGAATTGATCAAAGGCTTGCTCAATACCGGCTGCCGCTACTGGGACCGGATGATGCTGACAACCGACGGCTCACCGCCCTTCTTCCTTGCCGAGGGATTTACGGATGCCTGTATACGGATCGCCATCGACGCAGGATTGGACCCGGTAGACGCCTACCGGATGGCATCGCTTAATCCTGCCGTCTATTACGGTCTTGATCAGGATTTGGGAGGAATCAGTCCGGGACGGATCGCGGATATTGTCTTTCTGGAAGATCTGAGGAATCCCACTCCTGTGAAAGTGATGGCCAATGGGCGGATCGCTGCTGAGAGGGGGATGCTGACCGCCTCCTTTCCTGAGGTGGAATGGAGCAGGTATGGTATCGGGCCCCTTGCCGTCATGGATCCATGCGTACAGCCGGAATGGTTCGAGGTATATTGCGCGGAGGATAAAATACCGGTGATCGAACTGGTCAATGCCGTGATTACTCATAATCGATTGGAGCGGCTGACCGTCATCGACGGAAAAGTGCGGCTGACCGATTCACCGGGTTATGTGTACGTCTCGCTTCTTGACCGCAGAGGGGAATGGATCACGGTGGGCGTGATGAAGGGTTTTGGCGAAGTGGATGCTTTGGCCTCTACTTATTCTCTTACAGGCGATTTGATCGTTCTGGGAAGAGATCCGGTTCAGATGGCCCGGGCGGCCAATCATGTCCTTGCGGGTCAAGGCGGGATTTGCGTGGTTCATCAAGGGGACATGCGTTTCGATTTGTCCCTGCCCTTATTGGGTACGATGAGTCTGCTGGATATGGACGCCTTAATTGCGGAAACGTCACGATTGCTTGAGCTCCTGCGCGAATCGGGCTTTGGTTTTGCCGACCCGATTTATTCGCTTGAATTTTTATCTTCCACTCATTTGCCTAAGGTAAGGCTGACTTCCCAAGGGGTGATTAACATCAATAACGGAGAAATTTTAATTCCTTCCCGCCCGTTGAGATGAGACCACGGACCGGATGAACAGGGGAAGACATTGGTTGCATCAGCGGAGCGGCGCTATTCGATTTCGATAAAAGGAGGTGTTAAAGAACGTAGTGACAGGCAGGTTGGCATTTCTTAGGGGAGGTGATGTCTGTTCCTTACACACGCTAAGGCCGTAAATTCACAACTGAACCGGATGATGATGGTTGTCAAGGATCGATAATAAACTTAATGAGGAGTGAAGCGGCATGTCTACGGTGTCTCCTGCTACGTTATGGAATAAAATTTTTATCGGCGGCGAATGGAAAGAAGGATCCAGTCAGCGGACCGCAGCGGTTACCAACAAATTCAGCGATGAAGTGATCACTGAAATTAGGCTCGCCAATAAGCAGGACATCCATGATGCCTATGAAGCGGCAAGGAAGGCTCAAGCGGAATGGGCGCAGGTACCCCCGCATGAGAAAGCCGCACTGATGGAAAAGGCTGCAGCACTTATAGCCGAACGTCAAGAGGAGATTGTCAAATGGCTTGTGGAAGAAAGCGGAAGCTCGCAATTAAAGGCATCGATTGAAGTGGGCGCTGCCATCGGGGATGTCAAGGAAGCGGCCAAGTATTGCTTCCGGATGAACGGCGAGATTCTTCCTTCCTTTATACCGGGAAAGGAGAACCGTATTTATCGTAATCCGGTCGGTGTCGTCGGAGCGATTACACCTTGGAACTGGCCGTTCTATTTGAGTATCCGGGTGGTGGCGCCGGCGATTGCGACCGGTAACGGGATTGTATTAAAGGCGGATTCCCAGACCCCGATCACAGGAGGCCTGATCGTAGCCCAAATCTTTGAAGAAGCGGGAATACCGAAGGGATTGTTCAGCGTAGTGGTGTACGACCTGGAAGAAGTCGGCGACGATTTTGTGGAGCATCCGATTCCAAGAGTGATTTCATTTACGGGCTCTACAGCGGCAGGGAAAAGAGTTGCCGAAATTGCGGGCAGGCATTTGAAGAAGGTGGCCTTAGAGCTTGGCGGCAACAACGCATTTATTATTCTTGACGATGCGAATGTGGATCAAGCCGTCGCTTCCGCAGCCTTCGGCAAGTATTTGCATCAGGGTCAAATATGTATTGCAACCAACCGTTTTATCGTAGATCGCAAAATCTATCCGGAATTTGTTGAGAAATTTAAAGAAGCGACTTTAAAAGTGAAAGCCGGAAACCCGGCCGAGCCCGATACGATTATCGGTCCGATGATCAACCAAAAACAAATCGAAAAGGTTCAAAGCCTGATCACACAAAGCCTGAGTGAAGGGGCCAAGCTTGAGCTTGAAGGCAAAGTCGCAGGAAACGTCATCGAGCCTTATATTCTTACGGATGTAACGAACGATATGGCTGCCGCCAGGACGGAGATCTTCGGCCCTGTGGCGGTTATTATTCCTGTAGACGGCGAGGAAGAAGCGATCCGGATCGCGAATGATTGCGATTTTGGATTAAGCGGCGCGGTACACTCCGGATCGATCGAGCGGGGGATTAAAGTGGCGCAGCAAATTGTAACGGGCATGATTCACGTCAATGATCAGACCGTAAACGTGGAATCCCATATCCCGTTCGGCGGGGAAAAATCGTCCGGACTGGGCCGGTATTGCGGAGAATCAGCTTTGGAGGAATTCACAACGGTGAAATGGATTTCCGTCCAGCAGGAACCTCGGCAGTATCCGTTTTCTTAGTATTGCGGATGCTCCCGCGCATTTTCCAGGATCGAAGGTATACATTTGCAGCGGTGCTGTACACTTTTTTTATCACAGCATATGCTGGTTATAGTTTGTTTTTTTCCGGGGCTGTTGATGGTAAATCAACAGCCTTTTTAACATAAAACTAGGAAAATCTTTTTTTTCATAATATGAAAACAGTTTCATTGATAACGCTTTCCTGAATTGTTATACTACTCTTAATTCCGGAAATATTATACAGAACATTCTGCTATGACAAGCAGCAAAATGTTGAATGCCCGATCACTTATAAAATATGAAGGGGTGATGAATATGACTTAAAAAAGCAAGATGGATATGGTAGCTGCTCCACAGGGTCAGTAGACATAAGCATAACTTTAAAATTAAGAGGTGAAAAGTTTATGTATCCGGCACCGATATCTGAATATTATGCTCCGTCATCATTAGAGGAGTGCTTAGAGCTGCTAGATCAGTACGGAAGCCAGGCGAAGATTGTCGCCGGCGGTCAAAGCGTGCTGCCTATATTGAAGCTGAGAATGATGGAAACATCAGCCGTCATTGACATTAACAAGGTGATGGAAATTCAGGAATTTGGCGAAAGATTCCGGGAACCGGGAAATCGGATTCTCAGAATCGGTGCATTGACCCGACACAAAACGCTGGCCACCCATCCTTTGGTGTTATCCAAATATCCTATTATTTCTGATGCGGCAAAATATATAGGAGATGTACAGATCAGAAATAGAGGAACCATTGGGGGCAGTTTGGTTCATGCGGATCCGGCAGCCGATCTTCCGGTACCGATCCTGGTCTTGGACGGCACCTTCCGGATTCGTTCGAAGGAAGGCGAGAGCATTTATTCTGCAGAAGACTTTTTCCTTGGTTTGATGACGACGGTTGTCGAGGATAACGAACTTCTTGTATATATTGACATTCCATCCCCGGAGCCGGGATCGGGATCTGCCTACAGTAAGCACGCCGTCGTGTTTGGCGATTTTTCGGTGATTAGCGTTGGAGCCCGGGTTACTCTGGCGGACGATATTTGTCAATCTTCCCGAATTTACGTCGGCGGAGTGAACCCCCGTCCGCAGCGAGCTGTAGACACCGAAAAGTTCCTTGTCGGGAAAACGGTTACAACGGAGCTTCTGCAGGAAGCAGCGGATGTCCTGGCCCAGGAAATCGAAGTGGAATCCGATATGCGCGCGACAGCTTCCTACCGCAAGGTTCTTCTCAAGGAATACGGGGTTAATGTGTTATCCAAAGCAGTCCGAAGAGCAAAGGGGGAAATTCTCTAATGGCGAATTCAGTACAGGGCGTTCAAACGGCCGGTGTAGATGGAACAAAAACGATTCAGGTGCGCGTCAATGGCCGGATCGTAGAGAAGCAGGTTCCGATCCGTATGCTGCTGGTGGATTTCTTGCGGGAAGAGCTGGGTTTTACGGGGACTCACGTGGGATGTTCGGTGGAAGGAAGATGCGGAGCATGTACCGTGGTGCTGAACGGAGAGGCGATCAAATCTTGTTTGATGTTGGCGGTTCAGGCCGAAGGCTCCAACATTATGACCGTAGAAGGACTGGGAGAGGCCGATAATCTTCATCCCATTCAGGAAGGCTTCTGGGAAAAACACGGCCTGCAATGCGGTTTTTGCACCCCCGGAATGATGATGTCCGCATATAATTTATTAAAGGTCAATCCGCATCCATCCGATACCGAAATCAGAGAAGCGCTGGTCGGCAACTTATGCAGATGTACCGGTTATCAGCACATTATCGAAGCGGTACAATATGCCGCAGATCGTTTAGCCTCTATGCCTAAGGAGCAGCGGGATAAATTATTGGCTAACTAGGATAAATAACTATTCTCTATTAAGGAGAGGATTCGGTGTATGACTACTACAACTGCATCTGAGACGAAATGGGTGGGACGGCCTATTCGTCGTCGTGAAGACCCCCGGTTATTAGTGGGAGAGGGAAAATATATTGCCGATTACACCTTACCCGGAACAACATATCTTCATGTGGTACGAAGTGTTCATGCGCATGCGCGAATTCGCCATATCGATATCAGCAAGGCGGAGAACTACCCTGGTGTGGTAGCGGTTGTGACCGGTGCGGAAGTGGCCGCAGCCATGAAGCCGATGCTCGTTCCATCCATTATCCCTAATTTGGGCGGGGAACTGCAGCTCCCGACCGTTTATCCGCTGGCGATCGATAAAGTCCTATGGGTAGGCGATCCGGTCGTGGCTGTGATAGCGGAAAGCAAATATATTGCCGAGGATGCGGCGCAGCTGGTCGAGATTGAATATGAACCTTTGCCTGCTCTTATCAATCCGGAGGAAGCGCTCAAGCCCGAAGCTCCGAAGATCTATGAGGATTGGAAAAATAATGTGCTTTGGCATGGCGTACTCGCCAACGGAGATGTGGATAAAGCTTTTGAGGAAGCGGATTTTATCCTTTCCGAACGGTTTTACGGTCATCGTACGGGGGCGGCTCCGATGGAAACGCGGGGGGCGCTTGCCACCTATGACGGATTTGAGGGTTTGACCGTTCATGTCAATTCACAACGGCCGCATATTTTGAGGATGGCGATATCGCAAATCATGAATATTCCTCATCATAAGGTGCGGGTCATCGCTCCCAAGGACGTCGGCGGCGCCTTTGGAACCAAGGCTCCTGTCTATCGTGAAGAACTTCTCATCAGTTATTTGGCGTTAAAGCTGAAAAGACCTGTCAAATGGGTCGAAAACCGAATGGAAAGCCTGATGACGATCGGTCATGAACGTGACCAAATTCATAATCTGGAGCTTGCCGTTCGCAAGGATGGCAAAATTCTCGGCCTTAGAAACCGTATGATTGCCGATGTCGGGGATGGCAGAATCGGAGTTTACCTGGGATTTGTCATGTCATGGTTAGGTGCGGCGTACTTAACGAACGCTTACGATGTTCCAAGTGTCCATATCGATTTGTCTTGCGTAGTAACCAACAAGCCTTCATCTACACCCAGCAGGGCGTTCGGAGAATTCCCCGGCCGGTTTGCAATGGATTATGCGATGCATTTGGTAGCGAGGGAGCTGAAACTGGATCCCCGTCAAGTGTTTGAAACGAATATCATCAAGCAGTTCCCCCATGTTACAGCTACAGGAATCACGCATGATAGCGGAGATTATGAAGGCGCTTTCCAAAAGCTTCTCGAACACCTCGATTATGACCGGGTGAAAGAGGAGCAAAAAGAAGCGCGAAAGAACGGGCGTTTGATCGGTGTCGGCTTTGCTATGGGCTGTGAAATGTCCGGTCTGGGCTCGCAAATCTTTGTGCCGATGGAAAATCAACCGGGTTATGGGGCGGCTACCATTAAGATTGATGCTCATGGCATGGTTCAGGTATTTGAAGGGGACTCCCCGCAAGGGCAGGGCCATGAAACGACCATTGCGCAAGCCGTAGCGGACGAGCTTGGGATTACGATTGACGATGTATATATCAGTTATGGCGATACGTTCGGTACTCCATTCGCTTCGGGAACCTTGGGGAACCGGGGAGCGTCCTATACGGTTAGTGCCGCTGTTCTGGCTTGCCGGAAGCTGAAGCCGAAAATCCAAAAAATCGCCGCCCACATCCTGGGAGTAGACGCCGAACCGGAAGATTTTACTTTTGCCAATGGAGAAGTCATTTGGAATAAAGAACCGAGCAAAAGAATAAAGCTTAGGGATATCGCCGATGTAGCGATACTGGGGCCAACCAAACTTCCGGCCGGAATGGAAGCCGGTTTGGAAGCGACCGCTTACTTTGAAGCGGATATTGCCGGGATGCTGAGTATTGGTGTACACGGTGCGGTGGTTGAAGTGAATCCGGAAACGGGAGATTACAAGATTTTACGTTATGTCGTCGTAGACGATTGCGGAGTTCCGATTAATCCCATGATCGTTCGCGGGCAAGTTCACGGCGGTGTAGTTTTGGGAATAGGCAACACCCGGTATGAGAAATATTACTTCGATGAAACGGGCCAGCCTTTATCCACGACCTTAATGGAGTATCATATGCCATCGGCTGCCGATGTTCCCGATATTGAAATGATCGAGTACAACGTTCCCACTCCTTATACACCTTTGGGCACAAAGGGCAAGGGAGAGGGAATTCCGGGACCGGTCCCCGCTACCTTAGCCAGTGCGATCACAGATGCGATCGACCGTCCGGGGTTTAAGCTTCTGAATCTGCCTTTGACTGCGGAATCGATATGGAGAACGTTAAATCAAAAGTAAAGATACGATTCTCGGGAGTTCTCTCCCGGGAAGTTTTTCTTCAATAAACAATGCTCAAGGAGAGTGGAATGAATGAAGGTGTCCGGTACTTATGAACTTCCGACCAATTCGGCTACGGCATATCAATTGCTTACGGATCCTGATGTTTTGATCCGAACCATGCCAGGGCTGAAATCACTGCAAGCCATTGATGACAATACTTACAGTGCAGAGCTGGAGGTTGGAATCAAGATGGTGAAAGGGCGTTACAAAGGGACGGTAAAGCTGTTTGATGCGGTGGAAGGCGAACAATTCCGGTTGAGTATGGACGGCCAGGGGCCGTTAGGATTTGTACAGCAGGAAATGCTGATCAAACTCGAGCAGGTGGCCGACAACCGAACCAACGTCATATGCGAAGGCGAGGCTACGGTCGGGGGAGTGATTGCCGGGATCGGACAGCGGATGATGTCGGGTGTAGCCAGTTTATTAATGGGGCAATTTTTTAGCGCGATGAAGAAAGAAGCAAGCTGAATGACACGCAGCGACGCTGCATGACGGCTGACAATATTCGAACTTCATTTCACGAGCACCAAAATCGCTGGAAGACAAGTCTGTGGTTTATAGCGGTTTTGGTGTGATTTTTCAATAGGGGAAGGTGGGGAGGATGGTGGGACAGCAACCTATGGTATGGAAAGACTTATTGGATACTGCTAAAGACCTTGCCGAAGTCATTCGAAATCATATGGATCAAGAGGCGGATAAGGAACGGGTGCTGTTAAAAGTTTGGCCGCAGCTCATACAAGCCGGGTTTCACCGTATGCTGGTGGACTCCCGTTTCGGAGGACTGGGGCTGGATCTGAGAAGTTACCTGCAGGTGATAAGGCAATTGGCTTACGGGGACGGAGCATTGACCCTGGCGGTTCATGTTCATAATGTTGCTGTGTACATGGTGTATGAGCTGGGAAAGAAAACGTTTCGGAGCCGCCTGAAAACATGGCTGGATGATGCAAGCCTGTTTGCGCTTGCCCGGTCAGAGGACGGAAGAGACTACAGGTATGATTTTTCTACCCGAATCTCGCAAAACCATGCTTCGATGATTCTCAACGGCCAAAAGGATTTCTGCACTCTTGCAGGTCTGGCTGATTATTATGTTGTTTTTGCACAGCCCGAGTGGAGTCAGCCATCGATGGACTCTTTACAGCTTTGCCTGGTTAACGGGAAGCATCCGGCCGTTGAAGTGATCAAATCCAATGGTCTGGATGCCATGGTCGCTTCTTCTACCTACAGCGTCCGTTTCAAATCCTATCCATTATCTCCGGCTGAGTTGGTCGGACAGCCTGGAGCGATTACGGGTTTAACCCATCCCGACATTCTCCCCCTTGGAATATGCGCTATCAACATCGGCATGGCCGATTTAGGAATAGAGCTTTTTATAGAGAAAGAAAGACAGCGCTGTGTCAAACCAAATGAAGACATGGAGATCGTGAGATGGCTAGGCCAAATCGATGTGCTTTCACACAGCGCACAATTATTATTGGATAAATCCATTGATTCCCGACCCATGTCCGAGGGCAATTCCGGCGTTTGGTTGAGACGCGCAAAGGCAGCTTCCGACACGTTGATTCAGGATGTGACGGAAGGCGCTATCCGCCATTTGGGCATGGATGGAATCAAGTCTCCCAATCCTTTTATGTATTTAAGAAATAATTCATATGCCACTCGGATATTGCCTCCAAATACCCGAAAGTGCTTGTTGACACTCGGCTCTGAGCTAATCCAATGAATAGTTGAAGAGAAAAGCAGCGTATGAAAAATATATTCATGTCGGAGGAGTAATGGCTATGAATGATTCTTACCGGATTCTAAAGAAAATGAAAGAAAAGAAACAACAACGATTCGCCATGGCGACGATCATTGCCGTAGATGGTTCCACATACCGCCACCCGGGAGCAAAAATGTTAATCGGGGAAGACGACAGCCAATATGGAACGATTAGCGCCGGCTGTTTGGAAGAAGATTTAGCTTACCATGCCCGTGAGATCATTAACCATCGGCAGCCCAAGACAGTCATTTATGACTTAAGGTCGGAGGACGATTTGTCCTGGGGGCAGGGAGCCGGCTGCAACGGGAGCATCAGGGTTTATGTGGAGCCTAATGAATGGGAATATATCCCTCCTGATCACCATCAGCCCATATGGCCTGAAGTGGAATCGGTTCTGAATAACGGCAGCAAGGTTGCAAGCGCAAAACGTGTAAGTGACGATGACGCGCAAAGGGTGCATTTATTTTATACGGACAACGGGGCGGTCCTTGGGGACGCGGAAACAGGCTTGAAGGAGAAGATCATACCGGAGTTAAAGCGGTTTTTAATCAGCGGCAGGAAGATTGAATTAATCCGTTTAGCAGACGTTGAAGGCGAATTCTTACTTGAGCTGTACGAACCCAGAGAGCAGCTATACATTTTCGGGGCAGGGCCGGATGTGGAACCGATAGCCAGACTGGCCTCTCATTTGGATTTCTTTGTTACCATTATCGACCCCAAAACCAGTCGCTGTAACGCAGAAATTTTTCCAACGGCGGATCAATTGATCCCTGAGCATCCGGAGACTTATCTGCAAAAAAATAACATTCCCCAAACAAGCTATGTACTCATTATGACGCACAGCTTCCAGCGGGACCAAACGATTTTACGCGATTTGATTGCATCGCCGCCTCAGTATCTGGGGGTATTGGGACCCCGATTGAGAACCACGCGCCTCATGGCGCCCGATGCTTTGCCTGATTGGGTGCATTCACCTATAGGTTTAAGTATCGGTGCGGAAGGGCCTGAGGAGATCAGTGTCAGCATTATGGCCGAGCTGTTGAAAATCAAAAATAAAAAGTAACATGAGGGGGAGAGAAGATGGATCAGAACAGCAAAATGACAGACGCATTAAAGCGCCCTCTACGTGATTTGCGGATTTCCGTAACCGATCGCTGCAATTTCCGCTGCCGTTATTGTATGCCGAAAGAGTTGTTTGGTCCAGACCATCTGTTCCTTCCAAAAGATCAGCTGCTCGGTTTTGAGGAAATCGCCCGTTTAGCCCGCATCTTCGCATCCCTCGGCGTTGAAAAAATCCGCATCACTGGCGGAGAGCCGCTGCTGCGCAAGGAACTGCCGAATCTAATCCGGATGCTGCGGTCGATCGAAGGTGTGAATGACGTCACCTTAACCACCAATGGTTCACTGCTGGCAAAATATGCAGAGGAGCTGAAGAATGCAGGTCTTCAGCGGATCAATGTCAGTTTGGACAGCATAGACGAGAACCGGTTTGGCCAAATGAACGGCGGGCGATGCGATGTCCGAACGGTAATGGAAGGCATCGATGCCGCATCGAAAGCCGGGATGAAAGTCAAAGTGAACATGGTCGTCATTCGAGGGATCAATGATCAGGATATCGTGCCTATGGCCCGATTTTTCCGCGGGACGGGGCATATTTTACGTTATATTGAGTTTATGGATGTCGGAAACAGCAACGGCTGGAATCTCAAGCATGTGGTGTCCAAGCAAGAAATCATCGAACGCATTCATGCCGAGATGCCTTTGGAACGAATGCGTTCCGAGTATTTGGGGGAAGTGGCCGACCGCTACCGCTATGAGGGAACGGACGAAGAAATCGGCGTTATTTCTTCCGTAACCGATTCCTTTTGTTCGACCTGTACAAGGGCTCGCCTGTCGGCGGACGGTTTCCTGTACACCTGTCTGTTTGCTTCTCAAGGAACAGATCTGCGTTCGCTGATCCATTCCGGAGCGGAGGATGAAGAAATACGCCGGTTGATTATGGGGGTATGGGGCAGCCGCCGGGACCGTTACTCCGACGAGCGGCTTCTCCACACCAAGAACCCGGAGAAAAAGAAAATCGAGATGTCCTACATTGGAGGCTGAAACCGATATGGCGTTATATATACCTAATGCTTCGCCCATTCCCTTGGAGGAGGCGCAGCGTCTTGTTCTCGCCACAGTTCGTCCCCTTCCGCTCGCTTCTATTCCTTTATCCCGAGCGTACGGGTATTGTCTTGCGGACCCTGTGCTGTCCGATCATAACGTCCCGATGTATGACCGTTCTACGGTAGACGGGTATGCCCTGAGGGCGGAGGACGTGAAATGGGCCAGCCGTTCAACCCCTGTGAAGCTGAACACTATTGAAGAAATTCCCGCCGGACATATACCGGAGAAGCAGATTGCCCCGGGCATGGCCAGCCGCATTATGACGGGAGCGCCTATCCCCAAAGGCGCGGATGCGGTTGTCAAAGTGGAGGAGACGGAGATTGGGGAAGATGAGGGGCGATCAAGCGTATGGATTTACCGTTCGGTTACGGCCGGCGAATCGATTCTAAGGAAGGGAGCGGATGTAGAGGAGGGCACAATCATCCTCCCGGAAGGGACCTTTATCGGACCTGTTGAGGCGGGTCTTCTGTCCACTTTTGGAGTCGGGGTTGTTCCGGTTTACGATAAACCTAAGGTCGGGATTCTCTCGACGGGAAGCGAGCTGCTGCCTGTCGATCAACAGATCTCCCCCGGGAAACACCGTGACAGCAACGGTGTCATGCTGGCAGGACAGGTGAGAGCGGCCGGAGGCGACCCGGTTTATTTGGGGATTGTGCAGGATCACCCGGAAGAGCTGGAAAAACGCATAACCGAAGCGCTTCAGCAGGTGGATGTTCTGGTCACCAGCGGAGGCGTTTCTATGGGGGACTATGATTTCCTCGGAAATACATTTGAGAAAATCGGCGCAAAAGTGGTGTTCTGGAAAACATTAATCCGTCCAGGGATGCCTGCGCTGTTTGGAACCTGGCAGGATAAGCCCATTTTTGCCTTAGCGGGAAATCCGGCCTCGTCTTACGTAAACGCTTGGCTTTATTTGTTGCCGGCGATTCGCAGGATGTGCGGGCGGAGGAATCCGCTGCCTCAACGGTTAACCGGGATATGCGACGAACCGATTGCCATGATGCCGATGCCTCATACCCGTTTTTTACGCGGGTTCGCTTATATTTCTTCCTCGGGTGAATTGCGGGTGAAGATTGCCCGCAAGCAGGCTTCCGGTATCCTGTCCAGCTTTCTGGAAAGCAATTGCCTGGTTAGAGTGCCCGGGGAAAAAGGGTATGCCGCCGGCGAACGGGTTGAAATGGATCTGATAGGAACGCTGGGGGAAAGCGTTTGCCCCTGATCAATCGATTTGCTTTTTTTAGTGCAGCCCCAATGCTTATAAAATAAGCCTGTTGATTTGATGCAAATTAGCGTTTTTACTCGAAAATCCTTGAAACTTCAGGGGTTTTTTTGTCGTATATGATCAGATATTTTTGAATTATTGAAATATTTCATATTATGAATTTATTTTCATTGAATTAAACGATATTCACTGTTATATTTTCATTAGGGTGATGCTATGGAAAAGGAGAAAACTAGGATAAGGTCGGTTTCCAAGGCACTTCAAATTTTAAATCTGCTCGGGAAAAACCCGAGAGGATTGCTCATCAAGGAAATCAGTATTGACCTCCGCTTAAACTTAAGCACGACTTACCATTTAATCAATACGCTGCTCGATTACGGGTATGTCATCAAAACCAAGGATGATGTCTACTCGGTAGGTTATCAGATCCCGTTTTTAAACAATGCTTTTTTGCAATCGATGACCCCTGATGCCACACTGAACATGTATTTGCAGGAGCTTTCCAACATTACGCAGGAAACGGCCTATTTAGGCAAAGAGATTGATGATTCCGTGATTCTTACGGGCATTATCGATTGTCCTCAAGCCGTAAAAGTGAAAACGCTTTATATCGGGTATAAGGAATATCCCCATGCCCGTGCTCTGCCTAAATCGGTCATTGCGTTTTGGCCTGAATCCAAAATCGTGAATTATTTTAAAGACAATCCGTTCGAGCAATTAACGGAATCGACCCCATCCAACCTGGATGAATTAAAAACGGAGTTGGCTGAAATCAAAAAGCGTGGCTATTGTTTGGACGATGAAGATTTTATGAAAGGGATCTGCTGCATCGCAGCTCCGGTTTTTGGAGCGAATAAAAAACCGATAGCAGCCTACTCCGTGACGATGCCGGTCGAACGATACAGACATCATAAAGACGAGTATATCCAGAAGGTTTGTATGATTGCCAAACAAGCCTCGCAATCTTTAGGCTATTATGATTTTGAAGGAGGTGATTATCAGGTTTATCAGAGGTGAAATTCAACCCGGCAAGCCCCAACATCCGTTCAATATCTTTGCAGTCCGGGATGATCAAGTGGATCAGGCTGCTTCTCCTGCGCTTTCTGAAAGCGTTTGCGGCCATCATTTTATATTAAAAAAACGACAGAGGTAGTGAAAATCAATTTTGATTTTCCACATAAAAAAATTTTTTGAGGAGGAATACCAATGAGTAATCTAAAGGATGTTCACAAACGTGTAATTCGCAGACAGGATGTAAAAGCCAATTGGGATGCATTTCCGGATTTTAAGAAAGCGACTTACAGATATATCGGCACATTGGCGGCTACGGAAACCACCATTCCGCCGGTGCTGATGGACAGCGCAATTTCGTTGGGCATTATTGAAGCGGGACCTGGTCCCCAAGCCAGATTGCATGACCATGAAGTCGAAGAAATTTTTATGCCTCTCGATGGACTATGGGAATTCTTTTGGGGTCCTAACGGCGAAGAGAGAGCAACATTAGGTCCATTGGACGTGATTTCGGTTCCGCCAGGGGTATTAAGAGGCTTTAATAATGTCGGCGGGGGAACCGGGCGCCTGCTGGTATTGAATACGAGCGCAAATGCCGAGGGAGCCGCTTTTGTGGCCAAGGAAGATCTCACTAACGTAACGGAAACGAACTATAAAAACTAAAATGAACCGGGTGTTACCCGTCATCTGATTGGCGGGTAACCCATTTTTAAACCGGCCTGCATAAGTGTTTCAATTTATGAAACAAAAGAGGGATAACATGAAAATCGGTTTCGCAGGACTGGGTAGAATGGGCTTTGCTATGGCACAAAGATTATTGCAGGCAGGTGTTGATCTGACCGTCTGGAACAGGACCAAGTCCAAGGCCCAAGATTTGTTGGATCAAGGTGCGAAGTGGGCGGAAACTCCGCTAGAATTAACTGAAAATTGCGAAATCTTATTTTCGATGGTTGCAGATGATCAAGCGGTTAAAGAGATGTATACAAGCGAAGCCGGCCTGCTGCAAGGCGGCCTTAACGGTAAGCTCTTTATTGAAATGAGCACGGTTCATCCGGCCACCATCCGTGAATTAGCGGAAATGATCTGCCAAAAAGGCGGGAGTTTGATCGATTCGCCGGTATCAGGAACAGTGGTGCATGCCCGCGAAGGCAGCCTGATTGCTTTGATGGGCGGAGATGAAGAGAGCATTTCCCGGGCGAAGCCTGTTTTGGGGACTTTTTGTAAAAGCATGAAACATATCGGCCCTGCGGGAACAGGCATGGTAATGAAGCTCGTTTTGAATATGCCGATGAATATATACTCCTACGCCTTATCGGAGGCCTTGGCCATAGGCGTAAAGGCGGGTATTGATTTGAAATCCATGCTCGAGTTCATTGCGGAAAGTCCTGCGGGAATCAAGGTCCTTCCCGTTAAGATTCCGGCGATACTTCAAGCGACGGAAGAAGTATCCTTCGATATCAAGGGGGTCAAAAAGGATCTGGCCAATATGATATCGGCCGGTCAATTCTATGGAGTTCCGACTCCGGCCGCCAGTATAACGCTTCTTTCCTATACGACAGCGGTTGCGGACGGTTGGGGCGACCGGGATTGGGGGGCGATCGTTCCTTATTTCATTGAAAAGGTTCTGAAAATGTAAAAAGAGGGGGAGCCTATGAACAATACGATAGAACCAACCAAACTACCGAAAAAGACAAAGTCCGCTATGAAGGTCACGCCTAACCTTATGCTGCCCTTGATTATTGTTGTGGTAGCGCTGTTGACGACGATCATTCAACCCCGATTTTTCACTTTGTTCAATTTTCAAAACCTGTTGATTCAGGCTTCCTTTCTGGCTATTTTGGCTTTTGGGCAAACCTTTGTCATGCTGACCAGAAATTTTGATCTGTCCGTAGCTGCCAATGCGGCTATTGTCGGTGTGGTCACCGCGATGACGATAAATCAATACGGAATGGCGATTGGCATCCTTGCCGGTCTGCTGCTCGGGGTAGTCATCGGCTTGATCAATGGACTATTGGTTGCTTATTCCATGGTTCCCTCTCTGATCGTCACCTTGGGTATGATGACGATTCTTAGAGGACTTGGTCTTCTCATTACGAACGGAGAGCCGGTTACCGGGCTTCCTCCTGCTTTCAGAGAAATCGTTGTCAGCTTTATTGGCCCCATTCCGCAAGTCGTGCTGATTGTTTGCGTTTTGCTTGCCGTTTCGTATTATGTTTTAACCCAAACCGTGTTTGGCCGGCACATTTATGCCAAGGGCGGAAATGAAGAGGCGGCGAAGCTTACCGGAATCAATGTTCGCAAAATTGATATTTCGGTTTTCGTCATCAGCGGATTGGCTGCGGCAATCGGCGGAATTCTGCTTGCATCAAGGGTAAATTCCGGGCAGCCGACGATTGCCGAGGGACTGGAGCTGGAGGCCATCGCTGCTGTAGCGATCGGCGCGGTGTCACTATCGGGGGGAGCGGGAAGCATTATCAACGTTGCCTTCGGCGTCCTTTTGCTGGCTCTTTTAAATAATGTCATGAACTTGATCGGTATTTCTTCTTATGTACAGGACATTGCACTCGGCGTCGTTTTGGTATTGGCAGTCAGCCTCGATCAAATTCGCAGAAGGAAAAAACGTCACAAAACATAAACCGGGCTAAGGGGGAACGGAGAATGATCGGACAGAACAAGAAGAAGACCTTATTGCTAATGGCCATTGTTTTTGCGCTGGCTGCTATAGCAGCGGGTTGCAGCCAAGGCGGCGAAACCGCCGAAGGAGGTTCGGCTCCCGCCACTACGCCCGCCGGCACGGCATCCAATGAACCCAGTGTAGTCGATCTTGAACCGGAAGAGGCTCTGAAATGGTATCTGCAGCAGCCGGACCCCGTGCCTAAAGAGAAATATCAAATCGGGGCATCGCTTGTCTATCTATCCGATCCGCTTTGGGTTGGCTTCCAATATGGGATAGAGCAGCAGTTGGAAAAGCTGGGCTTGCCCAAGCCTTACGTTACGGCCGCAGGCGGTTATCATAAGCACATGGAGCAAATTGCGCAAGTGGAAGATTTACTCTCTCGCGGTATCGACGGCCTGCTGCTAGGGCCTGCCAATCCTGATGCATTGGTGACTGCGGTAGAGGTGGCTGAAAGAGCAAAAGTCCCCGTCGTCAATTTTGCCGTAGGAATCAATACCGACAAAATTGTTACGGATATTCAGGCGACGCAAGAAATGCTGGGCGCAATGACGGCTGAATACCTGGGCAAGGAATTGAACGGTAAAGGTAAAGTATATATGCTGTCCGGGGTAGCGGGCTCTTCCTGGGCGCTCGGCAGAGAAAAGGGATTTATAGAATACATGCAAAAAAACCATCCGGATATCGAGATTGTAGGTAAACACTACGGTAAAAACGACAGGGCCGAGGGACTCAACGCCGCCCAGGATGCGCTGCAGGCGAACCCCGATATCGATGCCTTTTATGCGGGGGCCGATCTGATTGCGGCAGGGGTGGCGGATGCGATTAAAGCGGTAGGCAAGACAGGCCAAATCAAAGTGGTGACCATGTCGGGAATCGGTAAGGATACGCAGATGCTCATTAAAAATGGCGAAATTACGATGTCCCTGCCTTATCAGGCTGTGGAGCAGGGGAGAATGCTGGTCAACATAATGGTGCGCTATTTGAACGGCGAGAGAAATCTCCCGAAACGGATCGGAGTTCCTGTGGAAACGATCACAAAGGAGAATATCGATCGTTTTGATGTGAACAAGTATTTGGCGCCTGATCATTACAAACCTTCGGTCGCTCAATAAAACCGGAAGCAGCATATGGATTCTCACGGAGGAGGGCGGGAAATGGCTGAAGTATTAAGAGTGGAACAAATCACGAAGCAATATCCCGGGGTTCTGGCTTTGGACGATGTATCATTTGATGTTCAATCGGGAGAAGTCCATACCCTTCTCGGGGAAAACGGTGCAGGCAAATCTACATTGATCAAAGTCATAGCCGGGATTATCACCCCAAATTACGGTAAAATATTTGTTCAAAATGAGGAGGTCCATTTTGACAGTCCGTTGGATGCCATCCGGTCGGGGATCAGTACAGCGTTTCAGGAAGAGGCGCTGTTCCACGAACTCTCCGTCGCAGAGAATATTTTCATGGGCCAGATTCCAAGCCATATGGGGAAAATCAATAAATCCCTCATGATTGAACGATCGGCGGATTTGCTGAAGCAGGTAGGTCTGGACACCGTTCATCCCGACATTCCGGTTAAGCATCTCAATATTGCCACAAGACAGCTGGTCCAGCTGGCGCGGGCCTTTCTGAATAACGCACGGGTTCTTATTTTGGATGAACCGGCTACCGCACTAACCCCGCATGAACGGGAAAAATTGTTTCAGGTCGTACAAAAATTCAAGGATCAGGGCGCGGGAATTGTTTTCGTTTCGCATCATTTGAAGGAAGCATTAAGCATCAGCGACCGCATCACCGTTCTTAAAGACGGCAGGAAAGTTACGACGACACCTGCGGAAGGAATCAACGAAAAACAAATCGTTCATTGGATGGTCGGCAAAGAAATCGGGGATATTTACCCTGCCAAGGAAGTGAGGAAAGGCAAGGTCGTTTACGAAGTGAAAGGGCTATCCTTGTTACCACATTTTTCAGATGTCGGTTTTCAACTGCATGAGGGAGAAATCCTTGGCATCGCCGGATTGATGGGATGCGGGAAAACCGAGCTGGCCCAGGCATTGTTCGGACGAATGGAGCCGGATAGAGGGTTGATTAAAATAAACGGCGAGGAAACCCGTGTTCACAATACGAAAGCCGCCATTGATAAAGGCATATTTTTGATTCCCGACAACCGGAATGAAGCTCTGTATTTATCCAAATCGATTTGTGAAAATGTCAGCCTGCCTGCGATTCGGAACTATTCCAACGGCGTGAGGATCAACCGGAAAAAGGAAATCGAAGACGTTGAGGAGCTTGCGGGAAGATTGAAGGTACGCGCCGTGAATGTGGATTATCATGTGGATACGTTAAGCGGAGGGAACCGTCAAAAAGTCCTGATTGCCAGAGGGGTGTTTGCTCAAGCCAAAATTTTGATTTTTGTCGAGCCGACACTAGGGGTTGATGTAGGAGCCAGATCTGAAATATATGATCTGATTGCCGATCTTTCCAGAAACGGCCAATCCATTATCGTGATTTCCTCGGATGTTCCGGAGATTGTGGGGATATCCCACAGAGTGCTTGTCATGCATCAAGGAGAGCTGAAGGCGAATCTGGAAGGAGATGAAATTTCAGAATTCCAAATTTTGAATTATATGGTAAGTCGTCAGGAAGAGGCTTTTCGCAAGGAATTAACGTTAAATTAACGTTAAGAGAGAGGAAATGAATTTATTTGGCGCATTATACATGTTTCCGGAACAAAGCAGTTGCTATTTTGGGAGGCGCAGAAGGAATTGGAAAGTCGTGCGCCTTTCTATATGCACAACAGCAGGCTGACATTTATTTGGCGGATATTAACG
Source organism: Paenibacillus naphthalenovorans (assembly GCF_001465255.1). Taxonomy (NCBI): domain Bacteria; kingdom Bacillati; phylum Bacillota; class Bacilli; order Caryophanales; family Paenibacillaceae; genus Paenibacillus; species Paenibacillus naphthalenovorans. Next base: position 3,595,837 of record NZ_CP013652.1, on the reverse strand, counting down.
AAGAAAAGAGCATGAAGCTATGCCGGGAAATCAAAGAACGGGGCGGACGGATCACGTATGTTAAAACCGATGCGACCAAACCGGAGCAGGTTCGCAGGTTCGCCGAAATTGCAGGGGATAGCACGGATTTATACGCCGTTATCCATTGTACAGGCGGGTTTACGGGCTATACACCCACGATCCATTTAACCGATGAGGAATGGGATAAAGTCATTCGGCTCAATATGCACAGTATATTCTACAGCTCCAGGGAGTTCGCCAAGCGGATGATGTATTCAAGAAAGGGTTCGTTCGTTAACGTGAGCTCCATAGCAGCCCGCACCGCCCTGAAAAACACGCCGATTCATTATTCCTGCGCCAAGGCTGCGGTTGAATCCATGACAAAAGTTCTCGCAGCGGAACTGGGACCCTATGGGATCCGGGTGAATGCCGTAGCTCCAGGCACAACGAAGACGGATCGCGCTATCGCCGTAAGAGGAGAAGAGGTCATGGACCTGTGGGGGAAAGAGATTCCCCGTGGAACGTTGGCTTCTCCAGAAGAAATTGCTCAGGCCATTGTATTTTTAACCAGTGAAGAGGCTATCCACATCACAGGTGTATGTCTCGATGTCAATGGGGGCCAACTGATCGTGTAGCCCCCATTTTATCAAACTTTACAGGAGGTTCCCATGGATAAAGATTTGCTGACAGAAGCTTATACCATAATGAAGACCATCAGAAGATTCGAAGAGACGTTAAGCGTATTATTCGCCGAGAATTTCATCAGAGGTTCCATTCACTTGTCGATCGGTCAAGAGGCGGTAGCTGCAGGCGTTGGTTTAGCGATGGCGCCGCAGGATAAAATGACCACGACATACCGCGGACATGGACATGTCATTGCAAGAAAAACACCGGTGAAACTGCTGATGGCAGAAATGCTGGGAAGGGAGACCGGGATCAATAAAGGACGCGGAGGCTCGATGCACTTTACTGACGTAAGCCGGGGCGTGCTTGGAGCGAATGCGATTGTGGCCGCAGGACTTCCTCACGCCGTTGGTGCGGCGTACAGCGCCAAATATCTCAAAGAAGATTATGTGACGGTGACGATCTTCGGCGATGGAGCGACGAACCAGGGAGCGTTTCATGAGGCGTTGAATTTGGCCGCCGTATATAAGCTTCCCGTATTATTTGTTTGTGAGAACAACCTGTATTCGGAAATGACTCCGATTGAAGAAATCGTACCGGTCGAGCATATGGCCGAACGCGCGGAGGCGTATAAAATTCCCGCGCATATGGTCGATGCCTACAATGTAGAGGAAGTCTACGAAGTGGCCAAAAGAGCGATTGAAGACATTCGTGCCGGAAAAGGTCCGATATTTCTGGAAATGAAAACGTATAGGCTTGTCGGCCATATGTGCGGGGATCAGGAAGTTTATCGCAGCAGGGAAGAAGTTGCGTCCTGGGCGGCCAGAGATGCGCTGAAGACGGCAGCGGAGAAGCTGTCCCAACTGCAGGTCGATGTGAAAAAGCTGGATGCGTCCATAGAACAGGAAATCGAAGATGCGGTCAAATTTGCCAAAGAAAGCCCTTGGCCGGATCCGAAGCATTTATTTGACGGGTTATATTACGCAGAATAGGAGGAAAATGACATATGGCTCAGAAGATGACCTATACTCAAGCGCTCAATTTGGCGATCAAGGAAGAAATGGAACGTGATGACCGGATCGTTTTGTTCGGGGAGGATATCGGCAAACCGGGAGGTGCCTTCCAAGTTACGAAGGGGCTGTGGGAACAGTTTGGATCAGACCGGGTATTGGATACCCCCATCTCGGAAACGGGATTTTTCGGAATGGCGATCGGAGCCGCGCTGACCGGGTTAAGGCCGGTTGTGGAGATTTTATATATGGATTTTTGTGCGGTTGCCATGGATCAGCTGATTAATCAGGCGAACAAATTGACATATATGTCGGGCGGCCAGTTTCCGGTTCCGGTCGTGTTTCGCGGTCAGCAGGGCGCGGGAAGAGGCAACGGTGCGCAGCACTCGCAAAGCTTTGAATCGTTATTTTGTAATATGCCCGGTATAGAGGTCGTGCTCCCATCCAGCCCCAATGATGCTTACGGGTTATTTAAAACCGCAGTGCGCAATAACAAACCGGTCATCTTTCTCGAACATAAATTGCTTTACGGGATAAGGGATGAGGTAGAAGTGGGCGGGGATCCGATTCCATTCGGCAAAGCCAACGTGATCCAAAGTGGCAGCGATGTGACCATTGTAGCGGTATCAAGGATGGTACAGCTTGCCAAAGAGGCCGCCCATCGGTTGCAGGAAAGAGGAATCTCCTGCGAAATTATCGATCCCCGTACGCTGGTACCGTTTGATTTGGAAACCGTGAAGCAATCGGTTCAGAAAACGGGACGGCTTATCGTTGTGGAAGAATCGCACAAATGGGGCTCGATCGGAACATCCATTATCTATGAAGTAATGGAGCAGGTGTTTGATTATTTGGATGCCCCACCGAAATTAATAGGGACGGAGAATGTTCCGATTCCTCACAGCAAGCCGCTCGAGGATGCTGCACTTCCGTCTCCCGAAAAAATTGAGAATGCGGTCTTGTCCCTTGTTTAAGCAGAGGCCATGGACAAAGCGATGTGAAAGGAGGGATTTCCATGCAAATCATCTTACCCAAACTCGGCGCAAATATGGATAGTGCCGTCCTTACCCGATGGTTTAAAGCGGAAGGGGATCCCGTGGAAGCCAATGAAGTGATAGCGGAAGTGTCCACTGATAAAGTGAATATGGAGATTGAAGCCCCCGAAAAGGGCATTCTGATCAAACAATTTTTTAAAGAAGACGATGATGTGCCTGTAGGCGCTGCGATTGCGGAGATTGGAGCCGCAGCGGCGAAGGCGGACGCGCCTCAGCAAGAAGAGCGGAAAGATATCCAACCGAATAATTCCTTCATCAAAATATCCCCATCGGCCCGCAGGCTGGCCCATACCTTGGGGGTAGATATATCCAAGGTGAAGGGGACAGGTCCCAACGGGCGCATTGTCCATCAGGATATACAAAATTATGCAGAAGCGGCGAATACGGTTGTTGAGGACTGTGAAGAGATTCAACAACCGCAGGCAGAGGATCACAGCCCGCCGCAGCCGCAGAACATGGAAATTTATCAGTTGAACCGCATTGAAGCGATCAGCGGAGAACGAATGCTGCACAGTCTTCAGTCGACGGCACAGCTTACGATGACCAGGGATGTCGATGTTACCGATGCCGTGGCTCTGCTGGAATCGGTAAAAAAGGTCCAAAAGGATAAGATCACCTTTACAGCATTCATCGTTTTGGCTGTGGCCAAATCGCTGCAGATACATCGGCGCTTCAACGGGAAGCTGGAGAACGGGAAGATCGTCATCCCCGCAAGCGTCGATTTGAATGTGGCTGTGGCTACCGACAAAGGGCTCGTGGTGCCGATCATCAGGGATGTACAAAGCAAATCGCTGGCAGCGGTCGCCAGGGAGCTGAACGATATCGTGACGAAAGCCAGAAACTCGAAACTCGAGTCCCGCGATGTGGAGAACGGCAATTTTACGATCACCAATCTGGGAGCGAGTGGAGTCGATACGTTTACTCCTATATTGTATCCCGGCCAAACCGGCATTTTGGGCCTGGGAAGAATCCTGAAGCGTCCTTGGGTAGTAGAAGACCGGATCGAGATCCGTTCTATTCTATCGTTATCACTGACTTGGGACCATCAGGCCGCAGATGGAGCCCCGGCTGCGCAGCTGCTGAAATCGATTGCCGACTATCTGGAGACCCCGGGATTGATGTTGTAACCACCATACGGCATAGGATGAAACCAGGCAGTTAAAGACTTGCCTGGTTTCTGGCCATTTGCGGATTAAAGGGGTGTTATCCATTGCGCATTTGTTTAACCTCAATGCATCGGACACTTCCGTTTTTTTGAGCAATACCTTCTTCATGGTTGGTGCGGCTTCGCTTCAACAGGTTCGATTATGTTAACCCATATCGTGGTCAGCATTCAATCGATGGCACTGGTACAAAAAACAGAGCTCTCTCGGGATATTTATGATGCTGCAGGCAGCTCCATCCTATGGCAGGCAACATTATCGGGAACAAGTTGGTTGTATCTGTGCTGTCTTCTATTTCATTTCAAAAATTGGAAAAATATTTAAATAGGAACGGAGGAGTGAAAGATGGCTCTTGAGCTTGATGTCGTGGTGATCGGTGCGGGTCCCGGAGGATATACGGCAGCCATCCGCGCGGCCCAATTAGGTAAAAAAGTGACGGTGATTGAGAAAGAGAATCTGGGGGGAGTCTGCCTGAACGTAGGCTGTATTCCTTCCAAAGCGCTAATCTCGGCGGCTGAAGCCTATCAAAATGTGTCACGCTATCAGGAAATGGGCATTGAAATCGATGCCGATCATGTCAAACTGAATTATGCCAAAGTGCAGAAGTGGAAGCGGAGCGTGATTGACAGACTGACCGGCGGCGTAAGCAGTTTACTGAAAGGACATCAGATTGAAGTCATCCAAGGCGAAGCCCGCTTCGTCAGCAAGAACGAAATTGTCGTTACCCATGCAAACGGCTCCGACCATTACCATTTTCAGGATTGTATTCTTGCAGCGGGCTCCCGGCCGATGGAACTGCCCGATTTGCCGTTCAGTCAAAGAGTTCTTTCATCAACAGCTGCATTGAATTTGGAAGAAGTGCCTAAACGGCTGGCCGTGGTCGGCGGCGGATACATAGGAATTGAACTGGGTCAAGCTTTTGCCAAATTCGGCACAAAGGTTACCATTCTTGAGGGCGGAGCCTCCATCCTGCCCGGCTTTGACAAACGTTTAGTAAGCACAGTGAACCGAAATTTGAAAAAGGCGAACGTGGATGTATATACCAAGGCGTTTGCTAGACATTGCTCGGAAAAGAATCATGAGGTCACCGTCACTTTTGAAGCAGCGGGGGAGGAAAAACAACTCACAGCCGATTATGTATTGGTTACGGTTGGACGCAAGCCCAACACGGATCAATTAGGTTTGGAAGCGGCGGGCATACAAGTAAATGACAAAAAATTGATCGCTGTGGATCGCCAGTGCAGAACAAACGTATCCCATATTTATGCCATAGGCGATATTGTTCCCGGCCCTGCTTTGGCACACAAAGCTTCTTATGAAGGAAAGGCAGCAGCGGAAGTGATTGCCGGCAGGGGAAGTGTGGTCGATTACCGTTGTATTCCTGCGGTTGTGTTCTCGGATCCTGAAATCGCTGTGGTGGGCGTATTGGAAAAAGAAGCCAACGACCAAGGGATTGAAACCAGGGTAGGGAAATTTTCTTATGCAGCCAACGGCAGAGCTTTGTCCCTGCATGCAGCGGAAGGATCGGTGACCCTGATTGCCGATAAGAAGGAGGGCGTAGTGATCGGCGCTCAAATTGTAGGTCCTGAAGCATCAAATTTGATAGCCGAGGTGGGATTGGCTATTGAAATGGGAGCGACGCTTGAAGATGTAGCTTTGACGATTCATGCTCATCCAACGCTTGGGGAAATGATCATGGAGGCAGCCGAAAATGCGCTGGGGTTAGGAATTCATTCGATGTAATATAGCTCAAAAGCAAAGATGAAATACGACGCGTCGAGGTGCCCGGAAACGGTGCCTCGACGCGTCGTATGTTAAGATTTCGATAGGATCCCGAAACGGCAGGGTGTAGATTGAACATACGAAAAAAAGAATTTAAGGCGGCTTTTGAAAACGATTGACTAACATAAGACGTGCACTGTATAATGTACAATGTATACACAAAGAAAAGAAAGTGTGGTTAATGATGCCTAGTTTTAATCTGAAACCCATCGATAAACAAATTACAACCAAAGAGAGAGCATATAACGAAATTAAGGATGTCATTTTAAATGGGTATATTTCTTCAGAAGAAATATTCACGGAGGTGAAGCTGGCTGAGCTGCTGAATACTTCTCGCACTCCGGTTCGGGAAGCGCTTCAAGATTTATTAAAAGAAGGCTTAATTGTTACGATTCCCAGAAAAGGGATGGCTGTGCGGAACGTAACGGAAAGCGAAGCCGAACAAATCTTTTTGCTTAGAACCACCATTGAGGGTGAGGTCATTAAGAAATTAACCGAAACGATCACACCTGAGCAATTGGAGCAGCTAAGACAAATTTATCAAAATCAGCAGGAAGCCATGGAGAAGGATGATGAAATTTCATTTATCAGCCTGGATCAAACCTTCCATATCACTTTAACCCGATTTGCAGATTACCACTTGATTGAGCAGGTATTATTGAACTTGCACAATTTATCTCAATTGATTGGTCTGAGAGCGATTAAAAAAAGAAATCGGATGAGGGAGGTTTTATCGGAACACGAATATATTATTCTTTGTATGGAAAAGAAAAATTCCGATTTGGCAGCTAAAGCCATGATCCATCATTTGAGTAAGACCAAGGAATCCTGGAAAAAGTAGATTAAGAAAAACTGGAGATCCGCTGAAAGCTTTTTTCTGTCGGAGTCTCTTCAAACCTGATACAGAATTTCTCAGTTCAACTAACGCTTTAGTGAGCTTGAAAATTCTGTATTTTATTAAAATAGTGAAAATGGAAAAATTTTAATATCCTATTTTGTAAGCGCCGTCAATATGGAAAAATATTTGACGTTATTCGACAAAAAATCCAAAAAAACGAGTACATGTGATATAACATAACATTCAAGCGAAAAAAATATTGACAACAAAATCGAACTATATTACTATTTATCCCATAACATAAGTCACTAAGTTAAGATTAAAAATGACAAAATTTTTGTGTATACATCATACAGTGGACGAAATCCTTTCCTATTTTGCTCCAAAGCCCGCTGTTTTATTACACTGTTGATTTATAAAATGCCTATAGATCTGATATTCCAAAAAGGAGAGGAATGCCATGTCAAAAGTTTTAACGGAATTGACTCCCGAAATGGTGGATGCGCTGCAGGGAAACAACATCGTGCTGCTTAATGTGGTTGAGAAGGAAAGCGGTGCTATTTATTCGACGGCTTTGTCTTGGGTGTATGCCGTAAACGCAACAACGATTCGTTTTGCGATCGACGCTAAGTCCGATTTCATCAAAATCATTGAACAAGATCCTGCGGTGCTTTTGAATTTTACTGCTCAAGAGTCCGTATTCTCCTTAACGGGAAAAGCTTCTGTCAAAGTAGCCAAAACCGAAGGGCTGACCTTGAAGCTTGCCTTGATTGAAGTACAGGTAGAAGGAATCAGAGATATTATTTTCTACGGCGGGAAAATCACTACGAAGCTTGAATTTGTTAAAACGTATAATGCTGACCTGGTCAAAAAACTCGATACTGAGGTCAAAGAGGCCATCTATAACGCTTAATTATCGTTGTCAGTGTATACATCACACAGTGTACAAAATTCAAAAAATATATATTTACCTTCGGAAAGGAAGATCAAAAGCATGAGAAACGGCAAACAATATGTAGAATCTCTGAAGGATAACAGAACCATTTATATCGGGGGAGAGCGTGTGAAAGATGTGACGACCCACCCGGCATTCGCAGGAATCGTGAACACCTTCTCCAAGATGTACGATATGTCCGCCGATCCGGCTAACGGCATGACGTACACAACGGAAGACGGTACGGTTGCCAACAAGATGTTTATGATTCCAAGAAGCAGAGAGGATTTGGCTGCACGCCGTGAGGCAATGTATAAATGGGCGGAAGCCACCTGCGGTTTTGCCGGACGCAGCCCGGATCATGTGGCCAGTTTCCTGGCAGGGTTCGCGAGCCATCCCGAGGTATTCGGCGACCGTGCCAAGTATGTGATTGATTTTTACAAATATGCAAGGGACAACGATCTGTTCGTCACTTACGTCATCATTCCACCGCAAATTGACCGCAGCAAAGCAGCCAACGAACAGGAAGAGAAGTTCCTGCCGGTAGGTGTATACGAGGAAAGAGAAGACGGTATTGTCGTGCGCGGCTCGCAAATGCTCGGCACAAGCTCGGCCGTCAGCAACTATTTGTTCTGCAGCTGCATTACACCGCTGCGTCCGGGAGACGAGGATTATGCGATTTCGTTCGTCGTGCCGATGGATGCACCGGGACTGAAGCTTTATGCCCGTCCCAGCTTCGCAGCCGACAAGCCGAGCACTTTCGATTATCCGTTGTCGACGCAGTATGATGAGAGCGATTCGCTTGTTGTATTTGAGGATGTGTTTATCCCTTGGGAGCACGTATTCGTGTACAAAGACATCGAAGCAACCCGCGCGCAGTTCCACGGAACGCCTGCTCACGTCCTGGGCAACAACCAGGCGCAAACCCGCTTGTCCGCCAAGCTGAAGTTCGTGATCGGCGTGGCAAGGAAAGTAACGGAAATGAACGGTACCGATAAATTCCCGCAGGTTCAGGAGCGGCTTGGGGAGCTGGCGTCGCAAGCGGCCATGGTGGAAGGCATGCTGATGGCCTCGGAATATCAGTGCAGCATCGATAAGAACGGCGTAGCCCGCCCGAATGCGCGTTATCTGTATGGCGTCGTAGGGATGCAGGATACCATTTATTCGTCTGTTATCCGCATCTTGAGAGAATTGGTAGGCGGCGGCGTACTGCAGGTGCCTTCCTCCTATAAGGAAATGATAAACCCTGAAACGAAAGACGACATGAGAAAATATATCCGTTCCTCCACAGGGGCCAAAGGGGAGGAAAAAGTAAAACTGTTCAAATTGGCCTGGGACATTATCGGATCTGAGTTCGGCGGACGCCACCAGCAGTACGAAATGTTCTACAACGGAGCTCCGTTTGTGGTTAAAGGGTACTCGTTCCGCAATTACGGATACGGAGAGCCGGTTGCTATCGTTGACCGCTTCCTGGCAAGCTACGGGCTGCCTGGGAATGAAACGGCAAAAACGGAAAAAGAAATCGAGGTAGGATAATTCCGTATCTGCTTAACAGAAAGGAACTGAGGGCATGAAAGTAGCATCCATTCAATTAGAAATCAAGGACAGCGAAACGAAAGAACAAAGAATCGAACGGGCGGATGGTCTGCTGGATCAGGCCAAGGGCAGCGATTTGATCGTGCTGCCTGAGATTTGGGCTACCGGGTATTTCTCGTTTGACCGCTACAAGGCGGAAGCCGAACCTATGGACGGCCCGTTCGTAAAGCGGTTTTCCGCAAAAGCCAAAGAACTGAACGCGTACTTGTTTGCCGGAAGCTTTGTGGAGAAAGACGGGGATAAGTATTATAACACGAGCGTGTTATTTGACCGGACGGGAGCCATCGTGGGTACGTACCGCAAAATCCATTTGTTCCGCTATGGTTCATTGGAAGGCGAATTGTTGACGCGGGGAGAAGACATTGGAGTCTACGATACCGAATTCGGACGCGTCGGACTCACCACCTGCTATGATCTGCGCTTTCCTGAATTATACCGTAAGCAGGTGGATGCAGGCGCCAAGCTGCTGCTCGTTACATCGGCATGGCCGCATTCCCGCTTGGCGCATTGGCAGCTGTTTAATTCAGCCAGAGCATTGGAGAATCAATGCTTCCTCATCTCTTGCAATTGCGTCGGAACGACAAGAAACGTCTTCATGGGGGGCCACAGCCGAGTTGTGGATCCATGGGGAACGGTTGTCGCATCCGGCGGGGAACACGAAACGATTGTGAAAACTGAAATCCATCCTGAGCAAGTGGACCAAATTCGTGAAGTCTTCCCTTCTCTAAAACATCGCGTTTTATAATGATAAACCCGGGAGGATAGATACAGACATGGAATTTCAGCACGAAAGAAAAATATTAAATTTTGTACCACAAAGATTGGTTATAGCGGGATATACCAATAAAGACCAGGAAGCGGTCAAACACCATATTGAAGAATTAAAAGAATTGGGGATACCGGCTCCCCGGCAGGTTCCGATGATGTACGACCTGGCGCCGGAATTATTAAGCAATACTGACGTGATCAGCGTTGTCGGCAATGACAGCAGCGGCGAGGCGGAGGTCGTACTGCTGGATATCGACGGCACCTGGTATATCGGTTTGGGCAGTGACCATACCGATCGTGTGCTTGAGGCCGTATCGATTCAGAAGTCAAAACAGGTGTGCGCCAAAATCATTTCCAAGCAATTGTGGACGTTTGAGTCGATTTCCGAACACTGGGACGAGATTGAGCTGAACAGCTGGGTTCAAGTTGACGGAGAAGAAGTGCTGTATCAATCAGGTACGCTTAGCGCCTTTTTGAATCCGATGGATTTGCTTGAATTGGTAAAGCAGCGCGGGTATGACAGCCCTGGTATTGCACTGTATTGCGGAACGCTTCCCTTGAAAACTGAAAAATTTTACTTTGGAGGTATTTTCAAGGCGGAACTTCATGATAAGATAAACAATAGAAAACTTACCATAAATTATGAAACCAAAATTTTAAAGGACTCAGAGGTGGATTAACAATGGCAAAACCGGAACTGGAATTTACCGATTATACGAAATTTGAACAAAAGCCTTTTACCAACGTAAAGGGTCTAAGTGAACGAGTGATTGCGAAGGACCCGGAAACGGGAGTGGCTACACGGATTCTTATCTTCGAACCGGGCACGGACACCACTCCGAACGGTGTGCAAATTCATGATTTTTGGGAAGAGCTTTACGTGATCGAAGGCTCCTTGATTGACCTGACGCTCAATCAGGAATTTACAGCGGGAATGGTAGCTTGCCGACCTCCGGGTATGAAGCACGGCCCTTGGATATCTCCAAATGGCTGTAAGACGTTTGAGGTACGTTATTATTCCAAAGGCCAATAAAATTCATGCGTGATAAAACCATTTGCAAAAAATGGTCAAAATGATAGAAAAAAAGGCAGCAGGAATGCCGATATAGGTATATAGAAGGTCTTATTGTGAAAATGACGGATTGAAGTACGGCGTGCCTGGCAAAGATTTGCGATTGCAACGTGACAAAGGGAAGAAGCCCGATGAGTGCCGCTAATGGCTGCAGGTTGCCTCCGCTCATGGGCTTTTACACCCTGGCTTTTACACCCTTTCCATGAAGGGTAGCTGCGATTTGGATTCTATTCAGACTGGTTAAACCAGCCCTGTATATAGAACTATTTTTACTCTTGTATCATGTGTGCACATTAAGTTAGGAGGCTTACAGAATGAGAAAAACAAAAAAAGTGTTTAAAACCGCGGCAATCGGGATCATGATTGCGTCCTTGCTTGCCGCATGCGGTGGCGGAGGCGAGAGCGCCGGGGGGACAAGCAGCGGTGATGACGGGAAGAATCAACAAAAGCTGGTATTGAAATTCGCCAACATTACGAAGGAGAACAGCGGACTCGCCCAAACGGCATGGAAAATAGGTGAAGAGCTTAAGGCCAAAACCAACGGCCGGATTACCGTTCAATTGTTCCCGGGAGGGCAATTGGGTAACGAAACCGATATGATGCAGCAGTTAAATACCGGATCTCTGGATATGGCGATCATCACCACAGCTCAATTGAGCAGTTCTTCCCCTGCCTTTGGCGCATGGTTAATGCCTTTCCTGGTGAAAGACCACAAGCAAGCTTACGAATTGTGGACAAGCCCGGAATCCATGGCCTTATTTGATACATTAACGAATGACAATGTCAAAGGCTTAGGCTATGCAAGCTCCGGTTTCCGATACTTCTTGGCTACGAAGCCGGTGACAGGAATTAAGGATCTGGAGAACTTTAAGCTGAGAACGACCCCGAGCCCAACCATTCTTGACTTCTTGACTTCGCTCAAAGTCAGCCCGACCCCAATGCCGCTAACCGAAGTGTATACGGCACTGCAAACCGGCGTAATCGGCGGTGTGGATATCGATACGGAGTCGGTCATTTCCGAGAAATTGACGGAGATTGCCAAGAACATGACGCCGAGCAAACATATGTATTGGGCAGGCGGCATTCTGATCAACAAAGACAGATGGAACGGATTGTCCGATGAAGATAAAAAGCTGATAGAAGATGCGGTTGATGTAGCCATGAAATACAATGTTGAATATGTGGAAAAAAATGAGGCAGATTTGCTCGCAAACGCCAGCACAAAATTTGGACTGACTACGCATCAATTAACCAACAAAGCGGAATTTGAACCATACATCAAGGCGGTTCAGGATAAGTGGATTGCAAAGGCTCCGGAAATCGGCAAGTTCCTAGAAAAAGCTAAAGAGATTTCGAAAGAGTAGGTATCTGTTCTATGGAAGAAATCCAACAAATTCAACCCAAACCAAATATCATCTCTACTATAGCTAACATCATTGACAGGTTACTGATTTGGGTCAGTGTAGCCATAGGAGTCGTATTAACGTTTAACATGATCGTTGCGGTTATGTTTCGATATGTGTTAAACCATCCGATTTTCTGGGCCGATGAGTTATCATTGTACCTATTTTGTTGGATTACATTTTTAGGCGCGAGCTTAGGGATTAAACGTGCCGATATGGCGGCGGTCACCTTCCTCATTGACCGTCTTTCCCCCAAGTTCAGGCTGATTACGGACATCTTTATTCATTTATGCACCTTACTGTTTGCAGCGGTGATTGGCTACTACTCTATCCTGTGGGTTAAGAGTCCAAGTGTGGTCAATCAACTTTCAGCCACGATTCCCATCAATTTGTGGATTTTGTATTCCGTCGTCCCTATATCTATGCTGTGCATTATTGTATTTACTATCGATCATATCAACAAATTAGTGTCGGCATATATTTTTAGGGCAAGGGGGGGATGCTAAATGACTACAGCGATCGGTTTTTTTGCATTAATGTTTATTGGGGTGCCGATTGCGATCGTGCTGGGTCTTACGACACTGATCTACGTGTTAACGACGGGCAATCTCACTATTTTACAGTCTATGCCGTCCAAGCTGTTTAACGGATTGCAAAATTTCGGCCTTGTAGCGATCCCGATGTTTATTCTATTGGGCGAATTTATGAATCAAGGCGGGATTACCAACCGTTTGCTTGAATTTGCCAAAGTCATATTCGGACATTTTCGCGGTGGGCTTGCTTATGTTAATGTCGTAGCAAACATGTTTCTCGCCACGATTATCGGATCATCCACCGCACAAACGGCGGTGATGAGCAAAACGGTGGTTCCGGTAATGGAAAAGGAAGGGTACAGCCGGGATTTCAGCAGTGCACTTACCGCATCCGCATCGGTTGTAGCTCCGCTCATTCCCCCCAGCATGCCGTTCATTATATACGGAGTAACGGCGGGCGTATCGATCGGCAGCTTGTTTTTGGCAGGGATTCTGCCCGGTATTATTTTTGGTCTGGGCTTTGGATTATATATTTACACGATTGCCAAAAAACGAAATTTTCCGAGATCCGATCGATCCAGTTGGTCCCAGGTGCTGAAAGGTACCGTTTATGTGCTGCCTGCCTTGAGCATTCCGGTGCTCATTATGGTTGGGATTACTACGGGGATCTTTACAGCAACGGAATCGGCGGCCGTTGCGGTTCTGGTTGCATTACTGGTCGGCGGTTTTGTTTATAGGGAGTTGAAATGGAAGCATTTGCCGGGCATTCTGGTGCGAACCATTATCACCACCTCGACTGTCACCTTTTTATTGGCGATGTCCGATATTTTCGGTTGGGTCTTGAATTTCAATCAAATTCCCCAACTGATTACCGATGCTTTCCTGGCCGTAGCGGATAACCAGTTCGTCTTTTTGTTATTGGTCAATCTGCTGCTGCTGCTCATAGGTACCGTTCTGGAGGGAGTGCCGGCTTTGATCCTGTTAACTCCAATTCTTGTACCTATAGCCGTTCATTATGGGGTTGATCCTATCCACCTGGGTGTGATCATGGTCATTAACTTAACTTTAGGGCTGATCAGCCCTCCGGTCGGATCCGTCCTGTTTGTGACCTCGGCGGTTGCGAACGTTTCAGTCGAGAGGCTTACACGAAGCTTGATTCCGTTCTTAATTATTTCATGTCTTATTCTTATGATTATCACCTATATCCCTTGGACGACTTTAGGACTTCAAAAACTGCTGGGTCCTTAATGTCCGAAACGAGAAGCCCGCCGGCTAAACGCCTGACGGGCTTTGTGTTCGTTATTCCAGTACTTTCCTGAATTCCCGGGTGAGCAGGGGAACAACCTCGAACAAATCTCCGACAATGCCGTAATCGGCCATTTTAAAAATAGGGGCTTCCGGATCCTTATTGATGGCGATGATGATGCGCGATTGGCTCATGCCGGCCAGATGCTGGATGGCGCCGCTGATGCCGCAGGCGATGTAAATTTCCGGCGTCACGACTTTGCCGGTTTGGCCGATTTGCAAGGCGTAATCGCAATATCCGGCGTCGCATGCGCCACGCGATGCGCCGACGGCCCCATTTAATACCTCCGCCAGCTCTTCGAGAGGCTTGAAGCCATCCGCGCTCTTGACCCCGCGGCCGCCGGATACGACAATTTTCGCCTCTGTCAGATCTACCTTGCCTGACGTCTTGAGGACAACGTCTTTCACCACAGATCGAAGGGTCGGGGGAGGGGAGTAAGCGATTTTCACGATGGGGGCTTTCGCTCCGCCGGCTGTCCGGACTGCGGGAAAATTGTTAGGCCTTATGGTGACGGCCCATGGGAAATCGGTAAACCTTTTTTTCTCAAAGGCTTTCCCTGCATATACGGGCCGGGTGAATAGGATCCCTTCGCCGGACGACTCGGCCGCAATGACATCCGACAGCTGGCCGGCTTTCAGCTTCGCAGCAATGGCAGGGGCAAGGTCGCGCCCGACAGCCGTATGTCCTATGAACACGGCGTCCGGACGAATCGTATCAAGAACGCCGGCAAGCGCAGCAAGATAAGCCTCCGGATGGTAATGCCGAAGGCTGTCATGCTCGATCAGATGAATGTCTGCAAAGGGATAGGCGGCGAGCTCATCGGCCAGAGAATCCACTTGGCTTCCCATGATAATGGCCGTAATACGGCCCCCTTCCGGTAACGCGATTTGCGCTGCTTGAAGTGCTTCCAGAGTGACCTGACGCAGCTTTCCGTCACGATGCTCGGCAATGATCGCATACGTTCTGCTCATGGATATTTCCTCCTTCACAGGCCGTCTAAATGACCTTGGATTGTGTGCGAAGCAGTTCGACAAGCCTGGCTGCCTGTTCAGGCATTTCGCCCTGCAATATTTGTCCGGCCTGTCTTGCCGGAGGAAGAAACAGCCCGATTAACGACGTTTTGGGTATAAGAGCCTCTGATGTTACGGACAGATCATCAAGCGTCAGCTGTTGAAACGGCTTCCTCTTTGCCTTCATGATGCCGGGCAGGGACGGGTATCGTGGTTCGTTGAGCCCCTGCTGGGCGGTGAACAGGGCCGGAAGAGATACCTCCAGCAGTTCCACATTGCCTTCGGCATCGCGCTCTGCTTTGGCTGTTCCGGCGGAAAGCTCCAGCTTGATAACGGAGGATACGTGAGGAAGATGCAGCAGCTCCGCCAAACGCACGGCCACCTGACCTGCGCCGTTATCGATGGAAAAATGGCCGCCGAGAATCACATCATACGTCTTATCCGCGAAATATGCGGCGAGAACTTCCGATACCACATATTCGTCCTGGGAAATGCGGTCGTCCGAAATCAGGACGGCTTCGTCCGCGCCCATGGCAAGCGCGGTCCTCAGCGCCTCGGAAGCGCGTTGGGGCCCGACGGAAACGACAACAATGCGTCCCCCGAACCGCTCCTTTATGCGGATTGCCTCTTCCACAGCATATTCGTCGTAAGGATTCATGACGAATTTGACGCCTTCTTCCGAGATCTTTCCATTGGCAATGACGATCTTTTCCTCCGTATCAAACGTCTGCTTCAGCATCACATACACATTCATCCGGATTTCCCCTTTCCAAGGTAAATGGCAGAAGAAGGTCAAGGCTTAAGGGCCTTAAGGAAAAACTCGACGGTCGGTTCGATCTGCTTGCTCAGCGAATATTTGCGTCCTGAGATCAGCCAGGAGGTGACGGCTTCATCCATGGCTCCGAAGATCAGCAGCCGCGTTAATTTGACATCCAGCCCTTGACGGAAGGTTCCTTCTTCCATGCCTTTGACCAGTACGGCTTCTATTAATTGAATATATGGTTTGACTGCTTGACCTATGGCTTTGCGCAGCTCCAATGAACTTTGCCGCAATTCAATTTGGGTAACGTAAGCGAGGTCCGTGTTTTGCTCCAGCTCGGTGTAATGAATTTCGCATATTTTGCGGAGCGCTTCATCGGCCGTGGACGACGCTTCGACGTTTTCCTTGAACTTGCCCACCAACTCTCCCAGCCGTTCCCGAAAAAGCGACACGAGAATATCTTCCTTGTTTTTGAAATATAAATAAATGGTTCCGTCAGCGACGCCGGCTTCGCGGGCAATTTTCGATACTTGCGATCCATGATAGCCGTTTTCGGCGAAGATTTTGACAGCAGCGTCCAGGATCAAATGGAATTTATTGTTTATTTTTTTACTTGTCATCTTCGCACCCCGGTGATAAGATTGAAATACATTGTGAATGAATACTCATTCATTTTCTGATTCCATCTTATGAAATCCGCTAACCGTTGTCAATGGTTCTTGTATAAATGGAATAACAATAGATGTAAGGGGTTACAGAGCGGTATTCGGTCATGCCAAAGTCCAAGAACAATAACAGGTACAGGAGGTAAGAGGCGCATGGCAACAAACATCAATAGAGCTGCCGTGATCGGCTCAGGCGTCATGGGAGCGGGCATTGCCGCCCATCTCGCCAATGCGGGCATTCCCAGCCTGCTGCTGGACATCGTTCCGACAGCATTGACGCCGGATGAAGAAGCCAAAGGATGGACGCTGGAGCATCCGGCCGTCCGCAACCGCCTGGCGGCAAACGCGCTTTCCGGACTGACCAGACTCAAACCGTCGCCGCTGTATGACGACGCCTTCCTCAGCCGGATTACGCCGGGGAACCTGGAGGACGATCTCGGTAAAATTCGGGACGTCGATTGGGTCATCGAAGCGGTCGTGGAAAACCTGCATATAAAGCGGGAGCTGCTGGCCAAAATCGAAAATCATTGGAAGCAGGGAATCATTGTGAGTTCCAATACGTCGGGCATTTCCATCGACGGGATGACAGCAGGCCGGAGCGAAGCGTTTAAACGGCACGTTCTCGGCACGCACTTCTTCAATCCTCCGCGCTATATGAAGCTGCTGGAAATCATTCCGGGTGAAACGACCGATCCGGATATTGTGGCCCGATTGACGGAATTTTGCGGGAAAAGACTTGGCAAAGGCGTGGTGGTAGCCAAAGATACGCCGAATTTTATCGCCAATCGAATCGGAACCTACGGTTTATTGGTCACGCTGCAAACGATGATCGACAAAGGCTATACCGTTGACGAAGTAGACGCCGTCACAGGCCCGGCCATGGGCCGGCCGAAAAGCGCCACCTTTCGGACGCTGGATCTTGTGGGATTGGACACCTTTGTGCATGTAGCGAATAATGTCTATGAAAAATTGGACGGCGGTCCGGAAAAACAGGCTTTTCAAGTGCCGCAGGTGCTAAAGGACATGGTGTCTTTCGGGTGGATCGGCGAGAAGGCCGGTCAGGGCTTTTATAAGAAGGTCAAGGGAGAGCAGGGCAGTGAAATTTTGTCCCTCGATTTGGGCGCGATGGCTTACGGCAAGAGCAGGAAGCCGGCATCCCCCTCGCTTGAGGCGGCCAAAACGGCCAAAGGAGCCAAGGAAAAGACGAAGGCGCTGCTCGGCGCCAAGGATCGCTATTCCGGGCTTGCCTGGGACATTTTGAAGAAAACGCTGCTTTATTCGGCGGACAAAGTCGGGGAAATCGCCGATTCGATTGCGGATATCGACAAGGCGATGAAATGGGGCTTTCATTGGGAGCTGGGGCCGTTTGAAACGTGGGATGCGATCGGGCTCGTAAAATCCGTCGAACGAATGGAGAAGGAGGGGGAGCGCATACCGGTATGGGTCAAGGAATGGATTGCATCCGGGAAGGAATCGTTCTATCAGCATGCCAACGGGAAATCATTTTACGTATACAAAGGGGAATATAAAGCGGCCGATCAGCCTGCCGAGAACATTTCGCTGCGCAGCTTGAAGGAGCAGAACAAGATCATCCGCGCCAATAGCGGCGCCAGCTTGATTGATGTGGGCGACGGCGTGGCGTGCCTGGAATTCCATTCGCCCAACAACGCGATCGGCGCCGATATTCTGTTTATGATTCAGCAAAGTGTGGAAGAGGTGCGCCAAAATTACGACGCGCTGATCATCGCAAACCAAGGCCGCAATTTCTGCGTCGGCGCCAATATTATGCTGCTGCTGATGGAAGCGCAGAACGAAGAGTGGGAGGAGATCGACAGCATTATCCGAATTTTCCAGAATACGATGATGCAGCTCAAAGGTTTTGAAAAACCTGTTGTTGCCGCTCCTTACCACATGACCTTGGGAGGCGGCGTCGAGGCTTGTCTGCCGGCTGACGAGGTGTGCGCATACGCGGAGACCTATTACGGTCTGGTGGAAACAGGGGTTGGATTGATTCCCGCGGGAGGGGGCTGCAAGGAGCTGGCGCTGCGGCTAAGCCGGGCGAATCCAAATCCGGAGGCGGATTTGCAGCCGCACATCAACGAGCTGTTCATGAATATCGGCACGGCCAAGGTGTCGACAAGCGCCCACGATGCCCGGAAAATCGGTTACCTTCGTGCCTCAGACAGGATCGTCGCAAATCAGGAGCGCTTGATCCATGAAGCCAAGCAATCGGCACTTCGGCTCGTGCATGAGGGGTATGTACTGCCGCCGAAAGAAAAAATCCGGGTGGTCGGCGCAGACGGAAAGGCGGTTATGCAGCTCGGAGCATATACCATGCGGCAAAGCGGGTATATCAGCGACCACGATCTGCTGATTGCCGGCAAGCTGGCTCATGTGCTTGCCGGCGGGGACGTTCCTGCGGGAACCATGGTGACCGAACAATACATGCTGGATCTGGAGCGCGAAGCGTTCCTCAGCCTTTGCGGCGAACCGAAAACGCAGCAGCGTATGCAGCATATGCTTTCCAAAGGCAAGCCGTTGCGCAATTAAGCGAATCGAAAAGAGGTGAACGCTCATGAGAGAAGCCGTCATTGTTTCCGCTGTCCGCACCCCGGTAGGCCGGGCGAAAAAAGGCAGCTTGGCCCATACCCGGGCGGAGGATTTGGGGAGAACGGTGCTTCAGGCTGTCGTTGACCGGGTGCCGGGCGTGAAGAAAGAGGACGTGGAGGACATCATCATCGGATGCGCGATGCCCGAAGGGGAGCAGGGCTTGAATTTCGCCCGTATCATGTCGCTGTACGCCGGATTCCCTTCGACGGTGCCGGCCTTGACGATCAACCGGTTCTGTTCGTCGGGCCTGCAGTCGATCGCTTTTGCAGCCGAGCGCATTATCGCGGGCGGCGCCGATATCATCATCGCAGGCGGCGTGGAAAGCATGAGCCGCGTGCCGATGACCGGCTTCAAGCTGTCGCCGCATCCGAAGCTCGTGCAGGAGATGCCGCAGGCCTATATCGGCATGGGCCACACGGCGGAGAATGTGGCAGACCGCTTCGGCATTTCCCGCGAGGATCAGGACCGGTTCGCGATGTCGAGCCACCGCAAAGCGGCAGCGGCCGTCCGGTCCGGAGCCTTCAAGGAAGAGATCGTTCCGGTTCACACGTCGCTCAGAGGCTTTGGCGATAACGGCAAGCCTTGGGAGAAGCCGGTTGTACTGGATATGGACGAAGGGATTCGTCCGGATACGACGCTGGAGGGACTGGCCAAGCTGAAGCCGGCGTTCAAAGCGGGCGGCTCCGTTACCGCGGGCAACGCCTCGCAGATGAGCGACGGTGCAGCTGCCGTACTCGTGATGAGCCGGGAGAAAGCGGAGAAGCTGGGACTTTCGCCGCTCGCTGCCTTTCGCTCGTTCGCCCTGACGGGGGTAAACCCTGAAATCATGGGCGTCGGACCGGTAGAGGCGATCCCAATGGCACTTGAGCGCGCGGGTCTCGGCCTGGAGGATATCCGGCTCTTTGAAATCAATGAAGCGTTCGCTTCTCAATGCGTGCATATTATCCGGGAGCTTCAGCTGGATGAGAGCCTGGTGAATGTCAACGGAGGCGCGATTGCTCTCGGTCATCCGCTCGGCTGCACGGGTACGAAGCTGACAGCAGGCCTGATCTACGAGCTGCGTCGCCGCGGCGGAGGTTATGGTGTGGTGTCGATGTGCATCGGCGGCGGCATGGGGGCGGCCGGTGTGTTTGAAGTGTACCCGAAATAGCGGGTTGAAATATCATACGATGGAGGAGAGATGGATATGGCGGACAAAGTGATAGGCGGCAGTTTTGTCTTGGAAGACCTGGACTGTCAAGCCATCGTTACACCGGATGAACTGACGGCGGAGCAGCGTTTGATTGCGGGGACGACGGCAGATTTCGTGGAAGGCGAAGTGCTTCCGGTCGATGAGGAAATCGAGAAGCTGAACTACGAGTTGACCTTGAAGCTGCTGAAAAAGAGCGGCGAGCTCGGACTTCTGGGCGCGGATGTGCCGGAAGCGCTGGGCGGACTCGGACTCGACAAAGTCAGCACGACACTGATCAGTGAGCGGTTGTCCAAAGCCTCTTCTTTCGCACTGTCCGTCGGTGCCCATGTCGGCATCGGCACTCTCCCGATCGTTTATTTCGGCACGCCGGAGCAGAAAAAGAAATATTTGCCCGATCTGGCCAGCGGCAGGCTCATCGCGGCCTACTGCCTGACCGAGCCTTCATCGGGCTCGGATGCGCTTGGCGCGAAAACGACGGCGCGTCTATCGGAGGACGGCCGCTATTACGTCCTTAACGGGATGAAGCAATTTATCACCAACGCGGGCTTCGCGGATATTTTCATCGTTTATGCGAAGGTGGACGGAAAGGACTTCAGCACCTTCATAGTGGAGCGGAAGATGGAAGGCGTGAGCATCGGTCCGGAGGAAAAGAAGATGGGCATCAAAGGGTCCTCCACCTGCGCGCTCATCCTTGAAGATGTAAAGGTTCCCGTGGAAAACCTGCTGTGGGAGGCGGGCAAAGGCCATTTAATCGCCTTCAATATACTGAACATCGGCCGTTTCAAGCTGGCCGCGGGCTGTCTCGGCGCCTCGAAGGATGCAATCGAAATATCCGCCAAATATGCCAATGCACGCAAGCAATTCGGCAAACCAATCTCCTCCTTTCCGCTCATCGGCAAGAAGCTGGCCGAAATGAATGTTCGTACTTATGCGCTTGAAAGCATGGTCTACCGCACGGCGGGCTTGATGGATGCGGGGCTCAGCGATATCGATCACGGCAGTCCGGAAGCGGGAGTCCAGTCCGCCAAGGCGATAGCCGAGTATGCGCTGGAGTACTCCATCAATAAGGTGTTTGGTTCGGAAACCCTCCAGTTCGTAGCGGATGAAGGCGTGCAGATTCACGGCGGCTACGGTTTTATCCAGGAATACAAAATCGAGCGCATATACCGTGATTCGCGGATCAACCGCATCTTTGAAGGGACGAATGAAATCAATCGTTTGCTCATCCCCGGCACGCTGATGAGACGCGCCATGAAGGGCGAGCTGCCGCTCATCCAGAAAGTGCAGGCGCTTCAGTCGGAGCTGCTTCAGCTCGTTTCGGGGCAGCAGTTTGAGGGCATATTAGAGGAAGAAACGCACCTGGTTTCCATGGCCAAAAAGATATTTCTGATGACGGGCGGAGCCGCCGTCCAGAAATATCAGACGCGGCTTGAGCAGGAACAGGAAGCGCTCAGCCATCTGGCGGATATGATGATTCAGATCTATGCTATGGAAAGCTCACTCCTTCGTACCCGACAACGGATCGCAAAACAGGGCGAAGACAAAACGGCATGCGCCATCGATATGACAAGGGTCTTCGTGCATGAGGCGTTCGAAAGGATAGAGTCGCTTGCCAAAGAGACACTGTCGGCTGTAGAGACCGGAGACGTGCTGCGCACTCAGCTTTCCGTATTAAAGAAGCTGGCCCGCCGTACGCCGGTCAATACGGTAGGGCTAAAGCGGCAAATCGCCGCCAGAGTGTTGGAGTCGGAGAAATTCGTGCGCTAATCCGATGGAACCATCTGAAGGATCCCGGCCGCGTGCCGTATGCCGGAAGATGGTTGTATATATGCGGCGGATATGGCGCGAATGGACGAGAAAGGGTATTATGATATCAAGGACCGTATGAGAGATAGAACAATTGCCGGAGGCTTCAATAGGTTCCCCGGGAAATCGAGGAGGCGCCGTTTATGCATCGGATAGGGAAGAAGCCGCCGCCTTGGGCGTGCCGATCCCCTTCCGCGGTGAAACGGTGTAAACTTATATTGTCCGGAAGGAAGAAGAGTCCTTGAAAGCAAAGGAGCTCGAACACTGGGGCAGGAACGTCTGGCCGCCGAATGGAGAGATACTGTGAATACTGAACAAATTCAAAAAAAAATCGAACGCATGCTGGAGGAGGCTCAGCATACCTTTTGGGGCTATCTGGGCTGTGAATTGGTGGAATGGAACGAACATAGGGCCATCGTCACGCTGGATGTGAAAGAGCACCATCTGAATTTCATCGGCATTCTTCACGGAGGCGTGCATACGTCGCTGCTCGATACCGCGATGGGTCTTACAGCGATGACCGCCCGTCCGGACAGCGATGTCGTCACTTCGGGCTTGAATATGCATTTTACCGCGCCGGCAGGCAAGGGCAAAGTGACGGCGGTGGCGGAAATCGTTCATATGTCAGCCAGAACGATTACCACCCAGGCAACGCTAAAGAACGAAAATAACATTTTGTGCTCGATGGCAACCGCGTCGTTCCGGGTTATCGACAAAAAATGAAGGAGGATTGCGATCTGGCTTGAAGTACCAGACTGTGCAGTGTTATCATAAGAGCTGCAGACCGTAGACCGGGTCCTTGGGCGGAGCGGTCTATTTCTTATGCGGAGGTATTGACATGCCGCAGCATAAGACTTGAAGGAGGAAAAGCCGGCTGTTGATTTCATGACTTTGATTTACATTAGCACATACCATTCGACCCGGTCATGCCATAAATTTAGAAGCTTTGAAGGAATATTGCAAATACGTGTCGAATGCGTATAAGATTTGCCCCAAAATCAACTAGAAAAACTGGAGGGTTAACAGAATGAAAAAAGCATCACTCTTCGCATTGACTGCAGTGCTGTTCATCACCACTGCTCTTGCAGGCTGCGGGAATAAGGAAGCAGCACCGGGGAACTCAACAGAATCCCCCAAAACGCAAACGGAAGCGGTATCGGTAGAAATCGGCATGCTCAAGCTGGCCAGTTCCGCGCCATTATTTATCGGGCTTGAGAAAGGATTCTTTCAAGAGGAAAATATCGACGCGAAAGCCAAATGGTTCGATGCGGCGCAGCCGATTGCTGTAGCCACTGCAGGAGGAAGCGTGGATGTGGGGGCAACCGGAATTACGGCAAGCTTGTACAACATGGTAGCCGGCGGGCAAAAGCTCGTGATTGTTGCCGACAAAGGCAGAGAGCAGGAAGGCTATTCTTCTACAGCCCTGATGGTTCCATCCGATTCTCCGGTCAAAGCGATTGAGGAATTGAAAGGAAAGAAAATCGGTATTACACAAACCGGATCAACCTATCATTACATGGCCGGACGCCTGCTTGAAAAGCACGGACTGACGCTAAAGGATGTTCAATTGGTGCCTTTGAACAGTATTAAAGGCTTGATGGAGTCGCTCAAGAGCAAGCAGGTGGATGCGGTTATGCTGAATGAGCCGAACATCACCGCTGTAGTGAAGGAAGGTTACGGTAAAGTCATCGCTCAGGTAGGAGACGAAATCGAGTATCAAACCTCCGGTATCTTCTTCTCACCCAAGCTGGCGGGCAACCAGGATGCGGCCGTACGCTTTTTGAAGGCGTATGCCAAAGCTACACGCTATTACTACGATGCAGTGCTGACCAAAAAAGACGGCAAGCTCGTACCGGGAGCCAATTATGACGAAGTGGTTAAGATCGTTGCCAAATACACGGACCAACCCGAAGAAGTCGTGAAGCAAGGACTTCCTTATATCGATCGTGACGGGAAGCTTTTGGCCGAAGACATCAAAACGCAGGTAGAATGGTATGCCAAAGAGAAGCTGATCGACAAAGCCATCGACACCCAAGAGATTGTTAATACTGCTCTGCTGGACGAAGCGCTCAGCAAGCTGGAGAAATAATGCCATGAGAATCGTAGTGGACAACGTGGAGAAACGGTTTATCGACTCGAAGAAGCGAGAGGTTACCGCTCTTAGAAATATCAACTTTACGATTGAAGAGCAAGAGTTTGTGGTATTGGTCGGTCCCAGCGGATGCGGGAAGTCTACACTTCTCAATATTGTCGGCGGGTTGCTGTCTCCTTCGGGAGGAGAGGTATATTTTGAGGGTTTATCTTCGGACAAACCTCCCCGGCTCGGCATCGTTTTTCAGGAAATTGCGCTTTTTCCCTGGAGGACGGTTTACGAGAATGTGGTGTTCGGTCTGGAAGAGCAGGGTGCGAGCAAGCAGGAGCAGCAGGAAAAAGGCAAATATTATATCGATATGGTCGGGCTCACGGGATTTGAATCGGCTTATCCCAAACAGCTGTCGGGCGGGATGCGTCAACGCGCGGGCATTGCCAGGGCGCTTGCCGTCGAACCGGATTTGCTGCTGATGGACGAACCGTTCTCCGCGTTGGATGCGCAGACGCGTACGCTGATGCAGGAGGAGCTGCTTTCCATCTGGAACCGTACCCGATTAAGCACTTTATATGTCACGCACAATATTCAAGAGGCGGTCTATTTGGCTGACCGGGTGATCGTGCTTTCCCGTCATCCGGGACAAATCAAGGAAGTGATTCATATCGATCTTCCCAAGACGGGAAGAGACCGGGAAGAGCATCGCGCGGCCTTCGAGCGGTACGCAAATGAAATCTGGCAGCTGATCCGGCATGATGCACAGGAAGCGCTGAAGGAGGGTTAGGGCATGAGTCAAGCATCAAATGAATCGATACCGGAAAGGACTGCCCATGCTTCGGCACAAGGACTGCAGCGGCATGTGATTCGCAACCGCGTATCCTTCCTGGAGCAGAAAATACCGGCTTATGCGTCCGTGCTCGGTATTGTCGGTCTCCTGCTTCTGTGGGAGATCATTTGCCGGCTGGGGCTTGTGCCGCCATTGTTCCTGCCTGCTCCGACGCTGATTTTATCGGACGGCTGGGAGATGCTGTCCAGCGGTGAGCTGCATGAGAACATCCTGGCCAGCTTGTCCCGGATTATCGTCGGGTATGGCATTGGCGCGGTCAGCGGCATTCTGATCGGGCTCATTCTGGGCTTTTCGCGCTGGGCAGACGCTGTACTTTCGCCTGTGGTGTATTCCATTTATCCGATTCCGAAAATTGCTTTGCTGCCTTTGATTATTCTATGGCTCGGGATCGGGGAAGCGCCCAAGTTTACAATGATTGCCCTTGGTGTATTTTTTCCCGTGGTGATCAATACATTCTCGGGCGTCAAGAACGTGGATCCCATATGGATCAAAGCAGCGGTTACGTTCGGCTCCAGCCATCTGAACGTCATTCGGAAGGTCATTCTTCCCGGGGCCCTGCCGATGATCTTCGCCGGGCTTAAGCTCGCGGCCGGTACCTCCTTACTGCTTCTGGTATCGGCGGAAATGATCGCGGCTCAACAAGGAATCGGATCGATGATTCTGCATTACGGGAATTTGATGATTACGACGAAGCTGATGGTTGGGGTTCTGCTCCTGTCTTTGTTAGGCCTTCTCTTCAATCGGGGACTTCAGTGGCTTGAACGCAAACTGCTGCCTTGGAAATAATCGGAATAAGCAAGTGAACGTTCAAAAAGCACCCGCCGGAAGGTTTTCCTTTCGGTGAGTGCTTTTTTCAGTTTCGTGATTACGTTCCCCTTCAAATGGCGACTTTGAAGCTTTGGCCTTGAAGCTGAAGCCGCTCACAGGAATCGCATATACCGGATACTTCAAGATAGGCGTTCTCCGGCCGGAAGCCGTTTCCGAATTCGGCTAATTCCGGCAGGGCCGCCGTAAAGTCCTGGATTTTGCTGCAATGAACGCAATACAAATGATGATGAGGCTCGGTATTCGTATCATACCGCAGAATATCGCCATGATGAGTATGAAAATCCTTCAGCAGCCCCAGCCCCTTTAACGTGCGGAGATTTTTGTAAATAGTCGTCATGCTCACGTACTTCGGATAAGCGGCATAAATCGACTCGAACAATTCTTCAGCCGTAGGGTGAGATAATTTCAAATATAAATGCTCCAAAATGAGCTCTCTTTGTTTTGTTATACGAATATTAGCCGCCTGTAAATGACGAATGGCATCGTTGATCGTGATTTGCATAGCGTCCTCCTTTAAAATTAAAATTAGACTTAATCTAATTATATTCAATAATATCAGTGTTATGCAAAACGGTCATGATCATTATATGAAGGTTTGATGAAGAATGGATGAAGCTAATCTGATGTTCAAGCGTTATTCATGATCAGATCCCGGTTGCGGATGGGAGGGAAATCCCATAGTTGCCGGAGGTGAAAAGGCAGGGAGCGCATGATCGGCAACGATCGCTGGCGTTTGAAGGGGATATTCAGCATTCATTTTTCGAGGATGAAGAGAAAATGGGAAGACGGAGTGTAATGTGATGTTCAAATCCCCCCTATATGGGCCGTGGAGAAATGTTCACCAGCCGCAAAGAGGAGGGTTATTTAATTTGTTTGTATCTATTGAAAATTATAATTATTATAATATAATAACAACTAAAAGCAATAAGCACCAAGGGGTGGCCACATGGATATATATGGCTTAGCAGCAGAAAATTCCTTGTAAGCCGCGAATGGGAGCTTTCCTATAACTGATTCCATTAGCCCGAAATAATGACTCGACGAATTTCCCGGGAAATGGACACTCTTCCGGCTTCCCTCACACTTTGTCGAATATATGGTTTGTCCTTCACGAGAATCATATTCGATTTTTCAAGTCAGCATCATTTCTTAAAAAAAATGCAAAAAGATGTTGACAATTTGTAATAATATTTTAAGCTTATTTTAATAATCGTAATTTATCCTATCAATAAATAAGCAAATCTGATATGTAGGGACGGTGTTAGGGATGAAAGTGTTCGTCACGATCGAAAACAAACAAATCCCCGTTTTCGCCGACAACTTGAATAAGAAAACGTTAAAGCTGCTGAAGACGGCGTTGGACAATAAGTTAGAGACGGGAAGACATGCACTGAAGAAATGTCTTCAAACGTTGATTAGTATTGAAGTGGTAGGCTGTGAAGCGATCCTTCATTCGATTAACGAGAGAGACACATTGGCGCTCTCACTTTATTGATATAAGAACCTCATCACCTCAAAAAGGTCCTTTGCTTCGCGCGAAGGACCTTTTTGGCGATCATTGCACACGGGTAGTCTTTACCTTATGCGCATGCGTCTTGAAGAACCTGCCGTTACCTTCTTGCTTGTGCGCCGCCGTTGTTTTTCAACGAAAGGGCTCACTCATTGTCAGCCAAAAGATGAATTTTTTGCATTAGAATAGAAGGATAAACCGGCCTGTACATAGAATGTTTTCTTTAATAATACCAGTGGCTGGAAAAATTGCAGGAGGCATGGAATGGCTATAGACAATCTTATTAATCACCCCTTGTTTCTCCTTAGTTTCCATCATTCCCCGGCAGGTATGGCTTTGGCAGCCGCTTCCGGCCGTTTATTGGCAGCTAACAAGGCGTTATGCCAGATTTTGGGTTATTCGGAGTCGGAATTTGTCGGACAAATGATTGATGATTTGTGCCACCCCGACAGCTTGGAAAACAAGAGGAAGTTTTGGGATGAACTGAACCTGCTTTCAAGTGAAAGCACCTCCCGTCAGATGGAATTCGACTGGCGCCACCGGGAAGGCTATGCGGTGCCTTTAAGAATAACGGCTTCCAAATACGTAAGCGAGGAAACGGGTACGGAGGCCTGGTTCATTTTATACCTGACCCAGCCCGGGGGGGATTCCCGGAATCATGATGAACGGCAGGGGAATGATACAGCACTGGGGACAAGTCCGATTATTCCGGTGCAGGAACAAAAATGTCCGCAGCTTTACGAGCTGATCGCGGTCCATTCGCATGATATTATTTCGTATTGTGATCCGGAAGGTATCATTCTTTATACCTCTCCGGCTATACACCGCCTGCTGGGATACCATGAGGAGGAATTGATCGGGAGAAATTCTGCCGAATTGATTCATCCAGAGGATTTTCAGCAGATACAGAGTAAGCACATGGATGGTTATACAGATGATTGTATACATATATGCCGAGTCTTACATAAAAAAGGAAATTACATATGGATGGAAAATTCGGTTAAATTAATCAAGGATGAAAATGGACAGATCAGTAATATTATGACGGTCGGACGGGATATTACTACTAGAAAACAGGCTGAGGAAGAGCTGCTGAAAAGCGAGGAGAAATACAGGAGGCTTATTGAAGAGATGCCGGAAGCGCTCCTTATTCAGCAGGACGGCAAGTGGGTCTGTGTGAACGAAATGGCTGTCCGGCTGTTGGGAGCCGCCAACAGGGGCGAGCTGCTGAACAAACCGGTCCACGATTTCATTGATCCGGACGTGCTTCAGGCGGCATCCAGTCTGACCGAAACGTTAAGTAACGATGATTTCGTTACCACGTTTAAAGGCAAGTTTATTACCGTGCAGGGAGAGCCGGTTGAGGTGGAGTTTTCGGCGGTTCCTACCTGGTATGAAGGGCATTATGCCGTGCGCATTATTGCAAAAGATATTAGCGAAGCCCGCAAGGCGCAGGAATTGCTGCAAAATTCGGAGAAGCTATCGCTCGTCGGACAGCTGGCCGCGGGAATTGCCCACGAACTTCGTAATCCGCTGACCGCCGTCAAAGGCTTTATCCAGCTTCTGAAATCGGGAGCGGCGGATAAGCAGCAGTACTACGACATCATCTCATCGGAAATCAACCGGATTGAACAGATATTGGGTGAAATGCTGATTCTGGCCAAGCCTCGGGCGGTTCAATACCTGCCGGTAGACATTCACCGTTTGCTGGAGCACGTCACGACATTGGTCGAGTCTCAAGCGATTATGAACAGTATCGAAATCGTCAAGGAATGCGAACAGAGCCTTCCCTTCATTGACGGCGATGAGAATCAGCTTAAACAGGTATTCATCAACGTGATGAAAAATGCGGTAGAGGCGATGCCGCATGGCGGTATCATTACGGTTCGGGCGAACAAGCTGGAAGAGGACCGGATTGTCGTGCGTGTGATTGATCAAGGCAGCGGCATACCTGCCGATCAATTGGAGCGGATCGGCCATCCGTTTTTTACGACCAAGGAGCACGGCACAGGCCTTGGGATGATGGTCAGCTTTCAAATCATTGAAAGACACGGCGGTCATGTATCTATTTCGAGCGAGGTAGGAAAAGGAACAACGGTCGAAATCGTATTGCCTGTATTCGCCAATAACAGTTTGTAATAGAAGTGCAAACAGCGGATCGGGGTTCCCGATCCGCTGTTTATATTTGTACGCCCAGCATGGGCGTCATCTTTAGGGCAAAGTTTGGGATAATGCCAAAGATAGTGATGGTAAAGTAAGAGAACCACTCACTAGAAAAGTAATGAACAAAGAAGAACCGTGGGGTATGGGTCATAAACCGGGATACGAGTTTAGAAAACATTAAATTAGTGCGGCTGAGAGAGGAATTTCTAGGAAACAGTTTTTAGATGAACATAATAATCCTGACCATTATGTCCCCGAATTGCCAAGTTCAAATAGAAGTCATAAACTAGAGGATGACACGGATAGCTATTTAGGTCCATTAAGAGAGGATGACGAGGGATGAGTGTAACGCCCGAAAAAAAACAAATTGCCAAATATATAGCTGATATATTTGGAGGCAAGGCTTCTGTGTTTAATTATGGGGATGATAATAACATAAGTAAGATAGCTATACTTCAGTCTGTTGACTCCCCTTGCGGTGGTGAAGTATCTTACTCAACTATCGGTTTATCAAGTTACGATATCGGATTAAGTGTTGAAGATAAGCCATTAAGAATTGAGTTTGTTGGTGCTAGTCCTGCTGAATATGAACAATTCGGCAATATTATTAGTACTTGTGCTTTTAATGTTATCAATTCCGATTATTCATGTTCACCGGGAACAATTTACCCTAACATTGTAAAAATGTATTACCCAGAATTAAACACAAAACATATTTTGTTCGTGAGTCCATTTTTATGGGATAAGGACCTTGAAACCCTACATTTTGAAGATAAAAAAGTAGCTTGGTTACAGGCAATTCCAATTTCTGATACAGAGTTTGTATACGCCCAAAAACATGGGAGCGAAGCGTTAGAAGATTTATTGGAAGAGTCAGACGTTGACATTTTGGATTTGAATAGACCTTCCGTTATTTGATTGTAGTTACATGACAAAACGGAGGGTTACCCACAAACGAATGAACCACTTTACCTCATGATTACCAACATAACCTTTGTTCTACCTGTAGGAAGTTTGCATGAATTGAGATGTACGCACAGAATAGCTGAAAAAGTATACCCTATTTAACGCCATAGCGTTACATTGAACAGGTCGATTATGGTCAGATACCACCATGATTGACCTGTTTTTTGTTATCTTCGTATTCTTGCGTTTTTTTTCAGATATGACTGCAACTATGTACATACATAGGACGATTGATAGTGTGGGAAAGGACATAATCGATCATATAGACATCCTATCGCAACTAATCAGTATGGTGTCCCGACTATGAAAAGTGTAATTAACGAATTGGGAAGAATTACAATCTAGCTTGTTTAGAAGTACCTGTGCTGAACAAGAACCCACGCATCTCTATGAAGTCAATACCACGTTTTACGCCAAAGTTCCGCAAGAAATCGGCCGATGCTTTTTCTTGGATGGCAACGCGGTTAACGTACTCCTAGAACTCGTATCATGGGGGATGTTGAACAGAGGGCGTAAACGGCAAATAACCGAGTGGTTTGCTGTTAATCAGCAAGTCATGGCTCTCCATCTAGGACTTAGCGAAAATACTGTCTGCTCCAAGCTAATCTATACCAAATCCATTGCATGTTTTCATAGGTGAGAGGACGGGGGTTAGCCGCCCTCTCCTACTCGATCCCAAACCCTTCCATCTCCCCCTCGCTGTAGCCCTCCGTCAATATCCCGCCGTAAGGCTCCAGAAGCGAAAGGGCATGGACGGCAAGCGGCTCCTTCCGGTCGAGCTTGTAATATGCGTTGAGCGCTTCCAGTAGTTCCTTGCCCAGATCGGGATTAAACCGTTCCAGGCTGCGGTACATCCATTTTCCGTCGCCGAGCCATTGTCCTCCGGTACGAAGGGCGAAGGCGGCCAATCCCTCAGCCAGCTTGGCTGCGATAAACAAGCCCTCGCCGCGATGATCTGTGCCGAGCAAATCGTGCAGCGCTTCGCCAATTTCGTACCGCGCCTGGTCCAACTCCTGTCTGGACCAGGCGGGAGGACCGGCGAGCAGGTCCCGCCTCGCCTCCTCAGCCAGGCTGAGGACGGTTTCGTGTCCGCGGATCGGCACGCCTTCCGCGCACATTCGAAGCAGCGACGGAATGGCACACTCGATGCCTTGATCGAAGAAATAACGATATGTCTCTTTTGTAAGAACGAACGCCTCAATCACCCAACCGAATGCTTTGTATGTCCGGCGAAACGGACCTGGACCGGATTCGTCCAATATGACGATATCCAGATCCGACGTTTCGGTCGCCCCCCCCTGCACGACACTTCCGGCCAGAATGGCCGCCTCACAAGACGGAAATTGGTTTGCAACAAACCGCTCCGCTGCTTCCATATAAGATATTTTCTTCATCTTGGTCCCGCCTGACTGAATAGTTTTCGATCTTTAGCCTATTTGCGTGCGATTAACAGCGCGTAGCTTATATAGTCCCGATTATCCAGAATCAACTCATCGTGCTCCAGCGAAGTACGCCAGATGGCGGCGTCGAGGATGGCCTGCTGATCGATGATTTGATGAAGATCGGGATGAATCGACTGGTCGGCGGCCATATGCTCTTGAAATGCCGACCGGTCCTGCACCTGGCTATCCGAGAAATGATCCCGAAGCAAAGCGATCCATGCCTCTTCGGTAAGCAGTCCGCCAAAGCCGAAAAAGGCGGTCAGTTTCGTGAACACATCCGCAGGGATAGATTCCGAAATGATAACCTCGCGATCATAGAGCATGCCGCCGGGCTTCAGCACGCGGTGATATTCTTTGATAGCGGAGGGAATATCGGCAAAATTGGTCACGGATTCCGCCAGCACGATATCGAAGGTATCATCGTCAAACGGAAGAGCCGTAATGCTGCCCTCGACAAAATCAAGCTGCAGGCCTTCATTTTCGGCTCGAACCCTTGCTTTTGCCAGCATTTCCGGCCGAATGTCGAGCCCTGTCACGGTGTGTCCCTGCTTAACCAAGTGGCAAGATGTTCTGCCGGTGCCGCAGCCGACTTCGAGTACCCGGCTTTTCGGTGGAAGAGGAAAACGGCGCAGCTGTTCCAGTGTGGCCGCAAAGCCGCCGGGGTGCGCGCTTCCTGCACCCAAAAGGGTTAACATATCCAAATATTGCACCCGCTCATCACCTACCCATCTCAGATATGGTTCTATTTTATGACAAAAAAGGAAAAGGGATATGGACAGACGCCCCGTCTCTTCACTTTTTCATTGGGAACTCAGGAATATAACGGTGGAAAGCGGAAAATGCTAAAGCTTGTATTTTTGATCAAAGAAACGGAGGAGAAGCGATGAGCAACCTGATGCATGTCTGTCTTGCGGCTTTGATCAGCTTGGGTATGATCCGGCCGGTTCCCCCTGCTGCGGCCGCCCGTCCGCAAGATCATATCAAGGTTATCGTCAAGGCATCTCCGGAATCGGAGATGATAACGGAATTGTCCGTACACTCGAGGTCTCTCATGAAACAGCTTCGGAACTTGAAAGCTGGTACGCCGCAGCGCCGGACACCGACGGATACCTATATTTGGCTGCAAAGCCCGGAAGGCGATGTTTTGTATGCGGTTGACGAACAGGGGGACTGGTATGATACAAGCCGTAAGGAGACCTTACTGTTGAAGCCTGCCTTAAAGGAGCAGATGAAAGACTATATTCATGCTGCACGGACCGCTCATTACGGAAGGCTGGTTCCCTGGAAAGACGCCAAGAGAACGGTCTATATGAAATCTGTCGTTCAGGTCGTGGATCTCGAAACGGGTTTGCGTTTTCGGGCGCAGCGGCGGGCGGGGAGCAGCCATGCGGACATGCAGCCGCTCACCAAAGCGGATACCGGGGTAATGAAGCGAATCTACAGCGGAGAGTGGAGCTGGAGACGAAGAGCCATACTGGTGCAAATCGACGGGATGTCGCTTGCCGCATCCATGCATGGAATGCCCCACGGGGGTGACGGGATCCCGGATAACGCCTTTTCCGGCCACTTCTGCATCCATTTTCTCGGCAGCTCTACGCATCGATCGGCGAACGTGGACCCTGACCATCAGTGGATGGTCTACAAAGCGGCGGGCCGTTTGGATGAAGCGTTCAAGCAAGCATCTCCGTACGGGGTGATCGACAGTTTCTTTGTAGCCCTTAATCAACAGGATCCCGAGCTGCTTCGTAGATCGTTTGCAGACCGGGAGAATCCGGCGCTGCACTATTTCATCCAAACCATAGGTCAAATCAAGTCCATCCGGAAGATAAGCGATTTCAATGAAAAAGACGTCAGCGGACAAACCCGCTTCGAGCTTCCGGTAGAGGTGACGGTGCACGCGGCAGGAAAGCGCCCGGAAAAACAGACATTTACCTTTGTGCTGAACAAAGCTTCTGGCGATGCTCCCTGGCAAATTGTTTCTGTCACATACACAGCTACGAGCTTTTCTTAAAAAATGGTATAGGTCTTAAGGATCTTTTTTCATGTGCTATTTGTAGGATTTTGTCATTTGACATAAGGGACGGATTATGGTAATGCCATAACATAGCAAGACTTTCGACGTAAACCGGAGAATTGGGTATAATCCGGGAGGATATGCCGGGAATAAGGAGTATAGGGCAGGTGAGCTTTCCTTACCCTAGGAGAAGAGGGATAATCTGGAATAATGCTGGGATATCCGACATGACCCACAGATGAGATCATGTTAGCATTTAAAGTGATCGCGATCAAAAACATTTGGAGGGATGTGGGACAGCTTGAGGCAATGGTTGAACATTCCGCTCATTCTTTTATTGTTTGCGGCAGTGGCAGGATGCGGAACTGTAAATGATGCCGGAGCTCCTGAGGGAGACAGACCGGCTGCCGCCGGAGGCAATAAAGAGGGCACATTAGCCAGAGCGCAAGAACAAGGTTATGTCACAGTAGGATTCGCCAACGAAAAACCTTACGCCTACCAAACGGCGGACGGGGAACTGACCGGTGAAGCGGTAGAGATTGCACGGACCGTATTGAAAAATTTGGGTATTAACGAAATGCGCGGTGAATTCACCGAATTCGGTTCTCTGATCGCCGGCTTGCAGGCCAAACGGTTTGATCTGATTACTGCGGGTATGTTCATTCATCCGGACCGCTGCTCGGCTGTCGCTTTTGCCGATCCGGAGTACAGCATCGGAGAAGCGATTGCCGTCAAAAAAGGGAATCCTTTGGCTTTATACAGCTACAAGGATATTGCCGGGAATAAGAGTGCCCGTGTGGCGGTTATGGCCGGTGCGGTGGAAATCGGGTATTTGGAAGCATCCGGCGTGCCCAGGGATCGCATACTGGTCGTCCCCGATCAGGCAACCGCCATCAGCGCCCTGCAAGCAGGACGCGCGGAAGCGATTACGATGACGGGGCCATCGCTGCAGTCCATGCTGGATACGGCGAATGACAGCAATTTGGAACGGGTGTCCGACTTCCAGCAGCCGATCGTGGACGGCAAAAGTGTCAGAGGATATGGAGCTACCGCTTTCCGGCAGGATGACCAGGAGTTTAAAGACGCATTCAATGCAGAATTGAAGAAGCTGAAGGAGTCGGGCGAGCTTCTGACGATCCTGCAGAAATTCGGATTCACGGAGGATGAGCTTCCGGGCGACATGACGGCCGCGAAGCTGTGCGGTCAATAACATGGATGTTTCCGTAATGAGTATGCTGCCGCAGCTTCTGGAAGGAGCTAAAGTAACGGTCTTGGTAGCTGTGCTTGCCGGATGTCTTGCTTTTGGAGCCGCCGTGACGGCGGGACTCTGCAGGCTGTCCGGATGGCGGACCGTACGGACGGCCGCAGCGGTTTACGTTGAGCTGTTCCGCGGAACCTCGCTCTTGGTGCAGTTATTCTGGCTTTACTTTGCACTGCCGTTCCTGGGGGTGGAGCTTCCGAAGCTGCCGTCGGCCGTGCTTGCCGTCGGGCTCAATTTCGGCGCATACGGGTCGGAGATCGTCCGCAGCGCGATTCTGGCTGTTCCCAAAGGGCAGTGGGAGGCGGCGACTGCACTGAATATGACATCTTATGATCGGATGACGAGAATTATTTTTCCCCAAGCTTTTGTTCGTATGCTGCCCCCATTCGGCAATTTAATGATCGAACTGCTGAAATCGACCTCTCTTGTATATTTCATTACGCTCGCCGATATGACGTATCAGGCGATGCTGCTCCGAAACCAATACTACCCGATGACGCCGTACATTTTTGCGCTGCTGCTTCTGTTTTACTTTGTTTTGGCCTATATTGTGTCCTTATGCACCCGGTGGGCTGAACGAAAAGCGGCGTCGGGGAGGATGTAGCCGATGTGGAATTGGGAATATACGCTGCAAATCCTGCCGGAGCTGCTCAGGGCATTAAAGATGACGGTTATGGCAACGGCAGGGGGATTTGCCTTAGCCTGCGCAGGCGGCCTGGTTCTGGCCCTGGCTGCCAGATCGCGCCGGAAACCGTTGGCTTTGGCGGCAAAGGCCCTGACGGCATTCGTGCGAAATACGCCATTGCTGGTACAAGTGTTTTTCCTGTATTACAGCTTGCCCTTGATAGCGAATATTTCGCTTTCGGCTTTTGCCGTCGGGATCATTGGCTTGGGACTTCATTACAGCACCTATTTATCCGAAGTGTACCGTTCCGGCATCGAAGCCGTCCCCAAGGGGCAATGGGAAGCGGCGACTGCGCTGAATTTTTCTAAACCGAGAACGTGGTTTTCCATCGTATTGCCCCAAGCCATACCGCCGATCGTGCCGATCATGGGCAATTATTTGATCGTGATGTTCAAAGAAACGCCAGTCCTTTCTGCGATTACGCTTGTGGAGCTCTTGCTTACGGCCAAAAATATCGCTTCGGTTTCGTACCGCGTGTTCGAGCCGTATACGCTGGTCGGCATACTGTTTCTGCTGATCAGTTTTCCGGCCTCTCTGCTGGTCAGAAGACTGGAAATCAGGCTGAATCGTCAAAGAGGACTTTGACGTGAGGCGAGGAACAGGAGATGAAACAAAATGACGGATTATCCTGTAGTAAGATACTTGAACATTCGGAAAAGCTTCGGCGATATCGAGGTGCTTAAAGGAATTGATTTGGATATCGCCCCTGGCGAGAAGGTCGCCCTCATCGGCCCCAGCGGTTCGGGCAAAACGACACTCGGCCGCCTGCTGATGACGTTGGAGGAGCCAACCTCCGGCACGATTGAAGTCAACGGCGAGTCGCTTTGGCATATGAAGTCGGGCGGCAGGCAAGTGCGCGCGAATGAGAAGCATCTGCATCAGATGCGCAGCAGCATCGGGATGGTGTTTCAGCATTTCAACCTGTTTCCTCATATGACCGTACTTCGCAATGTAACGGAAGCCCCGATTCGTGTACTGGGACTTGCCAAGGAAGAGGCGCGGGAGCGTGCGGTGCTCATGCTGCGAAAGGTGGGGCTGGAGGAAAAGCTGGACGCCTACCCCGCGCAGCTTTCCGGAGGACAGAAGCAGCGTGTGGCGATCGCGCGGGCTTTGGTTATGCGTCCGAAGGTGATGGTATTTGATGAGGTAACCTCCGCGCTCGACCCTGAGCTGGTAGGCGAGGTGCTTGAAGTCATCAAAGAAATTGCAAGCGAGGGCGAAATGGCGATGCTCCTCATCACCCATGAGATGGAGTTTGCCCGCGATGTGGCCGACCGCGTCGTATTTGCCGCCGACGGCCGGATCGTGGAGGAAGGAACACCCAAAGAGGTGTTTGAACATCCGCAAAGTGAACGTCTTCAAGCTTTTCTCAGGAGGTTTCGTTCAACGGTCAGTGTATGACAAAGGAGGGATCGGATGTCTCATACCGATACGAAAATTATTCGATACCGAAAGCCCCGCAAAGAGGACGGGGGCAAGGTATGGGAGTTGATACGCTCGGCAGGTGCGTTGGACCTCAATTCGGCTTACTGCTATATCATGCTGTGCGATTATTTCCGCGACACCTGTCTTGTGGCGGAGCAGGGCGGGAGGCT
Organism: Paenibacillus naphthalenovorans; assembly: GCF_001465255.1. Lineage (NCBI taxonomy): Bacteria > Bacillati > Bacillota > Bacilli > Caryophanales > Paenibacillaceae > Paenibacillus > Paenibacillus naphthalenovorans. The sequence continues at coordinate 3,558,316 of NZ_CP013652.1, read as the reverse complement.
GGCGGGCTTCGTATCCGCTTTTCGTCCCTCTGGTCGTGAGGATACGCTATTTGTCTGGCAAATTGCGGTCGCCTCGGAATATCGCGGCCGGGGAATCGGCAAAACGCTTCTTGAAAAGCTGTTGGCCCAATGTGGAGAACGCCCTGTTCATTACGTGGAAGCGACGATAAGCCCTTCCAATCAGGCTTCCCGGCAGTTGTTTGGCAGTTTGGCAAGACGGTATAATATCGCTTTCATAGCGAGGAAGGGCTATCCGGCCGAGATTTTCCCGGGCCATGGTTCTCATGAAGAAGAAAGCTTGTATCGCATTGGACCGCTTCAACCTAAACCCGTATCCGTTTAAACCCGAAAAGGAGGAGGATGACGAATGACGCAAACGATGAAAGAAACCGCGGAAATGACATCCCTGCACGTTTTTGAGGAGCTGGAATCGGAGGTGCGGAGCTATTGCAGGAGCTTCCGTACGGTTTTTTCGAAAGCGAGCAATGATAAGCTGTGGGATGTGGCCGGACGGGAATATATTGATTTTTTCGCCGGTGCAGGGGCATTGAATTATGGGCATAACAACGAGCGAATTCGACAAAAGCTGGTTCAATATTTGCTGGAGGACGGCATTACCCACAGTCTGGACATGGCTACGAAAGCGAAAGAGGACTTTCTTATCCGGTTTCAAGAAGTGATATTGAAGCCGAGAGGCCTGCAATATAAAGTCATGTTTCCGGGACCTACGGGAACCAATGCAGTGGAAAGCGCGATGAAAATCGCCCGTAAAGTCACGGGCCGTGAAACGGTGCTTTGCTTTACGAATGCGTTCCACGGCATGTCGCTGGGATCGCTGTCTGTGACCGGCAACAAGTTTAAGCGCAAGGGGGCCGGCGTGGCTTTAAATCATTCAGTATTTATGCCGTACGACGGCTATTTCGGCGTTGACACTGATACAGTGGCTTATATGGAGAAGCTGCTGGATGATCCGGGCAGCGGCGTTCCTCTTCCGGCGGCCGTTATCGTGGAGACGGTACAAGGCGAGGGCGGACTGAACGTGGCTTCGGTTCCATGGTTGAAACGGCTGGAGAAGCTTTGTGATCAACGGGGTATTTTGCTCATTATCGACGACGTTCAGATGGGCTGCGGCCGGACGGGGACGTTCTTCAGTTTCGATGAGGCGGGGATTCGCCCGGATATCGTTTGTTTATCCAAATCGATCGGCGGCTATGGCCTTCCGATGGCCTTGACACTTATCAAGCCTGAGCTGGATGTATGGGCTCCGGGAGAGCATAACGGCACATTCCGCGGGAACAATTTGGCCTTTATCGCCGCCACGGAGGCTTTGTCGTATTGGGAAACCGATGCATTTTCGGTAGAAGTGATACGCAAGGCGAAACGGGTGCGTACGTTTTTGGAAGAACAGGTGAAGCTGTACCCTCAGCTGCAGGGGGAAGTGCGGGGCAAAGGCTTCATTCAAGGCATTGCCTTTGCGGACGCCAAGAAGGCCGGATTGCTCTGCGAAGCGGCTTTCAAGCGCAGAGTCATCATGGAAACCTCCGGACCGGACAGCGAAGTGGCGAAGCTGATGCCTCCATTGACGATAGATCATGAAGTATTGGATCTAGGGCTGCAGCGGGTCTCCGACAGCATGAAAGAGCTGGCGGCAAGCATTTCGTCTCAAGAGAAGGGAGCGTAAATATATGATTGTAAAACATTTGGAGCAGGTTGTGCATACCCAAGACGACGTCGACACACCGACCTGGAATTCCCGCAGGCTGCTGCTTGAAAAGGACGGCATGGGGTTTTCCATGCATGACACGATCATTAAGGCGGGAACGGAAACGCTGATCTGGTATAAAAATCATGTGGAAGCCGTGTACTGCATTGAAGGCGAAGGAGAAATCGAGGTCATTGGCGGCCAAACGTATCCGATCCGTCCGGGAACGCTTTATGCGCTCGACGGGCATGAAAAACACTACCTTCGGGGGAAGACGGATATGCGGATGGTGTGTGTATTTAATCCTCCTTTAACGGGACGCGAGGTTCATGACAAAGACGGGGTGTATCCGGCATCTGTGGAAGCAGCTGAAGCACGCGGATAAAGACGAGTACTACAGATTAGAAAAGGAGCTGGTAACGGTGGCTTTTGATGGATCGAATGCTCGTACAAAAGATGGAATAGCGGCGGTACATCCCCGTTCTTACGAAAATGCAGAGGACGCTTATCCTTCCAGAATCAAGCCTGTGGCCGAATTTATTAGCCGTAAGGATCCTGTCGTATATTCAAAGTGGACGCAGGAGAGCCCGATTGCCAGGGAGCAATCCGATTTTTACGAGAAGAACGGGTATTTGTTCCTTGAGGACTTTTTTACGGATGAGGAGGTTGACGTCTGGCGTAAAGAGCTGAAGAGGCTCCAGGAAGCCGGGCGGCATTCGAATAAAGACGAGGTGATTCGCGAACCGGAGAGCAGGGAAGTACGATCGGTGTTTGCGGTGCATCGCGATAACCCGGTATTCCGCAAGCTGTCCGAGCATTCCAAGCTTCTTGGCATCGTTCGTTATTTGCTGGGGAGCGATGTTTACGTGCATCAGTCGCGTATTAATTTCAAACCCGGCTTTAACGGGAAGGAATTTTACTGGCATTCGGACTTCGAGACATGGCACGTCGAAGACGGTATGCCGAGAATGCGGGCGCTAAGCTGCTCGATAGCGCTTGAAGACAACAGCTACTTTAACGGTCCGCTGATGATCGTTCCCGGTTCTCATCGTACGTTCGTGACCTGCGTGGGCGAGACGCCGGAAGACCATTACCGAAGCTCTCTCCGGCGCCAGGAATACGGCGTGCCCGACCAGACCAGCCTGACTGAGCTTGTCCGCCAAGGCGGCATTGAGGCTCCGGTCGGCAAAGCAGGTTCGATTCTGCTGTTCGATTGCAACCTGATGCATGGCTCAAGCAGCAACATCTCACCGATGCCGCGCAGCAACGTGTTTCTGGTGTACAACAGCACGGAGAACCGGATCGTCGATCCGTTCTCCGGTCAAAAGCCTCGTCCGGATTATATCGCTGCCCGCTGATCCCATGCTCCGCTGCCTGACATTTATTTCATGTGCAGAAAGAAATAATCCGGATCTTGGGCTGGGCGCTGACTTGGGGTAACGGTTGACTTTCCGTTAGGACTGTTGGAGGCGTTATTCGGGCTTATCTTGCTCGGGGGGATCCCTCGCCGGCTTTGGATTTTGTGTTCCGGGAAAAACGGCGGTCTTGCTTGCAGCGGACCGGTTTGATTACAGCGTCGATGAATCAAGCGGTTAGCCGACTGGAATGTCCGGGGCGGTCCGAAAGAGTAAAGTGGAATAAGCCGGATTTTATGCGAAAAAGCTTCCAGAACCACTGTTAAAGTGGAGCTGGCAGTTTTTTTTCTTAAAGATCGAACGAACGGCCAAAGCGGAGAGTGGACAATCATGGCTTTTGGGATAGCACTTGGGGAAATACCTCGTACTAAAAACAGTCCTTCTTCTGGAGCATTCTTCTACAGCAAAATTTGTTCCAGTCTTCTACACACAAGTTCAGACAATCGACTACCAACTTCCAGATGCATATATCCGGTGAAGAAATATGTCCATTCGATTTGACGGACGCGCGAATTATGAAATGAAAATCGAAGCATCTGCTGTCCGCCCCTATGATTTTTGTAGAGATACATTAGAACTTGTCGATGCTTTTCACTATCGCTTGGATTTGCAGATAAACTTTTAAATGGCTTCTTCTTTATTTAACAATCGCTTCTGATTAGCAGCGAAATCTCGGGCATGGGACTATTCAATCTAGTGGGTATGATCTCCGGAGCCGTCGGGATAGCTGTCGTGGCGCGTGAACTGGACGAACAAATGTTTAGTTTTCCCTTAATTCCGCTTAAATTCCGGCGCTTGGATATACAGCAACCTGCTTTCCCAGTTCGGCGTCATCGCTGCGGTCGGTGTTTCTGTTTATTATTGCAGCTTTGGCAGAGCAAACGGGAGGCTAGTTTTGCAAAAAAAGAGCCCCGTGTACGACACAGGGCATGCTGATTATCTGTGGCAAAAGAATGATTCGATGCGGCGCAAATCGAGACCGAAGTAAACCCAGTGTCCGAAATTTCCCCGGCCGAACCAACGGAATCCGGCTATGGAGTTGCGTCCGACAAACGTAAGGTAGATCCAGTACTGATCTCCGTTGGTTTGCCAGATATACACAAACCGGAATAGGCAATTCCGGATACCGCCCGGATCAACGGCAAACAATTGTGCCGACTGCTTTTGCGGAGTGAAGGGTGGCGGAGGCGTTTGAGGCGCGCCCGTTTGAGGGGCCCCCGGTTGGCCGACTCCGTAAGGCGAGACCCCGCCCGGGAACCCGCCTGGGAACCCGCCTGGGAATCCGCCCGGGAATCCACCCGGCTGTCCGCCCGGGAACCCGCCTGGGAATCCGCCCGGGAATCCACCCGGGAATCCGCCCGGCTGTCCGCCTGGGAATCCGCCCGGGAATCCACCCGGCTGTCCGCCCGGGAACCCACCCGGCTGTCCCCCGGGGAATCCGCCCGGCTGTCCGCCCGGGAACCCGCCGGGAGTTGCGCTCCGATACGGATCATAATAAGCACCGAAATAAACCATCTGTACATCTCCTTTTCAGTGAAGTAGGCAGACGTTATGTACGAATGCCTATTGACAGTACCAATATATGTTATTGTTACTTAAAGGTGACTAAGAAAAAGGGAGATGCTTGCACCTTTTTATCCGCTCGGGCCTATACCGGTAGGCTCCCGTGTTGTAGGAGGCGCAGGATGGACTTAGCCGCGGCCGTCATAACGGCAGTTCCGGTACAACCGGCTTCAGGCTGCGCCTGGATTACTTGAACGGACGGATACCGCGAATTTCGGCGTACGGGATCAGAGTCCTCGGGATCAGCGTGTCACCGCCAACTTGGATCGCTGCAATTTGCCCGAGCGCGTCCAGCGTGACAGTACCGCTGCCGGACGCGGGAGAGCAGGGTAGAGATGGCTCTGGCCATTACATGAAATGGTTCGGTTCGGTTTCAAACAACCCTAAATACAAAAAAAAGCAGATTGCCGCAATGACAACTGCTTCTTGTTTTTAAATACGGGCCTTCCTTGTTTATGCCGCTAAAAGCCAAAGCCATATGCAGGAAGCACATGCGCTTATTGAACATGCGGCCGATAATGGCACGGTGATTTCTGCAGGCTGGGGGAAGCGTGTGATGGGATAGGCGTTCCGCCTCCATAAGAGCTTCGTCTCGTTTTGCGGCGGTATGGCAATCTATATGGATACCCTGTTTATCCTTTACGCGGTTTGCAGGATGAACTTCTCCACAACATGCTTGATTCCGTCATCATTATTGCTCAATGTGACGTAATCGGCAATTTCCTTCAGAGCATCGACGGCATTCCCCATCGCTACGCCGAGCCCGGCTACCTCCAGCATCTCGCGGTCGTTCCAGCTGTCCCCGATCGCGATGACCTGGGATAGCTCCAGGCCGAAATGCTGCGCCAAATGAGATAACGCGTGCCCCTTGGTCCCTTCGGCATGGACGATTTCCAGAAAATGCGGCTTTGACTTCGTCATGTGCACGCTGCCGCCTGCAAGCTCGCGCAATGAAGGGGCAATCCGGTCCAGTACCTCCGAGTCGTCGATAATCAGAAGTTTGGCCGACGGCATGAGGACAAGCTTTTCGAAATCAGGGTATACCGTATACGGAATTTTCGATAGTGCCGCGTACGCCTCGGCTTTCTCGTTGCTTTCTTGCACGTATAACACATCATCCACATAAGTTTGCAGGTGCAGGCCGCGGTCACGGCAGAACTCAAAGATGGCCCTGGCGGCGTCCAAAGGCACGGTACGTTCGTACAATACCTGGCCGTCGAGCGCGTTCTTGACCAACGATCCCATATAGGTAATCAGCGGCACATTCAGCGAGAGCTCAGCTGCCAGCTGCTTGGCGGAAGCATACATGCGGCCGGTGGCCAGCGTGACGATCACCCCTTGGGATACAGCGGCGGACAGTGCTTGTTTGGTTCCCTCCGTAATTTGTTTCTTATCATTAATCAGCGTATCGTCGATATCAATGGCAAGCATTTTGTACATGGATTCTCCACCCCTGTTTTCTCTAATTCCCTCATTATATCCTAAGCCGGGAAGGATGAAAATGGTCCGAAAGAGGTTTACAGCCTATGTTCACATGATCCCTTGCCATGGAACAACCTCCGCTGTGAGGCAATGCTGTCGTTTTTAATCCATGCATGTTGACAATACTTTAAATGAAGCGTATATTTATCTTAAATTAAAGACTTTTAAATTTAATATTTTGAGGATGAAGAAAGATGACAAATGGGAACGAGTCCAAACCGGCGAATAACCGGGAGCTTTCGCTAAAATTGCTGGTTGTGCTTTCAAAAGCGTATAAAGTGATTATGGATCGCGCAATGAGAGATATGAAAAAATACGGTCTCTCCGCGACGGAATTTACCGTGCTGGAACTGCTGTATCACAAGGGGAAAATCCCGCTTCAGCAGATCGGTGATAAAATTTTGGTGACCAGCGGAAGCATTACCTACAATATCGATAAGCTGGAAAAGAAAGGATACCTGAAAAGGGTTCCTTGTTCCGAGGATCGCAGAGTGACGTATGCCGTTATCACCGATGCGGGAACCGATTTTATTCGTGCGATTTTTCCGGACCATGCCGACGTGATCGAGTCCATTATGGGGGGACTCACACCGGAGGAAAAAGCAGACGCCATTGTGCTGTTAAAAAAACTGGGGTTGGAAGCCCAGAAGATAGAATAGCCGTTTTTGTTTTACAGAGTCACCATTAACCAAACAGGAGTGAAATCACATGCTTCAACAAACCATGGGGATCCATCACATTACCGCTTTTGTTACAGACGCACAGGACAACGTTGACTTTTATGCCGGGGTGCTTGGCCTTAGGCTCGTCAAAAAGACGATCAACTTTGACGCACCGGAAGTATATCATTTGTATTTCGGCAACGAGGTAGGCAGTCCGGGTACCGCGATCACGTTCTTCCCGTGGGCTGGTGCACGGCGAGGGAGGATTGGAGGAGGTCAGGTCGGATTCACCACGTTTGTCGTGCCGCAGGGCGCGCTCGCCTTCTGGGAAGAGCGACTGCAGCAATTCAACATCCCGTTTACCCGGACAGAGAGGTTTTCTGAAGAGTACCTCCAATTTAAGGATAAAGACGGCCTGCAACTGGAGATCGTCGAGCGGGAGGAGGGTCCCCGGAGTCAGTGGGCGTTCGGAGGCGTAACGCCGGACAAAGCCATCAAAGGCTTCGGAGGCGCCGTGCTTTACAGTAACGCGCCTGATAAAACCATGAATGTGCTGCAGCAGGTGATGGGCCTTGAAAAGATAGGTCAAGAAAACGGCTTTGTCCGCTTTAAAGCCATAGGCGATCTGGGCAACGTGATCGACATCAATGCTGCGCCCGTAGGTTCAGGTATTGGCGGGGCCGGTACCGTTCATCATATTGCATGGCGTGCGAAGGATGATGAGGATCACCAATTGTGGAGAAACCGGCTTCTTCAGAACGGGTTTCAGCCGACTCCTGTTGTAGACCGGCAGTATTTCAATGCGATTTATTTCCGCGAAGAAGGGGGAATTCTCTTTGAAATCGCTACGGATCCGCCAGGGTTTGCGCTGGATGAGCCGGTTGACGCCTTAGGCGAAAAGCTGATGCTTCCCGAATGGTATGAACCGCATCGCGCCGCCATCGAACAGGGGCTGCCGCCTATTCAAATTCGTGTTTTGGGGGAGGATAAACCATGAAGCATATTTTTCAAAAAGGAACGGACCCCTCATTGCCGACGCTTGTCCTTTTACACGGAACGGGCGGAACCGAAAACGATTTGCTGCCGCTGGCTCAGATCATTGCACCGGCTGCATCCGTACTGAGCGTAAGAGGCAATGTGCTTGAAAACGGCATGCCGAGGTTTTTCAGACGACTTGCGGAGGGCGTATTTGACGAGGAGGATCTGTTGTTCAGGACGAAGGAGCTGAATGATTTTCTGGACCAGGCTGCGGATGAATACGGGCTGGATCGCCACAATATGGTGGCCGTCGGATATTCCAATGGGGCCAATATCGCGGGAAGCCTCTTGTTTCATCACAAGGATTCCTTAAAAGGAGCCGTTCTGCATCATCCGATGGTGCCGCGCCGCGGCGCAGAGCTGCCGGATCTGACGGGCACACCGGTCTTTATCGGGGCAGGCAGGAACGATCCGATCTGTGCTCCGCAGGAAACCGAAGAGCTGCAGCACCTGCTGGAAGGAGCCGGTGCAAGCGTTACCGTACATTGGGAAAACCGGGGCCATCAGCTGACGGGCTCGGAAGTGCAAGCGGCCGCGGATTGGTTCAGTCCATATTTAGTAAAGCAATAATGAACGGGACCATGATGCCGAAAGGAGAATGAACGTGATATCGATCGATCCGCTCAGCCAGAGCGATAGGGATAACTATAAGTTAATGATCGGGAGCATTATACCCAGACCCGTTGCGTTTGTGACCACCCTTTCCAAGAAGGGGGTGTTGAACGCTGCCCCGTTCAGTTATTTTAATATCGTTACATCGAATCCTCCGATGGTATCCGTATCGGTGCAGCGCAATCAGGGTCTGCTTAAAGATACGGCCAGGAATGCGCAGGATACGGGCGCTTTTGTCGTTCATATCAGCGACGAATCCTATATCGAAAAAATTAATCAAACCGCCGCCAGTTTGGGGCCGGAGGAGAGTGAAGTTCAATTAGCCGGGCTTTCACCTGTCCCAAGCGAGAAAATAGCGGTGCCTGGTGTAGCTGAAGCGAAAATCCGCATGGAGTGCGTGCTTGAACGGTCCATTCCTCTCGGCGGATCCGAAGAGAGGCCCGCCTGCGATTTGTTGATTGGCCGCGTCGTATTTTTTCACATTGCCGATGAGCTGGTTCGGAACGGGCAGATCGATCCGGAAGGGCTTAAACCGGTAAGCCGGCTTGCCGGCAGCAGCTACAGCAAGCTGGGAGACATTTTTTCGCTTGAACGGCCTGTATAAACGAAGGTAAGAATTTAAAAGAGATTGTCTCGGACAACAAGATGCTGGTGGAGAAAAGCCGGTGGAATATGGGAAGCTGGGCATAACAAAGGGATCAAGCACAGCGGATCACCGGGGTCAAAAAAAAGAGACCCGCAAGCTACGGGCCACGGGTCTAAGGGTTATATATAAAAAAAGGGGGGTCACTAATAAGTATAGGCTACTTATATTAAAGAATGATGATAATAAGATTTCAATTCGATTACAATTTCAACCCGTTCGATTCCGCCCCATTGCAACAATTATAAATCTCATTACGTCTAAACATGGAGGTGAACGGTTTATGCGAAAAGGCAGAATGAAATCTGTACTGTGTTTCATCGTCATACCGGCCGTACTTATGGCTTGTTCCCATGATGGGCAGCAAAACAACTTTTCCGCTGAATCCAGTCCCTCCAAAACGGCAGAGGTGCATCCGGGAAGAACGGAGGAGTTGGAAAAAGAGGAAAAACAGGAAAAAGAACCTGCCAAGTCCGTTACAGGCTATTTTGATACGACACTGGAAGCAAAACAGGAAGGCGATCGCATGAAGTTCAGCTTTTCTGTCCGCAACACCTCCGGTAAGGACCTGCAAATATCTTACAGCTCCGGCCAAAAGTATGATATTTATGTATATAACGAGGCCAATGAGGAAATATACAGATGGTCCGTCAATAAAGCCTTCACTCAAGCGCTGATCGTCAGTTCATTGAAGAAAGCCGATACGCTCTCATTCACAGAAGTATGGGATCTCAAAGACAACCAAGGGAAACGTGTTCCCAAAGGACGCTATACCATCCAGGTTAGAGTCATGCTGAACCTTGAAGACCGGCATGCTCCATTAAGCATAAATCCCGATGATTTATCGGACAAAATGGAAATGGAATTAAACTAAGAGCGGCGTAAAATGTAGAACACAAGCAAGCGCAGGGTGTAGGCTGTTGACATTCTTTTGCGATGGAACTATAATGGTTACAACAAGAGGGTGAAACATATGAAAAAAATCAGCAGCCGCTTTTCGATCGCGGTCCACATCTTGTCGCTCGTATCGCTGAGCTCATCGCCGTGCACGTCGGAATTCATCGCCGCAAGCGTAAATACGAATCCGGTCATTATCCGAAGAATCATCGGACAGCTCAAGAATGCTGGCTTGGTTTACGTAAAGGCCGGAACCGGCGGAACTTATCTGCGCAAAGAGCTGGATGAAATCACTTTACTTGATGTCTATAAAGCGGTTGAAGTCGCCGAGAAGGGCGGTCTGTTCAATTTCCACGAGCATCCTAACCCGGTTTGTCCGGTTGGAGCCAATATCGAATCGGTTCTGCGAAAGAATATGATAGAGGCCCAGAATGCCATGGAACAGCGATTGGCTCAAGTGACGTTAAAGCAGCTGGTGACGGAACTTAGCGAGAAAAAAGGCTTTTGACAAGTTCAATGGTCAACTGCCGCCGTTAACGGTCTGTCTGAAAGGACTCGATGTGAGGGTTTTTAATATATGCTGTAACCGATCTTGTTCTCTATTTTTTTGCATTCGTTGTAACCAAATCGGTTATAATAAATTCACCCTTAAACTATAATCCAAAGAAGGGAAGGAATGTCTCATGTCTATTTTTATTACCGGCGCTACAGGTGAGCTTGGAGGTCTGGTGATTCAGCACCTGCTCAAAAAGGTACCTGCCAATCAAATTGTTGCTGTTGTCCGTAATGTGGAGAAAGCCTCCGCTCTCGCTAATCTGGGAGTAGAAGTTCGCCATGGGGATTATTCGCAACCGGAATCTCTTCAAAAAGCGTTTGCCGGCGCCGATAAGCTGCTCTTTATTTCCAGCCCCGATTCGGATGACACGCTGCGCATCGTTCAGCATGCGAATGTCGTAAAAGCGGCCAGAGATGCAGGCGTAAAATATATCGCCTATACCGGTTTTGCTTTTGCCGAGGAATCCAATATCCCTCTGGCTCATGTACACCTGGCTACAGAGTATATGATTCGTACGACGAAAATTCCTTATACATTCCTGCGCAACTCTTTATATACGGAAGTGTTCGTGAACCCGGGCTTGGGCGCATCCCTGGAGCAAGGGGCCATCGTTACGAATACGGGAAGCGGAAGACTGAATACGGTAACCCGCGGTGATTTGGCCCTGGCTGCGGCGGAGGTTCTTGCAGGGGAAGGTCATGAGAACAAAACGTATAATCTGGTGTCGAATCAAACGTGGAGCTATGATGAGCTGGCTCAAATCGTCTCCGAAGTGGCCGGTAAGAAAATCGTGCATCAGTCCGTATCCTTTGAGGAGGAGAAAAATATACTCCAGGGTGCCGGTTTTCCTGAACCCGTTGCCGCACTGTTTGCCGGTATCTATCATGCGGTTTCCCAGGGCGAAACGTCCAGAACGTCTGACGATCTCCGGAAGCTGATCGGATCGGAGACTCCTCTGAAAGAAACCGTGAAACAAGCTTTGCAAGGATAATCATTAAAACAAATTACAAAAGATTGCAACAAAAACAGGTCACCGTTCGTCTGACATGGGTGACCTGCTTTTTATTTACCGCTTTTTCATCTCAAAAAATTCACATGCATTCCGCTGATGATAGGTTACATCGCTGACGCCGGACTGGGTCACAATGGACGTATCGGTAAAACGAATGATGATTCCGCCCGAATCTACAATATGGTCATTCTGAAAAACACGTACAGCGACCTGCCGATCCATCGCCTCCTGGAAGTCTTGATCGGTCAGTAATCTTCGTTGAGCCATGAGTTGTATCTCCTTTATTATCAGTATAAAGAATGCCGGACCTTGCGCCGCATGAAATTTTCTATATCATAGATGGAGCTTTGCTGAACTGTCAAGGCAGCTTCATGCGGCGAAGCGTTCAGGAGATGTTTAATCTTACAAATTGACTTTTAGTTAATCCGTCAATTATTCTGTAGGATGGGATGGAATTCGTACCTGCTGTTACAGTTATTTGGATAGGTAGTAAGGAGAGTAAAAATGAAACAAAATAATAACGCAGCTTTGATCATGCTGATGATCAACATGTTTATCGCTATGCTTGGGATAGGATTAATCATTCCCGTATTGCCGGATTTTTTGAAGGCCTTTGACGCCGGAGGCAAGGCGGCGGGCTATCTGGTTGCCGCCATGGGATTGACCCAGTTTTTGTTTTCACCCATTGCGGGGGAATGGTCGGATAAGTATGGCCGAAAGCTGATGATTGTGTCGGGACTCGCGCTTTTCAGTTTTTCCAATTTTTTATTCGCTGTTGCTCACGAGATGTGGCAGCTGTACGTTTCGCGTTTGATCGGAGGCATTGGGGCCGCGGCCATGATTCCCGCTATGCTGGCGTATGTAGCCGACATTACCAGCGAAGAGAGCCGGGGCAAAGGTCTTGGGATGCTGGGCGCCGCGATGTCGCTGGGCTTTGTCATCGGTCCCGGGATCGGCGGTTTTCTTGCCGAGCTTGGCATTCGCGCACCATTCTATGTATCTGCGGCGGTAGGCGGCTTCGCGATGCTGCTTTCCTTGAGCCTGCTTAAGGAGACCCGGTCGGTCGAGCAGCGGCAGGCGGCCAGACTCTCGACGGAAAGGAAAGAGAACATCTGGCGGCAGTTCGGCAAATCGTTCAAAGCGCCGTATTTGATCCTGCTGGTGCTTATTTTCACGCTGACGTTCGGCCTTGCCAATTTTGAAGCGGTCTTCCCGCTGTTCGTGGATCATAAGTACAGCTACACCTCCCGCGATATCGCGGTACTCATTACCGTAGGAGCCTTGATCGGCGCAGTGGTGCAGGCGGTGCTCATCGGAAGGCTGATTAACCGTTTCGGCGAAAAGACATTGATCAACTTGACGTTCTTTTTGTCCGCGTTGACTATGGTGCTGATGCTGCTGTCCGGGAACTTCTGGTACATCCTTGTGCTTACGACTTTGTTTTTTTCCTTCACGTCCATCCTGCGTCCTGCGATCAATACGCTGCTTTCCAAAATGGCGGGGGACGAACAGGGATATGTTGCGGGCATGAACAATGCGTATATGAGCATCGGCAATATTTTCGGTCCGGCCGTGGCCGGCATCCTGTTTGATGTTCATGTCAATTTCCCTTATTTGTTCGGGGCAGTCATTCTGATCATCAGCTTGGCCATGTCTTTAAGCTGGGGAAGAAGAAAAATGAGCGCTGCGGTCAGGTAAAAGAGGGAATTCCACAGCCCTCATGCTTGCGGCGGCATCTATTTTGAATCCAGGAATTGACACGGGAAGCCATTGTAGCATATGATGAATATAATCACATGTGATCATTCGCGTCTTGCTTGCCAGCCCTTGCAAGATCCGTGAATGAAAAGCGGCAGCACCACCCTTATCATGGAATATAAACGCTGAGAAACTTGTTGAACTCTGATCCACAGAGAATGGAAGCAGGTTTAAGCCAGCACGATCATTCGTCGTTGAATGATCTGCTGGCTTTTTGCGTTTTTTAGCACATCGATAAGGCGGTGCCCGCATCATATCAAACCTACAGGAGGGATTTGGTTTTATGAGTATGTGGGTAAGCCATCGGGACAGGACTTTTGTACAGAAACATCCGGGGTTTGAAATCGTACCCCATCCGGATCATTCGCGGCTGTATCATATTGAATTGGATAACGGACTTTTGCAAACGTTTTTCTCCTCGTTTCGGGATGTGGGCACGCAAGCGCTGGAGTACGTGCCGTATAAGCGGTTTATATTGGCCGCAAGGCTGGAGGAATTGTTCGGCGCATCGCTCGGGCAGGCTATACGCCATATTCTGCATGACCGCCAGTCCGGCGGGTTCACCATCGGCGTTCAGGGGCAAACCGTCGATCCGGAAGATTATGTTAAATTCGGCACCGCTGTCAGCCACTTGGTTGGAACCCCCAATTTTGACGCCATGACCGGCACCTATTACGCCCGGTTCACCGTCAAGGATACGGACAACAGCGATTCATATTTGCGTCAGGCTTACCGTCTGTTCACTCTTCATACCGACGGGACGTTTGTGGAAGAAGCCACCGATTGGCTGCTGATGATGAAATTTGAGGAGCGCAATGCGGTGGGAGGAGAATCCAGAATTCTGCACCTGGACGATTGGGAAGAGCTGGAGAAGTTCAGCAGCCATCCGCTGGGGTCTTATCCTTTCACTTATAAATCGCCGCCAAGCAAAAATACCAGTATAACGGTGAAGCGAAAAACCTTCTTCAAACAAAACAACGGCATTTGTGTCTGCTTTATCGATCAATTCGTTTATCCCGAAACGATTGATCAAGCCGTCTATCTGCAGGAGTTTTCCGACTCTTTGGAGAATAGTCCCGCTACCATTGCCATGCCTCTGCCTGTAGGACAGCTCATTATGCTGAACAATGGATTTTGGATGCATGGAAGGGCGCCTTTCGAGAAGCATCCTGAGCTGTACCGGGAGCTGATGCGTCAGCGCGGAATTTTCTCGGAAGTATAATTCTTAAAAGAAGCCCTTTTTCCAATGGGTAATTCCTTTACTTCACCATTGGAGAAAGGGCTTTGGGTTGGACACGAAGCATGCTAGGTTTTTCCCTTGAGATGTTCGTACTGCAAATGCAGGTCTTTCAAGGCGGCGGCCAGAGCGTTGGCGGCCCTGCCGCGATAATGATGCTGAAGGACTCTGATCGGTTCTTCTATGCCGTCTTGAAGACTGAAGCCTCTTAACAGGCTACTGACATAATCTCGTCCATGCTCTGTGGCCAACGTGCAGGAGGCTTCCAGAATAACGCCGTATTTTTTGTCGATCTCCGCTGTGATGGTGAGCGAGTCATATACATTTTTGGCGGCCATGCCTGTGGGCAGCTTGGCGTGTCCTGCGATAAACAAAGTGTTTATCGGAATCATGAATGAGTCCCCTCCGCCTCATGAATGGGATTTTCCGATCATTCTCCCTACCCCATGGATTTTCTCCAGGACGAGGATCAGCGCTGCCGAGATAAAAATAACAATACCGGACACGGATGCGATAAGCGGGCTGTAAGCATCCTGCATCTGGGAGAAGACTTCCAGCGGAAGTGTTCGCATACCCGGCGATACCATAAACAGGGATACTGTAACATTATCAAAAGAAGTGAGAAAAGAAAATAGCGCTCCCGATAAAATGGCCGGCCGAATCAAAGGCAGGGTGACCTTCCAGAATACGGTGATGGGCTTGGCGCCCAGGATCATGGCCGCTCTTTCCAGTGTATAGTCGAATCCGCTCAGCCCGGTGATGACGAAGCGGACGACATAAGGCACGCAAATAATGATGTGTGCGATCAAAAAGCCGGTTGACGTACCCGCGAGAAGCATCGGGGTAAAATAAATTAACAACGCGACGCCTAAAACAAGCTGCGGGACCGTCAGAGGAGCCGTCAGCAGCGATACCAGATACGTTTTGCCGGGCATATCATACTTCGCCAATGCGAGAGCGGCCAGCGTACCGAGCATGACCGAGATCAGCGAGGCCAAGAGCGCGAACTTGGTGCTGTTCAGGAACGCCTCAATAAATTCGGGCCGGTCGAGCAGCATCACGTACCACTGGAATGAAAATCCTTGCGGCGGAAAGCTTGGGAAGCTTGCGCGGGTGAAGGAGGCCGGAATGATGACCAGAAGCGGGAGAAGGATATAGACGATGACCAGCACAGTAATCAGCATACGGACTTTTCCGGTTATTTTCATCAACGGAACGCCTCCCTGAATCGTCCTTTTTCAAACATCCGCGTAAACACGGTCACCATGATCAGCGTGATGCCAAGCAGCACGTAGGAGATGGCTGATCCGTAAGTCCAGCGCAGCAAATGTAGAATCTGATCATAGACCACCACAGGCATCATCGGCACGTTGGGCCCCCCCATGAGGGCCGGCGTCACATAAGAGCTCATCGACATGCTGAATACAAGCGCTACTCCGGAAACGATGCCCGGGAGGCTGAGCGGCAGCGTGACCGACAGAAAGGTGCGAAATGGATTGGCGCCCAGAATGGAGCTCGCTTTTTCCAGCGACGGATCGATATTGTACAAGCTGGTCGCAATGGCCAGAATCATGAACGGCAAATAGGCGTTGGACATCCCGATGACGACCCCAATCTCTGAAAACAACAGCTTCAGAGGGGAATCAACGATACGCAGGGAGGTCAGGATTTGGTTTATCGTTCCGTTAGGCATAAGCAGCAAAAACCAGCCGAAATTTCTCACCACAATACTGACTAGCAGCGGCGAGGCTACGAGCAAAGCCAGCAATCCTCTTACGCCCGGCGAGCATTTGGACATCGTTAAGGCTACCGGATAACCGAGAACAAGCGAGACGATCACCGTGTATACGCTGACTTTGATCGTAAGCCAAAGCGAATTCATATAATACGGGTCGGTGAAAAATTTAATATAATTTTGAATGCCGTACGCTGCATGACCTGACGCTTCGTCCACCTCAATAAAACTTAAATAAAAGATATAAAGCATAGGTACGACGAAAAATCCAATGATGAAGAGCAAGAGCGGAGCCAGCATCAGCCATCCGGACACCAGTCTTGCATGTCTTCTGCGTCTTTTCGGCAGATCGGGCGGGGAAGAAGGCTGAGCGCCGGCGTCTACTGCTTGATTAGCATGACGTCCGATGGTTTCCATCCGATCTTCACCTCGCTTCCAATCGTCCAGGCGGGATCAATATCGCTGCATTGCACCTGTAAAGAATCTCCTTGAAATGATGTGAATATTTCCCAGGAAGACCCCAAATAATTCATTTGCGTGATACGCACGGTATGCAGATCGTAATCGGCATCGGAGACCGGACCGATGGCTACTTTCTCCGGCCGGATATAGAGCTTGACTTGATCCCCGATGGAGCATAAACGGTCTGCTCCCATCACATTCCCGGCTTCCACAAGCATTTGTTCTCCATTTTCCCGCTGTACCGTAATGTTATTCGCATCGATATGGACAATAGAACCGTGCATACTATTGGATTTACCAATAAAATTGAACACGAATTCGCTTCTGGGGTTCGCGTAAATTTCAGTGGGCGTTCCCACCTGTTCGACTTTTCCCCGATCCATGATGACGATCCGGTCCGACATCGACAAGGCTTCTTCCTGATCGTGCGTGACGAAAATCGTTGTTACGCCTACCTCCTTCTGCAGACGCTTGATTTCCATCCGCAGCTCCTGGCGTAATTTCGCGTCCAGATTGCTTAACGGCTCGTCAAGCAGCAGCAGCTTAGGCTGGACAACCAGCGCCCGCGCGATCGCTACGCGCTGCCGCTGGCCTCCGGAAAGCTCCCTCGGATAACGCTGCTCGAGCCCCGTCATTTTCACAATCTCCAGTGCGTTCTTAATGCGGCTGCCGCTTTCCGTTTTGTCTACTTTATGCAGCTTCAGACCAAACTCCAAATTTTCGTAAACCGTCATATGCGGAAACAGGGAGTACCCCTGGAACACCATGCCCAGGTCACGCTTATAAGGCGGAACGCCGTTCATCCGCTTTCCTTTAATATACAGTTCGCCCTGATCGGCATCGATGAAGCCGGCGATCAAATTGAGCGTTGTTGTTTTGCCGCAGCCCGAGGGGCCAAGCAGGGTGAGCAATTCACCCTGCTTGACATCGAGATCGACGCCGCCCAATACCACATTGGTGCCGAATTTTTTATAGGCACCGCGAATTTCAACGTCGTTCATCACTTGCTGCATAGTTTACCTCCGTTATTGCTTATTTTTTTACGCTTTTCCCGAGCTCGGGAGTGACTTCCTTCGTCCATCTGTCCATCCAGGCAGCGCGGATTTCGGAAAGCTTTTTGACATCCGGACGATACACTTTGTCCGTGCCTTTGATGCCGATCGATGCCTGGAATTTTTCAGGAATCTCCATTCCTTGCAATACCGGGTAAAAGCCGCTTTCGGAAATAAGCTTTTGCGATTCTTCGGATATCAGATAATTCAAAAATTGAATGGCTTCCGCCTTGTGCGGCGCGTTTTTGACAACCGTCGCGTTAAATGCCTGAAGAGGCGCCCCCTCTTTAGGAATGACCATTTTTAACGGCACGCCGGATTCGGCTAGATCAGCAATGGCATAGCTGCCCATCACGGTGACATCGGCAGCCCCCTGCTGCATGGCAGGCATCATCTGCGTCGAGTTTTTATAGAATGTATCCGAATAGCGAGCCAGTTCTTTCGCCTTTTCCAGTCCCGGCTCCATATTATCCAGGCTGCCGCCGTTGGCGAAGGCCAGATTATACAGTGTGGTGAAGCTCCAATCGTTGGCGATATCGGAATAAGCGGTTTTTCCCTTGTATTCGGCGCGTATTAAATCGTTCCAGGAGGTGATCGGAGCAATGCCGTTTTGCTCGAACGTCTTCGTATTGTATGCGGGCGCAATCACCAGGCCGAAAGCCGGGACGCCCTTGTTGTCTACCGCGACGAACCGGGAATCGAGCAGCTTCATGTTGGGAACGGTCGCTTCGTCAAGCGTCTCGACCAAATCTTTCTCTACGGCACGCTGCACGTCAAGGGGGACATACACCGCCACATCCAATTGCGGCGCATTTTTTTGCAGCTCCACTTTGGACAGAATCTCGCCCGACAAGGCGGAGAGGAAATTGACTTTAATACCGGTCTCTTCTCTGAATTTCGGTGCAATGACGTCGCGGATCGCTTTTTCAATTTTTCCTCCGTTGGCCGCAACCGTAATTTCTTTATTGGAAGCTGGTGCAGGAGCCGCTGATGGCGGATTTGCCTGGTTTGCATCTTTTGAGGAATTCGGAGTAGGAACACCACATCCTGCAAGCGCTGTCAAAACAAAAATGAGTCCAATGCCAAGCCATTTTTTCATAACACGTTCCTCCCGGTTTTTCAATTTGGGTACATGACTTTCTGGATTTGACACTTGTAAAAGCGCTTTCGCAAATCTTGACCGACCCTCCTTACAAAGCTTTATAAAAAATTTTTTTCTTCTTTCAGTAAGGTAAATGAGCAAATTTCATGCCAATGATTTTTCTGCTGAATTCACCGTTTACCCACAGGGGGGGCGGCATTTTTTGCCGTATTTCCTATCGAGAAGCGGCAGTTTCTGCCTATAATGGAGTGAAGCCTCTGATTTGAAGGGAAAAGATGGCTCTTTTCCGCGCCTTTTTAAAATGCTATCTTTTTATATAAGAGTTGTATTCTTGGAAAAGGTGCCCGAAAATGAGAAAGATTATACTTTGTACACTGATTCTGGTATGGTTTCCTGTGATTTCAGGATGGGCGGCGCAAACGGATCTGCCTTTCCAGCAACATGTATTGAGGGTCGGATTCGAGCGTGATCATCCGCCGTTCTCCTACCTGGACGAGAATGGAAGGCCTTCCGGATTTAGTGTTGAGCTAATAGGGACAATTGCTAGGCATGCGGGCCTGGGACTGAGATATGTCGCCATCGAAACGAGCAATCCCGAACCGCTCGATCAGGGAAACATCGATCTGGTATTGGGCATGAAATACAGCGCCGCTCATAACGAGTTAGTCGATTTTTCAGAATCCTACCTTTCGTTATCCGACGCGTTGGTCGTGCCCAAAGAAAATAAGGAAATCTACAATTTGTCGGGACTCAAAGGGAAAACAGTTGCCGTCCAGCGCGGGAGCAGCGCCTATGACATATTGGAGGACATCCGCAACGTCAGAATGAATATCGCCTCCAGTCAAACGAAAGCGCTGGAAATTTTAAAACATCAAAGGGCCGATGCGTTTGTCGGAAATTATGAAGTGATTCGGCATTATTTTACCAAGCATGACCTCTATTCGGATTATGATGTGAGAGTCAATTCGATTCATTCTTATGAATACGCTTTCGCCGTACGCAAAGGAAATTACGAGCTGGTCCGCCGGTTAAATGAAGGAATCAAGCTGGTGCAGCAAAACGGGGAATACCGCCGGATGTATAATCATTGGTTTCCGCCCTTATTCCCGCAGGATACCCTTTGGAGACAAATCGCCTGGCTCCTGGGATCGGTTTCGATTGCGGTATCCATGTTCATGTTGTTTATTTATATGATGAACAAAAGGTTAAAAAGGGAAATCGGACGACATACCAAAAGGCTCAGAAACTATTTGACCTTTCAACAGCAAATTCTCGATACCATCGATAACGGCATTTTCTCCATCAATAAGGATAAAATCATCCGGCTGGCCAACAAGCGTGCGATGGAAATATGGAATTTGAAGACCGATCCTGTGAATACCTGCATTTCCGGTTCTTCTTTATTCAGGGAAATCGAGCGGATTCTCGATCTGCCTCTGGACGAAAAGGGCCACGAGGGGGAATTCGTGTTGATTCAGGAGGGTTCGGACGAGAAGCTGGTCCATTATTACGCGGCCGTGCTCCGCAACGATTTGGACGGAAAGCTTGGATGGATCATCAGCATGCAGGATCGAACGCAGGAAAAAAACCTGCAAAATAAACTGGTCCTTCAGGAAAAGCTCCGGTCTTTAGGTCAACTTATTGCCGGAATCGCTCACGAGCTGCGAAATCCTTTGACGTCCATGAAGGTGTTTATCGAGCTGCTTCCTTATAAAATCGATGATCTTCGCTACAGGCAGGAGTTTATGAAGCATGTACCGGCCGAACTCCGCCGGTTGAACCATGTGGTGGAGGATCTGCTGGATTATACGCGAAGTAAGGTTCCCGTGAAAGAGCGGGTGGATTTGCATGAGTTTCTGTCTTCCGTTATGAAGCCGTTTGAAATTCAATACGCCTCTCAGCCGATTCAATGGATCAACGCAGTGGTTCCGGGCATATCGCTTTATTTTGATAAGCAGCAGATGAAGCAAGTGTTCATTAATCTGATTACGAATGCCATCGACGCCATATCGGAGAGCAATGTGAA
This sequence comes from Paenibacillus naphthalenovorans, assembly GCF_001465255.1. Classification (NCBI taxonomy): domain Bacteria; kingdom Bacillati; phylum Bacillota; class Bacilli; order Caryophanales; family Paenibacillaceae; genus Paenibacillus; species Paenibacillus naphthalenovorans. The sequence continues at coordinate 3,537,362 of NZ_CP013652.1, read as the reverse complement.
AGCGATTACGTTCGAAGCCGAAACGGAGGATGGCTGTACGAGCATTCGGATTATCGATACGGGAGCGGGGATCCCGGACGATGAAATGTCCAGGCTGTTCCAGCCCTTTCATACAACCAAAAGGAACGGAGTAGGTCTGGGTTTATATATTTGCTACAATATCTTGTCCGAGCATGGCGGTGATATCGATGTTCAATCCGTTCCCGGCAAGGGGACGACCTTTACATTAAAATTTCCCGGGGGTGAATTTTAATGAATTCCGTCTTGATCATTGATGATGAACCAGCCATTTGTACCTCCCTGATGTTTGCGTTGGAAGACCAGTATCAAGTGTTTACGACGACTTCACCCGATGAAGGCCTGGTTATGATAGGAAAAGAAAATATCGATGTCGTGCTGCTCGATATGCGGATCGAAGGGGTTGACGGCTTGTCGCTGATTCCTAAGCTGCTCGAAATTTCCCCGAAAACTTCCATTATTGTCATGACGGCGTTCGGAACGATCGAAACGTCGGTGAAAGCGATGAAGCTGGGCGCTTACCATTATTTGACCAAGCCGATTAATTTGGATGAGGTCCGCATTTTAATTGAAAAATCGCTGCACATCAACGATTTGAAACAAGAAGTTAGGCGCCTTCGCGAGGTATTGCGGCCGGAATACAGCTATTGCGGCATTATCGGCAAAAGCTCCGCAATGAGAAGCTTGTTTCAACTCATCGCTAAAGTGAAAAACATTGACTCGAACCTGCTGATCACAGGAGAAAGCGGGACGGGCAAAGAGATGGTGGCCAAAGTATGCCATTCAGAAGGAGCGCGGCATAAATATCCTTTCTCCGCTTTGAACTGCGCGGCTATACCGGAAACCCTGCTCGAAAGCGAACTGTTCGGGCATGAGAAGGGAGCCTTCACAGGGGCGTTTCAACGAAAGGAGGGGGTGTTCGAGCAAACGCATGGCGGTACGATTTTTCTCGATGAAATCGGAGAGCTGCCCCTTCACCTGCAGGCCAAATTGCTCAGAGTCATTCAGGAGCGGGAAGTCGTCCCGATCGGTTCCCACCGGCGCAAGCCCGTTGATGTCCGAATCATTGCGGCGACCAATCGGAACTTGGCCGAGGAGGTCAGCAAAGGCGCCTTCCGCGAGGACTTGTATTACCGTTTGAATGTCATCCCTGTCCATGTGCCGCCGCTGCGCGAAAGAATGGAAGATTTGCCGCTGCTGATCCATCATTTTCTTCAAATCTACGGTGTGAAAATGGGCAAAACCGATGTCCGCTTTCATTCCTCGGCCATGGATGTGCTGTACCGCCATTCTTTTCCGGGAAATGTGAGGGAGCTGTCCAATATCATTGAATATGCAGTCGCCTTGGCCAATGACAGCTTGCTTAAAATTCACGATCTTCCTGTTTATTTGCAGGAGAAGGCTTATGAGAGAAAAGACGGCGGCCAGCAGGGAGGGGATGGGATCTTCATTCCCTCAAGACTGACGTTAGAGCAGGCCGAACGGGAGTTTATTTTGCATAAGCTGCAAATTTGCAACGGGCATCGCAAAAAAACGGCTGAATCTTTGGATATCAGCGAAAGAGGGCTCAGGGATAAATTATCCAAGTTTTTGCCCTCCAAGGATTAGCCGGAGAAAGCGGGGAATTCATTATGCGGCAAAGATTTTTATGGGTTCTTGCGCTTATGGTTACGGGGCTTTCTCTATTTGTCTATCATACGATTCAGTCTTCGGGCAATCAACCGGATCGGAGCCATTCTGACGAAACCATCGTGACCATTGCGACAGGCAATGCTTCCGGCCCTTACTTTACGATTGGGAGCGCTTTAGCCAAAAGGTATGAAGAGAAGCTCGGGATCAATGCGTCTGTCATAACGACGGGCGGCTCGGTGGAGAACATGGGACTGATGGAAGCGGGAAAGGCGGATATGGCTTTTGCCATGTCGGACGCGGTTACTTTCGCTTACAGCGGAACCGGGGGAATCAAAGAAATGAAAGATTTACAGGCCATGGCAGGGCTGTATTTGAATTGTGTGCAAATCATTACGCTGCATGGCAGTCCCATTCATACCGTCTCCGATTTAAAAGGCAAACGGGTCGGCGTGGGCGCTCCCGAGAGCGGGGTGGAGGTGAATGCGCGCATGCTGCTTGAGGCCCTCGGCATTACGTATCAGGATATTCAGCCCGAATATTTGTCCTATACCGAAGCGGTGGAGCAATTAAAAAATCAAACCATTGATGCCGCCTTCTTTACTTCCGGGCTGCCTAATCCGTCGGTCACCGAGCTGGCCAAATCGAAACCGGTCACGATCGTTCCTATCCCGATGGAGGAAGTAAGGAAACTGAAGGAAACGTACCCGTTCTTTCAGATGACGGAAATTCCTGCGGGCACATACCGGAACGACGTCTCCATTCCTACGGCGGCCACGCTGAATGTGATGCTCGTAAGAAAAGAGCTGGATGAAGAGCTCGTGTATAAGCTGACCAGAGAGTTGTTTGAAAGCTTGACTTATTTACAAAGGGCTCATCAGGCGGCCCATTCCATTGATATTGGGAAGGCGAGGCAAAACCTCCCGATTCCGGTTCACCCCGGCGCGGAGAAATATTATAAAGAAGCTCAGCTGTCGGGCACATTTTCGGAATCGGGGAGGTGACATGCAGCCGGATTGCGCCAAGAGGATGCAGGTTTTATCATCGGTTAAAACGAAGAGGAGAGGACGTTGATCTTATGGATCTCGGATTAAAAGGAAAAATCGGTTTTGGTACTTCCAAATATGATTCTGTCCATACGATTCGTGCAGGGGTCCATGCTTTTGCCAAAAGCTTGGCCACAGAGCTTGCCGGGGATGGGATCTTAGTCAATACGGTGGCTCCCGGACGCATTATGACGGATCGAACAGCCGAGCTGGATCGGATAAAAGCGGAAGACGGAGGCATGATTAAATCTTTATAGACCGTTAATTACTCCTTTGATGTGAGAAAAACACTTGGGATCTTCAAATTCTCAAGTGTTTTTTTAAAAAATTGGCTATGTTAAATCATGTTGTTGATATTTGATAATTGCGAACATTTGTTCTATAATTAAGGTAATATCATTGTCTCGGAGATGATTTACCAAATGGATTTGAAAGAACTAAAAAGGCTTGCCGATGCCTTGGACGATAGCGGAAAGCGAGAGCTTATCTACTTTTTGCAGTCCCGAACCAAAAGGATAGCGACTCCTATACGGGCGATAGACGAAATTCAAGAGCAGAAGCATAAAGATGGGCTTGTTTGTCCGCATTGTAAAAATCACTCTGTAGTGCGGTTCGGGAAGTACGTTGTGAAAACACACTGGAGAGGTTAAACGTCAACGTTACCGTTGTAAGTCCTGTCGTCAAACTTTTAACGACCTTACGAACACACCTCTTAAACGCACACGCAGACCTCATCTTTGGGTTCGATTCATTGAATGCATGATTGAAGGCTTTTCCCTTCGTAAGTGTGCTGAAATACTGCACGAAGAGGTTACGCATGTTACCTTGTTCTACTGGCGACATAAAATCCTTTCCGCTTTGAAGCAAATTCCAACCGAGGCTTTCCAGGGTATCGTCGAAATGGACGAGACTTATTTCTTGTTCTCTGAAAAAGGTAAACGGAACATCGCCGAACGCAAGCCACGTAAACGTGGTGGCAAAGCCAAATATCGTGGCATCAGTAACGACCAAATTTGTGTACTGGTTGCCCGTGATCGTCAGAAAATGACTTATTCTGGGGTTCTTGGGCGAGGGCGGATTCGGACAACCAAGTTGGATGAGGCAATTGGTGATTACTTATCTGATTCAAACGTACTTTGTACCGACTCGTGGAGGGCATTTAGCTCTTATGCGAATTCAAAAGGGTTGGATCATTACTGTTTCAAGTCGGATGGAAAACAACGTGTTAAAGGCGTGTACCATATCCAAAACGTTAACAGCTACCACAGCCGTCTAAAAAGATGGATGGATCGCTTTAATGGCGTTGCAACAAAGTATTTGCAGAATTATTTGGCTTGGTTTCGTTACCTTGACAGTAAGGAATATGAAAATACAGCGTCAAACAAAAAACAAATGTTGGTCAATTCTTGCCTGTTTACTGTGATGGAAACCAACACCAAACTTCGACGTACAGCTTTTTCTTGTTGAACTTGTAGGATAGAAGAACAAATTTCTTTTTTTTACGTCTAACTCATATGTACTTGAATTATTGAGAAATTTCAGAGATTACTCGTTTAAGGGAGCGTACTGTAATATGAAGAAGTTATTTATTGCAATGGTATCCATGTTCCTATTGAGTGCGTGCTCAGAGGCGTCAACAACCAGTATGAAGCCCCCGACTCCTATAATCACCGAATCCACAGGATCAACCACAACAGATAAATCAACAGTTGAATTGTCCTCGCCTACACCCACATCTAACACAATTCAGATAACGGGACCACTCACATTATCCAGGAACGACCTTTTTCAGTATACAAATAAGCATGAATACTTGAGTGTGGTACTTATAAGCGGAAAGTATTTTGAAGATTGGACTCCAAGTCCGTTTATGGGTCGGAATTGGGTGGGTGAATTTCAAATTCAACTTTCAAATGAAAGCGGCGAAGTGACAAGTGCCTTCGATTTAAACGGCTTTAGCAATGGCGATATTGTGTTTAACTCATTCTTTAACATCGAATTTGATGATTACAATGGGGATGGGAATATCGATTTTACGATTGGTCAATATGCTTCGAGTAACGGAGATGTATTTAAACTGTTTACCCTTGATCAGACTGGACGAATAAAAGATTTGCCGATCAAAGGGTATCCCGACATATTCGTGAGCGGTACTGGGCGTTACTCCACAAAGTTAACGAAAACCAAATTGGGTTTCTCATGCTCGTATTATGACAACAGCATCGGAAAAGACGTGAAACAAAGCTTCGTGTGGAACGGAAAAGAATTCGTCAGTGATAAATAGAGGCGTATTTTCACTCGATTTCATACAGTCATTTACCGCCCTTTTAGTGGGGCGGTTTTCCTTTGGTCGAAAAATCAACATTAAAATTAAACATAGCCAAAAAGTTAAAAAGAAGCCCTTTTTGCATTTTTTTAATGGGTATTTCATACTTCACTCTTGGAAAAAGGGCTTTGGGTTGGACACGAAGCATGTTCCTACTATTCCTATTAATCCAACTTGACACATTGGATTAATGAGTTTAATATATATTTTCAGAATGCTGACTCGACAACGGGAAGCTCATTGATCCATTTTTTCTTCCCAAAACAACGAAAGATATGGCAACAACTAAAGAGGTGGAAAATTGATGAAGAAAAGTGACAAAACGTTGCATTTGGGAGCGTTTTTGTATGCGGTAGGCCATCATGCCGGAGGATGGCGGTACCCTGACAACGAAATTAGCAGTCTGCTGGATTTGGAGTATTACAAAAAAGTGGCCGGGATCGCCGAGAAAGGAAAATTTGATCTTATTTTTTTTGCGGACAGATTGGCCATTCCTGACCGTTTCGGCAATAATTTCAATAATTCGATCCGTTATTTTGCCTCTTTCCGGCTCGATCCTGTTGCGCTGATCACTGCGCTTTCTGCGGTTACCAGCCGCATCGGCCTCGTCGCCACGGCATCGACCAGCTATAACGAGCCGTTTGCCGTCGCCAGAGCTTATGCCACGATTGATCATTTAAGCAAAGGAAGAGCGGCATGGAATGTTGTGACCTCCACCAATGACGGTGAAGCGAGGAATTTCGGAAGAGATGCTCATTTTGACCATGCCACCCGGTACGAACGCGCCCAGGAATTTATCGAAGTCGTGACCAAGCTGTGGGACAGCTGGGAAGACGGCGCCTTGGTGATCAACAGGGAAGAGGGCGTCTATGGTAATCCGGAGAAAGTGCGTTATGTGAATCATAAAGGGGAATTTTTCCAGGTAAAAGGTCCGTTGAATGTGCCTCGCGCTCCGCAAGGCCGTCCGGTTTTGGTGCAGGCCGGTTCTTCCGAACGCGGCAGGGATTTTGCCGCCCGCTGGGCCGAAGTTATCTTTACGGCGCAGCCTGCGCTGGAAGGAGCGCGCGAATTTTATAAAGACATTAACGGGAGGCTGGCCAAATTCAACCGGGAGCCGGGATCGGTTAAAATCATGCCGGGCGTTATGCCGATCATAGGTGAAACCGAGGCGGAAGCGAAAAGAAAAGAAGAGCTGCTGAGAGAATTGGTTCATCCGCTTGCCGGGCTTTCCCTGCTTTCCGACAGTATGAATCAGGACTTGTCGCAATTTGATTTGGACAAGCCGCTTCCGGAACTGGATACGATGCGGGGTAACCAAAGCCGCCAGAAAATTGTTGCGCAGCTGGCAAAAGAAGAAGGGCTGACGCTGGCGCAGCTGGGTAAACGCTTCGGAGCAAGCCGCTCACACCGTGTGCTCGTCGGAACGCCTGCACAAATCGCCGACAACTTTGAAGAATGGTTGGAAAAAGAAGCGTGCGACGGGTTTAACATCATGTGCCCCTATTTGCCGGGCGGTTTAAACGAGTTTGTTGAATTGGTCGTGCCGGAATTGCAAAGAAGAGGTATCTTCCGTAAGGAGTATACCGGCGTCACCCTGCGGGATCACTTCGGCCTTGAGCGCCCCAATCCGGTCGTTTAGTATTTGACTGCCTGGGATGCAGCGGATGACCTACAGCATGCAGCCCTTTTCAACGGCATTCCATTTATCCCTCCGCTCATCGGGCTGTCCGCTGTATCGGAGGTTTTTGGACTGCTCGGTAATCACAGCATACGGACGATGGAAAAACCCAAAAATACTCACTTTTCGACGGAAGGAGTTTCTATACTATGAAGACAAAGTGGTTAAAATGGTCATTCATTTTTGTAATCATTGCGCTGTTTACGGCAGCTTGCGCCGGCGGCGGTAATAACACAAGTGATGCGGGAAGCAGTAATACAACTCAGGGGGGAGCCGCAGGTGCCGGTGAAAAAGCGGATAAATGGCCGGAAAAGCCGATTTCGATTATCGTCTGGTCCAAAGCCGGTTCCGGCGTGGATGTGATGGGGCGTCAGGCCGCCAAATTCCTGGGAAATCAACTGGGAAAATCGGTTGTCGTTGAGAATATCACGGGCGGCGACGGAGCTTCCGCCATGCAGACCATCCTTTCCAAACCAGCTGACGGATATACGATCGGCGTCAACACGCGGAGCCAAATGATCAGTTTGAACACCGACTTGAAAAACGATTTTAACCTGAATGACTTCCACTTCATTTCCATAAACCAAGGGGATCCTTACGCCTTGGTCGTCCGTCCGGGTACCGGTCTCGATACGTTTGAAAATTTCGTCCAATCCGCTAAAAACAGCGAAAAATTCGCCATTGGCGGATTCGGCGCCAACTCAGCCCACCAGATTTTTGCCTCGGATCTGGCGAAAGCCGCAGGCTACTCCTTTGAATGGATACCTTATGCCGGAGGTTCTGAAGCGGTGACACAGCTTCTCGGCGGACATATCCAGGCAGCCCTTACGAATGTCGGCCAAGTACTCGAATATGTAAAAGCCGGCCAATTGAAGATTATCGCTGTTTCTAGCGCAGAAAAGATGGATGAAATTCCGGACACGCCTACGTTCACCGAATTAGGATTTCCCGAACTGGAATCGTCTCATTGGCGCGGCTTCTATGTGAAAAAGGGCACGCCGAAAGAGATCATTGCCAAATATGATGAATTGTTCAAGGCCTTATCGCAAGATAAAGAGTGGGTGAATTACCTCGATGCCAACGGATTGACCAACGATTTTCGGCCCAGCAGCGAAAGTCATCCGTTCGTGGAAAAAGAATTTGCCGAGATCGGCAAAAAACTGGCGGGGAACTAGGCCTGTGACCGGAGGGATTTTTACATGAACCATCCCACTGGACGACTGGCTGCGTTCGTCGGGAATACCCGTTATGAAGAGCTTTCCGACGATGTGGTCAAGAAGGTAAAAGAATGTTTTCAGGATACGCTCGGCTGTATTCTGGAGGGAAGCAAGGGCGAAGAATTCCAAAAGGCTTTTACGGCCATGAACCTGCTTGGCGAAGGCAGCTCCAGGATTTTCGGAACAGATGAGCGGACTTCCCTGCAGAACAGTGTGCTGCTGCACGCCCTGATGGCTCATGCCACGGAATTTGACGATTCGCACAAGCAGTCCAAAACCCACCCCGGAGCAGTGATTATTCCTGCTGCTCTTGGGGCCGCATGGCTTCACGGAAAAATCAGCGGAAAACAGCTTATCGCTTCCATTGCGGCCGGGTATGAGGTTACCCTTCGGCTGGGGAAAGCGCTCGGGGCGGGCGAGCACAGGCTTAAGGGATGGCATGCGACAGCCACATGCGGCATCTTTGGCGCCGCAGCGGCGGCAGCCTCGATTCTGGGTCTGGATGCGGAACGGATCATGAGCGCCCTCGGTTCGGCGGGAACCCAAGCTGCCGGAATATGGGCATTCACATCGGACGGGTCGATGAGCAAACCGCTCCATGCCGGAAAAGCCGCGCAGGGAGGGCTCATTTCCGCTGTATTGGCGCAAACCGGCTTTACCGGCTCGCGCTACATTCTGGAGGCGGAGGACGGCGGATTTTTCAAAGCTTTTGCTCCTTACAAAACGTCAGATTGGCAGCAAGAACTTCTGCACGGTTTGGAATCTCCCGATGCTTATGAAATCCTGAACGTTGCCTACAAGCCGTACCCATGCTGCCGCACGACACATGGAGCGATTGAAGCCGCGCTTCATATTCAACAGAAACAGAATGTCCCTGTTGAGCAAATCAAGCGCGTTGTGATACGCACGTATGATGTTGCCGTCAAACAATGCGGTTTTTCCGAACCGCTCAATCCGCGGCTGGCTGCTTTCAGCTTCGCTTATGTTGTTGCAGTCGCTTTACGGTCGAAACGGCCGATTGTATCCGCTGATTTTTCCGAACAAGTGTTTCGCGACACGGAAATACTGGAGCTGCACCGCAAGGTGACCGTTGAACGGTCTGAAGAAATGGACGCGCTGTTTCCAAAATTGTGGCCTTGCGAGGTAGAGGTGGAAACCGCAGCGGGCGAAATCTACAAGCACCGCGTCGATATTGCCAAAGGAGATCCGCTGTCTCCGCTCAGTGATGTTGAGCGGGTCGGCAAATTCAGAGGCTGCGCGGACGGCGTTCTGCCGCCATCGCAAATTGACGGCATCGTCGCTGCGGTTAACCATTTGGAGGACATTGAGGATCTTCGGCCGATCACGGAATTATTGATTTCTGCCAAAAAGATTACCTGATCAACTACTAATAGACTAAACTGCTAAGGCGAAAGGGTACTGCGATGAGAAAGATGCAAAAGGGCCTTATATCTGTCTTGGAAACCGGACTGATTGGCGCCATTGGCGCGGTATCGTTTTCTTTGCTGCATATGCCTCTGCCTTGGATGCTCGGTGCACTTACGTCTGTGATGGTTTCGCGGCTTGGAATTCGCCGGACTTTGGCCTGGCCTTCATCCTTTCGCCACATTGCGCTCGCCATACTCGGTTTTATGCTGGGATCTTCATTTTACAGTGTAAATTTGCGCCAAATGGCGGCCCAACTCCCTTATATGGCCGCTTCAACGGTATTCATCTTATCGGTTGCTTTTGTGACAGGCTATTTGCTCTACCGCAAGTTGAATTTAAGCCCGATGAACGCGGTATTTGGCTGCATGCCCGGCGGATTGAACCATATTATCGCCCTCAGCGGCGAATCCAAGCAAATCGACCTGACCACTGTTGTGCTGATGCAGACGATCCGTGTTCTTACCGTAACGTTTATTGTGCCGTTTATTGCGCTGCATACGTTGACCGGCTCAGGCGGATCCGGAAACCATTACAGTTTTCCCGGTGAGGGATCGGCTTCTCTTTTTTCGTTTTTATTATTTGCCGTGGTGGCGGCCGCAGGTTTCTTTGTCGGCAAGAGGATCAGGCTCCCGGGAAGCTCATTGACCGGGCCCTTGCTCGCCACCTCCATTGTTGTGCTGTGCGGCGCCACGCCTCCCCGGGTGCCGGATACGGCGGTGCTGCTTACCCAGCTCAGCATCGGCATCCACCTTGGGCTGCAGATGAAGCCGGACTTTCTAAAAGACATGCGCCGGCTGGGCATATATACGGCGGCCAGTAATGTGATCGTCGTTTTATGCTGTTTGGGCTGCGCTTTGCTGCTGTGGTGGGTCACTCCCATCGATCTGACGACAGCCTTTCTAAGCACATCTCCCGGGGGAATCGCGGAAATGGGAGTCACCGCGGCTGTCACGCGAGCCGATTTGTCAGTCGTCAGCGCATATCAGCTGTTTCGCTTGTTCTTTATCTTTTTTGTGGTGATTCCCGCGGTGCAGTGGTATTTCACCCGTCAGGATCAAAAAAAGGGCATGACAGCGAATAAGGTCAGAGGCACTGACCCCCAATAACAAAATAAATGTCAATTTAAGCAGCCAGTCGTCGAAATGGAATCGGTGACTGGCTGCTTCGTTTTGAATGCGAAATGTGGCTTTTTAATTACATATATGCATTAAAACATTGCAAAAGATCAATTTTACACATCAATTATTCGGGTGTATTCTAAATAGAAAAAATGAATCTGGAAGGATATGAACTCAAGTGGGGATGACATCAAAGATGCAAGCCGATGTTGGTTTAGAACATCGTGCGGGGATATTGGACACGAGGAGCCGGGAATACCTGAAGCGCGGAAGCAAGGAGTATCAGCAGGGCAGTCTGGCTTTATTCGCTGCGGGGGTGGCCACTTATGCGGTGTTGTACTGTGTTCAACCGTTGTTTCCGGTTTACTCCAGGGAATTCGGTTTATCGCCGGCGGCTGTCAGCTTGTCTTTATCCGTCAGTACGGTGCTGCTTGCCGTCTCGCTGCCGTTGGCAGGCTTTTTGTCCGATCGTATCGGGAGAAAATCACTTATGGCGGCTTCACTCTTTGTGTCTTCGTTTTGCTGCTTGTGCACGGCTTTCGTGCCCAATTTTACAAGCCTGCTTATCGTCCGCGCGATTCAGGGGATTGCCCTTGCCGGTCTTCCTGCCGTGGCGATGACTTATCTGGCCGAGGAAATGGAGGCCAAAAGCCTCGGGTTCGCTATGGGATTATATATCAGCGGGAATACGATAGGCGGACTGTTCGGGCGGGTCGCAGTCAGCATGGTAACCGATGTATATACATGGAGAATGGGCATAGGTGTGTTGGCGGTCATCAGTCTGTTGGCGAGTCTGTATTTTTGGCGCAACCTGCCGCCTTCCCGGCACTTTAAACCGCAGCGGACAGAACCCAAAGCCAACCTCCGTCTTTTTGCCGTACAGTTCCGCGACCCCGCACTAATCCTTCTTTTTGTGTTAGGCGCGATTTTGATGGGGAGCTTTGTCACGCTGTACAATTACTTGGGGTTCCGGCTGCTCGAACCGCCTTTTCGTCTGTCGCAAACGCTGGTCGGATGGATCTTCCTTCTATACCTGGTGGGGACATTCAGTTCTTCGTGGATGGGAAGGGCCAGCGACCGCATTGGGCTGCGCATTGTTTTGTGGATTAATGTCCTATTGATGCTGACGGGAATCCTGCTGACACTCTCGGCGCATTTGGCTGTGCTGATCATCGGCGTGGCCGTGTTCACCTTCGGATTTTTTGGCGCGCACTCCACAGCCAGCTCCTGGGTCGGAAGCAGGGCTTCCATAGGAAAAGCGCAGGCCTCTTCTTTGTACCTGCTGTTTTATTATGTAGGGTCGAGTCTGGGCGGATCCATCGGCGGTTTGTTCTGGAGCCGGTTTGAATGGGCGGGGATTGTCGGCATGATTACCGTTATGATTGGCTGCGCCATGCTGGTTTCCTTTGTATTAACCGCTGTTTTGCCCGAGAAATCTAATCTGCATTCTCAAAGTAATGCATGACAAATTGCAGAAACCGTTGGGCCGGGGGAGACAGATACCGCTCCTTCATCCAGGCTGCGCCGATGATCCGGTAGCATTCGGGCGAGCTTACGCTTAACTTGACCAGTTTCCGGTCGGTCAATCCTTTCACATCAGGAATAAGGGCTACACCCAGTCCGGCGGCAACCAGGCCCGCCACGGTGGGAACCTCTTCTCCCTCAAAAGCGATTTTGGGGGCGAAGCCGGCTTCCATGCACAGACGGTCAATGACGTTCCGGAGTCCGTAGCCTTTCTTAAAGGAAACCATTGGCTCGTCGGCAATTTCTTCCAATGAAACGGCTCCGCGGTTTGCCAGCGGGTGATGGGCGGGGACGAAAATAAACAGCTCCTCGCTCCATAATTTTTTCCATTCCACCGAAGGATTGGCTTCATCCGGAGAAGAAAGCAGACAAAGGTCGATCGAGCCTTGAATGAGCTGCTGTAGCAAGGAAGCGGTATTGCTTTGATTCAGCTGAAAGCGAATATTCGGGTAGCTGGCGCGAAACGTAACGATGAGGTCGGGAATGAGATGGGATCCGAGCGTATGGAGAAATCCCAGCATGACTTCCCCGGCTTCTTCATCCAGCATGTTCCGAATTTCATGCTTTCCTTCCTCGTATTCTTTCATGATGCGGTGAACCCGCCTTAAAAACAGCTCTCCGTAGCGGTTCAGCTTGATGGAACGGCCCACCCGGTCAAACAGCGGAACGCCCAGTTCTTCCTCCATCCGGGAGATGGAGCGGCTGAGTGCGGATTGCGAGACGGACAGGAATTGGGCTGCGCGCGTCATATGCTCCATTCGGGCTACGGTTTGAAAATATTCAAGCTGCTGCCACTCCAATCGGATCACCTGGCCTTGATCGTTTATTCCCCATGATTATATCACAGCGCGCAGAAAAGAATGTATCCGTCCTTCTTGGGATTTGTGCTGCTGCCGCCGGGTTTGGACGAAGGCGGCAAAACAGCTCCAAAAATAGTATCCCCGATGGAACACTTCCGCTAAGCTTTAGAGTTAGAAAACAATATCGTATCGGTAATTCATTGGCGATTGTTTATGCAGGACGAATTGTTCCAAGGAAGGGGATACCTGTACTGATAAAAGCGACGAATATGGTTCGGCAGACGTTTGTCAACATATACTGCAATTTCTTAAGTCGTGATCAAAAGGGGGACTTATATTTCGTTCGAGCGGATTCCATGGTTCCTAACAACATATTACAATACGTACATTTCTTTCCTCGAAGAACACATAGATCATCTTGGCCGGCGGGTTGTCTATCATGCTTCCGCATATCATGAGGAAATTTCAGGATTCATGTATGGTAATGAAAATATAGTTAAAAACCTCAACTCGTTATATAATGAGATGTATTCATTCCTCGCGGCCGGCGAAGAAAGTATCTTAAGAGGTGAAGCAATGAGAGCGTATTTGGACCTGCTAAGTGATATACTGGAACAAGGTGTCCGTAAGGATGATCGAACCGGCACAGGCACCATTTCCGTTTTTGGAAGACAAATGAGAATCAATTTAGCTGAAGGATTTCCGCTGCTGACAACCAAAAAACTGCATATTAAATCCATCGTTCATGAACTCCTGTGGTTCTTAAGCGGCAGTACGAATGTCAATTATCTGCGTGAGAATGGCGTCACGATCTGGGATGAATGGGCCGATGAGGAGGGCAATCTTGGTCGTGTCTACGGTGCGCAGTGGCGTACATGGCCGGCGCCGGGAGGGCAGACGATTGATCAAATTACCAAAGTGATTGAACAGATTCGGCATAATCCGGATTCCAGAAGACATCTGGTGAGTGCATGGAATGTGGCAGAAATCGATCAGATGGCTTTGCCGCCGTGTCATTATGCATTTCAATTTTATGTTGCCGATGGCAAACTGTCGTGCATGTTTCAGATGAGATCCGTGGATACCTTCCTGGGACTGCCGTTTAATCTGGCGTCTTATGCTCTGTTAACCCACATGGTGGCTCAGCAATGCGATCTGGAAGTCGGCGATTTGGTGTGGACAGGCGGCGACGTTCATATTTACCTGAATCACCTGGAACAAGTAAAGCTCCAATTAACCAGGGAGCCGCGTCCGCTGCCGAAGCTGAACATTCTGCGCAAGCCGGAGTCCATTTTTGATTACCGATTTGAAGACTTTGAGTTTATCGACTATCACCCGCATCCCGGGATTAAAGCGCCCATAGCGGTCTAATCGCGTGATCAGCCCCGATTTGTCGGGATTTGTGGTGTGGTATCAGGAGGAAGGTTCGAATGACGATATCGTTAATATTTGCGATGGATGAAGCCCGCGGAATCGGCATAGACAATAAACTGCCATGGAGGCTGCCGGCGGATCTGGCGTTCTTCAAGAAAACGACCTTGGGGCATACGATACTGATGGGCCGCAAAACGTATGATTCGATCGGCAAGCCTTTACCGGGACGCCGTAACGTGATTCTGACGAGGGACCCTGAATTTAAGGCTGAGAGCTGTGAAATCGTGCATTCGGCGAAGGAAGCCGTTAAACCTTATGGCCGCGGAGGGGACAAGGCGTCCGAAGAGCTTTTTGTCATCGGAGGCGCGGAGCTGTTCGGCCTGCTGCTGCCGCATGCGGACCGGATGTATATTACCGAAATTGCCCATCGCTTTGAAGCGGACACGTTTTTTCCCGAGATTGACCGTACGCAGTGGCGGGTCGTGTCGCGGGAAAAAGGCATACGGGATGAGAAAAACCCGTATGATTATGAATTTGTCCTCTATGAACGGGTTAGCGGACAAGCAGATACGGAACTCCAACAAGTGGAATGAAGCGGGCCGTTTATGCGCATCTTAAAGGGTGAATCATGTGCACATCCAGTTTACCCGAGAGGAAGATTCCGAACATGACACAGGTCAACCAACATCAAATGCCGATCCGCCACGTCATCGACAATGCGGAGAAAGCCATGCAGAATGCCAAAGACGCAGAGATGGCTGTGCGCCACGCCCAACTGCAATCCGATCCGCATAAGCTGTCCTTCGCCATTGGAGAGATGAAAGCGGCTCAGCATCTTTTGGAGCAAGCGCAAAGCCAGATCGATGCGCAGGATCATGGACACCATCATCAGGAGCTCGCGCAGGTTCAGCATCAGTTGGAGCAAGCGCTGCAAAGCCTGGACGAGGTCGCTTCGAACACGGAGCAGCCAAGACAGATACGCTGAAGAGGTTGGGGAAGAAAAAGGGCGGGACGTCTCTTTCGGATGCCTATCCTTGGGATTGTATTTCCCGTTTCCGAAATAAACAGGAAGTTTGGGAGAGAAGGATGTTATGAATGTGTTGCTAAACCCATCCCGTTCCGCATTTCGGAACGGGATGTTTCGTGTGTTTATCGGCGGCAGCACGCTGTATCGCACCGGAGACTGGATGGATTTTGTCGCGATCAACTGGATTGCGCTGCAGGCCGGCGGGTCTGGGACTTTCCTCGGACTGGTCAATCTTTGCAGGCTGCTGCCGATTTTTCTAGTCAGCCTGCCGGCAGGAACGCTGGCGGACCGGTACGACAGGCGGATGCTGCTGATCTATGCCCAAGCCGGCAGTCTTGTTCTGACCTTGGGGCTTAGCCTGTGGATGGCGATGGACGGACCGCTCTGGTTGTTTTTGGCCCTGATTGCGGCGCGCTCTGTGTTTTCAGCGATGGAGACGCCGGTGACGCATGCCCTGCTGCCCAATCTGGTGCGGGAACAGGAGCGGGGGAGCGCGATCGCCTGGAACAGCGCGGTGCTGAATTTGTCGCGCATCATCGGTCCGGCGGTCGCCGGCGTGATGCTGACGACGATGGCGCCGTCGATCATTCTCTGGATCAATGCCGCGAGCACGCTGGCCATGATCCTTGTCGTGACGGCGGTGAAGCCGCTCCCTTCTGCGGAGGAGCCGGGCAGGGCCGCCATCGTGCAGGATTCAGGCCAGCATGGCGCCCGTGAAGCATGGCGCTATATCCGCTCGGAGTCGGCAGTGCAATCGCTCCTGCTGCTCGCGGTTGCGCCGATGGTTTTCGGCTTCCCTTATACATCCATGCTGCCGCTCTTCACGCAGGAGTTGTTAGGCTTCGGTACGGACAAGCTGGGCCAGCTGCTGTCCGTAACCGGAGCTGGGTCGCTTCTCTGCTCGCTTTGGCTCTCGCTCGGCCGTGAAGCCCGCTGGCCCGGCCGCTGGCTGGTCTTGTCCCTGCTTGGCTTCGGCGTCTCGCTCTGCGGATTCATGGCGGCTCCCGCCTTCGGGTGGGCGGCCGCGGCCATGTTTGCGGCAGGCTTGTTCGGACAAGCCTACCGCACGATGAGCCGCATCGCCATGCAGCAGCAGGTGCCTGACCGGCTGCGCGGGCGCATCATGAGCATCGCGCTCATGGACCGCGGCTTCATCCCGCTGGGCGCACTGCTGATCGGCTTGGTCGCCGATATGGCCGGAGTCCTGACCGCAGGCCTTCTGATGGGAACCGGCTGCGTCGCGATCACCGTGGGCGTGCTGGCTTGGCGCCGTGAGCTTTGGCGGATGTAGCGGCCGATAAATAAAAAGGCGGACACGCCGCCGTGTCCGCCCAATCTGTGGAACCTGTCGTTTTACAGCTTGTTCATCAATACTGCTGCACGTGCTGATAAAGCACAATCAGCGCGAACGTGAGCAGTACGCTGACCAGGGCATACTTCCATTGCTTTAACGAGGAGTTCGCGATGTTTTGTTTGTTGTCCCGTACTGATCTGGTTCGATTGAAATTCATAATTGCCCCCCCTCCGAATGCTCATGATTATGAATTTGGATCCTTCATCTGTCGGAGTTCCTTCAGTGAATAAAATGTGCCCCTCCAATAAATGCCGCCCTGCCGCAGCGTCAGCCATACCGAACGGCTCACGACATAACAAAGCAAACTGACGGTGACGGGAAGCGCAAGCACCTCGATCCCGCCTCCGCCTACGATCGACCGGATCAGCAAAAAGTACACGGTGAGCATCAGAAAGACGGATAAAGCAAACGCTGCAGCTGCCCAGCCGGATGCCAACACGATACCTGCAATCGGAAATAAAAACAACGCCAGCTGCCCGATGACCCCAAGCACTGCGAAGCTGATCCGATAGCCGAAGCCGGAAAATATATTTTTCTCCAGCCCGCGAACAGCCTCGCTCAAGCCGGGGTACCACTCCACCGAGATGTGGCGAACGCCGGAGGCAAGCCTTTGGCGCAGTCGGGCCCGTTTCACCTGCCGCCCGAGCTGGAGGTCATCGTCCGGCCGCATCGCGATCGCCTCGTGCGTACCGATTCTTTCATATGCCCTTCTTGTAATCAGGTTGAAGGCGCCGACGCCCATACCGTGCCTGTGCTGTAAATCATCGTTCACCCGCCACGGACGAATAAATAAAGACAAGGCAAAAAAGAAATAGTGTACAAACGCCTTGAGCCAAAACCCGCGTGCGAGCATCCGCGGGGCGAGCGTTAAGTGATCCGCATGCTGCTCCTGCATATAACGCACCGCATCCGCAACGGTATGCGGATCGAACTGCACGTCCGCATCGGTAAACAGCAGGTACTTGCCCCGGGCCTGCAAATAGCCCTGGTATAAAGCGTGATTTTTGCCCAGCCATCCGGACGGCAGCGAGGTGATATGGATGACCCGCAGCGGGACGGTGATGCCTTCCCGGCTTTCGGACCAGCGGCGAAGCTCGTCCAACCGGCGGCCGGTTGCATCCCGGGAGCGATCGTTGACGGCGATGATTTCAAGCTTCGGATACGTTTGGCCGAGCAGATGCCTGACCGTATCCGCGATAGAGGCTTCCTCCTCTTTGGCAGCGATAATGACGGAAACCAGCGGTGTATCCGGCACGGAAGGCCGGGAGCCCATCAGCCCGGGAGCAGCCGAGATTTTCCTGTTTTCACGCCCGTTCGATTTCTCTATGTTAAACCCGGCATCCCCAGCGGAACGGGGAAGGCTGAACATCCATTTTCGGGATCGAACCGTATCCCACAGCATGAACAACCAGTAACCCAGCGCAACCAGCGCCCAGACTTCCATGATCCGCATCGACCAACACCTGCGCTTTCTGCCGAATCTGGATCAAAACACAACAGTTATTTCAAATTATACCACGTGCTTCAGACGGACAACAAATCTTCTGATCTTGAAACGGATTCTTGAACGGACGATAGCCATACGGTATGCTACAAGTGTATCGTACCATCAGCTTGGCGCTTATCTCAACGATCATGATGCAGACGGAAGGGGAAAAAGGATGACTAGTGATCAAGCCGGGCCGATTTATCGCAAAAAACTGAAAGCGGCTGAGCTTCCTAATTTTTTGGATCGCATCCGCGGCGAGGGAGTAGGGGTACACAATTTATTGTTACTGTGTATCGGTACGGATCGCTCGACCGGAGATGCGCTTGGTCCGCTGGTCGGGACCATGCTGCAGGAAGCGGGCTATCCGCATGAGGTCGGAACGCTGGCGTTTCCGTTCGATGCGAGCAATATGCGTGAACGGCTGCGGGAAATACCTCCCGGCCTCAAAATTATCGCCATCGATGCCTGTCTGGGCCAGACGGTGTCATTAGGGTGGTATCAGGTGTCCAATCGTCCGATCGAGCCGGGCAAATCGGTGGGCAAACAGCTGCCCCGTGTCGGCGATTATTCCATTGCGGCTATTGTCAATGTGGATCAAGGGCAAAAATATGCCGTATTACAAAGCACTTCATTATATAGGGTGATGACGATGGCGAGGGAAATTGTATCGGCCATTTGCAGCGTATTTCCGCTGGACCCCGAAACAGCAAGAGCAGAGAAAGAAGGCAGCGAATGAGGGATGGCGTAAGACGTCCTGGTGATGCCAAATCCGCAGCGCCTGCGGCAGCAGGCGGCGTTCATTACTCTAAGCGTGCTATGGGCTTGACGCCGCCGGCGGCCGGCATTAAGCCGTAGCCTTCAAACCGACAATGCCGACGACGATTGCAAGAACGAATCCAAGCCGAAGCAAGTCGCGGGGCTCCCCGAGAAACAGCATGCCGAAGACTACGGTGCCCACTGCGCCGATTCCTGTCCATACCGCGTAAGCCGTTCCGATCGGCAGGGTCTTGAGAGCCATCGACAGAAAGTAAAAGCTTACGATCATGGCAGTGACGGTTATGACGCTGGGCCAAAGCCTCGTCCATCCGTTAGTTGATTTTAGTCCCATTGCCCATACGATCTCCATTAATCCGGCGATAAACAAATAAATCCATGCCATGGTCTATCCTGTCCTTTCTTTGAGTGAATAAGCTATGAAGTGGTAATGCCCTTCCAATAGATTCTCCAAACCGTATCGAGCCGATGCTCCCAATCCTCGCTTTTGTAATAAAACTGTTGAATGAACGAACCGTCAAGCAAGCAGTAATAGGAGGCGATTAAATCCTCGGGACGTTCACGCCGCAGCAGGCCGGAATCCATGCCTTCATTAAAAAGAGCCGTCAATAATCCGTTGAGCTGATCTTCTGAAGCAGAAAACCGCTCGCGCAGCGTTTCCTGCAAAGCTGCCGGCGGGAACAGCATCACTCTTTTGAGGAAGGTCATGTGCTCTTCGCTTAGCAAATACGACCGGCAAGCGTCATGGATGACTCTATACAGCTGTTCTTCTATGGTTCGCCCCTTCAGGCTCTCGATTAGAGCCGCCATTCGGGCGGTGTGTTCAGCCAGACAATCCTCGAATACGGCAAGGAATAAATCTTCTTTGCTTCTGAAATGAGCATAGAGCGACGGCGTTTTGATTCCGACTTCCTTGGCGATTTCCGACAAGGGAACGGCATCGTACCCATTCCTGGCAAAAAGACGAAGGGCGGCCGATTTGATTTTTTGCACTGACACGCTTTCTTCCCTCCTTTTCCTAACTAACGATAATTAGGCACTGCTGATTATAAATTCTTTTGCCTGAAAAAGCAAGCCGCTGCTTGAAAGCCGCTCCTTGAAAAAGTTCACATAAACGGGTTCGTCCGCATATATAATGGGTATTACTCTTTAATTCAGCTTGTTGTGTGAATAGCCCAATGCACATGGAAAGGAGCGCATGCTTATGCGTCAAATCAGACATATCAACTTGGCCGATGAAAACAGCCGCGTCTACTGCTGCTTGCGCAATAAAATCGTTAAGCTCGATGAAGATCAAAAGAAAGGGTTTTGCGCAAGCTGCCGAATGTATGCGGGAGATGCGGGAGGACAGGGTGTGGAATGCGTCTGGGGGGACATGCGCCCCGTGAGCGATCCTTACGTGGTGAATAATCCGGGAGCGGAGCTGCTCAGCAACCAAAAGAAGCAAATCGGGAATACCGATTACCTGTCCACATGCGCCGCTTTTGCCGGATAAAAACGCCTATATTGGTGTCCTTTCAAAGATGCCAGACCTTTAATGGACCTCTGTCAATAGATTGGACACATAAAAAGACAGTTCTATTTGTACCGGCTCTTCACACCACCGGGTATTTGTCCGCATATACTGGGCATAATCTTACGATACGCCGGGAGTGTGAGACGATGGAACAAATCGATACGGAGAAGCGTGAAGGAAGAGAAAGGATTATTACCAGAAGGCTGATAAAACCGCGGCTGAACGTTCATTATCCTCAGGTGGTGGGGCTGAAGAACGGGTTGGTGCGCCGCATGATCAACAACTCGATTTTGGATGCGGTGTACGATCTCATCCGGCTGCAGGGCTACGTAAAGGACCCGGCCAAGACTATGACGGGCGGATATCAGGTCAAGCTGCACCGAAACGGATTGCTCAGCCTGCTGTACGATAATTACGGTTATGCGCAGGGAGCGGCTCACGGAATGACCTATCAAAGCTCGCAGACATTTAATTTGGAAGACGGCAGCGAATACCGGCTGGAGGATTTGTTTAAGCCTGGAAGCAATTACGTCGACCGTTTGTCTGATATCATCAGGCGCGAGTTTAAGTCCCGTGACATCCCGATGCTTACGGAGTTTAAGGCCATAGACAGGAATCAGTCCTTTTATTTGACCGATCAGGCGGTCGTGATTTATTTTCAATTGTACGAATATACCCCTTATGTCTACGGCTTTCCTACGTTCGAAATCCCTTTTCATGACATCATGGACATCATAGATCCGAACAGACCGATCGGCAGATTATTAAATGCGCAAACGGAACCGGCCCCTGCATAGGGAGCCGGGTTTTGTTGTTTTTGCGGGCAGCCGACTCGCGGCAAGTTTATCGATGTTTTGAAAAATATGGTCATTTGAATATAAATTTACTGTTCGTGGAAAAGTAAACATACAAATCAAATTTAACTAAAAAGAAGGAGATTTAAGGTGCTTACTTTTTTACTTATAGCCGCGCTTATCGTTTGTGTAGTGGCCCTCATCTGGTCATTGATAGCCATACGCAATCAACAACATAAAGAATTAGACAAAGGCATGAATGAAACGACGATCAAACATCCGATTCTGGCAAACCCGATATTAATTGCGAATATATTATTTCCAATCATACTTGCATTGGGAGCAATATTAGTCATGTATTTAACTCGGTAAATGGAGGATAGGTATGGACAAAAACAAGTATTATGTATCGGTGCAGGCGGGGACAATCATGGCCAACCAAGGCGATGCGGCTTACGAATTCGAAATAGAAGCCACACCGGAGGAAATTGTCAAACTTCAAGAACTGTTCGAGGATCAATATTACATAGAAAATGACAATTTTCTTCGGACCCATGCGGCCGGTGTTCCTTATCATCACGATGCATCGAATGATGCGTATGACATGGGCATGCACGATATTTATTCATTGATCTATGAATTAGGTACCCCCGAAACCAAGAAGCATATCGAAAGCATGCAAATATTATAATAAAGACAGCCGAATATAGAATGGAAAAGCACCGGTGAGAAGCTTCTTCCATTTACACGCGCAGGCCCTAGACGATAAACTGTAGAGGGCTTTTTGTGGTTTATCTGCTAAAGGTTGAGTTTATAATGGCGTCCCATTACTATAAATATAACGAGGGCAGCTGTACATAAAAAAGAGATAACGGGGAGGCCGTGATGAAAAACACAGCGATAGTAGCCGGAGCGACGGGATTGGTCGGCCGCGAGCTGGTCAGACTTCTTTTGTCGGACCTTGAGTATGACAAGGTCATCGCTTTGGTCAGACGTCCGATCGAGCTGAATCATGAAAAGCTGATCCAGCGAATGACCGATTGGGAAGAGGGACCGCTTGAGCAGGCTATAAAGGATGATCTGAACGGTTCTCATGTATTTTGCGCTTTGGGCACAACCATACGGAAGGCCAAAACCAAAGAGCAATTCCGTAAAGTAGATTTCGATTATCCTGTACGGCTTGGACGACTGGCCAAAAAGTACGGTGCTTCGTCGTTTTTGATCGTCTCCGCCATGGGAGCCTCCAAGGATTCCCTGTTCTTCTACAGCCAGGTGAAGGGAGAAGTGGAAGAAAGCCTCAAGGACCTGGATTTACCTTCATTACATATCTTCAGACCCTCGCTTTTGCTGGGGCAGCGGGATGAGTTTCGATTCGGTGAAAAAATGGCGGAGATCCTCGGCGGCTTGTTTTCATTCCTAATGATCGGAGGCTTGCGACAATATAAACCTATTACCGGGACCGCGGTGGCACAAGGAATGATACAAGCGGCTAAGAAGGGAAGTAAAGGAATGCGAATCTATCGTTCCGATCAAATTAAAATCTTGTAATGTTAGAATCAACACAGGGATCGGCCGCGGCAGGTCCCTGGTTGGATTCCGGGATCACTTGAAACAGGCGGATACTATTTTCTATAATAAGTAGGATAGATTTCCAATTTATATAAAGGAGTTTTCAATGGAACGGTTAATCCTTGAATTCATTCATTTCCTGAAGAGGCTGTCTTATTCCGGTCTCGTTATCGCCCTTACCTTTGAATTTGTGCCGGCTGAGCTCGTGCTTCCTTTAGCAGGCTACTGGGTCTTTCAAGGGGACTTTCAATTGCTTCCGACGATCCTGGCCGGAACGATTGGCGGAACCACCGGACCTCTCACCTTATATCTGCTGGGGAGATATGGCGGTAGGCCGTTTATTGAAAAATATGGAAAGTATTTCTTTATCCGTTCCCGGCAGCTGCAGGCCTCGGATCGTTTTTTTGAAAAGTATGGCGGCGGAGTGGCTTTCTTCGGACGATTTTTGCCGGGGGTACGAACGTTCATTTCAATCCCCTGCGGTATAGCCAAAATGAATGTGCTTAAATTTTCGGCATATACCTTTTTGGCCATGCTCCCGATTACTTCCCTGTATGTGTACCTGGGATACAAGCTGGGCCCGCAGTGGGAGCACGTAGCTCCATTGGCCAAGCAGTACTTGACGCCCATTGCCCTTGCGGTCTTGGCGGGAATACTTATTTACGCTGTGATCAAACGTAAGCTCAGGCTGGTTTAAAAATAACTTTTCTCCTTGTATGAAACATATCGTTCCCCTCATTCGCCGGCGGTCTGCGTGATTTGCTTGCCATAAGCAAAGCAGACCGCTTTTCTGGCATTGGCAAAATTTTTTTATATTGACGATCTATTTTCGTAAATGTATAATAATGCCATAGCACATTTTGTAAGCGCATCCAAACTAATATTCTAGAATTTCATTGCTTTTTTGAAAGGGGTGGTAATAAAGTGTTTCCTTCATCATAGAGAACCTTATCATTTAAAATTCGCAGGTCAGATCAGCAGTTTGTTGGTTCCTTGACCAACGTGGCTTCTTTGGTGGGCGCACTGAAACAGCATTATCAAGAGAAGGGAGCGATTAATCAAATGGCGATTCAAAAAAATGTAGGCGAAGATGTTTGTTTATCGGACGGGACAAAGATAAGAGAATTGCTGGATCTGGAGGAAGGGTATATTTCATCACGAGTGATCGGTGATCCTGAAATTCATCAGATGGAAATCGAAAGGATTTTTTCTAAAGTATGGGTTCCGATTGCTCATGAATCTGAGATACCGAATAAAGGCGACTATGTATTAAGGTATATTGGGAACGAAGAGGTGATTGTCTCACGTTCAGAGGGCGGTGTTATCAACGTCGTACTGAACGCATGTACTCACAGAGGATCACCTGTATGCCGTTCAGAAATGGGGAACTCTTCCCATTTTAGATGTCCATACCATGGCTTTACTTTTAAACAGAATGGAGATCTCATCGGAGTTCCTGCATATAAGGAGGCCTTCGGTGATGCCTTTGATAAAACCCAATACAGTCTGGTAAAGGCGAGAGCTGCCACATATGCAGGGCTTATCTTTGGCACCTTTAATGATTCGGCTCCTCCGTTAGAGGAGCAGCTAGGAAGCCTGAAATGGTACCTGGATATGATGTTAAGCCATACCCATGGGGGAATGGAAGTCATCGGAGTACCGCAGCGTTGGACCGTAAAATCGAACTGGAAGCTGGGGGCCGACAACTTTGTTGGGGATGCTTACCATACCTTCATGACCCATCAATCGGCTGTCCAATTAAAACTTGTTCCGAGTGGGGATCCGAAGTTCGCGTTTTACGGGGTTCATGTATCTTGTGAGAATGGAAATGGTCTTGGACTGATTGGTGCACCGCCCGAATATGAACTTCCGCCTTTTTACGGTGTTCCCCAAAATATCGTCGAACAGATTGAACAGAAATTAACACCCGAACATCAAAAAGCGTTTAGCCGGCTTGCTTATATCCATGGGAACATTTACCCGAACATGTCGTTTGGATATTTCTCTTGGGCAACAGAAGCAGGAAAGAATCCAGGTTCATATTTGACATTAAGACAGTGGGTGCCGAAAGGACCGCATGAGATGGAGGTCTTTTCATGGGTCCTTGTCGAAAAAGAAGCGCCGGATTGGTGGAAAGAGCTTGCAAGAGAGACGTATGTCCGAACATTTGGTTCGAGTGGCATGCTGGAACAAGATGACACAGAAATGTGGAAAAACATTACTCGGGCTACGAAAGGATATATTGCCTCATCGAAATTAAAATTTATTTATCGTATGGGGATTGATCGCAAACCCGAACAAGGGGATTGGCCGGGTCCTGGAACGGTTTATCAGGGAGATTACAGCGAGGCGAACCAATTAAACATTTGGCGCCAATGGCATAAATTATTAACCGAGAACAATGAATAAGCACAGCCAAAACATGCAGAGGAGGAGAGTACATGCTTTCGACAAGCATCAAAATTGGAAATCCTGTTTATTTTGAAATCCTGGAATTTTTGCAAGCTGAAGCAGAGGTATTGGATAGTGGGGAATTTAGAAAATGGTTAGACATGCTGGATCAAGAGATCAAGTACGTAATGCCTGTAAGGACGACTCGCGAGCGAATACACGGGGAAGGATTTATAGGAAATATGAATCACTTTGAGGAAAACTATGCTTCCTTAAAAAAACGGGTTGAGCGAGTTGAGACGGAATTTGCTTGGGCAGAAGATCCGCCTTCTCGTACAAGAAGGTTTATCACTAATGTACGGATCGAGCAGTCGGCTGAAGATGAATTTAAGGTAAAAAGCTACCTTCTTCTAACCCGTAGTCGTGGCAATGAATCGGATTACAATCTTATTACCTGCGTTCGTAACGATATCCTGACGCGGACAGGGCAGGAATGTAAATTAAAAACAAGAGAAATATTGATCGATCAGACGACACTGGGTATGGACAATTTAGGGGTCTTTTTCTAAGGATTCATTGTTCAGCAGGGTTTCTGAAATTAAAATTAAATAACCTACCGGGAGGAATCCGAAGTTGACAAAGCGCTTAGCAAACAAAGTTGCGTTTATTACTGGGGCAGCAGGAGGCATGGGGAGAGCAGCTGCCGTTGTTTTTGCCCGTGAAGGAGCGAAAGTGGCAGTCATCGATCTGGATGCAAAAGAAATCGAAAAAACCGCCGGTCTAGTGACTGAAGCAGGCGGCGAAGCCATCGCAATTCAATGCGACGTTACCGATGAAGAGCAAGTGAAGCAAGCGATTCAAAAAACGATCGATACTTTTGGGAAGCTAACTACGGTTTATAATAATGCAGGGATTGCTCATAAGAACTTTATGATTGCTGTAGAAGAAATAAGTGCGGAAGAATGGGATAAAATCCAGAATATAAACACAAAAGGTATGTTCCTTGTGGTGAAGCATAGTATTCCTGAACTTTTACGAGCCAACGGTGGAACGATTATCAATAAAGCATCGACTGCTGCCTTAATCAACAGCCCAGGCGGTCCTTCCTATTCCGCTTCAAAGGGGGCCATTATCTCGTTTACTCGTCAAGTCGCTGCATCGTATGCGAAAAAAGGAATCCGTGTCAATGCCATTGCTCCAGGGTATGTGATTACGCCGATGACAAAGGCCATGGAAGAAGTGTTACCTGAGTTAGATAAAGTGGCTTCCGAAGCAACGCCCCTTGGTCGAGGAGCGCAGCCGGAAGAGATTGCGAATATTGCTCTCTTTTTGGCGTCTGACGAATCTTCGTTTGTCACAGGCTCAGTGATTGTCGCCGACGGAGGATTGACGATCGTTTAGAACACAGTTATGAAGGGGAGTGTTTCTATGTGGCTGGTTCAATTAGGCATAAAAAAACCAATGGATCAAATCAATCCAAAATGGTTTGAAGAACATGAAAACCGCAATCAACAATTACGCGCAAAGGGAGTCATCCTGGCAAGCGGTCCGTTTGTCGATGGAAGCGGTGGATGTATTGTTTATAACTGTTCACAAGAGGAATTTATGTCCATTATCCAAGCCGATCCCTTGGTTATCCATGACGTTGTTGACTATGATTATAAGGATTGGAATGCTGCTTTATCAGCAAAAATTCAATCATAGAACGAAAGTAAGGAGGGGGAAAATGTCATCGGAACCACAAATCATCGTCGGCAATGAGTTTACCCAAGTGATTGTTAAAAAGGTATATACAAGAAACGGGGAGAGGCTGGAAATTACTTCACCAAAGTTACATCATTCGATTCAACTGGATCCTCTGGCCCTTGAAAGTTTGACCTGGCAGGAACCTGAAGTATTTACGGAATTTTTATCCAAGCCATTCGGCAAATAATGTTTTTTGATGAAAGAAGTAGTACACCATCGGTGAAAATATTGGGATTAAGAGGCCTATTGTTCAGTGAAAATATCACTTTTATGATATGATGCGATGGGGTGACAGGGAGCCTTTAGCGCTGAGTGAGAAGGCTCCGAAGCCACTTTGAAGGCGGACACCTTGGCCAAACGGCCTGCTTAGCCGCCCCTCCATGTAAACCCCTCCGGGCTTTCTTCATTTCGGCTTCGGACTATAACCGCACATTTTTTATAAAATGAGGTGACATTTTTTACCTTATGTGATACCATTGAACTAAGATACTAGTATCTAAATAATGAAATGAGGTGAAGGCAATGGGGGAAAAAGTTGCGATATGGACACAATTGGCAGGACTGCCGTTGAAGCAGTACTATCTGGATGTGGATGGAATCCGGACAAGGGTCATGGAAGCCGGCGAAGGAGAACAAACGCTAATTTTCGTTCATGGTACGGGGGGCCATTTGGAAGCGTATTCGCGGAACTTTGCAGGACTTGCAGACGAATTTAGAGTCATCGCTTACGATATGGTAGGTCATGGCTTCAGTGATAAACCGGACCGTCCTTATACGATTGATTATTTAAGCGATCATCTGGTCGGATTGGTAAAAGCCCTGCATTTGCAAAAGGTGAGCTTGTCGGGTGAATCGCTCGGCGGATGGGTCGCTGCCTGGACGGCGGCTTATCATCCTGAGCTTATCGATAAATTAATCCTCAACACGCCTGGTAACATTACGAATAAACCGCAGGTCATGGAGCAGGTGAAAAATTCAACCATCAAGGCGGTGGAAGAAGCCACTTACGATAATGTGCGTGCCCGCCTGGAATGGTTATTCTACGATAAAAGCTTTGTAACCGATGAACTGGTGAGTATCCGCTATAAAATATACAAACAGCCGGAATTTAAAAGAGCTGTCTATCATATCGTAGCTGTTCAGGATTGGGAAATAAGAAAGAATTACGTATGGAGCCCGGAATGGTGTAACCGAATTACCTGTCCGACCTTACTTTTATGGACGGACAATGATCCCACCGGGACGGTGGACGAAGCTTTCATTCTGAAGGAATGGATTCCCGGCAGCTTATTATATGTCATTAACGACTCCGGTCATTGGCCGCAGTGGGAAAGTATGGAGGAATTTAATCGCGTTCATACAGCGTTTGTAAAAGAGGGGGGCTTTTAGATCATGGGAGCACGCAAAGGTAGAGATTATATTGAAAGACTCAAAAATTATCCCCCGGAAACATGGATCGGCAATGAAAAAATAACAGATCCTACGACACATCCGTTGGTTGCACCGGCTGTTAAATCGATTGCCCGTTTATATGATTCCCAGTGGGAAACAGATAAAAAGGAGCATATGCTTTTTAAATCTCCGAAAACGGGAGATCTAGTCGGATCATCATTCCTGGTTCCGAAATCCAAAGACGATTTGGCCAAACGCAGAAAAATGCATCAAGTATGGGCGGAGGAAACCTATGGCATGATGGGCCGCTCTACGGATTTTATGAGTGCCATGATGACCGCCTGGTACATTAATTCCGATTTTTTCGGCAAATATGCGGATCATGTGCGAAATTATTTTGAATATATTAGGGAAAATGACTTATATTTGACCCACGTCTTGATTGACCCGCAGGTGAACCGGGGTAAAGCCCCGTCAGAGCAGCCGGATGAATTTACTTATCTCGGGGTCGTAAGAGAAACGGATAAAGGGATTATTGTACGCGGAGCCAAAATGCTGGCAACGGCGGGTCCCTACGCCGATGAGATGCTGGTATGGCCTTTCCATCTGAGAAAACCTACGGAAAAGGACTACAAATACGCCATTTCCTTCGCCTTACCAATGAACACGCCGGGGGTTCGATTAATTGCGCGCGAGCCGTTTACCCGCGACTCGGTATACGATCATCCTTTGGCTTCGCAATTCGATGAGCTCGATGGTGTCGTTGTTTTCGACGATGTGCTGGTTCCTTGGGAAAGAGTGTTCATCTATCAGGATGTCGAAAGGGTCAATACGGTTTGGAAATTAAACTCCAATGCGTTTACGGGCCACCAAACCTCCATCAGACTGCAGACGAAATTGCAGCTGATTGCCGGGACGGTCATAAAAGCGACGGAAATGGTCAA
Source organism: Paenibacillus naphthalenovorans (assembly GCF_001465255.1). Lineage (NCBI taxonomy): Bacteria > Bacillati > Bacillota > Bacilli > Caryophanales > Paenibacillaceae > Paenibacillus > Paenibacillus naphthalenovorans. The sequence continues at coordinate 3,508,208 of NZ_CP013652.1, read as the reverse complement.
TACGAATCAATTCCCGCATGTTCAAGATATGATGGGCGAGATTACGACTTACATTGAGCTGATCCGGGCGGCGGTGCTGGCATCGGAAATGACTTCCGAGCCTAATCAAGACGGGATCTACATGCCGAATGTTACCCCACTCTATGCTATCCGAAACTCAGGCAACCGTTGGTATCCCCGCGTGCGGGAAATTGTTCAACTGATCCTTGCCGGGGGCTTAATGTATCAGCCGTCCAATGCAGATGTATTTAACAGCCCGATTGCGGCCGACATTCGAAAGTATTACAGAGGCGCCGAGGTGTCGGCAGATGATAAAGTGAAGCTGTTTAAATTGGCCGCCGACATTGCCGTTTCCGACTTTGGTTCCCGTCACGAGCTGTATGAGCGCTTTTATGCCGGTGATCCGATGTTCCTTAGAATCCAAACCCAGTATTCGGCTTATGATAAAAGTCAGTGTCTGGCCCTGGTAGACAAACTGCTCTCCAAATACGGGATCAGCGAAAAAGTATAAAACGAATTTGAGGGGAAAATGCGACATGCCTTTATATGGGAAAACAGCATTAATTACAGCATCCAGTTCAGGGATCGGAAAAGGAATCGCAGCCAAGCTGGCACAAGAGGGAGCAACGGTCTTTTTAAGCGGTATTGAGAAAGATCTGCTTCCGCAAACCGCAGATGACATTGCCAAATCCACCGGAGCCAAGGTTCATTATCTGATCTCTGATTTTTCGAACCCGGACTCCATTGAGGAATTAGGGCGTAAGGCGGTGGAGTCGATGGGCTCTGTCGACATTCTGGTCTATAATACAGGCGGTCCCAGACCGGGTGCATTTCTTGAATTAACCGACAAGGATTGGAGCTTTGCCTATCATCTCATTTTGGACGCGGCGATTAGACTCACGAGAATGGTATTGCCGCAGATGCAGCACAATCAGTGGGGAAGATTGATTTATATGACTTCGTCATCGGTTGTCCGGCCCTTGCCGAAGCTTCACTTATCGAATGTGATGAGGGCTGCCGTTCAAGCGCTTGCCGAATCGTTAAGCGTGGAGGTCGGTGCCCATGGGATCACAACGCATGTCGTCGCCCCGGCCCATATCGATACGGCAAGAACGAGACAGCTGGCCGTCTACAGAGCCGAACAGGCCGGCAAATCGTTTGAAGAGGTTGTAAAAGAGGATCTAAAGGGCATCCCGGTAGGCAGATACGGGAAGCCGGAGGATATTGCGGCTTTGGTAGGTTTCCTGGCTTCTGAGGAATCCTCCTTCATGACGGGATTAACGCATCTGGTAGACGGCGGCTTTACCAAAATCGGTCCCCTTTAATCGACATGAACGGAGGAAAAATGATGGAGCCCAAAATAAAGCCTTCAACGGAAAAAAAGTTCGATGATTATATGGCGAATTTAAAGAAATTGAAAAACCGCGACGATCAGAACATTTCGGAGGAGGGCCTGGTGGTTCATTCGGAGGAGGCCATTTGGCTGGACAGTAAAGTAACCGGCAATCCTGCTGAAATTGGCCTTTTACTCAATATTCCGACCAAATCGATGGAATTTTATCTGCAAAAAATACCGCCTGGCGGAAGCAGCGATTTACAAAGGCATGTCCACGAATCGATCCATTATGTGCTGCATGGCAGCGGCTACTCGGAAATCGGTAATCAAACGGTGCAATGGAGCAAAGGAGATTTTATATATACGCCGCCCTGGATCTGGCATAGACACTATAACGATGGCGCTGAGGCAGTAGAGATGCTTCTGGTTGAAAACTCCCGTCTGATGGACGGCCTGCAGGGAAATCGCCGGGACAGTCTGGGAAATATCAGCTTTAGGGAAGCATTCAAAGAATATTTTGAGTAAACCAAAACCTAAGGAGGCGGAACAAGCATGGGAGTTTTGAAATTGGCGCATGGGGTTTTAAAGGTCAACGATCTGCCGCAAAGTCTGGAGTTTTATCGTGAAGTCGTAGGCCTGCATGAAATCGGTAAACAAAACGGCATCGTCTATTTGGGCTGCGGTGCAGACAACAACTATGATTTGGCGTTAACAGAAGGCGGCAGCGGCATCAGCCATTTTGCACTGCAGGTGCATCAGGAAGATGACTTGGCTTACTTTGAGAAAAAATTGACGGAGCTCGGCGTGAGGACGAACCGGGTAACCGATGCGGAGCCGGGAGAGAAGGCAGCGCTGCAGTTCCAATCGCCAAGCGGCCACCAGATTGAACTGGTATTGGCGGAGGATCGCCCGCACTATCTGCATCCGGTTGTAGGCCGTAAACCGAGCCGGGGCATTGCGCCGCTGGATGCGGATCATATCACGCTGAATGCAAATGATGTCAAAGGGCTGGCGGGATTTTTGCGGGATACGCTGGAATTTTCAGTCGCCGACGTGTTCGAGCCGGTTGCGGGAGTGTGGGGCGCCGCGTGGACGCATGGAAGCGATTTCCACCATGATATAGCGATCGTAGGCACGCCGGATAACACGACATTGCACCATTATGCGTTTTTGGTGGCGGGGATTGACGAGATGAAACGGGCTTGTGACGTGTTGGGGCAGTACGGCTACAAAGTGGAGGCCGGTCCGGGACGCCACTCCGTAGGCGGAAACCTGTACACGTATTTCCTGGATCCAAGCGGCAACCGCATCGAATTGTCGGCCGAAATGCCACGTGCGGATAAATCGCGCGAGCTCATCAGCTGGAACGATTTCCCGACAGCCTTCAGCGCATGGGGAGCCTTCCCGCCGGAGTCCTTCGCCAAGGGGTCTTAATATGAACGAGAAACCGAATATTCAAACCATTGCGCAATCCTTATACGACGCCTTTGAAAATAAACAGGCCATCTCCCCGATCACGGAAACTTATCCGTCATTAACGGCGGAGGACGCTTATCAAATTCAAAGGGAATTAACCAAGCTCCATCAGCAGCAGGGCAGGCAGGTCATCGGGAATAAAATCGGTTTGACCAGCGAAGGGATTCAAAAGCAGCTCCATGTATATGAGCCCGATTTTGGCGTCATGTATTCGGATTTTGCATTTGAACATGGTGCGGAAATCGATTCAAAGCGGATGATTTATCCCCGTATTGAGGCGGAAATCGCATTTCTTCTGGATAAGGACCTGAGGGGACCGAATGTGACGGCTGCGGATGTATTGGCAGCTACTAAAGCGGTTGTTCCCTCTTTTGAGATCATTGACAGCCGGATAAAGGATTGGAAAATTAAGATTTCCGATACGATTGCTGACAACGGGTCCCATTGGGGGATGGTCATAGGAAGTCAAATTTCTACCGTTGAGCGGTTGGATTTCCGTCATGTGGGGCTTGTTCTGGAAAGAGATGGAAAGATATTGGGTACAGCAGCCGGGGCTGCTGTACTCGGCCATCCTGCCCGCTCGGTCGCATGGCTGGCCAATAAACTGTCGGGATGGGGCGAAGCCTTGAAAGCGGGAAGCATTGTGCTCTCGGGTTCTCTTACACCGGCTTTTGATTTGCTTCCCGGACATTATAAGGCTTCGTTTGGCGAAGGGTTGTCAAGTGTGGAGGTGAATATAAAATAATGGAAAAACAAGTTAAAGCAGCTATCCTGGGCTCAGGAAATATCGGAACCGACTTAATGTATAAAATATTGAAAAATCCTGGTTCGTTGCAGCTATCGTTAATGTCCGGGATCGATCCGGAATCCGAAGGATTAGCCAGAGCGAAGTCGTATGGCTTGGATATCAGCATTGAGGGGATTAACGGGATTCTACAAGATCCCGATATTCAAATCGTATTTGACGCCACGAGCGCAAAGGCTCATATCCGGCATGCGAAGCTGTTGAAGGAAGCGGGAAAAATAGCGATTGATCTTACACCGGCTGCTGTGGGGCCTTATGTCGTGCCGCCTGCTAACCTGAACGATCACATGGATGCGGATAATGTGAATTTGATCACCTGCGGAGGGCAAGCGACGATTCCGCTCGTTCATGCGGTGAGTCGGGTATGCAAGGTCAAATATGCAGAAATGGTATCGACCGTTGCCAGCAGCTCGGCAGGGCCCGGTACGCGGCAAAATATCGATGAATTTACCTTTACAACAGCCCGTGGTCTGGAAGCGATCGGCGGAGCCGAAAAGGGAAAGGCGATTATCATTTTAAATCCTGCGGAGCCTCCGATCCTGATGAGAAATACCGTATATGCCGCCTATGAGCATGGTCATGAAGACGAAATTGCCGCTTCGATTGAGCAGGTCATCGCTGAAGTGCAGGAGTACGTGCCCGGATACCGTTTAACGCGGAAGCCCATTTTTGATGTGAGAGACACGCCGGAGGGCAAATGGCCAGTCGTCATCTTATTGCTGGAAATCGAAGGGGCCGGGGATTATTTGCCAAGCACGGCCGGCAATCTGGATATAATGACCTCCTCCGCTAAGCGTGTGGCAGAGGTTAAGGCAAAGTATTTATTGAAACAAGTCCTAAGCTAACCGGGGATATCCAATAAGGAGGAAGGGATGAAACGATAATGACTCCAACAAAGGTAAGGGTCATGGATACGACGCTTCGTGACGGCTCCCATGCCATTCGTCATCGATTTACGAAAGAACAGGTCCATAACATCGTGAAAGCTCTCGATGAAGCAGGCGTTCCTGTGATTGAAATCAGTCACGGCGACGGGTTGGCCGGTTCTTCCATGCAGTACGGCATGTCCCTGGTTGATGAATTTGAACTCATCGAGGAAGCGGCAAAGACCAGCAAGAACGCCAAAATAGCTTCTTTGCTGCTTCCGGGGATCGGCACGAGAAAAGAACTGAAGCAGGCTAAAGATTGCGGAATCAGCATGGTCCGAATTGCGACGCAGTGTTCGGAAGCGGATATTTCCGAGCAGCATTTTGGTTTGGCTAAGGAGCTTGGCCTCGAAACCGTAGGCTTTCTCATGATGGCCCATATGCTATCGCCGGAGGATTTGGCCAAACAAGCTAAACTAATGGAATCCTATGGAGCCGATATCGTTTATATTGTAGATTCCGCGGGAACGATGATGCCGCAAGATGTTACGGCAAGAGTGAAAGCGTTAACCGGCGAATTAAAAGTCCCGATCGGCTATCACGCCCACAATAACATCGGATTGGCTATAGGGAACAGCTTGGCTGCAGTGGAAGCCGGCGCCGCCTGCATTGATGCAAGCACAAGCGGCCTGGGGGCCGGCTCCGGCAATACACAGACGGAGGTGCTTGTGGCCGCGCTCTCCAAGGTAGGCTGCGAAACCGGAATTGATTTATTTAAGATCATGGATGCTGCAGAATATATAGTTCAACCCATGATGGAGTATCCGATGACGATTAACCGTGATGCCTTGACCATCGGCTATACGGGATTATATTCCACTTTTTTAATGCATGCCAAAAAGGCTGGGGAAAAATTCAATATCGATCCGAGGGAGATCCTGCTGGAGTTGTCCCGACGCAAGGCTGTTGCCGGACAAGAAGATTGGATTTTGGATGTTGCTGCAGAATTGGCGAATCGATAGAACAAAGGAGAATGGGCATGATCGACCCCAGGGAGTTTAGAAATACGCTCGGAAGATTTGCTTCCGGAATTACTATTGTGAGCACGGTTCAGGAAGGTGAAGTGCATGGGATGACGGCGAATGGCTTCGTTTCGGTCTCCCTGGATCCTCCGCTTGTGCTCGTTTCCATTGATCATAAAACCAGGATGCACCAGATACTGCCTCAAACGAAAACGTACGGAATTAGCATTTTGATGCACGATCAGCAGCAGGTATCACAGCATTTTGCCGGCCGCCCGCAGGAAAGCACGCCTGAATTTTTCTGGCATAATGACATTCCATTGATACAAGATTCGTTGGCTTATATCGTTTGCGATGTGGTGGATGAGCATCCGGCAGGGGATCATACCCTGTATATAGGTCGAGTGAACTGGATTTCGTATCGAGAGGAAGAACCGTTGATTTTTTATGGGGGAAAATATCGTTCGTTAACTAAGCTGGAGGTGTAGACATTGATTCTAAGACTGGGACATTGCGAATTGTTTGTAACCGATATGCAAAGAGCGCGGGAATTTTACATTGATATTCTTGGCTTTAGAGAGCACGATTCCGACAAAGATCATATTTATCTACGCGGAGTAGATGAATTCGACCTTCATACCCTGACCTTGACCAAAAGCAAAACCGGTGGCTTGGGTCACTTTGCGCTTCGGGTCTCCGATCCGGAAGATTTGGACCGACTGGAGGATCATCATAAACGTCTTGGGGTTCCAACCCTGATGGTTCCGGAAGGTACGGAGCCCGGGCAAGGCCGAGCTCTGCGTATTGTTGAGCCGAATGGCCATCCGATCGAGTTTTACCATGCTATGCAGCAGGTCAACGTTTACAATCCACAGGGTGGACTGAACCATCTGCCTATGCGTGCAACGCACCGCGATAGAGGAATTCCGCCGTTGCGAATCGATCATATGAATATTCGCGTGGCCAACGTGGATCAAGCCCTGAAATATTGGAGAGATGAGCTGTCCTTCAGCGTATCGGAATATGTGGAGAAGGATAATGGTACCTTTGCCGCTTGGACAAGACGCTGTCAGGGCACCCATGATGTGGCGCTGGTTCAATCCGCTTCAGGAGCCGGCTTGCATCATGTGGCTTATACGGTTCAGGGACCGGCTGAAATTATCCGGACGGCGGATCTTCTGGCGGATGCCGGCTACCAGGATGCGATTGAGTTTGGCCCCGGACGACACGGATTGAGTAATGCCTTCTTCTTATATATCCGCGATTTTGACGGCAATCGAACCGAAATTTATACGGGAGATTATTCAAGAGATATCGATTTGCCGCCGGTAAAATGGACTTGGGAGGAATACGACAAAAGAGGAAGACTGTGGTGGGGCCCGTCTTATCCGGAACGATTCCTGGAGGTCTCTCCGGTCAATAATCAATGGATTTAATGGCACCTCGCTTAAGCAGATTTGAAATTAGCAGGGCCTGCAGGTTAGGGCATAGACTGAAAAGTCTTTGCCCTTATTTGAATCAAGACATAGTTAATTTAAAATTTTTGAGTTGCCTACGATCGTGGCAAATTTCATAATATGGCTTTCCATAATGGCGCGGGCCCCTTTAGGATCGCGCATTTTTATTTTATCGATGATATTTTTATGCTCTTCAATCGTTTGCGTTGCGTCATGTTCAAACAAAGACACATTAATTAAATAAAAATCGTTCAGATCCCATTGATTTTTGGTCAGATTGTATATTTTTTCGGAACGGGCCATTTTAAGTATGGCATGATGAAGCTTTCTGTTAATTACGAAGTACTCATCTTTTGCAAAGTTTTCTTTCGTAACCAACTGATGCAATTCGTTATTGATTTGATATAACTGTTCGACTTCCGAATCCAGACGGCGCTCTGCCGCTAACTGGGCGGCCATGCCTTCGAGAACCATGACGAACAAGAAATGGTCGTGCATTTGTTCTTTGGTGTAATTAACGACCCGACAACCGGTTTGAGGCACAATTTCCACAAAATTTTCAAGCTCCAACTTTTTTAATGCATCAATAATCGGTCTTCTCGAATATCCCAGTTCCTTTGCGGTTTCAATGACGGAGATTTCTTCCCCGAATTTCCATCGGCCATTCTTTAAGCTTTTCTTTATATATTCATAAGCATGATTCGTTTTGGACAAATTGACATCTTCCAAGGTATTCGATCCTCCAAATGAAAAGTTCACCGATTCGTTGAGAAGGCTTTCATAATGCGGGATGGTCTCAACACATTCGGATGTCGGCCTATAGGGCAAAAGACTAATATCTTATATGCTAATATCTTACCTTAAATAAAAGCTTTGGGCAACTATCATTTAAATTTGGCCGGCCGTATGAAATCTAGCGTTCCCCTCATCGTCGGCGGTCTGCGTTATTTGCTTGCCCTAAGCAAAGCTGACTGCTTTCTCTCCTTCGCTTTGCCTGAATAACGGCCGTCGACGTGAGTGGGAATCGACCGGTATTTCGGTATTACCCTCCTTCTTTGCTCGATTCTTTCAATAATTTCCAAACCGGATCGACTAACAGCTCTTTTTCGAACTTCACATATTGGCTAGCATAGGCACGTACCGGATCGCCGGCATAAAATCGCTCATACAGCTCATGACGGGAGCCGAGCGGACTTCCTATCAAATCCCAGGCTAATTTAAACAGCTGCACTTTTTTCTCCGCACTGACAGAAGTCCCTTCAAAGTACAAATGCATCAGATTGGAGATCGGTCCATAGAAATCTTCCATGCTGGACGGCACTTGGACAAACCCGCCGCCGCCTACTTGCTGTAAAATCTCAATGGCTCTCGGGTAATATTTCGTTCCAATATTCCTTGCCGTATCAATGAATGATATCTCAGGCACCAGAACTCCGGATTCATCCGGCCTCGCCATCGTTTCGGAGGCGATGACCAGCGCCTTCATCACATCAATTTGCGTTATTAATTCGCCCAATTTCTCCTGAATATGCAAAAAACCCTGAACGCCAATCGATTCCGCAATGGCAAAGGCAACCCCGGTAACAAATTCGAGCTTGGATACAAACCGGACAACCGTCTGATGGAAGGCGAGCGAATTTGCCGTCTTGTTGCCCCGAAGCTTCAGGACATTGTCGGGATTTCCATACAGCAGCACCCGTTCCCAAGGAATAAACACGTCGTCAAAAAACAATACGGCGTCCATTTCCTCATAACGCGAACTCAATATATGATCTTGCGGTCTCTGACTGGCAAACGACTCCCGGCAAATAATATGCAGTCCATCGGAATGAGCCGGAACCAGTAAAATATGCGCATGCTTGCTGTCTTTTGCCTCGAAATTCAAGAACGAAAAAATAATGAAATCGTGTGTGTATGGCGCACCGGTTGCAATCATTTTGGCACCGCGAACGACAATGCCATCGCTCGTTTCCTTTATAATATGGAGAAACCGTTCGTTTATACGGCTGTCATCCAAACCGTTGGAACGGTCGATTTGAGGATCTAATATAGCCGTTGTCAGGAACAAATCCCGGTCCCGTGCTTCTTTGTAATAGTTGGTTATTTTGGACTCGAAATGCGGATCAAGCAGTCCAAGCTGCTTTCTGGCCGCATACCAGCCCGTGATCATAGACCGGCCATAATCGGATATCCGGCTCATCATTCCGTTGGTTTCTCTGGCCCAGCAATCAAAACTGGTTCTGCGCTTCAATAAATCCTGGGGGGTATAAGGCACAAGAAAGGAGGCGTGAGCAAACTTGCTGCCGCCGGGCGGAACAAATCCGATCGTTTCCCTGACGCCTGGCACATCGAGCATATTAAATAATCGTTGGAGTGTTTCCAGCGTACCTTTGAATGCCTGATGCTTTGGCAAATTGCTGACCAGTGCTCCATCCAGCCAAATCTTGCGGCCATCATTTAAACTTTTGACAAATTGTTCTCCTCGCAAAAGCTTACACAACTCCTTATAAAAAAAAATGTAAACAAAACCTATTGATAAACTAGGGTTAATATGTTTTTATTATAGCTGTATTGTAAATTCCAGCAATCGACAGTTGATGCACATATGTTTGATAAACAACTAAATATAAAGAAGTGTTGGTAAAAGAACATTTAAACCACAAATAGGGATGAATTGAGCAGAAACCATTTGATGGAGGGATGAAGCATGCGAACCGACTTTACCAGTCTGGACCGTCGTATTTACCGAACTCGGCTGATGATTCAGGAATCGTTGATTTCGCTTATTTTGGAAAAAGGCTTTGAGAGAATATCGGTTAAAGATATTGCCGATCATGCGAATGTCAACCGATCGACCTTTTATGCCCATTATCAGGATAAATTCGATTTGTTAGATACCATCATTGAGGAAAAACTGGCTCTGCTGTCCAAGCTGTTTAAAGAAACCGGCCCGCAGGTCGAGTCTCGCTTGTTGAAGTTCGATGAGCCGGATCCTTATTTTGTCGTATTATTTAATTACATGGCCGATAGTGCAAGGTTCTACAAGGTGATGTTTACTTTCCTGGAGCAGGAGAGGTTTAAGCTGAAAATGCAAGAGGTGATCCGGGAAGCGCTTTACGACCGGATTTCCAGGTTGAGAATGGAGCAGAAGCTCTCGGTTCCGCTTGATATCGTCCTCGACTACGCAAGCTCGTCCGTGATGGGAGTAGCGGAAAATTGGGTCAAAAAAGATATCATTTATTCACCGCATCACATGGCTCTGCAGCTGACGCGGCTTGCTTCGCTCGGTATTTATAAAGCCATCGGCATGGAGGATAACGGAAGACAAAACTAAAAAAATGATGTTTAAACAACACAAAATCCATTTCTGTTTTACTGCTGAGACTGTCTCAACAGTATTTTTATTTGCAACGGCAATTTATTACGACACCGCGGTAATTTGATGAATCATATACGTCATCTCGTCACGCCTATTTCGAATCGGGAAGCAAAAAATCATTTTCTCAACGATCTGACAGCCCCACGTCTAGGGTATGCTTACTCAATTGAAGCGTCTCCCAATGAAAGTTGGCTGGATAAACAAAGGTATTTCCTAAAGTAGTTTATTTACGAAATGTACAACAAATATCGACAAAATGTTGCATAGACTTCATTCGGACGAATATTGTTCGTTGAATTAAAGCTTGCGTCTGCCTATACTGAGTGTACATTATTCATATAATACCTACTGATTTAGTTGGGTTAATATGGAGAGGAGGAATCGTATGACATTACAATTTGCCTACTGGGTACCTAGTGTTAGCGGAGGAATCGTGAAATCGAACGGTTCGAGGAAAGCGGACTGGTCATTTGAGGCAAACAAAAGGTATATACAAGCGGCTGAAAACGCGGGATTCAAGTATGCATTCTTCCTGTCTCGCTTTTTTTCCGAAGATGGGGGCGAGAACCAGCTGGAAGCTTTGGCTTTGGCGGCTTCGCTTGCTCCGGTTACCAGAAACATACGATTAGTCACGCAAGTTTTGTCAGGCCTGTGGCACCCCGGTGTGGTGGCAAAAGCCCTTTCAACGTTGGATCATATCAGCAGCGGAAGAGCGGGAATCAACCTAGCGAGCGGTTCGTCCAGGTTGAGAAGGCGGCGAATAAAGTAGATGAAGTGTGGGCCAAAGAATTCAGTTTAACCGAAGAGGAACGTGGGGAATGTGCTGTACTCGTGGCGGCGGCCAATGTGGCTGCCGGAAAAGCCGGGCTGGACATCAGCAATCGCATTTTCGAAGTGATGGGATCGCGCTCAACTGCGTCCAAATACGGCTTTGACCGGTTCTGGCGAAATATCCGCACCCATACCCTGCATAATCCTGCTGAGTATAAGCTTAGGAATATCGGCAACTGGGTATTAAATGACGAATTTCCGAAAAGCGGATATTACTCCTGATGGAATGACAGAAGCAAGGCCCCCTTTGCAAGCACGGAAGGGCAGTAAGGCGTCCTTCAGGGCGAAAGAAAAGACCGACGCGCTGTTGCGTCAGCCCCCGAAGGATTCCCGGAACGCTCTGCTGAGCACCCCCGGCTCCACGTTCCATAAGGCGGCGATTTCGCCGCATACGTTTTCATCGAACCAATCCGCCAGTACTTTGCGGTTGCTGCCGTTCTCGACAATATAAGGGAGGTTCAGCAGCACCTTTTTATAATACAGTTCATCCGCCTGCTTGATCAGATGGGGGGTTATATATCCCCCCATTTTTTTTCGTGCCCGGTACAGCTCCCGGCTGCACGTGCGGCGGATGAGCCGTGCGGATGGAAGTTGTTGGTTGTGCTTCATTTTGTTTCCTTGATTCATGAGTCCGGCACCTCCTTCCTTGCTTTATGCTATGCGCAAGGAGGCGGTACGGGTACTCACGGAGCGGCCCCCGCTGTTGCCGTTTCCCAAGTTATTCGTCCACCACCAAATATCCGATCATCGGGCCGTTATGAGCGATATCGGGGTGTGTCAGGCATATGATCCTGTAGATGCCGGGTTTATCGGCACGGAAGGAAACAACGGTTTCCTGACCTTTTTTCACTTCGCCTTTAATGTTCATTCCGTCAATGATAAAGGGATGGCTCGCTCCGTTTACGCCGTAAATGCTCAGGCGGATGCGTTCCCCCTTTTTCACGTAAATGGTACCGGGGTCCCACCGATACGCTTCAATCGTCTTGCCGTCCGGTCCCGTCGATTTGAATTCACCTGTCACCAGATTGACGGTTCGTTCCGGAGCGTCGGGACTCATGACGGTGCGGATCTCGTCCTGCTCCCAGAAGAGCAGTGCGGCAGAGGCCAGCAGCAAGGCGGCGGCTCCGATTTTGAGTGCTTTTATTCTTTTTTTGCTTACCACGAATATTTTGGTCATGAGCATCACCTGTAGGAATTAGGATCGTTTGTACCAATGTATGCGGGAACTTGTCTGATCATGACACGGCCGAATTCCGGAGCTTCCGGACAGATGAAGCGGCGGCACTGTTATTGCAGGAGCATTGGAGGATGCGGCATGCATAAGAGTGTGCTAGAATAAAATAGGCTAATAATAGACAAGAACAGAAATTTGTGAAGAAAAGAAAGAGGCTGGAGAAATGAGTGAGCTGCTCCATGAACTGGTGCTTTCGGCGTTAAGGTTTGTTGAGGGATTGGGCGTTTGGGGGATTTTGATCGGCCTGATGCTGGAAGTCATTCCGAGTGAGATTGTGCTGGCCTATGCCGGTTATCTGATCTCGCGCGGGGAGATCTCATTGATCGGAGCCATCGTGTTCGGACTCCTCGGGTGTTTGTTCCAGCAGATCATTCTGTACTGGATCGGACGCTACGGCGGCCGGCCGGCATTGGACAAGTTCGGCAAATTTTTGCACCTGAAAAAAAAGCATCTGGATATCGCGGAGGACTGGTTCAATCGCTACGGTCCGGTCATGGTGTTTCTGGCCCGTTTCATCCCGGTGCTGAGGCAGGCGATTTCCATCCCTGCGGGCATGGCGCGTATGCCGTTGGCCAAGTTTATGTTCTATACTACGCTCGGGACGATCCCATGGGTCATCATTTTTGTTTATCTCGGACGCTCTCTGGGGGATAATTGGGAGCAGATCAATCAGGTGGCCGGCCCGTATGTGAAGCCCTTGATTTTTGCAGCTATCGTTGTGGCGGCGGTGTATATTATCATCAAATGGATAAAGCGCAGCAAAGCTGTGCCAAGATAAGGAAATGATCATGCTTGTTTGGTCCCCGTTCCGGTTGGAGCGGGGACTTTTTTTTGGTACAATAACCCATAGCAGCACATTTGAAGGAGGAATGGATTCCGATGAGCAAAAACTTAAGCAGCAAGCTTCGCAAAGGGCTGTCCCCGCAGCAGTTTATCGACGGGATGACCAAGAATCAGGATAAATTCAAAGAGTGGTACGATCTGTTCAAGTGGGAGGATGAAGAGGATAAGGCGTTTTTTGAATCGCTGAACAACCGCGATGACCTCCGCTGCCTTATTCTGGCTGCTGATTGGTGCGGCGATGTGGTGCGCAATGTGCCGGTCGTATTCCGCGCTTTGGAGATTTCCGGCATCCCGACGGAAGTTCTGATCAAAGAGGAGCATCCCGATGTGATGGAGCAATTTCTGACCATGGGCGGAGAGGCGATTCCGATCGTCATTTTCACGGATTTCAGCGGATTTGTGCTGGGACAGTGGGGACCGCGTCCGAAGCATGTGCAGGAGGTTATGATCAAATTCAAACAAGAGAATCCGGACCGTGAAGCTGCGGATTATCAAGATAAAATCAAAATTGCGCGTGAGGAAATGGGCCGTCAGTATGGTGAGGGGACCGGTTACCAGACCGTCATCGTAAAAGAACTGCGCGAGCTGCTGTCCTCCTTCTGAGCCGATGACGATGGAAACGAAGGAACTTGTCATTGAGTCGTTCTCTCTGGGTCCTCTGCAGACGAATGCGTATTTGATCTCGCTCCCCGGCGAGAACAAAGCGGTTGTCATCGATCCCGGCATGAATCCCAATCCGCTGCTCAAACGCGTGGCCGACATGGAGATTGAAGCGATTCTGCTTACACATGCCCATTTTGATCATATAGGCGGGGTAGAAGAGCTGCGCCGTTTAAAGGGCTGCCCTGTCTATTTGCATGACGACGAGGCGGATTGGCTGGTGGATCCGAAGAAAAACGGATCGGCCAGGTGGCCTGATGTTACCGGACCGATCACTACCGCTCCTGCCGAGTACTCGCTGGCCGACGGGCAAAATTTATCGGTACTGGGCCTCAGCTTCAAGGTGTTCCATACCCCAGGCCATTCCCCGGGAAGCGTCAGCTTTCTCTACGGCAAGCATTTGTTCGGCGGTGACGTCTTGTTCAAGCTGTCCGTGGGACGTACGGACTTGCCGGGCGGGAGTCATCAGGAGCTGCTGGATTCGATCCACGGCAAGCTGTTCGAACTGCCGGACGATACCATTGTATACCCGGGCCACGGCCCGAGGACCAGCATTGGCTATGAACGGGAGCATAATCCGTATGTCTAATCCAAGGCGTCTTTCATTCTGCCGGAAACAGCAGAATGGGACGCTTTTTTCCTGCCTTGACCGATGGCGGTAAATGTCTATTTTTCTCCCGGGCATAGGTGAACACCGTGCTCCCGTTGGGTATCTCTCCATAGACTAATGGTGTGTTCAAGTAAGGCAAGTAACGAGTTCCCGGGAACGCTTGAATGCGCAAAAACACAAGAAATGAAGCTGGCTTCTTGTGCTTTCGTCAAATCTTATGGAGGTGTTCGCCTTATGGAAAAGTATCAACCTACCGCTGTACCAAAAACGCATGTCGGTCCGACGGCCTATGCTCCGCTATCGAATGTAGGCCCGAACATAGGTCCGATGCCGACGTACGTATCGCCCGTATCGCTGCCGCAGCCTGTATATCCCGCGCCGATCAACGTGCATGCCAGCTACGAGGAGATCAACATCTATACACCGAAAAAACATCACCATCATCATTGGCATGGACACGGCTATACTTCAGCGGCTCTCATTTTGGTGCTCTTCATCCTGCTGGTCATTATTCTGCGCAGCAAGCACAGGCATTGTCATTGACGCTTCTTAAGCGCAGGCGGTAACGCGCGGTAACGAATACCGGCTCCACCGCCACTGCGTCAAGGCTCCCTGCGGCAGCGAAAAAGTCAATACAGTTTATGTCGGTGTTGACTCCGCGGCTACTATAAATGGCATTCGGTCATTTACAGGAGAACAGGGAGCCTTGCGAGGGTGGATCGGATACCCGAACAAATCCCTGTAGTAAGGTATTGACAATAGGGAAGATATTTCATATGATTCAAACAAACGTTTAATTAAAATAAGCATTTAACATATATACATAAGAGGAGAGAAAGACCATGCTTCAAGCTTTACAAGCGTATTTGAAAAAGCCGGCTACGAAGATAGGAATCATGACGGCGATGATGTTTCAAATTATATTCAGCCTGATTTGGATGACCGGATATGAAGGCGTGAACGATAATACGAAGCAACTGAAAATCGCCGTCGTGAACGATGACCCCGGTTTCGGACGAAAAGTGGAAGAGCAGTTGACAAAATCACTGCCCTTTCAATTGATCAGCGAACGCTCTGCGGACAAAGCCAAGGAAATGCTGAACGGGCGTGAGGTACAGATGGTGCTGCATATTCCTGCGGAATTTACCAAGCAGCTGCAGACCCCTGGTCAGCAAGCGAAGATCAACTATACCATCAACGAGTCCAATCCGGCCCTGATCAAGAGCATGATGCAGAGTGTTGCCGGCGGCGTGACGGCCTCGGTGGGCAAAGAAGCGGCGATAGCGGGCGCTCAAGCTATTCTGGTACAAGCCCATATTCCTGCGCAAGAAGCAGCGGCTATGGCCCGGGGATTGACCGATAAGGTGGCCGCGAATCTCGAATTTACAAATCCGGTTCAGGGGATGCACAACCAAATGATCCCGATGATGATGGTGCTTGCTTCATTCGTCGGCGCAATGATTATGGGTATGAATCTGCAGCAGGCAACGGGGATGCTCGGAGCGGGTTATTCCAAATGGAGCAAATTCGGCGCCCGCGTCTTCATCAATGCGGTGTCCGCCGTCATGATTGCACTGGTCGGTTCCTCGCTGGTGGTTGCTTTGGGTGGACAAATGGGTTCCGGTTTCCTGGCCTTCTGGCTGTTCCAGGCCTTGTTCCTGATGACATTCATGTTTTTCTCGCAAATGTTTTTGATCGTTTTCGGCATGGCGGGTATGCTCTTTAATATCTCCATGCTATCGATTCAACTGGTGTCTTCCGGCGCTATGGTTCCGCGTGAGCTCCTGGGCGGCTTTTACTTTACCATCAGCCAATACCTGCCGGCTACTTATGCGGTAGAGGGTGCTATGAACCTGTTATTCGGAGGTCCGGGAACGGCGCGTGATATCGGTGCACTGGCTCTCATCATGACCGTCTGCGCGGCGGTCGGGCTTCTGGCGACAGGCCTGCGTAAGGAAACCGGAACGATTCCGGCCGCAGCGGAACATTCGAAGACAGCGAATACCGCTGCAACGGGGGCCTGAAATATGACGGGGCCGGCAGGCAGTCATCCTGCCGGCCTTTGGCTTGCACTCTATGGGGGAAAGTTACATAATGAAATTAAAAGAATCCGGTAAGGAGATGCATTATGATACAGACCGAGTCCGATATGAAGATCCGCATACTGCTTTCGGCCAAGAAGCTATTTGCACAACAAGGCTTTGACGGTACCAGTGTACGGCAAATCTGTGAGGAAGCGGGCGCTAATGTTGCTCTCATCTCCTATTATTTCGGGGGCAAAGAAAAGGTGTTTCGGGCGATTTTCGAATCCTTCTTTCCCGGTCACCGGTTGGCCCAGTTTGAGGGCGTTTTCAAAGATCCGGTGGAGGGGCTGAAGCTGCTCGTTCATGAGATCATCCACTTCAGCATGACGGACATGGAGCTCAGCACCATTGTACAGCAGGAAATTATGATGAATTCTCCGCGCAAGCCGATCGTTACCTCGTTTACTTATCCCGTTTGGTTCAAGGTTCGGGAGCTGTTGGAAAAAGGGCGGGAGGAAGGCCGGTTTCAATTTGATTCGCTTGATCATGCCCTCATGACGGTCATCGGAATGATTCTGGTTCACAAGAAATATGATTCGTTTCAACCGCTTCTTTCAAATACACACCACGATCCGTGTTCGACTGCAAAGCAGAGCTGGGAATTTATTTTGCGGGCCCTCGGGGCATCCGGGTCATCCGCCTAAACCGTCCGGGCTTATTGCTGCATACAATAAATTGAGATTCGGAGGAACGATTAGAGGGTGATTGAATATGTTGAACAGGTTCCCTGCGGTCATCCGCAACGTGAACGAAGGTCTCGATGAAGTCATCAGCGCGCTGGATAAAATGAGTTCTATCTACCAGTCGGCGGAGCAAATGTCTCCGGTCTTAAAAAAAATAGCCCGGCTGATTAACGAATCACAAGCGGCAGCCGGAAAGCCGCTGAAGCTGAACGGTACGAGAAACGGGAGAAGCTCTGTCTCCGCAGGAAGGAAAAGAAAGCGCCAAACAAGCCGCAGACCGAAAACGAAAAGGTGGATGTAAACGGGAAGGAAAGTGACGACAGATCACTTTCCTTCTTTCGTGTGATGACAAAAACATTCGGCTTTCGGGTTAAATGTTATATCGGAAAACGGAATCGATCCGAATAATGCAAGATGAACACGAACATTTTTACGATATGCCATTGACAATATTCAAGAATTGACTTATGATTCTGTTGTGTTCAAAACCTAATATTTACTCTACCGATCGTATATCCTTGACAATATGGGTCAAGAGTTTCTACCAAGGAACCGCAAATTCCTGGCTACGAACAGGGCGCCTTGCCGCACCCTTTCGAAGCCGGGATTTTTTGGTTTGCGTTCATTATGCTAAGGAGGCACACTCACTCATGAAAAAACGATACGATGTTATTATTGTCGGAGCCGGACCGGCCGGAATTTTCGCAGCGTACGAGCTGACATTGAAAGCGCCTCAGCTCAAGGTGCTGCTGATTGATAAAGGGCACGATATTGACAGCAGAAGATGTCCCATCCTAGAGGAGAAGATTCAGCTGTGTCCGCCGCCTGCAGGCAAAAAGGAGTACGCCGGCTGTTTACCTGCCTGTTCGATTACCGCCGGTTTCGGCGGAGCCGGGGCGTACAGCGACGGCAAGTTCAACATTACGACCGAATTCGGCGGCTGGCTGACGGATTATCTCCCTCCATCGCGCGTGCTCGATTTGATCCGCTATGTGGACGCCATCAATCTCAAACACGGGGCGACGGAGAACGTAACCGATCCGACCACTCCAGTGGTCCGCTCCATAGAACAGCGGGGTTATGCGGCCGGGCTGAAGCTGCTGAGGGCCCAGGTAAGGCATCTGGGCACCGAGCAAAACCTGGAAATCCTGCGCTCCATCAACGCCTACTTGAAAACCAAAATCGATATGCAGTTCAAGACGGAGGTAGCCGATCTGTTGACGGCAAAGACGGAGGACGGGCACCGTATCCAAGGTATCGTCCTCAAAAACGGTGAAGAAGTTGAAGCCGACAAGGTGCTGGTCGCTCCCGGCCGGGACGGATCGGCCTGGCTCACCGAGGTGCTGCGCAAGCGCCGTCTCAAAATGTATAACAATCAGGTGGACGTAGGTGTGCGCGTGGAAACGTCCGATGTGGTGATGCATGAAATCAACGAGCATTTATACGAAGGAAAATTCATCTTCAATACGTCGGTCGGTACGCGCGTACGCACCTTCTGCAGCAATCCGTCCGGCCATGTGGTCGTTGAAAATCATTCCGGCGTGATGGCCGCTAACGGCCATGCCTATAAAGACCCTGCGCTTGGCTCAACCAATACGAACTTCGCACTGCTGGTGTCGCACCGGTTTACGGAGCCGTTCGATAAGCCGAATGAGTATGCGCGGGAAATATGCAAGCGGGCCAACGATTTATCCGGCGGCGGGGTCATCGTACAGAAATACGGCGATATTATCCGGGGCAGACGTTCCACGGAAACGAGAATCAAGGAGGGCTTTTTGGAGCCGACGCTCAAAGAAGCGGTGCCGGGCGATCTGGGGTTGGTGCTTCCTTACAATACGATGAAGAGCCTGATTGAGATGGTGGAGGCGCTCGACAAGGTGACTCCGGGCATTGCGTCCGAGCATACATTGTTCTACGGTGTAGAAGCCAAGTTTTACTCGGCAAGGCCCAAGCTTACCGAGCGTCTGGAGACGGAGATCGAGGGCTTGTACTGCGGAGGGGACGGCGCAGGCGTGACTCGGGGGCTGGCGCAAGCGGGCGCGGCAGGCGTATGGGTCGCCCGCAGCATGATCGAAAAAATATAGAAGCCAAACAAAGCCGAGGGCGGTGTAATTCCCCTCGGCTTTGTCGTATGCTTTTGCTTACTTGCTTACGGTTTTGTTGTACTGTTGGATTCGGGCGGAAATTTCCTTTGCTGCGCCGTCGAGAGCTTCTTTCGGCGATTTTTTGCCGTTCAGAATTTCCTCGATCGCCCCTTCGGTGAGCTGACGCGCTTCAGGGAAAACGCCCATGACTGCGCCCTGCGTCGCTTTGTTCGCTTTGGTTTGGTGCAGCTGGTCTACCGCCGTTTTAAACTGCGGATATTTCGCCATATTATCCTTAACAAGCTGTTCGTCGTATGCCTTTTTCGTAATCGGGAAGTATCCCGTGTTGACGGACCAGAAGGCCTGCTGCTTCGGTTCGGTCAGGAATTTGATGAATTCCCAGGCGCCCTTCTGCTCGGCTTCGGATCGGTTGTTCAGGATATATAAGCTCGCGCCGCCAACGATAACGCCGCCGTCTTGAGCGTCCTTGGGCTTCGGCAGAAAGGCGGTGCCGACTTCGAATTTGCCTTCCGCTGCGTTCACGATGCCGCGCAAAGCTGCCGTGGAATCCAGCGTCATGGCGATTTGTCCGGCGGCGAACGCTTTTTTCGTATCGTCCGTTTTACGTCCGAGGTTGAGCATCGTTTTGTCATCGATCATTTGCTTCCACCAAGTCATCGTTTTGACGCCCGCCTCGCTTCCCAGCAGCGAGTCCGTTGCGGGACTTGTACGCCCGTTGCCGTTATTGACGAGCTCGGCGCCCTGGTTAGCGAAGAACTGCTCCATGAACCAGCCGTAAATGGCGAAGGAGGCGCCCGTTTGTCCGTCCTTGGTCAGTTTCTTGGCGGCTTCGGCTACTTCTTCATACGTGGCCGGCGGCTTTTCCGGGTCGAGGCCGGCCGCTTTAAACATATCCTTGTTGTAGTACAGGATCGGGTTGGACGTGTTAAAAGGCATCGAATACAGCTTGCCGTCGAAGGTGTAATAGTTCAAAATATTTTCTTCCAATGCGGATATATCGAATTTCTCCTCATCGATAAACTGCTGTATCGGGGTGATCGCTTTGGAATCGATCATGAAGCGGCTGCCGATTTCATATACCTGGATCAGCGCCGGGCCACTCTTGGAATCCATGGACGCCTTCATTTTGTTCAGGCTCTCATCATAGGTGCCTTGAAATACGGCCTCCACCACGACATTCTTTTGCGAGGCGTTAAAGTCGGCTACCAGCTTGTCCGCCGCTTTGCCGAGCTCTCCGCTCATCGAGTGCCACCACACGACTTTGACCGGCTCGGAGGCCTTCGGCGCTTCCGTTCCATTGGCTTCGCCTGCCTCAGGCTTGCTGTCGCCCCCGCCGGCAGTCGTTCCCCCGCATGCCGCCAAAACCAGCATGACAAAAGCAAGCAGGAGCGTTAAAGAGGATTTTTGGTTCAGCTTGAGTGGTTTTATCACGGTTGATCTCTCCTTTGGAATAGATTTATATCGGGCGCCGGACCCGTTAGTAGGCCCATGGCGCGGTTGGTTACCCTTTGACCGCTCCGGCGGTCATCCCCTGCACCAGCTGCTTAAGACCGAGCGCGAGGAGGACAAGCGTGGGAAGCATGACCATGACGACGCCGGCGAGCACCAGGTTCCACGAGGTCATTTCTTCAAACTGAAGCATGCTGATGCCGATTTGTACCGTACGCATCGCTTCACCGTTGGTGATGAGCAGCGGCCACAGGTACATGTTCCAATGCGTCAGAAACGAATACACGCCGAGCGTGGCCAGTGCAGGTCTGGACAATGGCAGCACAAGCCGGAAGAAACTTCGCAGATGGCCGCAGCCGTCGATTTTGGCGGCTTCGAACAGCTCCCCCGGAAGCTGCAGGAAAAACTGGCGGAGCAGGAACGTTCCGAACGCCGTAGCGAGGAACGGAACGATCAAGCCCTGATACGTATCGAGCCAGCCCCAGCTTTTGACGGTCAAGTAATTGGGAATGATCGTAACTTCCCACGGAATCATCATCGTGGACATAAAGAGGGCAAACCATGCCGATTTGCCCTTAAACCGCAGGAAGGCGAAGGCATATGCGGCCATGCTGGCCGTAATGAGCTGTCCGATCATAATGACGCCGGAAACGAAAAAGCTGTTCGCAATGAACCGCCCGACCGGAATCAGCTGCAGCACGGACAAATAGTTTTCAAAATTCAGACTTCCGGGAAGCAGCCTGGGCGGATAGGTGGCCGACTCGGCATTCGTCATCATGGCGGCCGACAGCGTGTAAGCGATCGGATAGAGCATGATGACGGCGGCGATCGTCAGAACGGCATAGATCAGCGTATTCTGCAGACGGGACGTCATTGGTAATGCACCTTCTTTTCCAGAAAGCGGAACTGCACCGCCGTCAGAATCAGAATGATCGCAAACAGAACAAGCGCCTGCGCGCTGCCGATGCCAAAGCGGAAATTGACGAACGCATCCTGATAGATGTTAAATACGATGACATCGGTGCTGTTCATCGGTCCTCCCTTAGTTAAGATGTGAATTTGCCCGAACGATTGAAAAGCCCCGATCACCGAAACGATTCCCACAAAAAAGAGGGTGGGGGAAACGAGCGGGAGGGTGATGCGGGCAAAGGTGCGCAGCGGCCCGGAGCCGTCGATCCTGGCGCTGTCGTAGATGTCCTCCGGCACGCCTTGGAGCCCGCTGAGCAGGACGATATAGTTGAAGCCCAGATTCATCCAAATCGTCATGATGGCGACCGAAACCAGGGCCCAGGCCGGATCGGTCAGCCAATTTACGGGATTCAAGCCTATCAGGGTAAGAAAGTAATTGAGCGTCCCGAGGCTCGGATGGTACAGCATCATCCAGATGACGGAGCCGGTTCCGACGGAAATGGCTACGGGAAGCGAGAAGACGAACCGGAACCAACGCATCCCGCCCAGCTTGTTGTGCGTAAGAGCGGCCAGGAGGAGCGCCAGGATAATGCAGGTGGGCACGGTCAGGAGCGTAAATGAGAGCGTCACCTGCAGGCTCTTCATAAAGGCGTCCGAAGCGAACAGCTCTTTGAAGTTGTCGAGACCGGCGAATGCCGCTATCCTTCCGCGGGGATCGGTCAAGTGAAGGCTGAGATACACCGATTTCAGCAGCGGATAGAACAGAAACACGCCGAACAGCAGCAGGGACGGAGCCAGGAAGACATAAGCCAGCGCCTGTTCCTTGAAGCGGACGGACCGCAGCGATTGAAGCTTGAGACCTTTGGAGAAGGCAAGTTTCTTTTTTTTCATGGTCCCGCGTGCCAGGGCATTGTTTTCCAGCGTGGACATGAAGGAACTCCTTTCCGGGATGGTTTACTTCTAATCCATGACTCATTGTAGCGGGTCCATGTTTTCTCAAGGTTAATTGAATGTAAATTGTTTGTGGATGTCTGCGGGGAATTTACAAAGTGTTAAGAATGGATATCTTCAGCATGCGCTAGCGGATGGTTGCCTCCGATATCGGTGAATGGGATGCCGGGTCCCGTGCAGTACCGGGATTCTTCTCGTTCAGTACCGGGCCGTTCCCGCGTATTGGCCATGTGTGAATCAGGCCCTTGTGAAATAAAAAAAGGCTTGAATATTTTGGAAAACTATGCTATTTTATAAAAAACTCCTAACGGAGTCTTGTCGAAGATGCCAGATTGTTTTTAATGGTAGTTTTCCTTGGTGCAGCATTTCTTGGATTACTTCAACGCTTTAGTGAGCTTAAACATTCTTTGATCGTTTAAAAAATCCATATGACGTGCGGAAGAACCGCCTTATGTCATGCCGAATCGGCATGCGTAAGGCGGTTTTTTGCCGTTCCGGGAAAGGATACGCAAAAGAAAGGGCAGGTGGATCATGGCAAGGCACACCATGGGATTGAAACCCGGTGATGTACTGGCAGGACGTTACCGGATTGCGGCGCAGCTTGGAAAAGGCGGGATGAGCAGCGTATTTTTGGCGGATGATTTGAAGCTGAAGGGTAAACGCTGGGCGGTGAAGGAAACGTATGTGGGCGACGGGTCGGCTTTTGGCGAAGAGGAAGCGGAAACGGCCAAGCGGAGGCATATTCTGCTGGCGGAAGCGGAGACCATGAGCCGGCTCAGCCATCCGAATCTTCCGGATATCGTGGATTATGTGCCGCTCACCCGGCAGGGCTTCCTTTATCTGGTGATGGATTATATCGAGGGGGAGACGCTGCTGCAGCGTTTCGAAAGGCAGGGGAAGCGGATGACGGAGAAGCAGGCGGCCGAGCTGGCGCTGCAGCTATGCGATCTTCTCGATTATCTGCACTCGATCCGTCCGGAGCCGATCATTCACCGTGATTTGAAGCCGTCCAATTTGATGCTGGACGCCGGCGGGCAGCTGCGTCTCATCGATTTTGGTACGGCGCGCAGCTTTAAACCGGACCGGAAGGCAGATACGGTCTGCATCGGTACCGTCGGTTTTGCCGCTCCCGAGCAGCTGGAGGGACGGCAGAGCGACCCGCGCACCGACCTGTACGGGCTTGGGGCGCTGATGTATTTTCTGCTGAGCGGAGGCGCGTACTACAGCACCCGGAGCCTGCCCGGCGAGGGGACGGCGCTGCCCCCGGGGATTGCGCCGTTCGTGCTGCGCCTGCTGCGCGCAAGCCCCGAGGACCGCTACGCGAGCGCCCGCGAGGCGGGGGCTGTGCTGCGGCGCTGGCTTGCGGCACAGCGGATGCCGGCGGCATCCGCGGCGGCGGGGGGAGCGGCGTGGACACCGCCGCTCGTGGTGGCGGTCGGCGCGCTGTACCCCGGCGCCGGAGCCACCTTCGCCGCGCTCGCACTCGCGCGGCTGCTGCACGATCAAGGCGTGCCGCATGCCTTGATCGAGCCGCCCACGCCGCGTGCGGAGCTGCACGCGCTGCTGCTGGCGGACAAGCATGCGCCGCCGGGGTACCGCTGCTACAACGCGCCGGGTGGAGGCTCCGGGCATCCTGCGGAGCATCCGTGGACGGACGGCCATACGCTGTGGCTTCCCGCAGAGCCCGTGGAAGAAGCGGGATCGCCGATGGAAGACCCGAGCTACTGGTTCAAGCTGTTTCACGCCGTCCGCCGCCCGGTGCTGATTGCAGACATCGGCGCGCAGTGGGAGCAGCCCGCTGTTCAGCAGCTGCTCGATACGGCGACGGATGTTGTCTACACCGTCGATCCGTTCGTACACAAGCTGGAGCTTCCCGCCGTTTCGCGCGTGCAGCGGCAGCTGCAAAGCTGGATCGGACCCGGCCGACGGCTGCACTGCATCGTGAATAAATGCCCGCGCACGGCCAAAGCCGAGGCCTGGCTTCGCTTATTGCCGCAACGTCCGGCGTGCCTGCTGCCTGCTTTGGACATCGCCGTCCTGGCGGCGGCCGAATGGAACGGGCGTCTCCCGCACGATGCGCCACCGGTTCGAAGGGCGCTTCGGGATGCGATGCAGCCATGGCTAAACCGCCTGCTGCCGGTTGAAGCGCGTCCGTCCGGCAATGGAAGCGGCAAGCTGCTGCGGCTTTTTCAAAGGAGTCATTAAGGGAGGATAGCACAGATGCAAAGAACGTGGATCGTCGCCCTGCTGGGCTGTCTGTTGATGGCGGGATCTGTCGCAGGGTATTGGCAGTTCATGAAGCATACGGAGTTTCAGGTCGAAACCATGGATACCGTTAAACCGGTGCGCATGCTGCACAGCGGCGAGGTGATTGAAGCCTCCATGCTGCGCAAAGCGGTGATTCCGGTTGCGGCGCACCACCCGGAGGCCGTGACGGATGTCCATGCGCTGATCGGTCAAACAGTGCTGGTTCCCATTGCGGATAATGAGGAATTGGTCTTGTGGAAGCTATCGGACCAACGGCTTGTGCCGAGGGAAGGAGAGCGGTATTTCAGCTTCAAAACGGATGCGGCGGCGAATGTGGGCAATATGGTACGGAAGGGCGATCGGGTGGACGTTTGGGTAGAGTTTGATAACCCGAAGCTGATTAAGACCGCCTCGGGAGCCACATGGAGCGTCGGAGCAGTTAAAGTCATCGAGCAGCTTCCGGTTACCGGCGTGAAAACGCCTGAAGGACCGGAGGTGACCGATGCCACGGCAGTGGAAGCGGTCGTGCAATCGAACCGCCAACAGCTTCAGAATGCCCGCTCCAAACCGAACGGAAAGCCGGAGCTGAACACCTACCTGATGAACGACGACGTGTACGAGGCTTATGTGTTGGGAAGTATTGCCGGCAGGATTAAGCTGGCTTTACCCGATCTGACCAAGCCTGGTTCAGACTCCGGAACCGTTACGGCACTGTTTCGCGAGCTGAAAGCAGCCGATGCGTTTACCCAAACGAAAGGGCAAATACAAGTGGAGGGGGAGCTTGATCAAAGCCAGGTCAGCGGTAATGAAAATACAGGAACAAGCTCGAACACCAAGGAGGTGCAGCCTACGTCATGACCAAATTATTGCTGATTCATCCGGAGGCGGATGCCGCAGACCGGCTGAGCGCCCTGTTGGGAAGCGTTCGCGGACTCGATATCCGTCATATTCGCGGCAGGGAATCGTTTTTCTCCCGGCTTGAAGAGCCGTTTGATCTTGTGATGGTGCATGCCGGAGTATTTTATGATGTGTACCCGTGGGAGTGGGTGCAGGAACTGAGCCGAAGACAGCCGCAGGCACAGGCAGCAATTGCGCTGGACGCATCGGTCTATGATTCGTTTTTGCTGGAGGCGATCAGCCGGATGGCCGATCAGCATCATTATACCATTATACCGATCGGTCTTACCGGTGACGGCATGCTTGAAGCGTTTGCCTCTATAGTGAACGGAGACCGCAAGGACAGTCCGGGTAGTCCGGGTCACCGGGAAGGATCACTGACGGCTGTATGGTCTGCTGCCAGCAAAGATGGCGCTACGACCATTGCCGTGAGCACTGCGCTCTCTTTGGCCGCTTCCGGCAGGATGACCATTGGTCTCATCGACGGCAATCTGCATAATCCCGAGATTCGCTCCTTCTTGAATTTGACCGATCCTGATCCTAGCGGATTCAAGCTTCGGCCGAAGCTGCAGACCCAGACGCTTACCCCCGGCGATTTGATCGATGCGTGCGTATCGTACCGCAAAATCCCGAACCTTCACATTCTGACCGGTTCCCGCAGGCGTGACACGGCGCTGGATGTGACGCCGGAAATGATGGCCCATCTGCTTCGAACCGCCCGGGCGGCTTTTGACATTACGATCGTCGATTTGAACTCTTACCCGGACAATGCCGCGACCATCTGCACCGTGCGCGAGGCAGACCACCGCTGGCTTGTAGCGCAGAATCATTACGCATCATTTCAAATGAGCTGGGGAGAATGGTACGAATGCTATTGGAAATATGCCGGACTCGTTCCTGGGGATGTTTCTTTTATCCTGAATCGGACTACGGCTGATGACAAGCCCGAACGAATCGCGGAGCTTTTGCGTATGCCGCTTGCCGCTGCCGTTCCGAATCTCGGGGGAGGACTTGGCCGCAAAGCGGTCCATGAAGGAAATCCCCTTTATTTGAGCTCGGGGACGGAAAGCTTCACAACGCAAATCGACCGCCTGGCCGCGAGGCTTGCTCCAACGAACGAACAGGGAGGAGCAGCACTGGCAGGAGGAACCGTTCGCCGCAAAATCGGTTTACTGCAGCGGTGGACCGCGCTTTTCGGATAAGGAGGAGAAACGAATGACACCGGGCGAACGGTTATCTTCCCGCATGCAGCCAAGAATTCGTTTTGATGCGGGTCAATATTTGAAAGACATCATGCAAGCGCGGCAGACCCAAAACCGGCTGGCGGTCCTGCCATCCCGGCCGGAACGGCGAATGACGCTGCGGGAAGCCTCTAAATTGGTGTACGAGCATTTAAGTGAACGATCGAAAAAGGATCAGGCGCTGTACGAAGACATTTTACAGGCTGGACTTGGCGATCCGGCAGCCGGGGCGCGAATGAAAGCGGTCATTGATACCCTCTTGATGGAATATCGGATGGATATCGATCCGGATACGTTGATTTCCCCGCTGTCCCCGACGGAATGCGTGTTTGCCGAAACCTGCGGCGCAGGACTTATTGAAGATCTGTACCGGCTGCCTGATGTGGAAGAAGTGCAGGTGATCGGCTGCGATATATATCTGCTCCGCGGCGGAGAGATGATCCGGCACCACAGGAAATTCGCCTCCTTGGCGGATGTGCTTTTGCTCCAGGACCGTTTGTCGCTCTGCGGTAAAAAGCCGATCAACCAAAGGCAGCCGTTCATCCAGTCCTATATGTGGAATCGCTCTCGTCTAGTGATGACCCGTCCGCCGTATTCCGACGTTCCAAGCATTCATATCCGCAACTTCATTGTAAAGGACGTGACGCTTGGTCATCTGGTAGAGCTTCAAACGATCGATCACCGGATGGCGCGGCTGCTGCAGCTTCTGATCCGCTACCATGCGAGCTTTCTCATTGGCGGAGGAACGGCGACGGGCAAGACGACATTTCTGTTTGCGCTGGCTCAGGAAATTCCCCAAAACGAACGAATCCGGACACTGGAAAAGGAATTTGAGGTGGCTTTGCGTGAGCGTCTGCGCGGTACGCGGAACATTCTGGCCGTACGGGAAGTGGAGGAAATCGGGCTTACGATGGAAGAGTCGTTTAAGCCGCTGCTCGTCATGAGCCCCCATTGGGTTATTGTCGGCGAGGCCAAAGGCTCCGAGGTTTCCCAGATGGTGCAGGGGGCTTTGCGCGGCCACGACATGATGGGAACGATGCACACCAAATACCGTGAATCGTTTATCAGCGATGTAGTGGATATGATCAAGCAGGACGGACGGCAGCACGATCACAAAGACGCCATTCGCCGCGTGGCCAGAGCCTTTAACGTGGTGGTCTTCCTGCGCCTGATCCGGTTAAACGGCAAGTATGTCCGTGTAGTTACGGAAATCACGGAACTGTCCGTTGACGAGCGTCAGGAGGTATGTATCCGGCCGCTGGTCGAGTGGGATTATCAGCGGCATCACTGGCGCTTCACCGGGGAGCAGCTCAGCAAACCGCTGATGGAGCATTTGATCGCAAACGGTGCGCAACCGCACGAATTTCGCGAGCTGGGAGTGTGGGGATCGTGAGCGTATCCGCCGAGCTTATGCACGGCAGTCTGAAAGGCTTATTGTTGGGGGGCTGGGCCGCCGGTTCGTATCTCCTGCTTATTCTTCTATTTCAGGGAATCAACTCCATGGTGAGACAAAGAAAAAGATTCCGTTCCTTTGGCATACGCAGCAGTCCCCGAAGGGGCACATGGGCTTCCATCACTCAGCTGAAACCGGTAAAGCATTTGGCTGAGGAAATGGAAGTGGCGGACATGAAAATCGGCGTAGAGGTCGTTATGGCTTTCATGCTGTTGATCGGACTTACCGGCTTTTTCGGGTCGGATGCCGCTATGGGACTGCTGCAGCAGCGATATGCCTATGGGGTCATCAGTGCACCCGGCTACCATGTTTGGACGCTGAGCGGGGCGGTCGCCATCCTGCTCGGATCTCTGCCGTATTTCTATGTCCGGTTTCGGGTGCAGCACAAGCGGCACCGGATTGCGCTCCGCATGATCATGCTCGTACAGAACCTGATCGGACACTACCGGCCCAGTCTTACGCTTGCGGACATCATCGTCAAGTCCTCGCGTACCATGCCCGATGAGGTGAAAAGCGAGTGGAGGCGGCTCGAACTTGCGCTGCATATGAAGCCGGTCGATGAGGCTCTTTATGAATTCGCACGGCGTGTGCAAAGTGAATGGGCGGACGATCTGGCCGATCTTTTGTTGATCGGGGCCCATTACGGAACGGACATGACGGAGTCGCTGCATCATCTGGTCAGCCGGATGCAAACGGCCAAGCGCAATGAGGAAAACCGTCTGGCCATGATTACTGTGTACCGGCTCGGGACTTCATTTATGATCGGATTCGCCTTTTTCGTGGTGGGGTTCAACATTTATGCAGACGCAGCGAACTACAGCCACTATTTTCTTAATCCTGGCGGTAAAATGCTGCTGGTCGTCTCTTTTGCCGTCATGTTCGTATCTATGCTGCTTGTGGTCCGGTCGGGACGGAAGGCTTTTTAACGGAGGCGACGACATGCTGGGTTTGTTTTGGAACATATGGATCGTATCTCATAAAGCTGTATTTATAGGTCTATTTACGGGCGGCAGCGCCTTGCTTTGGTTTACGCTGCTCGGACGCCTGAGGATGGGGTTGGGACGTGCGAACCGGTTAGCCCTTATGCTGGAGCGGGCGAAGAGAAGAGAGCGGGACGTCCTCGCTATGGAAAAAGAGATCGAGAATCCGCGAGCGCGTGATTTTGCGGAGAAGGCTCGTCTGGCAGGTCTTCCGTCCGATTGGAGCTACAACCGGTTTCTGGTTTTGCGCGCAGGAATGGCTTTGTCGCTCTTATCGTTGGGCCTTGCAGCGCAACTTACGAATCCGGAAGGGATATACGGCCAGTCAACCGGATCATGGATATGGCTGCTGCTGAAGGGGGGCGCCTGCATTGCGGTCGGATGGTGGATGCCGATGCTGTTCGTGCTTGCTTCGGCAAGCAGGAGGAGGGGCGAGTATTTAATGGAAATCGCGAAGCTGGCCGAGCGTCTGTCGGTCTGTGTGAGCGACAAGGCGGATATTCGCGACATGCTGATTCGCGCCGGAAGGCCGCTAAAGCTGTTGAGCCCGCACCTTCAGGAGCTGACGGTCATGTGGGGCAGAGATCGGCGCGCCGCCATTTGGAGATTCAAGGAATCCGTAGGCATTTCCGAGGTATTTCCGCTGGTTAATGCACTGGAAGCGATCAGTCAAGCCGATGCCAGGGAAGTGGCCCAGGTGCTTAAGGAGCAAACGGCGGGCATCGAAACGACACTGGCGGCCGAGATCAACCGGAAAATCGAGAATGCGCCTGTCTGGATCAGCTTTTACATCATGATTCCTTTCGGCATGATTGTACTCCTTTTTTTGTATCCGTGGGTCATCACGATCTCCGAGCAGCTGATGACGAGTTTTCAGGGATAACCACTATTATATAAGGAAGGATGATTTTAAATGGGTAAATTAGTTATTGCTTGTCTTCTTACCGTGTTATTGGGGGGCGCCGCTATGTTTATTGCGGGAACGCAGGTGGGGCCGGCCGTCGGTGCCAAAGGCACAAATCTTCACACGAGCATCTCGACCGCCACAGTCAACCAGGTGAGCGGTGCCGTAACGGCGACCGCCCCTTGAAAAAGCTGCTAAGAAGGGAGGAAGGCAGCGCACACCTGCTGCTGTTCGCTCTTTTTGGGATCATAGCGGCCGCCTTCCTCTGGGTTACGGCCTTCAACTGGATGATGCAAACGCACAGCCTGACCAAAACAAAACCGCTGCTTGATCGGGCAACCCACGCGGCTTCCTTGAATATAGACAAGAGGGAAGCCGCGCTTGGCCGTTTGGTCTGGGACAGCGCAAGGGGAACGGATGATTTTTACAAGTATTTGCGGCTCAATTTAAAGCTTGGTCCGGAATTGACTCCTTTGTCCAGAAGCCATTTGAAGGAAGCCCCTATTGTCCACCATTTGGAATATGTTACCAACCCAACGTATCCTTATGTGCTGAATCGGACCATCACCGTCCACAGCTCTACAGACCGGCAAACGACACGCAGCGTGAACGTAACCATCTACGGCCCGTCCATTGTCGCCATCATAGAGGTGAACCGATCCCTTCTGGGCCAGCCGCATAGCGAACCGGTCGTATTAAGCAGCGTAGCCAGTGTAAGATTTCGCTAATCCGTATCAATTGGATATAATTACCTGTAAAAAAACGGATTACAAGCTACAATATACCTATGGCCGGAGGCGCTTGAGGGAGAAAAGTCCTGTATTCCCGGGGGTTGACGAGGCGCCGAGGAACCTGAAATCAGGGGCAGCAACAGCATGCCCTGTACAAGGAAAAGGGGAAAAATAATGAAGAGACTAAGAACAACATTCACGGCCGCACTCATTGCGGCTGCTTTATTGGGGACTTCAAATGCTTTTATCCCAACGGCTAAAGCGAGTTTTAATGATGTAGCAGGCCATTGGGCCGAAGCTGCTATTAACGCGGCAGTCACAATCGATTACGTCGACGGCTACGAGGACGGCAGCTTTAAACCTGATCAAAATGTAAGTCGCGCTGAATTTATTAAATTAGTCGTTACAGCCATGAAGCTGACTGTTCCTCAAGCAAAGGATGGGGAAGATTGGTACACGCCCTATGTCACGGCCGCAAAAGAAAAAAATATACATCGAGCGGAAGATTTTACAAGCGGCGATCTAAACACTCAAATATCCAGGCTTGAAATGTCGCTTATATCCTTGCGTGCAACACGAGAGGATATGCGGCAGGAAGGAATCTTGATGGACAACGATTCCGTGATGTTCAATGCCACGAAAACCGGTTTGATTCAAGGGCTGTCCAAAGGAGAACTAGGACAGGATAAACCAACGACAAGAGCTCAATCCGTAACCATCATCGAACGAATACTTAAATTAAACAAAGGGGAAGCCCTTCCGGTAGATAAAACTGCCTTGAGTAACGCCGAAATCGCTTTACGCGGCACAAACTTTGAAACGGCATACGGGCTAAGACAAGCGGTTACTCTCCCGATAGAGCATGATTTAAATAAAGATATCAAGATGAAGATTAAGGAAATCATTTTCTTTGATTCTTCGGATAAGGATTCGCCTTATTGGGATCTTCTGGCCAATAGTGAACGACAAGACAATCTGGATAACAGTTACTACTTTGCATACAAGATTGAATTTACTACAGAATCGGAAAGAGATTATAACTTGCGTGTCAAAGATAATTTTCAAATGGTAGGGTGGCTATCCGTGACGTCAGATAGCAGCCGTGGCGTTTCGGTTATTGGTTCAAATCTAGTAGGGTCGAGAGAAGGTTACGTGATTTTCGCTCTCACCAAAGATGGTACCGACTATCAACGTACAGCGTTAAGAAATAGCGCTTATACCATAAATCAAAAGGACGTTCTGTTATTCTCAAATGAATAAAGGGGCTTTTCGATGAATAAAAAGCACTTTTCATGGCTAATGGTAGTTGTCTTTTTGGCACAATTAATACTACCCTTCATTGATTACCGCGTTGCATTCGCAGCCGAATCGAAAACGATGTATATCGATTTCCAATCGGGCACGTTAAGGAATCAGCCGGTCAGCGGTGAACATTATTCTGCCAACAATACATGGTCAAAAAACATTGATCTTACACCTTATATTGACGGGACAGTAAAATCACCGTAGGACCTGGTCAAACTGCAAATCGATCCATAAGCGGCAATACCGTTACTATTAATGTAAATGGAAATGAGCTAACGGTTTATGGCATGGCAGAAACAAATCCGGGCCATCAAATTTATCGTTTACCTGATGGAAAACGGTGGGAACACAAGGGAGCAAACACAAGTATTTATCAATTTGTTCCGAACGATGCAGCCTCTGGAGGCATTACACAAAAGCCGGGGATTATTCCTAGTGAGGGTTATATAAGGCCCTCAAGTTCCTCGACGGCTAGTTCAACGCCAACGGCATATAATGGAACGAATAAGGAAGGTAACGATCTAAGGTATCTGTTTGGTAATCCACCTAAAGATATGGTGGATATTGCACCAAACTGGAATATGAATGGAGCTGCCGTGACAAGGGCTTACAATGTCCCTCCACCATCTGTATTTTATAAAACTCAACCAACACTAGACAAAGTTATTCAGGCATGACCGCGGATGTATTGGGTATGCAAGTGGTTTGCGCATACGCTGCCGATGGTGTTAGTTCTACTAATGCTTGTGCTAACCTGGATGTAGTCCCCTTGGAATATGTTACCAATCCAACGTATCCTTATGTGCTGAATCGGACCATCACCGTCCACAGCTCTACAGACCGGCAAACGACACGCAGCGTGAACGTAACCATCTACGGCCCGTCCATTGTCGCCATCATAGAGGTGAACCGATCCCTTCTGGGCCAGTCGCACAGCGAACCGGTCGTATTAAGCAGCGTAGCCAGTGTAAGATTTCGCTAATCCGTATCAATTGGATATAATTACCTGTAAAAAAACGGATTACAAGCTACAATATACCTATGGCCGGAGGCGGCTTGAGGGAGAAAAGTCCTGTATTCCCGGGGGGTTGACGAGGCGCCGAGGAACCGGAAATCAAGGGCAGCAACAGCATGCCCTGTACAAGGAAAAGGGGAAAAATAATGAAGAGACTAAGAACAACATTCACGGCCGCACTCATTGCGGCTGCTTTATTGGGGACTTCAAATGCTTTTATCCCAACGGCTAAAGCGAGTTTTAATGATGTAGCAGGCCATTGGGCCGAAGCTGCTATTAACGCGGCAGTCACAAGCGATTACGTCGACGGCTACGAGGACGGCAGCTTTAAACCTGATCAAAATGTAAGTCGCGCTGAATTTATTAAATTAGTCGTTACAGCCATGAAGCTGACTGTTCCTCAAGCAAAGGATGGGGAAGATTGGTACACGCCCTATGTCACGGCCGCAAAAGAAAAAAATATACATCGAGCGGAAGATTTTACAAGCGGCGATCTAAACACTCAAATATCCAGGCTTGAAATGTCGCTTATATCCTTGCGTGCAACACGGGAGGATATGCAGCAGGAAGGGGTCTTGATGGACAACGATTCCGTGATGTTCAATGCCACGAAGACGGGTTTGATTCAAGGATTGTCCAGAGGGGAACTAGGACCGGATAAGCCAACGACAAGAGCGCAATCCGTAACCATCATCGAGCGCATACTTAAATTAAACAAAGGGGAAGCCCTTCCGGTAGATAAAACTGCCTTGGGTAACGCCGAAATCGCTTTACGCGGCACGAACTTCGAAACGGCATACGGGCTAAGGCAAGCGGTTACTCTTCCGATTGAGCATGATTTGAATAAAGATATCAAGATGAAGATTAAGGAGATTATTTTCTTTGATTCTTCGGATAAGGAGTCTCCTTATTGGGATCTTCTGGCCAATGGTGTTCGGTATGATCAAAAAAGTCTGGATAACAGTTATTACTTTGCATACAAGGTTGAATTCACTACAGAATCGGAAAGAGATTATCACTTGCTCGTTACGGATAATTTTCAAATGGTAGGGTGGCCATCCGTGACGTCAGATAGCAGCCGTCGCGCTTTAGTCGTTGGTTCAAACCAAGTAGGATCGAAAGAAGGTTACTTGATTTTCGCTCTCACCAAAAACGGTACAGAATATCAACGTACAGCGTTAAGAAATAGTGCTTATACCATAAATCAAAAGGACGTTCTGTTATTCTTAAATGAATAAAGGGGCTTTTCGATGAATAAAAAGCACTTTTCATGGCTAATGGTAGTTGTCTTTTTGGCACAATTAATACTACCCTTCATTGATTACCGCGTTGCATTCGCAGCCGAATCGAAAACGATGTATATCGATTTCCAATCGGGCACGTTAAGGAATCAGCCGGTCAGCGGTGAACATTATTCTGCCAACAATACATGGTCAAAAAACATTGATCTTACACCTTATATTGACGGGACAGTAAAAGATGTAAAAATCACCGTAGGACCTGGTCAAACTGCAAATCGATCCATAAGCGGCAATACCGTTACTATTAATGTAAATGGAAATGAGCTAACGGTTTATGGCATGGCAGAAACAAATCCGGGCCATCAAATTTATCGTTTACCTGATGGAAAACGGTGGGAACACAAGGGAGCAAACACAAGTATTTATCAATTTGTTCCGAACGATGCAGCCTCTGGAGGCATTACACAAAAGCCGGGGATTATTCCTGATGAGGGCTATATCAGGCCGGCAAGCTCCTCGACGGCCAGTTCGACGCCTACCACATATAATGGAACGAATAAGGAAGGTAACGATCTAAGGTATCTGTTTGGTAATCCGCCCAAAGATATGGTGGATATTGGACCAAACTGGAATATGAATGGAGCTGCCGTGACAAGGGCTTACAATGTCCCTCCACCATCTGTATTCTATAAAACTCAACCAACCAATATTAATCCTGAACCCAAAGATCCGGTCCCACTTGTTGATCCAAACAGCATTCGATTAACAGGTGCTTCGGAAAAGCATATTGGTATCGAACCATACTCTTGGGGATACATTAATGGATCAAATCAAATTGCGGTTCGACGGATATTAAATACCGTTTGTACATACTACGTGAACGATCCTGTACCCGTAGGCGACCCAAGAGATTGTCGAATTGAAAGCAAAAATACAGGCTCCGGCCAGCTCAATAACTATGTAATGGAAGTCAATACGGATTGGCAAGTCAAGACCTACATTTACAGCATGGGGAAGGTTGAGATTACTTACGAAATTCCAGCTACGCCAGACCTGGCAGCGCTGGAAATCAAAGCCGACAACGCCTGCATACAAACTGGCAGCACGCAAACTATCCGGTATTCGTACAAGAATGTCGGCGTAAGTACCTCCACTGCATTCACCGTGCAGCTGAAGGTTGACGGCGTAGTGGTCAAAACAGAAAATGCATCGGGCGGGGCAAATAACAACGTGTTGTTAGGCGGGACTTTATCTTATAAATTTAGCACAAGTGCTTCCAAAACGTTCTCATTGGTCGTGGACTCGGGCAATACCGTAGGTGACACGAATCGTTTCTAATAACACCATAAACGAAACTATCACTCCGCAAGCTACGTGCGATTCCGAGAAGGATCCGGGAACCATGACAGGCACTTTAACTATCCAGAAGCCGTATATTGATTGGAAAGAGAATAATACCTTTACGGTCGTTGTAGAGCCTAAAGGATGTACGCTGGATAAGTTCAAGTGGACCATGTCGGGTAATGGCGGATCTATAACGATGCCTCCAGCCGGAGCAGCGGACAACGGCTGGTACAAAAACACAAGCGGTAACACGAACGGGTATTTATTTACATTCAATAATGCCCTCAAGCAATATCCGGGCAGCATCCAAAGCGGGAAGGTGACAGTTACTTTCACGGCACTGGACAGCTGCGGTACGGAGAGCGTCATAGGCCCGAAAGATTTTGAAATAGGCTCTCTACCCCCGAATAATCCTCCCGAGCTGCGAGTCAGTTTTACCAACGCCTCCGGGGAAGAAATTGGACAAGCCATAGTTGGGGATACAATGATGTTAAGGGTTTTCCTGTAAGACATCATTAGTTCAACTACTCCGGCAGCGCGTAACGCGCTTTGCGGAGCCTAAGTTGAACTAGCTTGGGAAGCTGGTCTTTGACGATTTTTTCCTATGATTAATATGCGTTGCCATGCGGCAAGCGAATCGACCGCTGTTATACAGTTTACATGGCTGCTTTTAGATTTCGAGTTAAATAACATCCATTAGGAGTGAATTGCATGAAAAAAGTTGTTCTTATTACCACAATGATGTCATTACTCATGACCGGCTGCAATCAATACGCGTCTGCGAACGTGGCCTTTTATGATACAAAAGATCATTGGGCCGAAGCAGCTATTAACGCGGCCGTCACAAACGGTTACGTTGACGGATATGAGGACGGCAGCTTTAAACCTGAGCAAAATGTAAGCCGCGCCGAGTTTATTAAATTAGTCGTTTCAGCCGTGAAGCTTAGTCTTCCTGAAGCAAAGGATGGGGAAGATTGGTACACACCTTATGTCACAGCCGCTAAAGAAAAAAATATCTACCATACGGAAGACTTTACGAGCGGGGATCTAAACACTCCAATATCCAGGCTTGAAATGTCGCTTATATCCTTGCGTGCAACACGGGAGGATATGCAGCAGGAAGGGGTCTTGATGGACAACGATTCCGTGATGTTCAATGCCACGAAGACGGGTTTGATTCAAGGATTGTCCAGAGGGGAACTAGGACCGGATAAGCCAACGACAAGAGCGCAATCCGTAACCATCATCGAGCGCATACTTAAATTAAACAAAGGGGATACCCTTCCCGTAGATAAAATAGCCTTGGGTAACGCCGAAATCGCTTTACGCGGCACGAACTTTGAAACGGCATACGGGCTAAGACAAGCGGTTACTCTCCCGATAGAGCATGATTTAAATAAAGATATCAAGATGAAGATTAAGGAAATCATTTTCTTTGATTCTTCGGATAAGGATTCGCCTTATTGGGATCTTCTGGCCAATAGTGAACGACAAGACAATCTGGATAACAGTTACTACTTTGCATACAAGATTGAATTTACTACAGAATCGGAAAGAGATTATAACTTGCGTGTCAAAGATAATTTTCAAATGGTAGGGTGGCTATCCGTGACGTCAGATAGCAGCCGTGGCGTT
This sequence comes from Paenibacillus naphthalenovorans, assembly GCF_001465255.1. NCBI lineage: Bacteria > Bacillati > Bacillota > Bacilli > Caryophanales > Paenibacillaceae > Paenibacillus > Paenibacillus naphthalenovorans. The sequence continues at coordinate 3,470,515 of NZ_CP013652.1, read as the reverse complement.
TCGGTTATTGGTTCAAATCTAGTAGGGTCGAGAGAAGGTTACGTGATTTTTGCTCTCACCAAAAATGGGACCGAATATCAACGTGAAGCATTAAGAAATAGCGGATACTATGTGGGACAAAACCGGTTTCCATTATTTATCAAAGAATAAAGAGGTTTTTCATGAAAAAAAAGCGTTTTTCATTGCTCATGCTAGCCGTTTTTTTGGCACAATTCATACTACCCTTCATTGATTACCGCGTTGCATTCGCAGCCGAATCGAAAACGATGTATATCGATTTCCAATCGGGCACGTTAAGGGATCAGCCGGTCAGCGGTGAACATTATTCTGCCAACAATACATGGTCAAAAAACATTGATCTTTCTCCTTATATTGATGGCACGGTAAAAGATGTGACGGTGACCGTAGGCCCTGGACAAACTGCAACTCGATCCTTAAACGGCAATAGCGTTACAATTCATGTAAATGGTAATGAGCTAACGGTTTATGGTAGGGCATTTACAAATCCGGGCCATCAAATTTATCGTTTACCTGATGGAAAACGGTGGGAACACAAGGGAGCAAACACAAGTATTTATCAATTTGTTCCGAACGATGCAGCCTCTGGAGGCATTACACAAAAGCCGGGGATTATTCCTGGTGAGGGTTATATCAGGCCCTCAAGTTCCTCGACGGCTAGTTCAACGCCAACGGCATATAATGGAACGAATAAGGAAGGTAACGATCTAAGGTATCTGTTTGGTAATCCACCTAAAGATATGGTGGATATTGCACCAAACTGGAATATGAATGGAGCTGCCGTGACAAGGGCTTACAATGTCCCTCCACCATCTGTATTTTATAAAACTCAACCAACTCAAGGTAACCCAAGACCTAATGATCCGGTTCCACTTGTTGATCCAAGCAGCATTCGATTAACAGGTGCATCAGAGATGAAGATTGGTACCGAACCATATTCATGGGGATATATTAACGGATCAAATCAAATTGCCGTTCGACGGATATTAGATACGGTTTGTACATTCGATCCGAAAGACCCTGTACCTGTAGGCGATCCAAAAGATTGTATAATTGAAAGCAAAAATACAGGATACGGCCAACTCAATAACTATGTAATGGAAGTCAATACAGATTGGCAAGCAAAGACCTACATTTACAGCATGGGGAAGGTTGAGATTACTTATGAAATACCAGCCACCCCCGACCTCGCCGCTCAGGAAATCAAAGTCGATAATGCTTGTATTCCGGTAGGTAGCACACAAACCATCAGGTATTCGTACAAGAACATTGGCGTAAGCACCTCCACGGCGTTCACGGTGCAGCTAAAAGTAGATGGTGTGGTCGTCAAAACAGAGAATGCGTCAGGCGGGGCCAACAATGGTGTGCTGCTGGGAGGAACTTATTCTTATACATTCAGTACAGCTGCGCCTAAAATCTTCTCATTGGTCGTAGACTCCGGTAATACCGTTGGAGATACGAATCGATCGAATAACACCACTAATGAAACGTTTACCCCCCAAGCGACTTGTGAAACAACGCCTCCTCCTACACAAGAACCAGGAACTTTAACGGGGGAATTAACGATCCAAAAAGGTTTTCTGCCTTGGAAGGAAAATAACGTTTTTACGGTTGAAACCAGACCGCAAGGGTGTGAGCTGAGTAAGTTTAAATGGCACATGTCCGGTAACGGCGGGGAGTTGACCATGCCGCCTCCTGGAGCAGCAGATCATGGTTGGTATCCGAACACAAGTGGTAACACGAACTCCTGGGTGTTCGCTTTTGATCATGCTACTAAGCAGTATCCGGCCAATATGAAAAGCGGTACGGTTACGGTAACCTTCATTGCATTAGACAGCTGCGGAGTCGAAAGAACCATTGGGCCGAAGACGTTTGAAATCGGACCGCCGCCGCCTAATAACCCTCCGCAGCTTAGAGTTACATTCGTAGATACAGCGGGTGAACCGATCAGCACGGTGATTGTCGGAGATACGGTAGGGTTAAAAGTAACGGAGCTGAAAGATCCTGACGGCGACCCGATTACGTTCTATTGGGATTTTGAGGACCCTATGAACACCACCGAGTGGGTGCGCGGGCTGCCAGGGAAACACAGCTGGAGTAAGCCTTACACTAGACAAAGTTATTCAGGCATGACCGCGGATGTATTGGGTATGCAAGTGGTTTGCGCATACGCTGCCGATGGTGTTAGTTCTACTAATGCTTGTGCTAACCTGGATGTAGTCCCCCCAAACCCAATACCTAAAATAAAGGGACAGCAGGTAATTAAAGTAGGTCGTCCATTAACCATTCCTTGGGATTCAAGCGAAAGCTATTCACCGGTAAAAGGTCGCATGATTGACCATACAAAGGATGAATGGATAAACGCCAAGCAGAGTTATTCTGTAGTCGGTACTGAAAAAATTCAATTGCATGTCTATGACAATACCGGCCTAAAATCGTTGGAGCCTGATACATGGGATTTAACGGTCATTCCGGACCAACCGCCCGTGATTGATTTTCAGTACAGCGCCACAGTGTCCAGAGTAGGAACAGCAAAATTTCGAAATGCCTCTTACAGCCCAGATGGGGATACGATAGTTCAGTACAGGGTTACTTATGGCTATGATGCTAACAACAATGGAAATTGCACTCCGACCAGCACTCTTATATCTTCTAATAATGAAGTTTTTGATTTTAAGCCAGATAAGGTAGGGAAGTATTGCTTCCGTGTTTATGCCAAAGAGGATTATGGAAAAGATGCTTACAAAGATTATGTTGTCGAATCTATTAATGACAGTCCAGAAGTATCCTTCACGGTAAGTGGTGAAACTACTGAACCGGAACCGGCGATCTGGAATGGGATTCCTAACGGAGATTTCCTAACTGACAGCTGGATAAACACCACTTTGGATAAGAATGTTATTCCTAAATTCGCATGGAGGATTTCACCTGCGGGAACTTTATCTACTGGAGTTAGGACCGACAACATAAGCAGCATATCTCCGGGACAATATAAAATGCCATCACTTGCATTACCAGATGCTCCGGGAACACTAGCAGGAGGGTATGGTAGTCTGCCGGGTATTACTTTCTTTTCTACCCCCGACTATTATTTGGGAAATAATATGTTTTTGGTTGGTGGTTACCAGTCATGGTATGAAAGGCAGAGACTTTATATAACAGGGTTCCACCTTCCTCAACCGATACAGTTAATAGAATTCCCTTTCGACTCCAGCTATACTGTTCACGTAAAAGAAGATGTGGGAGAGGTAATAGTACTTCATTCAAATCAGTTCGCGGTCCAAGGAAGTCCTTACGATATTACAACTCAGTGGAAAAGGTATAAAATAGCCTCCTTGCGGGGTGGAAATATATCTATAGATGCTTCTGGATCTTATAGAATGCAAAATTCTAGTGGTTGGTTTGGACCAACGAATAAATCAGGGGTATTCCCGACATACAGTGATGGATCAAGTCCATTTGATTTACAAGTTTTGATGAAATTCAACTATGACTATAAATCTATAGACTTGACTAATCGTATAATAAAGTCCTACACCTTTGACAACCTAACAACTCCATACAAGGTAGAGACCTACACGGACGTTCCATCAGAAACGGGGGACTTTGGTGGGCCAAAAGTACATCCCGGTACGATGGGAAGCGTTAGCTTCAGGGCCCCTAGCGGAAACATCTATTTCACTGCACAATACTATATGTATAAGTTTGACGGTGATACAGGAAAGATTACCAGAATTGGTCAAGCAGGGAGTTGGTCTGAACGTGCAACCATAAGTGGTGTTAATGAGGATGAAACTTTAGTTAGGTATAACCTAACCTACGATAGTAGTGTTTCTGGAGGCCAACAGTACAGATACCTTGATGTCGCAACTGGTCAATCTCACTGGGCAACCATACCTGCTGGATTCAATACAAACTTTGACTTAGACACTGATTTGGGGTTCGACGGCGACATAAACGGCAGATCACTGGAATACAGCAGAGTAAAAGAAACCAGGACCGGTAATTTTCTTTTTGACACATCTTGTAACACTTATGCATACAATCAACTTACTGTTATATCTGAGAGTCTTTATATAATGTGTGGGCAAGTCTATAGTTTCACTCCTAGTAGTTCACAAACTCAGAACACTAACGAACATTTTAGTTTCGGTCAAATAATGAAGCCATCCATGTCTCCTTTATTTGATGCGACTATTCAGTGGGAACAAAAAGCTAATGCCACGTACTTGGATTACATTCCTTACGGAATGTCTTTCAGAATTCAAGACTCGAAAAATATGTATCGTCTAGAGTCTATGAAAGACAGATTGAGATTAGTAAAAATTGTTAACGGAAGAAAAACAACGATCTCCGAAATTGCTAGAAGTTCATTTAATAATGCTTGGTATAATTATCAAATAAAAATGAACGGTAACAGATTTAGGATATACGAAAATGGGACTCTTGTTATAGATAAAACAGATTCCACTTTTTCTTCCGGAACATTTGGACCTTATTCCCTACAGGAATACTCTGAGTTCAAGGGCATACGCTATGCCATTTATCCACCGCAAACATCCAAGTATCTTAATGGATACGCTCTAGTGGACAAGGAGGTTAAATACGAGCATACTTTTTCTGACCCAGAAAACGATCCAAGATATGATAACGGGACCCAATGGAAATACGCCCATGTGGACACCACCATATTCTTGGACACCGGGGACGGGAAGAGCGGATTGTCCAGCCGTCACGGACAAACCGTAACAACGCCTATCCTGAATTTTGATAAGGTTGGAGTGTATAAGATCGAGTACAGGGCGCCGGATGATCCGCACCCTAATCACAGGCTGGCGGACGGATCTCAAGCATTCCAGGATTACTCAAAATACTCAGATTGGTACACTCAGCAGCTTATTGTTCATCGGGCTCCAATATCTAAATTCACGCTAAGCCTAGCAGCTGATAATACCATTGCTTGGACCGATCACAGCTTCGATCCGGACCGGTGTTATGCAAAAGGCAACTGCCAAGCTCCTTATGCCGACAACAGTGGGATTTACGCCAAAAAGTTTTATTACGTGACACCTAGCGGCAACACGACGGTCGCTTCCAAACTGGTTAGACCTACGGAGTCGGGAGTTTACACCGTATATATGGCGGTTCAGGATGAATACGGGGCATGGAGCGATTGGTATGAGCAAACCATTACGGTTACCGTCATACCGCCGCCAAATGTACCGCCGACAGTGACGCTTACGTTCCCTACAGGTACCCAAGCCAATCCGACACCTGTCAGCTTGCAGCCGACCATACGATGGAATCAGGCGGATGCTAATCCAGGAACGATTTTTACCGTATTCAACCTCATGATAAAGGATGAAGCCGGTTTTTGCGTCGAATGCTTGAATCACCAGGTTATGGACACAACGGCAGCCTCCTGGGCCTGGACCATGGAAAATCGTTTGCTTATGGGTCAGAAGTATTCGGCGCAGGTTCAGGTCAGCGATGGGGAAGCCTGGTCGGGGTGGAGTAATATCGGATGGATGACGACAAACCGTCCTCCTGAGGCTTATATGAGTTATCCTTATGGAACACAGGCGAATCCGACGATAGCCAATACGCTGCGGCCTACGCTTGCTTGGTCGCAGACAGACCCGGACCCGGGAACCCTATTCACTCATTTCCAGATTCAAATTACTAATGAGGCAAATACGGCCATGGTGCTGGATAGCGGAAAAATTGTTCAAAACACCGCAAGCACAAGCGCATCCTGGACTGTAACGAGCGATCTGCCGGCAGGGCAAAAACTCAGGGTGCGCGTGATGGTGTGGGACCAATACGGAGCTGCATCCGACTGGTCTCCGCAAGCATGGCTTTATATTAACCGCGCGCCAAGCGGCACGCTTACTTTTGCAAGCCCAATTTATGAACACGATACGCCTGCGTTTACGGTTATTTCATCCGATCCTGACGGAGACGCTTTGTCCATAACCGTTGAAAGCAGCTTTAACGGAGGCGAATTCTCAACCATCCGGCAGTGGCATAACGTTCCTTCGGGACAGCAAAGCGTGTTTACTTATGGCCCTATACCCGAAGGTAACTATGTGTTCCGACTTACGATTCATGATGGTTGGGGAGGAATGTTTCAACAAACGTATTCCTTTGTGGTCCTTCCGTTGGATATTACGGGATGGGTAAACCACACACCGGAGTGGGAAAGTTACCGTCAGGCCTGGAATGCGAAATACCCGCAGCGGCAAAGGGGCGAGAGGGATTTTTGGGCCGGAGAAGCGTTCGAGCTGGCCGCTCAGGTGACGGATACGGGGGTAAGCGCAACGAAGCCCGACGATGTGGATGCGACGCTAATCGAAACGGGAGAGACCGTCCCTCTTACCGGCAGCAATGATACTCGCTTCACAGGGCAGCTGCTGAATACGGATCACGTTCGTATGCTGCAAAACGGAGAGGAGTACACATTCCGGTTCAAAGTCCGTTGGACGAACGGCTTGGAGCAAACGACGGATGTACCCGTTCGTATCATAGGAAGCATGTATGATGTCATCGTGAACCAAATCCGGCACTAACTGGTCGAATAAGCGGAGGATTCGCTACGAATTCTCCGCCTTTTTTTAACGCTTAAGGAATTATGCAAAGATAACCTCTTCTCTTCAAAAAAAGATGATGATATGATTAAATCAAAGGCAGGCAACTCAAGAATTGCTTGGCCAACGAAATAATGATAAAATTAATAGAATTCATATTAATGCTTCTGGCACCAGTGCAAACAACGATTCATGAATTATCTTGCAGTTACTAATCTATCAGAACAATTGATCATATATGATTTTTGACATGAATCAAGAGGCAAGGGCCGGTAGGACCAAGAGGGGGAGCGTCCATGCTGCGTTTAGGGCAAAAAGTTATTATTGTCGGCGACAGTTTTGAACAAAATTTGCCGATCGGCGAATATGGATATATCATTGCGTATGACCGTAATGCGGATAATGTATTTGATTATGTGGTACGCGTACCGAAGGTGAATAAGCATTATTTTGTACCCGGGGCCGATGTTGAGCTTGAGGAAGTGCTGCTGCAGCAGGAGGTTGACCGGGTGGAGCGGGAGGCGCTGATCGATTATGCGCTTGCCACGAAGAATGAAGAACTGTTTCGCCGCATCATGAACGGAGATTCAGAGGAGCCGGTCGCCGATACGAACAAGGATGTTCAGACACGCGAAGATTTTATTAAACAAATCCACTTGAAAGCGTGGATTTAACGTCAAATACTGCACTAACATACGGTCAAGAAAACACCGGCTGGAAGGTGATTTTTTGGCCGTTTTTGTGTTCATTCTCACAGTGACCGGTGAATCCGGAACGACGTATTCGTTCATCTCCTATTATATTGTCTATTACACGCCTGTCCTATACGATGACAATTGAGTTCAAATTCCATCTAGGCTATAATGAAAAGAATGATTGCTTAAAGAGTGAGGTGCAGGAAATGAGTATTACGATCAAGGATGTGGAGCACGTAGCCGCATTGGCCAGACTTGAACTTGGGGATCAGGAAAAGGAGCGGTTCACCGAGCAATTGAATGCCATATTGAAATATGCCGAGCAGTTGAATCAGCTGGATACGGACGGCGTTGAGCCGACAAGCCACGCGATGCCGCTCGTGAATGTCATGCGCGAAGATGTCGTTAAGCCCTCTTTGCCGATCGAGAAGGTTCTGCTGAATGCGCCGGATGAAGAAGACGGACAGATCAAGGTGCCGGCAGTATTGGAATAACGTAAGACTACGAAGGGAGGATTTTCGCTTGTCTTTGCTTAATTTGCGTCTGCAAGAATTACATAACAAGCTTCATGCCAAAGAAATCACGGTCACCGATCTGGTGGACGAATCGTATAAACGAATTGCTGCAGTAGATCATAAGGTGAGAGCTTTTCTCAAGCTGGATGAAGAAAACGCGCGAAAGGCGGCCAAAGCTTTGGACGAGCATTCCGGAGAGGGGCATCCCCGCGGACTGCTTTTCGGTCTGCCTATCGGCGTGAAAGATAACATCGTCACCGAAGGCGTGACGACGACCTGCGCGAGTCAATTTCTCAGCAATTACAATCCGATCTATGATGCCACCGTCGTGAGCAAGCTGAAGGAAGCTGAGGCAATCTCCGTGGGCAAGCTGAACATGGATGAGTTTGCCATGGGAGGCTCGGGCGAGAATTCCAGTTTTTATCCAACACACAACCCCTGGAATCTTGAATATGTTCCGGGCGGCTCCAGCAGTGGTTCCGCCGCGGCGGTAGCGGCCGGCGAAGTGTATTTCTCGCTTGGCTCGGATACCGGCGGGTCGATTCGGCAGCCGGCGGCGTACTGCGGCATTGTAGGTATGAAGCCGACATACGGCCTGGTGTCCCGTTATGGTTTGGTGGCTTTTGCCTCCTCACTCGACCAAATCGGGCCGCTGACCAAAAACGTGGAGGACAGTGCTTACCTGCTTCAAGCGATTGCAGGCCACGATCCGAAGGATTCGACATCCTTGAATACGGAAATTCCCGACTATATCAGCGCATTGACAGGTGACGTCCGGGGATTGCGTATTGCTGTACCGAAGGAATACCTTGGTCAGGGAATCGATCCGAAGGTGAAGGATGCTGTGCTGACGGCATTGAAAGTGCTAGAAGGGTTGGGAGCCGTCGTGGAAGAAGTATCCCTTCCGCATTCGGAGTATGCCGTTGCCGCCTATTATCTTTTGGCGTCCTCGGAGGCGTCCTCCAATCTGGCTCGTTTCGACGGAGTGCGGTATGGCGTACGCGCCGACAATCCAAAGAATTTGCTGGACGTATATCTGAAATCCCGCAGTGAAGGCTTCGGTAATGAAGTAAAGCGCCGGATTATGCTCGGCACTTACGCATTAAGCTCCGGCTATTACGATGCTTACTATTTGAAGGCGCAAAAAGTGCGCACTTTGATTAAACGCGACTTCGAACAAGTGTTTGAAAAATATGACGTGGTCATCGGGCCGACTGCGCCGACAACGGCTTTCCGCATCGGTTCGCAGACAGAGGACCCGCTCACCATGTATTTGAACGATATTCTGACGATCCCTGTCAATCTGGCCGGCATACCAGCGATCAGCGTTCCTTGCGGATTCTCGGACGGACTGCCGGTAGGTCTGCAAATTATCGGCAAAGCGCTCGATGAATCGACGATTCTCCGCGTAGCCCATGCTTACGAGCAGCACACCGACTTCCACAAGCAGCGTCCGCAGCTGTAATAGAAAGGAGCAACCTTAAGTGACAGCAGCAACCGATAAGAAATACGAAACCGTCATCGGACTCGAGGTGCACGTGGAATTGCACACGAAATCCAAGATTTTCTGCGGCTGCTCCACCTCATTTGGAGCTCCGCCGAACACGCATACCTGTCCGGTTTGTTTAGGACATCCCGGCGTGCTTCCCGTGCTGAACAAGCAGGCGGTGGAATATGCCATGAAGGCAGCAATGGCGCTCAATTGCCGGATCGCAACGGAAAGTAAATTCGACCGGAAAAACTATTTTTACCCTGACTCCCCTAAAGCTTACCAAATTTCGCAGTATGACAAGCCGATAGGCGAGCATGGCTGGATTGAGATCGAAGTGAACGGCGAGACGAAGCGCATCGGCATTACGCGCGTCCATCTGGAGGAGGATGCGGGCAAGCTTACGCACGTGGACGGAGGATATGCTACGCTTGCCGACTACAACCGCGTCGGCACTCCGTTGATTGAGATCGTATCCGAACCGGATCTCCGTTCTCCAGAGGAAGCGCGCGCATATCTGGAGAAGATCAAGGCCATCATGCAGTATTGCGACGTTTCCGACGTGAAGATGGAGGAAGGTTCCCTGCGCTGCGACGCAAACATCAGCTTGCGTCCTTTCGGGCAAAAGGAATTCGGTACGAAAACCGAGCTCAAAAACATGAACTCGTTCCGCGGCGTTCAACGCGGTCTGGAATACGAGGAATGGCGGCAAGCAGACGTGCTGGATAGCGGGGGCCATATCGTGCAGGAGACGCGCCGCTGGGATGAGGCCCAAGGCAAGACGCTGACGATGCGCAGCAAGGAGGAGGCTCACGACTATCGCTATTTCCCCGATCCGGACCTGGTCTCTCTGTATATTGATGAGGAATGGAAGGCTCGCGTCCGCGCATCGATTCCTGAACTGCCGGATGCGCGCAAGAAACGCTACGTCAGCGAATATGGTTTGCCGAGCTACGACGCGGAGGTCATTACCTCTTCCATCAAGCTTGCTGATTTCTTCGAGGAGAGCTTGAACTTCACGAAAGACGCCAAGGCGGTTTCCAACTGGATTATGGGCGACCTGCTCGGATATTTGAACGCCAACAGCCTGGAGCTTGCCGACGTGAAAATTACGGGTAAAGGTCTGGGAGAAATGATCGGGCTTATCGAAAAAGGAACGATCAGCAGCAAAATCGCCAAAACCGTATTCAAGTCTATGCTGGAAACGGGCAAAGACCCTCAGACCATTGTTGAAGAGCAAGGTCTGGTGCAGATCAGTGATGAAGGGGCGATTAAAGCCGTTGTCGATCAGATTGTGAATAACAATCCGCAATCGGTTGCCGATTATAAGGCGGGCAAAGAAAAAGCGGTCGGCTTCCTGGTCGGACAAGTCATGAAGGAAACCAAAGGCAAAGCCAATCCGGGTCTGGTAAACAAGCTGATTATCGAACGTCTTAACGCATAATGTAAATCCAAAGTGGTATGCGCCTCTGTCCGGCGTGGCAATTGGGAATGCCGGACTTTGGAGGTCATTACCGCTTTCTTTATGCACAAAGGGGGCGAAATCCATGATTCGTGCAATCGATCTGAACGATACGCAGGAAGTGCTGGAGTTCCTCACCCTGCAGCAAACCGCTTATCGGGTGGAGGCGGAGCTGATCGGTTTTGAGGAAATTCCTCCGTTGTTTGATTCCCCGCTCAGCTTAAAAGAATCCGGGGAATCGTTCTTCGGTTATTATGAAGAAGGAAAGCTCAGAGGTGCCGCGGCATGCAAGCAGAGCGCCAGAGAATTGACGATCAGCCGCATAATGGTGTATCCGGATTGTTTTCGCCGCGGAATTGCAAGCAAACTGCTGAAGCACCTTGAGCAATTTGCGCTGCCGGGGATGAGGATTATCGTATATACGGGGACGAACAATATTCCTGCCGTTCAATTGTATGATAAACATGGATACCAGCCGCTTCAGATGCAGTTGGTGGCACCGGGGATTACATTAACGAAATTCCAGAAAGTGTTATAATCGCGGCAGTTTACGGTTTTTCACGATCCGTTCGTGCCGCCCGATAGGGAAACCAACAGATAAGGCCTGTTTCGGCCTTTTTTTGCTTTTTATAGGGAAATATAGCATATAGAGGCACCCGGCATTTTTTTTGCAAAGTCTCCAGTAACGAACCTTTCCGTGTTACAATAATCTTCATTAATCTTTATCATTGATCGGGAGGCGACGGTTTATGAATGATCCGTGGACAATTGACACGCTGCATATTACGCTTCGTTTACTGCTGGCCTTATTGTTAGGTGGAGTCATCGGATTCGAACGGGAGCAAAATAATCGTGCAGCCGGGCTGCGCACTCATATTCTTGTATGCCTTGGGTCTACGCTGATCATGCTGTTGTCGATGTATGGGTTTGCTGAATTCGCCAAGCTGGATAATGTCCGGTTGGATCCTGCCCGGCTCGCGGCACAGGTGATCAGCGGCATCGGATTTTTAGGAGCGGGAACGATTCTTTTCACCGGTAAGTCTATCACGGGGCTTACAACGGCGGCTTCCTTGTGGGTTGTCGCGGCCATTGGCCTTGCCGTCGGCGCAGGATTTTATTATGCTTCGGTTCTGACTTGTGCGCTGGCTTTGGTCAGTCTTTTTTTACTAAACCTCGTCGAGCAAAAATATTTTCACACGAAAAAAACGCTTTTTTTTAAGCTGGAGGCTACCGATAGTCCAAGTCTTCTCGGCCGAGTTGTTACTATGCTGAGCAAGCAAGGCAACGTCATTCAAAAGCTTTCGGTGGAAGAAATTCCCATGGAGAATGGGAATCGGCTTCAGATTACTTTAATGCTTCGCTTAGCCAAGAATGTAAAGGTTGCCCAAACGGTGGAGGAACTGATGAGCTTGGATGGAGTGAACTCGGTTTCATGCGATTAATTTTTGGCGCAAAGTGAAGGGATTTTGGAATGCGCCGCGTCTAAGAGAGTGAAATAAGAAACAGCAAGGCGGTGAAATGATGGAAATCATGACGGATGAACAGCTGGCCGACCAGGTCCGTCAGGGTGATCATGAAGCTTATCGGGAGCTGATTGAACGCCATAAGGACTATATTTATACGCTGATCTACCGCATGATTGAGCATCGCGAAACCGCCGAGGATTTGACGCAGGAAGTATTTATCAAGCTTTACCGTTCATTGGATCGCTTTCGCGGGGAGTCACAACTGAAGACCTGGATTTACCGCCTTACTGTCAATATGGTGACGGATTATCTGCGCTCCCGGCGCAGAAGGCCGCACGAGGCGGTGTTGGACAAAGTCAAAAGCTGGTTCGGCGACCGAAAGCAAGAACCGGAAACCCGCGCGCTGCAAAAGGAAGAACAGCAAACCGTACTGACGCTGCTCGCAGAACTGCCTGAGAAATACAGGCTCATCATGTATTTGTACCATTACAAGCAGTTAACCTATCAGGAAATATCGGAGACTACCGGGCTGCCGCTCAAGACCATTGAGACGAGATTATATCGGGGTAAAGCACTGTTGAAAGAAAAATGGCTGGAGGTGCGGGATCATGGCTGTCATGCATCCGAACGATCAAGAGCTGCAACGATATCTGAATAGAAGGTGCTCCGCGAAGGAAGACCGACGAATCGGTTATCATATCAAAGCGTGCTCCGGCTGCCGCAGGAGAATCTCCGTTTTACTGGACATGGAGATGGCTTTAGAGGAGCTTCCTGTTCTGCAGGCTCCAAGTGATCTGGCAGACCGGGTGATGTCTTCGATCGAAGTCGAAGCTTCATTGGTTCATTCCGGACGGGACTCGGGTCGAACTGCTGTAAGCGGGAAGCGGCGCGCGTATTGGCGTTCCGAACTGATCAACGGGCTGGTCGCCACCGCGGCAACTTATTTATTTATTAGTACCGGCATTGTAGGGAAACTGATCAACCTCGATGCGGGCGAGCTTGAGGCCGGTCTACGCTCCGGTGCAATCCAGTTCCTTCAGGCCGTCGGAGAGGTTTCGCGCCATTTGCTGTTCTAAGGAGGAGTCACCAATGCAAGGTCAGGATCAATCGAAAGATCCGAATATCCATAAAGACGACCAAGAAGAAGCTTTTTTACGGGAGAGAATGGAACGCTACGGGCAGGCCCGCAGGCGGCAGCCTTATGATCCGGTCTTTGATCAGCGGTTGCCCCGTAAAAACAAATGGATCGCCGGAATTCTTTCCTTTTTGATCCCCGGTACGGGTCAGCTCTACTTGGGTCTCATGCGGCGGGGCATGGGCATCATGCTGCTGATGATTATCGATATTTTTGCCATTGTATTCTTTGCCACAAGCAAAGCGACAAGCATCCCGCTCATTGTTTTATTCTCTCTGCTTGTGCCTGTCATTTATTTCTATAATATCTTTGATGCGCTGCAGCAGACGGACAAAGTCAACTATGCCGGTTCTTCTTATGGCGTTGGCCATAGTGCGCGGGACGAAGAGGGGATGTTCTTCCCGGGGGAGGAGCCGAGAAAGCCAAAGCTTCGGGGGAACGGATTCGGCTATGTATTGATTGCTGCAGGGGCGCTCCTTATACTTGTGAACGGTAAACCGGCTTGGCTTGATCATGTGTTTGATTTTTTGGGATCGTCAACCGGAGCAGTGATCCTGATTGCCGTAGGGCTCTATATGTTCATTAAGGAATCGACGAAAAAATAAGGAGAGACACATATGCATAAAGCAGGTCGCTTTACTGCGGCGGTTCTGCTCGTGCTGGTCGGCGGAGCCGTGATTGCGGACAGGAGGATGAATACGAACTTCACGACGGTGCTTATAGATTGGTGGCCGCTGCTGTTCATCTTTTTGGGCATGGAATATATTTTGTTCAATATGAAATACGGGAACAGCGAACGCCAACTGAAGCTGGATTTGGGGGGCATCATCTTTGCCGTCATGATCTCAGCGGTGGTGATTGTGAGCACACAGACAACGGATTTTTTAAAAAAGTTCGACGGATTCCATTTTTCGCAAGCCATTGAATCCATAACTTCCGAAGGGTACCGGTTTGATAAAGACGTGACGTTGATTCCGCTTTCTTCTGATACGGAAACCATACGAATCGGTAACCTGTCGGGTAACGTTGTCGTACAATCGGGTCAGGTTGATCAAGTGCAGGTGGAGCTTACTGTCATCGTGAAGGCAGACAATGAAAACGAAGCCAAGCCGATTGCAGATGAGTCCAGGCTGGAATTTGATGAAAGCGACGGCACGCTTGATATTCAGGCAGTTGCCAAGGAGTATCCGGGATCCTTTTTAGGCAGCCGGAAGCCGCGGATGGATCTGGTGGTCACCCTGCCGGAGAAACAGAAGGTCAATCTGGATATGAAGCTGGAGAATGGTAAAATCAATGCTGCAAGACTTCCAATAAAAGAACGGTTTACCGGGAAAACTACAAACGGAGAAATTCAGGTATCTGAATTGAATGGCGATTTGCGCTTCACCACGTCTAACGGCCGGATTCTGGCAGCGCACACACAAGGCAGCTTGAATCTGAAAACCTCAAACGGACGGGTTGAAGTCAACAACCATCAAGGTGATGCAGTGATAGAGTCTACCAACGGAGAAATTCGTGCGATGAATGCATCGGGGACGATTCAAACGGAGACCTCCAATGGAGCCATTGTGATTGATGGTGTGCTAAAAGAAGTTAAGGCACATACAAGCAACGGATCCGTCGACATTTCAAGCCGAACGGTGGATGGAGATTGGGATGTCAAGACATCGAATGGGAAGATTGACGTGAAGCTTCCGTCTGCCGGGGACTATCGGGTTGAAGGAAAAGGCAGCGAAGATGGTATTCAGACCAATCTTCCGCTGATAGTACAAAGAGATACGGTTACCGGAACCATCGGCGGAGGGCAGCATCGGATCCGGCTGGAGACGAATGACTCTCTGTCTATCCAAATGATGAATTGACAATTTACTCGGCATGCGAGTAGAATAAAGTGATGTATTTTCTTTGAGCGGGCGGTGCACACCATGAACCTTGCTTTAGAACAAGCGTTAAACAAACTCAAGACGATGGGCGTTCGAATGACTCCGCAGCGGCATGCCATTTTATCCTATTTGCTTGATACGATAATTCACCCAACGGCGGATGAAATTTATAAGGCGCTGTCGCCGCGTTTTCCCAGCATGAGCGTTGCCACCGTATACAATAACCTTAAAGTGTTTATTGAGGCCGGATTGGTTCGGGAGTTGACGTACGGCGATCATTCCAGCCGGTTTGATGCGAATTTGTCCGATCATTACCATGCGCTCTGCGAGCGGTGCGGCAAACTGGTTGATTTTGCTTATAAGCCTTTGAACGATTTGGAACAGGCGGCGGGAGAATTGACGGGTTTTCACGTGAAGAGTCACCGTGTTGAAGTGTACGGCATATGTTCCGATTGCGCGATGCAATCCACATGATAGATTGATAGATTTAAGGTATAATGGACGTGTTCGTTCCGCCTGTTGGCGCTCGAATACGTCTTTTCTTTTTATCTCAACATTGTGGGTACGGGAGTGAAGCCATGCGTCGTGGGAAAAAACGTAGAAAGCCCCTGCTGCTTATGACGATTGCCGTTATGTGCGGCATGGTTTTCGGACTTTATTATTGGTCGGTCTATGTGCCGAGCTCCAAGCATGAAGAACCGGGCTTTGAAGGGAATCCGAAACCGGTGTTTTATCAAGGGACCATGCTTAATGATCCGGCCATCGGGTCTAAAGAAAGTTTAAAACTCCCTTTGGACATTGTGAAAGAACACATCGATCCGTCTCTGATTTACGAGGAATCATCGGAATCGACTATTATAACCACTAAAGATAAGGTAGTTCGACTGCGGACAAGCGAACTGACGGGAATGATGAATGAGAAACCGTTCAAACTCCGTTTTCCGCTGGAAAAAAAGGACGACAAGGTGTACCTTCCCATTGATCCGCTAAAAGACCTGTATGAGATCGAACTGCGCGAGTCCGAAGAGACCGGTGCGGTGCTGATGTTCAAAGCAGGCGATACCGTGCGTTGGTATCAGGCAGTTTCATATCCCGGCAAGCCGGACCGAACGATTCCCATGCGTCGGGATCCCTCGATTAAAGCGATCATTTTAGCCGACGTGAAGCAGGGAGAGAAGGTGATGGTATGGGATGAGCATGAACAGTGGCTGCGTGTTCAGCTAACCAGCGGTTATATGGGGTATATTCGCAAGGAGCAGCTGGTTGCCGATCAGGAGGAGACCATTCCCCAAAAGAAGCCTGTCGCCGAATTCGTTCCCAAGCAGCCGGTCAGCGGAAAAGTGAATTTAACCTGGGAGCATGTGGTCACCAAAAATCCGGATACCTCCAGCATTCCTCCGATGCCGGGAGTCAATGTGGTCAGTCCCACCTGGTTTCATTTGGAAGACGGGGAAGGCAATTTGAATAACCTGGCCGATCCGGCCTATGTCAAATGGGCCCACGAGAGGGGATACCGGGTTTGGGCACTCTTCAGCAATGGGTTTGACCCGAAAAGGACGACCGATGCCTTATCCACTTACGATAAACGGATGACCATGATCAAGCAGCTGCTCGCTTTCACGCAGATGTACTCGCTTGATGGCATTAATATTGATTTTGAAAACGTGTATCTCAAAGATAAACAAAACCTGGTTCAATTCGTCCGTGAAATGACGCCGCTTATGCATGAACAGGGGCTTATTGTCTCGATAGATGTAACGCCGATATCCAGCAGCGAGACGTGGTCTCTCTTTTACGACCGTAAAGCGCTTGTGGAGTCGGTCGATTACATGATGCTGATGGCTTATGACGAGCATTGGGCAAGCAGTCCAAAGGCAGGGTCAGTGGCATCGCTGCCTTGGGTGGAACAGTCCATTGTTGCGCTCCTTGAGGAGGATATCCCCCCGTCAAAGCTGATTTTGGGAATTCCTTTTTATACCAGGGAATGGACGGAGGAAGTGAAGGACGGCAAAACCAACGTGAGCTCAAGGGCCGTGTTCATGGATAGGCCGCAGCGGATCATCAAGGAGAAGAACCTGACTCCTGTTTTTTCTGCAGAAACCGGTCAAAACTATATCGAATACGAGGAAGACGGCAAGCGCAAAAAAATCTGGATCGAGGATGAGACCTCGGTTAAAGCGAGAATTGCACTGGTGAATAAATATCATCTTGCCGGAGTCGCTTCCTGGCGCAGAGGCTTTGAGAACCCGCAGGCGTGGAACTGGATTCATTCGACGCTCGAATCAAAGCAATAAAAAACTGGCTTTGCCGTAACGCGGCGAAGCCAGTTTTTTGTGTCGGCTACCGGGATGAGGCCGGCAAACTCCCGATCAAGTAGAGGATGTCGTTTCGCTTCGGCTGACCGAAGTACCGGCAGTTTCCTCCGGATTTTCGCTCGGAGCGTATTTGGGGTCGAATGTTAAAATGGTTTTGCAGTACATACAGCGGTCGGTTTTGCCCAGCATTTTGGTATGCTTTCCGCATTCAGGACATACCAGTACCGTGGCGCTTGTTGACATCATGCCTGCTGTAAAATAAACGGCCATACTGACCAGCATGGAAATTCCGCCAAGCACCATGCACGTCGCCGCTAGGATGCGCCCTATTTTTCCCCATTCAAAGACGATACCCGCAAGTCCGGTAATCATGAGCAGCATCCCGCCCATCGTCAGAAGGAGCCCCCATAACCGGAATTCATTTACTTTACTTGACTTGAACCTCATTAACGTCACTTCTTTCATAGGAATAATTATGTGAATTTTGACACAAAACCTTGGCAGGAAACTGAATTTGAATGTAGAAATAATCATAAATATTGCATTATTTGATTCTTGCGCTCAAAGTCAGGAGGCTTCCTTGATGGAATCAGTAAAACAATATTGGGTTGAAAAACTCCGGCAGGATGAAGCTGTCATCAGTGTGTCGGCAGTCGATAGCCCTTCGATGTTCTCTTCCGTGACGGACGGATTCGATATTCTGCTTCTTGTCGTCAGTCATGACAATAAACGAACTTATCAACAAATTCATTATATAAAAGACAACCTACGTATACAAGAAAGGTGGATCAGTCCTGATGCGTTGGAGCAGTGGATCCTGCATGCAGAACACAGCAACTTGATTTATTGGATCTTAAAAGGGGAGATACTTTTGGATCGGAATACGTATATGGAGAGCTTGCGTCATAAGATACTTGAATTCCCGGTTGAGCTGCGGGAGCGCAAGCTTCTTATTGAATTCTCCAAGTTTTTGCGGTGCTACCTGCAGAGTAAAGAATATATATTAAACGAGCATTTTCTGGACGCTTACAACAATATTCTTGAAGCGCTGCGCCACTGGGCGCGGATTGTCATTATTGAATCGGGAAGCCATCCCGAGGTTACCGTATGGCGTCAAGTGAAAACGATTAATCCCGGGATTTATAAATTGTACGAGGAGCTCACCTTAAGCAGGGAAACGTTAAAACAGCGAGTGCAGCTGGTTTTGCTGGCTTGTGAATTTTCCGTGATGTCGAAGATGGAGAACTGCTGCAAGCTGCTTATCGATTTGCTTGCGAGCAGAGAGGAAGCCTGGAGCCTGCAGGAACTGCAGCAGGTTCCGAAGCTGGCAGATGTGAAAGCGGAGCTTCCGCTGCTGGTGAGCAAGCTGGTCAAAAAATCGCTGGCCAAAGAGGTGATCTTTACGATCGACTCTGAATTCTCCGTGCTTGAGCTTCGTTATAAAGGTGTCAAGAACCAAAGTTTGTGATATAATGTCAACAATTGAATAGCCACTAGGGGAGCCTTCATGCAAGCGGGGCTGAGATAAAGAAGCGAATTCTTTGACCCTTGGAACCTGATTACGGCAGTCCGCAGAACGCGGACGGCAACTGGATCATACCAGCGTAGGGAAGTGGACGAATGTTTACGGATTTGTTGTAAGGCATTTGCTCATCAAGTCGACCTGCTCTGGGTTGGCTTTTTTTATGTACGGATTTAGAGGAGGTGAACGGATGAGACTCATCGTGAACGGGGAGCCAAGAGAAATGGACAACGTTTCTACGGTAGCGGAAATGCTGGCGGCGTTCAAACTGGAGAACAAAATATTGGTAGTGGAATTGAACAAGGAAATAATTGAACGCAGCACATATAACGAGACGCGTCTGAATGATGGCGACCGGGTGGAGATCGTCCATTTTGTCGGCGGAGGTTAACATATTTTTGTACAATGAAGGAGATAATGAACATGAGTGAAACGTTGAAAATTGGTCCTTATGAATTTAAATCCCGGTTGCTTTTGGGTACGGGGAAATTTACGGATCTGAAAATTCAAGAACAAGCTGTTCGTGTCTCGGAGGCGGAGGTACTGACGTTTGCCATTCGCAGATTGCCGATCGATAACCCGGATGCACCTAACTTTCTTGAAACCTTGGATTTGAAAAAGTTTACCCTACTGCCTAATACAGCCGGTGCCTATACGGTAGAAGAAGCGGTGCGGATTGCCCGTCTCGCGAAAGCCTCCGGATTGTGCGATATGATCAAAGTTGAAGTGATCGGTGATCCAAGAACCCTGCTGCCGGATCCGGTCGGCACCCTTGAAGCGACCAAAATATTGGTGGATGAAGGCTTTATTGTACTTCCTTATACTTCAGACGATCCGATACTTGCGCGCAAGCTGCAGGAAGCGGGAGCTGCGGCGGTGATGCCGGGCGCTTCGCCGATCGGCTCCGGTCAAGGTATCGTAAACCCGAATAATTTGCGATTTATTTTGGAAGAAGCGAAGGTGCCGATTATCGTTGATGCTGGAATTGGCGGACCTGCCGATGCCGCTTTGGCAATGGAGCTTGGAGCAGACGGCGTTCTACTGAATACGGCAGTAGCCGGAGCGGGTGATCCGGTTCTGATGGCTGAAGCGTTTAAACTGGCTGTCGAGGCGGGACGCAAGGGCTTTATTGCCGGCCGGATCCCTAAAAAACGGTATGCCTCCGCGAGCAGTCCGGTTGAAGGTATGATTGAATAATGGAAAGCAGGAGCTCTTTGGCCCTAAGGTACAGCAGAGCTCCTTTATTTTTTTGTTCCGGACGCTTGACTTTCAAATTGGGGATATGTTAAATTAATTTTCGCCGCTTCAAACGGCTTACCGTGATGAAGCCTCTCGATGAAGAATAGAAATAAATGTTTTAAAAAAAATGCTTGCATTGAGATAGGCGAATATGGTATATTATAAAAGTCGCCGCTAAACCAGGTGACAACAAGCGACAAAGTTGAAAAATCCTTGTACAGCAAGGTTTTAGCAGTGAAATTGCCCTTTGAAAACTGAACAACGAGTGAGTGTAAAGATAGAGAATCGAGAGATTCTCGCCAGTAGTAGATGTATGAGCTAATCAGATTTTCTTTGATGGAGAGTTTGATCCTGGCTCAGGACGAACGCTGGCGGCGTGCCTAATACATGCAAGTCGAGCGCTGGGGGTTCTCCCTTAGGGGAGACCTCCTGGAGCGGCGGACGGGTGAGTAACACGTAGGCAACCTGCCTGTAAGACCGGGATAACTACCGGAAACGGTAGCTAAGACCGGATAGGTGGTTTCTCCGCATGGAGGGATCAAGAAACACGGTGCAAGCTGTGGCTTACAGATGGGCCTGCGGCGCATTAGCTAGTTGGTGGGGTAACGGCTCACCAAGGCGACGATGCGTAGCCGACCTGAGAGGGTGATCGGCCACACTGGGACTGAGACACGGCCCAGACTCCTACGGGAGGCAGCAGTAGGGAATCTTCCGCAATGGACGCAAGTCTGACGGAGCAACGCCGCGTGAGTGAAGAAGGTTTTCGGATCGTAAAGCTCTGTTGCCAAGGAAGAACGCCTTGGGGAGTCACTGCCCTGAGGGTGACGGTACTTGAGAAGAAAGCCCCGGCTAACTACGTGCCAGCAGCCGCGGTAATACGTAGGGGGCAAGCGTTGTCCGGAATTATTGGGCGTAAAGCGCGCGCAGGCGGCCGCTTAAGTTTGGTGTATAAGCCCGGGGCTCAACCCCGGATCGCACCGAAAACTGGGTGGCTTGAGTGCAGGAGAGGAAAGCGGAATTCCACGTGTAGCGGTGAAATGCGTAGAGATGTGGAGGAACACCAGTGGCGAAGGCGGCTTTCTGGACTGTAACTGACGCTGAGGCGCGAAAGCGTGGGGAGCAAACAGGATTAGATACCCTGGTAGTCCACGCCGTAAACGATGAGTGCTAGGTGTTAGGGGTTTCGATACCCTTGGTGCCGAAGTCAACACAATAAGCACTCCGCCTGGGGAGTACGCTCGCAAGAGTGAAACTCAAAGGAATTGACGGGGACCCGCACAAGCAGTGGAGTATGTGGTTTAATTCGAAGCAACGCGAAGAACCTTACCAGGTCTTGACATCCCTTTGACCGGTACAGAGATGTACCTTTCCTTCGGGACAGAGGAGACAGGTGGTGCATGGTTGTCGTCAGCTCGTGTCGTGAGATGTTGGGTTAAGTCCCGCAACGAGCGCAACCCTTGAGCTTAGTTGCCAGCATTAAGTTGGGCACTCTAAGTTGACTGCCGGTGACAAACCGGAGGAAGGTGGGGATGACGTCAAATCATCATGCCCCTTATGACCTGGGCTACACACGTACTACAATGGCCGGTACAACGGGAAGCGAAGGAGCGATCCGGAGCGAATCCTTATAAGCCGGTCTCAGTTCGGATTGCAGGCTGCAACTCGCCTGCATGAAGTCGGAATTGCTAGTAATCGCGGATCAGCATGCCGCGGTGAATACGTTCCCGGGTCTTGTACACACCGCCCGTCACACCACGAGAGTTTACAACACCCGAAGTCGGTGGGGTAACCGCAAGGAGCCAGCCGCCGAAGGTGGGGTAGATGATTGGGGTGAAGTCGTAACAAGGTAGCCGTATCGGAAGGTGCGGCTGGATCACCTCCTTTCTATGGAGTCCATGTTACCTGCGGGGTAACGGACAATAAGCAAGAAGCACTCACTCGTGTTCAGTTTTGAAAGGTGCAATGCCTTTCGATCGTTTGGTGATGATGGCGGAAGGGAACCACACGTACCCATACCGAACACGACCGTTAAGCCTTCCAGCGTCGATGGTACTTGGACCGCAGGGTCCCGGGAGAGTAGAACGTCGCCAAGCGAATCCACTTTAAGTGGGTTTTTAATCCTATAGAGTAGTGAGGGCCCTTAGCTCAGCTGGTTAGAGCGCACCCCTGATAAGGGTGAGGTCGGTGGTTCGAGTCCACTAGGGCCCACCATTAAACTTCATAATGGTGGTCATGGGGCCATAGCTCAGCTGGGAGAGCGCCTGCCTTGCAAGCAGGAGGTCAGCGGTTCGATCCCGCTTGGCTCCACCATTCAATGTTTGTTCCTTGAAAACTGGATATCGAAACGAAGCAAAATGCTGAATCATCCCGCTGCGATTTTCGTAAGAAAATCGTCAGCAGCCGATACGTAAGTGTGTCGGTACCGAATAACCAAATTGGTTAAGCTAATAAGAGCACACGGAGGATGCCTAGGCGCCAGGAGCCGATGAAGGACGTGGCGAACGACGAAATGCCTCGGGGAGCCGTAAGCAGGCTTTGATCCGGGGATGTCCGAATGGGGAAACCTGCGTATCGTAATAGATACGTACCATGCAGTGAATACATAGCTGCATTGGAGGCAGACGAGGGGAACTGAAACATCTAAGTACCCTCAGGAAAAGAAAACAAAAGTGATTCCGTCAGTAGCGGCGAGCGAAAGCGGATTAGCCCAAACCAGGGGGCTTGCCCCCTGGGGTTGTGGGACGTCAACGTGGGTTGAGCAGAGTAGGTGAAGCGGTCTGGAAAGGCCGGCCGGAGAAGGTAACAGCCCTGTAGCCAAAATTCTGCGAAAACCCTAGACGGATCCCGAGTACCGCGAGACACGTGAAACCTCGTGGGAATCCGGCAGGACCATCTGCCAAGGCTAAATACTCCCTGGCGACCGATAGTGAAGCAGTACCGTGAGGGAAAGGTGAAAAGAACCGCGGGAGCGGAGTGAAAGAGAACCTGAAACCGTGTGCTTACAAGAAGTCAGAGCCCGTTAAAGGGTGATGGCGTGCCTTTTGTAGAATGAACCGGCGAGTTACGTTTGCAAGCAAGGTTAAGGTGAGAAGCCGAAGCCGCAGCGAAAGCGAGTCTGAACAGGGCGAATGAGTTTGCAGGCGTAGACCCGAAACCGTGTGATCTACCCCTGTCCAGGGTGAAGGTGCGGTAACACGCACTGGAGGCCCGAACCCACGAATGTTGAAAAATTCGGGGATGAGGTGGGGGTAGCGGAGAAATTCCAATCGAACTCGGAGATAGCTGGTTCTCCCCGAAATAGCTTTAGGGCTAGCCTCGGGAGATGCGTCGTGGAGGTAAAGCACTGATTGGGTGCGGGGCCCGCCAAGGGTTACCAAGTCCAGTCAAACTCTGAATGCCACAGACGTTAACCCGGGAGTCAGACAGTGAGTGCTAAGATCCATTGTCAAGAGGGAAACAGCCCAGATCATCAGCTAAGGTCCCCAAGTGTGTGTTAAGTGGGAAAGGATGTGGAGTTGCGCAGACAACCAGGATGTTGGCTTAGAAGCAGCCACCATTCAAAGAGTGCGTAATAGCTCACTGGTCGAGTGACTCTGCGCCGAAAATGTAACGGGGCTAAACACACCACCGAAGCTATGGGTCCAGTAATGGGCAGTAGGGGAGCGTTGTAACAGCGTTGAAGGTTGATCGTGAGGACAGCTGGAGCGGTTACAAGTGAGAATGCCGGTATGAGTAACGAAAAGATCAGTGAGAATCTGATCCGCCGAAAGCCTAAGGGTTCCTGAGGAAGGTTCGTCCGCTCAGGGTAAGTCGGGACCTAAGGCGAGGCCGAAAGGCGTAGTCGAAGGACAACAGGTTGAAATTCCTGTACCACCGTGAACCGTTATGAGCGATGGGGTGACGCAGAAGGATAGTGACGCGAGCTGATGGATGCTCGTCCAAGCAGTGAGGCTGGTGTGCAGGCAAATCCGCACATCGAAAGGCTGGGCTGTGATGGGGAGGGAAAATTGGAGTACCGAAGGTCATGAGTTCAGGCTGCCAAGAAAAGCCTCTAGCCAGGGAGAAGGTGCCCGTACCGCAAACCGACACAGGTAGGCGAGCAGAGGATGCTAAGGCGCGCGGAAGAACTCTCGTTAAGGAACTCGGCAAAATGACCCCGTAACTTCGGGAGAAGGGGTGCCCCGGTAGGGTGAATAGCCCGAGGGGGCCGCAGTGAAAAGGCCCAAGCGACTGTTTAGCAAAAACACAGGTCTGTGCGAAGCCGCAAGGCGAAGTATACGGGCTGACGCCTGCCCGGTGCTGGAAGGTTAAGGGGAGCGGTTAGGGGCAACCCGAAGCTGTGAACCGAAGCCCCAGTAAACGGCGGCCGTAACTATAACGGTCCTAAGGTAGCGAAATTCCTTGTCAGGTAAATTCTGACCCGCACGAATGGCGTAACGACTTGGGCGCTGTCTCGACGAGAGATCCGGTGAAATTTTAATACCTGTGAAGATGCAGGTTACCCGCGACAAGACGGAAAGACCCCATGGAGCTTTACTGCAGCTTGATATTGGACTTTGGTACGATCTGTACAGGATAGGTGGGAGCCAGAGAAGCATGAGCGCCAGCTTGTGTGGAGGCGACGTTGGGATACCACCCTGATCGTATCGGAGTTCTAACCTGGTGCCCTAAGCGGGTATGGGGACAGTGTCAGGTGGGCAGTTTGACTGGGGCGGTCGCCTCCTAAAGCGTAACGGAGGCGCCCCAAGGTTCCCTCAGAATGGTTGGAAATCATTCGCAGAGTGCAAAGGCAAAAGGGAGCTTGACTGCGAGACAAACAGGTCGAGCAGGGACGAAAGTCGGGCTTAGTGATCCGGTGGTACCGAATGGAAGGGCCATCGCTCAACGGATAAAAGCTACCCTGGGGATAACAGGCTTATCTCCCCCAAGAGTCCACATCGACGGGGAGGTTTGGCACCTCGATGTCGGCTCATCGCATCCTGGGGCTGAAGTAGGTCCCAAGGGTTGGGCTGTTCGCCCATTAAAGCGGTACGCGAGCTGGGTTCAGAACGTCGTGAGACAGTTCGGTCCCTATCTGTCGCGGGCGCAGGAAATTTGAGAGGAGCTGTCCTTAGTACGAGAGGACCGGGATGGACGTACCGCTGGTGTACCAGTTGTCTCGCCAGAGGCACGGCTGGATAGCCAAGTACGGAAGGGATAAGCGCTGAAAGCATCTAAGCGTGAAGCCCCCCTCAAGATGAGATTTCCCAGTACGTAAGACCCCTTGTAGACGACGAGGTAGATAGGTTCGGGGTGGAAGCACGGCAACGTGTGGAGCTGACGAATACTAATCGGTCGAGGGCTTATCCAAAAAGCACATGAAGATGATCAGCAGCTTGGTTTCGATCCAGTTTTCAGGGCGCAAGCCGCCTTGAAAGTGAAAATGCGATGTTTCCTGGAAGAAACATCAATACGTTTGGTGATGATGGCGGAAGGGAACCACGCGTACCCATACCGAACACGACCGTTAAGCCTTCCAGCGTCGATGGTACTTGGACCGCAGGGTCCTGGGAGAGTAGAACGTCGCCAAGCGATATTCCCCGATAGCTCAGTTGGTAGAGCACTCGACTGTTAATCGAGTTGTCACAGGTTCGAGTCCTGTTCGGGGAGCCATTTTGGAGAGGTGTCCGAGTTGGCCGAAGGAGCACGATTGGAAATCGTGTAGGCGTCACAAGCGTCTCGAGGGTTCGAATCCCTCTCTCTCCGTAGTACATTATAGCAAGGCCCGTTGGTCAAGGGGTTAAGACACCTCCCTTTCACGGAGGTAACAGGGGTTCGAATCCCCTACGGGTCACCACTTGCTTTACTTTCCCATGGAGGCTTAGCTCAGCTGGGAGAGCATCTGCCTTACAAGCAGAGGGTCGGCGGTTCGATCCCGTCAGCCTCCACCATAGATTACTTATACTGACGCGGGGTGGAGCAGCCCGGTAGCTCGTCGGGCTCATAACCCGAAGGCCGCAGGTTCAAATCCTGCCCCCGCAACCAATTTCGAAGCCAAGCATTCGAAAAATATGTGGAGCCGTGGTGTAGAGGCCTAACATGCCTGCCTGTCACGCAGGAGACCGCGGGTTCGAATCCCGTCGGCTCCGCCATGAAATTTACATCCTGTATGGGATGTGAGAACCCATTGAGTGGTTTACAAGAAGTATAAAATGTATTATAATTATGGCTCGGTAGCTCAGTCGGTAGAGCAGAGGACTGAAAATCCTCGTGTCGGCGGTTCGATTCCGTCCCGAGCCACCATCAATTTGCCGTTGTAGCTCAATTGGTAGAGCAACTGACTTGTAATCAGTAGGTTGGGGGTTCAAGTCCTCTCGACGGCACCAGCAACAACTTTATATGGAGGCTTAGCGAAGTGGCCAAACGCAGCAGACTGTAAATCTGTTCTCTGACGAGTTCGGTGGTTCGAATCCATCAGCCTCCACCAGTTTATTATAGGGGCATAGTTTAAAGGTAGAACAAAGGTCTCCAAAACCTTTGGTGTGGGTTCGATTCCTGCTGCCCCTGCCAATAACTCTCCAATATGGCGGTCGTGGCGAAGTGGCTAACGCATCGGATTGTGGCTCCGACATTCGAGGGTTCAATTCCCTTCGATCGCCCTTTATTCTTATCAGCATTGGGGATTAGCCAAGCGGTAAGGCAACGGACTTTGACTCCGTCATGCCTAGGTTCGAATCCTAGATCCCCAGTAACGGACTCTTGGAGAAAACTATTCAACTTGGGTCCGATATTCAATATGCGGAAGTGGCTCAGGGGTAGAGCATCGCCTTGCCAAGGCGAGGGTCGCGGGTTCGAATCCCGTCTTCCGCTCCATTATACGGCGCCATAGCCAAGTGGTAAGGCAGAGCTCTGCAAAAGCTTTACCCCCAGTTCGAATCTGGGTGGCGCCTCCATTCTTTTGCCGGAGTGGCGGAATCGGCAGACGCACAGGACTTAAAATCCTGCGGTAGGTGACTACCGTACCAGTTCAAGTCTGGTCTTCGGCACCACTCCAACAATTAATTAAATAAGCATGTGCCCTTAGCTCAGCTGGATAGAGCGTTTGACTACGAATCAAAAGGTCGGGAGTTCGAATCTCTCAGGGCACGGAGTAAATTTTATTTGCCGGCGTGGCGGAATGGCAGACGCGCTCGACTCAAAATCGAGTCCGAAAGGGTGGAGGTTCGAGTCCTCTCGCCGGTATTCAACATGGAAAAGAGCTCTTAGGATAATAAATCCTAAGAGCTCTTTTGCGTAATGCGGCTGCCAAGTTAGACATAATGACCATCAGATTAGTTGGTACGCAGTAACCAGGCCTAAAGGCAGGCTCGCCGTAAGTCAGCTCATTGAGCGGATGAAGATTTGTGCCTGAATACGAAAATGCTGCTACTTTAACTGTTTGGACACTTGAAGCAGCTCGGGTAAAGTGACAAGCTGGTAACCGCGCGACTGCAAGGTTTGGATGACGGTGGGTAGAGCTTCGACGGTTCCGCTTAAGTTTTGTCCAGGTCCGCCGCCGGAGTGTTGAAGAACGATCGATCCCTTTTTTACATGGTTTAAAATATTGTTTGTGACTTGTTCCCGATTGAGCTGTTTCCAATCCTCCGAATCGACATTCCAATTGACGATGCGGTAACCTTGCATGGAAGCCCACAACAGTTGATTTTCATTAATCTCTCCGAAAGGAGGCCGAATCAATCTGGGGGAATAGCCGATCAGAGACTTCAAAGATGCTTGTGTAAGCAGCACCTGAGATTTAAAGCTCTCGTCAGATAGTTTAGTGAACAGCTTATGATTATAGGAATGGTTTCCGATCACATGCCCTTCTCGCGCAATGCGCTTGACGATCTCAGGATGTTGTTCTGCTTGGGACCCCAGAATAAAGAATGTAGCTCGGACATTGTATTGTTTTAATACATTTAGCACTTGAGGAGTATACTGCTTATCCGGTGCGTCATCGAAAGTGAGAGCCACTTGTCTCGATGCTTCAGGACCTTTGAGCAGCAATAGATCAGGATACTTTTTAACTAACTGGGATAAGGTTAACGTTTTGTTCCGAGTAGCCACCTCCCTGGCGGGTTTTTCCGAAGAAGGTGACCTCTTCTTGTTTGCCTTTTGGATTGGAGTGGATTTGGGCTTAGCTTCCGGCTGAGCCACTGGTTTTTCTACCGTAGCCGCCGCCGGGGGAGGAGACTCCTGAGTTGATTGTTGATGGTCTGGCTTACGTTCCGGGATCGGAATGATTTGATCGGGAATCGGTGGTTCCAGCTTGGAAATACGATTGGCCTGTTGGAATGATTGCGGCTCAGGATTGGGCATATCTGAATCATCATTCGTAGTCCCGGTACAGGAAGATAAGAGCATACCCAACATTAAAGCATAGAAAAAAGCCGCGAACGGTTGTCGATACATAAAAGGCTCCCCCTTATCACTAAACATACAGTTCTTTTAGTTTTGGATAAGGAGGAGGGAATTATCCCTTATGAGCCTTCTGTCCGTGCGGCTATAATTGACTTACATATGAATATTTGTCTTCAGCTTAAAAATGCGCCTTCCCATATCATCTTCAACGCTACAAGCAAGAAGGTGACACGAAGCACCCAAAGCAGCTTTTTACTGCCGAGCCGGCTTGCAATGACTGCACCCAGCCACCCTCCAACGATGGCGGTTGGCGCTAATCCAAGCACCATCCATAAATTCACTTCACCCAGTGCAAAATGAGTGGTGCTTCCCATCAGAGCGGAGAGTAAAATAACAAACATGGATGTTGCAGTAGCCACATGGGGAGGATAACGAAATAAAATAACCATAACCGGTACGAGCAGGGCTCCCCCGCCGACGCCAAACAACCCGGCAATGAATCCGACGGCGAGCCCGATGACCAGCACCGGTAGAACGCTGTACCCGTATTGAAAGGTTTGCCCTTTCCCGTCCGTATACGTTCGCTCAATGCTCCACTTGATATCCAACGGCTTGAGGTAATCCCGAAGTATAAGCAGGACGGCCATAAACAGCATGAATATTCCGAAGCCCAGCTGAAACGACTTGGCATTGACGTATTGCGTAGTGTAGGAACCAAGCATGGCTCCGGGACCGCAGGTGATGAAAAGGAGCCACCCGCTTTTAAAATCGACTCGTTTTTGTTTAAAAAAGGTTACTGTAGAAGATAAAGCTGTGAAAATAAGAACGGCTAACGATGTTCCAACGGCGGTTGAAATCGGAATGGATTCGCCAATAAAATAAGGCCCCAAGTAAACAAGCGCGGGGACAATAATAATACCGCCGCCGAGGCCGACCAAGCTTCCGAACGTGGCGGCAATCAGACCGACGACGGTATAAAACAGGATATCCATGCGTTATTCCTTCTCCCATATCCATTTATTCTAAGTAAATAGTAACACAGGAAAGGAAGAAATCAACCGCCCTAAATTAAATATAGGTTTCTTGAAGTAATTGTTTATTAGGTAAATAATGGCTCGATTGGATAAAACGGATCGTACGGGTTTTTGCGCGCATGACGATCGAATGCGTCTCCGCCCTCAAGTTAGGCATATACCGGACGCCGTTCAAAATTTCTCCCGGGGTAATGCCGGTAGCCGCAAAGATAACATCATCCGTTCCAACCATATCGTTCATTGTCAATATTTTGTGCGGATCCTTGATACCCATAGCAATACAGCGGTCATATTCTTCATCGTTCGCCGGCAGTAGTCGGCCTAACAGTTCTCCGCCCAAGCATCGCAGTGCCGCGGCCGCCAGTACCCCTTCAGGGGCTCCGCCGGAGCCTACGTACATGTCGATTCCGGATTCGGATAAGGCAGGCGCTATGGCCCCGGCTACATCGCCGTCGCTCAAGAACTTAATCCGTACGCCTACTCGGCGCAAGGTCTCGATTCGTTCGCGATGCCGTTCCCGGTCAAGAATCATGATCGTCAAGTTGCTTAGTGGTTTATCGAGCACTTCAGCAGCACGCTTCAGCGTCTTTTCCAGCGGTTCGGTCAAACTTAATTGTCCGGCAAGCGCAGGTCCTACCGCTATTTTCTCCATATACATATCCGGGGCATGCAGTAAATTTCCTTTACCTGCGATGGCGATAACGGCTAGGGCATTGTTAAGCCCTTTGGCTACAAGCTCGGTACCCTCAAGCGGATCGACGGCTACGTCAACCTCTGGTCCTTGTCCGTTGCCGACTTGCTCCCCAATATAAAGCATAGGAGCTTCATCCATTTCGCCTTCACCAATCACTACGGTTCCCCGAATGGATACAGAATCGAACATGGCGCGCATCGCTGCGGTTGCAGCTCCATCTGCCTGATTTTTATCGCCCCGGCCCATCCATTTTGCAGCCGATAATGCGGCGAGTTCTGTGACTCGTACTATCTCGAGCGCCAATTCCCTTTCCATCCCATTCGTGCCTCCCAACAATAATGGTGTTCATTTACAATTATATATAGTATAATTAAATATTAAATAATACGCAATAAATAAAGCAATATTGCGATAAAAGTACACCATAATTCATCGGTAGAATAAACTGAG
This sequence comes from Paenibacillus naphthalenovorans, assembly GCF_001465255.1. NCBI lineage: Bacteria > Bacillati > Bacillota > Bacilli > Caryophanales > Paenibacillaceae > Paenibacillus > Paenibacillus naphthalenovorans. The sequence goes on along the minus strand of NZ_CP013652.1, from coordinate 3,439,632 downwards.
TTACAGTTCTATGAGTTTGAGAGCATTTTTGGTACAATTGGATAGGAATCAAAAGGCAGACAGCAGTGGCTGCTTTGAAATGAGGAGGGACCGGTCATCGAACTGACTGCACGCCAATTACAGATCGTAGAACTGGTAAAAGCAAATGCGCCAATTACAGGCGAACAAATAGCGGAAATGCTTGGGCTTAGCCGCCCGACGTTACGATCGGACCTGGCGCTGCTTGTGATGCTGGGCCTCATAGACGCCAAGCCAAAGGTAGGGTATACACCGGGCTCGGCTATGTCTCCGGGTCTCCATGCATCCAGGAAGCTGTTGAATACGAAAGTTAAAGAAGTGCAGGCGCTTCCTGTTATCGTGAAGGAAAATGCGTCCGTAGGCGATGCTGTTGTTTCACTCTTTATGGAAAATGTGGGCAGCTTGATCGTCGTGGATGATCAGGGGTGCTTGTCCGGTATCATATCACGCAAGGACCTGCTCAAGTTTACATTCGGCAATACGAATGCTGCCACCATGCCCGTCAGTATGGTGATGACGCGCGAGCCCAACGTCATTCACGTGTCGCCTGATGAATCGGTGGTCGATGCGGCTAAGAAAATGATTAATCACCAGGTGGACAGCTTGCCGGTAGTCGTACCGTCGAAGCTCGAGCAGACGGGAGGTATCCCCCGTTGGGATGTGGTCGGCAGAATAACCAAAACCATTATGACAAAAATTTTGCTGGATATGGCTGTTGGCCATTAAGGATTTTGCGGATAAAAGGAGAAGGAACCGGATGAGTGAAGATCAGTCGTATGAAATTACAATCTGTTCGGATTCCGTCGGAGAAACGGCCGAGGCGGTCGTGAGAGCGACGATTCGACAGTTTGACGCACATCAGGTGAGAACGAAACGAATCGGTCATATCAAGAGTGAGGATGAGATCCGTACAATATTGGAGGAGGCTGCCCAAAGGGGCGGTTTTGTCGCATATACGCTGGTACAGCCAGAACTGAGAGAGACCATGAAGGAAGAAGCGATCCGGCTGGGTGTCAGAGCCGTGGATATCATGGGACCGATGATGGAGGCGTTTGTCGACACATTTAACGATGCGCCCAAACGTAAGCCGGGTCTTCTCCATCTGATGGATGAAGATTATTTCCGCCGGGTGGAAGCCATTGAATTTGCCGTCAAATGTGATGACGGACGCGACACGAGTGCGCTGCTGAAGGCCCAACTGGTTCTGATCGGCGTATCGCGAACCTCCAAGACGCCGCTGAGCATTTTTTTGGCTCACAAGGGGATCAAGGTATCCAATCTTCCGCTGGTACCGGAGGTAAAGGCGCCTAAGGAGTTGTTCCTCGTGCCGAGTAACCGGATCGTCGGCCTAACGATGGATGCCGAGAAGCTGTACAAAATTCGTACGGAACGGTTGAAGGCCGTAGGGCTCCCTTTTGGAGCAAAGTATGCAACCATGGAACGAATCGACGAAGAGCTTCGATACGCCCAAGACTTGATGAAGCAGGTGGGCTGCTTGGTCATTAATGTAACGGACAAAGCGATTGAAGAAACGGCTGGCATTATAATGGGTTATTTACAATAATATATGAATCCGCTAGGAAAAAGCTTGGACCGGAGAATGGTTCAGGTTTTTTTCATTTCAGGCAGCGGGCATGGAAGCCGCGAGGCAGCGAGAATGACCCTTGCGTTATTGAGAGCTATCAACCATAGACATTCCATCTTTTTTGTCCTATAGTAAGGAATGAAATAAGAACGAGCATAAAGGCGGGGGTTTGTCCGATGCAAGACAGAAGCCCAAAGGAAACGGAAAGGTCGGGCATCATCTTGGCCGGCGGATTGAACCGGCGCATGGGCGGTGACAGCAAGGCGCTGCTAAAGTACGAAGGCCGGACGTTTTTGGCTAGGCAGCTGACGGAGCTTGGCAGGGTCTGCAGTGAGCTGATTCTAGTAACCCAAGAGCCAGAGCGGTATGAGGATGAACTGAAGCCATTCGCCGGAGCCGTTCGCGTCATTCCCGATTTGCAGCCGGGGAAAGGACCGCTTGCCGGGCTGCAGGCAGCCATGACCGCCGTACGTAACGACGAATTGTGGGTTGTCGGCTGCGATATGCCCTTGGTCAATGCCCGAGCCGCGGAAGCGATGAGCGGGTTGCGAAAAGATACCGATAGCGATGCGGTGATTGCGCGGCTGCATGAACGTTTGCATCCGCTGCATGGCTTGTACCACCGTCGATGCCTTCAAATCGTGGAGCGCCTGCTCGCCGAAGAAGATTACCGGATGATGCGTTTGCTCCGTGAGCTTCGTGTGCAGGAAGCGGATGCCTCATTCTTTGCAGAACTGGGGATTCCGACTGATTTTACAGGAAACATTAACAATCCGGATGAGTATAATAAGCTTTTGGGCCTTGGAAGCGGTTATTTCATGAGATGATGAATAGGCTTCAGAGCGAAGAGCAGAACCATACACCGACAGTCAGACGTACTTCGCGAATTGGAGGGTAACACGTGGGCAGTTTAAGATTTGGCCGGAGGGCAGTGACTTTAGAGGAAGCGCAGCGGCAAGTGCTTCAGCAAGCACAGCTGATGAAGACAGAAGAGGTTCCGCTGGAGGAAGCATTTGGGAGAAGACTGGCACAGGACATGACCGCACACGAGCCGGTGCCGCATTTTCGCAGGTCGGGAGTAGACGGGTATGCGGTGAGAGCAGTAGATACGACGTCGGCTGCAGCTGACGCTCCTATTAGGATGGAGGTCACGGAAATGATCCCCTGCGGCTCGGTACCGACCAAAGCGATCGAACCGGGACAAGCGTCACGGATCATGACCGGAGCTGTCGTGCCGGAAGGCGCTGACGCGGTGATTATGCTGGAGATGACTGACAGGGCTGAGGATGCAAAGGATGGAACTGTAGGGATACGTAAAGCGATGAAAGCAGGCGAGAACATCACGCCGATAGGCCAGGAAGTGTCGCCGGGCGCCCCGCTGTTGGAACGGGGCTGTATCATCGGACCGGGTGAGGCTGCCATACTGGCTACCTTTGGATTCCACCGCGTACCGGTCTTTCAGCAGCCTAAGGTGGCGATTTTTTCTACCGGCTCCGAGCTGCTGCCTGTGGACTCACCGCTTGCTCCCGGTAAAATTCGCGGAAGCAACAGTTATATGCTGGCCTGCCAAGTCAAGGGAGCAGGCGGGCTTCCACAAATGATGCCGATTTTGCCTGACGAGGCAGAGGTTGTAGAAAAACAGCTGCTCGCTGCGCTCGAATGGGCTGATATCGTGATTACAACCGGGGGCGTCTCGGTTGGCGATAAGGATGTGCTGGTCGATTTGTTCGAACGGTGGGACGGAACCCTGTTGTTTAATAAGGTTTCCATGCGTCCGGGAAGCCCGACATCATGCGGTATGTGGCACGGTAAGCCGCTTTTCGCGCTGTCGGGTAATCCCGGAGCCTCTTATGTAGGCTTTGAGCTGCTCGTTCGACCGTTTATGAAGGCGTCTCTCGGTGCGAACCATCCACTGCTGCCGGAAGCCGAGGCTTTTTTGGATGTGGATTATAGCAAAGGCTCTGCGTATCCCCGTTATGTGCGCGGAACTTCGCGTATCGAAGGCGGTATGGTAAAGGTCCGGCCGGCTGGACTCGACAAATCAAGTATCATGGTGTCGATTAAAGATGCCGACTGCCTGATCTGCATTCCCTCGGGCGGTAGGGGGGCAGCACAGGGGGAGAAGGTTCGTATTATGTGGTTATCTGAGAATTAAGACAAAATTGAAAACCCCCGGAGGGCGAAAACCCGGCCGGGGGTTTTGGGCTTTTGGCCATTAGATAAACCATGCACGGGATACAATAACTAGAAGGATAAAGAGTACCAAAATAACACCAGTGGTCGTAAAGAAGCCTCCAGCAAAGCTCATGTGATATCCCCCTTTCAGAAAATCTGATATAAGATATGAGGAAGTAATGTCTGCTGATTGGACGTATACCCGAATTGGGGGGAATTGGGGAAAAACACCTGTCCCTCTAAGGAGTACGCTGCCGGATCCGGTGAAATAGGTTGTTTAAAAGCGGCGTTTGCTGCACAATGAAATGGTGGCGAATTGTAAATCGATCGAATCGTGAAAATGATCGTAAGGGGAAGGAAAGGGATAGTGCATGAATAGAAAAGTAGAGATTCGCAATATTCCAAGAGAGCATTTTGCAGAGAGTCTGGAGCTGTCCGAATTTGCTTTTCAAAACGTACTTACGCCGGGAGAGCGGGAGAGACGTAAAGCCAACCTTCACTCCGATGAATTGTGGGGGGCATATGTGGATGGACGGCTGGCTTCCAAAATGACGATTCTCAACCTGGAGACTCGTATTCAGGGCAAAACATTTGCTATGGGCGGCATCGCCGGAGTGGCGACGTGGCCGGAGTACCGGCGCGGCGGTCTTGTAGCACAATTGCTGACCAATGCATTACGCGTCATGCGGGATAAAGGACAAACCATATCGTTTTTGCATCCCTTTCAGTTTGCGTTTTACCGTAAATATGGTTGGGAGACCTATACGGATTACAAAATTTATGAGATTCCTTCGGGACTGCTGCCAAAAGTAGGTCCACAACCTGGACGCATCCTGCGCATCGTACAGGATTTTCCTTTACTGGGAAGTATCTACGAAAAATATGCCTCCCGGTATAACGGCGCTTTGGTCAGAGATGAATCATGGTGGCGGGAACGCATTTTTGCAAATAAGCAGGGCACAGTCGCAGTGTATTACGATACGGAAGGCCAGCCGGCAGGATACGTTTTTTATCAGGTAAAGGAAAGGGTATTAAGAGTTCATGAGTTCGTCAGTCTGCACCATGAGGCCCGTATGGGAATGTGGCGTTTTTTGGCGGATCACGATTCAATGATCGATAAGCTGATCGTGAATGCACCTTCGGATGATCGGCTGCCCTTCCTGTTGGACAACCCCAGGGTGAAGCAAGAGCTGGTGCCTTACTTTATGGCTCGGATCGTAGATGCGGCAAGCTTTCTGGAGAAATATCCTTTCGCTTCAGGGACAGAGAGTACGCTGCTTTTGGACGTGTCGGATGCCCATGCAGAGTGGAACAACCGGATGTTCGAAGTGAAGATAGATGAGTCCGGAACGGCGCGGGTGGCTGATGATTCAGGAACGACGGTGGATTGGCCATTAGTACAGTGCGACATTCAAACATTGTCTACGATGCTCATGGGCTATCAGCGGCCGGGTTTTTTGAGGGAAATAGGCAGGTTGCATTGCAAGCCGGAAATGGTCGAAAGGTTGGAGCGGCTTATTCCCGTGCGTCAAACCTATTTGCCTGATTTTTTCTAATCGGGTGCTGCTGTGGCTGAAGTCTCGAGATGTGGCGTGAACTGAAATGAAATTCGACGCTGCTCATCCCATGATATATTGTGCTTCAAAGTCCTTATGGCCATTATCCCCATAGCTCAGTTCATTGTTCTATCATGGACATCCGAACAAATGTTCCTAATCAAATTATATCGAACATACGCTCTGATTTCAAGTATTTATTTTAGTTGTTTTTTTAAAAAGGACCGCTTGTACGTTTGCGATTATCTGAGCCTTAGGGATAGTGCCCATAAGAGTTGAAAACCCCATATACAGGGGTGAGGGGTTCCGATTTTATTCGTGCATCTCTCCTTAAGTGAAGCGGGCGAACCCTGTCATAAGCTTTCAAAAGCGATATTATACTTTTTGAGAAACGGCTCGAATACTTGGTAAGAACATTCGAATACGAACGTTTTGTCCTCCGTGCTGAACGCCAGCAGCTGGGGGCTTTCTTTTTCTTCGTGGCTGGGAAGGATGACGAACAGTTCTTTGCACTGAAAAGATAAACCGGCCTTGGTCACGGGCAGCGGGGGCTGGAACGGCACCCGGATGACAATACCGCTGTTCGCTCCGACACTGAATCTTCCGGATAAGCCTCCGACTCGCTGAAACCAGTCCGACGCCTCTTGGCGGAGTTCGGCTGTATTAGGAATCGCTTGGACTACTTTATCCTGCTTAACGTCATAGATGAGTACCGGAGCAGGGACGGATTCCTGCTGTGAACCGGCATTCGAATTCGGGGCGACGGCGGCTCCCAACATCGGCAGCATCAGCAAAAGAGCGATGACCGCCCAAAGCGTGGTTGTGTATTTTGTGAATTTCATCTTGTTTACCATCCTGTTCTTGAATTGGTTAAGTCTATTATGCCCGTGGTTCGCGTTATCATGCGGTCTGCCGGTCCCGGAGCTTGCTTGTCCGCAGGAGGGTTGGTTACTGGACTTAGGTCCAGTTTCAAAAACCGCCGTAGGTCCGTTTTGAAGGGAGCCCTATTCCCCTAAAATAAAGACATAAACGACCGACAACGAAACGAAAGGCGGTGAGCGAAGTAAATGAAAGTGAACAAACATGTCGGATTGGCGCTGCTGTTGATCACCTTCGGATCCTTGATCCTGTTGAACAAAATGGGCTTTCACTTCGGGCATCATTTGATGGGATTCCTGTTCCCGGCAGCGATGGTGGGTCTCGGATTTCTGGGGCTGAAAAACGGAAAGAGCATCATCGGCTGGATTTTGATCGTCTTGGGCGGAATGATTCTTCTCGGCAAGCTGTCGGGCTTGATCGGAATTCTGATTGCTGTCGGATTGATCTGGTACGGAGTGTCCATGCTCCGGGGCAAGAAAGCTTACTAGACAACATTAACGAAATTCAGGAGAAAAGGTGGTTGACCAAAGCATGAGTTTAGGCAAACGATTCCGGGACATAACGGTAGCGCATTTTAACGAAATGCTGGAGAATGCGGAAGATCCGGTACGCTTGATTGACAAATATCTGGCGAACCAATCGGAGCAAATCCGAGAGTCCGAACGGCTTTTGCATCAGTGTTTGACGCATGCGGCATCGCTCCGTCAGCAGTACACCTCGGCCGAGAAGATGAAGGAACGCAGGGAGCAGCAAGCGCTCTTGGCGCTCAAAGCCGGCGAGGATGAAATCGCGCGCATCGCGCTGCAGGAAAAAATGCAGCAGGAGGAGAAGGCGGCACAGTATAAAGCGCTGTACGATCAAAGCAAGGTGGGCATCGTTGAGTTGGAGGACCAGCTTCAGCAGCTCAAGGCGGATTTTGACGAGGTCGTTTCCAAACGCAGTTATTACATCGCAAGGCTCGAATCCATCAAGCTGCAGCAGCGCATGAACGAGAGGCTGCGTCATTCGGGAGGCGGTCCGACACCACGGATGTTCGACCGGCTGGAGGAGCGGGTGTCCGATATGGAACTGTCGGCCCGTACACTCAGGGAAGTGAGAAGCGGGATGCGCGAGGCTTGGACGAATGTCAGCGGGACCGCAACACAAGCGGTGGAGCAGGAGCTTGCGAAGCTGCGCAATAAACTGAAGCAGGAGGGCTGGAATTAACTATGACTAAAATTTACCGTTCACGTACCGACCGCCAAATTACCGGCCTGTGCGGAGGTCTTGCCGAGCTGTTCGGCATCGACGCCACGCTGCTGCGCCTTCTGGTCGTGATCGCGGCGTTCTTTTCGGTGGGGGTCGTTGTCCCGCTCTATTTCCTGGCTGCACTGGTCATTCCGAACGAGCCTTATACAGGGGGACCCTACGGCGGAGGTCCAGGGTACGCTTCGGAAGGCGGCTTCGGCCACAAGTGGGGCAGCTGTAAGGATTGGAAGCGCGCGGAGAAGCACTATCGCAAGGCGCAAAAGTACGGCTGGGCTCCGCAGCATGACAACCCTGCTTATGAAAGAGAGTACGCACAGCCCGCTTCCGGATACGGAGAACCGGCCAGAAGCAACCTGGACGATATGATGAAAGACATTGAAAAGAAAGCCTTGAGAAAAGAAATCGAAGAGCTTCGCGCCAAAGTCGCGCAATATGAAAAACAACAAAATCAACCTAAAGGAGATGTGTAGCCATGGGAGTATTTAAAAGAATTAAGGATATGACAAAAGCATCGATGCATGAATTGTTGGATAAGGTGGAAGATCCGATCGTCATGCTGAACCAATATCTTCGGGATATGGAAGAGGAAATCGCACAGGCTGAAGTGACGGTAGCCCGTCAAATCTCCAGCGAGCGCAAGCTGAAAGAGCGCGGGGAAGAAGCGGTCCGCCTCAGTGCGCAATACGAAGAACAGGCCAGAGAAGCACTGAAGAACGGTCAAGAGGCGACGGCGCGGCAAGCTTTAGAGCAAAAATTGTACTATGACGGAAAAATCACGGAATATGCGGAAATGCACGAGCAGGCGAAGGCTCAAGCAGCGGAGCTGCTGCAGCAGCTGCACGAAATGAAGGATGCCTATTACCAAATGCGTAATAAACGCAGCGAACTGGTTTCCAGAGCGCAGCTCGCGAAAGCGAAAAAGCAAATGGCCGAGGTCACAAATCAGAACGTGATTGATGGAGGCAGCGCCGTGAAAGGCTTCCGCCGCATGGAAGAGAAAATCATGACGCTGGAAGTGGAAGCGGAATTGGCGCGCAAGCCCTATGCAGGCTCTGCCTACGCAGGCTCCCTTTACGGCAGCACAATAGCCGCAGATCCGGCAAAACAGCAAAAAATAGATGATCAGCTGCAGCTTCTGAAAGAAAAAATATCCTCCGAACAAGGGCAGTAAACGCAAGGAAAAATGCGCTTGGAGCAAAGTGGACAATTGTGATATGCTATGAAAGGCAAAAGCCATAGAGGGCCGTTCCAAGCCGCTATGGCTTTTACTTAAATCACCGGAGACTAGGCGAAAGGGGGCGGCACGGATGCATCGCAAACGCAATCACAACATTGCGCTTATACTTATTGGCGCAGGATTGTTTTTGCTGGCGGACAATCATCTCAGTTTTTTTACCGTGGTAGCCCTCTTTTTACTTCTGATCGGTGTCCATAAATTTCATTCGGGAGACGAGAGAAAAGGTTACGGGCTGATGATCATCGGGCTGCTGCTTCTGGTAGGCGGCAATTTGCCCATGATTGTGGCGATTATTCTGATTTCGCTCGGCTTTTTTTACAATAAAATGCGTAAAATGCATCAGGATGGCCGTCACGTTCGCAAGCAAAGCCTGATCGAAAGCATCCGGTGGGGCAGGGAACCGTGGATTTTACGCAGCATGTCAATCTGGAACGTGCTTGGGGAGCTGCAGATGGATTTAACGTATGCCATTCCCGAGCAGAAAGAAACGACGATCATCCTGCAGGGCGTGATCGCCGATATCGATTTGATCGTACCCGAAGATGTAGGCTTGTCTGTATCGGCGTCGGTATTGTTCGGACAGACGAGCATCGGCTATGATAAAGAGGCCGGGGTACTCAATAAAATGGTCTGGCAGTCGCCCAATTATCGGACTGCGGTTCATCAGGTGAACCTGGAAATTTCGTATATCGTGGCCGACATTGATATTAAAATCGTTTAAAACCGTTGGAGGCGCTTAGGAAATGGATGGACATGACAAACGTCTGACCAACATGATATGGCGAAGCATGGCAGAGTCGATCGGGCTCAGCCTTGTTTTGTTTGCCGTTATAGTCTATTTCCTGCAATCCAAGGGATATATAAAAGCGTTCGAATCATGGCAGCAAGGCGTATGGGTTAGTCTTACCCTCATCACCATCGTTGTCGTCATCGGCGGCTGTTACGGGCTTTGGTACAGCAGCCGTATGAAGCGGAGGCTGGAGCTTCTGCGTGAAGTAATGCTCTCCCTGGAAAAAGGAAACCTTAGCCGCTCGGTACCTCCGTTGGGCGAAGACGAGATCGGCCGTCTGGGGGAGCAGCTAAATGCGATCACGAAAAAGTGGGAGGAGCAGGTTACCTCGCTTCAGCGGCTGTCCAACAACAACGCGCAGCTTGCGCAAAAGGCCAAGTATTCGGCCATTGTGGAGGAGCGGCAGCGTCTGGCCAGGGAGCTGCACGATGCCGTCAGCCAGCAGCTGTTCGCCATTTCGATGACGGCGACGGCCGCTCTGCGGACGCTGGATAAAGATTTCGACAAGGCGCAGCGGCAGATTTATTTGATCGAGGAGATGGCTTCCGTAGCGCAGTCGGAGATGAGAGCGCTGCTGTTGCACCTGCGGCCCGTTCATCTGGAGGGCAAACGGCTGTCCGAAGGGCTTGTCGAGCTGATGCAGGAATTGTCCGCCAAGGTGCCGATGCAGATCAATTGGGAGCTGACCGAGGATATCAAGCTGCCGCGGGGCATTGAGGACCACCTGTTCCGCATTGTGCAGGAGGCGATGTCCAATGCGCTTCGGCATTCCAAGGCTTCCAAGCTGGAGGTTCGCCTTACGAGGCCGTCGGCGGATGCCGTCCGGCTGTTGATTTGGGATGACGGCGTCGGCTTTGATTTGGATATGAAAAAACAGGCTTCTTACGGGATTGTCACCATGAAGGAGCGCGTCATCGAGATCGGCGGATCAATGAATTTAGTTACCGCTCCCGGTAAGGGGACGCGTATTGATATTCGGATTCCGATTATGGCGGAAGGAGGACATCAGAATGGAAGAAGCGACGATTAAAGTACTGCTGGTGGACGATCATGAGATGGTTCGCATTGGTCTGGCGGCCGTGCTTGGCACGGAGGACGGTATAGAGGTGGTGGGCGAAGCGAGCAGCGGTCAGGAGGGCATCCGTATGGCGCTTGAGTATAAGCCGGATGTCGTGCTGATGGATTTGGTCATGGACGGCATGGACGGCATCGAGACGACGCGCCGGCTGCTGCAGCAGCACCCGGACTGCAAGGTTATCGTGCTGACCAGCTTTATCGATGACGAGAAAATATATCCCGTTATCGAGGCGGGCGCATTCAGCTATCTTCTGAAAACGTCGCGCGCCGGTGAAATCGCCCAGGCGATCCGCTCTGCGGTGAAGGGGCAGTCGGTGCTCGAGCCGCAGGTTGCTTCCAAGCTGATGAACCGCCTGCGCCAGCCGAAGCAGGCATCGCTGCCCCACGAGGAGCTGACCGAGCGCGAGATGGAAGTGCTGCGTTTGATTGCCTCGGGCAAGTCCAATCAGGATGTGGCCGACGAGTTGTTCATCGGCGTGAAGACGGTGAAGTTTCACGTCACGAACATTCTCGCCAAGCTCGGTGTGGAAGACCGGACGCAGGCGGCCATTTACGCTTATAAGCAAGGTTTGGTGGAATAATAGACGGACCGCCCCGCAAGCCGTTTCACTCGCTTGCGGGGCGGTTCTGCCGCTGTTGCTTAAACCTTCAATGATCAACGGCTGTGCTTAAGCCATTCCATCGCGATGGCCGCACCGGGCCAGGAAAACCAATAACGGGACCGGACGCGGCCGGTTTGCTCGTCTACAGCTTCGGAGAACAGGCCGTCCCGCTGGCCGGTCGCCTGAAGCTTGCTCCACACCCGGGCCCAATCCTCCGGCCTGCCGTTTAACCTGTGCCAAGCCAGCTCCTGAGCATCGCCAAGCGGCCATGGGTGCGGCGTATGAACGGACCCGAGGCCCCCGAACGGTCCAGGGTAAAATCCTCCCTTGTTTTCCTCCGTAAAAGCGAAGGCCATCGTCGCGTTCCACTGCTCCCACGCTTGCGTCCCGGGCTCGACAAATCCCCATTCTGGCGCCAGCACGGTCGGCAGATCATTGGCATCGTGATAGTAGGAGTGCCGCCCGCGCCCATCGGTTAAGTAAGCCCAAACCGGGCTGCCTTTCCAGCTTCCGCTGAAATGTTCGGCTACCGCTTGTTTGACGCCCTCCGCCCAGGCTCCGATATTTTCCTGAAGCCAACCTGTAGTTTGATTTAGCTGTTCGACCGCTTGTAAGGTTTTCCACAGCAGAATATGACTGGACAGATGATACGGCAGCTCCACTTTATCGTCCGCCGGCGTTTCGGCGGTGCGGAACAGCCAATAATCGGGATCTTTCACATGGAACAGCCCTTGAACCGCCTGTACGAATCGGTCCTTGCAGCGCTCCAGCACCGCTCTGTCTTCCGTCAGCTGATAATAGACGGCCAGCTCCCAGAGCGGATAACACTGCTGATCAAGCTGGTAGATCAAATCCTTGCAGTACCCGTTCGTCAGATAGGCCCGGCCCCAATATTGCTCCGGACAATCCGCCCGCTCGAACATCCATAACAGATGCCCCCGCAATACATGCAGAATCCGCCGTCTGATTTTTTCCGGATTACGGAATAGATGCTCCGCCTGTTCGTAGGCCTGTACGAGCAGCATCATCATGTAGAATGAATCGCGGTTCCACGATAAAGGAAGAAGCTGGTGATCGGTCAAAATGCAGCAGTAATCCGGCCTGACGGGAACGGCGCAGCACGAAAGAATATAATCCACATTCCTGGCCCAAATATGGATGCCAGGCAGAGCTTCGGCAGAAGGCAGAAGCTTCAGGTCGTTGGAGCCGATGGCGGCAGTCAAATCGTCGGCGTTCGGCGCTCCGTAATGAAACGAATTCGCGCCCGCCGTATCGTTCAAATCCCTGATCTGATAGGTGACGAACAGATCCCTGGTTTCGCCGGGCATAAGCCGTACGGTCAGAGGTTTGGAATAATCGACCGGTTTATCGGTGTTTTTGCTGATGCTGCGGGGCTCCTCCTCCAGGGCATGATCCCAGCCGAATAAAAGAATTGCGGCCTCAGCGGCATACGAAGGGCTCTGGATATATAAGCCCCGCTGATCGGCCGATAGTTCGAGCTTCGTCTCCGGAAGCGGTATAGGTCCGCCCTCGGTCAGCTGTCCATAGCTGCAGCGGTGCAGGCTAAAGCGCCCCCCGAAATTCCAGCGCATATCGATCGGCTCTCCGCTTGTATTCCTGCAGCGGACCCACTGCACGAGTCTGGGTGAACCGGTCGCCGATTCATCAACGAGATAAATTGCCGCCGCTTCCCAGGAACCGCCGGCGGATTCCCATGCCGGGTAGCGGTGATCGATGAGGAAAAGGCCGGTATCTTCAGCCTGCTCCGGCACGCAGCCGAAGCCGGTAACGTCCGATTCCACAAGGAGAGTACGGTAGCTGCGAACATAATCGGAGTGATACCACTCCGAGTTAGGAAACGGTTCTATGCCGGTCAGGGTGACATAGCCGTGAACGCTGTGCTTGTCATTGAAAGAACGCAGCTTGCCGTCGTTTCCGATGCTGGCGGTGATTCCCGCGCCTCCTGTGTCCAGCGGCTTGTCTTGGCCGTGTGAAGGAATCTGCCGGATAGCGGCGGAGGCTCCAATCATATCGCGAATCATGAACGTATATGACTCCTTTCCAAAAACCATGGTAAATAAGATGGATTATTGATGAAAGCGTATCATCCCCGCTCCCGGGCGGCTAGTGCTCCGGCAAAGGTCAGGACGAATGACCACCATGAATCAGACAATCTACCCCAAATGGGAAATTCGGGATTGTTGTAAGGGGTTTCAACGGACGATTGACCCCCGTAAACAGATGATTGACCCATGTTACCGTTTTCATTTCATCCTCTATAATGACCGGTGTAACCATTTACAAAACAAAGCAAGCAAAAAAGGGAGGAACAAAGAAATGAAAAAATGGGCTGCGAGTTTACTGCTGTTGAGCTTGGCTGTAACCGGCTGCTCTCCGTCAGGAGAAAACCAGGAAGCGGGTGCGGGCAAGGATGAGGCAGCTAAAAAGCCGGTTGAACTGACGTTTACCATCTTTGATGACGGTGTGGGTGTAGATAAGAAGCTGGTAGAGACGTTTAACCAGTCTCATCCCGATATTAAAGTAACGTATAAACCGCTGCCATCCGGAGAGCTGAGAGACCGATTGACGACATGGCTGGCGGCTAAGGACGATTCATTGGATGTCCTCGGCCTTGATATCGTATGGATCAGCGAATTTGCGAAGGCCGGCTGGATCAGCCCGGTTGACGATTTGATGGATGCGGCCATGAAGGAAAAGGTGAAAACCGGATTCTTGAAAGCGCCGGTTGACGCGGTGACGGTAGATGGCAAAATGTATGCGGTTCCGTGGAACTCTACGGCGGGCATGCTGTACTACCGCAAAGACATTCTGGAGAAAGAAGGCGTCCAGCCGCCTCAAACCTGGGATGAGCTTTTGACGCTTTCCAAAGAGCTTGGCCAAAAATACAACATGAACGGCTTTGTCGGCCAATACAAGCAGTATGAAGGCTTGGTCACCAATGTGCTGGAGATCATGGAATCGTATAACGGCAAAATTTTGGATGATTCCGGCAAGCCGGTTGTGAATTCGCCCGAAAACGTAAAAGCGCTTCAGACGATGGTAAAGCTGAAGGAGGTTATGCCAAACGGCGTGAACACCTATATGGAAAAAGAAAGCCAAGAGACATTCCTCAACGGCAACGCCGTGTTCATGAGACATTGGAACTCCGCATGGCCTCTTGCCGAAAAAGAAGGCAGCGCAGTCAAGGGCAAGGTTGGCGTAGTGCCGCTGCCTAAAGGCGAGAACGGTAAGCATGCCTCCACACTCGGCGGTTGGAACCTGGCTGTATCCCAAACGTCCAAGCATCCGAAAGAAGCTTTTGAATTCATCCAATGGATGACCGAAGCGAAGCAGCAAAAGGTGAAGGCGATCGAGGGCGGACGCTTGCCGTCGGATGTATCTTTGTACGAAGATCAAGAAGTGCTGACCAAGAACGATTCATTCAAAAGCTTCTATGAAGTACTGAAAAACGGTGTTTCCCGTCCGAAGTCTCCGCGTTACGGCAAAGTCACCGAAGCGATCCAACAGGAGGTATCGCTTGCCTTCAACGGTCAAAAACCGGTTGAGCAGGCGCTGTCGGATCTTCAGAAGAAGCTTGAGGACGTTGCAAAATAATGTCGATTTTCATGACCGGCACCCCTCTGCCAAACGGCGGAGGGGATTATGATGCAAGTAAGGAGCTGCACAAGCAATGAAAACTCAAATGACCTATTTGGAGAAAAGAAAGGCGGTATGGGGTTACATTTTTGTAGCGCCGGCAATCCTGCTTATTCTGTTGGTAGCGATCTATCCGCTGTTTCAGACGGTCAAGCTCAGCTTTTATGAATATTCGCTTCTGGCTCCTCAGGATCAGCAGTTTATCGGTATGGAGAACTACAAAAAATTGATTCACGACGCGAGATTCTGGAATTCGCTGGCGAATACCATGATTTTCACCGTCGTCAGCGTATTCTTCGAGCTGGTGCTGGGATTACTATTGGCTCTCGTTATGAATTTGCCTCTGCGGATGATCGGTATTGTAAGAGCTGCCGCTTTGGTGCCGTGGGCCATTCCAACCGTCGTTTCGGCCACCATGTGGCTGTGGCTGTATAACGACCAGTGGGGCTTCGTCAATATTTTGCTTGGCAAGCTTGGCATGATCGACCAATATCACGCCTGGTTGTCCGAACCGGCAAGCGCGCTTGCGGCGGTCATTGTTTCCGACGTATGGAAAACGACACCGTTTATGGCCCTGCTGATTTTGGCCGGCCTGCAGATGATTCCCAAAGATATGTATGAATCGGCTTCGGTAGACGGCGCAACGCGTCTCCGCCAATTTTTCTCCATCACGCTGCCGATGATCAAATCGACCATTCTGGTAGCTGTTCTGTTCCGTACGCTGGACAGCTTCCGCGTCTTCGATCTGGTCTATGTTATGACCATGGGCGGACCGGGCAACGCGACGGAAGTGACAAGCCTGTACGCCTACAAAACGTTGTTTAAAGATTTGGATTTCGGTTACGGCTCAACGCTGGCTGTATCCATCCTGGTTGTGATTGCGGCGATCAGCGCCATCTACATTTGGACTCTGTCGGAGAAGGAGGAACGTGCATGAAAACCAAAACCGCTTCATGGGAAAAAGCCGCTTTAGTATTGATCGTCATCGGTGCGGTGCTGTTTACGGTGTTTCCGTTTTACTGGATCACCAACGCCTCCTTCCAGGACGAACGGATGCTGTATAACATTAATGATATTCGCTGGTTACCGGACTTAACGTATTGGAACAACTATATCGACGTTTTCCAAAAGAAAGCTTTCCTTAAATATTTGGTCAACAGCTTTTTTGTGGCTTCACTCAGCATGCTGATTGCGTTAATGGTTTCTTCCATTGCCGCATACGCACTAGCTCGGCTCAAATTTCCGGGCTCCAAAGTGATTCTTTATTTCGTGCTCGGCATTTCCATGTTCCCGGCGATGGTCATCATTTCACCTTTATATTTTATGATTCAGAAGCTGGATCTGATGAATACGTACATGGCGCTGATTTTCCCTTATATCGCCTTTACGCTGCCGTTTTCGCTGTGGAACCTGACCACCTTTTTCCGCAAGCTGCCGAAGGAACTGGACGAATCGGCAGATGTGGACGGAGCGACACCCTTTCAAACGTTCTATAAAATACTGTTGCCGCTTGTGGCTCCGGGGATGTTTACTACGGCGATCCTGGTCTTCATTTTTGCCTGGAACGAATTTTTGTATGCCGTTACATTCATTTCCAAGGATGCGCTCAAAACGATGCCGGTTGCGATCGTCGGCCTGCCGTCGGATTACGATGTGCCCTGGGGGCAAATCTCGGCCGCTTCTTTTATATCTACCTTCCCGTTGGTCATTCTGGTATTAATATTCCAAAGAAGAATTATTTCGGGGTTGACGTCAGGTGCCGTCAAGGGATAATCTGTGGGTATCTGAATCATTCTTCGGCTAAACAGACAAGATGAACCTACCGGAAACGTGGTGAGATCAATGCGGTGGACCTTTCATTTAAAAATCCGCGCGCGATTGGTCCTTTCTTTTTTGGTGCTGGCGGTTGTTCCGCTGACGATCGTCAATATTTTCGCTTACCATAAATTCGAAAGCAGCATCGAGCGGCAAACGACGGCTTCCGCCCAAGCCTCATTGCAGCAAATCAGCAGCAATGTAGACACGTACATGCTCGATTTGATCTCCATAGCCAAGGTGATCGTGCTCGACCGTTCCATCGTCCAATGGCTGCAAAAGCCCCAGGATACGGGCGCGAGCAGCAGCGTGGACCAATTGCAAAAGCGGTATAAAGAGGAACTGGATATCCGTTACTTCTTGAATGCGCAAAAGGGAAGCCGGCCCTATATTCGCGGTATTTATTTGCTGTCTGCCGACGCAGACCGGAAGATCAAGGTTCGCTCAGGTACGGATACGGACCTGCTGCCGGACCGTTTGGCAGATCAGCCCTGGTGGCCGGAGGTGCTTCAAAGCAAGCCCGGCGTTTTTGTAGCGCCGCATACGGCCAATTATTACAAGCTGCGGATGCAAGGTCCCAAAAGCATCAATCTGTTCTATCCGATCCCGTCTCAGGGGGCGAACCATGAATGGGTTTTCGTTCACATGTCCGCAGACGTGCTGCTTGGAGAATTCGAAACGGGAATAGGGTATGCGGGGCAAAAGGTCGGTTTAATCGATCTGGCCGGAAAAGCCGTTCTCGGTCACGAGGATGTGCTGAACCCTACTTCCGACGAGCTGGCCATTCGCCGTGTCTCCCCGGTAACCGGCTGGACGATCGCAGCCAGTATTCCCTATGAGCAGCTATTCTCATCATCGAGGGAAGCCAGGGGCGTCACGCTTACCATCACGGCGGCGGCAGGGCTCTTGGGTCTGCTGCTCGCGCTGGCTTTTTCCAAGCACGTGCTCAAGCCGCTGCGTCTGCTGCGCAATGCGATCCGGAACACGAAAACGGGTTCGTTTCAAAACCGGGTGCAAGTGCTTGGCAATGACGAAATCGGGGAGTTGAGCAGCTCTTATAATGAAATGCTGGACACGATCTGCGCGCTGTTAAACCGGGTGAAGGAAGAGGAAGGCGCCAAGAAGGACGCCGAGCTGAAAGCGTTGCAGTACCAGATCAATCCCCACTTTTTATACAATACGCTGAATTCGGTCCAATGGCTTGCCGTCATGCACGGCGTTCCGCAGATCAAGGAACTGCTTGCCGCGCTGATCAAGCTGCTCCAATCCAGTCTCGGCAAGAAGGGCCCGTTTGTGACGCTGACCGAGGAACTGGAGGATTTGCACAATTACATTCTGATTCAGCAGTACCGTTTCGGCCAGGGGCTTGCCGTCGATTATCAAATTGATCCGGAAGCGGGAAGATGTATCGTACCGCGGCTGATCCTGCAGCCGTTGGTCGAAAACAGTATTTTCCATGGCCTGGAGGATGGAACCGGGCATATCTGGATCGAAGCGAAAATGTCCGGAACCACGCTTCTGCTCTCGGTGACGGACGATGGGATCGGCATGACGCCGGAAGAGGTGGAGCAGCTGCTGCACAGCGAAAGTGATTTTGCAGGGAAGTTCAGCGGAATCGGCATTCCTAACGTAGCGGAGAAAATCAAGCGCTTATACGGAAGTCCTTATGGCATCAGCATCATGAGCGAGGTAGGCCAGGGAACGAAAGTGCTTCTCAGTCTGCCGATTCGGGAGGGATAACGGATGTGGAAAGTGATCATTGTCGATGATGAAGTATTGGTGCGTCGCGGGCTTGCTTCAACTATTCCGTGGGCGCAATACGGCATGCAGGTGGCAGGGGATTTTTCTAACGGCATGAAAGCGCTTGAGGCGATGGAGCTTCTGCGGCCTGACGTTGTTATCACGGATATCCGGATGCCGCAAATGGACGGGCTGACGCTGCTTAAGGAGCTCCGGAAGCAGTATCCGGAGACCATTCCGGTTATCTTGAGTTGTCATAATGATTTTGAATATGCCAAGGAGGCGATCAGCCTCGGTGCGGTCGATTACTTGGTGAAAACGACGATGGATGATCAAGAGGTGGATCGGACGTTAAGCAAGGTGCAAGCCAAACTCGCGGAACGCAAAAGTGTGGATGAGCTGCTCAGACAGATCGAGCAAAGCAAGCGGCTGGAGAGGCAGGCCGAGCTTCGGATGATTCTGGCCGGAGGAGAGAATGTGGGGGCGAAGGAGCCGTCCGTCGCGGTGAAAGAAGCTCATCGAACGGAAAACGAGTGCTTCCTGCTGCTGGCCGCACGCCCATGGGCTCCCGCACATACCCAGCCTCTATATACGAACTGCCTTCGGCTGGAGGAACGGTTCCCGGAGGAAACGGAGCTGTTCTGCACGCTGGACGCGGAGCCGTATATGGTCGTTTTGCTTTGGTTTCCATCGGCGCTTTCCGCCTTGGAGGTGCAGCATAAGGTGCAGATTTGGTCCGGCCGCCTGCTTCAGCTGTTCGGCTGCAGGAGAGAGGAGCTGTTTATCGGGGCAGCTCCGCCCTTCAGTTCCATCAGTCAGGCCAAACCGGCTTTTGAACAGGCCAAGCGGGGACAGGAAGCTTATTTTTACGATGAAGGCGTGAAGACCTTCTATATGATTGAAGGTTCTGCGGCTTTGCAGGAGGCATCGGGCGTCTTGTTTACCGGAGAGGATAAGCAGCTTTGGGTTGAGGCGCTGGTCAGGAATGCGGTGCCGGAGGCCCGAGCTCTGTTCGAACAGCTGACGAAAAGGTGGAGGCCGGGGGTTTCCTCGGCCGCCGTAAAGGAAATGGCGTCTTCCATGATCGGGATGATCCGGTTCGCAAGGCATAAGCATCAGCCTTCCCTGCCTGCAACCGCCGTTCAAGAGCTGCAGCAGATGGGGAAGCTGTCGCAGGTGAAACAGTTAGTCTCAAGCGAGCTGGCTGTGTGGGAGCAGGAGGCGGAGGGTTCCTCCGGCTTGAACTCCCTGCGTCCTGAAATTCAAAAGGCGCTTGCCTATATACAGCAGCATCTGCATGATGAAGTGAAAATGAGCGACGTCGCCGACCATGTGCATCTGAGCCGAAGCCACTTCAGCGCTTTGTTCAAGCAGGCTGTCGGAAAAACATTCTTGGAATACATGATGGAGCAGAAAATGGAATGGACCAAGGAGCAGCTGAAGCATACGCATAAAAAAATATATGAGATCGCAAGCGAGATCGGCTTTTCGGACTATAAATATTTTACCCGCTGCTTTAAAGAATACAGCGGGATGACGCCGAAGGATTGGCGGGAGCAGCATGTGCACAAGTCCGAGTATGCCGTCCTCCCGATCAGGGAGGAACAGGCCCTATGACCGGATGGCGGCGGAGCGTCAGGCGAAATAGGCATATTCTCCTGCTGATGGCATTGCCGCTGGTGTTTGCAGCAGCCTGCCAATCGAAGGATGCGCCCGAGCCTCAGCCTGTTCCGAGGGAACCGGTGACCATCACGTTCTCTTCTCTGGAAACAGGAACAGGGACGGCGCAAAAAATGGCGGAGGCGTTTATGAAGCAGCGCCCGGATATCCGAGTCAAAACGGTTATTCTTCCGCCTATTTCCGATGTGATGCACAATGAATACGTCAATCAATTGGTTAGCGGATCCACGGATACCGATTTGTTCGCACTGGATGTCATATGGATTGAAGAGTTCGCTTCCGCCGGCTGGCTGGCCCCCTTGGACGAATATTTCCCGGCTAATGAATTGAAGGGCATGCTCCCTAAGCCTTTGGAGGGCGTTTATTCCCGCGGCCGGATGTATGCGCTGCCCTGGTATGCCGATACAGGTCTGCTGTTTTACCGCAAGGACCTGCTGGAATCGTTGGACCGGCGCCCCCCGGCTACCTGGGACGACTTAATCGCGCAAGCGGAAATGCTGAAGCGCACAGGGCTTGTGGAACACGGATATGTGTTCCAAGCCAATGCCTATGAGGGCTTAACCGTAAATTTTCTGGAAAGCGTATGGAATAACGGCGGCCGGCTTGGCGAGCGAAGCGACCGCCCTCAGCTGTACAGCCGGGAATCGGTGGAAGCTTTGCAGTATATGCAGCGGCTGATTCGGGAAGGCATTGCTCCTAAAGAGGTATTGGATTTTAAAGAAGGGGATTCCAGAGACTGGTTCCTTGATGGGAGAGCCGCATTCCTGCGAAGCGGCCCGATCGTATGGGGGCTATCCAACCGGGAGGACTCGAAAGTCAAGGGCCGGATCGGAATTGCCCCTCTGCCTGTCGGCCCGCACGGGACGACAGAAGGCTCAAGCATCGGCGGCTCGAGCCTGGGAATGAACGCCCGCATCTCCGAATCCCGTAAGGCGGCGGCGGTTGCCTTTCTCAAATTTCTGATCGGCGAAGAAGCGCAAAAGCAGATCGCCCTCGAGCACTCGAGGATACCGGTTATGAAACGAACCTTTGAGGACCCTGAAGTGCTCGCCTTCAATCCCTTTTACCGGGATATACCGGCCGTCTTGGCCAATTCGCATTTCCGGCCCAAAGCCGCCCATTATGCCGATATTTCATCGGTTCTGCAGATCGGTCTGCACGACGCCTTGAGCCAGGGCAGTCCGGCGGATAAGGTGCTTCAGGCAGTGGACCGGATTGTCGGAGAGCTGCCCTCCGTGGCGGAACCGGCTTCCGGACTGAATAGGCCATAGCCAACCGGCTGTCTAGGAATAAAAATTCAACAGATATCCGGTAATGGGAACGGGCAGATAAGAGCGAAGCCTTTTGTCGGGACCATAAGCGTAATTCATCAAGGCGCGGTAGGCGCCGTTTTGTTTATTCAACAAGGTTTCCGGTGAAGATGTGGTCAGTTGGTTTGCGGCATGGCATATATGATCGATGAGCCCGCTGCTTTCCGTCAACCGTGCCGCCACCATATCGAACCGGAAGCGGATTTGCGCAACCAGCTTCTCTTCATCCAGCTGCAATGTGTCATCCGCTTGCTTCAGGATGCCAAGCTCTTCAAGAACATGCTGAGGCATACCTTCAAGCAGGTCGCGGCTTATGTCGGGATTCAGCACCTCTGCAGCCTCTTGCAGCGCGGCAATCAACTGATTGTAACGGGCAATGACTTCGGCAAACCGCTTCTTGATGGCCGCTGCATCCGGATACACGGAGAGGATAACAGATTCGGCCGAGGCCTCTTTCAGCATCAGCGTCAGACGCCCTTCATCCAGCTTCACCTCATTGGAGGTGGAGCTGACCAATGTACCCTCATTAATGGTATAGACGGCATTCTCCGCGGCCTGCACCATACGGTCAATACCTGTGAGGGCGACAGCCTCGCCCCGGACGTCCGTTAAGCTGAAAGCGCCGCTTGCCCCAGTGTGCTCCGCTCTCAGTTCCAGCGTCAGCTTATTTTCCCGGCGGTCACGGATAAGCAGTACGGTTACCCCTGCTTCAGCATCGTTCACGGCACGGCGGATTCTTCGGAGCGCCTGTTCGTTGGTATCAGTGGGTCCGAAAGCAACAGACAACCGCCGGGTGTGACCGGTGCAGGAGCTCAACTCAAATTCGCACAGGCTTCCGGCCAAGGGGGAAATTTCCGTGCGTTTCTGTGCGAATCCGATGTTTCTTTGCATTCGCGCCACGCTGTCCAGCCGGATCAGATAGCTGTATATCCGGGCGTTATCGGTCACCTTGGCGCTTAATGCCGGCCCAGGCGCCCATTCTGCCGTTCGCCTGCTTAATACGGAACCGGCCGATGCATCCTTTAGCGTCTCGGCCGTCGGCTTCAAGGTTTCGGCGGCCGATAAAACGGCAGCCAGTTGTTCTGCGACCATTTGGGCAAACCGGTCAAACTCATACTGCACGTTAAGCTCGTCCGCCGCAGGTATGGCGGGAATAGGTTTGGGGGAAGGCAAACCTCCCGTTTGCCTATCCGGGTTATGCTCCCAATCATACCACTGGGTATGGATTCGGTAAGAACGGGACATACGTTGAATGGGATCGGTCATTGCCGTTCGCCTCACATTCGCTTCAGATGCTTAGGATCATTATAATTGCACTTCACTTTTTCCGTAAAATGGTTTTTCTTGACACCTCGACAGCTTCTACAGTATGATGGTTTATCAACCTTAACTTACACATAGGAGCTTGTTCCGAATCATGAACTGGATTCAATGGATCGTTATTGCGGGTGTTTTGATCATTTGCGCGGGCTTTATGGCGTTCGTCGCCAAAAAATATATGAAGTAATATAACCTTTATATCGGTTTTTGTGTGAAATGGATTAACCTTCCGCTGCTGCGTTTCATACGATAAAGTACTTACTTTATGCGTAGGAAAGGCGGGCATCTCATGCTTCGAAAGCGTGTTCCAAAGCGGGATGACGCTGCGATCTTCGGGCTGGTGGAAAGGCTCCTGCTGCCATTCGCCCGGCAGACGCTGCCTGGGCTTCGTCTGAGCCGGAACACGATCAGGAATCGGCTCAAATCGTGCATAACCTTTGTGTATGCCGCTGCGGGAAACAAGACTGCGGGGTTTATTGCTCTGAAGCTTGAGAGAGACCGGCTGGCGATTGATATGCTGGCGGTCGACCCCAACTATCAGGGTCGCGGTATCGGTACGCGGTTGATGCGCCAGGCTGAGCGAACGGCGAGGGAACACGGGCTGCGGGAAGTCGTACTCTGGGTTGACGAAGCCAATGTGCAAGCGCAGCGCTTCTATATAAAGCATGGCTATGAGGCGGTATATTACGATCATCGGTTGCGGTGTTATTTGTTGATGAAGTCCGTGTAACAAAAAAACGTCCTCACCGGACGTTTTTTTGTTACTGCCGGCTTGCTCTCAGATGAGAGCAAGCAGCCACGCGATCCTGGAGGGGATGAACTCCATTCGACTGCCGCCGAAAGGGGGAACCTGGGGCAGGGGCGCAGGGACTGCAGCCGTCCGTACACCGGCAGCCTTACTGGCTTTGGAGCCTGTTCTCCCTTTCCCGGCTCTGCTCTTTTTTGTTTTGCTCTGCAGCTTTACCGCCGGCTCGTCGTTTAAAATCAGCTTTCCTTTCTCCCATCGGCTCAATGTTCCGATAAACTGCGCGCCGTTCTTCAGAATCACGCACACGGGTTTGCCGTAAAAAGCTTTGCAGACTTTTTCAGAAATAGGATGGATCGGTGTCACGCGAAATCACCTCCGTCGATGCATGCCTATACTTCAGACTATGCGGGCGTTTGTGGCGCCGTCCTAGACGAATGCCTTATGGAATCCGCCCAATTTCAGGAAAAAAGCCTATGTTGAATCTCACTCCGGTTTTGGTTATGCTATAGGATATTGAGTAACAGATATTTCAAAACACTACATATAGAAAGAATGAGGGAACCATGACGAGTGCTGTGTTTATCATTTTTGGCGCGACCGGGGATTTGGCCCGCCGCAAGTTATTTCCGGCGTTTTACAGCTTATACCGCGAACGGAAGCTGGGCGATGATTTTGCCGTCATTGGATTGGCGCGCCGTTCGCGTTCAAACGAGCAGTTCCGGGACGATGTGCATGAATCCATTAAAGAGTTCGCCCGTTACAACGTAACCAAGGACGAGCAGTGGGATTCGTTCGCCGATCATTTTGAATATATGTCATTGGATATCAATGATGTGGAAGGTTTTCGCCGTCTTCGTGAGTTGACCGACCGTTTAGACGACAAGTTCGGCATCGGGGGCAACCGCCTGTTCTATCTGGCATTGGCGCCTGAGCTGTTCGGCAGCGTCTCGCATCATTTACAGGCAGGCGGATTGCTGGAATCGGGCGGCTGGCACCGCCTTGTCATCGAGAAGCCTTTCGGCTACGACCTGTCGTCGGCGGAGAAGCTGAACGCAGAGATCCGCCAGGTGTTCGAGGAAAAGGATATCTACCGGATCGACCATTACCTTGGCAAGGAAATGGTGCAGAACATCAACGTGGTGCGCTTTGCGAACACTTTTTTTGAGCCGCTGTGGAACAATAAGTACATCTCCAATATTCAAATTACGTTGAGCGAAACCGTTGGCGTGGAAGAGCGCGGAGGGTACTACGATCGTTCCGGCGCGCTCCGGGATATGGGGCAAAATCATATGCTTCAGATGCTGGCCATTATGGCGATGGAACCGCCAAGCCGGATGCATCCCGAGGATATCCGGGATGAGAAGGTGAAGGTATTCCGCAGCCTGCGCGGCTTCCAATCGGCGGCGGAGGTGCGCGCGAACACGGTTCGCGGACAATATGTGGCGGGCACGGTCAAAGGGCGGCAGGTGCCCGGCTACCGCGAAGAGGATTCGGTTAATCCGGAATCGACGACCGAGACTTATTTTGCAGCCCGGGTGTTCGTCGATAATTTCCGCTGGGCGGGCGTTCCCTTCTACATCCGTACAGGCAAGAGACTTCCAGTCAAAACGACGGAAGTGGTTGTCGAGTTCAAGAATGTGCCGAACAGCGTATACTTGTCCCGTAAGCACAAGCTGGAACCCAATCTGCTGGTGTTCCGCGTAAATCCGCTTGAAGGCATCTATTTCAAAGTGAATGCGAAGCAGCCGGGTTCGGAAGGTGCGATTATTCCTGTAGCCATGGATTTCTGCCAGAGCTGCGAGGTGGGCCTGAATACGCCCGAGGCTTATGAGCGGCTTCTGTACGATGCGGCGCGCGGAGATTCGACCTATTTCACACGGTGGGACGAAGTGGCGCTTGCCTGGAAGTACGTGGATAAGATCGCTTCGGCTTGGGGAGAACGTACGGAAGACCTGCACTTGTATCCGGCCGGAACGTGGGGTCCCGAGCGCGGACAACAGCTCGTGGCGGAGGATGGCTTCCGCTGGTGGCCGGTGAACGGACAGGATGAGGGCGAAGTCGAATGGGTAACGACGCAGCGTTAAGCTGCAGGTTGATAAAAATGAAGAGCAAAACCGGGCGAGCCTGGTTTTGCTCTTGTTATTTTTATGGGTGGACAGGATTCGACTTCTTTTTTTTGGACCGGGAAATATGTTATGATGGAGAGTAAGCTGTTGCGCAACACAGGGGGATTCTTGCCATGTCAAGACGCAGTTTTATACGTTGGATGATCGCTTTGCTCTTTATGATCGGTGCGGCGACTACGGCACTCGTGAAGCTGCTCCAGAAAGCGATTGATTCGCAGCGCCCTCCGACTCAGCCCATTACGCTGCAAAAGGCGGCGAGTGTATTGGAGCCCGATGCTATGCTTCCGGAAAGCGATCCTAACGCTGCGCAGTTTTCTTATATGATTTTGAGCGATCTGCACATTTCACCGGAGGTCCCAAGCACCATAAAGAAGCTGAAAGACGCGATAGAGGATATGAAGCAGTTCGGCATGCCTGTGGAGGCTGTTGTAATCACAGGTGATTTGACGGAATATGGTATGGAAAAGGAATATCAGGAGCTGCGCAAGATTCTGTCGGCCTATCCGCTGCCTACGGTGTATGCGAACATGGGCAACCATGATTACTACGACATTTGGATTGACCGCAAAGGGGCGTTCAATCCGGCTACGATGCCTAACGGCAAGACGGATTGGCAATCCCGCGAGCGGTTTCAGAAGTTTTTCGGCTTGCAGAAGCCGTACCACGACGATTGGGTAAAGGGTCACCATCTGATCTTGCTTTCGCAGGAAACCTATGTTCAGGAAAAACCGGAGGTCGGCGAAGGAGCGTGGTACTCCGACGAGCAGCTGGCCTGGCTGGAGCAGCGGCTGGCTGAGCATAAGGACGGCAAGCCGGTCTTCATCATGACTCATCAGCCGCTGCCGCCGGCAGGCCAGGACGGCCGTTCGCATCAATTGATTCGTGCGAACAAATTCCGCGAGCTGGTGAAGCCCTACAAGAACGTGTTCGTTTTTTGCGGACATCGCCATCACGATTTTCAAGGTACGGGGGAGCATTACGTTCAAGAAGGCTTTCACTACTTTCATAATTCCTCCGTCGGCCGTGTGCTGAATAAAAGCTATCAGCATGTCGACAAGGAGAAGTCGCAAGGACTGTACGTGCAGGTGTATAAAGACCGAGTGAGACTGCGCGGCAGGGAGTTCAGCAACCGCACCTGGATCAAGGAAGCGGACTGGACGGTGAAGCTGGTTTAAAAGGGCAGGTTGAAACTGACGAAATGACAAGGAAGGAACTGGAATAGATCATGAGTATCGGCACAACCGGTAAATTGCAAGAAGAGGTACAAAAACGCCGCACGTTCGCCATTATATCTCACCCTGACGCGGGGAAAACGACGCTGACCGAAAAGCTGCTGCTGTTCGGAGGAGCCATCCGGCTGGCCGGTACGGTAAAAGGGCGAAAAGCGAACCGTCACGCGACAAGCGACTGGATGGAAATCGAGAAACAGAGAGGAATTTCGGTTACCTCCAGTGTCATGCAGTTCGATTATAACGGCCATCGGGTGAATATTCTCGATACGCCTGGTCACCAGGATTTTAGCGAGGATACGTACCGCACCTTAACCGCGGCCGATAGCGCAGTCATGCTGATTGACTCGGCCAAAGGGGTCGAGGCCCAGACGAAGAAGCTGTTCCAGGTGTGCCGCCAGCGGGGCATTCCGATTTTTACCTTTATCAACAAATTGGACCGCGAGGGACAAAATCCGTTCGACTTGCTTGAAGAGCTGGAGCAGGTGCTCGGCATCCGCTCGTATCCGATGAACTGGCCGATCGGCATGGGCAAGCAGTTTTGCGGCGTGTATGACCGGAAGCTGACCCAGGTGGAGCTGTTTCAGGGCGACGACCATAAAGAAATCAGCGTGCGCAAGGTAAGCGGATATGATGACCCGGTCGTAAAAGAAATTGCGGGAGAGTATTTCTATGATCAGCTCGTACAGGATTTGGAGCTGCTCGATGTGGCCGGTGACGAATTCGATTACGAAAAAATCCGTGCGGGCGAGCTGACGCCTGTGTTCTTCGGCAGCGCGATCAACAATTTCGGCGTGCAAACCTTCCTTGAGAACTTCCTGCAGCTCGCGCCTTCGCCAACACCGCGCAAAAGCACGGCAGGCTTGGTTGATCCGCTTAATGAGAAATTTTCCGGATATATTTTTAAAATTCAGGCCAATATGAACCCGGCACACCGTGACCGAATCGCTTTCCTGCGGATTTGCTCCGGCAAATTCGAACGCGGCATGTCGGTGAAGCACGTGCGTGTAGGTAAAGATATCAAGCTGGCGCAGCCGCAGCAGTTTTTGGCGCAGGACCGCGATATTGTGGAAGACGCCTATCCTGGGGACATTATCGGACTGTTTGACCCGGGCATCTTCCGCATCGGAGATACCCTATGTCAAGGCGGGGGGCTGGAGTTTGACGAGCTGCCGACCTTCTCGCCGGAGCTGTTCTCCAAGGTGACGGTAAAAAATGCGCTCAAGCATAAGCAGTTTCAGAAAGGCGTCGATCAGCTGACGGAGGAAGGCACGATCCAGGTGTTCAAAACGATCGGATTCGAGGACATGATTCTGGGTGTCGTCGGTCAGCTTCAGTTTGAAGTGTTCGAGTACCGCATGAAGGCGGAGTACGGGGTTGAGGTGCAGCTTTCGCGGATGAGCTATCAGTTTGCCCGCTGGCTTGTCGGAGACGAGATCGACCCCGGGAAATTCCGGATCAATTCGCAGCTGGTGAAAGACAAGAAGGAGAACTACGTGGCCTTGTTCGAGAACGAATATGCGCTGCGCACGGCGATGGAGAAAAACCCGAATCTCAAGTTTTTGGAGATGGCCCCCTAACGCTTCAATCCATAAGCCCCTTTTTCGGTCGGTTAGACCGGAAGAGGGGCTTGCCGTTTTCCGTCAGGCGCTGTGAGCTGATCTTTACTTTGGTTAGGCTGCTGCCTTTATCCAATGGATGCCTGAGGGCATACAATATGTTGGGTTTAGGAGTCTGCTTCCGTCGGGCCGACCGGGCTCTTCGGCTAAGGAAAAGAAAGGTGGATGACATGGGCAAACGGAATAACCAGAGATACATTGTAAGCAAATGGGCCAAAACCAAGGCGCTGCTGCCTAATCGTTCCATTGCTAAGCATATTCCCGATACGAGAGTGATAACGCGAAACTCTCTTCAGGATATGCTGTATCAATACGGAATGGTGTATGTTAAACCGGACAACGGGACTTATGGAAACGGCGTCATGCGCGTAGAACGAGATTCGGGTCCGGGGGGAATCCGGTACCGTTATCAAGCGGGAACGAGGGTCAGAACGTTTAACAGCTACGAGGCAATGTACAATTCCATCAAAAAGCTGATAGGAAAACGGAAATATCTGATTCAAAAAGGGATTCATCTGCTGAAATACAACAACCGGCGCTTCGACCTGCGGGTCATGGTTCAGCAAAGTCCATCCAAACGCTGGGTGACAACGGGAATCATCGGCCGGGTAGCGGCTAAGCGCAAGGTGGTGACCAATGTGCATAACGGAGGCACGCTTCTGCCATTCGAAACGCTCCTGAAGGGGCATACGGGAGCTGCGAGGCGCAGGGGGTTATTTCAGGGCTTGAAGCGGCTCGGTCTCTCAGTGGCCGAGCAAATGAAGACGAGATATGCGGGGATTAAGGAGCTGGGGCTCGACGTGGCGTTGGATCGGAAGCTTTATCCCTGGATTCTGGAGGTAAATACGGCCCCGGATCCGTTCATTTTCAAGAAGCTCAAGGACAAACGTATATACAGAAGAATATATCACTACTCGAAAGCATACGGACGGCTCTAAAGGGTCGTCTTTTTTTTGTTTTTCAGGCGGGCGGAGTCACAGAGGGTTGACAGGAAGTTTATACCAAGAGATAATGAACGCGTGTACATTTTATATATGGTATAGGCTGGAGGAGGTGGCTGGAATCGTAACCCGAAAGGAAGTCGCGGCGTTGGCGGGAGTATCCGAAGCGACGGTTTCCCGTGTGCTTAACGGCGTTGGCCCGATGAAGGAGGAAACGAAGCAGAGGGTGCTCCTGGCGGCCAGGGAGCTTAACTACCATCCGAACGCGATTGCCCAGAGCTTTGCCCGCCGCCGAAGCGGGAATCTGGGTGTGGTCCTTCCTTATGTACCGAAGGTCCATATTTTTTCTACCTATTATTTCTCCGAAGTTTTAAGCGGGATCGGAGCGCAGGTCAAGGAGTCTGGGTATGACATGCTGTTGATGTTCCGGTCGCCGGGAGAAGAAAGCGATTACACCCGAATGTTCCGTTCGCAGAAAGTGGATGCCTGCATCATTCTGGGGGCCATGGATACGCCTGGCGAACGGGCGGAGCTCAAGAAATTGGAAGAGGGCGGGTTCCCGTTCTGCCTGGTCAACCAGCATTATGCCGGGGAACGTTATAATGAGGTCGATGCCGATCACGAGACGGGGAGCTATCTCGCCGTTCGTCATCTGCTGGATTCGGGGTACCGCGGGATTGCTATGCTCAACGGGCCGCCGCCCTTCTCCAACAGCGGCGACCGGCTGCGCGGGTATGCCAGAGCGCTGCGGGAAGCGGGGCTTCTGGAGCCCGGCACAGAAGCGGGGGTCCGCGACGGCATTCCGCCGCATTGGTATTATGAGGGCAATTACAGCCGCACCAGCGGGTATAAGGCGGCGGCAGAAATATATCGTCATCTCGGCCGGATCGATGCGGTATTCGTTTCGAACGACCGGATGGCGGTAGGCCTCATGCAGGGGTTGCGGGAGTTGGGATGCATACCGGGCAAAGATCTTGCCGTCATTGGCTATGACGATTCCGATGCTGCCCGTATGACGGATCCGCCGCTCACCAGCGTAGCCGTACCGTTCTATGAGATGGGACGGCTTGCGGCGAAAAACCTGCTGCTTCGCTCGGCAGGGGGACCGGAGGCAGATGCCGGCTTGGATGCCTTTCAGCTGAAGCTGGAGACGAAGCTCATTATTCGTCAATCCTGCAGGAAAAAATCTTAAGCTGCCAAGAAGAGAATCAGCACTTATGGAGGAGGCGGAATTTAGAATGGAGCAGGTTCGAGTGGGGATGGTCGGTTACAAATTTATGGGCAAGGCACACAGCCATGCCTATCGTGATTTGCCGATGTTTTTTCCGAAGACGGCTAAACCGGTGATGAAGGCGATCTGCGGCCGTGACGCTGACGGGGTAGCGCAGGCGGCGGAGCAGTTTGGCTGGGAGAGCTATACGACCGATTGGCGGGAGCTCGTAAAGCGGGACGATATCGACTTGATCGATATCAACGCACCCAGCGATGCGCACAAAGCCATTGCGCTTGCCGCCGCGGCCGGCGGCAAGCATGTGTTCTGCGAGAAGCCGCTGGCGCTGACGCTCAAGGATTCCCGCGAAATGCTGCAGGCGGTCGAGGCGGCGGGCGTGAAGCATATGATCGGCTTCAACTATCGATTCACTCCGGCGGTGCTGCTGGCCAAAAAGCTGATTCAGGAAGGGCGGCTCGGGCATATTTATCATTTCCGCGCCTGGTTTTTGCAGGATTGGATCGTAGATCCCGATTTCCCGCTCGTATGGAGGCTGCAAAAGGAGGTTGCCGGTTCCGGCTCACACGGCGATTTGGGTGCGCATTTGATTGATTTGGCGCATTTTCTTGTCGGTGAAATGAAGGAAGTGATCGGCATGAGCGAGACCTTCATCCGGGAACGTCCGCTGCCGAGCATGATGACCGGGCTCAGCGCCAAGGGCGGCAGGGATGCTCCCCGCGGTCCGGTAACGGTGGATGATGCGACGCTGTTCCTTGCCCGTTTCGCCGGCGGCGCGCTCGCAAGCTTCGAGGCAACGCGCTTTGCCCCGGGGCACCGCTGCACCAACGCGTTTGAGATCAACGGCAGCAAGGGCAGCGTTAAGTTTGATTTCGAACGGATGAATGAACTGCTGGTCTATTTTACCAAAGACGCGGAGGATGTTCAGGGCTTCCGGCGGGTGCTGGCGACCGATCCTTCCCACGCCTACTCCGAAGCCTGGTGGCCGCCGGGCCATACGATCGGTTACGAGCACACGTTCATTCATGAAACGGTTGAGCTGATGCAGGCGCTTGCGGAGGACCGCCAGCCGGTTCCGAATTTTCATGACGGCGTCAAATGCCAGCAGGTGCTCGAAGCGGTCGATTTATCCATTGCAGAGCGCCGGTGGGTTCAAGTAGACGAAGTATGACGAAGGAGTGACGGCCATGAAACAAGCGTTGATCGTATGGGGCGGATGGCCCGGTCATCAGCCGGAGCAGGTGGCGGCTATTTTTCGGGGCATCCTGGAGGGCAGCGGCTATGAGGTCGAAGTATCCGATAAGCTGGAAGCTTTCGCCGATGCGCAAAAGCTCATGGCGCTGGACCTGATCGTGCCCGTATGGACGATGGGCGAAATCGGCGAAGAGCTGGTTAAGAACGTTTCGGCGGCGGTTCAAAGCGGCGTAGGGATCGCCGGATGCCATGGCGGCATGTACGATTCATTCCGTAAGAGCGTGCACTGGCAATTTATGACCGGAGGCAATTGGGTTTCTCATCCGGGCGGCGACGGCGTGGAATATACGGTCAACATCAAAAACAGTTCGAGCCCGCTGCTCGAAGGGATCGACGATTTTACGGTCAAGAGCGAGCAGTACTACCTCCACGTCGATCCGGCGGTGGAAGTGCTGGCTACGACACGTTTTCCGGTGGTGCCGGGGCCTCATTCGCTGAACAAAGCGGTCGATATGCCTGTGGTTTGGACGAAACGCTGGGGGGTAGGCCGGGTATTCTACTGCTCTCTTGGACATCAAGCCGATATCGTGGAGATGCCTCCTGTGAAAGAAATGATGCGCAGGGGACTTCTTTGGAAGGCAAAGGGCTGGCCGCCTATCAAACGGGCGTGGCCGGGGAGAATTTATTCTAGCATCGCGTCTCTGGAGGGACATTTCCTATGCAAAAGCTGAAAGTGGGCATGATCGGCTGCGGTAAAATTAGCAGCATTTATTTTCAAAATTGCAAAGCGTATCCCGTCCTGGAGGTAGCCGCCTGCGCGGATTTGAATGTGGCGCGCGCCCGGGCAAGCGCTGAAGAACACGGCGTACCCAAGGCGTGTTCGGTGTCCGAGCTGCTGGCAGATGCGGAAATCGATATCGTGATTAATTTGACGATCCCCGCCGCGCATGCGGAAGTGTGCCTTCAGGCACTGGACGCCGGAAAGCATGTGTATGTGGAGAAACCGCTCGCCGTTACGCGGGAGGAGGGCCAAGCGATTCTGGCCAAAGCCAAGGAGAAGTGCAGGCTGATCGGCAGTGCGCCGGATACCTTCCTTGGAGGCGGCATTCAAACCTGCATCAAGCTGCTTGATGACGGATGGATCGGCACGCCCGTAGCGGCCTCGGCGTTTATGATCGGCCGCGGCCATGAGCATTGGCATCCCGATCCGGAGTTTTACTATGCCAAGGGCGGCGGACCGATGTTTGATATGGGGCCCTACTACTTGACGGCGTTGGTCGCCATGCTGGGGCCGATCCGCAGAGTGACGGGCTCTACGCGAATCTCCTATCCTGAGCGGACGATCACAAGCCAACCCAAATTCGGCCAAACGGTAAAGGTGGAGACGCCGACGCATGTGGCCGGGGTGATGGATTTTCACAGCGGCGTGATCGGAACGATCACCACCTCGTTCGACGCGTTCGGCGGAGCGCAGGTTCCGCGGATTGAAATCTATGGAAGCCAGGGTACGCTCAGCGTTCCCGATCCGAACACCTTCGGCGGCCCCATTCGTATAAAACGCCACGATCATAGGGACTGGAGCGAGATTCCGCTCATGCACGGCTATACGGAGAACAGCCGCGGTCTGGGTGTGCTGGACATGGCATATGCCGTGATCAACGGCCGTGCGAACCGCGCCGGCGGCGAGCTCGCGTATCATGTGCTCGAAGCCATGCACGGGTTCCATGATGCGGCTGATGAAGGCAAGCATTATATCATGCAGAGCCGTTGTGAACGGCCGGTCCCGATGCCGCTCGGTCCCGTTCACGGGATATTGGACTAACTCATGACAAAGCGTGCAGAGTGAAGTCATTCTGCACGCTTTTGTGTTCCTTTATGCGGTGGGAGAAGCATGGCTTAGATGTTCTTTTAACGTATGGACCATCTGGTTTTGTTCATCGGCGCTGCTGTTTTTCCAGATCATTTCGAACAGCACGCCAAGCCCGGGCAGCACACGCTCCTCGCCGTCAATCGAATCCTCAATGACACCCTTCAGGTCATCGTCATTTTTGCCATGCACACGCTGAATAATGGCTTGTCTCAAACTCAAGTTCATCGGATGTTCCTCGCTTTTCGTCTTTTTCCATTTATTAATATGTACACCCGTGCTTCAAATCATGCTTGGGCCGCCGCAGTTTTGATGGAGGCTGCTTCGTTTTGATATAATAAAACAAAGCGAAGGGAGATGCGTCCTCATGGCAATGAAAAAGCAATTCGCCGTGATCGGCATGGGGCGGTTCGGCTCCAGCGTTGCCAAAACTTTATCGAGTCTCGGGTATGAAGTACTTGCCATTGACCAGAGTGAGCAGAGGGTTCAGGAAGTTTCCAATATCGTTACCCACGTCGTACAGGCGGATTCAACGGATGAAGAGGCGGTCCGCGCGCTCGGCTTGCGGAATTTCGACGTCGTGGTGGTGGCTATCGGACAAGACATACAGTCGA
The DNA here is from genome assembly GCF_001465255.1 of Paenibacillus naphthalenovorans. Classification (NCBI taxonomy): domain Bacteria; kingdom Bacillati; phylum Bacillota; class Bacilli; order Caryophanales; family Paenibacillaceae; genus Paenibacillus; species Paenibacillus naphthalenovorans. The sequence continues at coordinate 3,405,377 of NZ_CP013652.1, read as the reverse complement.
GTATTCTGACAACCATTATTTTGAAAGAAATCGGCGTACCTATGGTCGTTGTGAAGGCGCAGACCGAGCTGCAGGGTAAAGTGCTGAAGAAAATCGGAGCGGACAAGGTGATTTATCCCGAGAGGGACATGGGCCAACGGGTCGCGCATCATTTGATTTCAGCCAATATTCTGGATTACATCGAGCTTTCCGAGGATTACAGCATTGCCGAGATTCAGGCCAGCCGGCAGATGATCGGACAAAATCTGAGACAGCTGGATATCCGGGCCCGGTACGGCTGCAACGTTATAGGTATCAAAACGGGAGAAAAAATCAATATTGCCCCGAAAGCCGAGGATACGATTAAAGCCCATGATATTCTTATCGTAGTGGGAAGTAATACGGATTTGCAGCGATTTGAGAAGACTTTTGAGGAATAGGTGAACAGGTAGTGGATATCAAGGACCCGTTAGTGAATCGCGGAGCGGACACGATCATCAGCTCAGTGCAAAATCCAAGGATCAAGCAGTGGACCGAGCTGCAAAGCCGTAAGGGAAGGGAAAAGCAGGGCCGCTTTCTGATTGAGGGTATTCATTTGGTGCAGGAGGCGCTGCGCTCCGATCTGATTCCCGAGGTAGTGGCTTATTCGGATGAGCGGGCCGAAGCCTGTGCCGATCTGCTGCAGGAGGCGGCAGAGCGAGGGATGGAGCTGGTTCAGGTGACGGAGGCGGTCTTGGCCAAATGCACGGATACCCAAACACCCCAGCCGGTTTTCGCGGTTGTTCCGAAGCTGCCGTGGCGGGCGGCGGATTTGATTTCGGCCAGCGAACAGGACGGACTGGTTGTTGTTATTGACGGCATTCAGGACCCCGGCAACCTGGGTACGATCATCCGCAGCGCCGATGCGGTCGGCGCCTCCGGCGTGCTGCTCGGCAAGGGCACGGTCGATCTATACAACCCGAAGACGGTGCGCTCCACCATGGGATCGCTGTTCCATCTGCCTATTGTACAGGGAGACTTGGCGCAATGGCTGCCGGAAGCAGCCTCCCGCGGTATCCAGGTGGCGGCCACCCGGCTTGAGGATGCGGTCAGTTTATACGACTATGACTTCCGTCGCCCCACATGGTTTGTGATCGGCAACGAAGGCCAGGGCGTATCCGCAGAGGTGCAGCAGCTTGTACAGTGCCACGTGCGCATTCCGATGCAGGGCCGCGCGGAGTCGCTTAACGCCGCCATGGCGGCAACGGTCGTGCTCTTTGAAGCGATGCGGCAGCGGGGATTTAAACCAAACAATAATTCCTGAGTTTCCCACCAAATAACTATCCAGGAATAAAAACAACTGTCCGCAAACTCACCAATGACTGGAAACGGATCGATTCTTTTCTCGATCAAACTCCAGTCTTTTTCTTATGCCGCGGCGGAAACAATGCAGGAAAAAGCAGGGATATTCTCGAATAATTTCTCAAGCATATTTCAGCTAAAACTCAAGCGTGGCAAGGGTTTGAGACGGAAAGAGGTAAGCATTTTTTCAAGTTTCGACTCCCGCTCTAACTCGATTTTTAAGCCTTCACGCCCAGTCATTTCTCTGTCTTTTCCCCTGCTTTGCGGACACCAATTTTTATCTCGTTTCGTTCACAATTGAACCAGATAATCCCATTTTATTAACCCGTTATTTTGCTCCGATTGCCGTTTAATTTTTATCTCGATTTTGACTCGAAAATGCCTCTCGTGCCTGGTGGGGCAAGGAGTTGCGGTGATTGGGGGAAAAAGGTGGGGGAGGACGGGAATTTTTATTTTCTTACAAAGTAATAGGATTTTGGGGATAGGGAGATAGGGTTTAAGAATCCAAGAGAATTGGAGACAATTCGATGAAGAATGATTACTTTGAAGTGAGCATTTCATTGCATTATGAGGATTTAACCTGGATTGCGAAGCCATTCAAATACTATTTTGATCCTTTGAATACATACTCTGTTTCAGTTGAGCTTGAACAATTTCCAACTCAGATCATCGAACGCATAAAGATTGAATTGAAGAATGAAATGATGAATGGTCGAGAAATATACAAATTCCTATATGAAATTAAAAAGAAACTGGTGCAGTCAAATGTAGAAGGTATTATATACACTTTAAAGCGGTATTTATTAACGGACCCATATATTAATTTAGTTTTTAAAAAACTGTCGAGAATTTATGTAGAGCATGTAGGAGAGTATCCCGCGAATAAACTCATATAGGAGCAAAATAAAGTCGTATTTAAGCCGAGTAGAACCAGGGTTTTGTCCTGATGTTTGCTCGGCTTTTTGTATGTTACCGATCTGCTGCTTGTAAGAAAATGGAGGGCTCTTCTCGAATGTTATATCTAATGGATTAATCGCATTAAGTTTAGGTGTGGAAAGGGTTTGGAGGTTCTCGTGGGAACAGGGATAAGGGTCTTTCTCAAGCTTTGAATCCGGCTTAAACCCATACAAAACGTCCCGTTATCCATTAATTAAAGCAGGTTTAGGTCAGGAAATGTCGAATTAGTAGGTACTTCCCACAAAAGCAAATCCCTCAACCGATGAGGAAATCGTCAGGATGGATTTATGGCTTACGGAGAAGAAGCAAAGATCGGACAGTGGTCGCTGGATAAACTGGCCTTCCTTGAACGTTACCTTCCCGCATATTTGAGAGCAACGAAATCCGCACTACATAAATACTATATCGACGGTTTCGCAGGACGTGGAGAATGGGTCAATAAGCGAACAGGTCAAAAAGTTGCTGGATCCGCCGCTATTGCTCTGCAATATGCCCAACAGTTCACGCACTTATTTTTCGTTGAGTTTGATGAAGAACGTGCTGAACACCTCCGCGAATTAATTCGGATTCATAATGCAAGTCATAAGGCAACTGTTTTTGTTGGAGATTGCAATTTGCTTTTAAGTGAAGTCGTTAAAAGGATTCACCCTTCAGCTCCAAGTTTTGTTTTTCTCGATCCATCATCGGATCAACTCCAGTGGAAGACAATTGAAATGTTATCTAACTGGAAAACAGAACTTTTCATCTTGTTTCCCCTAAATATGACACTTATCCGGTACTTGCCGAAAAACGGCAAAATAACCGAATGGGCTCGTGTACGCCTTAATAGTGTGTTCGGTACGGCCGAGTGGGAACACCTTTTTCAAAATACACCGCGAAGCCGCCTAAAAAGCGAACTACTAACGCTTTATACAAATAGGTTAAGATCACTTGGTTATGAGCATGTAAACATTTCCGACGTCTTCAAAAGCGATTCTGGGCAGAAACTGTATTACATGATCTGGGTCGGGAAGCATCCGGTCGGCAAAAAGATTATGGATAAAGTATTTGAAAGACAGTCTGATCAACTTACGCTGTTTTAACAATGATTTTTTAGTGGGGGGATTATCCTTGGCGACAACTTCTTCAATTGAATGGACAGAAGCAACCTGGAACCCCGTAACAGGATGCACTAAAATATCCGAGGGTTGCCGTAACTGCTACGCCGCAACCATGGCTAAACGCCTTCACGCCATGCGGAACCCACGTTATATCAATGGATTTAACGTAACGTTGCATGAAGATCTACTCCAATTGCCCCTTAAATGGAAGCGTCCTCGGCGTATTTTTGTTAATTCAATGTCGGATCTCTTTCATAAAGACGTTCCGTTTGAATTTATCCAGTCTGTTTTTAAAACGATGGAGATGGCACACTGGCATACTTTTCAGATATTGACCAAAAGGTCTGATCGGCTCCTTGAATTATCCCGTTCCTTACCTTGGCCGCAAAACATATGGCAGGGTGTAAGCGTTGAAGATAGTCGCGTGACAAACAGAATTAATGATTTACGCCAAGTACCAGCACATGTGCGTTTTTTATCTATAGAGCCTCTTATCGGACCTTTAAATAATTTAGATTTGGATGGTATACATTGGGTCATTGTCGGCGGCGAAAGTGGACATGGAGCACGCCCAATGCGGGAAGAATGGGTCACAGGAATTCGGGATCAGTGTTTACAACAGCATGTAGCCTTCTTTTTTAAACAGTGGGGTGGAGTTCAAAAACACCGGACTGGACGTGTTTTAGACGGCAGGACCTGGGACGAGTTTCCACAGATTTAACCCTACATACGTAAAAACCAGGAGGTGATTTCATGTTAACGATTGAAGATTACATCGCCAAAAGAAAAAAAGAAGACCGGTTGAATGAATATAACTTGAATGACCGGATGGAGAACATAAAGACGTGCATTAACTATGTATTTGAGTATTATAATCAATATTTGGACATTACCCAAATGGATGAACAGACTGTACTGAATAATGAGCGGCTTGAAAAATACAGGAATAATATTTCTCGCTACGATTCGGAAATTCAGGAATGGCTTGTCGATATTTATGATGAACACAATAAAAAACTGGATCGTTCGATTATCAACCAACTTAAAAAGGACGAGCTTCTCCTTCTTTACAGTTCAGATAGTGAATTTAGGAGTTAGTCCTATGATTGTTAGCTCATTAAAAAGCATCCGTTTTTGAAAGATCAAACTGCTCTTGCTTGCTCTCGTACTCTTTCTTCAGTTTGTCGACTTCACTTGTCTTCTTCTCAAAGACGACAGAAGCACGCTCAAGAAATTCAGCTTTCCATCGGCTAACCATAACCGGGCTTACTTCGTACTTGGCAGCAATCTCGTTGACGGTCTGCTCCTCCCGGAGGACCTCCAGCACAACTTTTGTCTTAAACTCTGAGGTATATCGGTTCCGTTTTTCCATAGCTTCATTATAACTTATTTATCACTCTCCCGTGTCTCAACCTATGGGAGCATTATAAAGTTCTGACACTTGGGGCAGGTAGAGACGGAGTATACCTCAAATTAAGTGCGAAAGACCGACAGGGATTCGCATCAGTCCATCTGTATTTTAATCAAATCCAAGTGGGGTTGTATAACCAACTAAAACAAAGGCTCCCCGAATTGAAACAAGACATTCATCCGCACATGTCGGCAAGCGATAGGAAAATCGGTGTTTGTTTCACTCCTGACCCTAATCTGGATGTGACGATATCCAAACTTGCCGCTATCTTGGAGCAATTGCTTTCGTATTTTGGACCGCATATTTACGGAGGTAATGATGTAGGAGATAAAGACCGGAAAGGTGATCACTATTATCGGCAACATACGATTTTGGCATAAACGGAACAACTGATCCTCGTCACTCGATTGACTTTTTAACCAGTACGCTTAGAACGATAAGCTGGAACAAATGGAAAACCGCTGAGAAAGCGGTTTTTTCTTGCACAGTCAAGAGAGTAAGAATAAAATAAGAGTTGTGTAATAATCAATTGCCTATTGAGGTGGTTTTGTTTGGAGGTTAAATTGTTTTATAGGACTCAGAGAGAGCTTGCCATGATGTACAACTCAATTATTGATGCGTACTGGGAAGGCAATATTAACGAAGAGACCCTAATACAGAAAGTTGTGGATATTTACATAAATAATCCTCAGAAAATTATCAAAGAAAACGATTTTACTACCGTTCTCAAGCAACAGTGCGGGAAGAGAAGGCTTGAGGTTATTGAGAGGATATTGCATATGAACGGATTGGCTAAAGACATAAAATCAGTGATTTGAAAGAAGGGAGCTGAGCCATGACTACAGAATTAGAATATAGTGCCACTTTGACGGGAGCTTCTTTCCTGTTTTATGAATTTAAGCAGGTCGTAAGTCTCAAGATACAGGGGTTGGGGGATTCAGAAATTAGGGAGCGAGTCCTTGCGGAGAACCTCTTTCAATACTCGGTAAAAGCGAGCATGACAAGAAGTTTGCCTTCAGTTTTAAGACGTGTAGGTGTGTTGGACGACACCCTAAGAAGCATGGTATTGGAGGAATCGATGGAGACAGGGAAAATCATTAACCTCTATGCCATCATGAAGACGGACAGGCTCTTTTTTGAATTTATGAATGAAGTCATTCGAGAAAAGCTCGAAACGGATAATTACCTATTTGAAAAGAAGGACCTCAACTTGTACTTTACGTCGAAGGCGGAGCAAGATGCTGGAGTAGCGGGCTGGACAGAGCAAACCGTTAACAAGCTAAAACAGGTTTTTGTGAAGATCCTTTATGAAGCTGGGATTTTAAAGGATAAGAAAACAGGGGAACTAAACCGATTGCTTATAGACGAGCAATTGAAGAGGCACTTCATTAACATTGGCGACATTGCTTATGTAAAAGCAATGGGTGAATGAGAGGTTACGGCATGGCAAATTTGCGTAAAAGACTCGACAAGATCATACCAAAGATAAAAGAAGAGAAGTTTATCCAAGGTAGAGGTCTCGGAAACGAGATCAGCTTTTATGTTTTTGATTATGAGCCTGAACATGAGTTAATCGTTCGGGACTACATCATACATATCAAAAAAGAGTTCAGTCACGAAGGGTCAAATCGTAAGATTATTGAGTTTGATCTGTTCAAGGTGCTTATCGAGATTGCAAAAGAAAAGCGGATTTTCGAGCGGATCTTTCAGATGGAGGAAAAGCAGGGGAAGGATGCTCTTTTTAAGGCAATGACCAATTTTGCCAAGCCTGAAATCTTCCTGCATAAGATAAAGGAACAAATACAGGATCATAATGTGGTTTTCATCACGGGTGTAGGCAAAGTGTATCCCTTCGTACGTTCCCATAATATCCTGAACAATTTGCAAGAGGTACTCGATAGAATTCCAGTCATCATGTTCTTTCCAGGCAAATACGATGGGTTATCTCTACGCCTGTTTGATCGATTCAAAGATGATAATTACTATAGAGCATTCCGATTAGTTGACTGATCATGAGGAGGAACCGTCTATGCTGATTAAAGACATGTTTCAGAAGGATATCGAGAGAAGTATTAAGGGTGTCATTAAGGTTGCTCAGACCGATGAGGATAACATTTATCAGGAACTCGATGAATATGTCGTAACCAGAGAAATCAATAAGCACTTATCCAAATTTTATGAAAATTATCAGCAGGGTATAGATGGAACTACCGACAAAATGGGCGTTTGGATCTCTGGATTCTTTGGATCAGGTAAGTCGCATTTCTTGAAGATTCTTGCCTATCTGCTGGAAAACAAAAAGGTAAAGGATAAAAGAGCAGTCGATTTCTTTACGGACAAGATTCAGGATCCGATCGTGCTGGCCAATATGAAACGAGCTTCTAACGTTGAAACTGAAGTCATTCTTTTTAATATTGACTCGAAAAGTCCCCTGGATAACAAGTCTAAGGAGGATGCGATTCTCCGTGTATTTATGAAGGTGTTTTATGAACACCGTGGTTTCTACGGAGACATTCCAGGCGTTGCGGAGATGGAGAAGTACCTGACAAAAGAAGGTGTGTATGAGGACTTTAAGCGTGAGTTTAAAGCCGCGGCAGGCGAAGAGTGGGTAGACCGCAGAAATACCTTCTATTTTGATGCGGATTATGTCATCGAAGCTCTGACAAAGGTCACTTCAATGTCCGTGGAGTCGGCAAGAAACTGGTTTGAGAACGGTGTAAACAACTATGAGATCAGCATTGAAAAGTTCGCCAAAGACGTGAAAGAGTATGTTGACCAGAAGGGAGACAACTTCCACCTGATCTTCTTGGTCGATGAGATCGGTCAATACATAGGTGATAGTCGTCAATTAATGTTGAACCTTCAGACGGTAGCTGAGGATCTGGGAACGCATTGCAAAGGGAAAGTCTGGATCATGGTTACTTCACAAGAGAGCATCGATAGCATCGTAAAGGTAAAGGGCGATGACTTCTCTCGGATTCAGGGGCGTTTTGATACTCGTCTGTCTCTTTCGTCAATCTCGGTTGACGAGGTAATTAAAAAGCGGATTCTGTTGAAAAAAGACCATGCATCTGACATGCTGAAACTTATTTATCATGAGAAAAGTGCAATCCTGAAAAACCTGATTAGCTTTAAAGACAGCACCGCTGACCTCCGAGGCTATGAGGACGAGAAAGAATTCGCGGATGTATATCCGTTTCTTCCATATCAGTTTAAACTCCTTCAGAACGTTTTTGAGCAAGTCCGTAAACATGGAAGCTCAGGAAAACACCTGTCTGAAGGCGAACGCTCTATGCTCTCCGCATTTAAAGAGGCGGGACTGCGATATAAGAATTCCAAAGAAGGGACTCTGATTCCGTTCTACGCATTCTACGATACGATTAAGGAATTTTTGACCCCATCTATCGTGAGGGTTATTGAAGGTGCATATGAAAACCCAGCGTTAAAAGATGACGAGTTTAATATCGATCTTCTCAAGGTGCTCTTTATGATTAAGTATATTAAAGAGCTTCCAGCGAACATCGATAATATCGCCACCCTAATGGTCACAAGCATCGATGAAGACAAGCTGGCGTTGAAGGAGAAGATCCAGACATCACTAAGAAAGTTGATTACTCAAACGTTAATTCAAAAGAACGGTGAGTTCTATATCTTCCTAACCGATGATGAGCAAGATATCAACCGTGAAATCAAGGCAATGAAAATTGAGGAAGATGCGGTTAAGAGAGAGCTTGCTAACTACATTTTTCAAGACCTGTATGATGAGAAGAAATATCGTTACTCGCAACAATACCAATTCTCGTACAACCAGAAGATGGACGAGAAAAACTATGGGAATCAAACATCAAGTATCGGGATCAATATCCTTTCGCCATTGTCTGACCATTATGCGAAATCCGAGCAGGAACTCATGCTGATGTCCTCTGGGAATGGTGAAATGATCTTAATGCTTGGTGGAAATGAAGCGTACATTGAAGAGATGGAAGAAGTTTTGAAAATCGAAGAGTATCGGAAGAAAAAGAATCCGTCTCAGCTCCCAGAAAGTATTCAAAACATCCTGAATAACAAGCAAGCAGAGGCAAGAGAGCGGAGACGAAGAGTGAAAGACATGTTGGAGGAAGCGATTAAGAGCGGCGTTTTCTTCATCAATGGCGACAAAGTGGACATTAAAGGTGCTTCGGTCAAAGAAAAGATCAATGCCGCTTTTCATTCCTTGGTTGAGAATGTATATACGAAGCTGGGGCTTGTAAAGACGTTTTTGGAGTCCGAGAAGGATCTGGATTCACTTTTACGAAATAAAGCCGAGCAAATCACTATTGATGGCTCTAAACAAAATGGCAATGAATTAGCTGTTAAAGAAGTATTTGATTTCATTAGCCTGCAAGACAGCATTCAAAAACAAGTGCGGGTCAAAATTCTCTTGGATCGTTTTAGTGACAAACCTTACGGATGGAAGCCTCTTGATATCGCAGGTCTGATCGCAGAGCTAATGAAAGAACAGCGAATCAGAATTCGATTCAATGCAGAATACTTGGAGCTTGAAGATGGCAATTTGATCAATGTTCTCACAAAAACAAACGATGCTGACAAAGCCATCGTGACGAAGCGTGTGAAAGTTGATGAGTCCCTTCTAAAAATCGCCAAAAATATCTGCAAACAAGTGTTCAACAAAACGGATGTGGCTGACGATGAGGATGGACTTATCAAGGACGTTAGAGATCTCATGGATAGGCAAGTCATGGAGATCACGAATTTGAAAAAGCGTTATGAAGGTCGAAAATACCCAGGAAAAAGTCTCTTGGACAAAGGGCTTGAGTATTTCAACGAGTTCACCAAGGGATTAGACAACGTATCGTTCTTTACCAAGCTTCGAGAACTGGAAGATAACCTTCTGGATTGGGAAGAAGATGTTTCTTATGTGAAGAGCTTCTTTGAGAATCAAAAGGAAATATTTGATAAAGGTCTTCTTGCTTATGACAAGTACAAGGACAACAGCGTTTACTTAACAAGCGAAGAAACGGAAAAACACGCCGCAAAATTACAGGAGATTCTTACAGAAGTCCAGCCGTACAAAAGAATTAAAGAGATTCCTGAGCTTGTCAATAAGATTGAAGAAGCAATTCAGAAGGTACTTGAAGACAAGAAAACAGCGGCGAAAAATGCGATTCAGCTTGATGTTGACCATTTAGAGTTACGTTCGAACCATGAAGGAGTATCGGAAGGAACAAAAAATCAGATCCAGACCTTTTATAAAAACTTGTTCCAGAGCGTCGATGGTTTTACAGATATCTTTAAAGTTGATGCAACTGTGACCCAGAGTTCCACATTTAGAGAGAATATGGATATTAAGATTGGTCGTGAAATCAACGAGTGGAACAACAGGGGACCAGTTGATAATAATGAAGGATCATCTAACGGTGGCGAAAAAGTTATTGTTCAGAAGGAAAGAGTAAGAATCAGCAAATTACTCGTCGACAAGACACTGAAAACTGAGGAAGACGTAGACAAATTGCTTAATTCTCTATCGGTGAAATTAAAACAAATTATCAAAAACAACAAACAAATTGAATTCATTGAGTAAGCATGTGTGCCTCGGCTTTGGCCGCGGCACATCAAATGATGAAATTTCATTTTACATATGGGCTGGTGAACCGAAAACATGAATAAAACAGCTTTGAAAAACTTTGCGACTAATGCACGAAATGAGCTAATGAAAAAGGTTGAAGCCAAGGCTTATAAAATCGGGATTACCGAAGAAAATATCAAAAAAGCTCAAATTGAAAGCTCCGATGCTATCTATATTGATGGTAAACAACTATCTTTAACGGAAAAGAAACAGCGGGATAAGCTCATCCAGCGTATTAATGAAATAGGATTTAAACGTGTTATTGAGGAAGTTGCCTACACTTGGTTTAACCGCTTTGTAGCATTACGATTTATGGAAGTAAACAACTATCTCCCTACAAAAGTCAGGGTGTTATCTTCCAGCAACTCCGACAACCCTGAACCTGATATTATTAAAGAAGCATTATCGGTTGACTTAGACATTGACAAGGAACAGGTGTATGAACTGAAGGTAAACAATAAAACAGAAGAACTCTTTAAATATCTGATTATCAAGCAATGTAATAGCTTGAATAAATACCTCCCGTTTATGTTTGAAACTATTGATGATTATAAAGAGATTTTGTTTCCAGAAGGACTATTAGCAAAAGAATCTTTCCTTCGTGAAATGACTGATGTAACCATAATTCCAGAATCAGATTGGGAACAGGTTGAAATAATCGGTTGGCTTTATCAATTCTATATTTCCGAAAAGAAAGATCAGGTATTTGCAGATCTAAAAAAAAATATAAAAATCAGCAAGGAAAATATTCCTGCCGCAACCCAACTTTTTACTCCGAATTGGATTGTAAGATATATGGTTGAAAACTCGTTAGGGCGGCTCTGGATGGAAAGTTACCCTGATAGTACATTGAAGTCTGAGTGGAAATATTATTTGAAAGAATCATATCAGGAAGATGAAGTAAAGCAGAAGCTCGAAGAAATTCGCTATAAAAATGTAAATCCAGAAGAAATAACTTTTCTCGATCCATGTTGTGGAAGTGGGCATATTCTTGTTTACGCATTTGATGTTTTATATGAAATGTATCTTGAGAAAGGCTATATGAATCACGAAATTCCTAAGTTGATACTGGAAAAAAATCTGTATGGTTTGGATATCGACGATCGTGCGGTTCAATTAGCTTCCTTTGCTGTTATGATGAAGGCGAGAGAGAAATCACGTAGAGTATTTAACCAAGATATTAAGCTTAATATTTGTGCTATTCAAGACAGTAATTGGATAACAGAAGATGTAATAAATATGTTAGTAGATAAAAGGCAAGAACAGTATCAACAATTGAAACAAATCGAAATGCTTAATAATCTAAAGGAATGCTTTTGGAATGCAAAAGAATTTGGTTCGATGATTAATGTTGATCTGTTGAATATTGATCTTATTGAAAGTCTACTTAACAACTTAAAAATAAAATCAGTTGATCTTATAGGACTCATTGATAAACAGAGGATTGAAGAAAGACTTCCGTCATTATTAACACAAGCTACAATTTTGAGTAAAAAATTTGATATTGTATGTACAAATCCTCCCTATATGGGTAGTAATAATATGGGCAATTATCTTAAAGACTTTGTACAGTCAAATTATGAAGATAGTAAAGCAGATTTATGTGCAGTATTTATTGAAGCAGGATTGTCGAAAACAAAGAAAAATGGTTACTGTAGTCTCGTAACTATGCATTCTTGGTTTTTCCTAAGTTCATTTGAAGCATTAAGAAAGAAAATAATAAATCATTTCACCATCACATCGATACTTCATTTAGGCATGGAGGCATTTGATGGAATAATTGGAAAGGTTGTTCAAACTGTAGCTTTTGTATTGAGAAACCATCATATCGGTGATTATAAGCCAATTGGAATCAGGCTGGTAGATTATTATGATGGGAAAAAATATGAAAAAGAAAAGCAATTCTTTAATCCTAAGCATACTTATGCAAAATTGAGACAAAAAGATTTCAATAAAATTCCTGGTAGTCCTATTGCCTATTGGGTAAGCAATGCATTTATAGACAATTTTAGCAACAAAAGCATTTCTGATTTTTATGAAGTAAAGTCGGGGATTATGACTGGAAATGATTCGCTTCATTTGAGGTTATGGTATGAAGTTAATAAAGAATCAATTAATTTTTTCTGTAAAGATTCGAGTCAGATGTCTGACTTTACTTGGTTTCCAATAAACAAAGGAGGGGATTATAGAGTATATTATGGAAATAATGATTATGTAATTAATTTGAAAAATGATGGAGAAAAAATTAAATCAACATCAAATAATTATAGACTACGGGATAAAAAATATTATTTTAAAGAAGGCATTACTTGGTCAAGAGTCACATCTTCAAACATTGCTTTCCGAGAAAATAAGTCAGGGACATTATTTGGTGATGCTGGACCTATAATCTTTGTCGAAAGAGATGATGAAAGACATTATTTACTTGGTTTATTAACAAGTAAAATAACCAATGTAATTTTGAATTTTATTAATCCTACGTTAAACTATCAAGTCCGAGATATTGAGAGTTTGCCTTTAGTTTGGGGGGATAAGTCTCAAGTTATTTATAAAGTGAAGGAAAATATAGAAATCTCAAAATGGGATTGGGACTCCTTCGAGACATCATATGATTTTAGAAAACACCCTCTATTAATGTCAACCGACAGTAGTAATGATACGATTAAGAATGCAATTAATAGGCGAAAAGAAATTATAGAAAGACTTTTTAAACAAATAAAGAAAAATGCAGAGGATATAAACAATTATTTTATTGAATTATATGGTCTTAAAGGACAATTAACGCCCGAAATAGAGGATGAGGCAATTACGTTTCATAATGCGGATTTGGAAAAAGAGATAAAAAGTTTCATTTCAAATGCGATTGGTTGTTTTTTTGGCAGATATTCTCTTGATGAAGAAGGGCTTATACACGCTGGTGGAGTGTTTGACATTTCACGCTACAAAACGTTACCACCAGATCAAGACAACATTCTTCCAATTCTCTCAGGTGCATATTTTGAAGATGATATAGTGTCGAGATTCATCGAGTTTGTTAAAGTGACCTTTGGAGAAGAAACTTTAGAAGAAAATCTTGAGTATATTGCCGATGCTCTTGGAAAGAAAGACGGAGAAACAGCTAAAGAGGCAATTAGAAGATACTTCTTAAACGACTTCTTCAAAGATCATGTCCAAACATACAAGAAGAGACCGATTTATTGGCTCTTCACTTCTGGTAAGCAGAAGGCATTTAACTGCTTGATCTACATGCATCGTTATGACAAATCCACTTTGTCGAGAATAAGGACCGACTACTTGCATGAACTTCAGAATCGACTGGAAGCAGAAAAGAAATCTCTCCTCAGCATTATCGAAGGTGATGAAACTGCGAAGGAAATCAGCAGTGCTAAGAAAGAATTGAAGGCATTGGATTTGAAGATTGAAGAACTGAAAGCTTACGATGAACTGCTTCACCATATGGCTGACATGCAGATCGATATCGACCTCGATGATGGTGTGGCAGTGAATTATGCTAAATTTAATGGTTTGCTTGCAAAACTGGAATAGATTTCGGGTACAATGGGGATATACCAACTTTGTTTTGGTATATCCCTGTCCATTAGGCTGATAACAAAGGTGTTGAGAAGTAATGAATATTGATGAGATTATTAATACGCTGAAGACAACCTTTCACCAACCGCTTGATGACGGGGAACAACGAAAGATTGTTTTCTGGTTTGATAAGGACCAGGAGTTTGTTGATTACATAGATGAGATCACCATAGAGAACGTCAAGGTGCACAAATTGACGGAGGGCAACAGCTTCTATACAAAGTATCTTCTCGAAGAAGAGGATCCAGCCTCACATTATCTGATCTATACTACTCAGAATATGGGTGCGGAAGACAACTGGCTCTTGGATACGCTCTTGTATTCGAAAAGCTTTTATGCGGATAAGATCTCGCTCATTATGAATGAGTTGAAGATCGATTCATCCCTGAGAAGTGTTGTAAAGAAATACGAGAAGTTTTTTTGCAATAAAGACCGCCTTCGAAAATTCAAGGCATTTGATATTCCTACATTCTCAGAGGAAACTATTGAGTTGGCGATCATGGGGGTTTTATGCAATCTGAAATCGCTTGATTTTGAGGATGTTGTAAAGGTTATTCTCATGGATAATCTGGACGACAGCGAGAACAAATACCTGGATCTGATCGGTAAGTTTTTTGACATCCAAGTATTCTGGAAATACGTTTCCGAGCGGTATGGGTTCGAACAAAGCAATCCATCGTTGAAGGCGTTGTTCCTTCACTTGACTGTCTCCGCACTAAGTCACGCAATTGAAGAGCGGCATCTATCTCTAATCAAAAACTATATCGCCACTCGTAATAAATCTAATGCATTCGTATTTATCGATCACTGGATGCATCATAAGACGGATTATCTCGTGTTTGATCAGCTTGCTGGAATGGCAGAAAAAGAAATTAAGCTTGCTGATATCGTGAATCAACTTCCTGTAGAGGAATTCAAGACGGCAGATACGTTCCCTTATTTCGATAAGGCAATCATCATGTATATAGCAAACAGTTTGGATGCAAGGCTTGAAGATTATGAAGAATACATCAAGCTGATCAATTTACGAAGAGCGAAGCATTATTATGAGAAGTATCAATATATTTACGAAGCTTTGTACTATACCGTAAAAATGTTTGAGTTCTACAAAAAGCACAGCTTTGGTATCCCAAAAGCCCAGGCATTGGACATGTTCCGAGCTTACGTAAACGATTATCATCAAATGGATACTTACTACAGAAAGTTCTATGTGGCATATGACAATGAAACAAACAGCGAAATCCTAAAAAAGCTTAAAGTCATGGTTGAAAACTTGTATACCAACTGGTATATGGGCGAATTAAGCTCACATTGGTCCGCCGCGGTGCATGATAAGATGAAAACAAGCTGGATGATACCAGGGATTCAAAATCAAAAGGATTTTTACAGAAGTTTCGTTGCTCCAAAAATACACCAAGGTGATCGGGTATTCGTCATCATTTCCGATGCCCTTCGTTTTGAAATAGCGGCGGAGCTTTCGGACAAGCTCAATTCGGAAACAACAGGAGCCTGTGAGATTCAGCCGTTGTTAGGGGTTATCCCATCCGTGACGAAACTTGGGATGGCATCCCTGCTCCCGCATAAAAATCTGGAAATTGATTTGAACGGGAGAGTGCTGGTAGACAGTAAATCCTCCAGCGGTCTGGAGAATCGAATCGATATTTTGCAGGAGGCTGTATCTGATAGTACAGCGGTGCATTTTCAAGATTTGTTAGCCATGAACAAGGCAGGGAGAAGGGAACATTTTAAGGGTAAGAAGCTCATTTACATTTACCATGACAGTATTGATGCCATGGGGGATAAAGCCTCCACCGAGATATACACGTTTACAGCGGCGGAAAAGGCGATTGATGAGATCTATAACATCATCAAGATCATTCGAGACGACCTTAGCGGTACGAACATTTTCGTCACAGCCGATCATGGGTTCGTGTATCAGCGGGAAGCGTTAGAAGAAAGCGATAAAATTGAGAAAGAAGGCATCCATGCTTTTGAAGTTAAGAGAAGATATCTGCTGTCCCAAGAATCGGGTGAGAAAAGTGGTCTGCTCGACATCAGCTTAGATTCATTGATACAAAACGAACACCGTATTACGGCATACGTTCCAAAAGCGACGATCCGTTTTAAGATGCAGGGTTCAGGAGTCAATTATGTTCACGGCGGAGCAAGCCTCCAGGAAATTGTCGTTCCACTTATTCAATTCAAAAACATCCGAAGCGGACAGAAGAATAGTCGGGAAATCGAAAAAGTAGACGTAAAACTCACAAACACAACCAGGAAAATTACCAATAGTTTGTTCAACCTGACTTTCTTCCAAACCGAAAAGGTCGAGGACAAGCGGATCCCTCGAACTGTAAAAATCTACATGGTCGATGATAGTGATTCCGTTATTAGCAATGAAGAGACGCTGATTTGTGACCGAACCTTTGATAAGCCAGAGGAACGAACATTCAAGCTTCGTTTTGCCTTGAAGTCCATTCCTTACGATAAGAATAAAAACTACTATTTAATCATCAAGGACACTGAGACAAATGTGATTGTTGAAAAGATTCCATTCACGATTAATCTGGGGATTATCAGCGATTTTGACTTTTAGAGAGGGGGACGGAGATGGAGCAACTTAGAGAAGATCACTCTTTAGACTTAGACCGAAAGTTGAACGAAGTGTTTTCGGGCAGAGTCGTTCGGAAAGATTTAACCAAAATGATGAAGGAAGGGGCAAATGTCCCTGTTTATGTCCTTGAATATTTACTTGGCATGTACGCGGCGACTGACGATGAGGAAAACATTCGAGAAGGCATAGAGCGAGTCAAGAAGATACTCGCTGATAACTTTGTTAGACCCGATGAAGCGGAAAAGGTTAAATCGAGAATAAGAGAACTCGGTCAATATTCAGTTATCGATAAGATCTCGGTTACGCTCAATGAGAAAATTGATTCATATGTAGCTGAATTCTCAAATCTGGGATTAAAAGGCGTTCCCATCTCGCCCAACTATGTGAAAGAGTATGACAAACTGCTGGCAGGCGGGATTTGGTGCATGTTGAAGATGGAGTACTTCTTTGATGAAGAAGTCAGAAACATGAACCCTTTCAGCATAAGCAGTTTAAAGCCTATCCAAATGCCCAACATGGACTTGAACGAGATCCTGGAGGGCAGAAAGAGCTTTACCAAAGAGGAATGGATTGATGTCCTCATTCGCTCAACAGGTATGGAGCCGACACATCTGGAGGAGAGGGTTAAGTGGCATCTTCTGCTCAGACTCGTTCCTCTCGTTGAGAATAACTACAACATGTGTGAGCTTGGTCCACGAGGAACAGGGAAATCTCATGTGTATAAAGAAATCTCGCCAAACTCAATTCTTATTTCGGGTGGACAATCAACCGTAGCGAATTTGTTTTACAACATGTCAACGAAGAAGGTTGGTCTTGTCGGTTTATGGGATACAGTCGCTTTTGATGAGGTGGCTGGGATCCAGTTCAAAGATAAAGATGGCATCCAAATCATGAAGGACTACATGGCATCTGGTTCATTTGCAAGGGGAAAAGAAGAGAAAGCGGCTTCCGCATCTATGGTATTTGTCGGGAATATCAATCAAAGCTTGGATTCGCTTATTAAGACTTCCCATCTGTTTGCACCGTTCCCTGAAGCCATGGCAAACGATACAGCCTTTTTTGATCGGATGCACTACTATCTTCCTGGTTGGGAAATTCCTAAGATGCGTCCAGATTTCTTTACCGACAAGTTTGGTTTCATTGTCGATTATATGGCGGAATTCTTCAGGGAGATGCGGAAGCGTTCATTTGCCGATGCTATTGATCGGTATTTTAAACTGGGCAACAACTTGAATCAACGTGACGTGATTGCTGTCCGCAAAACCGTCTCTGGGCTGATCAAGCTCTTGTATCCGAATGGAGAGTATACGAGAGATAACGTCGAGGAAATCCTGAAATACGCCCTTGAAGGGCGACGAAGGGTAAAAGAACAACTCAAGAAGATCGGCGGTATGGAATTTTACGATGTCCACTTCTCCTATATCGACAGGGAGACGCTGAACGAGGAATATGTATCCGTTCCAGAGCAGGGCGGTGGGAAACTGATTCCCGAAGGTATGGGCAAGCCTGGTCATGTCTATACCGTTGGCCATGGCGATTCAGGCATGATTGGGGTATACAAACTGGAAAATCAAGTCGTATCTGGGACGGGTAAATTTGAGAAGTCTGGCGTTGGTTCTCATCGAGGAGCAAAAGAAAGCCTGGATACAGCTTTCCGTTACTTCACTGCTAACTGTAAAAGTATTGGTGGCTCGATTAGTACCAAAACGAAGGATTATCTCATGCATATTAGTGATTTGCAGGGGGTAGGTCTTACAGAAGAACTTGCTATTGCTGAACTGATTGGATTATGTTCAGGGGCACTTGAAAAGCCGGTTCAAGAGAGCATGGTTGTTCTTGGAAACATGACGGTCGGCGGCACAATTGCTAAAGTCGAAGAATTCGCAAACGTCCTTCAGGTTTGTGTAGATGCGGGGGCGAAGCGTGTGTTGATTCCGGCTTCGTCGGTTATGGATTTTCAAACCGTACCGCCAGATCTGCTGATTAAGGTTCAGCCTGTCTTTTATTCCGATCCAACAGATGCAGTTTTCAAGGCTTTAGGTGTCAGTTAAGAAAAAATATGTGATAGAGCCTCGATAAGTGGTTTCCGAGGCTCTTTTTTTATTAGTATTTCTCAATGAAATCCAACAATGACTGAGCGATTAGATCCTGAAGCCTGAAGTGCGGGTAGTTTTCATCACAATACTGAGTGAACATGCCGTAAATGTCTTCATTCATCTTAACGCTCTTCACGAAAAACTGAGAAGTTTTTGAATAAATTCTCTGGTCTAATATAAGCGGTAATTTATTGTTTTCGGTCAATTTTTTTAACTTGTCCAGATTTTCACGCAAGAAGTTCAGTTCTACAGTGTATCCTGTCTGCGTTGTTTGAGGTTTACTGTTGGGATCCCGCAGGAATGTAACCGTCAAGTCCATTTGAACATTTTTCGATAAATAAGATTGAACACTTTTAGCTGAAAATCGTTTGCCGATGTTTAAGACGATAGCTGTCACCTTGCAGTTGAATAATTTCACTCTTGTGTAGGATGCGGTCTAGTGTAATGCTCCCCATTGTCAAGACACGATTTTTTGAGGATTAAGTTATGTCCTCCATTCTCGTAATCTAGTAAATTAGGATGCGGTTTTTTCAATAGAATGCGCGTAAAATTGATCGGGCTTTGCTTCATTTGAGAGATTGATGAGGGCGTTCTTGGTTATAGAATTGGACATAGCGAACTATCCCTTTGCGCAGCGCGCGAGGGTCTTCGTATTCATTCAAGAAGATGCATTCGTATTTGAGCGAGCGGAAATATCGCTCTGTGCGGCTGTTATCCGTCGCACGCCCCTTACCATCCATCGATACCTTGACGCCTTCTTTCTCCAGTAGCTCAAGGTATTCAGCGTTGGTAAAGTGGGAGCCCTGATCGCTGTTCATGATCTCGGGCTTACAGCGGCTAAATGCGCGCTTGAGACACCTCAAAACAAAGCCTTTCTCAAGCGTACTGGATAGCTCGTAGTCGATCACTTTGCGGCTATACCAATCGATGATATTGAACAGATACATGAAGCCTTTCCCCATCCGGAGATAGGTGATGTCGATTCCCCAGACCTGATTCGGCCGGTTAATGGTTAAGCCCCGAAGCAAGTAGGGGCGAACATATTTTGCGTGGAATCGCTTGCTCAAGTTCGGCTTCGGATAGATCGCTTCAAGCCCCATGTGCTGCATGAGACGCCGTACGCGCTTACGATTCACCTCAAAGCCTCGATCTCGAAGGAATCGGGTCATCCGCCGATAACCAAAGTAAGGGTGTTTCATATAGATTTCATCGATCTGGTGCATGATCTGTACATTCTCTTCGCTTTCACTTTTCTCTTGACTAGGGCGATAAACGCTTGTCCTGTTCACGTTCAGCAGATCGGCCTGGCGCTTAATGGTAATTTCATTGTTATCACGCTCCACCAAGGCTTTTCGAGCTTCGAGCGGTTCATTTGAGGCCAGATTTTTTTTTCAGCCAGTCGACCTCTACCGTGAGTTGGCCAACCAGCTTCTCTAGATGCTCTTGCTTGCTCTCGTACTCTTTCTTCAGTTTGTCGACTTCACTTGTCTTCTTCTCAAAGACGACAGAAGCACGCTCAAGAAATTCAGCTTTCCATCGGCTAACCATAACCGGGCTTACTTCGTACTTGGCAGCAATCTCGTTGACGGTCTGCTCCTCCCGGAGGACCTCCAGCACAACTTTTGTCTTAAACTCTGAGGTATATCGGTTCCGTTTTTCCATAGCTTCATTATAACTTATTTATCACTCTCCCGTGTCTCAACCTATGGGAGCATTATATATAACCCTTCTTTAGGGCCTCCACGGCAAGGCCAATCGCAAGATGTGTCTTCCCGACGCCTGGTGGACCAAGGAAGATGAGGTTGTAGTTTTGTTCCAACCAGAGTAATTCTCGCAGTTGGCTGAGTTGCCGTTTGCTAAGCGACTGCTGTTCTTCGAGTCGGAACTCCTCCAACGTTTTGATCTCCGGCAAAAGTGCCCATCGGTATCGCTTGGCAAGTTGTTTCTCCTCGCGGCGGTTCAGTTCGTGCCGTAGAAGCTGCCCGAGAAACTGACGACATGTCCACTCCTTGGATTCTGCGTCCATCAGGGTCTGTTCAATGACTTGCGCGGCCTCGGTTAAGTTTAGATTGCGTAAGGCCTGTCTAAGCTCAAACGTTGCTTCACTCATCGCTGTCCTCCTGAAAGAATTGCCTTGTAGGCGGAAAAATCCCGAACTCGAGGCTTTACCTGCCGCTTCTTCGTATCGGTGTCCATAAGCGGTTTGACAGGGGGCTGGGAAACGGATGTCTGCTGCTGTGGCCGTTTGTAGTGTTCTACGGCATCTGCAAAATCCGTCGCCCGGTATAACCGATGCTTCACGCAGTAATGAAGTGCCTTCTCCATCGCTTTGGAATCCGCCCCTTCCAATGCCCGCCCAATGAGCTGCAGTTGGTCACGGATATACCTTGGCTTTCGTTTGTAGATCTCATGGAGAAAGGGCACGGCCGTCTCTGGAACAGGGAATGCTTCGGCTACCGTCTGGATGTAAGCGGCTATTCCCTTGGTTCGATCCCGTTTGTGGTTCGTGTTTTGAATCAGTTTTCCACTGCCGGACCCAAGCGGATGTTCCGCCAGAACCTGGCCAGTCTCCACGTCGTAAATTTTCAATTGGCTAGCTTCGGTTACCTGAATGCCCACTCGTTTATCTATACCGTCATAGGTTCCCAAAGGGACGGAGTAGCGGTTTCCTTCATACCAAATGGTGTTGTCCTTCCGAACGGTCCTTGTTATACTTGATGGTAACGGGTTTATTTTTGTGTGGACCGGGCGGAGGTGCTCCCTTTCAAGAGCAAACACTTCGGCCGGTATTTTTTTCGTTGTATAATGCATCGAGGCATTTCCTGTGCGATGAAGCCAGGCAACACAGTCTTCGTTCAATTTATCTACGTGGCTGAACAGGCGATGACGTGCGAAATTTCTTTTTACATACTTCACGACATTTTCAATCCGGCCCTTACTTTCAGGATCTTGCTTCCGGCACATCCGGATTTGGAAACCTCGCTCCTTCACATACCCCGCAAATTCATGAGTGAGCAGGAGATCTCCATGATTTTCACTGGTCAAAAGCAAATGATCCTGATCATAGACAAGTTCCTTCGGAAATCCACCGAAGAAGGAAAACGCATCTTCGTGCATCTGAATGACGTCCTTCGTGGTGAACGGGCGGTCCTGCCACTGAACATATTTATATCTCGAATGAGACAACACAAAGGCGATGAACCAAAGTCGAACCAGATTTCCTTGCGGGTTGCGAAGCTTCGTCTCTCCAAAGTCTACCTGAGTTTGGTGGCCCATAGGAGGATCTTCTACCGCTTCGTACTGCCTGATCTGCATCGTTTTCGGAATGCCATGCTTGCTCCGAAGCTCTCGCACATAATTCCTTACCGTACCTTCAGAGATATTTCCCACCTGATACCGTTCTTTAAGCCAATCTTGTACTTGTGCAGCAGAGAGATCGGGGTACTCCCGCAACCACTCTACAATGGTTTTTTCATAACCATCCAGCTTCTTTTTCCTGCTCTCTAGCTGTTCCAGATACTCACTGAACTGATCGGGATTCATCTCGATAAACTTGTACACCGTATTTCTGGATAGCTCCAATCTTCTGGCAATTTGGGTAATCTTTAATCCTTCTTGCTTCATCCGTTGAATGGAGAAGTACATATGCCACCTCTCTAAGCGTCTCATACTCTTCCTCACCCTATTGATGTTTTATCTACCAAAATGATACGAGGTCGAGTATGAGGGGTAAAGAGTGTTCATTCTTATTTGTCGTTTTCTGTTGATTTTATTTTACCGGTTACAGAAGGTAGCCAGCTCGTCCCAATTGCTGCGCCACGAACGGATGATGAGCGGATATTTAGCGCCCCATGTTTCCTCGAAACGATCCAGCTCCACAAGCGCCATCTCCTCCGTCGCCGCTTTGTAGATCGGCTTCAGATCAGCTGTTACCTTCTTCAGATCCTTATAGGACACGTAGCGAGTCGAGTCGCGGATTTGGTGAATGATACACTTTTGAATCTCCGTCTTCGGATAGCAGGCGGCAATGGCCTGAGAGAAACCGGTAAGATTATCGACACAGGTGATGAGAATATCCTGTACGCCGCGATTCTTTAGGTCGTTTAGGACGCTGAGCCAGAACTTGGCCGATTCGTTCTCGCCGATCCACATGCCCAGCACATCCTTGTTACCATCCAGATCGATGCCGATGACCATGTAGGCGGCCTTGTTCACAATAGCGCCGTCTTGCTTGACCTTAAAGTGAATGGCGTCAAGGAAGACGACGGCATACACGCTTTGCAGCGGACGGTTCTGCCACTCCTTGATGAGCGGAACGATTTTGTTCGTGACGTTCGAGATCATCGTCGGCGAAACGTCGATACCGTACAGATTCTGCAGGTGATCTTGGATTTCCCGCGTGCTCACGCCTTTGGCGTATAAGGCGATAATCTGATCTTCGATGCCGGTGACGTTGGATTGATGCTTCTTTACCACGAGCGGCTCGAACTCCCCCAGACGAACCCTGGGCACGGCAATCTCCTGATCGCCGTATTCGCTGGTGATCTTCTTCTTGCTCTTTCCGTTGCGGCTGTTGGTCGTCTGTTTGTTCTTCACGTCATGCTTCTCATAGCCCAGATGCGTTTCCATCTCGGCCTCCAGAATCTCTTGCAGCGTCTCGGCAAATAAGTCTTTCAAAGCATTCTGCGCGTCCTGTGCGGTCACCAGCTTGTTCTCCTTAATGAAGGCCCTAAGCTGCTCTTTTGTCCATAATCCCATGTGTGCTCCCCAACCTTTCTATTACTTTCATTTTATCAGGTTTGAGAGTTTACACATTTTATTTTACAGACTCTCGTATCCCGACTTTGAACCGGTAATTTCATACGTTCAAAGACTCTGTTTGTCCGTACAGAGTAAACGGGATTAGTCTGCCCATTTTTAATAATCTTCATTTCAATACAAAACTGTATTGTGAAGAAAGGCGGATCGTTCTGCCTTTCTTTATTTATGTGGATTGCTTTCCCTTGTACAGGGGAGGTTTATTTTGCGGCGGCTATTTTAGCTTACCCCTATACAAATATAGATGGGTCTTCTTCCCTTTACTCTGAATTTGTTGATTTTAAGAGCCTGATATGTTCCAAGCAGCATACGTTTGATATTACAAAATATGGATATCTGAACTTGACGCCTCATCCTTCCAATAGTCATTACAAAAAGGAATTGTTTGAAGCCAGGCGCCACATCATTATGGAAAGCAACTTATACAATGCTGTGCACAAAAAGATTACGAAAGTGATCGGGGAACATACTGGTGTTTCTTCTGATTCTTTACTGGTTGCAGATTTAGGCTGTGGGGAAGGCTCACATCTGCAGAAGATTTTGGACGGATGCAGGAGTCGGTCACCGGTAGGCGTTGGGCTCGATATCTCCAAGGAAGGGATTATTATGGCTTCCAAGAGATATAAAAATCGGATTTGGCTTGTAGGCGACTTGGCCAATGCTCCATTCTTGATTCAGATGACTCCTCTCACTTGGTCTATGGATAAAGTGCGGTTTGATGCTTTTAAATATCGAAATTTAACAGAGATTACAGTCGATTTGGACATTTTAGTCGCGAGCTGGTATCAGGAAATTATTCCTGATACCACTCGTTTTTTTTACCCGATTCCATTTGATCCATCGGATAGAGGGATTGCCGTCCATTAATTCATTACGTTGAATGTTATATAAAATAACAAAAAAATATCTCAGAAAGCAGATTTTGTGCAATGCAAACAAAGGAAATTTTAATTTTGTTCATTCCGCATGATGAATGTGTAAAACAAACTCATTATAATAAGTTATATAAACGAACAATTAATGTTATAAAAAATTACGTAAAAAAGTTAGAAGGAGGAAAAAGAATTATGCATGCGCAAACTGAGAAAATAAAGAAGCCCTTTTATAAAGGCCTGTTTTTTCAGATTATTGCATCGATCGTCGCGGGTATTTTGGTGGGCTATTTTTGGCCGACCATCGGCGTTGCACTAAAGCCGCTAGGCGATGGCTTCATCAAACTGATCAAAATGATTATTGCACCACTTGTTTTTGGAGTTGTTGTCGTTGGTATTGCCAAGGTCGGTGACATAAAAGCCGTCGGAAGAATGGGAGGAAAAACGATCCTCTACTTCGAAATCGTAACTACCTTGGCGCTGATCATCGGCATGGTCGTTGCAAACTTAATGAATCCCGGTGCAGGAATGAATGTCAATACCGATACCCTATCAACGGATGCAGTCACTAAAGCGACCAAGGGCTCGCAGCTTCCCAGCACGACGGATTTCTTCCTGAATATGATTCCGGAAAGCGCCCTCGGAGCGTTCGCAAACAATTCGATATTGCAAGTTTTGCTCATATCTTGTTTATGCGGTTTTGCAATCATCCATATTGGCGGACGGACGTCGGAGGTTCTGGTCGATTTCCTCGAACATGCCAACAAAGTCATGTTCCAAATTATGGGCTATATCATGAAGCTTACGGCGCTAGCGACATTTGGCGCATTGGCCTTCGCTGTCAGTCAGTACGGGATTAACACGCTCCTTTCATTCGGTAAACTGTTTATTGCCATGACCGTCGCGTGTCTTGCCTTTCTCATTATATTAGCCATCATCATGCGGGTATACGTTGGTCTCAGTCTCTGGAAACTAATTCTCTACGTCCGGGAGGAGATTCTTCTCGCGTTTGCAACAGGTTCAACGGAAGCGGTCATGCCGCAGCTGATGAATAAGTTCGAACGCGCCGGCTGCAATCGCGCTGTTGTCGGACTTGTGGTGCCTACAGGTTATTCGTTCAATCTGGACGGGGCCTCAATCTATTTATCGCTGGCACTGGTTTTTCTCGCCCAAGCAACCGGCACCGATTTGAGCATTGCCGAACAGCTTGTGCTTCTGGGAGTTCTGCTGTTAACGTCCAAGGGGATGGCTGGAATACCGGGCTCCGCATTTGTTGCACTGTCAGCAACTGCGGCGGCAACAGGTTCCATACCGATGGCCGCAGTCGCCCTGATGCTTGCGCCAGACCGATTCATGGGAAATTATCGGACAACAGTCAATATTATAGGGTATGCTGTCGCCGCCTTTTTCGTTGCGCGTTGGGAGGGCTTGCTTAATAAGCATCAGGCGGAAAACGCGCTCGACGGTAGACTTACGTACGTTCTCGGTGATACTAACTTTGCAGATGTAAATAAAAAGCCAGCGATCTGAAACGGCTGCTCGAATGGGGCCTTGACGGACAGGAAGAAGCTCGATGGAAGTTATTATTGTTTATTTTAAGTATAAAGAGTTGGTGAAGAGTAACGCGCAATTATCGAATTTGCTTTGGAGCTTGGAAGAGAAACGGCAACTCCGGCTGAGGCGAGAAATATTCTGGGTATCAAAAAAGCTTGATTGCGGAATCAAGCTTTTTTGTCGTATGTACGCCCAGCATGGGCGTCATCTCTACGGTGAAAGTTCGGAATGGGGGCTGGCAAGCGCCTACCATTAGCCAAGAGCAAGGATGTCCGTCGCGAGGCGGAATCTGAAGGAAGCTGGAGGCAAACGCACGGCTTGAGGTACACGAACCCAATTAGAGGCGGTTGCAGTCGGATGAATCACCATAGCATGATGAAATCCAAAGCTGCCAAGGACTGCAGTCGTAAACTTGGGCAAGCGCGGGCGGAAAGATGACGTTCATATCTGGGGAGGCCTGTGAAATACGCGAAGTCACTTCATAACCGCAATCGCAAGGTTGCGCTGAATCCGCCAACACTTGACACGATGCGGGGTTCGGCTACTAGGCATCCTAACCGTCATGAATCCATTCATTATGTGCTCGAATTGTCTGCAGAAATGCCGCCTGCGAAATGGCGGGAAACTGCTTCCTGGTCATTTCTTGGAACGAGCCTCTTACCATTCAAAAATCAATAGGATTGGTTCTGGGCTTTGTTGGAGTCGTTGTCATCAGTCTCGCGGCGGTTTCATAAGGTGAAGTCTCAGGTATTGGGATCGGTGTGCATTTATCTGGTTAACCGAAGGAATCGATAAAAAGATGGTTTCGCATTCATATAAACTAAGGTATATATCCAAAAATTATGTATAATTAATATAGATAGAAAGGTGGGGAGTTATTGTGGTAATGAGGGGGGTCTGTCAATAATTTTGTGTAAACTCATGTATAAAGGAATCTGCCCTAGGGGAGATTGGCCCCTTACGGCAAGTGCTGCCCGATTCGATCCGGAATGAAAACGGATAGCTGCAGCAGCATCTGTCCCCAATTTTGGACACGCCCCGTCCATTTACGGGTGACATCCATGGTTACAAGATAAAGCATCTTCAGAAGAGCCTCGTCGCTGGGGAAAATGCTCTTTCCCTTCGTTACCTTGCGAAGCTGGCGATGATAGCTCTCAATCATATTGGTGGTGTAGATGAGCTTGCGCAGTTCGGGAGGGTGCTTGAAGAAGGTAGCCAGCTCGTCCCAATTGCTGCGCCACGAACGGATGATGAGCGGATATTTAGCGCCCCATGTTTCCTCGAAACGATCCAGCTCCACAAGCGCCATCTCCTCCGTCGCCGCTTTGTAGATCGGCTTCAGATCAGCTGTTACCTTCTTCAGATCCTTATAGGACACGTAGCGAGTCGAGTTGCGGATTTGGTGAATGATACACTTTTGAATCTCCGTCTTCGGATAGCAGGCGGCAATGGCCTGAGAGAAACCGGTAAGATTATCGACACAGGTGATGAGAATATCCTGTACGCCGCGATTCTTTAGGTCGTTTAAGACGCTGAGCCAGAACTTGGCCGATTCGTTCTCGCCGATCCACATGCCCAGCACATCCTTGTTACCATCCAGATCGATGCCGATGACCATGTAGGCGGCCTTGTTCACAATAGCGCCGTCTTGCTTGACCTTAAAGTGAATGGCGTCAAGGAAGACGACGGCATACACGCTTTGCAGCGGACGGTTTTGCCACTCCTTGATGAGCGGAACGATTTTGTTCGTGACGTTCGAGATCATCGTCGGCGAAACGTCGATACCGTACAGATTCTGCAGGTGATCTTGGATTTCCCGCGTGCTCACGCCTTTGGCGTATAAGGCGATAATCTGATCTTCGATGCCGGTGACGTTGGATTGATGCTTCTTTACCACGAGCGGCTCGAACTCGCCCAGACGATCCCTGGGCACGGCAATCTCCTGATCGCCGTATTCGCTGGTGATCTTCTTCTTGCTCTTTCCGTTGCGGCTGTTGGTCGTCTGTTTGTTCTTCACGTCATGCTTCTCATAGCCCAGATGCGTTTCCATCTCGGCCTCCAGCATCTCTTGCAGCGTCTCGGCAAATAAGTCTTTCAAAGCATTCTGCGCGTCCTGTGCGGTCACTAGCTTGTTCTCCTTAATGAAGGCCCTAAGCTGCTCTTTACTCCATAATCCCATGTGTGCTCCCCAACCTTTCTATTACTTTCATTTTATCAGGTTTGAGAGTTTACACATTTTATTTTACAGACTCAATGAGGGAAATATCATTATCGAAAACGGTTCGTACTTATGAATCGCTGATGACCTTGAGGTTTCCAGACGACCGGTCATTACAGAGAGCTTCTCAAAATGTCCCGTTCGGAGAAATTGCTTAACATGACACGAAGCCAATGGGATTTAAACGACTTTTTCTTATGCAATATTTCTTCGTTTCCTCCGTATCGGACAAGGAGCATTGCTGAACATCAGCTGATCATCGATAAAATCACAGAAAAAGATGCGGCGGGTGCGCGTACCCTGATGGAAGCACATATCTCAACTTTCACCTCATTGATCCAAAGAACGTTTACCAATTCATAAGATCGAATATAAAGAACCGTCTAGAATCGCAGTGATTCATGCACGGTTTAATTTTATACTACAGTTTAAACAACGATTTACTGCTGTAAGGTGACACTCTATGAATTAACTTAACTTGTGTTTTATGTTATCCTTCGTCATTTTGTCATTTTTGCTTGCGGCTAGTTACCTGACAAAGCGGAGCTCATTTTTATGGCCGGTTCGCTCCTGGTTATCGGCTTGATTAATGTTATTTTTCGTCCGATGGCGGGTTTTGCGGCATTGATTGCGTATGTTTTGGGGCTTGCATTTTATAACATTGCAGCAAATTGGGGCAAAACGGTTGATGTATGGTTCCAATGGGAGAAGCTTGTGGTACAGCTTATTTATTCGCTTGGGGCATCATATCAATCAATTAAGGGAACGCTCATTGGCGCTTCAAAAAGAGGTTGAATCATTAAGAAAGCTGGAGCCCGTGACAGGCGTGTTAACATTTGCAGAGTTTATGGAAAGAGCAAAGCTGCTGTTCTCCGGTATGAAGCGCCGCAAAGAAACAGGCTATTACATCATTTGCGAACTACATATGGACA
This sequence comes from Paenibacillus naphthalenovorans, assembly GCF_001465255.1. NCBI lineage: Bacteria > Bacillati > Bacillota > Bacilli > Caryophanales > Paenibacillaceae > Paenibacillus > Paenibacillus naphthalenovorans. The sequence goes on along the minus strand of NZ_CP013652.1, from coordinate 3,376,268 downwards.
GCAAGGACCCCCAATACAAAAAGCGTGTCGTTTATGAGAAGATGGTGGCTAAGCTGCTGGATTCCACAAGAAAAAATTATGACCTCGTCGGTAATTACGGCGGACATCGGGCGATCATATTGTTAACGAACACGAATCAGTCAGGCGTAGAAGTAGTGTTAGACCGGTTTTATAAAAAGATTGCAGAAGATCGCAGCTTGAAGCCGGAGTTGTTCGACATCACGGTGAACGAGCTGGCGATTGACGAATGGGAGCAATTTGAAAAAGTGATTTCCCCTCTAAGAGGGGGCAAAGCCGTATGATGACAATAGTTCTCACCACGATATCAATCAGTTTCTGGCTGCTGCTGCTTTATTACTCGACGCTCACGATATCCGGGGTGTTATACCGTTCCAAGAAACGAAAGTTCGTGAGGTTAGAATCTTATCCCAGCGTCGCTGTATTGATCCCGGCTCACAATGAGGGCATTGTCATTGCGGATACTCTGCATGCTATGAGCAAAATCGAGTATCCGGGAGACGTCCAAATTTATTTGCTTAACGACAATTCACAGGATGAAACCGGTGAGATTGCGCAGTATTACGCGGACTCGTTTCCGAATATCCATTATATCCAGGTGCCGCCAGGCACGCCAAAAGGCAAGTCTCGGGTGCTGAACTACGGCATATCGATCAGCGAATCCGAATATATCGCCGTGTATGACGCTGACAATCAGCCTGAGCCGCAAGCGTTACGATTGCTCGTGGAGGCTGCAGAGACAACGCCTAAAGCAGTCGGAGCAGTTGGCTACGTGAAGACGATCAACGAGACCAAGAATGCGTTGACTCGTATGATTGCTTTGGAATTTTCAGCTTTTCAGCTTCTTATGCAATCAGGCCGATGGGGGATGTTCAAGCTCGGCTCTTTAACTGGAACCAAAAGAGATGCATTGACCCAAGCAGGCGGCTATGATCCCTACGCGTTAGCGGAAGATGCAGATTTAACGTTAACTTTAACGGACTTGGGCGGTCTGTTGCCTATCGTGCCGGAAGCCCGCACTTGGGAACAGGAGCCCGAGAGCTTCAGCATATGGCTGCGGCAGCGGACGCGTTGGATGCAGGGAAACCTTTATTTGATCGAGAAAACGTTAAAGAATCCCCGGCTGTTCAAGGGGAAAAATGTTATTCATTCGGTACAATTACTGACCGTGTATATTCTTTTTGTCGTGTTTCTGCTCGTTTCGGATTTGTGGTTCGTGCTTGGGCTTTTTGGACATGTGGAAGGGAGCTCGACCGTGCCGCTGCTCATCCTTTGGTTCGAGGCCTGGTTAATGTACTTTGTGCAGCTGGTGACCGCGCAAATGTCCGACAAAAAATAACCCCAATTGACTTGCTTTTTTCGTTCTTGATGTACTTTTCTTACGCTCAGTTCTGGTTGTTTTTATTTCTGAGAGGCATCTACTGCCAAATCAAATTGAAACGCTCTAAGCTTGAACCGGTATGGGATAAGACGGAACGCTTTAAACAAATAACATAAGATCATAAGCAAATGGGCACCTTATTTTATGGAATGGGTTATCGTATTTCCGATGAATCCCTCAATCTTCATAAAAGTTTCATTTTGTCTTCATAGTTCCTTCATGAACAAATGGGCTGTCAGTGATATCATGTCTATATAATTAAATAAGAATCATTATAAATAGCGAAATCAATATAAACAGCTATTTATAATTTTCAAACTACATTTAGGAGGAATGAATTATGTCTCTCATTGGAACTGAAGTAAAACCGTTTAAAGCTCAAGCTTATCACAATGGTAAATTTATCGAAGTAACAGAAGCCGATTTTAAAGGAAAATGGAGTGTAGTTTGCTTCTATCCTGCAGACTTCACATTCGTTTGCCCGACCGAGCTGGAAGATCTTCAAAACCAATACGAAACCTTGAAGTCACTCGGGGTTGAAGTGTATTCCGTTTCAACCGATACCCATTTTACTCATAAAGCATGGCACGACAGCTCGGAAACGATCGGCAAAATTACTTACATTATGATCGGAGATCCTTCACATACGATTTCCCGCAACTTCGATGTGCTGATCGAGTCGGAAGGTCTTGCTGACCGCGGTACGTTTATTATCGACCCGGACGGTATTATCCAAGCCATTGAAATTAACGCCGGCGGCATCGGCCGCGATGCAAGCATTGTTGTAAACAAGGTCAAGGCAGCACAATATGTAAGAAATCATCCAGGTGAAGTTTGCCCGGCAAAATGGCAGGAGGGTGCTGAAACGCTTAAGCCAAGCCTTGATCTTGTAGGAAAGATTTAAGGGGCTGGTCGAATGGTACTGGACGCAGACATTAAGGCACAACTTAACCAATATCTTCAACTCTTGGAAGGCGACGTGCTGATCAAAGTCAGCGCAGGGTCCGATGCGGTGTCTAAGGACATGCTGGCCTTGGTGGATGAACTAGCCACCATGTCTTCCAGAATAAAGGTTGAACAAGCCACATTACCGAGAACACCGAGCTTTAGTGTAAATCGTGTGGGGGAAGATACCGGTGTAACCTTTGCCGGTATCCCTCTGGGACACGAATTTACTTCATTGGTGTTGGCTCTGCTGCAGGTTAGCGGTAGAGCTCCAAAGGTTGAACAGAACGTCATTGACCAGATTAAAAACATCAGCGGCGAATATCATTTTGAATCCTATATCAGCCTGAGCTGCCACAACTGCCCTGATGTTGTTCAGGCACTGAACTTGATGAGCATCCTCAATCCGGGCATTACGCATACCATGATTGACGGTGCGGCGTATAAAGCGGAGGCAGAAAGCAAAAACGTCATGGCTGTGCCAACGGTTTACCTCAATGGTGAATTCTTCAGCAGCGGTCGCATGACAATTGAGGATATTCTCGGCAAATTGGGCAGTGCTCCGGATGCTTCGGATTTTGCCGACAAGGCTCCATACGATGTGCTTGTTGTCGGGGGCGGCCCGGCTGGTGCAAGTGCGGCGATTTATGCGGCACGCAAAGGCATTCGCACAGGCATTGTTGCTGAACGTTTTGGTGGTCAGGTTTTGGATACCGTAGGTATAGAGAACTTTATCAGCGTTAAATATACCGAAGGTGCTAAGCTCGCAGCGAGTCTTGAAGAGCACGTGAAAGAGTACGGTATCGATGTGATGAAATCACAGCGCGCCAAGCGTTTGGAGAAAAGGGATTTCATCGAAGTCGAGCTCGAAAACGGCGCTGTTCTAAAGAGCAAGACCGTAATTCTTTCAACGGGTGCCCGTTGGCGCAATGTAGGCGTACCCGGAGAAGAGGAGTTCAAGAACAAAGGTGTAGCTTACTGTCCTCATTGTGACGGTCCTTTGTTTGCAGGAAAACACGTAGCGGTGATCGGCGGCGGTAATTCCGGTATTGAGGCGGCCATTGATCTCGCAGGCATTGCGAGCCATGTCACCGTTCTGGAGTTTATGCCGGAGCTGAAAGCTGATGCTGTACTGCAAGATCGTCTTTACAGTCTGCCTAACGTCACTGTTCTGAAGAACGTTCAAACCAAAGAAATTACCGGTACCGACAAGGTGAACGGTATATCCTATATTGAGCGCGATACAGGAACGGTTCAGCATATTGAACTGGATGGCGTGTTTGTTCAGATCGGTCTTGTACCCAATACCGATTGGTTAGGCGATACGGTCGAACGCAATCGCATCGGGGAGATCGTTGTGAATAGCCACGGCGCTACGAACGTACCTGGCGTGTTTGCTGCAGGCGACTGCACGAACAGTCCGTATAAGCAGATCATTATTTCAATGGGATCGGGTGCTAATGCAGCCCTGGGCGCATTTGATTATCTAATCCGAAATTAATGAATGTATACAGCAGCTTTTCCTGCACTTGTTCGTTAAAAATTGTACATTACGTTTTAATCGAAACGTCCCGCCAAGGGGCGTTTTTCTTTGTTGAACGGTGCTCTATACCTCCATACGATAAACATGCCCGACTTATGGTATAGTTCAATGAGGGGATACAAAAAGACAAATGAAAAAGGAGAAACGATGACAGAGAAAAAAGCAGCAACCGAAACAGGATGGAACTTCGACAACAGTTATGCTTGCCTGCCGGAATCATTCTTTACCAGGCTTAACCCAACCCCTGTACGCTCACCGAGGTTGATCATTCTTAATGATCAGTTGGCAGCGTCCCTGGGGTTGAGCGTCCAAGCGCTGCAAAGCAATGACGGCGTTGCGGCGCTTGCTGGCAACCGGATTCCCGATGGTGCCGAGCCTCTGGCTCAAGCTTACGCAGGCCATCAATTTGGGCATTTTACCATGCTGGGGGACGGCCGGGCTCTGCTGCTTGGCGAACAGATCACACCCCTGGGCCAGCGGGTCGATATTCAGCTTAAGGGTTCAGGTAAAACGCCATACTCCCGCCTTGGCGATGGCCGGGCGGCGCTTGGGCCGATGCTGCGCGAATACATCATCAGCGAAGCGATGCATGCGCTGGGTATTCCAACCACCCGCAGCCTGGCTGTGGTGACAACCGGCGAGTCCATAAGGCGTGAAACCGAGCAGCCTGGTGCAATTCTGACCCGCGTGGCAGCCAGCCATCTGCGCGTCGGCACCTTTCAATACGTTTCAAATTGGGGTACTGTGGAGGAGCTCCGGACTCTGGCTGATTACACATTGCAAAGACATTTTCCGGAAGTTGAGGCTGATGAGAACCGCTATCTTTCCCTGCTAAAAGAAGTGATCAGGCGTCAGGCCGTGCTGATTGCCAAATGGCAGCTCGTCGGCTTTATTCACGGGGTGATGAACACCGACAACATGGCCATCAGCGGGGAAACCATTGATTATGGTCCGTGCGCCTTCATGGATGCCTATGACCCGGCAACGGTATTCAGCTCCATTGACATTCATGGCCGCTATGCCTATGGCAATCAGCCGTATATTGCCGCGTGGAATCTCGCGAGATTTGCTGAAACCCTATTGCCGCTGCTGCATGCCAACGAGGAGCAGGCTGTAGAACTGGCCCAGGATGCGATTTCAGATTTTACCGAGTTGTATCGCCGCAATTGGCTCTCGGGAATGAGGGCAAAACTGGGGATCTTTAACGAAGAACAGCAGGATGAATCCCTTATTGAAGAGCTGCTCAATTTGATGAAAGAGCATCGTGCGGACTACACCAATACCTTCCGCGCATTGACGTTTGATAAGCCCGAGGATGCGGTTCTTTTTGGCACCGCGGGCTTTGCCCAGTGGCATGAGCTGTGGCAGGCGAGACTAGGCAGGCAGCAGGAATCAAAAGCCTCCTCGCATCAATTGATGCGCAGCAGCAATCCCGCGCTGATTCCCCGCAACCACCGGGCAGAAGAAGCGCTGGAGGCCGCGGTGAACCAGGGAGACTACAGCGTGATGGAGCGGTTTCTTGATGCTCTTTCGAGCCCCTACGCGCACTCCCCCGAACAGGCTGAGTACTCCACACCTCCTGCGCCATCAGCCCGTCCTTACCGGACCTTTTGCGGTACCTGATATAGAAAAAAGCATGAGACTGGACGATAAATCATTGAATATGGTTTATCGTCTGTCTCTTCTGTGATCATCATTTTTAGCTCCTTGCCGCACAAAAGTTTTGCCGCCATCTGCCGGTTAAGCTATTTCATTACACGTTTAAGGGCATCGGCAAACCGCCGGATGCCTTCCCGGATATCTTGGGTCTCGGTGCGGCTGTAGGTAAATCGCATGAAGCCTTTCTTGGAGCCGAGTGTGGTGCCAGGGGCAAAAATAACGCCGTTTTGAATCGATTCCCTGAAAAGCGCATGTTCATCGCATTCCCCTTTTAGTCCGCACCATAAATGAATGCCGCCTTGAGGCTCGATAAATTCTATGTATGAACCTATCTCGCTACGCAAAGCCTCTACAACTCGATCCCGTTTGTCCCTCAATCCAGCGCGAAGTTGACTGATATGCACATCAAAACCTTCGGATGCAAGCAGCCGTTCCGATATCCATTGCGGGTAATTCGGATGACCGAAATCGATTTGTTGTTTGGCATCGGCTAAACGGTCAATGACAGGCTGCGGTCCTACGATCCATCCGATTCTTAAACCGGACGCCGCAATTTTGGACAGCGAGCTGATATACAGAATAGCGCCGTCGCGATCCAACGATTTCAGCGGTGCAATGGCCTGTTCTTGAAAACCGGTAATGCTGTAAGGGTCATCTTCGACGATAGGAATGCCATATTGGGTGGAGATTTCGATGATTTTCTTTCTTCTTTCTTCAGACATGGTGGTCCCGGTCGGATTCTGGTAGGTAGGGTTCAAAAACACCATTTTGACCCGGGTTCTTTTATATAACGAGATGATTTCATCCGGATCGATGCCTTCCCGGCCGGGAGACAATAAGAACGTTTTTAAACCCGCCGAATGAAAGATAGGAAGGGAGTAGGCATAGGACGGGTCCTCGATGGCTATGGCATCCCCGGGCTTTAACAGACATTGAATAATCAGATGCAGCGCTTGCTGGGCGCCGGAAGTAATAATGATGGAGGAAGGGGTCGTTTCAATGCGCCTGTATTTCCGCAGGTGGGCGGATATCGTTTCCCGCAGCTTTATATTCCCCTGCATGTGCTCATAACCCAAGTAGTCGTTGATTTCCATGGAACGATGGATGTCCTGCATGAGCTTGACAGGCTGAAGATCGGGCGCCAATTCCCCGATAGCGAAATTGATGACGTGATCTCTGGACTGGATAATCTGATAGATTTGCTGGTTAATCGGGTTATTGATCTGGAAAAAGCCGCTTTTTACATATTGCCCCCAATTCGGAATTCGCTTTTGAGGTCCTTCTCCCCATAACGCTTGGCTCACTACCGTGCCGATCCCCTTCACCTTCTTGACGAGTCCGCTCGCAAGCAGCTCATCATAAGCCGCGATGACGGTTCCGCGATTCACGCCTAGTTCTGCCGCGAGAAAACGCTCCGAAGGAAGACAGCTTCCGCTCGGATATTCCCCGTTCATAATCCGGGTTTCCATATAATCGGCAATTTGCTTATAGATCGGTACGCTTTCTACTTTGTTTGGCTTCCATTCCATAGCATCCTCCATACGGTTGAGCATGCAGTCCTAACCATCGGATTGTTGCTCGAATCAAAATCATTACACGTCATCATTATACATCAATGTAATGTATTCTTCCATAAATTTGGTTTTTATTTTTTGAATTACGAAGGATGTAAAGTATTTTATGGTTTTTTGAGTGGATGAGTAAAAAAATCGCGTACTGGATGAGGTGGTTTTACAAATTATTCAGTAATATATGTTATATAAGTTAACAAATATAAATTGGACGTCAATGAAAGAAGGGATGGGTACTATGACTCCGGATGATCATGCTGATGAAAGGGAAGAAATACTGAGCCAATCCCGCTCCAACTGGTTGGTGGATATTCAGAACAAGGGCTTGCGCACGAACGGACTTATTGAAGGCGGCAGACGCGGGGGTGCGGGCCCGTCGGACGACCGGGCGTTTATGCTGGGAGACCGGACGGTGATGGTGCCGACCTTCAACGGTCCGGCGGTCTCCTCGCCCTACTCCCTTGTTCGTACGGAAAAGGGGCTGACCTTGCAATATAACGGCAAAAAGCTGATGTATGTAGATCCGGTCGCTCGTCCCAAATTTTATGACCGGACAACGAAGGACGGCATTCCGTACAACAAGATAGCGGTGCTTCACAGCTCCGATGTGCTGGCAAGCACAGTTATTCAAAGCTGTATCCGGTGGGCTCCGAGTCAGAGATGCAAGTTTTGCGCGATCGGCCACTCTCTGGAAGCGGGAACTACCGTTGCCATGAAAACACCCGAGCAGCTGGCGGAGGTTGTCCAGGCGGCTGAGGAATTGGACGGCATCAAGCAGGTTACGCTGACAACCGGCACGCCGAACGAGACGGACCGGGGAGCATTATACTTGGCTGAATGCGTCAAAGCCATCCGTAAGGTCAGCCGGCTTCCGGTACAGGTTCAATGCGAGCCTCCCGATGACGAGGCGCTGTATCAGGTGCTGAAGGATGCGGGGGCCACAACGATAGGGCTTCACGTCGAGTCTTTCGATGAAGAGGTTCGCCGCAGGATGATGCCGTCCAAGTCTGCGATCACTCTGGAAACCTACTTTAGAGCGTTCGAAAAGGCCGTATCCGTCTTCGGCAGAAATCAGGTTAGCACGTATGTCATCCTCGGAATGGGGGAGCGTATCGAGAACATATTGGAAGGCTGCCGGCGTGCGGCGCAGCTTGGGGTTTATCCGTTCGTCGTCCCTTTAAGGCCACTGCAAGGAACGTTACTGGAAGATGCCCTGCCGCCAACCAGCGAATACATGGAGGAGGCCTATCGCAATGTGGCCGCCATTTTGGCAGAGGAGGGGCTATCGTCTGAAGCCAATCAAGCAGGCTGCGCAAAATGCGGAGCATGCTCGGCCCTCTCCTCCTTCGAAAAATGGGGGACATCCGGGGTGGGCCTATGAAAAGCTGTCAGGTGCGTATAGCCAAAACGGAGCATGAGCTTGAAGCCGCATTGTCCCTACGGCGGCAGGTATTTGTTGACGAACAGCATTTATTCGATGGAACCGACGCCGATGAGCACGATCCGGCATCGATCTACATTAACGCCTGGAAGAATGGAGAGACGTTAATGGGAACCGTTCGCTGCTACGCAGACAACGACGACCCTACCCTATGGTGGGGAGGACGACTTGCCGTCAAACCGGAATTCCGGTTGAGGGGGGTTGGGGTATATTTGATCGAAGCCGCTGTAGAAGAAATGAGGCTTCGGGGCGTACGGCGTTTTTTGGCAAAAGTGCAGCAGCAAAATGTGAAGCTTTTTGAAAAGCTAGGTTGGAAAACGGTGGGCGGACTGATTTGGATACATGATCACCCGCATCACATCATGGAGGCGAATTTGCATGTGTATGATGCATCAGGCAGGAAGCGGCGTCAGTTTATCCAAGGTTGAATCGATCGCCCGGGTACCGGAGGAGTATGCACACGAAATTCCGCTGACCATGGGATTTGGCCGAAAGGTGTTCAGCGTGCATAATCATGTCGGCCATCTGGAGCCTTGGCCGTTCTATGAGTCGGAGGTGCCGGTTTCGCCCGCCGATCCCGGCCCTGCAACGGCGGAAGAGCTGGATCATTTCATGAAGTGCCGCGGTATGGAGAAGACCCTGATTATTCCGAACTACGGTATTCCCGTTCAGGCTCAACCCTTTTCCCACAATGAACTGGTCGTGCGCTTATGCCGGCAGGGAGGAGGCAAGGTCGCCGGAGCCTTATGGGTTTCGGGACTTCCGCAAAATCGGGAGCTGACTGAAAACGCGCTTACGCTTTTGGAGGAGCCGGGCATTGCCGCTTTGAAGATGAGCTATCTGCTTGGAGGGACAGCCGACCCCCGCAAGTGGGATGAGGCGACGACGAAGCTGCACGAAACGATTTTTCGGGCGGCGATGGAAAAGGATATTCCGATTCATTTCCATACCAGCCCGGGCGGGGGCTCGGATATACTGGGATTTTTTGAAATCATCAAGCGGTGGGGCAAGGAGTTGAAAATACATCTTGTTCACATGGGCGGCGGCGTCAGCGGGCATATCCGGCTGCTCTCCCGCTGGTCGGAGCTGATTGAAGGCGGCTACCGGGTCTATCTGGATACGAGCTGGGCCATCGGCTTTGCTGTCCGCAAGCTGCTTCAGGAGGTCGATCGGACAGGGATAGGCGCCGATCGCATTATGTTCGGTTGCGACGAGCCTTGGAGCGACTATGAAAGCGAGTTTTGGAAGATTCAAGGAGCGCGTATCTCTGAAGAAATCAAAGAGAGAATCTTCTGGGGTAACGCCCAAGAGCAATATTTCAGCAAGCTGGCTTAGGGCCCAGCCCTTAACCATATAAAAAATATCGAGAGGAAGATGAATCTATGACTGCCAACTTTACTGAGAACGAATTGAAATCGATGAATGAAATTCCGCACCCGTCCTTGCCGGTTGGGACGAAGCTGTACGGCGGCACCAAGGTATTTCCGGATTATAAGGCCAATCCCGGCGAAAAGTTTCTTGCGCTGGTGCACGGAATTGCCCATGAGTCGTCCCTGTCTTATGTAGCCATCCTGCAGGCCATCCGCGCCCAGCGCAAAGGGTACGAAACCGCCATTTATTTTTATGGAACCGGCGCGATGAATGCGATGGCTACCCGGGGCTTCCCTACGGTCGGCAGCGCCGCTTTCGGAGGCCAGCTGAATTACAATGAATCGTTAGCGACTTTTATTAAAGAAGGCGGAAAAGTGTACGTGTGCCGGTTCGGTCTCGGTTTGCACGGTTTGCGCGAAGAAGACCTCATTGAGGGGACGATCCCGGTTCATCCGCTTGATCTTCAGGATTGTCTCATTGAATACTCCCGGGCTGGAGCGTTTATTCTGAGTACGTTCCAAATTTAATCATCATTCCGTCAGAAAGAGCAGGTGGGTAACGATGACGATCCTTTTGGAAAAAGGGCGATTGAATCCCGATCACTTCGCGGTAACCGCCGAGCTTGTTCCGCCGAGGGATTGGAACCCTCGCCCCCTCGTTGAACAAGCGGTACGTTACCGCGGATATGTGGATGCAGTCGATTTAAGCGACAATTTGCTTGCGATCGCCAGGCTTTCGCCGGTAGTCGGCGCCTTTTTCGTACGTCAGGTCGGCGTGGAGCCAATTGTACAAATCAACCTCCGCGATCGGAATCGAATGGGAATTCAGAGCGATCTGATGGGGCTTGCCGCCATCGGAGTGAAAAATATTACGATCCTGGGAGGTTACCCGGCTAAGGTAGGTACGGAGCCAAACGCCAAAGAAGTCTATGATCTGGAGACGATGGAGCTCGTGCGCTACGCCAGAATTTTTTCCGATGAAGGGAAGCTTTTTGATGGAACGCCGATGCAGGAGCCTCCCCAATTTTCGATCGGTACGGTTGAAAATATTGCAGGCAAACCGATTAAGGAACTCATTGACCGTTTGGAGGCGAAGGCGGACAGCGGAACGAGCTTTGTTCGCACTCAGTTGGTTTTCGATATGGACCTGATCGGAGAATGGATGGAAGAGGCAAGGCGGCGCGGACTGCATGAGCGGGTCACTATCATGGCCAGCATCTTGCCTCTGCGTAATGCCGATCATGTAGGGAAGGCGCTTCGGATTCCCGGCGTTGTGATCCCCGATTCGCTGCATGCAAGACTCGCCGCTTCAGACTCGAGCGAAGAGGGCCTGCATATTGCCGCCGAACTGATTAAGCAGCTTCGGCAGATCGAAGGCATCCGGGGCATCCATATCCGGCCGATCGGCGGGGCGGAAGACAGCGTGAACAAGGTCGTTCAATACGCGGGGCTGCTGCAAAGCTCCACGGCGGCTGCCAGCGCATAGGTGATATGTACGAAAGGGTGTGGCGTCAGGTGAATGTCGCTCTATATACCTACAACACAAAGCCCAGAGGCGGGGTGGTACACACGCTGGCCTTAGCCGAGGCACTGAAGGAACAGGGATGTTCGGTTACGGTCTTTGCTTTGGGCTTAAACGGCACAAAGCAGTTTTACCGTCCGGTGGGTACGGAAACAACTGTGTTCCCGTTTGAAACCAGGGAACATGAGGGATTTGAAGACCGCATCCTTCGTTACATCGATACGTATACCGACGCGTTAGAGAAGGAGCGGTTGGAGGCATTCGACATTCATCATGCGCAGGATTGTATCAGCGCCAATGCATTGACACGACTTGGAAAGAAGGGTCTCGTTCCCTTCTTTCTTCGTACGGTCCATCATTTGGACGATTTCGTTACCCCGGCCTTGGTGGAATGCCAGCATCAATCGGTGCTTCAGCCGAGGGCCATCGTCACGGTCAGCCAAAGTTGGAAGGAAAAGCTGGAAAGCCTGTATTCGCGTTCATCGACGGTGATCCACAACGGCGTGGACGAGCGGTTCTTCACTTCCGATGAAAGCTCCATCGATACGGAGACGTTGGCCCCCTTAAAGGGGAAGATCGTTTACTTAACCATTGGGGGCATCGAACCCCGCAAAAACACGATCGAAACGCTTCGGGCTTTTGTTGAAGTAAAACAGCGTATTCCTCAAGCCGTGCTTGTCATCGCAGGGGGTACGACGCTGTTCGATTACCGGCCTTATCGTACCGGGTTCGAACGTTTGCTGGAAAGCCTGCCTGCTGAGATCAGGTCGGACGTGCGCATCATCCCCTCTCCCGATGATCGGACAGTCAAGCATTTATACCGGTTAGCGCATGTGTATCTTCAGCCTTCGATCAAGGAAGGCTGGGGGCTGTCCATTCTTGAAGCCATGGCCAGCGGAACTCCTGTTGTTGCTTCCAATATTGAAGTGTTTCAAGAATTTATGACGCATGAACATAACGCGCTGCTTTCAGATCCCATGGATTCAAGGGCTATCGCTGCCAATATGCTTCGTTTAACCCATGACCCCGCCTTGGCCGACCGTTTGCGCAAAAATGCCGGAATGACGGCCCGTCAATATACTTGGCCGCAAACGGCCGGAGGTCATATCAACTTGTATCGGAGGGTGCTGTCGAATGAATGAGTTAAGCAGGCTTGTGAGCCACCTGGCGGAATCCTCCGGATTTCGCAGAAAGAAGGATATTCAGATTCCCCTGCAAAAGTTCCAGTGGGATCCAAAAGCTATGCTGGACCCGATCGGCGATGATGCCGCCGTGCTTCCAAGTGCCGAGGGTTACTTGTTGATGTCGTGTGACGGTATCATTCCTGGGCTGGTGAAGGAGGATCCGCTCTGGGCGGGTTACTGCGCAGTGCTCGTAAGCGTAAGCGATATTTACGCCATGGGCGGCCGGCCTGTGGCTATGGTGAATATGCTGAGCGCTTCGGATGAAGCAACAGCTTCTTTGATCGCCGAGGGAATGGCGGAAGGGTGCCGCAAGCTGGGGGTGCCTATGGTCGGAGGGCATTATTTGCCCGAGGAAACCGAAGGGGTGGCGACGGCCATCATCGGCAGAGCCACTCATCTTCTGCGGGCATCGAGCGGCAGGGCCGGGCAAGCTTTGATCGCTGCGGTAGATTTGGATGGAACCCCTTATAAACATTATTTACAGTGGGACTGCACCAGCGCCAAAGAACCTTGGGCATTGTTGAAAAAACTGGAGCTGCTTCCTGCCATTGCGGAGAAGGGGCTGGCCGTCGCCGCCAGAGACATCAGCAATGCAGGATTGTTAGGAACAATTGCGATGCTGGCGGAAAATGCCGGCTGCGGTGCTTATGTCCATATCGACCGTGTGCCGAAACCGGAGGCCGTGGAGCTCGAACGATGGCTGCAAATGTTTCCCGGGTATGGTTTCATTCTGGCGGCGGATGCTGAGCATTCGGAGGAGATCCTATCGATTTTTGCCAGGGAGGGAATCACCGCCGCCGTCGTTGGCGAATTGACTTCGGATACCCGGGTGCTTGTCGGGAACGGTGCGGAGGAAGTGGTGTTGATCGATTGGGCGAATGAATCCCTGGTGGTGGCCCGGCATGGATAGGAAAGCGCGCATTCCGTCAGGTTTCAAAGCGGCGGCGATTCAATTCAATCCGTCGCTTGGGGACACGTCGTTGAACCGCGAGCGCATGGCCTGTCTTCTCCGGGAAGCGGCTGCAAACGGCGCCCGGCTCGTCGTATTTCCGGAAATGTCCTCCAGCGGGTATGTGTGGAAGAACCGGGAGGAAATCGCCCCCTATGTCGAAACGATCCCGGGTCCGACTACGGAAGCCCTTTGCTCTGTAACCCGGGAGTATGGCTGCTATGCCGTCGCTGGCTTGCCGGAAGTCGATCCCTCCACAGGCGCGTACTATAACTCCGCCGTTCTTATAGGGCCGGAGGGCGTGGTTGGGAGCTATCGGAAAACACACCTCTTCGCAGCCGATCCGCGATGGGCCAGGGAAGGCAATGACGGGTTTCCTGTCTTTTCCACCCCCATAGGAAACATAGCTATGCTGATCTGCATGGATGCGATGTACTTTGAGCCTGCCCGGATCGCGGCGTTAGAAGAAGCGGACGTGATCGCTTTTCCGACAAACTGGGTTGGCAGCGGGAATGGCGGACCAAGCAAGACTTGGTGCTTGCGCGCGAAGGAGAATGGTTTGTGCTGGATTGCGGCGAACCGCTCGGATACGGAACGAGGCGCCCGATTTACGGGAGGAAGCGCAATTATCGATGCCGATGGGTCCGTTCAGGAGTCGCTGATATCGGGTGAAGGGATTGTCTACGGGACGGTTCGGGCTGATCCGGACAAGAGAAAGGGAATCCTGAGAGGCCGGAGACCGGAAGCGTATCAGGAGATTTTGCTTCACCCGTATCTTTGGAAAGAAGGGGAAACGCGTCCAATCGGAGAACCGTCTCCATTTGAAGTCGTCGTCCTTCCGCTGGACATGAATGGGGATGGATCCGGAACCCTCGATCAATTGAGGCAATCGCTGGAGTCGGTTCAGCCGCGTTTAATGACCTCCAACCGTTTATATGTCCTTCCTGAGATCGATACAGCCGCCTTGAGCGCCTTGGGAACGGATCGGGCGGAAAAACTTTTACACGAGCTTCAGCTGTTGGCCGGGTTATTCCGAGGTTATATCGCCCTGAGCGTCTTGGCATCTGATTCGGGAGAATGTGCCATGTACTTAGTCGGTCCTGAAGGGTTCGTCGGTTCCTATAAACAGGTTCGTCACAATCTCCATCGGGAATGCACCGGATTCCGCACCTTTGAAGTTCCTTTCGGGAGGGTGGGTCTTCTGACCGGGAGGGATGCCGATTATCCGGAAGCTTATCGCGTGTTGGCCAAGCAAGGGGCGGATATCATTGCAGTCAGCGGTTCGGGACAGCATGACAGCGAAATCTGGATGAAGCGCATTTGGGCGTTCGAGAACGATGCGATATTAGCATGCGCTGTGCCTGCAGGCTCTTCCGGAAGTATGCTGTTTTTGCATCGTCAGGTGGCCTTGGAAGGAATAGAGCCTCCGGAACCTTATGTGCAGGCCTTCCAGCCTGAAATGATGGCTGTACCCGGAAGCAGGCCATTCCTGCGGCGGATGAAAACGCATTTGTATGACCGGCTGGTCATGGCTGAACTACAAAGCTTGAAAGGATGAGAATCGGAATGAAAATGCTCGGGATATCGGGGACCATTATTGGAGAAAAAACAAGCTCGGTTGTGAGAAAGGTCGTGAAACATGCGGCGCTTCTGGAGCCGGACCTGAAAACGGAAATGCTGGATTTAAGAGATTATGAGGTGCAGTTTTGCGACGGCCGCAATCCGGCGGCGTATAACCTTGATACGCAAAAAGTAATGGCAGCCGTTTTATCAGCAGACTGCTTTGTGATCGGGACACCGGTCTTTCAGGCGTCTATGGCTGCCCCGCTTAAAAATGTGTTTGACCTGCTGCCTCCGGATGCTTTTAGGGATAAGGTCATCGGTTTTATCGCCACCGGCGGGACCTATCAGCACTTCCTGGTTATCGAGAATCAACTGAAGCCGATTGCCGGGTACTTCCGGGCTTATGTGACCCCGGATTATGTGTATGCGCACCGGGATCATTTTAACGACAGGCATGAAGTCGTCGATGCGTCCGTGCTGCAAAGAATCAAAGGTTTAGCCCGGCAAATCGTTGAAATGTCCAAAGCACTGCAAGGAATCCGAACAGCCGCGGGGTGAACAGTGATGTATAGAGCCGCGATAAGCGGGATCGGCGCTTATTTGCCGACGGGACGTATGACGAACGAAGATTTAAAGCGACTGATTTCTTTAGAAGATGAGTGGATCGTCAGCAGAACGGGCATCCGGGAGAGGCGGATATCGGGCGTCTCGGAAGCCACGTCGGATTTGGCTTATCTGGCCGCGTTAGATGCGTTGGATGACGCCGGCATCCTGGCATCGGAAATTGACTTGATTCTTGTTGCTACAGAAACGCCTGATCATATTCTTCCGCCTGTGGCTTGCCAAATTCAGCGTCAATTGGGATGTCGTCCTATTGGTGCCATGGATGTTCATTCCACCTGCGTCGGATTCTTATCTGCGCTTCAAATTGCCGACCAGTATATCAAGGCGGGGATGCACCGGTGCATCCTTGTGATTGGTGCGGATACATTATCCAAACTAACCGATTATTCCGATCCGTACACGAGCATCCTTTTCGGCGATGGCGCGGGAGCGGTTATCGTCTCCCGAATGAAGGATAACGATGAGGGTAAAATCATTTCGACATCGCTTCATGCCGACGGGGAAGCTTTCGAGTTTTTATATGTTCCGGGCGGGGGAAGCAGGCACCCGGCTTCGGAAGAATATAAATCCAAAATGGTCATGGATGGAGGGAAAATATTCAAGGCGGCTGTGAAAGCCATGACCTCGGGTGCCGAAGAAATATTGGAGAGGAGCGGGTATCGCATCGATCAAGTAGATTGGTTCATTCCGCACCAGGCCAATGAACGCATCATAGACGCTGTGGCACGGAATCTTCATTTTCCGGAAGAGAAAGTGGTCAAGACCATTCACAATTATGGAAACAGCTGCTCGGCAACCATACCGGTGTCATTTCACGAAGCGGTAAGGGACGGGAGAATCCGGCATGGGGATACGATTTTAATGACGGCATTCGGTGCAGGCTTGGTATGGGGAGCCGCCTTGATCAAATATTAGACTGGCCGGAGGGAGATGGCAGCCGCGGATTTGGCGGGAAGGTTGCTGTTTCAACCGCTCGGCATTCCCGCAGGCGTTATTACGGCAGGAATCGGCACCCTTTTTCTTGTACCTTATGTTTAAGCGGAGGATGGCGCATGGAGGGGATTTACATTTTGATTGCATATTCGTCCTGTTATTGGGAAAGTTATAGGTAATCAAATGTATGGAGTGGACAAGATGGAAACTAAAGATGGAAGCTCGGGAATTTGGGTTGCTATAGTGAGTTGGGTTGTGCTTATAGCTTTCTTCATCGGAATATTTTTGTTGTTTGTCCGCACGTGAATATGAATGCTTGAATTCAGCGATAGCAAGCTTCCCGCGGTCCTAGGACAGCCGGGAAGCTTTTTACTGTCCGGAACTTCAGGAGGGACTTCCAGGAAAAATAATGCCGGTGATGACAGGGGGGGGTTGACAGAAAGACATAAACATCATAATATAATACCTATAGGGGTATAAGTATAAAACGAAAAGGAGTCATCGATATTTTGACATATGGAGGAGTGATAAAAGTGGCAGGTAAATATTCAAAAGAGATGAAACCTCAGGAAGTAAAACAAAGATTAGAACGGGGGGAAGCATTGACCATTCTGGATGTTCGGGAAGATAACGAATGGGAGTCCGGGCATATCCCCGGCGCCAGGCATATTCCATTGGGGCTGCTTGGTCAACGGCATACGGAGCTGGATCCTGAGAAAGAAACCATCGTCGTATGCCGCAGCGGCAATCGGAGTGGATTAGCCTGCGAAATGCTGGAGTCTTTCGGTTATAAGGTCATGAATATGCCGGGAGGCATGATGGAATGGACTGGAGAAGTCGAGTACTAATCTATTGGCTGCAGAGAAAAAATTCAAGCTTTTTTGATACACATAGGAGTATAAGTATAAAATAATAAATCCAAAATGGAGGTTATGAGATGTCGACGCCGTCAGCGGTTCAAGCAGATCTAGCATTGGATTGTAAAGGACTAGCTTGTCCGATGCCCATTGTCAAAACGAAAAAAGCCATGGACCAATTGAATCCCGGTCAAGTCATTGAAGTGCAGGCTACCGATAAAGGCTCATTGGCAGATATCCGGGGATGGGCAAAGAACACAGGGCATCAATATTTGGGAACCATTCACGAAGGAGAGGTATTGAAGCATTACCTGCGTAAAGCCAACCCGAATGAAGTCAAGGAAGAAACAAAATTTCCGCATACATTGACGAACGAGGAGCTGCAAATCAAGCTGGAATCCAATGAAAAACCGTTGGTGTTGGATGTGCGCGAACCTGCGGAATATGCTTTTCATCGGATTCCCGGGGCCGTTTCCATCCCATTGGGCCAGTTGGAAAACAGGCTGATCGAGCTGAAACCGGAGCAGGAAATACATGTCGTTTGCCAAACGGGCACCCGGAGCGATTTGGCCTGCCGGCTGCTCGCCGACAATGGCTTTAAAAACGTAAAAAACATCCTGCCCGGTATGTCCGGCTGGACCGGTCCGACCGAGAAAAATCAATAAAATAAACGGAGGTCATTCCTGATGTCAACGAAAGTCGCTATTATTGCCAGCAACGGCGGATTGTTCGATGCCTATAAGGTATTCAACATCGCCACGGCCGCGGCCGCTACCGATTCCGAAGTCGCTATATTCTTCACCTTTGAAGGACTTAATCTCATTCATAAACAGGGATATCGGCAGCTGCCGCTGCCTGCGGGTAAAGAGAATTTTATAGAAGGATTTAAAAAAGCCAACGTACCGTCCATTCCCGAGCTGGTTCATATGGCGCAAGACATGGGGGTCAAAATCATCGCCTGCCAAATGACCATGGATGTGATGAACATGAAGAAAGAAGATTTCATTGAAGGCATCGAAGTCGGCGGGGCCGTGACCTTCCTGGATTTTGCGAAGGATGCCAACGTCACTTTAACGTTCTAATTAAAGGGGGATCGGGCATATGGCTGCGGCAGACGATAAACAGGGAATGACGGCGGAAGAAGCGGCAAGATTTATTCTCGATAAGAAAGAACTGTTCATTCTGGACGTCCGCAACGAAAGTGACTTTAACGACTGGAAAATGGAAGGGGAAAGCATCGAAATCCTCAATATCCCGTATTTTGAATGGCTGGAGGGAGTGGACTCTGTTCTGAGTCGGATTCCGGAAGGCAAACAGATTCTCGTTGTCTGCGCCAAAGAAGGATCGTCCAAATTTGTTGCCGAACAGCTTGCAGAGGCCGGCCGGAGCCCTATTTATTACCTTGAAGGCGGGATGAAGTCCTGGAGCGAGTATTTGGAGCCGGTCAAGATCGGCGATTTGAAGGACGGGGGCTCCATTTACCAGTTTGTCCGTATCGGCAAAGGCTGCCTTTCGTATATGATTGTTTCCGATGGCGAAGCAGCTGTTGTCGACATGGTTAGAATGACTGACGTGATTGAGCGCTTTGCCAAAGAAAACGGGCTGACGATTAAACACGCGATCGATACCCACCTGCACGCAGATCATATTTCCGGAGGAAGAATCCTGGCAGAGAAAACAGGAGCAGCCTACTGGCTGCCTCCAAAGGATGCGGCAGAGGTCGTGTTTGCCTACGAAAAGCTCGAGGACGGCAAAGAGATTACGGTTGGAAACACACAGATTAAGATTCAACCTGTATACTCGCCGGGCCATACGATCGGGAGTACATCGCTTATTGTCGATGATCAGTATTTGCTGACCGGAGACATTTTATTTATTGAATCGATCGGCCGGCCGGACTTGGCGGGGAAAGCCGAGGATTGGGCCGGGGATTTGCGTCATACCCTGTACACCCGCTACAAAGAATTGTCCGACGATTTAATCGTGCTTCCCGCCCACTTCGGAAAAATATCCGAGCTGGGTGAAGGCGGAAAAGCAGCCGCCCGTTTGGGAGATCTGTACCAAAGCAACCCCGGGCTAAACTTCCCGGATGAAGCGGAATTCAGACGCGCGGTTACCGATAATCTGCCGCAGCATCCTAATTCCTATCAGGCGATTCGTCAAACCAATATGGGCAAAATTCAACCGACGGACGAAGAACAGCGTGAAATGGAAATGGGTCCTAACCGTTGTGCGATTCACGATAAATAAGGAGGAATAAACACGAACTGGCCTGAGGCCAAAGCAAATGTATAAGATTTGGCAATCCATTCGAGGATTGCAGGATTGCAAAACCATACCGCACACGTTATATTACCTGTAGGGGTATAAGTAATATTAAAAAGGAAAGTCAACCTGGTTATTTAATAGCAATCATAGAAAATACAGTGTTCAGCTGGATGCAGGGCAGCCGCCGCAAACGGATACTTGAGGTTTGAAGCGGCTGCGGGTTTTTGCGAGGAGGAAGGAAAGTGTTTATTTTATTGGTGCTGTTGGCCATCGGATTGATATGGTTCATAAGAAGTGTCTGGCCTGTAAGCGGGCTGTCCTTCGTAGATTCGAGGATATTGGAGGCGGCACGGGAAGAAATGACGACGTTGAAAATTGTTGATGTACGGGACGCGGCGGATTATCAGAAAAATCATTATCCCGGCTCAATTAATATATCGTTAGGTCGTCTGCCGTTCGTCTGGCGGAATGAGCTTTCACCGGACGAGCCTGTCCTGATCCTCGCCGATAGCCGCCGTAAAAGCATAAAAGCCGCCCGTGTACTCAAAAATAAAGGCTTCTCTCATTTGTATGCACTGCGCAGGGTGAGCGGCTATTAATATACCTGGACGGGATCGGAATGGAGGAAAATCGAATGATAAAATACGATGAAAGCGTGCTTCGTCGGGTTAAACGCATCGAAGGGCAAGTTCGCGGTATTTTGAAAATGATGGAGGAAGGCAAAGATTGCAAGGAGGTCGTGGCACAGCTTTCCGCTGTACGCAGCGCCGCAGATAAAGCGATGGCCTACATCGTCGCCGTCAATCTGGAGCAATGCATTATTGAAGAGAAGGAAAAAGGAAAGGATACGGGCATGATTGTGAAGGAAGCTGTTGACCTGCTAGTAAAAAGCCGATAAGTAAGCGGGATGATCATCGTTGGATTAGCATTATCTTGTCGCTGTGCAAAAATAAACTTAAAGAAGGCGGAATGATCAAATAATTCCGCCGTTCTTATCGATCTTGAGGATTAGACGTTCTTTGGAATCGTCTAAATGAATTTTGATAACGGATTTGATCTGTTGAACATTCCCGTCTCTTAACGATTGAATAATCGCCAGATGCTGATTGGCGGCAGTAGTAATCATATCCTCTGAAATTAAAGAGGTCTCGGCCGCCAAAAATCTGTAATTCATAATATTTTTATAAATTTCAGTATTTTTATTGTTTCTGCCCAACTCCATAAATTTCAGATGGAACGCCATATTGTAATCGTTTTGTAAATATTGTTTTAAAGACAATGTTTTTATATCTTTAAGCGATCTTTGAATAATGGCCTCCATCACCATTAATTCTTTTTCCAGTTCCTCCTTGGGGACATCAGCCAACTTTTCCGCCACCCAAAATTCCAGCATCATTCGAGTATCCATAATGTCTAATACATCATGAATCTCGATGCCATTAACAAAAGTGCCGACCTTGGATACCGTTGTCACCAAACCATCCATCTCCAAACGGTTTAATGCGTCCCGAATCGGTGTTCTGCTTACGCCAAGCTGCTCGGCCAATTCGGGGATTAAGAGCTTTTGATTCGGTCTAAATTCCCGGCGGATGATTCGTTCCTTTAATATATTATAGGTTTTATCCCATAAATTCGAAGTATCGATTTTAGGCAGTTCCATATATAAACTCCTTTTGATCCATTTTTCTTCTTAAGAGACTATCATTAATTCTTCACGATTATGATGCCTATATGTTATATACATCATATTTCATTTTCTATATTACAGCCATTAACAAATGACGTCAATTGCAGAGAGGGTTTTCCCATTTTATTTGGAAGCGGTTATATAATACGTTGACAAAATCATTGATCATCCATTATGATGTGATTAATGTTGTATACAACATAAAACAAAAAAAGAAGGTGAAACGGACAGCGATCGCCATGCCAATTTCAGGAGTTCATCTTATTCAGAAAGGATTGACTGTAAAAACCAATTCAAGTATGATGGCTCTAGCTACCATGTATACAACATTTAATATACTTGGTGTTCAATATCAGAATCAGTGGCCGTTTCATCATTACATTTATGATAGCGGCAACACTGTAGCTCTGTATCGTTCTGGATCTTCTTATGCTATTTCATTATTCGGATTATGTTCGTTCGTACATAGAGGAGGAACCATCGAATGTTAAAACCAGAAGGCATTATTCCGGCTATGGTGACACCGTTTACATCATCGGAAGAAGTAAATGAACCCGTACTCCGCCAATTAGTTAAAAGATATGTGGACGCCGGTGTTCATGGATTATTTTGTTTAGGAACGAACGGAGAGTTTTTTTCACTAACGTTCGATGAAAAAATAAGAATTGCCGAAATCATTATAGATGAGGTCAAAGGGAAAGTACCGGTATATGTGGGTGCGGGCTGCATCACAACTTCCGAAACCGTTCGTATGGCCAAAAAGCTGGAGGAAATCGGCGCCGATGCGCTTTCCGTCATTACGCCGTATTTTCTGACGTTCACACAGGACGAGCTCGTGGAGCACTTTAAACGGATTGCCGATTCGACCCGCCTTCCTGTCGTTTTGTATAACATCCCATCCCGAACGGGGAACAGCCTGCTGCCAGGCTCGGTTGGGGTATTATCTCAAATTCCTAATATCGTCGGGATTAAAGACAGCAGCGGAAGCTTTGATAACACGCTGCAATATCTTGATGCCGTCGGACCTGAATTTTCCGTATTAGCCGGGACGGATTCCCTCATCTTGCCGACCCTGATGGCCGGAGGTAAAGGAGCTATAGCGGCGACAGCCAATATTTTACCGGAGACGGTCGTATCGATTTATACTCACTGGCAAGCGGGACGCTTTGCGGAAGCCGAGGAGGGGCAAAAACAGCTAAGGGCCATTCGATCGGCCATGGGACTGGGGACATTGCCAACCGTCTTAAAAGAAGCGATGAACATCATGGGCTTGCCTGTCGGGCCGGCCAGAGCTCCTGTTGCCGCGCTGCCTGAGGCAAAATACAACCAGCTCATGAAGGTTATGGATGCCTATATTCAGAAGGGCGTTATCCAGGCATCGAACGGTAGTGCAATGGTTTAAATGAATGCGCTTTATTATATATGT
This sequence comes from Paenibacillus naphthalenovorans, assembly GCF_001465255.1. Classification (NCBI taxonomy): domain Bacteria; kingdom Bacillati; phylum Bacillota; class Bacilli; order Caryophanales; family Paenibacillaceae; genus Paenibacillus; species Paenibacillus naphthalenovorans. Next base: position 3,353,327 of record NZ_CP013652.1, on the reverse strand, counting down.
GTAAGTTGTTGATTGATATTCTATTAGGGAGGTCATTATACATGAAGAAAAATGTGATTACTATGCTGGCTGTGCTGTTAACTTTAACTTTACTGTTCGGCTGCGCACAGGCGCCTAAGCAAGGAGAGCAAGCCCAATCGGGTCAGCCGGAAGCGGCAAAGGCCAAATTCCCGACCAAACCGATTAATTTAATCGTTCCCTGGGCTGCCGGAGGAAGCACCGATTTGATGGCCCGCACATTGGCCAAAGAGGTGGAGAAAGAGCTTGGCCAGCCGGTCATGGTGGTCAATAAGGCCGGAGGAGGGGGAACCTTGGCGGTTACGGAGGTTTCCAAGTCTGCGCCTGACGGATATACCTTGGTCATTAGCTCGAACAGCCCTTTCACTACGCAGCCGCTCCTGAACCAACTGGAATATTCCATTGATGATTTCAGAATCGTGCACGCTACGACCTTTGAAGATCTTGTATTTGCAGCGCATGTGGATTCCCCGTATAAAACACTTGATGATGTACTGAATGCCAAAGGCAGCGGTAAGGCGATTAAATATGCGACATCGGGCGCCGGCGGATTATCTAATCTGGCTGCGGAAACCTTCTTTGAAACAGCGGGGATGAAAAGACAGCACGTTCCTTACAAGTCGGGAGCGGAAGTAGCCACGGCCGTACTTGGCCAGCAAGTGGATATCGGTATAGCCCATCCGGGAGAACTGATGGAGTATGTGAAGTCCGGGAAAATCAGATTTATCGGCGTATTCAATGAAAAGCGTGTACCGGAAATGCCCGACGTGCCTACGATGAGCGAAAAAGGCATTGACGTCAAATGGGGCGTGTACAAATTTATCGCAGTTCCCAAAGGTACGCCGGAGGATGTATATCAGGTTTTAAACAAAGCATTCGCCAAGGCTTTCGCATCTGATGCGTTTCATGACTTTTTGACGAAATCAAACTTGATTGCCAATAACGACAGCCCGCATCAAGTGGAAGAAAAAATCCGTACAGAATTGAAAGTGACCAAAGAATGGATCGATAAGATCGGTTTTGGAAAATAAGATACTTCCATGCAGCGACTGGGGCTGCTTACCATAAACAATCATGAGATGGTGCTTCACGGAGGGTAAGCAGTCTTTTTTAACGGCAGTAAAGAGCAATATGATTAAAGGATGTGTTTCCTTGTGAGAAATGCGGGGGTTTGGGTAGGCCTTGTCCTGCTGCTTTTTTCAGGCACGATGTTTTTCAGCTCCTTATCTTTGGAATATCGCGGTTCAATCGGGCCGGGACCGGGATTGTTCCCGTTATGGTTAAGCGGATTGCTGATCCTTCTGTCCGTGCTGTATATTATCGAATCCTTTATTAAAAAAGAAGTTGAGGTAAGCGACATCTTACCCAAGGGTAAAGCATTGCGAAGGGTGCTGCTTTTTGTTGGTTCGTTCCTTTTTTTTCTTCTGATTGTCCCGTTTACCGGTTTTTGTGTGGCAGGCATTGCGATGCTTTCCCTCATGTTCATGCAAGCCTACAAATGGTATGTGGGAATGGCCATTTCAACGGTAGTCACGCTGGTCTTTTTTGTCGTTTTTGCGGTTCTTCTAAAAATCCCGTTGCCGGTTAATTCTTTTGGATGGTAGGTGAGGCTGATGGAATCCTTCAACATGTTATTGCACGGATTTGAAACGGCGCTGTCCTTTTGGAATTTGTTGTATTGTTTGATCGGAGTAACCGTAGGGATGCTTGTGGGCGTGCTGCCAGGGCTTGGTCCGACAACCGCTACCGCCATTCTGCTTCCGATCAGCTTCGGTATGGAGCCTGTATCCGCCATTATTATGCTTGCCGGGATTTATTACGGCGCCATGTATGGGGGCACCATTACTTCGGTGTTAATTAACACCCCCGGGGAAGCTGCTTCCGTCATCACATGCCTGGACGGACATCCGCTGGCCAAGCAAGGGCGTGCGGGCGCCGCGCTTGGAATAGCAGGGATCGGTTCGTTTATCGGGGGGACCATCTCCATTATCGGGCTTGTTCTGATCGGTCCTCCCGTTGCCGAATATGCTCTGAAGTTTGGTCCGCCGGAGTTTTTTGGGCTGATGGTGTTAGGCATGATCATGGTCATTGGCTTGATGGGAAAATCCCTCATTCGCGGTCTCGTTGCAGCCGTCATAGGACTGGTGTTGGCTATGATTGGCATGGACCCGATGACGGGAACGGTGCGCCTTACCTTTGGCCAGGATCAATTAATGGACGGCCTTGATTTTGTGATGATTGCGATGGGCCTATTCGGCTTATCCGAAATTTTAAGCGGACTCGAAAATCAGGAGAAAGCGCAGAAAATTCCGAAGGTGAAGGGCGTTCTGCCTAAGCGGGAGGAATGGAAGCCGTCGCTTAAATCCATTGGCAGAGGAAGCCTGCTCGGCTTTCTTATGGGGTTAATTCCCGGGACGAACTCCGTCATTCCGGCGATTTTGTCTTACTCGCTCGAGAAAAAATTGGCCAAAGACCCTTCCAGATTCGGAAAAGGAGCCATTGAAGGCGTGGCCGGTCCCGAAACGGCTAACAATTCTTATTGCGGCGGAGCCCTTATTCCGTTATTTACCTTAGGACTTCCTAGCTCGCCGACGATTGCGGTCTTGTTGGGAGCGTTCATCATGCATGGTCTTACCCCGGGGCCTACACTGTTTGTAAAAAACCCGGATATTGTATGGGCGATTATCGCCAGCATGTTTATCGGTAATCTGCTGCTTCTGATCATGAACCTGCCGCTTGCCGGGATTTGGGCCAAAATTGCGTTGGTTCCGGCAAAATTACTGTTTCCAATCATATTGATTATATCGATCATCGGATCATACAGCGTCAAAAACAGCTTGTGGGATGTAGCGGCTATGTTCGTTTTCGGCATTGTGGGATATATATTCAAAAAAGTGGATATTCCGCTCGCACCCATCGTGCTCACTTTTGTATTAGGGGAACTGATGGAGAATTCATTATTGCAATCCCTTGCCTTGTTCGAAGGCCATTTTATGGGTTTCTTTACGCGTCCGTTAAGCGCAACATTGCTCGTGCTTTCTGCTATGATTCTGATCGCAAGCTTTGTTGCGGGGCTGATGAAAAAGAAGGATGGTCTTTCGGCGGATGTTGAAATGTAAACGTGGGTGTGATCCGGACGTGGATCGGCCTCGGCACGTTTTTTGATGATAGAAGAAAATCTAAGTTATCAGCGGAGCTGAAAGTTTTCTTTACCGCGAGAAAAGGTTCTAAAGGGGAGATTCAGTAATGAAAGTCGTATCCACATCGCCATCCTTTGCCAAATATTCGAATGAGCCTGTGAAATATCTAGAAAAACATGGGATGCAGTTGGTTCAATTGCCGGCGGATATTCAAGAGGAATCATTTATTGCCGAAATCCAGGATGCGGATGCCGCCATTGTTGCTTTTAATGCCATTACGCCGAATGTTCTGGCTCGTACGCCGAATTTAAAGATTATTTGCAAACATGGCGTAGGGGTGGATAACATCGATTTGGAAGCGGCCAGGAAAAGTCAAGTTTGGGTGACGAACGTTCCCAATACCAACAAGCATGCGGTAGCTGACTTTACCTTTGCCTTAATGCTTTCCTTGGCCCGTCAAATTCCGGCGGCCGTCGAATTAACCAAAAAGGGCGAGTGGCCAAGAATATTTGGCTCCGACGTTTATGGGAAAACGGTTGGCATCATAGGGCTCGGCAACATTGGCAAGGAAGTAGCCCGCAGGTCCAGAGGCTTTGATATGAATATTCTGGCCTTTGATCCTTACCCCGATCACAGCTTCGCGGAGAAGCATGAGGTCACATTCGTTTCCCTTGAAGAGCTTTTGAGTAAAAGCGATTTTGTAACTCTTCATATCGCGCTTACGGAACAAACGGAAAATCTCATCGGGCGCAAAGAAATGGACATGATGAAGAAAAGCGCCTATCTGATCAATGCTTCCCGGGGCGGGATTGTATCCGAAGATGCCCTGTACGAGGTTTTAAGAGACGGCTCCATTGCCGGAGCCGCATTGGATGTATTCGAACAAGAACCGGTTCGGGAGCATCCGCTGTTTGGTTTGCCCAATTGTATAGCCACGTCTCATATTGCAGGTTATACGAGCGGAGCTGTCAATGAAATCGGCATGATTTGCGTGCGGAATATCGTGGACGTTCTTGTGAACAAAAAAAGACCCGAGCATGTCGTAAACGGAATGTAGCCGCAGCGCCCGATCCTGAAACATGAGGAGAACGATGATGAATAAAATCATAGCATTACTGCGCGATATTCCGATTCCCAGGATGATCAAAGTACAGCAACACTTCATTGCTCCCGAAATTGGCGATACGGCATCGGCTGTCCGCAAAGCGATGAAGGAAGCCGGCGTTCTGCCGCGGGTTTCTCAAGGAGATCGGGTCGCTATAGCCGTGGGCAGCCGGGGAATAGCCGATATTGCCATTATCGTAAGAGAGGTCGTCCGCGCCGTCAAGTCTGCCGGTGCCCATCCCTTTATTGTACCGGCTATGGGAAGCCACGGCGGAGCGACGGCTGAAGGCCAGGCCGAAGTATTGGAGCAATTGGGGGTTACGGAACAATCCGTCGGGGCTCCCGTACATTCGAGCATGGACGTCGTGGAGGTGGGCAGATTACCTAAGGGTTTGCCTGTCTACACCGATAAAATTGCTTATGAAGCCGACAAGATTATCGTGATTAACCGGATTAAACCGCACACCGCCTTCAGCGGTCCGATCGAAAGCGGTTTGATGAAAATGATCACGATTGGCCTCGGGAAGCATAAGGGAGCTGATGCCGCTCATGCCTACGGTTTTAAATACATGGCTGAGCATGTCCCCGAGATGGCCCGAATCGTTCTTTCCAAGCTCCCTGTTATTTTTGGAGTAGCTGTTATTGAGAATGCTTATGACCGGCCCGCCAGGATCGCTGCCGTACCTGCCGAACGGCTGGAAGACATCGAACCCGGGTTACTGCTGGAAGCCAAGTCCCTCATGCCCCGGTTATTGTTCGATCCTATCGATGTCTTGATTGTAGATGAGATCGGAAAGGATATATCCGGCAGCGGCATGGACCCTAATATAACCGGACGCTTCCATACACCGTACGTCAAAAGCACGGCTCCCGCCATCAGCCGTATTGCAGTTCTCGGATTAACGGCCAAAACCCGGGGCAATGCGCTGGGCATCGGCTCGGCGGATGTGATTACGCGTAAGCTTTTTGATGAAATGGATTGGGAAAAGGGCTATATGAATGCTTTTACAAGCACGGTCCTAACCCCTGTCAAGGTTCCCATGGTTCTTCCGACGGAAAAATTGGCGATACAGGCGGCGATAAAAACGTGTAATGTGCCCGATTTTCATCAAGTGAGAATCGTCCGGATTAAAAATACGTTGGAATTAAAGGAAATCCGGATATCCGAAAACCTGCTGCCCGAAGCATTGGCTTCAAAGGCCATTGAGGTATTGACGGGGCCGGTTACGATGCATTTTTCCGACGTACCATAGAAAATTACAGGACTAACCCATGGGTTATCCAGAAGCGGTCTTGTCGGCGCCGGAGGCATCCTTGCGGGCCGATCGAAGCGCCAAGACAAGGACGGACACGATGATACAAAGGCTGCCGAGGAGCTGGACCGGGTCCATAGGCGTATGTAAAAATACGGTGGTAACCAGTACGGCTGTTAACGGTTCGGCGCTGCCGAGGATACTGGCCTGGGCCGGCGTGACAAACCGCAGGCTGTCCAGGAACAGATAGAATGGAGTAATGGTGCCTACGATGACAATAAACGCAAGCAAGGCAAACAGAAGCAGGGAGCCTTGGCTCCAATCGAAAAACCATGGCGGGTGAAACAGACTAAGTCCGACACCGCCGATGACCATGCTCCAGCCGACGACGGAAACCGGTCCCCAGGCTTTCAACAGCTTTGCCGGGAACAAGGTATAGAATGCCGCGGCTATGGCGGACAGGATTCCCCATATAAACGCTTCCAATGTTATCGTTAAAGAATCGACAGAGCCGCTCGTCGTCATGAAGAAAATGCCGGTCAGAGCTAACAGGAACGCAATGAGCTCCCGGCTGCCGGGCATTCGTCTGAACTGCAGGGAAACATAGACGATGATGAAGATCGGTCCCAAATACTGCAGCAGGGTGGCTGTGGCCGCATTTCCATGGTGAATCGCGGCAAAAAAGGTGTATTGAACGCCTAACATCCCTATTAAACCAAAGACAAGTAAGGTAAGCCGGTCCTTTTTATGCGACCAGACGGAAAAAGCGTTTTTGGTTCCCTGAATCAGGCTTTGCAGCAGGATCATGATGACACCGGCAGAGAGCAGACGAATAGAGACAAGGATGCCGGGCGCTGCCGCAAAATGCTGAAAAAACAGCTGAGCCGCGATCCCGGATAACGCCCAGCAGACAGCCGCGCACAGAACCATAAAAACTCCTTTGATCTTGATGTCGTTCTCCTCCTTGCAGCTTAAACAATAATAAGACAATATCTATTACACTACCATTATCTCCTCCATGTCGTAAACCCAAATTTCTAAATGATTCCATCCGCGCAAAAAGACCCTATTCCGTCCGGTTTCGGAGAGAACAGGGTCTTATTCATGATTCGGCTTCATCCAATCACCCTTTTTTTATTCGTACATCCGGCTGCGATACTGATTGTAAACCGAATTGGTTTTGTCTTCCTTGACTTCCAGAGCATCGATAAACTTGTTCAAAGCAGCCACCAATTTTTTTAACATTTGAACAACCTCCTCCCGATCTATAGCTTTATTATCGTATCTCCGTCAGGTTTTGACAAAGCCGATATTCCTCTATGAAAACGGCAATCATTTCCAATGAAAATCAATGAAAGCGGGTATCATGCCACCCGGTCTCAGGATTTTAACGAATTTCAGAGTTTTTCATCACTTTTCATAAAATCCGGTTTGAAACGGGGGATTTAACACTCCGCAAACATTTGAAGGGTATAGTGGTAACAAGGCATGTGGAGGTGGAATTCATGAAAAATTATCCGATCATCGCTTCGGTCACTAAGGAGGAGCAAATACAAAGCGTGCTGGACAGCGGCGTCAAACGGGTGAATCTGATGGCAGGACATATCGGTAATCTGGAAACGATCATTCAGCAAATCCATGACAGCGGCAAACAGGTTTACGTCCATTTGGAGATGGTCTCGGGCTTGGGCAGGGATTCGCACACCGTGGACTACTTGGCGAAGCAATTTAAGGTGGACGGGATCGTAACGACAAAGTCTAATGCGGTAGCTGCGGCCAGGCAAGCGGGAATCCAGAGCATTCAGCGCATCTTTGCCATTGATACGGCGGCCGTCCATACGGCCATTCGAATGATCGCCAGCACACAGCCCGATGAGGTCGAACTGATGCCCGGTTTGATGCCAAGGGTCATTCGCGAGCTGAAGAACACGATTAAGCAGCCGTTGATTGTGGGCGGCCTGATCCGTTATGAGGAGGAAATAATCGAAGCGCTGGAAAGCGGTGCGGATTTTATTTCCAGCGGCGATCCGTCCATGTGGCGGCAGCGGCCTTCATGGAGAAATTTACAAAACAACAACATGTCGTTTATCGCCCCTTAACAAAACGATCTTATGATCTACCTATAAGTAGAACAGATTTGCTGGTGAATATGGGTTGAGAAGAGGAGAAAACCCTTGTTCAGTAAAATGCCAAAAAAGCCGGAGCATCTATCCGATGGTTCGATGACGCTTTTTTCATTTTCGGACAAGGGTTATTTTTTGTGGAAAAGAGGCACGAAGGTGACAGGATATTGGGCATATCGCAAAAGCAAGCACGATTTTAGGCGAAGGGAAGAGGCAAAGACCAAAGGGCAGTATGCCAAACGTCCCAAAAGTTTAAATGAATTTCATGGCTATTTGTTTGATCTGGACGGCACCGTGTATTCCGGTGATACCTTACTCCCGGGTGTGCTGTCCACGTTGAATCGTCTCCGCGAACAAAACAAATCGCTGCTGTTCGTGACGAATACGACCATACGTACGGTAGAAGAGGTGCGGATGCGTCTGGAGCAGCTTGGGGTCGCTTGCAGCGAGTCTGAAATTATGACAGCATCATGTGCTGCAGGCATGTATTTTCAGGAATATGAACCGGGCGCTAGGGTGCTGATGATCGGTGAACAGGCCATGAAGCGGGAGCTGGAGCGCTTTGACGTAGAAACGACCGAGGATGCGTCCGGTGCAACGCATGTACTGGTTGGAATGGACAGGCAGTTTACGTATGACCGGCTCACCCAAGGCATGAAGGCTCTTCGCAACGGGGCGCTGCTCATCGCGGCCAACCCGGACCCGTTCTGTCCGCTGGACGACGGGGCGATACCCGATACGTGGTCGTTGGTAAGGGCGTTGGAGACGGCAAGCCTGCGGCAGACGTTTACCGTGATCGGCAAGCCTTCGGCTTATTATGCGGAAAAGGTATTCCAGAAGCTGGATATCGCTCCGGAGGAGTGCCTGATGGTCGGCGACCGGATTGAAACCGACATCCGCTTCGGCAATGATCACGGCATGTATTCTGCGCTCGTCCTGACAGGAGCGGATTCACGCAAAGACATCGTGTTAACGGGGATCGAGCCGGATTATGTCCTTGCTTCCCTTAGGGATATACTGGCCGACTGGTAGGATGATACGGAGCGCGGTATGATGCTAACGGCAAGGATAAGAGATAGAAGACAATAGCAGGGAGAATTGAACGGCTGCGCGAATATGGCCATGCCTACGTCAGCGGCCATTTTTTTATGGCATTATTTTAATATTATGTAAATTTGATTTTCATTTTAAAAACGTAATAAAAAGATTGACTGGAAAATTATTCCTTTGATATAATTTAAATTGTCAAAATAATTATTTTTTTGGGAGGGGTCGTATGAAAAACTATTCGGGTGAGAAGTTCACGGTAGCTGCGGTGCAAGCATCTTCGATTTTGTATGATCGGGACAAGTGTTTGGACAAAGCCATATCGCTTATAGAAGAAGCCGCCAAGCAAGGGGCACAGCTGGTCGTGTTGCCTGAATCGTACATCCCCGGGTACCCGTATCACATCTGGCTCGGAACCCCCATGTGGTACCATGGGCTGTTTAAAGAATGGTTTTTGAACTCGGTTGAAATTCCAAGCAAAACCGTTGATGCCTTATGTGAAAGCGCTAACAAAAATAATATCCACGTGGTAATCGGCATATCCGAACGCGACGGGAATACATGCTACAACACGATTTTGTTTATCGATAACCGGGGGGAAATATTCGGCAAGCACAGAAAATTGATGCCGACCCATGTGGAGCGCGTACACTGGGGCATGGGAGACGGAAGCTACCTGAATGTATATGATACGGATCTGGGCCGGATGAGCGGACTCGTATGTTGGGAACATACCATGGATTTGGTGCGCCATTCTCTTATTGCCCAGCGTGCTCAGCTTCATTGCGCCGTTTGGGTCGGATTCTCGAGCATTACGGGATGGGAAACCCTGTTCGACATGTCCACGGAACTTTCCGCCCGCTATCATGCGCATGTGGGAGAATGCTTTGTCCTAAATTCCCAAAGTACGGTCGACAAAGAAAACGTTGAGAAATTGTCGCAGACCGATTATCAGGGGCAGTGGATCAAACCTGGCGGCGGTTGGACGGCCATCATCGCACCCGGCGGGGCGATTCTGGCAGGTCCTTTGAAAGGAGAAGAAGGAATTCTATACGCTGAGGTCGATTTGAACATGATCGCCGACATGGCTCATTGGCATGATGCAACCGGACACTATTCCCGTCCGGATGTGGCAAGCTTGTTATTAAACCGCGAGCCTTATAAAGTGACGCGGAACATGAACAGCATTTCCAACAAAGCGGGATCGGCGATAGGTTTCGGAGCCTCCCAACAGTCTTCGGACCAGCTTTTGAAAATGATGCAACAATTAGAGGGTAAATTCGGCGATTCGGAAGAATGGACACGAAAATTAGCGGAGTTGAAGCAAGAGGCTTTGCAGAAAAAGAAATAGAAAAACAATTCAGTAAGGAATAGCGGTTGAATGAGGCTCTATAAATGGGCTTCATTTTTATTATATGGAACAACTCTGCTTGCCAATGAGGATCTTTGGGAGTACCGGCCAGAGCTAGCACGTCACAGCCGTAAGAGGTATGCTTCATACCGAGAAGCTGTAATATGTCTTAGGGAACGGGCAGTCCGTACTACTGCAAGAGAAAGCCAATATTTGACGGAGGTGCTATAATAGCATAGAAGTGATTTGGAAAGGGAATTCGGTATGGAAGCCAGTTCAGATTTTTTCAATCGAAAGCACAAAGACCACGGCGTGGCCTTAAATCATGTCCAGAAGCAGGCGGTTCTGCAGACGGAGGGGCCCTTGCTTCTTTTGGCGGCTCCGGGTTCGGGGAAGACGACTACGATGATTATGCGAATCGGCTATCTCATTGAAGTGAAGGGAGTGGCTCCGTCGCGGATCAAGGCGGTGACCTTCAGCCGCGCATCGGCGTCCGATATGAAGGAGCGGTTCACACGCTTTTTCCCAGATCTTCCACCTGTCGATTTCTCTACCCTACACAGTCTGGCCTTTGAGATCGTCCGGGAGCATTTTCGTCAAACGGGAACAGCCTATCAAATGATTGAAGGGGACATCGAGTTGGAGGAGCGGGTCGATTTTGATTCGGAGCACCCGCCGCTGCATAAGAAGCATATTTTAAGACATTTATTTAATACGATCGTTGGCGAAATCATCACGGATGATCAAATGGACGAGCTGACTACGTATATCAGCTATATTAAAAACAAAATGATCCCCAGGGAAGAATGGCCGCTCGTGGAGTGCGATGTCAAGGAAGCTGAACGGATTCTGCGGGAATATGAGGCGTTTAAACGGTCGGGCTCGGATAAGCTGCTGATCGATTACGATGATATGCTGACTCTGGGAAATGAGATTCTGGAGCGGGATAAGGTACTGCTGCGCAAATACCAGCAGCGATACGATTATGTGCTTACGGATGAAAGCCAGGACACCTCACTGGTGCAGCACGCCATCATAGAAAAGCTGGTCCGCCGGCATGGCAATCTTTGCGTCGTAGCCGACGACGATCAATCCATCTACGGCTGGAGAGGTGCGGAGCCTTCCTATTTGCTTAACTTCAAGCAAGTGTATCCGAAAGCCGTTATTTTGTTTATGGAGCAGAACTACAGGTCGTCCAAAGACATTGTAAGTGCGGCCAACCAGTTCATTAAACGAAACAAAAGCCGGTATGACAAAAACATGTTTACCCATAACCCGTCTCATCAGCCGATTAAAATCAGGAGCTTGGCCGATTATCAAGATCAGGCCAAATACTTGGTTCAGGAGATCCAAAAGGTGGAAAGCCTGCGTGATGTGGCAGTGCTGTACCGGAACAATGCTTCTTCCATTCCATTAATGAACGAATTTGACCGGGCGGGGATTCCTTTTTACATGAAGGATGGCGATATTCGATTTTTTTCCCATTGGGTAGTGAAGGACATCTTAAACTTTATGCGGATGACCTTTACGGACAAGCGTGCGGATATTTTGGAAGAGATTCACACCAAGATCAACGGGTATATTACCAGACGGCAAATGGCCGCACTGAAGGAAATAACCAATAACGAATCGGTCTTTGATAATTTGCTGAATTACGTCGAACTCAAAGATTATCAGCGTAAACCGCTGCAGGAGTGCAAAGAGACCCTCCAACAAATGAAAGGAATTCCGCCGTTGGACGCCATACGTTCAATTCGGAGAAAATTGGGGTACGAGAAAGCCGTTGAAAAGATGAGCGAGCGTCTGGGCTTCAGAAAGGAATACGTGTTCGGGATCCTGAACACCCTGGAAGAGATTGCCGACGGTCTTGAAACGATGGAGGATTTTGCGAAGCGGTTAAAGTATTTGGAATCGGTGATGAAAAGCTCAAGGTTCAATAAGAACCGCAATGCGGTAACCTTCTCCACGCTTCACAGCGCAAAAGGCCTGGAGTTTAAGCGGGTTTATATGATCGATTTGATTGACGGCATTATCCCTTCTAATGATGATTTGGAGAAAAACGGTGCAGGGAAGCAGGAGTTCATGGAGGAAGCGGTTCGTTTATTCTATGTGGGGATGACCCGGGCGAAAATGGAACTGAAGCTCATCACGTACCAAAAACGGGATGGCGAAAAGGTAAAAGAGTCCCTGTTTGTTTCGGATGTCCGCAGCATTATAGCTCCTCCAAAGCCGATGCAAACACAAGTGCCTAAAGAAGAACCGTCAAAGCCTCATAACCCGAAGGCAATCCGAAATAAAAATGAATTGAAATTGGGTAGCATCGTAGAACATCGTGTATTTGGCCGGGGAGAAATTATTAAAATCAACGGGGAACGAATCCACATCCGCTTTCAAGCCGGCGTCAAGGCCTTGTCCATTCTTACATGCATTGAAGCGGGATTGTTGGAACCGGCGGTGCGGGTTGAAGCAACAAGCGGTGAAAACGGTTATCCGGTATGAAACGACAACGGTGCAAGCCGGGGGTTCTTCCCCTGCTTTTTTAAGTTTGGCTATTCTATTTGGTTATGATAAACAATGAGGAATATGAATGATATGCTTCTGCTCATTTGTGATACGCTAGATCCAAGCCGGATGAACAAATGGGATGAAGTTGTGCCGCAGCGATGCATGATCCGCTGCTGCGGTGGAGGAGGTGCAGATGAACAAATTGTCCGGAAATGCCACGGTGCTTAAGATTGTACTGCTGATCATGCTGGGATCTCAGCTGATGTTGAATATGTCCAGACCCGTGATCACTCTATTCGCTTCCAATCTCGGTGCAAGCACCCTCGAAATCGGCTTCCTTACCGCTTCCTTTGCCTTCTTACCCTTGCTGTTTGCCATTCGCGCAGGTAAAATAGCCGATCGGTTCGGTGACCGGCTGCCGGTCGTGGCTGGGGGGATCGGCTGTTCGCTGGGGATGGCGCTGCCTTTTGTTTTTCCGGCCATGTGGGCGTTGTTTGTGTCCCAGGTCCTGGTGGGGTTATCGCATGTTTTTATTGCGATTTGTTTGCAAAATGTGCTGGGAAACGCGGCGGCGTCCAAAGAACAACGGGACCACTATTTCAGTATGTTAAGCATGGTGGTCGCCATAGCCCATTTTGTCGGACCTCTGATGGGCGGTTATACGGCGGAGCATTATTCATACCGGACGGTATTCCAGACGGCCATGCTGATCGGCATGGTTCCCATCCTTATTTCATTTTACATTCCTGTGATGTTGAGAAAGAAAGAGGAGACGGACCCGGCACCGGATTCGACGACTTTGCTCAGTCTGTTGAAGCTTCCTGTCCTTCGGAATGCGTTGGCGACGAGCGCATTGGTCCTGTATTCCAGAGATATATTTGTCGCTTACTTCCCGCTGTATGGCGAAAGGATAGGCATGTCGGATTCAAGTATCGGGTGGATTATAGCGATTCAAGGTCTGTCCATGGTACCCGTCCGGTTATTTTTATCCAGACTGACTGCGGCCTTTGGCCGGGAGCGTATCCTGCTTCTTTCCATACAAATCGCCGGCTTTGCCTTTGTTCTTATCCCCTATGCGGGACATATATCCCTGCTGCTCCTGTTAAGTGTATTCATGGGAATCGGTCTAGGGTGCGGACAGCCGCTGTCCATGTCAACAACGTATAGCGCGTCCCCCAAAAATAAAACGGGGGAAGTGCTGGGACTGCGGCTTGCAACAAACCGCCTGTCGCAGCTCATTGCTCCCCTTTTCTTCGGGCTGGTGGGCAGCTGGATCGGGTTGGTCTCCGTATTTTACGTGAGCGGAGCATTTCTTATAGGAGGCGCTTTGCTGACTAAAACGAAAGCCGGCCACCAGGATCAGGAAGGGGTAGGGATGTAACCAGGGATGAATCAGGGATGGACAAAATCAACGGATTCGCTCATATCCTGCAGATCGGTGGTTTTAATAAAGTCGACAAACGCTTTGACGACATTGTTTTGCAGCGATTCCTCATAGTAAAACATCCATGTTTCCCGCTTGAGAGGAATATTGTCCTTATCCGTCAGCTCGATTTTATAAATATCCTGTACATCCCTTAAAAACCTCGACGGCAGGAAGGCATAGCCGAGGCCGTTTTTCACCATTTCCTTGCAGGTGTCCGCCCGGTCTACCTTGATAGCGGTAAGCGGCGCCCTGGTATAACGATCCGCCCACCAACGATCGATGAGGGATTTAAATAAGGTATCGGTATAATAGTCGATTCTCGGCGCTTGGGGAAGATCGTTCAGATCGATCTTTTCTTTGGAGACGATCCATATCTTCTCCTCAAATAAAAGATGCTTCTCACCCGGCCAGCTGTAATCTCCGCGAACGAAACCGATGTGAATATCACGGTGATAGGCCATCTGAAAAATATCTTTGCTGAATGCGGTGTCTAATTGAAAATCCACACGCGGATACTGATCCCGAAACCATTTTAATAAAGCGGGAAGCTCATATTTTCCAAAATAATGGGAGACGCCGATGCGGAGCGTTCCTGCAATGTCCTGATTCATGTTCAGCACGGCTTCCTTGATTTCGCGGAACGTGGAGATCAGCTGCCCGGCCCGTTTGGCCAAATACTCTCCCTGCGGGGTAAAATGGACGCCCCGGATTCCCCGATTGACGATTTTGACCCCGAATTCCTCTTCGATATGCATCAGCCGTTTGGTTAGCGCAGGCTGTGTAATATATAAAATTTGGGCGGTTTTTGTAATGTTTTTCTGTTCGTAGAGCACGTGCAGGATAGTCCAGTCGCGTTCGTCCATGACGTTGTCCCCCGTGTACATAGAAGTGTTAACTTCAGTTTACCCTGAACAGGCCATAAATGAAAATGGGATACTGGAACTCCCGTCTGCGGCAATGCTTTTGGTTTGGGATGAACAAAGCGTTGAGCCGGGAGCCCGTCACTTCAGATTCAAAAGCTGGGGAACGGTAAGCAGCTTATAGCTTCTGCCGCGCAGCGTTTGGATGACGACGGGAAGCGCGTCTACCGATCCCTGCAGGCTTTCGCCGACACCACCGGCGCTGTGCTGAAGAACAATCGATCCTGGACGGGTATGGGCGAGGATGTTGGCTGCGACCTGCCTGCCGCTCAACTGCATCCAATCGAGGCTGTCCACATTCCACAAAATGACTTTTTTCTTCGCTTTGACCGCTTCTTCTACGACCGTATCGCTAAGCGCTCCGTAAGGCGGCCGGAAGAGAACAGGAGTGATTCCCGTCAGTCTGCGGATCACTTCGTCTGTTCGTTGGATTTGGGAACGGACGTCTTCGGCGGCTGTCAGCTTCGCAAGATTGGGATGGTTCCAGCTGTGGTTGCCGATTGCGTGTCCCTCTCTGGCGATACGCCGCAGCACATCGGGATTGGATTCGCATCGGCGGCCGACGACGAAAAAAGTGGCCTTCACATGAAAGCGGGCGAGCGCATCGAGAACCATCGGTGTCCATAGGCCGTCCGGACCATCGTCGAACGTCAAGGCCGCTTCTTTGCGCAGCGGACCGTGAAGGATGACCTCGGTCGGATATTTGGACGACCAATCGAGATGTTCAATATGGGGGGCATGTTCTTCCGGTCTCTCGGGCCCCCCGATGTGAGGTTCCACCGGCGCAGGCTCCCGTAATCCGCCATGCTGAATCGGCACGGCGGGATGGCGGTTCCGCCAATCATATGCGGTGTATGGCGTTGCGCAGCGGGAAGGACCGTAAACAACAGAGCCTTGCCGATTCACCCAGGTAACCAAAGGGAAAGGCTTGCGCATCGTTATATCTCTCCTGAATGCTTTCCTGTTCCTGCGGAAAGCTTCGATGTCGGGGGGGCGAAACCTGCATCCAATATTGCAGCGGCTTGTGCGCCGATATGTTACAGCCTATGTACTAAAGCTTATGCAGGTTCCTTCCATAACAGATCTGTCCGGCTTTTGGACGGTCTGATTTGCCCATACCGAAAAAATCCAGTTGTAACCGCATACATTGCCCGTATGAGTCAAAAGTCCTTGTTTTTGTCGAAATTTCATAAAAAATCCTGAAAAAATCTAAAAGTTAGGGAGTACCATGTCGATATATAAATATAGCCGTGTAAATAAAAAAATAACAATCCTTACTTTGGTGGGGAAGACATCGGCATCGAGCGGTTTGTTACTATACATAATGGAGGAGAACGCATGAAATGGTTTAAAAATTCGTTTAATTGGTTTAATAATTTAAAAATTTCAATGAAGTTTGTTTTGAGTTTCTCTATCGTGCTGCTTATTTTGGTAGCCATAGGGTTATTCGGAATTACTAACGCCAACAGGATCAATAATAATCTGGAAGATATCTATGCCAACCGTTTGGTGGCCATTACCGAACTGGGGACGGTGTCCTCAAATTTGCATAGAATCAACAGCAGTGTCGGCAGTTATATGTTAAACACCGATCCGGAAAGCCGTAAAGCGGAAAAAGCAAAGATTGAAGAAAGCTCCAAACAGATCGAAGAGGCGTTGCAACGGCTCTCCACTGTCCGACTCACCGATGCGGAACTCAAGGAATTGAACTTGTTTCAAAACTTATGGAAGCAGTATCTGCCTGAAGTGGACAAGGTATATGGTTACATCAACAATAACCAGATGGAGTTTGCGATAACCCATTATCAGAGACAAGTATTAAACCGAATGAGCGGGGTAGACAGAAGCTTCCAAAATTTCATTGAAATGAACAAAGAAAATGCTCATACGGCCTATGTGGAATCCAATAAAGTGTACCAGGGAGTCATTCAGTTCTCGGCGATTTTTATGGTGGTATCTTTTATCCTGTCGGCACTGCTGGGTTATCTGATGACGAACTCGATCCGCAGGCCGTTGAACCAGTTGTTAAGTCTTTCGGAGAGAATTGGCCGGGGAGATCTGTCTCAGACGATCAGCATCAAGCGGAAGGATGAATTCGGAGAACTGGCGGGATCATTTGAAAAAATGAGAGTCAATCTGATCGAGATCGTTGAGAACGTGAAGCATTCCTCCGCCATACTATCCGGCTTGTTTAATGAAATTCGGGATCATGCCGACAATACCGGCAAAGCGTCCACCATGTTCTATGAAGGTTTGCAGGAAAGCGCCGAAAAGTCGAGGGTTCAATCCGAGCAAGTCACCAACGATGCCGTTATTATCAAAGAGATGGCCCATGGTCTCCAGCAGGTAGCTGTCAGTATCGATCAAATCGGAATTCATTCCATTGAAATGGAACAGTCGTCTACCAGTGGAGTCGTTGTCGTTCAAAAAGCGGTTGAAAAGATTAGCCATGTGCAAAAAGAGGTCCATCATTCATTTGAAACCATGACTGAATTAATGGAGCTGTCCAAAGAGATTGGGCAGGTCATGCACACGATCAGAAATATTGCCGAGGAGACCAACCTGTTATCCTTGAATGCCTCTATTGAAGCGGCGCGTGCCGGCGAAGCGGGACGGGGATTTGCCGTGGTCGCGCATGAAGTCAGAAAGCTCGCGGACAATAGCAGCCAAGCGGCGAATCATGTGCAGACGATGATTTCCAGAATTCAGGAAAGCAGCGAGAATGCCATGCGGTCGATCGAGCTCTCCCTTCGTGAGATCGACGAAGGTCAAGCCAGTGTTGGTGAAGCGGGTGCTGCCTTTACCGAAATTCAAAACTGGATTCTTAACATCAACAATAACATTCAGGATGTATCGGCTTCCGTTGAAGAACTGGCAGCGGGGAGTCAGCAGATCAATGTATCCATTCAAGGGATCGAACAATTCTCTTCTCAAACCGCTCAATCGAGTCAGGAGTTTGCCGCCATTTCCGCCGAGCAGATCCATTCTATGGATCAGGTGATCAGCTCTATTAAGCAGCTGTACGAGACGACGCAGGAAATGAACAAGGCGATTAACCGTTTTGTTTTGAAATAGCAGCATAGCAAGGGAACGCCGGGGTCTTAGGAAGCCGGCGTTTGCTGTTTTGTTGAAAGAACGGCTTCTGCATGCATCGCATGACCGCAAAAAGTATAAATACATAAATAAATTATTGTTGAAATTCCTCGAATGCAATGATAGAATACTTTTGGGTAAGGTGGTACTACCACTTATCCACTATACGACCCGATCAAAGTTAAAGGTGTGATAAACATGAATTATGCTCCGATAAAAAAACAAAAAGTACATGAGATTATCATAGGCAGAATTAAAGAGTCCATCGAATCGGGAAAGTTGAAGCCTGGAGACAAGCTTCCGGCAGAAAGAGAATTGGCGGCGATGTTTTCCGTCTCCAGAGGCCCTATTCGTGAAGCGATCAGCGTACTGGCTTCGAAAGGAATTATTACGGTAAAGCCTGGAAGCGGTATCTTTTTGAATCATAATGATGATTTGTTTTCGTTATTCGATTCCATTCTGAACGATGGAGATCACGATATTTTTGAATTGCTGGAATTGCGTATTGGTGTCGAAAGCTATGCCGCCTTTTTTGCCGCCCAGCGAAGAACCGAAGAGGAACTGAAGCGAATCAAAAGCGCGCTTGACCAAATGGAAAGCTCCATCAAGCGGGGCGAGCTTGCCGTTGAAGAAGATTTTGCCTTTCATACGGCCATTATTGAAGCCAGCCATAACTCCCTGATGATCAACACGTTTAAATTAATCTCGGATATGTTTATTCGAGGGGTGTATCAGGCCAGGATCGATGCGCTTAAAATTCCGGGAAAAACGGAAGAGGTGTTTATTGAGCACAGACTGGTCTACGAAGCGATTCTTGCTTCCGATCCTGAAATGGCCCGGAAAGCGATGGCGGATCATATCGGCAATATCTCGCATCAATTGAACGCGATGGAAGAAATCTGATCTACGGGTTCTTTCCAAGCGATCTGGAAAGGACACCGTTTTATATATATGGAAGACGGTCATGCTTGGGTTGACGCATGTTCGCCGCATGACCGCACAAAGGAGATAGAAAGGGGCAGGCGCAACTTGGACAGCTACCAATATTTTATGCCCACGCATATGGAGTGTGGGCAGGGACTTGCGAGGAAAACAGGAGAGTTTCTGAAACCGTATACCAAAGATAAAGTTTTGATTGTTACTGATCCGGGCGTGAGAAAGGCGAACATTCTGGAGCCGGTCGAAGCGTCTTTGAAGCAGTACAGCATCCCATATGATATTTTTGATGAAGTGGAACCGAACCCAACGAGCAAGGTGGTTGATAAAGCCACTGCGTTTTTACAAAAGAGCAATTATGACCTTATATTAGCCGTTGGCGGAGGAAGCAGCATCGATACGGCGAAGGCTATAGCTGTAATGGCCAATAACAGTGGAAGCATTCTCGATTATGAGGGAGTGAACAAAATACCCAATCCTTCTCTTCCGTTGGTTGCCATTCCTACTACAGCCGGAACGGGGAGCGAGGCCACGCCATCGACGGTGGTTACGAACACGCAGACCTTATTTAAAACGGCCATTCTAAGTCCGTATTTATATCCGAAGCTGGCGATATTAGACCCTGAGCTTACCTTAAAGCTGCCGCCTTCCATTACTGCCGCAACGGGAATGGATGCGCTTACTCACGCGATTGAATCTTATACCTCCAAGCTAGCGAGTCCTGTAAGTCAGTCTTTTGCGATTCACGCCGTAAAAATGATCGGGGATAACCTGCACAAAGCTTACTTCGTAGGGACGGACATGGAAAGCAGGAAAAATATGCTGGTGGCTTCTTTTATTGCCGGAATCGCTTTTGCGCACTCGCGACTCGGCAATGTACACGCGATTTCACATACGTTTGGAGGCGTTTTTAATATTCCTCACGGTATCGCGAATGCTACTTTGCTGCCGTATGTTCTCGCATTTAACCTGCCTGCATGTCCCGAGAAGTTCAAGGATATTGCCGCAGCCTTAGGGGAAGATGTGAATGGTTTATCTGCGATGGAAGCAGGAGGGAAAGCGATTGAAGCGGTCGTAAAGATGAACAAGGCCTTTAACATTCCGAACAATATCAAGGATTTGGGAGTATCATTGGATTACCTCCCGCAAATGATCAAGGACTCTATGAGAAGCGGCAATGTGTTGGCGAATCCGAGGCTGACCAGTGATAACGATATTAAGCAAATTATTGAAAACGCTTATCAGGGCGTTATATAAAAAAGGGGGTCATGATATTGAAAAAATCGATCTTATCCATGGTATTCGTACTTGCCGCAAGCGCTGCATTGTCCGCATGTTCTTCTGCAGGTTCTTCAGGGGATACGGGAGCCGGCTCGGGCAAAACGTATGAAATTAAGGTTGCGCATGCTGCTCCCGCCACGAATGACCGGCTTGAAATCTCTTTGCAGGAATTTAAAAAAGAAGTGGAAGCCAAAAGCAACGGCGCCATCAAAATTAACACCTTTCCAGCGAGTCAGCTTGGCGGAGAAAGAGAACAGGTCGAGGGCGTTCAGTTAGGTTCGCTGCATATGGCTGCTGTAAGTACAGGACCGCTTCCTGGCATTTTTAAAGATTCCATGGTGTTTGACCTGCCGTTTCTGTTTAACAATGAAGAACAGGCCTATGCCGTATTGGATGGCCCGGTAGGCCAGGAGCTTTTGCAAAATATGGCGGCACAGACGGGGATTCGCGGACTGGCATGGGGCGAGAATGGGTTCAGGCATTTTACCAATAATATCAGACCTGTACAAAAACCGGAGGATTTGAAAGGCCTGAAGATCAGAACGCAGGAAAATCCTCTTCATATGGATATGGTGAAGGCTTTGGCCGCCAGCCCGACACCGATGGCATTTGGAGAAGTGTACTCGGCGCTGCAGCAGGGAGTGATCGACGGCCAGGAGAACCCTATCTCATTGATTGAAAGCATGCGTTTTAACGAAGTGAATAAATACGCTACATTAAACGGTCACGTGTACAGTCCTTATGTGCTAATCATCAATGACGCTTTCTATCAAATGCTTCCGCAGGATCTGCAAAAGGTGTTGGCGGATGCAGCCAAAAACTGGAGTACGGTACAGCGTGATTTGAACAAAAAGCAAGTGGATGCCGGAGTGGAAAACCTCAAGCAAAAAGGGATGAACATTATTGAATTGACGGATGCGGAGAAGGATGCCTTCCGGAATGCGACGAAATCCGTCTATGACAAATATCGTAATGAACTGAGCAGCGGATTGATAGATAAAGTCTTACAGGCTGCCGAAGAAGCGAAGTAAATGGAATAAGCCAGTCCGGGGAGCGCTTTTCCTGGAATGGTTGAAACGGATTGGGGGCGGAATTTTTTGCGGAATTTGGTAACAAGGATAGATAAGATTTTGACCAAAATTGAAGAGAATCTGATTTTTGTTCTGATGCTTGCCATGCTTGTCGTCGTGGTTACAGGGATCATGAATCGTTTTATTCTTAAAGAATCATTGCCGTGGGCGGAAGAGCTTTCCCGTTATTTATTAATATGGTCTGCCTTGATTGGCGCGAGTTTGGGCGTAAAGCATTCCGTACATATCAGCATCGATGCGGTTAAAAACTTTCTGCCTGCGCGACTGCAGCGGGGCATCGTCATTTTGAGCTATCTGATTTCTTTTAGTTTTTGCATAACCGTGTTGGTCATCGGGATCCCGTTCGTGTTGAGATTAATGGAAACCAATCAGCTTTCTCCGGCCATGCGAATCCCGATTTACTTTGCGTATGCTTCTGTTCCGGTAGGTATTTTCTTCATGGCCATCCGTTATTTTTGCTTAACGGTTTATGAATGCACATCCAACCGTCAGGCGGTTGAAAAAGTCAAAACCGACAAGGAGGTTTTGGCAGGGTGAGCGCTACATTATTTGTCTCGATGCTGACGCTGTTGGCATTAAATGTTCCGCTGGCGATCGTGATCGCATTTGCATCGATTATCGCTATTCTATTTGCGTCGGATGTACCTTCGTTTGTTGCGGTTCAAAGAATATTTACAGGTCTGGATTCGTTTACGATTATGGCCATCCCGTTTTTTGTCATCGCCGGGAAGATCATGGAAAAGGGAGGAATATCCCAACGTTTGATCGGACTTGCGGCCAGTATTGTAGGTTCGACAACAGGCGGTCTGGCGATTATCGCGATTCTTGCCAGTATGTTTTTCGCCGCCATATCCGGGTCCGCACCGGCAACGGTGATTGCGATAGGGAGCCTTATGGTTCCGGCCATGGTGAAAGCAGGGTATGAAAAGGGCTTTTCCATTGCGCTGATGGCGACGGCTGGGACCATAGGCGTGATTCTTCCTCCGAGCATTCCTTTCATTACTTATGGAATTACGGCAAACGTCAGTATTGGCGATCTGTTTATCGCAGGCGTCATCCCGGGAATATTGATCGGGATATCATTGATGATTTACAGTTACTTTTATTCCAAGAAGCATGGATACCGTGGAGGAGAAAAAACCAGTTTTTCAAGATTTATCAAGCAATTGAAGGTGTCTATATTAGGCGTTCTCATGCCGGTGATTATTTTGGGCGGGATTTACGGCGGAATCTTTACTCCGACGGAATCGGGAGCAATTGCTTGCGTCTATGGTTTGATCGTTTCCTTTTTCGTATATAAGGAATTAAAGTTATCCGATTTAAAAGGAATATTTGTAGAGTCCGGTTACATTTCCGCTATGATTTTGCTGATTATGGCGGCGGCAAATATTATGAGTTGGATTCTGACGGCTGAGCAAGTGCCTAACAAAGTGGCGGAAATTGTAGGGCCTTATGCTACGAACGGCATCATGCTGCTGATTATTATTAATATTGTTTTGTTAATCCTTGGGACTTTTCTGGAATTAAATGCGGCCATTATTATTCTGGTTCCGATCCTGCTGCCGTTACTGGCCCAGTTTGATATTAATCTCGTCCATTTCGGAGTAATCATGATCGTAAACCTGGCCATTGGTTTGTTAACCCCGCCGCTCGGAGTCAATTTATTTGTGGCCAAAACGCTGGGTGATATCAGTTTCAATATGATTTTAAGAAGGGTCGTACCTTTATTGGTTGTCGTATTGATCGATTTGATTTTAATTACTTTTATTCCAAAAATTTCGATGTTTCTGTTGGGATAGATGATATAATAAGAATGATTCTTCCGAATAGGGAATGAACAGGAGGCGGTTGACATGCTGTATATCAATGGGGAATTTTGTAAGGCCAAGTCCAATCAAACCTTTGACGTGATCAATCCGGCGACGGGTGAAATTGTGGAAAGCGTTGCCAAAGGGGGCGCGGAGGACGCGCAAGCCGCTATTGACGCAGCGCAGGCCGCACTGCAGCCCTGGTCCCGTTTAACGGCAAAGGAACGCTACGCGTATTTGACCCGGACGGCGGGAATCCTTCGCAGCCGTACCGAAACGATCGCGGAGCTGATCACCCGCGAGATGGGTAAACCGCTGGCCGAGGCGAGAGGAGAGATCGCTCTGGCCATTGACTACCTGGACTGGTATGCCGAAGAAGGGAAACGCATCTATGGAGATACCATACCGGCGTCGGCCCCGAACAAGCGCATCTTCGTTTTGCGTCAGCCGGTAGGTGTGGTCGGGGCGATCACCCCGTGGAACTTCCCGATCGCGATGATCACCCGCAAGCTCGCTCCGGCGCTGGCAGCAGGCTGTACGATCATTCTCAAGGCGGCATCGGCTACGCCGCTTGCGGCCATCGAGGTGTTCAAAGCGCTGCATGAGGCCGGTGTGCCCAAGGGTGTGGCCAACCTGGTCAACGGCTCCGCCTCCGAAGTGGTCGGTACGTTGATGGCCAGCCCCGTGGTACGCAAGATTACCTTCACCGGCTCCACCGAAGTCGGTAAAGAGCTCGTGCGCCAGTCGGCCGACACGATGAAGAAGGTATCGATGGAGCTTGGCGGACACGCTCCGCTTCTCGTATTCGAGGATGCCGATCTGGAGAAAGCGGCAGAGGGCGCGATCGCCAGCAAGTTCCGCAACGCGGGCCAAACGTGTGTTTGCACCAACCGCATTTATGTGCAGAAATCCGTCGCCGAGTCCTTTGCCAACATCATGGCGGAGAAAGTCAAGAAGCTGGTCATCGGCAACGGATTGAACGACGGCGTCCATATCGGTCCGTTGATCGACCAGGCGGCGGTGGCAAAAGCGCAGGAGCATATCGACGATGCGGTAGCCAAAGGTGCGACCATCCTGATCGGCGGCAGCAAGCTGACTGAGGGCGAACTGGCCAACGGCTGCTTCTTCGCGCCGACCGTACTGCTGAATGCAACGCATGAGATGAAGATTTCCTATGAAGAAACGTTCGGTCCGGTCGCGCCGATCTTCACGTTTGAAACTGAGGAAGAAGCGATCCGCTATGCGAACGACACCGAATACGGACTGGCCTCTTACATTTATACCAAAGACGGCTCCCGCATGTTCCGGGTGGCCGAAGCGCTGGAGTACGGCATCGTCGGCATCAACGACTCGCTGCCTACCGTGGCGCAGGCTCCGTTCGGCGGGATCAAGGAATCCGGCGTCGGACGCGAGGGCGGCAAGTACGGTATTGAAGATTATTTGGAGTATAAATTCCTGTCCCTCCAGTTGGACCTGTAAAAGGATGATTGCTGTGGCTTACAGAAAAGTAGATTCGGACATCGTACGCAGAGTACGTGCCATCATTCCTGAACATAAGCGTGTGATGACGGAAAAGCCGGATTTGGCCGGCTATTCCTTTGACGGATCGTTTGGCACCTATATGCCGGAACTGGTCGTGCAGCCCAAAAGCACCGCCGAGGTGGCGGCCATCGTCAAGCTGGCCTACGAAGAAACCATTCCGGTGTATCCGCGCGGCCAGTCGACTTCGCTTTCCGGCGGACCGCTTCCTGTCGAAGGCGGCATTGTGCTGGACCTGTCCCGGTGGGATGAGAAGCTGGAGATTTACCCCGAAGATTTAATCGCTGTCGTTTCCCCGGGCGTATTGACCTCAAGTATCCATGCGGCGGCGGAAAAGGCGGGGCTGATGTACCCGCCCGACCCGAGCAGCTCCGCCGTTTCGACCATCGGCGGCAACCTGGCCGAGAATTCCGGGGGCCCGCGCGGCTTGAAGTACGGGGTAACCAAAGACTATGTGCTGGGGCTGGAATTCGTCACGCCGCAGGGCGAAATTATCCGTACGGGCGGCCGTACGGTGAAGAACGTCACCGGCTACGATCTGACCAAGCTGATTGTCGGATCGGAAGGTACGCTTGGCGTCATTACGGAAGCGACGCTGCAGCTGATTCCCAAGCCGCCGAAAACGGCGACGCTGCTGGCGATCTTTGACGATATCGTGACCTCCGGGCAAGCGATCTCGAAGGTGCTGACCTCGGGCATCCTGCCCTCCAAGATGGAGATCATGGATCAGGCCTGTATTCACGCGGTGGAAAACTACGAGCCGAGCGGACTGCCTGTCGATGCGGAGGCGATCATCCTGATTGAGGTGGACGGTCATGCCCGCACGGTAGAGGAAGAAATCCGGGAAGCCGGCCGGATTTGCGAGGCCATCGGGGCCCGCAAGGTACAGATTGCCAGCACGGCAGCGGAGGAGGCCAATTTGTGGAAGGCGCGCAAAATGGTGTCTCCGGCGATCACCCGGGTCAAGCCGACCAAGATTTCCGAGGATGCCACCGTTCCGCGCAGCCAGATTCCGGCGATGTTTGCCCGGCTGAAGGCGATCCGCGAAAAATACAACGTCAACCTCGTCGTATTCGGCCATGCCGGAGACGGCAATCTGCATCCGAACATTGTCGCCGACAAGCGGGACAAAGAAGAGATGAAGCGTGTCGAGCAGGCCGTGACGGAGATCTTTGAGGCGGCCATCGAGTTGGGCGGCACGCTGTCCGGCGAGCACGGCATCGGCAACATGAAGGCGCCGTTTATGGAGATGGAGCTGGGCAAAGCGGGGCTTCAGATGATGAAGCTGATCAAGGATAGTTGGGATCCGAAAAATATTATGAATCCGGGAAAGATTTTTCCTGCTCCCGGGCAGCGGCTCAACTTAACGGAGGGGTAGCGGCCGATGAAGCATACCAAAGAATTGCCATACGACGAAACGATCCAATGCGTCCAGTGCGGCTACTGTTTGCCAGCTTGCCCTACCTATGTGACCATGGAACGGGAGACCCATTCGCCTCGCGGCCGGATCAATCTGGTGAAGATGGCGGCGGAAGGACATCTGTCGCTTCATGAGCTGGAGGGGCCGCTCGATCTGTGTCTGGGCTGCCGCGCCTGTGAAACGGCCTGTCCGTCGGGCGTAGAGTACGGTAAAATTCTGGAAGGTGCGCGGGAAGTGCTGGCGGAGCATAAGGCCCGGCGCACCTCCAAGC
Organism: Paenibacillus naphthalenovorans; assembly: GCF_001465255.1. Classification (NCBI taxonomy): domain Bacteria; kingdom Bacillati; phylum Bacillota; class Bacilli; order Caryophanales; family Paenibacillaceae; genus Paenibacillus; species Paenibacillus naphthalenovorans. The sequence goes on along the minus strand of NZ_CP013652.1, from coordinate 3,327,001 downwards.
CGCTGCGCAAGATGCAGGACGCCATGTTCCGGAACATCTTTCCCGACTCGAAGAAGCTCAAGGTTGCGGCCGATATGATCTGGCTGTACCAAAAGAGCGGTCTGCAGAAGGTGGCGCACAAAGGAAAGCTGACGCGGGTTCTGCCCCAAAACCTGTGGGCCTTTGAGGAAGTGCTGCCGCAGGTGACTTCTCCCGCAGCGCGGCGCCATCGTCCGCGTCTCTTCGAACCGCCGCAGGGGACCAGGCCCAAATGGAAAGTGGCCTTTTTTACCGGCTGTATTATGGATGCGATGTTCGAGAAGATCAACCGGCTGTCTATGGAGCTGTTGGCGCTGGCAGGCTGCGAGGTGCAGGTGATCGCCGAGCAGACCTGCTGCGGGGCGCTTCACGCGCATGCCGGACGCAAGGACGATACGGTGATGCTGGCCAAGCAGAATATTGAGGCGTTTGAGCGGCTGGATGTCGATTTCATTATCAACAATGCGGGCGGCTGCGGCGCGATGCTGGTGGAATACGATCACCTGTTCCATGGTGACCCGGAGTGGGAAACGCGTGCGAAGGCCTTTGTGGCCAAAACCCGCGATATTACCCAGGTGCTGGCGCAATGTGAGCTGCCGCTGGCCAAACCGGTCGACGAGATCGTCACCTACCAGCGTTCCTGCCATATGACCAACGTCCAGAAGGTGGTCAAGGAGCCTTTGGAGCTGATCAAGCGGATTCCGGGGATCACGTATAAGGAAATGGCCAACCCGAATATGTGCTGCGGGTCGGCCGGGATTTACAATGTGGTTAATTACGAGGAATCCATGGAGATCCTCGACGTCAAGATGGAGACGGTAAAGACGACCCAGGCGACGACGATCGTCACCACCAACCCGGGCTGTCTGCTGCAGATGAAGCTGGGCGTGCAGAGAGAAGGCATGTCGGCCAAGGTTCGGACGGTTCACCTCGTTGAACTGCTGGCGGAGTCCTGCGGTATTTCATAAACATCAAGGGGCTGTCCCATAAGTCATCCTGACTGAGGGACGGCCCTTGTTATATGAAAGAAACGACGATAGGGCAGGAGTAAAGGGGGGAAGCACAATCTCATCCAAAAACGTTTTGACGCGTGCTTCCGCATGTTTCAGATTCATACGGGTTTGGCGATTCACAAGCCACGGCCAGCGTATGAGCATGGCCCACCCTATGAAAGATCATGTCTATATTGTAATTTATAAGAAAAGGCGCAGCGGAGCCGTATCCATTTACTTCGGATCATAGAATTGATATCCTTTTTTCAAGGAGGAGGTTACATAAAAGAAGAGAGGACGGGGCATTTTACCTTTTGTCCTGCGTTTGGCAATTTGCGGCGGAAGGAAACGATCGGCCTATGAATGACTTCAGTCGGCACCAAGGCTATAGACGGATGTTTAAAGAAAATCATTTGACGCTGGGACTGTTCTTTCCTTTGGAAGCGTATGAAGGAAGTATTCCGGTCATGAATGTGGAGGAACAAGTCAAGCTGGCAAAAAAAGCGGAGCAATGGAATTTTGCTTCCTTATTTGTACGGGATGTTCCATTATACGATCCCAACTTTGGAGACACCGGACAAATCTACGATCCCTGGGTCTATCTCGGATATATAGCGGCTCACACGGAAAAGATCGCTCTGGGTACGGGAAGTATTATAGTCACGCTAAGGCATCCTTTGCATGTCGCGAAAGCGGCTGCTTCTACCGACCTTATTTCCGGCAGACGGCTGATTCTTGGCGTGGCTACCGGCGATAGGCCTATGGAGTTTCCCGGCTTTTCGGTTGATTTTGATCAAAGAGGGGAACGGTTTCGGGAAGCCTTGTCCGTCATCAAAAACGTATGGAATCAATCATTTCCCGTCATTCAAACCCCCAGGGTACACATGGTCGGCGGAGATCTGGTGCCGAAGCCGGAATTGCGCGACATTCCGGTTCTGGTGACCGGCCATAGCGGCCAGTCGATGGAATGGATTGCGGCCAACGCAGACGGATGGCTGTATTACCCGCGCAATCTCTTTCATCAAACGAGCCTGATTCGGGACTGGCGTTCTCATTTGGAGGTCTTCAAGCCCTTTACCCAGTCTTTATATATCGATTTGGCGGAGGATCCGGATGAAGCGGCCAGCGCCATTCATTTGGGGTTTCGAATCGGCCGCAGGCGCTTGATCCGATTCATTGAAAATTTAAAAGCTGCCGGAGTGAATCATGTCGTATTCAATTTGAAATACGGCAGCCGTCCTGCAGCCGAAGTCATAGATGAGCTGGGCGAAGAAGTGGTGCCTTTGTTTCCTGCTTTAGATGTTTAGATGGTATTCTGACATTGTGAAGAGCATAAAAAATAAAAACGGACGGAGGGTTACCATGTTTGTAGTGAAACTGTATAATCAATCGGCGGAATGCCTGCATATCGGCCGTTTCGATGATCTTGCGTCATCGGAAGAAGCGGCCAAAAAGGGATTAAGATATAGTCATGTAGCGATCATATATGAAGGAGAAATGCCGGTAAAGCTGTATGATCAAGGCGAGTATAAAAACGGTTTTCCTTTAGGGGTCGGAAGCTATTAATCAAAAGACCGGCTAACCAAGCCAAAGTGAATCCAGGATCATCTATCAGATTCGCTTTGGTTTTTTTTTATCCAGCAATTCCCGTATTGAAAAAAGAGGGAAAACCGGAGGGAACGAGGAACTATTACACTATTCAACTATTTCTCGATGATCTTATAAGTTAAAGCAGAATCGATCCGATAAGGAATTTATATTATGATAATATAACGTTTGTTAATAAAACGCAATACAAATTTGCGAAATAGCTTGTTAGTTTGCTCTAATAGTCCTCATAAATACGAAATACACCAGATGGATTAAATTAAAGCGAATAATAAAAAAATATGTAAGCGATTTCAATTGACCCTTGCCTTTCCAATCACATTACGATATATAATCTTGCGATAAAAAAACATAATACGGATGTAAAATCGAGCATTTTAAAGCATGTGTGAGATTTATCACAGGAATTGAGCCAAAACTACCCAAATCTATTCTTGATAATATTCAAACAATTTTGTAAATTATGTATTGTATACGTAAGTCAAAAAAACGTAATAGGAGGTTTTTAAACATGTCATCCGTATCTGTGAACAAGGAAACCGCATTGACACTTAAAAAAGAAAATGGAATCGCAGAAATTCATCTGCACGTGAACAAAACGAACTCCTACAGTCTGGACTTCTATCAAGAGTTGAATGCGGCGATTGACGATATCCGCTTTGATTCCTCGATTAAAGTTGCCATCCTCATGAGCGATGTACCGAAATTTTTCTCTGCCGGAGCGGATATTAACTTCTTGAAGGCGGCTGAGCCCCGTTTCAAAACGCAATTCTGCTTGTTCTGCAACGAGACACTGGATAAAATGGCGCGTTCCCCGCAAATTTTCATTGCCTGTCTTGAGGGACATACGGTCGGCGGCGGTCTGGAGATGGCGCTCGGGTGCGACCTTCGCTTTATGGGGGATCAAGCAGGTAAAATCGGTCTGCCGGAAATCTCGCTCGGGGTGCTCGCCGGAACCGGCGGAACGCAGCGGTTGGCGCGTTTGATCGGTTTCTCCCGCGCACTGGACATGAATATCACAGGCAAAACGATCTCGCCGCAGGAGGCGCTCGAAATCGGCCTGGTCAACGATGTGTTCCCGCAGGAGCAAACGCGCGAAAAAGTGCTGGAATACGCCAGAAACATCGTCAACAGCGCATCCTATGCGGCTTCGAATATCAAGCTTTCCATCATGAACGGCAAAGAAATGCCGCTGAATGTGGCGATTCGTTACGAAGGCGAGCTGCAAAATCTGCTCTTCCGTTCCGAAGATGCTAAAGAAGGTTTAAGCGCTTTCCTGGAAAAACGGCAGGCAAACTGGAAAGGTCTGTAACAAATAAAACGGTTGTTACCCACAGTAGGCAAGAAAACCTCATAACGACGATATCCGCTGCAGCTTACAGCAGATATTGTCGTTATTCCTGCAGTCGTGCAATGAGTAATCCTGAACAAGAAGGTGGATATAACGATGGAATTGCGTGGAATCGGTTCTTCCTATAACGCGGCTACCCGTTTTATCGATGACAATGTGAGTAATGGATTAGGCGACAAAGCTGCTGTTTATTATAACGATCAGAGCATTACCTACAGTCAACTGCAAGAATTCGTTAATAGAGCGGGAAATGGGCTTAAAGAACTGTCGGTTGAAATGGAGAATCGCGTTTTGCTGATATGCCACGATACACCGGAAATGATCGCCGCATTCTATGGTGCGGTCAAGATCGGAGCGGTTCCTATTCCGGTCAATACCATCATGGCGCCTGCCGATTATGAATATTTTTTAAATAACAGCAGAGCGAAAGCGGTTGTCGTCCATGAAGATATCTGGCATAAAATCCGTCATTTGCGTGACCGGTTTATTTATCTCAGGCATGTCATAGTGATTCATGATAGCGCTATCAAAGAGGCGGGCGTGATTGATTATCACGAATGGATCCAAGCGGCTTCGCCTCAGTTGGAGGTGGCTCTGACGGATCCCGGCGATTCGGCCTTTTGGCTGTACAGCTCGGGAAGTACAGGCAAACCCAAAGGCGTGATCCATTTGCAGCACGATATGGAATGGGCTTATAACGCCTACGCCAAACAGATTTTGCAAATCAGGGGAGACGACATTACGTTTTCCGCCTCCAAGCTCTTTTTTGCCTACGGCTTAGGCAATGGCATGTATTTTCCGTTAGGTGCGGGAGCATCCACCGTATTATTGCGGGAGCGTCCAAAACCGGAGACGGTGCTTGAAACCATTGAGAAATATAAGCCGACGATCTTTTTCGGCGTACCGACGCTTTACGGTTCGATGATTGATTTAGTGGAGCGTTCGGGCAAAACGTACGATCTCTCTTCTCTCCGGCTTTGCGTATCGGCAGGAGAAGCACTGCCAGCTCAATTCATCAGGAAGTGGAGGCTGCTGTTCGGCGTCGATATTCTGGACGGAATCGGTTCTACGGAAGCGCTTCACATTTTTATATCGAACAGGGTCGGAGATATACGGGAAGGAAGCACAGGCAAGCTTGTTCCCGGTTATGAGGCCAAAATCGTGAATGAAATGGGAGAGGCTCTTCCTCCCAATGAAACGGGCGACCTGTTAATTAAAGGAGACAGCATCGCCAGCGCCTACTGGAATCTTCATGAGGAAAACAAAAACAAGTTTTACGGCGAATGGTTTCAAACCGGCGATAAATATTATATGGATGAAGAAGGCTACTTTTGGTATTGCGGCCGTTCCGATGACATGATTAAAGTCGGCGGCATCTGGGTCTCTCCTATTGAAGTTGAAAACGCTTTAATCCGGCATGATGCCGTGCTGGAAGTCGCCGTGGTAGGCGCGAAACTGGACAGCAACCTGGTACAGCCTAAGGCCTATGTAGTGTTAAAGGAGGGGGTAGCCCCGTCGGATAGCTTAATGAATGATATGAAGGACTTTTTGAAGAAGGAACTGGCACCCTATAAATATCCGCGAATCATTGAATTTATCGATGAACTGCCCAAAACGGCTTCCGGTAAAATTCAACGCTTCAAGCTGAGAATCAGTTAGGGGACGAGTCCGTACCGCGGCCACCGTAATCTTGAAATTTTCTGAAAACTGGCATAATCTATTATCAGTGATTACCATTTACAATGAAGAAGGAGAACTTAACAAGAATGAAACCCAGATCACTGATGTTTACATTGTACGGTGACTTTATTCAATATTACGGTGGGGAAATCTGGATCGGAAGTCTGATTCGAATGATGGCTGAATTCGGAATCTCCGAATCGTCGGTACGCGGCGCAACGCTCCGTATGGTTCAGCAGGATCTTCTGCAGGTGAGAAGAGTAGGGAATAAAAGCTACTACAGCTTGACGGAAAAAGGAAAACGCAGAATCGAGGACGGCGTCAGAAGGGTATATTCGATCAAAAGCCACAAGTGGGACGGTTTCTGGCGAATTTTAACGTATTCCATGCCGGAGGAAAAACGCGACTTGAGAAACCAGGTTCGCAAGGAATTAAGCTGGACCGGATTCGGGATGATTTCCAACAGCACCTGGGTAAGCCCCAACCCCTTGGAAAAACAAATATTGGAAATGATCGAAACCTATGAATTAAAGGAATATGCGATGCTGTTCAGCTCCAGTTCCCTCTTATCGCATGACCAGCAGTACATCATTGACAAAGGCTGGAATTTGCAAAGCATTCAAGAGGATTACAAAACCTTCATCGAGACCTACAGGCCCAAATACGAGATGCTGAAAGAATGCGTCTGGAACGATTCCTTGACCAGTCTGGAAGCTTTTGTAGAACGAACATACCTTGTTCATTATTATAGAAAATTCCTGTTTAATGATCCCGGCTTTCCTCAGGATCTGCTGCCGCACAATTGGAACGGGAACGAAGCGAGGGATTTGTTTTGGAATATGCACCAGCTTCTCTCCACACTTTCGGTCAAATATTTTGAAAGCTTGTTTGAGCAGGCCCCTGACCGGGAAATTCAGGCCAAAAGGGAGAAGGCCATCAATCCGTTCGCAGAAATATATATTTGACCCATATTTGAAGGTCAATGCGTAAGGAGGAGCTTGCTTTGAAATCACATGCAACAAGAGTTGAATTGATTGAAGTTGCACAAGGTCGCCGTCCCGCGGATCTGTTCATCAAGGGCGGTACGGTGATTAACGTGTACTCGGGCGAGTTCCTGCCGCAGAACGTGGCTATCTACAAAGACCGCATCGCTTATATCGGGAATAGCGAAGCGGCAATAGGGGAACATACCCGGGTGATTCATGCCGAAGGGAAGTATGTCTCGCCGGGCTTTATCGAACCGCATGCACATCCATGGGTTGTATACAACCCTGTCAGCCTCACGATGAAATCGCTTTCATCAGGAACAACTACATTAGTGAACGATAATCTGTTTTTTTATCTCCATATGGGTGCTAGCGGGTTTAAAGCCATGCTGCAGGACCTTAGAGAATTGCCCGGAAATAACTTATGGCTCGTACGCCTGGTTTCGCAGGCGGAGTACCCGAGTGAGCGGGATGAGTTTAACGCCGGGGACGTCCGTTCTTTGCTTGAGCTTGAGGAGGTCGTCGGTACGGCGGAGATCACCCGCTGGCCGCTCTTGTATAAAGGCGATCCGTTTGTGATAGATACGATCGAATATGCCAAGCGTCTGGGGAAAATATCGGATGGACATACGGCCGGCTGCTCCTATGAAAAGCTGAATTCGATCGTGGCTGCAGGCATTAGCGCCTGTCACGAAGCGATTACCGCGCAAGAAGCTTTGGACCGGCTGCGTTTAGGCATGTGGACGACGCTGCGCAACAGCTCGCTGCGTCCGGATTTTCCCGAGATTATGAAGCTGATCACAGAAAATAAAGTGAGTACGAATCGTATTTTGCTGACGACCGATGGCCCTCACCCTGCCTTTATCGAGGAACAGGGCTCTGTCGACGGGCTGCTGAGAATAGCGGTGGAGCTTGGATTGACTCCGATGCAGGCTATTCAAATGGCGACGATTAATCCGGCCACCTTTCTCGGCCTGGATCAGGAAGTCGGCGGAATCGCTCCCGCCCGGCGGGCCGACGTGCTGATTTTGCCGAACCTGGTTGATTTTCGTCCGGAGCTGGTCATTTCCGCCGGTACCATCGTAGCATTGAAAGGCCAAACGCTTGTATCTCCACCGGTCATCGATTGGATGAAATACGTGGCCAAACCGGCGTTTACCATGGAACGGACGTTACTGCAGCATCCGGATTTGTACCGTTATCCGCATACCTCTTCAGCCGAACCCGTACCGGTCATTTATTTTCAAAGCAACGTGATCACAAAGAAAAAAGATACGGAGTTGCCTGTAAACAACGGGTATGCAGACCTGTCAAAGCATCCGGGGCTGGTGATGGCCAACCTGATCGACAGGGATGGCCAATGGATTACCAAAGGCATTATGGAACGCTTTGCCGTAGATTTAGACGGGATGGCTTCCACCTATAATACGACGACACAATTGCTTGTCATCGGCAGGGATGCAGAGGCGATGGCGAAGGCGGCGGCGCGTGTCCATGAGCTGGGCGGCGGTATTGTCATCGTAGACCGTGGAGAAATCATTGTAGAGATTCCGCTTCCGTTAGCCGGAATGATGACCACCGACCCTGAGTTTCACAAGGCGGTAGAGTATCAGGAAGTGCTGTTATCCGAGCTGAAGAAAAGGGGATTTCCTTTCCATGACATCCTGTATACGCTGCTGTTCCTGACATGCGACTTCCTTCCCGGGCTTCGATTAATTCCTCTTGGTCTTTATGACGTCAAGGCTGGCGGAGTCATTAAACCGGCCGCAGCGATAGAAACAGAAAGGGTGTAAGCCGTGAGCGAATATCAATGGATCGGCTTCTCGATCGAAGACAAGGTTGCCACTCTTGTATTACGAAGAGCTCCAGTCAATGTCATGAACATGGAAATGATGGAGGAAATGGTTCACGCATTTAGTTCACTCCATGGCAATGAACATTTGAATGCGCTTGTCATCCGTGCGGAAGGAAAAGTATTCTCCGCAGGGGTTGCGGTGGAAGACCATCTGGGTGATAAAACGGAGCCGATGATTCATCTGTTTCACCGCATGTTCCACTGCCTTGCTGACGTTCCCTGCCCGACGATTGCCGTGGTAGACGGCGCAGCGCTTGGAGGCGGATGCGAGCTGGCTACGTTCTGCGATATCGTGCTTTCCAGCGAACGGGCGAAGTTCGGTCAGCCTGAGATTCATCTGGCGCTGTTTCCACCCGTATCCATCGTGACCTTCCCCTGGATGACCGGCTATAACAGAACGATGGAGCTTTTATTGACGGGTGAGAGCATCAGTGCGGCCAAGGCTTATGAGTGGGGGCTGGTCAACCGGGTCGTTCCTCCAAGCGAGCTGGACGGCGCTCTGGAGCAGCTGCTCTCGCACTTGCGCACCAAAAGCGCCCTGGCTTTGCGTTTAACGCGAAAAACGGTCCGCGAATCCATGGCCCCATCCTTTGCTTCGGCGATCAAACCCGTGGAAAACATCTATTTAAGGGAACTGGTTCAATCCGCAGACGCTCAAGAAGGCTTGAAAGCGTTTTTGGAGAAGCGTCGGCCCGTTTGGCATAACAAATAGAGAGGCGCGCTTGAAGATGGAGCAGATTAGAAAAGGGCTATTTAGAATACCCATTCCGGTGCCGTTCCCGATGAAGTACATCTATTGCTATCTGGCGATAGGACAGCAAGGGATTGTCATGATCGATGCGGGTTTTAACTATAAGGACGCACAAGAGGCATGGAAACAGGCGTTTACCGAGCTGAAGATTCAGCCGAAAGATATCGAGGTCATTTACCTCACCCATTTTCATCCGGATCATTTCGGTTTGTCGGGATGGATGCAGGAATGGACCGGCGCCCTGGTCTATATCAGTGAAGCGGACATGGCGATGGTGGACAGGGCATGGAGAAACGGCGATGTTCAAGCCAAGCTTGTCGGGCAAATGGGCAAAGAGAATGGCGTTCCCGAGTCGTTGGCCGAGCAAATTGTTGAACATATGCTAAAGCTCCATGACCATGTGCTTCCCCTGCCTGAGCTCAGGCCGATGACGATGACGGAAGTAAGACTGGGCGATGAACTCTGGCAGGTGATTCCGACACCGGGTCACAGCGACGGACATCGTTGCTTCTATCAATCGGAGAACCGGTTGCTGCTCGCCGGAGATCATATTCTGGATAAAATTACACCGAATATCAGCTTGTGGCCCGGAGGCCGGTCCAATCCCCTGGAAGACTACGTTCAATCGCTGCAGCAAACGGCGGCGCTTGATATCTCGCTGGCGCTTCCGGCGCACGGCAAGCTGATCGATAACATTCCACAACGGGTATCGCAATTATTGGAGCATCATCAGCAGCGGTTAGAGCAAATGCGGGGGCTTGTGAGGCAGGGGAGGACCGCTTATGAAGTGGCCTCGGATGTATTCCGGCATAAGGAGCTGACCCCGCACCAATGGCGGTTCGCTATGGCGGAGACCCTTGCTCATCTGGAATGTCTGGCGTTTCAAGGAAGATTGAATAAAAGTCAAGACGGTCAACTCAACATTTACACCCAAGCGAATCCCGACGAAATGTTTCTATAAGGATTCCAACGAAAAAAATCTTTTTCCCTCCGTGTTCCATAGTTATAAAAATATATAGGGGTGATCAAGGATGAAAAGAGTAAAAGGGAGTTTATTGATCGTTTTGGCTTTATGTTTGGTATTCGTTACGGCCTGTGGCCAGTCGGCGGGAACAACAACCCCAAGTAACAGTCCCGGTACAGGCGACGCTTCAACTCCCACTGCAAATGGTAAGGACCCTGTAAAAGTAGGAGCCATTTTGCCTTACTCCGGTGTCTACGCTTCTCTGGGTGAGAATTTGACCCGAGGCATGGAGCTTTATTTTGAAAGCGTGAACTGGGAAGCTGCAGGCAGAAAAATCACGCTCATTAAAGAAGATGAAGAGAACGATCCTCAGGGGGCGCTTCGTAAATTACGCAAGCTGATGGAAAAAGACAATATCGATATTTTGACCGGTCCTGTAAGTACGGCTGTCGCTTATGCCTTGCGCGATGAAGTGGACAGCAAAAAGCTGCCGTTTCTCGTATCTCACGCCGGCGGCAACGATTTGACGAGAACCAAACGCAGCGACTACATTTGGCGTTCATCGTTCAGCTCCTGGCAAATCGGGAACTCGATGGGGAAATACGCCTATGATCACATTGCCAAAAAGATTTATGTAACCGCTGCCGACTACGCCTTCGGCAAAGAGGTGGCAGGCGCCTTCAAAGAAGCGTTTACGGCTGCCGGCGGCGAGATTGTCGGTGAAGTGTATCCGCCTCTGGGCTCGAATGACTATGCTTCTTACTTAACGCAGATCAAAGGCAAAAAACCGGAAGCCGTGTATGCTTTCTTCGCCGGCGCCGACGCCGTGCGATTTGTCAAACAGTATGAGCAGTACGGCCTGAAAGGACAAATTCCGCTGATCGGCTCCGGGTGGTTAAATGCGGAGGACATTCGCCCTGAACAAGGCAATTCCCCGGAAGGCATCACCAGCACCATGTTCTGGGATTATCATCTGGATACGCCGGAGAACAAAGCGTTCGTTGCAGCCTATGAGAAGAAGTACAATGCGCGTCCGAGCATCGAATCGGTTGAAGGCTATGACGCCGCACGCGTCATTGTCGAAGCCTTGAAAAGCTTGAACGGAGATACGTCCGATAAGCAAAAATTGTCTCAAGCGATCGGCAAGGTTCAATTTACAAGTCCTCGCGGACCGATCCAATTCGATCCGGAGACGCATCATGTGATTCAAAAGTTGTACCTGATCAAAACAGAAATTCAAAACGGCAAGACAGAGAACAAGGTTGTTGAAGAGATCGGGGAAATTAAAGATCCAGGGAAATGACGGGAAGGCCTTGATAGCCCCGCACCATGAAGGAGAGGGATGGTCTTGGATATTATAGCTATACAGTTAGTCAACGGTTTGTCATATGGTCTGCTCCTTTTTATGATAACCATCGGTTTGTCGTTAATCTTCGGAATAATGGGCGTTTTGAATTTGGCCCATGGTTCTCTTTACATGATAGGGGCCTATCTGGCCCTTAGCATTACTCAGCATATTGCTCCCAACTTTATGTATGCGCTGCTTCTGGCTCCCATTTTTGTCGCCGTTATCAGTTTCCTGCTTGAAATTTGCCTGCTGCGCCCCACTTATAAATTAGGGCACTTGTCGCAAGTGCTTCTGACCTTCGGAGTAGCCTACATTCTTCACGATGTGGTTCGTTTAATCTGGGGCGCCAATGTCAAATCCTTGACGCTTCCCCCTTGGTTAAGCGGGTCCGTAGAGCTGTTCGGTCAAACCTTTCCTCTATACCGCATACTGATTATGGGCTTTGGTCTGCTGGTTGCCGCCGTCATGTGGTACCTGCAGGAAAAAACCAGATGGGGAGCCATTATTCGTGCCGGCTTAAGCAACCGCGAGATGGTAAGCGGGCTGGGCATTAACATCAAAATCGTGTTCTCCGTCGTCTTTGCCATCGGAGGACTTCTGGCCGGACTCGGCGGTGTGGCCGCAGGTCCGGTGCTGGGGCTCTATCTGGGAATGGAATTTGAAGTGCTGATCCTTGCGCTGGTGATCCTGGTGGTCGGGGGACTGGGGTCCATCACCGGCACATTGCTTGCCGGCTTGATTGTCGGCGTAGTGGAAACCTTCGGCAAGGTGCTGTTTCCGCAGCTGAGCTTGCTCATCATTTTCGGACTGATGGCTCTCGTTCTGGTTGTAAAACCTACCGGAATGTTAGGAAAGCAGGTGCATTGATGGCTGGATTGAAAAAGAACCCGGTGGTCTTCTTAGTCCTTTTGGTTGCGCTTTGCATTGCCCCTTTTATCATGTCCAATTATTTCCTCAGCATTCTGGTTGAAATCTTAATTCTGGGCATTTTTGCTCTCAGCCTGAATATCCTGGTAGGTTATACCGGTCTGGTATCGCTCGGACATGCGGCATTTTTCGGTGTGGGGGCGTATACCTCCAGTCTGATTGCGATCCATTACACCTCGAATGTATTCGTCACTTTAATTGCGGGAATCCTTTTATCGCTGATGATGGCCGGTATGATCGGATTTTTCTGCAACCGGGTCAACGGATTTTATTTTCTGATGCTTACCCTCGCTTTTTCACAAATGTTTTATGCGCTCGTGTATCGTTGGGGCAGTCTGACCCAAGGGGACAACGGATTATCCGGAATTCCAAAGCCTACGCTATGGGTCAATGGGCTGTTGGATAGTCCGATCGCGTTTTATTTCTTTATCCTGATCATCTTTTTGATCGTTTTCATCGGTCTGAGCGTGATTCTGCATTCCCCACTGGGCCAAATTTTCGTCGGCATCCGGGAGAACGAAACCAGGGTCAGAGTCATGGGCTACAATACGACGATCTATAAAAACATTTCTTTTATTCTGGCGGGAGGAATAGGCGGGTTGGCCGGCAGCCTGTATGCCTTTTTCAACGGATTTATATCTCCAAAAGATATTTATTGGACGATGTCCGGGGAAGTACTGATTATGGTGCTGGTCGGAGGCGTCGGAACGTTGATCGGTCCGGTGCTGGGGGCGGCTTTTATCGTCATCCTGGAAACGTTCGTCAGCTCCTATACGGATATGTGGATGCTCATTGTCGGTATGACGTTCATCCTGTTCGTTATTTTTATTCCGAAAGGCATTGTCAGTATCGGGTCATTGTGGAATGAACGGAAAAACGTTAATCAGGGGAAGGGTAACGAGAAAGAGTTGAAGGTCAGGATGAGCGGGGTGATTCAGGATGAGAAATGAAGAGCATTCCATCGTGGCGGATCATGCGCTGCGTGTAGAAGGGATCGGCAAGCGATTCGGCGGTCTGGAGATATTAAAAGACATTACCTTTGCCGTTCAACCGGGTGAACGCCGAGCCTTCATCGGACCGAACGGAGCGGGGAAGTCGACCTTGTTTAACATGATTGCCGGAGATTTGGCGGCGTCCAGCGGAGATATTTACTATTTTAATGAGAATATTTCCCGGGTACCCAACCATCAACGGGTCAGAAAAGGCATGGTGAGGACTTTTCAAAAAAGCAATCTGCTTCAAGAGCTGACCGTGCTGGATAACCTGCTGCTGGTGCTGCAGGTGAAGTTTGGGCTCCATCATGTTTGGTTTCGCAAAAGAACCGCCCAACAATTTCCGGAGCTGTACAGCCGGGCAGAGCAGCTCTTGGATACTTGGGGGCTTGCGGACCGGAAGGACACCGTGGTCAAAAAGCTTTCCTACGGAGAGCAAAGGCAGGTCGAGATTATGCTGGGCATTGCGACGGAGCCCAAAGTACTGCTGTTGGATGAACCGACCGCCGGCATGTCCAACACGGAAACCCAGCATATTCTGAAGCTGCTGCAAAATATGCCCAGAGACCTGACGCTGCTGATCATTGAGCATGATATGGAGGTCGTATTCGGGCTGGCTGACCGCATTTCGGTTCTATATAACGGAAATATTTTCCTGGAAGGCGATCCTCAGATGATTAAGACGGATCTCAGAGTATATGAAATTTATTTTGGAAAGGAGGGGGCATAAGATGCTTCAGGTGGATAATATTCATTCCTATTACGGAGACAGCCATGTGCTGCAGGGCGTTTCCGTAAACGTGAAAAAAGGCTCGCTTTCCGTGCTGCTGGGACGTAACGGCATGGGAAAAACGACGACCATCCGCTCTATTATCGGTTTTACCCCTCCAAGACAAGGGAAAATCCGGTTTCAGGGAAACGAGATTCAGAAGCTGCCCTCGTACCGGGTGGCGCAGTTGGGAATCGGATTGGTTCCGCAGGGAAGAGGCGTGTTTCCCAATCTTACGGTAAAGGAAAATCTGACGATCGCCGCCCGGAACAGCTCCAGAAGAGGCTGGACATTAGACAGGATTTATGAGCTGTTTCCCCGTCTGAAGGAACGGGCGTCCTCCATGGGAGGAAACCTCAGCGGGGGCGAGCAGCAAATGCTGACCATAGGCCGTGCGTTAATGACCAATCCCGATCTATTGCTGCTGGATGAACCGTCGGAGGGCTTGTCGCCGCTGATGGTGCAGGAGGTCGAGAACATTATCTCCGCCTTGAAGCAGGAAGGCCTTTCCATGCTGATGGTGGAGCAGAATATATCCATGGCTTTGCATGTAGCCGATTGGGTATATGTGATGTGTAAAGGGGAAGTCGTATTCGATGGGTCCCCCGATGATTTAAAGCGGAATGACGCAGTAAAGCACAAATATTTAGGCATGAGCAGTTAACCGGACGAGGAACGATGGGGAAGATGGTGTTCATCAGGACTTTCGCTGCTTTACCGCAGCCATAAAATAGGTTAGCCCATCATCGGAGGGATGTACTTGAATCAGCTGTTAGCCCATTTCTGCGCCATAGCGCCTTTTTGGAATTCTCTTTCGCAGGAAGATACGACGATCGGCGTATCGGATACCGAAAAGTTTCTGGAGTATATTCCTGGCCGAACCTTTACTTTAGGTCTTAAAGCCGGCGACCCCATTAAGCCGGGAGGCATTACCCATCGAACCCTGACCAGCGGGACGCGGCAAATCGGGTATGTGCCCAGGGAAGTGTTTGGCGTGCCCACCATTGCGATCGGCCTGCCTGTTTATGACGGGGACCGCCTTGTCGGGTGCATATCCACGGCGATTACACGCGAAAAGCAGGAGCAGTTATTTCATGCCGCTGAACGATTGTCGTCGTCCATGCAGCATTTAGCGGCCACTTCGCAGCAGTTCAGCGCCTCCTCTGCCGAAGTGGAACGGATTATTTCGCAAATCGCGGACCAAACCGTACGCTTAAGCCAAAATATTGACGGCATTGAAAGCATCACCAACCTGTTAAAGGAAGTATCGGTTCGGACTCATCTGCTGAGCATCAATACCAAGATTGAAACCGCTCACTTGGGCGACAAGGGCAAGGCGATGGGCGTAGTAGCCCAAGAAATCAACAAACTGTCCGCCGATACGAAGGAATCTTCAACATCGATTGCACATATGCTTGCTGAAATTGCGTCGGCCGTACAAATGATCAATGACCGAATGCAGATGGTCCACAAGATTGTATCCGAACAGCTGGATGGAATTGTAGACATCGCCAGAACGACAAGCGATTTAGCGGAGCATGCCGAGAAACTGCACCGGTTGTCCGAATTTGTTGCCGCCGACTAATGTGGGCTGTGCTCTCCACAGCTTCACGGTAAAGGGGGAAGGTAACCAGTGGATAAAACAGAAAAAAACGGGTGCACAGTATATCCGATCACCGTTTCAACGCCGTATGACGTGGGATACGTAAATATGTATTTAATGGAAGAAAAAGGTAATCTTACCTTAATCGATGCAGGTATGGATTCCGATGAATGCTGGAATGCGTTCCATTTGACGCTGTCCCAAAACGGTTATTCCTTAAGCGATCTGTCACAAATTTGGATTACCCATAACCATCAGGACCATATCGGATTGGTCAATCGCATAACCGCACGGAGGGAAATCCCTGTTTACGCGCACCGGGAATCGATTCCCCGGCTAAAGAGAGACCCCGAATTTCTGTCGCTGCGCATTCGTTTTTTCGAAAAATTATATCGGTCGATGGGCTGCGGTGCGGCCGGAGATCAGCATATTCTCAAGCTGCAGGAGGCCGTCCGGCGGAATGAACAGTTTAAAATCCATGCGGAAATCATTCCGCTTTCCGATTCAGAATATCTGGGAAATGTTCAAGTGATAGAAGTTCCCGGACACGCTCCGGATCACATTGCTTTTTGGGATGCCCAAAGGCAGTGGTTGTTTGCCGGCGATCATCTGCTGAAGACGATCTCCAGCAACGCCTTCATTGAGCCGGACCTGGAAGGAAACCGGAAATTCACCTTGGTTGAATATACCCGTTCATTAAACAGATGCTTGTCTCTCCATGCGGACACCGTATTTCCGGGACATGGGGAGCTGATTGACGATCCCAAGGACCTGATTGAAAGAAGATTAACGCGAATCGGGCAAAAAGCAGAGAAAATACGGGAAATGATTCAAAGCGGCGGTTCGACGGCCTACGAGCTTGCTCAAAGCTATTATCCAACCAAGTATATCCACGTCTTTGCTCCAGTCATGTCCGAAATCATTGGCTTATTGGATTATTTAGAAATGAACGACCGTATTAAAAAGATATTGAAAAATGGCGTGTGGCATTATGAACTTCAGACCTCTTAAGTAAGAATAAATCCTTATTTAAGGGGTTTTTTTATGGGATAAAATGATCTTGACAGCGAAAAGAGTATATTATATTATTACGTTAAACGAACGAAAAATAAAAAAACATAATGAGGTGATAGCGATGCAGCAAGCTACATTGTTAAAAGAAAAGGTCAATGCGGGCTTCATGGTCGAACGGATAGAAGATATGGATGAGGAATATCTCAAAGCTTTGAAGCAGACGCTGGTGATTGTCGGCGACACGGAACTGCTTAGTGTTCCTCCTTTGTTAACCGTTTACAAACAAGCGCCTACGCTGAATAACAAAATTACGGCGCTGGCTATAATGCAGGATGAAATCGGCCACGCACATATCGCTTACCGTTTATTAAAGGACCTTGGTGTAGATGTGAACGAGCTGCTTTATGATCGGCCAGCGAATAAATGGAAGAATCCTTATGCTTTCGATTTCAAGCTTTCCAACTGGATTGAACTGGGAGTCTTCAATGCGTTGTTCGACCGCGCAGGCTACACGCTCCTTGGAGATGCGTACGAATTTACATCCTATGGACCGTGGAAGCGGGCGCTGGTCAAGGTGGATAAAGAGGAATTGTTCCATCTGCGCAACGGGGAAATTATTATGAGAGCCGCGATGGATAACCCGGAAACCGCCAAGCAGGTACAGAAAGCCGTGGATTGGATGTTCCTGATGGGGCTGGAGTTCTTCGGTGTAGCGGATGAATTGAAGAGCCGTTCGGCTCAGCTGGATTATCGGCTCAAAGGCAGATCGAACGATGAGCTCAGGCAAAAATGGCTTTCTACCGCCGTTCCATTTTGCGAATCGATAGGGGTTAAGATACCGGCCCGCTGGAATGAGCAAATGCAAAAGTACGAGATTACCGTGCCATTTCCCTGTAAATTTGATGTTGAGAACAAAACATGGCTGCTGGATCAACCGGATACATGGGAAGGCGTCATCGCACGATTTAAAAAGAGAGGCCCGCAGAATGTGGAGTTCGTATCGCGTATCCAGCAAGGCGCCCACAAGATGGCGGCTCTCCGTAAAGAGGTGGGGTAGCATGCAGGATGTAAAGCAGGAGGTCAAGCGTTATTGGGAAGCTTTGAAAGAGGTAATGGATCCCGAATTTCCCGTTAGCGTCGTTGATATGGGGCTTATATACGAAATAGAAGAAACGGATGCGGTCGTCTCCGTTACCATGACGTACACGGCCGTCTCCTGCGCCTGTATGGAGTGGATCGAAGCGGATATCAAAAAAAGACTGCTGCAGGAACCGGGTGTGCGGGAAGTGCAAATCCATGTCGTGTGGAATCCGCCGTGGACCGTGGACCGTTTAAGCCCGGAAGCGCGCGAGAGAATGAAAAAATGGGGGGTTAGCGCCCGATGAGCCAAACAGGGACCCGATTTGAATATGAAGTGTTTACGCGGATCAAGAGAGGAGACAACCTGATCCATGTTGGAACGGTTGAAGCTCCGACGGATGAATTGGCCAAAGTATACGCGGGCTATATCTACGACGAGGAAGACTGGGTGGAGATGTGCGTCGTTCGCAGAGACAGCATCAAGTGGGTCATCCAGCCGGAGGGGCTACTTGTTAAAGAAGGAGCAGTGCGATATGAGTAACAAAACAGCCGGATTGGCCTCATTTATCGAAACCATCGAAACGATAGCGGATAATAAATACATTCTGGGAGATCTGTTGGTCGAAATCGGAGTCAGCGGCCCGGATCTTGAAGCGACCCTATCTACCATTGCCATGGCTCAAGGAGAGCTGGGACATGCGAGACTGCTTTACAACTGGGCGTTCGATTTGAAAGGAATCAAGAAACAGGAGATCGAACGCCAAACTGGTAAAGCGTTTACATCCGTGGTTGCCGTCGACAACTGGATTGACTTAATCGGTTCTTTATATGTGGTGAATGTAGGGCTGGAGCTTGTGCTTAAAGCCATGCTGAATGGACGCCATACCGATGTGGTTAACCGCATCAACAAGCTGTTGAGGGAGCAAAAAGAGCATATTATGTATTCCAGAGGCTGGGTGGAACAGCTTCTCAGGGATCAAGGCGCAGTCCCGCGCAAAATGGACGAAAGCATAAAAAAGGTATTTCCGGAGGTACAGGCTTGGCTGAAGGGGCTGGAGGATTCCAGTGCTTTGATTGAAGAGGGGTATCTAAAGCCCGGAGTCAGACTTGTGGCTCCCTTTCAGTCGCAAATCGGGAGTGTGCAGGCGCAAAGGGCTGAATCCGATGTCGTCTAAAGATGAAAAACAACCCCATTGTTCCTTTTGCAATTCGACGAATGTCGTGCTGTTATCCCGGTTTGGGACGGCGCAGCTGGTCAGGCAATATTACTGCAACGACTGCCGCAGCGCTTTTGAATATATCCGGTGGCAAAATGAGGATGCCCGGTGACGCGAGGTGTAAAGCCCGATGAAGGTACAGACGGTCGGAGTGGTTGGTTCAGGCACGATGGGCGCCGGTATTGCGCAAATCATCAGCCAAAACGGTTTTAGCGTTCTGCTGTACGATATCAACAAGGAGATTGTTACGCGGTCCTTAACACGCATTTATTCCCAGATTGATAAATTATTCGAAAAAGGCAAGCTGACCGAGTCGGAGTCACATGATGTAAAAACAAGAATTCGTACAACGGTTCAGCTGGCCGATCTGCAGGTGTGCCAAATCGTGATCGAAGCGGCTCCGGAAATCATGGAAATTAAACAAACTATTTTTCAGGATTTGGACCGGCACTGCCCGAACGAAACGATATTGGCTACGAATACGTCATCCTTCTCCATCACTGAAATTGCAGGGTTCACGGATCATCCGGAACGGGTTGCGGGATTGCATTTTTTCAACCCTGCCCCCTTGATGCCGCTCGTCGAGGTGATCAGCGGACTGCGGACCGGAGAGGACGTGATGGAGCGTCTTGCAGATTTTGCGCGGAGCATCAACAAGAGCCCTGTCACCTGTAAGGATACCCCGGGATTCATTGTTAACCGGATTGCACGCCCTTACTATAACGAAGCGTTGCGGATTATGGGCGATCAGATGGCATCCCCGGCACAGATCGACCGGATTATGACCAAAGCGGGGAAATTCCGTATGGGTCCTTTTGAATTGCAGGATATGATCGGCGTGGATATTAATTTTGCCACAACGGAATCTTTACACCAGGGATTTTTCGGCGATGCCCGATTTCGCCCGCATTATTACCAGCAAAGAATGGTACAGTCGGGACAGCTGGGCAGAAAGTCGGGGGGAGGGTACTACGAGTATGACAGATAGGCAGTACGTCGCTGTTGTAGGCACCAATTCACTTGCCGATGCACTGAGAAAGCAGCTTAGTCCTGTGAACGGAGTGGAGGTCCTTGATCTTCAGGAGGCGAAGACGCGCTCCATTCCGCTCCATATCGTGATAGAAACATCGAACCTGGAGCTTGCGGAGAAAAAAGCCGGGCTTCAGAGCTTGGAAAAATACATTGCCGGCGATACGCTGATTTTGTCCTCGGTACTGGGGGCTACAGCGACTCAAGCGGCATCATGGCTGTCTCATCCTTCCCGGCTTGTAGGGTTTGCGGCGTTTGCCAACCTGGAACAAACAGAATTGATCGAGCTGTGCGCGGCGCTTCAGACGGATGCCGGGTACGCCAAACAAGCGGAAGCCTTCTTTACCGCCATCGGTAAAGAAACCGAGTGGGTGGAAGACGAAGTCGGATTAGTGTTCCCCCGCATATTGTCGATGATTGTGAACGAAGCCGCGTTTGCGTTGATGGAGAAAATCTCCTCGGCAGAAGAGATTGATACGGCAATGCGTAAAGGTACGAATTATCCGATGGGGCCGCTGGCTTGGGCGGATGAACTGGGATTGGATGACATTTATGCCGTGTTGTCCGGACTCCACCGCGATATGGGCGAAGACCGGTACCGGCCTGCTCCCCTGCTGCGTAAGCTCGTTCACGCCGGGTGGCTGGGGAAAAAGACAGGCAGAGGATTTTATGTCTATGCCAATCAAGATGCAAAGGAGTCGATCGTATGAGGGAGGCCGTCATTGTTGACGCTTTGCGTACCCCGATCGGTAAATATAACGGCTCGCTGCAACATGTGCGTCCGGATGACCTGGCCGCCATTGTGATTCGTGAATTGCTCAAGAGAAATCCGCTCGACCCCTCTTTGGTGGAGGATGTATTCTTCGGCTGTGCGAATCAGGCGGGGGAGGATAACCGCAACGTAGCCCGTATGGCCGTCCTGCTCTCGGGGATGCCGGAATCCGTGCCGGGCGTTACCGTCAACCGGTTGTGTGCTTCAGGATTGGAAGCGATTAACCAGGCGGCGGCTGCGATCCATTCGAACATCGGCGATATCTTTATCGCGGGAGGTACGGAAAGCATGTCCCGTGCGCCTTACGTCATGCTGAAGCCGAATTTGAGCGGCGAACGGGGCAACCAGACGATGTATGACACCACGCTGGGCTGGCGCATGGTGAATTCTAAACTGGCGGAACAATATCCTCCGGTCAGCCTGGGGGAGACAGCGGAAAATGTGGCCGAGCGTTATGGCATTTCCCGGGAAGAACAGGACGAATTCGCATTATCCAGCCAGCTTAAGGCGCAGGCGGCCATCCAAAGCGGCCGGTTTAAGAGCGAGATCGTTCCGGTCGAGGTGAAGCAGGGCAAACAAACCGTCATGTTCGATACGGATGAACATCCCAGAGGGGACACGACCCTGGAGAAGCTGGCTCAGCTCAAACCTGCTTTTAAAGTAAATGGAAGCGTAACCGCGGGTAATTCTTCGGGCATCAACGACGGGGCAAGCGCTCTGCTGATCATGGAGAGGCAAACCGCGGAAGGCTTGGGCCTGACCCCAATCGCCAAAATTGTGACCTGGGCGGCATCCGGAGTCGATCCGGCCTACATGGGCATCGGCCCGATACCCGCCGTAACCAAAGCGCTGAAAAAAGCGAATTTGACGGTGAGCCAGCTGGATCTGATCGAAATCAATGAAGCGTTCGCATCCCAATCGGTCGCTTGTGTCAAAGAGCTTGGCCTCGACATGAGCAAAGTCAATGTGAACGGGGGAGCGATCGCTCTAGGGCATCCGCTCGGATGCAGCGGCGCCCGGATCGTGACTACCATGGTGCATGAAATGACCCGCACCGATTGCCGCTATGGCTTGGCTACCATGTGTATAGGGGTAGGACAAGGACTCGCCACGGTGATCGAAAAACTCTGAGGAGGATTACGATGTTGAAAGAATACTATCCGCTCTTTATTAACGGCAAGTGGGAAGACAGCAGCAATGGCGAGGTATTTGAAACGCATAATCCCGCGACGGGAGAAGTGCTGGCGAAAGTGGCGAAAGCGACCAAAGCCGATGTGGACAAAGCGGTGGCGGCGGCCCGGGAGGCATTCGAGAACGGCAAGTGGTCCAAATTTTCTGCGGCCAGACGCGCACGAGTGCTGAATAAGATCGCCGACCTTCTGCGCGGCAGATTTAATGAATTGGTTCAGCTTGAGGTGCTCAACAGCGGCAAGACGGTAGACGCCGCCAAAGGGCAGATTAACCAGGCGATCGAAGACTTTGAATTTTATGCCGCCGCCGCCATTACGCAGAGCGGTCAAGTGAACCAGGTACCTAACGGATTTTTTAACTATACGGTAAAAGAACCGGTCGGGGTATGCGGACAAATCATCCCGTGGAACTATCCGTTCATGATGGCGGCCTGGAAAGTGGCGCCTGCTCTGGCTGCAGGATGTACGGTGGTGCTCAAGCCGGCCAGCTTCACTCCGATAACCGCGTACGTGCTGGCAGAGGTTTGCCATGAAGCGGGAGTTCCCGAGGGTGTCGTGAATGTCCTGACCGGCAGCGGCTCGGAAATCGGGCCTTACATGACCGAGCATCCCGGGATCGACAAGATCGCATTCACAGGCGAGACGGAGACCGGTAAAGATATTATGGCCCGCGCGTCCGTCACGTTGAAACGTGTGACGCTGGAATTGGGCGGCAAATCTCCGAACATCGTATTCGAAGATTGCGATATGGACGGCGCTGTGGACGGCTCGCTGTATGGGATTTTTTACAATACAGGTCAATCCTGTGAAGCCCGTTCCCGGTTGTTCGTTCATGAATCCATTTATGACAAGTTCATGGAGAAGTTCATTGAAAAGGCAAAGAAAATCCGCGTCGGTGACCCGTTTGCCGAAGGCGTGCATATGGGTGCGGTTATCTCCGCAAGCCATGAGAAGGTCATTGACGGCTATGTGAAGCTGGCTGTGGAAGAGGGAGCCGAAGTGCTTTATGGCGGTAAGCGCCCTGAAGGCCCCGAGTTTGACAAGGGACATTGGTATATGCCGACGATTATAGGCAATGTTCGAAATGACATGAGAGTCGCCCAGGAAGAAATCTTCGGTCCGGTCGTCGTCGTGATGAAGTTCAGTGATGAAAAAGATGTGATCAAGCAGGCGAATGATTCCATCTTCGGACTGGGGTCCGCGGTTTGGACCAAGGATCATGGAAGAGCCCATCGGGTTGCCGCCGCTATGCGTGCAGGCATTGTCATGGTCAACTCTCCGATCTCCGCATTCCCGGGCACTCCGTTCGGCGGGTACAAACAATCCGGCTTCGGCCGGGAGCTGTCGCTCGAAACGATGAATTTGTATACGGAAACCAAAAGCGTTGTCTCTTACGTAGGAAGCCGTCCGCTGAATCTATTCGGAATTCAATAATCCAAACCAACCTTTAGGAGGAATTCAAATGTCCAATTTGACGCTTAAAAAAGAAAACGGAATTGCAGAAATTCACCTTCATATCAATAAAACGAACTCTTACGGCCTGGAGTTCTACAAAGAGCTGAACGCCGCGATTGACGAAATCCGTTTCGATTCATCCATTAAAGTTGCGATTCTCATGAGCGATGTACCGAAGTTTTTCTCTGCGGGAGCGGATATTAACTTCTTGAAGGCGGCTGAACCCCGTTACAAAACCCAGTTCTGCTTATTCTGCAACGAGACACTGGATAAAATGGCGCGTTCTCCACAAATTTTCATTGCTTGCCTTGAAGGGCATACCGTTGGCGGCGGTCTGGAGATGGCGCTCGGCTGCGACCTTCGCTTTATGGGGGATCAAGCAGGTAAAATCGGTCTGCCGGAAATCTCGCTCGGGGTGCTCGCCGGAACCGGCGGAACGCAGCGCTTGGCGCGTCTGATCGGCTTCTCCCGCGCGCTGGACATGAATATCACAGGCAAAACGATCTCGCCGCAGGAGGCGCTTGACATCGGGCTGGTCAATGACGTATTCCCGCAGGAGCAAACGCGCGAAAAAGTGTTTGAGTATGCCGGAAAAATCGTCAACAGCGCATCCTACGCTGCAGCCAACATCAAGCTTTCCATCATGAATGGGAAGGAAATG
The DNA here is from genome assembly GCF_001465255.1 of Paenibacillus naphthalenovorans. Classification (NCBI taxonomy): domain Bacteria; kingdom Bacillati; phylum Bacillota; class Bacilli; order Caryophanales; family Paenibacillaceae; genus Paenibacillus; species Paenibacillus naphthalenovorans. Next base: position 3,302,739 of record NZ_CP013652.1, on the reverse strand, counting down.
CCGCTGAATGTGGCGATTCGTTACGAAGGCGAGCTGCAAAATCTGCTCTTCCGTTCCGACGATGCCAAAGAAGGCTTGAGTGCTTTTCTGGAAAAACGGGAAGCCAACTGGATTGGTGCATAGAACGAATTCAACTTGTATTGCGATATCGGCTGCCGTATGGCCGATATCGCCATTTTTTTAAAGGCAGGTGTTCCACTTTGATTCTGGCATTTAACGGGAAACAACCGAAGATCGCGGGCACTGCGTTTATTGCTCCTAATGCAACGATTATCGGCGATGTTACGATTGAAGACGGAGCGAGCATCTGGTTTGGCGCCGTGCTCCGGGGGGATTGCGGGCCGATCGTGGTAGGGGCGGGAACCAGTGTGCAGGATAATTGCGTCATCCATATGACCAATAGCGGTACCTTCATCGGGGAGGATGTTACCGTCGGACACGGCGCTATACTGCACAACTGCCGTATTGGCCGTAAATCCGTTATCGGGATGAATTCGGTCGTCCTGGATGATGCGGAGATCGGGGAAGAATCCGTTGTCGCGGCGGGCAGCATTGTGACCCCTAGAACCGTATTTCCGCCGCGTATATTGATTACCGGCAATCCCGCCCGGAAGAAAAAAGACATTGAAGGCTCTTCTCTCTGGTGGGTCCAGGAAGCGTCGAAGGTGTACAAGGACTTGACGAAGCAATATCACAGCCAAGGAATCGGCATATGGAAAGAGGAGGATCAAGGATGAACCCAAAGCCAATCGTATGGGAGCAGCATGGACATATCGGCTGCATCAAACTGAACAGGCCCGATGAATTAAACACATTTCATTATGAAGCGCTCGTCAGTCTGGGGGAGATCATTGAAGAAATCGAGCAAAATCCCCGGGATATACGTGCGGTTATCGTTTCGGGAGAGGGCCGCGCTTTCTGTGCCGGAGCCGATTTGAAGGAGCGCCGAACCTTAAATGAGCAGCAGGTTCGGCGAAATGTAAGAAAAATCCGCGACGTTTTTTCGGCGTTGGGGCGATTGCCGCAGCCGACCATTGCCGCCATCAACGGTTTTGCTTTCGGCGGCGGGTTTGAACTGGCGCTGGCCTGCGATTTTCGATTCGCTGTCAAAGGCGTGCTCATGGGACTGACCGAAGTGAGCCTGGGGATCATTCCCGGAGCGGGAGGAACGCAGCGTTTGCCCAGGCTGATCGGACCGTCCAAAGCGAAAGAACTCATCCTTACCGCCCGCAAAATCAGTTCCGAAGAGGCGCTGGATTTAGGTATTTTAAACGGTCTCGCCGAGGATCGGGAGCAGCTTCTGGAGATGTGCGAGCGGCTTGCAAACGAAATGCTGGCCAATGCTCCTCTTGCCGTTTATCAAGCTAAATATGCAATCGACCGGGGCTTGGGCGTTGACCTGCAGACCGGTCTGGATCTGGAATCCAAAGCGTACGAGGTCATCATCCCGACCAAAGACCGGATCGAGGCGCTGGAAGCGTTCCGCGAGAAGAGAAAGCCCAGGTTTACCGGTGAATAATTCAATATACAAGAAGCATTGAGGTGTATCCATCATGTCCAGAGCCAGGGTTAGCGGAGTGGGATCTTATGTCCCGGAAAACATACTGACGAATAGTGAGCTGGAGAAGATCGTAGATACTTCAGACGATTGGATAGTGGAGCGTACCGGCATCTCCGAAAGAAGGATTGCATCGCCTGATCAGGCTACTTCGGATCTGGCCTTTTTTGCGGCGGCGGAGGCGATCGGGGATGCCGGGCTGCAGGCCTCCGACATCGACCTGATCATTGTGGCTACGGAAACTCCCGATCATCCTTTCCCGCCGGTCGCTTGTCAGCTTCAGCATCGGTTAGGGTGCCGCAGCATTGCAGCGTTCGATGTTCATCTCGCCTGTACCGGATTTATTGCCGCTTTGCATGTTGCGGAGAAGTTCATCAAATCCGGGTCATGCAGGCATGCTCTGGTGGTCGGCGCCGATACGTTATCCAGAATTACAGATTACACGGATCGCTCCACTTGTATTTTGTTCTCCGACGGCGCCGGAGCTTTTGTGCTGTCTGCCGGTGATGAAGCCTCCCCGGATGGCATTATTCATTCCGCGATTCATTCGAACGGAGAATATTTTGATGCGGCGATCGTACCGGGAGGGGGCAGCAGGCATCCTCAGCCGCACAGTGAGGAAACCAAATACAAGATTTTGATGAACGGCAACAGGATCTTCCGGCTTGCCGTAACACTCATGAGCCAAAGCATTAAAGAGACGCTGGAGCACAGCGGCTTGACTTTGGATCAGGTGGACTGGGTGATTCCTCATCAAGCCAATCAGAGGATTATTGACGCCGTCGGAAGAACCCTGGACGTTCCGCACGAGAAGATGATCAGCACGATCCGATATTACGGAAATAACTCGGCGGCTACGGTCCCGCTGGCTATGGATCATTCCGTCAAAACGGGCAAAATCAAACGCGGCGATATGGTGGCGATGGCCGCTTTCGGCGGAGGATTGGGCTGGGGGTCCGCGTTATTGAAATACTAGAGGTGCGGCGGGCATTCGAACGTTATCATTCTTCATCACATGCCGGTGAAGAGATATACTGATTTAAGGATGTTCTATTTTTTGCAGGATACACGCGATAAGTTCGTCCATATCTTTGGCAACGCACAACGCATCATTTACTGCAAGAAGATGCCGGTGTTCGCATATCATGCACAGCTTCATGCAATTCGTTGCTTGCAAACTATAGTCGTGCTTATCTGCTTCCAGTAAAGCCTTGATTTGATCTGTATGCCGTCTCACTTCATTGCGGTAACAATAATATAATCGATTGCACAAGCGGATCACATCCTTGTTCAGGAAACAAAAGCCGCCTTCGGTGCGCTGAAAATCAGCGTAACAGAGATCTGACGGCGATGGCCTTGGCAAGGGTTCCCAACCCTTGTCATATAGTCGTTTTTTTCATGGAACATAAGAGCCGTCCCTCGGTCATCCAGTTACTCCATCAGGTTGACTTATGGGACAGCCCCTTCTTCCTTTCTTTTTATGCGCCTTGAACTTGTCTGATTGGAAGCTTGTTCACTATATAGGCTCCGTCCTTCATGACCACATGGAGTTTGTCATGATCCTGGAGTATGGAGATATTATCGAGCGGGTTACCGTCTACGACCAGAATATCGGCAAGCTTACCCGCCTCAATCGTTCCGATTTTATCCTCCATCAGCATAACCTGGCCGCCGTATTTCGTGGCGGAGACAATGGCATCCATGGGCGTCATCCCGACCAGTTTGACAAAGTGTTCGAGATCCCGGGCATAGCCGCCGTGAGGGCACCATTTAAATCCATAGTCGCCGCCCGGCAATATTCGAACTCCGGCTTTGTAAAGGCGATTCATATTCGACAAGGCAATTTCCAATCCTTCCTTGTATCCGGTTGCATCTATAGCTTCCTGGCCGAAATATTGGGCCCCATGCTCTAATGTGGAGACAAGCCAGTTCAATGCGGGGACTACGAATAAACGGTTCTTATGTTCAACAAGCATTTCAAACGCTTCATCATCGATGAAATCGGCATGTCCGATAATGTCTACCCCGGCTTCTACACAAATCTTCACGGAATCGGATGAACGCGCATGAGTATATACCCGTTTTCCTCTGGCGTGCGCTTCTTCGACCGCTGCCCGTACTTCCTTCAACGTATAGAGCGTCATTTCACTCCGGGCGTGCGGAGTCAGACTCTCGCCGCTTACATTCAGCTTAACCAGATCGGCTCCTTCCTTGAGCAAGCTTCTTACGGTTCGCCGAACCGCATCCTCGCCATCGGCAAAAATAGAGAGACCGGAAACATGGACATGATTCGGATGCAGATCGACAAAGCTTCCGGTTGCGGAAATCTCGGCTCCATTGGCCAGCATCCGGGGCCCGACAATCAGCCCCTGATTAATGGCATCCCGAAGGGCAATGTCTACCCGTCCTCTCGCGGCAGCGCTTACACAAGAAGTAAAACCGCTTTTAATCATCGTTTGAGCGTTTAAATAACAACCAAGCATGGTTTCCTCAAGAGGTTTGAAATCGATATCTTGAATATAAAGGGAGTTTTGCCATGTGAAGTGGGTGTGGGCTTCTGTCATACCGGGCATGATGGTTTTGCCGTCCAGTTCAATCACGTCGACATCGGCCGGATCGTAATGGACGGGAAGAGAAAGATGAGTGCCTATCGAGGTGATTTGATGGCCTTCAATCAGGACATCCATTCCCGCCTGCGCATCTTTTCCCGTACCATCGATTAATAAACCGTTGCGGAGCAATACAGCTTTCATATTTGTAACCCCTTTCACGAAATGGAATAGCATGCGAATGAGATTTTATTCTTACAATCAGGGAAACCGGCATTAAAGTGTGGACAGGAAATTGAGAAGGCTTTTGTTGACGGCATCCGGCATTTCGATCGTAGCCCAATGTCCGCAATTCGGTATAATTTCCAGCTGCGCTCTGGGGAAACGCCGGCTCATGAGCTTTGACATCGAAAGAGGACTCACCTTATCCTCATCACCGACAATAAGCAGAACGGGGGCCTCGACTTTGGAGTGGTCGATCGCCTGCGCTTGGGCGAGCGCTCTGCAGGAAGCCGCGTACGCTTCCGGATGATTGCGCAGCAGCAGATCCTTGGCCAATCCGATTAAAGCGCTGTTCGTATGCTTGGAATAGGAAGAGAAACCGCCTTCGATAATGGCATCGGCAACAGCGTCCATTCCATTGGTACGGACCACATCGGAGCGATCGTAAATTCCTTTCCTGGCCGCCTCCGAGGGCTCGGTAAAACCTCCTACGAGCGTCAGACTTTTGACCATGTGCGGATAGGAGACCGCAAAATGCTGAACAACAAGGGTTCCCAGCGAATGGCCTGCCAAATGTGCCGCCTCAATGTTTTCGCGCAGCAGCAATTCCTTTAGATCAGAAACCCACAGCTCGATCGAATACTCGCACTGTGAAAGACCGGTTCGCCCGGACCCGCGCAAATCGTAGGAAAGCGTTCTATAATACCTGGAGCAAACCGTTGTCTGGCTGTTCCAGATATGGAGACTGCCTCCCAGGCCGTGGACGAAGACAATGACGTCACCGTCGCCTTTACTTTCATAGTTAACTTTCAAATCATTGACCTGGCCTAACATCTCATACCTCCCCGAAATCGTATTTTTCAAAATTGGTTATTCCAAAACAACAAATTGGTTTAACCAATATCTACCCCTATAGTAAACGACGCCTATCCTTCCGTCAATAAAAAAATAAAAAACAAGCTCCATGACAGAGACATGGCAGCTTGTTTAAGTGAAAAGCTATTGTTCCAGCATATTGCTTCTTACCGTTTTTAAATGCTCCAAAGCGACAATTTCCGCTCTGCGGGCATCACGTTCGCTTATCGCTTGATAAATTTCAAAATGCTGTGCACTGTATGTTTTCATTCGCTCCGGATTTAAGCTCTTTTCTTTCAATGTTCCCCATAGCTTTTCCGAACGAACGTTATTCACGATGTTCATAATGTAAAGGAGAAATGAATTTTTGGAGGAGACGGCGATCATATGATGAAATTGGCCGTCCAATTGTTCAAATTGGCGAATATCGGCATCTTCTATCGCTTGATTCAACTGATCCATATTTTGTTTTAATTGCTGTAGATCTTCTTGCGTGGCGCGAAGTGCAGCCAAATGTGCGAGATAGGGTTCGAAGGCCATTCGGACTTCAAACACCTCGGAAGGACTCGTCTGCTTCGAGATCTCGGCGAATAAGCCATCCATGCTTGAAAAATTGGCGTTTTTAACGAAGGTTCCTTGTCCGACATGGCTTTCAATGACACCGATGATTTCAAGTGCGCGCAGGGCTTCCCTGACTGTTGCCCGGCTGGTTTGGAATTTCTCTGCCAGCTCCCGTTCGGAAGGCAAGCGGTTTCCCACTTTTAGCGCGCCTTTTTCTATGTGATCTCTGATTTGATTTGCAATTTCAAGAAAAGCTTTATTTTCACCTACAGGAAAAAAGGCAAGTTCAAATTCCGCCATTACATAGTCTCCCCTCATGGTCTTACCAATGATGCTTTCAAATGAGTCCGGTTATTGAAATAATTATTAATTATATCTATAGTATGATCCTATCGTCAATTCGCTATAAGCAGCAAACGATTTGAATTTATATAAAAGACGCTTGACTAAAAGCGGGGGAATGCTCTAAGATATGAATACATTATTGGTTAGGCCAATTGTACGATTGGCCGCTCGACTATGATTAAAGACCAGGGAGGATTTAGCATGTACTTAACATCATTTACTCACGCCGGGCAATTAAAGTATGGCTTTCTAACGCAAAACGGGCAATCCGTCGTGGATGCGCAAGAAGCGGAAAAGCGGCTTTTTGAGGAAACTTTATTGCCCGGAAGTTTAATTGAAGTGATTGAAACCGGGGAGGCCTATTCCCGTCTGAAAGAAATCAACCGTCTGCTCCAAGACGGCGGGGACCATGCCTTACCGCTCTCTGACATTGTGCTTGAAGCTCCTATTCCTTTCCCCAGACGAGATATCATTTGCCTTGGTCTAAATTATAGGGAGCATGCGCTTGAGTATACGGACGCTATGGAGGAAGCGAAACATATTCCTCAGCATCCGATTGTTTTCAGTAAAGCGACGACAACCGTCATTGGACCGAACAAGCCAATCAAAAGCCATTCGGATGTGACGAAACAAATCGACTATGAAGCCGAGCTTGCGATTGTGATCGGAAAGGAGGGCACGAATATTTCCGAAGCCGACGCCTATGATTATATTTTCGGCTATACGATCATTAACGATGTCACGGCGCGTGACCTGCAAAAAAAACACAGTCAATGGTTTTTGGGAAAAAGTCTCGATACCTTCGGACCTATGGGACCTTATTTAGTTACCGCTGACGAAATTCCGGCTCCCGTCAAATTGGATATTCAATGCAGAGTCAACGGAGAAATAAGACAACATTCCAATACCGAATATCTCATTTTTGACATTCCTGCCATGATTAAAACGCTCTCCAGCGGAATAACGTTAAAACCGGGCGATATTATTGCCACGGGAACCCCGAAAGGCGTGGGCCTTGGCTTTCAGCCGCCAAAATTTTTGAATCCGGGCGATCGGGTAGAAGTGGAAATTGAAAAAATCGGGGTATTAAGCAATGTCATATCTTAAAGAAAGGTGAATGTCATGTTGGATACGATTCTGCTTGCCGAAATGACCAGCGGTTACTCGGATGAGGAACTGCAAGCCATCGCAAAGGGCTTTTGCCCGAAGTGCTCGCCGTATAATATCAGGTACCGTATTCTTGAAACCTGTTATAGCGAAAAGCAAGGCATGGATGTACATCGGGTGAAATGCAGTAACATTGTTCAATGTGATTGGGATGAAAGCATACCCGCAGCGCGAGTTGATAATGGATTGGAAGGCTTCTTTGAATTATAGCCCGGAAGCATTTGCCAATGCATCGTACAATGAATCCGTTGGAAAGCCCCTCTTACGGCATAGGCCAAGAAGAGGGGCTTTTTGCCGCCCCTATGTCCCCGCCGCGGGGCAAAAATGGTATAATGGTTTTTGGCACTAGCGTTTCCGGTTTGAAGCAGTGAAAAGGGGGGAATATATGACCGTATTGCGCCGTTTGATGAGCCGTTTTTTCCATAGGAGGAGTATGCAGTATCAGCTTTTCATCACTTATTTAGGCATCAATCTGCTTCCTCTTCTTATCGTGGGAGCGCTTTCTTACCAAATTGCTTCTTTGGCGATCGTTCAGGAAGCGAGACGGAATAACGATCTTTTATTAGAAGCGATAAACAGAAACATCAACTTCTATATAAGAGAAATAGAGGATAAATCCACGATATTTTCCTCTGCTTTATTACAAAATTATATATTAATGGATAAATATGATAATTCCTGTGATATTTTCAGTCCGGAGAATCTGCTCAAGATCAGAAGGTATGTTACCTCCACCGTGGCATCGGGCGATGAGTATGTCAGTATAAGAGTTTATTCGGACAATGGCCGGCTTATTGACAAGGCGCTCCATAAAAATACATACACACATGCCTATAGTTCACCGGCAGAGCTGGCATGGCAGCAAAGAATGAAGGAAAACACAAGCGATGAGCTTATTTTCGATTTGCATCAGCTGGATATTAACGGGATCTACAGCTTCACCGCGTCCAGGGCGATTATGGATCCCAATACGAACCGGAGGATCGGCTATATTAGCTATGATAAAACGTTATCCTCCTTCTCATCCATGTTCAAACAAATCGAATACCGAAGCGGAGGCGTAACGCAGGTCATCAAGAAGGATGGGACCCTTCTGTATCATTCGAACAATGCTTTAATCGGCAAAAAGGCGGACAGAAGCCTGTTGGAACGCTTTAATCGAATCAGCGCCGATACCTTTATTGAACAAATAAAGGGCCAGGATGTTGTCGTCACCTTTAACAGAGCGGCGGGCGGCAGCTTGTACGTGGTAGGTTCGGTCCCGCTTTCTGCGCTGACCGAGGCGATCAAGGATTTACGCAATATGACGATCATCGTCAGCTGTCTGTCCATGCTTCTGGTGCTGATCCTGTCTTATTTCCTTTCCATTTACATGATCAAACCGATCAAGAAGCTGAACAGTTTAATGTCCAGGGTGGAGCGGGGAAACTTTAATGTCCGTACGGAAAACATGGTGAACGTCAGTAAAGAAATCAATCAATTAAACAACAGCTTTCATACCATGGTAGACACCATCAACCATTTGATTAAAATTCAATACGAAACGGAGCTTCATAAGAAGGACGCGGAGCTTAAGGCTTTACTGATGCAGATCAATCCCCATTTTCTCTACAATACGTTGGAGGTGATCAATGGGATTGCCGATTATGAAGGGGTAACGCAAATCTCTGAGATTACCCAATCGTTAAGTAAAATGCTGCGCTATAACATCGATTTGAATCGGGAGCATGTTCAACTTTCCGCCGAGTTGGAACATTGCCGGCATTTCTTTCTGATTTTAAAAAGCCGGTTTGAAGACCAATTGATCGTGGACTGGGATGTAGATCCGGAGGTAGGCTCCTACATGATCGTCAAAATGGTCCTGCAGCCGTTATTGGAAAACTCGATTAAGCACGGGGTGGAGAAGAAGCTGGGAAAAGGGTTTATCAAACTGTCCGCTAAAAAATACGAGAAACGGATCGAAATCGAAATAACGGATAATGGCGTCGGTTTTGATGCCGATAAATTGAAAGATTTTGAACAATATAAACGCCAGTCGTCCAACACTTATGCTGACTTTACTTCGGCAAGACATTTGGGACTCAAGAACGTATACACGAGACTGCGCATTGTTTTTGGGGATGAGGTTACCTTTCATATTAACAGCATACAAGGAGAAGGAACAACGATCACGATCAACATTCCGGCGGTGAAGCGCATCGATGACGGGGGGAAACTTGATGACGGGACAAAATAATCAGCATATCAACGTATTTATTGTAGAGGACGAAATTGCGGTCAGACGGAGTTTAATCGGTAAAATTCCATGGGGCTATTTGGGAATGAATCTGATGGGGCAGGCACAAAATGCTGAAGAAGCCTATGAGGCCATCCAGCTGGAGAGACCCGATATTATCCTGCTTGATATGCGGATGCCCGGTATGGGCGGTATGGCGTTTCTGGAAATATTGAAAAGACAGTTTCCGGCGATCGAGGTGATCGTATTAAGCGGATATTCCGATTTCGAATATGTGAAGCAGGCATTAAGGTGCGGAGCAACCGATTATTTATTAAAACCGATCATAAAAGAAGAGCTGGAGAAAGCGCTGATCCAGGCCATGGACAACATCAAGGCTGACAGGCAAAAAAAACAGGAGAGGATGCAGCAAAATCTGCTGCTCAATCAAAGCATCCCCTATTTCAAACGCAATTTGTTAAACACACTGGTACGGGGCGTTTATATGGATTGTTCGGAATTGCTTAAAAAACTGGCTTTATTGCATGTCAAGCTGCCATATCCTCATTACGTGCTTGCAATGATTAATATCATCGATTTCGAACAAATCAAGCGGCATTATCGAAGTGACGTTTCGCTTGTTTTTTTCGCTCTGGAGAACGTGATGACGGAAAGTACGGGATATGCTCAACGCTTTATCGGCTTTAAGAGCGAGCTGAGAGAAAACGAATATATTTGCCTGCTCGGATTCGAAGAAAAGGAAAACATTCGCCATCAAGTACAGGAAATATTCCGGAATACCATCTTGAATATTGAAAAGTACAATAAATGGCATATTCATATTTCGGTCAGCCAAGTGTTCAGCGAAATCACGGAGGTTCATCAAATATATAACCAACTCTCGTACGTATGGCATGAACAACAGGACGGTAAGGCATCGCGCCTTCTCTTTTATGAGGATCTTCAACCGGAGGCAGCCGATGCGGAGTCAAGCCTATGGAGCTCTGAAGCGGCTTTGGAATGGGACGAACTCATGGCGAAAAGGGATTGGAAAGGATTGATCCGTGCGATTCATCATCTTTTTTTGCAATTGAAGTCCCGGTATAATGACGATCTTCGGATGTATAAGAAAGCGGCCGCACGGATTTACCGGATGATGGAGGAAAAAGTGCAGCGGATGCCGCTTCGTTCGCATGGCCAAGCTGCTCCGGATCATCCGTCCTTTAACGAATGGGTGTCTAAGTATACGAATATTGACGATCTGAAGTACGGTTTGATCGCCTTGCTGAATGATGCGGATAGTCCGAAAAATAAAAACGGTCAAACCAAAAAGCTGATTGAACAGGCAAAGGAATATATTGATCACTACTTTTATGAAGATTTGTCGCTCGATTTTATGGCCCAGAAATTTTATATGAACCGTACCTACTTTAGCGAACTGTTCAAACAGGAGACGGGTTGTTCGTTCAAAAAATATTTGATTCAAGTCAGGATCGATAAGGCTAAGGAGCTTCTGGCGGGACAGAAAATGAAAGCGGTGAATGTGGCTTTATTGGTCGGGTTTAAGGATCCCGTTTATTTTTCGACCGTATTCAAGAAGTCGACGGGACTTTCCTTTAAGGAATATGCAGACCAAATATAACAACCGAAAAAATTCAATGTTTTTTCCGAAGTTTCTACATGTCCATATCGCGGAATTGAACATATAATCAAAATATCCTTAAACAAGGAGTGAAGAGCGATGGATGAACATCAATACGTTCTGCAAATGAAAAATATTTGCAAGACATTCCCGGGGATCGTAGCGCTGGACCAAGTCTCTTTACATATAAAAAAAGGCGAAGTGCATGCTCTGATGGGGGAGAACGGGGCGGGCAAATCCACCTTGATGAAAATCCTGGCCGGCGTGGAGCAGCCCGATAGCGGAGATATTATCCTGAACGGCCGAAAAGTGTTTTTTAACCGGCCGTTGGATGCGATGAATCACGGAATCAGCATGATTCACCAGGAATTGAATTCCATTTTGGATATGACTATAGCGGAAAATATTTTTATTGGGAGAGAACCGTGCTATAAGCTGGGCATTGTCAATACCCAAGAGCTGAAGGCCAGAACGCGCGAGCTGTTCCAGTCCGTGGGTATGGATATCAATCCGGATAAGAAGCTGGTCGAGCTGAGTGTAGCGGAAATGCAAATGGTCGAAATTGTGAAAGCGATATCATATAATGCAGACATTATCATTATGGATGAGCCGACATCGGCGATTACAGACCGCGAGGTCGATAAGCTGTATGAGATCATCAGGAAGCTGACCGGCCAAGGCAAATCGATCATTTATATCTCCCATAAAATGAACGAGATTTATAAGGTTTGCGATGCGATTACCGTGTTAAGGGATGGCCGGTATATCGCGACCCGCCCGACGGAGGAATTAAACCAGCAGCAGTTGATCTCCCTGATGGTCGGCAGAGATCTAAAGGACATGTATGTCAAGCAGTCTTCGCGTATCGGCGAAACGTACCTGGAAGTGAAGGGCTTGACCCGCAAAGGGAAGTTTAGCAATATCCATCTTCATGTACGCCAGGGAGAAATCTTGGGCATCGCCGGATTAATGGGAGCGGGAAGAACGGAACTGGTGGAAACCATCTTTGGAGCTTATAAAGCCGACGCAGGCGAAATTTATGTCAAACAAAAGAAAGTCGATATGTCTAACCCCGGCAGTGCCATCTCCAACGGTATCTCGCTGGTAACGGAGGACCGGAAGCTTTTCGGGCTTAATCTCAAGTTTTCCGTCAAGGATAACACGACCTTGGCGAATCTGAAAAAGTTTACAAGGTTCAGGCAAATTATAAATTTCAAGGAAGAAAAGCAAACGGTTGATCACCAGATGAAATATTTAAATATTAAAGCCTCAAATCGCAATACCATGGTCAACACGTTAAGCGGAGGCAATCAACAGAAAGTAGTGCTGGCGAAATGGCTTTTGTGCAATCCGGACCTTCTGATTCTGGACGAACCGACAAGGGGAATTGATGTAGGATCGAAGGCGGAGATTTACAAAATCATCAGCCAACTGGCCAATGAGCAAAAAGCCATTATCATGATTTCGTCGGAAATGCCGGAATTGCTCGGGATGAGCGACCGCATTATCGTTCTTCACGAAGGAAAAATAACAGGAGAATTTCTGCGGGAGGAATTCGATCAGGAAAAGATCATGGCCTGTGCCGCAGGCTTTGAAAAAGAGCGAAGCATCGTTTGATTATCGTTAGGGGGAAGTCCGGTATGGTATTGAACAGGGAGTATATAGGCAGATTTCTGGCCAAATACGGTATTTATGCAGCCTTTTTATTGTTGGTTATCATCTTATCCATCACTTCATCGTCTTTTTTGACCGTGCAAAATATTTTCAATATTTTGAGGCAGGCATCCATTAGCGGAATTATAGCGGTGGGTATGACCTTCGTCATTATTCGAGGCGGGATCGATCTATCTGTAGGTTCGATTCTTGCCTTTTCGGCCGTGGTCGCCAGCAGCTTTGCACAAGGCGATGCCTATCCTCTCATTGTGCCTGTTGCCTTAGGTTTATTGGCCGGGCTGCTGCTTGGAGGGATTAACGGAATCATCATTTCACGTTGGAATGTCGCTCCTTTTATCGTTACCCTGGGGATGATGACGGCTGCAAGGGGACTGACCATGGTGTATACCGACGGCCGACCGATCATCAATCTTAATGACAGCTATAACCGGATGGGGGGAGGATATGTGGCCGGGATTCCGATTCCGGTACTCATCTTTATTCTTGTGATTCTGCTGGGCATTTTTATCCTGCATATTACCAAGTTCGGGCGCCATGTGTATGCGGCCGGGGGCAACGAGCATGCAGCCAGATTGTCCGGCGTCAATGTGAATTATGTTCAAGTTGCGGTATATGCGATCTCGGGTTTGGCTGCAGGGCTGGCCGGCATTCTTCTCTCCTCGAGGGTCATGACGGGTTCGCCTGTATTGGGAATAGGCTATGAATTGGATGCCATCGCCGCCGTCGTTATTGGAGGCACCAGTCTCGCCGGCGGAAGAGGAACAATCATAGGGACAGTTATCGGTGTGCTGATTATCGGAATTATGAACAATGGGTTGGATCTGCTCAATGTGTCTTCCTATTACCAGCAGATTGTAAAGGGCGTTATTATTGTGCTGGCCGTACTTTTGGATAAGAAAAGCCATTAAGTGTATACGCGTCGCATGACGGTATAAATAAAACTTTACTGAATAATGGGGGTATATCGATGAACAAGATGAAAGCTTTATTCCTTCCGATGGTTCTGCTGGCCGGTGTATTGTCTGCATGCGGAGGGGGCGGCGGATCCGCATCAGGCGGAGCGGGCTCCGATGGAAACAGCGGAGAAAAGAAATTGACGATAGGCGTTTCCTATCAAAACCTGCAAAACGAATTTGCCATCAACATTCAAAACGCAGTGAGGGATAAAGCCAATGAGAAGGGAGTAGAGCTTCTGGAAGCGGATGGTCAGGGGAAATCCGAGAATCAGATTGCCCAAATTGAAAATTTTATCAACAGACAAGTCGACGCCATCATTCTTAACCCTTATGACAAGAATGGCGCCGCCCCTGCCGTAGATCTTGCGGTAGCCGCCAAAATTCCGGTGATTGTCGTCAACTCCCAAGTATCCAATCTGGATAAAGCGACAGCCTTTTCGGGATCGGACGATGTGGTCGCAGGTAAGCTTCAAATGCAGTTTATCGCCGATCAATTAGGCGGTAAGGGAAATGTGGTGATTATTCATGGACCGAATGGCAACTCTGCAGAGATCAGCCGGACGGAAGGCAATAAAGAAGTGCTGACCCAATATCCGGATATTAAGGTTCTTGCGGAGCAGACAGCGAATTGGGACCGCGCACAAGCGTTAAATCTGATGGAAAACTGGCTGCAAACGCATAAAGACATCGATGCGGTTGTCGCACAAAATGACGAAATGGCTCTGGGCGCATACAAAGCGATCGAGGCGGCCAAGAAAGCAGACGATATTCTGGTGGTAGGGATCGATGCCATTCCGGATGCGCTCAAATCTGTCGAAGCGGGGCAACTGGCCGCTACGGTATTCCAGGATTCGCACGGTCAAGGCAGTAAGGCGGTAGAACTGGCGATCCAGGCGGCTAAAGGCGAATCCGTCGAACACATGAACTACATTCCTTTCCAATTGGTGACAAAAGAGAATTTAAGCGAATTCAAAAAATAAGGGGATAACCAGTGAGGGTGGAGCAGAATGCAGGGGAAAATGAAAGCGGCTGTATTGGTAAAGCCCGGAAAGATTGAAATCCAGGAATGGGATATCCCCATTCCGTCCAAAGACGAGGCGCTGGTTCGGATCAAAGCGGTTGGCCTGTGCGGGTCGGATGTCCATTACTATGAACATGGAAAAATCGGTCCCTATGTGGTGGGAAAGCCAATGATCCTCGGACATGAAGCGGCCGGTGAAATCGTTTCGTTAGGCAGCGACGTCCGTCATCTAACGGTAGGCCAGAGGGTAACGATAGAGCCGGGGGTCACCTGCGGACGCTGTCATCATTGCAAATCGGGCCATTATAATTTATGTCCCAAGGTCGAATTTTTAGCTACACCTCCTTACGACGGCGCTTTTTGTGAATATATCGCGATCCGTGCCGACTTTCTGTATCCGGTACCCGATCACATGAGTTATGAAAGGGCCGCCCTCATCGAGCCTTTCTCCGTAGGCCTGCATGCTGTACGAAGAGGCCGTTTAAAGCCCGGAGAAACCGTTGTGATCATGGGTATGGGACCGATCGGCATTCTTGCTTTGGCAGCAGCCAAAGCCGCCGGCGCCAAACGGATTATAGGCGTGGACCTGGAGCCGTTTCGTTTGGAACGGGCGCTGCAGATGGGGGCGACGGATGTGGTTCATCTTCGGAAAGAGGATGCGATCGAGGCGATCAACCGGATCACGCATGAACAAAAAGCGGATCTGGCGATTGAAACGGCGGGGAACGGAAAAGCGGCACAAGCTGCGCTGCGCTCCGTCCGCCGTGGCGGCCGGGTCGTTCTGGTGGGTCTTCCGCAGGAAAGCGAAACGCCTCTGAGCATCCCTTATATTGTTGATAATGAAATCGATATTTACGGCGTTTTCCGTTACTGCAATACGTATCCGACCGGCGTAGCCTTACTGGCCGATGATGATATTGATCTGGGGCCGGTCATCACCGATTATATGACTCTGGAGCAAACGGCTGCGGCTTTTGAAAAAGCGATCAAAGAGAAAAACAGCACGTTAAAGATCATCATTTGCCCATAATTGTTTTATATCGAAAGGGGATGCCCGATGAAAGCCGTTTATTATAATAAAGCTATGGATTTTTCCGTTCGTGAAACAGCCGATCCTGTGGTGAAGGATCATCAGGTTCTGCTTAAAGTTCATTCCTGCGGTGTTTGCCGCACAGATATTCACCTCCATCATGGGGAATTTATGGCAGGCTTTCCCCTGATTCCCGGTCATGAGTTTGTGGGTGAAATTGCAGCGGTGGGCAAGGATGTGACCGGTTTTAAGCCCGGGGACAGGGTTTGTGCGGACAATACGGAGCTGTGCGGGCATTGTTATTACTGCAGGCGCAACCAGCCGCTTTACTGCGAGAACTTTTACTCGTTAGGCGTAAACGGCCCCGGAGGGTTTGCCGAGTATGTGGCGGTCAACCATGATAAAGTATTTCACTTAGGCGATTTGTCTTATGACCAGGGCGTTCTGGTCGAGCCGACGGCATGCGCCGTACACGGTTTGGATATGATGGATGTCAAACCGGGGGATGATATCCTCCTGTTCGGAACGGGACCGACGGGCATCATTTTGGCGCAGCTATTAAAGCATGCGGGAGCGGCAAATCTCGTTGTGGTGGCATCGGATGAACGAAAATTGGCCGTAGTCAAGGAACTGGGCGCTGATGAGACGGTTGTGATGAACCGCAGCGACTATGCGGCGCATGAAAGCAAGCTTTTTGAGAAATTTCCCAAGGGCTTTGATATGGTGATCGACGCTACAGGGGCAAAGGAAGTGATTCAGCAAATGCCCAAGTTCGCCAAAATGGGAGCCAAGATTGTCATTTACGGCGTAGCTTCTGTCAGCGATGAGATCACGATTAGTCCCTACGAGGTATTCAGGAAAGAACTGAAAATCATCGGATCCTTTGCGCAAACGCATTGCTTTGACCGTGCGATCGCCTTTATCCGTAACGGGATCGTGAAGACTGACGGATTGATTACTCACCGGTTCAAGCTTGAAGATTTCGGCAAGGCGATTGAGCAGGTCGAAACGGGAAGAGGCCATATCAAGGTTGTAGTCGATGTCCAATGATGGGATAGACGTTCATCGCATGTTGTTTTCCCGGTAAATCTGGAGAGCCACTGATCGGTAACTTTCAGTTGGCTCTCTTGTTGTTATCCGGCGATTCGAAGGCTACCTGCCGATTACCATTTTCTGCTGCCCAGCAATTTTTCGCCTAATGGTGTAAGTACAGCCCGGTCATATTTGATCCGCTCCCAATGGCGGGGATCTCCCGGGAAGGCATATCCTTCAGGCGTCAGTCTTTCGCTCCAGGAAGCGATTCTCGATTGAATCAACGCTTCATTATGCTCCTGTGCAGGGAACATGGAAATGTATTGGGCCAGACGCGGTTTGGTGGAGTGGTTTGGACGGATGCCATGCGGCTGCATGCTGTTGAATATCAGCAGATCACCGGCTTTGGTCACCACTTTGGTCGGGGTGTATCCGGTTGTATCCGGTTTATACGGATCCCGGTCCGCAGGCTGTGTTTTTACCCATTCATGAAAATCCCTGTACAGCTCGGGAATGCACTGGAAACCACCCATTTCAGCGTCCGTGTCGACAAGGGATAGAACCCCCTGCACATTTACGGGAATCGGGTTCAACGAAGTGTTGACGTCCCAGTGAATGAAGCTTTTGTAATCATGCCCCGGTTTTATCGGGAGATTGAGGTTGCAGCGGTCAATGCTTACCCATAATTTTTCCGTACCCCATATATCGACAAAGGCGTGGTATACTTTTTCATACATGCGGTTGTCCCACAAATACTGATGATTATAGAGCTCCACCATACCGGTATTCATCAGTTCTTTCATTTGCATTTCCCGCCGGGGAGCGGTGTACCAGGTAGAAGGATCCTTAGGGTCCTTTTCTTCAAACTCCCAGATCAGATCGACTAAACGATCGATATGCTCTTTCGGGACGGCTTCTGAAACAATCACGTAACCGTTTTCTTTCCAGAACTTCCAATCCTCTTCACTGAGCACTTTGAGAGGCTCGTTATTCACGCGTTGATTCAATGGAATGGTAATTTCAAGGATATTGTTCAGCACTTCTTCTTTTTTCATAGCGTTATCCTCCTTCATTTGGGCTGCATTGTGAAATGCTCTTGCAGTGTCAGGTTAATGTATGAAACGCATTTCATGTCAAGGGGAAAATTTTAAAAATGTTAAAATGAATCTGGGGGAGGGAAGTGGCTGATGCCGAATATTAAACAAATTGCTAAAATCGCCGGGGTTTCCGTATCTACGGTTTCCCGTGTAATCAATCATCATGCGTATGTAAGCGAAGACAAACGCAGGGCTGTCATGGAAGCGATCGTGCAGTTAAACTATTCGCGCAATCTGAATGCCGTTCATCTCAGCAAAGGAACAACGAATATTATAGGCGTCATGGTGCCGAGTATAAATCACGCGTATTTTTCCAGATTGATGGAGGGCATCTCGAGCGAAGCCCTCATGAAAGATTACCAGCTCATGGTTTGCCAAACCAATTATAACCCCGTCAGCGAAGGCAAAGTTCTGGACATGCTGAAAATGAAACAGATGGACGGCATTATTATAGGCTCGAAAACACTTGCGTGGGAACAAATCGAACCCTTTACCGAATACGGTCCCATTGTAGCGTGTGAGGATGCGGGCACGTCAGCGATCTCCTCTGTTTATCTGGATCATTACGATTGTTTCCGGCAGGGAATGCGTTATTTAATAGAAAGAGGACACCGACAGATCGGATTCTGCCTGGGCAGGGCCGACAGCGCTAACAGCCTGAAGCGCCGGAGAGCATATGAGGATGCGTTGGCAGCGATTCACGAGGCCGTTCGGGAAGAATGGATGTTTTATCAATGCTTACGCATTGAAGACGGTTTGGCCGTAGTGCACCAATGGCTTCGGATGAGAGAACGGCCGACGGCGCTTTTGGTGACAAGCGACCAAGTGGCGGCAGGGATTATTACGGAGGCCCGAAAGAATGGGATCAGAATACCGGAGGATCTTGCTGTCATAGGATTTGACAATCAGCCGATCGCCCAAGTGTTTGATCTGACGACGATAGATAATCAGCTGTTTGAAATGGGGAGTGCAGCATTTCAGATGGCTTATGATCACATCACGAAGAAAAGAACAAAGCCCGAAAACAGGGAGCTCGGGTATCTATTGATTGAGCGTTCTACCGTTTGAACTTGTCATCGCCACAACGAAATACGAACACACATTTGTATCCAATAAACACAAACGTGTGTTCGTAAATAAGCCATCGTGTAAAGAACGCCAACCAGGTTGTCACCCATGAGGCAATACAATGTCGATTCGGGTGCCTTTATTCAATTCACTATGAATATTTAATTTTCCGTTATGAGATTCGATAATTTTATAGCTGAGCATTAAACCCAGTCCTGTGCCTTGCTCCTTGGTAGTATAAAATGGCTCCCCGATTTTTTTCAACCGGTCTTCAGAAATGCCGATTCCCTGGTCGATGAATTTGATGTACACTTCGTTCTGCTCCTGAGTGATGCTGCATTCTATGGTGATGTCCCCGCCGCGGGGCATGGATTCAACGGCATTTTTCAAGATGTTGATAAATACCTGTTTGATTTGGTTTTCGTCGCAATTGATGGCTACCTGCTCATTCTCATAGAGCACGCGGATATTAACGTTATTGAGAATGGCTTGCGTATTCATTAAGGAAATGACGTGCTCGAGAATGGTGCTCAATTTTACTTTTTTGAATTCAATCGGATTCGGTTTGGCTAAATACATGAATTCGTTGACAATCTCATTGATGCGGTCCAGCTCGGAGATCATAATTTCATAATAATCTTTGTAAGAATCGTTCTTTTCTTTTAACAGCTGGGAGAATCCTTTAATCGAGGTCAGCGGATTACGGATTTCATGGGCTACACCTGCTGCCATTTGACCTACGAGGGACAGCTTTTCGGATCTTCGCATGAATTCTTCCGTTTTCTTTCTCTCCGTGACATCCCGAAATACACTTTGAATCATGGATTCCCCCATGTATTTGTAAATATGGATGGCCGACGACTCTACTTCTACAATATTTCCGTCTAACCGGACTAACTTGAATTCGAAAAATCCGGTACTGTGATCGTTGTTCAGGACGGTATCCAGTCTTCTGCGCACTTGTTCCTGGTCATGCGGATGAAACTGTTCAATAAACGAATGTCCGATCAAATCCAACGGGTCCTTTGTGGCGAACAATTTGAGTCCCGCATCATTCACATAAATAATGGTATCATCCTTGTGAAGCATGATCGGCTCCGGAGAAAGCTTAAGCAGCCGCTGATACTGCCGCTCCGTTACCTTTCTGTCCGTAATATCCAGAATCGTCCCGATCAGTGCGGGCTTGCCCCGAAAAAGCGTTAACGTTGAATTTCCCTCCAACTCCACAATCGAGCCAGCCTTGCTTATCCCCCGAACTTTATAATCCCGATTCATGACATCCTTGGCGTCAGGCTCTTGACCATACGTTAATTTATTGATCATATAGTCCCGCTCTTCACGGACGAATAAGTCAACCAAATCCAGTGTCGCCATTTCACTCTGCGTATATCCGAAAATATTGGAGAACACCGGGTTGGCATATACGATTTTCCCGTCCTGGTACAAATACACACCGACTAAGGCGTTTTCCACCAGGCACCGGTAAAGCGCCTCGGCCTCCAGCAGGGCTTTTTCCGCATCGATTCTTTGGGTGATATCGATACAGGAGGCGATGACTTCTATGACGGCGCCGTCTTTCTTGATCGGTTTTAAGGAGGCCAGATACGTTAGGCCGTTTTCCTCGCCTTCATATATGACATTTTCTTCACCCTGCCAGGCTCGTTCGTAAAATTGTTCTTTGAAAACTGCCGTCTCCTGCGGCAAAAATTCTTTCAGTTCCCTTCCGACGATTTTCTCGGGAGAAAGTCCCAACCGGTAAATGAGATCGCCGTCGCATAGCGTATGAATAAACCGACTATCGATTTTTTTGAATTTAAAGCTCATCCCTTGCTGATACCGTATTGTTTGTTTATGCTCTTGCTCAATCAAATCCAGCTTTTCCAAATAATCATGCGGGATGACTTCTCTCATGAAGAGAACTGCCGGATGATGATGTTCAGGAGGTAAAGCCTTCATCCGAACGATGACAAGGCTCCCGTCTTTCCGCTGTATCGATAAGTGATCAACCTCGACAATGTTGGCAGGAGGTACCTTCAAAACATCCAAATGGTTTTGAAAGGGCAGAGGATGTCCTATCAATTCATCTTCGTTCCATCCGAATAGCCTAGTGAAGGAAGGATTGGTTTTAAGCACGAATCCCTTATTATCCAATATACATAGAGCATCGAAAGAATGGATAAAAAGTGAATCCATAGGAAAAGAAGAATCTATCTTACGTATCGATTCCACAAAAACACTACCTCCATATTTTCGATAATCAGCTTATTTACTGTAATTAGCAATATTTCGACATGTCCTATTTTTTTCCTCCCCGATATCGTGCATGCGGACAAAAAATTATGTAAAGGCAATCCGCCGGTATACACGGAAAGAACGTCATATTGAAACGCAAATGCGAATAAACATGTGTAAAGCATGATCCTTGTCCGACCTTTACGCGATTTGGATACTAAAGCGAGAGGAAGAACCAGACCATGGAAGACATATCTCCAATCGTTTCCATCTTGGGGATCGGTACGGCCGTCCCCGCTTTCCGGATGGATCAGGCCGATGTATCACAAAGGTTGGCCGAAGCCTTAAGGGAGCAACCCCATTCCGCCCGCTGGGCCAAAAGAATATTCAGGCAGTGCGGAGTGGAAACGCGTTACACATGCGAGCCGAACCTGCTCGAACCCGCATCCGGGTGCCGTTATTTCTCCAGCGCTTCCATAGAAGGCGTCCCTACCACTGCCGAGCGTATGGCAACGTATAAGAAAGAGTCTGTTCCATTGGGCCTGGAGGCGGCAAGAAAAGCACTATCGGACAGCGGTATGACGGCGTCCGGCATCACCCATTTGATCACGGTCAGCTGTACCGGTCAATTTCTGCCGGGCATGGATGCCGCTTTGGTTCAACAGCTGGGGCTGGCGTCTACGGTTAACCGGCTTCCGCTGCAATTTCTGGGCTGTGCCGCCGGATTGAAGGCCATTAATCTATCGAGGCAGATCGTCTCGGGTACGCCGTCCGCCAAAGTGCTCATCGTCTGCGTAGAGCTGTGCACGCTTCATTTTCAGCCCTCCGGCGACAAGGAGGCTCTATTCGCCGCTTCTTTCTTCGGTGACGGAGCTTCCGCCTGCATTGTAGGCTGCGCCGGAGCCGGCCATAAAGGCATTTTTCAGCTGGGCGGCGATTATTCCGTACTCATGCCCGAATCCGCTGATGAGATGGTGTGGGAGGTGGGGAATTATGGCTTCCACCTTTACCTGTCCCCTAACATTCCCCGGCTGATTGGCAGATGGCTTCCCGCTGTGTCGGGACATCTGACCGCCGGGGAAAACAGGCCCGAGCTGTGGGCGATTCATCCTGGAGGGCGCGGGATTATCGATGCGGTCCAGGACGTGTACGGGCTTACGGATGAGCAGGTCGATTCCAGCCGTGCCGTACTTCGCCGTTATGGCAATTTGTCCTCCGCTACGATGCTTTTCGTGCTTGACGACATGAGGCGGCGGCTGCAGGATCGCCGCTCCGGGCTGGCAAGCGGGATGGCTGTCGCGTTCGGTCCCGGCCTTACGGCCGAAATGACCCGAATCACTTATTTGCCGTCAGTTGTCGGGCAGGAACAGCTCATAGGTGATGCCCGTTGATGAAAAGGTTGAAACAGCGGGCCACCGAGCCGGAATTGATGGATGACTTTTCTCAAGGGGGACCTGAGCTTTGCGAAGCTTTGCGCCATTTGCGCAGGCTGAATCGAATCCTCGGCGCTTCGGCACCCACACTCTATGGAATCCGGAGGTTGTGGACGGAAGCGGACAAGCCGGAACGCTTGTCTATCCTGGATATCGGCTCGGGCTCGGGTGATATCAATCGGAAGGTTCTGCGATGGGCGGACACGAACCGGATCCAGCTGAAGATCACGTTAGTGGACATCACGGAAGAAGCTTGCGAAGAAGCAAGGATGTATTATCGCGGCGAACCCCGGGTTCAAGTGCTGCACGGCGATGTGTTCAAGCTCCCGGAAGCGTGCGCGGATCTGGTTACGGGAACGCAGTTTGTTCATCATTTTGCTTCGGATGAGCTGCCCGAGGTTGTCCGAAGTATGCTGAAGGCCTCCCGTATCGGAGTCGTCATCAACGATATTCACCGGCATTGGCTCCCTTGGGCGGCGGTGTGGATTACGGCCCGTCTTGTTTCGCGCAACCGGTATATTGTCAACGATGGTCCCTTGTCCGTGGCCAAAGGGTTCCGTCCGGCGGATTGGGACCATCTCGGTAAAGCGTTAGGCGCATCTGAATTATATTATGCCTGGAGACCGCTGTTTCGGTATGCGGCTGTCATCCGTAAAGACAGGGTCCAGTTCAACCGACGGAGCTGAGGATGATGAAAACAATCCGCGATGTGGCGGTGCTTGGGGCCGGAATCGCCGGCAGCAGTCTGGCCAAGGCTATGGCTGACAGGGGCTGGGATACGGTACTGATCGACCGTCATTCCTTCCCGCGTCATAAAGTATGCGGAGAATTTCTTTCCCCGGAATCGCAAAGCACGTTGAAGGCTCTTGGTTTGGGCGAGCTGGTCGAATCGCTTCATCCAAGCATGATGACCCGGGTTCGCCTGATCCTGAGCCATGGGGCGGTCCTGGACATTCCGCTGCCTGACCGGGCGTTAGGGATAAGCCGGTATGCATTGGATCAGGCGCTTCATAGCGCCGCCATCCGTTCAGGCGTGGATGTGCAGACTGCAGCCGCAGTCACATCCGTGTCCCAAAGCGGCGGAGGGTATACGATTGAAATCAGCAGGGAAGGGGAAAAAACGGTCTGTGAAGCGCGTGCCGTGATTGCGGCGTGGGGAGCCAACCCCCGATCAGGACTTCCGGGTCATCC
Source organism: Paenibacillus naphthalenovorans (assembly GCF_001465255.1). Taxonomy (NCBI): domain Bacteria; kingdom Bacillati; phylum Bacillota; class Bacilli; order Caryophanales; family Paenibacillaceae; genus Paenibacillus; species Paenibacillus naphthalenovorans. The sequence continues at coordinate 3,278,891 of NZ_CP013652.1, read as the reverse complement.
TTCGAACCGATCCGCAAAAAATACGTTTATGGGTGTGAAATCGCACTATCGGGGGATAGCCATGGACGCGGCGGTAGAGCTTTATTTTTTTCCCGGAGGATACTTGGGACTTGCCCCCGTCGAAGGAGGAATCGTTAATGCTGCGGCGCTCCTGAAGCGGGAAGCCTTTCGGGTCACGGGCAAATCGATACCGGAGATCATAGAGGCCGCCGGCCGGAAAAATCCGAAGCTTGATGCCAAGCTGGCGCAAGCTGTTCCGGTTCCCGGCACTCAGGCCGCCGTTGCCCCGGTCAAGCTCAACCGCCGGCCGGTCGCTTGGGATGTGATTCCCCGTGTGGGGGACGCTTCATTAATGGTGCCGCCGCTTTGCGGCGACGGCATGTCGATGGGCCTACGGTCGGCCCGATTGTGCGCAACCCTTGCCGACGGATATCTCCGCGGGGAGATGTCCCTTTCTGAATGGGAACGCGAGTATATGCTATCGGTCCGGAAGGAATTTACGGGTCCCCTCAGGTGGGGACGTCTGCTCCAATCGCTGCTCGGGTTCCCCGCAGTACCCCGCCTCCTGCTGGGGTTAGCGCATCTTGCGCCGGAATTGGCGTATGAGATGGTTCGGGCGACCCGGTTAAAAGAAACGGATGTATAGAAAGAAAGCATCCGATCCATACGCAGAGGAGCTTGGTTATGGGGTACCGAATGCTTGCCGTCCTGTCTCATCGTTATCCCAAAACGGTTATTCTGTTTTGGTTCTTGTTCGCGGTCTTTTTCGGAATGTATGCTGCCAAGCTGCCTTCCGTTTTGAAGGATCACGGCTTGCTTCCGGACGGAGCCTATGTCAAGGTTCAACGTATGCTATCCGCTGATTTCCACATCCCTGAGGATCCCGTCATGCTTGTGTTTGAGAAACAGGATTCCTTATCCCCTGCGCGATTCCGCCAGTTCATTCAGCATACCCTGGACCGGCTGCAGGGAATCCGCGGGTTGACCGGCGTGATTTCCCCGCTGATGAACGAAGGGATGCTCAAGAATAATGCTGCCTACGCACTGCTTGTTTTTGAACAACAATCCTATGAAATGAAGCCGGTGCTTGAGGAAATTCATGCACGCCTGCCGGACCACAGCGGAGTCACGGTGAAAATGACGGGGAAACCGGTGGTCCAGGCGGACGTCAACGCGGCCAGCCAACATGATTTGAAAAAGGCGGAGCTGATTGGAATTCCTGCGGCGTTCCTGATTTTATGGTTTGCTTTTGGCGGAATCGTTTCCGCCATGATTCCCATTATCATAGGAATGTTTGCAGTTACAGGCACCATGGGGATCATGTATTGGCTGGGGACCCGTATCGAGCTCTCCAACTTTGTGCTGAACGTCATCCCTATGGCGGGTCTGGCGCTGAGCATCGATTTCGCGCTGATGCTGGTCAGCCGATACCGGGAGGAGCTGGAAAGAGCTTCTGCCGGGCAGGCGCTGGCCACAACCATGCAAACCGCCGGCAGAGCCGTTTTATTTTCGGCAGCCTGCGTTTTTCTGGGCTTGATGGGGATATGCTTTATCCGTCTCCCGATGTTTACTACCGTAGCTTTAGGAGCGATGGTGGTAGTGGCGGTTTCAGTCCTGTTAACCATCACTCTGCTTCCGGCGCTTCTAACTATACTGGGGCCTGTCATCCGATCGGAAAAAAAGGCAAAATCCATTTCCGGGGAAATAATGTTTTGGAATTCTTTATCGCTTTTTGTCATGAAGAGGCCATTTCGGATGGCGTTTTTGGCTTCGCTTGTGTTAATCGGCTGTCTTCTGCCTTTAACCCAAATGAAATTAGCCATTCCCGATGCCTCCTCGCTGCCTCAAAGCTATGATTCGCGCACGGCCGCCGAGACTTATCAAACCCACTTCGCACTCACGTCAGCCTCGCATGTTTACATTGCAGCCCAAGGGAGTACGCATACTCTGACCAAAAAAGACTGGTTCAATACCTATGCGCTGATTCAAAGTTTGGAAAGCGATCCGGGCGTGCTGCGGGTGGATTCCGTGTTTTCCAGCCTGCGCATGCCGCCCGAACAGGCATACTCCCTGTTTCAAAGACCGATGATCAGAGAAAAATATGAGCCGGTGCTGAAGCGGTATGTGAAACAGCATCGAATGCTTATTCATGTGACCCTGCAGGGCGGTCCGTCGTCGAAGGAAGCGATGGATTGGGTCCGGCGTTGGGAGCAGAAAGGAATGTCAGGGGAAATCCGGTTCCTGTTGGGAGGAGAGGCAAAGTACCAGCAGGAGGTTTTTGATGAAATCTTTGACAATATCAAACACGTACTGCTGTTTATTTTCATTACTCAATTTGGTGTGCTGCTCTTCGCGTTCCGTTCGGTTCTCATTCCGCTCAAAACGATTCTGATGAATCTCCTAAGCCTGGGAGCATCGTTCGGCATCCTGGTATGGATATTTGAAGAAGGACGCCTGGGGATGGAGCCGTACAGCATTGCCATCATGATTCCCGTATTTATTTTCGGACTGGCTTTTAGCATCAGCATGGATTACGGGGTGTTTCTTCTGTCGCGCATATCGGAGGTGTACCGGCAAACGCAGGACAACGACCGCGCCATTCTGGCGGGACTAACCTCAACCGGCAGAATCATCACCTCGGCCGCCGCGATCATGATTGCGGTTACCGCACCCTTTGCATTCGGGGAGGTGGTCGGGGTCCAACAGCTGGGGATTGGCATTGCCGCCGCAATCTGGATTGATGCGACACTGATCAGGTTCATCCTGGTCCCCTCTTTTATGAAATGGCTTGGCAGGTGGAATTGGTGGGCGCCCCGGTGGCTGCAATAAGGCCGAAAACATGCAAAAGACCGGATTTTAACGTTGCCATTTGACTGATGGAGCGCTGGAGAGCTCCGACAGGCAAATGGCTTCTTTCTGTTTACTTGAACGAAGGCAGCGGGCCGATTGCTTCTATAGGGTATCCTATATCAGCCGTTGCGTTCCCAATCCACCATGAATAGAGTGTTATATTTGACGAAATTGTGTAAAAAACATATAAAGATTGTGTAATAGATAAATTTATATTGTGTACTATACATTAATTGATGTACACTATATTTAAGCGAACCAAAGGAGGCAGTTACAGTATGGTCTTGGACTTTAAGGCTGTTCAACAGCAGCATGCTAACAACGCACATCACAACTTGTCCGTATCAAAATTAATTGAAACGGCATTGCAGAGAAAGGAAGGAGTACTGGCTTCCTCCGGAGCATTACGGGCATTGACGGGAAAGTATACCGGCCGCTCTCCTAAGGATAAATTTGTGGTGCAGGAACCGTCAGTAATGGACCATATTGCTTGGGGCGCCGTAAATCAGCCTATATCACAGCTTCAGTTTGAGAGGCTGTATCAAAAAGCGCAAAAATATATGGCGGAGCGGGAGCTGTTCATATTCGACGGATTTGCAGGAGCCGATTCAAAGTACAGGCTTCCCATTCGTGTCATCAATGAGTACGCTTGGCATAATTTATTTGTTCGTCAGCTGTTTGTCCGTCCGACGAAAGAAGAACTGCAGGCCCATCAGCCGGAGTTTACCGTGATCGCCCTTCCGGGATTGAAGGCCGACCCCGCCGTTGACGGTACCCGTTCCGAAACTTTCATCTGCGTTTCTTTTGAAAAGAAAGTCGTCCTGATCGGCGGCACCGAGTATGCCGGCGAGATGAAAAAATCCATTTTTACCGTACTGAATTATCTTCTTCCGTTCCAAGGCGTTCTTCCGATGCACTGCTCGGCTAACGTCGGAGAGAATGGGGACACCGCTCTATTCTTCGGGCTGTCGGGCACAGGGAAAACGACGCTTTCCGCCGACCCGAACCGCCGTTTAATCGGAGACGATGAGCACGGCTGGTCGGATCAGGGCGTGTTTAACTTTGAGGGCGGTTGTTATGCGAAATGCATAGGCCTCTCGGAAGAAAAGGAACCGCAAATTTGGCAGGCCATACGTTACGGTTCGGTGTTGGAAAATGTCGTTTTGGATGAAGACACCGGAATTGCCGATTACAGCGACAATCAGATTACGGAAAACACGCGCGCCGCTTACCCTGTCGATTATATTCCCGGCGCACTGATCCCGGGGGTTGCCGGACATCCGAACGTGATCATTTTCTTGACGGCCGATGCGTTTGGTGTGCTTCCTCCGATCTCCAAGCTGACGAAGGAACAAGCCATGTATCACTTCTTGTCGGGCTACACTTCGAAGCTGGCCGGTACGGAGAGAGGGGTAACGGAGCCGGAAGCGACGTTCTCCACCTGCTTTGGAGCCCCTTTTCTTCCTTTGCGTCCAAGCGTGTATGCGGAGATGCTGGGGAAGAAAATCGAGGAGCACAAAGCTAGAGTGTACCTGGTCAATACCGGTTGGTCCGGCGGGCCTTACGGCGTAGGGAAACGGATGAACCTTGCTTATACCCGTGCTATGGTGTCCGCCGCGATCAATGGCAGCATTGAACAAACGACATTTGTCGCCGATCCGGTCTTTGGCGTGCTTTGCCCCGAATCCGTTCCCGGCGTTCCAAGCGAAGTGCTGGTACCCAGAAACACATGGGAGGATAAAGCGGCGTATGAAGCGAAAGCGGCGGAATTGGCCGAGCGCTTCATCCAAAATTTCGAGAAATTTTCCGATATGAGCGAGGAGATTAAATCGGCAGGTCCTCGGAGAAAATAAACCTGTTACCCAAAACTGTGCTGCGTGAGCGGCACAGTTTTTTTTTTCGCAGCAGAAAATAAGTATTCAAATTATCATAGAAAAATAAAGGGGGTCATTGTATAATGTTAACTACTACGCATGAAAAAAGTGGAGGAACGTTGCGGCTGTTAACTTCGCCCTCAACAATTTTTTGTTGAATGTTTTCTTCATTACGTTCCCATTCATATTTTACCAATTTATCATCCATGACAAAATGAAAAAAAGAACGGCGGCAAGGGTAAAGTGCACCCCTTAGAATAGACATTGGAAACCCCCCTAGGGAAATCCGATGAATTCTAGGGGGTATTTTTTATGGCAATCAAAGGACAGAAGTTCAAAACATATTCAGAAGAAATGAAGGCAGAAGCTATTCGTCTACATGCAGAAGAAAAGTGGACCTATGGGCAGATCAACGAACACTTGGGGATTCAGGATAAACAACGGATGAAGAAATGGATGAAGAAATACCGGGAAAATGTCTCGGAGAGGCAACTGTCATGATAACGCCTCAATGGAAAGCTTCTTCTCGCATCTCAAAACGGAAGGGCTCTATCCCAAGAATGGAATTGAAGCTATGGACGAGCAGGGGGGATATTTAAAAATCTCAGCGGGTAAAGAAAAAGACAATGTCATTCTGCAGATAAACCTTAACCGTTTCAAAATAAAAGAAGGAGCCGGAAAACCGACTCCTTCTTTGGCTGCACGAATGATCATTTGACTATATATAGAATCAACGCAATATAACCGAGAACGATAGCGATAATATAATAAATGGACAGATTTTTAAAAATGCTGCCTGTTCTTTTGTCATAACCGGGATTTCCTTCTTTGTTTTTTTTGGACAGGCCGATCATGATCGTGGCTATCGTCCCAATTAACATAATCGTTAAGAAAATAATGTAATAAATGTAGAGAGGCATTGCATTCACCATCCAGCTCCTAGTCTTATACTTGGATCGTAACAAGAAAATGTTGTGTTGTAACCATCCAATCGGGAGCGTCTTATCCCGTCCATTGGGATCAGCAATGCTTCAATCCTTCTGCAAAGGCACGAATTCCCTTGTGTATGCTTTCCGGGTCAGGCCTTGAAAATGAAAAACGGACATAACCGGGCTTTGAGCCATAGACGCTTCCCGGGACAAAAATAACGCCGCGTTTAATCCCTTCTTCCAACAGCCTGAAATCATCCACTTTTTTGTGTATGCTGCACCACATATTCAATCCTCCTTGAGGTAAGGAGTAATCCACCTCGCCTTTCAAATATTCATCCATGGCTGAAGCAAGGAGATCCCGTTTGCGAAGCAGTGCTTTTCTCAAGGAGGCCACATGATCTTCAAAATCGGTCTTCGAACCTAAAAATTGCGCTGCAATCCACTGCGGAATGACGCTTAAACCAAAATCCATTTGCTGGCGGGCATCCGCCAGGCGATGCACCACCGATTGCGGGGCCACCATCCACCCGATCCGCAAGCCGGATGCGGCAATTTTGGACAGCGATCCAATGTAGAGCACATTTCCGGCCGTATCGTACGCCTTCAAAGGCTTAGGCGCATTGCCGTCAAAGGATGTCAGGCTGAAGGGATCGTCCTCGACGATGGGAATCCCCAAATCCGCGGCGGCGTCCAGCAGCTTCATCCGATGCGCCGGGTTTAGCACCGTTCCGGTAGGATTTTGATAATTCGGGTTTAAAAAAATCATGCGTACACGATGCCGGCGGTATAAAGACAAGAGATCATCGGGCTGGATCCCGTCGTCTTTGACCGGCAAACGGAGCAGCCGCAATCCTGCCGATTGAAACATAGGCAGGGAATAGCAATAGGAAGGATCTTCAATGGCCACCGCATCCCCGGCACTAAGCAAGCATTGAGTAATTAAAAATAAAGACTGCTGCGATCCGGAAGTAATGAGAATCGAAGACGAGGTTGAACCGATCCCGTGGTACGTTTGCAAAAAGGACGCCAGCGTTTCTCTTAATGGCAAATAGCCTTGAGGGTCGTCATAGCCCCAATGGTCAAGATAAGGTTTTTCCTGCCACAGTTTTTGAAAGGCCTGATTGGGGAACAAATCCGCCGAAAGCTCGCCGCTGGCAAAATCGATAATGTCCGGGTTTTTACGAATCTCTTCCCGAATACGCCGAATGAAAGGAATATTCGGTAAAAAAGCGCCGCTCTCTTCATATAAGCGCCAGTTTGCGGCATGCTTCGGGGTAAATCCCCATTTATCGCCGCTGACTCTGGTTCCGAAGCCGACGCGGCTTTCGATGAGTCCGGAGGCGCGAAGCTCCTCATAAGCTTGCACGATCGTACTCCGATTGACTTGAAGCTGGCTCGCTAGCTTTCTTTCGGATGGCAAAACGCTGCCCGGAGGGTATTCGCCATAGTTTATTCTGCGTTCCATAAATTCGGCAATTTGCTGATATAACGGTTTTTTGCTTGTGCGATCGGGCTTCCACATAGGGACACCGCCTAACTGTTGAATCGACTGATTCAGTCATATTATTTGGTATCTTAACATAAATCATGCTTCCAATTTGGTAATAATTTATGAATTCCTGATTCGGCATGCTGCGGATTGGATGGGGATAAAGGAGGAGGATTGGCTGTTTACCATTTCTTCACGCACGTTATGATAGAAGTACGGACTTGAAGGAGTAAATACGATAAACGGAGGTCATTCCTATGGAACGTACGGTACGTGTAGCGGTGGTTCAGTCGGCTCCTGTTCTTTTTGACAAGGCCTCAGCGATGCAGAAAATAGCGGAGTGGACGAAGGAAGCGGCAAAGCAGCAGGCCCAATTGGTGGTTTTTCCGGAAACGTTCGTCTCAGGCTACCCTAGAGGATTTACGTTTGGGACCCGGGTGGGGAGCCGAACGGATTCGGGCAGAAAGGATTGGGCGAGATATTGGGAAAGTGCTGTAGAAATTCCGGGTGAAGACATGGATTTTCTTGGACAAATAGCATATGATGCCGGAGTCTACCTGATTGTCGGCGTCGTAGAACGCGAAGCCGAATTCGGCAGCTCGACCTTGTATAACTCCATGGTATATATAGGACCCGACGGACGGCTGCTCGGCAAACACCGCAAGCTGATGCCCACGGGCGCAGAGCGGCTGCTGTGGGGATCGGGAGACGGCAGCACGCTAACGGTGATTCAAACGCCATTCGGGAGAATCGGCGGATTGATCTGCTGGGAAAACTACATGCCTTTGGCGCGAACCGCGATGTATGCCAAAGGGATTGATCTGTTCATCACTCCGACGGCGGACGCACGCGATACCTGGCAGGCAACGATTCAGCATATCGCCTTGGAGGGCCGCTGCTTCGTGTTATCCTCTAATCAGTATGCCACAAAAAACACATACCCCGATGATTTAGCCTGCCTGGACGAGCTTTCCGGGCAGCCCGACGTGCTGTCCCGGGGCGGGAGCGCGATCGTAGGGCCGTTAGGCGAATATGTAATCAAGCCGTTATGGGATGAGGAAGGGCTGTTGGTCGCCGATTTGCCGTTGGACCAGATCGTCCAAAGCCGGTACGACTTTGATGTCATGGGACACTACAACCGGCCGGATATATTTCAGCTCACGGTGAATGAAAAAAAGCGGAGTATCGTTGAGTTCCAACGTTAAATAAAGGGAAATTCAAGGCGTGGCAAAAAGCTTGGTCCAAGCAGAGACTGCAGGACCAGGCTTTTGCTTTTTTTTGGCGATATGTTTTCGTTTATAGAATTCATATTGAACAGACAAAACCGGTATGGATTTCTGGATGATCTGCGGCCGGTATGGTTCAACTTGCCAAGGGGAATGGTAAAACAAAGAAGAAGTCCGTTGACAAATATACTATAGGGGGGTATACTAAAATCGGTAACAGGTAAACCTGACAAAACCAATATATATGAAAAAATGCAACATATACGAAAGCGGGTGTTTGGTATGGATTCCGCAAGTACCGGAACGAAGCAAACTTCTTTACTGATTACAGGAATGACCTGCGCCGCTTGCGCCAATCGCATTGAAAAAGGATTGAATAAACTGGATGGCGTTTCGAAAGCCACTGTTAATTTTGCGATGGAAACGGCTCATGTGGAGTTCAATCCGCTTGAAGTGTCTATCGAAGATATGCAGCAGAAGGTGGATAAGCTCGGCTACAAGGCTGTTCCGAAGCAGGAGGAGGGGGACGACGGCACGCGCCGTCAGCAGGAACTCAAGCGGCAGAAGGTGACGCTGCTCATTTCCGCCATATTGTCCTTTCCGCTTCTATGGGCCATGGTCACTCACTTTTCGTTCACTTCATGGATCTGGATGCCTGAGGTTTTTATGAATCCATGGTTTCAATTGGCGCTTGCGACACCGGTCCAATTCATCATCGGTAAACCCTTTTATACCGGCGCTTATAAAGCGCTCCGCAACAAAAGTGCGAATATGGATGTTCTCATTGCTTTGGGTACCTCCGCGGCTTATTTTTACAGTTTGTATTTGACGGTTGATTGGGCGACAAACGCTCATGGCGGACAGCACGCGCCGGCCATGTATTATGAGACCAGCGCTGTACTTATCACATTGGTTATTCTCGGGAAATGGTTTGAAGCCCTGGCCAAAGGGCGGACATCCGAAGCGATCAAATCGCTTATGGGACTGCAGGCCAAGACCGCTCTGGTCGTCAGAAACGGCCAGGAAATGACTATTCCTGTAGAAGAAGTCGCCGTAGGCGACATCGTTCTGGTGAAGCCCGGAGAGAAAGTGCCGGTAGACGGTGAAGTCATCGAAGGGAGATCGTCCGTGGACGAGTCGATGCTTACCGGCGAAAGCATTCCTGTCGAAAAGAGACCAGGGGATCGCGTTATCGGAGCAACGATAAACAAGAATGGCATGCTTCAAATCAAAGCAACCCGGGTCGGCAAGGAGACGGCGCTTGCTCAAATCATTAAAGTGGTGGAGGAAGCGCAAGGCTCGAAGGCGCCGATTCAGCGGATTGCAGACGTGATTTCCGGAATTTTTGTTCCCGTTGTAGTCGGAATTGCCATTATCACTTTCGCCGTATGGTATATCTGGATGGAACCCGGCCATTTGGCCGGAGCTTTGGAAAAAGCCATTGCGGTACTGGTTATTGCCTGCCCATGTGCGCTTGGGCTTGCCACCCCTACCTCCATTATGGCCGGTTCCGGCCGTGCGGCGGAGCTGGGCATTTTGTTTAAGGGCGGAGAGCACCTGGAGTCCACGCACCGGATTGAAACCATCGTATTGGATAAAACGGGTACGGTGACCAAGGGCAAACCGGAACTCACGGATGTGATTCCATCCGGGATCGATGAAACGACGTTATTAAAGCTGGTTGGAGCCGCCGAGAAAAATTCCGAGCATCCGCTTGCCGAGGCTATCGTAACGGGAATTTCAGCGAAAGGCATTTCACTGGGGCAGACCGATGAATTCGAAGCCATTCCGGGTTTCGGGATTCGAGCCGTAGTCGAAGGTAAAGAAGTATTGGCCGGAACCCGCAAGCTGATGGCCAAATACGATGTTGCGATCGCAACTGCGGCGAATACGATGGCGGATACGATGGAAAAGCTGGAGCAGGCAGGCAAAACGGCGATGCTCGTCGCAATCGACCGGCAGTATGCGGGTGTTGTCGCGGTGGCGGATACGATCAAGGATACGTCCAAAGAGGCGGTTGCCCGCTTAAAGCAAATGGGAATTCACGTCATCATGATTACCGGCGACAACGAACGTACGGCGAAAGCCATCGCCAAACAAGCAGGTATCGAGGATGTCATCGCGGAAGTGCTGCCCGAAGGAAAAGCACGGGAAGTGAAGAAGCTGCAGGAACAAGGCAGGAAGGTGGCGATGGTCGGAGACGGCATCAACGATGCCCCGGCGCTCGCGGTTGCAGACATCGGCATGGCCATCGGCACAGGAACGGACGTGGCGATGGAAGCGGCGGATGTTACCTTGATGCGCGGAGATTTGAACAGCATTGCCGACGCCATAGCGATAAGCAGAAAAACGATGGCCAACATCCGGCAAAATTTGTTCTGGGCCCTCGCTTATAACACGCTGGGGATCCCCGTTGCAGCCATCGGCCTGTTGGCACCATGGGTGGCTGGTGCGGCCATGGCCTTAAGTTCGGTATCCGTTGTTCTTAATGCGCTGCGTCTGCAAAGAGTCAACATCTCATCGGCGGAATAATTCCAAAGCCCGGCATCGCTTGATTTTCAAGGCGATGCCGGGCTTTGCTATGAAGCGCATCATGACTGGTATTGCACTGCCGATCGCTACAAAAATTACAAAAACCGGTTACAAAAGCTGAATTAATTTACGTTGAATACGAAAAAACAAAACGGGCGGCGGGTCCGCTATAATCAAAAATGTAATCGCTATCATTAAAGGAAGGGTGTTGGTCTTGTGTGCAAGCAAAGGAGGAAAGACGCGGATGATTTATTCATTAGGCGATGTTAAGCCGCAGCTGCATCCCACCGCATACACGGCACCGGGGGCTCAGTTAATAGGCGATATTACCATCGGGGAGGAGTCAAGCGTTTGGTTCAATTCGGTACTGCGCGGGGACAATGCGCCGATTGTGATCGGCGATCGAACCAATATCCAGGACGGCTGTACGCTTCACGTGGACCCCGGACTGCCGCTGCACATTGGAAACAAGGTATCGGTCGGACACAACGTAATTTTACACGGATGCACGATCCATGACGGAGCGTTGATCGGCATGGGGGCTATTGTTATGAATCATGCAGAAATCGGGGAGCAGGCTCTGATTGCCGCCGGTACCTTGATTACAGAAAAGAAAAAAATCCCCCCTGGAGTGTTGGTCATGGGGTCTCCCGCTAAAGTCGTCCGGGAACTGAATGAGGAGGATTTGCGAGTGCTTCAGTTCGTATCCGATCATTATGTCGGACAGAGCCGAAGATATATGGCAGAGAACATGATCAGCCAATAGGTAAACGCTTACAATTAAATCAATCGTTATAAACATACAGCTTGGTAGGACGCCCTTTGCTGGAATATTTCAATTCGAGCATAATCTCATCTATTTCACACAGATATTCCAGATACTTTCTTGTTGTTATTCGCGACAGCATCAATTGATCGGCAATGTCCTGAGCGGATAACGGCTGCCCGGAATTTGCGAGCGTGTCCCGGATCATTTGCAGCGTAATCGGATCAATGCCTTTAGGTACTTCCGTTTCTTCACCGCCCGACCGCTTAGGATTGGATTTTGCGTATAACGAATCGAGCAGCTGTTGATTCAGGTTCGTATGCTGACGGAAGAGCAGATGTCTTTTTTTCAAGGTTTCCAATGCGGAACGGAAGCGGTCAAAATCGAACGGCTTAATAATATAGTCCACAATCCCGAGCCGCATGGATTCTTCAATAATTTGGGGGTGATCAGCGGCCGTGATCAAAATGACATCGACTTCAATGGATTGGCGGCGAATTTCACGCAGTAGCTCCAAGCCGTTCATGGAAGGCATGTAGATATCAAGAAGAATCACATCCGGAGCAAGCTCTACAATCCGCTCCATTGCTTCTTGACCGTTTCTGGCGCTGCCGACACATTCCACCAAATCGATTTTGTTGAGGTACTTTTGATTGATGCTCGATACCATAGGATCATCTTCAATAATCAACACTTTAAGTAACAAGGTGAGCCCTCCTGTATTTTGCTATTTCAATCAACGTTTGGGGATGCTTATCCAAAAGACGGTTCCAAGATCCGGTGAGGAAGTGACATTCAGCTCTCCGTGCAGTACGTGATCGATATGGTTCTTAACCAGATACAGGCCGTAGCCTCTGTCGGCATTTTTGGTTGAATAGTTCTTCTTGAAAATAAACGGGATCCGGCTTTCCGGAATTCCATGGCCGTTGTCTTCCACCATGATGACCCATTGGTCCTGCTGATCAAGCAAGGTGACCTCGATTTGTCCATCGGCAATGCCTTTGACAGCATCAAACGCATTGTCAATTAAATTGCCGAGAATCAGGATCATGCTGTTGGAAATCTCCTCAGGCAATGGCGGCAGATGGCTTCCGGGATCGATTTTTAACGAGATGTTCCGCTCCTCGGCTTGCTGGATCTTTCCCAGAAGGAGAGCGGAGGTTTTGGGATCCAATATTTTTCGTCCCAAAAATTGAAGCAGCTTTTGTTGGCTGTTGGTGGTTTGCAATATGAACGACTTCGCTTCTTCATATTCCCGCAGCTCCAACAAACCGTGAAGGGTGTGAAGCCGGTTCATAAATTCGTGAGTCTTGGCACGCAGGCCCTCCATGTATTGCTTCACGCCGGTCAGTTCTTCCGCCAGGCTTCGCATTTCGGAGGTATCTCTGAACGTAGAAACGGCGCCGACGACCTCATTGTTTACGATAATGGGAGCGCGGTTGACGATCACGGTGACGCCGTTGACGGTATGTTCCGTATTGTATTCTTTTTCTTTCGTATCCATGACTTCGCTTAATCTGGATGAAGGTATGATCTCCGTTACATGCTTGCCGAGCGCATCGCTGTCAAACGACAGGATCTTGCGGGCCGTTTCATTGATCAAGGTGACTTTCCGGTTTTTATCAACGGCAATGACCCCTTCATGCAAACAGTCCAAGAGGGCTTCGCGTTCCTTCACAATGTTAGCGATTTCATCGGGCTCCAGACCATACATCGTTTTCTTGATGCTCCTGGCCAGCAGGATGGAGAGAAGAATTCCGAGTGCCAAAGCGATGCACAGAAAATAAATGACGGAAATAAAGTACGAATTTACGATTTTGTATATGTTGTTGTTGAACATGCCTACGGCGATGACGCCGATGACTTTGCCGTCTTTTTTGACGGGTACGAATGCCCGGATCGACGGCCCGGAAATACCGACGGCCTTGGAAATATATTCTTCGCCGGCAAGGGCGGGTCCTTCATCGCCTCCTGTAAATCTTTGGCCGATCAACTCCTCATTGTTATGCGTATAGCGTATGCCGTTGGAATCGAGGATCGTAATAAAACCCACTTTGGTTTTCTCTCTTATTTCCCGTGTCCGCGGTTGAAGGTATGAGTGAGGATCGCCAAGCTCCATCGCTTCTCTGATGTCCGGCAATTCGGCTATCAGTTTGGCGGCATCGAGCGCGCTGTCCCCGACGGCGTCTTCTACAAATTGAACAATGATCAAATTAAAAAGATAGCCGATACTTACCAGAATCGTCAGTACCACTGTGAGCACTAATCCGATGATGCGAAGCTGCAACGGGAGTTTACGCTTGATGAACGGCAAAACATCTCTCCCCTTTTAGAAGATGATTTCAATATTATATTCGAAATTTTCATAATAATATACTATTTTTATAGGTTAGGAGTGTTGCAATATGCTTCCTTTAGAAGGAATTCGTGTTCTGGATGTATCGCAAATTATGGCAGGACCTCACTGCACGATGATTTTGGGCGATTTGGGAGCCGAAATCATTAAGGTGGAGAAAAAGGCCGGAGGAGACGATTCCCGGCAGCTGGGGCCCTTCATCAACGGGGAATCGACAAGCTTTTTCCAAATTAACCGCAACAAAAAAAGCATAGCGCTCGATTTGAAAAGCGAAGAAGGAAAACAAATCTTTTATAAATTAGCCAAAACGTCGGATATTATTGTGGAAAATTACCGTCCGGGCGTTACCAAGTCGTTAAAAATCGATTATGACACGATAAAAGAAATCAATCCGGGCATTGTGTACTGTTCGATTTCCGGTTACGGCCAAACGGGTCCTTACGCTCACAAGGGCGGATTTGACCTGGTGCTTCAAGGCATGACGGGGCTGATGAGCATGACCGGCGAACCGGGCAAAAAACCCATGAAATCGGGGATTGCCGTTTATGATATCGGTGCGGGCATCACGGCAGCCTATTCCATCCTGGCCGCTTATATTTATAAGCAAAAGACAGGCCAGGGGCAGCATGTGGATGTTTCCCTGGCGGAGATCGGACTGCCTTGGTTTACCTGGGAGGCCGCCGCTTATTTTGCCACCGGCAAAATTCCCGGACCGTCGGGCTGGAGGCATCGTTCGGTCGCTCCGTATCAGTCGGTACAAACCAAAAACGGCTATATCATGGTCGGCTGCGCAAACCAGAGAACGTGGGAAAAGCTGTGCACCGATGTGATCGACAAACCGGAATGGATCACCGATCCGCGGTTTAAGACCAATACGGACCGCATCAACAATGTTGAAGAATTGGAAGCGCTGATTGAGGAAGTGATGGCTTCCCATGATTCGGCTTACTGGCTTGATAAATGCGAGAAAGCGGGCGTTCCATCGGGGCCGATCAATAATTTTGCCGAAGCGATGCAGGACCCTCATTATCTGGCCCGGGACATGATCCAGGAAGTGGAGCATCCGGTGATCGGCAAAATGAAAATGATCGGGATTCCGACGAAATTTTCGCTTACTCCCGGCAAAATCCGAATGCCGGCTCCAACGTTGGGCCAACATACGGACGAAATTTTACAATCGATCGGTGTGGAAGAGGAACAAATCCAGTCGATGCGGCAAAATGGCGTTATTTTGTAATGATTCATTTTATAAGTAGAGGGAGGATGCATATGTCAACGCAATACGTTTATATGGAGAAAAACAAGGATGTAGCTACGGTCTATTTTAATCGCCCCGAGAAACGAAACGGGCTTAATTACGAGATGTGGGTTACGATTGCCGAATTGATGGATGAATGTGAACAGGATAAAGCGGTTAAAGTGGTTGTGTTTCGCGGAGTGGATGAGACGGCTTTCTCGGCCGGGGCCGATATCAGCGAATTCAAGACGCTGCGGTACACTGCGGAAGGAGCGGACAAATATAACCGGGCGACATTGATTGCCGAGGAGAAAATCATGCGCCTCAGCAAACCCACTATTGCGATGATCCAGGGCTTTTGCGTAGGCGGCGGCTGCGAAATCGCCGTGGCCTGCGACTTTCGATTCTCCGATCCAAACGGCAAATTCGGCATTACTCCGGCCAAGCTCGGTTTAGTATACAACTTGCCGGGAACCAAAAATGTGGTGGATCTGGTCGGGCCGGCCAAAGCCAAGGATATTTTGTACACAGGCCGATTGCTGGAGGCGGAAGAGGCGTTCCGTATCGGTTTGATTGACCGTATCTACCCCGCGGAGGAAATTGTGGAGAAAACGTATGAATATGCGGCATTGATCTGCAAAAATGCGCAGTTTGCGGTTAGAGGTTCGAAGTATATTATCGGCAAGGTGCTGGAAGGGGAAACAGAGGATACTCCGGAGATCGCCAAGCTCGTATTGGATTCCTTTGAAACGGAGGATTACCGTGAAGGCGTCGCCGCATTCCTGGAAAAAAGGCGTCCGGCGTTCAAATATTCGTGATGGCCTAGCCTTCGTCGTATAACCCGTGATTAGCGTTAAGAGTAAGTTGAAAAGGTTTACGAAAACAAAACAAGGGGAGTTGTGATGCTATGAAGAAGCCTATAAGTGTTTTATTGTCGTCGGTGATTGCCCTTTCTTTAGTCTCTGCTTGTTCGAGTCAGCAAACCGCTGCTCCGGCTGCTCCTGGCACAGGTGGCGGTGCCAATACGGAAAACCAACAAGGAAGTGCAGCTCCGGCCGGATTTGTTCCCACCAAAGATATTGAATTCGTAGTGCCCTACAGCCCTGGTGGAGGAAGCGATATTAATGCCCGGACTTTGGCACAGGTGATGAAAAATGAAAAGCTGGTAGACAAAAATATCATGATTGTCAACAAACCCGGCGGTACCGGGGCTATTGGGAATGCCTATACATTCAGCAAGAAAGGGGACGCTCATACGATTATGACCTGGGTATCCGGCCAACAGGCCGCCACTGTGGTCAACAATGCGCAAGTCACTTTGAAGGATTTGACGCCTATCGCTACACTGGCGGTAGATTCCTTTCTGGTTCTTGTCAAAGCGAGCAGCCCGTACAAAACCTTTGACGATTTAGTCCAAGCGGCCAAAGCCAATCCGGAAAAGATCACGATAGGCGGAGCCGGAGCAACCCAAGAGGATTATCTGATTTACCATATGATCAATAAGCATGCGGGAGCGAAATTGAAATATGTGACGTTCAACAGCGGCGGTGAGGCCATGACGGCCTTAATGGGAGGCCATATCGATGTGGTTTCCAGCAATCCGAATGAAGTCATTGCCCAGATTGAGGCCGGAGAGCTCAGGGCTCTGGCTACAACATCGGAGGAACGTCTGTCCAGCCCGTTGGATAACATCCCGAGCTTCAAAGATGTAGGTTACCCCGAGATTCAACTGACACAATTCCGGGCCGTCGCTGGTCCTCCGGATATGCCTAAGGAAGCCGTGAAGTATTGGGAGGAAGTCTTCAAGAAGGTAAGCGAATCCAAGGATTGGCAGGAAAACTATATCAAAAAAAATCACTTGAAGAGCGAATATAAAAACGCGGAAGAAAGCAAAGCGTATTTTGAAGAAGCTTTGAATTTGTATCTTGAAATTCATAAAGAGGCAGGAACGATTAAGTAACGTACAGGCAGGCAAAAGGCTTTACCCAAAGCCTTTTGCCTTCCTAAAGATCATGGCTTAGAACAGTGTAGTGGAGGTGCTGGACCGGGATGGGAAGAATCGTATCTGCGGCGATTGCTTTATTTGGCGTTTTTTGGGCTTATCAAGGCTGGTTTCATCATGAGATTTGGGTCGATAAAGGACCTGGCGGCGGATTTTTGCCGTTTGTCATAGGATTATTAACGGCCGTGTTAAGTTTATTTGAGGTTTTCAAAAATGAACCGTCGTCTTCCAAAATAGAGAAAAAACATGTCGTACCGGTGATCGCCACTTTGGTAATGATTGCAGCTTTTGAAGTGTTCGGCATGATCCTGACCTTCGGCTTGTTCGTTATAGCCTGGCTGGCATTTCTGGAGAAATATCCGATGCTCAAGGCCGCGACGATTGGAATCGGCACAACGGCCGTCGTTTATTTTGTATTCAAGCATTTTCTCCACGTCCCCTTCCCGACGGGCTATTTGGGAATTTAAATGAAAGGATGATCGTATGGGGATCTTACAATCGCTTCTGGATGGGTTCGTTGTTGCTTTATCGATCCAAAATATATTAGCCGCAGTCGTCGGCGCGGTTCTGGGCATCCTCGTTGGCGGCCTTCCGGGTCTGGGTTCCGTTACCGGTGTTGCCCTGCTTCTGCCGATCACGTTCACGATGGACCCGACAACGGGGATCATCATGCTGGCGGGCATTTATTACGGGTGTATGTACGGCGGTTCCTACACGGCTATTCTGGTCAATATTCCGGGAGAATCCTCGTCGATTACCACAGCGCTTGACGGTTACCCGCTGGCCAGAAAAGGGCTGGCCGGCAAAGCGTTGTTTACATCGAACATGTCTTCGTTTATAGGCGGGACGATCGGCATTATTTTCCTGACCTTTATGGGTCCGGTATTGGCCAAAATCGGCTTATCCTTCGGCCCGCCCGAAATTGCATGCGTGATTCTATTGGCTTTATGCTCGATCAGTCTGCTGTTTGGGGAAAATCAAAGAAAAGGGCTGATCGCGGCTTTTATCGGGATACTGCTGGCGACGATCGGCGTAGACCCGACCCTGGGACAATCGCGTTTTACCTTCGGATCGGTCAATCTGTTGAACGGTATTTCATTTGTCGCCCTGATTATCGGGATGTTTGGTTTTTGCCAAATTATTGAGCTCATGCTGCAAAAAATACACGCGGAGTACAATGCCAAAATTACGATTCGCGAAAGCATACTGGACAAGAGTGAAGTGAAAAGAATTTTGGCCCCTTCCATCCGGACAGGTATTCTCGGGAGCTTTATCGGGATTTTGCCGGGAGCGGGAGCGACCACAGGCTCTATGTTCTCTTATATTCTGGAGAAGAAGGTAGGCAAAAATAAGGAGCAAATGGGCAAGGGAGCCCTCGAGGGCGTTGCGGCTGCAGAATCGGGCAACAATGCGACGGCCGTCGGCGCGTTCGCCCCCCTGCTTTCCTTGGGAATTCCCAGCTCCGGCACTACGGCTGTATTGTTAGGCGGATTGATTATGTGGGGGTTAAAGCCGGGGCCGCTGCTGTTTACAACCAATCCCGATTTTGTCTGGGGTTTGATTTCGTCCATGTACATCGGAAACCTGATCAGTCTGGCGGCCTCTCTCGCTATTATCCCGCTGTTGATTTATTTTATCCGTATACCGAATGCCATTATGATTCCGCTGATCATTATCTTCTGTGTATTGGGGGCATATACGGATCAAAACAACATGTTCGATGTTTGGGTGATGCTGATTGCTGGAGTAGTGGCTTTTATTTTAAGCATCAACCGTTATCCGATCGCACCGCTGTTGATGGCCTTTGTTCTTACGCCTATGTTTGAAACGGCCGTTCGCCAATCCTTCGATATCAGCAACGGCGACCCGGCCATCTTTGTCAGAGGTCCGATTAATATCACCATCCTGACCTTGATTGTGCTGTTTATCATCGCGCCCCTTATCGTAAACTATTGGATCAGAAACAGAAAGTCGGTGCAAAACCATAAAACGGTCGGTAAGTAACAGCCCGGTTTCCTATGGGTTGAATGTCTAATACAGTACACCCGTCATCGGAGGTTCCAGATCGGGTGTTTTTTTCTCTGATTTGGTATCCCGCTGCCCTATTGTCTAAATTCCCATAGAAATTGTATGAATTAAGTATTGACGGTATTTTTCAAGAGGAGTATAATTAATATACAGAATGAAAAGGTTTTCAGAAAATTTTCATTATACCCATTTTGCTTGGCGAGGTAACGTGGCATGAGATCAAACATTAAAGATGTAGCCAAGTTGGCGGACGTTTCGATCAGTACGGTTTCCAGAGTATTGAACTCGCCGAATCTGGTAGCCGAAGAGACCAGGGACAAAGTGTTCAAGGCGATAGCGGAGCTCAACTATACGCCGAATGCATTGGCCAGAGGCCTGATTCATAAGCGGACGCAAACCTTGGGCGTGCTTATTCCCGACATCTCCAATTTATTTTACGCGGAGATACTGCGGGGGATGGAGGATACGGCGCACCGGCTGGACTATAATCTCATTTTGTGCAATACGGATAACAACAAACCCCGTCTGCTAGCAAGTTTAAAAGTGCTGAAGGAAAAACAAATCGATGGTCTGATTTTTACAAGTGAACCCATCTATCCGGACTACAACGAGCTGTTCCAGCAGCTTCAGATCCCTGTCGTTTTGGCGGCCACACACAGCCTGGAATTTGAAATTCCATCGGTAAAAGTGAACGATGAACAGGCGGGATTTGAGGCGACCGAATATTTGATCCGCAACGGGCATCGCCGAATAGGAATGATTGCAGGATCCATGATGGATCCGGTTACCGCTGTTCCCAGACTGCAGGGGTTCATGCGGGCATTGCGCACCTACAATATCGAGGCCGATTATGAGACCTGCGTACAAAACGGCAACTACCGCTTTGAGGACGGTTATGAAGCCATGGGCAGGCTGCTGCAAAAATCTCCGGATCTCACTGCTGTCTTTGCGTCGAGCGATGAACGGGCATTGGGGGCTATTTCTTATTGCCACGAGCACGGCATTAAGGTTCCCGACGATCTGTCCGTGATTGGTTTTGATAATACGCGGCTTGCGGTGATGTGTTTTCCCAAATTAACCACGATCGCACAGCCTCTCTACCAAATTGGCCAATTGGCCGTGGAGAAGCTGGATAACTTGGTTCAAGGCAAACAGGTTGGCGAATTAAGAACCTATATTGCTCATGAACTGGTGGAGCGGCAATCTGTGGCAAAAATTTAAATGGAGGATAGCCGCAGGACTGAAAAGCTTTTCATTCATGAATAGCGTAATTTTAATGTTATTAATGCAATTATTAAGAGAAATGACTTCTCTTATGAATGAAAAGCTTTTCATAAAAATCATTTGGCTATGGGGGGATGCAAGGGAGTTTATCGGAATGGGTCGTGCTTCTGAGGGTTTACTGAACATGAAACAATGAAAGAATGTATGGTACAGAGGAGGAAAAAAAATGAAGTTGTGGAAAAAATCCTTAGTATTCGGATTGGTTATGACGAGTATGATTACTCTGAGCGCTTGCGGAGGCGCACAGGATAACGGTTCAAGCAGCAATCCATCCGGCAGTGACAACCAGTCATCGGCTGCAAATGAGGGAAATAAGGCGGAGAAGGTGAAGATTGTTTTTGCCCAGGGGAACGATCAGACCCCCGCTACAAAAAAATTGATCGATGCTTTTCATGCCAAGCATCCGAACATTGAAGTGGAGCTGCGCGATTTTCCTAACAATTCAACGCAGATGCACGATCAATACGTTACCATTTTAGGCGGACAATCTTCTGAAATCGACGTGATGAACCTCGATGTCGTCTGGCCTGCCGAATTCGCCCAAGCCGGCTTTTTGCTTCCGCTCGACCGTTTTATCCAGGAGGATAAGATTGATCTGAGCAACTATTTGCAGGGCGGCATAGACGCCGGTTATTTTGCCGGTCAGCAATGGGCGCTTCCGCGTTATAACAATGCCGGCTTGTTATACTACCGTAAAGATCTTGTGAAATCGCCGCCGAAAACCTGGGATGAGCTTATTCAGCAAGCCAATGAGCTGAAGGGTCAAGGCGGGACGAAATACGGGTATGTTTATCAGGCCAAGCAATACGAGGGTCTTGTCGTTAACTTCACCGAGCTGGCTGCTGCTTATGGCGGACAAGTATATGACGACAAAGGGAACGTTTCCATCAACAGCGCAAATACCATTAAAGGGCTGAACAAGCTGATCGAAATCTCGAAATCGGGATTTGTGCCGACTGATATCAAAACCTTCACCGAGCTTGAAACACGTAACGCTTTTATAGAAGGCGCGGCTGTGTTTGCACGCCATTGGCCGGCTTTGTATGCCCAGGCGATCGATCCGAAAGTGTCTAAAATTGCCGATAAGGTAGGCATCGCTCCGCTTCCGGCCGGAGATGTGAAGTCTGCGGCGGCGCTGGGCGGATGGTTTGCCGCGATCAATAAATATTCGAAACATCCGCGTGAAGCGTGGGAGTTCTTGAAATTCATGGTGGGCCCGGAAGGCCAAAAAATTATTGCGATCGACAGTACGCAGACACCGACCTATTTGCCGCTCTTTGATGATCCGGATGTGCAAAAAGCAAGCCCGCTGTTTGCCAACCGCGAGTTTGTAGAGGGACTTAGCGCTGCTGTTCCGAGACCTATTACGCCGCTGTATGCCAAAATTTCCGATATCATCCAAGTCGAAGTATCCAAGGCCATCGCCGGCGAACAAACTGCCGAACAAGCTGTACAAAACATGGAACAGAAAATCAAAGCGGCGAAATAAACGCACATCATATCAACCTGAATACGGTCGGGAGCCGTCTCCATATGGCTCCCGACTGTTCAAAAGCTTAATGGAAGTGGGTGTTCCATGAACCCGGGAAACAAGAACAAAGCCCGCCGGAATTGGTTTTCGGAGAAACATGCGGGGTACTATTTGGTGCTGCCGGCGTTCATCATGATTTTCCTGATTGCAGTCTGGCCCGTAGCCCGTTCGTTTTGGATCAGCCTGTACGACGTCCGCCTGAACGATCCCGCCAAATCGGCCATGCACAACAGCTATTCCATTGATATGGAACGGTACGTGGGTACGATTAACGTTTTGTTCAATGTACTGGACAATGAAGCGCGCAGCGCCGCCGGCACCGCGAAAGAGGATATCCGCCGGATTGCCGCCGATGTTAAGCAGTTGGCTGGAAAGTTGAACGAGGAGAGCATTGTCAAGGAACGTTATGATCAGGTGGATCAGCTGCTGTATGATTTCAAGCCGGTGCCTGATGCTTTGAAATATGCTGAAATCGATAATCAAACCGCGGTCGATGTCCGCTCGGGACTGACCCGAATCGAAGAGCGTCTTCACCAATTAAAGTCTCAAGATGCGTTAAAAAGACCGGATGATTCCATCGGTTTGGTCAAGGCGTTTCAGTCTTCATTTGTAGAGCCGAACTTTATCGGGCTGGAGCATTATCGTTACTTTCTGACGGACCGGCGAATGTGGGATTCGCTTGCCAATACGACGCTGTTTAGCGTGTTTTCCGTCTCCATCGAACTGGTGCTTGGACTGATGATCGCCCTCCTGATCAACCAACCCTTCAAGGGCCGCGGGCTTGCCAGGGCCGCTATACTGATTCCCTGGGCAACGCCGACGGCCATTTCGGGAATGATCTGGTCCTACATGTATGACGGCCAAAGCGGCATTTTTGCGAAATGGCTGACGGATCTCGGCATCATTTCCGACATGGGGATGCTGATGTCCACGAAAGCCGGGGCGTTATTCGCCGTCATTTTTGCCGATGTGTGGAAAACGACTCCGTTTATCGCGCTGCTGCTCTTCGCCGGACTTCAGACCATACCCGATTCCTTGTATGAAGCGGCTCAGGTAGACGGCGCCACCAAATGGCAGCGGTTTTTCCGGATCACGCTGCCCATGTTAAAATCGACGATTCTGGTAGCGCTCCTGTTCAGGACGCTGGACGCCTTCCGGGTATTTGACCTGATTTATGTATTAACCGGCGGCGGACCGGCGAACTCTACGGAGTCCATCTCTATTTATGCATATAAAACGATGTTTGCCCAGCTTAATTTTGGAGCGGGATCGGCTTTGTCGGTCATTGTGTTCCTATGCATTGCGATCATTTGCATGATCTACGTTAAAATTCTCGGTTCGGATATCATCGCCAAGCGCGGGGGATAGGGGGAAGCACATGCGCAAAAAAGCGGGTTTCGGATTTCACATATTGTTGTTCATGTTTATATTTGCGGTGTTGTTTCCATTTCTATGGACCTTCCTCGCATCTATAAAATCTCCGTCAGAGCTGTTCGGTGAATCTGCTTTTCGGATCATTCCCCAGCAACCGACGTTGGATAACTATATTTACGCGTTTACGGCGCATCCGCTTGCGCGTTACATTGTGAACAGCCTGACGGTCGCTCTGCTGACGACGGTATACAGTTTGTTCGTTGCGTCCTTCGCCGCATATGCCATCGCACGGCTGCACTTTTACGGGAAAACGTTATTTCTGGGGCTGCTGCTTGCTGTTTCGATGTTTCCTCAGATTGCTACGATTTCGCCTATTTTTCTATTTATGCAGTCAACGGGACTCCGCAATACGTATTTAGGGCTGGTAATCCCTCATACGACATTTGCTCTTCCGCTTGCGATATGGTATATGACCACTTTTTTCAAGAAGATCCCTGTGGAATTGGAAGAGGCTGCAAAGATTGACGGCGCAACGCTCATGCAAACCTTTCGCAAAGTCATCCTGCCGCTTGCTGTGCCGGGGATGTTCACGACGGCCATTATCGTATTTATCGATTCCTGGCATGAGTTTCTCTTTTCGCTTACGATCAACACGAAGCAAAGCATGATGACGGTACCCGTCGGTATCGCGATGTTTCAAGGGGAATATACGTTTCCTTGGGGAGAAATTACTGCGGCTACCGTCAGTGTGACAGTGCCGATTGTTATTCTTGTCCTTATTTTTCAAAAGCGGATCGTTTCCGGTCTGACATCCGGTGCGGTCAAAGAATGAGCCTGCAATTCGCGGCTTAGGTGATGATGAATGCCAGAAGGAGTATGATCAATGAATAAACCAAACATTCTTCTCATGATATCGCATGATACGGGAAGATATTTAGGCTGTTACGGACGACCTGTAGAAACGCCGAATCTCGACGGTTTGGCCGCTCAGGGCGTTCTTTTCGACAACTATTTTTGTCCGGCGCCCCAATGCAGTCCCAGCAGGGGAAGCGTCATTACCGGACGTTACCCGCATAATCACGGCATGATTGGGCTTGCCCATCTTGGATTTTCCATTCGTGACGGCGTGGCTACGCTGCCGATGGAACTCCGCAAGGAAGGGTATCAAACGGCTTTGATCGGGTTAAGCCATGAGACGATCGGGGAGCCCGGCGGGACGAACTTTTCTTCGGGCAAGGCACTCGGTTATGAGGAAGTCATTTCCGTCCCGGGCGACAGAGCTCCTGCGGTTGGTGAACGAACCGCCGCCTTTTTAAGAGAAAAGGCGAAGGAGGGCGGGAAGCCGTTTTTTGCCTCTGTCGGTTTTTTTGAAACGCACCGGGATTTCGATGAATATGAGCATGCCGCGGACCCTAGGGAAAAGGCCGTTCCCCCGGCTTATCTTCCGGATACGCCGGATGTGCGCGATGATTTCGCCCTGCTTCACGGTTCGGCCAAGACGCTTGATCTTGGCGTCGGACGTATTCTGAATGCCTTGAAAGAAACGGGGCTGGACGATAACACGGTCGTCATCTACACGACGGATCACGGCATAGCGTTCCCCCGGGCCAAAGGCACCCTGTTCGACAGCGGATTGGAGACCGCACTGATTATATCGTGGCCGAAGCAATGGGCAGGGGGCAGGACAGAGCGGCAGCTGCTTTGCAATATCGATTTAATGCCGACCCTTCTGGAATTGGCCGGAGCTCCGCTGCCCGCCGACCTTGACGGACGAAGCTTCCTGCCGCTGCTCGAAGGGAAAGAGGATTCCGTACGGGACCATTTTTTCTGCGAGCTGACGTGGCATGATTTGTACCACCCTATGCGCGGAATCCGCACGGAACGGTACAAATATATCCGCAACTTTGAGCCGGGGCCGTCCGTTTACTTGCCGCTGGATATTCACCGCAGCCTGTCCGGGCGTGCAGTAAGGGACGAATATTACGTGCCCAATGTCCCCGAGGAACTGTATGATCTGTCCCAGGATCCGCTTGAAACCAACAACTTGGCCGGAGATCCGGCATTCAGGGATATACTGCTTGAGCTGCGTGAACGCGTAGAGCGCAGAATGCGGGAAACGAATGATCCTCTGTTAAAAGGCAAGGTACCGGGCGTACCGGCTCCCGAATGGGATTCGGAATACCGGAACGGTACGGCTTATGCCGCTAAGGGAAGTAACGCCTCCAGGTAAGTAACCGGGCGAATAACCCCCTTTTTTCCTGAAGCGCCGCATGATTGAAAAGACCGTTATTCACCGGAATACGGTCTTTTTTCATTGTCCGCTGCAGAGGTAATTATGATACAATGAGTTAAAAAATGCAGGAGAGCAAACATGGAACAATATCAAACCTTAATCGGAGTCGTGCTGGAGAAGCTGGATCAAACGTATAAGGATTTAAAGTTTAACTATCAGGGGCTTGACAGTATTCTGGGCGATCAATCGCCCGAGGAGATTGCCAATACGCCCGAGCTGATCACGATAACCGATTTGCGGGATGCGTATGGCGAATTCATTCAATGCATAGAGAGGCGTTTCCCGGGAATAAAAAGCTGAAAATCCAGATTTTGTATTGACGATGGAAATATCTTGTATTAGAATCTTTGTAAACGCATACATGTAATGGATTACATTCGATGCGGCAAGGGATAAAGAAGGGGGTGTCGGAATGCGAAAGGTGACGATGGATGATGTAGCCAAACGATGCAAGTTATCCGTCGCGACCGTATCACGCGTCTATACCAATCCGGAGAAAGTCTCCCCGAAAAATCGCGAGAAGGTATATCGGGCTATTGAGGAGCTGAATTACCAACCGAATATGTTGGCCCGCAATCTTAGAAAGCTGCAAACCAACAGTATTTTGGTTGTGATCCCCAACATTATGAACACGTTTTTTTCTTACATCTTAAAATCCATACAGAATGCGGCATTTGAGAACGGTTATCAGGTTCTGTTAGGAGATACCGACAAATCGCCGGAGATGGAAGAAAAATATTTGCACCTGCTGCAGCAAAAAATGGTTGATGGCGTGATTTTTTTGTATCCTCGCATGCATCCCTCAGAAATACAGCGTGTAATAGACAAGCACCCTGTTGTGATTGTAGGGCACCAAGAGACACCCGCAGACATTCCTTTTGTAATCAATAACAACCGCTTAAGCTCACAAACGGCAACCGAACATCTCATCCGGTTGGGCCACCGCAGAATCGCCTATTTTTCCGGCCCCCTTGGACTTTCCTTGAGCAAGGAGCGGCAGGAAGGCTTTTTCTCCGCGATGGAAGCCCATGGATTGGCTGTCGATGAATCCCTGGTTTGTGAAGGAGACTTTTATTTTCAATCCGGCTATGACCTGGCCTTGCAGATGCTGGCCTCCCCCAACCCTCCTACGGCATTGGTAGCGGCAAGTGATGAAATGGCCATTGGGGCTATGAAAGCAGCCAGAAAACTGGGGATATCCATCCCGGATGAATTTGCGGTGGTCGGATTTGACGACATCAAAATGGCATTGATCTGTGAACCGCCGTTGACTACAATGGCACAGCCTAAAGAGGACTTGGGCAGAATATCGGTAGAAATGCTGATCCGCATGATGAAGGGCGAGCCTTTAAGCAGCAAACATGTGATTCTGAATGACGAGTTAGTCATCCGCGAATCCTGCGGATTTCATTTAAACCGTTTGTAATCGATTACAATACAACAAGGTTCGTGTCCGCTTTCAGGACATGAACAAACGATTGATTTGTAATCGATTACAAATCAATCCCGATGCAAACACAAAACCATACGGCTTGAAGGGGGTGATGAAGCGATCCCATTAACGGGCTCCATTTTTCGGTGTTGTTTTATCCTTCATTACCATGTTCAGGAGGGTTTGGAATGAAAAAAACAATGGTCATGTTAAGTGCCATCTCCCTTATTTTGGCGGCTTGCAGCAGTTCCACAACACCAACGAGCCAACAAGGAAGCACATCCGGAACGTCATCCGGCACCCCGGCGGCAGGAGGAAATAGCGGAGGCAAGAAAACGCTGGAGTTTTGGTATATCGATCCCGGCGAGAAAGAAAAAGTATATTTGGAAGCGGTAGAACGTTTCAAAGCGAAGCATCCGGACGTCGAAGTCAAAACGCTGCAAACGCCAAATGACACCTATAAACAAAAATTTGCTGTAGCGATGACCGGAGGCAATCCGCCCGATGTGTTCCATTCGTGGGGCGGCGGATGGCTGAAAGAGTTTGTCGGTCAGAACAATGTTTTGGAAATTACGGGTCAGTTCGATTCGAGCCTTTATAACCAACAGGCTTTAGCCAATGCGACCTTCGACAATAAAGTATACGGGCTGCCATTGGGGCTTTCCCTGTCCGTGTTCTGGTACAATAAAGAGATATTTGCCAAACATCAGATCAACCCCCCTGCTACTTGGGAGGAGTTCTTGAATGTCGTCGATACGCTGAAGCAAAATAAAGTCATCCCGATCGCATTGGCCAACCAGCCCAAATGGCCGGGGGCTTACTACTTGATGTATTTGGCTGACCGCGCGGAAGGTCCGGAGCTGTTCAACCATGCGTTCGCACGTCAGGGCCGCGGCTTTGACGATCCGGGCTATGTGAAGGCAGGGCAGTACATTCAAGAGCTTTCCAAACGCGAAGCGTTTAACAAAGGCTTCAACGGCATTGCCTACGATGCGGGTCAAGGACGCCAGCTGATGTACACGGGGCAAGCGGCCATGATGCTGATGTCCAATGCGTTCGTAAATAACATGCGGGCGGAAGCGCCGAGCTTTGAGGCCAAATTGGATTTCTTCCCGTTCCCGACGCTGCCGGGAGGCAAAGGCGATCCGGGCAACCTTCAAGCCACCACGGCTCCGGTATGGTCCGTATCCAAGAAGTCGGCCAACCCGGATTTGGCTATCGAATTGATTAAGGAATTGACCAGCCTGGAAACCGCACAAGCTTATTCGGATCGTACGGCTTCTCCTGTTGCGATCAATGGAGTAACTTACAAAGACGTATACGCTAAACGGCTGGCCGAAATGGCGGCGAATGCCAAAGCGATGTTTTGGCCTTATGACCAAACGCTGCCGGCGGAATTGGCCGAGCTGCATAAGGATACGACGCAGGCCTTGTTCGGATTGTCGATTACTCCGGAGGAAGCGGCGAAACGAATGGAAGAAAAAGCGAAGCAAATCTTGAAGTAAAGCAGGACGGGGGGATTCTCCCCCTATCTTCTCAACCTGTGCAGGAAGGATGTGGGGAACTTGCAAAAAACAGAATATTCTTACCCTGCAGCGACTTCGCTGAGCCCGGGCCGAAAAAAACAATTCGATAAAAGGTTGACCATTTGCTTGTTTCTTGCGCCGGCACTGATCGTTTACTGCATTTACATCCTGTATCCGATATTCGGGACGGCTCAATACAGCTTTTATCAATGGAAGGGCGGAGCGGATAAAACCTTTATCGGGTTGCAAAATTATACCGTTCTTTTTTCGGATCCTGTTTTTTGGAAGGCGTTTCTGAATAACGTCAAAATCATTTTTACCTCGGTTTTTCTTCAAATTCCATTGGGGTTGATCATGGCATTGATTTTGTTTGCTCCCATACGGGGCAAGCGTTTGTTTCAGACGATTTACTTCATGCCTTTTTTGATGTCGACGGTAGCCATTGGTATGCTGTGGATCTTCATGTTTGATCCCTTGAATGGCGTGGTCAACCGTTTGATCAGTCTGTTCGGCTTCGAATATGTCGCTTGGCTCAGCGAAGAGAAGACGGCGATGAGCGCTATCTTATTGGTCATTGTTTGGCAGTACGCGCCCTTTTACATGATTTTGTTTAAAGCGGCGATCGTCGGGATTTCGGAGGATCTGTACGAGGCGGCAAGCATAGACGGAGCGAGCGCGTTTGAACGATTTTGGCATATTACGCTTCCGCTTCTTCTGCCGACGATCGTGACTTCATCGACTTTGGCCATTGTCGGTTCGTTAAAAGCGTTCGACATCTTCTATATTATGACGGGTGGAGGACCGAACGGCAGTACGGAGCTGCTGGGTACCTACATGTACAAACAGGCGTTTATTCATTTTGATATGGGCTATGGCAGTGCGGTGGCCTTTATGATGTTCCTGCTGGCATTCATAGCAGCGGGCGTCATCCAAGTTATGGAAGCCGGCCGCAAGAAGAAGGGGGCGATGCCATGACGGCGACGATCAGGCTTGTTCCCCAGTACATCCTTGCCGTTGCGCTGCTGGTCTTTACGGGATACCCGTTCCTATATATGGTTGCGACCTCCTTCAAAACGCAGGAACAATTTTTTATGGATCCGTTCTCGTTGTTCACGTCGATTCAATTCTCCAACTATATCCTGGCGTTTGAAAATGGACTTGTGGCGTATTTCTTCAACAGCGTCATCGTTACATCGATATCGGTTGCGCTTACCGTATTCATCGCAGCCTTGGCGAGCTATCCGCTGAGCAGATTGAAATTCCGCTGGAATAAGCCAGTATTCCTGCTGCTGGTGTCGGGTATGATGCTGCCTATTCACTCTACGCTGATTCCGATTTTTATTCTGACCCGCAATGCCGGTTTAAGTGACTCTCTTCCGGCTTTAATCGGTCCGTATGTCGCGTTTAGCTTACCGATCTCGATATTTATATTGACCCAGTTCATGTCGGAGCTTCCCCGCGAGGTGGAAGAAGCCGCAGAAATCGACGGCTGCGGTCATATGCGAATGTTTTGGAACGTTATTCTGCCGATGCTTACGCCTGCGGTGGCTACGATTGTGATCTACAATTTTATTCATATCTGGACGGAGTTTATTTTCGCTCTGGTCTTGATTTCGAGCCCGGAGAACATGACGCTGCCGCTCGGAATGCAGAAATTTTATGGAGAATTAACGGTGAATGTCCCCGCATTAATGGCCGCTCTGACTTTGGCTAGCTTACCGATCCTTACGGTTTATTTTATGGCCCAGGAAAAAATCGTTACGGGACTGACCGGCGGAGCGGTGAAATAATGGGATAACAATTCGGAGAGGGAGAGATTCCATTGAAACGAATGGGGATTGGCTTGCAAATGTATACGGTGCGTGACGAAACGGCCAAAGATTTCCGCAGTACGCTGCGTAAAGTCGCCGAGCTGGGGTACGAAGGGGTGGAGTTTGCCGGTTACGGCGACGTGCCCGCCGAAGAGATGAAGAGCTTGCTCCAAGAGTTGAATTTAAAAGCGATCGGCAGCCATGTGAGGTATCATCTTCTCCAGGACAATCTGGAGAACGAGATCGCCTATTTGAAGACCATTGGAGCTGAATATATCGTGTGCCCTAATATTCCTCAGGATGATCGAAGAGATTGGGAGCGGCATTTTTCCTTTTTTGAACAGGTTGCCCGGAAAGCGCAAAAGCATGGTCTGCAGTTCGCTTATCATAACCATGCCTTCGAATTTGAAGAGAAAGTAGGGGAGCAATTTGTCTTCGACGCGCTGTACGATGCGCTGCCTCCTGTTTTGGCCCAGGTGGAAATGGATCTTGGGTGGGTGCAATATATCGGTCAGGATCCGTTGGCGTATACCGCCAAATATTCGGGACGTCTTCCGCTGCTGCATTTGAAGGATTTCCGCTATGCCGAAGACGGCGGCATCGATACGCTGGAGCTTGGAAGAGGGATTATCCATCTGCCCGAGGTGCTTCAAGCCGCCTCGGATGCCGATGTCGAGTGGCTTATTGTGGAGCAGGACCGGTGTCAAAATCCGCCGCTTGAAAGTGTAGAGATCAGTATGCAATGGCTGCGTGAGAATTATTTGTCCCGTTTATAAAAAGGATAAAAGGATATGAGGAGGCTGAAATCATGAAAAAAATAAGAGTGGCCGTGATCGGCTGCGGCGCGATCGCGCAAAGAAGACATATCCCGGAGTATGCGGTGAATCCGAACGTGGAGCTGGTTGCTTTTTGCGACCCGATTCCCGATCGCGCGCAAATGTGCGCGGAGCCCTATTCTGCTCAAGCGTTCACCGATTATGAAGACATGCTGCGCGAGGTCAAGCCGGATGCGGTCAGTGTGTGTACGCCTAACATTCTGCATGCTCCGGCGACCATCGCCGCAGCCAACGCAGGGGCTCACGTCCTGGTAGAAAAACCGATAGCGGCAACCGAAGAGGAAGCGCAAGCGATGATCGAGGCGGCCAGGAGGAACGGGGTTTACTTGATGGTCGGACACAATCAAAGGCTGATGCCTCCGCATAGGAAAGCGAAGGAGATTCTGCAATCGGGTAAGCTCGGCAAAGTGCTGACTTTCCGGACCTCGTTCGGTCATCCCGGTCCGGAGAGGTGGAGTGTAGACGGACGGGACAGCTGGTTTTTCCGCAAGGATGAGTCGATCATGGGAGCAATGGGCGACCTTGGGGTGCATAAATCCGATCTGATCCGGTACTTTCTGGAAGACGAAGTGGCTGAAGTGGCTGCCATCATCGATACGCTGCACAAAGAAGATACGGCCGTCGATGATAACGCCGCCTGCGTGCTGCGGATGAAAAGCGGTGCGATCGGGACCTTGGCGGCCAGCTGGACGTACTACAAAGGCGAAGACAACAGCACCGTATTTTGGTGCGAGAACGGCGTCATGAAGGTGGGTACGCATCCGGAGGATCAGGTGATTGTCGAGCTGCGCGACGGTACTGTAGAACGGTACAAAGTCGGAGCCATCGCTACGAATGAGAAACAGACCGCAAGCGGCGTGATCGACGCCTTCGTAGATTGCCTTGTAACGGGCAAAGCACCGGATATCTCCGGGGAAGAAGGGCTGAAATCATTGAAGGTGATATTAGGCGCATTCCAATCTTATGCGACTGGCCAAATCGTCAAATTGTCATAGACAAGACACTGTGCGGCATCGTGGCAAACATTGGATAATCTGCTAATCCGCTAATCTGCGGCTGCACAGCAATAGGAAGCCTGAGGCGAGAGAACGCCCTGGGCTTTTTTCCATTCCGGGGACCTTAATGTGGAGGATATACCGGAAATCTGTTTCGGTCAGGCTGTTTTTTTGACACATCTATTATATAATAATTGAAAAACAGGATATTACAGTTTGCATGGAGGTGTTTCGGGAATGAGTGAAGAGCCGCAGGAGCTGCTCACCAAGCATGAGCAGATTATCCGATATATCGCCGAGCTTAACGTCGGGACGCGCATATCCGTACGCAAAATCGCCAAAGCGCTGGAGGTCAGCGAAGGAACCGCGTATCGCGCCATAAAGGAAGCGGAGAATCAGGGGCTTGTGAGTACGAAGGAGCGCACAGGAACCGTAAGGGTAGATCGCAAGCAGCGGCAAAATATCGACAAGCTGACCTTTGCGGAGGTGGTGAGCATGGTGGACGGCGAAGTGCTGGGCGGGGCTGGAGGATTGGAGAAAACGCTCCACAAGTTTGTCATCGGCGCCATGCAGCAGGATGCGATGATGCGGTACATCGAGCCCGGAAGCCTGCTGCTCGTAGGCAACCGCAACAAGGCTCATATGGGCGCGCTGGAGCAGGGCGCAGGGGTGCTCATTACCGGCGGATTCGATACCGCTCCGGAGGTGAAGCGGTTGGCGGATGAACTCGAATTGCCGCTGATCAGCAGCAGCTATGATACGTTCACCGTGGCGACAATGATCAACCGGGCCATCTACGACCGGCTGATCAAGAAGCAAATCATGCTGGTGGAGGATATCATCCGCACCGATGCCCCCGTCAGCAGCTTGCGCAGCTATAACACGGTTGCCGACATGGAAAAGCTGATGGAGGAGACGGGGTATAACCGGTTTCCGGTGGTGGATGAATGGAACCGGCCGATCGGGATTGTCACGACGAAGGATGTGGTCGGAGCGGAACCGGACCAGACGGTGGACCGGCTTATGACGCGCCATCCCATCACAATCCATCCGCAGGCTTCCGTCGCTTCCGCCGCGCATATCATGGTGTGGGAAGGCATCGAGCTCTTGCCGGTGATCGATACGAACCGCAAAATGATAGGGGTCATCAGCCGTCAGGAGGTGCTGAAGGCCATGCAGTACATCCAGATGCAGCCGCAAAACGGAGAAACCTTCGAGGATTTGATATGGTCGGGATTCGAGGACCGGAGAGACGACGAGGGCAAACTGTATTTCCGCGGGACGATCACGGCGCAGATGACGAATCATCTCGGCACGGTCTCCGAGGGTGTGCTGACCACCATCATGACACAGGTCGCTTACCGGACCGCCAAGGAGCATAAGAAGGGCGATCTCATTCTGGATAATTTCTCCGGTTATTTTCTGAAGCCGGTTCAAATCGACAGCGTCATTGAAATTTTTCCTACGGTTATTGAAGTCAGCCGGCGCTTTTGCAAGATTGATATTGAGATTTTCCACAGCGGCGCCCGCGTGGCCAAAGCCATGCTGACCGCCCGCGTTATTGAACAGTCTTAGGCGGTCGGTAAAACGGCAAAGGGACAGTCTGAAACGATCGCTCGCGGCGGGCGGAAGTCGATTGGGCCACGGCATTTTTGGCTCCATCATACCGGGCTGCCGATAATGGTCGCCGGATTTCGGCTCGAAATCGCACAGCTTGCCTTGCATAACTGAACTTAAAAAGAACCTGATGGTCATCTGCCGTCAGGTTCTTTGGATTATTCCGCATACACCGCGGTCCCGCTGACCGCTACCATTAACATGCCTTCCCGAATCACCTCGTAATCAATGTCAACGCCGACCACGGCATTGGCGCCTATACGTACGGCTTGGGATTTCATTTCCTCAATCGCAATATCGCGCGCTTCCTTCAGCTTGCTTTCGTAAGCTCCGGACCGGCCGCCGACAATATCGGTGATGGAAGCGAACAAGTCGCGTACGATATTGGCCCCCATAATGGCTTCGCCGTTGACTAAACCAAGATAACGGATAATCGTTTGACCTTCTAAGGTATTTGTGGTGGTCACAATCATGGAATCGACTCCTTCCCTAGAATAAACTGCATATATGGTATACGCCAATGACTGGAAAAGGATTCAGTAGAATCCGCCGAAGCCTATCCAAGCTGCTTCAGCTGGTCTAAAATATTCGTAATTTGCCCGATCGTTTCCAATATGTTCGTGATTTGCAGCAGCTGTGGATCCCATACTCCTGATTGTATTTGCTCCACGGTATCGTTGATTCCTTTTTGCAGAGATTCATTATAAGCAATCAGCTGCTCATGAATTTGCAAAGCGATCTTCGGAGGCTCGATGCTGTTGAAATCCCGGATGCGCTGGTTCATGTCGTCCAGCTTTTGCAATAATTGCGCCCGTGCCTCCTCGTCGGTCAGAAGCTGTTTGGAAAGAGCGGAAACTTCCTCGGCGAACGTACCGGCTTGATGGATATAGTCGGTCGCTTGGTCTGCGTAATTGACGGATTGCTGAATATCGTTCAGCATTCCGCAACCGGACAACAGCAACGCAAGCAGGATAACCTTTAGGGCGGCGCTTTTTTTCCACATGGTTCATTCTCCTCTCCTGATTTTGCAATCCGGTTGAAGTCCCGCTTACAAACAAAAGACCTTCACCGGACCGGACTGTACGGTAAAGGTCTCGCCAACAGCTCGCACTGCCGGCAAAGCCGGGGAGAACCGCTCTCCCGTAATGACGACTTTGCCTCTGGGCTACTCCCCTTTATAGTTATTTTTATTATAACGAACCCCAAAGCGCCGCGTCAAACCGGGCCGGTCTGCATTGGAGAAGGCGAAAACCGGGTAGACCGGGCGCATTCTTTCATGGAGCATTCTTGTTGATTCGGGCAATTTACGGTACTTTATATATAGCAGCTTCATCCCGGAAAATGAAGGTGCCTCGGGGGAGGCTCTGAAAGCGGTCATTCCCAATTCGTATCATCAGAATATATACATTCGATGTTTCAATCATGGCTGCATTGGCCATAGTTTTAATTAGGGAGTGAGCGAATTGAGTTATTCACATTTAACTCTGCATACGGATAAATATCAAATCAATATGATGTATGCCCATTGGGTGCAGGGGTCATTGAATAAAAAGGCCGTGTTTGAGGCTTACTTTAGAAAACTGCCGTTTGGCAACGGGTATGCCGTTTTTGCGGGCTTGGAGAGAATTGTAGATTATATCCGGCAGTTAACCTTCAGCGATGAGGATATTCATTATCTGAGGCAGCAGGAGGAGCGATATAAGGAAGGATTTTTGGACGAGCTGAAAAACTTCAGGTTTACCGGTAACATCCACGCCGTGCCGGAAGGGACGTTGGTTTTTCCGAATGAACCGTTAATTCGCGTTGAGGCCCGTATATTTGAAGCGCAGTTGATTGAAACCGCATTGCTGAACTTTATGAATTACCAAACGCTCATTGCAACCAAAGCGTCGCGGATCAAGCAGGTGGCTGCCAATGAGACCTTGCTTGAGTTTGGAACAAGAAGAGCGCAGGAGGCCGATGCGGCGGTGTGGGGGGCCAGAGCGGCCTATATTGCAGGCTTTGATGCGACTTCTAACTTGCGGGCCGGCATGCTGTTCGGCATTCCTACCAAGGGCACCCATGCCCATGCCTGGATCCAGGATCATGATACGGAAGAAGAAGCCTTCCAAAAATTCGCTGAAGCGCTTCCCGATCAGGTTTCTTTACTTGTGGACACTTATGATTCGGTAAAAAGCGGGATTCCTAATGCGATAAAAACGGCAAAACTGTTAGAGCAGCAGGGGAAAAGAATGAACTCCATCCGGATAGACAGCGGGGATCTGGCCTACATATCCAAGCAAGCCAGAGAAATGCTCGACCGTGCGGGACTTCCTTATGTAAAAATCATCGCCTCCAACGACATTGATGAAAATATTATCATTAACCTGAAGGCCCAACAAGCGAAAATAGACGTGTGGGGAGTGGGGACACAGTTAATTACCGCGGCGGACCAGCCGTCCTTGGGCGGTGTCTATAAACTCGTGGCAAGAGAAAAGAAAGGTGCATACGAGCCGGTGATCAAGATTTCAGGCAATCCGGAAAAAGTATCCAATCCGGGCATCAAAGAAATCTACCGCATTATCAATAAAGAGACGGGAAAAGCGGAAGCGGATTACATTGCTCAAAGTGACGAGACCGACGTGCGGCGGGGCAAGCCTCTGAAATTGTTTGATCCCCTGCAACCGTATAAAAATAAAATCATCACTAATTATGAGGGAGTCCCTCTTTTAAAACCTATTTATATCGATGGCGAGCTGGTTTATTCACTGCCGAAGCTGGAAGACATCCGTCGGTTTCACCAAGAACAGCTCCAGCTTTTTTGGCCGGAATATCTCCGCATATTGAATCCCGAATTGTACAGGGTTAATCTTAGCCCCGCGTCGTGGGCCCTAAAGATGAAGCTCATTCAAAAATACAACGGGTAATATGGATGGATATGGGAATTGTCTCAGCCTGTTGTGATGTCGGCGGCGTACCGTTCTGTTTTCTGCTATAATGATTGGACGGATAGTTAAGCTTACCAAAAAGGGGCGGTGGGGACATGGACAAATTCCTTAACGAACAATGCGATGATCCCTGCACGGGCACCGGTATGATTGCCGAATTGAAAAGAGATTTGATACCGGAACCGACTGCATCGGCGCTTGCCGATATATTCAAGGTGCTGGGGGACCCGACCCGGGTGAAAATTATATATACGCTGCTGGAAAAAGAGCTTTGTGTGCACGACCTGACACAAGTGCTGGATATGGGGCAGTCGGCGGTTTCCCATCAGCTGCGTTATCTGCGCAATCTGCGCATCGTGAAGCGGCGCAAAGCCGGCAAAACGGTATTCTACTCGCTGGATGATGAGCATATCGAACAAATTTTCGTTCAGATGCTTCAGCATGTGAAGCACGGATAATGCCCATGCGTTCCAGGGTCGATAAAACACCCCTGTGATCGACAAGCCGGCAGCGGCTGCCCTTCACAGGGGTGTTTCGTCATAGCATGAT
This sequence comes from Paenibacillus naphthalenovorans, assembly GCF_001465255.1. NCBI lineage: Bacteria > Bacillati > Bacillota > Bacilli > Caryophanales > Paenibacillaceae > Paenibacillus > Paenibacillus naphthalenovorans. The sequence goes on along the minus strand of NZ_CP013652.1, from coordinate 3,241,424 downwards.
TTACCTCTTGCGCCGCATTCGCTCTTCGCGCTCCCACTTTCGCAAATGCGGATACGGGTCGAACGACCAATCGGTCAATCCATTGTCGCGGTAAAGCCCGTAATGCAGATGCGGTGGGAATTTGCCGGATGTTCCGGGCTTCCCGTAGCCGGAGCTGCCGACCCAGCCGACCACTTGGCCCGGTTTTACGACGTCGCCCAGCTTCACTTCTTTTTTGTTGAATCCGGACAAGTGGGCAAAGTAGTGATACACATTGTTCAAGTCACGGATGCCGATCCGCCAGCCTCCGTATGGGTTCCAGCCCATCACCTCGATAATGCCGTATGTTGCGCTGCGTACCGGTACTCCGTAGCCTGCGAACAGGTCCGTTCCTTCATGAATCCGGAATCCTCCCCAGCCGCGGCTGGCGCCCCACGTGCTCCGATAGGAGTAATTGGAGCCAAGCGGCATCACAAAGCAGTGCTCATGCAGGTCCAAGGTGTCGAATGTACCGTAAATCCGGGCGAATTGCTGAATTCGCTCCACGCTGCGGTTATTTTGATAGTATTCCCAGAGTCCAATGCGCAGATCCTCTTCGGCGGTTCCTTTGTTGAGCAGATAAGAAGCCATCGAATAAAGCCGGTCAAGATCGTTCATCCGATCCGCCAAGCCGTCGCCTGAACCGTCGCGGCCCATGCCGCCAAATAGCTTAATGCTTTGCTCGTTCATATCCTCATGGTCCGGATTGAACATTCCGCCCCATTGCAGATCTGTAAAATAGATGGCCACCAGACTGTCCTTGAGAGGCCTTTTCTTGGACAAATTAATCGAGCGTTCATATTGATCGATGGCAGCCAAGTAATTCCAGGGAATGCCTGTTAACGCGCTCACCTTATCGAATAAATCTTTTCGTTCTGCAAATACCTCTTTCATCCCGGCTGCCTCTTTGCCGCTTTTGGGGGCAGACTTTGGGGATACGGCAGGGGCGGCTGCGGACGCTTGTTTCTCCACAGGCCAGAGCGCGGCGCTCGTCAAGGTCGTGCACACCAGCACGGCGGTTAGAGCCCGGGCATACCATGCGACCATAGGAAAGTTACCTCCTTCTAATGACATTCTCGATCCGGATATGCTGCTTCAATCCCTTTACAATGTTGATAGCATTACCTTTTGTGTATCGATAGGTTACGCTAAATAACGGCTTTTTATCCCATGCCAAGTTTGATATGATGCTTCTGGAGGGATGCTGTATGGCGTTTGAACACCGTGAGGAGCATCTGGATGAACGGATGCTGATTTTACAGGCGAATATCGATGATATGAACCCTGAATACTGCTCATACATTACGGATTTGCTGTTTGAACAGGGGGCGAACGATGTCTATTGGATTCCGATCATTATGAAAAAGGGCCGTCCCGGCGTCATGCTCAATGTGCTTACGGACGAATCGCAAGCGGAAAAGATGGAAACCGTCATTTTTCGCGAAACGACGACGCTGGGGCTTCGTTACGTGAGAGCATCCGTCCATCGTCTGGGGAGGACGTTTCATGCGGTAGATACCCCATGGGGCATAATTCACGTTAAGGCAGGATTTCATCAGGGAGAGCTCGTGCAATTCGCACCGGAATTCAAAGAGTGTGAGCACGCGGCGAAGACGTACGGCATACCGCTGAAAACGGTGTACGACGAGGTGCGCAGAAGGTTTATGGAAAGAACGGGGGAAGAGGGAAAAGCATAAAAAAGCCCCCGTTACAAATGCCGCGCGTAACAGAGGCGGGAGCAGCAAGAAAAGCTTCGGCTTGCAGCCTATTTAATGAAGGTTTTAGATGAGGCTTTTCTTGAAAATATCGGGATCGTGAACCTCTTTAGCCGTGGTTGCACGCGGATTCGTGCCGCGGCTCCTGGCACAGGCCTTCTTCATGGTTCTGGTGCCCATGGTGATGCGTGTGTTCATGATGTTGATGGCCATGTCCATGGCGATCGTGACTATGGGTATGGTGATCGTGGTTATGCCCATGGTCATGATGGTGATGGTGATGATGGTCCTCATCGTGATGGCTGTGATGATGGGCATGTTCATGGTGAATTTCTTCGTGATGAATGCGCCATTTGTTCGCATACGGGTCGGCGTCTCCTACGATAGCCCGCAGAACATTGGGCTGTTCCGGCAGATCCCGTGTGCCTGCGCCATAGCCGATGGCTTCCACGATCATGGGAGGCAGACCTTTGGCGAATTCGTCCACCAGGCCGGATACAATCCCTGCTCCGGTCGGAGTCGTCATTTCCAGCGCAATCGAGGTATGGGCAATAGGCAGTCCTCTCATCATTTCAAGCGTCGCCGGAGCAGGTACCGGATAAATGCCGTGGTCGCAGTGCACCGTGCCTGAACCCAGCGGAACGGCGGAGGAAACGATTTTCTCAATATTCAACGAATCGATAGCCAATGCCACCCCGATGACGTCAACGATGGAATCGATCGCGCCGACTTCATGAAAGTGTACTTTTTCAATGGGGATATTATGGATCTTGGCTTCGGCTATGCCGATTTTTTCAAAGATGGACAGACTCAGCTTGACCACGCGTTCGTTGAAGCCTGACCGATGGATCAGCTCAACAATCTCCGAATAATGGCGATGATGCTTCGGAGGGGTGTTCGGATCCGGCAGAACATCCAGCTTCAGTGCGGAGATCCCCCGTTTATTTACACGCTTCCATTCCAGCGTGAAGGGCTCGATCTTGATTTTGCGGAGCTCCTCTTCTATGTAATGGCGATCGGCCCCCGCATCCACCAGCGCCCCGAGCGTCATGTCCCCGCTAATACCGGAGAAGCAGTCCAAATACAAAAGTTTCATTCTTTATCCCTCTTTACCCGGTTGTAATGGATTAATGAAGCGTTATAACCACCGCCGAAACCGTTATCGATATTGACGACGGAGATGCCTGGCGCACAGGCGTTCAGCATGGACAGCAGCGCGGCCATGCCCTGAAAGCTTGCGCCGTAGCCGATGCTTGTCGGGACCGCAATGATCGGAACCGCAACGAGACCGCCGACCACGCTGGCAAGAGCGCCTTCCATGCCGGCGACGACCACAACGGCGCTGGCGCCGCGGATCAGCGGCAGCCGGCGGAACAACCGGTGGATGCCGGCCACGCCGACATCGTACACACGCTCAACGCGGCAGCCCATGCATTCGGCGGTGACGGCGGCTTCTTCGGCGACAGGCACGTCCGATGTACCCGCGCATACGACGGCGATGTATCCGTCTTCCTCATTTGTCCGGGCATCTCTAGACCGCCAGGAAATCGCCCGGGCATCGGCGTGATAGGCCGCGGCGGGTATGCGTTCCAGAACATATGCGGCCTTCTCCCCGCTGACCCGCGTCGCAAGCACGCGGTCCGTATGTGCCATGAGCCGTTCGAAGATCGCGGTAATCTGCTCCGCGGATTTTCCCTCGCCAAAAATAACTTCGGGAAAGCCGGTTCTTGCCTCTCTCTTAAGGTCAAGCTGCGCATACCCGAGGGAATCGTCCACAGGAAGGGCTTCAGTCCAGATTCCCCGACCTTCCCCCGCTTCCTCCAATAGACGTTTAGCATCGGCAATATCGAGATCTCCCGACGCTACAAGCTTCAAAATCTGATCTGTATTCATCATGTCGGAAAAGACTATCCTCCCAAATTCAACCCTTTTCCTAGTGTACCATATTTCCTGCGGAATGTAATTCGAAGCGCAGTTGATCCGACCGTACGATTATTTTTCCTTCTGCGTTAAATTCCGGTTTGTGGTATACTTTCCTTGAAGATATTTATTTTCTGAAGAAAGCGGGGAAGCTCTATGGCGACTCGACAAATAGAACGTAAACCCGATTGGCTGAAGATCAAGCTGGCTACCGGTGACAATTACAAGGAATTAAAAAATATGATGCGCGGGAAAACATTGCATACGGTGTGCGAAGAGGCGAAGTGTCCGAACATTCACGAATGCTGGGCGAACCGGACCGCTACCTTCATGATTCTTGGAGACATATGCACACGGGCCTGCCGGTTCTGTGCGGTAACGTCGGGTTTGCCGACGGAACTTGACCTTCAGGAGCCCGAGCGTGTGGCCGAAGCCGCCGAACAGATGGGACTCAGCCATGTGGTGGTCACATCCGTGGCACGGGACGATTTGAAGGACGGGGGGGCATCGATTTTTGCCGCTACGATCCGCGCATTGCGCGAACGCTTGCCGCTCGCCAGTGTGGAAGTGCTGATCCCCGATTTTCAAGGAAACGAAGAAGCGCTCCGCACGGTGCTCGAAGCCGGACCGAATATACTGAACCATAATGTGGAAACGGTGGAGCGTCTTTCCGACAGGGTGCGGGCCAAGGCCAAATACCGCCGTTCGATCGAGCTTCTGGAGCGCTCGAAGCGAATCGCTCCAAACATTCCAACCAAATCGAGCATCATGCTGGGTGTAGGTGAAGAATGGGACGAGATTTTGCAAACGATGGATGATTTGCGGGCGGTGGACTGCAACATTATGACGATTGGCCAATATCTGCAGCCCAGCGTGAATCATTTGCCGGTCATGCAATATTATACGCCCGAGCAGTTCGCCGAGCTGAAGGAAGAAGGGATGAAGCGCGGCTTTAGCCATGTGGAATCGGGTCCGCTCGTGCGCAGTTCATATCATGCGCACGATCAAGTGAAATCGGCGCAGCGGTCGTAAGAGCTTGACGCGGCAGTCGTAAGATCGTGAGGAGGCATAGAACGTGATTCATATATCGGGCAAAACATATGAAGTGATTGTCGATCACAAGAATGGCTGGCGTTTTGAGGCGTTCCGGGACCGGTACAGCGAAGTGCTGGAACGTTACGATTATATTGTCGGGGATTGGGGCTATAATCAGCTTCGTCTCCGCGGTTTTTTTAAGGATAATCATCCGAAGGGCAGCAAAGATACGATTATCTCGACACTGCCCGACTATTTGAATGAGTACTGCAACTTCGGCTGCGCTTATTTTATTCTCGAAAAAGTCGGAAACAAGCAGCCTCAAGGCCATCCCGGCGAATCGGTTCCGGAAAGCGGAATTTGGCAGGACGGAGAGCCGGAGAAATCCAAAGAATCCGAGACGGATGAGCATAAGCAGCGGGATCAGGAACAGCGGCCGGCCGGACAAGCCCTGTCACAAATGAAATCCCCGTCCGAGGTTCAGCCGTGGGATGCAAGCCGCCGGAATAACCAGCCTCCGAATGGCAAAGGACAGCATCCGCGGAGCTCCAAGTCCGGAACGTCTTCGCGGCACTTCGAAGGCAAGCAAGGAGGAGCCCCCCGCGGGCAATACCAAGCAAACCAGGCCCAGCCTGCACAACAGCAAGCGGATTTCGGCTCAAAGCCGGTGCATAAGCAGGGGAAAGGGTACAAGTCCAATCAACAGCAATAAGCCAAAACAGAATCTTCCCGCGTGGAAGCATAAGCAAAGTCCCGCCCTCCGTATAGGGGAGAGCGGGACTTCTTTATTTCGGATTGGAGACCGGGACCCCGCCGTGGGTGTATTCCTCCAGCGTGATGCCCTGCTTGGCGATTTCTTTGGCGGCATTCTTCCCGACATACCGCAGGTGCCATGGCTCATACTGATAGCCGGTAATCGATTCCTTGCCTTTCGGATAACGAATAATGAAGCCGTATTCCGGTGCATGCTCGGCCAGCCATTTGGCTTCCTTCGTATCCCCAAAGCAGTCCTGCGCCGGGCATTTGCCGCTGCTTCCGGTGACGTCGATCGCAAGTCCGGTTTCGTGCTCGCTGTGTCCCGGCTTGGCGCTGTACTTATTCGCGGCCGCTTCTCCATCGCGCTTGACGTAGTTGTTATAAAGCGTTTTTTGTGTCGCATGGGAGCGGTAGCCCGAAACCCCGGCCAGCGGGAGGCCGTCCTTCTTGGCAGCATCGAATAAGTCCTCAAGCGCCGAGGCGGCTTCTTTCCGGAGCATGCGTTTCTCCGATTTTTCTTTAAAGATGAAAGGCACGTTCGGTTCGACCAGATCTTTCGGATTATAATTTTCCGGCAGTTTGTTCGTTTTATTGACAAGAACAGCGACGTCTTCCGGATTCGCAATGACCCGGATCGAAGAATCATCCCCCTTACCTGACGGCGGGAGGTTTGCCGGCGGTTTCGTCGGTTCCTTCGCAGCGTCCCCGGTTTCCGAAGATCCTCCTTGCTTTACTGTATCATCCGGTTGGGAAGGTGCCGCGGCGGGGGGATCGCCAGGGTTTTGGGCAGCGGGAGCACCGCCGGTTTCTCCTTGTCCGACTTCGACTGAAGAAGGGTTTCCGCAGCCGGAAGCGGTAAAAGCGATACAAGTCAGCAGCAGAGCGGCAGCGGCGGTTAGACGTAAATTCAATAGAAACAAATCCTTTCTCACATTGGCATATCTGAGTTGGCATGCGTCCAGTTCTATATGGTTTGACGATAAGAAACCGGGAAAAGTTGCATTTTTTGCAGGACAGGCCGTCCCGCGGATGATCAACGACCGTAATCTGCATGCTAAATGACGGGTGCTTTTTGATTCATCATTGTTCATTGTATCGCTCTTATCCGTCAAATGCCATCCTAAAAATTTGCAGTACGCTTGTCAGTATCGTAAAGTGGTAATGGAGGATATGATTGAGCTGTGGCGGCAGCCTGAGCGGGAGTTTCGGTATGCCGCGCCGTTAAACGATCGCAGCAAAGGAGAGGGAATGTCCATGAATGAAGCCATTCATAAACTGATGAATCACCGGTCCATACGCAAATTTAAACAGGAGCCTGTCACCAAGGAACAGCTGGTGACGATTATCCGTGCGGCCCAGATGGCCTCCACATCCAGCAATATGCAGGCGTATAGTGTGATTCAAATCAATGACCGGGATAAAAGAAGCCGGCTGGCCGCACTTGCGGGGAATCAAGCCTATGTCGAGGAATGCCCCGTATTTTTGGTTTGGTGCGCAGACTTGTACCGGCTCAAAACCGCCTGCGGGTTTGCCGAGGGAGAAGGGTATATCGGTACCACGGAAAATCTGGTTGTCGCCATAACAGACACAGCCCTGGCTGCCCAGAACGCCGTCGTGGCCGCGGAATCCATGGGGCTCGGAGCCGTCTATATTGGAGGAATCCGCAACCAGATCAAGGAGGTATCCGCTTTGCTGAAGCTGCCGGAATATGTGATTCCGGTGTACGGCATGTGTCTCGGCTACCCGGACCAATCCCCTTCGATCAGGCCGAGGCTGCCTTATGAGGCGGTTTTGCATGAGGATGTATACTCGGCGGAGAATTATGAAAATCTGATTCAAGCCTACGATGAGACAATGAAGCAATATATGCTGGATCGAACAAACGGCACTAAAGATACGAATTGGACGCAGGCCATGCAAGTCAAACTGGGTACGCCGTCCCGATTGCATATGAAGGAATTCATCAGCTCGCAGCGGTTTTGGGATCACGACCGGAAAGCTCCCGATTCCAAAGCGTAATGCGGCTCTGGCTTGTTCTCCAACCCCCGCTTACTTTCTTTCTGCAAATCCGTTATAATAATAGATCAGCAAGCTTGAAAGGAGCTACAGCCCTATGGCAGGAAGAAAAGAGGACGAGCTGGAGCTGACGCTGCTCGGCAGCCAGCAAACTCGATACCCGATGACTTATGCGCCCGAGATGCTCGAATCGTTCGATAACAAGCATCCGTACCGCGACTATTTTGTAAAATTCAATTGTCCCGAATTCACGAGCCTTTGTCCGATTACAGGGCAGCCGGATTTCGCGACCATCTATATCAGTTATATTCCGGACCGCAAGATGGTAGAGAGCAAATCGCTCAAGCTGTACCTGTTCAGCTTCCGCAATCACGGCGATTTTCATGAGGACTGCGTGAACATCATCATGAACGACCTGATCAAGCTGATGGATCCCAAGTATATCGAAGTTTGGGGCAAGTTCACTCCGCGCGGAGGAATCTCCATCGATCCGTACTGCAATTACGGCCGGCCGGGAACGAAGTATGAGCAAATGGCGGAGCACCGCTTGCTGAATCATGACCTGTATCCGGAAAAGGTAGACAACCGTTGACCGGTAAGAGACTCCGGGTTTACATGGCTTTGGAGACTCCCGGCAATAAAATGAACCGTGAGCCCGTTGGAAGCGGGTATCACGGTTTTTGTTTGCTATCATATTTCCGTGTGCTGCGATGTTCCGCTTAAGGTCGGCTTCATTATCAAAAATTCTTTATCCCGCAAGGGTTTTAAGGCACTTTTGTTGAATTTATCTGCAGAAAAACATTGGAATACGGCAAAACTCCATTAAGTAAACAAAAGAGGGATGACGGATGATTCATCAACATAATAGACTGCCGCTTTATATACAATTAAAAGAATGGATTATTACCCAGATTGAAACGAAAAAATTTAAAAGCGGCGAGAAAATTCCGACGGAGCATCGGCTTTCGGAAATGCATGAAATTAGCCGCCCGACCGTCAGACAAGCGCTTGCCGAACTGGTACAAGAGGGTTATTTGGAAAAAAGGAGGGGGTTGGGAACCTACGTTGCCCGCCCGATGTTTACGGGAAAAGCGTCCATATTGCGCACATTCGGCGAGGATATGGAAATGATCGGACTAAACCATAGCGCAAAGATGATTTCCAAAAAGCAGTATAACGCCTCCGTTCCATTGGCAAATGAATTGAATATAGAGCCGGACAGTCCGGTATTTGAAATCGTTCGTTTAAGATTGGCAAATGGAACACCTCTGGCCATTCGAACCTCCATTATCCCCAAAGCGTTTGATCCCGAATTAATGAATAAGGACCTGGAGAATTATGGGTTGTATGAAATGCTGGCTAAATCGAATCACTTCCCCAGCCACTCCAAGCAAAAATTCCAAGCTGTTGCGGCTACGAAAGAAGAAGCGGAACTTCTGCTCGTCAAAGCTGGAACGCCGTTGATGCTGTGGAAAGGGGTGGTATACACAACAAATAATCAGCCGATAGAAAAGGTGAAGATTGTCTACCTTGGCTCACATTTTAGCTTTGAAATCGATCAAATACGGCTTGAATCGAATGTTCATTTTACGAATATACCGGCGAATAACGAATAAGATACATTTCTCGGATTCTCATGTTAATAAATATAACATAAATATACGATCATAAGTTTAACTTAATAATTTATGTCATTATTTATTACAAATATGTTTACAAAAAATGCAATTGATATTATAATTAGGGCATATATAAACGGTGTTTCAAGTATTATGTATCATTATGTGTAATAAAAATTAACAAAAATATGCTGAATCATCCATTATTTTTTTAGTGATAGTTGTAAAGACAACTTAACAACTCGGAGGGGAAGATCAATGGTCCTGAATTTTGTTGAGAGCCGGAATGAGAATGTAAAAACGAAAAGCGCCATTGCATTACAAGGAGTCAAGAAATGGTTTTATGATCAAGAGGGAAATATGGTTCAGGTAATCAAAGATATCACGCTTGAGATTAAGGATAAGGAATTTATCAGCATTGTTGGACCGAGCGGCTGCGGGAAAAGTACGATGTTTAACATCATTGCCGGTTTGCTCGAACCTTCGGAAGGCCAGGTCAGTGTTCACGGACATGATGTTTCATCATCCACGGGGCATGTCGGCTATATGATGCAAAAAGATTTGTTGTTTCCTTGGCGAACAGTAATCGAAAACGTAAGTCTTGGACTTGAAGTGAAAGGAAGATCCAGAAAGGAACGGGAAGAGTTAGCTTTGGAATATTTGGCCAAATACGGTTTAGCCGATTTTGCACACGCCTACCCTGCCACACTCTCTGGCGGAATGAAACAAAGAGTGGCATTAATCCGGACGCTCGTCATCAACCCCGACATTATTTTGTTGGATGAACCCTTTTCCGCATTAGATTATCAGACGCGGCTTGTGCTTGAGGAAGAAATCTTAACGATTCTGAGGGATTATGATAAAACCGTTGTTTTAATTACTCATGATATTGGTGAAGCCATCGCGATGTCTGACCGGGTAGCCGTTATGAGCCAACGCCCCACCTTTGTAAAAAAAGTATATGATGTAGGACTTGCCCAGGAGTACGGTTCGGCCATGAAGGCAAGGACAGATCCGCGTTATAATTCGTATTTTGACCAAATATGGGCTGATTTGGATATTCAAATAGGGAGGGAATCTTGATGGCCACACTGGAAACGGGAGTAAAAAAGGAAAGCATTTCAACAGTGTATGTAAAACCAAAAGAAAAAAAGAAAACACGCAGCCCTTTTCTGATTCTCAATTTTTATCGCATACTCATTATACTGGCCATCGTGGGATTATGGGAGCTTGCCGTTCGGTTCCAATTCGTCAATGCTTTCTTAATGGGTTCTCCGCAAGGCATATGGAGCGAAGCCATTCGACTCATCCAATCGGGGCAGCTGTTCACGGATACGATAGCCACTTTGTACGGGACGATTACGGGTTTTATTATCGGGAGCTTATTAGGTTCTGGCGTAGGGCTTCTACTATGGTATTCCGAGAGGGCTGCCAAAGTTATTGATCCGTTTGTTGTAGCGTTGAATGGCCTGCCCAAAATCGCGCTTGCCCCCATGATTATCATTTGGTTCGGCTCGGGCATCTTTTCAAAAATGGCATTGGCGACCATTGCCACCTTCATTGTTGCGCTTCTATCGGCGTACCAAGGTACCCATCAAATCGATTCCAGTCTCATTCATTTAATGAAATCGCTGGGCGCCACGAAGGGGCAAATATTCCGGAAAGTGGTCATTCCATCGACACTGCCATGGATAATTTCCGCATTTCGTTTGAATATCGGCTTTGCTTTGATTTCTGTTATCGGGGGTGAATTTATTTCATCGGATAAGGGGCTGGGCAGAATGATTTTTGTTGCCGGGAACCTCTTCAATTTGAATGTGGTATGGGTTGGGGTTTTGACGCTGATGCTTGTAGCGATCCTGCTGTATGCCATCGTGACGAAGCTGCAATCCAAATTGCTTCCATGGGAACAAGCTGAATTAGAAAAGACAAAATAACTTTCAACTGTGCGGGAGGAACCATACCATGAAAAAACCGTTTTTAATTCTTATCCTTTCGATTCTTGTGGCCGCTCTTGGAGCCTGTTCATCTGGAAATTCGGCTTCTCCTGCACCATTGACGAGTGCGGCGGAAGCGCCGGATCCGGCGAAATCCGATGCCAACAAGGAAATGGATACAGTGCTTGTGACAGAAGCGTTTCACACGCTCCTTTACTTGCCGCTGTACGTTGCGAACAAAGAGGGATTATTTGAAAATAATCATATCAAAATTTCGAATATCCGTTCTGCCGGTACAGGACCGACCGCCCTGGCCTCTGTTTTAGCCGGTGAAGCCCAATTTTCCGTACATGGACCGGAGCATGTCGGGTTTGCAAAGGAAAAGGGCGGTCATGCCAAGGCGGTAAGTGCCGTTGCCAATAGTGCTCCTGTATGGATTCTTGCCAATAAAAATGTAGCGTTTAATTCTCCTGAAGACTTGCGGGGAAAGCGGATTGTCGTCGGTTTGGCGCCCGGAACCTCCAATACATTGCTGAAACGGCTGTTACGCGATCATGGTCTTGATTTTACAAAGGATGTAACGGTGACGGAAGTGCAAAATGGCTCTGAGCTAGGGCCTGTCCTGGCAGGGCAGGCGGATATCGCTGTTGCTTATCAGCCGCAGGTTGAACAAGGTTTATCTCAAGGACTTCAATTAATTTATAACTTTACGGAAGAATATCCCGAGTATGCTTTCTCCACATTTAATACGTCCATTCAGTTAATGGAAAAAAATCCCGACTTGGTCAAACGCTTTGTGAAGTCGATGGATGAGTCGCTGAAATTCATTCACCAAAACCCCGAAATTGCAAAAAAAGTGGCGCGGGCAGAATTTCCCGAATTAGATGGCGAAGTAGTAGACAATGCTGTACAGCGTATGATCGACAGCAATGTGTATCCGCCGAACGCCAACATCACGGAAGAGGCCTTTAAAGTTGCCATCGATATGCAGAAATTTGTGGGCAACATCAAGACGGATATGAAGTATGAAGATATTGTGGATGCCAGTTTTATCCCGAATGAATAGACAGGAGAATGAAACCCTATGACTCTTCAAGTGGCAGGATTGCAGATTGGACCGTACCGGGACGGTGATGCGTACAATCATCGAATGGAGCGGTTGTCCGCTCTATTCGACCAGGCCTTGCAGGAAGGCAGGAAACCCGATCTGATTGTATTTCCTGAACTTATGACCGTTCCTTATTTTTGTACAACAGGCAGTGAAACGTTCTTTGAGCTGGCGGAGCCGGCGGATGGTCCAACCTTCTCCTATTTTTCCAAAAAAGCAAAAGAAAATAATGTTCATATTATCGCTACCATTTTTGAAAAAGCACAAGAGAAAGATGGAACGCGTTATTTTAACACGGCCATCGTCATTTCAAATCATGGCGAATTGCAAGGATATTATCGGAAAACGCATATTCCGAAGCTAACCCTTCCCACCTTAACGACGGACGAAACCTATTATTTTAATAGGGGCACTCATTTCCCGGTGTTTGATGTGAATGGCTATAAAGTGGGAATATTAATTTGTTTCGACCGCTCATTTCCGGAAGCCGCCAGGGCGCTTGCTTTACAGGGGGCAGATTTGATTGTAATACCCACCGCGGCTTCCGGAGACGACAGAAAGAAAGCATGGCTTGCCGAATGTCAGTCCAGAGCCAGAGAAAACGGGGTTTTTGTACTAGGCATTAATCGCGCAGGAGAGGAGCGCGCTGCAAATGTCGGCCGTTCCGGATTGAAGTTCTTTGGCTTGACTTGTGCATTTGACCCCATGGGTAATTCTTTAAGCGATGGTCTTGACGAAAATCCTTGGCAAATCATGTCTGTAACGTTGGATCCTAATCTTATACGCGAGACCAGAGAGCGGTTGAACCTGTTAAACCATCTTCAAGTCGATGTATATCATGCTTATTCAAAGGAAGTCCAAAAAGTCAGAAGCTTTCCAATCGAAAGAGAAATTACCCCTCTTTTTGGGCCCAAAGGAGTTGTAGGCATTGATTAAGACACAGCTGCAGCATTTAACGATTGCCAGTACGAATCAAATGTTAAAAAAAAGGGAAATTTCACCCACTGAATTGATTTCTCTGTTTTTCAAACACATTGAAAAATGGGAACCGCATGTAAAGGCGTGGGTTACCTTTCAGCAGGAAACCGCTATGGAACAGGCAAAAGCTTTAGAAATGAAAATGAAGACAATAGAAGAACTTCCCCCGCTATTTGCCATTCCTTATGGGGCGAAGGATATTATTTATACCAAAGGAATCCGGACGGAAGCCGGCTCCAACGTACTTAAAGGGTTTGTTCCTGAGACTGATGCAACAGTCGTTCATCGGTTGCAAAAGGCAGATGCCGTATTGCTTGGGAAAACAACGACAACGGAATTCGCCAACTGGGGAGGAGCCCCTGAAACCCGAAATCCATGGAATGTAAATCATACCCCGGGTGGATCAAGCTCCGGTTCAGCGGCCGCATTGGCGGCAAATATGGCATTGATGACGTTAGGTACGCAAACTGCGGGATCGTTATCTCGTCCCGCGGCTTACAACGGGCTTACCGTCCTGAAGGCGACGTACGGACGAATAAGCAAAGCGGGTGTGATTCCCGCAAGCTGGAGCCTTGACCATGTTGGCGCTTTGACGAAGACGGTGGAAGATGCAGTTCACGTCTACAATGTGCTGTCAGGCCCTGACCCAGACGATACGGCCACTTGGACTTTGCCTAAGCAAGCATTGAAAGTGCAAACCAATAAGGATTATACGGTCGGAATTGTCGTCGATTCCTATTTTCAGGATGCAGATTCTGAAATGGCGGCGGCGATTGAGAATGCGGTTCATTTGCTGCAATCATTGGGAATCAAAACCGTTCCCGTCCGCCTGCCCAAAAGCTTGGAGGCGGGCAATGCAGCCCACCATATCGTTATGAAATGTGAAACAGCAAGTTATCATGCCGATCAGTATGCTAAAGACCCATCCCGTTTTCATGCCTATTTGCAGCAATTTATTCGTGAAGGATTACAAATTAAAGCAATTGATTACTTAAAGGCCCAACGTATCCGTTCTGTATTTCGCCAGGAGTTATGCGATGTATTCAAAGATGTCGATCTATTGGTCACTCCTGCGACACCGTCGCCGGCTCCCGAAGGAATTAAAGAAACGGGTTCGCCCGCTTATAATTTGCCATTCACCAATGCAGGTGTGCCGACCTTAACGCTGCCGGTTGGATTTTCAAAGGATAAAAACCTCCCTCTAGGCATGCAGCTCATCGCTGCTCCAATGCAGGAACAGAAACTGGTTGATGTAGGCCATTTGTTTCAGCTGGAATCGGATTGGCACAAACAATCGCCTGAACTTGTCAATAAAGTCATATGATGATCATTGTGACCATGTTTGTTTTAGGAGTTGTGCTGGGATTTATTGGAGCGGGGGGATCCGGGTTTATTATTGCGGTGCTGGTAACCTTCTTTGACATCCCTATTTACCATGCTCTGGGAACAGCGGCTGCCGTGATGTTTTTAAGTGTTTTGACAGGGAGCTGGAGTCATTTTCGGGAAGGGAATTTGATCCTGAAACAAGGTCTTTTTATTGGCCTTTTCGGATCCGTCGGCTCTTATGTGGGTACTCGCATGACCAAAATCATTGACCCGGAAATATTAATGTATTTCACGGTAACCGCATTGGTTTTATCGGGGTTAATGATATGGTTAAAAACAAGGTTGATTTTGGAGCATTCTGCCGCGGAAGAGGTACAATTATATCCATTAAGATCGTCCATCATCGGTTTGGGAAACGGAATGATTTCGGGAACGTTTGGCATAGGGGCAGCTCCTTTTATTCAACTTTCCCTCCTGAAATGGCTTGGCTATCCAATGTTTGCGGCTGCCGGCACAACCATGCTGGTGTTAATACCCATTTCATTAGCGGCCTCTCTGGGATTTATGCAAAATGGATTCTTCGATTCATCATTATTTTTGAAGGTCGCTCTAGGTACGATAGTGGGTTCATATATCGGTGCAAAGCTGACCAAAAGACTTCCGCGAATTATCCTGCGATACGGCATGGTGGTTACGCCGGTCGTAAGTGCGATGCTTTTATTAATTCATCAATTGGATTAAAAAGAGGATGCCCCTCAGCAGATTTATCTGCTTATGGGACAACCTCTTTTTGCTTAAGATTGATTCATGTATTTTATTTAGGCAGGTGGGTGACCCGCTCGATCCGAAGCATGATTTGTTTGTCGAGCAGCTCCGGCTTGATCTTCGGATTGCCCGCATTGATTCTTGGAATTTCCAGCGGATGGCTGGCACGGGTCGCCATTTCGTTGACGATCGTAAAGGCATAGCGGATTCCGGCTTCGCTAATCCATTGTTGAGCGGTCTTGGAGAAAATTCCGAACGGATACGCATAGGCGTTTACTGTACGGCTGCCGCCATACAGCTCGTTCAGCTTCTGAACGCAAGCCTGGCTGTCGCTCTGTATTCGCTCATTGTATTGTTCCTCCGTCTCACCGTCGAGTCTGCCGGTCAGTGCGGCAAGGTTGTCCTTTTTATAATGGAGGTTGTCAGAATGGCATTGAAAATCGAACATGTCCTTGCGATAACTCAGCATTTCCCGAATCTGCTCTCTGGAAAGCGTTGGAATCATGGGAGCCGTCGGATCGTCCAAATCCGCAGTAATAATGAAATTTACGGCCGGGATATCCAGCTCTTTCAGGACGGGATAGGCATAGTCGTAGAAGCTTCGGTACCCGTCGTCGAATGTGACAAGCACTGCCTTATCGGGAACCGGAGCGCCCTCGTAAAATTTCTCAAACTCGCTTAATGAGATGAAGCGGTACCCCTTGGATTGAAGAAAGCTTAGCTGGTCGCGAAAAAGCGTGCTGGACACGGTGCTTGAGCTTTGGTCCGTATCATGCACATGGTGGTACATCAGAACGGTGACTTGGTCGCTGTAGCTTTCCGTCAGCTTGGGGCCCCACGTGTCGAATGCGCTGATCAAGACAGCCGCGAGCAGCAGCGCGGCGAATATATTTTTGGTCATGAAGAATCTCCTTCAGAGGGTTGGAAGAAAATAAAGCCTATAGTAAGTTATAGCGATTCTTCGACCGAATATCAAGCGCTCGGACTCATGTTTTTATACTTATTTTAACGTTCTCACTCGGCAAACCGGTCGGCCACTGAACTGGCGCCGAAGGATAACGGCTTGATTCGTGCTTCGTACCCCACGGAGGTGACCCAGCCGCAAATTTCCTGGATCAACACTTTGGTCTCTCCTTTTTGACCGATGTCGATATGGATCTCGAGAGGCCATGCGAGCAGAAGCTCGCCCATGCCGTTCTTATTCAGATGCTCCACCAGCTCCAGGCTAAGCTCAGTTTCCCGATAAATCCGCGAGCGCAGGTCGTGAAGCGGCCGGCTGTTCAGCTTGCGGTAGAAGAAACGGGCACCCTTGCCGATCCGATGAATGATCAGTGCGGTAACCAGGGTCGTCGAACGCTTCGTGGTGTGCGAATCGGTACCGATGACCAGCTTGTATTTTGCATCCGGGTCTTCCTTAACGTAAACTTGAAGCTGCGATACCATTTCATCAATGGAAACGGTACCCCATGTCGGGCTGACGAATAACATAAATCCCAACTCCTTAAGGCATATACGAAGCTTTTATTATTTATTTTACTCTAAAAAGCGGAGAAATAGTTTGTCCTCAGCCAAATTGTGTTTTTGTCGGCGTAAATTTTTTTTAAAAATTCCGAAAAATATATGTAAAATAACAATATTTCAGCATATAATATTAATGTAAGCGATTGCAGTCCCGAAGGAGGCTGGAAGCCATGGAGGGGAGATTGCCTGTCGGTTTGCTTATCGGAGTCATGCTCAGTATTCCGCTGTGGCTGTCTATGATCGGATGGATAAGACTAATAGGGTCGCTCTAGTTTTTTTGTCAAAGCTTCGCTTTATTTAACGGATATACCGCAAGGAATAATACCAGAGATTTTCATTTGTTGGATTGTTTGCATGAGACTATCGGTCTTAGGTCAGGGGTTTACGTTTACCTTCACCATTCAAACGTACTGCAGTGAAGACAAAATGGCCGTTCGGCTTTTAAGCCGGGCGGTATTTTTTTGCTTCATCGAGGCTTCATAACGAAATGCCAGGTGCTCTTACAGTTTGTCTCCAAAACCGTACTAAGCTATACTTAAGTAAGTGGATTTTCAATCAAGAGGGAGAGACAGCTGGATGGATACCATTACACATACACTGTTCGGTTTAACGCTTTATGGCGCTGTAGATAAATCCCGCATGACCCGCAGGGAGAAGCAGGCGCTCCTGTTCACGACCGTAACGGGCTCGCAAATTCCCGATATTGATGTGATCTCCGCTTGGTGGGATACGGCGGGGCGCTATCAGATGTGGCATAGGGGATTGACCCACTCGGTCTTTCTGGTGCCGGTTTTTGCGGCCCTGCTTGCGGGAATGGCCCGGCTTGTGTGGAAGGTCAAGGGCTGGAGCTGGTTTGTCATCGGCATGATTGCCGTGTTCATCCACAACACCAGCGATTTGTTCAACGCTTGGGGAACCGGCTATCTGGAGCCGTTTTCGACGGTACGCATTACCTTCGGCACCATTCCGATCGTCGATCTGGTATTCTGGGCGCTCATGCTTGGCGGATGGCTGTGGGTATTTTTTCGCAAAAGGAGCGGGCGGTTGAAGGTACCTTCGCACCGGGTGTACCGTACCGTATGGCTGCTGATTGCGCTGCACGTAGGATTACAGTCTTTCCAGGGCTATACGCTTTATCAGCAGGTGAACCATCAGTACGAACAAGTGGCGCTTGCCGCGGATTTTGTCCCCGGGACGTTTACGGTCATCGGAAAGCACGGCAATACGGTTGAATTGTCCAAAGGAACCGTATGGACAGGCATTCGGCCGGTGACACAACTGAAATCGAATGAAGATGCCGATCTGGAGGCATTGTTTGCCGCTAACCCCAAGGCCAAGACGCTGTACGAGTGGGCACCGTTCGTGGTTGTTGTAGAGGATGACAAGCGTTTGGGCTTGTACGACCCGCGCTTTTACCGCAACGGCCAATCGTTCCTCTTTGAATATATGGACAAGCAGGCGCCGTGATCACTCCTGTCATGCATTATCTAACAAAAACCGCCTCTTTTCCAGGCTGATGCCATGGAAAGAGGCGGTCTTTGTTGGTTCAAGCTTTAAGGCGTGTAAAAATTTTGTGTGTAGTAGATGTTCAATTTTCCGCCAAAGTAAACTCCGACACCCAGGTTTTTATAGCTGCCGAGTATATTTTTGCGATGGCCTTCCGAGTTCATCCAACCATGATGGGCGAAGATAGCGCTGGTTTGACCTGCGGCGATGTTCTCGGCAGCGGCGCGGAATTTGAGACCGTCCTGCTTCATTCGGTCGAACGGGCTTAAACCGCTTGGGTTCGTGTGGTCAAAGTAGCCCTTGGCAGCCATATCCTGGCTGTGTTTGCGCGCTGTCACAGCAATGGCATCGTCCCAGACAAACGGGGACAGTCCGAGCTTCGCCCGTCCTGCATTGGCAAGGTCGAAGCTTTGCCGCTCGTACGCTCTTGCCAGCGCATCGCTGGCCTGAGGGTAGAAGGTTTCCAGCGAAAGCTCCGTTGACTTGCCGATCACCTGAACTCCGGTGACGACATGGTTTAAGTGCACGTCGTAGAAGAAGGTAGCATAGGCGCCATTGATTTCATAGGTTCCGTACTCGCCTTTACCGTAATTCATCATAAAACGGGTGCTGCCCTTCTGAATGAACGAGACCGGGGCGCCGTACTGCTTTTCCACTTCGGCCTGGCTTGAACCGTCCGCTATGCCGCGATCGGTGCGCCAGTTGTTCGATGGCGAGTATAACGCAACGACTTTATTTCCACTAATGCCGATTTGCACGTAATCTTTGTAATCCTTGTTGTAAATATACCATTGGAAGCCGTACTCACTTGCGTCTTTACGGGCGGGAGCTCCGAGCTTCTGCGTCACCGAATCGACAGAGTCGCCGAGCGCAATACCCTTGACGGATATCGGCACGTCCGCAACCACTGAAACGCCGGGTTGCGGCTGTGCCGGTGCCGGCGCCGCATTCAAGCCGACGAATTTTTGCTTGATATTCCAAACAAACTGAACCGCTTCGGCGCGGGTTAGTTTGTCCTCTGCCTGATAGCCTTCGATCGTAGCAGCGGTTTTCCCTTGCGACAAGCCTTGATCCAGCAAAAAGCGGATGGAATCGTTCAAGCCCATCGTCCCTTTTTGGGTGGCGGCAATCAATCGGGCCACATATCCCCGGTTATACAAGTTTCGGTCAGGGCTGTTAAGAACCGGCCATTGCTGCTGCCGGGCATAATCATAATAAGGCTCGTACCAATCAGCGCCGGGTTGCGCCGAAGGGACTGGCGTTTCCGGATAAGCACGTAAAAGCATCGCAAGAAACTCGGGCTCGGAAACGACTTGGTCGGGACGGAACGTACCGTCCTCATATCCGTTGACAATACCATTGGCAGCTGCCCATGCTACAGATTTAGAGGCCCAATGGCGGGACATATCCTGAAAGCCGCTTAAACCTGCAGCCGCGGATGACGAAATGATGGATAGTATAGAAGTAACGCTTAGAACGACAGGCAGCGCGAAAGACAACCATCGTTTATTCAACTTGCATTCCTCCTCTTCCCAATAAAGTTCGTGTCCGGCTTGCCATATTAGTCGGTTTTCTATGCATGTACAACTATATACCATTTATTGGTAAAATTGTATTAGATTCATAGAAGCTCCGCGATTGGAGCGGAAAACAAAAGAACCGCCTGCTGCGCGGGGCAGCAGGCGGTCCTCGGTTTTGTTCTATACGTGGCAGCGCTATTTCTTTTTGCGGGTTTTGCGTGCTTCCGCGGCTTCACGGGATACCGTGTCTTCCGCCAGCTTGCCGCCGAATTGATCAAGGCGGCTGGGGCTGCTTGCAGGTCCGTCATTATCGGGTTTGCTGTTTCTTCCACTCATGAGCGATCACCTCCATGCGTTAGCGTGCCTAAACTCCCGCCATATTATAACAGTTGAGGGGAATTCCGTATAACGGAACGGGAGCCTTGTGAGGGCGCTTGCCGCGGATTTAAGATGAAGCTATGAAGGAGGAATAGCAGTGAATGTGATCAAGAGCGAATCCTTTGCGAACCATCTGGCCCAAGCGGAACAAACAGGAGCCGGCGTAGAACCGTTAACGCTTCTGGAGCCGAATATCACGATTGAACAAGCCTATCATGTCCAATTAAAAACCATCGAACGAAAAGTCGAGGCCGGGGCCAATGTCGTCGGCAAAAAGATCGGTCTCACATCGCTTGCCATGCAAAAATTACTGGGTGTGGATCAGCCGGACTATGGCCACTTGTTGGATACCATGGCGGTGGAGAACCAAGGGATGATCCCGTTCGCCCGTGTACTTCAACCTAAAGTGGAGGCGGAAATCGCGTTCAAATTAAAGCGTGATCTGATCGGGCCCCGAGTGACGGTGACCGATGTCCTGCTGGCAACGGAATATGTGATGCCTGCCCTTGAGATTGTGGACAGCCGGATCAGGGATTGGAAAATCAGGCTTCAGGATACCATCGCCGACAATGCTTCTTCCGGTCTGTACGTGTTGGGCGGCAAACAGGTGAAGGTGCATGAAGCGGATCTGGCGCAAATCGGCATGGTGCTGTACAAGAATGGCGAAATGGTCAATACCGGCGTAGGCGCGGCGGCTCTTGGCCATCCCGCCCGCTGCGTAGCGTGGCTCGCAAACAAATTATTTGAATTCGGCATTGTGCTAAAAGCAGGCGAGGTCATTCTTTCCGGGGCGCTGTCAGCGGCGGTTCATGCGGAACCGGGAGATGCCTTCAACGCCAGATTGGCACATCTTGGCGAAGTCGGCGTAAGGTTCACGGACAAACATGATGCAAGGGGAAAGGAACGGCATGTCTAAGGTAAAGGCAGCTATTCCAGATTCAGGGAACAACGGCAAATCGACAAATAGAAAAATAAAGCAGCTTCGTTCTAGGAGGATGCTATGGATCGAAACCAATACATCAGCATAGCCCAGCGCTTAATCGATGCGGAAGTCGGCAAAAGGGAGGTTACGCGGATCACAACGGAGCATCCCGACCTGACGGTTGATGATGCCTACCGCATTCAAGAGGAGCTTGTCGGCATCAAGCTTGGGCAGGGATACCGGATCATCGGTACCAAAATGGGGCTGACGAGTCCTGCCAAGATGAAGCAAATGCGTGTGGAAGAACCGATTTACGGTTACATTTTTGATTACATGGTGGTTGACGGCAATGTGCTGAAGCTGAGCGAGCTGATTCATCCGAAGGTGGAGGCGGAAATCGCTTTTATTCTCGGCGAGGATCTGGAAGGCCCGGGGGTAACGATCGAACAGGTGTTGGCTGCTGCGGAGTACGTAGTTCCAGCTCTTGAGATGATTGACAGCCGGTATGAGAATTTTCAATTCACCCTGCCGGATGTCATTGCGGACAATACCTCTGCGTCGCGGGTGTTTATCGGTTCAGCGATGAGAAAGCCCGCGGATTTGGAGCTTGATTTAGTCGGTGTTACGCTGGCGGTTAACGGTGAACTGAAGGATTTGGGCTCGGGAGCTGCCGTGCTGGGCCATCCTGCCCAGTCGGTTGCGATGCTGGCCGGCATGCTGTCCCGCAAGGGGCTCAAGCTGAAGGCAGGCCAGGTCATCCTTACCGGCGGAATGACCGAAGCACTGATGCTTTCGCCCGGAGATACGGTTACCGTGAAGTGGGACGGTCTGGGAACGATGGAATTCAGAGTAGAGGAATAGCAAGTAACCGATATGCCAGGCAGCTAAGAGAGGCCGCTCCATAAGGGGCGGCTTTTCTCGTGGCCATAAATTTTGTCAATGGGTGCCGATTGACACTTTCAATTGGAGCATTGAAGAGAACTGCCTTATTATTGGAAGTAGAGAAAAGACCTTAGAGACTGGAACAAAAGGAGGAATTCCGATTGACATGTAAACGCTTTATCATCGACGATCCGGAACGCATGCTGTTTAAAGTAAGCCGTTCCGTTTTTACAAGGCCGGAGCTGTTGGAGAAAGAGAAAGAAACGATCTTTAATCAATGCTGGATTTATGTGGGACATGAATCGGAAGTAACGAAAAAAGGCGACTTCGTCACGAGAAATGTCGCGGGCAGACCGATCATTTTTAATCGGGACAGCAGCGGCCGGGTACATGCGTTCCTTAATACTTGCTCCCATCGCGGTGCGCTCGTATGCCGGGAAAGAGAAGGCAACTGCAAAACGTTCCGCTGCTTTTATCATGCGTGGACGTTCAGCAACAATGGGGATACCATAGCCATCCCCGGCGAAGACTCGTATCCGCCCGGATGGGATAAATCGCTTATGGGTCTGCACAGCGTTCCGCGCTTGGAAAGCTACAGGGGCTTCTACTTTTTGAATTTCGACAAGCATGCGGTTTCGTTGGACGAATATTTGGCCGGAGCCAAGGAATATCTGGATTTGATCGTGGATCAATCCGAAACCGGTGATATGGAAATCATTCAAGGCACACAAGAATATGACATGAAGGCGAATTGGAAGCTGCTGGTGGAAAACAGCTTCGACGACTACCATGTGGTGCCTACGCATATCACTTATTTGGATTATTTGAAGGATTCCGGTGTGGAGGTTGCGCTGCCCAAAGGCTTGTTGATGCCGGCGCACGGGATCGGCAAGCCGCTTGGCAACGGTCATGCCGTCATCGATAACAAAACCTACAGGGGAAGACCCATTGCAAGATGGATGCCCATCTACGGAGAGGATGCCAAGCCGGTGATCGAGGAGAAGCGGAAGGAGCTTGTGCAGCGTCTTGGCGAAGAGAAGGGGATGAGGATAGCGGAAACGAACCGGAATCTCGTCATTTTCCCGAATCTCGTGATCAACGACGGATCATCGATTACCGTGAGAACCTTCTACCCGGTTAGTTATAATCACATGAA
The DNA here is from genome assembly GCF_001465255.1 of Paenibacillus naphthalenovorans. Taxonomy (NCBI): domain Bacteria; kingdom Bacillati; phylum Bacillota; class Bacilli; order Caryophanales; family Paenibacillaceae; genus Paenibacillus; species Paenibacillus naphthalenovorans. The sequence goes on along the minus strand of NZ_CP013652.1, from coordinate 3,218,346 downwards.
GGTCACGGCTTGGGCCTTAGGTCCAAAAGAAGAAAGTCCGGAAGCGAGAAGAGTCAGACTGGACAGTTATTTGACCTTCTACGGACCGGGCGGATTTGCCACCCCCGACGATGTGGAAGCATTGGAGGTTGCTCAGCAGGGGTACGAAGCGTATCAAGAGGTGGAGTGGTCCGACATTTCGCGCGGCTTGCACAAAGAAGAACAACTGAATACGGACGAAATCCATCTGCGGACGTTCTGGAGAAGATGGAACGAATTGATGACAGGCGAGACCACACCGGGTACAAACTAAAGTACATGCGGCCAGGAGGAATGTTCATGAGCGCAAGGACGACAACGCAGGATTTTGAGCGATCTGATATTGAAGATTTTTTGTATCACGAAGCTTATTTATTGGACGAATGGCGGCTGGACGAATGGGGGGAGCTGTTGACGGAGGATGCCTGGTATCTTGTTCCTCCCAATGATGTGCCCAGAGGGAACCCGGAAAATACGCTGTTTCATGTCGCGGATAACATTGACCGCATCCGTTCGCGAATCAAAAGATTGAAGAGCCGCCACGCCCATGCGGAAAATCCGCATTCCCGTACAAGAAGGCTGATTACCAATGTGCGGATTACGGCCCGCGATAGCGAGATGATTTCCGCCTCCGCCAATTTTATGGTCATGCGGTACAGGAGGAACGAACAGATCAGGCAGTATGTCGGCGTGTACGAATATAAATTGGCGGTCCGGGACGGGCAGTTGAAAATTGCTGAGCGCAAGGCGATATTGGATGCCGAGGAATTAGGGCAACTGGGATCGGTAAGCATTTTACTGTAAATCGTTAACGAAATCCTGAACGAAATGGGAGGATGATCTATGCTTCGCTATACAAAGCTTGGTTATATTGCAGTCAATGTAACGGACGTTGAGCGCAGCGCGAATTTTTACCGGGACATGGTTTGTTTGGATCAGGTGGGGGAAATCAGGGAGGATATCGCCTTCCTGTCGTCCAGCTCCGATTACCACAATCTGATTCTGAATCAATCCGACAAACCGGGACTCAAGAGAATCGCTTTTGAAATGGAAAGCACACAGCAGCTCGAAAAAGCCTTTGAACTTCTGGAGAAATCCGGATGTCATCCGGCGGAGGTAGATCAAGCGGAAAGATCCCTGCTCAAAATCGATAAGGCGTTCCGGTTCAAGGATCCCAACGGAGTCACTTTCGAATTGTACAATCGGATGCTGCAAAGAGCCAAGCCTTATCAACCCGATCCCATTAAAGTGTTGAAGCTGGACCATATCGTGCTGCGGGTGCCTGACTTTCAGGAGACGGTGCGCTTTTTTACCGATGTGTTGAACTTTAAAATATCCGACACGCGCCATAAACCGGATGGCGAGATGTATTTTGCCTTTATGCGCTGTTTTCCTAACCCGTATCATCATTCCTTCGGCATAGCTCAAGGCGATGACCTCCGCATGTTTCATATTGCCTTCAAGGTGGCGGATATCAACGATGTGGGAACCGCGAGAAACCGACTTCTGAATTATAACGTGCCGGTGATTTTCGGGCCCGGCCGTCACTTGGCTTCAGGCAGTATTTTTATGTACTTTCTGGATCCTGACGGCTTGACCCTGGAATATACGCTGGGCATGGAGGAATTTCCGGAGGAGAACCCGCGGGAGCCCAGAATGCTGGACAACACGCTGCGCACCACGGATATGTGGGAAGGTGCTTCCGACCCTCGGATCGGGAAAGTGGGCCACGTAGAAGTGTAATTCGAGAATGAAGGAGATGAATGACCCTTGTCCAAACGAAATTTAAAAATCGGAAGTACGTTTTACCTGCATACGATGCCTTTGCTTCACCATGCCATTGAAACGAAGGGGTTCGATTATACCGCGGAGAATGTCAAAACCATTGACGAATGCACCTTGCGGACTTTAAAAGGGGATTTTGACATCGGAGAAATGTCTTTGGCGACCTTCCTCAAAGTACAGGAAACCGATTCGAGCTTGAAGGCGCTGCCGGTATTTGCCCGGAAAATTCCTCAAGTCTATGCCTTTTGCTCCAGGGAATCCGGCTTAAACAGCTATAAAGATTTAAGAGGGAAGAAAGTAGCCGTATTTCAATATTGGGTTACCGCCTCCATTTGGCACAGATGGCTGCTGACCCATCATTACGGAGTAGACGCGAAGGATATCATTTGGTGCCCGCTTCGTAAGGACCGAATGGATAACATGCCTTATCCCGAGGATCATCAGATCCATTGGGACTATGTGGAGGGGACGCCGGAAGAGCTGCTGCGCAGCGGGCAGATCGATTGCTTCTTTTATGCACGCAAACCGGATCGATTCGACGGCCTGCGCTGGTTATTCCCCCCGTCTCCTGAAGAACAGATTCAATTTGTTCACCATTCCGGAATCACTCCGATTACGCATGTGATGGCGATCAAAGATGAAATCGTGCAAAGCTCTCCGGAAATTATCGATGAAGTCATGGAGGTTTACGAGAAATCCAAGGCGATGGGTTACCGGGAAGCGGCCCACATGGCCAGCCTGTACCTGCCGTTTGCCGATTGGCATCTGCACCAAACCGAATCGGGCCTGGGGGGAAGGGATTGGAACGAGAACGGGTGGTCCGAAAACAAACCTATTTTGGAAACCTTCTATCAAGCATGCATTGAGCAAGGGTTTATTCAGCAGCCGTATGATTTGTCCGACAGCTTTATCCCTTATGATTATGAGAAATAGCATTCGACAGCAGGACTCCCCCATCGCGCAAAAAACCGGCTGCGGGATCACCCCAGCCGGATGCCGTAATGAGCTCATGCTATAATTGCTGAAACAGCTTCTTTGCGGCACAGACTACCGTTTCCCGGATTTCTTGCTGCAGCCGGGTTCCGAGCACCAGATAAATAGGGGCGCTCGGAAGCGGAAGATTCATCGGCAGTTCGACAATCGTTCCGTTTCTTAATTCTTCGCTGACGATCATTTTCTGCAGGAAAGCAACCCCGAGCCCTTTTCGGACCATCATTTTGATCCAGCCCAGGTTGTTGATTTCCACCGTCTGAATATCCTTCAGCCCGTTTTTTTTCAAAAATTGGTCTACCAGCTGGGTGGTCAAAAACGGCTTGCTGTACGTAATAATACGTTCTTTTTTCAGTTCCGCGGTGGTAATGGTTCCGGTTTGAGTCAAAGGATGCTCCGGCGCGCAGACCAAAATATTCTGTTCGTTTACAATATGGATGGCATCCAGGCCTTTGGTATCGGAAGCGGACTGTATATAGCCCAAACCGATATCTACGGCGCCTGAGCGGATATCCTCGAGTATTTCTTTCGTCGTGCTTATATTTACAGTAAAATCGATTTGCGGAAACACATTATAAAGCGCTTTCAAAAGTTCGGGCATAATTTCCACTCCCATGTGATTGGGACATGCGATGGTAATGGTTTTTTGTTCGTACGGCGGTTCCTTCAAGGCCAGCATGCATTTTGTAATATTGTCGTAAGCTTCGCGGAAATACGGCAGCACCTTTTCGCCTGCAGGGGTGAGGATGACCTTTCGTCCGCTGATTCGGTTAAACAGGGGATTCTGCAATTCCTGCTCCAGCATTTGGATGCGGACGCTGATTGTAGGCTGGGTAACGTATAATGCTTCTGCAGCGGTGGAGAAACTGCCCTTTTCGACAACCATCAGGAAGGCCTCAATGTTTTTTAACTCCATGGGTTAGGGATCACCTCTGTTGTGAAGATCATGCATCAGGGTACTGTCTTTTAATGTAATGCGCAGGACCAATGAGGTAAATACGGTTGTTCCTGTATGTGAAATCAAACTGGCGGGGAGGAAACATGTCATGGCCAAGCAGCAGGAAACGCTATCTTCCGTGCATAATGCGCTCCGCATTTTACGGGTCTTTACCTATGAAAATCCGGAAATGGGAATCAGCGAATTGAGTGCACACCTGGGATTGGCGAAAAGCACGGTGTTCCGACTGCTTCGTACGTTAAGTGAAGACCATCTGGTCGAGAAAAATAAAAAATCGCAGAAATACCATTTGGGATTGGCCGCATTGGAGTTAGGCTTCGCAGTATATCATGAAATGGAATTGCGCAAGGTTTCCCTGCCTTTGCTTGAGCGTTTGACGAAATCTCTCCGAAAGGTCGTGCATATGGGGGTCTATGATAACGGAGAAGTCGTTTATATTTGTAAACTGACTCCGGACGATCATTTGGGCACCATTACGCAAATCGGCCGCAGAGTTCCGTTCCACTGCACCTCTGTCGGCAAGGTCCTGCTCGCTCATCAGAGCGAAAGCGAAATATCCAGATTACTGCGGAACCGGTTAACCGCCCATACGAATAAAACGATTACCGACCCCGACCGGCTAAGAAGCTGTATGGCCGATGTTCATAAAAAAGGCTACGCCGTAAGCCATGACGAGCTGAAAGCCGGTGTCAGCTCGGTATCCGTTCCGGTCAATAACGATAACGGGGAAGTCATTGCAGCGATCAGCGCAGCCGGATCGACGGCGCATTTTTACGACAGTCAGATCCAGCGGTATATACGCGAGCTGAAAACGTGCAGCCGGATCATCACGGAACGGCTAGGGATGCAGGGATAAAACGTCTTTCTGACCCTCAAGGCGCATAAAGTGCGCCTTGAGGGCTTAATTTTTCGCGGGGGAAATCACGGCGGATTCGTAAGTCGTCGGATCATGTACCCAATGCTCCTCCAGCAGAAGGGTCTGAAGAACAGCCTGCTCCACCTCTGATTCCCCCCAGCCCAGCATGAGTTCAATGGCTTCTTCATTATCCATGACTTCAGTGAATACGTTGTGGGCACTAAACCAATAGCTGCGTTTGCCGGTCTGTTCGTTATAAAAACTGACGATACCCGGCCGAAACGGATGTTCAATGATTTTCATAACGGAATCCCGCCTTTTTGCGCTTTGTGACTCGTCATCGTAAAGCGTATATCTTTATCATAAGGGCGGCATCCGGGCTTGGAAACCGGTCTGTTCTTTTATACGGAATGAGTCCCGGGGGGAGTTTGTTTAAGATCCCAAATGTCTGTTGAGAAAATCCAGACTTCGCGAATAGGCGTCTCTGGACGCTTTGATTCGGTACGATTTGCGCGTGTCATTAAAAAAGGCATGCGGAGTCTCGTCGTAAACATGATATTCGAAGGATTTGCCGTGCTTCTTCATCGCCTCGGCAAAAGCAGGAATCTTCTCCGTAATCGCCGTATCCAGCTGCCCGTAGAAACCGATGACCGGACATTGTACCGATGCAGCGGTCTCTATTGCCGGCGGATTGCCGTAGAAGACCACGGCACAGGATAAACGGGGTTCGTGAACGGCAAAGTAACCGGATAAAGCACCGCCCATACAAAAACCTAATGCTGCGAATTTGGCTCCCTTGGTTGCGGCATATTGCTCTTGTACAAAACGGCTTGTCGCGAGTATCTGCTCCAGGTGCTGCGCGGGCGCAGTGGCGGCGAACATTCCTTCAATCGTCTCCATGATATGGTTCTGCTGTTCCTGAGGGTAAACGGAAAGTGCCTGATTCCTCACATGGATGTCCCGCCAACCGGGGGAAGGCAACTGCTCCATGAAGCTTTTGGCGGCTTCAATCCGTTCTGGCGTCAGATGCGCCGGACGTTGACCGTTGCGGGAGAAAAGATCCGGTGCGAACGCTGCATAGCCGGCTCTGGCCAACCTGTCGGCCACATCCTGAATATGCTCGTCCACACCGAAAATCTCCTGCAGCACCAAGACCGCAGGCAGGCCGGATGCAGGCTGAACCGGTTTAGCGGCATATCCGGTATATTCCCTTCGTTCGCCATATTGCACCCATTCCGAAACAAAACCCATGTCCAATTCCTCCTTTGAAATCCATAGCGTTGATTTCATTATTTTACCATTAATGTTTGCGCTGTGGCACACAAAAGTTCATAATTAATCTGCGAACACATCGACTGGAGGACTCGAAATGGAACAGAGCGAGAAAAAACGCAGGCTATTAATTATAGCCGTAGCCCTGGGCTTTATCTTAAATCCATTGAATACGACGATGATATCCGTAGCTTTTTCCCGTTTGCAGGACGATTTTGGGCTATCCTTCGCGGATATCTCCTGGCTGATTTCGACGTATTACCTGGCAAGCGCCATTGGACAGCCGGTGCTGGGGAAGCTGAGCGATATGTTCGGCAGAAAACGGATGTTTATCCTGGGCTTACTGCTGGTTACGGCGTCTTCCATGCTGGCTCCGTTATCCCCGGGCTTTCATTGGCTTCTGGCCTTCCGTTTCGTTCAGGCTATCGGGACTTCCGCGGTGTTTCCTTCAGGAATGAGCATGATCCGCAGCGTAGTTACGGAGAATCAGGCGCGTGCGCTTGGGATCTTATCGGTGTTCTCTTCCACTTCAGCTGCTTTTGGGCCTTCCATAGGCGGATTTTTGATTCATTATGGGGATTGGCCGGCCATTTTTTTAATTAATTTTCCCGTCATTCTCGTTTCGTTGATCTTGGCTGTCAAAGTCATGCCCGCGGATACGCAGCAGCCGGTGAACATGAAAATCGATTCATGGGGGATTGTACAGTTTTCTTTGCTGGTGTTGGTTTGGCTCCTTTTTCTGCTCTCCGTCAGCAGCGGGGGGCAATGGTGGCTGCTCGGTGCAGGCATGGCATTGGGATATCTCTTTTACCGGTTTGAGCTTCGTCAACCGCAGCCCTTTATTGATGTTCATTTCCTAAAAAGCAATCCTCATGTGACCCTGATTTACATTCAAAATATTCTGGTGAACATCGTGTTTTATTCCATCACTTTTGGAATTCCCATGTATTTGCAGACGGCCCGGCATTTTGATACCCAAGAAACGGGGCTGTCGATGCTGTTCCTTTCGGGCTTCGCCGTGGTGATTACCCCCCTGGCCGCAAGATGGCTGGATGCCAAAGGATCCCGGTATCCTCTGTTCGTCGGAACACTGACCGTCATCCTGGGAATGCTTTTGTTGATGACCGTTCAAGACGGCTCCGGACTGACCTGGTTCTTTGTCGCGCTCTCTTTTCTTGGCATGAGCACGGGACTCAATAATCTGGGCTTGCAGACCGTTTTATATTCATTCGTATCCATGGAAGAAACGGGGATTGCTTCGGGTCTTTTAATGACCTCCCGATATATCGGAACCATTTTTTCATCCAGCTTGCTCGGCAATGTTTTCGGTACGGAAATCGCTTCGAAGGAACTCCATTCCATGGCGCTCATCTGTGCTGTTATCGGCGGACTGATGCTGATTTTAACGGTCCGGTTACATCGGGTGAAAAGGGAAGCCCCGTCTTTTTTTCGATAGAAGATAGAAAAGTGGGTATATGGAACTTATAGATTTCCTTAATACGTTGGTATCGAAATTATCAATTTGAATGTGAGGAATTTATGAAATATCATTAGTGACATACTTGGAAATACAGCATTCAAGCATGCCCCAGGTTTGAACGGGGGCATGCCGGCCGATATGAAGCGCTTGCAGTACGTGGCGATATGGCCGAACCTTGATCTCCGGAAAATCCGATTCAACAGTTAAAAAAGCCGTCGTGTCCCCGTTCGGGTAACCGCTTCCATTAACGGAATGAAGGAGTGTATGGGATGAAAGGATTGGAAAGGCTCGATCAAACCGTGGTGCAGGAATTAAAAGAAAAGATCGCTCTGGGATGTAAAATTTTAGCGAAATTGGAGCTGTCCGATTATCTCGGACACGTCAGCGCCCGCATACCCGGAACAGACCTTGTGTTCATTAAAGCAAGGGGACTGGACATGGGAAACTTGCTGGATATGACGGCAGATAAAGTCGTGATGGTGGACTTGGAGGGAAGAAGGGTCGAGGGTCAGGACTTGAATCCCCCCGATGAAGTCGTACTGCACACGGAAATTTTCAAAGCGCGTCCGGAGGTGATGTCTGTTGTCCATACCCATCAGCCTATATCCACCATACTCGGTGATTTAGGATTGCGCATCCTGCCGATGCAGGGGGTCATGGCCGCCGTAGCCGCAAGAGAGATTCCTGTTTTTGAATCCTCGCTGAAAATCGTGACACATGAGCAGGGCAGAGGCGTGGCTCGGGCCCTGGGAGACCATTGGGCCGTTCATCTGCGGAATCACGGAATTTGCACGGTCGGTGACAGCATCGAGCAAGCTGTGGTGTTTGCCATATGGTTGGAGCACCAGGCCAAATTAACCTGGCAAGCCTCGGCGGCTGGAATTCCTCGCGGCATGAGCCAAGAAGAAGCGGAACTCCAGATCAAAGACGCTTTGGGGCCCATGGCAAGCCGGTGGAGATATTATTGCAGTTTGCTGGATAACTAGTTTCGGCAAAAATGTTTGCGCTTTCAATCATGTGGGAATGGAGGTTTTTTATGAGAAACGTCCAAAGACTGAAACTCTTTACCTTCATGTGCATATCGCTTGGCGTGCTGCTCCTTGTGGCAGGCTGCGGCAGCAGGGGGCAAACGTCGGGCTCACTGAGCGAAGGACAGCCGGAGGGTTCGCCCGGTGAAGGAAAAGCGGCAGGGCCACAAGTCTCGGTCAAGAAAATGCCGGAACAGCTGACCAAGATCAAAGTAGGCATTCCGACGCAAAATATCAATTTTTTGCCGTGGTACGCAGCGGTTCAAAAGGGTCTGTTCAACAAATATCATCTTGAAGTCGAGCTTCAAAGAGTGGAAGGCGGCGTGGTTGGTTTAAGGGGTCTGCAATCAGGAGATTTTGCTTTTCTGGGAGGCTTGCCGGAAGCCGCGATCACCGGCGTTTCGCAAGGCGCGAATGTAAAATTGATTGGCGCATTAACCTCGCAATCGATGTATTCGATCTTCGTTACCCCGGATATTCAGGACATTCAGGAATTAAAAGGGAAAGCGGGAGCGGTAGTGCAGCCGGGGAACGGAACCGATGTTATTTTGCGCTGGTGGTTGAAGCAGCATGGACTGGAGCCGGATAAAGACATACGGATTGTATCGGCCGGCGGTAATCCCGCACGGGTGCAGGCGATGAAAGCCGGTCAGGCTCAAGTGACCCTCCTGAGTCCGCCTACCGATTTGCAGGCGGAAGCTGCCGGATTTAAGAAAATCGGCTTGATTCGCGATGAACTGAAGAGCTATAACCATGATGCTATTGCCGCCAACGGAAAAATGCTGACCGAAACCCCGGAAATCGCCCGGGCGTTTATGGCGGCCACTGCAGAAGCCATTGACTTTATAAAGGATCCGTCCAATCGTTCCGAAGTGATTCAGATCGGGGTCAAGGCATTGGATTCCAGGGAGCAGGATGTGGCCAAGTCGCTTGAATTTGCGCTTCCTTCTTATGGGGATAAAGGAAGGCTGAATCTGGAAGGGATTAAATGGGCCATCGACACGGCCAGAGAAGCGGGAACATTGACCGAGAATATAAAGGTGGAAGATGTGGTGGATGAACAATATTACATGGAATAATTCATTTCATGACCAGGTTATAACATAACAGGAGGGGGTCCGTTTGAGAAGAAAAGGTTTCATCGGTTTACTTATCTCATGGATAGCGCTTGCGTGCGTGCTGGCTGCCTGTGGATCAACTGCGGCGCCGGTCGACAACTTGAAGGTAGGTGAGCCCAACTCAAAAAGCAAGCCGGACCAAGTCGTAGAAGTAAATATCGCTACCGTATCCAATACGATCGATTTTCTGCCGTGGCATGTAGCCGCCCAAAAAGGCTATTTTGAAAAACATCATTTAAAAGTCAATATCAAATCGGTGGACGGCGGGGTGGTTGCCTTACGGGGTCTGCAATCGGGGGATTTCCAGTTTATTGCAAGCCTGCCTGAATCGATCATCACTGCAGTATCCGAAGGGGCCAATGTAAAGGTCGTTGGCGCATTAAGCAATAAAACCTTATTCTCCATGTTTGTCTCTCCGGATATCAACAAGCCTGAAGATTTGAAGGGGAAGGCCGTGGCGGTTTTGCAGCCGGGCAACGGTGTGGACATCATTACGCGCTGGTGGCTGAAAAAGCATGGTCTTGAGCCTGATAAAGATGTCCGGATTGTTTCCGCCGGGGCAACACCGGCCCGATTAACCGCTTTAAGAAACGGTCAGGTGCAGGGGACGCTGCTTCAACCGCCTAACGATGTAAACGGCGAGAAGGCCGGAATGAAACGGTTAGCCGTGATGAGTGAAGAGCTGTTGAATTATAATCAGGACGTGATTGCCGCTAACGGTAAAGTAATTCATGATCAACCGGAAGTGGTTCGGGCTTTCATGGCCGCTACGGCGGAAGGTATACAATTCATTAAAGATCCTGCCAACCGGGAGGAGGCGATCAGCATCGGAGTGGCGTCGCTTGGAACCGATCCGGAAGTGACGACGAAATCTTTTGATTTTGCTTTGGACGCCATCCCGAAGAAGGGAAAGCTGAATGTTGAAGGGATGAAATGGGCTATCGATGCCGTCAAAGCCATCGGCGGAATCCGGAATGATCTGCCTGTGGAAGAGGTCGTGGATGACAAATACTATGCCGAATAAAAGGGGGACCGCCCCCCTTGAACGATAATTTTTAGCAAAGGAGCAATCGGATGACAGCAGCAGCGCCGTTAATGAACTTTGAGAATCTGAATGTCATATATAATCAGGGCGAGCCCAATCAGGTTCATGCCCTTCAGGATGCCTCGGGAGAAATTTATGAAGGCGAGTTTATTTCCATTATCGGTCCGAGCGGATGCGGTAAAAGCACCCTGCTGCATACATTGGACGGATTGATTCGTCCGGTGACCGGTTCCATTTATGTGAACGGACACCGCGTTGAAGGTCCGGGTGGAGAGAAGGCCATGGTTTTTCAGGATTTTGCATTAATGCCCTGGCATACCGTTTTTCAAAATGTGGCTTTTGGGCTAAGGCTGCAGGGCAGATCGGAAAAGGATATACGCGATCATGTCATGCACTATATCCGGATGGTCGGGCTCGAAGGCTTTGAAGGCAAATACCCTCATCAGCTCTCGGGCGGTATGAAGCAGCGGGTGGGAATTGCACGCGCTTTCGCCGTGAACCCCAAAATATTATTAATGGATGAGCCTTTCTCCGCCATTGACGAACAGACACGCGAGATTATGCAGGAAGAAGTATTGAAAATTATGTTTAAAGAGAAAAAGACGGTTGTTTTCATTACCCATTCTATCGATGAAGCGGTGTTTTTATCCAGCCGGATATTCCTCATGACCGTACGTCCCGGCCGAATTGTGGAAGATTTAAAAATTGACATCCCTTATCCCAGAACGCTGGAAACCAAATTGCTTCCCAAATATCAGGAATATAAAGCTCTAATTTGGAACCACCTCAAAGGGGAAGTTACCAGACAATATCAAAGGGGGGAAGTATAGATGGCAAAATTGGAATCGCTGAAGCCGGCTGCGGCCAGTCCGGTTCCCGCAAAAAAATCAAAATTATCTCCTGCCTGGTCTTATCCTCTAGTTACGATAGCCATCATTTTATTGGTATGGGAAATCTGTGGACAGATAGGGATGATCGATCCCTTTATGTTCAGCTGGCCCAGTAAAATCCTGGTGCAAACCTGGGGATTTATTATGAACGGAAGTGTGCTCAGGCATTTGGCCATAAGCGGTTTGGAAGCGGGGATCGGTCTGGCCATGGCTATGATCGGGATACCCTTGGGTTTGGTTCTCGGGTATTGGAAAAAGCTGGAGTATTCCTTTGATCCGATTATTACTGCGCTGTATACTACACCCGTAGTAGCCTTGACGCCGCTATTCGTATTGTGGTTTGGTTTGGATATTTTGTCCAAAATTATGATGGTTTTTACGATGGCGGTTTTTCCTATTTTGATCAATACGATGTCGGGAGTGAAAACAACCGATCCGTCTCTGATCAAAGCGGCCCGTTCTTATGGAGCCAATGAGTTTCAGATGTTCAAAGAAGTGATATTCCCTTCCACACTCTCTTATATCCTTACCGGAATACGGTTGGCTATCGGACGTGCGCTGATTGCGGTCGTTGTGGCCGAAATGCTGGCGGCCAATAAAGGGATAGGGTATGCCATCCGGCATGCATCCGAGCTGTTCCGTACCGCGGAATATTTGGGTTATGTCGGGGTTTTGATGGTCTTTTCCGTACTGCTGACGCAGCTGCTGAAGGTGGTTGAACGGAAAATTGCTCCTTGGCGCAGCTAGCCTTCATCGATAAAGCTTGTCATAAAGCCGCTCCGCGGTAACCGCCGGCCCCTATCCAAAGCTCCGGAAGAATCGATCTTCCGGAGCTTTTGGCGCTGAGTATTCCATTTCTATCTTTTCTCTTCCATTCTCAGCAGCAGAAAACCGCTCACAAACATCCACAGCGAGCCGATATAGAAGATCAAATCCAGCGTGAAGAAGTCGATCAGAACGCCTCCCGCGATAACCGCAAGACCGGAAAACAGGCCTATCCAGCCGTGGTAGGAGCCGATTTGCCGTCCCCTGACCGGGCCTTCCGTCACATCGGCCAACAGTGCCTTTTCGCCGGTTTTTTGCATAGCTCCGAACAGCCCCATCAGCACCTGCAGTACGTAAACCTGCCAAATCCCTGTCACCACGGGGAAAAACAGGAACAGCACTGCCATTCCCCAAGCGCTCCAGAGCAGCAGCGATTTCCTGCCGTATCGGTCGGACCAGGCGCCGAGCCTGGGTTGGAGCAGGGAGGAGCTGATGGTAAATAAGCCGTAAGCCAGCCCGTATTCGGTAAAACCAGCTCCGATCTCCTTGATGAAAATAAGGTAAAACGGAAAGACCAATCCGCTTCCGAACAGCGCCGCGCTTTGCGACAGCATCAGACTGCGGATGGCGTGTCCGCGATTTCTGGACAAGGGGTTATTTTCCATGATCGGCATACCTCTCGTAAAATAAATTTTGGAAAAGTCCGTTCGGATCATAACGCCGCTTGGCGTCGAAGAAGCTGTCCGCTTTGGGGTAGACCTGCCTCAATTGCTCCGGAGTCGGATACAGCTGGTAGGTTAAATAATACGTGCCGTTGTTTCGGATCACCGCATCCACAAGCTGCTGCGTGACTTTCTCGATGTGTGCCGTCCCTTGATCCGACAGCTTCTGATTGATTAAGATCACAACGGCGTAGCCGTCATGCCTTGCATAAGAGAGATGAGCTTCATCATTACTCCGGATATACCGAACCGTAGCATTCAGCAGATTGACCTTCTCCTGCCGCACGATCGTTCTTAGCTCGTCAACAAAAGCGGTAAAGCGGTCGGCGGGTACGAAATATTCCTGCAGGATGTCCGTGTCCGTGGGGGACCGGTGCTCCAGAAACTCGATATCGGGCCGCATCGCGTTGTTGCGCGTAATCAGTTCTCCCTTGGGCGCATCGGCAAACATCTTTTTTTGAACGCTCCAGATGAAGTCCTTGCCCCAATCCCATTTGCGCGACAAACCGAACAAAAATTTGTTGCGCTCTACGAAACGCTCCTCCTGCAGCTCGGCTAGCGCCGGTGTCGCTTTCATGTCGGTCCTGGTATATGTGGTTACATACATTTCGTCCAGCAGGCTGTCCGAAGCTACGGACAATCGCGCGATGGCCAGCTCCGTTTCCGGCCTGGACAAGATTTCATTCCGGAACCAGCCGGGGAACGAGCGGTAATCGGTCATAAACGTATCGATCCGGTAGACGGGATTATCCGTCACCCGGAGGTCCACATCGACAATGACGCCAAACAATCCGAAGCCCCCGATGGCAAGACCAAACAGCTCTTTATTCTCTTCTCTGCTGACGTTGAGCAGTGTGCCGTCGGCCGTCAGCAGCCGGAAGCTTTCGACCGTCTCAATCACCGGTCCGTGGTGCAGGTCTCGCCCGTGCACGTTCGAGCTGAGCGATCCGCCCACCGTAAAGATATTGGAGGATTGCATGACGCGGACCGACAGGTTAAGCGGATTCAAATAGTTCTGAATGTCGGCCCAGGTGGCACCGCTTTGTACGCGAAGGATGCGCCGCTTTTCGTCCAGGTGCAAAATCCGGTTGAATGGCTTCATGTCCAGTACGACCGCATCCTCATAGAACGTATGGCCGCCTTGGCTGTGGCCGGCACCGGCAATGGAGACGGGCAGTCCTTTTTCCGCGGCTTCCCGAACCGTATCCTGCAAGCTCTTGAGATCATCTGCCGGAACGATTTTCGTCACCTTGCGGGATAGAGTCCGGCTTACATCCGTCATCAGCAGTTCCGGTCCGCGGGACCAGCTTCCGTATACCGAGAAAGCAAACGACAGCAGATAGACGGCGATAAAAAGCAGATACCTCTTTTTCATGAAGGGATCTTAATCCTTTCCGTTAAATTGGGCTTATAAAGTTAGATTATCACATGACCGGCCGGGGTAAAAAGTGTAATTGGGGAATAATGGGTCTAATCAGGCAAGAAGTCGGGGGGCAAATGTAGGAAAATGAGGGGACGGAATCATGCGCTGCAACCTTTTGGCGAGCGGATACGTTTAGAAAGTACTCCGGAGTGAAATAAAAGCAAAGGTGGGATTATCTGATGTCGGTCAAAAAAATAGTTACTCTTTTGTCGGCCACGGCGCTTTTGGGCAGCTTGACGGCTGGCTCTGCATTTGCGTTCGATGATTTGAATCAGGATCAGAAAGCTCCGATATTGGCACTGAAGGATCGGGGAGTCGTCAGCGGTGTAGACGGCAAGCATTTTGTTCCGACGGGTAAAGTCAGCTATGCTCAAGCCGTTCACATGCTGGTTAAAGGGCTGGATCTCCATATCAACACCCTGCGGTTCCCTAAAGTTCCGCAGGCATCGGATTATTTTACGAATATTCCGAACAATGCCTGGTACGCCCAGTCGTTTGTGAAAGCGCATTTGAACGGTCTGCCGATTCCAAAGGATGTAGATCCGAACGGCACCATTACTCGTGAACAGTTTGCGGACCTGGTCATTCACGCTATAGATACCAAAGGGACCTTCCCTGTGATCAAAATGCTGATTATTATTGAGGACGGGAATGAAATTGATCCGAAGTTCCATGAAAGCCTGCAGCGGATCGTGCTGCATCAAATCGTCAAGCTGGGAGAGGACCGCAAATTTTATCCGAAGCGTGAGCTGACTCGCGGGGAAGCGGCAGTATGGGTGTACAAGGCGATCCGCTTCGTCGAGTCGCATGCGGAGCGTCCAGTGGAGCAGGAGCAAGTCACTGTAACGGTGGAGAAGGTGAGCGACGATGTCAACAAAGTCATCCTGTCCAGAGGCCAGAAGCCGACTGCAGGCTATGGCATTACGATTGACGGTATCCGGTTCGAACAGGACGGACGAGCGGTCATTACTTATTCACTGACCGATCCGAAGCCGGACAGCATGAACGCGACGGTGATTACGGAGCCTAAAGCAGAAACATATGTCTCCTCCAAATATAAGCCGGTGGCCGAACCAAGCTGGTTCAGCACGGACACGGTTGTGGAAGAAGCGGATAAATAAAAAGATTGAGGGTTGTTTACAAGCCGGCCGATTACTGACGAATTTCGTTCGTGATCGTCCGGCTTTTTCTCGCCGTCAGATGCGGGAATTCATAGAGGAAACGGACGGGGATAACGGGTATAATAGGTTTTAAAGCTGAATTACATACTAAACTTATCAATGCTGCAGATCACATAAGATATTTTAAAGGAGTGACCCGGGATGGATAAGCGGAATGAGAATGTAAACGGAGTCAAGCTAGCCTATATCGAGCGTGGAGAAGGGACGCCGGTGGTGCTGCTCCATGGCTTTTGCGGAAGCTCCGCATATTGGGAGGAGGTCATACCGCTGCTGGAAGGAAGCTGCCGGTTGATCGTGCCCGATCTGCGCGGACATGGGGCTTCCGCATCCCCGGAAGGCGCATATACGATGGAGACTATGGCTGAAGACATTGCCGGACTGCTGGAGAAAAGGGATTGCAAACAAGCTGTCGTTCTGGGACATTCACTGGGCGGCTATGTGACGTTGGCACTGGCAGAAAAGCATCCGGACAAGCTGCTCGGCTTCGGGCTCATACATTCTACGGCATTTCCCGATGACGAGAAAGGAAAGGAAGGCCGGTTAAAGGCGATGGAGACGATTAAAGAGCAGGGGCTGCCCGTTTTCCTGGAAGGCTTGATCCCCAAATTGTTCGCGCCGGCTCATCTTAAGACAATGCCGGAAGCGGTCGAAAAAGCCAGACAAATTGGCCTTGGCACAAGTCCGGAAGGGGCGGTCCGTACGCTGGAAGGCATGAGGATCAGGACGGACCGGAACGCCGTATTGTTTGGGGCGAGGGTGCCCGTACTGCTGGTGGCCGGAGCGGGCGATCAGATCATTGCGCCGGAGAGAACTTTTTCTGTGAGCGGGGAACATATCACCAGCGTAACCTTGGACGGCGCCGGCCATGCGGGCATGATGGAAACGCCTCAAGTTCTTGCTCAAGCGATTCTTGATTTTACAGCCAAGCTGTAACGGCAGCATGGAAGGAGTGAACAGTGACCGCATGGGAGATCGGATGAAGGAGCAAACGATAGAGGAGCTTACGGCAATGACGGACGGGCATCCGCTGATTTTTTATGACGGGGTATGCGGATTTTGCCAGCGGATCGTCCAGTTTATTCTTCCCCGCGACCGGAATGCCCGATTCCGGTTTGTCGCCATACAGTCGGATATCGGCAGGAAGCTGCTCCTTCATCACGGGATGGATCCCGATGCGTTGAGCACGTTTGTTTTATTGGATCGGGGCAAGGTGTACACGCGGTCAACCGCGGGTCTTAGGGTGCTCCGCGGTCTTGGCGGAGGTTGGCCGCTTTTGTACGCTTTTATGGCTGTGCCCAGGCCCATACGCGATGCGGTGTACGAATGGATTGCACGGCATCGGTACCGCTTCTTTGGCCGGAGCGATGCATGCCTGCTTCCTGATTCGAAGGCAAGGGAGCGTTTCCTTGACTATTGATTGTAGATCTTCCGTCCGTTTCTTGTTTCCTGCGGAATGCGGATCGTCAAAGCTTCCCGGGGAACATCGGCATATACAAAAGCAGCTGCCTGCGGACAGCTGCTTTTGGCGGATGAAACGGACCGTTACAGTTTCTCCAAAAAGTCCGTGACCCGTTCAACGTATTCTTCTTTCAGCGGGGGATAATTTCTGGCGTGCCCCTCCGCAGATGTTGCCCACATGTCAAACCGGTCCTTGTGCTTTTCCCAGAGCGATTCGCTGTTTGAAATCGGAATGGAAGCATCCCTGGTGCTGTGAATGAAAAGGATCGGCCTGGGGTAAATGCGGTCTACGGCCGCGAATCCGTCCACATGATCGGGGTCTACGCCGACAAGCCCCGGCAAAATGCCCAAAATGAGCGGAGTGAAGGGAAATTGCGGCAGGTTGGACCATACCGAAAGATGATCCTCCAGATAAAGTCTAAGATGGTTAAAAGGACTATCGGCTATGACACCCGACACGCCGGGCTCCTCGGCCGCCGCTATAAGGGACGTGCTCGCTCCCATCGAGTATCCCAGCAAAGCTATTTTCCCCGGATGATTGGCTTTCATCCAATCAATTGCACCAAGCACATCATATTTTTCATCAAATCCGATGGTGGTTTTGCTGCCCTCCGACTCTCCCGAGTTCCGGAAATCGAACATGAATACGCTGTACCCGCGATCCGTAAGGCGCTTGGCCAAGTCCAACGCTTCAGCACTTTTTTGCAGCCGATTCGTTCTGTACCCGTGGGTCATGATGATTCCGGTCTTGCCGGAATCTTCACGATCTATGGTTTTGCCTGGCAGAAACCAGCCTTTTAAAGTGATATCATCTCCCCGGCTTTTGAATTGAACATTCTCATAGGCCAGACCCAGTCGATCCGGCGAGTCATCCAGCGCGGCCGGTCCGGGATGGGTCAGCTGCCATCCGACATAGGCGGCTATGCCTGCGCAGGCCAGGAATACGAAGAGAAGCAGTCCCGCGGTCCACAGCCATATCTTTTTTCGGCTGCGGCGTGCCCCCGGAACTCTCGGTATTAGAGGAGTTGTTCTCATGCCGCGAGATTCCTTTCTGCTGTAGGGCTTTGATCGGTATTCTTTCACACATTATACGATATGCCGGAACCGGACAAAAGAATCCCAGGCCCGGCTTATTTAGCTCTCACGCCTCATTATACCGTACAGATAAGGGACACCCCATCCGATCAAAAACAGCCCTGGCGCATATAACGGTTCGGGCATCGTGCAGAGAGCGGGAACAGCAAGTACCGCCATACAAGCGGTATGAATCCGAAATCGGATGCTGCGGGCCGAACGGGCGCGTAAGTCCGCCGGCAGAGGGTAGATGAAGGACCAATCGGAATGGCGATGCATTTTTGGCAGTTCCTTCAACTGGAGGGCTAAGAGGCCTGCAAACAGGACGAACAGAAAACCGGTCATCCATTCGTCCCGGGCAAAAGAAATCAGCACCGCTCCCAGCAGCGACAGCCGTATCGTAATGCCGAACAACTCGGAACGAAGCCAAACTAAAGTATACATATAACGATACGTGTCCTGCGAAGCAAACCGGAATCCCCCAAGCAAGCGAAGAAGCTTCATCGGTGCAGGTTTGGGCCGCGGACGGCTTTGCACCTCCGATACATCAATGAATTGGTTCAGCAGACGAAAAATGAACGCGCGGTGCTTTTTCTCTGTATCGATCAACCGCGGCCAATGGAGGCTTGGTTTATCAAGCCAACGCAGCGTGCCGAATATCAGGAGCAGCGACGCCGTAACGATCAAAGTCCCGGTCCAAAGCGGCAATCGCAGAATCAGGTAGGCCAGACCTCCGGCAACGAGCCAGCGAAGCGCCGACCAGGATAGCGTTTGTAAGCGCTCTGTCCGTTTAAGCTCCTGCCATCGGCTGAAGAGCATGACTTTTTTTAGCGCTGCAAGTACGAGAAGAATGACCACAAAGCTTTTTCCGTCTCCGCCGGCCGAGAGGGCATACATCGGCCATACCGCCGTCCAGACGGCCAGAAGGGCCAGTGTCTGTATCCGGAACGCACGGGCGGTGGCCTTCTGCATATACGCGGACATCTCCGTCTCCATGGGAACCATATAGATGAGATCCGCTTCCTTCAGGTACGTCCGGATTGGAGACAGTGCCAGAAAAGGCAGCAACACAAGGGCCGCAAGCTCTCGGAAAGGGAAATCGGGAGGAGCCTCCGACAAAAACCGGGTGTAAAAATAAGCTCCGGCCAGGATCAACAGGACAATCAAGAGGGCCGCGCTTTGCAGCGCATACCCGATAAAGGGCCGGATTTCAAGCAAAAAATCGGACGTTCGTTTGTTCCACAGGCGGTCCGTATCTATGGATAGCTTGTGATGCTCCTGTTTGCTCATTCCACTTTCACATCCCGGGTTACCAGGCTGCAGAAGATATCGTCAAGGGAGGCATCCGGCATACCCGCTTGTTTGCGCAGGGCGTTCATGTCCCCGGCGGCGGTCATACGCCCTTGATGGAGCAGGAGAAAGCGGTCCCCGTACCGTTCGATGGTAGATAGGATATGGGAGCTGATCAGAATGGCCGCCCCGCTTTCTTTTACCTTGACCATCAATTCCAGAAGCGAACGGATGCCCAGCGGGTCCAGGCCGAGAAAAGGCTCGTCAATGATATAAAGCTCCGGCTGGACAAGGAAGGCGCTCATGATCATAACCTTCTGCTTCATTCCTTTGGATAAATGAGCTGAAAGCCGGTTCTGATAAGGCTTCATTTGGAATTCTTCGAGAAGCTCGGAGGCCCGCTGCTCGAAAGCGCCGTTTTCTAATCCGTAAGCCATCGCAGCCATTTCCAGATGTTCTTTTACCGACAGTTCTTCATATAACAGTGGGCTTTCCGGTACGTAGGCGTACGTTCGCCGATAAACCACGGGGGCGGTATCCAGGCGGACTCCGTTCAATCGGATTTCACCGGAGTGCGGCTGCATCAGGCCCAGAATATGTTTAATCGTGGTGCTTTTTCCGGCTCCGTTAAGCCCGATCAAGCCGACCATTTCTCCCGGACGCACCGAGAACGTCAAGTCATGCAGTACGGGCTTTTGCCGGCTGTAGCCGCCGGTCAGCTTTTCCACCTTCAACAATGGCTCCATGAAAGTAAATCACCTCGGTTTCTATTGTACCTTGTTTAGGCGGGAAAAGAAAAAAGCCGGACGGCATCTGTCATTGGGTAAATTTTCCTTCCCCCATTTTTTTACGGTGGAGGTCAGGAAAGATGGTTCATCCCGGCGTCGGATATGGTTTATAAAAAAACAGTTGCAATGTAGAGTTGTTTTGTGGTAAATTACATTTCGCTGTCAGTTGTAGCGCTTTAAAAGATTCTGAGCTATCGGGTTCGTCCCCTAGAATGGAAAAAAGAAGTGCTTGCCAAGCAGATAGTAAATGTGGTAAATTAGATTTCGCTGTTTGATTCGAACTGTTTTGAATAAGGCAAATTAAAACAGTTGCCAAACGGTACGGAGTTATGGTAGATTGATTTTCCGGCCGCATGAGACAAGCGGATCGGTGAAACCATAAAGTAATTGTCCTTTGAAAACTGAACAACGAGTGAGTGCGAAGTCTCGGCAAGAGATTTCAAAACAAGTCAGTAACGAATTGAGCAATCAATTTTCTCTAAACTTTATTGGAGAGTTTGATCCTGGCTCAGGACGAACGCTGGCGGCGTGCCTAATACATGCAAGTCGAGCGCTGGGGGTTCTCCCTTAGGGGAGACCTCCTGGAGCGGCGGACGGGTGAGTAACACGTAGGCAACCTGCCTGTAAGACCGGGATAACTACCGGAAACGGTAGCTAAGACCGGATAGGTGATTTCTCCGCATGGAGGGATCAAGAAACACGGTGCAAGCTGTGGCTTACAGATGGGCCTGCGGCGCATTAGCTAGTTGGTGGGGTAACGGCTCACCAAGGCGACGATGCGTAGCCGACCTGAGAGGGTGATCGGCCACACTGGGACTGAGACACGGCCCAGACTCCTACGGGAGGCAGCAGTAGGGAATCTTCCGCAATGGACGCAAGTCTGACGGAGCAACGCCGCGTGAGTGAAGAAGGTTTTCGGATCGTAAAGCTCTGTTGCCAAGGAAGAACGCCTTGGGGAGTCACTGCCCTGAGGGTGACGGTACTTGAGAAGAAAGCCCCGGCTAACTACGTGCCAGCAGCCGCGGTAATACGTAGGGGGCAAGCGTTGTCCGGAATTATTGGGCGTAAAGCGCGCGCAGGCGGCCGCTTAAGTTTGGTGTATAAGCCCGGGGCTCAACCCCGGATCGCACCGAAAACTGGGTGGCTTGAGTGCAGGAGAGGAAAGCGGAATTCCACGTGTAGCGGTGAAATGCGTAGAGATGTGGAGGAACACCAGTGGCGAAGGCGGCTTTCTGGACTGTAACTGACGCTGAGGCGCGAAAGCGTGGGGAGCAAACAGGATTAGATACCCTGGTAGTCCACGCCGTAAACGATGAGTGCTAGGTGTTAGGGGTTTCGATACCCTTGGTGCCGAAGTCAACACAATAAGCACTCCGCCTGGGGAGTACGCTCGCAAGAGTGAAACTCAAAGGAATTGACGGGGACCCGCACAAGCAGTGGAGTATGTGGTTTAATTCGAAGCAACGCGAAGAACCTTACCAGGTCTTGACATCCCTCTGACCGGTACAGAGATGTACCTTTCCTTCGGGACAGAGGAGACAGGTGGTGCATGGTTGTCGTCAGCTCGTGTCGTGAGATGTTGGGTTAAGTCCCGCAACGAGCGCAACCCTTGAGCTTAGTTGCCAGCATTAAGTTGGGCACTCTAAGTTGACTGCCGGTGACAAACCGGAGGAAGGTGGGGATGACGTCAAATCATCATGCCCCTTATGACCTGGGCTACACACGTACTACAATGGCCGGTACAACGGGAAGCGAAGGAGCGATCCGGAGCGAATCCTTATAAGCCGGTCTCAGTTCGGATTGCAGGCTGCAACTCGCCTGCATGAAGTCGGAATTGCTAGTAATCGCGGATCAGCATGCCGCGGTGAATACGTTCCCGGGTCTTGTACACACCGCCCGTCACACCACGAGAGTTTACAACACCCGAAGTCGGTGGGGTAACCGCAAGGAGCCAGCCGCCGAAGGTGGGGTAGATGATTGGGGTGAAGTCGTAACAAGGTAGCCGTATCGGAAGGTGCGGCTGGATCACCTCCTTTCTATGGAGTCCATGTTACCTGCGGGGTAACGGACAATAAGCAAGAAGCACTCACTCGTGTTCAGTTTTGAAAGGTGCAATGCCTTTCAATACCGTTTGTTCCTTGAAAACTGGATATCGAAACGAAGCAAAATGCTGAATCATCCCGCTGCGATTTTCGTAAGAAAATCGTCAGCAGCCGATACGTAAGTGTCGGTACCGAATAACCAAATTGGTTAAGCTAATAAGAGCACACGGAGGATGCCTAGGCGCCAGGAGCCGATGAAGGACGTGGCGAACGACGAAATGCCTCGGGGAGCCGTAAGCAGGCTTTGATCCGGGGATGTCCGAATGGGGAAACCTGCGTATCGTAATAGATACGTACCATGCAGTGAATACATAGCTGCATTGGAGGCAGACGAGGGGAACTGAAACATCTAAGTACCCTCAGGAAAAGAAAACAAAAGTGATTCCGTCAGTAGCGGCGAGCGAAAGCGGATTAGCCCAAACCAGGGGGCTTGCCCCCTGGGGTTGTGGGACGTCAACGTGGGTTGAGCAGAGTAGGTGAAGCGGTCTGGAAAGGCCGGCCGGAGAAGGTAACAGCCCTGTAGCCGAAATTCTGCGAAAGCCCTAGACGGATCCCGAGTACCGCGAGACACGTGAAACCTCGTGGGAATCCGGCAGGACCATCTGCCAAGGCTAAATACTCCCTGGCGACCGATAGTGAAGCAGTACCGTGAGGGAAAGGTGAAAAGAACCGCGGGAGCGGAGTGAAAGAGAACCTGAAACCGTGTGCTTACAAGAAGTCAGAGCTCGTTAAAGGGTGATGGCGTGCCTTTTGTAGAATGAACCGGCGAGTTACGTTTGCAAGCGAGGTTAAGGTGAGAAGCCGAAGCCGCAGCGAAAGCGAGTCTGAATAGGGCGAATGAGTTTGCAGGCGTAGACCCGAAACCGTGTGATCTACCCCTGTCCAGGGTGAAGGTGCGGTAACACGCACTGGAGGCCCGAACCCACGAATGTTGAAAAATTCGGGGATGAGGTGGGGGTAGCGGAGAAATTCCAATCGAACTCGGAGATAGCTGGTTCTCCCCGAAATAGCTTTAGGGCTAGCCTCGGGAGATGCGTCGTGGAGGTAAAGCACTGATTGGGTGCGGGGCCCGCCAAGGGTTACCAAGTCCAGTCAAACTCTGAATGCCACAGACGTTAACCCGGGAGTCAGACAGTGAGTGCTAAGATCCATTGTCAAGAGGGAAACAGCCCAGATCATCAGCTAAGGTCCCCAAGTGTGTGTTAAGTGGGAAAGGATGTGGAGTTGCGCAGACAACCAGGATGTTGGCTTAGAAGCAGCCACCATTCAAAGAGTGCGTAATAGCTCACTGGTCGAGTGACTCTGCGCCGAAAATGTAACGGGGCTAAACACACCACCGAAGCTATGGGTCCAGTAATGGGCAGTAGGGGAGCGTTGTAATCGGGTTGAAGTCAGACCGTGAGGACTGGTGGACTGGTTACAAGTGAGAATGCCGGTATGAGTAACGAAAAGATCAGTGAGAATCTGATCCGCCGAAAGCCTAAGGGTTCCTGAGGAAGGTTCGTCCGCTCAGGGTAAGTCGGGACCTAAGGCGAGGCCGAAAGGCGTAGTCGAAGGACAACAGGTTGAAATTCCTGTACCACCGTGAACCGTTATGAGCGATGGGGTGACGCAGAAGGATAGTGACGCGAGCTGATGGATGCTCGTCCAAGCAGTGAGGCTGGTGTGCAGGCAAATCCGCACATCGAAAGGCTGGGCTGTGATGGGGAGGGAAAATTGGAGTACCGAAGGTCATGAGTTCAGGCTGCCAAGAAAAGCCTCTAGCCAGGGAGAAGGTGCCCGTACCGCAAACCGACACAGGTAGGCGAGCAGAGGATGCTAAGGCGCGCGGAAGAACTCTCGTTAAGGAACTCGGCAAAATGACCCCGTAACTTCGGGAGAAGGGGTGCCCCGGTAGGGTGAATAGCCCGAGGGGGCCGCAGTGAAAAGGCCCAAGCGACTGTTTAGCAAAAACACAGGTCTGTGCGAAGCCGCAAGGCGAAGTATACGGGCTGACGCCTGCCCGGTGCTGGAAGGTTAAGGGGAGCGGTTAGGGTAAGACCGAAGCTGTGAACCGAAGCCCCAGTAAACGGCGGCCGTAACTATAACGGTCCTAAGGTAGCGAAATTCCTTGTCAGGTAAATTCTGACCCGCACGAATGGCGTAACGACTTGGGCGCTGTCTCGACGAGAGATCCGGTGAAATTTTAATACCTGTGAAGATGCAGGTTACCCGCGACAAGACGGAAAGACCCCATGGAGCTTTACTGCAGCTTGATATTGGACTTTGGTACGATCTGTACAGGATAGGTGGGAGCCAGGGAAGCATGAGCGCCAGCTTGTGTGGAGGCGACGTTGGGATACCACCCTGATCGTATCGGAGTTCTAACCTGGTGCCCTAAGCGGGTATGGGGACAGTGTCAGGTGGGCAGTTTGACTGGGGCGGTCGCCTCCTAAAGCGTAACGGAGGCGCCCCAAGGTTCCCTCAGAATGGTTGGAAATCATTCGCAGAGTGCAAAGGCAAAAGGGAGCTTGACTGCGAGACAAACAGGTCGAGCAGGGACGAAAGTCGGGCTTAGTGATCCGGTGGTACCGAATGGAAGGGCCATCGCTCAACGGATAAAAGCTACCCTGGGGATAACAGGCTTATCTCCCCCAAGAGTCCACATCGACGGGGAGGTTTGGCACCTCGATGTCGGCTCATCGCATCCTGGGGCTGAAGTAGGTCCCAAGGGTTGGGCTGTTCGCCCATTAAAGCGGTACGCGAGCTGGGTTCAGAACGTCGTGAGACAGTTCGGTCCCTATCTGTCGCGGGCGTAGGAAATTTGAGAGGAGCTGTCCTTAGTACGAGAGGACCGGGATGGACGTACCGCTGGTGTACCAGTTGTCTCGCCAGAGGCACGGCTGGATAGCCAAGTACGGAAGGGATAAGCGCTGAAAGCATCTAAGCGTGAAGCCCCCCTCAAGATGAGATTTCCCAGTATGTAAGACCCCTTGTAGACGACGAGGTAGATAGGTTCGGGGTGGAAGCACGGCAACGTGTGGAGCTGACGAATACTAATCGGTCGAGGGCTTATCCAAAAAACACATGAAGATGATCAGCGGCTTGGTTTCGATCCAGTTTTCAGGGCGCAAGCCTTGAGATAAGAATACGTTTGGTGATGATGGCGGAAGGGAACCACGCGTACCCATACCGAACACGGCCGTTAAGCCTTCCAGCGTCGATGGTACTTGGACCGCAGGGTCCTGGGAGAGTAGAACGTCGCCAAGCGAAGCTTCTACAAGAGTGGGGATTCTGTTATGAAGCATGTATAGTCGGGCTCGGTAGCTCAGTCGGTAGAGCAGAGGACTGAAAATCCTCGTGTCGGCGGTTCGATTCCGTCCCGAGCCACCATGAACGGCATACATTCTTTCATATGCGGAGGATTAGCGAAGTGGCCAAACGCAGCAGACTGTAAATCTGTTCTCTGACGAGTTCGGTGGTTCGAATCCATCATCCTCCACCATTTATTCCTATGAGCCATTAGCTCAGTTGGTAGAGCACCTGACTTTTAATCAGGGTGTCGTAGGTTCGAGTCCTACATGGCTCACTTTTCAAAATTATATGCGGTTGTGGTGGAATGGCAGACACGCTATCTTGAGGGGGTAGTGGGCGTAGGCCCGTGGAGGTTCGAGTCCTCTCAACCGCACCATAATTTTAAACTCATTTCAAACATGCGGTCGTGGCGGAATTGGCAGACGCGCTAGATTCAGGTTCTAGTGGTGTAACAGCCGTGGAGGTTCGAGTCCTCTCGACCGCATCATAACGTCAGTAAAGGTTTCTGATCTGCACATTCTGGCAGGTTGGGGATCTTTTTTATTTTTGGACAGAAGATACTTAGAACTTTAATCCAATATTGGTGATGGTGGAGAAATGGCTATGACCGGCCATTTCTGATTCTTACTTACACCGTTCGCCAGTGCCATTTAAGGTCCGCGATAAGTCGGATAAAAATTTGCGGATGCGGAACCCGCGGAAACCCTTGATTCTACAAGGATTTTCATGGGCTTTATGTTCCTCATCCTTGACTTGTTTCCCACTTGGGTCCCAAGCCTCAATCGTGTGTGAGAACCACCTTCGGTGGCAGATTGTCTCTGCTGCGCTGAAAATCAGCCTAACAGCTCTATCTGCAGGCGATGGCCTTGGCAAGGGCTCCCAACCCTTTACTTCTGCCATACCGTCGTTTTTTCCATATCCCACAAGGGCCGTCCCTCAGTCATCCAGTTACTCCATCAGGTTGACATATGGGAAAGCCCCTACTTTTTATCCAGATACTTTACCAAACTACCGCGTTACACAAAATAAGATTGTGCATAAAATGATAGATCATATTTTCAGCTAAATTGTATAAATTATTGTTGACAATAATGTTGGAATAGAAATATACTAAAGTTAGCTATCTGGGGAAGGAGTATTTGGCGTACAATGCTAAATGAAGCTACATTACTGAACGAAGAAGAATGCTATCTCCGATTGAAGGAGGATATATGCCGCGGGATTCTGATGCCCAACCAGCACCTTGTGGAATTGGATTTGGCGAAATCATATGGTGCCGGACGCGCGGCGATACGGACTGCATTGGCGCGCTTGGAGCAAGAGGGCTTGGTAGAGCGGGAACGCTATCGCGGAGCGCGTGTCCGTCTCGTCACGGAGGAAGAAGCGATTGAAATCCTCGAGGTACGTACAGCTTTAGAAGGCCTAGCCGCTCGTCGCGCCGCAGAAAATGCAACAGACGAGGACGAGGGTGTTCTTCAGGACATTTTAAATGAAATGAAAATATATTACGAGGCAAACGATCTGCTGAAATATTCAGATTGCAACACAAGGCTTCATCACATGCTCATTAAAATGTCGGGGAATAAGACCGCAGCGAAGGTTTTGGATACGCTCAATTCACAGAGTGTTCGTTTTCAGTATAAAACGATTTTGCAACGGGGGCGGCCTGATAAATCATACGAAGATCATCGGGCGATCGTTGAAGCTGTAATCCGACGTGATCCTGATGCGGCAGAACAAGCCATGCGCCTGCACCTCGGCCGGATTTTAAACGGGTTGCGAGATTTATTTTAGACGTTTTTGTTCTTAAAGTGAATGTTTAACGTGAGTGGGGTGAGGGAATGGCTCGTCGAAAAAGTATTGAGATTAAAGGGGTAAATCATCACGGAACGATTCCGATTCCCTTGGGAGCGAAAGTGGGTCGATTTGTCTTCTCTTCTGCGATTGCCGGGGTTGACCCGGCAATCGGCAAGATTCCGGATGAGCCGGAAAAACAAATTGAGCTAGTCTTTGATCACGTTCATCGCTTCATGGAGGTCGCCGGAGGAACTTCAGCCGATATCGGGAGAATGACGGTTTATCTCCAGGATGAGCAGTATCGGGACTTAGTCAATCAGGCATGGGTGAGCATGTTTCCCGATGCTGCCAATCGGCCTGCGCGACATACGGTAGTGAAGGATTTGCGGGCGGGAGCGCTCGTGCAAGTTGAAATCACAGCTGTTTTACGCGAGGAAGCGTGAAAGTATTTTTGCTGCCGTTTCTCGTATGAAGATTTGAAAGGGGTTTCATTTATGAGGCGTTTAGATTCAGGACGCTCCCAGACATTTTAGTGGTTGTAGGAAACGATCAGGCCAACATTTCATTGAAAAGATCATGACCGAGGGGGTTGATGTCTCTAAAGCTTAGTATCTGGAATACGTTTCAGGGTATCGGTCTCCCGCCGGTACGGGATCAGGAATGACTTTTGCAGTCTGGAAGCAAGAGATTCTGTGGAACTGCCGTCATCGATGCAAACGGATGCAGGTACATTGGGTTGGGAGGTAATCAAATGGCGAGGATACATAATTTAAGAAATGGTATTGATCGAGAAATGCTTAATGAAATAAAAGAAAAATTTGAAGAAGGATTGTTCCCTCAATGGATTTTAACAGATCCGGATATTTATGCTTTGGAAGTGGATAGGATATTCGGATACACATGGCAATATTTAGGGCATGAGTCGGAATTAAAGGAACCAGGGGACTATGTCACCAGATGGTTGTTGGATGATCCTGTGTTGTTAATCAAAAACAAACAGGGAGAAATCAATGCCTTTTTGAATTCTTGTACCCATAGAGGAACACATTTATGTACGGCCGATTCAGGAAATAAGAAAGCGTTTACATGCCCGTTTCATGGCTGGACGTTTAATACGGAGGGAGAGCTGATTGGAGTCGTTGCAGGCGACAAGGTCTATGGCCAAAAATTGAATAAGAAAGAGTGGTCGCTGCGCAAGATTCCCCGAGTTGAGACATATAAGGGCATGATTTTCGGCAATATGGACAAAAATGCAATGTCTTTGGATGAGTATCTCGGGGAACTCAAATGGTATCTTGACATTATTTTAGGACGAAGCGACGGAGGAATGGAGGTCAAAGGAGGTCCTCAGCGCTGGGTTGTAAACACGAATTGGAAGTTAACGGCGGAAAACTTCGGGGGCGACCCCTATCATGTAGCAACTACTCACAGATCTACCGTTGAACTTGGCATAAGTCCCAAGGACCCGCTATATTCCAGTTATGGCCATCAAGTCAAGTTAAATCATGGACATTGTGTAAACGTAAGTACAGTCGTGCCCGGTTTAAATATGCCGCCTTATCAAGGGCTGCCTAAAGAAATGTGGCCCATGTTTGAAAGGAACTTATCCAAAGAACAGTTGGAGGTTTATAAAAAGACCACCGTGATCGTCGGTTCTTGCTTCCCGAATCTTTCTTTCCATTGTCCGGTGCATGGAAGTGAAGGTCACTTGCACAATTATTTAACTTTGCGTATATGGCGTCCAATGGGGCCGGACAAAATTGAAATATGGTCTTGGTTCTTGATCGATAAAGCTGCACCGGAAGCGTATAAAATGGATTCGTATAAAGGCTATGTGGCTTCGTTTGGTCCATCGGGAACTTTAGAGGCGGACGATACGGAAATCTGGACTCGGGTGGTTCAGGCAAGCAAGGGGAGAATGGCTCGCGATAAGGACCTTAGTTATAATAATCTGCTTAACTATATGATGGGTATGGATGAAGTGTTGCCGGATGAATCGTGGCCGGGACCCGGTGTCGCTTACCCGACATGTTATGTGGATGCCGCCTTGAGAGGGATGCATGACTATTGGTTGGAACTGATGACAAGCGATTTGAAAGATGATAGTAAATGGAACGATTGAAATCGGTAAGAAAAAGGGGAGAAAAGGAGGGGATGGTTATGAATTATGAGCTGCACTACCAAATAACGAATTTTCTCAACACTGAAGCGCTTTTATTGGATAATAGGGAGTTCGAGGATTGGTTGGAACTGCTTACGGATGATGTTGTTTATCGGATGCCTGTACGGGTCACGAAGGAATCCAAAGACGGTTTCGATAAAAATAATGATATGGCTTATTATGAGGAAACCAAGAAATCTTTGACAACACGGGTAAAAAGACTTAGAACCGGCTCGGCATGGGCCGAGGATCCTCCGCTGCGTACACGCCATTTTGTATCCAATATTATTATTAAAGAAGGTACATCCAGTAACGAGTTAAAAGTACAAAGTTATTTTTCGTTTCAACGAAGCAGGGGAGTTGATCATGCCGTAGAGCAAATTTTTGGCGAGCGTTTAGATGTATTGCGCAACATCGGTGGAGATTGGAAAATCGCTTCCCGGAGCATTTATCCGGATCAGACCGTGTTAACTATGATGAATTTGAGTACGTTTTTGTAAGTCAACAGAAGGGAGATTTTTATTGCAATGGAAAGAAAGCTTAGGAGCTATGTTGAACCGGGTAGTGTAAGATGGGCCATGAGGCGGGCGCAATGGGGAGTTTTCGGAATCAACGAGGAGGATATGGAAAAGCCCAAGATCGCGATCGTAAACACCTCCTCAAACCTGGCGGCGTGCTTTGCCCACCTTGATGGCATCGCTGCGAAGATGAAGGAGGAAATACGCGCTGCCGGTGGTTTGCCATTTGAGGTACGCACGGCGGCACCGTCGGATGCCGTAACCAGTATGGGACGTAAGGGAGGATATATTCTGCCGGCCCGCGACCTGATTGTGAACGACGTCGAGGTGGCGGTGGAAGGAGCCATGCTGGACGGGATGATTTGCCTGGTATCCTGTGATAAGACAGTGCCGGGTCTTCTCATGGCGGCCGCCCGGCTTAACATTCCGACTATTGTCGTAGCTTGCGGTTATCAGCCAAGCGGGCAGTATCGTGGCGAGCACATTGATTTTGAGGATCTATGGTTAAACGCTGTAAAGCAACAAAACGGCAAGAGGGTTTATTCGGTCGAAGAACTGAGTGAGATGAGCAAGAATGCGATCCTTGGTCCTGGCGTATGTGCCGGGATGGGTACGGCCAACACCATGCACATTGTTTGCGAAGCCCTTGGCATGGCGCTTCCCGGCAGCACTCCGGTACTGGCCAACAGCCAGAAGATGTGGGACACGGTCGGGCTCGCTGCCAAAAGAATAGTACAAATGGTGTGGGACGACCTGAAACCCCGTGATATTCTTGTACCTGAAGCTTTTGCCAATGCCGTGAAGGTGGTGTTGGCGATCAGCGGTTCGATCAATGCGGTGAAGCATCTTCAAGCGCTGGCCAGGGAGGCTCAGATGGATGTGGACATTTACGGCATGTTCGAACGGTTTGCCGATGAAATTCCGCTTCTGAGCGCCGTACGGCCCAACGGGGAGCATACGATTGAGCAGTTCGAGGCGGCTGGCGGAGCGCAAGCGGTCTTGAAGCAGCTCGAATCTTTCCTTCATACCGATACAATAACGGTATCCGGCCGGACCATAAAGGAGAACCTTCACGGGATCGCGATCTCCGATGAAGAGGTGATCCGTCCAGTAAACCGCGCGTTCGTCAATCGCCCTTCTATTGTATTAATACGCGGTTCGTTAGCACCGGACACCGGTATCGTCAAACTTGCAGTCACCGATGATCGGCAACTTCAGTTTAGCGGGCCGGCGATTGTCTTTAATTCAGCCGATGAAGCCATTGAAGGCGTACATAAGGGACTGATCAAGCCCGGACATGTGGTTGTAGTCAGAGGACTTGGTCCAAAGGGTGCACCCGGCATGGGCTTCTTGTCCAATTTTGTTTTTGCCCTGAACGGGGCGAGTTTAGGCGATAAGGTTGCAGTGGTGACTGACGGGCAACAATCAGGACTTTCCAATATGAGTCTGGCGGTGAACGAGGTCTCTCCTGAAGCGGCGGAGGGCGGACCTATAGGACTTGTGGAAGATGGCGACACCATCGTAATTGATGTAGAGAAGCGTTTCGTCAATCTTGAAGTGCCGGAAAGCGAGCTAGAGCTTCGGCGTTCGCGCTTAAATGGCGCTCCTGCCATGGAAGAGCACGGATGGTTGTCGATTTATCAGCGATTGGTTAGGCCGTTGCCTGAAACCGGAGGTATTCTCTTTAAATAATTAATCACAAGAAGGGATGTTTGGAGAATGGAAGAAATGAATTTAAAGGTTACGCGGACGGTTCAAAAAGACATAACGGTAAACGTACAGGAGGTGAAAGTCGATATTTGTGTAGTAGGTGCGGGCATTTCCGGAGTTTCAGCCGCTTTGGAAGCGGCACGATCCGGTCATAAGGTGGCATTGGTGGACGGTTCGCCTACCTTAGGGGGGCAGGCTGTGAATTCGATCATAGGCACATTCGCCGGCCTGGTTTCCAACGGTCCGAACCCATACCTGATGACCTATGGCATTGCTGAAGACATCATCCGCGATCTTGGCGCTGCAGGGAATTTGCACCTGCGCAGGAGATTTAATACCATCATGTACGATGAGGTAGCCCTTGCCCGATGGATAGAAAAATCCGTTAGAGATGCCGGGGTAACCGTAATTACCGGTGCCGTTTTGCGGGGGGTGACAAGAAAGGGAACGCGTATCGATTCGATCGATTTGGCCACCCGGTATGGCGATTTGCGCCTTTATGCAAACGGTTTCGTAGATGCGACGGGTGACGCTGCACTTGCTTGGCACGCCGGCCTTCCATGCCGGGAGCCTGCGGAAGGTTCGGTTTATGGGTCCCAGGTGTTGGTACTCGAGGGGATCGACGAAAAGAACTACCCGTCATATGACGAGCTAATTCAAAGACTTAAGGATAAGGCCGATGATTATGGATTTGAACGGAGGGACGGTCTTGCCATCGTATTCCCGGGCAGGGGAACAGCCCTTCTCAATATGACGCACGTTGAAACGCCGCTTGAGCCGATTGCGGCAGCGGAAAAAGCGCTTGAAGGCAAGGATCAGGCTGATCGAACGGTTGTATTTCTAAAGAATGAATTTCCTCTTGCATTCGGCCAGTGTCGAGTACGCAGTTATGGCTTTCCCGGCGTCCGGCAAACGCGCTGGATTGTCGGCCGCCGGCAATTAACGGTTGAGGATGTGCGTGCCGGAACGCGGTTTCCGGATGCAGTAGCCCGTACAGCATGGCCGATTGAACTGCATAATCGAAAGGATGGCTATGTCTGGCAGCCATTTTCCGAGGATCATGTCCACTATATCCCTTTAAGCAGTCTGACGCCTCCCGATGTTGACAACCTGGCTGCAGCCGGCCGTTGTATTGACGGGGATCTGGCGGCTCTGTCCAGCGTACGTGTTATGGGACCGTGCATTGCAACGGGGGCGGCAGCAGCACACGCATTAAGCCTTGCCGGTACGGGCAGCGTCCATGAGATCGACATTGCCGCACTTCAGGAACGGTTGAAGGATAACCTTACCAGAATGGATCCATATAACGGATAAAGGAGGTGTTCATGGTGAAAAAAACAGTTTACCCGGTAATTGCTATTCTTTTACTTTTCGCGATGATGCTTTCCGGTTGCGGAAAAAGTGCGGAAAAACAGGGGAATTCCGCGGAACCGGCTAACCCGTCGGAGCCTGCTAATACAAAACCGGCCGAATCGAAGTCGGTATCGTTGGCCTTATTAAAATTTACGTCCAATGCTCCACTGTTTATCGCTTATGAGAAAGGCTTTTTCAAAGATGAACATCTCGACGTTGAATTAAAATGGTTCGATTCGGCGAATGCCGTCAACGTAGCCGTGGCGTCCAGCAGCGTGGATATTGCGGCTGCCGGTTTGACTGCAGATTTTTACAATATGATCGCGCAGGGTCAAAAGATGTTTCTCGTCGCCGATAAGGGCAGAGAGGAAAAGGGATATGCCTATTCGGCGCTGGTGCTGCCTAATGATTCTCCGTACAAATCGGTTGAAGAGTTAAAGGGAAAGAAAGCCGCCATTACAACCATCGGCAGCACGAACCATTACTCGATAGCCAGAATATTGGAGAATCATGGCATGAGTTCGAAGGATGTTCAATGGACACCGATGAACTCCGTCAGCGGCGTGGTAGATGCCATTAAGGGCAAACGCGTGGACTTCGGTTTTATCAGTGAGCCCAATGTTACCAAGGCTGTGGATGAAGGTTTTGGCAAAACGCTCACTTGGATATCGGACGAGATAAAATTTCAAAGTTCCGCCCTTGTTTTTTCTTCAAAATTCATATCCGACAGGGATGCGAGTGTACGTTTCCTGAAAGCATATCTCAAGGGACTGCGCTATTATTATGACGCGGCATTGACCAAGAAGGACGGGAAATTGGCGCAGGGCCCGAATTTTGACGAAGTGCTCAAGATCATCACCAAATATACCGGCCAGCCGGAAGACGTGATCAAAAAGTCCTTTCCGTTTATCGACCGTAACGGAAAGCCTGATATTGATGATCTCAAGGAGCAGATCGCATGGTATGCCAAGGAAAAATTGATTGTCAAAACGTTGGAGGTTGACGATTTCGTAGATACCACGCTGTTAGACGAAGCTTTAAAAGCGGCAGGGAATTAAAAAAATTATAATTGGCTGGTGAATAGGACGTGAGAATTGTTGTCGAAAATGTTCGGAAACAATTTATTGACACAAACAAGCGGGAAATCACTGCGCTCAAGGACATCAATTTTACGATAGCGGCCCAGGAATTTGTAGTACTTGTCGGCCCAAGCGGCTGCGGCAAATCTACTTTATTGAACATTGTCGGGGGACTGCTGTCCCCCAGCAGCGGTGAAGTGAGTTTCGAAGGGCTGCAGGGAAACAAGGAGCCGAAGCTCGCGATTGTGTTTCAGGAAATTGCGTTATTCCCCTGGCGGACCGTCTACGAAAATGTGATATTTGGTCTGGAGGAGCAAGGTGCCAGCAAAGAGGAGCAGCAGGAAAAAGGCCGCCATTATATCGAAATGGTGGGCTTGACCGGCTTTGAGTCCGCATATCCGAAGCAGCTATCGGGGGGCATGCGGCAGCGTGCGGGGATTGCAAGAGCGCTTGCCGTCGAGCCGGACCTTCTGCTGATGGATGAACCGTTTTCGGCTCTTGATGCACAAACGCGAACCATTATGCAAGAGGAACTGCTGGCCATATGGAATCGTACTAGACTAAGTACGCTTTATGTCACCCACAACATCGAAGAGGCGGTCTATTTAGCCGACCGGGTCATTGTAATGTCACGACGCCCCGGAGAGATTAAAAACATTATCCGCATCGATCTGCCGAAAATCGGCCGGAATCAGGAAGAATACCGGTTGGTATTCGAACGTTATGTGGATGAAATATGGCAGCTCATCCGGCATGACGCACAAGAAGCACTGAAGGAGGGGGATTAGGATGGAACAGGGAAGCACGAACGTGAATATAGTCAGTCGGACCGTTCAGCCTCAAAGGCAAACCATCCGCAATCGCGTAGCCTTTTTGGAGAAACGAACCCCGGTCTATGCTTCGGTGCTGGGAGTACTCGGCATCTTGACATTATGGGAGGGGCTTGCCCGAATACAAGTGATTCCGCCGCTTTTTTTGCCTTCCCCTTCGGCCATTCTTGCAGCCGGATGGCAGATGGTAACGACGGGGGAAGTCACGGATAATATTTTGACAAGCTTAATGCGGATAGGGACGGGGTATGCCATCGGAGCGGTTGCCGGCATTGTGATCGGGCTGCTGCTGGGCTTCTTTCGCTGGGTGGATTCCGTATTAACTCCGGTTATTTATTCGATCTACCCGATCCCGAAGATTGCGCTGCTGCCGTTGTTTATCTTATGGCTTGGGATCGGAGAACTGCCCAAGTTTACGATTATCGCGCTTGGCGTATTCTTCCCGGTAGTGATTAACACCTATGCCGGAGTCAAACAGGTTGACCCGATCCTGCTCAAAGCTGCCGTTACGTTCGGATCGAAATATTTCAGCGTCATCCGCAAGGTTATTCTGCCTGCTGCACTGCCGACCATTTTTGCCGGGCTAAAGCTTGCTGCCGGGAATTCCCTGCTCTTGCTTGTCTCGGCGGAAATGATTGCGGCTGAGAAGGGGGTCGGCTCCATGATTTTGCATTACGGCAATCTGATGATGACGACCAATTTGATGGTAGGTGTCTTGATCTTGTCCATGCTCGGCCTATTGTTTAACCGTTCGTTGGAATGGCTGGAACGAAAGCTGCTGCCGTGGAAATAAAGGAGAAGAGGTGTTCATACGATGATCATTGATTGCGATGTCCATCATGCCCGGCGAAAAGAGGTAGACCTGGCTCCCTATTTGCCCGAACCATGGAGATCGGAGCTTTTGAAGTACGGTGAGAGGAAAATGGATTCCGGGATTCTGAATGAAGGTGGATTCCGATGGGATTCCATTCCGCCCAATGGCGGCCCAGCCGGTTCGGATCCTGATTTTTTAAGGGAGCAATTGCTGGATAAGTACAATTATTCGTATGCTTTACTGACGGGATCGGGGTATCACATATCGGCCATTCCGGATCCCGATTACGCTCAGGCGATATGCTCGGCATATAATGACCATTCCATCGAGCATTGGCTGCCTAAGGATAAACGATTTAAAGGCGTCATTATGGTAGCCCCCCAAGATCCGCATCTGGCGGCAAGAGAAATCGAAAGGCTTGGAGACCATCCGGACATGGTCATGGTTGCTATGTCTTCAACGTCACGCATTCCCTTCGGCAATCGCTTTTACTATCCAATCTATGAGGCGGCGCAGCGAAAAGGACTTCCCATAGGGGTGCATACCGGCCAATCCAATGCCATGTTTGCGCAGGCGTCGCCTACACCGGCAGGTGTCGCCCGCAATTATCTGGAGTGGCATTCATGTGTACCGCAGATCTATATGGGTCATTTGGCAAGCATCATATTGGAAGGCGTTTTTGAGCGGTTTCCCCGACTGAAGTTCGTACTTATTGAAGGCGGATTTGACTGGCTGCCGCATTTAATGTGGAGAATGGATGGACGCTTTAAGGGGCTGCGTCAGCAAGCACCTTGGTTAAAGCGCCTGCCCAGCGAGTATATAGCCGATCATGTACGTCTGACTACCCAACCATGGCCGGATCCGAAGAAAGAAGAACATTTGCTTCATATATTCGATATGATGGACGCCGAAAATATATTGATGTTCGCGAGTGATTATCCTCATTGGGACTTTGACGAACCCAGCGTTTTGCCGAAGAAGCTTTCGGAAACGGCAAGAAAGAAAATACTGCATGATAATGCTGCGGAATTTTTCAATTTGAAGTAGCAGTCATCCATTATGGCCTGAACAGGAGGAAGGAAGCAAATGGTATGGAATCTTGTTGCCCGGGAAGGGGAGATTGCTCCCGGAAAGGCTAAGTTAGTACAAGTCGATAATAAGCAAATCGGCATTTTTTATGAAGGAAACAAGTATTACGCCATATTGAACATTTGTCCGCATTTTCATGCGGAAATATGCAAGGGGCATGTAACCGGAACCCTGATTTGCCACTCTTTTGAAGAATATGAAATGCGGCATGATGAATTGGTGCTGAGATGTCCTTGGCATCATTGGGAGTTTGCCATGGATTCGGGAAAGGCTGTTATTCCGTCTATTAAGCAAAGACTGAAAATCTATGAAGTCAAAGTTGAAGACGGAAATGTATTTGTCGCCGTTTAGTTTTGCAGTACAACTCTATTTATTGGAGGGCTGCTTAATATGAGAAAAGTAAAAATAGTAATGTTGGCGGTTATGCTGCATCTCTCAACATTACTTATGGCTTGTGGAACAAATACAACCACCCAAGAGACTCAAAAGGAAACTCCCAAAGTTGGTGCAACTCAAGAAGAATCGCCAAAGCCGGTTAAGAATCCTTTTTCTATAAACGTAGCCATATCGAAGTTTACAACCAATGCGCCATTGTTCATAGCTATGGAAAAAGGTTTTTTTAAAGATGAAAATCTGGATGTAACATTCAAGTTTTTAGATTCGGGCCAGGCGATCAATGTAGCGGTAGCATCCGGAAGTGCAGATGTTGGAGCAGGCGGCTTTTCAGCGGACTTGTACAATATGATTTCAGCCGGAGAGAAGGTTGTTGCCGTAGCAGATAAAGGGAGGGAAGAAAAAACATATCATTATTCAGCCATCGTGGTTAGAGAGGATGACTCCGAAATCAAATCGATTAAAGATTTAAAAGGCAAAAAGATCGGACTCACGTCGATTGGAAGCGCCAATCAATATAATATAGGAATGATGTTAGAAAAAAACGGTTTAAATTCAAAGGATGTTCAATGGGTATCGTTAAATAGTGTCAGTGGTCTGCTGGAAGCGTTAAAAGGCAAAAATCTGGATGTCATTGGGCTCAGTGAACCTAACGTGTCCATTGCGATAAAGGAAGGGTACGGAAAAGTACTCGCTTGGGTTTCAGACGAGATTTCTCCTCAATCCGCTGCGATATTTTTCTCGTCAAAGTTTGCCGGAAACGAAGATGCGAGTGTACGTTTTCTGAAGGCCTTTATTAAAGGTTCACGTTATTATTACGATGCGGTACTTGCAAAAAAAGACGGGAATTTTGTAAAAGGCAGCAACTATGAAGAAGTGATCGGCATTATTTCCAAATATAGCGAGCAGCCTAAAGAGAGGATTACCGTTTTTCCGTACATTGATCCCAACGGTAAAATGAATGTGGAAGATATCAAGGAACAAATCAATTGGTACTTTAAGGAAAATTATATTAAACAGATGGTTGATCCCAAGGATTTCGTAAATACGGAATTATTGGAAAAAACATTGAAGGAAATGGGAGAATAACATCTGATGTGTACCGATGACAAAATTGTTATAAATATTGTTGACAATAATGTGTGCATTAAATACACTGGAATTATCCGGATGGGAGGTGAATGCATTGAAACTTCATCATTTTGTCAGTTGGGTAACAGGAGCTGCCGGAGGTTTGGGCCAGGCAATCAGCCATAAGCTTGCCGAACAAGGGAGTCATCTTATACTTAGCGATATAAATCATGATGCTTTACAAAAGCTGTCTCTAAAGCTTTCCGCATATCCTGTGGAAATTATGAATCTTCCTTTAGATGTATCGGACACGGAGGCCGTATGGGAAGGGGGACGAAAAATAAAGGAACGCTTTGGGAGGGTCGATATCCTAATTAATAATGCCGGTATCTCTCCTAAAGGTCCGAATGGTTCGATTCCATTTCAAGAGATTAGGATTGAAGATTGGAACCGGGTGCTTGCCGTTAATTTGAACGGTCCCTTTAATTGCAGCCAGGTTGCGCTGGAGATGATGGTTGAAAATCAAAGAGGACGAATCGTCAATATATGTTCTCAAGCATCCCGAACCTACAGTCCGGTTACATCCGCGCACTATGCTGCAAGCAAATCCGGACTGCTGGGATTAAGCCGTAAATTAGCCGGCGAATACGGTCCTTTAGGCATTCGGGTAAATGTAGTTGTACCCGGACGTGTTGATACGCCAATGACACAAAGCGTGGATAAGGAATTAAGCCGGCAAGCTGCGCTTAGAACACCATTGAGACGGATCGGTCAACCAGAAGAAGTTGCGAATGCGGTCGCATTTCTTGTTTCCGATGAGGCCAGCTATGTGACCGGAGCCGTACTTGATGTAACCGGCGGCAGCCTGATGCTCTGATTTATCGCGGAAAATTGGTCAGTAATCTATATAACCATACATACAACAAATCGAGGTGATGGAATGGCTCGTAGGAAAAGTATCGAGATCGAGGGGATCACTCATAGGTCTGCCCCTATTCCTTTGGGAGCGAAAGTGGATCAATTGGTCTTCTCTTCTGCGATTGCAGGAATGGATCCGGCATCAGGCGAGATCCCGGAAGATCCGGTAAAACAAGTGGAACTTGTTTTTCGAAACGTTGAACGCTTCATGGAAATTTCGGGAGGCACTCCCGCCGATATCGGAAGAATGACGGTTTATCTCCAGGATGAGCAATATCGGGACTTGGTCAATGAAGAGTGGGTGAAAATGTTTCCTGATCCTGAAAGCCGGCCTGCACGGCATTCTGTAGTTAAAAATCTGCGGATGGGAGCCATCGTACAAGTTGAAATTATTGCTGTTTTGCCCTGAAAAAATCATAAGTTCGAGCAACAACTGCGAATAAAATTACAATGCGATTTGAAAACGGCTTCATTCATTAATGATTTATCATAGGGAGGATGATTCGTTTGGCAAAGATCGTGCTTGGTATTGGTTCGTCGCATAGCCCACAAGTGAGCAGCACGGCGGATATTTGGTCACTGCATGCGGAACGGGACCGATTGAATCCGGATACTCATTATGAAGAACGTGAACGGGAGCTCGGTCACACGCTTCAGGAGCAATTATCCCCGGAAGTTTGGCAGAAAAAATACGAAGCATGTCAAGCTGCTGTGGAGCGTTTGAACCGCGAGATTCAGGAGGCTGATCCTGACATTCTGGTGGTTGTAGGGGACGATCAGGAAGAGCTCTTTTTGGATGAAGCTAAGCCTACATTCGGTGTGTTCTGGGGATCGGAATTGAAAGATTTTCCCCTCCGCTTGGAGGATCTTCATCCGTCGATGCGCCCCGTCATATGGGCTTGGCACACGACAGAGAATATCGATTATTACCCCGCGCATAGCGAATTAGGCAAACATATCATTGAAAAGATGATGATCGAGGGGTTTGACGTCTCACAAAGCACAACCCAGATCGAGGGCCGGTCGCTCGGTCACGCTTATACATTTGTCCAACGGCGGTTGGCTACTCACAAGACCATTCCCATGGTCCCGGTATTTGTCAATTGCTTTTATAAGCCCAATCAGCCTACCCCTGCACGTTGTTATGAGTTCGGGCAAGCACTGAGACGGGCCATTGAGTCATGGGAAGAAGATCAACGTGTCGCTGTCATTGCATCCGGCGGGTTGAGCCATTTTAAATTGGATGAGCATCTCGATCAAGTAGTTATTCAAGGGCTCAAGAGCAAGGAGCCTGAGATTCTCAAGACGCTGCCCAGGGAAAAGCTGGAGGGGGCCTCCGGGGAGATTCTGAACTGGATTGTTTCTGCAGGTGCAATTGAACATTTGGAACTGCAGTATCTGGAATATGTTTCAGGGTATCGGTCACCCGCCGGTACGGGAGTAGGAATGACATTTGCAGTCTGGAGATAAGCACAAATGATGTGTAGGGCAAGAGTGGGGAGGAATCTGGTTGGATATCGATTCGGTAAAGGAACGTCAGCTTGCGTTAAGTCACGGCACTACATATTATCTGGAAGCAGGTCAGGGGGAGCCGTTGATTTTGCTTCATGGGGTCGGATTTTGGACGGGGGGCGATTACTGGCTTCCGAACATGGCTGAACTCAGCCAATATTTTCATGTTTATGCTCCTGATTTCGTTGGCTGGGGAAAGGGAGACCGGCTTCAGGTCGAGTATTCGTTTTCTTATCTCGCGGACTTTGTCCGAGAGTTTCAGGATGCTTTAGGAATTTCATCCGCGCATGTTGTGGGTCACTCGATGGGGGGATGGGTTGCATCGCTTCTCGGTTATGAAAGCCCGGATCGCGTTCGCACATTGACCTTGATTAGTGCCGGAGGGATATCCAAGCGCACTTTATCATCGATGACATCGTTTAAGCCGCCGGTCTATGATGACATTTTGAAGCATGTGAGTGAAACGTCGTGCGGTGAAACCACGAAAATCGCTGAAACCGCTAAGCGGTGGTATGAACGCACTTTGCTGCCGGGGGCATTAGAGGCCTATCAAAAAATATTGAACCATATGAATGAACCTACACACCGCGCCAGATACAACCTGCAGCGGAGATTGCCTTATATAAAGAGCCCTGCTTTAATTATCTGGGGATCCGAGGATAAGATCAATGATATCAGTATGGGCGAATTGATGCATTCTCTGATTCCGCATTCTGAGCTGGCGGTTGTATCTTGTGGGCATTACGGCCCGAGTGAAAAGCCCCGCGAGATCAACGCTCTGATCATTCAATTTATACAGAAGCATCTGGAATCGCAGAGCAACCAGAATTCCATGAAGATCATTTAGATCACGGCAAAAAGAGGTTCGAGTCCTCTCGAGCGGATAATTAAAACAAGGAATCATCAATACGGGATTCCTTGTTTTTTCCTTTTAAAGATACCTCATTTCAGACACATTGAAAGCATGATGTACAATAAAATAGAATGTTGCATTTTGACTTAAAGCCTGCTATATTAATATTTGTCACTCTACCGGCATTCCAATCGTGTCGTCCCGTACCGACCATTTTAATCAGCCATGCGGGTGTAGTTCAATGGTAGAACTCCAGCTTCCCAAGCTGGCGGCGTGGGTTCGATTCCCATCACCCGCTTAATGAAAGAACCTTGTATATCAAGGTTTTTTTTATTTTCTATTCTCTTCACGAACCTTCATCTTCAGGGGGTGGGGACAATTTGAGGATACTTGCTTAATAAAGAGCGTGAGAGCAGGAGAAGACATAAGTGTCATTCAAAGCCTTAGTGGTCATAGTTCTTCGGATATGATTCTTACAGTATGCCAAGTGAGGAAGATAATTGAACGAACATTTAAGGAATAGTCACCTTGAAAGGTGGCTTTTTTAGAATGTTCTGTTTGCAACATTAGAGGAAGAATTGATTATCCGTACCATTATGATTTTAGTTCTTATAGAAGAAAATAAGATAATGGATGTAAACGCTATGTTGGAATGGAGGGCAAATGGAAGTTGGGGATGGGCTTATCACATTGGAAGTTAATTTTTAAGAAAGTAAAAAATTGGTCCAAGGATGTGGGTTCCTGGGGCCTTTTTATCTCTTATGATAGTATGTTCCTGAATTGTTTTGAGCATGCTTCATTCCAGAATTGGTTTAAAAGTATCGGATTTTCAAAATCGAGAAAAGCATACATTGAGGGGAAGGTGGATACAATGACTGATTTAAACGAAATCATGGACAAGCTCATAGCAATGGGATCGGAGCAAACAAAACAGATCTTCCTGCGTCACGGTGCGAAAGAGCCTTTGTTCGGAGTGAAGGTGGGCGATTTAAAGAAGCTGGTCAAAGATGTGAAAAAAGACCAGCATCTCGCTCGTGCGCTATACGAAACCGGAAATAGCGATGCGATGTATTTGGCCGGACTTACCGTTAACCCCAAGACGGCGACAAAAGAAATGCTTCAAGACTGGGTGAGAAGAGCCAATTGGTACATGCTTGCTGAGTATACGGTAGCATGGGTTGCCGCGGAAAGTCCGTACGCCATGGAATTAGCCAGGGAATGGATAAAGTCGCCTGAGGAAATGATCGCCGTTTGCGGCTGGAGCACTTATGCGAACTATATCTCGATTACTCCTGACGAGCTTTTGGATATAAATGAAATCAGACAGCTTTTAAAGCAGGTGGAAGCGACCGTACATGACGAAATGAACCGGGTCCGCTATACCATGAATTCATTCGTTATTGCAGTCGGTACCTACGCAGCCGTTTTGCATGAGGAGGCAATGAGGGTTGCTGAATCGATCGGTAGCGTACACGTGGATGTCGGGGCAACGGCTTGTAAAGTACCGCTGGCGTCGGAATACCTTCGCAAAGCGAAGCAGGCCGGCAAAATCGGCAAGAAGAAAAAGACCTGTATTTGTTAATTTACGTTCAACGGGATTCTCCCGGCCGGGATGAAAGAACATATTTGTTCATGGGGCGGCCTACGCCATACTGCAGATCAAGGCGTACTTGACCGCTCTTTTCCAAATAATCCAAATAACGCCGAGCCGTGACCCGGGCGATGCCAACGCCTTCGGCTACTTCTTCAGCTGAAAGCGGATCGGTTTGGCCCGATAAAAATTGAAGAATTTGCTTCAGGGTTAAAGCTTGCAGACCTTTGGGCAGATCTTGGACCGCCGCTGCGTCTGAAGCGGATATAAGTGAAGAAGGCGTTTGCGGATTGCCGTACAGAACCCGGTCGAGCTCGCTTTGGGTTACCGTATGCTCGCTTTGAAGCGTTTCTTTGATGCTCCGGTAATGCTCAAGCGCCTGTTTGACACGATCGAATTTAAACGGTTTTATAATGTAATCGACCGCTCCGTTTTGCAGCATCCGCTCAATGGTTCGCATATCGTTAGCGGCGCTGATCACAATAACATCAACGGATAGCTGCTGTTTCCGAATTTGTGCCAGCGTTTCTATCCCGTCCTGTACCGGCATGAAAATATCAAGGATCATCAGGTCCGGCTTCAGCTTCTTCACCATGCGCAGCCCTTCATCTCCGCTGGAAGCGGTGCCGATAATTTGAAAGCCTTTCACACGTTCGATAAACTGTTGGTTCACTTCTTGAACCATAGGATCGTCTTCGACCAGTATAACACGAAACAGCTTGGATTCTGGGGAATTCATCATATTCATAGGTTCACCTTGCCTCGTTCGTTATATCAAACATTAGTCCATCGGGAACGAAACCACAAATGTGGTTCCTTCACCAGGTGTTGAATCGATTTCGATGGTACCTCCGCCTTTATCCACTATACCGGCA
Organism: Paenibacillus naphthalenovorans; assembly: GCF_001465255.1. Lineage (NCBI taxonomy): Bacteria > Bacillati > Bacillota > Bacilli > Caryophanales > Paenibacillaceae > Paenibacillus > Paenibacillus naphthalenovorans. Next base: position 3,174,245 of record NZ_CP013652.1, on the reverse strand, counting down.
ACCAAGTGAAGTCCGATGCCCCGCTCGCTGCCGCCTTTTGTAGTGAAGCCGCGTTCAAAAATCCGGGCGCGAGTAGCGTTATCCATACCGCAGCCGTTGTCCTCCACAAGCACCGAGAGGGCCTGTTCGTCTTGGGCAATGCTGACGAATACGCGCTTATCCCGTTGAACCTGCTGAAGAGCGTCAAAAGCATTTTCCAGCAGGTTCCCGAGCAAAATAACAAAGTCATGGTGATCGAGCCGTTCCGGAAACCGCTCCAACTGGCTTTGACGGTCGATCGTTACTTCAATGCCAAGCTCGCGTCCGCGGCTGATCTTGCCAAGGAGAAGTCCGGTCAGGCTGTCGTCCTGGATCCGTCGGGTAAGGAAACGGGTCAGCTCTTCTTTCTGCTCCCTAATTTCAAACAAGTAGTCGAGCGCTTTTTCATTGTTGCCCAACTGAATCAAGCCTCCGATCGTATGAAGCTTGTTCATATACTCGTGATTTTGAACACGCAGGGCGTCAACGAACGCTTTCACACCGGTCAGTTCTTCGGCCATTCGCGTCACTTCAGTCCGGTCCTGAAAAATCGCCACTGCCCCAACGGTGCGGCCGCCTACTGTAATGGGAACACGTGTGCTCATAATGATATCGCTGCCAATCGCTTGTTCTTGATTATATACGGGGTGATTCATCTTGAGAATTTCGGGCAGACGGGAATTCGGAAAGACCTCGTGAATCAGCTTCCCGATCACGTCGCCTGAAATTTTCAGCATTTGTTTCGCTTTTTCATTAAATATGGTAATGCGTTCATTCTTATCAATCGCGATAACGCCTTCATGCATTGCGTGAAAGGTTGCCGTGCGCTCAACCAGAAGCCTGGCGATTTCGTGCGGCTCCAGTTCAAACATTTGCTGCTTGATGTGCTGGGCAAGTTTCCAGGAACCCCAAAACCCGAATAAAAGAGAGAGCAGCAAAACCACATAAGCTTGGCCGGAAAGGTCGAGCAGCACTTGTCCTACGGTCGGCATAATGCGGCCGACCAGCGCGACTCCGATTTGAACATTATCGTTCATAATCGGCACGAAAGCGCGCAGTGCCGTACCCAGCTCCCCCTTTGCCTTGGATATATAGGTGTGCTCAGCGAAGGCCGATCCCTCGTCAGTTCCGCTCGACTGGGTGCCGATTAGGCTCTGAACCGGGTGAGAGAGCCGTACCCGATTCATATCCATGACAACGACGTAAGTCACGTCATTGATAATGCGGATGCGTTCGGTGGCGGGTTGGATCCCTGGTCGCAGATCGGGGTTAGTGAGACCGGCGATGACCTCGGGCATCTGGGCCACAGTTCGCGCGGTGACAAGCAGCCGCCACCCGAGATCTTCCTCTTTCATCCGGATAATGCCGCCCATGAGAACGCTTCCGGCGATGCACAGCGAAAAAAGCACGATACCAAATGATAGAATGGCGATTTTCCAATTAATTTTCAAACGCTGAAGCATAGCTTTGGCAAGATGTCCCCTTTCCCGTCGGCGAATGACTGAGCCATTGTTTATTCTAATCATACAATAAGCTGAAGCCATTGGGAATAAATTTGCCCGTCATTCCTATCTGTGGAAATAATTACAATGACAGGCATGTACGGCGGGGGTAGCCTCTGGCGCTTTACCTGTCCTGCTCATCTTGGTTCTCCTGCTTGCCGGAAGACTTCTCTTCTTTATTCTTGATCGACCAGGAATCACCTGCTTTTCGGATTTTTTCCTGAAACTCAAGCTCCTGCTTCAGCATTTCCTCCTGCTGCTTTTGCAGGGTCTTTAGCTGTTGTTTTTCGTTTTTGCGAATTTGTTCCTGCTGCTTGAATTCTTCCTGCCGGATGTCCTGGTACATTTTCATTTGGTACTGAAGCTCTGTATCGACCGGTCTGACATTTTGTTGATTCGAGCTTTGCTGGTTTGGATTGGAATTTTGCTGATTTTGTCCGCACCCGGATGCAACAAGCAGAACAAGGGCGGGACAACAAATTAAACGGATAACATAACCTTTATACATCATAGGGCTATTCCTCCTCGCTCTCATGGCCGCGGCCGGCAGGGCTTTTTTGTAGTGTAACCGCAAAACTCCGAATTCATGTTTGTTCCTGCAAGGACAAAGATTTCATGGTATACTGTACTTAAGTTTTATCATCCTGATGAGGTTGGAGGTGGGCGGATTTGAGACGGCTGCTCGGAACGATGCTTGTCATTTTGATCGGCCTTGTCGCGGCGGTTGCCATCGGCTTTTATCCCACATTAAGCTCCGCTCCTGCCGCCGATGATGATGAACAGCAGGGCTTCGACCGGGAAATCGTCATCAAATTCAGTCATGTTGTTGCGGAAAATACGCCCAAGGGCTTGGCGGCTCAAGATTTTGCCCGTCGCGTTTATCAAAAAACGGACCAGCGCGTCAAGGTTGAGGTTTTCCCGAATGCCGTTCTTTATAACGATACGGACGAAGTGGATGCATTGATGAACGGCAACATTCAGATGATCGCTCCGGCGTTTTCGAAAATATCTCAATATGTGCCGGCCTGGCAGGCATTCGATCTTCCTTATGCTTTTTTGACCGATCAGGCGGTGCAAGAGGCGTTTGACGGAGAAATAGGAGAAATCCTTTTTAAGAAATTAAAGAGCAAAAATATGATAGGGCTTTCATATTGGAGCAATGGCTTTAAGCAAATGACCTCGGCCCGGGGGCCGCTTATTCATCCGGCGGATTTTAAAGGGCAGCAGTTTCGGATCATGCCCAGTGACGTGCTTAAAGCCCAGTTTCGATTATTTGGTGCCAAAGCCGTGGCCATTCCTTTCGACGAAGTGTATCGCGGACTGGAATCAGGATTCGTGGATGGCGGGGAGAATGCCATCAGCAACATCGACTCCAAAAAGTTTTATCAGGTTCAAAAATATATGACGATTAGCAATCACGGTTATTTAGGATATGCGGTACTGATGAACAAAGAATACTGGGATAAGCTCCCTGACGATTTGAAAGGCCTGATCAGCGAGGCGTTAAAAGAGACTACGGAATGGGCGAATCAAAATGCCGTCGTGATGAACGCGCGCCAGCTTCAGGAGATTTATGACCGGTCTATGATGCAAATCCATATCCAGACGCCGGAGGAGAGGCGGGAGTGGATGCGTGTTTGGGAACCGATTTATGAAGAATTTGAGGGAGTCATCGGCAAAGATTTGATCGACCGGATTCGCCAACTTCAGAAAAAATACGGAGGATGACTTTAAGAGGAACCGCCTCTTGAAAGGGGCTCTCCGTCGGGAGCCGAAAATAAACGTGTAAGGGGCTGTCCTTCTTTAAACCGGAAGGACAGCCCCTGCCGCTGTTTTGTCATATTCGAGCGCCATCGGTTGAATACAGACGGGCGTCATCAGCCGGTTCGTGCTGCGTCTTTGCCCAATACATACACCTTGACATTCTTCTTCACGCCAAATTTACGGGCTTTCCGCACATCTTCCATAAATACGTCGATGCGTGCGCCGCGGATAGCGGAACCGGTATCCTCGGCTGTACGAATGCCGATACCTTCGATAAATACGGTCGTACCGATCGGAATAACCGACGGATCTACGGCGATCGTCCGTCCTTCTTCCGCTCTGCTGCCGCTGGATGTAACACCGTAGGCGGGATGGGAAGGGGTTTTGCCCGTCGATTCGGCCCCGGCGGTATAGGCGGTGAGTGTAGAAGTGAACACTTGGCTTATCGTATTCATTTGGCCGTCGGGCAGCCGCAGTTCCGCCTCATCCGCCGGGATCTCCAGCAGCTGTCCGATGGTGAGACGGCTGGGTTCTGCCGTCGGATTGGCAGCGAGTAAGGTTGGAAGGCTAATACCAAAGGACCTGGCGATGCTGTACATTGTGTCTCCCGACTTGATTTTGTACGTCAGGGGTGGCGGAACTTGAAGCCCGGGAGCTTCGTTCACGTTCTCTCCGGAATAAAAATAGGATGCGGATATGCAGCATGACTCATAGTATTCGTCATACGTATTGTAAGCAGCGGCAGGCACAGCCCCAATGAAAACATGCAGCAGAAGCAGGTGAAAACATAACATTGTTATTCGGCTAAACTTATTCATCAAGTGTATCCTCCTCTGAATCTGATTTAATAGAAGCGATAGTACTAGAGTTGCCCGGATTCATAGAATATAAACCTGTGTAATTCATAGAGGGGGGCATGTTTGTGAAAATAAAGACGAACAATTTAGTTTTTTTTGTTTTAAATGTTCGCTTATTTTGGCTTCATAAGCACAATTTATGAATGTTATAAGCAGATTTGTATTGAATCTTCCTGGTCCATAAGGTATATTACTATTACAAATATTATGTAAAGATAGACTACGCCTATAGATAGGATAATTGACATAATTTGTTTTTTTTAATCGTGTCTTCACGCTGTATGAACGAGCGGTTCAGTCATCAAGAAGATACCAGCGGATATGGGGGAGAAAGGACATGCGCAGACTAGAGGGAAAGAGAATCGCGCTCACTGGACCGAGGAAGGCCGCAGAGCTGAGCGTTATGGTAGAAAAGCTTGGAGGCATTCCGCTCGTCCGTCCCGCCCAAGGCACGGTAGCCGTCGAACGGGAGAAAGTAGAGAAGGAGATCACCAGCCTCATCGAAAACGGAACGGACTGGGTCATCTTTACTACCGGTATGGGAACGGAGATGCTGGTTCAAGCGGCAGAGTCGATGGGAGTCGGCGAAGCGTTCATCGATACTTTAAGACGTACACAAATTGCCGCCAGAGGCTACAAGACAGTGAGGTATTTGAAATCTCTCGGTTTGGAGCCCAAGGTAAGGGATGACGACGGCACGACGGTAGGCATTCTGAGGGCGCTTATGCCGTATGAACTCCGCGGCCGCAGGGTTGCCCTGCAGTTGTATGGAGATCATGCACCCCGTCTTGTGAAATGGCTGGGCGAGCAGCAGGCTCAGTACTATGAAATTCTTCCGTACTTGCATGTGCCCCCGGAACTGAGCGTGATGAATCAGCTCTTATCGGAAATCGTCGAAGGGCGGCTGGATGCCGTAACGTTTACAAGCACGCCCCAAGTCCGTTTTCTGATGTCCTATGCCCGCAAGCAAGGCTTGGCGGAGCAAGTGAAGTCGGCGTTCAACGGCAGTGTGGTGGCTGTTGCCGTAGGGAAGGTGACGGCGGAGGCCCTTCGTGATGAAGGGATTGACCGTGTTGTAGCTCCTGCAGAGGAAAGAATGGGGAGCATGATCGTCAGCTTGGCCAAGTATTATGAAGAAAACGAAGATTAATCGGGGCGTTTGGTCATATTTCATGAGGTATGGTATACTTTTCGTGCCAGAAAAGCGTATCATATCTTTTTTCATTTGGAGGCTATATGACCAGTCCTGTAATTGAACTGCAAAGCCTGACAAAGAAGATCGGTTCCAAAACCATAGTTGACGGACTGACTTTTCAAGTCATGCCCGGCGAGGTTTTTGGTTTTCTCGGGCCGAACGGGGCGGGGAAAACGACAACGATCCGGATGATGGTAGGTCTTATGTCGATCACTGACGGAGAAGTGAAGATCCGGGGCCACAGTGTCAGAAACGAATTTGAACAAGCGATGGTGCACGTCGGAGCTATTGTAGAAAATCCTGAATTTTACGGCTTTATGAGCGGTTATCAGAATCTGGTTCATTTTGCCCGGATGATGCCGGATGTAGGACAAGAAAGAATTGACGAAGTCGTGCAGCTGGTTCGCCTGGAGAATCGCATTCAGGATAAAGTGAAAACGTACTCTCTTGGTATGCGTCAGAGGCTTGGAGTAGCCCAGGCCATCCTGCACCGCCCTTCAGTGCTTGTGCTGGACGAGCCGACCAATGGGCTCGACCCGGAAGGAATCCGTGAGCTGCGCGATTATTTGCGGCGTTTGGCGAACGAGGAGGGGATTGCTGTCATTGTCTCCAGCCATCTGCTCTCCGAGATGGAGCTGATGTGCGACCGGGTGGCGATCATTCAGAACGGCCGGCTGCTGGATGTCCGCTCCTTCAAAAACGTTCTGACGGAGTCGGAAACGGTGGAGGTGCGCTTCGAGGTGAACGAGCTTGCTCAGGCGCTCGACATGCTAACCGATGACATGACGGCCAGAGTTGACGATTCGGAGCTGGTCGTTACTTTGCCGAATCGGCGGCAGGCCATCGCGGAGCTGAATGCCCGACTGGTGAAGGCTGGAATCGGAGTATACGGTATTCGTACGCAGATCAAAACGTTGGAGGAACAATTCCTCGAAGTGACAAGGGGGAATCGGATTGTCTAGCTTTGTCCGGCTTGTACAGAATGAACACATGAAGATTTATACCCGGCTGCGTACGTGGGTGATGCTGGCGATCCTGGCGCTCGCGGTCATCGCCATGGGTGTGCTGATGAAGTATGTGGTTGAAGCGGGGATGGATCATGTCCTCCAATTTATGGTTTTCGCGTCGAGCCTGGCTTCGCTCGTTACCATATTTACGGTTATTGTGGCGGGGGATATCGTAGCTGCCGAATTTACATGGGGTACGATTAAGCTGCTTCTGATCCGTCCGTCGTCCCGAGGGAAAATTCTCTGGTCCAAGTATGTGACAGTGCTGCTCTTTAGCGTAACGCTTCTGCTTGTCATGCTGATCATTTCCTATTTTACGGGCTTGCTGCTGTTCGGCGCAGGCGGAATCGTTGCTCCGGATGAGACGATTTCTTCGATCCTGCAGAGGTACGGGCTGAAGGCCGTCGAGATTGTCATGACCGGAACCTTGGCTTTTATGATCTCCACCGTATTCCGCAGCAGTTCGCTTGCGATCGGGTTGTCCATTTTTCTCATGTTTACTTCCGGAACGGTCGTTTCGGTACTGGCGCAGCTCAAGTATACCTGGGTAAAATATTTATTGTTCGCCAACACCGATTTATCCCCTTATGTACTGGGCGGAAATCCGCTGATTCCGGGGATGACGCTTGGATTTTCGGTGTCTATGCTGGTGGTTTATTGGATCGTCTTTTGCGCCGTCTCTTGGCTGCTGTTCACGAAAAGGGACGTTGCCGGAGGCTGATTGAACAGCGTGATGCAGCTGCTCCAGACGGAGTGCGCCATCCCTTTTTTTACGGTCAGAACGCATGGAACGGCTTGATGTTAAAAGCAAACCGCTGTATAAGCGGTCCCGGGAATGGTATGAAAGGAGAGGTGCGTTATTGACCGGAGAGCTGTTGCTGGTTGTGCTGTTGACGCTGGTGATTCATGCTGTGGAAACGCTGGCCTATGCCGTGAGGCTGGCCGGGATTCGTACAGGCAAGCTGGCAGTGGCCTTATCTTTGACCGGCATTATCCTTCTGGTGTCGCGGACGTCGAATTTGCTGCAGGGGCCGCTAACCGGTGGTTTGATCGATTCGGCCGTTCTTCAACCGGGAACACCTTTGGAATGGCAGTTTCATCTCATTTTGGCCGGTGCGGCGGCGGGTACGCTGCTGGCCATTCTTTTGTTTCCGACGATGGTCTTTATTTCAATGCGGATGGTATCCCGTCTGGAAGCGGCTGGCTCGATTCCCCTGCTTTTGCGGCAATCCGTTTCCATCGACAAGCTTAAACGGGTAAAAAACAATGTGCGCTTTCCCCGTTGGGAGATGCTGAAGAGGCTTCGGGTGGGAGGGATTCCCAAGCGGCTGCTTCTGTTAAATACGCTGGTCACCGGCATTTATACCGTAGGGGTACTCTCGGCACTTTACGCATCGTATCTCGTACCGGAGCATTCCAGGGCCGCATCGCAATCGTCGGGTTTGATTAACGGCGTGGCCACGATCCTGCTGACGGTCTTTATCGATCCAAGGGTGGCGTTGCTCACGGATAAGACGATGGCCGGCCAAACAAGCCTGAATGAGATGAACCGAATGTTCGGGTTCCTAATGCTGTCCAGGCTCGCAGGTACCCTGTTGGCGCACCTTTTTCTGGCTCCGGGCGCGCAGCTGATTGCTTGGTACGTCAGTTAAGTCCGGTCCGGATGCGGATATGACACGGCCCTGTAAAGGCAAATGCACCTTGGGGATACAAATCGATCATTACTTTTGTCCGGCATTTTTAAAGTAGTCGCGAACGATATTGAATTTCCGGTCGTCAGACTTCACATAACCGCGGTGGGAAAAGACATCGTAAATGATTTTCGAGCCTTCGGGATCTTTCCCGATATCGATGAACGCTTGAGCGATTTTGTCTCTCCAGGCTTGGTCCATATCATTGCGGACCGAGATCGTATCGGTGGGAATCGGTGCCGTGAATGCGACAACGCGCGTTTGCCTGAATACGTCCGGCCTGTCCTTTATCACCAGGTTACGGGCATCCTGGTATATGGCGGCTGCGTCTACTTGGCCGTTCAATACGGCTAGCACGCCTTTGTCATGGCCCTTGACTTCGATGCCGGTCACGTCTTTCTTTGGATCGACGCCGGCCTTTTTCATTTCATTGGCCGGCCATACATAGCCAGCGGAAGAAGCAGCGTCTTGCCAAGCGATTTTTTTACCTTTGAGATCCTTCAATGCGTGAATCGGGGAGTCGGCTTTCACGATAATCATGGCTTTGTAAACATCGACCAGCTCGTTTGTTTCCGCGCCCGTTGCATCTTCAATCCCATAGCGCTGAGCCTGAAGGAGCACGTCGGCTGCTTTTTTCTGGTCATGGGCGAGAACGTAAGCATTCGGAGGTAGGAAGCCAATATCCGCTTGCCTGGAGGACAGCGCTTCGATGACGGTATGGTCGTTCGTTGAAACGGAAATTTTCACGGGAATGTTCAGCTTATTGCCAAGAAGCTTCTCCAGCGGCTTCGCTTTGGCTTCCAGTGTCTCCGCGTTGTGCGGGGGGACAACCTGAACCTTCAGTTCTTTGGGAACATAGCGGGCTGCCGGCGTTTCCTGCTGATCTCCTCGATCCGTCGGCGCGTTATCTTGCTGTGGCCCGCAGCCTGCTGCAATTCCGGCCAGAAGAACCAGGGATAAACTGATCGAAGCGAATTTATGGAACATGCTTATGAACCTCCTGTGAAATATCTTGAATCCAATCTTGATAACAATATAACATATTTGGTTTTTGTCTTTTGTAAATATGGATTCATGTGGATCATATCCCCGATATAAACGAAATTCGTGCCGTTGTAGCTCTTTTTCCACAAATTTGATATAGTGGGTCTCAGCCAACGAATATTGGAGTTGATACGAGGATGTCCACCTGTCTAACCATCACTATATTGGAAACCAGCGACATTCATGGAAATATGCTGCCCATTCAATATGCAAACAATGATCCGACCGAGTCGGGTTTTGCCAAAATCGCTGCGTTGATCAAAGAAGAACGGCGCAAGGAAGCTGCCGTGCTGGTCATCGATAATGGCGATTTAATACAGGGCACGCCGCTGGCGTACCATCATGCGAAGCTGAACAGGGAGCAGCCGAATCCGATGATCCAAGCCTTAAACGAGCTTGGCTACGACGCGGGAGTCATCGGCAACCACGAATTCAACTACGGAATCGAACTGTTGAATAAGGCGGTATCGGAATCGAGATTTCCTTGGCTGAGCGCTAATATCGTGAATGCTTCGACGGGGGAGCCGTATTTCGGAAAGCCCTATCTCATAAAAACATACGGCGGCGATTGCAAGGTAGCCGTTCTTGGATTAACGACGCAGTACATCCCCAATTGGGAAAAAGCGGAGCATATCGCGGGATTGCGTTTCGATGACGCTGTGGATACGGGCAGACGGTGGGTTCGCTATTTGCGGGAAACGGAAAGGGCGGACGTGGTCATCGTCTCCTATCATGGGGGATTCGAACGGCATCTGGACACGGGGGAGATTGCGGAGCCGTTGACGGGAGAAAATCAGGGCTATGCGCTTTGCTGCGAGGTGGAAGGTATCGACGTGCTCCTTACGGGCCATCAGCATCGAATGCTTGCCGGTAAAGAAATCGGCGGCGTTCCGATTGTTCAGCCGGGCTATGCCGGAGCATGCCTTGGCAAAGTCCAGCTGACCCTTCGCAAAACGGACGGCCGTTATCGGATCACATCCAAATATTCCGAGCTCCTGTCCGCTAAGGGCGTTGAGCCGGACCGAACGGTTCTTTCGCTTATGCGGCCTCACGAAGAACAGACGCAAATCTGGCTGGATCAGCCGATCGGACGTTTAATCGGAGATATGCGGATCACCGATCCGATGCAGGTGAGGCTCCAGGAGCATCCGCTGATCGAATTTATCAACAAAGTGCAGATGGAGCTGTCCGGAGCTCCGATTTCCAATACGGCGCTGTTCGACAACGTTTCGCCGGGCTTTCCCGAGCAAATTACGATGCGCGATATTGTGACGAATTACATATATCCCAATACACTGCAGGTGATCAGGGTTACGGGACAGGATATCAAGGATGCATTGGAGCGGTCCGCATCCTATTTTGAGCGGTATGACGGAAACGGTCCGATCAAAGTAAGTCCCGATTTTAGCGATCCGAAGCCGCAGCATTATAACTACGATATGTGGGAGGGCATTGAATACCGGATTAACATTTCACGTCCGGTCGGGGAACGGGTGGTGAAGTTGAACTATCAAGGGCGTCCGGTCGATCCTTTGGCGGAATATGACGTGGTCATGAATAATTACCGCGCCGGCGGAGGCGGAAATTATTTGATGTTCCAAGGCAAGCCCGTGATCAAGGACATTCCGACGGACATGGCCGAGCTGCTTGCCGGTTATATCATGGAACGCGGTACGATCGAGGCGACGCTTAACCGGAACTGGGAAGTGGTGTGGGATTAGTCCCGCTGTATGGATTGCAGGCGAAGATGGCACGGCCCAAAACAGCGGAAGGTCCGGCTGACGGGTGAGACTGGAGGAATGACTTTCTCCGGTTTTTTTTGTTCGGCGGGGCGGTCGAAACCGTTTTTCGAAATGACCGCTTTTATAGTATGATTTGAGGAGCGGCCTTAGAACGATTGGCCACGATTCCATGTATATAAGAGCGGCCGTCACGGGCTGGGACTTGCGAAAAGACCGTCACGGGGCACTCGCATGGACGCAGGCTTGCGGTGCTTGGCCGCGCAAAAGGGGTTTTGAACAGATGCAGATCCGTGATCATGGTGCCTATGAGTTGTACCCGCTTGGTGAGCAGGCGGTAGTCATTCGCTGGAAAGGCGTTGTCTCGGAGCGGAATCGGAAGCTGGTGGACGGTACGGTACGCAGATTAGCCGAGCATCCGCCGGCAGCCGTGGTGGAGTGGGTAAGGGCTTATACGACGGTGACGGTATATTACGACTCCTGGCTTGTGTATAAAGAGGGGCTGGAAGGGAATCGTTCCGGGTTGAACGGCAGCCAGGAAACTTCCCCCTATGATCAGGTTTGTGAATGGATTCATCGCCGTCTGGTTGGCTTATCGGAAGAAAATGCAGGTGAACTTGACGGCAATCCCGTTGTGATCCCCGCATGCTTTGGAGGTGTCTTTGGCATGGATCTCGGGGCGGTCGCGGCTCAAGCCGGGTTGACGGAGGAGCGCACGATCGAGCTGTTTTGTTCCCATACCTATACGGTGTATCTGATCGGATTTATGCCCGGTTTTGCTTATCTCGGGGGACTTCCGGACCGTTTATGCTGTCCCCGTCTCGACAGGCCGCGTCCGTACGTGCCTGCCGGTTCGGTCGGCATTGCCGGAACGCAGACAGGAGTGTATCCGTTCGCGTCGCCGGGCGGATGGCGGATCATCGGCCGAACGCCGGAGACGCTGTTCGATCCTCACCGCGAACGTCCCAGTCTTCTGCAGCCGGGAGACAGGGTACGTTTTGAGCCGCTGACCCCTGAGCGGTACGAGGAGCTGGAGCGGGAACTGCAGCGGGATGCAAGCAGTTCGGAAAGGATCGGAGGGAGAGACGCATGAGCATGGTGGTGGAAAAGCCGGGTATGCTCACGACGGTGCAGGACGCCGGAAGATTCGGCCGCCGCGGCATCGGCGTCGTGACGGCCGGCGCCGTCGATCCGTTCGCCTTCCGAACGGCGAATGCGCTCGTGGCCAACGCGCCGGGGGCGGCGGTGCTGGAAATGACCTTGACGGGCGCGGTACTGCGCTTTGAGCAGGAGGCGGTCGTGGCCTTCTGCGGCGCGGAGATGGACGCGCACGCGGAAGGCGGGCCGCCGCTGCCCGGCTGGCGGCCGGTGCTTGTGCGCAGCGGTACGGTGCTGCGCTTTGGCTCCGCGCGCTCGGGCGTGCGCGCGTACCTCGCTGTGGCGGGCGGCTTCGCCGTGCCCGCCGTGCTCGGCAGCCGCAGCACCTACGTGCCGGCGCGGTTCGGCGGTCTGGCCGGCCGGCCCCTGCAGGCGGGCGACCGCTTGCCCGTGGGCCCGCCTCCGGCCCCGGCCGCCGCGCTCCACGCCCGTCTCGCGGCTGCGGCTGCGCCCGGGGCGGCGCTCTCGCCCGCACCGTGGGCGCTCGCGCGCGAGGCGCGTCCGCCGTATGCGGAGCATCCGGCGATCCGCGCGGTACGCGGGCGCGAGGCCGAAAGCTTCGAGGCCCGCAGCCTCGAAGCTTTCTTCTCCGCCCCCTATCGCGTGACTGCGCAGTCGGACCGCATGGGCTGCCGACTGGACGGAGAGCGGATCGCCTTAATCTCTCCGCTCGAAATGATCTCCGAGGCTGTCACACCGGGCACCATTCAGGTGCCTCCGGACGGACAGCCGATCGTGCTGCTCGCCGATGTGCAGACGACCGGCGGCTATCCGCGCATTGCGCAGGTCGCTGCCGTCGATCTGCCGCTTGTCGCACAGGCGCGTCCAGGCAGCAGGCTGCGCTTCACCGAGATCACGGCGCCGGAAGCGCAGGCGCTGTACATTCTCCGCGAGCTTGCGTTTCGTCAGCTGGCTGCGGCCGTGGAAGCAAGGATAAAATCGTTATAATCATTCTTTCATCTTGCGGCAAGCCGTGACATATGAGTAAATAGTACATGTAGCCGGCCGGCTGACGCTAAGGGAAAGGAGTGATCGTGAACATGATTACGTTAACCGGGGTGATCTCCGCGTAAAGCGGGGAGCCCAAGTTGTCGGAAGGGGCCTTCGGGCCCCTTCTTATCCGATTCGCCAATGGACTTCAAGCAAAGCATGGTTTATAATGTGGAGCATAATGCGTATCATCAATCTAACTCAGGTGAAGGGAGTGTCATTCGATGTTTGTAAACACATTTGCATGGACCAGCGGAAAAGGGTTTGCCGACAAATGAATAGGCATTTTCTCCAACACCGTCACCTGATCGTCATTGCATGATACATGACATATTAAAGGCATTCAGGCACGATAGGGCTATCGTGTTTTTCTTTATTTTATGCCCTTGTGCTGAAATGATCGTTTTGCGAGAGCAAAACCCGATGGAGGTGTGAAGATGAACATGCTAACGACTTTCGAGGCTATGGCCATCACGGCGCGAAAGGAGGCTTTCATCGGTGGGGTACAAGAACGGAAAAGACATTTTGCCGCCCGTGCTGCTGAAGCAGCTGCAGGAGTACATACAGGGCGAGATCGTGTATATACCGAAAAAAGAACAAACCCGTGCGGGCTGGGGTGAAAACAACGGCGCCCGGCAATCGATCCAGCGCAGAAATCATGAAATTTTCCGATTATATGAAAGCGGTCACTCCGTGACGGAGCTGATTCGTCAATTCCATCTCTCGGAAGACAGCATCCGTAAAATTATCGTAAAAACGAGAGGACTTGCAGCAGACCGGCAGGAAGCGGCGACCACGAGACATTGAGCGGGGAATTATAACAGCACAGCACGCGGAACAAGCCAAAAGTGGACGCTTTTGGCTTTCTTCCCGTTTTTTTTGGATTGGGGCTTGAAGTTAGGCGAAGGGGGAATCGTTCATGACCACGAAGCAGTTATTCATCGACTTGAATGGAGATATGGGAGAAAGCTTCGGAGCCTATCGGATCGGGCACGATGAGGAGCTCGCGAAGGTAGTGACGTCGGCTAATATTGCTTGCGGTTTTCATGCAGGCGATCCGGCGGTTATGCGGCGTACGGTAAAGCTTTGTTTGGAACATGGCGTGGAGGTCGGCGCGCATCCGGGACTGCCCGACCTGATGGGATTTGGACGCAGAGCAATGCAGATCACACCCGAGGAAGCGTATGATCTGGTGCTGTATCAAGCCGGTGCGCTGCAGGGGTTTGTCCGTGCCGAGGGAGGACGGATGCGCCATGTAAAGCCGCATGGCGCTTTATACAATATGGCGGCTGTACAGCGTCCGCTGGCGGAGTCCATCGCCAAGGCGGTTTATCGTTTAGATCCGGAGCTTATTTTGTTTGGTCTGGCAGGCAGCGAGCTGATTCGAGCGGCGGAGTCCATCGGTCTGAGGGCGGCGTCCGAAGCGTTCGCAGACCGGACCTACCGGGCGGATGGGACGCTGACCCCAAGGACCGACCCTGAAGCCGTGATTCGCGATGCCCGGCAGGCCGCGGACCAAGCGGTTCGGATGGTCTGTGAAGGAAAGGTAAAGTCACTGCAAGGGGACGAAGTAGCCCTTGCAGCAGACACCCTTTGCATCCATGGGGACGGGCCGGAAGCCCTGGCGTTAGCCACGCTGATCAAGGAGCGCCTGCAGCACGCGGGCGTCGCCGTCCGCCCCTATGGGATTTAGGCGCTTGTCAGCTATAACCTGCGGATAACGCTGTCTGAGGCAGATGCGCTATAAACAGCAAGCAAGGGAGCAACTTCGAAGCGAGGAAGGCTATGCGTTGTCGGTTCGGCGAATGATCGAGCCAGAAAGTGTATTTAGACAAAATACCGACGTATTCTGCTTCGAGGCCTGCCATAGGTGAGCCTGGATACCGGATGGCTTTCGCTTGCCCATCATTTTGCAATAGACCGGAAGCAAGAAATGGCGATGCAGGGGTAACCCCTTTGCACCGCCATTTTTTCATTTTGATATGCTTTTCTCTTATCAAGCTGGCTGTCCGTCAGGTGAGCAGACTTACTTTTGAGACAGCCCCTTGATTTTTTACTGCGGCGGTTGTCCCGACGCTTTACGAAGTTCGTTGGCCAGACGGTTGAATTCCGCTCGGGCTTCCGCGGAGTCAGTACAAAAATAGGCGGCTGACAAAAAGCGGATGATTTTGTTAGCATCTTCGGCACTAAGCAAAATGCTCCCTCCTTCCACAGGTTCCAGCGGCTTGTATTCAGTTTATGCGGGGCTGAACGAAATGCCACGGGAATGGGATCCGGGCAAATCTTTGTTTGTCTCCGGCTGGCGCAGATCTGTCCCAGATTATGATATGATAAGGGCATCCATGACCGGGAAAGGAGGCAGGGCCGTGATACCTGTATTTGTTTATGGAACGCTGCTTGTCGGGGAGGCGAACCACCATGTCGTTGCTCCCTATGTATTGTCGGTACAGTCCGGAGCAGTGCAAGGTTTATTGTACGATGCCGGTTCGTATCCCGCCCTTGTGCTGTCCGGGGAGCACGGGGAATCTCTTGTGGAAGGCCAATGGCTTATGGTCACAAAGGAAGGGCTGGAACGCATGGATGAGCTGGAGGAATACTATGGTCCGGGGAAAGTGAACGACTATGAAAGGGTGTGGATTCGGGATATGCTGAACGGCGAAAGGGAGGGCTGGGTTTATGTCTGGACGGATTCACGGAATTGCCGTCTGATTAGCAGAGGATCTTGGAGGAAGCATATCCGGGAAAAACAAAAAAGCCCAACCGATGTCGATTAAGCTTGTAAAATCCACATTATGTCCTTCTGGAATAGGGCCCCCAGCCGTCTTCCGACTTCTCGATGATTTCGGTCATCCGCATGAGGATATGATTGGCCTCTTCATCGCCGATGGAGTTTTTTAACTGATCGTATGATAAATGATCCTTCAGCAGCTTTCTCGTCACGTTGTTCTCGCGATACCAAGCCTCGGTGATGGCGAATTCTCCCTCTTTTTTGAGCCAAATTTCATGATAATAGTTCTCTTGCTCGTTCTTCGATTGAATGGCCAAATAATAAGCCTGCATTGGAATGCGGGGATCCGAAATGCGCTGATTGACCAAGGATCCGGAAGAAACCGGCTGTCCGAACGTGATGTATCTGGACACTTTTTTAATGATATGCTCCACGGAGCTCATGCGTTGTCATTCCTTCCGATAGGTCATGATGCCTAAAATTTTATAAGGTTTTTCTAAATGAACTTATAATTACATCATAACATAGTTAAAGGATTGCGAAAAATAATTCTATAGACCCATAAATGATGGAATAGTCCCAAATGATTTAATATAATAATTGTCGAAAATGATATAATGGAAGGAAAATGAATAGACGCGTAAAGGGTATTCATTCCCACATGCATCCGGATGGGGTTGATGAACCGGAGAATGGAAAGAGAATCCTGGTGGAACGCAGCCATGCGGATCGGTTAGCCTGGGAAAAGAGGCAGTGAAAGGAAGGGGGAAAAAGGATGCCGAATGTGGAAAGGGAGGCCGATATGTATTCCCGGGAGCTGAATGGGCAGCAGGATAGGCATCGGCATGCTGTCGGCCCTTCGCATGGGCAACGGCTTCTTGTCATCGACGACGATGATGTGATGCGCAGCGGCTTGGTATGCAGGCTGAAGCTAGACGGGTATGAAGTGGACGATGCCGCCGATATCATGACGGCAAAGAGAATGCTTCGCGAACGGACCTACCATGTAGTCATGCTCGAGCTGATGATACATCCGATCAGCGGTTATGAGCTTTTTGAATTTATGAAAGACGATCCGAGTTTAAAATGGACACCGCTTATCGTTTTATCCGGACGCAACGAAATGCACGATAAGGTTCGATGCTTTTATTTGGGAGCGGACGATTATGTGATAAAGCCTTTCGAATATGAGGAATTGAGCGCGCGGATCTACAGCCTGCTTCAACGGACAAGGACATTCGAGCAGATGGCGTTTCGGGACCCGCTCACCGGGGTCTACAACCGGCGGTTTTTCGATCACCAGATCCAAGTGGAACTGCAGCGTATAGACCGGTATCCGGCCCCCATTTCGCTTGTATTTATCGATATCGACCGGTTTAAGTCCATTAACGACACCTATGGGCACAGCGCAGGCGATCTGGTTCTTCAAGGATTGGCGCATCTGCTGCAGAACAATCTCCGCTCGACGGATTTGCTGGCCCGCTTAGGCGGTGAAGAATTTGTCGTCGTTCTGCCGAATACTTCAGGCAAGGATGCTTTGACAACGATGGAAAGCATTCTCACGCGGACCCGTTTGGAACCCGTGGCACAAAACGAAGGTCAATCTTTCTTCATTACCTTCTCTGCAGGGGTTTGCGAGTGGGAACCGGGGATGTCGTTGGAAGCGTGGATTGCGGCCTCGGACGAAGGGATGTATACAGCAAAAAAGAGCGGCCGCAACCGGGTTGTGCTGCACCCGGGTACTTCACAGAAGGATTCGGGAGTCATGCCGTCTCCTCCTCCGGTTCGCAAAAAGATACTTATTGCCGACGACGATAACATACTGCGTTCGATTCTGGTCGCCAAGCTGAAGCATCTGCCTGTTGAATTCGCGGAAGCCGTAGATGGAGAAAAGGCTTATGAGTCATTGTTAAGTCAGCCTGCGGATTTATGTATTCTTGATGGGATGATGCCTCTGCTTGACGGATACGGCATGCTGGAAAGATTGAGGGACCGTGGAACATGGCCGGCCGGAATGAAGATACTCATTCTCTCCGGACGAAGCGGAGAGGATGATCCCAGCAGGGGGATGAAGCTTGGAGCCCATGCTTACCTGCGCAAGCCTTTTTCCATGGTGGAACTGGAGCTTAAGGTAAGGGAGCTTTTGAATATCGGTTGAGAAAATCGCAGAAGCCCGGAACGAATAGATGCTCGTTCCGGGCTTCTGCTGTTTCGGAGAATGAAGGCCGGCCTTACAGGTCGTCCCAATTCAGGTTTGACGATTTGCTGTAGTTGGTCACCTTTTGCTCGAAAAAGTCTGTTTTGATGCTGTTCATATTGCTGAAGTTTTCCACCCACTTCATCGGATGTTCAACAACTTCAGGATACAGAATTTCAAGTCCAATGTTTTTCAACCGCTCATTGGAAAGGTATTTAATATATAGATCGATGATATCATTGCTCAAGCCGTTGATCTTGTTATCGGTAATGTATTGACCCCACTCAATCTCGTGCTGGACGGCGGTTCGCATCATATTGCGCAGGTCGCCGATTAACTCATCGGTAAACAGCTCCGGATTTTCCTTGCGGATTTCGCGGAAGATGTTTTGGAACAGCGCCAAATGGGTCAGTTCGTCGCGCTGGATATATTTGATTTCCGATACGGTGCCAAGCATTTTTCCTTGACGGCCGAGCGCATAGAAGAAGCTGAATCCGCTGTAGAAGTAGATGCCTTCAAGGATGTAGTTGGCCATGATGGTGCGCATCAGATTATCCGTTGTCGGCGATTCGATAAACCGCTCGTACAAGTCTGTAATAAACCGGTTGCGGCGCAGCAAGTGCTTGTCCTCACGCCATTGATTATAAATATCGTCGCGTACTTCTGCAGAACAAACGCTATCGAGAATGTACGAGTAGCTTTGGCTGTGCACCGCTTCCTGGAACGTTTGGACGGTGAGGCACAGATTGACTTCCGGTGCCGTTATGTAATCGTTGATGTTCGGCAGATTGGCCGTCTGCAGCGAATCCAGGAAGATGAGGAAGGAGATGATTTTATCATAGCTTTGACGCTCTGCCGGCGACAGGAACTTGTAATCCTTCGCATCTTGAGCGAGCGGAATTTCCTCCGGGATCCAGAAATTGTTCATCATCGTGCGGTACATTTTGGTTGCCCAGTCGTATTTCACATTGTTGAGCTCGATCAGGTTGGTCGTATTCCCTCCGATAATCCGGCGCTTGCCCCAATCGCGGTCTCCGTGCTCGTTAAACAGCTTCTTTTTTTGAAGTTCCATTCGAATTCATGCCTCCTGCACCCTGCGGTGTACAAATAGAGGATCGCCAGGCATGATCATACCTGCGATCCGTTCATTAAGCTTCGTGGTTGATATTAGGCGCTGCAGCTAACGCAGTCCTCTACCTCGAGGCTCTGGTTGCGGACATAGTAAACGGTTTTTAGCCCGTTCTTCCAGGCTGCCATATACAGCTCAAGGAATTCGCGAGCGGACAGCTCCGGCGTGATGTACAGATTGAACGATTGCGACTGGTCGATGTGCCGTTGGCGTACGCCGGCAGCGCGGATGCTCCAGTGCTGGTCGATCCGGTGCGCTTCCTTGTAATACCACATCGTGTCCGGATTCAGGTTCGGCGCGGTCTGCGGCACGACGGCGTTTTTCTTCTCCTCAACGAAAAATTTGTTGAAAATCGGATCGATGCCCGCAGTCGAACCGGCGATCAGGGAAGTGGACGCCGTCGGCGCGATGGCGAACATCCAGCCGTTGCGAACGCCGTACTTGGCTACCTGCTCTTTGAGCTCCAGCCACTCGGGACTGTTGTAGCCGCGCGATTCAAAGTACTCTCCGGTCTGCCATTCACTTCCCTCGAATGCCGGATACGCGCCTTTTTCCTTGGCGATTTCCATAGAAGCTTTAATGGCATAGTAGTTCATCCATTCATAAACTTCGTCTGCTTTTTGCACATGCTCTTCGGATTCCCACTGAATCTGAAGCTGAGCCAGCATTTGGTGGTAGCCGCTGGAGCCAAGGCCTACGGCACGATATTTTTTGTTGGTAATTTCCGCCTGAGGGATCGGATAGTAGTTCAAATCGATGACGTTGTCCATCATCCGCATTTGCGTTGTTACGACACGTTCAATGTCTTCTTTTGTATACACGCGGCCCAGGTTGGTAGACGACAGATTGCAAACGACGAAATCACCGCTCTTTACCTGCGAGGTGATGATGCCGTCTTCGTGCTGCGTCTGGATCAATTCCGTAGGGCTCATGTTCTGGCATATTTCCGTACATAAATTCGAGCAGTAAATCATGCCCTTATGTTTGTTCGGGTTGGCCCGGTTGACCGTGTCGCGGAAGAACATGAACGGAGTACCCGTCTCAAAAGCGCTCGTCAGGATGCGCTTCATGATGTCGATCGCCGGAATTTCGTCCTTCGAGATTTTGTCGTCATTCACGCATTCCCAATAACGGCGTTCCCACTCCTCACCGTAAGCATCCTCAATGGAGTACCCCTTGACTTTGCGCACCTCATGCGGATCGAATAAATACCAGCTGCCGCGTTCCTCCACCGTCTTCATGAACAAATCGGGAATACATACACCCGGGAAAATATCGTGGGCTTTCATCCGGTCGTCCCCGTTGTTCGTTTTCAGGTTCAGGAAGTCCAGGATGTCTTTATGCCATACGTCCAGATAAATCGCCACCGCTCCGGAGCGGACACCAAGCTGGTCGACAGCAACCGCTGTGTTGTTGTAGTTTTTAATCCATGGAATGACGCCCCCGGCCACTCCCTTGAAGCCCCGAATGTTGGAGCCGCGGCTGCGGACTTTACCTACATAAATTCCCATCCCGCCGCCATGCTTGGATACTTGCGCGAAGCTTTGGTCTACGTTGTAGATGCCCCACAGGTTATCCGGCACCGTGTCGATAAAGCAGCTGGACAGCTGATGCAGCGGCTTGCGGGCATTGGCAAGCGTTGGGGTGGCCACCGTCATTTCCAGATTGCTCAGCACATCGTAGAATCGTTTGGCCCAGTAAAGCTTGTCCGATTCTTTCATGGCCAGATGCATGGCAACGCCCATGAACAGCTCCTGCGGCAGCTCCAGGATTTCTTTATTTAGCCCTTTGATCAGGTATCGGTCCGTAAGTGTCTTCAGACCGATGTAGTTTAGCAGATAGTCCCTTTCCGGTTTGATGTAGCTGCCGAGCTCCCGGATCTCTTCTTTAGTATAGTGTTCAAGAATGTACTCGCCGTACAGGCCGATTTGTGTCAGATAGGTGATCAGGGAATAAAGATCGCCATATCCGAAATGGCCGTATTTACGGTTTAACTGCGCTTCTTTATATAAATCATAGGTCAATAATTTGGCAGCCACATACTGCCAATTAGGCTGTTCCACACTGGTTTTCTCTACGGCAACTTGAATCAGCAGACGCTGTATTTCCTTGGTCGAAATTTCATTGCGGAATAACGGCAGCAAGGCGGTTTCAAGCTCCAATGGATCACAATCGGGATATGTCTCGCAAGCGAAGTCAATGACTTTTTTCATTTTGGAGAATACGAGTTCTTCCTTCGTGCCGTCTCTTTTGACGATAATCATGTTAACAGCTCCCTTTCATCAAGTAAAAAGCATGCCGCCGCCGTTCCCGCAAACGAAGCATGCCTGCTGCGTCCCGGAAGGCACACCCCTGTCTGCCATCGGGTAATCGTACCAAAGAAGCGGGCAGGTCTGCGTCTCGGAAAAGCAGTTCTTCCCTGCTGTTTTCCGAGTCGAAAGATGGCGAATCCGGCCGACTGGCTCCTGCTTAAATCGGCGGTACGGTTCAGAACCAAACCGCCTTTCTTTTTAATATCCCACAATATATCGTGGCTAAAGCTGTTTGCTAATACCATATGTAGTTGTTTGATGAGCGATAGTATGAGATTAACTCATTATCGCGCCGATTGTCAATGTATGATTTCACACAATATCCGACAAATATGTGAGTATTCCATATTCATTGTTTTGTAATTGGTTTATGTGAGTCATTTATGCTACATTTAGTGAGGACCTACTTGAAGGAGGTTTTATCATGTTTTTTAAATTTTCCGTAAGTCGGATGATTCGGCGTCCGGTTTATTTCTTGATAGTATGTTGGATGCTGGTCTTTGCACTTGGATGGGCGCCACGCGCAGACGCTCATGCCAGCTTGGTTGAAGCCGTACCTGCAGCAGGCAGCGAGCTTGTACAAGCTCCTGAACAGGTTGTTCTTACCTTTAATGAACCGTTGGAAAAAGAGCTGTACCAATTAAGGGTATATGATAAGGACAAACGGCTCGTCACGCAGCAGGGGCCGGTGATGAGCGATAATCAAACAGCAATTAAGCTGGATTTGCCGCAGCTTGGACAAGGGACTTATTTGGTGACATATCATGTCATTTCAGCGGATGGACATCCGGTGAACGGAACGTATCTGTTCGCCGTAGGCGAGAGCCTGAGCGGGCAGGCGCCCGCAGACGGGATCAGGGCCGACATGGAGCATCTTCACTATCACGACAGCGGACCATTCGATCGCTTTGGAGTGAAGGATGTGCTGCAGTTTGCTTCGCGTATCGCTTTCTACGTTACAATGCTGGGCTTTACGGGATTGCTGCTGTGGCTTCGCTGGTTCGGGACGGGCAGTCCGTTGGAGACGAAGAATCGGCTGCGCCGAAACGCAGAGCGCTGGCAGCAGTTTTACCTCATTGTTTATATTTTGTTCATGTGGGCCCATATGGGCGATTTAATCGGCGATGCCGGGGCGGGTGCGCTGCTGCGGTTGTTCTCGCAAACGATCATCGGCTATGCATGGCTCGGAGGGCTTTTGCTGGCTCTGCTTTCATTTGTCATGCTGTACCGAAATGCTCTGCTGGACTATGCATGGGTTGCTGCCGTCTGGGTTGCCAAAAGCATGCTGGGGCATGCGGCCGCCTTCCAGCCCGCCAAAGATACATTGACATTGGACTTTATGCATCTTGCCGCTTCTTCCGTTTGGGTTGGAGGGCTGCTGACGTTATTGCTGCTGTGGCGCCATGAGAGGGAGCAAGCAAGGCGGCTGTACCCTTTTTTTTCTATGGCTGCGATGATCAGTATTCTGGTGCTGATCGCGTCGGGGGTGCTGATGACCTTCATATTCCTGCCGGATATCCGTTATATCGTGGAAACACTTTGGGGCAAGCTGCTGATCGTCAAGACGGCGCTGGTGCTGGCGGTGGTCGTTACCGCATCCTTGATCCGTTATTTTTACCGGCGGAATCATGAACGGACAACTGGACGCCTGATTCGTGCGGATGTGCTGCTGATGTCCCTTATTTTGGGGATTGCCGGTGTTTTTACCTATTTACTGCCGGCTCCTGCGAATGAACCGCTGAATTGGCATGTGATGGGCGAAAAGATACACATGACGGCGCAGATCAGTCCCAACGCTCCGGGAGTCAACGATTTTACGGCGAAGGTGTGGCTGCCCGAGAAGCTCGGCAAACCGAAGCAAGTCATTATGAAGCTTCAATCGGTCGACAGTCCGGAGATCGCTCCGCTGATGGTTCCTCTGGAATCTTTTGAGGATCCGAGCTTTGAAGAATCATTTGGTATGAAAAGGCACAGCTACAAGGCCCGGGGGGCCTACCTGCCGTATCCCGGACGCTGGAAGTTGGAGGTTCGGGTCATGGACAGCAACGATGACGAAACGGTCTATGAAAAGGAAATAAGAATATTTTGATCTCTAAATATGACAAAATGCCCAAATGCGCAGGACTTCCCGACTGAAAATTCTTGTCCTTTTGAAACAGGGGAATTAGAATAGAAATATACCCTTCAGGAGGTAGCAGAGGATGAACAGGCATAAACTACGAAGTCCTGCGGGAGCGTCCGGGACAAGTAGGCCATGGCAAGGGGACGGGTTTCTGCAGCATGCTTCATTTCTGCGTCTGTGGTTTACTTTGATCGGAACGCAAGCCGGGCTGATCTCGATAAAAGGAGTGCTCGGTCTTCCCTATGATCAAGCGGATTGGGTCGCGCCCGGATTCATCTTGATTGCTGCCGGGCCGGTTCTTTATTTGTCTTTAAAGAAAAAAGCAAATCAACTGAGGGCTGCCTGGTATGCCGCATTGACTTTGCTGCTGCTGGCGGAATGTGCGGAGATGGCGACCCGTTACATCTATGCAGAATGGAACGGCTGGTTAGTCCACTTGGCGGATGCGGCAGGAACGATGCTGCTGGCGGTCCCTTTGTTGTATTTTGTTATTGCCGATCTCCGGAACAGGGATGCGACGGAACGGCGTTTACATGATTTATCCTTTCATGACCAGCTTACCGGGCTGCCGAATAGGGAGAAATTCCAGCAATCCCTTGAGGCTTCCATTGAGGCGACCCGAATAGCCAGATCCACGCTGGCTGTCCTGTTCATCAATCTCGATAGGTTCAAAAATATCAATGATACGTTCGGACACACGTTCGGCGACCGGTTGCTCATGGAAGCGGCGGAACGACTGAAGAACGGACTAAACAGCGGTGCGAGCGTATCGAGGCAGGAGGGAGACAAGTTCACCGTAACGATTGAGGAGGCGGAGCCGTCTTCGGATGTCGAGCTGGCTGCGCAAAAGATCGTTCATCTGTTCAGCAAGCCGTTTTCCATTGACGGTCACGAGCTTCGCGTGGGCTGCAGTATCGGCATAGCGAGATATCCACAGGACGGAGACGATCCGATTACGCTGATGAAGAATGCGGCCACGGCCATGTCCAGGGCTAAGGATTACGGTACGAACGGCTACCGCTTTTATACCGCCGAGATGAACGATGCGGTCATCCAGAAGCTGGTTCTGGAGGAGTGGATGAACAAAGCGCTGGAGCAGGATGAATTCGTGCTGTATTTTCAGCCTCAAGTGGATATATTCGATCATCGTTTAAACGGGATGGAGGCTCTTCTTCGATGGAATCATCCGCGGCTCGGCGTTATTTCTCCGGGTGATTTCATTCCTCTTGCGGAAGAAACGGGATTGATTATTCCCATCGGGAAGTGGGTGCTGCGAACGGCCTGTATGCAAAATAAAGCATGGCAGCTTGAGGGGTTCCCGCCGTTGAAGATGGCAGTCAACATCTCACCGGTCCAATTTTACCAGGACGACTTTGTACAGGTTGTATTAGAAGCGCTTCAGGAAAGCGGATTGGAGCCGCAATACCTGGAGCTCGAAATTACGGAAGGCATAGCGATGTATCAGCTGGACCAAGTGGTAGACAAGCTTAATACGTTGCGCGAGCTGGGAGTACATATTTCGATTGACGATTTCGGGACAGGCTTTTCCTCACTGAATTATTTGAAAAAATTTCCCATCGATAAGCTGAAAATCGCACAGCAATTCGTTAGAGATGTTACCGATGACCCGGATGATGCCGCGATCGTTCAGGCGATCATGGCGATGGCGCAAAGCTTGAACCTGAATGTCATTGCGGAAGGGGTGGAGACGGAAGATCAGCTTTCGTTTCTGCTGGATGTCAAATGCAGGGAAATTCAAGGGTACATATACAGCAAACCGGTTCCGGCAGATGAGTTTTACGATTTGCTGAAGAGGAACATGGTGGCGTAAACCAAGCGGCCCCCATCACACTTTTGAACTGTGACCCATAATGAAGGACACTTTGAAAAAAAGTGACCCTATTGTGGGTCACAGTTCATTTAAGGCGAGGGGGCGATTTTTTTTGTAAAAGTTACGCTGCGCCTGAACCAGACTGCCGGGATGTCCGCTTGGGCGGAAGAGCCGCGGCGGGTGGCATCGATTCCGCCTGTTACCGGCAGGTGGAATCGGCCGGCAGACGGACTATCACATGGCAAAGCACTACCGCAAGTGAAAAAGCGACCGGAATTCCGGTGAGGAGTGCTTCTGCCGCGTCCTTGGCATTCTTAACTCAAAACCATTTTATGCTTGGTCATTGGGTTGCTGCTTCCAGCTTTGAGGGTGGCCGTCCCCCACGTAATTTGCCGCTGCGGCGTTGGCGATAACCTGCTCCGGGCTTTTGCAGCCGGGAATGACGGCAGTAACCGCAGGGTGCTTGAGGCACCAGGCTAATGCCCAAGTGGCCATATCCATACCGGCGGGCAGCTCCTTCTCCTTAATGCGTTCGACCTCTTCAAGCTTGAGGCGCGTTTGCTCGGGATCGTGCCGCTGCCGGACGTCGTTGACGGCAAACACAGCCCCCGGCTTATATTTGCCGCTCAAGTATCCGCTTGCCAGAGGCACGCGCGCCAATACGCCAAGCCCCTGCCGCTCGCAGGAAGGAAATACCCGCTCCTCCGGCGCGCGGTCCAGCCGGTTATAAACGACTTGAATGACCTTTGAGCCGACGCGTGAGGAAGCTTCGGTTTGATGCAGGTTATCGTTGCTCCCGATGGACGTTCCGAGATGGCGGATTTTACCCGCTTGCACCTGTTTGTCCAGCATAGTCCATAAGTCGTCCTGATCAAACGCCTCGTCTGTTCCCGAATGAAATTGGTACAGGTCTATGTAATCCGTTTGAAGAGCCTTTAAGGAAGCGTCCAGTTGTTGAAGCACCTCTTGCGGGGACCAGTGCTGTGTACGATCCATATGCGCGTGGAAGCGATGGCCAAACTTGGTGGCGATCACCCAATCTTCCCGGCGTCCGCGGGAGACGTAGCTGCCGATCAGCGACTCGGACGTATGGTCGCCGTAGCATTCCGCAGTATCGATCAGATTGATGCCGCTATCCTTGGCCTGATCGAGAATGCCGTCCACTTCGGCTTGCGTGAAAGGCTTGCCCCATTCGCCTCCGAACTGCCAAGTCCCTACGCCGATGACGGAAACCTTCAAATTCGTTGCACCGAGCTTGCGATATTTCATGGACATTCCTCCTTGGATGAGTGCTTTCGGGATGTGATTCTAACTGTCCAGCCTGTACCCGATTGTACAAAAACGGGTGGCCCTATTCAAACCCGCTTTTGAAGAAAACGAGCGAGGAATCTCAAAGGCGAGGCCGTGGATGGGAGATGCCAAACGATGAAATGACGACTTACGATGTATGGTATAGCAAGAGCGCTTAACGGGTAAGCCGCAAGTTGAAACATCGTTTACTGGAGAGACAAGCGCTGTTTTTCCGACTTGGGCAGCTTGCTGCAAACCAGCTGATAAGATTCGTCCAGCATGTCCAATATTTCGCTGTCGCCGATCGACCCGTCCAGCAGGACGGTATTCCAATGGCGCTTGTTCATGTGATAGCCGGGGTAGACGGACTTCGGATAGGTTTGTCTCGTCAGCCATACGGTGTCGGGGTCGGCCTTCAGGTTCACGCTGGGGGTACCTTGAAATGAGCCGAAAAGTGCAAACATTTTATTGGCGACGAACAATACCGGCGTTTCAGGATCAAACGGATAACGCAAGTCGGCGCCGGTTTTCTTCAATCCATAGTTGATCAGCTGTTGATGATCCATCGGCGGCGGATCTCCTTTTTTATTAATATCAGAATGTACGGCTTCGATCCGGAGGATCACGATTCCGGTATTACGGAAAAGCTTCATCTTAACACACGAACGGTTCTTCATCGAACAGGCTTCTTAGCAGAAGCTTTTCTTATGCCCTGTCGATTCCATCATAACCTTTTCGGGGTCCCGTGAAAAGTGAAAACTGATGTGGACATTAAGCGGACAACCATGCTATCATTAACTCGATTTTACCCTAATCAGCAATAGTCATCATTTTATCGAACAGGTACCGATTCCGTTCGTAAAGACGGTCTCGGTTTAAAAGGGAAGCCGGTGCAAGTCCGGCACGGTCCCGCCACTGTAAGCGAGAAGCTTTTCTGCTTGAATGACGCCACTGTCGAATGATGGGAAGGCTGCGGAAAAGCGTTGAGACGCAAGTCAGGAGACCTGCCTGTTCTGTTGAGGCCGTTCCATCCGATGTTGTGATGGCGGCTGTCAACGAAGTCACCCGATACCTACGCGGATAGGATGGTGTACGAGAGCGGTAGAAGCCATGCAGGCACGACCGTCTTTATTGAGCGCAGCCGAACGGGCGACAGCCCATGCGTAAAATAAAGCCGTGCTGCTGGTTCCCCATCCATTGTCGTCAAGCATCTTCCGGGAGGAAGATGCTTTTTTGTATTTTTGGCATGCGGAGCGAGTCCATCCGGTTTGCAGTGCTCGCCGATGTTCGGGTGCCGAATATCGGTTGGACAGCAGTTTTTTTCACCGGACAGAGGAGAATCCCGATGAATCCGGATGGACGCAGAAGCTTGCGGGATTCGTACGGCACCTCCTGCCAGCTGCCTCACGAGCTTGCTGTATGGGTCGCGATTGGACCACGTTGTGCTGCTGAGCTGAAAATCAGTCTAACAGCAGCCCCAAAAGAGGGATCACCGCCAGAAGGAGTGCCACTGCGCTGAACATCACTCTAGTGGAAGCAGATTTTATTGTTGAAGGCAGTTTGCGAAGGGACGAGGCATATTCCTTATAAAAGGTATGACCATGCTGATCAATTGATTTAGGAAGTCAAGGAGGGATGAAGTATGAAAGGGAAATTGTCTGTGATTGGTTTTGGACCGGGCAGCTATGAGCATATGACCCAGAGAGCGAGAGATGCAATTCAGGAAAGCGACGTTGTGATCGGATACAATACATACGTAGATTTGGTGAGAGGTTTGTTAAACGGGCAGCAGGTAGTGCGCACGGGGATGACCGAAGAGGTGAGCCGGGCGCAGGAGGCGGTTCGTCAAGCGGAGGCCGGACATCGGGTGGCTGTCATTTCCAGCGGGGACGCCGGTGTATACGGCATGGCCGGGCTGATCTATGAGGTGCTGATGGAAAAAGGCTGGCGGCGCGGCCAAGGCGTAGATGTCGAAGTGATTCCCGGCATATCGGCGATCAACTCGACGGCTTCCTTGCTTGGGGCGCCTATCATGCACGATGCCTGCACGATTAGTCTGAGCGACCATTTGACGCCATGGGAGCTGATCATCAAGCGCGTGGAAGCAGCGGCGCAGGCCGATTTTGTCATTGCACTGTATAATCCGCGAAGCGGCAGACGCACAAGGCAAATCGTGGAAACGCAGCGGGTGCTGCTGAAGTATCGCTCGCCGCAGACGCCGGTAGGGATCGTCAAGAGCGCTTACCGCGAGCGTGAAGACATCGTCATCACTACGCTTGAAGAGATGCTGGAGCACGACATCGGGATGCTGACGACGGTGATTATCGGCAACTCGACCACGGTAGTTTATGACGGGCTCATGGTGACACCGCGCGGCTATCAGCGCAAGTATACGCTCGGATCAGAAGTACAGCCGCTAAAGCCGCATCAAAGGCTGCAGAAAGAAGCGGAGCCCTGGGCTCTGGGGGAACAGACGGAGCCGGATGGTCCGGCGGCGGAATATAAAGCGGAGGGGAAATCTGAGAAGCCGGTATCCGCGTATGAGCTGGCACTGGAAGCACTGCAGCTTGCCGATGCGCACAGCTCCGGATTGGCCCGGCCCGAATCCGGCAGCCTTGACACAGGCCTATTCCGCCAGGAAGCCATCCTTGAATTTGCCGTGAGTCCGGGGCTTGCCGAGAAACGGCTGACCGCCGCCCAGCTTGCGCTGCTTGCCGAGATCGTTGGTGAAGACGGGACGATGGAATATACCCCGCATCATCAAATGCTGGTGCGTCTCCGGACATCGGATCCCGATGCGGTGACCTCAAGATTAACGGACGCAGGGCTGCTCGTTGCCCCGATTGGCGATGTGGCGCAGTTGAAAGCCTGCGATTTCTGCAACATGGACAAGGCCGATTCGGTGCCTTATATGGAAGAACTCCATCGCCGCTTGGGTGGTATGCGCGTGCCGAAGGAGCTGAAGATCGGCTTCAACGGCTGCGGTATGGCGTGCTACGGAGCTGTGAAGGAGGATATCGGGATCGTGTACCGCAGAGAAAAGTTCGATCTGTTCCTGGGAGGCAAAACGGTCGGAAGAAATGCCCGCCCGGGGCAGCCTGTCGCTGAGGGCATCGAGCCGGAGCGGTTGGTGGAGACGGTGGAGAGAATCGTCTCCCGTTACGCCAATGAAGGTTACCCGAACGAGCGGTTCCATAAATTTTTCGGCCGCGTGAAGGAGCTGGAAGGGTACCGGCATCAGGATCTGCCGGTCTTTCAGATCGAAAATGCGGTGTGCGGCGATTCATAAGGCCGATAAGGACAATAATGGGTAAAGAAGGGGGACGGAGCATGAATGCGGTATTGTTTGTAGGGCACGGCAGCCGGGATCCGGAAGGAAATGAGGAGGTACGCATTTTTGTAGCTTCGGTGGCAAAAATGCTGGGGGAGCCGATCGTGGAAACGTGCTTTTTGGAGTTTGAGTCACCTACGATCGCTCAAGGCATTCAGACCTGCGTAGACCGGGGAGCGACCTTGGTTGCGGTTGTGCCGATCACGCTGTTTGCGGCGGGGCATGCGAAGCTGCATATTCCGGCTGCCATAGATGCGGCGAAGCAGAAGTATCCGGACGTTCTGTTTGTTTACAGCCGGCCGATCGGCGTTCATGAGCTGGCGCTTGATATTTTGTCTTCACGCTTGGAAGAAGCGGGGATCGATCTTGAAGAGAACGCGGAGGATACGGCGCTGCTTGTGATCGGACGCGGCAGCAGCGATGCGGACGCCAACAGCGATTTATATAAAATATCGCGGCTATTGTGGGAGCGGCTGAAGGTGAAATGGGTGGAAACTGCCTTCATTGGGGTAACGGCCCCGCTCGCGGACGAAGGCGTAGAGCGCTGCGTGAAGCTCGGCGCCAAACGGATTGTGATGCTGCCTTATTTTCTGTTTACGGGCGTGCTGATCAAACGCTTGGAGCAAATGAAAGGCGAGTTTGCTAAAAAGCATCCGGACCGGTCGTTCGTTTTGGCGGACTACTTTGGCTTTCATCCGAAGCTGAGCGAAATTTTGAAGGAGCGGGCCAACGAGGCGCTCTATGGAGAAGTTCGCATGAACTGTGATATGTGCCATTTTCGGCTTGAGGCGGCGAAGCACATGGATCACCATCATCACCATGATCACGACCACCATCATAATCACGAGCATCACGACCACCATGACCACGATCATGAACATGAACGGCAGAAGCCGACTGTTAAGAGCAAAGAGGTGTACTTATGATTCTCATGCTGGCAGGAACGAGCGATGCGCGTGAATTGGCGGTGCGCATTAAGGGCGCAGGGTATGAACTGCTTGCTACGGTTGTGACCGAGAGTGCCGCGAAAAGTCTGGAGGAGGCGGGGATTCCGGTGCAAACCGGCCGGCTTGACGCAGCCGGTATGGCCGAGCTGATCCGCAGCCGCGGGTTTCGGACAGTCGTGGATGCGAGTCATCCGTTTGCCGAGGAAGCTTCGCGGCAGGCTATGGCGGCCGCTCTTCAGACGGGCGTGCCGTATATCCGTTATGAGCGGGAGCGGGGAACCTATGAAGGGCATCAGCGGCTTTTGTTCGTGGACGACTATGAGCAAGCAGCGGAGCTTGCCGCGAGCAGACGCGGCGTGATTATGCTCACGACGGGCAGCAAGACGCTGCATATTTTTGCCGAGCGGCTGATCGGGCTCCCGGATACGACGTTGGTTGCCCGTATGCTGCCCCGTAAGGATAACATGGAGAAGTGCGAGCAGCTGGGCATCGAACAGAAAAATATTGTGGCCATGCAGGGGCCCTTTTCCAAGGAATTGAATCAAGCGCTGTATCGGCATTACGGGGTCACGACGGTCATCACAAAGGAAAGCGGCAAAATCGGGGCGGTCGAGGAAAAGCTTGCGGCAGCGCTGGAAATGAACATTGATACGATCGTCATCGGACGCCCGCAGCTGGATTACGGCGTTGTGTATTCGGAGTTTGACGGAGTGCTGGACGAATTAAATCACACGTTACGGGAGGCGCGATAAATTATGGATTTTCGGACGGAGTTTAAACCGCTGACGGTACAGCCGCAGGAAATTGAGGAGAAAAGCTTTGCAATGATTACCGAGGAGCTTGGCGAGCATTCCTTTACCGAGGAGCAGTACAAGGTGGTGCAGCGGGTCATTCACGCATCGGCGGATTTTGAATTGGGGCGCAGCCTGGTGTTCCATCCGGATGCCATCCGCGCCGGTATCGACGCCATCCGAAGCGGCAAGCCGATCGTAGCCGATGTGCAAATGGTGCAGGTGGGCATCAGCAAGCCGAGAATTCAAAAGTACGGCGGCGACGTTCGGGTATACATATCGGATCCGGATGTTATGGAGGAAGCGAAGCGTCTGAATACGACGCGGGCGATCATCTCGATCCGTAAAGCGGCCCGTGAGGCGGACGGAGCGATCTATGCGATCGGCAATGCGCCGACGGCGCTGCTGGAACTGATTCGTCTGGTCAAGGAAGGCCAGGCGAAGCCGGGTCTGATCATCGGCGTGCCTGTCGGCTTCGTTTCTGCGGCGGAATCCAAAGAAGAGCTGCTCAAGCTTGATGTGCCTTTCATTACGAATATCGGCCGGAAGGGCGGCAGCCCTGTTGCAGTGGCATCCGTTAATGCGCTGTCGCTGCTTGCAGAGCGCGAAGGATAAGCGGCATGGATGCGAAGGAGTCCAAGCCGCTGCGTCATGGATATACGACGGGCGCCTGCGCGACCGCTGCGGCGCAGGCGGCGCTTGAGGCGCTGATTGTGCAGGAGCCGCAGCGGCAGTCGACCATCCGGCTGCCGATCGGTCAGGACGTCACCTTCGAGATCGTCGCATGCGAGGTGGAGGAGCACCGGGCTTCCGCTGAAATTATTAAGGATGGCGGCGACGACCCGGATGCGACTCATGGAGCAAGAATCATTTGCGAGGTTTCCTGGCGGGAAACGCCCGGCATCGAGCTGGACGGCGGCGTCGGCGTAGGTCGGGTAACAAAGCCCGGACTTCCGGTAGAGGTTGGTCAGGCGGCGATTAATCCGGTCCCCCGGAAGATGATCCGCGAAGCGGTCGAGGCGGTATTAAACCGGTATGAGCTGAATCGGGGGGTAAGGGTGGTTGTTTCCGTTCCCGATGGAGAAGAAATCGCGAAGAAGACGCTTAATGCCAGACTCGGCATAGTAGGCGGCATCTCGATTCTGGGTACGCGGGGGATCGTCGTCCCGTTCTCGACGGCAGCGTATAAAGCCAGCGTAGCCCAAGCTATCCGAGTAGCGGTCAAGGGCGGCTGCAGCCATGTTGTTCTTTCTACCGGAGGACGGACCGAAAAGTTCGGGATGGAGATGTATCCGAAGCTGCCGGAGGAAGCGTTCGTCGAAATGGGGGATTTTGTCGGGTTCGCGCTTCAACAATGTGCGAGACAAGGCATTCGCAAGGTGACGCTGGTCGGAATGATGGGCAAGTTTTCCAAAGTCGCGCAAGGGGTGATGATGGTACATTCCAAGAGCGCCCCCGTTGATTTCGGCTTTCTTGCCCGTATGGCGGAGGAGGCCGGAGCTTCTGAGACGGTGGTCCGTAAGATTGCCGAAGCGAACACCGCTTCTCAGGTGGGAGATATGATGCATGAGCTGGGATGCAGATTATTTTTCGATGTGATGTGCGCGTACTGCTGCCGTTCTTTGCTTCAAGAAGCAGGGGGAAGCAGCAGCTCAGGCTTTGAGGTGGAAACGGTCATTATCTCGATGAAGGCCGAGCTGTTGGGAAGGATGAGCATGACCAAGGAAAGCGGCGGATATAGCGTCAGGCAGGAAGGGGATTTTTAGATGAAAGAAACGATTGCCGTCATAGGGATCGGTGATGACGGAACGGCGGGTTTGCCTGAATTGTACATGGATCGGATCAGGCAGGCCGAGGTGCTTGTCGGAGGAGAACGGCAGCTGGAGTTTTTTCCGGATTTTCGGGGAGAAACGATCCTGATTAAGGGTGGTCTGGGCGAGCTGACGGAGAAGCTTCAGGCAGAGCACCGGAGGACCGTGGTGCTGGCATCCGGCGATCCGCTATTTTACGGTATAGGCGGTTATTTGTCGGGCAAGCTTCCCGGGCGGGTGGAGGTATATCCGCAGGTGAGCTCGCTTCAGCTCGCCTTTGCGCGAATCGGCGAGAGCTGGCAGGATGCATATATCGCAAGCGCGCACGGCCGCAGCCTGAAGGGGCTTGCGCAGCGGATCGACGGACAAGCCAAAGTAGCGCTGCTGACGGATGAGAAGAACCATCCGGGTGCAATCGCCCGCTATTTGCTGGAATTCGGCATGACCGAATACCGCGTCTTTGTCGGCGAGCATCTCGGAGGTACGAAGGAGCGTACCGGCTGGTACGGGCTCGAAGAGCTTGCCGCCTCCGGTGAATCGGGCTTCTCACCGCTGAATATCGTGATTCTGCGGAGGCGGCCGGGGACAGCGTCGCCGGATTGGCCGCTCGGCATTGATGACGCCGAGTTTGCACAGCGCAAGCCCGACAAAGGGCTGATCACGAAAAAAGAGGTTCGCGTCCTCAGCTTGGCGGCCCTTCATTTAAGACGGGACAGCATCGTATGGGATATCGGTACATGCACAGGCTCCGTAGCGATTGAAGCGGCCCGGATATGCCGTGACGGGGCTGTGTATGCGGTCGAGAAAAATGAAGGGGACTTGGCGAACTTCCGTGAAAATATCCGCAAATTCCGGACTGACATTACGGGAATTCATGCCAAAGCGCCGGAGGGACTCGATCAGTTTCCCGATCCGGATGCGGTGTTTATTGGAGGCAGCGGGGGAGAGCTGAGGGAACTGCTTTCGATCTGCTGCAATCGTTTGAGACCGGGAGGTACCATTGTGCTGAACGCTGCAACGATCGAGAACCTGTCGGCCGCAACCAAAGCTTTTGCCGAAGAAGGCTTCGCAGCGGATATAACGCTCGCCCAAATCAGCCGCAGCAAGCCGATTCTGGACATGACGCGGTTTGAAAGCTTGAACCCCGTGTATATCATTGCAGCAAGACGGCATCAAAAAGACAGTCCGACGACAGGAGGACAAACGGATGAGTAAGATCGGCACATTATACGGCGTGGGCGTAGGCCCGGGAGATCCGGAGCTCATTACGGTCAAGGCGTTTCGTTTGCTCAAGGAATCGCCGGTGATCGCCTATCCGCGCAAAAAATCGGGCGCCAAGAGCTACGCCCTGACCATTGTAGAAATGTATGTAGACACCCGGGAAAAGGAGATGCTCGCCCTGACCTTCCCGATGACGAAAGATAAAGAAGCGCTGGAAAAACAGTGGAACAAGACAGTAGATACGGTCTGGAGCCACCTTGAGCAGGGGAAAAATGTCGTGTTCGTCACCGAAGGCGATCCGATGCTGTACAGTACTTATATCCATTTGATGCGCCTGATGAAAGAAAGGCACCCGGAGGTGGAGGCCATTTCGGTTCCCGGCATATCCTCCGTCAACGCTGCGGCATCCAGACTCGGGTTACCGCTTGCCGACGGTGACGAGCAGATGGCGATCGTACCGGCTACGAATGATTATGGGCAGATGCGCCGGGCTTTGGAAACGCATGATTGCGTCGTGTTCATCAAGGTGGCGAAGGTCATCGATCTGATGTTGTCGGTGCTGCGGGATCTGGGGCTGACGGACAAGGCGTCGGTACTGACTAAGGTGACCTCGGGCGAGGAGCAAATTTGGCGCAATATCGAAGAGCTGGCCGGTCGCGAGCTGGAGTATTTGACGTTAATGGTGGTGAGAAAATGAAGCTTTATATTATCGGCGCAGGCCCGGGGGACCCGGATTTGATTACGGTGAAGGGACTGCGCATCCTCCAGGAGGCCGATGTCGTGCTTTACACGGACTCTCTTGTGAACGACGAACTGATTGCACGGGCAAAGCCTGAAGCGGAAGTGCTCAAAAGCGCGGGGATGAGTCTGGAGGAAATGGTGGCCATCATGGCGGACCGCGTCAAAGCAGGCAAGCTTGTAGCCCGTGTCCATACGGGAGATCCGGCCGTTTTCGGGGCCATCATGGAACAGAAGGCGCTGCTGGCCAAGGAAGGAATCGCATGCGAGATCGTACCGGGTGTCAGTTCCGTGTTTGCGGCTGCGGCTGCGGTAGGGGCTGAGCTTACGATTCCGGAGCTGACCCAAACGGTCATTCTGACACGGGCCGAAGGACGCACTCCGGTGCCGGATCGCGAGCAGCTCAAAGATTTGGCGGCCCATCACTGTACGCTGGCGTTGTTTCTGAGCGCAACGCTGACGAAAAAAGTGGTGCGCGAGCTGACAGAGGCCGGATGGAGTCCCGAAACCCCGGTTGCCGTCGTTCAACGAGCGTCCTGGCCGGATCAAATCATCGTGCGGACTACGCTTGCCCGGTTGGATGAGGATATGCGCGTGAACGGAATTCGCAAGCATGCGATGATTTTGGCCGGATGGGCGCTCGACCCGGAAATCGGTACTCATGAGGAGTACCGTTCGAAGCTGTACGATAAATCGTTCACGCACGGCTACCGCAAAGGGGTGAAGGACTGATGGGGGAACCGGAAGTCATTACGCTGCAGGAAGGGACGATCCCGGATATCCGGAAATCGGGCAATTATGCGTTGATTGCCATCACAAAGCACGGGGTGGAGCTAGCACGCCGGCTGCAGCGGTCGTTTGACCATGCGGATGTGTATTATATGTCCAAGTTCGCCCGTGGAGACGAATCCGGAAGGAATATCCAGCTGTTTGAAGGAAGCGTGCGCCTGCTGTTTCCGGCGCTGTTTCCCGCTTACGACGGAATCATTTGCATCATTTCTCTTGGGGCCGTCGTTCGCATGATCGCTCCCTTATTGAAGGATAAAAAGACGGATCCCGGTATCGTCGTCATTGACGACAAAGGCGAGCATGTCATCAGCGTGCTGTCCGGCCATTTGGGCGGAGCGAACGAGCTCGCGCGCGAGGTTGCGGCGGTACTTGGCGCAGTGCCGGTGATCACCACGGCGTCGGACGTGCAGAAGACGATTGCCGTCGATTTGTTCGGACGACGTTACGGATGGACTTGGGAATCGGCGGACAAGCTGACGCCGGTGAGCGCATCCGTCGTAAATGAGGAACGAATCGCTATTATTCAGGAATCCGGGGAACCGGATTGGTGGACTTATCCGTCTCCGCTCCCGCACAACATCCGCGTTTACAAGGATATCCCGACCGCTCTAGGCGATGAGCCGCAGGCTGCGCTGGTCGTGACTCATCGTATCCTCACGCCTGAAGAAGAGCCCATTCTGAAAAACGGCGTGTTGTATCGTCCCAAAGTGATCGCACTCGGCATCGGATGCAATCGGGGCACCTCCTCCGAGGAAATTGCGGCAGTTATCCGGGAAACGCTGGAGGAGCTTCAGTTTTCAATTCGTAGCGTGAAGGCGGTTTGCACTATCGATTTGAAAAAAGACGAGGAAGGCCTGCTCGCCGTATGTGAAGAGAACGGCTGGCCGCTGGTTTGCTATACGCCCGGGGAGCTTAATGAAATACCGATCGAGGAACCGTCCGAGACCGTATATAAATATACCGGCGCGTACGGCGTCAGCGAACCTGCCGCCAAACGCTTTACGGGAGCGAAACGTCTTGCGCTGGTAAAGAAAAAAAGCGGCAACGTAACGATATCCGTTGGCATAATGGATTTTGAGAAGGGAAGCGGCAGCTTATGAGCATAGGGGTGAACGGACAAGCGGTTCATCGAAGCGTCGTCATCGCCGGGACCGGCAGCGGTGCAGGCAAAACGACCGTTACCCTTGGTCTCATGGCGGCTTTGCGCCGCAGAGGCTTGACGGTGCAGGGATTTAAATGCGGCCCGGATTACATCGATCCGACTTATCATAAGGCGGTGACCGGCAGGCCTTCGCGCAATTTGGACAGCTGGATGCTGACGTCCGAGACGGTGAAAGAAATATACGGACGCGCCTCCAAGGATGCCGATGTATCGGTCATTGAAGGTGTAATGGGGCTGTACGACGGGAAAGATCCGCTGTCCAACACAGGAAGCACAGCCGAGATCGGCATTCTGCTGCAGCTGCCTGTTCTGCTGGTGGTAAACTGTCAGAGCATGGCGCGGAGCGCGGCCGCGATCGTGAAAGGCTTTCAGCTTCTGGAGCCGAATGTGCGCATTGCCGCCGTTTTCGCCAACAAGGTCGGCAGTGACGGACACTACCGCATTGTCAAACAAGCGATCGAGCAGGAATGCGGCATTCCGGTCATCGGCTTTTTGAAGAGGGAAGATCAGCTGGCCTTGCCCGAGCGTCATCTCGGACTCGTACCTTCCATTGAACGTGGGGAGATGGGCGGTTTCTTCGAGGAATTGGCCGATCGTCTGGAGCAGAATACCGATCTGGATAGACTGCTGGAGCTTGCTTCCGCCGCTGAACCGCCGGCTGTAGAGCCGCCGAAGCTTTTTGCGCCTCCGGCCCGGTTGTATCAAGTCAGAATGGCTGTAGCGTACGATGCGGCTTTCCATTTCTATTATTCTGAAAATTTGGAGCTTCTGGAGCATTACGGAGCAAAGCTGGTCTACTTCTCCCCGCTGGCGGGAGAACCGCTTCCGGAAGGGGTGCAGGGGCTTTATATTGGCGGGGGCTTCCCCGAAGAATTCGCCGAAGCGCTGAGCCGGGAGGAGGCGGTTGCCGGGTCCATACGGAAAGCCTTGGAAAGCGGATTGCCGACACTGGCCGAATGCGGAGGCTTTATGTATTTGACACAGGCGATTGAAGATACACAGGGCCGAAGTTATCCCATGCTGGGGCTTATCCCCGGCAAAGTTGTCATGCAGCCGAAGCTCGCTGCACTAGGACTCAGGGAAATCACAGGCACGCCGGACAATTTTCTGTTTCGGGACGGGGACATCGCGCGCGGGCACGAGTTCCATTATTCCACCTATGTACCGGCGGAGGCGGTAGAGCCGGCACCGGCCTATGAAACCAAGGGTCTGCGGGGCACGAAAAAGGACGGCTGCCTGCTGTACCGGACGGTGGCAGGTTATACGCATTTGCATTTTGCTTCCAATCCGGAGCTTGTAGTACGATGGCTCAAGGAATGCGAGGAATATCGTCTGCCAATAGTGCAGCCGTGAAGTAGAGGAGCAGTAGAGCAAGGGTCATCCCATCTCTACTGCTTTTTAGTATGCAGCAGTCTGTAACGTTGAAAATCAGCGCAATAGAGAGCGGAGAGGCCAAAAGCCCCGCCGTAAGGATGAATTTCAGCGCAGTGGCCCGCGTGAGAGGGGTGAAGCGCGATCGCAGCGGCAACAACCGGCAACAACCGGTTTTCTGCAGGATTGACATTGATAATGATAACTATTATCATTCGGGTATAAAGCTTTGAATTAGCGGCGGAAGGCGGGACGTCATCTTTATGAAAAAGATCAGATACTGCTGCAAAAATTTTAAAAGAGGCACCAAAAAAGTGTATAAAAGCATTAAAGGCGACTATCCTAAAGTAAAGCAGAAGAAAAGGGACTGCCTGGGTAACTGCAAGCTTTGCTCCAAAGAATGCTTTGCCGTTGTAGGAAAATCCAAGAAGCTGGTATCTGCCCCGAATGCCGAAATGTTATTTGAAAAATTGAAGAACAAGATCAGTTGATCTTCCGGCTTGGCGGCAGGAAATGACATATCATGTTCAC
Source organism: Paenibacillus naphthalenovorans (assembly GCF_001465255.1). Classification (NCBI taxonomy): domain Bacteria; kingdom Bacillati; phylum Bacillota; class Bacilli; order Caryophanales; family Paenibacillaceae; genus Paenibacillus; species Paenibacillus naphthalenovorans. The sequence goes on along the minus strand of NZ_CP013652.1, from coordinate 3,134,979 downwards.
ATTTCACAATCGCTTTCCTTGACGCACAATGGTATATTATAGGGATATATGACTACATATTTAGGATGTGATTTCATGAATGAAGCGTTGAGCAAAGCGTTGAACGACCAAATGAATTTTGAGTTTTATTCGGCTCAAGTCTACTTGGCCATGGCGGCCTACTGTTCTTCGGAGAGCCTGGACGGGTTTGCGAATTTCTTCATTGTGCAGGCCGAGGAAGAAAGGTTCCATGCGATGAAAATATACAAGTATTTGAACGATCGCGGCGAACGCGTCACCGTATCCGGCATGGATACGCCGAATAATAATTACACGTCCGTACTGGATGCTTATCAGCATGCCTATGAGCATGAGAAAGTTGTGACCAAACGGTTCTATGACTTGTCCGACATTGCCATGAACGATCGCGAGCATGCCACCATTCATTTTTTGAAGTGGTTTATTGACGAGCAGGTTGAGGAAGAGGCGCTGTTTGACAGCATTATTCAAAAGCTGAAGCGCATCGATAAAGACAGCAATGCCTTTTTTATGCTCGATACCGAGTTTCTTGCACGCACCTTTACGCCACCGGCCCAGTAACCGGAAGGCGGAGGGCACTTGCATCCGGCGCATCGTTTGCATATAATACTTGATAAATCCATAATGATAAATGCGTTGACGGAGAAAAGTAAGCAGTGCTTCTTCACAGGGAGGATACGCCGGCGATTGAGAGCGTGTCCGAGGAATCAGGCTGCCCAAGTTCGCTCCTGAGCAGTCCTTTGAAACCGTACGGACGTCTGTATCGGCAAGTAGAAGGAACCGGTGTCGAACCGCGAATTGTGGTTCATGAACCGTTACGTTCAACGAAGTGGGAGGAACCGTTTCTTCGTGCCTATGCTATGCAGCATAAGAAAGGTTTTTCCAACAAGGGTGGTACCGCGGCTTTTTCGTCCCTTATCGGACGGAAAAGCCTTTTTTGCGTTGAGCGAAACCGGGAGGCACTTAAGGCTAAGGCACATAATGAAACAACGATTAAGGAGGCGGCATGGCGATGAAAGAACGATTGCTTGCATTAAAGGAAGAGGCGCTTAATGAGCTCGCTCGTGTGGAAAACCAGCAGCAGCTCAGCGACCTTCGTATCAAGTATTTAGGGAAAAAGGGCCCGCTCACCGAAATTTTGCGCGGTATGGGCGCTTTGAGCGCGGAAGAGCGTCCGGTTATCGGTCAAGTGGCCAATGAAGTGCGCGCTGCGATCGAGGAAGTGATTGAAGCCAAGCAGGCAGAATACAACCAAGCGGAAACGCAGGCGCGCCTGGCGGCTGAAACGATTGACGTGACACTCCCGGGGCGGCCCGTTGCACGGGGTGCGGTGCATCCGATCAGCAAGGTGATTCAGGAGATCGAGGATATTTTTATCGGCATGGGTTATTCGGTGGCCGAAGGCCCTGAGGTGGAACAGGATTACTACAATTTCGAAGCGCTGAATTTGCCGAAAAACCACCCGGCGCGCGACATGCAGGATTCGTTCTATGTAACGGAAGATATTCTGATGCGGACGCATACCTCTCCGGTACAAGTACGGACCATGGAGAAAATGAAAGGCCATGTGCCGGTCAAAATCATCTGCCCCGGCCGGGTATACCGCCGTGACGACGACGATGCGACGCATTCCCATATGTTCACGCAAATTGAAGGACTTGTCATCGACAAGGGCATTCGTATGAGCGACCTCAAGGGGACTTTGCTTCAATTCGTTCAGGAGCTGTTCGGCAAGCAAACGCAAATCCGGATGCGGCCGAGCTTCTTCCCGTTCACGGAGCCCAGTGCGGAGGTGGATGTCACCTGTGCGATGTGCGGCGGTCACGGCTGCCGGGTGTGCAAGCAGACAGGATGGCTCGAAATCCTTGGCTCCGGCATGGTGCATCCGCGCGTGCTTGAGATGGCAGGCTATGATCCGCAGGAATACAGCGGATTTGCCTTCGGTCTTGGCGTGGAAAGAATCGCGATGCTGAAATATGACATTGAAGATATTCGCCATTTCTATACGAACGATCTGCGGTTCCTGAAGCAGTTCGTGCATATTTAAGAGGGGAGCGTGACCTGGGGAAATGAAGGTATCGTATGAATGGTTATCCCAGTATGTGGATATAAGCGGTAATACAGCGGCCGAATTGGCTGAAAAGCTGACTAGAAGCGGGATTGAAGTTGATATTGTGGAAAACCGGAACAAGGGTGTGGAAAAGGTCGTCGTCGGCTTTGTCAAGTCGCGGGAGAAGCATCCGGATGCCGACAAGCTGAGCGTATGCATCGTCGATGCGGGCCAAGGCGAAGATCTGCAAATCGTTTGCGGAGCGAAAAATGTGGCTGCAGGCCAGAAGGTGCCTGTCGCGCTAATAGGCGCGAAGCTGCCGGGCGGATTGTCGATCAAACGCTCGAAGCTGCGCGGCGTGGAGTCGCAGGGAATGATTTGCTCGGCCAAGGAGCTGGGCTTAAACGACAAGCTGCTGCCCAAGGAGATTCAGGAAGGCATTCTTGTTCTGCCTGAGGACACGGAGGTGGGTGCAAGCATTTTGGATGTGCTCGCTCTAAACGATGAGGTAATGGATCTGGATCTGACGCCGAACCGTTCGGATTGCTTGAGTATGCTGGGTACGGCTTATGAGATCGGCGCCATTCTCGGCCGGGAAGTCAAGCTGCCTGACGCCGAGTCGGGACTCCGTAAGAATACAAGCGGAATAAAGGCGGAGGATAAGATATCGGTCGAAATTTCCGCAAAAGATTTGTGCTCGCATTATGCGGCGCGCTTGATCGAAGGCGTACGAATCGGAAAGTCACCTTTGTGGCTGCAAAATCGTCTGATGGCGGCCGGAATTCGGCCCATCAATAATATCGTCGACATTACCAACTACGTGATGCTGGAATTTGGACAGCCGCTGCATGCGTTTGATGCGGATAAGCTGGCCAACGGCCATATTGACGTAAGGCTGGCCCGCGAAGGCGAGAAGCTTGTAACGCTCGACGATGTGGAGAGAACGCTTGAGCCTCACATGCTGCTGATTACGGACGGTACGAAGCCGGTCGCGATTGCAGGCGTAATGGGGGGCGCGAATTCCGAGGTCACCGAGGGAACGACCCGGATTGTGCTGGAATCGGCCAAATTCGACGGCGGCTCCGTCCGCAAAACGTCGCGTCAGCTCGGGCTCCGTTCCGAGGCGTCTTTGCGGTTTGAGAAGGAAGTGAATCCGGAAGCGGTCATTCCGGCTTTGAACCGTGCGGCGTCACTGATTGCGGAGCTGGCCGGCGGACAAGTGGCATCGGGTGTGGTAGAGGCTGTAAGCGGCGAGCATCGGCCGGTGAAGATCGAGATCACCGTAGGCCGCATCAACAGCTACCTTGGTACCGAGTTGTCTGCCGAGGAAGTGAAAGCCATTTTCGGGCGGTTGAATTTTGCCGTTGAGCCGCTTGATCGGGATGGCTTCCGGGTGCATGTGCCCAGCAGACGCGGTGATATCACGAGAGCGGTCGACCTCATTGAGGAAGTGGCGCGCCTTCACGGCTACGATCATATTCCGACAACGCTGATGAACGTAGTAACGACGCCGGGCGCACTCACAAGAGAGCAGTCGATCCGCCGCGTGGTCCGGACGCTTCTGACGAACAGCGGCCTTCATGAGGCCATTACGTATTCGTTCACCCATCCGGAACAGATTCACAGCTTCCCTGGCGCTCACCGCGAAACGAAGCCGGTAGCCCTGGCGATGCCGATGAGCGAAGAACGCAGCGTGCTACGCACGAGCCTGGTGCCTCATCTGCTGGACGTGGCTGCATATAACCGCAACCGGAACATCAACGATGTGGCTGTTTTTGAGATTGGCCGCGTGTTCCTCTCGGATGAAGAAACGCTCAGCCGGCTGCCGGAGGAGAAGCTTATGCTCGCGATCCTGCTGACGGGCAAGCGGAGCGATGTGCATTGGACGGGAAAACCGGGGGACGTGGACTTCTATGATTTGAAGGGGATCTTTGAAGGGCTCGTCCAGTATCTGGGTATAGAAGGCGTCCGGTACGTAGCGGCAGGTCCGGAAGGCTTCCATCCGGGGCGCTGCGCGCAAGTGGAAGTAGAGCGTGACGGAGTCCGCAAAATCATCGGAACGCTCGGACAGCTGCACCCGGCACTGCAGCAGCAGAAAGACCTTGCCGACACATACGTATTAGAAGTGGAAATGGACGCGCTCACGGAGCTAGCGGGTGAACGCTTCACCTATGACCCGCTGCCTCGTTACCCGGCCATTATCCGCGACATGGCGCTGGTGGTGGACCGCGGCGTAGCCGTGGGCGATTTGCTGGATAAAGCCAGGGAGACGGCGGGTTCTCTGCTTGAGTCGATTCAGGTATTCGATGTTTACACGGGTGAACGGCTTGGAGCGGATAAGAAAAGCGTCGCCATTTCCCTTGTGTATCGGACGCCGGACCGTACATTGACCGACAATGAGGTAAGCGAATTGCATGGCCGCGTTGTGGCCGAGCTGGAATCGGCTTTCGCCGCCGTGCTGAGGAAATAATGGTTCATCTCTTCTGACAAAAGGTTGAGAACTGTAGCAGGAAAAGCGATTCTCCGTATCGAATGTTTCTAGGATACGGAGAATTTTTTTGTTTGTTCTGGAAAGGGGAGCAGCGTTTCGTGAGCGGTGAAGATAAAGTCCGGATGACCGTAGACATCTATGGCACTCAATATAAGCTGATTTCAAGGTCGAGTCCTTCTTATATAAAGAGCGTTGCGGCGCTCGTCAATGATCAAATGCATCGAATTGCCGAAAGCAGTCCCCGGCTGGATTTGCCCAAAATCGCCGTGCTGGCGGCGGTGAACATGGCGGATGAATGGACACGCATACAGAAGGAGCTGGAAAGCACGCTCGCCAAGGTGCGGCAGCTTGAAAAAGCGCAGGATGATCTGGCGGAGCTCCGTGGGATTCATGCGCAGCAGCAGGAGGAACTGTCTGCCGTAAACGAGCGGTTGGCCGCCGTAACGGCGGAGCGGGATGCGCAGCAATCCGCATTCGAGCAAGCCGAGCTGGAGTCGGCTGCACTTCGTGCGGAGCTGAATCAGCTGGAGGACCTGCGGAAGAAGCTGGAAACGGAACTGGCGGAGGTACGGGAGCGGCTGGACGGTCAATTGGAGCTGACCGGAGAGCTGGAACGGCAGCTGACGGAAGCAGTCGGGCGTACGTGGGAGCTTGAAGAGCGTGTTCATTCGGATGCGCAGGAAGCGGAGCGCCGCGAAAAGCAGCTGCGGGAACTGGAGCAGGCGAAGCAGGGACTGGAGCGGCGTATATCTGAGCTGGAGAAAGAGAAAGACGGCCTGCAAGGCCGTGCGGCTTCGCTGGAAGCGCAGCTCGTCAAGCAGGCGGAGGCGGCAAAGCAAACGGGACAGCGCCTCTCTGCACAGGAGGCTTGCGTCCGTGAGCTGGAGCAGCGTTTGCAGACCGTACAGGCCGAGCGGGACAAGCTGGTTGAGCAGCTTGCGACGTGGGAGCGGCAGTATGCAGAGCTCAGCGATCAGCTGGACCTGCTCCAGGAGCAGGTTGCCAAGCGGGAGCAGGAGATTGAGCTGCAGGTAACGCTCTACAACGAACTGCAGCAGCAGGCAGCGGAAGAGCGTGTGCAGGCGCAGCAGCGTGAAGCGGAGCTGGCAGAGCAGTTGGAGCAAAAGCGGCGGCTGCAGATGCAGCTGGGCGAACAGCTGGAGAAAGGCCGGGAACTGCAGCAGCTTAATGACAAGCTGCAATCGGAGCTCGAGGCGCTGCGTCGCGAGCATCATGAGAAGCAGGAAGAGCTCGGGCTGCAGGAGGAACTTTACCGTGAGCTGGAAACAGAGCTTGAAGGACTGCGGGATCAAAGCAGTTTGCGCGAAGCAGAGCTGCAGCGGCAGCTGGCGGATCAAGAGAAGCGGCACGCCGGGGAGCTGGCGGCCGTGCGCAATCGCGCCCGCGAGGAAGCTGCGGAGCAGGAAGCAGCTCTGGCGGAGCTCGAGCGGAAGCTGTCCGAGCGCGAAGCGGAGTGGAAGCAGACAGCCGACGGGTTGGAGGCGCGCCGGGCGGAGCTGGAACGGCAGCTCGCGCAGCAGCAGGCGTACAATCTGCAGCTGCAGGAAAGCAGCAGCCAGTGGCAGCAGCGCAGCGAGTCGCAGGCGGCTTATGCCGACGAGCTTCGCGCCAAGGTTCATGAGCAGCAGGAAGAGCTTGAACTGCAGCAGGAACTGTATGACGAACTGCAGGGACAGTATGACGAGCTTCAGAAGCGCGTCGTTTCCCAGGAAGCGCAGGCTCGGCAAACGGCGGAAAGGCATGAAGCGTATAGGGCGGAACTGGAAAGCAAGCTGGCTGAACGCGAAAGCGAATTAGCCGAGCTGCGCCGCGAACGCGAGGCGGCAGAAGAGCTTAGCAGGGCGCTGGTAGAACAGTGCGCTGCGCTCGAAGAACGGCAGATCTCCGCGCAGAGCGAGCGGGATGTGCTCCAGCAGCGGCTTGCCGCACAGGAAGCCCGCATTGTTGAGCTGGAGGCGCAAGCCGAACTGGCAAAGAAGCTGGGGCGTGATTTGACGGAGCAGCAGGAAGAGCTTGAGCTGCAGATAGAGCTGTATAATGAGCTGCAGGAACAGTTGAACGCACAGGTGCAGCAGCATAAAGCGCTGCAGGCCGAATACGGACAGCAGCTGGAGAAGGCGGAACAGGTATATCAGGAACTGGAGACCTTGAGATCCGAATACGAAAAGCTGCAAATCGAATATAACGAGTGGATTGAGCTCGTGGAGAAGGAATAGAAGAATGAACGGATTGGATTGGGGAGTACTGGTGATCTTGGCTGTCGGGATCGTGCTCGGCTATTCACGTGGGTTCATTGCCCAGCTCCTCTCGATCGCCGGCTTGTTCGCGGCTTACCTGATTGCATTTGCATTCTACGATGATGCAGCGCCATGGTTTCAAGGAATGCTCGGATATTCGGGACATGAAACTTACTCAAATGATGCGTTCCTCACACAAGAGCTGCATCTGGATACTTACGTGTACAATGCGCTTGCTTTCGCTTTCCTGCTGTTTGGCGCCAAATTCGCTTTCAGCATGGCCGGACGTCTGTTAAACCTGTTGACGGCGGCACCGGGACTCAAGCAAATTAACCAGTTTAGCGGTGCGACATTAGGCTTTATTGAAGCTGCGTTGATTGCCGTAATTGCCGTCCACATCATGACCGTGCTTCCCAACGACACGTCTCAGCGGCTGTTGAAGCAATCCGCTTTGGCTCCTTATATCCTGGAGCGGACACCGGTCATCACGGAGAAGCTTCAGGAGCTGTGGAAGAGCCGGGCGGATGGGGATCAGGCGGCCGGACAGTCCGGTTGATTTGATCGATGCTGTCGTTAATCGGAAAATAAGTTTCGGCTCTAAGGCACACGATAACCGAATACGAAAAAAACAGCCCCACCCGCCATTGCCGTACGGGATGAGGCTGCTTGTATATGAGTTTATGCTTCAACGATTAGCTTGGCTCTCATAGCCATATGGCCGGAGCCGCATGGAATGGAGCAAATGATATCATAAGAGCCTTCTTTGTCGACGATCACCGTCGCCGATTTTTTATTATTGTCCAGATTCACTTTCAGTCCGTTAATGGCGATCCCGTGAAGCCCTTCTTTGTTTTCCAGCGTAAAGGTAACTTCTTGTCCTTTTTTCACCTTATATTCTTTTTGGTCAAAAGCAAAATTGGTGGCAATCAGCTTGACTTCCTGGGACGATGCGGAGCTTCCTGCCGCTCCTCCTGCTGTGTTTTCATTGGCAGCAGGCTGCGACGCTTGCGGTTTTGTACCGCAGGCGGACAGTGCAATTATAAGGCCGACAGCCACAATACTGATCATCCACTTTTTCATATGATCATTCCCCCCACCCGGTTGATTAAAGAATTGTTCATGTATATATATTACCAATATCGGCTTCGTTTGGCTGTGTCAGGGTCGTGACAGACATGTGAAAAGATCGTGACCGAAACCCGTGTGCATCAAAACAAAAACGGTATCCGGTTAATCCTGTATGTGCTGCAAAAAGAAAAGAACTGCCCCATGACCGGGACAGTTCCTTTGTTACTTGGCGCCTTCGCGTTTCGATGCGTGTTCAAAGGGAGTCTTGACCGGAATAAACAAATCGATGATCCCGATCACCAAGGCGGCCAAAATGGCGCCGATGATGCTGGTCGATACTCCGGTTACGATAAACTGCGCCAGCCAGATGATAAGGGCGCTCGTAACGAAGCCTACGATCCCCCGTCCAAATGGCGTAATTTTTCTGCCGAAAACTCCTTCGATGATCCACGCCGCAATGGCGATTACCAGTGCCAGAAAGAAGGCACTCCAGAATCCCCCAACGGAAAATCCGGGAACAATCCAGCTTACCACCAGCAGCATGATGGCGGAAACGACAAATCTGACGAGATGGCCAAGCAAATGCATCTGCAGATTCCTCCTTAAAATACGTTAGTCGCGACGCTTGAGCTTCGCGGGCTTGAAATTAGCTTTACCGCGGACAAAACGCTTTATAAGTGGCAATCCTTAGGGTATCCATAGCTTAACGGCTCCGACTTGGATATAATAGTATAGCGAATAGCTTTTTCGGTTCTCAAGAAAGGCAGGTTTATAACCAATTCCAATGAAAACAAATTCATCATACAATCAAAAAATATTGTCCACCCTCGATTTTCACGCCGTGCTTCAGCGTTGTTCGCAGCACGCTTCCACATCTATGGGGCAGGAACGCGTCCTTTCGCTTGAGCCGAGCGGTGTATTTTCCGAGGTGAAACGCAGGCTGCAGGCTACCGATGAAGCCGTGAATGTGGAACGCCTTAAGGGCGGGGCTCCATTTGGCGGTATACGCGATATTCGCGCAGCGGTTCACCGCGCCCGGATCGGCGGTATGCTGAATCCGGCGGAGCTGTTGGATATCCTGCTGACATCCCAGGGCGGCAGACGGCTGAAGAAGTTTCTGGAAGCCCTGCATGAGGATTATCCGATACCGCTGCTGATCGAACTGACGGAGCCGATGACCGATCATAAAGCGATAGAGGACCGGATCCGGGCGTGCATCGATGAAAATGCGAATGTGGCCGATTCCGCTACTCCCGAGCTTGCAAGGATACGTCAAGAGCTGCGCGGCAGCGAATCGAAAGCCCGAGAGCGTCTTGAGCAGATGATACGGACGCCGTCGATCCAGAAGATGCTCCAGGAAAATCTGGTAACGATGCGTAACGACCGCTACGTCATTCCGGTAAAACAGGAATACCGCGGCCACTTCGGCGGAATGATTCACGATCAATCCGCATCGGGAGCAACGCTATTTATCGAGCCTGAAGTTGTGGTACAGATGAACAATCGCGTTCGGGAGCTGAAGCTTAAGGAAGAAGCGGAGATTGAGAAAATTTTGCGCATGCTCTCCGCGCTTGTCGCAGAAGCGGCTGATCCGCTTTTGGTGAATGTGGAGGCATTGGCGGAGCTGGATTTCATCTTTGCCAAAGCCGGGCTTGCCCGTGAGATGAAAGCGACGCTGCCGATCTTGAACGACCGCGGGTTCATCAAGCTGAAGCGCGGCCGGCATCCGCTGATTTCACCGGACAGCGTCGTACCGATCGATGTGGAGCTGGGCAACCGCTATTCGGCCATCATCGTTACGGGCCCGAACACAGGGGGCAAGACTGTCTCGCTCAAGACGATCGGCCTTCTGTCGCTCATGGCCATGGCCGGATTGTTCGTGCCCGCCGAGGAGGGCAGCCAGCTTTGCGTCTTTGATGCGATTTATGCGGATATCGGGGATGAGCAAAGCATCGAGCAAAACTTAAGTACGTTCTCCAGTCATATGACCAATATCATTCGCATCTTGAAGGAAATGACGCCCAAGAGCCTGGTGTTGCTTGATGAGCTTGGAGCGGGTACGGATCCGGCCGAAGGCTCGGCGCTTGCGATATCCATTCTGGATTATATTCACCGGATGGGCTGCCGCATCGTAGCCACGACGCATTACAGCGAGTTAAAGGCATACGCCTTCGATCGCCAGGGCGTCATCAATGCCAGCATGGAGTTCGATGTCCAAACGTTGAAGCCGACTTACCGGCTTTTGGTGGGTGTGCCGGGGCGAAGCAACGCTTTTGCCATCGCCGAGCGGCTCGGTCTGGCCAAGCCGATCATCGATCATGCCCGGGGGCAGGTCGGCGAGGAGGATCAGCGCGTCGAGTCGATGATTGCGACGCTCGAAGAGAACCGGCTGAAGGCGGAGGCGGAGCGTACCACGGCGGAGCAGCTTCGCCTCGAGGTCGAAGCGCTCAAAGAGCAGCTGGCGAGCGAGCGACGGCGCTTCGAGGAGCAGCGCGACAAGCTGCTCGAGCGGGCCGAGCTTGAGGCGCGCGAGGCGGTGGCTAAAGCCCGGCGCGAGGCCGATGAGGTCATCAAGGAGCTGCGCAGACTGCAGCGGGAAGAAGGAAGCGGCGTAAAGGACCATAAGCTGAGCGAGCTCAAGAGCCGGCTGAACAATGCTGCGCCGGAGCTGAAGAAGGCGTCCAAGGCTCCGAAGAAAAAGCCGGAGGCGATCGGACCGGGAGACGAAGTCATCGTCACAAGCCTTGGTCAAAGAGGGCATGTGGTGGACATCGTGAACGCTCAGGAAGCGAATGTGCAGCTGGGTATCCTCAAAATGAAGGTGAAGCAGGACGATCTGCAGCTTGTGAAAAAGGCTTCCTCACAGACGAAAACGCCTCCGAAGGCAACTTCAAGCCTGAAGCGGACCAGGGAGGATAACGCAAAGATGGAGCTTGATTTGCGGGGGGCAAATGTCGAGGAAGCGATCATTGAGGTGGACCGGTTTCTGGATGAATCCTATCTGGCCAATTTCGGACAAGTGTATATTATTCACGGTAAGGGAACCGGCGTTCTGCGGTCGGGGATTCAGGAATTTTTGCGCAAGCACAAGCATGTGAAAAGCTTCCGGATGGGTGCGTATAATGAAGGGGGCGCCGGGGTGACGGTCGCGGAGCTGAAATAATACCAGCTGCAACCATCCGTTTTCCCGGCCCGGGAACTGATTCTGAATTTTTCTTTACTTTTGAAACTCCGTGAGAAGATTGTCGTATATAAGAGTAAAGCATCGATGTTCCACAAGCTCTGCAGGCTAAAAACATAACCATTTCATATTTCAGGAGGGCTCCGATATGGGGATTTTTAAGAGACTGCGCGATTTGACGATGGCTTCGATCAACGATTTGCTCGACAAGGCGGAAGACCCGGTAAAAATGCTCAACCAATTTTTGCGCGATATGGAAGAGGATATTCGTGAGGCCGAAGTTGCCGTTGCGAAGCAAATTGCCATTGAGAAGAAATTCAAGCAGCAATATGAAGAAGCGCTTGAAATGGTTCAGAAGCGGGAAGAACAAGCGCTCAAGGCTCTGGAAGCGGGGAATGAAGATCTTGCCCGCCGCGCGCTTCAGGATAAGAAAGAGCACCAGCAGCGCCATGATGAGATGAAGGGGCAGTTCGAAACGGCCAAGGCTAATGCCGACCGCCTGCGCAGCCAGCTTGCCGAAATGAAGGATGAATTCGCCAAGATGAAGAACAAGAAGGATATTCTTGTAGCCCGTGCTGAAGCTGCCAAAGCGCAGAAGCAGATCAACCAGGCGATGTCCGGATTCGGCACAGACAACGCCGCCAAGGGATTCGACCGGATGAGCGAAAAGGTGCTCCAGCTGGAAGCGGAAGCGGAGGCCAGCGGTGAGCTGAACTCCAGAGGGAAAAGCCTGGACGACGAATTAGCCGCTCTCGGCAAAAATGACGGTGTAGACGATGAATTGGCCGCGTTGAAGGCGAAACTCGCAGCGAGAAAGCAAGCGGAGTAAAAGATTCACAAGCAAAGCGGAGACTGAAAGGATGGCACTTTCAGTCTCTTCGATTGTTGTCTTTGCGCTTCAAGGAAAAGGCGGGGAGAATCGACCATGATGAATGAAGAGGTGGGACGCATGATAGCAAATCCATACATGGAAACGTTGGCATTTTTTTCTGTCGCCGTGCTGGCATTAATCGTTTTTCTGGCATTGTTTGAACTTGTAACGAAGTACAAGGATTGGGACGAAATCAAGAAGGGCAATCTTTCCGTAGCGATGGCGACCGGCGGCAAAATTTTCGGGATTTGTAATATATTTCGTTTTTCCATTCTCAATAATGACACGATCTGGCACTCGCTGATCTGGGCCGGCTTCGGATTCCTGCTGCTGCTGATCGCTTACTTTATATTTGAGTTTTTGACACCGTATTTCAAAATTGACGAACAGATCCAGCAGGATAACCGGGCGGTCGGCTTTTTATCCATGATTATTTCGATATCGCTTTCTTACGTTGTAGGCGCCAGCGTCACCTGATGGAATCCGGATCGTTGTTCGATTTGAAGGAGGAACGTCCTGTGAAATATTTATGGGGCACCTTGTTGGCGCTTGCGCTTGTGTTTTTGGGCGCGGGCGTTTACTATTTTATTAATCATGCATGAGTTGAATAAAGGGAGGAATATTGTTTGCCGCAATCCTATGACTCTCTATGCCCTTGGTGCCACACCGAAATTGTCTGGGATCCGGAGATCGGCCCGGAAGAAACGTGTCCGCACTGCTTCAACGAGCTGGGAGATTACCGGAGTATAAATATTACCGTCAAGCCGTCGGATCAGCAGATCACGTACGATGACGAAGAAGAGGACGATTACGATCTGTCCGACGAAGACCTGGAGCTGATAGATGAGTATGAAGAGGGTGTGCAGCGGGTGCTGGACAGTCAGGAGGATGCTCCCGAATGCGCGGCATGCCACAGCTTGATGCTGTATGCCGGAACGCAAAACGGATCACAAGGGTTCGCGCCGTTTGTGCACGGGAACTTGAAGCAGCCCCTGCTCAAAGCGTCTTTTTCGTCACAGGTTTATGTTTGTCCTTCCTGCTTCAAGGTAGAGTATTCCTTGGCCGAGGAGGATCGGCTTGCCATGATCGAGCTGCTCCGTTCAAACGGCAAATCATCGTCATAAATCGTGGGGGGAGGCGTTCGCGCCTTTCCCCGCTTTCTCTTTAACCGGGGATTCAAAGGTTTGTCATATTGCCGGCATCGCTCATGTTTTTTGTCTTTTTGGGAAGCTTAACTAAGACATTACATGGGATTAGGTGAGCGAATGCATACCGGAACTAAACATTTTCCAGACCATTGGACTCGTAAAAGCAGCAAAAGCGGAGCAGGTCATGAGTGGCGGCAGGTCCGCAGGGAAGTCCCGGGAGGCGGGGGCCGTGAGGGATCGGGGAAAAGCGCTCCGTTAACGGGACAATCGCGGCTGCTGCTGACAGTCAACGGATTATTTGCCGCCGCCAACGCTTTATCCGGGGTCTTCGTGAATGTATATCTCTGGAAGGCTAAGCACGATTTTTCGGTCATTGGTTGGTTTACATTAGTACATCACCTCTCGATGGCTTTGACGTTCTGGCTGGCTGGCAAATGGGTGAAAGAACATAATAAAATGAACTGTTTGCGAACGGGAGTGGCGGTTGCCGCGCTGTTTTATTTGCTTGTGCTGTGGTTTGGCGAGCAGTCGGCGGATTATTATGTGCTCCTTGGGGCTGTCCAGGGACTGTCATCCGGTTTGTTCTGGTTGGCTTTTAATGTCGTTTATTTTGAGGTGACGGATCCGGACAACCGCGACCGGTTTAACGGTGCAGCAGGACTGCTCGGATCAGGAGCGGGGATGATCGCCCCCTGGATATCGGGGTTTCTTATTGTCCGCATGCAGGAGACCAACGGGTACCGCCTTATTTTTACATTGTCCCTTATCGTATTTTGCATCGGCGTGATCGTCAGTTTTTTCCTGAAAAAACGAAAAACCTCGGGAAATTATGAGTGGTTCCTGACCTGGCGATGTTTACGGCAAAAGGATACGGCATGGCGCAAGGTCGGTCTGGCTTTGATGGCGCAAGGCGTACGGGAGGGCGTGTTCGGCTTTTTCATCGCCCTGCTTGTTTTCGTCCATACCGGCAGCGAGATGAAGCTGGGCAATTTTTCGCTTCTGACCTCGGCCGCGGCGTTGATCAGTTTTATGCTTGCGGGCCGATGGCTGCGTCCGGAATACCGGCCTAAAGCTTTACTGATCGGGGCGGTTATGCTGGTGCTGATTATTTTTCCTTTTTTCTGGAAGGTTGATTTTGTTACGCTCCTGATGTTCGGTATTGGAGCGGCCGTATTCTACCCGCTATATGCCATACCCATGACATCGATCGTTTTTGATCTGATCGGAGGCGATGAAGAAAGTGTGAAGCGCCGGGAGGAATATATCGTGATGAGGGAGCTTGCGCTCAATGCGGGACGTCTTCTTGGTACGGCGGTATTCATTACGGTGGTATCCCTGACCCGGTCCCCGGCAGCCATGAACTGGCTGCTGCTCGCCATTGGCAGCTCGCCGATCGCGGCTTGGTATTGGATGCGTAAATTGAAGGCAGATAAAGCTTAAGGCATGGTTGTAAGCGCGTGCCAGCTTGACAAAACATTCCCTCCCGCTAAAATAAGGGGACAGAGGATTGGTAGTACGGAAGCTGGAGGTTTCTGTACGTTAAGGGAGGCTGCAGCATGGGTTCAAGTAAAAAGATGGTAAACAGCATCACAGAGCTGATCGGGGATACGCCGGCCGTCCGGGTCAACCGTCTCGTAGGCCAGGATGATGCGGAGCTTTACGTGAAGCTTGAATATTTCAATCCGAGCGGAAGTGTCAAGGATCGTGCGGCGTTCAATCTGATCGCTCAGGCGGAAAAGGATGGCTGGATTCGTCCAGGCGCTACGATCATCGAGCCGACAAGCGGAAATACCGGAATCGGGCTGGCGATGAACGCGGCGGCAAAAGGGTATAAAGCGATTTTGGTTATGCCGGACAATATGACCAAGGAGCGGATCAATCTGCTGAAGGCTTACGGAGCGGAAGTCGTACTTACTCCCGCTGCGGAACGCATGCCGGGCGCCATCAAGAAGGCTCTTGAGCTGCAGGAGCAAATACCGAACAGCTTTATTCCCCAGCAGTTTGAGAATAAGGCGAATCCGGATATTCACAGAGTAACGACGGCTCTGGAGATCATTGAGCAGATGGATGGGCGGCTGGACGCCTTTATCGCCACCTCGGGCACCGGAGGGACGATTACCGGTACCGGGGAAGTGCTCCGTGAGAAGCTTCCGGGGATCAGTATTTATGTCGTTGAGCCTAAAGGATCGCCGGTTCTGTCGGGCGGACAGCCCGGGCCCCATAAGCTGGTCGGCACCAGCCCGGGCTTTGTGCCTTCGATTCTGAACACGGATGTTTACGATGAGATCGTGCAGGTCGCTGACGAGGACGCACTGCAAACGACGCGTGACTTGGCGAGGCTTGAAGGTATCCTGGTCGGCCCGTCTGCGGGAGCGGCGGTATGGACCGGTCTGCAGGTAGCTCGCAAGCTTGGCCGCGGCAAACGTGTGCTGTGCATTGCGCCGGATACGGGAGAACGGTATTTGAGCATGGACATATTTTGATGGCAGCGGCATAGGGGAAGCGGCGGGACAGTCCAGGGCGGACAGCTCCCGCCGCTTTTTTTGTATAGAGAAAGTGTGCGGAAAAAGGTTGCATAAATATTCATTATTATGTATAATAATAAACAAGGGAGCGGGAAACCGGTCCTTCTGATTTTTGAACATCTTACTGGAGAGGGGAACCTTTCATGAAAATCGCACTGCATAATGAGCTTCCGGGCGAGGCGCAGTTTCAGCAGTTGATCGATTCCGTTTCCGCACATTCTGGCCAGAGCGGAGAATTTTCATACGAATCGTACTCTCATAGTGATCGTGTTATAGCCGCTTACGATCAAGGACGGCTTGTCGGACTGGGTCGTCTCGTGGATGCCGATCAGAGCAGGATTGAAATTACAGTGCTTCCCGGGTACCAAGGGCGGGAAATTGAAGGATATATGCGTAAACTTCTTACAGCTCACAGCTTCTGCCATAGCTAGTCTGCTTCATAAGTCGATGATCAGCCTCCATTACTGTGGGGGTTTTTTGTCGTCCATTTCCGGCTGCATGTCATGCTCTTTGTAATTTTGCTTTGCCAAATGACGGGCGATAGGTGTAATATGTAGTAATAATAAAAGCTTCCGGTCGAAGCCAGCCGAAGAATGGATACCATGGTAAAGCCGGAATTTTATGGATACAGAAAGGTTTGATTTTCATCGAACTTCTTTTCTGTCATTTTAAGCTTTGTAGGAGGGCGCATCCATGGAACAATTCAAAATGAAAATCATTGAGCTGCTCAAAGAAGATGCACGCCGCACGCCGGCCTTGATCGCAACCATGCTCGGGGCTTCCGAGGCGGAAGTGGCGGAGGCGATTCAAGAGCTGGAAGAGGCGAATGTGATCGTAAAATACGCTACGGTCGTTAATTGGGCCAAAGTGGACAGCGAGAAAGTCACTGCCCTCATTGAAGTGCAAATTACGCCGGAACGCGGACGCGGCTTTGACGCGATTGCCGAACGCATTTACTTATATCCTGAAGTGAAATCGGTCTATTTGATGTCGGGCGCATATGATCTGCTCGTGGAGATCGAAGGCAAAACGCTCAAAGAGGTGGCGTCGTTCGTTTCCAATAAGCTTTCCCCGATTGATCGGGTATTGTCGACGAAGACGCATTTTATATTGAAAAAGTACAAGCAGGACGGGATTACCTTCGAAGATCATGAAGATGATCGCCGCCTCTTGATCTCACCGTAAAGGACGCTGAGAAGATGATAGAGCATAAACAGGCCCAACAGCAACCGCTGCAGACGAAGTCGATGAGCGGCTATCTGGCTCCGCTCGTGCGTGAAATTCCGCCATCAGGCATCCGTAAGTTTTTTGATCTGGTGAGCGGCAGCAAGGATATTATATCCCTTGGAGTAGGGGAACCTGACTTTAGCACCCCGTGGCATGTCAGAGAAGCGTGCGTTTATTCGCTTGAACGCGGAAATACCAAGTATACGCCCAACTCCGGGCTGCCTGAGCTGCGGGAAGCGATTGCCGAATACTTGTACGAGTCGTTTCACGTCCCGTATGAGCCTTCCGAAGAGGTGATCGTCACCGTTGGCGGAAGCGAAGCCATCGATCTGGCGCTGCGCGCCTTGGTTACCCCGGGCGATGAGATTCTTATTCCGGAGCCCTGCTACATTTCTTACAGCCCGATTACCCGGATCGGCGGCGGCATTCCCGTAGGCATCGAGACTTTTGCCAAAGACGGCTTCAAGCTGACGGCGGAATCGCTCAAGGCGGCGATCACGCCCCGTTCCAAAGTGTTGATTCTGTGCTATCCAAGCAACCCGACCGGGGGCATCATGACCTATGAGGATTGGCTGCCGATTGCCAAAGTCGTTGAGGAGCACGATCTGATCGTTATCTCGGACGAGATTTATGCGGAATTGACCTATGAACAAAAGCATGTCAGCTTCGCTTCGATTCCGGGCATGCGCGACCGGACGATTCTTGTGAGCGGCTTTTCCAAGGCGTTTGCGATGACCGGTTGGCGGATGGGATACGCTTGCGGGCATCCCGACCTCATATCGGCCATGCTCAAAATCCACCAGTACACGGTCATGTGTGCGCCGTCCATGGGACAGGTTGCTGCCCTGGAGGCGCTCAAGCACGGCATGGAGGAAAAAGACCGCATGGTAGAGTCCTACAACCAGCGCCGTCGTCTTGTCGTACAGGGTTTCCGGGACATCGGACTGCAGTGTCATGAGCCTCAGGGCGCATTCTATGCCTTCCCTTCCATTCAGGCAACGGGGCTAAGCTCCGAGGAATTTGCCGAGCGCTTGATTCGTGAGGCGAAGGTCGCAGCAGTACCCGGCAATGTATTTGGCAAGGGTGGAGAAGGATTTGTCCGCTGTTCTTACGCGACTTCGGTTAACCAGCTGATTGAAGCGATTGATCGAATAGGCAATTTCATCAAAAAGCTTTAATTAAACAATATTATCCATTTTCAATCCCCCCAAAAACTGGTATATTAGATGTAGATTCATATTTTCATAGAATATGAATCTTTTTCTTTATAGGTCTAAAGATATGAAGCGGGAGGGATGAAGAATGGCTTTTCCGGAATATCAGCTTCGGCAATACATGAATAACGGCTGGATTCGCGAGAATGATCAGAAAGCCAAGTGGATTTTTGGAACAGGAAAACGTGCTTCGTCTGCCTTATCTTTAGAAGATCATATTTACCTTTTAAGACGCGAACTGGAGCGCCTTGTACAAAACGGAAATGACCTGACATCACCGGAAGTAGTGAAAATCAGTATGGAGCTTGATCTCAAAATAAATGAATATATGAATCTTCATCAAAAGGGCCGGTCTTGACCGGCTTCTTTTATGAGATCGAAAGAAGTGTAAGTGAGCAGCAGAGTGCCAAAACGTCAAATGGTCAGCTGTAAGGATGATTTCAGCGCAGCAGCCAGGTTTTTCGTGCTTCCTCCTTATTCTTAAAAGCTTTGAAAGAGCAGGTCTTTTATGTTAACATCATAAAGGATATGTTGGAGAATCGGGGTAGAGAGGGAAAAACACGAGGGGAGAAACCGGCGTGAGAAGGAATGGGCTGCTCTGCCTGCTGCTGATGATGTTCGTACTTGCTGCAGGCTGCGGCGGAGGATCGAAGGCGGATGTGTCGATTTTCATGATAGGATCCAACGGGATCCCGAATGAAGCGGGAGAAAAGTTGCAAGCCTCGCTGCAAAGTGAAATAGGTGAATCGGCCAGTGTGCAAGTATTGGCGGCGCCTATATTTTCAATGGAGAAGCTGATCGTCGAAATAGCGGCCGGTCAGAACGGCATTCTGATGATTCCGGAGAATCATTTTAAAGCGATGGGCGAGCAGGGCGGTTATGTTCCGCTGGACGATGTGGCCAAAGCGGAGGATTTTCCTGAGGGCGTTCTGGAAGTTACGGAAGACGGCAAGAAGCAAAAGCATCTGTACGGCATCCCGATGGATCAAACCAAATGGTTTACGGAGCTCGAATTCGACGGCAAAAATCTGTTCGCGTTCATTCCGGCCAATGCGCCGGACAAAGAGAAAGCGAAGCAGGTCATGAAAATAATTGCCGAGAAATAATTGTGCATGCCAGTCATGCAGCGGACAACAACATAGCGGTTCAGGTGCCCGCACAGCCAATCAACGCTTGCGGGTTAAAAGGGAAGCCGGTGTGAATCCGGCGCGGTCCCGCCACTGTAAACGGGTAAATGCTCTTCATGAAGTCACTGTCTGGAGCAGACGGGAAGGCGAAGAGCTCTGGCTCAGCGAAGCAGCCCGTAAGTCAGGAAACCTGCCTGAACATGCATTCGATGCAGCCTTTCGAGGAAAAGGGGCAGACGCGCAGCCTGCCGGCGGCATATCGACTTGATGTCGACTGCGGCCGCCAGGTTTGTCAGAGTGTGCCTCTGCTTTGGAGACGATCCGAAAGCAGGGGTCTTTTCGTTTTTTGAATGATGATAAGGAGATGGACCTATGTATTGGGATAAGACGACTCGCATAAAAAAAAGGCTGCTTGCAGCCGTTCTGAGCCTGGCTTTGGCGGGAACGCTGGCAGGATGCGGAAGCGCTGCGCCAGCGCCGGGGCAAGGTCAGCAGGCGGAATCGCCGAAGGCGGGCGACGCCAGGCAGGAAGGGTCGGTCACATCGGCCAAACGGACGACGTATCCGCTCACCGTCAAAGACGCTACGGGTAAAGAATTTGTTTTTGAGAAAGCTCCGGAGCGCATCGTTTCCACTTCACCGAGTGAAACGGAAACACTCTTTGCTTTGGGGCTCGGAGATCAGGTAGTGGGCGTATCGGATTTCTGCAACTATCCAGCCGAAGCGGCGGCGAAGCCGAAAGTCGGCAGCATCATCAAGCCGAACGAGGAAGCGCTCGTTGCGGCCAACGCCGATTTGGTCATGACGGGGGTATCCATGAATATGACCGTAGTGGAGAAGCTTCGCGGACTGAAGGTGAATCTGTTTAAGGTCGAGCCCAAAACGTTAGACGATGTGATGAGCAATATTCTGCTCATGGGGCAAATCTTCGACCGCCAGGAGCAGGCGGAGAAGCTGGTCGATTCGATGAAGGCCGAACGCCAAAAGGTACTGGATGCGGTGAAGGATCTGAAGCCTGAGCAGAAGAAAAAGGTATTTGTCGAGTTTTCCCCCGGCTGGACGGTCGGTAAAGGCGAGTATATTGACGAGCTGATCAGCCTGGCCGGAGGAATCAATGTGGCGGGCGGCGAGAAAGGTTACGTAAAGCTTAGCGAGGAGAAGGTGATCGCGGACAATCCGCAGATTATTCTTTATCCGACGGGGATCATCGACGAGAAGAGCAATAAGCCGATGGATCAGTTGATTCGCGAGCGCAGCGGCTGGGACCGGATTGAAGCGGTGAAGTCGAACCGGTTGGTCGGGTTGGACAAGGACATTATGAGCCGTCCGGGTCCCCGGATTACACAGGCATTGACGGAAGTAGCCAAAGGAATATACCCGGAACTGGTGAAATAGATGAAGCGTAAGCTGTGGATTTGGGGCGGAGCCGCCTTGGCCCTGCTTGTATTCGCCGTTTCTGCGGCAGTATCGATCGGTTCGGTCCGAATTCCGTTTGGTCATGTCTGGGGAATCGTACTTCATCAGCTGCCTTGGATCGGTGAACGAATCCAGGGGGATTGGAGCGAAGCTTCGGAACAAATCGTATGGAGGGTCAGGCTGCCAAGGGTAGTGCTGGGCATTCTGGTCGGTGCCGCCCTGGGGTTGGCCGGCGCGGCCTTTCAGGGCGTACTCCGCAATCCGCTTGCCGATCCGTACACGCTGGGCGTTTCGTCCGGAGCATCGGTGGGCGCGGCTTTTTTGATCTTGTTCGGTCTGCAGTATACGCTCTTTGGGGAGTGGACGGTACCGGCGGTAGCGTTCTTGACCGGAGTACTATCGCTCTGTACGGTGCTTTTGCTGGCACGGACCGACGGCAAGCTGCGTAAGGAAACCGTCATTCTGTCGGGTGTCGTAATGCAGGCGTTCCTGGGCGCCTTCGTCTCGTTAATGGTGGCGATGTCGGATCAGGTGATCAACGAAATCATCTTCTGGCTGATGGGAAGCCTGGCGCTGCGGGGCTGGACTTATTCGCTGGTGCTGCTGCCGTATTTGGCTGCAGGCTCCGCAGTGCTGCTCTGTTACGGCCGGTCGATGAATTTGTTTGCGCTCGGGGAGCGGCAAGCGGCGCATCTAGGCGTCCATATCGAGAGGACCAAGCTGATTGTCCTGATGGCGTCTACTTTGATCACTGCGGCGGCCGTATCCGTGTCGGGGGTGATTGCTTTTGTCGGGCTTCTGGTGCCGCATTTGCTTCGGCTGATGATCGGACCGGATTACCGCTTGCTGCTCCCCCTGTCTCTAATTGGCGGCGCGATTTATGTGCTGCTCGCAGATACGCTGGCCCGAACGTTGCTTAGTCCGACGGAGATTCCGCTCGGAGTCGTGACGGCGTTTATGGGGGCTCCGTTTTTTGCTTATTTGCTGCGGCGGAAAAAACGGATGGTGCGTGAGTGAAAGGAGGCCGGCGCGATGATTCAAGTAGATGTGGAAGAGGTGTCCAAGGCATTCGGAGCGCGGGAGGTGCTCCGGGGAGTCCGCTTTCGGGTGAAGCCCGGTGAATGGTTCGGTATTCTGGGACCCAACGGAAGCGGGAAATCGACGCTGCTTCATCTGATTACCGGCCTGGAGCCGGCGACTGCGGGAAATGTGCGGCTGGATGGCAAGCCCGTGGCATCCTGCTCAAGGAAAGCCTTGGCGCGGCAGATCGCGGTGCTGGAGCAGGATGCGCTGCCGCCGCTCGGCTTCACGGTGCAGGAGGTGATCGAAATGGGACGCTACCCGTATCAAAACTGGCTGGGAGACGAAACGGCGGATGCCGCTGCGCTGGTAGAGCGGATTATCGCTTGGCTGAAGCTGGACTCCCTGCGGGAGCGAACCATCGATCATTTGAGCGGCGGTGAACGTCAGCGTGTAGCCTTGGGGAAAGCAATGGCGCAAGAGCCCAAGCTGCTGCTGCTGGATGAACCGACAACATTTCTGGATAT
The DNA here is from genome assembly GCF_001465255.1 of Paenibacillus naphthalenovorans. Lineage (NCBI taxonomy): Bacteria > Bacillati > Bacillota > Bacilli > Caryophanales > Paenibacillaceae > Paenibacillus > Paenibacillus naphthalenovorans. Next base: position 3,112,838 of record NZ_CP013652.1, on the reverse strand, counting down.
CGGGTACCAGGTTGAAATGATGGATATGGTTCGCGAATGGCAGCAGGAATGGGGGATGACGGTCATTTCGGTGCTGCACGATCTGAATTTGGCCGCTCAATACTGCGACCGTCTCCTTCTGCTGCATGAAGGAGCGACGGCGGGAATCGGTACGGCTGAAGAGGTGCTTCGTGCCGATCTGCTGGAGCAGGTGTACGGAACGCGGCCTCACATTCTTGCGCATCCGGACAGCGGTGTTCCGCAAATCTTACTGGGAAAGGGAACAAGATGATGAGCAATAACCGATTGGAACAAATCATTGCGGGTGTCGCCCCTTTGGATAAACGGAGTATAGAGGAGGCGGCGCGTCATCTCGATCAGCTGACCAAGCCGCCGGGAAGCTTGGGCAGACTGGAGGAGGTGGCCAAGCAGCTTGCGGGAATCCGCGGGGAGCCGATACCGGATCTGGGGAAAAAGGCGGTCGTCGTCATGGCTGCGGATCACGGCGTATGCGAAGAAGGCGTCAGCGCCTATCCGGCCGAAGTCACGCCGCAGATGGTGCTTAACTTTCTGAATGGGGGCGCGGCGGTGAACGTGCTTTCGCGCCACGCCGGAGCCGACGTTCTGTGTGTCGATATTGGTGTGAACGCGGAGCTTTCCGATTCACGGCTGAGGTCTCATAAAATTCGCATGGGCACGGCCAATATGGCTAAGGGGCCCGCGATGACGCGGGAGGAAGCGGAGGAAGCGGTTCTGGTCGGTGCGGAGATAGCCGCTGAATTGGTGCGGGATGGCTACGGCTTGATCGCCACCGGAGATATGGGCATCGGCAACACGACGGCCAGCTCGGCCATCTTGACCGTACTTGGGGGTACGGATGCGGCCGAAGCCGCAGGGCGAGGCACCGGAATCGACGAAGAGCGCCTGCGGCACAAGCAGGCTGTAATTCGCCAAGCGATCGAGCTCAATCGTCCGGATGCGGCCGATCCGATGGACGTGCTGTCCAAAGTGGGGGGGCTTGAGATCGCCGGCTTGGCCGGCGTCATCCTGGGGGCGGCCAAGCACCGCTGTCCGGTCGTCATCGACGGGTTCATCTCCTCGGCTGCCGCTTTGGTCGCAGCCCGATTGGCACCGCTCAGCGTACGGTATATGATCGCCTCGCACCTTTCGCAGGAACAGGGACACGCGCGTCTGCTCGAAGAAATCGGACTGATACCGATGCTTGTGATGGACATGCGGCTTGGCGAGGGTACGGGCGCCGTCCTTGCTTTTCCGCTGATTGAGGCTGCGGTCAAGATCATGAAAGAAATGGCGACCTTCGCCAATGCGGGTGTTTCCGGTGCGCTTCCTGCGGAGCAGCTGCAAGGATGAGCCGGCGGGGACTGAAGGTGCTTGTAACGGGCGGGGCCCGCAGCGGGAAGAGCTCTTTTGCGGAAAGCTATGCGGCAACACTTGGCGCACAAGGTCTTTACATCGCCACGTCGCAAGCCTATGACGATGAAATGAAGGAACGCATCGCGATGCACCGCCGGGAACGGGATGAACGAGGGTTTCCGTGGATTACGGCGGAGGAGCCGTATGATCTCGCCGGGGCGCTTCTTAGGGCGGAATCGCCCGTCGTGCTTGTCGATTGCCTGACGCTGTGGCTGTCCAATTGGCTGCTGAGGCTGGAACAAGAGCCGGAGACCGGGCGGTTGGACGGGCTTGAGGCCAAAATTGACGAGCTGGCGGAGGTATTCGGTTCGCTCGACCGTCCGGTCGTTCTGGTTACCAATGAGGTAGGCAGCGGTCTGGTGCCTGAATATAAGCTCGGTCGGGTGTTTCGGGATCTGTCCGGGCGAATGAATCAGCGGCTGGCCCGCATAGCCGACCAAGTGTTTCTGGTCACGGCGGGAATTCCGGTGGAACTGAAAAGCCGGGCGTTTCACTTTTAGTACGGTGCGGAGGAACGGACTTGCTGTTTTATAGTTTGCAAGAGTTGATGTGGATGGTGCTTGCGGCGATAGTGATCGACTGGGTCATCGGGGACCCCGCATGGCGTTGGTTGACACACCCGGTTGTTTGGATCGGGCGGTTGATTGCATATTTGGAAAACCGCCTGTATCCGATTCCGGTGAAACAGGAGAGCGAATCGGCCGCAGAGGCGCGCCGTGCCCGTTTGTGCGGAGCGGTACTGGCCTTCTTGACGATCGGTCTGTCTGCCGGAAGCATTTGGCTTATGGTATGGCTGGCGGATCAAGTACATCTATGGGTTGGTTATGCCGCCAGCACCTGGTTTATCTCGACTACGATCGCCGTCAAGGGGCTGAAGGACGCGGCGATGGCGGTATATAAACCTTTAAGCGAAGGACGTATCGATGAGGCAAGAGAGCAGGTCGGCTTCATTGTCGGAAGGAACACTTCACAGCTCGACGAGCCTGAAATTACGCGGGCCGCGGTCGAGACCGTAGCCGAGAACATTGTGGATGCGTTTATTTCTCCGGTTTGCTATGCCTTGGCGGGAGGCGCTCCATTGGCGATGCTGTACCGCGCTTCCAATACGCTCGACTCGATGGTGGGCTACAAGAATGAAAAATATATTCATTTCGGATGGGCTTCGGCCCGCTGGGACGATGTGATGAACTGGATTCCCGCAAGGCTGGCGGGTCTGCTGATCGTGATGGCTGCGTGGTTCAGCCCCGGGCTTCGTGCAGGAAGAGCCGCGCGTTCGATTGTACGCTTTGCCCGGCTTCACCCGAGTCCGAACAGCGGCATTCCGGAATCGGCCGTCGCCGGAGCACTGGGTATCGAGCTTGGCGGAGTGAACGTTTACCACGGCCGCACGAGTGAGCGGGCACGGATGGGGTGGCCGCTCAGAGAACGGGAGCGAGAGGACATCCGTCGAACCGTCGGGATATTGTACGGTGTCAGTTATCTGGTTGCGGGGGGATTGCTGTGCGGGCTTTTTTGGCTTTATGGATAACGTGGGGGTCGGCCTGTGCGGCTGCTTTTCAATTTCTGACCCGTCTTCCCGTGCCGGTGAAGCTTGATTACAATGACGCTTTGTTTCGCCGAAGCGTCGTTTTTTATCCTTTGGTCGGCTTGGTGCTCGGAGTTCTTCTGATGGGTGCGGGGAAGCTGCTGTATATGGCTTTGCCTCCGCTTCCCGCCGCCGCGCTGCTGCTTTCGGCCTGGGTGCTGCTGACCGGAGCGCTGCATCTGGACGGCCTGATGGATATGGCGGACGGCATATTGAGCCACCGTTCGCGCGAGCGGATGCTGGAGATCATGAAGGACAGCCGGGTCGGCGCTATGGGCGTCGTAGTATGCGCGCTGGTGCTGCTTCTGAAATGGTCTTTGCTGCAGGAGCTTTTTCGTACCGGGACGCTGAGCTGGCTGCTGCTGCCGATGGTTTTGCTGTGGAGCCGGTGGTATATGGTGGTTGCGATTGCCGGCTGGCCCTATGCGAGGCAGGAAAAAGGCGGCGGTATGGGGAGTTTTTACCGCGGCGTCGGATGGAAGCACATTGCGGCCCATAGTGCGCTGGCTGCACTATTATCCGCAGCTGTGTTCCTGACCGCACGGGCGCTGGGTCTGCACTTGGCAGGGGGGCTGTGGCCTATGCTGGCATTTGCGGGATTGACTCTTGGCGGCGGTTATCTGATGAGCGAGTACATTCATCGCAAGCTGGGCGGTTTGACCGGAGATACCTATGGGGCTATGAACGAGCTGCTGGAGGTGCTGCTGCTTCTTTTGCTTGTGTTGATGACGGGACAGGGGGAATGAATGGATGCTGGAGCGATACGGACACGGCGGTGATTTATGGACGGCGGCGGAAACCTTTGGGATGCCCAAGGATCAGTTTCTCGATTTCAGCTCGAACATGAATCCGCTTGGGCCTCCGGAAACGGTGGGATTCATCTTCAGCAGCAGGTGGAAGGAAGTCGTGAACTATCCCGATCCGGCTGTGAGAGAGCTGACGCGCAAGCTGGCGGCAAAGCATAAGGTGGACGAGGACTGCATTCTGGTGGGCAACGGGGCGGCGGAGCTGATCGATCTGGCCGTACGGGTGCTGCGTCCCGGCCTGACAGGGCTCGCGAGGCCGTCTTTTGGAGAATATGAAGAAGCTGTGGCAAAAATCGGCGGGCGGGTGTACGATATTCCGCTCTCCGAGGCATCGGGATATGAGCTTAAGCTTTCCGATGTAAAAGAGGCGGCAAGCCTGTGCGACTTGCTGTTTCTGGGGCATCCGAACAACCCTACGGGGCGGCTGCTGCCTGGGGAAATCGTGTCCTGGCTGGCGGCAGGCGGCATTCCGGCCATTATTGATGAAGCGTTTCTTGACTTTAGTCCCCGCGAGGAGGAGCTTACGCTGACGCGTACGGCAGCAGAGAGCTCCAGCCTGATGGTCATTCGTTCCATGACCAAATTTTATTCGATCCCCGGTATCCGGCTCGGCTATATTGTAGCGAATCCCGAACGGATTCGCCTGATGAAGCGGCTGCAGGTGCCGTGGAGCGTGAATGCTTTGGCGCAGTGGATCGGCAGCAGTGTGCTGGAGGAGCGGGAATACGCGGTGCGCACGCTGGAATGGCTGAAGGAAGAGCGGGAGGTTCTTACCGGAAAACTCCGGAAACTGGGGCTCCGGGTGATTGACAGCGACGCCAATTTTATTCTCTTCTCGCTTCGGCCGCTTGGCCTTACGGTTCAGGCGCTTCAAGCCGAGATGGGACGAAGAGGGATTCTGGTACGCGATGCGTCGCTTTTTGCCGGATTGGACGAAACCTGGTGCAGAGTAGCGGTCAAGCTGAGGGAACAAAACGAAAAGCTGTTGGCCGGTTTAACCGAAGCTTTGAGCGTTCTGCAGGGCTCGGCGGAGACCGAGGATGCTGTGCCTGCCGCGGTGGGAACTCCTGATCGCGGGCTTGCTCCTACACTCATGATCCAAGGTACGTCTTCGGATGCGGGCAAAAGCCTGCTGACGGCTGCGCTGTGCCGTATCCTGCTGCAGGATGGCTGGCGCGTCGCGCCGTTTAAATCGCAAAACATGTCGCTGAACTCCTACGTCACGCCGGATGGCAAAGAAATCGGCAGGGCGCAGGGGATGCAGGCCGATGCCTGCCGCATTCCCGCGACGACGGATATGAATCCGATCCTGTTGAAGCCGAAAAAGGACATGATCTCCCAAGTCGTCGTGCACGGCAAGCCTTTCCGCGATCTTGACGCCAGGACGTACCGGGAAAAATACCTGCCTGAGGCGGAAAGGGTTGTAAAGGAAGCGCTGACCCGGCTGCGCAGGGATTTCGACGTTGTCCTCATTGAGGGGGCGGGAAGCCCCGCCGAGATCAATCTGAAAAACCGCGATATCGTCAACATGCGGCTGGCGGGCTGGGCGGATGCGCCTGTGCTCCTGGTGGCGGATATCGACCGCGGAGGGGTATTCGCTTCGATTGTAGGCACGCTCGAGATCTTCACTCCGGAAGAAAGATCGCGTGTCAAAGGATTTATCATCAATAAATTCCGCGGGGATATTAGCCTGCTGAAGCCCGGACTGGATTGGCTTGAGCGACGGACGGGGAAGCCCGTGTTGGGCGTGATTCCTTATCTGCACCAGCTTGAACTTGAAGATGAAGATTCCGCATCATTGGACCGGAGGCTGGCGGAACGTCAGATCGGGGAGAAGCAGCCCGGCATGCTGGACATTGCGGTGCTTCGCCTGCCGCGCATATCCAATTTCACGGATGTAGATCCGCTGGAGTACGAGAGGGACGTTCGCTTGCGGTTCGTGGAGACGCCGGAACAGTTCGGCGAACCGGATGCGGTGATCGTGCCGGGAAGCAAAAACACGGTCGACGACCTTCTTTATTTGCGAAACGGGGGACTGGAACGGAAGCTGGTGGATTTTGCCGAGAACGGCGGGTGGATCGTCGGCATTTGCGCAGGCTATCAGATGCTCGGCTGCAGGCTGCTGGATCCGGAACTGGTGGAATCGAATCAGCCGGAGCTGAGGGGACTGGGCCTGTTTCCGACGGAAACCGTCTTTGCCCGGGAGAAGAGAACGGTGCAAGCTCAAGGAACAACGGGTCTGTACGCCCGGCAGGGACAGCGGTTTCCTATTACGGGTTACGAAATACATATGGGCCAAACTTCATTTCTTGAACCGGTCGAGCATCCTTTTTTGCTGCTGCCGGCCGCTGATGATACGGAGCCTGCCGCGGATGGGGTCGTGAACGGAGACGGCCGCCGATTCGGCACGTATGTGCACGGTATTTTGCATAATGACGATTTCCGCAGGGCCTGGTTAAACCGGATTCGTGAAAGTAAAGGGCTGGAGCCGGTGCCGGCGGAGCTTCGCTTTCAGGAGCGTCGTGAAGCCGCATTTGACAGGCTGGCAGCGCATGTAAGGCAGCACTTGGATATGGACCGGTTGTATGAGATGATAGATCGCAAGGAGGGATAGCGGATGAGAATATATACGAGGACGGGCGATGCGGGTCAAACTGGCGTGATCGGAGGACGCGTGGATAAAGATGACGCAAGGGTGGAGGCTTACGGTACGGTCGATGAGCTGAACTGCTTTGTCGGACAGGCGATGGGTTTCCTTGACCCGGAGCGGGATCAGGATTTGCTTGCCGATTTGCTTGAAATTCAGCATGAGCTGTTCGACTGCGGCTCGGATTTGGCTCTGCTCAAGCAGGAGCTGCGTCCTTATAAGGTGACGGCGGAGATGGTGGACCGTCTGGAGACATGGATCGACAAGTACGATGCGGAGGCCCCGGAGATTCAGCGGTTTATTCTGCCCGGGGGAAGCCGGGCTTCCTCCGCGCTGCATGTATGCCGGACCGTCTGCCGCAGGGCAGAGCGCCGGGTGGTGACGCTGGCCCGTACACAGCCAATCAATGAAGAAGTGCGCCGCTATTTGAACCGATTGTCGGATTTGTTCTTTACCGTGGCCCGGGCGGCCAACAGCCGCGCAGGGATTCCCGATGTGGAATATGCGCGCAGCGCCAAGGTGTTCCGCCGAAAATGACAAGCTATTACAAACCTCTTCAGTACATCGTGCCGCCGGAGGATGACGGCATGTTGCTCCGGACGGTTTTGCAGCAAAGGATGGGGATTTCCCGCAAGCTGTTGTCCCGGCTGAAGATGACGGAGCAGGGCATTCTGCTCAACGGAGAGCGCAGGTATATCGACGTCAAAGTACGGGCGGGCGACAGGGTGGAAGCCCGTATGGAAGTGGAAACGTCAGATGACATATTACCCCAACCGATCCCGCTCGACATACTTTATGAGGACGAGGAGCTGCTGGTGCTGAACAAAGAGGCCGGCCGAATCGTTCATCCGACGCACGGACATTACACGGAAACGCTGGCCAACGGCGTGGTTCACTATTGGTTGGAAAAAGGGGAAAGGTTCCGTTTCCGTCCCGTTCACCGTCTCGACCAGGAAACGTCGGGGGTGCTGGCCGTTGCCAAAAACGCGTATGTACACCAGCAAATTTCCGAACAAATGCAGACCACCGGGTTGAAAAAAGAGTATGTCGCCTTGGTGCATGGTGTGCTGGCGCTCGATGAAGGAACCGTCGATGCGCCGATCGATCGCGACCCGCTGTCGCCGCATCTTCGTATCGTCACCGACACCGGTTACCCGTCTGTAACGCACTATCGCGTAGAGCGCCGCTTCCGGAATGCGACGTGGGTTCGTCTATGGCTGGAGACAGGCCGTACCCATCAGATCCGCGTTCATATGAAGCATCTGGGACACCCGCTCTTTGGTGATAAGCTCTATGGGTTGGAAGAATCGGAGGAACCGTCAACGTCTGTCTTCATCGGCCGTCATGCGCTGCATGCCGCTGTGCTCGGGTTAACCCATCCGATATCCCGTAAATGGATGGAATTTCACGCTCCGCTGCCGTCGGACATACAGCAGTGCCTGGATAGACTGGAATCAAACGAATAAAGCCCAAAACCGCCGTTCTTCGTAAAGAACCGGCGGTTTTTTGCGTACCGCAAAAGCTACTGCAGCATGCCCAAGTACTCTTTCACCACTAATTGCAATTGATTCATTGCGGCAGAGGACGGTACGAATAACCGGCCCGATAACCCGCCGCCGGTATTGCCTGCCAGATAGTTAACCGGGTAAGGAATAACCTCCACCTGCTGCTCCTTAAAGTGTTTGATGGACCTTGACATGTGAAAAGCGGAGGTGATCAGTACAGGGCGGGTCAATCCCTGCCGTTCCAGAAGCTCTTTGGCGTTCCGGGCATTTTCCTGCGTCGTTCGGCTCCGATCCTCCAGCAGGATGGCCTGTTCGGGCACGCCCAAGGCGATCAGCTTGCGCTTTGCCAGCTGACCTTCGTTAGGGGTATCGGCGAACACTTGGCCGCCGGAAATGAGAACCGGCAGCGGATGCCGGGCGTACAGCTCCGCAGCCGATACGACCCGATGCAGAGTGTAGCCGTTCAGATGTCCTGTACCGTCGATGTCCGGGGTTCCTGCGATGGCTCCTCCGGTGAGTACAACGTAGGCGTCCCCTTCTATGGATGCGGGCGGGGCATAGCGATCTTCCAGCGACCGAAGGGCCGCTTCGCCGGTCAGCGGGATCGATGACAAGTACAGCAGGAAAGCGAGGGCCAATGGAATAAGCCACGATCTGCGGCCGCAGCGATAATACAGCCATAATGCGGCAAGCCCTAATAAAAGCACAAAGATGCCGGGCGGAATGAGCAGGCTGTAAACCAGTTTGATAAAATAAATAATCATGTCGTATCTCCTTTTGGAAATTCGTAAGAACGGCTGAATAACCGGGCAGGACGCAGATAATGAATCCGGGAAAGTTGCGGTATTCTTTTCCATTATCGGTATTGCGTCGTCTGATTTCAACTACGGGCTTGCCGCCGCTGATTTGCAGGCGGGCTGCCAACATCGGTATAATGTAAAGTAAAGAAAATCTATACCATGGGACGAGGATGGAGCAGATGAGCAGCAAGCACAAGTTAACCGTATATCAATATCCGCAATGCGGCACATGCCGCAACGCATTAAAGTGGCTGAAGGAGCAAGGATGGGATGTGGAAGCCGTTCACATCGTAGAGCGGCCTCCGACCGTATCGCAACTGCAGGAAATGATTCCTTTAAGCGGCCTGGAGATCAAGAAGTGGTTCAACGTATCGGGAGAAGTCTACAAGGAAATGCAGCTGAAAGACAAGCTTCCCTCCATGAGCGACGAGGAGAAGATCGCGCTGCTGGCGTCCAACGGCAAGCTGATCAAGCGCCCGGTAGTGACCGACGGTTCCAAAGTAACGGTCGGGTTCAAACCGGAAATGTATGCCGAGGTGTGGGGCCGGGCGGAAGCATAAAAGGAGGGTGATCGAGGATTGCAGCCCAGTCGTAATAAAAACAAAGGTAATTGGCTGTGGTATATCGGGGCCGCGGCGGCGTTCCTTCTGACCAAAGGCAAAGGCCTGCTTTCGCTGCTGAAATTCGGTAAAGCCGGCGGGGCGTTGGTTTCTATGTTCATCTCTGTTGGAGCCTATGCTTTGATCTACCCTTGGGGCTTTGCCATAGGCGTGGTGCTTTTGCTCCTTGTCCACGAGTTGGGTCATGTATGGGCCGCCAAGCGCAAAGGCTTACCGGTGACGGCCCCCGTATTTATTCCTTTTCTCGGCGCATTGATCAATATGAAAAGACACCCGAGAGATGCGGAGACGGAGGCTTATGTAGCGATTGGCGGTCCGGCGCTCGGGACGCTCGGGGCTGTTGCCGTGTTTGGAGCGGCTTATGCGCTGGATCATCCGCTGCTCTATACTGTGGCCTACGTCGGGTTTTTCCTGAATCTGATCAACTTGCTGCCGATCCATCCGTTAGACGGAGGACGCATCGCCACGGCCGTTACCCGTTGGCTTTGGCTGGTCGGATTGATCGGCGGATTGGTCATTATCATCTATTTGCGTTCGATTTTATTTTTCATCATCTGGGCGATGTTCGCCTACGACCTTTACAAAAAGTATGTCAAAAACCGCAACCGGGGCGAGGAGCGCATGGTGACCGCGAGCTTTTCCGTTCCGGCAGAGCCGTTAATTGCCCAGGGATACATCATTCCCGGAACGGAGCACAAAAGGGAACTTCCTTTCATCACGTATTCCAGTCTGGAGGATGGGCAGCAGTACGTGAAGGTGCTTTGGGACAGCCTTGATTTTCAAGGCACGGTGCCGATGATGAGCCAAGGCATCATCCAGAGGGCGTACGTGACGCGGCTGGAGCATCTTCAGAAGGAAGACGGGCTGCATCTGATGATTCACTGCCGGATCGATTACACACATTATGAAAATGACAAATATTACGAAGTGCCCGCCGCTTCCCGTTGGAAATTCGGTATTGCATATGTGCTGCTTGCGGCGTTTCTGATCGCCATGATGTCGCTTGTGCATCGGGTTTCCGGCTTGACGGTTTAAAGGTCATTTGCTTGATCGAGGCTAACATGTTAAGACTATTCTTATACCAAAAGAGGTTTTCCGTATGAAACGACTGGAATCGAAACGTTTGGCCGAACTGGGTTCGGCTATTTTTTCTGAAGTGGCACAGTGGAAAAAAGAGGTGGCAGCCCGCGGCGTCGATGTGATCGACTTGGGCATCGGAAGTCCGGATCGTCCTCCTTCGGCAAGGGTGATGCAGGCGCTTGCGGATGCTGTGGCAGACCCTAAGCTTTATGGGTACCCGACATCGGAAGGAAGCCCCGAGTTCAGGCGGAAGGTTGCGCAATGGTACAAACACCGCTTCAACGTGACGCTGGATCCGGAAAGTGAGATCGTCACCCTTATGGGCTCGCAGGACGGCCTCGCCCATCTTGCCATGGCGGTGACCGATCCGGGAGATACCGTGCTGGTTCCCGATCCGGGTTACCCCATTTATGGGGCGAGCCTGGTATTGGCTGGCGTACAGCCTTGCTTTATGCCGCTTCGTGAAAAGAACGGCTTCCTCCCCAAATTGGAGGATATCCCTGAGGAAACGGCAAAGAAGGCCAAATTTATGCTGCTGAATTACCCGAGCAATCCGTTGTCTGCCGTTGCGACGCTCCCGTTCTTTGAACGGCTGGTAGATTACGCCAAAAAGCACGATCTGCTGATTGTCCAGGATCTGGCTTATTCCGAGATGGCTTTTGACGGATTCAGACCGCCCAGCATTCTGGAAGTCGAGGGCGCGAAAGACGTGGCCGTGGAGTTCCATTCCCTATCCAAAAGCTTTAATATGGCCGGATGCCGCATTGCATTCATGGTCGGACAGTCCGATACGGTTCGGGCGCTGCGCGTGCTGAAATCGAATATCGATTATGGCGTGTTTTTGGCGGTGCAGCAAGCGGGCATTGCCGCTTTGGAGGAGGACATGAGCCCGGATAGACGTTCGGTTGCGGAAATATATGAGAAACGGAGAGACATCGTCATTGACGGTTTGCGCGAGGCAGGCTGGGATATTGCCAGACCGAAAGCGACCATGTTCATTTGGGCACGGATTCCCGACGGATGGACTTCTCGACAAATTTCCCGGGAAATTCTGTATTCGGCCGGTGTTGCGGTCATTCCGGGCGATGCGTTCGGCAAAGAAGGAGAAGGTTATGTACGCATAGCCTTGGTTCAAGAGGAGGAGCGGCTGATCGAGGCTGTTCGCCGGATCGGACATTTTTTAAAAACAAGAGGTTTGACATAGGCGATTCCTTGCCGGTTCGTTCCGGCAAGGGATTTTTTTCTTAACGGTATGGAATCAATAGGTCGCGACTTGCCCTTTGCTGACGTTTTCCTTACTTAGTTTGTGCAGCGAAGCGTGCATCAAAAAAAACAATAGTGAAACGGCTGAAGTGAGGGTCCCGATCACAATCACCGGCAGGACGCCCCAATGATCATACACATTGCCGCAGATGGTAGGTCTGGTCATTCTGCCCACATTGCCGAAACCGCCGGACAACCCCATATAGAAAGGCGCGGATTTGCCCGTGCGTTCGGAGAAAAAGGTCGGAATCGCAGGAAGCAGCAGCATTTCTCCGATCGTGCACACGATCATGCCGAAAACCAGAAACACGTAGGTCTCGTGAAAAAATTAAAATGAAGCCCAGCCCCAACGTATAACAGACCGCACTGGCCACCATTTGGGTGACCAGCGACCTGGCCATCGTGGATTTGATCAGGGTGGTTACCGGCTGTCCGGCGAAAAAGACAATTCCGTTTACGGTCCACAATAAACTGTACATGGCCAAGGGATATCCTTGCTCCGTTAAATAAGGTGCGATGCCGTTGCTCCAGAACGTAAATGACATATAATAAAACAACGCGCCGAGTCCAAGAACAAATATATGTGGAAACGGGTCAAATCACGCAGCGGGCTTTCACTTTTGACATGCGCCGCCGCAGCGTTTTCCGCAGGAATCTCATCCTGCGCGGAGAATGGCATGAAGAAGAACAGGAACACGGCAAAAGCGAATGTCGACATTGACGTTACGGCATAAGTCAACGGAAACGAAATCGAGGCGATCAAATCTCCCAAGCACGCTCCGATCGCCGGCCCGGTATTATTGCCGACATAGCGCTTGGCATGAAGGAAATCGATAAGGACAAACGGTTTGTCATATATAAAGAGCTGCAAAACCTGATTCAGGAAGATGTTCCGCTTGTCACCATCTGCTCCGAAAAAAATTCTGATTGCGCTGATAAAGCCATCGAAGGGCGAGACTGCACCATCTACGGCATGCATTATGATGTAAACGAATGGTCGATTAAACAATAAGAGCTGCGGGGCTGTCGCCATGAAAATGGCCGGCGGACAGCTCTTGTTTATTCCCAAAGCCCGGGCGCTACTAAGCGCCATACGAATCTATTCTGATTTTCAGTTCCATTTGCTCCAGCCATTCGCCAAGGACATCTTTACGTATGCTTACTTTCAGATCATCCATCAACAACGGATCAAGCTCTGCAATATCGCAGGTGATTTGCGACAGCTCCCTGCTTAAAAGAGCGGTTTCCTTGCCTTGAATCAATTTCTTTTTAAGCCGGGACAGGCCGGGCTCCAGTTGTTCGATATTTTCATAGATCCGCTCCAGCGATCCATAATGCTGAATCAGCGGCAGAGCAGATTTTTCGCCAATCCCCGGGCAACCGGGAATATTGTCGCTGCTGTCGCCAAGCAGCGCTTTGACATCTACCCATTGTTCAGGAGCGATTCCATAATCCGCTTGAAAATGGCTCAGGGAGTAAACATATTCTCCTTGTTTGCCCGCAATAATTTGCGAGGTCGTTTCACTCAATAATTGAAACAAATCATGGTCATTGCTGTATATGTAGCAATCTCCGCCAGACCACTTTTTCGACAGAGCCCCCATCAGGTCATCGGCTTCGTAAGGCGACAATGAAATCTGATGAATCCCTATCGCATCCGATGCTGCTTTGCACGTCTCATACTGATGGATCAAAGGTTCGGGGAGTTCAAACCGTGTGGCCTTGTAAAACGGATACTTTTTCCTTCTTGCGGTTTCGTCCCTTTTCACGTCCCAAACCACGGAGAGGTGAGTAATCCTGTGGTCCCTGATCAGGTTGAATATTTTCTGGTAAAACACCCTTAATGCATTGGTGTACATGCCTTTGCTATTTTTTAACTGGTCATCGGTTCGGTTATATGAGGTGGCAAAATGCGCTCTGCTCAACAAGTTAAATCCGTCGATTAATAATAAAGATTGTCCTGTCATCTTTTCGCCACATCCTTTATCTTAAATTGAAGCTGAACCTTACGATCTAATATCGCTCATGGAAACTCGAAATTCGCAGTCGCTTCGCACATAGTTGGTCCCGTTTATTTTAACGCTAATCGGCGTAATCCGTTCAATGGTTCCGCCGTCCTCGACTCTCACCGGAATATCATCAGCGGTACGTTCCCAGACGGATACTTTCAACTGAAACAATGATGCAGCGAATAGTTCCGTATCGGAATAAAGAGCTCTGGTATCTGACATTGTTTTCACCTCAATCTACAATATTCGACGTAGAAATAAGTAATTCCTCTTAAGGATTATGAAAGTATCTTTGCTGCGTTTTTGGGAAGCTGCGCAGGTTTGGATGCCCTGCCGCATGACCGGCGAATAGCCTTCACTCCATCCGCTGGCCGGAAAACGAAATCTGTCGTCTCATCAGATGAAAACAAAAAAATGACAATTATTCCTAGTGATTTTATTATATTAATATCTCTTAGATCACCAGTTGGAATGACAGGAGAAAAATCGAATAACCGAATCACTTTAACGTTGGAAAGAATCGACCGGACAGCCGGAGTCAACATGAATGTTGATTTCTGGTGAGTCCGGTTTTTGTTTTGGGTTGATTGCCATTGTGAATGGAGATGAACAGATTGCAGCAAGTTTCGTTGTTGATTGTTCATGCGGATTATGTGATCACTGTAGACCGGGACAGGCGGATTTACAAGGATGGGGCGGTTGCCATTGACGACGGCAAGATTATTGTATCGGAAAAAGTCATGAAGACATCGCCTATCTTGGGGGGTTAAGCTCGGGAAGCCGCATCCGCAAAATCGTAAAGAGCCTCCGGTCCGACGATGTGACATTGACGCAAGAGAGATTGAACAGGCTGTTTTCCCCCATCGGTTTGGATATCGGGGCCGGGACGCCGGAAGAAATCACGCTGAGCATCATGGGAGAATTGGTGGCACATCGCCGCAGAAGAAGCGGCGGTTTCTTGCGTGAGGCGGCAGGGACATCGCGGAACCTTTTGACGCTTAGGCCGGTGACCGTAAGGGGCGAAGGCTCTGCATGCAGTGATATAAATGATTATACGGCCTCGGGACTTAGCGACGTGTGCGTACACCCAGGATCATTTTAGCCGCGCTCGGAGGAGAGCATGATTCGCCGCATCGTCCGACGGAACCGAGAGCAGAGCACCTATGCGGTGCTTTTTTATTTTGAACGAGCACCAAAACATTGGATAATATGATACAAATATCTAGGTTGGAAAATATAACTGTTGCATCGGGATAGTAAGTATGATAAATTACTAATCCTGAGCTGCTGCGAGGCAGACAGGATACAAGTCAGACGGTTTCTCTGAGCTTGCGGACGATCCCAAGCATGGAAAACAAAAGACTTGCAAAACGAAATCGAATATGATAGATTATTAAACCGTGACTCCGAAAATACTGCAACTGAATCAGCGTCTGGACGAAAGGATTCGTTCCTCAGTCTGGATAAAAAAACAGTTGCCAAACGGTACGGAGTTATGGTAGATTGATTTTCCGGCCGCATGAGACAAGCGGATCGGTGAAACCATAAAGTAATTGCCCTTTGAAAACTGAACAACGAGTGAGTGCGAAGTCTCGTCAAGAGATTTCAAAACAAGTCAGTAACGAATTGAGCAATCAATTTTCTCTAAACTTTATTGGAGAGTTTGATCCTGGCTCAGGACGAACGCTGGCGGCGTGCCTAATACATGCAAGTCGAGCGCTGGGGTTCTCCCTTAGGGGAGACCTCCTGGAGCGGCGGACGGGTGAGTAACACGTAGGCAACCTGCCTGTAAGACCGGGATAACTACCGGAAACGGTAGCTAAGACCGGATAGGTGGTTTCTCCGCATGGAGGGATCAAGAAACACGGTGCAAGCTGTGGCTTACAGATGGGCCTGCGGCGCATTAGCTAGTTGGTGGGGTAACGGCTCACCAAGGCGACGATGCGTAGCCGACCTGAGAGGGTGATCGGCCACACTGGGACTGAGACACGGCCCAGACTCCTACGGGAGGCAGCAGTAGGGAATCTTCCGCAATGGACGCAAGTCTGACGGAGCAACGCCGCGTGAGTGAAGAAGGTTTTCGGATCGTAAAGCTCTGTTGCCAAGGAAGAACGCCTTGGGGAGTCACTGCCCTGAGGGTGACGGTACTTGAGAAGAAAGCCCCGGCTAACTACGTGCCAGCAGCCGCGGTAATACGTAGGGGGCAAGCGTTGTCCGGAATTATTGGGCGTAAAGCGCGCGCAGGCGGCCGCTTAAGTTTGGTGTATAAGCCCGGGGCTCAACCCCGGATCGCACCGAAAACTGGGTGGCTTGAGTGCAGGAGAGGAAAGCGGAATTCCACGTGTAGCGGTGAAATGCGTAGAGATGTGGAGGAACACCAGTGGCGAAGGCGGCTTTCTGGACTGTAACTGACGCTGAGGCGCGAAAGCGTGGGGAGCAAACAGGATTAGATACCCTGGTAGTCCACGCCGTAAACGATGAGTGCTAGGTGTTAGGGGTTTCGATACCCTTGGTGCCGAAGTCAACACAATAAGCACTCCGCCTGGGGAGTACGCTCGCAAGAGTGAAACTCAAAGGAATTGACGGGGACCCGCACAAGCAGTGGAGTATGTGGTTTAATTCGAAGCAACGCGAAGAACCTTACCAGGTCTTGACATCCCTCTGACCGGTACAGAGATGTACCTTTCCTTCGGGACAGAGGAGACAGGTGGTGCATGGTTGTCGTCAGCTCGTGTCGTGAGATGTTGGGTTAAGTCCCGCAACGAGCGCAACCCTTGAGCTTAGTTGCCAGCATTAAGTTGGGCACTCTAAGTTGACTGCCGGTGACAAACCGGAGGAAGGTGGGGATGACGTCAAATCATCATGCCCCTTATGACCTGGGCTACACACGTACTACAATGGCCGGTACAACGGGAAGCGAAGGAGCGATCCGGAGCGAATCCTTATAAGCCGGTCTCAGTTCGGATTGCAGGCTGCAACTCGCCTGCATGAAGTCGGAATTGCTAGTAATCGCGGATCAGCATGCCGCGGTGAATACGTTCCCGGGTCTTGTACACACCGCCCGTCACACCACGAGAGTTTACAACACCCGAAGTCGGTGGGGTAACCGCAAGGAGCCAGCCGCCGAAGGTGGGGTAGATGATTGGGGTGAAGTCGTAACAAGGTAGCCGTATCGGAAGGTGCGGCTGGATCACCTCCTTTCTATGGAGTCCATGCTGACGGTAGGTCAGCGGACAATCTGCAACGTAAGTTGCAACGGCACTCACTCGTGTTCAGTTTTGAAAGGTGCAATGCCTTTCAAAGCTTAGCGTGTTCTTGGCAAAAGTTGATAGTTGCATCGGCAAGCCGGAGCATGGTAAGATGCCTTTCCTGCCGGTAAAACGGCAGCGAAAATACGTTTGTTCCTTGAAAACTGGATATCGAAACGAAGCAAAATGCTGAATCATCCCGCTGCGATTTTCGTGAGGAAATCGTCAGCAGCCGATACGTAAGTGTCGGTACCGAATAACCAAATTGGTTAAGCTAATAAGAGCACACGGAGGATGCCTAGGCGCCAGGAGCCGATGAAGGACGTGGCGAACGACGAAATGCCTCGGGGAGCCGTAAGCAGGCTTTGATCCGGGGATGTCCGAATGGGGAAACCTGCGTATCGTAATAGATACGTACCATGCAGTGAATACATAGCTGCATTGGAGGCAGACGAGGGGAACTGAAACATCTAAGTACCCTCAGGAAAAGAAAACAAAAGTGATTCCGTCAGTAGCGGCGAGCGAAAGCGGATTAGCCCAAACCAGGGGGCTTGCCCCCTGGGGTTGTGGGACGTCAACGTGGGTTGAGCAGAGTAGGTGAAGCGGTCTGGAAAGGCCGGCCAGAGAAGGTAACAGCCCTGTAGCCGAAATTCTGCGAAAGCCCTAGACGGATCCCGAGTACCGCGAGACACGTGAAACCTCGTGGGAATCCGGCAGGACCATCTGCCAAGGCTAAATACTCCCTGGCGACCGATAGTGAAGCAGTACCGTGAGGGAAAGGTGAAAAGAACCGCGGGAGCGGAGTGAAAGAGAACCTGAAACCGTGTGCTTACAAGAAGTCAGAGCCCGTTAAAGGGTGATGGCGTGCCTTTTGTAGAATGAACCGGCGAGTTACGTTTGCAAGCAAGGTTAAGGTGAGAAGCCGAAGCCGCAGCGAAAGCGAGTCTGAATAGGGCGAATGAGTTTGCAGGCGTAGACCCGAAACCGTGTGATCTACCCCTGTCCAGGGTGAAGGTGCGGTAACACGCACTGGAGGCCCGAACCCACGAATGTTGAAAAATTCGGGGATGAGGTGGGGGTAGCGGAGAAATTCCAATCGAACTCGGAGATAGCTGGTTCTCCCCGAAATAGCTTTAGGGCTAGCCTCGGGAGATGCGTCGTGGAGGTAAAGCACTGATTGGGTGCGGGGCCCGCCAAGGGTTACCAAGTCCAGTCAAACTCTGAATGCCACAGACGTTAACCCGGGAGTCAGACAGTGAGTGCTAAGATCCATTGTCAAGAGGGAAACAGCCCAGATCATCAGCTAAGGTCCCCAAGTGTGTGTTAAGTGGGAAAGGATGTGGAGTTGCGCAGACAACCAGGATGTTGGCTTAGAAGCAGCCACCATTCAAAGAGTGCGTAATAGCTCACTGGTCGAGTGACTCTGCGCCGAAAATGTAACGGGGCTAAACACACCACCGAAGCTATGGGTCCAGTAATGGGCAGTAGGGGAGCGTTGTAATCGGGTTGAAGTCAGACCGTGAGGACTGGTGGACTGGTTACAAGTGAGAATGCCGGTATGAGTAACGAAAAGATCAGTGAGAATCTGATCCGCCGAAAGCCTAAGGGTTCCTGAGGAAGGTTCGTCCGCTCAGGGTAAGTCGGGACCTAAGGCGAGGCCGAAAGGCGTAGTCGAAGGACAACAGGTTGAAATTCCTGTACCACCGTGAACCGTTATGAGCAATGGGGTGACGCAGAAGGATAGTGACGCGAGCTGATGGATGCTCGTCCAAGCAGTGAGGCTGGTGTGCAGGCAAATCCGCACATCGAAAGGCTGGGCTGTGATGGGGAGGGAAAATTGGAGTACCGAAGGTCATGAGTTCAGGCTGCCAAGAAAAGCCTCTAGCCAGGGAGAAGGTGCCCGTACCGCAAACCGACACAGGTAGGCGAGCAGAGGATGCTAAGGCGCGCGGAAGAACTCTCGTTAAGGAACTCGGCAAAATGACCCCGTAACTTCGGGAGAAGGGGTGCCCCGGTAGGGTGAATAGCCCGAGGGGGCCGCAGTGAAAAGGCCCAAGCGACTGTTTAGCAAAAACACAGGTCTGTGCGAAGCCGCAAGGCGAAGTATACGGGCTGACGCCTGCCCGGTGCTGGAAGGTTAAGGGGAGCGGTTAGGGTAAGACCGAAGCTGTGAACCGAAGCCCCAGTAAACGGCGGCCGTAACTATAACGGTCCTAAGGTAGCGAAATTCCTTGTCAGGTAAATTCTGACCCGCACGAATGGCGTAACGACTTGGGCGCTGTCTCGACGAGAGATCCGGTGAAATTTTAATACCTGTGAAGATGCAGGTTACCCGCGACAAGACGGAAAGACCCCATGGAGCTTTACTGCAGCTTGATATTGGACTTTGGTACGATCTGTACAGGATAGGTGGGAGCCAGGGAAGCATGAGCGCCAGCTTGTGTGGAGGCGACGTTGGGATACCACCCTGATCGTATCGGAGTTCTAACCTGGTGCCCTAAGCGGGTATGGGGACAGTGTCAGGTGGGCAGTTTGACTGGGGCGGTCGCCTCCTAAAGCGTAACGGAGGCGCCCCAAGGTTCCCTCAGAATGGTTGGAAATCATTCGCAGAGTGCAAAGGCAAAAGGGAGCTTGACTGCGAGACAAACAGGTCGAGCAGGGACGAAAGTCGGGCTTAGTGATCCGGTGGTACCGAATGGAAGGGCCATCGCTCAACGGATAAAAGCTACCCTGGGGATAACAGGCTTATCTCCCCCAAGAGTCCACATCGACGGGGAGGTTTGGCACCTCGATGTCGGCTCATCGCATCCTGGGGCTGAAGTAGGTCCCAAGGGTTGGGCTGTTCGCCCATTAAAGCGGTACGCGAGCTGGGTTCAGAACGTCGTGAGACAGTTCGGTCCCTATCTGTCGCGGGCGCAGGAAATTTGAGAGGAGCTGTCCTTAGTACGAGAGGACCGGGATGGACGTACCGCTGGTGTACCAGTTGTCTCGCCAGAGGCACGGCTGGATAGCCAAGTACGGAAGGGATAAGCGCTGAAAGCATCTAAGCGTGAAGCCCCCCTCAAGATGAGATTTCCCAGTACGTAAGACCCCTTGTAGACGACGAGGTAGATAGGTTCGGGGTGGAAGCACGGCAACGTGTGGAGCTGACGAATACTAATCGGTCGAGGGCTTATCCAAAAAGCACATGAAGATGATCAGCGGCTTGGTTTCGATCCAGTTTTCAGGGCGCAAGCCTTGAGAAATGAATACGTTTGGTGATGATGGCGGAAGGGAACCACGCGTACCCATACCGAACACGGCCGTTAAGCCTTCCAGCGTCGATGGTACTTGGACCGCAGGGTCCTGGGAGAGTAGAACGTCGCCAAGCAAAAAGCCTGCCTATGGCAGGCTTTTTTATGTCTTACTCAAAGTCAGTGCCTTCCAATATTTGCACGTAGCCGCTCGTTCCGTTCAACCGGACATAAGCGCCGTCTTTAATCCGTTCGGTCGCTTTTTCAATTCCAACGACGGCCGGAATGCCATACTCCCGGGCAATCACCGATCCGTGCGTCATCAAACCGCCTACTTCCGTGATCAGGCCGACGACCGAGGTAAACAGCGGTGTCCATCCGGGATCGGTATAGGGAGCGACTAAAATTTCCCCGGCATTCAGCTTGGCTTCCTCCGGCTTAAGAACGACTCTTGCAACACCTTCGACGATACCTGCGGATACCGGCGTGCCTACAATCGCGCCCTCCGGCGCTTCCACCACATCACGCAATTTTCCGGAAATGATTTCTCCTTCGCTTGTCATCACCCGGGGAGATTTTAGTTTTTGATTCCGTTCATGCTGCTTTTCTCTTGCTTCTACGATGGTTGGAACATCTCCTGAAAAGCGGTTTTCCAACAGTGCGATGAGCTCTTCCAGCGTTAAATAATACACATCGTCTTTATGCCGAAGGACTCCTTTTGCGACAAGTCCGTTCGCTTCTTCCATTATCGCGCGTTTGTAGATGTCAAACAGCTTCACCACACAGAACTTGTGATGCTCGCGCATGCCCAACAGGTGGCGGTATAGCTTAATCAACCGGGATATGCTTCTTTTTTGCCAAAAACCAAAATGCGCGGCCATTTCTTTTCCCGCCGCCTCGGCTTCAAGCCTGCCTTGTCTGAATTTCTTCCTGTGCTCCCCGGCCGCTGCCGTTCTGATATTGCTGATAATGGAAGGGATCAGTTGGGTAGGCTCTTCGCGCCATCTTGGTCTGGTGATGTCAATTTCACCCACACACCGCATACCGTATTTCTGAAGAAAGCTCTCCAATTCTACTTTAAATTCATCTCCGCCCGGAATCTCGCCCAATTTTTCATCGAAATGGTCGCTGCTTGCTTTCTGCAAATAATCAATTAAGCCGGGATACTTTCGTATCTTATCAGCAAGGTCTCCCAACGCCAAGCCGAATTCGGTTGTCACATTGCCGGGAAGAGATTTGTACAATGGATTCAACAACCTATCTGCCCGTTCTTTCCCCACCCTTTTGTACAGCTTCTTTTTAAGCGTTCCGGAAGCCAGGACACCTGCAATAAAATAGACGGCCACTCTGGGAATCACCTTGGGCATTTTCTCGATACTCTTCCTGATCGCGCGAATCCTGTCCGCCCCTGAGGCGGAAAATACATGGATCCCGGTTTCACGAGTGATACGATCAATAAGGGCGGAGGCCTTTCTGTTCGCCTTAGCGGGATCTTGCACAAACCGGTGATTGATTACTTTCAATGCCAAGGGAATGATGATCGGCGCCAGTTTACTGACCGTGCGTAATATTGTGCCTATCGGTATGGATCGATGGCGAAAGGCTTCTCGGCTCATGACTTCCTCCAAAGCTGACGCTATGGATTCATCCATGCCCTTGAATATTTTTAGCATTCTGTTTCGAACAGGCCTTATAGAAAGAGGAGCGGTAAAATCAGCAAACATTCTTCCCCCTGCATGATGCAGGATGTACGGTTCGGATGAAGCAGGATTTTTCTTTATAAAATGAAGAAGGCGGCTCAAAACGGATATAGCCAGCGGTTTCATTGGATCAGTCATCATTTGAATGTAGCCGAAATTTATAAATACATGCAATTGATTATCTGAGACAGGCGGTACCGGATATAACGATGTAATCGGCCGACTTTGGAGAATATAAAATTGACCGTCGGCAAAACCCCACTCCACATCTTGCTCCGAGGCATAGTGAGCTTCAATTTTTTTACCCAATATTGCCAGTTGAATGATTTGATGATCCGTTAAAGCCTGCAGCTGCTGTTTCTCCGGAGGGAGATGCTGAGCAACCGTTCCTCCTTCCGGCACGGCATATATGGCTGTTTCCTTCTTGGAAACCTGTTTTTTTACGATTTCACCTGCACGCACCTGATACAAATCCGCAGTAACCAAACCGGATACAAGGGCTTCTCCCAAACCGAAGCTTGCATCGATCGATACCGTTCCGCGATGTCCCGTGACCGGATCCGCCGTAAACATAATTCCGGACACCTCCGGGAAAATCATGTGTTGAACAACGACGGAAATAAACACTGAACGGTGGTTAAAGCCGTTTTTGGCGCGATACGAGATCGCCCGGTCTGTAAACAGTGAGGCCCAGCAGTTTTGTACGGCTTTGAGCAGCTGCTCCAGTCCGCAAACATTCAGATAAGTATCCTGCTGTCCCGCGAACGAGGCCGTCGGCAGATCCTCAGCCGTAGCGCTGGAACGAACAGCATAAGCTTGAGCTATCCCAGTGGTTTCCCACGCTTTTGAAATGGCCGATTTAACAGAGTTGGGCATCGAAAGGGAGGTGAGATGTTCGCGAATACGCTGTCCCAATATACGTATTTGCTCCAATTGTTCATGGCTGACGCGGTCCAACTGATCGAACAGTTCCTTCATCTCCCGGCTGGATTGAATGAATTGGCGGTAGGCGGCAGTTGTCACGCAAAAACCCTGCGGTACCGGGAAGCCGGCTCTTTTCAGCTCCCCGAGGTTGGCTCCTTTTCCGCCCACAGCCGGCAGATGGGATTTATCAATACTCTGAAAATTCAGCACATATATCGTTGGCATTTTTCCAACTCCTTAATACGAAATGGCAGCTTGCATTGGTTCCCAATATATTGATCTTGTCACTGAGTTGTCAACCATTTTTTTGCTGATTTTCATATTATTCCATCCCCCGGCAAAAGCCGTTCTCCAATCGATGGTTTACATGAGGAGAGGCTTTTCCATTCACAATATATAGTATAAAAATGAAAATTTTTACTATAAAAAAGGAATTTGATTGAATATGTCGAACATTGTTAGCTAATATCTAGTTTTTTCTAACTAATCTCCTTTGAAAAGTGATAAAGGCACACCCATTGAAAAGTGGGGTCGCAAAGCTACAGGGGCTTCAGTGTGATAAACACTATGCCAGCCAGTTACCGAAATCCGGATCATCAATCCTCCAATTTCGGGGGATTTTTTGGTTTTGGGACGTATTATGTAGCATTCTTCCATCGTCACTCTAAGTAGATGAGTTGGTCCGTATTTTGTGAAATCATTGATGAGAGGAGAGAGTGAAAATGTATCTTGGCCGAGTTCCTGCAATGGGATTGGATGAGATTCGAAACCAAACCTATGAGGAATTAAAACACCACTACACAAACCTGAAAGCTGAATTAAAGGTGGCTCGCGTTAATTTTGAATTTGAAAGGGCAGCCGATCTTAAGGAAGAAATCGATTTTATTTTAAAAGAATTATCAAGAAAAAAGGAAAAAAAGACCAGTTGATGATTGACATACGGGACGGTTTCATATGAAGTCTGCATGGATCAGTTTCTTGGTATGGAGGAGTAAGTCATGAAAAATGAACGATTGCTGTACATTCTTTTTAGATTAATGAAGAAAGAGTTAAGTACATACGAACATTGCATGCGGGTTGGCAAAATGGCGAGAATCATGGCATCCTATCTTCATTTCAATCAGGAACAAACACGTAGTCTGGTCGTAGGATGTCTGCTTCATGACATTGGCAAGATTTTTATTCCAACGGATATTATTACAAAGAAAACAGGTACGACGGCAGAAGAGTGGGAAACCATGAAACGTTATCCTGTGCTCGGAGCAAATCTGGCGCAAAAAGAAGGAATTCATGATTTGAATATTATTGAAATCATTAAATACCACCGCGAACGCTGGGATGGGTCCGGTTATCCTTATGGCTTGCGCGGTGAGTTCATTCCGACTTTTGCGCGAATTTGCTCTATCCTTGACGCTTTTGATGACATGCTGCAGGACGGTCCTCACAGAAAAGGTTTATCCGTTCAAGAAGCCAAGCAAGAGCTGTGGTATCAGAGCAGGAAGCAATTTGACAAAAATCTTGTTCAGGTTTTCCTGAGCATCCCGTTGCATGAATTAAAGACATTCTCCGGCTTCGGCAAATGGAGAAAAGAATATTACGGTTGAGTATACCAAATGCCTCCTGTGATTAATCCGGGGGGCTTTTTTACATTCGGTTTTCTCCAACGGCGCCGGATTTGGGCAAACGGGAAGCGACACAGCATTGACAACATCTGGGTTAGCCTGCATAATGTGTTCAAAACGTACATGCGCGTACGGATGATGTACATGAACATGAAGGAGCCGGCAGACTGTATATGGAACAAAGATATGTCAAGGAATCTAGATGCTACAAAACATCCCGAGTATTTCCGACGGATGTCAATAATCACAATACGCTGTTTGGCGGAAAGCTGATGGCCTATATCGATGATATCGCTTCTATCGCGGCTTCCAAGCACTGCCGCAGAAACGTCGTGACGGCTTCGACGGATTCTGTCGACTTTTTGTCACCGGTTCGAACAACAGATTCGGTATGCTTGGAATCCTTCGTAACCTGGACGGGAAGAAGTTCTATGGAGGTCTTTGTCAAAGTGATTACCGAGGATTTGAAAACGGGGGAGCGCACCATTGCCGCGACGTCATTCCTTACTTTCGTGGCGCTCGATGACAATAAGAAGCCCGTTGCCATCCCGGCAGTCATACCGGAAACGGAAGAGGAGATCAGGCTTCACGAAACGGCTGTGCATCGCGCCGAGATGCGCCGATTGCGCAGGGAAGAAAGCAAGAAATTTGCGGACTACCTCACGGTGAGTTTCCCGTGGGAATCGGATTCAGGCTCTGATCATTCCTAGAGTGGAGCCGTAGTGAATCGATGGAAGTGCAATCATCATGGAAAAGCCGATCTTGCCCCTTACGGGAGCTATCGATCGGCTTTCTTCACTTTAAATATCGGTAAAGTTGACCGGCCCCACAACCTCCGTTAAGAAGGCTGTGAGCTCCGCCGCTTCTTCCTCATTGAGCTTGTATACGTGCTCCAGGTAGCCCTCAGCCTCCAGATCGTCCGGCCCGATGACAGCCGTGCGTCCGGTCTGCAAATCCGTGACCATCTTTTTTCCGTAAAAACGGTTAGTCGTCGTGATGGCCAAATCGAATCTCCGCAGCGAATCTCCGACAAAACAAACGAACCTTGTTTTCGTTTCCTCCGTACCGTCGTATAAATAATCAAATTCCATAATTTCCGCTTTCTCCTCCGTTTCAAGCTTCCGTAAGTTATTCGAATTATAACAGATTTTTCGGGGCTTCGCCAAAAAATCCGATCGCGAGATGACTTTAGCCCGATTTCGACCATGCGTTTCGTTTTCATTTCGGGTGAAACATGGTACAATCGGAAGAAGCGGTAGCATTCATAGAATGAAGCGATTCATAGAGTAGAAACGGAGGCTTGTAAGAAAAATGTCCAAGAGAAAAATGAGAAGTGACATGATCAAGAAGGGCTTTGACCGCGCGCCTCACCGCAGCTTGCTGCGTGCTGCCGGCGTCAAAGAAGAAGATTTCGACAAGCCGTTTATCGCGGTTTGCAACTCCTATATTGATATCGTTCCCGGTCACGTCCACCTGCAGGAATTCGGGAAAATCGTAAAAGAAGCGATCCGTGAAGCGGGCGGCGTTCCGTTTGAATTTAATACGATTGGCGTAGACGACGGTATTGCGATGGGACATATCGGTATGCGATACTCCCTCCCGAGCCGTGAAATTATTGCCGATTCCCTGGAAACGGTGGTTTCCGCTCACTGGTTTGACGGAATGGTCTGCATCCCGAACTGTGACAAAATTACGCCGGGCATGATGATGGGCGCTTTGCGCGTCAATATTCCGACGGTTTTCGTCAGCGGCGGGCCGATGAAAGCGGGTAAGACCAGCGATGGCCGTTCGATTTCATTGTCCTCCGTATTTGAGGGCGTAGGCGCCTACCAAGCGGGCAAAATCGATGAAAAAGGCCTGCAGGAGCTTGAACAGTACGGCTGTCCGACCTGTGGATCCTGTTCCGGCATGTTTACGGCCAACTCCATGAACTGTCTGGCTGAAGGTCTTGGCCTTGCGCTGCCGGGCAACGGTACGATTCTTGCTGTCGATCCGGAACGCAAAGAATTTGTGAAACGTTCGGCAAAGCAGCTGATGGAGCTGATCCAAAAGGACATCAAGCCGCGTGACATCGTCACCGTTGAAGCGATCGACAATGCGTTCGCTTTGGATATGGCCATGGGAGGTTCCACCAATACCGTTCTTCATACGCTGGCCATAGCGCATGAAGCAGGGATCGACTATCCGATCGAACGCATCAACGAAGTAGCGAAGCGTGTGCCGCATTTGGCCAAAATCGCACCGGCCTCCGATTATCATATTGAAGACGTGCATAACGCCGGCGGCGTGAGCGCGATCCTTAACGAACTGCTCAAAAAGCCGGGAGCGATCCACGGCGACCGGATCACTGTAACCGGCAAGACGCTGAGAGAGAATGTGGAAGGTCATGAGATTCGGAATACGGATGTCATTCGTACGCTGGATAATCCGCACTCCGAACAAGGCGGATTGGCTGTTCTGTTCGGCAATCTGGCTCCGAACGGCTCGATCATTAAGGTCGGTGCGGTCGACAAATCCGTAGGCGGCTACCATAAAGGGTCGGCCATTTGCTTCGATTCCCAGGAAGAAGCTCTTGCAGGCATTGCCAACGGTAAAGTGAAGGAAGGCCATGTGGTGGTCATCCGGTACGAAGGACCCAAAGGCGGACCGGGCATGCCGGAAATGCTCGCACCGACTTCCCAGATCGTCGGCATGGGGCTTGGCGCGAAGGTGGGCCTGATTACGGACGGACGTTTCTCCGGCGCATCCCGCGGTATCAGCATCGGTCACATTTCTCCGGAAGCGGCAGAAGGCGGTCCGATCGCATTCGTAGAAGACGGAGACATCATCGAGCTCGATTTGAACAACCGCAAGATTGAGCTTCTGATCAGCGAAGAAGAATTCGAGCGTCGTAAGGCGAACTGGAAAGGCTTCGAACCGAAGGTGAAGACCGGTTACTTGGCCCGTTATTCCAAGCTTGTTACGTCCGCCAGCACGGGCGGCGTTATGAAAATAGATTGATCTGTCCATGAATAAAGACAGCCCATCGGTATTACCGCGGTGAGCTGCACCTTCAATGGTTAGGGATGTCTAACCATCGGGGGGCAGTTCAGGATGAGGCTGTCTTTATCCTTTTTATTCGTCTACATGATCGTCACCAGACGAATCGTGGGTCGGATGGGCATCGGGATACTCGCGTGAAATGCCTGCGTGAAGCTCCCGGTTTTCGTAGGTAAATTGATTATGCGGCCGCTGGTCTTCTCGCCATGGGCTACTCTTGCCGAGAGATTCGGTTTCCAGGCTGCTTCCGTAGGGCCCCTCCGGAAATTCCTCCGCGGTCAGGTCGTTGCGCTGGGATTCGACGGTTTTCAGATCGGTATATTTCTTTTGAGGGGCTTCCTCTATAAAGCCGTCTCGATTACGGTCGATCGAAGCCATTTGTTGTCACCTCCTTGGGACTGGGTGATAAACTGTTGATTTAATTTTCCCCTTATCATGGATTATTATCCAAAACCTGCTTGATTTTGTAGGTTCTCCATGATATGATCGAATTAATTTCAAACGTCAATGAGGAAGCACCTCTCTTACTTACCGTAGGAGGGTGCTTTTTTGCGTTTGAAAATCATGAAGTTCAGGAGGGGAGCCCATTGAATCTGATGTTTATGAACAGTCTGGAAAAGGCGACGGAGGAGGGAAGAGTCCGGACGGCTCAGGTATCCATCGTTGAAAATCAAGGCGTATGGGTCGTGATGTGGAATGAAATCAAGGAGGACGGGCGGTCGGAGCAGGAGACCTGGTACGAGGGCTTGCATTGGGATGAGATGATGTCCTCCTTTCGGGAGGGGGTATTTATGAAACAGTGTGGAGGCTTTAAACCCCTGCTTGAGATGAGCGTAAGTGAGGTTGACGGACTGGATGGACGCGCCGCGTTTGTTCAGATGCTGCATTTTTACAGCGAGAAGCATTCGAATGAGGAGCTTTATGAGGCGCTGCGCCAATGGCGATGGAAGCAGGCGTCGCGCGAGAGCAAAGCGCAGTTCATCGTTGCTACGAACCGTTTGCTCAAACTGATCAGCACCTTCGTTCCCCAAACGGAAGAAGAACTGCTGCAGCTTCCCGGATTTGGACGAACCAAATTGTCCATGTACGGCGCAGAGATTCTTGCATTGACTGCAAAACTCCCGCAAAACGGCTTGTTTCCGTTAACGTGGGTGGAGGAAAAAGTCGACCCCATGGAATTCAATGCCTGGCTGATGGAAGAGAAGGAACGTAAGCGGAAGGCGGAGGCGGACAAGCAGGAGATCAAACGGAAGCTGCTTGAGGCGATTTCCCGGGGCGAGCAGCTCGACAAGCTGATGGAGCAGACCAAGGTGCAGCGCAGGAATCTGCTCCTATGGATCGAGGAACTGGATCGCGACGGTTACGATTTAGAAAGCTATATCGAGCAGCTGCTCGAGCCGATTCCCGCAGCGGAACGGGAACGGGCTTGGCGGGCGTTCCAACAGCAGGGCGACCGTTATCTGAAGCCGATTCTGCAAGCCGTCTACAAGGAGGAAGAGCTCTCGGCCAAGGATGCGGACCGCATCTACGAATGGCTGCGCCTGCTGCGAATGAAATTTCGTCGTGCGAACGCGATGAAATCCGTTGAGGCAAGCTGATGCCGCAAAGAGCTCTGGAAACCACAAAAGACTGGCGATTAGAGCCAGTCTTTTTTGCGGAATAAAATGAACATGGATACACCGACAATGACCATAAACACGACGGTTGCGATTCCCCCATAATGGGAGTGAAGACCCGGGATATACTCGAAGTTCATTCCGTAGATCCCCGTGATGAATGTCAGCGGCATGAAGATGGTCGTGAGCGCGGTGAATATGCGCATAATATCGTTCGCGCGGCTCGCCAGGCTGGATTGGTAAGCTTCCCGCAAGTTGCCCATCAAATCCCGAAGCGTATCGAATGTTTCAGAAATTTTGACGGCATTTTCGTAGATGTCGCCAAAATATTTTTTGAGCGGCTCGCTGATCAGCCTCAGTTCTTTTTTATGAAGCGTGAAAAGCACTTCCTTTTGCGGGACGAGCACTTTCCTGAGCCATAGAATCTCGCCTCGCAGCCCGATAATTTCATTCAGGTGAGACTTCTTCGTATGCATCAAAATATCTTCTTCGAGCTTTTCGATCTTCGCATCGATCCGGTCGCCGACAATCGTGTAATTGTCCACGATCAAATCCATGAGATGATACAAAAATTGGTCGGGGGAAGTGACCTTTTCTTCCCAGAGAACCGGCTTTACAGCACGGATTTCATTGATTTTCTGTCTTGTGATCGTGATGATGTAATGCTTGCCCAAAAAGATGTTCAAGGCGCGAAGGAAAATTTCTTCATCGTCAAAACGGATGCTGTTAACCACAATGAAATAATGCGTATCATAAAGCTCGATTTTCGGCCGCTGCTCTTCTTCCGTAAGCATGTCTTCCACGGCCAATTCATGAAGATGAAATAAAGGCTGTAAAATATCCAAATCCTCCGGCTCGGCATCAATCCAGTAAAAGCCGTGCTGAGGCGGATAAGCGGTCTGAGTAATGTCTTCAACAAGTGTAAAAATGCCATCCTGCACTAAACGTGCCTTCATAGGTTCCACCCCTTTTGCTTGTACCCGAGTGGAACGCACGGTCGGCGTCAGCCGTTCCGGGCAGCGAGGCGGTCATTTCCGGAATAGAACGTCAAGCCTGCCTTCTACCGTCTGGTGCAAGAATCCGACGAACGGCTGCGACCGGGTTCCAACGAGTTATTCTGTTGTTTGAACGTAAGATGTTTACCCCTCGGGTCTCCGTCCATTCGAATACTGCACCCCTTTTTTGCATGAATTGTCGAATACTTGTCTAGTATAACTCCTCATATTCGAGAAGACAATCCATAATGTATAGAAAAAATGCACCTTACCACATACTATGAATGCGTGTATCTTTTGGTGCCGCGGAGTCCATCCGGAAAGCGTACAATTCGTTCGATGGCGTGAGGCATGTGCTTGACGATCGCCGAGTTTTCGTATACATTATTATTATCCAAATTCAACTGAATAGATTCGGTTTCACACTCTTATCAAGAGCAGGTGGAGGGACTAGCCCTATGATACCCGGCAACCGACAGTTCTTTGCATAACAAAGACTGCACGGTGCTAAATCTTGCGGAAGCTGTAGCGGCTTCTGAGAGATGAGAGAGGACGATGTTACAAACAAAGGCCTTTCTCGTGCGTGCGAAGAAGGCTTTTTTATTTTGCCTGCTGCGAGCGTGAGAGTGCAAGGAACATACGAATCCTACAATGAAAAGGAGTGATTCCGATGCCTATCAAGGTTCCAGATAATCTGCCTGCCAAAGAAATATTGATCAACGAGAATATTTTTGTCATGGACGAAAGTGTGGCATATCGTCAAGATATCCGGCCGCTTCGCATTGCCATTGTGAATTTGATGCCGACCAAAGAGACGACGGAAACGCAGCTGCTGCGGCTGATCGGAAACACTCCGCTGCAGGTCGAATTCACACTGCTGCACCCCAAAACACACAGGTCCAAAAATACATCACCCGAGCATTTGGAACAGTTTTACAAAACGTTCGAAGATGTAAAGCATGAACGGTTCGACGGCATGATCATCACCGGGGCTCCAGTGGAACAAATGGATTTTGAA
The DNA here is from genome assembly GCF_001465255.1 of Paenibacillus naphthalenovorans. Lineage (NCBI taxonomy): Bacteria > Bacillati > Bacillota > Bacilli > Caryophanales > Paenibacillaceae > Paenibacillus > Paenibacillus naphthalenovorans. Next base: position 3,081,715 of record NZ_CP013652.1, on the reverse strand, counting down.
GACGTCAACTACTGGGATGAGATCAAGCAAATCATGGAATGGAGCAAAACGCATGTCACCTCCACCATGCATATTTGCTGGGCGGCGCAAGCCGGGCTGTATCATCACTTCGGCGTCCCGAAATATCCGTTGGAGGAAAAGATGTTTGGCGTGTTCCCGCATACCATCACAAGGTCCAATGTCAAACTGCTTCGCGGCTTCGACGAGTTGTATCTGGTGCCCCAATCCCGCCATACGGAGGTGCGCCGGGAGGACATTTTGAAGGTGCCGGAGCTTGAAATTCTTTCCGAGTCGGAGGAGGCGGGCGTATATATCGTCGCTACCCATGACGGTAAGCAAATTTTTGTTACCGGACATTCGGAATATGATGCGTGTTCACTCAAAATGGAGTATGACCGCGATATCAATAGAGGGTTAAACATTGCCATCCCGAAAAATTATTACCCGAACGACGATCCCAGCAAGCCGCCGCTTAACACTTGGAGGGCGCATGCCAATCTGTTGTTCTCCAATTGGCTCAATTATTATGTGTACCAAGAGACACCGTTTGATCTGCACAAGGGGGAATTCGTAAGATGAGTAACAGCAAAGAGGAAAATCAGCGATGGAGAATCGAAAGCCGGCTGGCTCAAATCGGTTCTCAGGAGGAGCCGGTGACCGGAGCGGTCAGCTTTCCGATTTATCAATCCACGGCGTTTCGTCATCCGAAGCTTGGGCAAAGCACCGGATTCGATTATGCACGTACGAAGAGTCCGACGCGCAAGGTGCTTGAAGATGCAATCGCCGAGCTGGAATCCGGAGATGCGGGGTTTGCCTGCAGCTCCGGAATGGCGGCGCTGCAGACGATTTTCGCTTTGTTCAGTCAAGGGGATCATTTGATCGTTTCGCTTGATTTGTACGGCGGTACATACCGTCTCCTTGAACGTATCATGTCACGCTTCGGAGTGACGGCCACTTATGTGGATACGAACAATTTAGATGAGCTGGAAGCCAATATCAAGCCGAACACAAAAGCGATTCTGATCGAGACGCCGACGAATCCGCTCATGATGATTACGGATCTGGAGCTTGTGTGTTCCTGGGCCAAAAAGAAAGGCATTCTTTCGATCGTTGACAACACGCTGCTGACGCCTTTCTTCCAGCGGCCGATCGAGCTTGGCGCAGACATCGTCATTCACAGCGCGACCAAATATCTCGGGGGCCATAACGATGTCCTTGCCGGACTGATCGTGACTAAGGGCAAGGAGCTGTCGGAGCAGATGGCCTTCCTGCACAATTCCATCGGCGCGGTGCTGAATCCGCAGGACAGCTGGCTGTTAATGCGGGGAATGAAGACGCTGGCCATCCGTATGGAGCGCCATCAAGCCAACGCGCTGGCCGTGGCCTCGTTCCTGAAATCCCATCCGCAGGTGGAAGCGGTGTATTATCCGGCGCTTCCGGACCATCCGGGTCATGATATTCAGAACAAGCAGTCCTCGGGCAACAGCGGTATTTTTTCTTTCAAATTGAAAGATGCCCGCTACGTCGAGCCGATTCTGCGGCATATCAAGCTGATTGCGTTCGCGGAAAGCTTGGGCGGGGTCGAATCGTTAATGACGTATCCGGCCGTCCAAACGCATGCGGACATTCCCGAGGAAATCCGCCGCAGGATTGGCGTGGATGACAAGCTGCTGCGCTATTCCGTCGGGATAGAACACGTTGACGATTTGATTGCGGATTTGTCCCGGGCTATTGACTTGGCCCGTCAGGAGATCGAGGAAAATCAGCCGCTGACGTTAGGATAAACGATAAATGCAGCCGGTGGCCTTGGCAGGCGTCACCGGTTTTTCTTTGGATCATGTCTGAAGGACCATCCTATTCACTGAGAATAACTCCGGATAACCTGAACAATTTGTTGAATTTTTGACCGTTTGAAGGCCCTTGGTCCGAAATGACGGTCTTTTTGTATAGCGGGTAGCGTGTGATTTATGATACGATGAATAGGGTAAAGGAGATGAATGCGATGAGTTCCATCGACCGGATATTGGAGCATGCGCTGGCCGGGAATCGGATTAGCCTGGAAGATTGCATCACGCTCTATGAATCGGATGAAATTGAAAAAATGGGCCATGCCGCTAACCAGATTATGCTGAAGCACCACCCGGAACCGATTACGACCTTTGTGATCGGGCGGAATGTGAACTATACCAATATTTGTGATGTGTACTGCCGGTTTTGCGCCTTCTACCGGGCCCCGGGCTCTAAAGAAGGGTACGTGCTTCCGGATGATGTCATTTTCCAAAAAATCCAGGAAACGATAGATGTCAACGGGACGGAAATCCTGATGCAGGGAGGAACGAATCCGGACCTTCCTTTCACGTACTATACGAATTTGCTGCGTGAGATTAAGAAGAGGTTCCCGCAAATTACGATGCATTCCTTCTCTCCTGCGGAGATCATGAAGATGAAGGAAGTATCGAACGGCCTTACGCTGGAAGAGGTCGTCCGCGCGCTTCACGAGGCGGGACTTGATTCGCTTCCGGGCGGCGGCGCGGAAATATTGGATGATCGGACGCGGCGCAAGATCAGCCGTCTGAAGGGCTCCTGGCGCGACTGGATGGATGTCATGCAGACAGCCCACCGGGTCGGGATGCATACGACGGGTACGATGGTGATCGGCTTCGGCGAGTCCATAGAAGAGAGAGCGCTGCATCTGCTCCGCATTCGCGACGCTCAAGATGAATGTATAGCCAACGGCTGGAATTCACCGGGCTTTCTGGCCTTTATTTCATGGACCTTCCAGCCGGAGAATACGAATATGAAGGCCGAGAAGCTGGGGGCGGAGGATTATCTCAAAAATGTGGCGATCAGCCGCATCATGCTGGATAACATTCCGAACTTCCAATCTTCATGGGTAACGATGGGACCGGAAGTAGGCAAGCTGTCCCTGCATTACGGCTGCAACGATTTCGGTTCGACGATGATCGAGGAGAATGTCGTATCCGCCGCAGGAACCACGCATAAGGTGAACATCAGCTCGACGCTGCAGATTATTCGTGAAGCGGGCAAGATTCCGGCTCAGCGCAATACGAAGTACGAAATTTTGCGCGTGTTTGACGACGCTTCGGTGTCTGTGGACAAGGACTTTGTTATGCAAAATTAATATGCAAAAAAGACGCTTGCCTCTGTGGAGCCAGGCGTCTTTTTTCATAGATGGGATCAGCCAAGCCAATGGAACTGGCGGCTTGGCGCTGTTTCGTCGGGAGGAGGAAAAAGGGAGGGATCGGGCAGCAGCAGCTCCGGCGTCAGGGTGGCGGTAAAGGCGGCATCCGCTGCTGCGCCGTTGGCGATCTCCACCTCGGTGCCTTTGGGAACCAGGGGATAGATGGCCGTAATATCGCTGTTGGTTAGCCGGATGCATCCCAGCGATTGATTTTGACCAATCGACTCTTTATCGAAGGTTCCATGGATGGCAAGCTGTCCCATACCGAGCGCTGCGGCCCCGTATACCCCGGGATGGATGCCTTGCGGGTCCAGAACCCTCTCGGAGATGAAGAAACGGCCTTCCGGAGTAAGGTTGTCCCTGCCCACTCCGACGGGGGCTTCCGCAAGGATAAGCGGGCCGGCCGCAAGCCGTAAAGCATGGGCGGACGGATCGACGGTCAGCTTCACGGGAACATAAGGGAAGGCTGTACCCTTTATGGTGTTGGGATAAAACATAGCGGACGGTTCCTCTGCCGTTGGATCGTACACCCAGCCGCCGCTGCGATCAAAAACGGTTCGGACATTCGCCGAACCGGATTCCGTTTCTATAGGGAGGAAGCTTAAATAATTATTAGGGTAATCTTTAAGCAGCAAACCGATGGAGGCGGGAGGGCTCCCGTGATCCTCCTGATAAGCAAGGAGAGCCGTCCGGACCAGGTTGGCGCCCGCGGCAGTATGAAGCTGCTGCAGTTCGGTATTCAGAAAACGGATTTTTACGGCCGTATCGATGGCCGGGTTATAATCCGCTACGACAAAGGCTTTGCTTTTAGTCGTCTCGTCGGTTAGCGGCATCGCTTTATTGTCGGCGACCGTCACGGGTGAAGCCATACCGTAAATGCGAATGGCGTGCGTCGGATAAGTTTCCGACAGCTGCAATGCTTTGGTGTGCAGCGCTTTTTCGACTTGCTCGCGAGGGAAACCGTATGGGAAATGCATGATAAACGGCGTCTCCACGCTTTCATAGGTGACTTCTTTGCCGATGGACCATGGGATGACTACGGATACCGCTTTGGATACGGACCCGGGCCCGTAAAGTGCCGCAAGCAGAAGGAAATTCAATAACAACAGCACGATGATAAGCGTTTTCAAAAACAAGGGAATGAAAGGTCGCGTCCTCGTGCCGGAAGAAGAAGCGATGTCTCCGGCATGGTGGGGAGTTGACGGATTCAATGGTTGAGTATCCAACCTGCGAATGGCTGTGTATGCAGGATAATAGTATGGGGAAGGGTGCGTCTTCATCGCTTCCTTGTAATGAAAAAGGGCTTTGCCGGTATCTCCTGCATGCTCGAATTGCTGTCCTAACCGATAATGCGCTTCAGGCGAATGAGGATCGAGGTAGCGGAGGACTTTTTCGTGATAGTTCGGGTCGCTGCGGTTCACGTAAACATTTTTGTGAAGGTGAACCAGATTGTCTGCTGCCGGGGGTTTATACCGATCGCGATTATGCCGCATATCTGTCCTCCTGTTCATCACAACGTTATGATACATATAGTATCATATTTATTCTGAATTTAATATAAGAACATATTTAATATACGCAACGTATCAATAAAAAATGATATTCCGGGCGATGGCGCCATGTTTTTTTATGTATCGGCTTGAGAAATACACCATAATTGTGTGTAAATCTCATTTATTCCTATACTTAGGCCGGCGGATATTTGTATATATGCGAATGTCCTACCATATACTTAAAAAAGAAAGTAAGGCCTCAAAGGAGTGAGTGGGGATGAAGCTGTTTACAGTGACCTTGACCAAACGTACGGATGAGCAAGCAGATCGGCTGTATCGACTGCTTCAATCCTCCTGCGGGATCCTACATCATAAGGAGCACATCCATATCGCCCTGGACCGGCGGAATGGCTTGCATCGAATAGAAGTCAGCGGAGTGCCGCCCGGATTTCGGTTGAAGGAAGACGGCATTCGAGTTTATAAAGCAGCGGCGGATGTCCTTGCGGATTATGTACTGGAGGAAGAGGAGCGGGAACTGCTGCTCAAGATCATTAAACAGGACTTTAACTATAAGCAGGATGACGAAGTGGAAGGCATCTTGGCCTTTTGCAGGCAGGTGCTGTACGGTGAAGGCGAATGGGGCGAAGGAGCCGGTCAAACGGAGGCTTATTTAAGAAGAAAACAAAAAATTATATCGGAGTTTTACGAATATCTCGAGGTGTATACGGAGTTCGACCTGAACGGATTTTTGCGGTTTCGGCTTCATGCCTACAAGGATGAGCTGCGGGATGTGGTGGAATACGCGATCGACGAATTTGTGATGGACCGGCAGTATCAGGAATTCATCTCCCTGCTGCAGTATTTTGTCTATATCCAGGAGGCGAAAATACCGTTCGTGCATCTGATTCATAAGGGGGGCAGTGATTTTTTGCTGCTTAACGAACAGATGGAAAGCATGGAAACCCCGGAAATGGATGCGGTCGTTACTGTAGAGATGCTTGAGAGGGAAATCAATTTTGAAGATATGATCATCAGTACTTTAATTACCGTTTCTCCCCAGCAAATCTATATTCACACCCGGGAACCGGAGCTGCAGGTGATCAAAACGATCAAGCAAATTTTTGAAAACCGGGTGGAATTGTGCGGGTACTGCAGGTTGTGTCATAATCTTGACCGGGGAGCGGCAGCTGAATATAATAAAGGTTAAGGCTATGATCAAAGACATGAACGATTGAAGTGCTGCCCAGAGAGAGGGGACTTGGCTGAAATCCCCTTCAGTGAACGACAATGGTTTACCCCTTTGTAGCCGTGATGTGGAACGACGACCGTATCGGCGGAGCGACCGTCAGCAGGCGTTCAGTATATGTCACCGGATCATTCACGTTATCGAATGTTTTGAGGATTCGCAAGCTGGCGTCCTGTCAGGAATCGGCTTTCGAATCGAATTAGGGTGGAACCACGAGCCAAGCGCACTCGTCCCTTACGGGATGAAGCGCTTTTTTATTTTGAAAAGGGACTTAGAATCGGAGGTACAGGAGTATGGCAGTAAAAGTAAGTTTTCCGGATGGCGCAGTAAGGGAGTTTGAACGGGGGACCACGGTAGAGGACGTTGCGGGCTCGATCAGCCCGGGCTTGAAAAAGAACGCTGTGGTGGGCAAAATCAATGGCAAGCTGGTGGATTTGAATACGCCGATTGAAGCGGATGCCGCGCTTCAAATCGTGACCCTGGACAGCGAGGAAGGACTGGAAGTATACCGTCACAGTACGGCGCACTTGATGGCGCAGGCGATCAAACGCCTGTACGGCGAGAAGAACGTCAAGCTCGGGATCGGCCCGGTCATCGAGGACGGCTTCTACTATGATATCGATATGGAGACCTCGCTGACGCCGGAGGATCTTGGGAAGATCGAAAAGGAAATGGAGCGGATCACTCAGGAGAATTTGCCGATTCGCCGCCGCGAAGTGAGCCGGGAAGAAGCGGTTCGCATCTTCACCGAGCTGGAGGATCCTTTGAAGCTCGAACTGATCCGTGATCTGCCGGAGGACTCCGTAATTACGATTTACGATCAGGGCGAGTTCTTCGATCTATGCCGCGGCCCTCATCTTCCTTCCACCGGACGGATCAAAGCGTTCAAGCTGCTGAGCGTAGCGGGCGCTTACTGGAGAGGCGACTCCAAAAACAAAATGCTGCAGCGCATTTACGGTACGGCTTTCCCGAAAAAAGCGGAGCTGGACGAGCATCTGCATCTGCTGGAGGAAGCCAAAAAACGCGATCACCGCAAGCTGGGCAAAGAGCTGAAAATGTTCACTTTCTCCAGCGAGGTCGGACAAGGACTGCCTCTGTGGCTTCCGCACGGGGCAAAATTGCGCCGCACGATGGAGCGCTACATCGTCGATTTGGAGGAACGGTTGGGGTATCAGCACGTCTACACACCAGTGCTCGCTAACGTCGAGCTTTACAAAACGAGCGGCCATTGGGAGCACTACAGTGAGGACATGTTCCCCAAGATGACGATGGATAACGAAGAACTGGTGCTGCGTCCCATGAACTGTCCGCACCATATGATGGTGTACAAAAGTGACATGCGCAGCTATCGCGATTTGCCTGTACGGATCGCCGAGCTGGGTACGATGCATCGTTATGAAATGTCCGGAGCGCTGACCGGTCTTCACCGTGTCCGGGCGATGACACTGAACGATGCACATATTTTCTGCCGTCCGGATCAGATTAAAGAGGAGTTTGCCCGTGTTGTGAACCTGATTCGTCAGGTATATGAGGATTTTGGGATTAAGGAATACCGGTTCCGCTTGTCTTACCGCGATCCTAAGGATACGGAGAAGTATTTCCAAAACGACGAGATGTGGGAGATGTCGCAGCGCATGCTGCGTGAGGTTGTGGAGGAGCTGGGCCTTCCGTTCTTTGAAGCAGAGGGCGAGGCGGCCTTCTACGGTCCGAAGCTTGACGTGCAGATCAAAACCGCTCTTAAGAAGGAAGAGACGCTGTCTACTGCCCAGCTCGACTTCCTGCTGCCGGAGCGTTTCCAGCTGGAGTACGTCGGCGCCGATGGCCAGAAGCACCGTCCGGTTGTTATTCACCGCGGCATTATTTCGACGATGGAGCGCATGACGGCCTTCCTGCTTGAGAATTTTGCAGGCGCATTGCCGACCTGGCTGTGTCCGGTGCAGGCGAAAGTCCTTCCGGTATCCGGCAATTTCGAGGCTTATGCCAAGGAAGTGGAAGAGAAGCTGAAGCTCGCAGGTATTCGTGTGGAGGCCGATTTGCGGAACGAGAAGCTCGGCTACAAAATTCGTGAAGCGCAATTGGAAAAAATCCCCTACATGCTTGTAGTCGGCGAGAACGAGGTCCAATCGGGCAGCGTGTCGGTACGCAAGCGGGGACAAGGCGATTTGGGCGCTCAAAGCCTGGAGAGCGTCATTGCGATGATCGAAGAAGACATCCGTTCAAAGCAAGTGTAAACAAATCTCCTTCTTCTAACGCTTATTGAATTGGAAAATCTGCACTTGTAAATAGCGGGACCGTCAGGCGGATAAGCCTGGCGGTTTTTTGCGAAAAAAGGGTAGTCTTGGCATGAAAGGAAAAATTTATTAAATCAGATTGTTTATATGTTTTCCAATTATTCTTTTTTATCGACAAGATCGAATAAGCGGCTGTGTATAACTTTGTCCACATTACCCACCGCATAAATAACAGTTATTAGAAGGTTATTAACATGATACACACAGGTTGTTCACATGATTTTGTGGATAACAGAACGCTTGTTCTAATATTAACCGCATGCTAATATGATGGTAGATTACAGAATAAGGTGATAGTTATTATGAAACTTATCAGTGATGAGATGTTGGTCGAGTCCTATTTCAAAGCTATTGAGTTGCAGTTAGAGGATGAATTTGTTGCGTTGTTGTTGGATGAAATTAGACACAGGCAAATCAACCTAGATTACTACAGAGCGGGTGAAGCCCAGGTCAGCTGACCGGGCTTTTTTTTCTTTTTCAGGTGATTTAAGAGACGGGCTGCAATGGAGTATAAAAAACAGAAAATACCCAAAATAAAAACGGACCGTGGAGTCCGTTTTTTGTAGAGCCTAAATGTAAACCCGTGCTTAGAGCTTCATGTTCGAGCTGTGACCCGGGGAAAGCTTGGCTGAAGGATCGATATATACTTTGGCGTTGTTGATCGCCGTTGGCGCTTCGCCGAAACCGACGGCGATCAATTTCAGCTTGCCAGGGTAAGTGGTGATGTCGCCGGCAGCGAAAATGCCGGGAATGTTCGTTTCCATCCGGGAATCGACGACGATCGAGCCGTTGTCGATCTCAAGTCCCCATTCCGCGATCGGACCGAGAGTGGAGACGAAACCATAATTAATAATAACAGCATCCACATCTACAACGGTTTCTTCACCTGTTTTGATGTGCTTGAGCGTGACTTTTTCGATCTGGCTGTTTCCGTGCAGGGCGGTGATTTCCGTTGGAGTAACCACTTCGACCTTGGACTTCATCAGGTTTTCTACACTGTGCTCATGGGCGCGGAATTTATCGCGGCGGTGAACCAAGGTCACCTTCTCGGCGATAGGCTCCAGCATCAGCGCCCAGTCTACAGCGGAATCTCCGCCGCCGCTAATGAGCACCTTTTGTCCTTTAAACCGGTTAAGATCGCTTACGAAATAATGCAGGTTTTTCTTTTCGTATTGTGCCGCTTCCGGAAGTTCCAGTCTTCTCGGTTCAAACGCGCCGACGCCCCCGGTAATGATGACCGCTTTGGAATGATGGGTTCCTTTGTCCGTAGTCACTTCGAACAGCCGCTCGTCTTTTTTCTCCACCTTCAGCACTTTTTCTTCCAGGCATACTTCGATCGGAAAATGCTTCATTTGGGTATACAGATTGTTGACCAGCTCTTGTGCCGTCACTTTGGGAAATCCGGCCACATCATAAATATATTTCTCCGGATAGAGCGCGGCCAATTGTCCTCCAAGCTGCGGCATACTTTCAATCAATTTTACGGAAGCCTGCCGCATTCCTCCATAAAAAGCGGCGAACATACCTGCAGGGCCACCGCCGACAATAATCACGTCGCTGATTTGGTTACTCATGAAAAAATAACACCTCCGAAATTCAATCCTTTTTATTATAAACGTACGTCCAGTAGTATGAAAATAAAAAATCCCCTTTTCAATGAGTGATTTAATTGATTAGCCCGATAAAGTTTTTGTATAGCTTTCGACATTTTTTGCGTGTCTTACTGGCGTATGCCCCATTATTCTGCTGATTTTCCTACTATTTTATCCAAAATAGGGCTTGCTATTTAAGTCATAAAATTATATTATTTTTGTGAATTGGTTAAAACTGTTGTACTACGTATGCTTTAAACGTTCATACTTTCATTTTCCGACGGAAAAAGTAAGGATGGAAGCTATTTTCGGTATAACTTGTGTATTTTTTCACAAGCGCTATGATAGACATATACAACGCAAATGCGGGATGGAAGGGATAAAGCCATGAGTCGAATTCCGAGAATAGTCATTTTAGGCGCAGGGTATGGAGGCATTGTAACGGCTATTCGCTTACAAAAAGAGTTGAATTATAATGAGGCGGATGTCACATTGGTAAACAAGCATGATTACCATTACATCACAACTCATCTGCACATGCCGGCCGCAGGGACGGACAATCCCGAGAATGCAAGAGTGAATATTTTGAAGCTCATCGATGAGTTTAAAATTGACTTTGTGAAATCCACGGTCGTTCAGATTCGTCCGCAGGAGAAGAAGGTCATTCTTGAAGAAGGAACGCTCTCGTACGACTATTTGGTCATCGGTCTAGGCGGCGAACCGGAAACGTTCGGGATTCCGGGTTTGAAGGAATATGCAATGAACATTCGCTCGATCAACAGCGTGCGCCTCATTCGCGAGCATATCGAATACCAGTTCGCCAAGTTCAAGCGTGAACCTTCCCGTACCGATTACTTGACTTTTGTCATCGGCGGAGCAGGGTTTACGGGGATCGAATTTGTCGGCGAGCTGGCTGACCGCATACCTCAGCTGTGCAAGGAATTCGACGTGGATCCTTCCCTTGTTAAAATTTATAACGTTGAAGCGGCGCCGACTGCACTGCCGGGCTTTGATCCGGAGCTGGTCGAGTACGCGATGGAAGTTCTGCAGAAAAAAGGTGTGACGTTCAAAATCGCTACAGCGATCAAAGAATGCACGCCGGAAGGCGTCGTGCTGGCAACGGGCGAGGAAATCAAGTCCTCCACGGTCATTTGGACCGGCGGTATCCGCGGTAATCACCTGCTGGATGAAGCTGGTTTCGAAACGATGCGCGGCCGCATTAAAGTGGATGAGACGCTTCGTGCGCCAGGCTACGACCATGTGTACGTCCTGGGTGATTGCTCCATTGTAATGAATCCGGAAGGCCGTCCGTATCCGCCAACGGCGCAAATTTCGATGCAACAGGCCGAAGTGTGCGCAAGCAATCTGGTTGCTCAAATCCGCGGCTCCGAGCTGAAGAAATTTGAATACAAACCTAAAGGTACAGTGGCGTCCCTCGGCCGCGGCGAAGCGATCGGGATTGTCGGTTCAAAGAAAATTAAAGGCGGAATCGCCGCCATCATGAAGAAAATCATCGATTTGCGTTACCTGTACATCATCGGCGGAATTCCGCTGGTCATTAGGAAAGGAAAGTTTTAAATCGTGAGACACTGCAGCGTTCAAGTTCGGGGACTTCTGACGCGGGATGAGCTTGACCGGTACAATGCGCTGATGGACGTCGGCCATTATTTGGAATCGCAAGAGCGCTATGATCTGGTTCATACGGTACAGAAGGAAATCGATATTTTGATTCTTCCCGCCATCGAGCGGCTGAAAGAGAAGTCGCGGCAGCGCGACCGGGATACGGAAGAATACCTTCGCCGTAAAGAGCTTGAAAAAGAACTGGCGCGTTTGACAGCGGACGATGATGAAGATTGACCAATATAACCTTATCGCAGCCCGGTATGAGTTAGGAACCGTGCGCGATAAGGTTTTTTGTCGGCTGTATTCAGGAATGCCGGGCCTATAGCTTCAGCATCGCTTCCATTTTGTCTTTATCCAGCAGATTTCCGACATAAAATTCGCCGAACTCGCCGAAGCGTGCGCTCGTTTCGTCAAAACGCATTTCATAGACGATCTTCTTGAATTGAAGCGCGTCATCCGCAAACAGGGTAACTCCCCATTCCCAATCGTCCAAACCGATAGAGCCGCAGATAATTTGCTTGATTTTGCCTGCATAATTACGGCCGATCATGCCATGGTTCCGCATAAAGTTGCGGCGCTCTTCGGTAGACAGCATATACCAGTTGTCATTGCCTTCACGGCGCTTGTTCATCGGGTAGAAGCAGATATGTTTTGCTTTTGGAAGGATCGGTTTCAAACGGGCGAGAATTTCGGGATCCTGCATCGGGTCCGATCCGGGTTTGGCCATGTAGCCGCCAAGTTCTACAATTGAAACATAGGAATAGGTCGGTATTGTAACTTGAGCGAATAACGTTTTGTTAAACGCGGTTTCAAGCTCGTTCAGCTCTTCGAGCGTTTCGCGCAGGTGCATGAACACAAAATCGGCTTTTTGTCCGACGATGGAGTAAAAAGCGGTGCTTCCCTGCTTTTGGTCTTCCGTATTCTGGTACTGGCGCAGCAAGGTGTACAGCTCATCCTCTGCGCGGGCTCTCTCCTGGTCCGTCAGGCTCTTCCAGGCATTCCAGTCGATGGCGCGGAAATCGTGCAGGCAGTACCAGCCTTCCAATGTAGAAACGGCTTCACTCATGATATACAACTCCTTTATATTGGAACATTTATGATATAATTTTGAGGTTGCTTGTTTCATTGTAACGAAATCGGTAATAAAGGGCAAATGACAGACCGTGACAAAACAGCGAACGATTTGTGTCCAAATTCTCTGTTCAGTCACCGTTCACTTTACCGGGCACTCCTGTTTATTATAAAATAGAATGGAAAAGCCTGCGTTGTGTGCGAAAAGAAAGGGGTTGTCCGGATTGCTTCAATTAATTATCGTTACGATGCTGTTGTTCGTGCTTTTCTTCGGACTCGGTTTTATACTAAACATGCTGATGAAAACGACATGGTTTCCCATTTACGGATATATCGTACTGGTCATCGGGTTGGTCATTTATTGGGAATGGGGTACCGGTTCGCTTGGCGCGAACCTTGCAGAGTACTCGATTGTCGATTATATACCTGCGATCGGCGGATTAGCCGGCGCCATCGTCAGCGGCTCCACGATCAAATCTCTTCGGCAAAAAGGCTACAAAATGTTTTAAACTCCTTGATGTTTCTGATATTTTGTCGCTTTGATTTTCCTGCTTATCCCCCCTCAAGGCCCTGCCATTTTGGCGGGGCTTACGTTTTTTAAGGTGGTTTGGTGTGAAGCGGAGAGCCGTGTAACTGCCGGAGAGTTTACGTGCCGCCTTTGAAATCGGGTTCTAACTGCTACGTAAGTTAATAATAAGAAGAACCTGATTTCAAGAGCGGCCGGAGGCTGGTAACACGAGCTCGCAGCGGAACGCCGGCAGCCACCCTGGCACTTCAGCCACGCCATCCAGAGCAGAGCCTTCTTTTTCATCTACACATGTTGTCGATTCCTGTGGTAAAATGGAGAGTAAGACTCGCAACACGGATGGAGCTTTGAACGAATGCGAATAACGAATTTGCTGCATTTTTCCGAATATCACCGTTTCTATGTCGTACGGGATTTCGCGCTGAGCAGCCTGGATTACAAGATGCTGACCGCCGTCTACCAGCCTATGGTCGGGGCGTATGCCCTGAGCATATACCATACGCTGTTTCAGCAGCTGCCGGCCGACAAAACAGGCTGCTCCGAGGTGGAGCAGCAGCGCAAGCTGTTCTTGGCGCTGGAGCTGGAGGCGGGAGAGCGGGGCAGAAAGCTCTTTATTGAACAGACCTCGCGTCTCGAGGCGGTAGGGCTTCTGAAAACCTCCCGCCGGTTTGCGGCGGCTTCGGAGGACTATGTATATGAATATACGCTGTATGCGCCCCATACGCCGGCGGAATTTTTCCGCAACCAGCATTTGACGCTGCTGCTGCGGGATAAGGTCGGCAAGTATGCGGTCTTTGCGCTTCGGGACGAGCTGGTGCGGCCGGAGCCTGACGAACTGAAGAATGCCAATACGGAGAATTTATCCGTGCCCTTCTACGAGCTGTTCCGGCTCAACACACAGGTGGTCGATTATGAGCTGGAGCAGGCTTTCTTCGAATCCGCCGCGTCTGAACCTGCGGAAGGGAAGCCGGAAGTCACGTACAAGGGCTATCAATATGCCGACATCATCATGCATTTCCCGCGCGAATCCATAAACCGGGAGTACGTGGAGAGGCTCAAATACGAAACAGAGCAAATGGCAACCATTAATTTTGTGGCCAAAAAGTATAATTTACACCTGACGGACGTCTGCCGCTTACTGGATGAGGATGGCGTGTTTGATGAAGAGGGCCGGGTGGTGCTGGAACTGCTTCAGCATAAAGCGAATCAGATCTTCCGGGCGGATAAGAAACGAAGCGACGACCGTACCCGTTTGCTGGCCAAATTGACCGACAGGCAGGGTGAATTGAACCGCGGCAGCGAAGGCCCGGAATCGGGGGACAACATCGTCGAAATGGAATATTATCTGGACGTGCCCGATATTTTTCAAGGCGAATGCAACCAGCATCAGTATAATTACATTTTGCGTAATGAGCCCTATACGTTCCTGCTGGAGAAAATTTTTTCGAAGGGTTCGGTACCGGACGGTTTGCTCGATACGCTGGCAAAGGTCGATTTGAATTACGGCTTGCGTGAAGAAGTCATCAATGTGCTCATTCATTATATCTATGTAAATAAACGATCCTGGTCAAGGGCATCCATTGAATTCAGCGTGACGGATATGCTGGGGAAACAGGTGAACTCGTTCGAACAAGCGGTGCAATACATACGCGAGCAGATGAAATATACGGACAAGAAAGCGTCTCGCGATGCGCAAAGCCCAAGAGGCAGGGGCGCTGCAGCGGCAAGGGGAAGCCGGGCAGGAGGGCGCCAGAAGCCGGTTATCCCGATCGTCAAGGATGCGCCTAACGTCAAACGGTTAACGGAAGCTGAACGTGAGACGCTCCGCAGAAAAGCTCAGCAGCTGGACGGACAGCGGTAGGCTTTAGTCCGGTCAATGAATCGGAAACCATGGGGAGGTGAAGCCGGTGGAATCGTTAGGAGAGTTGCTGCGCGGCATGCAGGGACGACAGTTGTTAAAACAGGCGGATGAAAAGTTACAGCAGGTGGCAAAGGACCCGCTCATCGTGAAGCTGAGACAAAAATATCCGGAGCTTGATCTTCAGACGATGAAGCTGAATTTAAATAAGCTGCACCAATATGTGACGGAATATAACAACTGTTCCAATTGTCCGGGCCTGGACCGCTGTCCGAACGATTTTGAAGGTCATTACTCGATACTGACGGTGGAGGCGGCGGAAGATCGGATCCGCATCCACGATCAGAAGGTGGCCTGCAAAAAGTTTATCGCAAGGTCAACGCAAGAGGCGGTACGCAGCCGCATTCGCAGCTTCTATGTAGATGAGCGGGCGCTGTCGGAAGGTTATTCGTCATTGGAGATTTTGGGCAAGGACCCCGATCGTGAAGAAGCTGTCGGGCAGGTGATGGATTATATTTTCCAGGTGCGGGAAAACGGGCTGCAACCGAAGGGGCTTTACCTGGCAGGGGCGTTCGGAACAGGAAAAACCTTCTTAATGTGTTACCTGCTTTATGAGCTGGCCAAAGACGGATATACGGGAGCCATTGTGTACATGCCGGATTTTGCCGAGGATTTGAAGTCGATGTTCCAGGAACCGCTGAAGCTGAAGGAAACGATTGATGTGCTCAAGGAAACGGATCTGCTGGTATTTGACGACATCGGCGCGGAGAACCTGAATCCGTGGCTGCGCGACCATGTGATGGGAGCGATTCTCAATTACCGGATGAACCGCAAGCCGACGTTCTTTACCTCTAATCTGGATTTAACCTCTTTGGAGAAGCATTTCAGCTTCACCAGTAAGGATGGAGACGAGGAGTACAAGGGGCAGAGAATCATGGATCGCATCCGGCATTTTGTCGACGTGGTCATGGTGAATGGAACGAATAAACGGGGCTTGCAATAAGCGGCCGCTTATAAAAAAGGTAAAAAAGCCCTTCTCGCGTCATGCAGACGTCGAGAAGGGCTTTTGGCTTTGGGAAAACTAACTTGTCTAATGAGAAATTACTTCACCAAAACGGAGACAACGGTAGCCACTACCGCGATTCCGATAAGAACGATAAAGAATACGCCAAAGCCCATGGCCGTATCCATCAAATCGTCGCGTCCTTCTTCGTATACGTGCAGCTCCGGATGTTTCGGATCGTTCATGTCCCTTTCCTCCTTCGGCAATTAGCCGGGGTGCATATATAAAGACAGTATACCCAACTTTCGAAGGAATTGTAAAGAACGTGAAAGTGACAATTATGCAAACTTTAGCGCGGTTGAAAAAGGGCCGTGATGTGGTATACTTTACATGTTGGCATACCAAACCGAAAGGAGAATATATAAAATATGGCAATCGTAAATGTTACTGACCAATCCTTTACTAATGAAGTAGAAGGATCCGGTACGGTTCTAGTAGACTTCTGGGCTCCTTGGTGCGGTCCTTGCAAAATGATCGCTCCTGTACTTGAGGAGCTGGATAAAGAAATCGGCGACAGTGTAAAAATCGCCAAGGTGAACGTGGATGACAATCCGGAGTCCGCTTCCCGTTTTGGCGTTATGAGTATTCCTACGCTGATTGTGTTCAAGGACGGACAGCCGGTGGACAAGGTTGTCGGCTTCCAGTCCAAGGATGCCCTGAAAAACGTACTGAGCCGCTATCAATAAATTGGCAGCAGGCGAGTAAGGTGACGAAAAAGCTCTTTTTCTGCTATGCTGGAAAAAGAGCTTTTTGTTATGGAAAGGAGGAGCGCAGATGACCGAGCACGAAGGGGGAGCCCATCACCTACAGGAACGGAAGAAGACGCTGGAAGCCATCAAAAACAAGCTGTCGCTCGTACCGGAGCAGCCCGGCTGTTATTTGATGAAAAACCGGGAGGGCACCGTCATTTATGTCGGCAAAGCAAAAGTGCTGCGCAACCGGCTGCGATCCTATTTTACCGGCAGTCATACCGTGAAGACGCAGTTGATGGTCAATGAGGTCGTCGACTTCGAATACATTGTTACGGCCAGCAATGTGGAGGCGCTCATTCTTGAGGCCAACCTGATTAAAACGTATTTTCCGCGATATAACGTTCTGCTTAAGGACGACAAATCGTTTCCATATATTAAAATTACGAATGAAAAGCATCCGCGGCTTGAGGTGACCCGCCGGGTACTGAAGGATAAAGCCAAATATTTCGGACCCTACCCGAACGCCTTTGCGGCACAGGAGACGAAGAAGCTGCTGGACCGGTTGTACCCGCTGCGCAAATGCAAGACGCTTCCGGACCGGGTATGCTTGTATTACCATCTTGGCCAATGTATCGCCCCCTGCGAATATGAGGTGGAGCAGGATACGTATGACAAGATGGTCCAAGAGATCAGCCGTTTCTTAAACGGCGGACATCATGCCATCAAGGCGGAGCTGACTCGTAAAATGAACGAAGCTGCAGAGGAGCTGAACTTCGAGCGGGCAAAGGAACTCCGTGATCATATTCTGCAAATCGATGCCGTGATGGAAAAGCAGAAAATTACGACAACGGATACCGTGGACCGGGACATATTCGGGTTTGCCGTAGACAAAGGCTGGATGTGTGTGCAAATCCTGTACATGCGCCAAGGCAAGCTGATCGAACGCCACGCCTCTCTCTTTCCATATTATGGCGAGGCGGATGAAGACTTCCTCACTTTCGTGACGCAGTACTACAGCGAGAATCCGGCGCTGCCGAAGGAAGTCTTCCTGCCGGCGTGGGGAGCGGGGCAGAAGCAGGAAGAAGCAGGCGATCCTGCCGGGAAAGCGGAGCATAAGGCCGGCTTCTCCGATGCTGAATCGGAAGAACATGAAGTGGCGGCCAAAGTCGAAATCAAGGAGGCGCTTGAAAGCTGGCTGAGGGTAAAGGTGCATATTCCGCGCCGGGGCCTGAAGAAGAATATGGTGGATATGGCTTGCGAGAATGCCCGGGTTGCGCTTGAAGAAAAATTCCGTTTGATTGAACGGGATGAGGAGCGTACGGTCAAGGCGGTGGAGAACCTAGGCCGCTATTTGGGCACGGGCGTCGTACGGCGCATCGAGGCGTTCGATAACTCCAACATTCAAGGCTCGGACCCCGTATCGGCGATGGTTGTATTTACGGACGGCAAGCCGGACCGTAAGGAATACCGCAAGTACAAAATACGCACGGTAAAGGGACCGGACGACTATGAAACGATGCGCGAGGTAGTAAGGCGCCGCTATGAACGGGTGCTGAAGGAAGGTCTGCCGCTGCCGGATCTCGTTGTCATTGACGGCGGAAAGGGGCATATCGCTGCTGCGGTGGACGTGCTTGAGAACGAGCTCGGACTCTTTATACCCGTTTGCGGTTTGGTAAAAGACGCCAAGCACAAAACCGCGCAGCTGCTTATGGGCGATCCGGCCGAGGTTGTGCCCCTGCCGCGCGACAGCCAGGAATTTTATTTGCTTCAGCGCATCCAGGACGAAGTGCACCGATTCGCGATCACCTTCCACAGGGAAACGAGGGCCAAGTCGATGGTCGTTTCCCAGCTGGATGCCGTGCCCGGCGTTGGGGAGAAACGGCGGAAAGCGCTGCTGAGGCATTTCGGTTCCCTGAAAAAAATAAAAGAGGCCAAGCCTGAAGACTTTAAGCCTCTTGGTATCGGTCCAAAGCTGGCGGAGCAAATCATAACGGCGTTAAACGGCCGGAGCCAGGGTGCGGATTCGGATCCGGCGAAGGATTCGGCGGGGGAAACGACGGGGGCCGTCGATTGAATCCGGCGTGCAGCAGAGACAGCACCCGGCCGATAGCCAATGGCGCCGCCAAATAAGCCGCGCCGATAGCGACCTGTTCGGGCTCTCCGACGAACATGATCGAGAGCCCCATCAGGATGCTGTTCATGGACGCATGGGTGAACAGAGCGGTAAGCAAGCCATATTTCAAGAATACATAACCGAATATCAATCCGATGACCGTCACCTCGACCAATCGGGTGTACACCGGGTAAATAGGGTATTGGGTATGGCTCATCGCCCAAATGACGCTCGGCAGCAGTACGGCCAGGAAACGGCTGCGTGTCAGCTTCAGCATGAGGGCGATGCCCAACAGCCGGTACACCGCCTCTTCGGAGATGGAGGCCACCCAGGCCATCAACGGAAATAGACCGGGATAGGTCATGTTGTATACGGAGTCGGCCGGGTCGCTGACCGTCCATACGCCGAACACTTCGGTACCGATAAAAAACATGGTTTGCTGCAGGCCCAAAATGAACAAGCAAATGAAATAACCTCGTACCGCCGCTTTCCATACCTCGCCTCCGAATACAGAGTCCCGCCAAACCGGCCAGGGATTCCATCCGCGGTCGAGCCAGAGCCGCCGCCCCGCACTCAAGGCCAAATACGTCGAAAGGGCCATCAGTCCGACAACAATATTGGTGAACCATAAGTAAAACAGGGCTACTGGCCAGGAAGGTCCGCTTCCGTGCATCGTTCGGAACGCAGGGATCATATTAAAATTGTTGACGATATAAATCGCCACGAAGAAAAACGTGAGCAGCGCACCGCGCGCATAGCGGATGTCACGCCGCCGCCGCACAACTAGGATCAGCGCCGCGAGTGTCATCACAAGCGAGATTCCGATACTGATCCGCGTCATTAAAGCGGAACGGCGATCCTGCGCTTCCTGCCAGGCCATGAACGCATCCGGAACCGTAAATACCGGCACAAACGCAGTGACCCGGCTGCCGGACACTTTCAGGTGAAGCTCCAGCGGGGCTTCGCCTATTCGCTCCGTCTTGCTACGGAAGATGAGACTTCCGTTCCCGGCCCGCCCGGATTCGCCCGTCAATGCAAATTCCGCGGGGTCATAGCCCATCTCCCGAATGGCGGTATTCGCCGTCTTCAGGAGGCCGGCATCCGGAGAGCTTACGGATTCGCTTCTGGCGGTTGCGGTCCGGCTCATCGAGAATCCGAATATGGCCAAGGTTTTATAATTCACCGCCACATAGTACGTTGCGCCCTTTTCGATGTCGTTAATCTCCACCTCAAAATATTCGAGGGGAAATCGTCCTTCATATTTTTTCTTGTATTGATCGTACAGCTGCTCCTTTAGCAAATAGCCGTTTCTTACCGGGTAAGATTGGTACAAGGTATGGGCTTGTGCGCCTGGTCCTATCGCAAAGCGGTTGCGGACAAAGCTCATCGCAGCATTCGCCGCTTGCTGCTTTGTAACGACGGGAAGGTCTTCGGCATCGTCTTTAGGGAGGCGAGTCTTGTCCAAATAGGCGGAGGCAAACGTAACGCCCAGGTACAGCATCAGGCCAAGGACGGCCAGAAGCAGCAGTGGAGGTTCGAATCGTCGTTTCGGCATGAAATGCTCCTTAGCAGATATGGGATAATAACAGTCTATTCTTTTAAGGTAGCATACATTCCATAAGCAAATCCAATGATAACAAGAGCTACGTGAGGCAATATTCAGCAAAGCGAAGCGCCACACCTATAAAAACGCTTACATATGTCGTAATTTTGCGAAATCCGGTGCATTCAGGTGAAACAAGGCTTTGTACTTCAATGAAAAGAGGATTATAATTCATATCAATTGAATAGCGAGCCGAATTTCTAAAGGAAAACGGGGGAACCATGAGTTTAGGGGTGAATTCAGCGGATACAATCCGCTGATAGGGTGCCTGTACATCCGAATCCGACAGCTAACCTCGTAGGCTTGAATTACAGGAACCTTAAATTGACATTGGGTTTCCAGTGTCTTTTTTGTTGCCTGAAACGTCAAATAGGGGTGCATTCATGAAAACCATTGCCAGGAAAGTCGAGCTCACGCCTCCGCAAATTTTGGTCATCGGTTTTGCTGTTATGATCTTGATCGGCTCCATGCTGTTGTCGCTTCCCGCGGCCTCGGCCAGCGGTGTACCGATGCGTTTCCTGGATGCTTTATTCACGGCGACATCGGCAGCCTGTGTAACCGGACTTGTCGTTGTGGATACGGGCACTTATTTTACCCTGTTCGGCCAGATGGTTATCATGCTATTGATCCAGGTCGGCGGGCTCGGGTTTATGACCATGGCTACCTTATTCGCATTTGCCCTGAAAAAGCGCATCTCACTTAAAGAAAAGCTTATTTTGCAAGAAGCACTGAACCAGAACAGTCTTGAAGGCATTGTGCGGTTAATCCGTAAGGTGATGATTTATTCGCTCACGATTGAGTTTACGGCTGCCGTTATTTTCGCTGTTCGATGGTCGGTTGATTTGGGTCCCGGCAAAGCGGCTTATTATGGTATTTTTCATGCCGTCTCCTTCTTCAACAATGCCGGTTTCGATATTTTCGGGCCGGTAACGGGAAAATTCAGCAGCTTGACGGCTTATGCAGCTGATCCGGTGATCAACGCGGTTTCGATGGGACTCATCATTTTGGGTGGAATCGGTTTCGTCGTTCTGTCGGACCTCATGGATTATAGAAGGAACCAAAAGCTGACGCTTCATACCAAAGTGGTGCTAAGCGCTACCGGTTTTTTGATCGGAATCGGGGCGTTGATTATATTTATCTTCGAATTTACGAATTCCAGAACGCTTGGACCGCTCGACTGGTCCGGCAAAATACTCGCCTCACTGTTTCAATCCGTTACACCGCGGACAGCTGGAGCCAATACGCTTGATATTGCCGGGCTTAGGCAGGCGACGCAGTTTTTTATCATCATTCTGATGTTCATCGGTGCTTCTCCCGGCTCTACAGGCGGAGGGATCAAAACGACGACCTTTACCACGCTGGTTGGCGCGATGATCGCGATGGTCCGCGGGAAGGAAGACATTGTACTCTTCCGTCACCGGTTAGGCAAAGAAAGGATTCTGAAGGCCGTTACGATTACGATGGTCGCTTTGGCGCTGGTCGTCACGATCACGATGATTCTTTCTACAACGGAGGATCATGCGTTCCTGATGATTTTGTTTGAAGTGACATCGGCCTTTGGCACGGTTGGCTTGTCGATGGGGTTAACACCGGATTTGTCGGATCTCGGCAAGATCCTTATCGCGTTTACTATGTTTACCGGACGTCTGGGTCCGCTGACATTGGCTTATGCACTGGGTCCGAAGGCGGAGAAGGAATTGTACAGATATCCGGAAGGCAAAATTACGATTGGTTAGGGGAAACGAATGGATGAAAAACACTCAATACGCAGTCATTGGATTAGGACGATTCGGTTCAAGTCTTGCCGAGGAGCTTCTGAAACTGGGCTATGAGGTGCTTGGCATCGATGTGGACGAAGAAGCGGTGGAGGAGATGAGCGACAAGCTGACGCACGTGGTGGTAGCGGACTCGACGGAAGAAGAGGTGATCCGATCGCTGGGCATCCGGAATTTCGATTGCGTGGTGGTGGCGATCGGCAACGATATTCAAGCGAGCATTCTTACTGCGATTCTATTAAAGGACATTGGGGTCAAAACGGTCGTAGCCAAAGCGCTGTCCGAGCTTCACGGCAAAGTGCTGAACAAAATCGGGGTTGACCGGGTCATTTATCCCGAACGGGATATGGGGATACGCGTAGCGCATCAACTCGTTTCTCCCAATTTGCTTGATTATATTGAACTGTCCAATGACTACACCATTGCGGAGCTGGCCGTACCCAAAAGGCTTGCCGGACGGACGCTGAAGGAGCTTGATCCCAGGGCGCGTTACGGATGCAGTGTCGTGGCGATCAATAGAAAGAACGGTGTCATCATTGCGCCTACAGCGGAAGATACTTTCGAAGAGCGCGACGTTATGGTCGTGATTGGAACAAACGAACAGATCGAAACATTCGAGAATGAAGTCATCCGCTAGCAGGCGGACGGAGCAGATTTGATGCTCCCGGGAGACGGAAAGGACGTGCCAAGGCTTGAAACCTGGATTGATTATGAGGCTGTCACCGCCGCAAATTTTGGTATATGGCTTCACTTTGATTATTATGATTGGCGCAGTCTTGCTTTCACTGCCGATTGCAACGGTCAGCGGGGAGTCCATGCCCTTCCTGGACGCTTTATTTACAGCTACTTCAGCGACATGCGTAACGGGACTCGTGCTGGTGGATACAGGCACGTATTTTTCCGCGTTCGGGCAGCTTGTCCTTATCCTGCTGATTCAGATTGGCGGACTCGGCTTCATGACGATGGCCGCTTTGATCGCTCTTGTGTTCAAGCGGAAGATTTCGCTCAAAGAACGTCTGGTGCTGCAGACGGCAATGAATCAGGGCAGCATGGAAGGGATCGTCCGGTTAATACGCAAGGTTCTTTTATATTCTTTAACGATTGAGTTTGCAGCGGCGGTGATTTTTTCGGTCCGTTGGTCGTTCGAGATGGAACCCGGCCAGGCGATTTATTACGGCATTTTCCATGCCATTTCATTCTTTAATAATGCAGGTTTCGATTTATTCGGCGCGATCCATAAGCCATTCGGCAGCATGTCTCATCTGGCTTACGATTGGATTGTCAATTTGGTGGCGATCATTCTGATCGTGCTTGGCGGAATCGGCTTTATTGTCATTGCGGATCTGCTGGAATATCATAAAACCCGAAAGCTCTCGCTTCACTCAAAAGTCGTACTGAGCACTACAGGGGCACTCACCGTTATCGGCTTTGTGATTCTGCTGATCTTTGAATTTACGAATCACAAAACGTTCGGAGCATTAAACGGTTCCGGTAAACTGCTGGCTTCGCTGCTGCATTCCGTGACCCCCCGTTCCGCAGGGGTTACCACGGTGGACGTCTCCCAGATGAGACAAGCTTCGCAATTTTTTCTCATTATTCTTATGTTTATCGGCGCTTCTCCAGGTTCGGCGGGCGGCGGAATCAAAACGACGACCTTCGCCATCCTGGTCGGGGCGCTGGTTGCGATGGTTCGGGGAAAGGAAGACATTGTCATGTTTCGCTACCGGCTCGGAAAGGACCGGATTCTCAAAGCGATCACACTGACCATGTTCGCGATCTTTATGGTCGTTTTCATAACGATGCTGCTCTCTACGACGGAGGATCACGCCTTTTTGGTTATCCTGTTCGAAGTGACCTCCGCTTTCGGCACCGTGGGATTAAGCATGGGCCTAACCCCCCAGCTCACCGAATTCGGTAAAGTCGTTATCGCTCTGACGATGTTCACCGGGCGGCTTGGACCGATGACTTTGGCCTACGCGCTTGGAAAGAAAACGGATAAGGAGCTGTACCGTTACCCTGAAGGTAAAATCACCATCGGCTGAGGCGCTTGGCTCAAGGGGCAAGTGAACCCCAAAAGGCTAAACGCCCACCGTCCTGGCCTGTTGATAATGACGCACCGCCTGATCAATGAAAAGACCGATGGAAGTCTGGAGAACGGCATCATCTGTATACAGCAGAGAGGTCGTTCTTTTGGTTTGCTTCAGCTCCGGTATATAACGTACGGTCAATTGGTTGTCTTCCATTAAATTACGGCGGAGATAGGATTCGGGAAGCAAGGTGCCCGCATTACAGGTGGAAACCAGACGCGTGATGGCTTCGAACGAATCGATTTCCATCTTGACGTCGGGATGGACGGCATAGCGTTGGAAGATCTCGTCCATCAGGACACGGTACCAGGTGCCTCGCGAGAACAGGATCATCGGCAGCCCGTGAAGATCGTGAATCTTGAGCTCCGTCTTGCCGGTATAAGAATGACCGTCCGGCAAAACAAGGCACAGGTGGTCGTCGAACAAGGGAACACAGGTGAGGGACGGATCATCGATTTTGGAAGCGACGAGTCCGATGTCCACTTTTCTGTCTTTAACCAGCGGCACGATTTCATGGGTTTTGCCGGTGATCGCTTTAATATCGGTGTTCGGGTATTCCCTCATATACATCGTAATCAGGTCCGGAAGCGTAGACTGCAGCGTAGTCAAGCTTGCTCCAATGATCATGCTGGCAGGCTGCACACCCGTTTTGAAGGTTTGCAGCGTTTCATGCAGCTTGCGTTCCAGCCGCTGCTGATCGAGAGCATATTCATAGGTAATCTCACCGGCCCGGGTCAGCTCAAGACGCTTGCCTATGCGCTTGAACAGCTGGACACCGAGCTCCTCCTCCAGCCGCATGATTTTGCGCGATAAGGCAGGCTGTGAAATATTCAGCAGTTGAGAGGCTTTATTCAAGCTTTGCTGCTCGACGACGGCAGCGAAAACATCAATGAGTTCCATAATAAGAACCGTCTCCTTTTTACATATGCAGTATTGTTATAACGATATATAAAAAATCCGCACTTCCATTATAAGCGATTCAAGAGTAGTATGGTATATGTCACTTCCCGTTCACATTTTTCGGCGTATTCTGCATAAAAGCATGTCGATTCATGGAAAATAGTTGTAGCGTTTTCTGTTGACGCTCTAAGTATGCGGGAGTACAATGAAAGATGGTTTTGACGAAATAGTGACAAGCCTTGACCTTAAGGGGGGAACGAATTACTAATGTTTAAGAACTCGTATTATTCTCGAAAGCTTCATTCATTGCTGGGTGTCATCCCGGTCGGTTTCTTCCTGATCGAGCACCTGCTGACGAACTACAAAGCGTTCAGCGGTGGACACACGGGCTTTATGGAGCAAGTGCATTGGCTGCATTCGCTGCCGCTGGTCCTGTTCCTGGAGATTTTCGGGATCTGGATTCCGCTGGCATACCATGCCATCTACGGTCTGTATGTAGCATATACAGCACGCAACAACGTGTCTAACTACGGGTATTTCCGCAACCAGATGTTTTTTCTGCAGCGTGTGACCGGCGTAATCACGTTTATTTTCGTGGCATGGCACTTTTTCCAAACTCGCTTTCAGATTGCTATCGGAACGGTTGACCAAGGTGAGATCGGCGTCCACATGCACGGTATTGTAGTCAATCCCGTCTACTTCGTGCTCTACGTGATCGGTGTGATTGCAGCCGTATTCCACTTCAGCAACGGAATGTGGTCTTTCCTTGTCAGCTGGGGTATTACCATAGGTCCGCGCGCACAGCGAGTATCTACTTATGTCTGGATGGGCGTTTTTGTTATCATGTCCATCATGTTTATCTTGTCGTTGACGGCATTTATGGACCCATCATTCCAGCAAGTGCCTCAAATGGCAAAAGGTTAAGGAGGGCGGACGATCATGGCGAATTCAAAAATCATTGTAGTCGGTGGAGGTCTGGCGGGCTTGATGGCCACCATCAAAGCGGCCGAGGCTGGAGTTCACGTAGACTTGTTCTCCCTTGTTCCTGTCAAGCGCTCCCACTCCGTATGCGCCCAGGGTGGTATCAACGGAGCGGTTAATACAAAAGGAGAAGGCGACTCTCCGTGGGAACATTTTGACGATACGGTATACGGAGGAGACTTCCTCGCGAACCAGCCGCCTGTTAAAGCGATGTGTGAAGCGGCGCCCGGCATCATCCATTTGATGGACCGGATGGGGGTGATGTTCAACCGTACACCTGAGGGTCTGCTCGATTTCCGGCGTTTCGGGGGAACAAAGCACCATCGTACGGCATTTGCTGGAGCGACAACGGGTCAACAGCTGCTGTATGCGCTGGATGAGCAAGTGCGCCGTTGGGAAACTGCCGGTCTGGTTCAGAAATACGAGCATTGGGAGTTCCTTGGTGCGGTGCTTGACGATGACGGCGTATGCCGAGGTATTGTCGGCCAGGACCTGCGCAGCATGGAAGTGAAAACATTCCGTTCGGATGCGGTTATTTTGGCGACAGGCGGTCCCGGGATCATCTTCGGTAAATCGACCAACTCCGTTATCAATACGGGTACGGCGGCGAGTGCGGTGTACCAGCAGGGCGTTTATTACGCTAACGGCGAATTCATCCAGATCCACCCGACAGCCATTCCGGGCGACGACAAGCTTCGTCTGATGTCCGAATCGGCACGCGGTGAAGGCGGACGGGTATGGACATATAAAGACGGCAAGCCTTGGTACTTCCTTGAGGAGAAATATCCTGCTTACGGCAACCTGGTGCCCCGTGATATCGCTACGCGGGAAATTTTCAGCGTGTGCGTGGACATGAAGCTGGGCATCAACGGCGAGAACATGGTTTATCTTGACCTATCCCACAAGGATCCGAAAGAGCTGGATGTCAAGCTTGGCGGGATCATCGAGATCTATGAGAAGTTTATGGGCGATGACCCGCGCAAAATTCCGATGAAAATTTTCCCGGCCGTTCACTATTCGATGGGCGGTATGTGGGTAGATTATAACCAAATGACAAACATTCCGGGCTTGTTCGCCGCAGGCGAATGCGAGTACCAGTACCACGGCGCGAACCGTTTGGGCGCGAACTCACTGCTGTCCGCTATCTACGGCGGTATGGTTGCCGGTCCGAAAGCGATCGAATATATCAAAGGCCTGGATAAGCATGCGGAAGATATTTCTTCCTCGGTATTCGACCGTTATACGAAGCTTCATACCGATAAATACGAAAGCATCCTGAAGATGGACGGCACCGAAAATGCTTACGTGATTGGGAAAGAGCTCGGCGAATGGATGACCAATAACATGACGGTGGTTCGCTACAACAAGCAGCTGCAGGAAACGATCGACAAGATCAACGAGCTGAAGCAGCGCTACCGCAACATCAACATCAACGACTCCGCCCGCTTCAACAACCCGGGTGTGGCTTATACCCGTCAGCTTTGGAACATGCTGGAACTGGCGCATGCCATGACGCTCGGCGCTTTGCTGCGTGACGAGAGCCGCGGTGCACACTACAAGCCGGAGTTCCCGGAGCGTAATGACGAGAAATTTTTGAAAACAACGAAGGCGAAATGGACGCCGGATGGTCCGCAAATCGAGTATGAGGACGTCGACGTATCACTCATTCCGCCCCGTAAACGTGACTATACGACCGACAAGAAGAAGGGAGGTCATTAATCATGGCCGAAGCAACCGCGACTGCAAGCAAAACGATCAAGTTTATCATAACCCGTCAAGATTCACCGGAAAGTGCGCCATACACGGAGGAGTTTGAAATTCCTTATCGCCCGAACATGAACGTGATCAGCGCTTTGATGGAGGTACAGCGTAATCCGGTGAATGCCAAAGGTGAAAAAACGACACCGGTCTGCTGGGAATCGAACTGTTTGGAGGAAGTGTGCGGAGCCTGCTCCATGGTTATCAACGGCAAACCGCGTCAGGCTTGTACAGCGCTGGTAGACAAGCTGGAACAGCCGATCCGCATCGCACCGATGACGACATTCCCGGTTGTTCGTGACCTGGTGATCAATCGCGAGCGTATGTTCTCCGCTTTGAAGAGAGTGAAAGCCTGGATTCCGATCGACGGCACATACGATTTGGGTCCCGGTCCGCGTATGGCCGAAGCTAAGCGTCAATGGGCTTATGAGCTGTCCAAATGCATGACTTGCGGTGTATGTCTGGAATCCTGTCCGAACGTGAACGACAAAACGGACTTTATCGGCCCGGCGGCCATCTCGCAGGTGCGTTTGTTTAACGCGCATCCGACTGGCGAGATGAATGCTCACGAGCGTCTGGAAGCACTCATGTCCGACGGCGGCATCGAAGGCTGCGGAAACTCGCAGAACTGCGTGCGCTCTTGTCCGAAAGGCATCCCGCTCACGACTTCGATCGCAGCGATCAACCTCGATACGACGAAGCATTTGTTCAAAAAATGGCTCAGCATGTAATTTTGTAAATGAAGTCCGGAATATATCCGGGCTAATGCATATCACCGCCTTTGTCGGCTTTGGCCGGCAGGGGCGGTTTTTATATCGTTTTGTAGTTTTGAATGACATTGACGGGGACTGATCTTCAAGAGAAGGGAGGCGTTCCAGGGCTCGTCATATACTGATTACGGGAGCGAAAGCGGATAAAGCATAAAACCCTCTTGCCATCGCATGGATGAAAGAGGGTTTTGCTTTATTTCCCGGATCAGGTTGGCAGCGCCGTCCCGCCGATCTCGTCCTTGTGCCGTAAAAATTCCTTGCCGTACTCTCCATGGGGATGAATGACCGCATGCTCCATTTGAATAGTGGAATGCTCAATGCCGTATTTCTCCTTCAGCGTCTCGTTAATGGCGAGAATGATGCAAAACGGTTGGGTCTTATTGTCAATAAACACATGCGCAGTCAGCGAATAATGGTCGGTGGAAATAGCCCACAAATGCATTTCGTGCACATCCTCCACACCTTCTACCTGAGCAATCGATTCCCGTATCTCATCCAGCTGAAAGCGGTCAGGCACCGACTCCATTAGAATATAGTAGGCTTCTTTCAGGATTTTGGCACCGCCTGTAAAGATGATGCCCCCGATCACCATACTGATCAGCGGATCGAACCATAGGAAGCCCGTAAAATAAATGAGGATCGCGGAAACGATAACCCCGACCGAGCTGAGCAAATCGCCGATAAAGTGCCATAATGCGCTTTGGATGTTTAAATTGTCTTCTTCCTTCACGCTGCGGCTTAATACGTAGGTCAGTATTATATTTACAACAAGTCCGATGGAGGCAATGGTCAGCATCAGCTTCAGGTTGATCTCTTCCGGATGGATAAAGCGCCGGATGCCTTCGATAAAGATCCAGACCGCGATGGCGCAAAGCGTAAGTCCGTTGATCGAAGAGGCGATAATCTCAAAGCGCAGGTACCCGAACGTAAACTTTGCATTCGGGGGCCGAGTAGCCAAATGAATCGCAAACATGCTGAGCCCGAGTGCGAATACGTCGGATATCATGTGAGCCGAATCGGAAAGCAGAGCAAGAGAATTGGAGAGCAGACCTCCGATAATTTCCACCAGGGTAAAAAATCCAGTCAAAAACAGCGTGATCCACAGGGTTCTCTTGGATCGGGACTGCTCCTTGACATGATGTAAATGATGATAGTCGTACATTCTTCTCACCTCGCCTTTCATGTACCCCTGTGCTCCGAATTATACGTCAAGTGTTGAATTTTGGCAAATACTTTAATTGAGACCGATTATTAGCCTATTTTGGTGGATTATCTCCATATTGAGAAGTTTTATCAATGATTTTGATAGTTATTCTCAATTTCGATATAGCGCTTTCAAAC
The DNA here is from genome assembly GCF_001465255.1 of Paenibacillus naphthalenovorans. Classification (NCBI taxonomy): domain Bacteria; kingdom Bacillati; phylum Bacillota; class Bacilli; order Caryophanales; family Paenibacillaceae; genus Paenibacillus; species Paenibacillus naphthalenovorans. Next base: position 3,051,730 of record NZ_CP013652.1, on the reverse strand, counting down.
TTGTTACATAAATGAAATATTTCTGTTACTTGTTTAACATATTGACGATGTATGATTAGTGACAAGACCCCCTTTTTTAATATATACACTTTAAGACCCGGCCCCGTTGGCGGGTCTCTTTTTTTGTCTTGAAGGCTTAGAACAATAAAGATATGTCCAAATCCGATAAAGTTAAAATGAAATAGGATATATTATGCAGAAGGACGATAACTCGCCAACTTTTCGCGGCAATATGAGAATCAATTAGAAGCTTGCCGATAGGATCGAAGAAAAACAAACCCGCCAGGTTAGGCGAGTTTGCTTTATTGCAGCGTAACCCCGTTATGTTTCGAAACGGACTATTAGCGGCAGGTGCAATTCAGTACGGGCTTTCGGGCTGCCTGGGTTTCGTTCAGCCTTCTTACGGCTGTAGTGTGCGGGGCGTTCAGCAGCAGCTCCGGATGATGCTCGGCCTCGTGAGCGATCTGGATCATCGCATCGATAAAAGCATCGAGTGTTTCTTTGCTCTCGGTTTCGGTAGGCTCGATCATGATGCATTCTTCGACATTCAGCGGAAAATAAATGGTCGGGGGATGATAACCGAAATCAAGCAGTCTTTTGGCTACATCTAACGTATGCACGCCGAATTTTTTCAGATTTCTGCCGGACATGACAAATTCGTGCTTGCACAGGCGCTCATACGGAACCTCGTAATAAGGCGCCAGCCTGCGCATCATGTAGTTGGCGTTCAGCACGGCGCATTCGGATACGGCGCGAAGCCCCTCTGGACCATAGCTGCGGATATAGGTGTAGGCCCGTACAAGAATCCCGAAATTGCCGTAGAAGGCTTTGACCCGGCCGATCGATTCTGGCTTGTCATAGTCGAAGTAGTACGTCCCGTCTTCCTTGCGTTCTACGGTCGGTGCTGGCAGGAATGGGGCCAGCTTTTGCTTCACGCCCACCGGGCCTGCGCCCGGGCCTCCGCCGCCGTGCGGGGTGCTCATGGTTTTATGAAGATTTAAATGAACAACATCAAAGCCCATATCTCCGGGGCGCGTAATGCCCATAATCGCGTTGGAATTGGCTCCATCGTAATACAACAGGCCTCCGGCTTCGTGTACGATTTCCGCAATTTCCACGATCCGCTCCTCGAACAAGCCGAGCGTATTAGGGTTGGTCAGCATGAGTGCGGCGGTATCCGAACCTACCGCTGCGCGCAGCGCTTCCAGATCGACCAGCCCCTTGGCGTCGGATTTGACGATGATGGTCTCAAGCCCCGCGACGGTTGCGCTTGCAGGGTTGGTGCCGTGGGAGGAGTCCGGAACAATGACCTTCGTCCGATGCTCGCCACGGCTCTCGTGATAGGCGCGAATCATCATGAGTCCGGTCCATTCGCCGTGTGCCCCGGCTGCGGGCTGCAGCGTCACCCGGTCCATGCCGGTGATGGCGGTCAAATCATTCTGCAGCGTATACAACAACTCCAATGCGCCTTGGATGGAGGATTCGGGCTGGTACGGATGAATTTTGGAAAAACCGGGAAAACGGGCGACATCCTCGTTGATTTTCGGATTATATTTCATGGTGCAGGAGCCTAAGGGATAAAATCCGTTGTCGATGCCGAAATTGCGGCGCGATAAAGCGGTGTAATGGCGAATGACGTCGACCTCGCTGACCTCGGGAAGCTGAGCGGGCTTTGTTCGCAGCAGACGGGAAGGAATTAGTTCATCGATGCTGGTCTGAGGCACATCGCATTCGGGTAGGGAGTACCCGATCCGTCCGGGCCTGCTTATCTCGAAAATCAAGGCTTGATCGTGCTTTACGCTGCTTGTTTCCTCTACGATACGTTCAGTGGATTTTTCGCTGCTCACAGGGATGCCTCCATTCGGTCGATAAATTCCTCGATCTCTTCCCGGGTTCTTCGTTCCGTAACGGCGATGAGGAGGTGATTTTTTAATTCCGGGTATGCCGATCCCAGATCATAGCCTCCGATAAATCCAAAGGACAGCAGCGCTTCATTAAGCCTTCCGATGTCGGCCTGTTCGGGTAACTTAAGTACGAACTCGTTGAAAAAAGGGCTGTTGAAAGCAAGGGTGACGTCCTTGATCCGCCGGAAGCTTTCGACCGCATAGTGTGCTTTCCGCACGTTCGTGCCTGCCACCTCCTGTAAGCCGGCTTTACCCATAACCGACAAGTAAACGGAAGCGCATAGAGCAAGGAGAGCCTGGTTGGAGCAAATGTTGGAGGTTGCTTTTTCACGGCGGATGTGCTGTTCCCTTGCCTGCAGCGTGAGCACAAAACCGCGTTTGCCGTCCCGGTCTACCGTTTGGCCGACGATTCGGCCGGGCATCCTGCGGAGCCACGGTGAGCCGACGGCGAAGAAGCCGCAGGTAGGTCCGCCAAGAGCCGCAGGAATGCCCAGCGGCTGCGCATCGCCTATCACGATGTCCGCGCCGAGAGCGCCTGGCGGCTCCAGCAAACCGAGTGAGAGCGGATTGGTATACACTACGAGCAAGCCGTTTACGGCATGAATGAGCGGCTCCATAGCTCGTAAATCCTCGATACAGCCGAAAAAATTGGGCGATTGTACGATTACGGCTGCGGTTTGACCGGAGATTTGGGAGGCGAGCAGCTTCTGATCCGTTACACCATCCGCATAGTCGATTTCAACGATATCCAGATCTAGCCCCCGTGCCGCCGTGCGTAAGGTTTGCCGGGATTCGGGGTGTACCGCCCGCGAGACGACCAGCTGCTTTCGTTTGGTGGCTTCGCAGGCCAGCTTTCCGGCCTCCGCCAGAGCGGTAGCGCCGTCGTACATGCTTGCATTGGCCGCGGCCATCGCCGTCAATTCGCAAATATACGACTGAAATTCAAAGATCGCCTGAAGCTCGCCTTGGCTGATTTCCGGTTGATAGGGGGTATAGGCGGTGTAAAACTCGGAACGGGAAATCACGTGTTGAATGACGGCGGGGATGTGGTGATCATAGATGCCGGCACCCAAGAAGCTGGTGTACCGATCGGTATCCGCATTTTTCTCCACTAATCGGCGTGTGTGCTTGAGCAATTCAGGCTCACTCAGTGCGGAAGAGACATTCAAGATTCCTTGAAACCGGACTGGGGCAGGGATGTCGGCAAACAGCTCCTCCACCGACTTGATGCCGATTTCGGCCATCATGTCCTGCCGATCCTGCTCCGTCATTGGTAAGTATCGATGCTTCACCTTATTCAGCTCCTTTATGATGGGGGAAAGCCGATTACCTTATTTGCTGGTCCGTTTATAAAACGGACTGGGAACAACCTCCGCCCGTAATCGTTTGCCGCGAATGTCCACTTCGATTTTCGTGCCGATGTCTGCATAACGGGTATCCAGCAAGGCCAAGCCCAAGCTCCTTTTCAGGGTGGGGGATTGCGTGCCCGATGTAACTTCTCCTATGCATGCACCGTCTGCATATACCCTGTAGTGGGGGCGGGGAATACCACGGTCAATCATCCCGATGCCTACAAGCCTGCGGCGTACTCCTTCCCGCTTTTGCTTTAACAGCGCTTCCCTGCCGATAAATCCTTCTTTACTTAGCTTCACGACAAATCCAACTCCGGCTTCCAAAGGGGACACCCCGGCGCTGAGCTCTTGCCCGTACAAAGGCAGCCTAGCTTCAAAGCGGAGCGTATCTCTGGCTCCAAGTCCGGCGGGGATTAAGCCGTGATCCCGGCCGTGCTCAAGCAGCGTCCGCCATACATGAAGAGCGTCGGCGCCGGGAAGATAGAGTTCAAACCCGTCCTCGCCGGTATATCCTGTGCGGGAGACAAGAGCCTGAACGCCGCAGACCTGAACATTCGAAATAAACGAAAATGAGGTTAAATCGGAAAGAGAGGCGTCTGTAACCCGAGAGAGTATGGTTTCCGCCAACGGGCCTTGAAGCGCAAGCAGAGCGGTTTGCTCAGAGACGTTTCGGATCACAACGTCGCCGATCAGGTGGCGGTCCATCCATTCGAGATCCTTGTCGATATTCGAGGCGTTGATAACCAGCATGAACTGGTCTGTGGTGAGCCGATAAACCAGCAAATCGTCAACGACGCCGCCGTCAGGATAGCACATCAAACTGTACTGTGCCTGACCGTCCCTTAATTTGGAGACATCGTTCGTCGTCAAGTGCTGCAGGTAAGCCTCGGCAAAGGTACCCGTAACCAGAACCTCGCCCATATGGGAAACATCGAATAATCCGGCGTGCCGGCGAACGGCATCGTGCTCTTTTTGAATGCCGATGAATTGGACGGGCAGCTCCCAACCGCCGAAATCGATGCAGCGGGCTCCCGGTTCATCCGCGTAGAGCGGGAATAGCGGTGTTCTTTTTAAGGGGGACATCTCTTTCACCTCTTTCGATGATTTGGCCTCTCAAGCGCATAGAAAAAACAAACAGAGCAAAAGAAGCGGGCTTGCCGGGCTTGCCGGCGTTACCTCGTTCCTTGCTCTGTCCTTCTACCTGAGAGTTACCTTATGCCGCAGCACAAGTTTCTCCTTGGGTGACCTGTTTTGCAGGTTCTCTCCAGAGATGTGTCCGGCAAAAGTCCTTTTGCCTGAGAGATTCACCTTGCGGCTTACCCCTTCGGCGTTACTTTAATGTCAAGTAATCTCTCCTTTTGTCATCATCCACGGATATTTAGTTGTCTTATTCTCATTATTTCCCGGTTGAAACGGATTGTCAATGTGCTTTTCCGATAAAATAAATTGATATGTAAGTTATATTGACGTAAACTTGTCCATTGTTTTATTCTACCAGTATACGTGCGAAGATGAAGGATCAACAAGGGTGGAAGGCCTGTGCCTCCGGGGAGAACGAATCGCAGCCGGCAGGTGCAGAACACCGCACAGACGGGGAGCTGTATGGATATGAGCGAGGTTAAAGCGAACGTTTTCTACAGCAAAGAGCATGAATGGGCGGACATCGGGGAATCCGGGACGGTCAGGGTCGGCATAAGCGATTTTGCGCAATGCGAGCTGGGGGATATTGTATTTGTCGAGCTCCCCGAGATAGGGTCGAGTGTTCGCGCCGGAGACCCTATAGGTACGATCGAATCGGTGAAGACCGTTTCGGATTTGTTTGCTCCCGTTTCGGGCATCATCACGAATATAAATGCCCTTCTGCTCGATCAGCCTGAGCTTGTCAATGAGCAGCCGTATGAGGGCGGATGGATCGTAGAGATCGAATGGTCTCCCGATGCCGGAGAAGAGCTGAACGAGCTTTTCAATGCCGAGCAGTACAAGGCTTATCTCGACGAACAGCATGAAGGCGGATGATGGGCAGCGTCTTGTCCGCGTATCTGGAGAAAGCGGCACCCCAAAGACCGGGTCTCCCGGCTGACTTCAGGAGGCGCGGTCCTTATTCGGGCTGCGGTCTATGATCCTTATGATTGACGGTTCAGACCTGTTGAAAAATAGTCATTGCGGCATGACCTCATCCGGAATATGAAGAGCTAGGTAATCGTTTCGGAAGAAATGGAATCGTTCCGCTATTTCGCAAAGCTGCCTTCTCCGGCCTTAATATGAATTAAGCCGATCAGGGACAAGCCGCAGGGCTTCGCGTATACGTCTTCTGGCTGCGCTGCATTGTTCGGGCAAGCAGCCGTTCGTTCGTAAGCTTTTCTCCTGCCGCCGGCTGGAATTACGTCCCGATGCCCAAGTCCCAAAGGCGACATAAGGAAGCCCTGTATTCGCGAAAAGGCGTTACGGAATACAAGGCTGTAGTGTTAGTGAGAAACAACGGATTAACTTCTATTGGAAGCCGCCTCACAAAACCGCTCCAGCGCATCCGTCAACAGCGATCTCGGGCAGGCCAGGTTAATGCGCAGCCAGCCTTGTCCCTCCGTGCCGAAGGCAGAGCCTTCGCTGAAGGCCACACGCGCTTTTTCGAACATCAGCGACTTAAGCCCCTTAATATCGAGGCCCAGGCCCCGGCAGTCCACCCACAGCAAATAAGTGCCGTCCGGACGCATCGGCTTTACCTCGGGAAGATGCTCAGCCAAATAAGCTATGGCATATTCGACATTGCCTGCTACGTATTCGATCAGTTCGTCGAGCCAAGCTTCCCCTTCGTTATATGCGGCCATCACGGCTTCATGAGTAAAGAAGTTCGTCATGTGCAGGCTGAGCGCTTTGACCCGGTAATCGAATTTCCGTTTCATCGCCGCATTAGCGGTGACAATGAACGAGGATTGGAGGCCGGGGAGATTAAACGTCTTTGTCGGCGCGAGTGCGGTCAAGGTAATTTGCGAGAGCTCCTCCGACAAAGAGGCGAACGGAATGTGGCGATGTCCCGGCAGTGCCAAATCACAGTGAATTTCGTCCGAGATGACCGTAACCCCGTGCTTCAGACACAGCTCGCCCAGACGGAGCAGCTCCTCGCGTTCCCAGACGCGCCCGCCCGGATTATGCGGACTGCACAGCAGCATCAGCTTGGCTCCGCCCGCCATCAGTTCCTCCAAATGGTCATAATCCATTTCGTATCTGCCGTTACGGATGACCAGAGGGTTCTTAGCCACCTCGCGGCCATTCATCCGAATCACATCGTAAAAAGGATAGTAAACCGGGGATTGAAGAATGACGGAGCCGCCGGGCTCGCTGAATACATCTACCGCGATGCTGAGCGATGTGACGACGCTGGGCACGTCGCTCAGCCATTCCCGCTCGATGGTCCAGCCGTGCCGCCGTTGATACCAGTGGATAATGGCATCCACATAAGCTTCGTTTTTGATCGAATAGCCGTAAACTCCCAGCGCAGCACGGGCTTCCAGAGCTTTCCTTACGGCAGGAGGACTTTCAAAATCCATATCGGCCACCCAAAGGGGGAGGATGTCCTGATCCCCGAACAGCTTTAGGGATTGATCCCATTTGTAGGAATGCGTATGGCGTCGATTGATGATACGGTCAAAATCGGTTTTCAAAAGCTTCACCTCATCACAACGGTTAGTATTACTCTATTCTATCATAAAGACGATTGAACAGGAAAAAGAGCCTTAATCGGCTCTCCTGCATTATGGTTTTACGGGCTCCTCCTTCGGTACCAGCGAGAAGATTTCCCCGCTCTCGAAGGTATCGATCAAACGGCCCAGCCACATGTAATAGCGGACGGCTTCCTCCAGCTTATTGATATCCGTGTTAACGATCTTCTGCAGCTGTTCATTGTCTTGGTACGCTTCCTTCAACCGCTTCAGCTCGCTGAGTGACTTGCGCACCGCCTGAAGATTCATCTCCGTTTGCTTCCTCCACTTGATAGCGAAGTAATCCGCAAACGTCTGGTACCAGTCCGGCTCCACTTCATACAGATCCTTGCGTGACCCCGGTTCCCATACCTTATGAACCATCTTCAGATCCGTGAGCGTGCGCACGCCTGTGCTCATGCTGGTCTTGCTCATCCCCATGCCTTCGCCCATTTCGTCGAGCGTCATGGGTTTGTCCTGAAAAAACATCATACCGTATAAATGTCCGGACGATAATGTAACTCCGTATAAGTCCATGTTTTTACCGATTGATTCAATCACGCGTTTGCGGGCTTTTTGAATGATGCCGACTTGTTCCTCCGACATGCCAACCCAGTTGTTCATCGTTCTGCCTCCTCCGGACGAAGCCGGTTGCCTGTTCAGATGTTATTCGTATGTTGTTCATAACTGCGGACCGGCAGCCGCCGGAACGCTCTTACTAGAATAGTTACATTGTATTGAAGTTGGTTTTGAAAGTAAAGAAGTTACATGGACAGGAATTTGGAGGAATAAGGAGTATTCTGTATAATACGTATATAAAGTTTTTTCTGTACGTACGAAACAAACTTATTTGGGTTTTGACCATTTTACACCAAAACCTGTAAACTTAAGCACATCAAAGAATGGGGTGATACAGGTTGATTGAGGTGAAAAACCTGACTAAAATATTTGGGCAGTCGCCGGAAAAAGCCTTGAGCCTCCTGGAGCAAGGCTGGAGCAAGAAACGCATTTTTGCCGAGACAAAGCTGACCGTGGGCGTGAACCGCGCCAACTTTACAGTAAAAGAAGGGGAAATTTTCGTTATCATGGGGTTGTCGGGCAGCGGTAAATCGACGTTGATCCGTCTTATAAACCGCCTGATCGAACCGACGTTCGGAAGCATTACGTTTCAAGGTGAAAATATCGTCGAGATGTCGGAGGGAAGACTCAGAGAGTTCAGAAGAACGGCGATGAGTATGGTGTTCCAAAAATTCGCTTTATTCCCGCATCGCACGGTGGCGCAGAATGTAGAGTTCGGTCTTGAGATACAGAAGATTCCTGCCAAAATCCGCCGAGAGAAAGCGCGGGAAGCATTGGCTTTGGTCGGCCTTGAGGAATGGGAGAACAGTTACCCAGACCAGCTTAGCGGGGGAATGCAGCAGCGCGTCGGACTGGCCAGGGCGCTGGCCAACTCGCCGCAGGTGCTGCTGATGGACGAAGCGTTCAGCGCGTTGGATCCGCTCATCCGCAAAGACATGCAGGAGGAGCTGAGGGAGCTTCAGGAGAAGCTGAAGAAAACCATCATATTCATTACGCACGACTTGAATGAGGCGCTTCGGATCGGAGACCGCATTGCTCTGATGAAGGACGGCTCGATCGTACAGATCGGCACGCCGGAGGAAATCATGATTTCGCCTGCCAACGAATATGTGGAACGGTTTATCGAGGACGTGGATTTGTCCCGGGTACTGACGGCATCGCACGTCATGCGCAGACCGGAGACGATGGTCTACGACCGCGGAGGCCCGAGAGTAGCGCTTGAGCTGATGCGGGAGAACGGCATCTCCAATCTGTTTGTCGTCGACAATTCAAAACGTCTGATCGGCGTATTGACGGCGGAGGATACGGCGCAGGCCATTAAAGAGAATAAAGGGCTTGACGAAATTATCGTCAAAGATGTGCCGACGGTGTCGGAGAATACGCTGCTGAACGACTTGTTCGAGCTTGTCAGTGTCAGTCGTGTGCCCGTAGCCGTAACCTCGGAAAGCGGGAGACTGCTTGGTGTAATTATCCGCGGCGCCGTGCTTGGGGCTTTGGCAGGAAATCAAGACCGGGTGCGAAAGGCGGTGAGCGAAGATGCCTAAGCTGCCGATTGCTCCTGGAATAGAGCGTTTTGTTGATTGGGTCGGCTCGACCTTTGATTTCATATTTGATTTCATCTCCACCATCATCGGTGGCACGGTGGATGTTTTCTCGTGGCTGTTTCATTGGCCGCCGGCTTTCGTTTTTATTCTGTTGGTAACTTTCTGGTCCTACCGCTCAGCGGGCTGGGTGCTGGGGCTGTTTTCTCTGGTCGGCTTGCTGTTGATTGATAATCTCGGATTTTGGGACCACACGATGGACACGCTGGCTTTGGTGATGACGAGCGCGCTGGTTTCGGTCATTATAGGGCTGCCGCTTGGCATATGGTGCGCGAGGAATAACTCGGTCCAGAATGCGGTGACGCCGCTTCTGGACTTTATGCAGACCATGCCCGCATTCGTTTACTTGATTCCCGCCGTTTTCTTTTTTGGTTTAGGCGTGGTGCCCGGCGTTATCGCTTCGGTCATTTTTGCCGTGCCGCCTACGATACGGTTGACGAACCTGGGTATCCGCCAGATTCCGTTCGATTTGATTGAGGCTGCGGATTCGTTCGGTTCGACTCCAGGCCAGAAGCTGTGGAAGGTTCAGCTCCCGCTGGCCCTGCCTACACTGATGGCAGGAATCAACCAGACAATTATGCTGTCCTTATCCATGGTCGTTATTGCATCCATGATCGGAGCCCAGGGAATCGGTGCGGACGTTTATCGCGCGGTGACCCAGCTCAAGATAGGCGAAGGCTTTGAAGCAGGCATTGCCGTTGTGATTTTGGCGATCCTTCTGGACCGCTTAACTCAAAATATAGTCAAAAAGAAAAAAAGGAGAGGGTAGGCATTGAAAAAAAGAACTCGTAACCTGATGATGATGGCGGCATGTGTATTGGGAATAACGGTACTGGCCGCCGGCTGCGGACAGAAGGATTCCGGCTCTGACTCCGGTTCCGCTTCTGTCGGGGAACAGGTCAATTATCAAATTATCGGGATTGATCCCGGTGCAGGTTTGATGCAGGCCACGAGCAAAGCGTTAGAGGAGTACGGACTCACGGACTGGAAGCTGGTGGAGGGCTCCGGGGCCGCCATGACGGCTGCGCTGGATAAAGCCTATAAAGACCAAAAACCCATTATTGTGACGGGATGGACCCCGCATTGGAAGTTCGCCAAATATGACCTTAAATATCTGGAAGATCCGAAAAACGTGTATGGCGGGGATGAGCAAATTCATACGATCGTCAGAAAAGGACTGAAAGAGGAACATCCGGCCGCTTACGCTATGCTGGACCGGTTTGAATGGACACCGGACGATATGGCGAAGGTGATGGTGGAGGTGCAGGAAGGCAAGAAGCCTGAAGAAGCCGCGGCTGCATGGCTCGGCGACAATGCCGACAAGGCGGACGAATGGGTGAAGGATCTGCCCAAACAAGAAGGCAAGACCCTGAAGCTTGCTTACGTGGCCTGGGATTCCGAAATCGCCAGCACCTATGTCGTAAAGCAGGTGCTGGAAACGAGACTTGGATATAAAGTCGACCTGCTGCAGGTCGAAGCCGGACCGATGTGGGCCGGAGTGGCCGAAGGCGATGCGGACGGCATCGTAGCCGCATGGCTGCCGACTACGCACAAAGACTACTTTGATAAGTTCAAGGACAAAATTGAAGACCTTGGTCCGAACTTGAACGGTACCAAGATCGGCCTGGTCGTGCCGAAGTATATGGAAATCAATTCGATAGAAGATTTGAAAAAAACCGAATAAAACTGGTGTAGGAAAGAAGCTGGACTACTCATCATTCCGTGACGCAAGTGTCGGATAAATGAGGCCGGCTTCTTTTTTTGCTTTATCGGATAGTTTTCGTTGAGACAGTCAGGCACAGGTATCCGCCCATTTTACCGCAAGCATTCCACTTACCCAAGCCATACGGAGCGCATTCACATAATCTGGATTAAGTAGACAAGTCAGAGTATGCCAACACGTGAAGAGGGAAGGGAACGAGCATGAAGAAGACAAAGCAATCGCAAGTCCGTAAATCCGTCCCGCGTGCGTCGAAAGGCTCTAAACCCGAACGTCGCCGCTCTGACGGTACAAGTCGTCCTCACATGCATACAGCCAATGTAAAAGGATTGTTCAGTCCTTTCGGCGGTGGAGGAGCGACCGGCATTCCGGATGGCGCGGGGGGAACAGGCGCGGGTGACGCAGCCAGAGCGGTCGGATCGGGCGGAGGTTTTCTCTCTATGTATGATCGAATCGGCGGATTGGACGGTATTGTGTCCACTATGGGAAAATTCCAGAAGCTGTTTACGATCATGAAACAGATGGGGCCGATATTTAAGCTGATGGGCAGCTTTGGCGGATTTGGAACCGGGATCGGCGGTTTGGGAACGGCCAACGTCAAGGCGGTCCCTCTGCAAGGCAAACATGCTGCAAAACCCAAGAAAGCCGTTGTACGCCAAAAACAGAGATAATGGAAGAAAGGGGTGAAGATCGTGCTCACCTATGCTGCACTTGGAGATTCGATAACCGTCGGAACAGGCGCATGTCCCGGCGGCGGGTTGGTGCCGCAGTATCGGTCTATGACAGAGAAGCGGCTGGGACAATGTGTGTACAGCATCAATTTGGGAATATCCGGGGCGACGACAGGTGACTTGCTTCGGGTGGTGCACGGAAGCCCCGAAATTCGTCATATTCTGGCCCGTGCGGATATCATTACGATTACGGCGGGAGGCAACGATTTAATTCGCGCTGCTCAGCGTTACGCGATGCAAACCAATCCCGAGGTGCTTCAGCAAGCGCTGGTGCAGTGCCGGGAGAACTATGGAAAGATCGTGGATTCCATCCGGAAGCTGAAAGCGAATCGTTCAAGGCCTTATATCATCCGTGCCGTCGATTTGTACAATCCTCTTCCGCAAGTTCCCGCGGCGGCCGGATGGGTACAGCGCCTGGGCCAGCACATTGAGAGCCTGGAGTGCGCCAATTTTCAGGTGGCACGGATTTACAGCCTGTTTGCCGGAAGGGAAAAAGAACTGCTGTCTTCCGACAAGATTCATCCGAATGCGGCGGGATATCGTGTCATGGCGCAGCAAATGAGTCAGCTTGGCTACAGGCCGCTTGGTTAAATCCGGTCAGCCCCCGGCTCCGAACAGCGGGTTGACCGGATTGGCTGGTATAAAAAGCGGATGCCGGGGAGCCCCCGACATCCGCTGCAAACAGGTTATAAAGGTACCTTATGCATTTGCTTTTCTTTGAAATACACCCATTCGCGAAACCCGATCTCTTTGAGCCGCACGGCTACTTCCTCCCAATCGTCACCGACCCGCCCGGGCACATGGGCATCCGAGCCGAAAGTAACGTTCACCCCGTAATGCAGCGCCCGCTCCAGAATCGGATCGATCGGGTACCAGCCGCCGCAATCCTTCGTTTTGCCGGAAGTATTGATCTCGATGGCGATGCCGATTTCGCCGATCGTTTTTAACGTCCGGTCCACCGCATCCGTTTGGATGTCTGAAAAGGCAGGGTAGAAGCCCCGCATCGCGTCAATGTGACCGAGAATTTGAAACATGCCGCTGCGCGCGGATTGCTCGATCAGATCGTAATACAGCTCTTTTTGCTCGACCTTCTGACGGTCGGTCAGTCCGTTCCAGCGTTTTTTGTTGAAAATGCTGACCCCGCCGGACAAATGGACAGAGCCGATGATATAATCGAACGGATATTGTTCATATACCTTACGGTATACGTCCGCATGCTCCGGGAAAAAGTCGGATTCCACACCGAGCAGCACCTCAATGCGTCCCCGGTATTCTTCTTTCAGCTTGAGAACTTCATCTACATAGCGTTTAAATTCGCTCTTCGCCATGGCAATACCCGGCTGTTCCCGGTCGGACTCGCTTGCGAAGTAAGGCGAATGGTCGGAAATCCCGATGACCTGAAGGCCGCGGGCAATACCTGCTTCAATGTAATCGCGGATCGTACCTACGGCATGCCCGCAGCGCTCGTGATGGGTATGCAAATCGAATTTCATATTTTTCATCACTCCGAACCGATAAATTGAATTTCTTCCATGCCTTTGAGATCCATTAAGAATTGATGCAGCGCCGAGCTCAAATAACGTCCGGATTTGTATACCACGCCGACCGGATGGCTGATTTCCAACTCGTTGACGTTAATCATTTTCAACGTGCCAAGACGAAGCTCGCTTTGAATCGACAGCTTGGAGATGATTGCCGCTCCCAAATTCAGCTCCACCATCCGCTTCACTTCCTCGCTGCTGGACAGCTCCATGACCACTTGCGGAACGATATGAAGCTGCTTGAAAATTTGATCGACGAACCGGCGTCCGGCCGTTTCGGGAGACAGCATAATGAGAGGCAGCTCATGCAGCCGTTCGATGGGGATATGGCTGTATTGAGCCAGCGGGTGGTCAGGGGACACGACAAGCTCGAACGTGTCGTAATACAGTACGGAGCTTTCCAGCGCCGGGTGCTTGTCGAACAAATACGTAATGCCGATGTCGATCGTTCCGTTCTCGACGTTTTGCATAATCTGCGAAGTCGTCATGGAATGAATCGTTGTTTTGATTAGCGGAAATTGGTTTTGGAAATACGACAAAACTCTTGGCAAAATTTGAATGGCGATGGACGTCGTCGTTCCGAGGTGAATGTGTCCCTGGGGCGTTTGGTTCAAATCAGCAAGCCGCTGTTTCAAATCCTCTACCGTCTGCAGAATTTTTTCGGCATGATCCAAAAATACCTTGCCGCTGTCAGTCAACGTCACGGGCTGATTCCGGTCAATAAGTACCGTTTTGAACTCGTCCTCCAGGCTCTTGATTTGCGCCGACACGGCAGGCTGGGTTAAATTGAGAAGCTCGCCGGCTTTACGGAAGCTCATCGTTTTGGATATCGTGATAAGCGTTTCCAGTTGGTTGAGGTTCACGGTATCCCTCCTCTCCCAAGCGTGAACCTGCGCAACTCTACTGTGCGCAGAATAATTAATTTTTATCAAATGAGTAAAATACATAAATCCGGTTTCTCGACTAATACCATTATATGATACTTGCGGCATTAGGGCAAACTAAGCAGCCAACCAATATTTAAATGTTGATGACCGGTTCGGATGCGAAAGGGAGCCCCCCGTTGAAAGAACAATGGTAACCGCGCTTAAAAGATGTTTCCTTTTCTAAAGGGACTTATAAGGATTACTCCATGGCCCCTTCCGGGGCCGTGGCTTCTTCTTTGCCGCTGCGGCTTTCCAATTTGATTTTACCGAGAGTCAGCGTTAAGAGGACACCGAGGAGCACGAAAACGAGTCCGAACCAGAAGACGGAATGCAGCGATTCGATCAATGCGTTCTTAACGATTGGAACGATTTGATCCGCCAGCGTTTTGGGAAATTGGGCCAGCGTCTCCGGATTCAAAAGCGTTGAATACAAGCCCTGCGGATTCGTATGGATCGTTTCGGCAAGTTGATCGGCTATGCCGGCAGCTTGATCAGGCAGCTGCTTCAGCTTGGGCACCAATTGCAATGAGAGCAGCTCATCCGACTTGCTGTTCATAACCACGCCGAGAATGGTCATGCCGAAGGTACCGCCGATTTGGCGGAAAAACTGGCTGGAGGACGTGACCACCCCAAGCTCCGATTTGGGAAACGTTTCCTGCAGCGTAAGCGTCAGCAGAGGCATCACCAGACCCATGCCGAGGCCGAGTACCACCATGATCCCGCTGGCGGTCAGTTTGGTTGTATCGATATTCATTGTCGTAAGCAGAAGGAAGCCTGCGGCCATGACGATCATACCGATAACCATTTGTATTTTTACACCGATTTTGTGCACCAGCTGCCCGCCGATCATGCTTGCCGCAATCATCGTGATCATAAGCGGAGTCATGACGGTGCCGGAGGCTGAAGCGCTGATCCCCACAATCCCCTGCATAAACAGAGGTACGAACATAATGGCTCCGAACATGCCCACGCTCATCAGAAACCCGATGGAATTAACCACGGTGAAAGTCCTGTTTTTAAACAGACGCACAGGCAATATGGGCTCGCTGGTTCTGGCTTCGATCAGTACGAAGGCCAGCAGCGAAACGGCAGAAACCGCGAACATCCCGATGATCTGCCAGGATCCCCAAGCGTATTCTTTGCCGCCGAACGTCAGGGCCAGCAGCAGCGTGACGATACCGATAATCATCGTAATCATGCCAGCCATATCGAATTTGACCGGTCCTTGTGCCCGCTGGCCCCTTAAACCCATCGCGATAAAAATCGTTGCCAGAATGCCGACTGGCAAATTGATAAAAAAGATCCAGTGCCAGTTCATCGAATCGACGATCCAACCGCCGACCTGCGGACCGATAACGGAGGAAAGGCCGAAAATTCCTCCGAATACTCCCTGCCATTTGGCCCGCTGCTTTCCGGTAAACATATCCCCGATAATAATCATGGCCATCGGCATCATGATCCCGCCCCCGATACCCTGCAGCGCACGAAACCAAATCAGCTGTTCCATCGTCTGGGCAAGCCCGCAGAGCATGGAACTCAGAATAAAAATCAATAAACCTGCCAAGTATACCGTTCTGCGGCCCAACAGGTCAGCGAGTTTGCCGGCAATCGGGACGACGGTGGTAGATGTAAGCATATAAGCCGTCGTCAACCACGTCATTAAACTGAAACCTCCGAGGTCTCCGACAATACGCGGCATGGCCGTTCCGACGATGGTGTTGTCTAAAGCGGAGAACAGCATGGCTATGATCAAACCGGTGATCAGCAGACCGCGGCCGGCAATTTGGCTATTTTCCGATGAATTGAGTTCTAAGGTTTGCGACACCATTATTCCTCCCGTTTATCTTTATTATTGTTTAATGTGAGCGGCGATTTTCTCGAACGAATGCAGGAATAAATCCAGCTCGTCCGGCTCAAGGTAAGCTAAATACTGCTTGATCTGGGCTGTGCGCACCTCTCTTATTTTCTCTAGCGCTTCGCGTCCTTGCCCGGTAATTTCAAGAAGCACAACCCGCCGATCCTTTGGGTCGTACTTCCGAACGACAAAACCGTTGTTCACCAGCCGGTCAATCATCACGGAAATGGCGCCGGGAGTAACCTCCATTTTTTGCGCCAGCTGTCCGACAGGGCAGCGCCCGCTGCTGGAAATGGTAAACAGTATCATCATTTGAGGTCCTGTTAACGACAGGTCGGCCGGTATGCCGAGCTCAGGTCCCAGCTTGCGAAACAGCGTGAAGAAGGCGGCCTCAAAGCGACGGACAGCAGGATCCAAGGGGATTTTCATAAGCAACCATCCTAATCTGAAAATAATATTTAATAATAAAATAGTTTAAAAGTAAATAATTTAATAATCAAAAATCATAGCACCAGCCAATATAAATGTCAAATGGAAATAAAAAGAACCCTCTCCTTTGGAGGGGTTCATAGAATTATCGTAAGCTTCTTTACCCGATCTGCCCGGCGAGCTCCATGAGATGGAGGCAAACGAGCTCCGGCCGGACGCCGGCTCTTGCGATTTGCTCCTCTACATTGGATTCGTTCGCCAGCCCTGTAAGCACCAGGGCCGTGCGGCACTTTGCCTCTGCTCCGCCGCGGATATCGGTGTTTATATTGTCGCCGACCGCCCAAATTTCCTCTGGGGCAAGCCCGAGCCTGGCGGTGGCATAGCGCATAATGATCGGAGAGGGTTTGCCGATGATGACAGGCGCCGTCTCGCTTGCGCGTTCGATGGAGGCGGAAATGGAGCCTGCCCCCGGCGAAAGCTCGCCGTTCCACGGAAGCAGGTGATCGGGGTTCGTCAGGACATATTTCGCACCGGCTCTGATATAGCGTACGGCCTTAAACATCTTCTCGTAACTGAAGGTCCGGTCAATTCCCTGGACTACGACCGTCACCCCGCGTTGCTCCGCTTCCTCTCCAACCAGCTCCAATCCCATCTCTTGCAGCGCCTGCTGCAGCCCGGTCTCGCCAATGCACATGACCGGACCGCTATCAAGTCCCGCATCCTTCAAATACATTGCCGCCGCTTGGGCTGAAGTCAGCACTTCGTGCGCGGACGCCTCTATGCCCGTGGCTGTGAGGTGTAAAGCCACTTGCTCCGGCGTCCGGGACGAATTGTTGGTTAAGTAAAGAAACGGGTAGCCCCGTTCCCGAAGCCAGCCGATAAACTCCGCGGCATAGGGAATAGGGCGGTCGCCGTTGTACAGCGTTCCATCCAAATCGAGTAAAAATCCAGGCATTCTGAACCTCCTGAGCATCGTGTAGCCGGTTTTTCTTAAGTTTCCAGCTTTAGTTTGACATAAAAATGAATGCTGCCGCCGGACGATTCGGCCCAGATCGTTCCGTCATGCGATTCGACGATGCTCCTGGCGATCGCAAGGCCTAAACCGGAGCCTCCAGTATCGGAGGTCCGGGCCTTGTCGACGCGGTAGAAGCGGTCGAACAGCTGCTCCAGCTCCTCACGGGTAAGGGCGTCCGCTTTGTTGCTGATTCGAATCAGCACATGATCCCGCTCCCTCGCCATTCCGACCGTAATGGTCCCCGGCTTGGGACTGTACTTGATGGCGTTGCCGAGCAGATTCTCGAACACGCGGATCATCTTGTCCACGTCGATCCGCACGGAGAGTCTTTCCTGCGGAATGCTGCGGATGAGGGTCAACTGCTGTTCCTCACTGAGGGTTACATACTCCTCCAGCAGCTGCTCCAGCACCTCATTGATGGCGACTTCCCGCTTATGCATGGGAACGTCCTGGTGGGTAAGCTTGGTATACTCGAATAAGTCCTCGATCAGTCCTTGCAGCTTCTCCGCTTTGCTGTAAGCAATGGCGACATAACCTGCAGCTTGCTCGGGCGTTTCGTAATTCTTGTCATGCAGAAGCCGCAGGTAACCGATGATCAAGGTCAGCGGTGTGCGCAAATCGTGGGATACATTCGTCACCAGCTCGTTTTTCAACCGCTCGGCCCGCCGTTCCTCTTCTATTGTATGCTGCAGATCGGCTACCATCAAGTTCATGTCTTTGGCGAGCGAGCCGAGTTCATCGCGCGTACGCTCGATCACCCGGTGATCCAGGTTGCCCGTCGCGATAATTCGCAGCCCGGTGGCCAGCTCCTCGATGTATCTCATTTTTTTTCGTGTCAAATAGTAAAAAAGAAAGATGAATACGGCGATGGCGCTCAACAGCGAAAGCGGGCTCTGTCCTTTGATGTAGCTGATCGACGGCTGCGGAATGCCGGAGACGATCAAGTAGGATTTTTGATTATCATAGGTAACCGGATAAAAGCTGGATACTTCCGAACGTCTGTGAGAGACTTCGTTGCGGGTTTCCATGGCATTGCGAATCACTTTGTGAACGTCGATATACGTTTCAGGAGCGTTCTCGCTGCGGAATATAACCTTTCCTTCCAGATCGGTAATGACGATTTTGTAATTTTCATAGGTAGAAAGATGCTGGACATCTTCCATAAACTTGCGTTTGCGCCGTTCCTCCTGCTGCTTTTTCTGCTGCTGCTTCTCGTTATCGGCGTCAGAAACAGGTTGCGCAGATTCCTGATCGGTCATTTCCACAGCAGCGTTCGAGCGACTCGGCAAGCTGCTCATTTCGATCTGTTCATCATCCGAAAAGGACGGCTCCAGCAGGCGAACCAGCGAGCGGGCTGCGCTATCGATTTGTCTGATGCCTTGGGAGTAGTCGATGACAGTGCCTTTGTTGATTTGTCCGAACAAGGCGGAGCTGATGCCATAGAAAAGGGTGCTTACGCCAAGACAAATCGCAAAGGTCAGTACGAGCTGAAGCCGTATGCTGCGTTCGACATGCTCTCGGCTCATCCGGAACAAATCCAGGATGAACAAAATCAGACCGCGCAGCAGCGTAAACGGAAACCAGGTGAATGGAAAGCGCTCCAGGATCGGCTTGCGGGACTGCTTCATTTTATCTGCGTTACTCAACTTTATATCCCACTCCCCACACGGTTTTAATGAATTTGGGCTTTCTCGGGTTGACCTCGATCTTTTCGCGGATTTTGCGGATATGGACCATGACGGTGTTGTCTGAATCGAGATAGGCTTCCTTCCAAACGGATTCATAGATTTTTTCGATGCTCCATACGGTACCCCGATGACGGGCAAGCAGCTCAAGTATGGCGAATTCACGCGGCGTCAGCCGAACCTCTCTTCCGTCCACCTTCACTTCATGGGTCAACGTATTGATCGTCAGCTCGTCCACCTCGATTTCATGGTCTTTGTTGGGCAGCGCCACGTTCAGCCGCGTATACCGGCGAAGCTGGGATTTGATTCGGGCGATCAGCTCCAGCGGGTTAAAGGGTTTCGATACATAATCGTCGGCCCCTGTGCTGAGGCCGAGAATTTTGTCCATATCCTGACTCTTGGCGGAGAGCATGATGATAGGCATGTTTTTTTGCTCACGTATTTTGAGGCAGGCCTCGATTCCGTCCATCTTCGGCATCATAATGTCAAGCACGACAAGGTCGACCTCTTCCTTCTGCAGGATGCTCAAAGCCTCTAATCCGTTCGCAGCCCGGAGAAGACGGAAGCCTTCATTTTTCAAGTAAATTTCCAGCAGATCTATAATTTCTTTTTCATCATCGACCAGAAGAATCGTATGTTGAGCCATGGTTAAGAGGCCTCCTTTATATCCAAAGTTTTGTCAGGCGTGATTCCGAGATCATCATAACATGTTTCATTCTACCCGATAAATCTTAACGGTCCTTTGGTTAAAATCTTAAATCATTCTTAATCCAAAGCGGAGTTAAAGCAGGATGTACCGCTTGTTCCAACGGTTGACAGACCTGATTTCATCTTGGTACCATCCTTTTAGAGTTGATGACTGCGCTGATGATGAAATTGAAAGTGAAAGTGGACGGAACTCAGGGAGGACGACATTAGATATGAAGAAAACCATTCCATTGCAAAAACGGGGCATTCCCGCCAGCCGTCTGGTGCTGGGATGTATGGGATTTGGCGGAGGCTGGAACCGCAATCCGGTTACCGCGGACGATTTGAAGCAGGCACACGCTGCGGTGGAAACGGCTCTTGCCGCCGGCATCACCATGTTCGATCATGCCGATATTTACGCCTATGGTAAAGCGGAGCAGGTATTCGGCCAGGTGCTTCGGGAACGTCCCGGGCTTCGGGAGCAAATGGTGCTGCAATCCAAATGCGGTATCCGGTTCGATGAAGGCACCGGCCGCCCGGCAAGATACGATTTCTCTGCGGAGCACATCCTCTCCAGCGTGGACGGGATCTTAAGCAGGCTTGGCGTCGAGTCGCTCGACATTCTGCTGCTGCACCGGCCGGACCCTTTAATGGAACCGGAAGAAGTGGCCGACGCTTTCAGCAAGCTAAAGCAGGCCGGGAAGGTGAAAGGCTTTGGCGTATCGAACATGAGCCCGGCGCAAATCCGGTTTCTCCAGTCGCATCTGGATGCGCCGCTGCTTGTGAACCAATTGGAATTGAACCTGGCCAAGCTGGATTGGCTTGAAGCTGGTGTGCTGGTGAACCAGCAGGAGGGCGCCGAAGTATCGTTTCCTGAAGGGACGATCGAGTTTTGCTGGATGGAGCAAATTCAAATTCAAGCCTGGAGTCCGTTGGCCAAGGGGGTATTCACCGGCCGGGAGCCGGAGAATCAACCGGAATCGGTTCGTCTGACCGCCGCCCTTGTCCGGGAAATGGCAGAACGGAAAGGGACTGCTCCGGAAGCCATCGTATTGGCATGGCTGATGCGCCATCCGGCAGGCATCCAGCCTGTACTGGGCACGATCCGGCCCGAGCGCATTCAGGCCAGCGCCGAAGCCTTACAGGTAAGCCTGTCCCGGGAAGAATGGTATTCTCTGTATGTGAGCTCCAGAGGACGAAAAATGCCGTAATCGGCTTGAAGAGTAAGACCTCGCGCTTGCAACGCCGTCAGGCGGAGCGGTACGGGGTCTTTATGGTCTGTACCGCTTCTGTATAAACCCGGCGTTATTCATACAGATTAATCCTATTGGAAACCTGCAAAACATGGTTTTCCGGTTTAGGGCTGTTTTTGATATGATGAAGTGTAAGCAATACACATAGAGAGAAGTGGATTTCATGAAGCTTAGCGTGTTGGATCTTGTTCCCGTCTTTCCGGGTGCCGACTCTGTACAAGCTTTGGAACAGGCGGCGCTGCTTGCTCGTACGGCGGAAAGGCTGGGCTACTGCCGTTATTGGGCAGCCGAGCATCATGATATGGAGGGGCTCGCGTGCACTGCGCCGGAGGTGCTGTTAGCCCATATCGGCGCCCGCACACAGCGGATCCGGTTAGGCTCGGGAGCGCTGCTGCTTCCTCATTACAAGCCGATCAAAGTGGCGGAACTTTTTCATATGCTGGCTGTCCTGTATCCCGGACGAATGGATTTGGGCATCGGGCGGGCTCCCGGCGGCTCAGCGCACGTCAGTATCGCATTGAGCGGCAATTTTTTGGAAAATGTCAGCGTTCTTCCGGAAACAATTCAGGCTTTGTCGGAATTGCTGGCCGGCCATTATCAGCTTGAAGGCCATTCTGTTAAGGCACGGCCGACTCCGCCCCTCCCGCCGGAAGTCTGGATGCTCGGCACGAACCGCAAAAGCGCCTCGTATGCGGCCGAATTCGGTACAGGTTATGTTTTCGGACAGTTCATGAGCGACCAGGATGGAGTGGAGGTGCTATCGGCTTACAGACGGGAGTTCAAGCCTTCGCATCTTTCCCAGGAACCCCGGATCATCGTGGCCGTGGGCGTTATTTGCGCCGACACGGAAGAGGAGGCCCAAAGCCTAGCGGTCAAGGCGAATGCATGGTTTAGACCGGAAGGCCCTGCAGAAGAGGAGAGTGCACACTTCGAACGAAAGCTGCTCGCGGGAACTCCCGGGCAAGTGAAAGCGAAGCTGGAACAATTCAGCAGTATGTACGACGCGGATGAGTTTCTCATCGTCACCATGGTACCCGATTATCGCAAGCGGCTGCGTTCCTACGAGCTGCTTGCCGATGTGGTATTCACACCATAAAAGTGTGAGGAATGTCCAATACGGCCTACTTATATCGTTCAACCTTGTTCAACCGAATCCCAAACGGTCCCAAGAGTTGTAAATAATATCCATTTGGGGTACTATTGTCATAAAACCACATTGTGCAAAGGAGCAATCATTTATGGCTGTGTTATCAACTCCTTTTACCGTAAAGAGCCTGGAATTAAAAAACAGAATCGTCATGCCGCCGATGTGTCAATACTCCGTTACCGCAAAAGACGGTGCCCCGAACGACTGGCACTTTGTCCACTACGTTTCCAGAGCCGTTGGAGGAGCGGGGCTTCTCATCATGGAGATGACCGATGTGGAGCCGGATGGCCGCATTACAGACTATGACCTCGGATTATGGTCCGACGACCAGATTCCTGCGTTCAGAAGAATTATTGACGAAGTACATAAATATAACGCCAAAATAGGAATTCAAATCGCCCATGCCGGGCGCAAAGCGGAGGATGCGGAGGTACCGGTAGGACCTTCCGACATTCCGGTGAGTCCCCGATTTAAGAAGCCGAGGGCTCTGTCAACCGGGGAAGTCAAGGAAATGGTCGTGAAATTCCGGGAAGCCGCCAGACGGGCCGTTGAAGCCGGGGTGGACACGATCGAAATCCATGGTGCCCACGGGTATTTGATCCATCAGTTTCATTCTCCGGCCATCAACAACCGCAGTGATGAGTACGGCCGTGATTTGGCGAAGTTCGGTGTGGAAGTCGTTCAAGCGATCAGAAGCGTCATTCCGGAGCATATGCCGCTTATTATGAGAATCTCGGCAATCGAATACATCGATGGAGGCTACGATCTGGATCACAGCCTTGAGATCGGCCAAAGGTACAAAGAAGCCGGAGTGGATGTGTTCCATATTACGAGCGGCGGGGAAGGGCCTGCAGGCCAAAGAAAGCCGGGAAATTATCCGGGTTATCAAGTTCCGATGGCGCGCGCCTTCAAGCAAGCGCTTGGCCTTCCGGTCATCGCGGTCGGTCTGTTGGAAGATCCGAAGCTGGCGGAAGCGACCGTCGCTAACGGCGATGCCGATTTGATCGCGGTAGCCCGCGGCATGCTGCGCGATCCTTATTGGGCGATTCATGCGATTCAGGCCGTATCCGGCCAGCCGGAGCTGCCAAAGCAGTACGAAAGAGCGTATTAAAAACTGAAAATAGCTGCCATGCGGGTGTTAAAGCCCACGGGCAGCTATTTTTCATTTCACGCTAAAATAGGCGGGGAAAGCCGATCGCAGAAACCGGAAGCCATATCCCGACGGCAAGAAGCATCCACCGAAATACCGTTTCGCTGGTCGAGCCCGTATCAACTGCCAAAAATTTTGGAAGCAGGCGGACCCTCGCTTTGAGCGGCCAAAATAAATGAACTCCCTGTTCATTGAACAAGTCGATGAGCGGGTGCGATAAATAGGCGGCGATGAAAACGGCATGATATAATGGTGATAAAGGAAGAGAAAGCACCATTAATGTCAAAATAAAGACAATGGAATGCGTCATTGTCCGATGGCGCACGTTGAGAAGCCGCAGCAGAGCGGACACGGGGAAAAGCAGCTTGGCCATCGTCGATCCCTGCTTGTCGACATCAGCCAAAGGGCCGGCCAAACAGCCCAGCAGTAGAGCTCCTGCGGCTTCCCAGGACCAAAAGGAACCCCCATGATAAACGATCACAAGCTCAGCGGCTACAAGTCCGGCCGCGCTATGTGTTTTTTGCAGCATACCAATCCTCCCGTTCAAGCATGACATGAAGTGAATTTTGGGGAACCTTATAGCATTCGGACGATGGAATGAAATAGGGGCGGTAGGGTTCAAACGATTTGGGCTGGACGACCAAGCGAGGTCATCATACACTGTAGAACGCGGAAGGATTGGATCAAGCGATTCGAGATAAAAATGGATGTTCGGCAGGTCCTGTTCGGTAATGGCAATGAACATCGGTGTGGAGGCAGCTTATGAGCAAACCATGGTTTCAAGTCAACAGTGCAGTATATATGTTATTCATACGGAATGGGAAAATTCTGATGCTGAGACGGTCCAATACAGGGTATGAGGACGGAAAACTCAGTCTGGTTGCCGGGAAGCTGGACGGAAACGAGGAAGTCAAGCGTGCGGCGGTGCGGGAAGCGGAGGAAGAAAGCGGCATAAAACTAAGCCCGGAGGATTTGGAGGTAGCCTGCGTCATGCATCGGCTGTCGGATAAGGGAGAGTGGATCGATTTCTTTCTTAAGGTGAACCGGTGGGAAGGGGAACCGGTGAACAAGGAGCCGGATAAATGCTCCGAAATGGGATGGTTTCCATTGGATCGGCTGCCGGATGACACGATCCCTCATGTGCGTAAGGCGATCCGCAATGTGCTTGATGGTGTCTTCTATGACAGCTACGGATGGGATGAAATCGTGGAATGAAACTAAATTCCTGAGTCTAATCGTCTATAAACTGTGAATTTTCACACGAAACAGGACATTATTCTATACTTATCGTACTGCTTTGGGTATAATGAAGTAACGAAAAAAGTCCTATGATTTCGAAGAAAATTGCCGAAAAAAGGAGACCATTAATGTTATGAAGGCAGAGCTCATCAATCCGTTCTTGGAATCGGCTAGAATCGTTATTGAGCAAGTCGCCAATATCCGGCCGTCCACCGGTCAGCTCGGCATCAAGGAAGTGAAACTTGTTGAAAACTACATCTGGATTCAAATCGGGATGACCGGGCAGATGGAAGGAGACATCGTATTCGGGCTTCACGAAGAAGTGGCGTTGAAAGTCGTTTCCGCAATGATGGGAGGCTTTCTCATTACCGAGATGGATGATATGAGCAAAAGTGCCATATCGGAGCTCGGCAATATGATCAGCGGCAATGCCAGTACGATGTTATACAATCAAGGGGTACGCGTAGACATTACGCCGCCAAAGCTGATGCAATCCGCGAACGCGGCAGGCTTTGATGCAAAGAGAGCGCTCACCATTCCGCTTATTATGGATGGGATCGGGGAATTGGACATTCAAGTGCTGATTGCTTAATGATCATGCAGTTGAAATGATAGCTAAATTACGTGTAAGCTGATAGCGAAGGCTTCATTCCGGACCGTACGGGCCGTGAAGAGCTTTCGCTTTTTTCTTTCTTTCAATGTCAAGCAGGTGTGCTAAGGGGGCATACATACAATGGACTTTCAAGGCAAAATCGTGGTGATTACCGGCGCTTCGAGCGGTATAGGGGCTATGATGGCGCAGAGGCTGGCCGCTCTGGGCGCAATTCCGGTTCTGATGGCGCGTTCGGAGAAAAAGCTGGCGGAAATCGCCTCTCACATCAACGGTTCGCACAGCGTTTATGTGCTTGACGTGACTTCCTGGGAACAGGTGGCCGGGACGATGGAACGGGTGATCGCCGAGCACGGACGTATCGACATTCTGATCAATAATGCCGGATACGGCGTGTTCGAAGCCTTTATTCATGCGGATTTGTCCGAGATCGAGAGCATGATGGACGTCAACTACATGGGGGTCGTCCGCTGTACGAAGGCCGTGCTGCCGCACATGCTGAAGCAGGGCAGCGGACATATCGTGAATATTGCTTCTATGGCCGGTAAGATCGGATCGGCCAAATCCAGCGGATATTCGGCCTCAAAGCATGCGGTGCTGGGCTTCACTAACTGTCTGCGGCAGGAGCTTGTCGGTACCGGCGTTCATCTGACCGCGATCAATCCGGGACCGGTTGACACACCGTTCTTCGACCGGGCCGACCCTACCGGACAATACGTGAATAACGTCAGATGGTTTATGCTAAAGCCGGAGCAGGTGGTTCAGAGAGTGCTCACGGCGATCAAACGCCGGACGCCGGAAGTGAACATACCGTTTATGGCGGCCTTCGGAGTGAAGCTGTACCAGCTGTTCCCGCGGTTGTTCGATAAGA
This sequence comes from Paenibacillus naphthalenovorans, assembly GCF_001465255.1. Taxonomy (NCBI): domain Bacteria; kingdom Bacillati; phylum Bacillota; class Bacilli; order Caryophanales; family Paenibacillaceae; genus Paenibacillus; species Paenibacillus naphthalenovorans. The sequence continues at coordinate 3,025,740 of NZ_CP013652.1, read as the reverse complement.
TCGCCTATCGGCTGTTGAATAAAAAATAGGAGGAAGAGGCCGTCTATTCCAGCGAGGCCTAAGCCCGACTATTCCTGTTTCTGATTCTCGTCTTTCAGCTTGAGATGAAGGCTGCGCACTTCCTCGAACAGCTTGCGTATCTCGGCTTTGCCTTCGGGATGCAGCTGATTCCAGTGGCTGGTCAGAGCAGGCATGGTTTTATGTATGTGGTTGTAAATCGACCATACTTTTATTTTCTCTACCATTTCGGGAGAGGCATCGCCTGTGACAAGCTCGGAGAACTTCTCCACGAGCCCGTCGAACTCTTCCGTAAATCGTGAATTCATTGAAAACCCACCTTTCCGGTCATACTACATCATAGTTTATCCTGAAGTTACCATAGTGTCAAAAACGGAGTGAAGAAGCATGCAAACGAAAACGCAAGGGAGTACGGAATGCGGAGAGGACAAGCCTGCCGGGCGGAAAACGGCGCTGCCTGCGGAAGGCGCATGTGCCGGCGTCCCGGAGGATGGCATGCTGGTGGAGCGTGAACCCCTGAGAAGCCTGGTCAAAGGGATCAAGCTGTATCTGCTGACCTATATCAGTCAGGGCTTGAAGGTCAAGGGCTATTTGGCCGTTCCGGAAGAAGGGGTCCCGGGACCGGGACTGCTTTACTGCCGCGGCGGAATCCGCAAGGTCGGAATGGTGCGCAAACGGCGTATTTTCGATTTGGCCAGACGGGGGTATGTGGTGTTCGCCCCCTTTTATCGCGGCAATGAAGGCGGGGAAGGCCGGGAGGACTTCGGCGGAGAGGACCGGTTCGACGTATACCATGCGGTGAAGCTCATGCAGTCTCTGCCGGAAACGGTGCCCGGTCCGGTTCCGCTGATCGGCTTCTCCAGAGGAGCGATCATGGCGATGCAGGCGGCCAAGGAATGTCCGGACGTCGGTCCGGTTGTCGTCTGGGGCGGCGTGAGCGACTTGTTCGACACCTACGAAGAGCGTGTGGATCTCAGGCGGATGCTCAAAAGAGTCGTGGGGCACCCGAGGAAACAGGCGGAAGCGTATGAGCGGCGTTCGCCGGTATATTGGACCGAGCAGGTGAAGGTGCCTGTGATGATCGTCCACGGGACAAACGACACGCAGGTCAGCGTATCCCATGCGCGCAAGCTCGCCGCGGCGCTGGAGCGGGCGGGCAAGGACTACGCAATGGAGCTGTACGAAGGCTTGGAGCACCGGTTTCCGAAAGAGGACGATAAGCGTGCGCTGGATGCCGTATTCGCCTGGATTAAACGAAAACAGGAGGAGATGAACCGTTTCAGGGCATAGGGAGTCAAGATGACATACATCACCTGCACAGCTTCGGTGATCGGTGCAGGTGTTTTTTTTATGGGCTCCAGGGCTTGCGACCGCTGATTTTCTCAGGAGCCGCCGCTTTTGCCCTCGAGTCTTGCACGAAACGTCTCCTTCCAGCTGGCCGACAGCTCTTCCGCCTGAAGCAGCTCCTCCATGGCCTTCCAATTCGTTTTCTCCTGATGCATGATACGGTTGGCGTATGCGATGGTGATTGGCTTGGAAAGCCGGCCGACGGGAATAAGCCCGTTTTCTTTACTCACCCGGCCCTCTTTCAGAACGCGGAAGTAATACCCCGTATATCCGGTGTTCTGAACCTGCAGAGGCATATCGGGTCTGCCCAGTTTGACCGAAAGTTTAAAGCACGGCTGACGCGGCTGGCTGACTTGAACGACCGCCTCGCCTAAACGGAACGTATCCCCGATACAAACCTGCTCCTCCGTCAACCCGCGGATCGTCAAATTTTCTCCGAAGGCTGCCGGCGGCAAAGGCTGGCCCATGACGGACTCCCAGTAAGCATAATGTTCATGCGGATATACGCAAACGGCCTTGTCCGCTCCTCCATGATGGACAAGGTCCGCTTGTCCGTCTCCCTCAAAATGCAATCGGGTCAAAAAAACCGGGCCTGAGACAGGATATTTATAGATCCCCGTAAGAAGATCTTTCTGATGATAGGAAACGGTCTTTGGCAGTCCTGTGTTAATGGACACGATATCGATGCTCATAGATACCTTCCTTTCTTTGATTAGGGGTATTATATCGCGCTTGTCCGGTATGGATCAATTCATTTTTCCCGGCCGGAAGATACACAAGAGAAATTAAAGCTGCAATTTGGTATACTAGGAAAACGAGAGATGCAGAAGGGATGATGGAATGAATACGGGCTTTGCTTCTTTACCTATTGCTCCGGCGTATGTCAAACGGCTGCAGGAGCTGGACATCACCGAGCCTTCGCCGATTCAGGCGGAGGCGATACCGATCGCGTTGCAAGGAAGGGATATTGTTGCCCAGTCGCAGACGGGAACGGGAAAGACGCTTGCCTATTCCCTGCCGCTGCTGCACAAAGTGGAGGAGTCGGTGCGGGAGGTACAGGCGCTGGTGCTGGTACCGACCCGGGAGCTTGGCATGCAGATCGTCGCAACGCTGGGGGATTTAACGAAGGACAGCGGGATTCGGGTACAGCAGCTGATCGGCGGAGCTTCCATCGAACGGCAAATCGACAAGCTCAAGCTGAAGCCCCAGATCGTGGTCGGTACCCCCGGCCGCGTATATGAGCTCGTCAAGCTGAAAAAATTGAAGCTTCACGGGATTCGCACGGTGGTTGTCGACGAAGTGGACCAGGTGTTTGAGCTCGGTTCGATGCAGGAGGTCGAGGCGCTGTTCAAAGGCATGCTCCGCGACCGGCAGCTTATGTTCTTCTCGGCGACGCTCCCGGCCCCGCTTCAGAACGTGATCGACCGCTGGATGAATGATCCGGCCTATGTGCGCGTCAATCCGGCGCAGCGTACGTCGGAGATGCTGGAGCATCTGTATTTCGTCTGTGAGGAGCGGGATAAGATTGACACGCTGCGCAGGCTTGTCCGGTTGTATAACCCGAAGGCCGCGATCGTGTTTATCAACGAAACGGACAATATCGGTGAGGCGGTGGCCAAGCTGCAGTATGTCGGCTTGTCCGTGGAAGGTCTGTACGGCGAAGCGTCCAAACAGGACCGGGCCAATGTCATGCAGGCGTTTCGGGCGGGCAAATTCCAGCTGCTGCTGGCTACCGACGTTGCCGCACGCGGTCTGGATCTGCCGCAGGTAACGCATGTCATCAACCTGGACCCGCCGGTGGATGCGGACCATTATGTGCATCGCGTGGGCCGCACGGGCCGGATGGGGCGGAAGGGACTGGCTTTGTCGATCGTTACGCCGCGGGAGCAGTTTATCATGGACAAATTTGCCCGGGCGCTCGGTATTGAAATTAAACAGAAAGCGATGTATCAAGGCAAAGTAATCGATCCAAGGCCGGAGAGAGGACCGCGCCGGGCGGGAAATAAGCCCGCAGAGCGCAAAGGGCCGGGCGGCGAAGCTGCGCCGGCGGGTCCGGGTCAGGGCAAGTCTGCCAGGGTGAGCGCCAAGGGCGCGCCGGCCGGGCGGAAGGCGCCTGATAAACGGAAGCCGGAGAGGGAGCGCGACCGCAAAAACAAGGGCGCTCCGAGGTGGCTGAAGGAGAAGCAGCAGGAGAACCGGAAGCCGTAACGAAAGACCGGGGTGGGATGTTCAAGTGATCGTGTTCATCAAACGGCTCGCGGCCTTGGCCGTCATACTTGCGCTTCTAGCAGCGGGTGCGGCATGGTACGTTCGTCCGGCCAAGCCGCTCGACCTGTCTTACGTACAGCCGGATTTACGGGGTAAGCTGACGGCGATGCTGTCGACCCGAAGGCCGGAGATGGTCCTGACCGGGCGTGAGGTAAACGATCTGCTGAAGCAGGCGCTCTCGGCAAGACCTGAGCTGCATCCGGGTGTACTGGTGACGGGAGCTGCGTTTGCGCTGCAAGACGAGCGGTTATCCGCTGACGTGAATCTGCTTGTGAGGCAGCGGCTTGAGGCGGGAGCCAGGTTGTGGTTTAAGCTGAGCTGGACGGAGCCCTATTTGACGGCGGTCCATACCGGCACCGAGATTCGCGGAATATCCGTTCCGCTTGAATGGTTTCGGCTCGATCCGCTGCAGCTGGACTTGAACGCCGATTTGCCGAAGCAGTTGAGGATTCATGAGGTAGCTTTTGAGGGTTCTACGGTCAGGTTAAGTTTTAATATACGTTAGCGCAAAATATAACAACCCACGCCAGGTGAATAAAAAACGGACCCGTCAAGGTCCGTTTTTTATGCTGCAGCCATTTATGGCTGCTTTCGCTTTTTTACATACTGGGCGTAGACGATTTCGCCCGTATCCAGCTTGGCGATTTCATCCGCCGTCCAACCGGCGATCTTGTTGTTGCCGGTCACACCGGCCAGCTTGATCGCATATTTGCTTGCAAGATAGTCATGAAGCGCTGACATGTCGGCTTCATTCACTTCGCGCAGCTTCTTTTTGCCTTGAATTTGGCCTAGGATGACGCCGATCGATTCCGCCGCGAGACTGGTGTTCGGCTGAATACGCGCGCTGCCGAAAGCGATGGCGGAGGCTCCGACATTTTTGCCGGCCATGATCACGTTATCGTAATCCTTGAGCAGAAAGCTGCGCAGCGGCATTCCGTATTTGTCGGGACGGCCCATCTCGATGCCCCATTTATTCGCACTGGTGCCCTGCAGATCAAGCGGATAGCCTCCGATGCTGACATTATCCCAGAACATGTTGGCCCCCAGCATGTCCGAAGGCTTGAGCACATAATCGGTTTCGTAGTGATTATACTCACGAATATACAAGTAGTTCGGGAAGCCGTTCAGCTCCGCATGTTCCCAGCCCACGATGTTTTTGCGGAAATGGTCCAGAATCAGCGGAATTTCCCTTTTGCCGAGCTCCATCGCTTCGGCGACCGACTTGTCGTCGGAGGGGTCGACGGTATAAATCAGGAACGCATTAATGATCACTTCGCCATCCCGCTGATGAACCGCATTCAGTCCGCGAAGAAAGACGCGATCGTTGGTCGGCTTGTATCTGTTGGTCATCCCCGTGAGTCCGATCGCATAGCTGTGATCGACTTGACCGTAACCGTACTTTTGGCTGCGTTCCTGCGGGGTCAAACGGTTAAAATGCTGCTGGAATTTCGTCCAGTCGACGTTTTTAAACTTCATCATCATGCCGGAGCTCATATATTCGATCCGGCTTTGTCCGTAGAACTGTTCCAGTCCCGGCAGACGGGACACCTCAAGCCTGCTCGCCATCGCGGCGTAATCGGTATTCTCCACCCAATAAGAAGACTCAATCCGTTTCTTTTGGCCTTCCCTGTCGGTGTATTGAAGCGCTCCCACCCTATGGGTGCCGAACTGTCCCTGAAGCTGTTCGATGCTGTCGATACGGATGCCCTGCTCTACAGGAATGCCTTGAATAAGCTTATCAAAATATTGCTGGAATTCATTGAGCTTGCGGATTTTTCCGTTACGAAAGCCGTCGAACAGCTCCTTGGCTCGTCCCTGAACCAGCAGACGGCGCGCGTCGTCGCGGGTCTCGTCCAAAAAGAGCATTTCTCCCTGCAGCACTTGTCCGCCGAAGGCGTCGCGGGTATCGAGAACTTTTACTTTAAGCCCTTCGTCCGCGGCGGCACGGGCCAAATAGAGGCCCTCCAACTCACTGCCGATAATGACGACGTCCGCCTGTTCACTTGTGAGGGAGGAATTCGGGTCCGGTTTCGAAGGGGGTGGTATCGGCCCGTTAACAGGGGTCACGCTCTCAGGTAATGTTGCCGCCATATTCGGCGGGCCCGTGCCGCCGCCCATGGCCAAAGCATAAACCGCCGCAAGGATGGCCAGTGCCAGAACCGCCAGCAGGGCGGTTATGTTTCTTTCTTCGGCATTCCTCCTCAAACACATTCGCTCCTTTAATCGATGGGGTTCAAGCTCCATATTTCTATCGTTTCTGCTCTGTTAAGTTTATCATTTTTGGCAAGGTTGGGCAAAAGCACCCCCACAAACATTTTTGAGGCGGCGAAATGATTTGGTGAAGCAAGGAACTCTTCGCGAAGGTTCTGAGATCATCCTCTACACAAGACTACATGACATGCGTGCACCCGCTTTACGAAGTGGCGTCCGGACAAGCGTTATCCAGCGTTACGGGATGCCGCCGTTCGCCGGTCTTTTGTCTGAACGGTGTGGCTTGCGCCTGTCGACAAAACAAAACCTTCAAAGGAGAATGACGATGAACACAACATTTAAAAAGACGGTTATTTCCGCATTGACTCTGGCTATGGTGCTGGGTGGTTCTACCGCCGCGTTTGCCGACGGTAAAGGTAAAGAACGCGATAAGGCCAAGAACGACGATTGGAAAGATCGTTATGAGTTCCGTTATGATAATAAGAAAGATGATGATAAAAAATATGCCGGTAAAGACATCAATGTCAATATTAAACTGAGCTTTGACGACTTGAAAGGAAAAGACGTCGAGTGGGCGGCACGATACATAGCAAGTTTGGCATCCAAGCGCGTATTTGAAGGATATGAGGACGGCACCTTCCAGCCGCGCAAAACGATTTCCCGCATTGAAGCGATTACAGCGGCAGTCCGTTTGATGGGTCTCAGAGATCAAGCCGAATCCGATGCGGCGAAGCAAGCCAACCTGAACTTCAAAGATGCCGACAAAATTAAAAAAGACTACCCTTGGGCGACTGGCTATGTTTCGGTAGCGCTGCAAAACGACCTGTTCCTGGAGACGGACGACAAGGTGCAGCCGGAGAAAGAAGCGGATCGTCTCTGGGCAACGATGCTGCTTGTCAAAGCGCTGAAGCTCCAGGATGAAGCCAAGGCGAAAATGAACGCGCAGCTGCCTTTCAAGGACGCTAAGCAAATCCCTGCCGGAGCGGTCGGTTACGTAGCGGTTGCATTGGAGAGAAATCTCATTGACGGCTATGAAGACAATACGTTCCGTCCTTACAAGCCCGTAACCCGCGCCGAGCTCGCAGCGCTGCTTGACCGTACGGGAACCCAACTGCCGGATCGTACTTCCGTAAAAGGAACGGTCAATGCGGCAGTAAGCAACAACCTGCTCCCGGTCAAATTGCAAAACAACACAACGGTGAATGTTGAACTCGACGCAAACGCCTTTATTTTCCGCAATGGCGCCAAAGTAGCGGCGACGGAACTGCGCGCGGGAGATCAAGTGCTGATCCGCACCTATAACGGGAAAGCCATTTATGTTGAGGTTTTGAACCAAACGAATGACTCCGAGCAGCGCGTGGACTTCACGGTAACCGGCACGCTGAACAACTACACGCTGAATTCCAAAGGACAGCTTGCCACCATTTCCATTAATCAGTCGGTAAACGGCGGAGTTCAGTCTGCGGTATACGGCGTATCTCCCGAGCTGTACATTTCCGGTGACCTCAGCTTGCTGACTGCAGGCCGCTCGCTCGAGCTGAGAGGCAAAAACCAAATCGTACACACCATCATTATTCGATAGATGACAGATCAGATCAGAAAAAAGGTTAGAATTACATGAAACTGCAGTCCTTCATTCAGCGCCCGGCGCTTGGTGAAGGGCTCTTCTTTTTTTGCCGGTAAAGACGCGAGGGTGGACACGATCTTCTTTAGGTGTATAATTAGTAGGAAAATATGGTGATAAACGTTGGAGGAAGCGCCCAAATGACTGCACAACACATCAAGCTCGAGGACATTATCGTTGCCAGCCACGTGCTGAAGGATGTTGTCCAACACACCCCACTGCAAAAAAATTTCATCCTGTCCGAGAAATACGGCTGTAACGTTTATTTGAAACGGGAGGATCTTCAGGTCGTCCGTTCGTTCAAAATACGCGGTGCCTATAATATGATCCGCAGTCTTCCCGAAGAGAAGCTGCAAAAAGGCGTGGTGTGCGCCAGCGCCGGCAATCATGCGCAGGGTGTCGCCTATTCCTGCAAGGCGCTGCAAATACCGGGAAAAATTTTCATGCCGACAACGACACCGCGGCAGAAGATTTCACAAGTGAAGCTGTTCGGAGGCCCGTTCGTAGAAGTTCTGCTGATCGGCGATACGTTTGACGATTCGCTGAGGGAGGCTTTGGCCTACTGCGACCGGGAAGATATGTCCTTTATTCACCCGTTCGACGACCCTAAGGTAGTGGCGGGACAGGGAACTATAGGTCTGGAGCTGATGAACGACATGCGGGAGCAGGCCGATTACGTGTTTGCCGGCATTGGCGGCGGCGGTCTGATTGCAGGATTGGGCTTGTATATCAAAAGCATCAGCCCTGCAACGCAGGTCATCGGTGTCGAAGCCACCGGTGCGCCCTCGATGCGGCAGTCGATCGATACGGGGGAGATCGTGACGTTGGGCGAGATCGACAAGTTCGTAGACGGCACAGCCGTCAAGCGGGTCGGCGAGATCAACTTCGACATCGCCCGCGAGGTCGTCGACGATATTGTCGTAGTGCCGGAAGGCAAAGTCTGCACGACGATTCTCGAGCTGTATAACGAGAACGCGATCATAGCGGAGCCTGCGGGTGCGCTCCCGGTTGCGGCGCTGGAGTTCTACCGCGAACAGATTGCGGGCAAGAACGTGGTGTGCGTCATCAGCGGTGGCAACAACGACATCGACCGGATGCAGGAAATTAAGGAGCGGTCGCTTATCTATGAGGGCTTGAAGCATTACTTCATCGTCAACTTTCCGCAGCGCGCCGGTGCCCTGCGGGAGTTTCTGGAGTATGTGCTGGGGCCAAACGACGATATTACCCGATTTGAGTATACAAAGAAAACGAGCAAAGAAAACGGACCGGCTCTGGTCGGTATCGAGCTGAAGCATAAGGAGGATTACGGTCCTCTGATCGAGAGGATGAAGCAAAGAGGCCTCGGTTTCAGCGAAATCAACAAAGATCCGAATTTGTTCAGCTTGCTGATCTGACCCGCGCCCCGCATAAAAAAGCCAAGTCCTCCGGCTCATACGGAGCGGGGGACTTGGCTTTTTCTCATGAATTTTATTTGGAGGAGCGCTTCTCAATATCCAGCACACCTTGGTAGATCGTTTCGAACAGCTCTTCGATATTCTCTTCCTCGATGCAGGAGAAAGCAACCCGCAGGTCCGTTTCGCCAAGAGCGATGGTGCCAATGCCGTACTGCTCCAAGAGATGGACGCGCAGCGTTTCGGCATCGACGGTCTTCAGCTTCAGGCACATGAAATAGCCGGAATTGAACGGGTAGTATTCCCAGGCGTCGTCGAATTTGCCGCTGTCGAGCAGCGCTTTGGTGCGGTTGGCACGGCCCTTCATGATCTCGAATTTCTCCCGCTTCTGCGCATCGAAATCCGGAGATTGCAGCGCGCGCAGCACGAACGTTTGGGACGGATGCGGACCGCTGGAGATCGTCGCGCGGATGATGCCCATCGTTTTTTGCTCAAGCGCGGCCAGCATGGCGTCGCTTTGGCCAGCATAGGTGATGAAGCCGACCCGGAAGCCCCATACGTATTCTTCTTTGGTGGCGCCGTCGATTTTGATCGACAGGACGCGAGGATGCAGATCCGCCAAGTCTCCAGCCAGCGATTGATGCAAGGAATCCTCGAAGAATAGTCCGAAGTAGGCGTCATCGGTCACGGCAACCACGTTGATGCCGGCTTCCGCGGCGTCCTTGATGGCCGCTACGATGGTACGCCCTTCTTCCGGTCCCGGCGTGTAGCCCGTCGGATTGTTCGGGAAGTTCAGCAGGACGATCGCCTTGCCTTTGTCCTTCTGCGCCAGCAGGGCGTCACGGAGTCCGTCCGCGTTAAATTTGCGCTCGCTGTTGTACAGCGGATAGTATACGAGCTCGGCTCCGCGGCGAATGCCGAAGGTCAGCTCGTAGTTTTCCCAATTCTTGTCGGGGATGACTACAGCGTCTCCCGGTCCGGCGAACAAATCGGCCACGATGCTCAGCCCGTGCGTCAGCGCATTGGTTGCAATCGGATTGCCCAGGCTTTTGCCCTGAAGAGACGGGTTTTCTTCGAGCATTTTGCTGCGCCAAGCGGCACGCAGCTCCGGTTTGCCGGCAGGCGGCGCATATTCGTAAATGTCCTTGGGATTATATGCGGACAGCGTATCTTGAATCACCTTCAGATGCATCGGCTGGCCTTTCTCCAGCGCCGTACCGATGGTAGCGTTGAATTTCTTGGCTTTTGCCTTAGCTTCTGCGGATTGGCTGAGAATGCCTACCTTGGGGAAATAGATTTGCTTGCCAAGATCGGAAAGCATGTCGTATACATGCTGGTTTTCTTTCGCGATCGTTTCGTTCAGCTGGCGTGCAAGTGGGTTCATTCTAATTCTTCCTTCCATGTTCTTCTTTGGCATTAGCCCATATTATATCATTTTAGCCCGGGAGCGTCACGATGCTTTTTACAAGCGCGGATGCCGGAGCGTACGTTTCGTTTTTTTTCAAGCGGAGACATCTTGGTTTTGCCGGGAAAGCTGTGTTACGATGGGTGAAACGATATTTGCAGGAGCGGAGGCATCCGATGTCAGCCATCAAACGTTACGAAAGCATAATGGAGCAGCTGATAGCCAAAGGAGAAGTGACCGTTGCCGATCTGGCCGCCCGGCTTGGGGTAACGGGTAAAACGATTCGTCAGGATCTGGAGAAGCTGGAGGCCAAGGGACTGCTGCTGCGAACCCATGGCGGTGCGATCCTGGCAAACGAGGGATATTCCGGTTTGTTCCCGGACAAGACGCCGAACGGCAAACAGACGAATGAAAAATACGAGGCCGCCATGTGCGCATTATCCTTCATAGAGCCTAACGATATTATCGCCCTGGACAGCGGCAGCACCACGCTGCAAATCGCCCGTCTTTTGGACAATGAACCGCTCACGGTCATCACGAACGATCTTTACATCATTAGCGAGCTGATCAGGAAGGATCAGATCCGGCTTGTCGTTCCCGGAGGCTTCCGGAGCCGGAATCTGCTGGTCAGCGAGGATGCGGGACGTTTTTTGCAGAAGCTGAACGTGCAGAAGGCTTTCCTGTCGACCACCGGGATCCATCCCGAGTACGGCTTTACGATCTTTACGTATATGCATATGGAGCAGAAGCAGGCGTTGATCCATTCAGCCAAGCAGGTGTTTTGCGTTGCCGACAACAGCAAATTCGATAAGTGCGCGCTTATTACGTTCGCCAAGCTTTCAGACATTCCGGTCATCATTACGGACAGCGGTTTGCCTGAAGCAACGGCGATTAAATATGAGGAGGCAGGCGTTCGCATTGAACAGGGAGGTTCCCGGGGTACGAAGGGATAATAAAAATATGTTCAAATTGGTTCATTTTAGTTCAAAAATAATTTATATGTACTGAAATGAACGTTCGTATTATAATAGCAAGTGAATACGTTATCGGGAGGAATTCATATCATGATGGAAAACCGTTATGCCACCCATCCGACAGATACGAAATCGTACGATACGGAACGCTTGCGCAAACAATTTTTGATGGAGGGTTTGTTTGTTCCCGGACAGCTGAACATGGTCTATAGTCATGTAGACCGCTTGATTACGGGCGGCGTAATCCCGCTAAAAGAGCCGGTCAAGCTGGAGGCCGACAAGCATGATATCGGCGCGGATTATTTTCTGGAGCGCCGCGAGATCGGGATCGTCAATATCGGTGCCAAGGGAAGCGTAATCGTGGACGGAACCGGGTACGAGCTGGACAACAAGGACGGCTTGTATGTCGGTCTCGGCAACAGGGAAGTATGGTTCAAAAGCGCCGACGCATTGAATCCGGCACGCTTCTACCTGAGCTCCGCACCTGCGCACCAACATTACCCGACCGAAAAAGTAGCGATCGGCCGGGCGGAACCGGCGTATTTGGGATCCCTCGCCCAATCCAACGAGCGCACGATCTATAAATACTTCCATCCGAACGGCGTGCAAAGCTGCCAGCTCGTGATGGGCATGACGCTGCTGAAGCCGGGCAGCATGTGGAATACCATGCCCAGCCATACGCATAGCCGCCGTTCGGAAACGTATCTCTATTTCGATATGCCGGAGGACGGCGTTGTGTTCCATATGATGGGGGAGCCAAGCGAAACGCGTCATCTCGTAGTGCGCAATGAGCAGGCGGTCATCAGTCCGAGCTGGTCGATCCACAGCGGCGTCGGCACATGCCATTATACGTTTATTTGGGCAATGGCCGGAGAAAATCAGGAATTCGCCGATATGGATATGATCGCGATGCAGGACCTGAGATAAGCCGTCATGAACCAACAAAACACAAGCCTCAACCGCTTTGGCGGACGAGTCTTGTGTTTTGTTTGCTTCCGGCGGCTTAAAACATGCTCCAATCGAAATGCACCGAAAGCGACTGCAGCAGATGTACGCCGGCGATGCTGTTGCCTTTGTCGTTGAGCGCCGGACCGATGACGCCGATGCCGTAACGGCCGGGAACCAGCGTCATAATGCCCCCCGAAACGCCGCTCTTGGCCGGCAGGCCGACACGGATGGCGAATTCCCCGGAAGCATTGTACATGCCGCAGGAAACCATGAAGGTTTTGGCGATCTGCACGTAACGCCGGGGGATCAATGTGCGTCCGGTCAGCGGGTCCGTGCCGTTCATCGCCAGCACCAGAGCCATTCGGGCCACGTGACGGCAGGTAACCTCGATCGAGCAGTGCTTAAAGTAAACGTCGAGGATTTCCTCTACCTCGTCGGCCTCGGTAAGCACCTGGTTATCCTTAAGGAAATAGGCCAGCGACCGGTTGCGGTGGGCGGTAGACGACTCTGAACGATACACGGCTTCGTTGTATGTGAGCGACGCGTCGTCGGCAAGCTCCCGGAAAAAAGCGAGTATGCGTTCCGTTTTTTCCGCCGGTGTGACTCCGTGGATCAAAGAGGAAACGGCAATAGCCCCGGCATTGATCAAGGGATTGAACGGTTTGCCCGGCTCCACCAGCTCCAGCTTGAGCATGGAGTTGAAATCGTCGCCCGTCGGCTCCATCCCGACCTTCTGGAATACGCCTTCCTCGCCCCGATCCATTAGTGCAAGGATTAGTGTGAACACTTTGGAAATACTCTGCATGGTAAAGCGCAAGCCGCAGTCGCCCGAGGTCACCACCCGGCCGCTGCCGTCCATCACTGTAATCCCGAGCGCATCGGCAGGAGCGTGACCCAGCTCGGGAATATAGGAAGCCGGCCGGCCTTGAGACGTTACGCTCCGGCTCGCTTCCAACCATTCGGGCAGCTTCTGTGCAAGCTGGTTTAATTCGGATTCGTTGCTCAAACCAAAAACCTCCTTTATCAATAGAATAGCTTTTTTGCACATGAAAGAAAAGCTTCCATGGGAGCAGCGGCGCAGGCTGGTTGTGGATTAAAAGTTGTTAATATACAGGATTTGGGATCCATTCTTCATCAATTCTGATAATCATTTGATTTATGAAGCGGATGTACTAGTGCTTGGCGGTGGTCCTGCAGGTACGTGGGCTGCCTATACGGCTGCATCACTAGGCGTAAAAGTTGTACTCGTAGATAAAGGTTATTGTGGCAGCAGCGGAGCAACCGCCCCCTCTGGAACAAGTCTTTGGAATGTCCGATCAGACCTAAAAAAAGAGAAGAAGATATAGAGAAATTTATCGCAAGAGGGAATTCTCTCGCGAAGCGCAATTGGCTTGAAACATTATATGATCAGACAAAAACAGGAACTCAAAAGTTAGTCCAATTCGGCTATCCATTCCCAACTGATGAACCTGGAATTCCAATTTGCAGAAATTTGCAAGGGCCAGAGTATATGCGTCTTATGAGAAGAACCATCCAAAAAGCAGGGGTTAAAATATTTGATCGTTCTCCGGCTTTGGAACTGCTAGCAGATTTTTCTGGAGTTGGCGGGGCAATCGGCGTGAATTTGGATACTGGAGAAGATTGGATAGTAAAAGCAAAATCAGTTGTCATAGCCACAGGGGGATGCGCATTTTTAAGCAACGCACTTGGATGCAATGTACTGACGGGCGATGGCTATTTGATGGCTGTAGAAGCTGGAGCGGATCTATCAGGAATGGAATTTTCCAATGCCTATGGATTTTCAACCGATTTTTCTTCATGTACCAAAAATCTTCTGTATCACTGGGCGACTTTTTACAATGAGGACGGTTCTATCATAGAGAAAAGAGATAAACGATCGCTGTCGAAAATTTTGCAGGTAAATCCGATTTATGCCAAATTGGACAAAGCGACAGAAGATATTAAGGTTGCGATGAGATATGCACAGCCAAACTTTTTTTAGCCTTTGATCGGTTGGGTATTGATCCGTTTCAAGAGCGATTTCCGATTACACTCCGTGGCCGATCGCTGAGTATGAAAGGCTGTCCGTACGACAACGCTGTCGCTGAAGCCACCTACAAGATCATGAAAACAGAGTTTGTGAATCAGATGAATTTCCAGAGTCTTCGTCATCTGGAGTTGGAATTATACGATTACGTGAACTGGTTTAACAAGTATCGCATTCATGGAACCTTAGGCTATATGACGCCTGTTCAGTATCGCCAAGAAGCCCTTAAAAAAATTGTCTGATTTACTGTTGACAATCCAGCATTATAAAAAGTTGAAAAAAGTAAATCCTCTGACCATTCAATATTTAAAAAGTAATGATATCCGAGTTATTAGCGGTTCAATTAACGGGGGCTCTTTATTATATAGTAGGAAAAGACTCCGGAATCAATAATTTAAAAGATTTAGTCGGGAAAACCGTTTCCATCACAACCAAAGGCAGTACCGTGGAAACCCAACTTCGCATGCTTTTAAAACAGGAGGGCTTGGCTGTTACAAACGATGAAACGGGAGTACAAATCATTGCCCGCAACAAACTTTAGGAAAAGGAATTTGTTCGTTTTATGAGGGGATATCATCAGGGCAACTTCTAGAAGCGACATTGGAAAGCGTACGCCGATTATTAATTGCGTACCTGATTGCGATTTCGGTCGGTACGATGTTGGGTTTCTTGTTTTCCCGCTACCGTTTCTTGGACGAAACCTTAGGATTTATTGTCGCAGCTCTTCAGACAGTCCCCAGTATCGTTTGGCTGCCGTTTGCAATCATTTGGTTTGGACTTAATGATACTTCGGTTATTTTTATTACTGGTATCGGTGCAACCTGGACGATGGCGTTATCCAGTCGAACCGGATTTATCATTTCGCCTTTATATTTGCGGGATGCCCAAACTCTAGGTACCGGGAAAGGTTTCCGTTTGTTTTATCAGGTGCTTGTACCCGCGTCTTTTCCTCATCTGATGAACGGGGTACGACTCACGGCTTGGCGCAATCGAATTCGACAGGGTTGCCTCAAAGCAGCATTTCATAGTTGTCACCGCCTCGATGCCCAAACCGGTTTATCCGGATAGTTTGACCTTTCTTTTCTCGATGGTGCATGTGATGTGCCAGAAATACGCAGATAGCTTGCCGCTGCACAGGCAGGAGCAGCAGTTCGCCCGTGTGGGATATTACGTTGTCGCGGCAAAGGCGAACAGGCTGTTTATTGGAGCCCTTTATGCCATAGTCACGTCACATCCGGACTCTTGTCGTTTCACCTAATCTTTTTCCATCATACACTCACTCCCACTGTTGCTAGGTGGGGGTTATTTGACGTACACAGCGAAGCTGTAAGAACTGTAGTCCGCGAGAATACCGCCGAGGACAGGGGCGGCACTCCCGCCATGCCTAAAGAGATCTTTGCTTTTGTAGAGGACTGGACAGCCCCCAAAATGACTTGTATCCACGACTAGAACACCCGTTCCTATCTGGCTTCGTTTGCTTAACCATTGACCGACAAAGTCGGGTCTG
Organism: Paenibacillus naphthalenovorans; assembly: GCF_001465255.1. Lineage (NCBI taxonomy): Bacteria > Bacillati > Bacillota > Bacilli > Caryophanales > Paenibacillaceae > Paenibacillus > Paenibacillus naphthalenovorans. The sequence goes on along the minus strand of NZ_CP013652.1, from coordinate 3,010,000 downwards.
GGGATCGACATCACGTATTTGGGCGGATGGGTAAAGGACCCATGTCCCTGTTTATCATCGATTTGGTACAGCCGCAGAGTGATCGCTTTCAATTCAACATTCCCTTGCCTTCTTTATCCTTAGCAGTAACTTCAATAAAGAACCTCCTTCTGCCAGGCGCCTTTCATCGGAGATAAAGGAAGTGCCGGCAGCTGTAACTCCTGTGCAGCGATGCTCAGATATCTGATATTATATGAAATCTCCATTTGGCTTTCTGGGGATGCGTTTTGACCCAGATGCGCTGTGGGGTCGAAGTAATTCATCATGTTCAGATCGTGTTGGTACAGGGCTGCATCCCATCGGATTTTTGAAATGGACAGGCGGATCACATCGGAAGGGAAACCGGTTTCGGCCGCGAAAATTTGTACTGCCTTATTCGGTTGCTCCCGGATCAACCGGTGGGCATGCAGATGCGCCTTTAAATAAGCGATGGTCAAATCCTCGTGGTCCAGTGACCAACGTTCGTCCGCCACCACAAAGGCTCTGAACCCTAAGCCCAGCTCATAATTGAAGATCGATTTTCCGATGTTTTGGTGATGAACGAGGCTTAAGAAGGGCTCCCACATGATCGATGCGCTGATCCTCCCTTGGCGCAAGCTTTCGATGCTGTCCTCGATAGAACGGTGAATGATCTTCCACTCATGCATACTGTGGGCTTCCAGCATTTTTCTTAACCGGTACTCTGCATTGGTGCGGAATGTCGTCGCTATGGGCAGAGCGGCAAGCTCGGATATGCTCTGCAGCGTCAAATAGGTTGGCACCACCATCCCGAATCCTTTGCCGTCTTCGGATTTCCCGCCAGCAGCAAGCAGAACCGGACGGAAGTCCGGCAATAATTTGCTGATGGTATGGCTGACTGCAAGGGCGTAATCCCCGAAGGTAGCAAGCTGTATTTGGCCCGCGACCATTCCTTTAACCAATTCCATCCCATCCTTGGCTTTGTGCCACTTGATCTCGATCCGGTTATGGGGACGGATGCGCTTGAGTTCGCCTTCAAGCAGTCGGAATTCCTTTATGATTAATGGGCTCCACATATGTGTTGACGCAGTGGTATAGCCGATGGTTAAGGATTCGTCTTCCGAGGAAGGGGGAGTCGAGTACCGCATTTGGCTTAGCTCCCTGTACCAGCGCAGTACCTCATTTCTATCGAAATATATTTCTTTGCCGATTTTTACGCTTGGCAGCTGCTTAAATTTGCGCCAGCGGTCAATGGTCGAGCGGCTAACATCCAATAGTTCCATAACCTCCAGGATATGAATTAAATTGAATTGCTCTTTAAGCATCTGACAACACCTCTTACCTGTAATATAATGGCAATTTTCTTCAATTTTGGTCAATGTTCTTTGATATTTGTCAAATGATTGACACAATGAAGTTTGAATCCTAGTATAACGATATGAATGCATGTATTTCAATCTTGTTTTGGAAGGAAGGGGGTGCCGCTGGCCGAATACGGATCATGCAGAACGGCTTCACAAATGGTTGAATGGTCAAAAAACGGGGGCTCGTTTATTTGATCTCACTCCTTATTCATCCGATCGACCGTGTGAAAATAAAATCATCCAATAATAGCTGACTGGAAAACCGGAGGCTAAGATTATCGCTGCGTGCCATATCAGTGGAGGTCGTGGATGTCTTAGCCTTCTATTTTGCAACCCCATTTAGGAAAGGAATCGACAATGACATGAACAAGAGAAAAAGTCAGCTGCATCTCACGGTATCCGTGCAGGGTGCCGGCTATCATCCGGGGAGCTGGCGTCATCCTAAAGCGGAAGCCGAGAAATTGCATGAATCGGCTTATTTCTACAGATTGGCACAAACGGCCGAGCGCGGAAAATTCGATCTGCTCTTCCTGGACCACACATCCATCGGCGAGCATTTACGCGCTGCGGGCAGAGAGCCCGGGCTGCTCCTGGAGCCGTTCACTTTGCTGGGAGCGCTGGCTTCGATCACAAAGCACATCGGACTGGGTGCTGCGATATCGACATCCGTTATGGAACCCTTCGCTGCTGCAAGACAACTGGCTGTCTTGGATCATCTCAGCGGGGGAAGAACGGCCTGGCTGGCGAGTACGGTAGAACACCTCGGGCCGAAGCGGCGTCTCGGGGGACCTCCCGAATTATCCGGCAGGGAGCTGATCGAACGGCAGCAAGAGTTTGTCGAAGTGGCAGGACGCCTTTGGGATAGTTGGGAAGAAGGGGCTGTTGTTATAGACAGGGAGCAGGGGCGCTATATCGACTCCGACAAAGTGCACTTGATCCATCACGTTGGGAAGCATTTTAGCGTACGGGGCCCTTTAAGTATACCTCGTCCGCCTCAGGGCCATCCTGTTCGGATCGGCTTGTGCTCCACCTCGGATAATTGGCAGGAGCCGGATTTCGACAGCATCGATATCCTGTTCAGTTCACAGTCTTTCATCGGGGACGCAGCCCATGCTTATGCGAGGGTAAAGAAACGCAGCTCCTTGCTGGGGCGATCCCCGGATAAATTGAAGGTGTTGACAACGGTGTTGCCGATATTGGGGGAAACCGAAGAAAAAGCCGGAAAAATAGCCTCCGAGTTCCGGGAGCTTATCGAACCGGAGGCTGGGCTTGCCATCTTATCCGATCTGCTGAATTCCGATTTGACGGGTTATCCTGTTGACGGTCCGCTGCCGGATATTCCCGGTTTGAGCAAGGCGATCAAAGCTGCGGGACTTGAGGGATTGAGCCTCCGCGAGCTCAGCCGCCGGATCCTGGAACTAAAAGGGACAAAGGTGTTTGTCGGCACTCCGGAGCAGCTGGCAGATTGGATGGAGGCGTGGTATCACGATTACGGCAGCGACGGATTTCATATTCAGCCTTCCGTTCTGCCGAGTGGACTTGAGGAGTTTGTCGAGCAGGTGATTCCGATCCTGCAGCATAGAGGCCTTTTCCGCACCGAATATACCGGGAAAACGCTGCGGGACCATCTGGGGCTTCCGATTCCGAAGAATGGGAGATTAAGAAAGGAGGGGTAACGATGGGAACTGCCAAAAAACAACTGCACCTGGGAGTCTTTCTTTTAAATACCGGCCAGCATATGGGAGGCTGGCGGCATCCGGAAACGATGGCCGATCGGATGCTTGATCTATCCTTCTATCAAGAATTCGCGAAGCTGGCGGAGAAAGGGAGGTTCGATACCATCCTGGTGCTGGAGCAAATCGCTATCGGTGAACGGAACGGCAAAGTCGTCGAGGAAAGGCCAATCCCCACGCCGGATACGGTGACCTTATTGTCCGTTATGGCGTCCGCAACAGAAAAAATCGGCTTAACGGGGACGGTATCCACGACTTACAACGATCCTTTCCATGTCGCTGCCAGATTGGCAACTCTGGATCACTTAAGCGGCGGCAGGGCGGGTTGGAATATGGTGACATCGCAGGATCCTCTGATCGCTTTCCAATTCAGCAAGGATGCTCATATGGACCACACCTTGCGGTATCGGCGTGCGAACGAATTCGTGGAGGTCGCCATGAAGTTCTGGGACAGCTGGGAAGATAACGCGTTGCTCGCCGCGCGAAGCAGCGGTCTTTACATAGATCCCGATAAAGTGCACGATATCCATCATTCAGGGACCTATTTCTCTCTAAGCGGCACTTCTTACATTCCGCGTCCGGTTCAGGGGCATCCTGTTCTTTTTCAGGCAGGGTCCTCGCGAAGCGGCCTGCAGTTTGCCGCCCAAAAAGCCGAAGTTGTCTTCACGGCTCAAGATAACCTTCAAGACGCCAAAGCCTATTATGCCGATTTGAAAGGAAGGCTGAAACGTTTTGGACGCCGGCCGGAGCAGCTTCATATTTTGCCTGGCCTCGCTCCGATGTTGGGATCTACGGAAGATGAGGCAAAAAAACGGATGGAGCATTTTAATGAGCTGATTTTGCCGGAGATCGCCGCAAAAATATTATCTGCAACGGTTGACGTGGACCTGTCGTCGTATCCGCTGGACAGCCCCTTCCCCTACTGGGAAATTGATCCGGAGGCCAATAACAGCAAGAAAAGCCGATTGCAGCTTTTGAAGGATTTGGCCCAACGCGAAGGGTTGACCATAAGGCAGATGAGCAAACACGTGATAGCCGCAGGCGGGCATCATACATTCTGTGGAACGCCGGAACAGCTGGCTGATCTCATGGAGGAATGGCTGGACCAGGGAGCGTGTGACGGTTTTAACATTATGCCGTCCCACTATCTTCGCGGGCTGGAGGAGTTTGTCGACCATGTTGTTCCGATCTTGCAAAAAAGGGGGCGGTACCGCAAGGACTATACCGGCAACACGCTGCGCGATCATCTGGGCTTGACTCCACCGCCCCATGGCTTGCCGGCGCTTCGACAAAGCACATTCATTTGATATGTAAATTCGGGAGGAATAATAACATGAAAACCATTCGTATTCACCTTATTTTAGCCGTGGTGCTCCTTATATTCTTGGCAGGCTGCGGGACAGCTGCGACCGTTTCGGAAGGCGGCCCGGGAAATGCCTCGGACCCAAACGCGTCTTCATCCTCCCCTAAGTCGGGTCCACAAGTGGTCAAAGTGGCTTTAAATTCCGTTCCAGTACCGTTATTCAGTTTTCTTGACGAGAACAATAAGCCGGCGGGTTTTATTATTGACTACTTGAGAGAGCTCGAGAAGAAGCTGCCGGAATATAAATTCGAGTACGAATCCGTAGATAATGAAGGCCAGTTGATTGGCACGGACTCCGGCAAATACGCTTTTGCGGCTAATTTCTGGTTCAAGAATCCGGAGCGGGAGAAAAAATATTTGTATCCGGAGCATGCTTTCGGATACGCGATTACAGCTTTGGTTGTGAGGCAGGACCGCAACGATATAAAAACTTTGGATGATTTGGTCGGCAAGAAATTAGTGCCGATGTCTCCGGTTTCCGGCTTCCGATACATTTTGAAGGACTATAATCTCAGGCACCCCGGCAAGGAGATCAAAATTGAGGATGTGGACAAAACGACGCACGCTGAAGATTTGAAGCTTGTTGACTCCGGCAGGTACGATGCCCACTTGATCAACGTTAATCAATTTGAAGACGTCATGAAGAAGCTCAATCTGAACGTGAAAATCGGCGGAGTGATTTCGAAAGAACCGGTATATTTTATATTCAACAAAAATCAGACGGAGCTTGCTCAAAAGGTGGATGCAAAAACCGTAGAGCTGATTGAGGACGGTACACTCTCAAAGTATTCGGAGCAATGGTTTAAAGTGGACGTCTTTAAAAGCCTGGAATATGTACAGCAAGGCTACAAGTTCCGGAAAGAATATTAAGGATGTACGGTACCGGTATGGACGCCATATGGAAGCAGGTCATTCAAATCGCCGGGAGGCTGCCTGTTACGTTGACGATGTTGATTTTATCGGTTCTGTTCGGTTTGTTGCTTGGGTTGATTATCGCCCTTGTCCGAATTCAAAAAAGAAAAATTCCGTATGCCATAGCTACGTTTTACTTGTCATTCATACGGTGTACTCCGACAATTGTCCAACTTTTTCTGATCTATTACGGGCTTCCCCAGCTGCTCATCCTTTTTGGGCTTGATGTGAACAATTGGGACAAAATCATCTTCGCGGTCATTGCTTTCTCGCTGCATAGTGCGGCCTTCTTCTCCGAAGTCATCCGCTCGTCCTACCTGGCGGTAGGCATCGGTCAACTGGAGGCCGCATACAGTATTGGCATGAGCCACGCCCAATCGCTTAGACGCATCGTTTTACCGCAAGCCTTCGGCATCGCGATCCCGAATTTGGGCAACAATGTCATTATTTTATTAAAAGAAACGTCACTGGCTTTCTCGATTGGGATTACGGATATTATGGGACAAGTTCAGATCATGGTCGGAAACAGCTATGGCCAACATATTTTTCAAATGTATATTCTGGTCGCATTGGTTTATTGGGTGATAAGCATTATCCTGGAGAAAGGTTTCGGGAGATTGGAGAGGAAGTATAAAAAGGGCCATGTCAGCATTGCGAAATAGGGAGGAAAGGAAGGAGGGCAATATTGGCTAATTTCAGCTTGGAATACGCCATTGAATATTTTCCTGAAGTATTAAAGGGTGTCCCCGCAACGCTGATGGTGGCGGTGATTTCCATGCTTATGGGCACACTCCTCGGACTTGTCATCGCCCTATGCAGAATGTATAAAGTGCCGATCCTGGATAAGCTGGCTGCGCTGTATGTTTCTTTTATCCGGGGAACCCCGCTGCTCGTGCAGATTTATGTCGTTTTTTATGGTACACCGCTTTTGATCGAGACACTGAACCGGGAATGGGGATGGCATTTGCCGATTCATGACATGTCTCCCCTTGCGTTTGCCTTCATTGCATTTACGATCAACTCGTCGGCATATCAGTCTGAAGTGATTCGCGGTGCGCTGATTTCAACGGATTCGGGGCAGATGGAGGCCGCGCTTTCCGTAGGGATGACGACAACGCAGGGATTATTAAGGATTATAGCTCCGCAGGCGTTTGTCGTCGCTCTCCCCAATCTGGGAAACATCTTTATCAATCTGATTAAAGGAACCTCGCTCGCATTTGCCATAAAGGTTCTCGAAATTATGGCCTATGCCAAAATTGTGGCCGGCGACAGCTACCGGTATCTGGAAATGTATTTTGATGCATCGATCATTTATTGGGTCATCTGTTGGACGTGCGAGAGGCTTTTTGCATGGCTGGAAAATAAATATAGCCGCCACGAAAGAAGGTTAACCGTATGAAAAAGAACATGATCACCATATCCAACATAAAAAAATCGTTCGGCCATAACCAGGTGCTCAAAGGCATCGATTTAAACGTGAGCAAAGGTGAAGTTGTCGTGATTATTGGTCCCAGCGGTTCGGGCAAAACGACGCTGCTGCGCTGCTTGAACTATCTGGAAAAGCCGGATGAGGGCAGCATCACCATCGGTGATTTTTCCATCGACTGCAAGCACGCGGGCAAAAAAGATATCTATCAGCTTCGTCGAAAGTCGGCTATGGTGTTTCAGCAGTACAATTTATTCAAGCATAAGAGCGCGCTGGAGAATGTGATGGAAGGCCTTGTGGTAGTTAAAAAGCTTCCAAAGGCAGAAGCCAGGGAAAGAAGCGTCGAGCTGTTGAAAAAGGTAGGGCTTGCGAATAAGCTGGATGCGTTCCCTTCACAATTATCCGGCGGACAGCAGCAGCGCGTGGGCATCGCCCGGGCGCTGGCGCTTAATCCTGACGTGATTTTGTTTGACGAGCCGACTTCTGCGCTGGACCCGGAGCTGGTCGGTGAGGTGCTGTCGGTCATTCGCAAAATCGCTAAGGAAGGAGTTACGATGATCATTGTTACCCATGAGATGGGCTTTGCGTTAGAGGTTGCCCATCACGTCATTTTTATGGACCAGGGCGTAATTGTTGAGGAAGGAAAGCCGCGCGAGCTGTTCAGCGATCCGAAAGAGGAACGTACCAGGCAATTCCTCAAGCGGATGCATCCGGAACTGAATGCGCTGAGCTATTCCATCTGAGAGGACATTCCCGGATTCTGGGCAAAGTCAGGTTTGCAGTGAACCTGGCTTTTGATCACCGAAGGGATACATATGAACGATAGAAAAGGAGCGTACCGAGATGTCGTATATTGTAGATTCACATTGGGTAAAGGATCAGATCGAACGTCTGGGGGAGAATTTGGTGCTTGCCGATTGCCGCTTTGTTCTAGGCCAATCCGAATCGGGAAGAAACGCTTATGCTGAAAGTCATTTACCCGGTGCCATCTATGTGGATCTGGAAAAGGATTTGTCCGCTCCGGTCGGGGAACATGGAGGACGGCATCCGCTGCCTGATCCGCAACTGCTCGCTGACCGTCTGGGTCAACTTGGCATCCGTTCTTCCTCCACTGTCGTTGCTTACGATGACCAGGGCGGAGCCATGGCCTCCAGACTATGGTGGGTACTGCATTATCTCGGGCATGATAAGGTGTCCGTGTTAAACGGCGGCTTTGCTCAATGGGTGAAGGACGGGTATGAAACCACAAAGGTGATACCGGACCCAACGCCCCGCACTTATGTACCCCAGATTCGGGAGGGACTATTATTGCATGCGGAGGATGTCAAAGCCAGACTTCATCGTCCAGGAACGATTTTGGTCGACTCGCGCGAGCCAAAACGTTATTTAGGATTGGAAGAACCGATCGATAAGGCGGCGGGACATATACCGGGAGCCGTTAACCTGTTTTGGAAGGAGGTGTTGACGACTCAGGGCCTATGGAAAAATGAGGAGGATCTGAAAGGTCATTTTGCTCAGCTTCCGTCTGACCGGGAAATCGTCGTATATTGCGGCTCAGGTGTAACCGCTTGCCCCAATGTACTCGCTTTGAAATCGGCAGGCTTTGCCAATGTAAAGCTGTATGCCGGCAGTTGGAGCGATTGGATTTCGTATGGGGAGAATCCGGTGGCGATAGGGGAAGAGTAAACGCCGAGAGGCCGCGTCGGACACGGGTTTGGGGGTTGTGACAGGTTGCCGAGAGGCAGGCTGTTGCGACCCTCTCTGGGCTTTTCTGTCAACAGCTTGCAAACAAGAAGCCTACGAAAGCAATTGCAGGAACCCCGGAGCCAGCCACAGTCCGGCAGTCGGGTCAGGTTGTTGTTGAATGGCATCATGAGCCTTGTTTCCGGCCATCCACAAACAGGCGCGGCGCAACCTTTCGTGCGGAGCAAGTGGACGACCACCTTTGGGAGCAATTCGCTTGGCCTTTCTTGGCGCAACTGGTATCCCACGGCTCGGCAGTATTGGCATCAGGAACGGACAGGTTCGGGGAAGTAGTCGCATCGGAATCGAAGCCGTCCGACCGTGCAAACCATCACGACCGGGAGCTGTTCGGGGCGGCGAGGTTCAGAGAAGGTCTTGTTGTGGTTGGCAAGTGTTGAAGGGATGACTCAGCCACAACCCCGGAAGGGTCAAAAGCGGAGCGGCTCCAAGAGCTAACGCAGTCTTACGTTCCAACACTCTTGAGCGTAAGCTTAAACAAGCCCCGCAGGGAGCGGTTGTCCTGTAACTACAAAGGTTGAAGAACTTACACTTTTTCTTTTTAAGCGTAAGGTTTCCGGCAATCGCTCTCCACGGCTCCGACTCACCAAACCTTACGCTCCGGGACAAATTCGGTACTCCGACCTACTGTAGAATTTGGTCAGGGTAGTTGTATCATTCGAATGGCTCCGGAGCGTAAGGACAGCCCTCCCAACGCCGCTCACTCCGGGCTTCGTGAACCTTACGCTTGTTTGCTGGGAGCGTAAGAATCATAAGCCGCGAACCTGGCTCGGAACCGCTCTTTCCGGGCTTCGCGTCACTCTTACGGTACTCGTGAGAGCCATGTAAGGACAGCAAAGGGGAGCAGCCTGAAAGCTACTCCCCCGTGAAAACTATTAATCTGGATATGGATTATCTGAAACTGTTCCGTTTCTGATAATTTTATAGTACTGATCGTCGTTAGCTATAATATGTTTATAGTTTGTAATATTTATGTTTATGCCATTCCCGTTTCTGTTCTCTTCCAACAAACCTAAGCAGATCACGGTTATTTTTTGCCCACTGACAATTGCACGATTTAGTACCCCTAAGAATGCCTCCATAGCAGCTCTCGTTGTTAACCTACTGTCAGCATAAAACGCAGGAGGGAAGTATGCGTCAATCTGCAAAGAATCATTTTTTAAACGAATGTAACCATAAGCCTCATCATTCTCTTCTACCACTTCTGCGTGGAGCGCCGTACCAACCACGCGTTTTCTTTGTCCAAGAAAATCTTTTGTAACAAAATTCGAATTTATACTTCCATATCTAATGTTTAATTCGGTCTGTCCAGTGCCCGCCAGTCCTCCGTCTATCGGTACAGGAACTTCTTGCTCGCCTGCGTTCACGACTCGTTTTGTTGTTCCAGGTTCTCGTTTCCTTTTGGGTCGAGGATTATTCGTATTCTTAAGATCACGGCTTTTATTAAGAAGAGTATTTAGAATCCAGTCGTCGGAAACTTCGCCATCAGTTGGAACGCCAATAAGTTTCTTTCTTGGAACCTCACCTTCGTAATTAGTATAATAAGGGCAATCAACTAAGTGCTTATCCCCTTGTCCATTCATTGCACTAAAGAATTTGGTACCATTCTTTCTCTCCGTGAATTTCATTTCTACTTCACAATTCTCCGTTATACAGAACAAATGATCGACATATTGGGATTGATACAATGTAGCATCCAGTTGTTCATAATAGACTTCTTCTTCCGTATCACCATCAACATAGAGCGCCCATTCTATCTTCATATTTCCACCTCAATTCTAGCAATTGTTACCTCAAGTGGCTACAATTAAATAATATCATAATTCAGAAATTTGTAAAATAATCTATACAAATGACGCTTGCAATAAAACTAAGTCGAAAAATCATGCCTTATGACCCATGTCTTTTGGCATTGAGTAATTCATCCAGCTTCTCCGCTGCCTCCTGCTGAAGCGTTGGGAACAAGTGCGAGTATCTATCGAGCGTTATCATGATTGACGAGTGTCCTAGCCGTTCCGAGACGGCTTTCGGATGTATTCCGGCCTTGAGCAGCAACGAGGCGTGCGTGTGGCGAAGGTCGTGCAGCCTGATCTTGGGCAATCCAGACTTCCGCAACAGGTCCAGCCACCGAGCTTCCAAGAAGTACGGGCTAACCGGGAAGCCGTTCCGCGTCTGTACAACCAAGCCTTGATCGTTGTATTCCGTTCCGTTCTTCTCGGCTTTTTTCCTATCTTCCTCCAACACAAGGCGATGCTTCTTGAGCGCCTCCACGGTTTGTTGCGGCAAAATGATCGTTCGGATGCCAGCGGCGGTCTTCGGCTCCTGCATAATATGGCCTACAACGCCGCGAGTATATGAGCGCCGTACCGATAGCCTCCCTGTTGTCAGGTCGATGTCCTCCCATTTGACACCGAGCACCTCGCCGCGACGCATTCCGGTTGTTGCCGCCAGTAAAAAGATAATGTGATAGCGACTGTTCTTCGTGAACTCCAGAAACTGCATCAATTCCTCATCCGTCCAAGTCTTTGTTTCACTCTTGGGTATCTGTGGAGGCTTCACCAGTTGTGTAACGTTCTTAACCAGCAACTCCCATTTCACAGCAGTTTCGAGCGCATCGTGCAGGACTTTATGAACGTGGGTGATTGTTTGCGGGGACAGACGCTTTTCTCCGCTTCCAAGCCGCTCGTACATACTCACCAAATGTTGCGGCGATAGGTTGACCATCTTGTGCTGCCCAAGCTGCGGAATGATATGATAGTTAACTAGCCACCGATAAGTTTTATATGTACCGGGGCGAATATTCATCTGCTTCTGCGCCAGCCATGACGTGAAGAATGTCGCTACATCATCTTTCGTTGGCTCAATATAGGTATCTGTATTTAGCTCGTGAAGAACCTTCTGGAGCGCCTTCTCTGCATCGGCTTTAGATTCGTAGCCTCCCTTACTCTTTTGTCGACGCTTACCTTCACTGTTCTTGCCCATTTCTACCACCCACGACCATTTGTTGCCGCGCTTACTTACACAACCACGCATTCCATCTACCTCCTACGTATACTCAAATTTGGCCGCAAAAAAGAGCCTTCCGCTTTGTGAAAAGCGAAAAGGCTCATATCTTTTGGCTACGGTTCTTGTTGGCTCACCTAAGCGGTCACCAACAACCGTTTAGGTCAGAACTAGACAATTCATGTGTTTTCGTTACGATGATTGCCTCACTCGCAGGCTGTGGCTGGGTTCAAACCCAAGCGGCTACCCTGTCTTGCTGTGGCATCCAAACCTAAACGGTCTGCCCCTGTAAAACCATTAAAACATGCAAATAATCCAGTCGTCAATTTCCATATTAAGTATCAAATTGGGATTTTTGTGGGAGAAGAATCGGAATCGAGTTTGTCAAGAGGGAGTGGATGAGCGGCGCGGGCGCTGTTCCCATGAAGTTGACAAAGTCGCACTCGATACCGTTTTTGTATAGTGAGACGGCGGAACTCTGTCAACCTATACAGCCGCGTAGGAGGTGGTCGGCTTGGAACCTATATAGCTCCATGCCCAACATCGAAAGGCTAAGCAACATGATTGCCAAGCGGTCTGGGTGTGCCAGAAAATGGGTGTGTAAAACTTGAGTGCCTAGCTAGCCAAGCCTAGCACTCCCGAAAGGAGGCGGTAACAATGGATACCTCTTAGAAAGCCACAGAGAGACACGTCGAACCGCGAATTCAGTGCGTCTCTCGCTAACTACAAGCAACTTTAATGTTTTATACCGTCATTTTACAGCAGCGCCTGACGGGAAACAATCCGTTGGAGACAATCGCGAGAGAAAGCAGGGAGACTGAATGAGTGCAGAAGACATACTGAACGAGGCTGAACAAGAAGAAGCAGCTTTAGTTGCACAAGCTGGCGCAGAACGATTTGTTGCAAACAAAGGCATATATTTGTATGTAGACTTTACCAGCAAAGGCGTAGACCTTCACCCAATAAGCAACTTTATGTTTGACAACACGCGCTTTGTCAGCGGTGATCGCGGCTTATTGGCTGATGTCAGAGTAAATGGCAAGTTAGTTAAATCGAGCGCCTTCTTCGATAAGACGAGCTTGACGACTGTAGATGCCTTTCGTAAGAAGCTCCCGGCAGAAGCTGATCTCTTGGTTGACCAGAAACAATTTGCTAAGTTCGTCAAGTTCCTTAAAGCTCCTGCCCGTAGTCAGCCCCATGTCAGTATGATTGATCAAACGGGACTGTACAAAGATACCAAGACGGGCGAATACTATTTCCTAATCTATGATACGCAAGAAGAGTTGCAACGACGGGCAGCGGAATTGCTTCAACGGTCTACTGTGAAGGGATATATGCGCCGGAAACCAAAGCTTTCATCAGACTCGACAGTGATAAGGAAAAGTTTAAGGGGGCAGCACGAACCTTACTAAACGAAGTGCCAAAAGTTTTGAAAGATAACAAGTCAACGATCACACTCGCTTGGAGCTTCGCAAGCCTCTTGAGCGAACTGTACTACGAGAACAAACTGAGCTTTCCGATTCTTTTCTTATACGGAGAGAAACAAGGCGGAAAATCTACCGTTGCCAAGATGATCGCTGCGGCACTCGGGTATAAATCGACAAGCGACGCCATCGCGTTTTCTTCAACAAATCAGCCATTTCAGATGGCGCTTGCTGCGACTAATGCCTTTGTTGTCGTATCGGAAGAGTTTGTTCTATTAAAGAACAGAGAAGGAAAGACGATAGCGATCCTCAAACATACTTATAACCGTGACAAACTGAAGCGTGGTGAGACGAACAAGCAAAACAGCGTGAGCCAGTTGAGTGCACCGTTGATTCTGCAGGGCAACACCTATATTGATAACGAAGCGGTAGCTGACCGTTGCCTCCCCGTCCACGTCCGGAAAGCAGACCGCTCCATGAAGCAGGCCGATGTTGCGAAGCTTATGCGGACAGACTTCAGCCACTTCCTGTATCCATATCTGTTGTACCTGATTGAGAAGCAAGACAAGTGGCACGAATGGTTCACGCGGGCAGAGGAAATTGTCGGTCGTACCGACGGAGACCAACGGGCGTATAGCGCAGCGAGTGCAGTCGTGTTCGGCATCTTGATGATGAACGACTTGGCGGAGCATGTTGGCGCAAACAAAATCAGCCCGGAAACGATCAACAAGATCATCGAAAGTATCATGGAGCAGCGGAGCCTATCCAACCCCGAAGAACCGTACATTCGTTTTTTTAAATTTGTGCAGGACAAGCACACAGACGAGAACGTGTCAAAGGAGAAGCAGACGCTACTGGATGGCAAGCGGTTTTGGCTGAACAAGACATACTGGGTGGAAAGGTTTCTTGAAGATGTGAAAAGCAAGGGACAGGAGACTGGGCAAGATGATCTGATCGCTAGTTTGGCTGAACAACCGTTTGTTGAAGGCGGCAAGGAAGGCATAGTAAAACATATGTACGGCAAGACTGTCAGAGCGATTGGCATTGACATTGAAGCGCTGGCAAAGCGAGTACCGGAGATTCGCGCAGAACTGTGGAACGATATTCGTTTGACCAATTCACGTGTAGGCGCGGAGCACGTGACAGAAGATTTGAAGGGACATCTGGAGCATCAATCAGGAATAGAGGTAGGCAAGAAAGAGGTACTGGATAAGCTAGAACAGATGAAGATTTGGCTGAATGAAGAGCAACTTCAAGCCTTCCAGAAACTCGGGTTCTTCAACGATTAGTTTTCACGGGGGAGTAGCTTTCAGGCTGCTCCCCTTTGCTGTCCTTACATGGCTCTCACGAGTACCGTAAGAGTGACGCGAAGCCCGGAAAGAGCGGTTCCGAGCCAGGTTCGCGGCTTATGATTCTTACGCTCCCAGCAAACAAGCGTAAGGTTCACGAAGCCCGGAGTGAGCGGCGTTGGGAGGGCTGTCCTTACGCTCCGGAGCCATTCGAATGATACAACTACCCTGACCAAATTCTACAGTAGGTCGGAGTACCGAATTTGTCCCGGAGCGTAAGGTTTGGTGAGTCGGAGCCGTGGAGAGCGATTGCCGGAAACCTTACGCTTAAAAAGAAAAAGTGTAAGTTCTTCAACCTTTGTAGTTACAGGACAACCGCTCCCTGCGGGGCTTGTTTAAGCTTACGCTCAAGAGTGTTGGAACGTAAGACTGCGTTAGCTCTTGGAGCCGCTCCGCTTTTGACCCTTCCGGGGTTGTGGCTGAGTCATCCCTTCAACACTTGCCAACCACAACAAGACCTTCTCTGAACCTCGCCGCCCCGAACAGCTCCCGGTCGTGATGGTTTGCACGGTCGGACGGCTTCGATTCCGATGCGACTACTTCCCCGAACCTGTCCGTTCCTGATGCCAATACTGCCGAGCCGTGGGATACCAGTTGCGCCAAGAAAGGCCAAGCGAATTGCTCCCAAAGGTGGTCGTCCACTTGCTCCGCACGAAAGGTTGCGCCGCGCCTGTTTGTGGATGGCCGGAAACAAGGCTCATGATGCCATTCAACAACAACCTGACCCGACTGCCGGACTGTGGCTGGCTCCGGGGTTCCTGCAATTGCTTTCGTAGGCTTCTTGTTTGCAAGCTGTTGACAGAAAAGCCCAGAGAGGGTCGCAACAGCCTGCCTCTCGGCAACCTGTCACAACCCCCAAACCCGTGTCCGACGCGGCCTCTCGGCGTTTACTCTTCCCCTATCGCCACCGGATTCTCCCCATACGAAATCCAATCGCTCCAGCTTCTTATCCCCCCAAGAACCCCTATTCTTGAATAGTTCCAAAACCAAAAAATAGGGGTTCCGATCAGCGCGGCGGGAATGCCTCGGAGGATATGCCAACGCTCATGTGCAAAGACCTCCCTTGGCTACGTTTGGGAGGACTTGTAGAGCAAGAGGCCCGTGGAGGACGGGGTTTGAGCGGAAATCCGGTTTGAGCCGGGGCAAGTCATCCACCAGTGGCTGGGTCAAGCCGAAAGGAACGCCAACAAAAGGCCAAGTAAAGCAAGGTAGCACCCGGAGGGGTGAATGGGCTGGGTTGTGGACGGATGGGGGCTTGTGGTTGAATTCTACCGACTCTCGCCGAAAACGTCGATCATCCCAATCTTGACAGGCCGACCAAGCAACTCGTACAATGCCCTATAAAATTAAAGGGCATGGTTCACCTGGATTTTATCTTTTCACGGGTTTGTCCCGCTGGAGGCTGTCTGTATTCTCGGTTGAGTTTACGGATCATCGCAGCCTCCTACAAAACAACAGAAAGCCGCCTTTCCTGCACTCAGGATTGGCGGCTTTCGCTACGTACGGTTACTTCGGCGCATACGTTTTGAAAATCTCTGACAAAACGTTTACCGCCATCTGGATTTCCTTCTCATCCCGGTTCAGCAGCAGGAAAAAGGCTTCTTGCAGGGTCTTTTCCTTCTCCGTCAGTGGTTTGTTATACTCTCGTACGTACCCGAACAACTCTCCTATGTCAACGCCTAGCGTTTCGGCTACTTTAGCGAGATTCGCCAGCGAAGCGTTTCGCTCTCCGCGTTCCAAGCCTCCGATATAAGAAAAGTGAAAACCAGCCTTTTCCCCCAATTCATCCTGTGACCAGCCGCGAGCTTTGCGAAGCTCCCGAATCTTCCCACCTACCAACTGCAAAACGGTATCCGACATATCATCACACTCCATTACTTCGAGTGTAGTGAACAGCCGGAAAAGGGGTAATATCTATATAAATATCGAAACTATTAATGATACTAATATACATATATTTAATGTATAATACTTTACGACAATGTTCTTGCCAAACAATACGAAAAAGCAAGAAAACAAAGATAATTGTCAGATAAATTTCCCGCATGTTTTAATGGACGGGAAAATCAGGACAAAAACAGGAGGGGTACAATTGAACGACAGAATGGAAGGGAAACCAAGGAAACACCTTATACTTTTGGGAACAACGGTACTTTTGGCGACCTCATTGCTTGTGGCTGGATGTGCGTCGAAGGAGGACAAAGCGCGGGATGACCTTGCGAAGTTATCATTATCCTATACACCTGACAGCTTTGTTCAAGCCGCCGCCAACAACGATCAAAAGGCATTGCAGCTATTTGTGGATGCCGGAATGATACCTGATACAAAGGATGTAGAGGACGAAACCGCGCTTATGATCGCTGCACAAAAGGGGAATATCGAAGCGGTTGATCTATTGCTCAAAGCAAAAGCCAACGTCAACGCCGCGAACAGCAGAGGAAAGACAGCCTTGAGCTACGCGGTTGAAGCCTCGCAATTATCGGTTGTGCAGAAGCTACTGGAAAACGGGGCAGACACGAGCTTGATGGCTGGTAACACTCCTTTACTCACGCTTGCCGTTCGCTCCGGAAACGTCGAGATCATCAAGTTACTTTTGGACAAGGGAGCCGATCCGAACAAACAACAAGGCGGAAGTTCGGCGCTCGTAGAGGCTGTGCAGGAAGGCTCGTCCGATGCAGTGAAACTGTTGCTGGATGCCAAGGCTGACCCGAACGTGAAAACGCCGGACGGAGAGAGTCTGCTGATCTATACGATCAAGAACAACCAGCCAGAAAACGCAAAACAACTCATCGAACATGGCGCGGATGTTACAGTCAAACTCGCCAATGGGGTTAGCCTGCTTACATTGGCAAAAGCGAGCGGCTTCACTGACATTGCCGAAGCGTTGGCAGCGAAAGGAGCAAAGGATGTTAGTCTGCTGACATATACAGTCGGTGCAAAAACAGAAGGGATCACCCTCCCCAAAACGCTGGAAAACAACACGTTGACCATCGGCGCTCACCAAAACCACCCGGACCCGCAAGTAACGTTTAACCTTGATGGGAATGCCAAGTCTTTCACGGCTGCGTTCGCCAGCGGGCGGCAGGATTTCGAGTCCGACTACAACGTAAAGCTGATTGTCGAAGGAGACGGAAAGAAGCTGTACGAGAGCGATTATCTTAGCATTAAATCAGCCCCGCAAAGCATTGATCTCGATGTGGGAGGCATCCAAAAGCTGACTTTCCGACTGCAAGCAGACAAGCTCTTTAGCGTTGTGGAGTCGAAGGGGGCTGTCCAAAACCCGACGATTTACTTGCCATAATTTGAGCGCCGACGAGGTACTTCTCTTGGCTTTAGGACGTGGGTAGCTATTGCTGCCCCTCTCCGGGTTTTGAAGCCAACGAAGTACCTCTTCCGCTTTTCGGAAGACTATTACTCGTCCCGATCTTCAAGCGGTCGGTTCTTCCCGGTCGCCTTGCTGTGCCGAAAGGACACCATCATTTTATGGATTTGTAGGTGAAGCAGTTCCGTCCGAAACTCCAGTTCCTTGTTGTGAACGAGCGTCAAAACGTCCTCAACGGTTAGCAAGTCGATCTTGTCACCGTGGCGATACAATTGTCCCAAGATGCCCCCTACACATTCCTCAAACGTTTGGACTTTTAAGAACAGCTTCGTTTCTTCTTCCTCAAGCCGAGAATATTCCTCAAACAGTTCCTCTCTCGTCCGTTCGGTCAACTCAATCACTCCCTTGCCGTGAAAAAAACGCCAGCCGACTCCCAACACGTGGGCATGGCTGACGTTCCGGTCGTTCAGTTGTTTTCCTGCTGTCTCTAGTAAAACATGCCAAAAATTCGGTTGTCAATTACCTGTGGGCAGAGGAACGGAGCAGAAAAACAGGGAGTTGTCGCGCCATACCATAGGTTCAGGTTGACGCGAAGCAAGGAGCGGCAGAGAAGAAAACCGGAGAGCGCTTATCGGCAACACGCTTGAAGAAGGTTCTTGGTCTTACAGCAGACTGACGCGACATCAACAAACTGGCTCCGAAAAAGAGTGAAGCCATCGCGTCAGTTCATTTTGTCGCTGTACATCGTTTGGGAAACCTGGCACGACGGCTTCACTCGTGTGGACAAGACCTGTTGTGAGTGCAGAAACGCAGACAACGTTTCAGCGGCATCGCTTGTGTTGTCGCGTACAGTTATCAAATAGATCGGCTTTCGGCCTCGCATCTTACTCCCCGAAGATATTTGGAACACGATCAGAAAAGCGATTTTACGAAAGCCTCCCAGATACCATACAAAGAATCGCGATTATTTATGGTTCGAGTATAGGTTGGCAGTGAGAATACTTCGGCTTGCTTGCCCGGCTCCAGCGACAGTCCCGGTTACACGCCGACGAGCGGACTGCTTTGCGCGTGTTGCTTTTGCAGGTCGCGTTGGTTCAACTGGAGGACGTATTTCCGAACCATACTCATGTCGTGGTGGCCGAGTATCTTTTGCAGCGAAAACGGGTCGCCGCCGTTCATGACATACAGCGTGGCAAAAGTGTGCCGGAACGTGTGCGGAGAGACGCGAACGCCGGTGATGCCTGCCTTTTCACCGTGCAAACGAATACGTTCATAGGCTTGGTTGTACGTCAGAGGCTTGCCGTTGTTCAAAAGGAATACCGCGGAGGGGCTGCGGCTAGCAAACTGCTCCCGGTTCTCTTCGATCAGTGTGGCGAGAAGTTCGGCGGTACGCTTGCTCATCGGTACAACCCGCGACTTGCCATTCTTGGCAACGCTGGCGCGGACGGTGATCGTTTTGTTGGCAATGTTCAAGTCGTCCACGGTCAGGTTCAGCGCTTCGTTGATCCGAAGTCCGGTATCGAAAAGCAAGGTGAGCAGAACATAGTCACGAAAGCCAAGGTACTCTCGCTGATTCGGTGCAGCAAGCAGTTGCAACACTTGCTCCTTCTCGAAAGCTCCGATGGTGTCCTCTGCATCCTTTTGCAACTTGACACGGGAAGCAAGGTCGGCTTGCAGGTATCCTTCGTCGTGGAGGAACCGAAGGAAGCACTTGAGCGTCCGGGTGCGTATGTTCACTGTTGCGGGGGACAAACCTTTAACGGTGTTGTGGCTTTGCAGCGTCGGGTGTCCTGTGTACAAGGTTTGCTCCGTCAGCATGTGCCCGACGTACTGGCGAACGTGGTCAGCGGTCATTTCATCCAGCTTGAGCGTCGGATACTGATCGACCAACCAACGTTGTAGGTAGCGATAGTGGCTTTCGTGGTCATTCAACGTCCTAGGCTTCAAACCTTCCGTTTTCTTGGCAAAAAGAAACTTGTCGAAGTAATAATCGAGTGGGTGGTGCAAGGTGATTGCGGCGGAAGTCAACCGTTCGCGTGTCGCTGATACTGCGGACATATTAATCTCTCCCTTCAAAATGGATGCAAAAAAAGCCGCCAGAACATTGGCGGCTTAGCAAATTATAAAACCGGATTGTTGAAACACACAATAGAGTCGTTCTCTTCATAAATGATATACAGTGGCACAATCATATTTATCAGTATTACAGAGAAGTTATCGAATAGTATTAATTACTCTGTTCTTCCAGTTGCCACGGTGGGTAATTCGAACAAAATTCCTATGGGCGCTGTTCAATAGCTCTGTTCTACTTAGCTTGCTTAATTCCTTCCAATTTTCAAACAGAATATATATTGCATTTCCATATCGAACATTTTCCAACAGAACGAGATCCTCTTTTAGCATAGCCCCAATGTATTGGCTAAACTTGCTTTCACCAACGATGTACTGAGTCGGGTTCAGGGATTCAAAAAAGTTAACCCTATCGGCAATAATCTCTTGAAGTTCTTTAGAGGGAGCTCTGAATTTCGATATTAAATATGCAATGTTTCGTTCAATATTTTGCTCCCCAGGAGGGAATATCTCCCAGTTTACATGCAAGGTATTTATATAATCTTCGTTGGTTGCATCTGCTTCAAAAATGTTGCACACACCAGTATTCTCTTGTAAAAGGTTGCAGTGGAAAAGTAAATCCTCTTCGTAAGTAGAGCTGTGTCTGTCAATATATTGATCTAGACTAAACTTGACAGTAGCAGAAGACTCGTCACTTTCTAGTATTTCAACCAATAGGTGTATTTCTCGGGGGAACCAATGCGTCCGCTGAAATACAGGGCGAGTCCACGACATATCATGAGATCCCTTGCTCCAATCTCCAAAGTTAGGCACTTCAACTGAATAGGATTTATCAACTTTAGGGAGATCTCGGCGAATGATAGTTCGTCCATTAATATTGTAGTTTGAGTACCTTCCAACAGATTGTTTAGGAAGTATTGGTGATGCAATATTAATTTCATCATTTGAGACTGTTATACCGACATGCTGATATAAGTTATTTTGAATATCAGCCATTGCGACCTTTTTAACACTACTTACAAGCTGCGTATCTGATTGCAGTTCTTTTGATTTAACCAAAATGCTATCAGGGGTCTTAAGGAAATTCTTTTTCCAAGGAAATTTGATGATAATCACGACCTTTTGGACTATTTATAGTACTTAATTTATAGAATAATTGCAATTTTATATCGCCGAAGAAAGAGACCCGCCACAAATAGCGGCGGGGCGCTGTTTCACTTAGCCTCTTGGAGGATAAGGGTCGTTCCCATGGCTATCACGCGATTGTATTCTTCCGTTCCTGCCATGAATGAACAATTCAGTTCCTTGGTTTTGTGAAATCTGGCGAGCAATCCCGGTGGCTTCTCTCTTGGTATCTGTAATCCGAGTCACCTTGTCATTGCCTGCACCTCTGACCGCCCACTTATCACCGTGGGGTACAACGTGCTGATTTGGCATAATATCGACCCCTTGAACAATTTGGACCCATTAATGATCCTAGAAAGATTTTACTATAACACACTAAATAAATCAATATATTGTGTTCGTATTTATGGGAACATTCATACATGTTGATTTTCCTTGCAAACAACTACCAACAATCTGCAAACAAATATGGCTAAGCAGACACCCAGCCCATTCACCCCTCCGGGTGCTACCTTGCTTTACTTGGCCTTTTGTTGGCGTTCCTTTCGGCTTGACCCAGCCACTGGTGGATGACTTGCCCCGGCTCAAACCGGATTTCCGCTCAAACCCCGTCCTCCACGGGCCTCTTGCTCTACAAGTCCTCCCAAACGTAGCCAAGGGAGGTCTTTGCACATGAGCGTTGGCATATCCTCCGAGGCATTCCCGCCGCGCTGATCGGAACCCCTATTTTTTGGTTTTGGAACTATTCAAGAATAGGGTTCTTGGGGGGATAAGAAGCTGGAGCGACTGGATTTCTTATGGCGAGAATCCGATTGCGACGGGAAGCGAGTAACGCTTGCGGTCTCCAATAGACTTCATTTAAACGACGCAGTAATCCGCAAAGCCGCTGTTGACAGCGATTTTGCGGATGGCGTCCTTGTCTTATTCCTGTTCGATATTGCGCAGCGTTTCGATTTCGCGTTTGATCGCTATTTCCGCGTTGCGCAGCCCCGTATTTACGTCAATCCGTCCAGAGCGACCTGCTTGGCCGCTTCCGACACAAATGTAAGCACCTGATCCTCATAACGGTGAATTTTATGATTCTTCTGCTGCTCGCCGACAAAGACATTTTCGATATGTTTCCCCGCGAGCACCGAGATATCCGCTCCGAATTCCTTTTCCAGGTCAGGGTTGATAATGGCGGGAACGCGCGCATTACGGGCCAGAATCCGCTGCACGAAGAGCGGGCTTCCTATCCTTGATGAATGCATCGCGTCCGTATGAATACTCGTTATTCGGACCGATATAACCCGGAACCTGATAGGATTGCTGCAAGAAATGAAATATCCGGGTCCATTCCGGTCGCGTCGTCAATAGCGGCTCTCCCGTCTCGGAATCGAGAACCGGCAGCGCCAAATCTCTCATCAGCGCAGTAGGCCCGCCTGTATCATAGCCGATATAATGAATTCCGCCGCCGGTTCTCGTGAGCTTCTTGCCCAACTCCAGCACCATGACGGTAAGCAGCGAGGACAACAGCTTCAATGCCCGACTCTTGCATCTTAACCTCATGTTAATTTCCCGCCTCTATGCTTTGCCGATAACGGGTGTTGGCGGGGCGAGCCAGTCCGTAATGGTCGCGAAGCGTCTTTCCTTCGTAAGCCGTGCGGAATAATCCGCGGTTCTGAAGTTCCGGCACCACCTTGTCGACGAATGCTTCAAGTCCGCTCGGATAAAGCTGCGGCATAATGTTGAAGCCGTCGGCTCCTCCGTTCTTGAACCAGCGCTCGATGAGGTCGGCCAATTGAATCGGCGTCCCCGTGAAGGTGATATGTCCGCGGGCTCCGGCCAGCCGGTGCGTCAATTCGAGGATGGTCAGATTCTCGCGAACGGCAAGATCGACTACAAGCTGGTAACGGCCTTTCCGTCCATTTATCGCATCTACTCCCGGCAGCTCGTCGATCGGCAGCGGACCGTCAAGCGGATAAGAGGACAGGTCGATGCCGACCCGCTCGGACAATCTTTTTACCGCAGAGTCCAGATTAATAAATCCGTTCAGCTCTTCCTCGATTTCCCTGGCCTCTGCCTCCGTATCGGCAATAATCGGGCTGAGACCAGGAAGGATATGAAGCTGATCCGGCGTTCGTCCGTACTTCGCCAATCTGGATTTGACATCGCTGTAAAAAGCCTGAGCCTCTTCCAACGTCTGCTGCGCGGTGAATACAACCTCGGCTGTCCTGGCTGCAAGTTCCTTGCCCTTCTCCGAGGAGCCGGCCTGGACAAGCACGGGATAGCCCTGAGGAGGGCGCGGAATATTAAGCGGCCCTTTGACGGAGTAATATTTTCCTTTGAAGTTGATTTCATGAACCTTGCTGTCGTCCACCTGAACGCCGCCTGCCTTGTCGTACTTGACCGCATCATCCTCCCAGCTGTCCCACAACTGCTTGGTCAGCTCTACGAATTCTTCGGCGTAGTCATAACGAAGCGAATGCTCCGGATGCGCATCGAGGCCGAAGTTGTAGGCTGTGGACTCCGTTCCGGTCGTCACGATGTTCCAGCCCGCCCGGCCGTTGCTGATATGGTCCAGTGACGCGAATTTCCGCGTTACGTGGAACGGCTCGTAATAGGTGGTGCCGACTGTCGCGATCAAGCCGATATGCTCTGTTACGGCAGCCAGCGCCGCGAGCTGGGTAAACGGCTCCAGCTTGCCGGACGAGCGGCCTGAATAGCCGTCCGCTACGAATAGGGAGTCCAGCAATCCCCGTTCCGCGATTTGGGCGATTTTCTGATAATGGCGAATGTCAAGTCCAAGCTCCGGCGTGCTGGCGGGATAGCGCCAGGCGGCTTCATGATGCCCCGTTCCCGTAATAAAAGCATTAAGATGCAGCTTGCGTTCCTGTGTACTCATGGCATTTCCTCCAGACGTTTTTTTGATAAAAGACAAGTCTGATGACCTGTCTCCGGTTAACCGGTCGATATGACGAAGAAACGTTCTGCCTACGGGCACCGGGCCGGCAATGTCCGACAGCCGCCATGGTTATGCTGAAAAACAGGATGAAATGATGTCGCAATGATGGGAGGCGGACAGGTTCCCGGTCAGGTCGGCTGCCTTGACGATCGGCATAACAAAGATCTGCGGAGTAATAACAAAAGCCGGAGACGAGCTTGCTGCTCAAATCTCCGGCTATCCGGTCGAAAGCTTATTATTCCTAGTTAATAAATAAGGATTCTGTTCATCTATCATAACAACCTTGTTTTGAGCTTGTCAAACCCGTTTTTTTACTAAAAAATGGATTTTCGCATAAATGGAAATTAGTTTGGTAAGTATGTTGACATACAAAATGGAGGATGCTAAGATTGGTATCAACAAAAATCGAACCAAGTCGATTGGAATTGTGTGTGATAATTTGAAACAGTTAAATCACCATTGACCATTCAAATGGAGATGTATATTTCAGTTTCGTTACGGTCACTTGCGACAGTGCGTTTACCGGCGAAATCGAAGGATACATCTTTTTTTACTGGATAACAATAGCGGTTTCTTTTATGCTAACCAGTGAAAAACGTTGTATGATAGGTTCAACATTTTGAAAGGATGGAAGGGAGGTGCAGTCCATTCAGACAGGATACTGCCGGTCGTACAAGTCAAGGGGGAAAGCTTGAAAGGCGTATGGAAGCTCCAATATGTTAGGAATAAGGAAAATACGGCGCTCGCTAGAAAACTGGAGGCGCATGATGTCCGAATCAGGATTCGGTTATCATGCGCCTCTTTGAATGGGGACAAAATTCAAAACTTTTGGAGAGGATGTTGAACTATGTTGCAAGTTGCTAAGGTAACTGATGAATGGTTGGAACGTATTAAAGAACAGGTAACGGGCATCCAATACGGAACCGTTCAGATTACCATACATAACGGTCAGATCGTTCAAATCGATCGTACGGAACGCAGCCGCTACGATGTGGCGAAAGCGCCGGCCGCCGTTAGAAGACAAAGATAGCCGAAAAAGGAGGAGATCGACTGCGCTCAAAAATCGTTATTTTGTCTTCCGCTTGCCGGAGGAGACCGCCGACCGTCCGAACAGCGCATCGTCTCGGTTGGGCGAAGAAGCGGCGTTCATTGTTTTTTGATAGGCGGAGGATGATTCCGGCCTTTCCGGATCGCAGATGCAGTTGTAATCAATTCAATCTAATCAGGAGGAGCAAAGAATGGAATATCGCAAATTGGGAAGAACGGGGTTAAAGATATCGGCAGTGAGTCTGGGGACGATGGCGTTCGGGCGCTGGATCGACGAGCAGGCTTCGGCAACGATACTGAATCTCGCGCTGGATCACGGCATCAATCTGGTGGATACGGCGAATGTGTACGGGGGCGCCGAACGGATTCTGGGCAACTTGCTGAAGGAAAGAAGACATGATATCGTACTGGCCACCAAGGTGCATGGCCGGGTTGGCGAAGGGGTGAATGACGGGGGGCAAAGCCGCTATCATATCTTCAAGGCGGTGGAAGACAGTTTGAGAAGGCTGAAAACGGACTATCTGGATCTGTATCAGGTTCATCGCTTCGATCCGAATACTCCGCTGGAGGAAACGCTGCGCGCGCTGGACGATCTGGTGCACCAAGGCAAGGTCAGATACATTGGGGCTTCCAATTTTGCGGCATGGCAGCTCGCGAAGGCTCATGGAATAAGCGCGCTGCACGGCCTGCACCGCTTCGAAAGCCTGCAGCCGGAGTACAGCCTGATCTCGCGGGAAATCGAGAAGGAGATTATCCCGTTCGTGCAATCGGAAAATGTGGGCGTGATTGTTTACAGCCCGCTCGGAAGAGGGATCTTGTCAGGCAAGTACCGCGCCGGAGAAGCGCCTCCGGAGGGGTCGCGTCTGGCGGCCGGCGAACAAAGGCTGGAGCAGCTGCTGCAGAAAAATGCGCTCCAAATTGCGGAGGCGATCAAGCCGCTGGCTGAAGAACGGGGCCTGACGCGCGCGCAATATGCGCTTGTTTGGGTACTGAGCCGTCCCGGCATTACCTCGGCTATTCTGGGAGCTTCGAAGCCGGAGCATATTACAGAAGCCGCGAAAACGTGGAACGAAAGATTAAGCAGTGAGGAGCTTGCCAAGGCGGACGAAGCCACGGCGAATATTCAGGCCAAGGAAGCGGTGCCCGGCTGACCGGATATTTTTGCCGCAGCCGAATCAAATAGAGGTTATCAGAGCAAGCCGTGATTTCCTCGTTTTATTATGCAAAGATCTGATGGGAGGGCACCATGGCAAGCGTTCGTATTCATCATTTGTACAAGAGGTATGGCAAAGACAAACATGCGGTTGTAAAAGATTTCCAGTTAGAGATCAAGGACAAGGAATTTATCGTGTTCGTCGGGCCGTCCGGCTGCGGCAAATCGACGACGTTAAGAATGATAGCCGGACTTGAGGATATTTCCGAAGGCGAAATTTATATTGGCGATCAATTGGTCAACAAGCTTCCGCCCAAGGATCGGGATATTTCTATGGTGTTTCAAAACTACGCTCTGTATCCGAACCTTACCGTATACGAGAATATTGCGTTTGGCCTCAGAATGCGCAAGCTGCCCAAGCATGAAATTGATTTGGCGGTAAAAAACGCCAGCCGGATATTGGAAATCGAGTCTTACCTGTACCGCAAGCCCAAGGAACTGTCGGGAGGACAACGGCAGCGGGTGGCGCTTGGGAGGGCGATTGTCCGCAAACCCAAGCTGTTTCTGATGGATGAGCCGCTGTCCAACCTGGATGCGAAGCTGCGCGCAACGATGAGGATGGAAATCACGAAGCTTCATAAAAAATTGGGAACAACGTTTATATTTGTGACGCACGATCAGGTGGAAGCGATGACGATGGCGGATCGGATCGTTGTCATGAAGGGCGGCGTTATTCAGCAGTGCGATACGCCGGAGCTGATTTATTCCAAACCGGCTAATACGTTTGTGGCGGGCTTTATCGGATCCCCACAGATTAATTTCATCCACGGCAAAATTGTAGAAAATCCGCAAGGGAAGCTGGAGTTTCAGACGAATCGCTTTCAACTGAAGATTCAGGACATGGAAGAGGAAATTTTGCGCAAAAATAACCAAGTAAACAAATCAGTTATATTGGGGATCAGACCGGAGCATGTCAGGCTGGAAGGCTTGTACTCGGAGACGGTGATAACCGGAATTTACAAGGAGAACGAATTGATGGGCGCAGACCGGTTTCTGTATCTGGATATCGGGCAGGAAAAACCGCTGATCGCTCGCGTCGATCCGGACATTCAGTTTGCGGAGAATGAGAAAGTGAAGGTTGAACTTCATCTTTCCAAGGCACATTTTTTCCATAATGACACAGGGGAAAGATTTGCGGAATGAGCGGATTTCTGTATAGGGGGCGAGGTGAATTCTTGTTTTGAGAAAGAAACGCAACAGGTTTCTGCTTGGCAGTACGATGATGACCGCAGGATTGCTGCTATTGTTCTTCGGAGCGGTTGAAACCGCATTTCAGACCGGCGATGAGACGGTCCGTTACGATGACTTGGTTTCCACATTCGAATATGAGACCGATCCGTATTTCAGCTCGGCGCTGGCGAAGTGGCGGGAGCAGGGGGTCAGGGACGCGACAACCAGCGTTTACGCAGAAGGGGCGAAGCCATCCGCCGTTTCGGACGGGCAAGCGATCTATGCCGGAGAATATGCCGGCAAACCGAATGTGCTGATATGGAAAACGGAAAATACCGGATGGGTTGAATATCAAGTTGACGTTGCAGAGAATGCGCTGTATGAAATCCATGTATCGTATTATCCGCTCAAGGAGGGGGGGCACAAGGGGCCGGTCCAATGGGATGTGACGATTGACGGCGAAAGAGCTTTTCGCGAAGCGTCCTCAACCGTCCTGTACCGCACTTGGGAGGATGTCCGTCCTATCCTGAAAAACTCGGACGGCGACGAGATTCGCCCCCGGTCGATCGATGTATCGGACTGGAGCATAAGGCCGCTGATCGATTCGGGAGGAGCATACACGCAGCCTTTACAATGGCACTTTACGGCGGGAACGCACACGATTCGCCTTACGGGTTATACTCCTGTCGCGATTGAACGCATCGAGCTTGCGCCGAGCCAACCGGTACCTGCTTACGGGGAGGTTGCGGCCAAACATGCGGATGTGCCCCCCATAGATGGAGAGGCGTTGACGCTGCAAGCGGAGGATTTCGCTTACAAGAATGATACGGCCATTAAGCTTTTTTCGGATAAAAATGCCAGAACCGTACCGCGATATACCGGTCGGATCATCTACAATACCGTTGGCGGTCTAAGGTGGCTGGAGCAAAATCAGGAAATTACCTGGTCGTTCGAGGTGCCGGAGACCGGCCTGTACAAAATCGGCTTCCGCGCACTGCAAAACACGATCGCGCAGAAAACGTCCTTCCGGACGATCCGGATTGACGGGCAGGTGCCGTTCCGGGAGTTTTTGGCTTACGGATTTCCGTATTCCGCGTCTTGGAGAGGCGTCATCTTGCAGGATGACGACCGGAATCCATATTTGGTGAAGCTTGAAAAAGGGGCGCATACGCTGTCGATGGCCGTGACGCAGGCTCCGGTCAAATCCATCATTGTGGACATCGAAAAGACGATCGCCCATCTCGATTCCATCGATTGGGATTTGCGTACGATAACGGGCACGAAAAACACAGGATCGCTGGACCGCAAAGGGACGCTGGACCGCAACCGGACCTGGTCAATGGACCAGGACTTTCCCGGTCTGACGGACCGGATCGAGCTTGCGGCAGCGGTCATGGAGTCGCTGTCCAGGCGGGTGGTCGAGGCCAACGGAAACAAAGACTCCATCAGCCAGGGGCTGGAAACGTCGGCGAAGGATTTACGGTCACTGCTGGAGAAGCCGGAAGAAATTCCTTATAACATCGATGAAATATCATCGATGCGGGAGAAATTCGCCACGTTCATTGATACCTTGTCCAAGCAATCGCTGCAGCTTGACGAAGTGTATATCATTCCGGAAAAAGCCGATGCTCCCTCCATGGAAGCGGGCTTCTTCGAACGCATATGGGGCAGTGCGGCCAACTTCGTTTACTCGTTCGATCCGAGAGACAGTCTGAGAAATCTGGATGATACCAAGCTGAACATATGGGTTCAGAGGGGACGGGACTACGTCGATCAATTGCAGCAATTGGCCGACGAGTCGTTTACGCCGGATACGGGCATCGAGGTAAAGGTGAATTTGCTGCCGAATCCCGAGCTTTTGCTCATGTCGAACGCCGCAGGTGTCCAGCCGGATATCGCGCTTGGCCTGACGCAGGATTTGCCGGTCAATTATGCGATCAGAGGCACGCTGCAGGATCTGTCGAAGCTTGAAGGCTTTGAGGAACTGCATGCGAAATTCAGTCCCGGCTCCTGGCTTCCGCTTTATTATGACGGCGGCTATTACGGCGTGCCGGAAACCCAATCGTTCCAGGTGCTTTTTTACCGGAAGGATATATTGGAGCGGTTGAAGGTCGGCATACCGGACACCTGGGAGGACGTCTACGAATTGCTGCCGACTTTGCAGCAAAATTTCATGAATTTTTATGTCAATCCCAATGAATTCACTTACTATTTCTATCAGAACGGCGTGGAATTTTATGAACCAGGCGGTGTAAAGCTGGGACTGGATCGGCCGGAAGCGTACAAGGCCTACAAACAGTGGACCGACTTGTTCAATACGTATGCGGTGGAGCGCGAGGTGCCCAGCTTCTATCAGCATTTCCGCAGCGGAACGATGCCGATCGGCATATCGGATTACAATATGTACGTTCAGTTGTTGGCGGCAGCTCCGGAGCTGAACGGCCGGTGGGGGATTGCATTGATACCCGGCACGAGGCAGTCCGACGGTACGATCAGCCGGTGGGCGGGCGGCGGACAAAGAACGGGCGTTATATTTGACCAATCCAACAAAAAGGAAGAGGCCTGGGCCTTTCTGAAGTGGTGGCTTTCCGCCGAGGTGCAGGAGCAATACGGCTCCGATCTGGAGGCGGTTAACGGCGTAGCCTTCCGCTGGAATACGTCCAATGTGGAAGCACTCCGCAACTTGCCGTGGAAAAAGGAGGATGCCGAGGTCATTCTCAAGCAGTGGATGTGGTATAAGGACATCCCTAACGTGCCGGGCGGTTATTTCCTCGAACGCGAAATCCATAACGCCTGGGTTCGAACTGTGGTTAGGAAAGCCAACTACATGTCGTCCCTGGAGCAGACCGTTAGAGATGTTAACCGGGAGCTTCTAAGAAAACAGCAGGAATTCGGCTTTATAGACGAGCAGGGCAACCGGGTAAAGGAATTGGACATTCCAATCGTCGATCGGCCTTGGGAAGGGATTGACCGTTATGTGGAATAGAGTGTGGGCATATCGGACATCGTATCTTTTTATTGCACCTTTCTTGATTTGCTTTGCTCTTTTTATTGTCATTCCGATCGTTGCGGCGATTGGCCTGAGCTTCACCTATTATAACGGGATCGAGCCACCGCGATTTATTGGATGGAGCAACTATCAATATCTGATTGCACAGGACCTGCTGTTTCTGAAATATGCGCTGCCGAATACGTTTAAGTTCGCGGTCATTGTCGGACCGGGCGGCTATGCGGCGGCGTTCCTCCTTGCCTGGCTTATTTCGCGTCTACGCGGAAGGTACCAAAAGTGGGTTGCGCTTGCTATGTATACGCCGTCGCTGACGATCGGGATTGCAATGACCATCATATGGCTGCCATTGCTGTCCGGAGACCGCATTGGATATTTGAACAGCTTCCTGCTAAGGCTGGGCCTGATCGACGTGCCTAAGCTTTGGGTGACCCATCCGGAACTGCTGATGAATTCGATGATCGTGGTGACGTTATGGTCCAGTATGGGCGTAGGATTCCTGGCGATGCTCGCAGGCATTCTCAATGTGGATACCACGCTGTATGAGGCGGGAAGAATCGACGGCATCAAAAATAATTTGCAGGAGCTGTGGTATATTACCATTCCTTCTATGAAGCCGCAAATGCTGTTCGGCGCCGTCATGGCGATTGTGACGACCTTTAAGACGGGCGCCATCGGCGTCGAACTGTCCGGGCAAAATCCGACGCCGGAATATGCCGGACATTTGATCGTCAACCATATTAACGATTACGGCTTTATCCGGTTTGAAATGGGGTATGCAGCGACGGTTTCCGTATTTCTGCTTATATTAATGTACTTTGCGAACAAGCTTAGCTGGGGATTGTTCGGCACCAAGGAGGAATGACATTTGAAAAAGTCGAACCTCGCTGCAAGAATCAGCTTTAACGTTTTTATGCTGGCGTTATCTGTCATCATGATCCTGCCTATTGTTTATGTATTCAATCATGCCTTCAAGCCATATCATGAATTGTTCGTGTACCCGCCCAACTTTTTGGTTAAGGAGCCGAATTTTCAGAACTTCGTGGAGCTGTTCTGGGTAACGTCGAATTCCATTGTTCCGGTATCGCGGTATCTGTTCAACAGTCTGTTTATATCGTTTCTGAGCGTCATCGGCATAACGGTGGTAAGCGCGCTATGCGCTTATCCGCTGTCGAAGCATCCTTTTCCGGGGAAAAATATGATATTCTCGACCATTATCCTGATGCTGATGTTTACGCCGGAAGTGATTCAAATTCCCCGCTATCTGGTCGTCAGCTATCTGGGGATTATGAATACGTATCTCGGCCATCTATTACCGGTGCTTGCCTTGCCGGTGGGCGTGTTTCTGCTTAAACAATTCATGGACCAAATTCCGGATACGCTGCTGGAGGCTTCCAGAATCGATGGGGCAAACGAGCTGATCGTATTTGTGCGCATCGTCATTCCGATGTGTATGCCGGCTGTCGCTACCGTAGCGATTCTGTCGTTTCAGAATTCTTGGGGAAATGTGGAGACGTCGATGCTGTTCATGCAGGATGACGAGATGAAGAACTTCCCGTTCTTCCTGTCCACGCTGACCAATAATCTGGCCAACAACGTGGCGAGACAGGGCGCTGCAGCGGTTGCTGCGCTGATTATGCTCGTGCCGAACTTAATCTTTTTTGTCATTCTTCAAAGCAAGGTCATTTCAACGATGGCCCATTCGGGTATTAAATAAATGGGGGGAACCGTTTGAAGAACAGGACGCTGCGGATTCTTCCGTTCATGCTTGTCATCTCGTTCGCGATAGGCTTCACGCTGCCGGGCTTGCAGGCATTAGCCTCGCAGTTGCCTTATGAAACCTTCTATAAGGACGGCTTCGGCCAACTAGTGAAGACGCAAGCGGCGTATATTCCCGGAAGAATTATCGGTTACAACGAAGACATTCCCGTACAGGACGAAAATGCCGATTCCGGAAGGCCCGCCAAGCTGCAGCTGAATCAGCCCAAGGATATATTTGTGGATAAGCAGGATCACATTTATATCGCCGACACAGGCAATAACCGAATCGTGCATCTCGATGATGAAGGAGCCTATATTCGCGAGATTACGGTAAGCGAAAGTCCGCTTAAAAGACCGAGCGGGGTTTTTGTCGATAAGAACGGCGTTATTTATGTCGCGGATACGGGCAATAACCGGATCGTCCGTCTCGATGCGGACGGCAAGCTGCTGAAGTCGTTCGGCCGGCCGGAATCGGCTTATATTCCGGAGTCCTTCAAGTACGATCCGATTAATCTGGTCGTCGATAAGCGAGGCTTTCTTTATGTTACGACGCTCGGAGCGTATCAGGGACTGGTGCAGCTTGATCCGGAAGGCAATTTTGTAAGCTTTTTTGGTCCCAATCAAGTGGCGTTTTCATTGTTTGACGCGTTTAAGCGGTTCGTATATACGAGGGAAATGTACCAGCGGGAGCTGAAGAAGCTTCCGGGGGCCATTGCGAACGCTACGATTGACGACAACGGCTTTATTTATACCGTAACGAAGGAAATCCAGACCGGCCAGATCAAGAAGCTGAATATCGTAGGTCTCGACCAGTTGGAAGGGAAAAGCGATTTTGCGGAGCTGCAGACGGACCGCTCCTATGGAGAATATATTCATTACTGGCAGAGAGACGTAAGTCCGCAATTAAGCGATATCACGGTCGATGCGGCCGGCAATATAACCGTTGTCGATACGGTATGGAACATCATTAGCCAATACGATACGAATGGCAATTTATTGTTTTTCTGGGGGGGCGACGTCATTACGGCCACCTCCAAGACAGGGGTCGTCAAGACGCCGGCGGCCATTGCGGGCAATTCGAAGGGCGAGCTGCTGGTGCTGGACAGCACAAACAATCTGATTCAGGCGCTAAGGCCGTCCGAGTTCGGCGAGCTGGTGCATAAGGCGAATGCATTGACCCAGGAAGGGCGATACGAGGAGAGCGAACCGCTATGGAACGAGGTGCGCCGTTTGAATGCGCAGTACTCGCCGGCCCTGATCGGTCTGGCCAAGGCGGCTTACAAGAAAGAAGACTACAAACGTGCGGAGGAACTGTTCTACCAGGCGGGCGTAGTCGGAGGCTATTCTGAATCATTCTGGCAAAACCGATTGATATGGTTTCAAAAACGGTTCGGGCTGCTGATGAACATAGCGATCGGGTTCGGCATCCTTTATCTTATTTGGGCCAGAGTGTCCCGCAGGCTGCGTCCCAAGAAGGGCTGGGGCTTCCGCTTTCGTCTGAAGAGCTCCCTGGTTGAACGCCTCAAGCATGTTTTTTATTTGATGAAGCATCCGATTGACGGATTTTATGCCATCCGATACGAGGGAAAGGCCGGTTTCGCCAGCAGTCTGATCCTTCTTGCCCTGGCCGTTGCAGCCTTTGGGTATATGCAGTCCGGCACCAGCTTCATGTTTAATCCCGCCATCCATGTCGGTGTCGATTTGCTGCCTTTAACGGTGCAATTTGTAGGCATATGGCTGGGCTGGGTCATATCCAATTATTTGATCAGCTCGCTGCTCAGAGGCGAAGGGCGGTTCCGGGACGTATTTTTCAGCAGTTCTTACGCTCTATTTCCAATTATTCTCATCGGAATACCAGTGACGCTGCTGTCAAACACATTGACTTTAAACGAGCTAGCGATTTTCAATTTCCTGAAGCTGACGATCTTCGTTTGGATTGCGCTGCTGACGATTTGGATGGTTCAGGGCATACACAATTACACCTTTATCGAAGCGCTGTTCATCATTTTACTATCGCTCCTGACTCTTGTGATCATCATTATTCTGATCTTTATTTTTATCAGCCTCAGCATCGAGCTGGTTAACTTCATCTATTCGTTATATCAGGAGGTGTTCATCCGTTGACAGGCCGCAGAATCGCTTATGTTCCTATAATTAAAATCACATTCGCTGCAGCGTTGCTGGCTTTCATAGGATGGCTCGCCTTACAGCTTTGGAATCCATGGAGCAAGGAGGAAACGGCATTCGTTGATGTCTCGGCTTTATTCGAGAAGCAAAGGGCAAGTCCTTATCGGGCGGGCTTGCCCGACGAGCGGAACTTTAAGGTGATCGCGGAGAACGACGCCTTCAGGCTGCTTGCGGATGCAACGACGGCTCACTTCCAGATCGTCGATAAGTCGACCGGCAAGCTGTGGCGCTCTTATCCGGATCCCGAGCATTGGCGAAATGAAACCATTCCGGGAATCTGGAAAAATCATTTGTCTTCCCCGATTATGATCGAATATGTAAACGCCAAAAATTACAAATCGTCGTCGGTTACAGCGGGATTAATCGAAAACCAGGGTTACCTGGAGCAGTTTCAAACGACCGGAAACGGGTTTACCGTGACGTTTGCCTTTCCCAAGGTGCAGTTTAAAATTCCGGTCGAAGTGACGCTCCATCAGAACTATGTCGAGACGAAGCTGATAGATTCCGGCCTCGTAGAAGGTGAACTGAGCTTGTTGAATGTGAAGTTGTACCCGCTGTTCGGAGCGCAGCCGTCGAACGGCCAGGAGGGGTATATTCTGCTGCCGGACGGCTCCGGTTCGCTCATTCATTTCCAACAGGATCGCATTATGCCGCAGCTCACCTATAACGAAAGCGTATATGGTCACGATTTGTCGTATTACAACGAGAATACGGGCAGGCAGCGCATCGCGATGCCGGTATACGGGTTGAAATCGGGTGATCAGGCCTTCGTCGCCATTATTGCGCAAGGAGAGGAATTTGCCAATATTTATGCGGCGCCTTCGGGCGCAGTCGGCCTTTCCAACTGGGTAACGACCGAATGGAAGTATCGAAAGCGATTCTTCCAGAGCGTCAGCAGAAGTACGGGCGAAGGCTTCTATACTTACAGCGGTGACAAATTTCTGACGGACAGCCGGGCTACGAGATATTACCCGCTTGCTCCCGACAAAAGCGATTATGTCGGCATGGCGGAGGTGTATCGGCAGTATTTGATTGAGGAGCAGGGCGTGAACCCTGTGACGCCGGCCAGGCAGGACATTCCGTTGTATCTGGATATCGTAGGTGCGGATATTGAGCAAGGCTTATTTTTCGACTCCTATTTGAAGGCGACCACGACGGAGGAAGCGGCTGAACTCGTCCGGCACATTTACGATCTTGGCATCCGGCATCTGAACATTAACTATGCGGGCTGGCAGCAGGACGGTTACAGCACGCATGGAGGGTATTTCCCGGTTGACAAGCGGATTGGCGGCAACAACGGCATGAAGCAGTTTATCTCTTTCGCGCATTCGCTGGATATTCCCGTCTACTTAACGGCGAACTATACGATCAATACGAACGGGGATGACGGTTTCTGGTGGAGAAGGGACGGGCTGCGCAATTTGGCGGGTACGGTGCTGGAAAATCAGAAACATCCGGATCAGGATGAAAGTATTTTTGTAAGCCCCGGATTTTACGAGAAGGTCGTTTATTCGGATTTGGACGAATTCAAGAAGCTGGGTGCGGACGGCATTTATTTCGAGGATGGCATCGGCCAGCAGGTGAATACCGATTTCAACACCCGCTACCTGTCCAGCCGTGCCGATGTCGTGGATATCCAACGCCGAATCTTAACGCGATCGAAGGAGGAGCTTGGCTCCGTCATTGCCAACAACGTGAATTTTTATGCGCTGGACCAGATCCGTCATGTGCATCGCCTGACCAGCGACTATTCGTATGACGTGTTCATAAGCGAGGCCATTCCGTTCGCCCAGATCGTTCTGCATGGACTTCGCACGTATTCGCTGGAATGGTCGAATGTGCGGGACGAGTGGGAAAACGAATTTCTGCGCAGCGTCGAATACGGCGCTTATCCGGCGTATGTCTTGAGCGGAGACCGCGCCGATAATTTGAAGAGATCGTATTCGTTATGGCACTACAGTCTGAATTACAAGGACTGGATCCAACAGATCGCCCAGGAATACCAAAGAAGCAACGAAGCGTTGGCGGAGGTCCAGGATAAGTTTATTACGGGACACCGCACGCTTGCGCCGGGTGTTAAGGAAACGGAATACGGCGGAAATTACCGGATTATCGTCAATTACAACCATACGGAATTCCGCAAGGACGGCGTCACCGTTCCGGCAAGAGACTTCGTAGTCATGAAAGGAGAAAATACGCCATGAAATGGAATCGCGGATTGGAGACGAATACGCTTCGCAAGATCGAAGGTTCCCTGTTTATCGCGCCTTGGGTGTTCGGATTCTTAACCTTTGTCGCCTTTCCGCTCGGCTATTCGCTCTATATGAGCTTTCATCAGGTCAAAATTACAGTCAACAGCGTCAATTATACCTTTATCGGCTTTCAGCATTACAGGGAGATTCTTATCGCCAACGGAAGCCTACTGTATGAAGAGCTGCTGCCTTTCCTGAGGGAATCGGCGATGATGATCCCGATTATTCTGGTATTTTCCTTGCTTGTCGCGATTTTGCTGAATATGCGGTTTCCGGGGCGAACGCTGTTCCGGGTGATATTTTTTCTGCCCGTTATTTTCTCCTCGGGGCAGATTGTTCAGGAGTTTATCGCCCAAGGCGAAGGCTCGCTCAGCATCATGGAAACGCTGCGCATCGATTATTATTTGCAGCAATATATGCCGTCCGCATGGGTGGGGCCGATTCAGAAGGTAATGAACTCCTTCGTGCTGGTGCTCTGGTATTCCGGCGTCCAGATTCTGATTTTTCTGGCAGGAAGACAGACCTTGCCGCCCGCCGTCTACGAAGCTTCCCGGATCGACGGCTCGAGTCCGTGGAATACCTTCTGGAAAATCACGCTGCCGGGACTCGTGCCGTATATTTTCCTGAATCTGATGTATACGGTCGTCGACTTGTTCACCTTCCCGTCCAATCCAATCGTCAGCCGGGTAAACACAAGCAACTACGGCAGCTCAAGCGCGTTGGCATGGATTTATTTTTCCATTATTTTGACGTTTGTTCTGCTTACTTTATGGCTTTACAGCCGAGTGGACAAATCGATTTCGGGCAAACGATAAACGCGAGGAGGTGAAGGTTACGTGAAAATAGTCAGAAGAGAGAGCGGAAC
This sequence comes from Paenibacillus naphthalenovorans, assembly GCF_001465255.1. Classification (NCBI taxonomy): domain Bacteria; kingdom Bacillati; phylum Bacillota; class Bacilli; order Caryophanales; family Paenibacillaceae; genus Paenibacillus; species Paenibacillus naphthalenovorans. The sequence goes on along the minus strand of NZ_CP013652.1, from coordinate 2,972,705 downwards.
GGCGGCAAAATGGTTGTCGGAGGATAAGCTGCGCACCGGGCTTCAGGCGCTTCGCTATCGGACTTTAGGCACGGAGATCGACAAGGGGCTGCTCTTCAAAGCGACGGTATACATTATTCTGATCAATGTCGCTTTTATTTACATCAAGCCGATTCTGTATATGATGACGACGATGGTCAAGGATGCGAAAAACATTCTCGACCCTTCGGTTATCTGGGTTCCACGATCGATATTTTTGGGCCATCTGAAGGAAGCGAGCGAAATGCTCAGTTACGGTAGCAGCTTCCTTATCAGCCTGTCGCTTGCGTCTTCGGTGGCCGTACTGCAGGTATTTTCCTGCGCCGTAGCGGGTTATGCCTTCGCAAGACTCGATTTTCCGTTGAAAAAGCTGTGGGAAGCGCTGCTGCTGTTTACCTTTATCATGCCGCCGCAAGTTACGATTTTGCCGTCGATCATGCTCTTCAAGGAGTTTGGCTGGCTCAACACCTTTTTGCCTATGGTCGTTCCGGCTTTATTCGGGCACGGACTGAAGGGGGCGATGTTCGTCATTATTTATCGAGCCTTTTATTCCACGCTGCCCAAGGAGCTTGACGAGGCTGCGCGAATCGACGGGGCAGGACCCTTCCGCATGTTTTTCCGCGTGATGTTTCCAATTTCCAGGTCGGCGACGGTCGTCGTCATGTTGTTCTCGTTTGTATGGAACTGGAACGATTTTTATTTCCCGTCGCTCTTTATGTTCACCGCCGAGAATGTGCCTCTGTCGATTACGTTGGCGCGTATGGCCGGGGAAATGGCCGTCGCGGAGGGAGCGGGAGAAATTACCGTTTATGCCGAGGCGATCAAGATGGCCGCTTCTTTCCTGATTATTATGCCGCTGCTGGTCGTCTATCTGTTTGCACAGCGCTGGTTCATCGAAGGCGTGGAACGTACGGGGTTGGTGGAGTGAGAATGGAAACGGGAGGAAAAGGATGAAGAGTCAATCGGAACGAAAGCTCAACCTCAATGCTTTTCTTGCGGCTTCGGGACATCATCAGGCGTCCTGGCGGCATCCAGATGCACATCCGGAGAAGGGCCTGGACATTAAGCATTATTTGAAGCTAGCCCGAATTGCCGAACGCGGCTTGCTGGATTCCGTCTTCCTGGCTGACGGGTATTGGGCTAACGCCGGAACGCTGGAGCCATTCACAATGCTGTCGGCGCTGGCGGCGGGGACGAAGCATATCGGCCTGATCGCAACAGTGGAAACAACCTATAACGAGCCGTTCCACGTTGCCAGAAAGTTTGCTTCCCTCGATCACATCAGCAAGGGCAGAGCGGGCTGGAACATCGTAACCGGCGCCGGTCCGGCGTCGGAGCAGTTCAGCAGGGAGCGCCATCCCGAGCACCATGAACGCTATGCATCGGCTGAGGAATTCGTCGAGATCGTCAAGCGTCTGTGGGACAGTTGGGAGGACGATGCAGTCCGCAACGATAAGCACGGCGGCGTACGGATCGACGAGAGCAAGGTCCATACGATCGATTATGTCGGCCAAAGGTATACCGTGAAGGGGCCGTTAAACATTGCGCGCCCGCCGCAAGGCTATCCGGTGCTTGTGCAGGCCGGCTCCTCCGAGACGGGCAAGGAATTCGCCGCCAAGGTGGCGGAGGCGATCTTCACCGCGCAGCAGACTTATGAGGAGGCGCAAGCCTTTTACCAGGATGTCAAAGGAAGGCTTGCGAAATATGGCCGTGTGCCCGGGCAGTTGAAAATTTTGCCGGGGTTGAGTCCGATTCTGGCCGATACGGAAGCAGAAGCCCGGGATATTGAGCAGGAGCTGTTCGATCTGATTGACTTGGATCGGACCATCGATCAATTATCGTCCCGACTGGGTATCGACCTGACCGGTCACCCGCTTGATCAGCCGGTTTCGCTTGAAGGCGCCCTAACAACCGGGCAGGTCAACGGAATGAAAAGCCGTCACCAGTTGATTCTGGATTTGGTTGAGCGGGAGAGACCGACGCTCAGGCAGTTGATTCATCGACTGGCAGGGGCAAGAGGACATTTCACCTTCACGGGAACGCCGCTCCAGTTGGCGGATTTGATAGAGCGCTGGTTCCGGAACGGGGCGGCGGACGGCTTCAATGTGATGCCGCAGCTTTATCCCGGCGGACTGGAGCGGTTCGTCGATAAGGTCATTCCCGAATTGCAAAATCGTGGATTGTTTCGTACAGCTTATGAAGGAACGACGCTAAGAGACCATTTGGGACTGGCGCGTCCCGAAAATACAAGGCATGTCCATAAATAAAACGGAAAACGAGGTGTTTTTACAATGAGCGAAACGAATCGTAAAGTTCATTTGAACGTCTTTTTACGGGCAACGGGTCATCATGCGGGGGCCTGGCGGCATCGCGATTCCCGCCCGGATCTCGAGCTGGACATCGATTACTTGGCGAAGCTGGCGAGAATCGCCGAGAGGGGCCTGCTGGATTCCGTCTTTCTCGCTGACGGCTATGCGGGCGGAGGAAGCAAGCTGGAGCCGTTCACGCAGCTGTCCGCGCTCGCTGCCGTTACAGAACATATCGGTTTAATCGCAACGGTGGGAACGGTCTATAATGATCCGTTTCATGTTGCGAGACAATTTGCCTCTTTGGACTATATAAGCGGAGGCAGAGCCGGATGGAATATTGTCACGGGCGCCGGATCGGCGGCTCATAACTTCAGCAGGGAGAAGCATCCCGAGCATGCGGAGCGGTATGAAACCGGCGAGGAGTTTGTGGAGGTGGTGAAGCAGCTGTGGGATAGCTGGGAGGACGACGCCCTTCTGTTCGATAAAGAAGGAGGCAGGCTGGTCGATCCGAATAAAGTGCACGAGATTCATTTCAAGGGGCATACCTATTCCGTGAAGGGGCCGCTTAACATTCCTCGTCCGCCGCAGGGCTATCCGGTGCTTGTGCAGGCTGGCTCCTCGGAGCAGGGCAAGGAGCTGGCGGCCAAGACGGCGGAGGTCATCTTCACGGCCCAGCAGACGTTTGATGCGGGGCGGGAGTTTTACAGCGATGTGAAATCCCGGCTGGCCAAGTACGGCAGAACGGCCGATGAGCTCGTTATATTGCCGGGGCTTGCGCCGATCGTGGCGGATACGGAAGCGGAGGCGCGCGATATCGAAGCGGAGCTGCATGCCCTGGTCGATACGAAGGAAGCGCTCAGGAGCTTGTCGGAGCGTTTTACGGTAGACCTGAACGATTACGATCTGGATGCGCCGGTGCCGCTCGATAAAGCAAAGCCGGCAGAAGAGTTCAACGGCATCCGAAGCCGCCAGGAGGTCATCATCGACGCAGCCCGGCGCGAAAACTTCACGATACGCCAGCTGCTGTATCGCAGCAACGGCGGGCACGGTCATATTACCTTTACGGGCTCGGTGCTCCAAACGGCGGACCTGATTGAAAAGTGGTTCAGAAATCATGCTGCGGATGGCTTTAACGTCCTGCCGCAATTGTTTCCTACGGGACTGGAAACGTTCGTCGACAAAGTGATTCCCGAGCTGCAGAACCGCGGTCTGTTCCGCACCGAGTACGAGGGCACGACGCTGCGTGAAAGCCTCGGGCTGAAACGCCGGGCGAATACGCGCCATCTTCAAAATATTTAACGGCGGAACAAAGGGCTGCAGGATGAAAAAGCAGGCAGCCGCCACTACGCCTACGCCTGAAGAGGTACAGGATTCCAAATTGACAGGAATGAGAGGAAGAGAATGAAGAGAATGAAGAGAACAGGAACCATTTTTATCGTATTATTGATCTTAGCCATCGTTGCCGCATGCAATGGCGGAAACAAGGCCCCCGCAGATTCAGGCAGCGGAGGAGACGGCTCTGCCCAGGCAGACGGCGCTTCCTCGGGGGATTTTAAGAAGCTTGGGGAGAAACCCCTAACATTGAAATTCTATAGTACGGGAGCCACCTTCACGGACGTGGAATTTGAAGTCATGATTGCAGGGCCGATTCGGGCCAAATATCCGAATGTCACGATCGAGCGCATTACGCCGGCGGCAACGACTACGCCGGAGGAGGTACTGTCCACCCATGTGCCGGATATCATATTCGGCAGCGTACAGCAGCGGGTTATCCGTACGGGGGCTTATCAGGATCTGCGCGAGCTGATCAAGAAGCATAACTTCGATGAGAGCCGGCTAAAGCCGATCGGCTACAACTATATCAAAGAAATAACGAAAGGGAAGGGAGATGCGGTTCTGGCGCTTCCTTTCAATATCAATCAGCACGTGATGTACTATAACAAGGACATCTTCGACAAGTTTGGAGTGCCTTATCCGACGGAGAAGCAGCTGACATGGGATGAAGCCGTCGAGCTGGGGACGAAGCTGACGCGAACGGAAAACGGCGTGCATTACATCGGTCTTGTCGTCGATAACCTGACCGGCTTGGCCAAATCGTTAAGGCTGCCGTATCTCGATCGCCAGACGGGTCAAGCTGCGCTCGATACGCCGGATTGGCTGCGCGTATTCGAACTGCAGAAGAGAATATTTGAAATTCCGGGGTATATCACGCCGGAAGGCACGTGGAACTGGACGCGCGACCATTTTATGAAGGATCAGAATATCGCGATACGCGTATCCTGGCTTGCCAATATGGTCGGACCGCTGGAAGAGCTGCGCCAGCAGGGCGTTGAATTTAACTGGGACATTGCGCCGGCTCCCAATTTCAGCGATCAGTTGGGCAAGACAAGAGAAGCGCAAATTCACGCCATAGCGATTAACAGCCAAAGTCAGCACAAGGATGAAGCCTTCCAGGTCATCGCCGAAATCTTGTCGGATGAAGGGCAGCGCATCATTGCGAAGAACGGGCGCGTGCCTGCCATTATCAATCCTGAGCTAGAAAAAGATTACGGAGCGGATATTCCTGTGCTGCAAGGAAAAACGGTGCAAAACGTCTTTGTCGGCGAGCCGCTTCAGGAGCATTATATTCACCCTTACGAATCGGAAATCAGCAAAAGGCTCCTCGAGGCGGCGGAAGATCTGGCCGTCAAGGGCCTCGATGTGAACTCGGCGATTCGCAAAGCGACGGAAGCCATCAACAAGGATGTCGAAACGTTAAAAACAACAATTGGACAATATTAATGATTCAAGGGAGTGAAACCGTATGAGCCAAAAGCACCGTCAACTGCATTTGAACGCCTTCTTGTACGGGACCGGCCACCATGAGGCTTCATGGCGGCTTCCCGAAGCCCGACCGGAGCTGAATCTGGACTTTAACCATGTGCTGCAAATTGTGCATACGGCCGAGCGGGGCTTAATGGATTCCGTCTTTCTTGCGGACGGGTACACAGGCCGCTCCAACAAGCTGGAACCGTTCACGGAACTGGCTGCGCTGGCCAGCCGGACGAAGCATATCGGCTTGATCGCCACTGTGGGAACGACCTATAACGAGCCGTTCCATGTTGCCCGCAAATTCGCTTCGCTGGATCATATCAGCAAAGGACGGGCGGGCTGGAACATTGTGACGGGATCCGCATCGGCCGCACACAACTTCGGCAGAGAGGAGCATCCCGAGCATTCACTCCGCTACGAGGAGGCCGATGAGTTCGTGGAGGTCGTGAAGAAGCTGTGGGACAGTTGGGAGGACGATGCGGTTATCAACGACAAAGCCTCCGGTGTACGCATCGTGCAGGACAAAGTCCATACGATCGATCACAGCGGGAAATATTATCGGGTCAAAGGTCCGCTTAACATCGCTCGCCCGCCGCAGGGCTACCCTGTGCTGGTGCAGGCGGGCTCGTCTGAGAGCGGCAAGGAATTCGCAGCCAAGGTTGCGGAGGTTATATTTACCGCCCACCAAAGCATTGAGAGCGCGCAGGAGTTCTACAAGGACGTGAAATCGAGGCTGCCGAAATACGGCAGAACCCCCGAGCAGCTTAAAATATTGCCGGGCATCAGCCCGATTCTGGCGGAAACGGCGGAAGAGGCGAAAGAAATTGAAAACCGGCTGTTCGATTACGTCAACAAGGATGAAGCTGTAAGACGGCTATCGGAGCGGCTTGGTCTCGACCTGTCCAATCAACCGTTGGACGAGCCGCTTTCGCTTGAAGGCGTGCGCGAAACCGGGGAGGTTAACGGCAACAAGAGCCGCCATCAGCTCATTCTCGACCTGATCCGCAACGAGAATCTGACGTTGAAACAGCTTATTAACCGATTGGCCGGCGCGAGAGGACATTTTACCTTTACCGGGACTCCGCTTCAACTGGCCGATGTCATCGAGACTTGGTTTTTAAACGGCGCAGCGGACGGCTTCAATGTGATGCCGCAAATTTATCCGGCCGGGTTGGACATTTTCGTGGACAAGGTCATCCCCGAATTGCAAAATCGCGGATTGTTCCGAACGTCATACGAAGGCAGGACGCTCAGAGAAAACCTTGGGCTCTCCAGACCGGCCAATACACGTTTTTCGTTTAAGGCGGCACGGTAAGCTCCAAACCAAGCATTTTGATTTAAGGAGAGAATGTAATCATGAAGAAGCTCACACTGGGCATGACGGTGCTATTGCTGCTGGCTATATTGACGGCATGCACAAGCAGCGGAAAAAACGAAGGCCAATCGTCAAATTCGGCCGGGACGGATTCTCCTGCCAAAGCGGAGGCGGAGTTCAAAAAGCTGGGAGACGAGCCGGTTACGTTAACGTTTTTTAGTACAAGCGGAACGTTTCCGGATGTCGAATTTCAGACGCTGATCGCCGATCCCATCAAGAAGAAATACCCGAATGTAACGATTGAGCGCATTAAACCGGCCGCCTCCACCACGAACGAGGAAGTGTTATCCACGCATGTGCCGGACATTATCTATTCTTCTTCATCGTCGCATCAGAGAATTATCCGCACGGGCGCCTATGAGGACTTGCGGGAACTGATCAAACGCCATAACTTTGACGTGAGCCGCATCAAGCCGATTCTATGGGATTATATTAAGGATATCACAAAGGATACGGGCGGCGAGATTTATGCGATTCCGTTCAATGCCAATCAGCACGTTTTGTATTACAACAAAGACATATTTGATAAATTCGGCGTCGAGTATCCGACCGACAAACAGTTGACATGGGATCAAGTGCTGGACATTGCGGCGAAGCTGACCCGAACCGAAAACGGAATTCATTATATCGGATTGTCGGTAGACAATTTGACAGGGTTGGCGAAGGGGCTCGGCCTTCCTTATGTGGACCGCAAGACGGGCAAGGCTGCGCTGGATACGCCGGAATGGCGGCGTATATTCGAGCTTAACAAGCGTATTTTTGAAATTCCGGGTTATGTGACGCCGGACGGTACGTGGAACTGGGGGCGCGACCAGTTCATGAAGGACCAGGTGATTGCCATGCGGGTTACCTGGCTTGCCAATATGGTCGGTCCATTGGAGGAGCTGCGCCAGCAGGGCGTTGAATTCAATTGGGACATCGCTCCTGCCCCGAACTTTGAGGACCAACTGGGCAAGACGAGAGAAGCGCAAATCCATTCGCTGTCGGTTAACAGCCAAAGCAAGCATAAGGACGAGGCGTTCCAGATTATCGCCGAAATCCTGTCCGACGAGGGACAGCGTATATTGTCCAGAAACGGCCGTGTGCCGGCAATCATTAATCCAGAGCTGGAAAAGGAGTATGGACTGGACATTCCGGTTCTGCAGGGCAAATCGGTGCAGAACGTATTTATCGGCGAACCGTTGCAGGAGCATTATATCCATCCGTATGAGCTGGAAATTACGCCAAGGCTTACGGAGGCCGCCGAGGATCTGGCCGTTAACGGGCTGGACGTAAACTCCGCGATCCGCAAGGCGACCGATGCGATCAACAAGGACGTGGAGACGCTGAAAACGACCCTTGGCACGCCGTAAGCACGGTAAGTAAAGGAAAGACTTTAGAACCCTTTCCTTGTGCTTTGCTCTCTAGTATGCGCCAAATAAGGAATGATGGTGCGGCACGCTTGGCGAAGACCGGCTATGAAGCCGAATGCGGGTCCATGGGTATGGCTCGCCAGAGATCCGACAAAGAACAGTCCGGGTACGCTGCTTTCGAAATGCTGGCTAAGAAGCGGGAACCGTCGGAACGGGCCGTCTTCTCTCCGAATCGCTGCAAGCAAACCGGATGGCAGGAAAGGGAGCAGGTCGAGGTCGATGCGATAGCCGGTTGCGCATATGACATGATCGACAATACGCGTATCGCCGCTGGAAAGCGTCAGTCGAACCTTGCCGTCCGGGCCGGCCTCGGCTTGTTCGATAGAAGCTCCTCCGGTAGCCGGAACTTTGCCTTCCACGTAGGGCTTTAGAAATAAGGCGACGGTTCCCTGGCGCGGAGTGTTCCACCGCTCTTGCTTTTGCTCCAGCGGAAGCCGGTAGAACTGTTCGGCGGATTCAATCAGCCTCAGGCCGGACGCCGTGTTATCTTCCTCGGCGTAACGAACGGCATCCCTGCGGAACAGCAGTTCCGCTTCGCAGCCTGCGAGATGCAGCAGCGCCGCAGCCTCCCAGGCGCTCTGACCGCTGCCGATGACGGCGACCTTCTGCCCTTTGAAGCGGTTGAATTCGGTTTGGCCGAAGGTATGCGTACGGAGAGAAGGAGGCAATCCGGACAGTACATCCGGGATGTAGCTGAAGTGCTGCAGACCCGTAGCGACGATTGCATGCGCGCCGGTGAACCGGGTTCCCGATTCCGTTGTGACCGTGATGGCGGAAGCGGCATAGTCCAGCCGCACCACAAGCTCCGGAGTAAATTCGACGTTGGCATGACGCGCGAACCAGAAGGCATACTCCACGAAAGCCGGACGGGGGAAGGGCGATTCGAGCGGGGTTCCCGTCTCTGCGCAGAAGCGATCGATGGTCAGCGAATTCTCTTTGTCGGAGAAGCTGATATAACGCGGATTCGTGCGGATGAACATGTTTTGCGGCATTTGATCTTTCCAGAACTGCATAGGCAGGCCAAGCAACACATAGGATAAGCCGCTCGCTTTCGCATGAGCAGCGAGGGAGATCCCGTAGGGACCGGCCCCGATAATGATCAAGTCAATCATGTGGAAGCCTCCTGTTCATCAAGTTCGAAATGATACCCAAAATTATACTATATTTACTATTAACGACAAGTTTTAATTTGATATTTTAATGATTGACAGCTGAATTATTCCATGATAAATTTTTTCATATTAAATAAATTGGAATAATTGGAAATTATTATCTACCGGTCAACCGGAGACACCAGCCTCATGTGTCTCCGGTTTTTTTTGACAAGAAATGGAGAGGGATCCTGATGAATCAAACCATCGAATTGTTAAAAAAGCATCGCTCTATTCGAAAATTCAAGGAAACGGCGATACCCGAGGAGCATCTGACTGAAATCATACTGGCTGCACAAGCTGCATCGACCTCCTCGAATATTCAAGCCTACAGCGTCATTGCCGTCAAGGACCCTGAGAGGAAACGGCGGTTCGCCGGATTGGCCGGCAATCAGCAGCAAATCGTGGAGAGTCCGGTATTCCTCGTATGGTGTGCCGACCTAAACAAAATCAGAACGGCGATTCGCCTGCACGAGGACGTGGAGCTCAAGCAGAACGTGGAGCTCTTCCTGCTCGGCACGATCGATGCGACCCTGGCGGCCCAGAATGCCACCGTCGCGGCGGAATCGCTCGGCTACGGCATGGTCTATATCGGCGGCATCCGCAACAACCCGCAGGACGTGACGGACTTGCTTGAGCTTCCGCAGCTGGTATATCCGGTGTTCGGCATGTGTCTGGGCGTACCGGATCAAGAACCGGATATCCGCCCAAGATTGCCGCTGGCGGCCGTCTATCATCAGGAGGTATACAGCAAGGAAGGGCTGGAAGATGAAATTAAAGCTTATGACGAAATTACACGGCATTATTACGCCACGCGCAAAGGCGGCGGCAGGGGCGGAGAGCAGGAAACCAAGTGGTCGAAGGAAATGCTGAGAAGATTCAACGGGGAACGTCTCCGCGGTCATATGCACGATTTCCTGTTAGGCCGGGGCTTTGAGTTGAAGTAAAAGGCACACACATCCATGACGATATAGAATCGATGCGTTTCGCATGAGACACAGCGGCAATACGAAAAGGCCGGCGAATGCGGGTTAACCCATCTTCGCGTTTCGCTGATCTTAAACCTACATTAACGAGGTGTTGAACATGAGTGATTCATCCTTGGACAAGAAAGCGCATTTCAACGTGTTCCTGCGGGGGTCCGGACATCATGCCGCAGCCTGGAAGCATCCGGCTTCGAGGCCCAAGGAAGATCTGGATCTGGAGTATTACGCCAATATCGCAAGAATAGCGGAGCGCGGCTTGTTCGATTCGCTGTTTATGGCGGACAACTACTCCGGTCTTGGCAGAAGGTTGGAGCCGTTTACGCTGCTGTCCGCGCTGGCGGCGCTGACAAAGCATGTCGGTCTGATCGCCACGGTCAGCACGACCTACAACGAACCTTACCATGTGGCGAGGAAGTTTGCTTCGCTTGATCATATCAGCAAAGGAAGGGCCGGATGGAATATTGTGACCGGTCATTCGCAGGCGGACGCGGGCAATTTCAGCAAACCGGAGCATCCCGAGGTGTCGCGGCGCTATGAGATCGGAGACGAATTCGTGGAGGTGACGAAGCAGCTTTGGGACAGTTGGGAAGAGGACGCTCTTGTGTATGATCGGGAAAACGAAGTGGCCGTCGATACGAGCAAGGTGCACGAGATCAATTTTAAAGGAACATATTATGCCGTGACGGGGCCGCTCAATATTCCAAGGCCGCCGCAAGGCTATCCGGTGCTGGTGCAGGCGGGCTCGTCCGAAAGCGGAAAGGAGCTTGCGGCGAAGACAGCGGAAGTCATATTCACGGCGCAACAGACGCTGGGTGCGGCTCAGGAGTTTTATACGGACGTGAAGTCCCGCCTGAAGAAGTACGGCCGGACGCCGGATCAGCTTCTGATCATGCCGGGGCTCAGTCCCATTGTCGCGGATACCGAGGCGGAGGCCAAAGATATCGAAGATGAATTTAACGCACTGCTGAATACGAAACAGATGCTGCACAAGCTATCGAACTATTTTACGGTAGATCTGTCGGATTACTCGCTGGACAGCCTCGTTCCGGTTGACAAAGCAAAACCTTACGGGTCGATTACGACCGGCATTACGAGCCGCCAGGAGGTGGTCGTTGACGCCGCCCGCCGCGACAGGATGACCATCCGGCAGTTCATCGCCAGAAGCGCGGCGGGACACGGGCATGTGTCCTTTACCGGGTCCGTCCTGCAAACGGCGGATTTTATCGAGACGTGGATTCGCGAGAATGGGGCGGACGGTTTCAACATTTTGCCGCATATCTATTACAGCGGGCTGGAAACGTTTGTCGACAAGGTGATTCCGGAGCTGCAAAATCGGGGGCTGTTCCGTACGGCCTACGAGGGAAAGACGCTTCGTGAAAATCTCGGCCTTGCCCGGCCGGAAAACAAGAACAAGGCGATATGTGCATTGGAAAGGACAGCTTTGAAAGCTCAAAACGGTTAAAGCGAAACGATAACTTATAACGATCAGAGGAGGAATAAAGGTATGTCTGTACAATATCGTCAATTAGGAGCAAGCGGTCTTAAAGTAAGCGAGATCAGTCTGGGAAGCTGGTTAACCTACGGAGGCTACGTAGAGCGCGAAAACGCGGTCAAATCGATTCAAAAGGCTTACAGTCTCGGTGTAAACTTCTTCGATACGGCGAATGTGTACGCCAAGGGAGAGGCGGAGAAGGTGGTGGGTGAGACGCTTCGCGCCTATCCGCGCGAATCTTATGTTCTGGCTACCAAGGTTTACGGCAAAATCGGGGATGGCCCGAATGACCGAGGCTTATCCCGCAAGCATGTGATCGAATCGGCGAATGCCAGCCTGAAGCGGCTGGGGCTGGAGTATGTGGATATCTTCTACAGCCACCGATTCGACAGTGATACGCCGCTGGAAGAGACGCTGCGGGCGTTTGACGATTTGGTGCGGCAGGGCAAGGTGCTGTACATCGGGGTTAGCGAGTGGACGGCGGCGCAGATTACGGAAGCTTTCGCGATTGCCGATAAGTATTTGCTGGACCGCATCGTGGTTAACCAGCCGATCTATAATCTGTTCGAGCGGTACATTGAGAGAGAGATTATCCCGCTCGGGCAGAAGAAAGGCTTCGGTCAGGTTGTGTTCTCGCCGCTGGCTCAAGGCCTGCTGACCGGCAAATATTCGTCGAACGGAAAGGTGCCGGAGGACTCCCGGGCCGCCAAGCATGAAAATTTCAAAAACAAAATTACGGAAGAAAGGCTGGCTAAGGTCGATCAGTTGAAAGGCATCGCTTCCGAGCTGAATATTACGGTCGCCCAGCTTTCGCTCGCCTGGATATTGCGCCAGCCGAATGTATCCAGCGCGCTGATCGGCGCCAGCCGTCCGGAGCAGGTAGAGGAGAACGTGAAGGCGTCTGGCATCGTGCTTGACGATGCGGTCCTTGAGCGTATTGCCAAAGTTATCGATCTTGAACCTGCAGCATCGAGAGGCTCATTCTAATCTGTTGTCAGCTGTAATGCGACAAACTCCAGTAAATGCACTTGATTTACTGGAGTTTGTTTTGGGGAAAAGCAGTTATAGATGCGGAATTTGGAAAAAAGGATTGCCAATTAACGATATATCGCATAAAATTCTAATTAATACGATATATCGTTAATGGAGGCAGCACAGCATGAAAAAGGAATGGCAGCAAGAGGAACGTTTATTTTTGTTTCACGGTCATGAACGGGAGGCCTTTGGTTCAGGCAGGCGGTATTTTAGCCGCGGCGGCGTGAAGTATGCGCTGCTGGAGCTGCTGCAGCAGGAGAATATGCACGGCTACCAAATGATGAAGGCGCTGGAGGAGCAATCGGGAGGTACGTATAAGCCAAGCGCGGGCTCCATCTACCCTACGCTGCAGATGCTCAGAGATCAGGGGTTTGTCGAAGCCTACAAGGTGGACGGCAAAAAAATTTTTCATATCACGGATGAAGGCCGCGCTTATTTACAGGAGGAGAAGGACCGTCCCGAGCCGTCCGATGCCGGGGAACAAGGCTGGGAGGCGCGGGAGCAAAGCCTCCCGGAAGAAGACAACGGACACTGGAAGGGCGTGCGAAGAAACCGGAGACTGACTCCTAAGGGAAAGGAACTGCTGCATCTGCTGAAGGCTGCGGAACGCGCCGCGCTGTCCGATGCGGACAAAGCCGTTGAACTGCGCGAGCTGCTCGATAACCTGCGAGATTCGCTGCGCCGGATCGTAGCGGATTCGGGCAGAAGCGGCGGAGAGGGCGGGCGTCCATGAGTGACCATCCGGCGGGAGCCTTCCGGGCCGGCGGCGGATTGGGAGGCATGAGAAGATTCGGCAGCGGCGAGAAAGCCAAGCCGGCCAGCATCTACGGTATGTTCGCGCGAATCTTTACGCATGCGAGGCTGGAATGGCCGGCTATCATTACGGCGGTCGTGTGCGTGATCGCCGTTTCACTGCTTGAATTTGTCGTCCCCCAGCTTACGCGCTACACGATCGACCATCTGATTCCCGGCAAGCGTTTCGACGGGCTGGTTCTGATTGGCGCCGGCGTTCTCGGCGCGGCCGTCATGCTGGGCGTACTGCGTTATATAAGCACGTCGCTGATGGCCTCCATCGGGCAGAAGGTGCTCTACAAGCTCCGCAATGATCTGTATCGCCATATGCAGAGCCTTGATGTCTCATTTTTTGACCGCAACCGCACCGGGGATCTGATGTCCCGCGTAACCCATGACGTCAGCATCTTACAGCAGTTGATCTCTTCCAGCATGATGCAATTGTTTACCGATTTTTTCACGTTTACAGCTATCGCGGTGTATATGCTCTGGATTGATTGGAGGCTGACGCTGCTCCTGCTTGCGATCTTCCCGGTTATGATTCTGACGACGAAGCTGTTCGGGAAAAGAATTCGCGCTTCGTTTCGCAAGGTGCAGGAATCGATTGCCGATGTGAGCGACCATCTGCAAAATACGCTGACCGGCATCCGGCTGATCAAATCGTTTACGGCCGAAAACTACGAGTCCGAACGATTCTCCCATCGCACCAGGGAAAACATGGACGCCAATATTCAGGTCGTCCGCTTGCGGGCCGCGTACGAGCCGATTATCGATTTTCTTAATTTTACGGGATTGGCTATCGTGCTTGTGTTCGGGGCCTGGCTTTCGATGAAGGGACAGATGACGGTAGGCACCATCGTCGCTTTTACCGCTTATTTGCGCCTGCTGCAAAATCCGATTCGCCATTTCAGCCGGGTGATCCATACGATCCAGCAATCGGCGGCCGCGTATGAACGCATTATGGAAGTAATGAATACGAAGGCGGATATTTGGGAGAAGGAGGACGCGATTGCGCTGCCTCCCGTGCGCGGGCATATCGTATTCCGGAACGTGAATTTTGCTTATTCGCGCGAGTTGGAAGTGCTGTCCGGATTCAATCTGGAGCTGGAGGCCGGCAAGGTTACGGCTTTGGTCGGTTCATCGGGCTCCGGCAAGACGACGATCGCGCATCTGATTCCCCGCTTCTACGATCCGCAAGCCGGGGACATTACGATAGACGGTTACTCCCTGAAGGATGTGACTCTCTCCTCCCTTAGAGAGCAGATCGGCATCGTATCGCAGGATATTGTATTGTTCAACGGGACGATCATCGAAAACATCCGTTACAGCAACAGCCATGCGACGGAAGAGGAGGTCAGGGCGGCAGCGGGGGCGGCCAGCGCCAGCGGATTTATCGAGGCTTTCCCGCAGGGATACGATACGCCAATCGGCGAACGCGGCGTCAAGCTGTCGGGCGGGCAAAAGCAGCGGATATCCATCGCAAGGGCCATCCTGAAAAATCCGCGCGTCATTATTCTCGATGAAGCGACGGCTTCGCTCGATACCGAATCGGAGCAGCATATCCAGGAAGCGTTGGCGCGGCTGCTGAAAGGGCGCACCTGTCTGGTGATCGCCCACCGGCTATCGACGATCCAGCAGGCGGACCGCATTCATGTGCTGGAGCAAGGCCGCATCGTTGAGAGCGGGACGCACGAAGAGCTGCTGCGCCTGCAAGGCCGCTACAGCCGGCTCTATGCATTGCAATTTCCGCAAACGAAAGCGGTGAGATAACGAACCTTCAGACAGGAAGTGATCGTTTTTTGAAATCCCAACGAATACTGGCCGATTTTTTTCGGAAAACGTGGTACATCTACTTGTTCTCGTTGATATTTCATCTGATTTCCAACCTGATCCATGTTTATTTTCCCAAGCTGCTGGGGCAATTCACCGACAAGCTGCAGTTGGGCGAGCTGACCCGCGGCATGATTGTCGATTACAGCTTGCTGCTTTTGCTGGTCGGCATAGGTCATGTGCTTTTCCACGGAACGGCCCTCTATTTGGTCATGTATGTCGGCAGAAAGTTCGAATATCTTGTCCGGGGCCGCTTGTTCCGGCATTTTACGCAAATGAGCGAGCGGTTTTATTCCAAAAACGGCGTCGGCAAACTGCTCAGCTACTTTATGAATGACGTGACGGCTGTCCGGGAATCGATCTCGATGGGATTCAATTCAACGGCCAACGCAATCATGCTGCTGGTGGCGGCTGTCACCATGATGATCGTCAGCGGCATTCCCTATTATTTGATTGCCGTCTCCGTATTCCCGCTGCTGCTTATTCCGTTAATCGTCGTTTATTTGGGACCCATTATAAGGAAGCGATCCCTGGAGGTGCAGGAGGCGCTTGGCCGAATGACCGAAACGGCGGAGGAACAGTTCGGCGGCATCCGCGTCACGAAGAAATTTGCGGTGGAAGACATTATGGAGCGGCGCTTCGGCAAAACGGTGGAGCGTATTCGCCAAAACCAACTGCGGCTCGTGCGGGTATCGTCCTTCTTTCAGGCGCTTATTCCGTTTCTCGGTACGATCGCGCTGATTACCGCGCTTGCTTTTGGCGGTTATCTGACGGTTACGAAGCACATTACGCTCGGTAATTTCGTTGCCTTGACGCTCTATGTCCGCATGCTGATGAATCCGCTGCAGCAGATCGGCAACGTCATCAATACCATCCAGCGCTCCCGGGCTTCGCTCGAAAGGCTGAATGAGCTGCTCTCGCAGCAATCGGATATCGTGGAGCCGGAGAATGCGAAGTCCATCGATCTGTCTGCGGCGGGCATAAGGGTGGAGAATCTTTCGTTTGCATACGGCGCATCCTCTCATCAGGTGCTGAAAAATATCAATTTGCATATCAGGCCCGGGAAGACGCTCGGCATCATCGGCCGTACGGGCAGCGGAAAGACGACCCTGATGAAGCTGCTGCTGCGCACCTACGATCCGCCGACGGGAACGATATGGTACGGAAATACGGATGTCAGGGAGATGTCGCTTGAGAGCTTGCGCAGCCAAGTCGCGTACGTTCCCCAAGACGGTTTTTTGTTCAGTACGACGATTAGGGAAAATATTGCTTTCTATCAGCGCGATACGGAGTTTGAAAATGTAGAATCCGCCGCGCGCCAAGCCCAAATTTACAACCATATCGTCGATTTGCCGGACCGGTTCGAAACCAGGCTGGGTGAGAGGGGATTGACGTTGTCCGGTGGACAGCGGCAGCGGACCAGTCTGGCCCGCGGGCTGATCAAGAACGCTCCGGTTATGATTCTGGACGATAGCGTCAGCGCGGTAGACGCCGTGACGGAGAAGGATATTATCGATTCGATCCAAAAAGAGAGAAGAGGGAAAACTACGATTATTATTGCGCATCGCATCAGCGCGATCAAACACGCGGATGAAATCATAGTGCTCGATGAAGGCGTGATCGTACAGCGCGGGACGCATTCGGAACTGCTGCAGGAACAAGGGTTTTATGCTGAGCTTCATGCCATACAGGAGGAGGGGAGCCAGCATGCGACCGCCACAAGCCATTCATAATTGGCAGATGGATCAGAAGGCCGATCTTAACCAGACGGAGCAAAAGCCGCAATATATCTCGGCCTTTCGGGCTTTGTCAGGGTATATCAGGCTGCATCTATGGGCATTTATCGGCGTTTTTTGCTGTACGCTCATTGCGATTTTATCCGAACTGCTGCAGCCTTTCTTAATGAAAATCGCGATTGACGACAATCTGCTGGCGGGCAAAAACGACTACAAGGGCTTGCTTGTGATTTGCGCCATTTACCTGGCCTTGTCCCTGTCCAGCTTTGTGTTCACTTATCTGCAAAGCAATTTGCTCCAGCATATCGGCCAAAGCATTGTCGCGCGCATTCGCAACCAGCTGTTCGGCCATATCATGAAACAATCGATGCGTTACTTCGACCGGATGTCCAGCGGCAGTCTGATCACCCATGTATCGAGCGATACGGAAGCGTTGAACCAGTTTTTCAACCAGGTGCTGCTCAGTTTGTTCCGGGATGGCCTTACGCTGATCTTTATTATCGTGATGATGTTCCAGCTTGATACGACGCTGGCGCTTTACTGCCTGATCTTATTGCCGATTATATCGCTGGTGGCCATCGCTTTCCGCTCCTTTATGAGAACGACCTATCAGCTTGCAAGAACGAGGTTGTCCCGAATGGTGGCGTTCGTAGCGGAAAATCTGTCCGGCATGAATCTGATCCAGGTGTTCCACCAGCAAATGGAGCAGGAGAAGCAGTTTAATGAACGAAACGGATCGTACTTCAAAGCCAATATCAGAGAAATTCGGACCAATGTCGTGTTTGGCCGGACGTTTGATATTTTGAGCAATCTCTCGATTGCGTTCGTCACTTGGATCGGGGGAAGCGCCGTACTGGATCACAATCTGGAATTTGGCGTCCTCTATGCGTTTATTACTTACATCCGGCAGTTTTTCCAGCCGATCAATACGATTACCCAGCAGTGGAATACGCTGCAATCGGCTACCGTCGCCGTTTCCCGGATATGGACGGTGTTCGACAGCAAGCCGGACATTACCGATCGTGCGGAGCAGCGGGAGGTCCTGCTTCCGGAGAAGGTGAAGGGGCGCATCGACTTTGACGACATTTCTTTCTCTTATGAAGAGGGCATTCCGATTATCCGCAAGCTGGATTTGCATATTGAGCCGGGCGAGCTGATCGGCGTGGTTGGGACGACCGGCGCGGGTAAAAGCTCGCTCATCAGCCTGCTGTGCCGCTTCTATGATGTGAAGGAAGGCCGTATCCGGATTGACGGGACGGATGTGCGCGATATTCCGCAGTCTACGCTTCACAGGGTCGTCGGCCTGGTCCAGCAGGAGCCGTTTCTATACTCGGGCAGCATCATCGATAACGTCCGAATGTTCGACGAATCGATCACCCGCGAGGAGGTTATTCAGGCTTGCGAGTTTGTGGGCGCGGATTCCATCATTCAAAAGCTGCGCAACGGCTATGATACTCTGCTGTCGGAGCGGGGCAGCGGCTTGTCCGCCGGGGAGCGGCAGATGATCTCCTTCGCCAGAATTATCGTGTTCAAACCAAAGATTCTCATTCTGGATGAGGCAAGCGCCAATCTGGATTCGCATACGGAGAAGCTGATCCAGAACGCACTTCATGTCGTCTCGCAGAACCGGACGACGATCGTGATCGCGCACCGGCTGTCAACGATTATGCAGGCCGACCGGATTATCGTGATGAGCCGCGGCGAAATTGTGGAGCAGGGCAGCCACAAGCAGCTGCTGGCGTGCGGCGGCCATTACCGGGAGCTGTATGAGCATTCGCAGGGGCATGTCGCGGTTTAGCGTCATTGCCGCTGCTTCCAAATTATATCGGCACATGCCGCGAGGTCATTTGATCATAGAGGAGGCTGGAGACATGAGTTTGGTTGTCAACAATATTACCGATTTAATCGGCAGAACCCCGCTGGTCCATTTGAACAAAGTGGTTCCTGAGGGAAGTGCGGACATTTATCTCAAGCTGGAGTTTTTTAACCCCGGCAGCAGCATCAAGGACCGCATCGCGATCAGCATCGTCGAGGAGGCTGAGCGGGAAGGCAAGCTGAAGCCGGGAGATACGATTGTGGAGGCGACAAGCGGCAATACCGGAATCGGGCTTGCGATGGTTGCGGCAGCCAGAGGGTACAAGGCGCTTCTGGTTATGCCGGAAACGATGAGCCTGGAGCGGCGCAATCTGCTGCGCGCCTACGGTGCCAGCCTTGTGCTGACGCCCGGAGCCGAGGGGATGAAGGGCGCGATACGCGTGGCCAAGGAACTGGTTGACCGCCACCCGGACTACTTTCCCGCCCGGCAGTTTGACAACCCCGCCAATGTGAAAATCCACAGGGAGACGACGGGGCCGGAGATCGTCAAAGCGATCGAGTCGCTTGGCGGCACGCTGGACGGATTCGTTGCCGGCATCGGCACCGGCGGAACGATTACGGGCGCTGGAGAGGTACTGCGCAAGCATTATCCGTCCATCCATATCGCGGCGGTCGAGCCTGCGGCATCTGCGGTGCTATCGGGCGGCAATCCGGGCTCGCACAAGATACAAGGGATTGGAGCGGGTTTCGTGCCGGGAATACTGGACACGAGCATCTATGACGAAATTATCCAGGTGACGAATGAAGAGGCGTTCGAAACTGCACGGCGAGTGGCGAAGGAAGAAGGCATACTGGGCGGCATATCTTCAGGAGCGGCTATACATGCGGCACTGCAGCTGGCGGCCAGACTTGGAAGCGGCAAGCGAATCGTCACGATTATTCCAAGCAATGGAGAACGTTACCTCTCTACAGTGCTGTATGCGGAGGAACAACAGATATAATCGAACAGAATTCAAGCCCTCTGTTTTAGTGAAACAAACACCGGGGCGCCGGGGATTATCCCGTAGTACAAAAGGTATCCCGCTTACAGGCTTTTCACAGCATAAGCAAGCGCAATATCATAGCAAATACCACCTTTCATCGGGTGGTATTTTTTATGGTTTATGCCGGTTCTGTACGGATTGCGTTGTCACGAAAGCCATTTGGTTGAGATCCGGCCGAACTTCTATATATTCCT
This sequence comes from Paenibacillus naphthalenovorans, assembly GCF_001465255.1. NCBI lineage: Bacteria > Bacillati > Bacillota > Bacilli > Caryophanales > Paenibacillaceae > Paenibacillus > Paenibacillus naphthalenovorans. The sequence goes on along the minus strand of NZ_CP013652.1, from coordinate 2,952,706 downwards.
CGCTCTACCTTTGTTTCCTGTATGTTTTTTTATGCAAAGGGAACTGGGATAAAATCGCATCCTATCTGTCTGATAAAGCCCAAATATTTACAACGTATTATGTATCGGGCAAATAGCTCGCAACACACCTTTGTTAATTCAGCTATTTTTTCTGTACTTTGCTTTGCCAAGCCTGGGCATAAAGATTCCGGGTTATACAACGGCGATTATTGCCATGACTTTTCTCGGAGGGGGCTACATGACAGAAGTGTTCCGTTCGGGGTTGGAGGCGGTACAGAAGAGTAAGGTCGAGGCTGGACTAGCCATAGGACTGTCTAAGGGACAACTTCTAAGATTTATTTTGCTTCCGCAGGCCGTCCGAATTTCTATTCCTGCGTTCATAGGGAATTTCATTTTTCTGCTTAAGGAGACATCGGTCGTCTCCGCCATCGCTATTCCCGAACTGCTTTATACAACAACGGATCTGATCGCGACTTATTATAAAACGTTTGAGATGTTTATCATGCTTGCGGCATTTTACCTTATCCTCATTCTTCCGTTGTCCCTGTGTTTATCCTTTTTCGAAAGGAAGTTAACCTATGGACAATTCGGTAATTAGTTTATTGTTTACATCCCTTCCGTTATTGTTTAACGGAGTTATTCAAACTTTATGGATTGCTGTTTATTCTTTATGTATAAGTACAGTCTGCGGTATTGTATTTGGAATTTTCAGAATGTCCTCTATCCGGGGAATTCAAATGAGAACCTATGTAGAAATATTTCGGGCAGTACCCGTTCTTGTATTTATGTTTTTCTTTTTTTCGGACTTCCCATTCTGTGGGGGATAGAAGTCCCCGGTATGCTGGCAGCCGTTCTTTTGCATAAACTTTATGATCGAATACCTGAAAAAAGAATTTGGTCCTGAAATCAATCCGGATGATATTGTTGTTGAAGGCGGAAAACTATAAATATTTACCTAACAAAGAAAAAAGAAGTGCATCCATGAATCGGATGTACTTCCCATTTTTGGTATTTACTTGATCTTCTTTGATTATCCGTTCACTAAGAGATCTTTAAGCAGCTTAATTTGCTTTCTTTCTCCAGCTATAACAAGCGTCATATCCGCCGACAGCCGGTCATCCGGGCCGGGATTGATTTTCTGTCGATGCTTCTCCACAATGGCAAGGATCGTGGCTCCGGTCCTTTGACGAACTTGCAATTCAGCGATAGATTGATTAATGCATTTAAAGTGCGACTCGACTTTGCACCATTCAATAACCAATTCGTCTAGGGATACCTCAATCGTTTCCAACGCTTGGGGTTTATAGTTCATTCCGCCGATGATAGCCGCGATCTGTCTGGCTTCATCGTCATCCAGGGTGACCTGGGAGATGGTCTTGTCCGGGTCGTCATCTTCGAAATGGTATAGTTCCCTTCTGCCGTCGTCATGAATGACAATCACCATTTTATCCCCCGATCTCGCTTCTAACTGGAATTTTTTTCCGATCCCCGGCAGATCGCATTCTCTTATCGTACTCATTATCAATATCCTCCGTTCGGATTACCCCATATTTTTAAGCTTTTCTTGTGACTTGCTCCATTTGAATATTTTATTTAAGCCATTATAAATGTGTTTCGACTCTTTTGCCAACAGGGGTCCAACAATTGCCAATACCAAGACATAAAGAGCGGAAAATGGTTTAAGCAGCGGCATTAGCCCTCCGGCTACGCCTAAGTTAGCTACAATGATGGTAAATTCCCCACGCGCCATAACGGTAAGCCCGATATTCATAGAAGCCTTATGGGACAGACCTGCCTTGCGACCGGCTATCATTCCGGAAATCATATTTCCCAGGATGGTCAGCAGCACGGCTCCAATAGCTAACCATGCAGCATTGCCAAGGGTTAGAGGATCAATACTTAAACCAAAGCTAAAGAAGAACACGGCACCGAAGAAATCCCGGAATGGAATAACCAGATGCTCAATCCTCTTGCTATGCTCCGTTTCGGATAAAGCCAAGCCAAACAACAATGCGCCGATCGCTTCGGCTACATGTAAGGTTTCTGAGAATCCGGCAATGAAAAATAACGTAGAAAATACGACAATAATAAAGATTTCATTTGAGGTGATATTTAACAATTTGTTTAATACAGGAGTTCCTTTTCTGGCAATCAGGAAAAACAAAAGCATATACCCGATGGAGATCCCTACAGAAAGAAGGATTCCTCCGATGGATGTCGCGCCTCCCAGAAGCAGGCCTGACATGACCGACAGGAATACGGCAAGAAAAAGGTCATCGAACAAAATCATACCCAGGATTAACTCGGTTTCGGAGTTCCCGGTACGTCTGAGGTCAACCAGAACTTTAGCCACGATCGCCGTAGAGGATACGGACAGCATGCCAGCGATGATTAAAGTTTCATACAATGGGAAATTGACCAAAAAACCATAAGCTAACCCAATCGAGAAGTTCAATAGAACGTATACTGTTCCTCCAAAAACAATGTTACGGCCGGATTTGATCAATTTGGAAACAGAGAACTCCAGTCCTATGTAAAATAGAAGAAAGAGAACCCCGATTCGCCCGAGGAATGAAATCACTTCCTGGCTTTCTATAAATGTAAAGTCAAATATACCGAGTGTCGGCGCATGCGGGCCGACGACCATGCCGAGAATAATTAAAAAGGGTATGATGGAGAACTTTAGTTTGCCGGCAATGACGGAAGCAATTGCAATTAACATTAATGCGGTTCCAACCTCAAAAATCATATGATCCAATGTTTATCCCCCCTGTTGTTTCTTACTTGGTAACCTGAAAGAAAGTCTTCACCCCTTCTGCATAAAATATTCTGTCCCGGTATAGACACAGCCTTAGTATGACCCGTCAGTAGTTGTAATATCAGTAAAAATATCCATTTCGCGCTTCATCGCAACGCCTAGGGTTCAAAAAAGGCAGCACCCCCGTTTCCGCTGATGGCACACACGAAAGCTTGATTCGAAAACGCTATTTTTCTCATGACTAATCCCTCCATACGATAAAATAACCCCTATTCGGGGCTTACCAACATCATAACAAATTCCCTGCTTTTGTCCAGTTCAATTCCATATCGCACGTCCTTCCAATCTCTTATACAAGCCTTATTGAAAGAGGTTTTCAAAGCGACAACGTTTAAAGAAAGCCACAAGATGGTTCTATCATGTTCAAACCGGCGAAATGTGTCAGATGTTGTGAAATTTTCTCTTGAAACGATGGAGAAGAGTGTGTACTATATACAAGGTAAAACCTCATACAACAACTCGTATAATTTTGGGAATATGGCCCATAAGTTTCTACCGGCCGACCACTATAATCGGCCGACTATGAGTGAAAGCGCATCTAGGGTTCCGTTTCTTTTTTTGATTTTACAAAGAAAGAAAGGCTGGACCAAGCGATGCGGACACTTTTGTGTTACACCAAAAGGGATAAAAACCCAGAAGGACAGGCTTCACTTGAGAGGAACTGCTCAAGGAGCCTGTCCTTTTTCAGTTGGAAAAGGAGCGATAAACGCAGAATGGAATTATTGATGGAACGTATTCGTCAAGAGGGATTGATTCTGTCCGACACGGTGCTGAAGGTGGATTCGTTTTTGAATCATCAGGTGGATACTCAGCTCGCATTGGAGATTGGACGGGAGTTTGCGCGGTTGTTCGGCGATAAGTCCGTAACCAAGGTGCTGACCATCGAGGCCAGCGGCATTCAGTTTGCGATGGCGACGGGAATTGCGCTGAATGTCCCCTTTATTTATGCAAAAAAGAAGAAGGCCGTCACGCTTTCCGAGAAGGTGTATTCGGCACCCGTATATTCGTTTACCCGGCAAGAAACGTACCAGGTTAGCGTTTCGCAGAAATACCTGAGCCCGGGCGATAAAGTGCTGATTATAGATGATTTCCTGGCTACAGGCGCGGCGCTGGCGGGGCTGGTCGATATCGTAAGAGAATCGGGAGCCGAGCTGGTAGGGGTAGGCTGCGTGATCGAAAAAAGCTTTCAGGAAGGCCGCAGTCTGCTGGAAAAAAAGGGTGTCCTTGTACATTCCTTGGCCCGGATTGCTTCGATGTCGCCGGGTGAGATTCATTTTGTGCAAGACCATCGTTTATGCCATCAAGGTCAAGGGAGAATGTAGCATGTTAAGCAAACAAAAAGTCATTACCCTGGGTTTTCAGCATGTGCTGGCCATGTATGCCGGGGCTGTTATCGTACCGCTGATTGTCGGGGGAGCGCTCAATCTGACCAGCTCGCAAATCGCATATCTGATCGCGGCCGATTTATTTACATGCGGCATCGCCACGATCCTGCAGGTGATGGGAACAAAATATTTTGGCAGCGGGCTGCCCGTTATTTTGGGATGTACCTTTACGGCAGTCGGTCCGATCATTGCCATCGCCTCTACGTCGAATTTGGCGACAGCGTACGGAGCCATTATCCTGTCCGGTTTATTCGTTATTTTAGCCGCCCCGCTGTATGGAAAGATGCTTAAATTTTTCCCTACCGTTGTGACCGGTTCGGTCGTGACGATTATCGGGCTTTCCCTGATTCCGGTAGCGATGAACAACGCCGCTGGCGGTCAAGGGAGCCCCGATTTTGGCCAGCCGGGCCATTTGCTGCTCGCGCTGTTCACGCTGCTGGTTATTCTTGTAGTGAACCGGTTGGCTACCGGATTTTTACGGGCCATTTCCGTGCTTGTCGGGTTGATTGCCGGAACGGCCGCAGGCTATGCCATGGGTATCGTCAGCTTCTCGTCCGTTTCGTCAGCATCATGGATTAGCGTTGCCCAGCCTTTTTACTTCGGCATTCCTGAAATCAGCATCACCGCGATTATTACCATGATCATCGTAAATATCGTCAGCATGGTGGAGTCCACAGGCGTTTATTTTGCCGTCGGCAAAGCCACCGATCAAAAAGTCGAGAACAAGCAGATCGTCAACGGGCTGCGTTCCGAAGGTCTTGCCATTATGCTGGGCGGGATTTTCAATGCGTTTCCTTATACCGCTTTCTCTCAAAATGTCGGCTTGATTACGCTCACTCGCGTGAAATCCCGGGATGTCATTTTTGCTGCGGGAGGCATCATGGTTGTTCTGGGCTTGCTGCCTAAGCTGGCGGCCTTAACGACCGTCATTCCCAATGCGGTGCTTGGGGGTGCGATGATCGTCATGTTCGGATCGGTCGCTGCCGCAGGGATATCGATTTTGTCGGGTGTTGACCTGCGCCAGGGAGACAATCTGCTGATTGCCGCCTGCAGCATCGCTGTCGGTCTGGGCTCGGCCACCCTTCCCCAGATGTTCGACCAGCTTCCGGGCTTCGCCAAAATGTTAATGCAAAACGGCATCGTGTCCGGTTCCTTGACCGCCATTCTTTTGAATCTGTTCCTGTCCAAGCGAAATGCCGCCGCCGCGGAGGTTGTTCAGGAAGCTTAATACATCGTTGCCAATCGCTCCCGTACCTGGTTTTGGGGGCGATTTTTTTATGAAGCCGGGAAAGTAACAAAAAAGGAAAAATTTTAAAATTTATTATTGAAATGAAAGCGCTATCGTTTTATAATGAGTTCAATGAAACGTTTTATTGACAAACGGACCCATTTTATTCATTTATTAATAACGTTTCATTAAGGAGTGGATCATGACGCCGACTATAAAAGATGTAGCCGCCGCCGCGGGAGTTTCCATCGGTACGGTTTCGAAGGTGATTAACAAATCGGGCTTTGTCAGCGAGAAGATCAGAGAAAGAGTCCTGCTTGCAATTACACTATTAAATTATAAACCGAATGCGGTGGCCAGGAGCTTGAAACAATCCAAGACGCATTTGATCGGCATCATTGTCGATGATATTTCCAACCTGTACATGATGAAAATCATAAAATCAGTCGAGAATCTGGCGACGGAAATGGAGTACAATCTCATTTCCTGCTCTCACAATAACCGGCCGGAGGAAGAAAGGAAGGCGCTCCAGCGGCTGATGGAAAAGCGCGTGGACGGTATTATCATGGTGCCTACAGGAAGCAACTTGGATGAACTCAATATGCCGAATAACATTCCCGTGATCTTGGTTGACAGAAAGGTTGAAAATGCCCGCTTCGATACGGTAGTCCATGAGAACATCAATACTTCAATCACGCTGGTTCAGCATTTGTATTTGCATGGCCGCCGCAAATTTCTTTTTATCCATGGGGCCCTCCGTCATTCGGTCGAGATCGAAAGAGTTAACGGTATCAAAAAAGCGATTCATCTTCTGGGGCTCGATATGAGCGCACAAGTGTTTCTAGAAGTCGGAGCGGCGCTCGGACACATTTCGGCAGAAGTGCGAAAATATCTGGAGCATTCGGGATTGCCGGAGGGCATATATGCGACGAATCACTTGGCTTTAGCCGGAACGGTTAGAGCTTTATGGGATATGGGCGTTCAGGTGCCGGAAGAAGTATCGGTGGCGGGCTTCGGTGATATTGATACCTATGGCCTGTTGCGTCCAAGCTTCACTTTAGCGAAGGAAGACCCCTGCGAAGTAGGGAAAATCGCTTCCGAGCTCCTTTTTGAAAGGATCGAATTCGATAAGCAAGTTGACCAGCCTAAAGAGTTTCTTGTAACGCCTAAAATAACGATCGGGACTTCTTGCGGTACTCACGTCAGACCATAAAGTACCACAAGAAGTTTTATTTAAGGCATGCAGTAAAACGTTTCACTCTAATTGAAAGCGATTACATCAAGGTTGGGAGTGATGCAGGGTATAAAAATCAAAGTACTGGTTCGGTTGGATTCAGGCATGGTAAAAAGACGGTTCTCATTACAACATTATGGAGGGTGATGTCGATGAAAAAAATGTTTAGTTTGCTTTTTGCAGTAACCATGGTGGTTTTGCTGGCTGCTTGCGGATCGAACAGTAGTAATGAAACGGGTAATTCTTCCGCTAAAAATACTCCGGAGCCCGGCACTAATGCGGAAAACAAGCCGGATCATGGAAAGCTGACCATCGGGATGTCGAACTCCATTTTAAGCATAGATTTTTTCGTTGCGCTCAAGCAGGGTGTTGAGCAGGGGGCCGCTAAAAACGGGTACCAAGTCATTAATACTAATGCCAACGGTGATGCAGCCAAGCAAGTTGCCGACATTGAGGATATGATTCAAAAAGGCGTGGACGCGATTATCGTAAACCCGCAGGATGTCGATGCTATTGTTCCTGCGATTGAAAAAGCGAATCAGGCGAAAATCCCCGTGATCGCCTTGGACCGGGGTGCCTCGGCCGGTGAATTGCTGTCCTTCCTTGAAACGGATAACGTGGAAATGGGACGTAAAGCAGCAGATTATATTGCGGAAAAATTGAAAGAAAAGAATGGGGATTACATAGGAAATGTGGTGGAATTGCAAGGGCTGTTAGGAACGACTGCAGCCCGCGACCGAGGCAAGGGATTTAATGATCAGATGCAGCAGAAATACCCGGACATCAAAATCGTTGCACGCCAAGCGGCGGACTTTAACCAGGAGAAGGCGCTGAATGTGACGACGAATATTCTCCAGGCCAACGCCCAAATCGATGCGATCTTTGGACATAATGACGACAATACGGTAGGCGCTGCCAATGCGATTGATCAAGCCGGACGATTTAAGCCGATCGGAGATAAGGAGCATATCGTCATTATTGGGATTGACGGCACCCGCCAAGCGATCCAGGCCATTAAAGACGGACGAATCGATGCCACGATTTCTCAAGTTCCCATCGAGATGGGGGAAATGGCGGTAGAATATGCGAAGCAGGCTCTGGTGGATCAAAAAACGGTAGAAAAGCATACCTTTACCCGTAACTTCCTTGTCACCAAGGAGAATGTAGATAAAGAAAAATTGTGGGCAACGGAACTGAAGAACTGAGCCATTCGCGAAATTGAAATTTAAAGGGGTACAGCTTCGCCATTCGTACTCTTCAAAACCAAGATAAGGGGGGCCAATGGTGGCTGAGTCAGCAACCTTATTGAAGATGACGGGGATCTCCAAATCCTTTGCCGGGGTCAAAGCCTTGGATCAAGTTCATTTAGAATTGAACAAAGGTGAAGTCATCGGTCTTCTCGGGGAAAACGGAGCCGGAAAATCGACATTAATGAAAATATTAAGCGGCATCTACACACCGGATACCGGCGAGATCTGGTTAGAAAATCAGAAATTATCTCTGCGGGGTCCCAGGCACTCCCAAAGCGCAGGAATCAGCATCATTCATCAGGAGCTCAATTTATTGCCTCATTTGACCGTAGCGGAAAATATTTTTATTCAATCCTTGCCGCAAAAAGGAATCGCATTGGATAAGAAAAAGCTGTTCCAGGATGCCCAGCAGCTTCTTGATGAGCTTGGATTCTATATTCATCCGAAGACCCTTGTCGGTGAACTCACCGTGGGCGCCCAACAGATGGTAGAGATTGCGAAAGCCTTATCCTTTCAATCGAAAGTGATCATTATGGATGAGCCCACATCAGCGATTACGGAACAAGAAACGGCAAAGCTGTTTGAAATCATACGTTCTTTAAAGGCAAAAGGAATTGCGACGATCTACATCTCCCACCGCATGGAGGAAATTTACGAAATCTGCGATCGGATTGTCGTTCTTCGCGATGGCTGCAATGCCGGAGAAGGGTTATCTGCCGACCTGAAGCCGGAGCAGATTGTGAGGATGCTGGTCGGAAGGGAAATGACGCAAATCTTTCCCCAACGAAAGGGACGGCCTGGCGGGGAAGTGGTGATGGAAGTAAAGGACTTCACTCGAAAGGGCGTATTTAAGAATATCTCTTTTCGGCTGCATAAAGGGGAAATTCTCGGCTTCTCCGGATTAATGGGCTCCGGCCGAACCGAGTTAATGGAATCTGTTTTTGGAATGGAGCCGGTTACCGGTGGGGAATTCATGGTTCACGGGAGCCGGGTCAACATCCGATCGACTCAGGATGCGATTGCAAAGGGGTTCGCCCTGGTTCCGGAAGATCGCCGAAAGCATGGCTTGATCGGTCATTTTACCGTGATTCAAAACGTAACGATCGCGACCCTGAAAAATATATCCGGATTTCTTCAAAAAATCAATTTTAAGAAAGAAAGGGAAATTGCCGATCGGTATATTGCCCAACTCCGCATCAAGACCCCCAGCGGGGAAACCGTGATTTCCAACCTGAGCGGAGGCAATCAACAGAAGGTTATCATCGCGAAATGGCTGGAGTCCCAACCAAGGATTCTCATTCTGGATGAACCTACGCGAGGCATTGATATCGGGGCTAAAGCCGAAATTTATCACATCATCCATGAGCTTGCCGCCCAAGGTACGGCTATTATTCTTATTTCTTCTGAATTGCCGGAGGTGATTGGCCTGAGCGATCGGATTCTGGTGATGGCCGGCGGAAGAATCACCGGCGAATTCCATCGGGAGGAAGCCGCGCCTGAAAAAATTATGCTTTGCGCTACAAGAGGGGGGTACACATGAACGAAGAAAACTTGGCAGCCAATCAGTCCTCCACAGACAAAATAGGTATTGCCGGCAAGAAGGCACTATACGCGAACCAACAGAATCAGATGCTTGCCTGGTTATCGAAAAATAAAGTGCTTATCGCGTTATTGCTGCTTTGCGTATTTTTTTCCATATCTACAGAACAATTTTTAAGGATGGATAACATTCAAAATATCTTTTTGCAAAGCGCCATCATGGGAATTGTTGCCATCGGCATGACTTATGTCATTATTACAGCCGGCATCGATCTGGGAGTCGGTTCGATTGTTGCAGTCACCGGAATGGTCATTGCAGGTATGATTAATTCCGGCGTACCGATCATCGCAGCCATCCTGGCGGGGCTGTTGATCGGGATGATAAGCGGCATCATCAACGGATTCTTCATTACCAGATTTCATATGGCGCCGTTCATTGTCACTTTGGGAATGATGGCTGCGGCCCGTTCGGTTACCCTTGTATATTCCGATGCACAAACGATCTCGGTATATAAGGACCCGTTCCTGCAATATCTCCGAATGGGCAAAATCGCGGGTATTCCGGTGATGATCCTGATTACCGCGGTATTGTTCCTGATCGCCGGCTATGTGCTGTCTAATACGGTATTCGGCCGTCATGTATATGCGATTGGAAGCAACAAAAAGGCGGCTGAAGTTTCCGGTATTCCTGTAAAACGGATCGAAATGATGGTATATGTGATTGCCGGCACATTGGCTGCGGTCGGCGGACTCATGATGACAGCGAGGCTGGGGTCCGGGACGCCTCTCGCCGGAGTAAACCTGGAGTTAATGGCCATCGCCGCTGTGGTGATTGGCGGAACGAGTCTTTCCGGCGGAAGGGGAACTATTTTTGGCACGCTGATCGGGGTTCTGCTCATTAACGTATTAAATACAGGCATGAACCTCATGAATATATCTTCCCACTACCAGGGATTAATCATGGGTGCGGTTATCCTCTTAGCTGCGCTGATTGATTCTGTAAGCAATAAAAAATCCAAATAAATGGATGTGCTGCTATTTTTATAACATTTAATTATTGGAGGAAGATCAATTATGGAGCAAAAAACCAATGGGATGAAAAAATTTATTAACGATCCTGAAACCGTAGTGGATGATATGCTGGAAGGCTTGCTTATTGCCCATTCCGATCAATTGAAGAGCATCCGAAGCGATAACCGCGCCCTGGTTAGAGCTGATTCCCCTATCCAGGGGAAAGTGGCTATCGCTACCGGCGGGGGCTCCGGGCATCTTCCTTTATTTCTTGGTTATGTCGGCAAAGGAATGCTTGACGGCGTAGCGGTAGGAGACATTTTTGCTTCTCCAAGCTCGCAGCAAATGCTGGATGTCACCCGTTCGATCCATGGCGGAGAAGGCGTCTTATATATTTACGGGAATTATGGCGGAGATGTCATGAATTTTGATATGGCCGCTGAATTAGCCGATTTGGACGGTATTCGTGTGGAGACGGTCGTGGCCACCGATGATGCGGCCTCGATGCCGAAGGGATATGAACACCAACGCCGAGGCGTAGCGGGGATGTTCTACCTGTACAAATTAGCCGCTGCCAAAGCGGAGCAGTTTGCCAGCCTCGATGAGGTGAAACGAATCGCCGAGAAAGCAAATTCAAACGTGCGTACCATGGGGGTTGCCCTTACCCCTTGCATTCTGCCTGCCGTCGGCCGCCCTACGTTCGAAATCGGAGAGGGAGAAATGGAAATCGGGATGGGAATTCATGGGGAGCCGGGCATTCAACGCGGAAAACTTCAAACCGCCGATGAAGTGGCGCAAACCCTGGTCACAGCCATTCTTCAGGATATGCCGATCGATAAGGGCTGCGATGTGTCTGTTCTGATTAATGGACTGGGCGCTACGCCGTTAGAAGAGCTATATATTTTTTACCGGTCTGTTCATAAGCAATTAGAGGAGAAAGGGATCCATATCTATAACCGTTATATCGGCGAGTATGCCACATCCTTGGAGATGGCGGGTCTCTCCATATCCATCCTGCGTCTTGACGATGAATTGCGCGAACTGCTGGACGCCCCATTTGCCACTCCGTTTCGAATTCAGAATTAAATCACTTCCTGCAAAGATACAAAGGCTGGCGACAAGGAGAGATCATATGAAAGAAACACTGAATGTCCAAGACATCAAAAACATTTTACAAGAGATCAGCAGAATTATGGATGAAAACAAAGATTACCTGTGTAAGCTGGATGGCGCTTTAGGAGACGGCGATATCGGATTGACGATGTCGAAAGGATTTCGGGCCGTGGTTGAAAACCTGCCGAATACCTCCAACGAGAATATCGGTGTCGTATTGATGAATAGCGCTGTGGTGATGGGGGAAACGGTAGCTTCAACGATGGGAACCTTAATGGCTTCCGCCATCATCCGTGGCGGGAAAGTGACTCAGGGCAAATCGGAATTGACTGCCGAGGATTTGCTGACAATGACCAGAGCGATGGTTCACGCTTTAGTGGAGCGCGGTAAAGCGAAGGCTGGCGAAAAAACGGTTTTGGATTCGATTATTCCGGCGATGGAGGCATTAGAGGCGGCTGCGAAAGAAGGCAAGTCTTTGAAGGAGACGATTAACGAGGCTTATGCTGCGGCAGACAAGGGTGCCAGGCACACCATTGAAATGCAGGCCAGACACGGCAGGGCCGGGAGGTATCTCGAACGTTCCATCGGGCTTCAGGATCCGGGAGCTACGGTCGGCGCACTCTTCTTTAAAGGATTTTCAAACTATGTCAATGCCGGGACATTTACTTCAGCATAGAGGTGCGGGTTCACACTGCCGCTCATGCACACCCGTAAAATGAAGGTGAATTTCACTGCCGTTATCGTTTCGGCACCGAAAGGCGCTCTCCTGAATGAAAAACCGGTTTGGAGGTGAATGTCCCGAATGAATCCGGATGAGGCCAAAGCCATGATTCTTGATATTGGACAACGAATGTACAGCAAAGAGTGGGTGGCGTCCAACGACGGGAACATCAGCGTAAAATTGGACGCCGACCGGGTATTGGTTACCCCTACCCGGCAAAGCAAGGGCTATATGACCGCTGGGATGCTATCCATTGTCGATCGGCAGGGGCATGTCCTCGAGGGTACCTATCAGCCCACTTCAGAGTTAAAGATGCATCTTAAAATTTACGAAATGCGTCCGGATGTCAACGCTGTCGTGCATGCCCATCCTCCATTCGCCACCTCATTTGCCGTTGCAGGCATACCCTTAGACCGATATATTCTGGCCGAAGCGGTATTTGAGCTGGGGAAGGTTCCGATTGCTCCCTATGCTACGCCTTCCACGGATGAATTAACGGACTCTTTCGTCGATTTGCTTTCAGAGCATGATTGCTTTCTATTGAAAAATCATGGAGCGACAACGATGGGGATCGATCTGATGACGGCTTATTATAAGATGGAATCGTTAGAACATTTGGCAAAAATCATGAACTATGCATCGAGCCTGGGGAAGATGGATGAAATCCCGCAGGACAAGGTCCGGGTGCTTGAAGGGATGAGACAGAAGTACGGCATTCATGGCAGACAGCCCAAGTCAACCGTATAATTCGGAAATCAAACCGGGAACAGCGAAAAGCATCTTCCTTCAGCTTGACGAGGGAAGATGCTTATTGCTGTCAATGCCGTCTCAGTCACGAACCGCAGCCAAGCCGGAGATTTCCCGAAAAATAGCATCCTTGATCTGATCTATCCGGCGGAAATCCGTGGACTGGGCATAGATTTGCTCCAGTTCATCCTGAAGCGATTTGGCCTGCGCCAGGTGCTGTATGGATGCTTTCATTTGTGCGGCGTACCGCGCTTTGATGCCGCTTAACGCATCCGCATGGGCTTCGTCCGTACCCGGTTGGATGCAGCGCTTATACATATCCACGATCTCGTCGGAAGCGCGGTCGGGATCATACTCATGCGGCGCCGTGCTGTCAAAAATGGCGAAGCCCAACTCCCGCACGATGACCATATCCAGACTGTTCGGGTCGAAGCCGCAGTGGTAGATTTCCACATCGAAGCCGCGTTCCATCCCTGCGGCCGCGAGCTTTTTCAGCAGGGTGGACTTACCTGAACCGGCCCGGCCTTTAATGAAGTACCTTTTCAGATTTTCGGTCAGATTCGGAACAAAATCGACCGCGCCTTTCGGAGTGGCCGCTCCCAAAAAACGGTGGTCTACCCGGCTCCGCTTCTCCAATCTCCGATCGCCGTAGAGGAGCTGTATATACTCATTCGTCAGTTCATCGGCTGCTTGAAAATTCATGTTGGCGATATAAACCGTTTCCCATTCATCATGAATGCGCAGCGCTTCCGCAAACCCGGCATATGCGCGTTCATGGGCCTGCTGAATGGTCTCATGCAGGAGTTCGATCTCCGTTTGCCGGGCGGTAAGCCGTGCCGCATCCACGGTCTCTTCCAAGTTCACGTATCGCACAACCGTCCCCGGCTCCAGGGGTTCTATTTCACGCAGGGCCGTCCCATCGATGACTCCCGCCTTTAGAGCGGGGATAATCAAACCGTCCAGCGCGTCATTGTCCGAAGGGCTATGAATCAGCCAGATATCATAGCCCTCCTCAGCCAAGCGGCTTCCTATCGTCCGAATCAAACTCGATTTTCCTGTCACCGGCCCCCCTTTTAAAATAAAAAGCCGCTCCAGACCTTGTATGGATGAATCGAACAGGTTGGCAAAGCCGCGAGCGGTATTTCCGCTCGCATAGAAGTTTTCGACGATTCCACTCATCACCGTCACACCTTTCCGGGCTAATGTCATGGCGCATAGTTTATCGTATGACAACCCTGTCAAAAGGGTGCAGGAGAACTCAGCGTTATCCATGGAGCCTGAGTATCCTTTTTCAACCGGGGGAGATATAATGATAATAGAGTGATAGATTTCCAATACTACATAATACAGGAGTGGTCTAGCGTATGTATAGCGGTTTTTTGAGAGGCTTTATGCACCGGCACGAATCTCCGGTTCAATATATATTGCGGCTGGATGAAAACGAAGTTCAACTGAATGACTGGATTGGAGAGCAGCTTGAAATCCGGTTTTTACATGAAATCCGATGCATTCATTGCAGCAGAAAAATAAAAAAAACATATAATTCCGGCTACTGCTATCCATGCTTTATCGCTTTAGCCGAAAATGACCTGTGCATCGTAAAACCGCATGAATGCCACTTTGATCAAGGAACATGCAGGGATGAAGCTTTCGCCCAAACCCATTGCATGGTTCCGCACTATGTTTATCTGGCGGTAAGCAGCGGTCTCAAGGTGGGTCTGACCCGAAAGGGCAACCAAATGAAGCGCTGGACGGATCAAGGAGCCGTACAGGCGATTCCGATTGCCGAGCTGCCGACAAGAAAGCTTGCGGGAGAGCTGGAATTTGAGCTCAGCAAGCATGTGATGGACAAAACGGACTGGCGCAAAATGCTGAAGGGCGAAGTCAGCGAGATTGAACTGCTTCAAAGCAGAGATGAAATTCTCGCTCACGTTCCGGAAGCCTTTAAGCCGTATCTGCTCGACGACACGAAGGTATTTGAATTCCTCTATCCGCAATTGGAGCCGGTTCAGAAAATCAAGACGTATGACCTGGACAAATCACCGGTCATTACGGATCGTCTGATCGGCATCAAGGGCAGCTACCTCATGTTCGGGCAGGCGGTCATGAATGTAAAAAAGTTCAGCGGATACAGAGTATCCATATCGCGCGGCGTTGAGCAGGCGGCGCAGTAATGTTCCGGATACTCCCGAAAGCCAAAAGCACGATACACCTGAACCTGGTTGTATCGTGCTTTTCATTATCCTTCCTGCGCCCATTCCTTGAGGATGCGGTCACGCGGAAGGAAGAAGGTCAGCAGGCCGATCAGCGGAAGGCAGCTGACCATCTGCATGACCGCGGGAAGGTGCAGGATGTCGATCAGTCCGCCGAGCGCCACGGCTCCCAGTGCCCCGAGACCGAAGGCCAAACCCGTGATGAGTCCGGATACGGTGCCAATCTTGCCCGGGATCAGTTCCTGGGCGTAAACGACTGTGACGGAGAAGCTCGACAAGAGGATAAACCCATTGATGAGCAGAATGACGTACGCCCAGAATGCATTGGCATAAGGCAAAAGCACAGCCAGCGGCGCGGAGCCTACCATGGAGAAGAAGATCAGGTTGCGCCGTCCGAATCTATCGGACAGCGGACCGCCCATGAAGGTGCCGAGCGCGCCCGCCGCGGCGAACAGGAAGATGTAGATTTGGGCCTTTTCCAAAGGAAAGCCGAACTTTTCCATCAAGTAAAACGGATAATAAATGGTCACGCCCGCATGATACCAAGACCGGGCGAACACGAGAAAAATCAATGTCACGACGGCGAAAGTGATTTGTTTTTTGCGCAGAGGACTCATCACCCGTACGCCGTTCTTTTTTGCGGCGGGCCGATGAGCCGCGATATACCCGCTGTACCAGCGGGAAATGAAGAGCTGGACAAGAATGGCCATTCCGGCTACGGCTGTGAACCAGATCGCTCCGAATTGTCCGAGCGGTACGAAGATAAGGGCAGTCATGATCGGAGCCAAGGATTGGCCCGAGTTGCCGCCGACCTGAAAGATCGATTGCGCTAGTCCGCGCCTAGAGCCCCCGGCCATGTATGCCACGCGCGAGCCTTCCGGGTGGAAAACGGCGGAGCCGAGTCCGACGAACAGCACGGACAGCAGAACCATCCAATACGTCGGCGCCAGAGCCAATCCCAATACCCCGATGAAGGTGAACCCCATTCCCAGGGGCAGCATGTAGGGAGAAGGGCGGCGATCCGAATAAAGGCCGATGACCGGCTGCATGACCGAAGCGGTCATGTTTAACGCAAACACAATAAGACCAGTCTGCATGTAGGTCAAATTCATGGAATCCTTCAAAATAGGCAGAATCGCCGGTATAATCGATTGAATCGAATCGTTGAACAAATGAACTAAACTGATGGCAAGCAGTATGCGGAATACGGTTGGTTTCACGTTGGACTCCGGGGCCTTCTGAAAGACCGGTCCTGAAGCCGCTGCTCCGGTTTGTACCTGCATGGCAGGAAGCTCCTTTCCCGATTAGGTGCTAACGGCCTAATCCTTCCGTTTCGTTGTTCCGAGCGCTTCTCCCATGGCAACCCTGCTGCCGACCTTCAAATCCTGGCGCGGGTTAAAGGTGCCCGATTCGGTCAGCAGCACGACGGTGGATCCAAATTCGAAGTAGGCTAACTCGTCGCCGCGGTTTAGCTCTGCCGGAAGCGGGGTAACGTATTGGATGCTGCTCACATTCAGCGCCCCTACCTTCACGACGGCGACTTCCCCGGTTTCATGCTGAATATACGTAATCAACCGCTCATTGCGGCTGAGAACCCGGCGCATATGCTTGAGTCCGAAATCGTTCACCGGATATACCTTGCCTGCGACATGCTCCTTCTCCAGAATCGTCCCTGTTACGGGCGAATGGATCCGGTGATAGTCGGTAGGACTCAAATACAAGACAAAATAGAATCCGTGTTTGTAATTGATCGTGCGGGGACTTTGATTAAGCAGCTCATCAATCGTATAGTCCTGGCCTTTGACATTGACGATCAACCCCTCCTGAACGCCGCCCATTCCTGTAATCAGGGCATCGACGGGACTGACCACCGTATCCGGCGTTTCATCGATCGGACGCAATCCGCTTTTTAACCTGCGGGTAAAAAAATCATTTAAAGAAGCATACTCATGAACCGCTTTTTCCGCATCCTGTTCGCGAATGCCATAAGTACGAATAAAGCGTGGAATCAATGCTTTGCTGGCTCTGGATTTGGCGAATGCCCCTGTCAGCTTTGATACGGTCTTGCGCGAAGAAAGCTCGGTCAGAAGCCGGAATAGCGAAATCTTCATAATCGAAAGGTTCACCTGTTTTCTCTTCATAATGTTAAGTAAGCGAATCTAACGCTTATCTTGACACAGAACGAAGCACAAAGCAAACATAAATCGACCCTTAAAAAGGAAGAAAAGCTCCTAAAGGAGCTCCCTTGTCAACTTATAACTACAGATTAAGCCTAATAGGCGTTTTTTTGTATTCTCCGCAGGTGAGGCAAGCGGCCAGGTTCACCTGAATCGGTTGGCATGAACCGGAGTATTTGGTGCAGTACACGGGTGTTTTGTACAGAGGGTCGGGAGAAACCATGGTGCAGTAAGAGCAGTCGGATACCATCTCTGCAGTGATCAAGCTTTCTGCTTCCCGTTCCATTGAAATCATTCCATCCATTCCTTCTCACCCTTCCGTAAAGATAGCGCTTCCAATAAAAGGCGTCTCCGAATAAAAATTTAAAACGCTAGGCAAGGATTATTGTAGCAGAAGAGGTAAGTATTGGCTATAGAGTTTTTGCGATATCTCGGTATTGACAAATATTTCAATCGTGATAATATGATGTATATCACTAGGGGAGCCGAATAGGCTGAGATTGGATCAATAGATCCTAGACCCTCTGAACCTGATCTGGGTTATACCAGCGTAGGAAAGTGGAGATCATTGGCGCACACGCCTTTATTTGTGCCTATATGGCCGCTTCCTTCATTGGGGAGCGGCCTTTTTGGCGTCATTCTCCCCAAGG
This sequence comes from Paenibacillus naphthalenovorans, assembly GCF_001465255.1. Classification (NCBI taxonomy): domain Bacteria; kingdom Bacillati; phylum Bacillota; class Bacilli; order Caryophanales; family Paenibacillaceae; genus Paenibacillus; species Paenibacillus naphthalenovorans. Next base: position 2,934,620 of record NZ_CP013652.1, on the reverse strand, counting down.
CTCCCGTGAAATAATAGAAAAGGAGAGGGGATACCATGTCCAAACAATTGAAACTGACGGATATTTTGGTCACGGTCGTCATTGCGGTTGTGTTCAGCATCATTTATCGGGTATGGACCGACATCTACAATCTGGCCAAGCTTCCGGGTATTCAGCTTGATCAATTGATGTACGGTATGTGGTTTATGGCGGCGACCGTTGCGTTCCTGATCATCCGCAAGCCCGGGGTGGCATTTCTGGCGGAAGTGGCCGCAGCCTCTGGCGAGCTGATCACCGGTTCGCCATACGGAGTCGAACTGCTTACCTACGGAGTGCTGCAGGGGATTGGCGCCGAGCTGGTTTTCGCTGCATTCCTGTATCAACGATACTCCGCGGCCGCAGCCGGTCTGGCCGGGGTTGCGGCTGGCGCAGGCGCGCTGGCGCTCGATTTTTTCAAAGGCTATCTCATCGAATTGCAAACCTGGAATCTTATTCTTTACATCGTCATGCGGTTTATCGGCGGCTATCTCTTCTGCGGGCCTCTGGCCTACCTGCTGGTGAAGGCATTGGAGAAAACCGGAGTCACCCAGCTTGTGCGCCCGGCAACCGCCGAAGATTATCAGGCTCTGGACAGGAAGAACGTGCATTGAACGGGGCGGACTGCGCTGTCGCCTGGGTTTCGCGGCTTAGGCTGAAATTTCCCGGCAGTTCGTCGCTTTTGTTCGACGATTTGACGGCGGGCGTGCCCGCAGGGCAAAAGGTGCTGCTGCTTGGCCCAAGCGGCTGCGGCAAATCCACGCTTCTGCAGGTTTGGAGCGGGCTGATCCCGGATGCGCTGGAGGTGCCGCTCAAATATGAAGACATCGGTATTCCGCATTCGTGGGGATATTTGTTCCAGGACCCCGACGCCCAGTTCTGCATGCCCTATGCAGATGAAGAGATTGCATTTGTGCTTGAGAATATCGGGGTGCCTCACGAACGGATGCCGGAGACAATCAGGCGATGCCTGGAGCAGGTCGGGCTGGTGCTGGATGATCCGCATGTGCCGATTGCTTCGCTTTCCGGGGGAATGAAGCAGCGGCTGGCTATCGCTTCGCTGCTGGCGCTCGAGCCGGACGTCTGGTTTCTCGACGAGCCAACGTCGCTGCTCGACCCGGAAGGGACGGCGGAGGTATGGCAAGCCGTGAAACAAGTCGCTCATGATAAGACGGTCATTATCGTAGAGCACAAAATTGACGAGATTGTAGATTTCGTCGACCGGGTGATCCTCTTTGACGCTCACGGGCGCATTGCGGCAGACGGAAGGCCGGAGCAGGTTTTCCGGGATTTTAAGCCGAAGCTCAAGGAATACGGAATTTGGTATCCTGGCGTGTGGGAAGACGAAGAGGACCGGTTCCCAAAAGATAACGACCGATTCATAAGCGGTACACCCGGGGAGATGGAGCCGTTGGTCCGGCTCCGCGGATTTACCGGTTACCACGGGAAGGCGCCGAAAATCGAAGCCGCCTCGGCAGCCCTGTATCCCGGGGATTGGGTTGCCGTGGTGGGGGAGAACGGCGCGGGCAAAAGCACACTGCTTCAGTCCCTAATGCAGTTGATTCCAACGCGCGGCGACTATGTGCTTGCAGGAGGGCCGGTTCGAGGCTTCGACGACGTCTCCGACATGGCGGCTTATGTTTTTCAAAACCCGGAGATGCAGTTTGTGACCCACAGCGTTTATGATGAGTTGGCCTTTAATTTCAGGCGTGACAGGGATTCCGAAGAAACGATCCGGGTGAAAACGGAGGAGCTTCTGCAGCGGTTCGGCCTCGATCAGCACCGCAATCTGCATCCGTATCAGCTGTCGCTCGGGCAGAAGCGCCGACTCAGTGTAGCGGCGGCGACGGTGAAAGCCCAGCGGCTTGTCCTGCTTGACGAGCCCACCTTCGGCCAGGATGCCGCAAATACGTTCGCGCTGCTGGAGATGCTGGAATCATGGCGCCGGGAAGGGATCGCCATCGTCATGGTCACGCATGATCTGGAAATTGTAAGAAGGCTTGCCACCCGGGTATGGGAGGTACGGCAGGGTCGTCTTGCCGCCGAGCTCAGTCCCAAAGAATATGCAAGCCGATTCGCTGCGGCATGCCCGCCGCTCACCGCAGAACTAAGGAGTTGAGGGGCTTTGTCATGGTCTTACAGGGAAACGTGGCTGCACCGCGTCAACCCCGCCTTTAAGCTGATCGTCTCCGTCGGCATGTTTATGGTCGTACTGCTGACACATCATTTGAATGTTCTGATCCATGTGACCTGGATGCTTGCGCTTTTGTTCTTTTCAGCAGCCGGCCACCCGGTGCGCCGGCTGCTGCTTTTGACGCTGCCCTTTGCACTGATGTTCGTCTCCTCCGCGACGTCCATGGTATTTTTTGGCAAAGGGGAAACAACCTGGTTGCGCTGGGGTCTCATCCATATTACGGAGGAAAGCTTTTATCGCGGCATGCACATCGGGCTGAAATCGGTTAATATGGCGCTGATCGGCCTGTTGTTCGGACTGACGACAAGCCCCGTCCGGTTGTTTTATTCCCTTATGCAGCAGGTGCGGCTGCCGGCCAAGTATGCTTACAGCTTTATGGCCGCAATGCGGCTTTTGCCGATGGTGGCCAGCGAGTACCGGACGCTTCAGATGGCGCTCAAGGTCCGCGGTGTGAAGAGAGCCAAAGGGATCCGGGGCTGGATGGAATCACTGAACAGGTATGCCATACCGCTGTTGGCTCAAAGCATTCGCCGGGCCCAGAGAATCGCGGTGGCTATGGAGGCCAAGCGTTTCTCCTCGGCCAAGCGGCGGTCCTATTATTACCTGATCGGATGGTCGGCGCGGGACGGGCTTCTGGCCGGTGTAATGCTGCTGATCTGCCTCGCGGCGTTCTGGCTCGGACGGGATTTCCCGTATTTCAACATAGGGGATGTTAGAACGGGATAGGTAAGGCGATTAACGAATCTTACGGGAAGAAATGGAGAGGATTACTTATGAAATTTTCCGAACACCTTCGCCAGGCGGCAGATGCCAGCTGGCAGGCCAGCTTCGAGCATCCGTTCATTCGCGGAATCGGCGACGGTACGCTGCCGTTGGACTGCTTTCGTCATTATGTTCTGAACGACGCCTATTATTTGTCCCAGTTTGCAAGGATTCAGGCTTTAGGGGCTGCCAAGGCAAACGATTTATACACGGTGAACCGCATGGCTGTACATGCACAGGGTACATATAGTGCAGAGCTGGCGCTGCATGAAAAGTTTGCGAAGCTTCTCGGAATCACCGAAGAGGAACAAAAAGCGTTCGAGCCGGCGCCGACGTCTTATGCGTATACGTCGCATATGCTCCGGGCGGCGTACACCGGACAGCTGGGCGATATTATTGCCGCCATTCTGCCGTGCTACTGGCTCTATTACGAGATTGGAGAGAGACTTGCAGGCTGCACGCCGGAGGAGCCGATTTACCGGGAATGGATCGCCGCGTACGGCGGTGAATGGTTCCGCGAGCTGGTGGAGGAGCAAATCGCAAGAATCGATGACATCGCGGAGCAGGTGACGCCGCAGGATCGGGAGCGGATGTGCAACCATTTTGTGATCAGCAGCCGATATGAATATATGTTCTGGGATATGGCTTACCGCAAAGAAGCCTGGCCGGTATAATACGAAACCGCAGCGGTTAGCGCTGCGGTTTTTTATCGTTTTGTCTAAACGCCTGGCTGCTGTCCGCCATCGATAACGATTTCCGTACCCGTTATCGACGGGACGCGATCGGACACCAGCAGTAGCGCCATTGCCGCGATTTCTGCGGGATTTACGACATGGCCCAGCGGAATGTTGGCGCTCTGCTCCGCGATTTGAGCATCTACCGTGATTCCCTTGGCCTTCGCATGCTGCTCCGCCATCCTGTGCATGCGTTCCGTAGCCGTGATGCCGGGCGAAATCGCGTTAATTCTGACATTGGATCGGGCCAGTTCCTTGGAGATCCCTCTTGTAAAGTTCAGCAGAGCCGCGTTGGCGGTACTGCCGGCAAGAAACGTAGGGCCCGGTGTACGTCCCGCTGCTCCGACAATGTTGACGATGCGCCCGTCACCTTGACGGATCATGTGCGGGGCGGTTTCCTTGACCATGCGGATGTAGCCGAGCAGCTTCAAATTCCACGCTTCCAGGAAGGCTTCCTCAGGCATCTCAAAAAACGATCCGGCCTTAGCCGATCCGGCATTGTTGATCAAAATATCGATGCGGCCAAAACGCTCCATCGCGGCGGACACCGTTTGCTTCACGGTCTCCGGCTCGCGTAAATCTCCCTTCACTGTGACGATGCGCGAAGCGTCCTTCTCCGGATCACCTTCAAGAATTGCGGCAGCGGCTTGCTCCATGCGCTCCGGGTCCCTCGCGACCATGACAATGGAAGCGCCCTCATCAAACAACGCTTTAGAGCAGGCCCATCCGATTCCGGCGCTTGCTCCCGTAACAATGGCTATTTTCCCGCCAAGTCCTAATTCCATCCCATTCTCCTCCTTTATTGGCTGGGGCTTCTTGCTTCCTTCTATTTTACAACATATGCCTGCTTCCGGCAGTTGAAAATTTGAAAGTATGATACATCCAAAGGGCGGGGCCAGTTCTTCGCCTTATTAATCGTTCACGAATGCTTAACATCTAATGTGACTTAAATCATAGTTGGGGATGAAAAGCAAATTTTACAATGTATACATCAAATACTTCCGGGAAGAAGGAGGAAAAGACGATGACAAAGCCGCAAAACGTGACGAAGCATGAACATTACCAAATGACGCCATCTCAAGGGAAGCATAGTGAAGAATCGTTAAAAGGCACCTTTGTATCCGTGATGCTGCTCGGATTGTTCTTGGTGCTGTCTTGGGTCGGTGTGTTTCTGTTGTTCATGGCAAGACACTAGAGGAGAAGGAGTCGAACTTACATGCACATTCATCGATTGGAAAAAATTTGGCTGATATTCGGCATATCCATGCTTGGCCTGTTTTTGACCGTTGTGGGGGTTGGCGCTTTCGCGCTGGGGATGGAGCCTCCCGGCGATCATCGTCATACCGTAGATCCGGAGAAGCTCAGCACGACCGCACCGTTCGACAAGCCGGGTTTAAAGCAAATCGGGGATCAGGAGTACGAAGCCAATCTCGTGGCGTTTGCCTTCGGATACTCGCCTGATCAAATGGAAATACCGCTCGGGGCGAAGGTTCATTTTCAAATCACCAGCCAGGACGTCGTACACGGATTTCAAGTCAATGGAACGAACATCAACATGATGGTGGTGCCCGGGGAAGTGAACCGGCTAACCTACACGTTCACCAAGCCCGGGGAATATTTGGTGCTTTGCAATGAATACTGCGGGGCGGCGCATGAAGTGATGATGATGAAAATCGTTGTTAAATAAGACAGCCGGCCGACATGAAGGAGTGTATACGATGATTAACGATATCAAGCGTTTTGACAGCCGGGATTCCGCGCTGGTGCTTGCTCATATTTTGTTCGCCTTTTTCGCCCTGTTTCTGGGCGGTGTAGCGGGCGTGCTTCAAGGACTGGTGCGCGGGGGAATGATCCATCTTCCGATGGAGATCGGCTACTATCAACTGCTTACGGCGCATGGTCTACTGATGGCGTTAGTGTTCACCACCTATTTCATTATCGGCTTTATGCTTGCAGGGATTGCACGGACGCTGGGAGGGCACCTGCTGCCGATTGCCCGTAAGCTGGGCTGGCTGGGCTACGGACTGATGACGTTCGGCACGATCCTGGCCACCATTCTGATTTTGTTGAATAAGGCGACCGTGCTTTACACCTTTTACGCCCCGATGAAAGCATCGCCCTGGTTCTACATCGCGCTGGTTTTCGTTGTGGTCGGCAGCTGGATGAGCGGCCTCGGCATTTTTATCAACTACCGCTATTGGAAAAAGACGCATCGCGGCCAAACGACGCCGCTGTTCGCTTATATGGCCGTCATCACGATGCTCTTGTGGATTATCGCTACGCTGGGGGTTGCCGTTGAGGTGCTGTTCCAGCTCATTCCGTGGTCGTTCGGATGGGTGGACACCGTCAATGTGGTGCTCAGCCGTACATTGTTCTGGTATTTCGGCCACCCGCTTGTTTACTTCTGGCTGCTGCCGGCATATATGTGCTGGTATTGCGTCATCCCCAAGGTCATCGGCGGCAAAATATTCAGCGATGCCTTGGCCAGACTATCCTTCATTATGTTTTTGATATTCTCTATTCCGGTCGGGTTCCACCATCAGCTGATGGAACCGGGGGTTTCTAACATCTGGAAGTTTGTGCAGGTGATTCTGACGTTTATGGTGGTTATTCCTTCCTTGATGACGGCGTTCTCGCTGTTTGCCACCTTCGAATTGCACGGACGCTCCGTCGGCGCCAAAGGGCTGTTCGGCTGGTTTAAGAAGCTGCCATGGAAGGACGTGCGCTTTTTCGCCCCGTTCATGGGCATGCTGATCTTTATTCCGGCGGGGGCCGGCGGCTTGATTAATGCAAGCCATCAGCTGAATGCGGTCATCCACAACACGCTCTGGGTTACAGGACACTTTCATTTGACGGTAGCTTCCAGCGTCGCATTGACCTTCTTCGGCATTACTTATTGGTTGATACCGGCGATTCTTGGCCGCCAGATGACACCGCTCATGCATCGTCTCGGCATCATTCAAACCGTGATTTGGGCAGTAGGCATGTTCTTCATGTCAGGCTCGATGCACTCCGTCGGTTTGCTCGGATCGCCCCGGCGTACGGCATTCACTACCTATCAGGATCATCCGGATGCCATCATGTGGATTCCTTATCATGTGGTGATGGCGATTGGTGGAACGATTTTGTTCGTCGGCGTCGTGTTGATGATCATCAACATCGTCATGCTGCTCAGCGCGCCGAAGGGGGAGACCGAATTTCCGATTGCCGAGGTCAGCGAGCAGGCGGAAAAAACACCGGCCGTCTTCGAACGCTGGGGCGTGTGGATCGGCGTGCTGGTCGTCTTGATTCTCGTGGCTTACGCGATTCCGGTAACAGAGATGATCACCAATCCCGGAGTCGGCGCCAAAGGCTTCGTCACCTGGTGATGTTCGGTATACCGAATAGCATTACTTCTAAAGCTTTCGCCCATGGCTTTTGCCCCGGCGGAGGCTTTTTTTCTGTTGAGCGGAATTAATAAAATCTTTATATCGCTTTTACACTCCGCTAATCCAATTCGATTATGATAATGATGTCTAGACACCCGCTGACCACAGCTGACGCTTCCAAGCGTTGGCTATATTAGGGGAGGATGGGATTGGTATGGGAAAGAAAAGGATCCGAAGCTGGCTGTTGGCCCTCGTCATCACGCTGGGAGTGGCGGGAAGCGCATGGCCTCCGGCCGTACAGGCGGCTTCCGCCGCCGAGCTCGCTGCACATTGGGCGCCGGAGTTTTATCAGGATGTAAACGCAACCTACGGCTATGAAGCGGACTACATCACCAATTTTAATTATGACGGGGATTGGAAGGGCAATAACAACTGGGAAAATCTTTATTCATATCCGTTGAAAGCCTATGCCTACTATTCCGTGGTGGAAACCGTAACGCATTATTTTATCGGCTACTATGTGTACCATCCCCGCGATGACGGACCGTTGACGCTGGACCGGCATGAAAACGATCTGGAAGGCGTGCTGCTGGTCATTCGCAAGGATGGCTCATCCTACGGTGCGTTTCAATTGATGGAAACCTGCGCGCACAACCAGTTTTATCAGTACACCAACGATCCTTCCATTACGACGGGTACGGATAATGTGGACGGAGGCGTGCTGTTTAACGGCTCGCATCCGAAAGTGTTTATTCAATCCAACGGGCAAAGCCCATTGGGCGGACACGGGGTTTATGCCTACGACGGGAGCTCTGCGCCCGGAGGCGACGGAATCGTATATCAACCCGGCACGACAGCGGATGTAGTAACGGATGCAACAGGCAATTATACCAACAAATACGAATATGCTCTGCTGTCCTTTAATGATTTCTGGGACCGGCGCACCGACATTGGCGACGGGAAAACGTTCGGCGCGTGGGGGAAACTGGACGGGGATACATACGGCACGGACGCCGCCGCCATGCCGTGGGTGTGGGATGATGCAGACGACGGTCCGACATTCAAAGGCGATTTTTTAAGCGACCCGGCTCATATGGTCGATACGCATGTAAACGGATTGGGGGATTTCTCCCATCAATATGTGAATCATTCTTATTATACGCACAGGCTTCAGGTCTCCAGCGTAACCAGTCAGGCTGACCGGGACCCGTTTGGGGGCAAAAGCGATATCTATGTGAAGTGGCAAGCAAACGGCAACAGTGTAAGCGATGACCGGCTATGGAAAAAGAACGATGCACCGATTGGCTCGGTTTATCAAGTGCTTTGGGGAACGGTGGATGCCGTACTCGGCGGCCAGTATAGTTCCGCTTATAACGACCGCTATGTCACCGAGCCGGCAGGTACGGAGATGAAACTGCTCGTCAACGACTCGGACGGTACGAGCGGAGACGACGAAATGGGGTTCCTGAGCGCTTTGCCCGGTGTGGGTCAAACCGTCAACTGGAACAACGCCGATACTTCAAACGGCCAGGCGAGAGTAACGGCAGAGATACAAGCGGTAAGATAAATCCAGGGAGGCCGAAAGGCTTCCTTTTTTCGTTACGGTTTGTTACGATTTAAAAAAACGAAAGCGAAGAGAAACGATATGGCACACGAGTATATCCGAATAAAGGAAGAATTGGAGAGACAAATGGAGTCCGGTGAGCTTGTCGCAGGAGAGAAACTGCCTTCGGAGCCGGAAATGGCCCGCAGATTCGGTGTAAGCCGTGAAACGTTCCGTTCCGCAGTAAAGCAGTTGGAACGGGAAGGGAAGCTTCGCGTCAGCAAGGGGATCGGCCGCTTCGTCACGCGGCCGCAGGATTCGATCCCCAGCAGCTTGGACCGTTTGAGCTCCACATCGGAGATGATCCGTTCTTCCGGTTTAGGGGAAGGCGAGTATCAGGAATCGATTCGAACGGTTCCATGCGAACCGGAGTGGGCCGGCTTTCTTCATATCGAGTCCGGCGACCCGGTTGTCGTCAGCGAGAGAATACGGACGGCCGGTGGAGAGCCGGTATCGTTCAATATCAATATTTTGCCTTACGCCATTTCAGGGGAGGCATTCAAGCGAAGGCGATTGCACGGCTCCTTAATGCGTTTTCTCGAAGAGGAGTGCGGCATTCGTATTGTCAGCGCCAATACCGAGCTGATCGTACCGGCGCCATCCGACGTCCATGCGGCCAAGCTCAGGCTAACGGAAGAAACGCCCGTACTTCTGCTGAAGCAAACGCACTACGACGAGGATTTTCTGCCTGTCTTGTTTTCGTACGATTATTTCCGCAACGACGTGTTCAAGTTTTGGATCAAGCGCACCCGGTAAGGGGCGCTTTTTTTGGTTGCGTCACAAAAGCCGTACGGTTTGGGTACTTTTACTAATTCTTCACATCTATTTGACACTCTGCTAATAATCTCTGAGCATAATGTGATTAGTGGGTGTCTAGACAACAATCCATTAAAAAAGGTCTAAGGATGGGGAAAATGAGAAAAATTCGAAGCCTATCAGTTGTATGCTTGCTCACTGCGGCCATGCTGTCCGGCTGCGGACAAACGGCGCCTGCGGCGTCGACAACCACTTCCGGTACGGAAACGAAACCGGCGGATACGCCCAAACAGGCGGAAAACAAACCGCTTCAAGTCAGCTTGGCGGTTGCGGGCGACACCGTTATGACGGATCTGATGGAAAAAGCTGTCGCCCCCGATTTCAAAAAGAAATATGAGGGAGCCGAAGTGGCGGTGGTCGGAACAGGTCCCGGAGATGCGGGATCGCAAAAAATTGTGGAAAAGCTGAAGGCGCAAAAAGACGCAGGCAAAAAAGAATGGGATATCGATGTAGCCATCGTACACCAAAACCTGATGAAGCAAATGATAGATAATGATTTGCTGGACAAATGGGTGCCGCAATCCGCCAATAAGCAGTACGTGACCTCTTCGGACAGCAAAAACAGCCTCGGTACGAATGTGGAGGGATATGTGATCCCGATGTTCCACAGCCAAGTGGCGATTGCTTACAATCCGGACAAGGTGAAGCAGCCTCCGGCCAGTTTTGAGGAATTGGCCGCCTGGATCCAGGCGAATCCCAAGCGCTTCGGCTACAACGGTATCAAGAACGGCATGAGCGGAGTAGCGTTCACGACCGCTTACGTCTACTGGAAAACAGGCGATTACAAAACGTTATCCGAGGGTCCTTACAATGCGGAGCTGGAGAAAAAATGGCCGGATATCATGAAGGAGCTCAAATCGCTGCCCGCGACCATCACCAACGGCAATAACGGTACGCTGGATATGCTGAACCGGGGCGAAATCGATATGGGCCCGGTTTGGGTCGACATGTTCTATACCTGGATAGACGAAGGACGTTTGAATCCGAACCTGAGGCTTAAGGTGATTGAACCGGGTCTGCCTGGCCAGCCGATGTACGTTGTGATCACGAAGAACGCCAAAAACAAGGAAGCGGCATTGGCCTTCGCCGATTTCCTTACATCTCCCGAAATTCAGGCAAAATATATTGTGGATAAAAACAGCTGGTACCCCGGTATCGACGCGAATGCCGTCATGGCCAACGTGAGCGAGCAGGGAAAGCAAAAGCTGTTTAAAGACGTCACGGCGGAGGATCTCAGCAAACGAGGCCAATCGTTTCCGATCTCGCAGTTCTTTACGAACTTGCAGTCGGCTTACGAAAAGAATTGAGACGGAAATCAGGGGTGCAATGGATGAAACTTGAAAGCAGCACGCCATCTTGGTTTAGCCCTGCTATCATTCACCGGTTGGCGGGGGCGGCGCTTGCCGCTCCTGCCGTCGGTCTTGTAGCTGTGCTGTTCGTCTATCCTTTTGTTCTCTCCGTGGCGGCGAGCCTGAGGACAGACCAGGGGGAATGGACGACAGCCCATTATCGGGAAGCCTTCGCTTTATACACAGGAGATTTGTGGTATACGTTATGGGTCTGTGCGGTCAGCTTGCTTTTGCTCCTGCTGGTATCCGTACTTCTCGGAGGCGTATTGCGTTTGCATGCCAGTCCGTTTATCGAGTTTTTGTTCAAAATTCCGCTGTTTGTTCCCTTTGTGGTGGTGGGCCATGCAATGCGCGTTTTTCTGGCTCCGCACGGAACGCTGAATTCGATGTTCATGTCGCTCGGGTTGTTCAATCCGGATTCCCTTCCTTCCATCGCTTTCAATACCGCCGGCTTAATTCTGGCCTTAGTCTGGAAAAATATCGGGTTCTCTCTGCTGCTCGTCATGGGTGCGTTCCGTGCCGTAAATCCGAGCTATTTGGAAGCGGCCCGCATTGTAGGGGCGGGGGGCCTTCGATTGATAAAAGATATTCTGGTGCCTATGAGCACGGGCTCGATCGGCGTCGTTGCCGTTCTGACGTTCACCTCGATGATGGGCAGCTTCTCCATTCCGGCGATGATGGGCAGCGGCAGCCAAATGCTCATGATCGATCTTTATTATCAAATGGTATATCAGCACAACAACGGAGTAGCGAATGCGCTCGGCGTGCTGTCTTATCTTGTTTCCATGGGTGCCGCCATCTATTACGTCAGGAGAGTGGCCAAAGTATGAATTCGACTGTTCAACCCGGAGCTCTGCCGTCGTCTTCCGGCGCTTCCCGGCTCGTTTCCGGCTATGGTCTGCTGCAAATCGCTCTCAGGCTGGTCGCCTATGCAGCCGCATTGTTCGTGATATTGGGGCCGCTGACAAGCCTTCTTCTGTGGTCGTTGGCGGAAAAATGGTTTTGGCCTCATCCGCTGCCGAACCAATGGGGCCTGCTCTATTGGCGGAAAGTATTCGAAGGAAAGATGCTGCAGTCCCTTATACTCAGCTTTGAAACGGCGCTGCTCGTCACTTTGCTGTGTCTTCTGGTGTCGGTACCGCTCTCCTACATCATCGCACGCTGCCGGATTCCGGGACGAACCCTTCTTTTGCTGCTGTTTTTGCTGCCGCAGGCGTTTCCCCAGCTCCCGGTATTTACGAACACCATGGTGCTCATGTACAAATGGGATCTTGTAGGAACGCTGACGGGCGTCATATTGATTCATCTGGTAGGCGCCGTTGTCTTTTCGGTGTGGACCATGGTATCGGTGTTCCAGTCGATCTCGCCTGCTCTTGAGGAGGCGTCCATCATGCTGGGAGCGTCGCGGCTGTATACTTTTTTTCATATCGCGCTTCCGCTTTCCCTGCCGGGCATGATCGCTTCCTCCTTGCTCGTCTTCCTGTATTCGCTTGATGAATTTACGGGCAGTCTGCTGATCGGCGCGCCGTTCATGGTGACCATGCCTATATTTATGTACAATGCGGCGAACGGATACGAGATGCAGGTGGCGTCCGTGACGGCCATTCTGCTGATGCTTCCCGGCATCGTATTGCTCCTGCTGCTGCAACGATTTATGAAATCGGAATATTTGAGTGCTTTCGGGAGGGTATGACCTATGCAGATCCATATTCAGGGCTTGACCAAAAACTATGCCAAAAGCCGCGGCATCACAGGTATCGATCTGCTGCTGCCGCAGCGGGGATTGACCGCTATCGTGGGTCCGAGCGGCTGCGGCAAAACAACGCTTTTGCGCACATTGGCCGGGTTCCTTCAACCGGATAGCGGAAGCATCCATTTCGGCGAAAGGGATGTGACGAGGGCAACCCCGCAGGAGCGGGGGGCCGCGATGGTGTTTCAAAACTACGCGCTGTGGCCGCACATGTCGGTGTTCGACAACGTGGCTTACGGCTTGAAGCTGCGAAAGATTCCCCCCAAGGAGCGGGAGGAAAAGGTATTTGACGTCTTGCGCCGGGTGGAGATTGATCTGACGGAGGTCCGCAAGAGAAAGCCTCAGCAGTATTCGGGAGGGCAGCAGCAGCGGATCGCCCTGGCTCGGGCCCTCGTTGTGCAGCCGGATCTGCTGCTGATGGATGAACCGTTGTCCAATCTGGATGCGAAGGTGAGGCAGCGGCTTCGCGTGGAAATCCGCAGCATCCAACAAGCCTTCGGCATAACGGCGCTGTATGTGACGCATGATCAGGAAGAAGCGTTGTCTATGGCGGATTATGTGGTCGTGATGAATGAAGGACGGATCGAACAGGCGGGTACGCCGGAAGAGGTATACCGCAAGCCGGCGACCTATTTTACCGCTCAATTTCTGGGAGAGAGCCATACGCTTCAGGTGATGCGGGACGGGAAGCGCAGCAGGCTGGTGCTGCGTTCGGATGATGCGAAGCTGATACCGGTGAACAGCCATGAGGAACGGGGAGCAACCGGCGCTGAAGCTCATCTTCCGGCATCCGGCGGACTGCCGCAGGTCCGCCGGGAGGATGGCGGCGTATTGTTCCTCGGTGAAGTAAAGAGCCGATTGTTTGTCGGCTCCGCTTACCGGCACATGGTAACGGTTAACGGACAGACCGTATTCGTTGACGATGAAGCTGCGCAGCCGGAGGGAACCTATTGGATTCGTATACCGGACGACAAAGCCTATTGGTTTGAAGAAACAGAGGAGAGAAACGAAACGGGAGGCAAGGAGAATGCGCAGGGAGATGAGGATAAGGAGGTGCGTTCGGCATGAAGGCTGAAGTGCATTGCATCCAGGTCGGATGGGGAGATGCGCATTTCATTCGTCTGCCGTCGGGCCATTTGACCTTAGTGGACGGCGGGGACTTGCCGGAGAATGTACCTGGGGGGGATACGGCTGCCGGCTGGATGGATCGTTGCGGAGAGGAACGGCTTGATTGTATGATCCTTACGCATTTGCATGACGATCATTTGAACGGTCTGTTGGAGGTGGCCAGGCGCAAGCGCGTATTGGAAGCCGTCCTGCCCTACAAGCCTTTCGTGCTGCCGGAATCGATTTTGGCGGGCCGGGAGCGGGAAGACCAGACCGGGCTTGTCTGCCGCTTGCTGGCCCGTTACCTGGAGCTGGTCGCTTTGCTTCAGGAGAATGGAACGCGGCTGATATGGCGGGACGGATATGGTCAAAAGGACCAGGCGGCCATTTGGCATCGGGAGGGCTATACGTTTGAGCAGCTGCATCCGCGGCAGGATGACCCTCTTCCGGCTTGGGCCGCCTTGACCGAAGCTTTGCTTGCATGCCGCGATGAGATCGGCGCGGCCGGGGCAGGTTGGCTGGAACGTTTTCATCAACTGTCCAACCACGACAGCTCCGTCTATCTCTTGACGCGTGATGAAGCGTCCGGGGACGGCGGCGTTCTCTTCGGCGGGGATTTGCTGGAAGAAGGCTGGAAAAGGCTGGCACAGCGGCTGCAGCTCCGCTGCAGGGTATGGAAGGCTCCACACCACGGTGTAAACGATGCCTTCAACGCCGCAACGCTTCGCTTGACCCGTCCGGAGGTCGCCATTATTCCGATTTGTTCCGAACGCGCCCAGGCGCTTCAAGCCCAATGGACCAGCTTGGCATCGGAGGAACTGGGTCAGGATGTGCAGCTGCGGATCACGGGAGATGTACCTCCGGGGACGTCGAAGCTCATCACGGATGGGGATATTCTTGTATATATAGGTTAAACCCATCAGGGAACCTTCCTAACGGGTGGCCCTCCCATATCACAGCCCCCTTGCTGCCTCGTCCGGATGACGGAGACTGCAAGGGGGCTTATATGCCGGCAAATATCCTATGGTTCATCCTGCGGCTTCCTCACCGTTCGTTTGTCACTCAGGGCTGCCCGTTTGAAACGGTTTTACCCCGTCGTCGTCCTGGCTCTGCTGATCGGCGTCATGCTTGCGCCGCTTCGCTTCCTGCAGCCATCGCAAGCGGTAGCAGTTCATGCCTACTTGCCCGAGCTCATCCAGCAGACCATAGTTGGCCCATGCTCCTACGAAAGCGCCGATACCGGGAACCAGCTGAAGCATTTTGCGAAAGTCGAGCGTATCCCGGTACTCCTGCTGCAGCTGCCGCCAATTAATGTACTGGGCGTAGGAAGCTTCGGGGGGCAGTGATTTCACGGTCTCCGGCCATTCCAGAATCGTTCGGAAGAGGGCCGGTTTTTTATTTTGGCTGGAAAAAGCGATCTGAAACACATAAAGGATAAAGAGCCGCTCCCGGTAATCCAGCGTCGAATGTCCGTAGATATGAGCGAGCTCGAACAGAAATTTCATCTTGATGCCGATGAGGATAGGAAAATCGGCGATTCCCAGCAGGATACCGCCTGCACCGGCGCCGGCGCCTTCTGCGGCCGCCAGCTTTTTGTAAAAGGAAATCTTCTCTTCGGCCTGGTGGTCGCGCATGGCCAGAGACATGAACGACAGCGGTTCATTCTTCGGAATGTAATCCATACTGAAGAGAGCGGTTTGGACAATGCCCTTCACCGCAGTAGTGAGCGTTGTATGGACTTTTTCCGGAATGACCTGATTTACGCGCGATTGGACCGCCCTGGACGTCTTTTCCAGCATCCCCGGAGGCTTGAGCAGTTCCTTTTCCCAACGGATCAGCTGTTTTTCCATCTGTTGTTCGTAAACCGTCAACTCATGTTTCATGGCAATCCCCCGCTTGAGGTAGGAATATAGCAATACCCGTTATTAATTATACGCTATAATAGAGAAAAAAAGGAGTTGGTCATCGGATGGTTTGCCGCTGCCGCTGGGTCAATGAAGATCCGCTTTATATCCAATACCATGATGAAGAATGGGGAGTGCCTGTTCACGACGACCGGAAGCTGTTTGAAATGCTGATATTGGAAGGGATGCAGGCGGGGCTAAGCTGGTATACGATGCTGAAAAAAAGAGAACGGTACCGCGAAGCGTTCGACGGCTTCGACCCGGCCATCGTAGCCCGCTATGATGAAGCGAAGCTGGACGAGCTGCTTGCCGACCCCGGTTTGATTCGCAACCGCCTCAAGATGCGGGCCGCCGTTACCAATGCGCAGTCGTTCCTCAAGGTGCAGGAGGAATTCGGCAGCTTCGACCGTTATATTTGGAGCTTGGTCGGCGGAAAGACGATACGCAACGCTTGGCGTTCGCTTCAGGAGGTGCCCGCCAGCACGCCCGAATCCGATGCGATGAGCAAGGATTTGAAGAAGCGGGGCTTTACTTTTGTAGGGTCGACGATTTGTTATGCGTTCATGCAGGCTGTCGGCATGGTGATGGATCATACGACGGACTGCTTCCGTTATGAAGAGGGGGAGCGGGGCGTGTAGCTTGGTTTCTTGCAGCCCCGGGCTTCTTCGGCAAGAAAAGCCCAGGGCTTTCTCTCTCCGTCGGTCAGACAGTGCTCGTCTGCGCGCATTTCCTGTATAGTTGCCTATTTTTAACAGTTTGTATGACGTCCTTCTAGGTGAATGCATATGTTAGCAATGACTAATTGCGAAGGTTTCATCGTAGCATGAAAGGTCATTACGGAATATAGGAGGACACATATGAAAAAAGTGAGCCGCCGGAGTTCCGGCAAAGTCAGGCCGACACAAGGAAAACGGGTTGATGCGCTTACGAATGAATTGAGCTGGTTGGATTCGGGAGAAACGGCACGGAAGGAAGAAGCCGGCTTGAGCTCTTCTGCACCTGGACGCGTCAGGGAATCGGAGTCCGCTCAACCGAAAACGTTGCCGCCCGTCTCGAGGCGCCCTTCCTTGAAGCTTTCATCCCCGCTATCATCAGGCGCTATCATTTATACGGACGATCTGGCCGACGAGTCGGTAACATCGGAAAAAATAGCCCGCTATGCCGTGGACGGATCCAAAATTAAACGCGGCAGCATTGCAAAGGACCATATTTCAGATTATGCGGTAGACGGTACGAAATTGTCTAATGGCAGTGTAACCCAACAAAAGCTGGCCCCCGGAGCGGTAACAGAAGAGCATCTGGCGGCCGGCGCGGTTACCTCGGATAAGATCCAGGACCGTGCGATCAGCGGTTCGAAGCTTCAAAATAACAGCATCACGTCAGACAAATTGGCGGATAAAACGATCGATGCCATGAAGATCGCCGAGCATTCGATACACACCAAGCACTTGGCGGACGAAGTCATAACGGAAGAGCTGATTCAGAATCAATCCATCACATCCGATAAAATCAAAAGCGGCGCGATTCAAACGATTCATATGGCCAACGGGGCCATCAATGTATCCAAATTGGCTGATGAGGCGGTGACCACAGAAAAGCTGAGGGACCAGTCCGTGACGTCCGCCAAGCTGGTGGACGGGGAAATCACCTCCAGCAAGCTGGCGGAGGGGGCGGTGACGGAGGAGAAATTAGCGCCATGGAGCGTTTCGTCCGAGCATTTGAAGATGCACTCGATTGTTAACGAGCATTTGACGGCAGGGCTTGTTCGAAGCGAACACATTGCCGATAAGCAGATTCAACCCAATCACATTTCGGACGGAGCGGTGCAAAGCGTCCATCTCAAGGACGGTGGGGTGACTTCCGCGAAGCTGTCCAAAGGGACTGTACAAGGAATTCATCTGCAGGAGGCGGTCATTGAGGCTAAGCATATCCAGCAAGGGGTGATTGAGAACCGGCATTTGTCTCCGCGTGTGGTCACCGGTGATAAATTGGCAGCCTCCAGCGTCGGCGTATCCCAACTGATCGACGGGGCCGTGACTGCCGAGAAGCTTGCCGAGCAATCGGTCAACTCCCGTAAACTGGCGAAGGCTTCGGTAAAAGGCGAGCATTTGACGCCCGGGACGGTAGGATCGGCGCATATTGCCGATAAAGCGGTGATTTCGGGGCATCTGGCGGAAAAAACCGTCGCAGCGGAACACCTTCAGGACCGTGCTGTGACAACGGAGAAGCTGCACGACCGCTCCATCACTTCCGAGAAGCTGAGCAACGGTGCGGTGCAGCAGCAGCATTTGCAAGAGGGAGCCGTTCATACCGGACATCTCTCGAATCATAGCGTAACGACCTCCAAAATATCCAGCGAATCGGTATCCACGGATAAGCTTACGAATCTGGCAGTCACAACGGCAAAGCTGGCGCATGCCAGTGTGACTTCGGAAAAGCTTGCCAAGGAAGCGGTGCAGGCGGATCATCTGTCCCCCGGATCGGTTCAGCATGTGCACCTTGGGACAGGATCCGTGAAGGCGCAGCACTTGGAGGATGGCGCGGTGAGGACGGAGAAGCTGGCCGAAGGCGCCGTGACGGGACTTCAAATCGCAGATGGAGCCGTGAGCGCCTCACATCTGGCCGAAGGCGCCGTCGACGGCCGGAGAATCGCTGCAGGCGCTGTGACATCGGAACATCTGGCTGAACGCTCCGTAGGACAGGAACATCTCACTGCCGAAGCCGTAGGTGAAGAGCATTTGATGTCCAATGCGGTAACGACGGAAAAGCTGGCATACGGCGCAGTAAACGGCAGTCGTCTGGCTTGGGGAGCTGTTGCAAGGGAGCACCTGACCCCGGGGGCTGTCGGCCCAACACAGCTCGAGCCTGAGTCGGTAGGTGAAGATCAGCTGAGTCCGCAGGCGGTGACCAGGGAGAAGCTGGCGCCGGGAGCGGTGGACGGGAGCCGTCTGGCCGCGGGTGCCGTCGTATCGGAGCATCTGGCTTCCGGTGCCGTCGGCTCGGTCCAGCTTGCCGCCGGAGCGGTAGGCGAAGCGCAGTTGGAGGCGGAAGCGGTGACGACGGAGAAGCTGGCGCCGGGAGCGGTGGACGGAAGCCGTCTGGCTGAAGGCTCTGTCGGCTCGGAGCATCTGGCCCCCGGTGCCGTCGGCTCGCTTCAGCTCGCCGAAGGGTCGGTAGGCGAAGAACAGCTGCAACTGCAAGCTGTGACGACGGAGAAGCTGGCGCCGGGAGCGGTGGACGGAAGCCGTCTGGCTGCGGGCGCCGTTTCCTCGGAGCATCTGACCTCGTATTCCGTCGGCTCGGAACACCTTACTTTCTATGCCGTCGGTGAGGTGCATTTGATGCCGGAGGCCGTGACCTTGGAGAAGCTGGCGCCCGGCGCGGTGGACGGGAGCCGTCTGGCCGAGGGTTCGGTCGGCTCTCAACACCTGACACCCGGAAGCGTCGGTCCCCTGCACCTCGCTTCGGAGTCGGTAGGTGAAGAGCAGCTTCAGCCGCAGGCCGTAACGGCGGAGAAGCTGGCGCCGGGAGCGGTGGTCGGCAGTCGTCTTGCCGCGGGCTCGGTAACATCCGAGCATCTGACCCCGGGCGCCGTTGCTTTGAAGCATCTCGCCGTCGATGCGGTTGGCGAAGCGCAGATAAGGCCGTATGCCGTGACCACGGAGAAGCTGGCGCATGGCGCGGTGGTCGGCAGCCGGTTGGCCGAAGGCTCGATCACGGCGAAGCATCTGACCCTGGGCTCTGTCGGTCCGGAGCACCTGGCCGAAGAAGCGGTTGGTGCAGCCCAGCTGGGTGCGGAGGCGGTGACGACGGAGAAGCTGGCGCCCGGCGCGGTGGACGGCAGCCGGTTGGCTGAAGGCTCCGTTGGTCCGGAGCATTTGGCATTGGGCTCTGTCGGTCCGGAGCACCTGGCTCCTGAAGCGGTCGGCGAAGCACAAATCGGACCACAGGCCGTCACCGCGGAGAAGCTGGCGCCCGGGTCGGTCGTCGGCAGCCGGTTGGCTGCGGGCTCTGTCGGTTCGGAGCACCTGGCTCCTGAAGCGGTCGGCGAAGCACAAATCGGACCGCAGGCCGTCACCTTGGAGAAGCTGGCGCCTGGCGCGGTGGACGGCAGCCGGTTGGCTGAAGGCTCCGTCAGTTTCAAGCATTTGACGTCGGGCTCTGTCGGCTCGGAGCACCTGACCGAAGAAGCGGTCGGTGCAGCCCAGCTGGGTACGGAGGCGGTGACGACGGAGAAGCTGGCACCCGGCGCGGTAGACGGCAGCCGGTTGGCTGAAGGCTCCGTTGGTCCGGAGCATTTGACCTTGGAGTGCGTCAGATTGGAGCACCTGGCTGCAGGATCGGTCGGTGAAGCCCAACTGGGTACGGAGGCGGTGACGACGGAGAAGCTGGCGCCGGGAGCGGTGAACGGCAGCAGGCTGGCTGAAGGCTCTGTCGGCTCGGAGCATCTGACGTCCGGTTCCGTTAAATCGAAGCATCTGACGTCCGGTTCGGTTAAATCGAAGCATCTGGCAGTCGATGCCGTGGGTGAAGCCAATTTGAGGCCGTATGCGGTGACGATGGAGAAGATCGCGCTGGGCGCGGTGGACAGCAGCCGGCTGGCCGACGGGGCCGTCACGTCGAAGCATTTGGGCGATGAAACGGTGGATGGATTCCATATTAAGCAGGAAACTATATCCGGATATCATCTGATCCCGGGAACGATCTCTCTGCTTCATTTGGAACCTAAGCTTCAAACGCTGCTGAACGGACTTTCCGTTAGAGAAGGAAAGCGGGAGACGAAGGGGCTTGCGGATAAGAAGCCTGCTGCTGAAATTCGTCCGGAGGAGGAACGTTTGGCCCCGAATCCGGCCGAGAACAAAGCGGAGGCTCCGGCAAAGGAATCAAACGAAAAGTCCGAAAAGGAGCATACCAAAGAGCCTGCGGCAGAAGGAACGGAAAAGCCGAAGAGCGACAAAATATATTTGCATGCGATCGATATAGAGACGGAGAACGATAAGGAAAATGCGATCCTGGACGATAAGAACGAACGGCAGCATCCGTTGTTTTTCCCCGCACCGGAAAGAAAGCTGCTGACCACTTCGCAGCAGTTCGGTCTGAGCAGCTTCTCTTTCTCCAGTGAAACGGAAAGTGCGGCCATTCCCGTCATTTTTGATCGGCCGTACGCTGACGATAACTATGTTCTTGTCGGAACAACGAGCCACCCCGGCTGCTACGCCGTGATCCAGAGCAAACAGGATAGCGGTGCGGTTATCGAAGTCGTACGATGCAATGTTTCCGGCGAGTTCCAAGGGGTTGTCAACTGGATTGCCATCGGAAGCGTGTATGAATAAATCAATACAGGCTTGTTCCCGGCAGGAGCAAGCCTTTTATACGTCTCGTGCCTCCCGGCCTCTGGGTGGAATTCCGCTTGTTCCGGCATTTCGCTAAACTCAGTCAACGATCCGCTTTGCCGGCGTGAGGGCGATCGACTTCCTTGCCGGAGGTAAGAAGATGTTTGGCGAAAGCCATCGGATTCTCGTAGGAGGCTTTCCACTCTTTCAGCATACCGGCGTTAAGGAAGCTGTATCGCTGGTCCTTCCCGTTGCATTCAATGAACATAGGGACACCGTCTGTGGTCAAACCGATATCCAGTCCCAGGTCGGCCATGCAGGGGAGGCTTTGTCCCAGCTGATCAGCCACGCTTAGGGCCAAATGATGGATACTCCGTATCACTTCTTCGTGTGTCAGGTGGGGATATTCCTGCTGCAAAATCTCCTCCAACCGGTGAATCGTGCTGCCCTGGGATACATTGGTCAAAAATATCCGGTCTGAAGCCACTTTGGCGACGATTCCTGTAATTTTCCATTCGCCCGCAGCTCCTCGTTGGACGGCAACCCTGAGGTCGAACGGACGTTTCTTATAGGTTGCCAGGGCGACACACTGCTGAACGATATATTTTCCGTTTTGCAATCTGCGGCGCAGGACGGGGGGCAGTTTGAGGCCGTTGAATACAATCGAATGCCATTTGGTATTGCGCACATGAAGTGTGGACGGATAAAGCAATTTCCACTTTTTTTGCGTGCGGGATAATTTCATGACTCCGCGTCCCTTGCTGCTTCGGTCAGGTTTAATAATGATGGAATCAAATTGTTTCATCATCGATTTTACATTGGCGGGGGTGGCTTTGCGGGTCCGCGGCAAGTAGGGCTGCAAGCCGGGGTTTTTCATCAGCACATTGTGAATGAAGAGCTTGCCGTAACGGTTCCAAGAGTTAAAGAGCACCCTTCCTTCATCGGACCAGCTTCGAAGTGTGCGGAATTCCTTTATACCGTTATAAATGGCGCGATTATGAATGACTTGAGGCATAGGGACGACAGCCAATACAAATTGGTCGTCGTCCGTTTGTACATAAGCTTTAATCCAAGCCTTTCCTGCCTTATAATCACGGATTCGAAAAAAGCATGGCGTAATCCCGAATTTCTTGCCCGCCTCTAGGTAATAATCGATCCTCTCGTATTTGGTTTTTCCTAAAGGTATTCCAGCGTACATCACATCGTTGACGAGGATGCCTACGTAGGGAGGCAGCATGGCTATCACTCCTTTGTCCCCGGATTCGGACTAATACTTGACCATACAGCATATGTGACCGGGGGAAAGGGGGTTTGGACAGGTATCGTAGGCATTTAATGGGATCGTACATTGAGCATGCGGATTGACGTGAAGTAAAGTACAGAGAGGCAATAAAAAAACTATTCCTTCGCAGAAATAGTTTGAGGACGGTAATGAACCAGCGTTTGGTTGATCCACGGTTTTTGAGGGATTCCGCTGGTTTTTTTTCGTATTTTGATTCCAATCATTTTGACTGCAATCTGCCTTTGGTACTTGCTGAGCGCTTCCATTTGCTCAACAAGCCTCTCTCCGGCCGGCTCCGTTTTTTCCGCAACGTCCGCTACGCTTTCCAAAATTCTGGACAGCGCACGCTGACTTCGGGCAAGCGAAATTAGAATATGAAGCTTTGTTCGCGCTTCTTCCTCATGCCAGTTCACTTTGAATTTCCTCCGAACGATATTGGATTGATCAACCTGTGATCCCCGGATCATTGGCGCCGCCGCCCTCTTGGTCCCCTAAAAGAGCCTGAAGGTTCTTCGAAAGCGCCAGCTCCATTTTGGTCAAACCGTCAATGACTTCCAGCAGATGATCGTGGATTTCCACGGTTTTTGCAACCTGCTCACCTTGATTTTCAAATTGCATGGAGGATATGTGATGGCAAAGCCATTGGCTTGAACGGGAGGCTTCGATAGCTTTTGCTTCAAGAATTAGCGATATATTGAACTGTAATCGGGAAACGGATTGCAAGATTCTGTAATAAGAGTCCTCTCTGCTCATGGTTACCCTCTTTCCATTATCAACATACGTTATTCTTCCCCGTCGGAGCTTCGCTGTTCTTTCATGATCAAATTCAAATTATCCCCAATGGCGTCGGACAGATCGGCAAGGCTGTTCAGATAGGCCGCAACGTTTTTGGTGACAAGCAGCGAACCTTCCATCAATGCCGGAATATCATCAAAAGTCGGGTTATACTCGGGAATTTCATGAACGAGCTCGGCCATCCGTACGGCGACATGCCTCTCCGACTCCAGAATTTTCGACATTTCCCAATGCGAGGAGGCCATATGTTCGATAATGCTGGTTGCTTGCTGATGCATCATTCATCCTCCCTTATAAACAAAATTATGCCATAATATATGCTGCTTCGGTAAACGGGAACATTGGCATTGGCCCAGCGGAATCGCAGCTTTCGTCCATTTTGTAAAGGAGAATGTTCCAAATGAAGGTCCCTTCGCGGGGGAAGGGACGCTATTTGTATATCATATGGCAGTGTTTATCTTTTGCTCAACGGTTCCTTCCATTTCAGGAGCAAACCTCCATGTACAAAACCTCCTCCGAAGCCGTACATAAGCACCTTGTCGCCTTCTTTCAGCAAGCCCTGCTTGATCCCCTGATGTAAAGCGAGAGGGATGGTCGCGGCCGAGGTGTTGCCAAAATGCTCGATGGTATGCAGAGTTTTTTCCAACGGAATCCCCGTTCTCTCGCATACGGACTCGATGATCCGGAGATTGGCGCTGTGAGGGATGAACCAATCCACACTGCCGCTGGACAGACCGGCTTGTTTAAGCAGTTCGGCTACACCTTTGGGCACGGTCTGTACGGCGAACTTATATACCTCCCGGCCGTTCTGCACCAGCTTGCCGCCGGCGTTTACGGGTACCCCGTTCAAGGAGGAGGCGATGCCGGTCCGGTACAGGTGCACGCCCCCGGTGCCGTCGGAGCCGAAGGTGGAGGCGAGCCAACTCGCTTCCGCCCCTTCGGCATCCCGTTCCAGCAGCACGGCTCCTGCTCCGTCGCCGAACAAAATGCATGTCGTGCGGTCCGTGTAATCTGTTATTTTGGATAAGGCGTCGGCGCCGATCACGAGCGCCTTGCGGTGCAGCCCTGACGCAAGCATGCTTCTGGCCGTATGCAGGCTGTAGATAAACCCGGCGCACGCGGCGCTGAGATCGAACGCGAGTGTCTGCGGAATGCCGAAGTGGGCTTGGACCAGGCTGGCGGTCGAAGGGAAAGTGAAGTCCGGGGTGCTGGTCGAAACGATGAGCAGATCCACGTCATCCAATACGGCTCCGTACCGGTTCACGAGATCCTTGACCGCTTCAATGCACAAGTGGCTGGTATACTCTTCGGGCGCCGATATGCGTCTTTCGCGGATGCCCGTTCGCTGAACGATCCATTCGTCGTCGGTTTCCACCATACGCTCCAGGTCCGCATTCGTCAGCCGGCGTTCGGGCGTGTAGCTGCCAACCGCCGTTATTCTTGGAACGAATTGATTCATGATCACATCACCTCAGTTTATTATATTCACGCTCAAAAAAAATTATAACCTGATATTAGTACTTGGTACCAAAATGATACATGGGCTTTTGCATTCTGTCAATGCGTTTAATACGATAAGGAGTTACAGCTTGTTTTATTATGTTAGAATAGGGGTATCATTCGTTCGTCGATATCATACCGGCAAAATTCAGAGGGCCATACGGCTGTGTCTTAGAGAAGGGACGCCCGATTTCTATGCAGGTTCGTATATCCGTATAGAATGGAATCCAATCCATGCGCGAGCTGTGAGGTGAAGCAGATGAATATGTCCATGAGAAGCTATAAAATATTGACGATTTTACTGCCGCCGCTTATCATTGGAGGCTTTGAGTACATCCGGCATGATTTTTTGTTAGATGTGCTTTCTATGGAAGCAGGCAACTTCTATATGACCCTGCTCACACTTTTGCTTTCTTATTTGTTCGGAACATGGATGTTCGGACGCATTCAAAGCATGAACGTGAAGCTGGCGGAAGAACAGGCCAAACGGGCGGTATATGAGGAGCGGGAAAGGCTGGCGCAGGAGCTGCACGACAACATTGCGCAGATTCTGTTTTTTATGAACGTGCAGTTAAAAAAAGGGCAGCTGGATGAGGCCCGCTCCGCCATATCGGAGATCGATCATCATTTGCGGCAAGCGATCTTTAATTTGAGAACGGCGCCGGAAGAAGGGGCGAGCTTTACTGCCAGACTGCAGACATGGCTGGAGGAGTGGAGCGGCATGAGCGGCATTGCCGTCGATCAGCATATCAGCGTGCCTGAGGATCGCATTCCGCCGTCTGCGGAGGTGCCTCTGTTCTCGATCATCCGCGAGGCGTTTACGAACATCCGCAAGCATTCCCGGGCAGACCATGCTTACATTGAGTTTGTCCTGCAGGAGGACGGGGCAAACTGGAGCTTGAGGATTGGAGATAACGGTAAAGGAACGGATCGTGAAGCGCCGGAGCAGCCTCAACGTTACGGGATTTCCATCATGCGAAAGCGGGC
This sequence comes from Paenibacillus naphthalenovorans, assembly GCF_001465255.1. Taxonomy (NCBI): domain Bacteria; kingdom Bacillati; phylum Bacillota; class Bacilli; order Caryophanales; family Paenibacillaceae; genus Paenibacillus; species Paenibacillus naphthalenovorans. The sequence continues at coordinate 2,909,121 of NZ_CP013652.1, read as the reverse complement.
GAAGGAACTGGGGGCAAAGCTGGAAATCAGAACAGCGCCGGGTCAAGGAATGGAACTGCTGGTTACCGGGCCGCTGCGTGAGGAACTGGGAGGGAGAACGTCATGAATTACCGCGTACTGATCGCGGACGACCATCCGCTTGCGCGGAAGGCCGTCCGTACCCTGATCGAGGGCGAGAGCGGCTTCGAGTGGATCGGTGAAGCGCGCAACGGGCAGGAAGCCGTCGAGCTTTGCGGCGAGCTGCTGCCGGATCTCGTACTGATGGATATTCAAATGCCGGTGATGGGGGGGCTGGAAGCAACCAAACGGATTAAACAGCTCTATCCCCATATCCGCGTGGTCATGCTTACGGTATCCGATGACGTGGCGGATTTGTTCACCGCCATCCGCTATGGCGCGCAAGGATATCTGCTCAAAAATATGGATCCGGACGATTGGATCGCCTACCTGCACGGGCTGCTTGATGATGACAGCGAAATCTCCCGCGGTATGGCGGATCGGCTGTTCCATTCGTTTCGTTCGGCGGACGCGAATGTGAGCGATGTACAGCCCGGTGTGCTGTCTCAGCGGGAGTGTGAAATTTTAAGCTGCGTGGCCAGCGGCCAAAGCAACCGGCAAATTGCAGAAACGCTCGTCATCACGGAAAATACGGTGAAAAATCATATCAAGAACATTTTGGCCAAGCTGTCCCTTGACAACCGGGTGCAGCTGACAGCGTATGCCGTACGGCACGGTTTGACACAGATCGGACAAAAAAACGGGCGAAAATAGCCCAATCGAGTCATTCTTTCAAGCGGCGGTTTGTTATACATTACACATGGATATACTGATCGCTAAGAAAGAAGGGATTCCATATGATGAAAAAATGGCATATTATGCTGGTATTGAGCCTGTTCTTATCGCTTATGACCGGAGGACTGGCCAGCGCGCATGTCACCGTGCTGCCAAAAGAAACGACGCAAGGATCTTACGAGAAATTTGCCGTCCGGGTCCCGACGGAGAAAGATGTGCCGACAGTGAAGGTGGAAGTGAAATTTCCGCTGGATGCCGTCTCCATCTCCCGTTTCGAGCCGAAGCCGGGTTGGAGCTATGAACTGACCAAAGACGACAACGGAAAAATTACCGGTGTGATTTGGACCGCAACGGGAGAAGGTCTCGGTCCTACAGAGTTCGGAGAATTTTATATGCAGGGTAAAGTAGCCGACAACGCTACAGCGATCCAATGGAAGGCTTATCAAACCTACAAGGACGGCAGTGTCGTCGAGTGGGTAGGCGCGGAAGGCTCGGACAAGCCGGCTTCCGTAACCAAGGTCAATGCCAAACCGGCAGGGGCAGCCACAGACAGCCACGGCCATACCGCTCCTGCCGCAAATGCCGGCAAAGCTGATTCTGCCGCAGCGCCTTCAGCGTCCGGGGAACCGGCGGCCGGAGCACCGGCAGCCTCCGGAGCGCCGCTGTACTTATCCATTGCCGCCCTCATTCTTGGTGCGTTATCTTTCGTCGTGTCCTTGTCGCGAAGAAAACGCTGATATCGTATGAACCGGTCCGTTTCCAGCATGGGAAACGGGCTTTTTTGTGTTGTAGCGCAGGTCATTTACATATTGAGGAATTCTTATCTGCAAACCAAATCATAAAAATGCGGCCGGAAGGGGATGCTGGTTGTAGACTTGATTATTTAACCAGTTCAGGGGGGATTTGCGAAGATGCTGCAGCGTTGGCGCAACAAGAAAAACGCTTTGATATGGCTCGTCTGCCTGTTCATGAGCCTGACCATCGCAGGCAAGGTTCTTGCGTTCGGCGAAGGCGCACAAGGTCCGGACGTTTATGCGGTTCAAGGGATGTTAAAATCGCTTGGCTATTTTCAGGGTCAGATCAACGGTTATTACGGACCCGATACAGCCAACGGCGTCAGGGTGTTTCAGAAGGCTAACGGACTTCCCCCTACAGGGGCGGTGGATGACCAAACCTTGCAAGCAATCCTCTGGGCATACGGAAACCTGAAAATTCCGAAGAAACCCGCTCCCGCCCCGGGTCCGATGCCGCCCAAGCCGGGTCCGCCGCCTCAGGAGAAGCCGCCCGGGCTTATGCCTGAGGAGCAGCAGATGATCGACCTGATCAACAAGGCCCGGTCCGAAGCCGGGTTGTCTCCGCTTGCCGTCGATTTGGAGCTGTCCAAAGTGGCACGGCTGAAAAGTCAGGATATGACGGACAAAGATTATTTTTCCCACGATTCTCCTACGTATGGCTCGCCTTTCGACATGATGAAACGATTCGGAATCCGGTACCGGACGGCGGGGGAGAATATTGCCTGCAATCAAAATGCGGAGTCAGCCCATCAAGCGCTGATGAATTCCGAAGGACACCGTGCCAATATACTAAGCAGGGACTTCACTCATATCGGCATCGGTATCGTGGAGGGAGGCCCTTGCGGCAAGATGTTTACTCAGCAGTTTACAGCCAAATAACGCCGGCAAGCCCAACCGTCCTGAAGCGTGCGATGCTTCAGGACGGTTTTGTTAGACTGACACAAGCCGCATCATTCGGTTCGAATTATTCTGTAATGCAAGAGGTGATGAATTTTGCATGGAGGCATTTCCATAAAGAGGTTGATTAGTGTAAAATAGGATGATAAACCGAATTTGGAGAAGAGAGGTTGTTCTGTTTTGGCATCAAGGCTGCTGAAGGAATTCAAGGAATTCGCCATCAAAGGAAATATGATCGAGCTGGCCATCGGGGTCATTGTCGGCGCGGCTTTCGGCAAGGTCGTCACATCGATCGTCAATGACGTGATCATGCCTCCGATCGGATTGCTGCTTGGCCGGGTCAATTTTTCAGATTTGTTCATCAGTCTGGACAGAGTGTCGTATACATCGCTCAAGCAGGCTCAAGAAGCAGGCGCGCCTACGCTGAATTACGGACTATTTATCAACAATCTGCTTGACTTTTTGATTGTTGCTTTTGTGATCTTTATAGCCGTGAAGCAGCTCAATCGTTTGCGCAGAAAGGAAGAGAGCAAGCCGGAACCTGAAGCAAATACCAAGGAATGTCCGGAATGCCTCTCCGACATTCCCTTGAAAGCAGTTCGCTGCAAATATTGTACTGCAATCCTTGAAGGGGAAAATGAATTGAAACCGTCCAACTAAGATGACAGTCTAAGGATTTCCATGAGGTGGGGGCAAGGAGTAATTTGCATCTTAAGAAATTATTCAGAAAATCCTTCACATGTTCTAAAGGTGTTTTCGTTAGCCTAGTGTTATCTGTGCAGGGAGGGTTTCGTGCAAATGAATCTCGGTTCGATCGTTCTGGAAAAATTCTTATTTCTAAACAAGTTTATTCAATCTCCCAAAGAGGTAGGGAGCGTAACCCCGAGCTCCGGGTTTCTGGCTAAGGCGATGACCAGGCCGGTGGCTTGGGACAAAATCGAAAGCGTGGCGGAACTGGGGGCGGGGACGGGAGCGCTGACCAAATATATTGAGCAGGCTGCCTCAGGCCGGGTCAAAGTGCTGCTGTTCGAGAAAGAGCCGGTGCTTCGCTATAAGCTGGCGCAAAAATACCCTGCGTTCGCTTGCTATGCGGATGCCTGCGGCATTCAAAAGGCGGTGCGCCGCGAAAAACTGGACGGTTTGGACGTTGTCATCAGCGGGCTGCCGTTCTTTAATTTCCCGCAAGAAGTACGCGATCGATTGATCAAACAAATTATCTCGTCCTTGAAACCGGGCGGAAGCTTCATTGCTTTTCAATATTCACTGCAAATGAAGCCGCAATTAAGGCACTATTTTGATATCGAAACCATCCGGTTCGTACCTTTCAACCTTCCGCCTGCATTCGTATATGTGTGCCGAAAGAAAGCGGATCCGACTTCATGACATACGATACATTGCTTGATTTGATCGGACAATACGGATATGCAGCCTTATTCTTTGCCTTATGGCTGGGAATTGTGGGAATGCCGATTCCCGATGAGGTCATTGTGATGACCGGCGGTGCGGTAACGGCGGGAGGCCTGCTGCACACCATTCCAGCCTTCGTCCTGACTTATCTCGGAGTCGTTTCCGGTCTTACCTTGGGCTATGTTCTGGGGCGCTATATCGGGACACCCGTACTGGATAAACTCAGACGAAAGAAAAACATGAATCAATATATCGAAATGTCTCAACGGTGGAGCAGCAAGTATGGTAGTCTGGCGCTTGTGATCAGCTATTTTTTTCCTGTCATCCGGCACGTGATGCCTTACATTGTAGGACTGAACAAAATGCCGTTTAGCAGGTATGCTCTGTTTTCTTATACGACAGGGCTTTTGTGGACCTTGATTTTTTTCACGGCGGGACGTTTAACGGTCGACCATGCCGCTGAAGTGGGAATGACGATTTACCGGTACGGATTGAATCTGTTGTGGGTGCCTTTTGCGGCCTGTCTTATCTATGTCGTCTTCCGGCTGTTCCTTCGCAAAAAACGAGAGAGAGGCAGCACGATGGTAGAGAAAGAATAAAAAATGGAAACGCACGAATAACCCATCCCTTTTTATGGATAGACCAAACTGTCCATGAAAAGGGATTTTTTTATTTTGATTATAAAAAATGGATCAAAAGTCGTTATTACTAAATTAAAAGTTATACTTTTAACGTTGACAGTTAAAAGTATATGATTTATAGTTGAAACATGTCGAATAAATACGATATTTCTCCAATTGGTACGATGAAAGTACTAAGAAAGTTCTATGAAAGTGCATTCAACACCATCAGGATGCGAGAGGTTTCATGTAAACGCTATATGAAAGCGTTGCATGTAAGCGATACCTTATCAAGGAGGGATGACATGGGGAAGTAAACCATGGGAAACGACCTTATCACTTCTGAATCATTAAGGGGAGGGTAAACCAGATGCCTAAAATAAAGTATGCCTATAACGTACTGGTCTATGCAGGAGAAGAAATCGAACAGAGCATAAAAAGAATCGCGGGTTTTGGGTATGACGCGGTTGAGTTTGTCGGAGAGCCGGAAAATGTAAACGGTTCAGAGATTAAAAGCTTGCTTGAGAAGTACAATGTCGAGGCTTCCTCTATTTGCGCCATTTATACACCGGAGAGAGATTTGGTTTCAAGCAACGAATCAATCAGGAAAAACGCGGTGAATTATGTAAAAGAGTGTGTTGACTATGCCAAATTGATCGGGGCTAAAGGTATTTCTGTTACCCCGACGGCCAATATGAAAATCCACGCTGAAGCGGATATCGAAACCGAGCTGAAATGGGCGGCGGAAAGCATCAGAGAAGCGGGACTGTATGCCGGCGAGCATGGAATTCGTCTGACGGTCGAGCCTTGGAACCGTTATGAAACTTATCTGATTAACCGTTTGGAGCAATCCCTGGCTTTGGTGAACGAAGTGAACCTGCCTAACGTAGGCTGCATGGGCGATACGTATCACATGAACATCGAGGAAGTGAATATCGCTGATGCCTTCCGTCAAGTTGGCGATAAATTATTCTATGTTCATTTTGCCGACAGCAACAGGGCGGCCCCGGGCAGAGGACACATCGATTTCAAGCCGATTGCGCAAGCTCTGGTAGACATCGGATATGAAGGCTACATTTCGATGGAGCTGCTTCCGCCCTTTGCCGATCCGTTCAGCGGCATCCGCTGCGAGGAATTTTACGATCAATATACCAAAGAATCGATTGATTATTTGAAAAAACTGTTTAGCTCGATTGATTAAAGGAGGACTAGAACATGAAAAAGACAATGCAGGCTGCTGTGCTCCATCAGCCGCAAGACATGAGAATTGAAGAAGTGCCTGTACCTGAGATTGCAGACCACGAAGTATTGATTGCGACAAAGCGCTGCGGGATTTGTGGTACGGACCCTCATATTTTCCGCGGTCACTTCCCGGTGCCGACCCCGCTGATCCAGGGACATGAATTTTCGGGTGAAGTAGTACAAGTAGGCTCCGCCGTAAAAAACGTCAAGGTTGGCGATCGCGTGACAGCGGATATTAACATCAGCTGCGGAACCTGCTTTTTCTGCAGGGCCGGCCAAAAACTGTTTTGCAATGAAATTGTGCAGCTTGGCGTGCATACCAACGGTGCTTTCGCCGAATATGTGAAGGCGCCTGCATCTAACGTCTATCTCATTCCTGACAGCATGACCTGGGAAGAAGCCGCATACATCGAGCCGTTGGCCTGCGCCATCCGGGGCCAGGAACAGGCGAAAATTACAATGGGCAGCACGGTGGCGATTATCGGTGCGGGGCCGATGGGATTGGTACACTCGCAGCTGGCCAAATTGAACGGAGCAACGAAGGTCATCATCAGTGAAATGAACCCGACCCGGATCGAAAAAGCGAAGCAGCTGGGTGCCGATCATGTCATCGACGCTTCCAAGCAGGACCCGGTTCAAGCGGTGTTTGATTTGACGGAAGGCCGGGGAGCGGATTTTGTTATTGAAGCCGTAGGTGCTATTCCGACCTATCAGCAAGCGTTTCAAATGGTTCGCCGTGGCGGCGTACTGGTTGTGTACGGTGCAGCTCCTGCACATGCGACGATGGAAATTAAACCGTTTGAAATTTACAGCAAGGAGCTTACGATTGTAGCATCCTATGCGGGAACATACAACACATGGACCAAAGCGATCAACATGATCTCCAGCAAACGCTTCAACCCGAACGATATTATTTCCAAAACGATTCCTCTGGAGCAAGTCGTCGACGGCATCCAGGAAGCGGCAAACAATAAAGACACCATTAAAATTATCGTCGAAATCTCGAAATAATATTCCATATCATAGACAGGAGAATGAGGATATGAAATTGAAGTCTAAGCCACTGGCGCTTGCGATGCTTTCCGGTGCTCTGCTGCTTTCCGCATGCTCTTCCAATTCCGGCGATCAAGCCGGACAGGCTTCCGGCAGCAATGGCAGTGACGGCAAGCAAGTCACATTAAATACGGTATTTCTCGGCTCTTCCTGGGGACAAGCCACTCAAGAATTGGCTAAAGAATACGAAAAAGAAACGGGTGTTAAAGTCAACGTCGAATTGGTAGGCCGGGATGTCATTTATCAGAAGCTGGCGCTGTCCATCGCCGGTCAAGCCAATTACGATTTGTTTAACGTCGATTATAACTGGATTCCGGAATTTGCTTCGACAGGAAGCCTGCTGCCTTTGGATGACTATCTGAAAAAGAATAACGTGGACACTTCGAAATACCTGCCGAGAGCTTTGGCTTTATCGCAGTGGAATGACAAAAACGGATCCTTTGGCGAAGGAGGAACGATCTATGGACTGCCGCAATCGATCCATCCTCAATTGCTGTGGTATCGTTCCGATTTATTCAATGACCCGCAAATAAAAGAGGAATTTAAAGCGAAATACGGTTACGACCTGGTACCTCCAAAGGATATGAAGCAGTTCAGGGATGCGGCTGAATTCTTTAACGGTAAAGAATATAACGGGCAAAAATTGTACGGATGGGCCGCCCAGGCAAGTAAAGGATTCGGGAATGTGCATACCTGGCTGACCTTTATGTACTCGAACGGTGCGGACGTGATTGATTGGAATACGATGACTTCGTCCTTATCCACTCCTCAGGCGATTGAAGCAACCAAAACGTGGGTAGATTTACTGCAGTACTCGCCTCCGGGAATTAACGACTATACCTTTGCCGAAGTAGCGACGGATGCGGCTCAAGGGAAATTGGCTATGGCGATTCACTGGTCCTGGAGCGCTTTTGAAGTAGACAATCCCCAAACGTCCAAAACGGTCGGCAAATGGGATTTCGTGCAAGTGCCGGCTATGAAAAGCTCTACGCCGCATATCGGCGGATGGTCGATCGTAGCTCCGAAATCAACGAAAAATCCGGATGAAGCGGTTAAATTTATGATTTGGCTCGAGAATAAGCAGAATGATGTGCGTCAGGCGACCATGGGTGGAGGAGACCCGGTTCGAGAAGAATCTTATTCCGACCCGGCGTTAACCAACGAACTGATCGAAGGTACCGATGTGAAGAAGTACCGCCGTTATGAAGCACTTCAAGAAGCGATGAAAACGGCCAAGGCCCGTCCGTTCTTCCCGCAGGAAGAAAAGTGGGAGAGTTTTGTTTCCGAATATTTGAGCGCCGCACAATTGAAAACCATGTCTGTAGAAGACGCATTGAAAAAGGCTGATGAAGCCGTCAACAAAATGCTGAAAAAATAGTCGCTTGATCTAGATGAAGGAGGGGGACTCTCCCCCTCAATTATGCAATCGGGAGAGTTGGAGATGAACAAATTTAAGTTAAGCCGGAGCGGTCCTTATTTGGTCATGGCCCCCGGAATGATACTCCTGCTGTTATTTGCCATATATCCTACAATTTTCCTGTTTAAGATCAGTTTTCAGGAATATAGTCCGATCAGTATAGAGAAACCATTCGTCGGGCTGAGCAATTATATCCAAGTGTTTCAGGATCAAAGTTTCTGGAATTCTCTGAAAATTACAATTATTTTTGTTCTTAGTACGGTTTCACTGGAGTTTTTTATTGGTTTGTTTTTGTCCATCGTTTTGCACCAGCTTGGCAAAGGGCAGAAGATATTTCAATCGCTGATCTTGCTTCCCATCGCTATGGCGCCTACGATTGTAGGGCTCATGTTCCGTTTTATGATGAACGATCAGTATGGCGTATTTAATTATTTTGCTGAAAGTCTTGGTTTTTCAAGGATATCCTGGCTTTCCGATCCCCAGCTGGCTTTACCGGCTTTGATCTTGACGGATGTCTGGCAGTGGACGCCATTTATGATGATTATCCTGCTTGCCGGACTTAAAGGTATACCGAGTGATCCTTATGAAGCGGCTAAAATAGACGGGGCAACGGCATCGCAAACCTTCTTCTATGTCACCATTCCGCTGTTGTCCAAGATTATATATATAGCACTGTTGTTAAGAACGATTGATGCATTCCGGATTTACGATACCATTTATATGATGACCAAAGGCGGACCGATCAATGTAACTTCAACCTTAAGCTGGATTGTGTACGACAAGGGCTTTAAATTCCTCGATTTTGGTTATGGCGCGGCACTATCCGTGGTCATGCTGATCCTGGTCGTGACCCTGCTGATGTTGTTCTTGCGGAAGGTTGATTTGTTTAATGTGGAGGGCAAGTCATGAGCGAATCCAAAAGTAAATCGTTTACGTTACTGCTATATCTCATAGTCATTCTTGCTACGATTGTTTTTATATTTCCTATCGCTTGGATGTTTCTCACTTCTTTAAAAAGCCAAAACGATGCATTTACGGCGATTCCGAAATGGATTTTTACCGTTACTTTTGATAATTACCAAACCGTTTTATTTGAAAGGGATTTTCAAAAGTACCTTTGGAACAGTTTGTATGTTTCGGTTTTCTCCACCGTGTTGGCGGTCATCCTGGGAAGCGGCATTGCCTACCCGTTCGCAAGGTATAACATCAAGGGAGCCAAAGACATCTTAACGTGGATTTTGACTTTAAGAATCGTTCCCCCGATTGTATCGGTACTGCCTATCTATTTGTTGTTTTCCAACATGAATATGCTTGATACGTATACGGCATTGATCTTAATGTATACATTTATGAATCTTCCGCTCGTGACTTGGCTGCTGTACGGCTTTTTCAAGGACGTGCCGGGAGAAATCGAAGAATCTGCGCTGGTGGATGGCTGTAACCGATTTACCGCATTTTTCAGAGTCATTTTCCCTATCATCGGCCCTGGGCTTGTATCGGCTGGATTGTTGTCGTTTATCTTTGCCTGGAACGAATTTTTGTTCGCCAATATTTTGTCAGGCCCGAATGTTCGTACGGCCCCTGTAGGACTCAATGAATATGCAACGCCGGTAAGTGTATTATGGGGACAAATTGCGGCAGCGGGAACGATGATTATTGTCCCTATCGCCATCATCACGTTAGTCTTGCAGCGTAAAATGGTCAGCGGACTTACTATGGGAGCTGTAAAAGGGTAATGGTTACGACAATAAGCAGATAGATATTAAGCGCGTTTTGGAGGGTAAGATGGAGAGAATAAAAGTAGGAATCATAGGGACGGGCTTTTCCGCGATGGCTCATATCGAAGCATTAAGAAGAGTTCCTTTTGTGGAGGTTATCGCCGTATCTTCCAGTTCCAAGGAAAAAAGCATAGAGTTCTCCAAAAAAATGTGCATACCCAAGGCATATGGAGATGCGGACGAGTTGATTCGGGATCCGGAGGTACAAGCCGTTCATAATTGCACCCCCAATTCCTTGCATTTTGAAATCAATAAAAAGGTGCTCCTTGCCGGCAAACATCTCTTATCGGAAAAGCCGCTGGCCGTAAACAGCGAACAATCCGGAGAATTGCTGAGGCTCGCCGGGGAAAGCGGAGTGGTTAGCGGGGTTTCGTTCAATTACAGACATTATCCTATGGTTTCTCAAGTCAAAGAGATGCTGGAATCCGGAAACAACGGAAAACCGAATCTCGTTTACGGCGGCTATATTCAAGATTGGTTAAGCAACGATACGGATTACAGCTGGAGGCTTGAGGAAGATAAAAACGGTCCTTCCCGTGCGATCGCGGATATCGGTTCCCATTGGTGCGACACCGTTCAATATGTATTAAACAAAAAAATTACCGAAGTCTTTGCCGACCTGAAGATCGTGCATCCGATCCGGAAAAAACCGAAAGGGAAAGTTAATACATTCGAATCGTCCAATGATGTGGAAAGAGAAGAAGTGAAAATCACGACAGAGGATTACGGAAGCGTGCTGGTTCACTTTGAAGATGGCGTTCAGGGCGTATTTACGGTATCTCAGGTGACAGCAGGAAGAAAAAACCGATTGTATTTTGAAATTTCCGCGGAACGGTCTTCGTTTGCATGGGATCAGGAGAACCCCAACCGGCTGTGGGTAGGAAAACGCGACCATTCCAACGAAGAATGGCTCAGGGATCCGGATTTATTATCACCCAAATCCGTATCATTAGCCCATTATCCGGGAGGCCATCAAGAAGGCTGGCCCGACGGTTTGAAAAATCTGTGCATCGATTTTTATCAAAAAGTGCGAAACCGGGATCATGAAAGTTCATTTGCCACCTTCTCCGATGGACACCGGATCATGAGATTAATCGATGCTATACTGAAAAGTCATAGAGAAAAAAGATGGGTAAGTTTGGCGGAATAGTCAAAAAGATTGAAGTCATGCCTTCTCATCGTCCCGGGGGTGTTATATTATGGACTAGATAAGGTTATTTATTTTAGAGAAAGTGGTGTAATCCATGAAATTGCTCTCGATGACCGCCCATGTACTGCAAATCATAAGAAGAGCTAAGCAGCCTTTGTCCAAAACGGATATTGCGGCGGCTACCGGTTTATCCGTTTCCGCTGTATCTGAACATGTCGAACGGTTGATGAATGAAAAATTAATTCAAATTTCCAATATTGGCAATTCCAGCGGCGGCAGAAAGCCCAAGCTGTACTCTATCAATCAACATGCCGGATATATCATATCCATTGAACTAGGCACAAGCGCCGTACGTGTGGGGATTACTGATTTTGACTGCAATATTCTCGTCTCTCATGGCGCCCCGGTAGATATCGGCGAGGGTCCGGAGAAAGTTCTATCCTATATTCACAGCATCGTCAGCGAGATTCTGGACAAGGCTCAAATCGGAAAAAGCGAAATCAAAGGCATCGGCATCGGAATACCGGGACCGGTCGAGTTTGCCTCCGGTCTTCCTGTCTCTCCGCCGATTATGCCGGGATGGGATCGATACCCGATCAGAGATTTCTGGTCCCGGCATTTTGATTGCCCTTGCTATGTTGACAATGATGTGAACATCATGGCCGTTGGGGAATATGCCAAAGGCTTGCAGTTTGAAGTAGACAATTTGATTTACATTAAAATAGGGACAGGGATCGGCGCCGGAATCATTTATAACGGCAAGCTTTATCGTGGCGTAAGCGGCAGTGCGGGCGATATCGGCCATATCGATGTCGGCAAAGATGTCGTCTGCTGGTGCGGCAACCGCGGCTGTCTGGAGGCCCTGGCGGGCGGTAAAGCCATTGCCGCCAAAGCCAAGGATATGGCTTTGGCCGGCAAAAGCGAGTTTTTGTTGGAAAGATTGAAATCCAATGGCGAGATCACCATCAAGGATGTACGCATGGGAATTCACAGCTTTGACTCCGCGTCTGTTGAATTGATTCGCGAGAGCGGCGCCCTGATAGGCCAAGTGATCTCTTCACTGGTTAACTTTGCGAACCCTTCCCTGATTTCGATTGGCGGGGGAGTTGCGGAGATCGGCGATATTTTGCTGGCCGCGATCAGACAAGGAGTTTATCAGCGATCCCTGCCTCTGTCTACGCGCAATTTGTTAATTAACAAGTCTAATTTGGGAAAGGCCGCAGGACTCGTAGGCGGCGCATTTATGACGATCGATCAGCTGATCATCAACAGCATTGAAAAATCGGATACCCTTCTTGATTTGAGGATGAAAAGCTGGTAGTGACTACTAAATTTATGCTGTTCGGGAGGAAAGCGTATGTTTCGTTATAGCGCTACGCAATGGATTTTTGGAGATGAAGGAATCGAAGCCAGCCTGAAAAGGCTGCAAAAATACGGATACGATGGTGTAGAACTTGCCGGAGAACCTTATTCCATCGATATCGAGCATACCAAACGACTGCTGAAGCAGTACGGTCTGATCTGTACTTCCATTTGCGGCATTTATACGGCGGAGCGCGACCTTTCGTCTTCCAGACCGGAAGTCCGCCAAAAAGCGGTTCAATATGTGAAGGATTGCGTAGACATGGCCAGCAGCCTGGGAGCTGCCCATGTCATCGTCGTACCGTCCCCGGTAGGCAAGAGCCGTCCGGAGACGACGAGCAGCGAGGAATGGGCCAATGCGGTAAACAGCCTGAAAGAAGCGGGCGAGTATGCTGCCTCCAAACAAATCAATCTGGCGATTGAAGCATTGAACCGGTTTGAAACCTATCTTGTGAATAACCTGGAAACAGCGTTAGCCTTAGCCAAGGAAGTTAACGTGGACAGCGTGAAGATCATGGCCGATTTGTTCCATATGAATATTGAGGAGCGCAGCCATGTTCAAGCCTTGAAGACCATCGCTCCGTACCTCGTTCATGTTCATATCGCCGATAATACCCGTGAAGCCGCAGGCATGGGACAGACCGATTTCGAGCCTGTGATAAGAACATTGATTGAGCTGAACTACCAAGGACCGATTACAATGGAATTTTTGCCGCCGGTCGCTAATCCGTATTTAGCGGCATCGAAGACCGGTTCCAGCGAAGTGTTCGATTTGTATACCGAACGTTCCATTCAAGAGATGAAACGTATAGTCCAAAAAATTACGGGAACGGCGTCTGCATAATCGGCCGTATCGGATCATCAGCCCCAAAATCCATGGATCGCCGCCATGGATTTTTTTTGCCTCGGCGCAGCGAAAGCCGTTAAGAGCCCATTTTTCCCCAGCCAATCACAACGCTATGCTGTCCTACATAAACTGAATTTGACTGTATCCCTAGACCTTGTAATGATACCAAAACCCGGGCAAGGAGGGGTGACATTGAAGGGCAACGACAATAATAAAAGTAAATTTTTGCTAACCAATCGCGAACGAGAAGTGTTTGAACTACTGGTGCAGGATAAAACGACGAAAGATATCGCGCAGCAACTGTTTATCAGTGAGAAGACCGTGCGCAACCATATCTCGAATGTGATGTGGTTTGAAATTCATACAAAGCCGCTTTCTGGAGGGGGACGGCGGCGAGGGTTCAAGCCCCTCCGACCGCATGCCGGGACAACCGTGCATAGCCGGGATCGGATCACCGGGAGCTTCTCAGGCATGTAATATTGTATTCTTCAATTTTTCTGTACAAGGTCGTTCTTCCTATTTTCAAAAGGGCCGCAGCCTTGCTTAAATTCCAGCCCGTTGCATGCAGCGCCTTTTTGATGGCCTCGATTTCCGCCTCTTGAAGCGACGGGACGGCATCATCGGCAGCCTGAGCCTCCGGTCCGCTTTGACAATCGTCTGCAATCTGCAGATGTTCGGGAAGTATGGGCCCTCCCTCGGCCAGAAAAGCGGCTTGCATAAGGGCGCTGTTTAATTCGCGGATGTTTCCGGGCCAGGCATGCCGCAGGAGCAAGTTTTCCGCTGCTTCCGACAAATAAGCGTTCGGATAGTTATGGCTTTGCAGCAAATGTTTGGCAAGCTCGACGATATCGCTTCTTTCACGAAGGGAAGGCAATGTAATTTGAATGCCTTTCAAGCGGTAATAAAGATCGGCGCGAAACCGTCCTTCCTTGATTTCATTTTGCAAGTTTCGATGGGTTGCCGCGATGATTCTTATATCGATGGACTTGCTTCTGGCGCTTCCGACGGGGGTGATCGTCCGTTCCTGCAAAACCCTGAGCAGAGCCGCCTGCGCGCGCAGAGACATGTCGCCGATTTCATCCAAAAAAATCGTTCCCTTATGAGCCGCCTCGAATTTCCCCTTATTTCCTTCCCGATTGGCCCCCGTAAAAGCGCCCCGCTCATAACCGAACAATTCGCTTTCCACCAGGTTGTCGGGTATTGCGCTGCAATTCACGGCTATGAAGGGTTGATTCGAACGTAAGCTGGCCGTATGAATGGATTGCGCAAACAATTCTTTTCCAGTGCCGCTTTCTCCCAGCAGCAGAACCGGAAAGTCGGTGAGAGCCGCTTTGTAGGCCAGTTCTTTTTTCTGTATGATGCTGGGGCACGATCCGGCGATATCGGAGAATGTATACAAGCGAGTTACACCGATCACTTTTTTTTGAATCGCTATGGAACGCCAAACCTTTTGATGATGATCGTGGATTGTTTCGATGGAAAAGCCCTCGATGCCCGAGAATTCCTTGCCGATGGCATCCTTGCCTATAATCCGGAGAGCGGCTTGGTTGGCACGAATAATTCTGTTGTCGTTATCCAGCGACAGAAGCGGAAGCGGATTATTTTTCATCGAGAATTCCAGTTCCTTTAAAGTGATGAGATGCTCCTTCTTGGAATCTTCGATGAGAAGCCGGTTCTGCAGCGAATCCGCGGCCATCGTGGCAAGAGCCAGGCTGTGGGCATTGTAATTTTCCTGTTTGCTGCTGAAATTGATGACGCCCAACAATTCCCCGGTCGGACTGAACACAGGCGACGATGCGCAGGTGAGGAAATGATTCAACTGATAGTAATGCTCATCGGCATGGATACGGACAGGGAGCCGTTCCGTAATGGCTACCCCGATGGCATTGGTTCCCTTTCTGTTTTCCGCCCAATTGGCCCCTACCTGGAGTTGAACCGCTGCCGCGCGTTTGGAGAAATCGGGGTCGCCGACCGAATAAATGATATTGCCTTGAGCATCGATTAGAAGGGCCGCCTGTTTCGCTTGTTTGATGAAGAGCTCCATTTTCCCGAATATATGCGAGACGTGCTTGAGCAGAACTTCATTCTGATGAAGGATTTCATGAATTTGCCTGCCTGTCATCAACTGGTCGTCCACAAGATCCGTCCGTTTCAATCCATATTGCTGACAGCGCTTCCAAGAGGTTGCTACAACTTCAGAATGTTTCCTTGCTTTCAGAGACGGCAACGTAAACACCTCCACAAACCACTTGTGAGATATTGATTGTAGTATAACATACTTGAAATTCAGATGTGCTCTTTTGAACAAGAATGTTTCAAAATGTTACAGCTTAACGCAAAAGAGATATAATTGAATCCGTCGTCGGAAAAAAACACCATTACGCATTGGATCCGAGCGGAATGGTGATTCCGCTAAAGCCAATAACGTAACGGTGTTTGTGTGGCTCTGGCACCATGGACTCGTCGGCAAGCGCTTACATTATTTGAATGTCAAGACGATCCGTCCATTAATGTTTCCTTTTTCCATACGTTCAAAAATTTCATTGATCTTTTCCAGAGGCTGTGTTTCGATGATCGCTTTCACTTTGCCGCGGGCGGCGAAATCCAAAGCTTCCTGCATGTCTTTTCTTGTGCCGACAATCGAACCTTTTACTGTAACGCCATTGAGAACCGTATCGAAAATCGGGATCGGCAGCTCGCCGCTCGGAAGACCGACGACCACCAGTGTACCGCCGCGTCTTACGGAACGGTATGCTTGCTCAAACGCTTTTGGAGTGACGGCCACGCTCACGGCGGCATGAGCGCCTCCGACTTTGTTCTCGATTTCTTCTACAGGATTTACAGACTTGCCGTTAATGGTAAGATCGGCTCCCAACTGCTTGGCAAGTTCCAATTTATCGTCGCTGATATCGACGGCAATGACGTTAAATCCCATCGCCTTCGCATATTGGAGCGCAATATGTCCGAGACCTCCAATGCCATAGATCGCCACCCATTCTCCCGGTTTTGCATCGGTAACCTTCAGGGCTTTATATGTGGTTACGCCTGCGCATAGGATCGGGGCAATTTCTTCATCCGATACGCCGTCCGGGATTCTCGCGACATAGGCGGCGGGTGCGACGCAATATTCCGCGTATCCTCCATCGGCCGAATAGCCGCCGTTTAACTGGCTTTTGCATAGCGTTTCCCAACCGGTCAAGCAGTACTCGCATTCGCCGCAGGCGGAGAACAGCCACGGAATTCCAACCCTGTCCCCGATGTTGAGGGAGCTTACTCCCGGACCGACTTTTTCCACATAGCCAACGCCTTCATGACCGGGGATCAAAGGCAGCTTAGGTTTCACGGGCCAATCCCCATGAGCGGCATGCAGGTCGGTATGGCAAACTCCGCAAGCCGTGATTCTTACCAGTACTTCCCCTTGTCCGACCTCCGGTGTCGGCACTTCCTTGATTTCCAGCTTTTGATGAAATTGATTTACAATAGCAGCTTTCATTTGTATCCTCCTTTAAGATGAACGTTATAGGGTTGCATGCAACACTTTCATACAAACGCAAAACCTGTGCCAATCCTAAAAAACGCAGAAACGTTATGTTTTTTTGCATTGAAATGACGAAAATTCGGCCGTAAAGCCGAAAAAACGGCTATCCTATCAATTTTTCGGCTTTTTATAAAATGTTTACCAAAAAGTAAATTACACAGTACAATAGCAATGAAGGAGGAATAGCCATGGGTATTTTCAAATTCATGACACCGGAAATTATTTTCGGTACGAATGCTCTGAGTCAAATCGGGGAAAGCCTGCTTCGACTGGGAGCGAAAAAGGTTTTTGTTGTCTCCGATAAAGGCGTTCTGAATTCCGGTTGGGTGGAACTTGCCGTCCGCTATTTGAAAGATTGCAAACTGGACTACTGCTTATGGACGGAACTCACCTCCAACCCCAAGGATTATGAAGTGGAAAAAGGTGTTCGAACCTATGTTGAGAGCGGTTGCAATTCGGTTGTCGGGATCGGGGGAGGAAGTGCAATTGACGCTGCCAAATCCGTTGCCTTACTTGCAACCAACAGTGGAACGATCCAACAATATGAAGGAGTCGATCTGGTAACCAGGCCGCTTCCGCCAATGGTCATGGTGCCGACGACGGCAGGGTCGGGATCGGAAGTTTCCCAGTTCTCCATTATCCGCAATTCCAAACATAAGGTGAAAATGACCATTATTTCCAAATCGCTGATTCCCGATATTGCTATCATTGACCCGCAGACCCTGATGACGAAAGATGCGCGATTAACGGCACATACGGGTATGGACGTTTTATCGCATGCCATTGAATCTTATATCTCTCTGGCGGCTACCCCGATGACGGAAGGGTATTCATTGCAAGCGATTCGCTTGGTTGCCAATTACCTTCGGCCTTCCGTGGCAAGCCAGCACAATCGCGAAGCGAAAGAAGCGATGGCCATGGCCAGCCTTCAGGCAGGGATCGCTTTTTCCAACTCGATTTTGGGAGCGGTTCATGCCATGTCACATCAATTAGGCGGTTTGCTGGATCTGCCGCACGGGGAGGTCAATTCGATTTTGCTGCCTTATGTATTGGAGTATAATTTGATCTCTTGTCCCGAGAAATTCAAAAACATTTCCGAGGCTTTCGGTGAAAACGTCGAAGGCCTCAGCCTGACTGCGGCCGCCAGAAAGGCGATTGGAGCCGTTAAGGAATTGGCCGGCGATCTCGGCATCTCCGATTCTTTGTCCGGTTTGAACCTGAAGGAAGAACAGATCGATTTTATGAGCCATAATGCGGTTCATGATGCCTGCATGACGACGAACCCGCGGGATATGAAGGTGTCGGATGTGAAAATGCTGTTCCGCCATGCTTTGGGGAGTGACATCTGATGTCGGGCAAACAAGAGTTGATCGACAAGTTAACAGGGATTAAATCTTCAAGAAAAAGTTATTACAGCGAACTAAACGCTATCGTTGAAGAAATGAAGAAAAAGAACAAGCAGCTGGAAGTCATTAACCGGTTAACACAGATCCATGTGGACAAATCATGGGAGGAAGTCAGCAGCTATCTGGCCGCCCAATTATCACAAATTCTTTCTTTCGACCGGTTTGTCCTGACGCTTCTCGACCATTCCGATCTGCTGTTTTATATTTCGGAGCCGGAAGCGGCGGGCTGGTCCTGCCGTTTTGTCAAAAGGCGAATGGTGACGAAGACGGCCATGTCGATTGAAGAATTCAAAAAGCTGCTTAAAAAGGAAATACCGGATCATCATGGCACGTCCGTTTGTTTGCAATATCAAGCCGGAAACATCTACGGATTTCTTACTCTTTTGAATCGGGAGAAAGTGGAGTATCCCCGGGAAGAGCTTGAGCTTTACAGGCGTATGGGAGAGCATGTGCGGATCTCCATTGAAAACATCCTCCTGTTTAAAGACGTGAGCGAGAAAGTCCACATTGAAGCGCAGCTGATCCAGTCTGCAAAAATGGCCGCTTTGGGAGAGATGGCTGCGGGAATCGCCCATGAATTGAACAGTCCGTTAACCGCCATTCTCGGGAATGTCCAGCTGCTGATGCGCGACATGAAAGACGGGCGTCCGGGCAAAATGCTGGAGGATATTTACCAGTGCGGCCTGCGCAGCAAAAAAATCATACAAAATTTATTGACATTCTCAAGACAGGAAGAATATCAGCTGGAAACCATGCACCTCTCCGGCTTGATCGATGACGTATTAGGGCTGGTGGGATATCAGCTGGCTGTTTCCGGTATTTCCATACAGAAGGAAATCGATCCGACACTCCCGGCCGTCAGAGGGAGCCGCAATCAAATCGAACAGGTGCTGATTAACCTTTTTCTGAATGCGAGAGACGCGGTGCAAGGAAAAAGCAACCCGGAAGTGATCATTGGAACATGCCTCGTCGATTTGGAGGACCGGCAATTCGTTTCGATCTATGTGCGCGACAACGGAGTCGGCATTGAAGAAGATAACGTCTCTCAAATATTCAATCCTTTTTTCACAACGAAGGAAAGCATGAAGGGTACCGGTCTGGGACTTTCCGTAAGTCTGGGCATTGCCGAGTCCCATGGAGGAAAGCTTCTGGTAGACAGCAGGGTCAACGAATACACCCAGTTTTCCCTTCTGCTGCCGATTCAAGAAAATGAAGGAGGGGAATCCTATGAGTAGGGTGCTCGTCATTGATGATGAAATGGAAGTGACCTCTTTTTTTCGATATTTTTTGGAAGATAAAAGATGTGACGTGACGATTGCGAATTCAGGAAGGGAGGTCGATGAGCTGCTTCACCGGCATCCGTCTCCGTTTCATCTGGCTCTTGTGGATCTGAAGCTGCCTGATGCCAATGGATTGGATTTGTTGGCCAAAATTAAAACCAGGTACCCCGACTGCGAAGTCATGATCATGACCGGTTACAGCACCGTCAAATCAGCTGTGCTGGCCTTACAAGCGGGGGCCAAAGACTATTTGGAAAAGCCGTTTGATGACCTGGAAAGCCTGGAAAACATCATCAATTCCGTATTGCTGAACCCGGTCGGCAATACGGAAAAACTGAACATGGAAGCTGCGCAATACGGAATTATTTTTTCAAATTCAAGTCCGCTGCAGAAGGTCATAGCCGTAGCGGAAAAGCTGGCCAAGAAAGCCATCAACATTTTGATCGAGGGAGAGACGGGGACCGGCAAGGAATTGTTGGCCCGATTCATTCACGGCTCCAGTCTGAGAGCCCCCTATCCGTTTGTCGGCATCAATTGCGGGGCCGTGCCGGAAAGTCTGCTGGAGAGTGAATTGTTCGGTCATGAAAAAGGGGCGTTTTCCGGAGCGATCAGGACCAGAAAGGGGTATTTCGAGCTTGCTAATAACGGAACGCTCTTCCTGGATGAGATTGGAGAGGCGCCGACTTCGATTCAGGTAAAATTGCTGCGTGTGCTAGAGACGGGAGAGTTCATGAGGGTGGGCAGTGAGGAGATCCAAAAGAGCAATGTGCGGTTCATCTCGGCCACCAATCGAAATTTGGAAACCGAGGTCCAAAACAAACAATTTCGCGCTGACCTCTTATACCGGCTGGAGGGAGTGAAATTGTCGATTCCTCCGTTGCGGGATAGACCCGGGGATATTCCGTTGATAGCGCAGTCCTATCTGGACAAAAAATATGGAGGCGAGTGCCGGCTTGATCCGGATGCAGCGGAGATGTTAAAAATGTACGATTGGCCCGGGAACGTGAGACAGCTCCTCAATGTGCTCAATCAGACGCATGCCATTCACGAATGCAAGTGTTTAAAGCCAGACCATCTTCCGCCATATTTGCTGCAAAGAGCGGAGCATCCCGACAACCCCATGCCGATTGACCGGCAAATCGAAGATTTTATAGAACGGGAAGCCAAGCAATTTGTGCAAAGTCTGGTCAATGGCCTGAGCCAAGCCGAGCAGCTCCATTTAAAAAAAGTATTGGACAGGATCAGAAAGATGGAAGGGGAAATCGGGAGAAAAGTGATTGAAAGAAAATTGTCCGAGACCAATAGAGACAGGCAGTTGTTAAGCAAAAAATTAAATATCTCCATGAGGACGCTCCGATATATTCTAAATGAGAAGTAACGAAAGTCTCAATGCGATTGTTCTATTTTGAACAAGATGAAACACCCGATCTGTTCCATTTCTATGCAAAGCGATATAAGCGCTTACAAAAAAAGCTGGCACAGCCGTTTATTTTCCATTGGCACGACTTTTGCTCTAGTTTTTATTGTCAAAAAATCAATGGATATAAAGGAGGCTGTACAAATGATTTATGCACAACCGGGGCAAGCCGGCTCCAAAGTTACTTTTAAAAAGCGCTACGACAATTATATCGGGGGAAAATGGGTTGCGCCTGTCAAAGGGGAATATTTTGAGAACATCACGCCGGTAACAGGCCAGATTTTTTGCGAAGTGGCCCGTTCGACAGCGGAAGATATCGAATTGGCGCTGGATGCTGCCCATGCCGCCAAGGACGCCTGGGGGCGCACATCGGCGGCCCAGCGTGCCTTGATTCTGCAAAAAATCGCCGACCGCATGGAAGCCAATCTGGAGCAGCTTGCCGTAGCCGAAACCTGGGATAACGGAAAGCCCGTCCGGGAAACGCTGGCTGCCGACCTTCCTTTGGCAATCGACCATTTCCGGTATTTTGCGGGCTGCATTCGCGCCCAGGAGGGAACGCTCGGAGAAGTGGACGGCGATACGGTTGCCTATCATTTCCATGAACCGTTAGGCGTCGTCGGGCAAATCATCCCATGGAATTTCCCGCTGTTGATGGCTACATGGAAGATTGCGCCGGCGCTCGCTGCGGGCAACTGCATCGTGCTGAAGCCAGCGGAGCAAACGCCAGCTTCCATCCTGGTCCTGGCGGAGCTGATCGGCGATTTGCTGCCTCCAGGAGTATTGAATATCGTCAACGGCTTCGGGCTGGAAGCAGGCAAGCCTCTTGCTTCAAATAACCGCATCGCCAAGATCGCTTTTACAGGAGAAACGACGACAGGCCGCTTAATTATGCAATACGCATCACAAAACATTATTCCGGTTACGCTGGAATTGGGCGGCAAGTCTCCCAATCTCTTTTTTGAAGACGTTTTCGCCAAAGACGACGCGTTCTTGAATAAGGCTATCGAAGGGTTTGTGCTGTTCGCTCTGAACCAAGGCGAGATTTGCACCTGCCCGTCCCGCGCCCTGATTCAGGAATCGATTTACGAACCATTCATCGAACGGGCATTAAAGCGCGTGGCTGCGATCAAGCAGGGCAATCCGCTCGATACCGAAACGATGATCGGAGCTCAGGCATCTTCGGAACAGGTGGAGAAAATTTTGTCCTATATCAGCATTGGCAAACAGGAAGGTGCGGAATGTCTGATCGGCGGAAACAGATCGTCGTTGAAAGGCGACCTGGAAGGCGGGTATTATATTGAGCCGACCGTGTTCAAAGGGCACAACAAAATGCGTATTTTCCAAGAAGAGATTTTCGGGCCGGTCGTTTCCGTAACGACGTTCAAAGATCAGGAGGAAGCGTTATCCATCGCCAATGACACCCTGTACGGGCTGGGGGCAGGGGTATGGACCCGCGATATCAATACAGCTTACCGTTTCGGAAGAGGCATACAGGCCGGCCGCGTATGGACCAACTGCTACCACGCTTATCCGGCGCACGCGGCATTCGGGGGCTACAAGGTTTCCGGGATTGGCCGTGAAACGCACAAAATGATGCTTTCCCATTACCAGCAGACGAAAAACCTGCTTGTCAGCTACAGCCCTGACGCTTTAGGATTCTTCTAAGAAGGTCATCGTCATGGAAGAAGTCCGAAAAGTTCTGGCCACTGACGCCGCCCTGGAACTGATCGAGTTTTTGAAAGCCAAATACGGTCCTGTCATGTTTCATCAATCGGGAGGGTGCTGCGACGGCAGCTCTCCGATGTGCTACCGCGAAGGCGAATTTCTGATCGGCGAATATGACGTGTTATTGGGGGAAATCGGCGGAGCCCGCTTTTATATGAGCCGGGCCCAATATGAATACTGGAAGTTTACGCAGTTAATCATTGATGTCGTTCCCGGCAGGGGAGGCATGTTCTCGCTGGAGGGACCGGAAGGACGCCGGTTCCTGACACGCTCCCGCGTTTTCACGGACGAAGAATTAAAGGCGCTTCAATTATAAGCAGGGGTAAATACAATACTATAGTCTAATGGCCATTTGAGGCAATGAATAAGGTACGCAAGGGGCAGGGGGATTTTCCTCCTGCCCCTTGCGTCGCTATTTTACATGCATAGTACAAGTTTAGAAACGAATACATTATGATGTCATGCGCGAAGGGAGAGATTCCAAATGATCAACCGACAGGATGCCAAAACATATCGCTTGAATATTTTTTATGGCGAATCGGATTTGAATCGGATCATTGATGATTTGGCCAAACAAACGGTCCGGAAAAACGCGGGAGATTTTGTCTGCCGGGGAGTAAAAAAAAGCCGGACGTTTAGACGAGCTGTGTAGCGGATGACGGGAAGAGGAGTATCATTTACCGGCCTTTTCCGGTTCGCTCCGAGAGATCCGTTTGATATATTCTGGAGGTTCCGCAATGAGGGTTGCGAATGAGAAAGGAAATAAGACGGCCATTTACGTGAGGGTCAGTACGACGAAGGAAAGCCAAAAAGACAGTCCCGAGCATCAAGAAGCCGTTTGCCGGGAAAAAGCGCGTCAAATGGAATTGGAAGTTTTGGAACAATTCATCTATGAAGACAGGGATACGGGTACGACTATTGTTCATCGCCCTGCCATACAACAACTGATCCTGGATGCGAAAAGAGGGGAATTTCGAAATGTCATTTTTGCCTCATTATCGCGTTTTTCAAGAGATTCCCTGGATTCCTTATCGCTTAAACGAATATTGGTCGATACGCTTGGGATCAGATTGATTTCACTGGATGAAGGATTCGATTCTCTTATCGACTTGGACGAGTTAAAATTTCAGATCCTATCCGCAGTCAATCAGAAATTAAGCGAACAAATCAGCTTCAGCTCCCGTCGGGGAATAAGACAGTCCGCTCTGAAAGGAAATTTTATCGGAAGCGTGGCTCCTTATGGATATAAAAAAGTGATGATAGATAATAAGAAGACATTATTACCGGACGATCAGACCAAAGGAATTGTCCAATTAATATTTCAACTATACACCGCTTACAAAATGGGAGAGAAACAAATCGTTAAATATCTGAACGAAGAGAAGAAAATTGCTTCACCCAAAGGCGGTGTTTGGGGGCTTTCTTCCGTGCAGCGGATATTACAAAATGAAGCCTATACAGGAGTTAACGTATTCGGCAAGTATGAGTCCAAACTGATTTATAATAATACGGAGGATCTCTCGGACAGAACAAAGAAACTGGTCAAACGGGATCAAGAAAAATGGGAACGGGCAATTCATCCTGTGACTCACGAAGCGATCATCGATACAGAGCTGTTCAAACTGGCTCAAGAGATCCGGCTGCAGCGCGGTGGCGGGAAACGTGGCGGAATACGAAACAATAAAAATTTGTTTGCAGGTATTATACAATGCTCCCACTGCGGGGCGGCCATGGTCACCCTGCGGTCAAAAGGCCGGCAAATCCATCGCGAAGGCAAAGAATATCGATACTTGATTTGTTCCAAACGGAGGAGGCAAGGAGCTGCAGGATGCCATAATGATTATTGGCTTCCTTATCATCCGTTTAAAAAGGATTTGCTTGACATCATCTCCGATCATGTTGCGCAAAGCAGCTTGGCAGAAGATTTATTTGAAAAATATAAAGACTTATTGAACATCAATAATGACGATAGCGGTAAACAAATCCAATATGCTGAAAAGCAGCTTGAAAATCAACGCAAGCTATTATTTAAACTTCGAAAAGAAAAAATGCAGGGGACTTTGAACGAAAAGCAATATGAATTTGAGAAACAGCAATACGAAGCCGATATCTTTGCATTGGAAAAAAAGCTGGAAGAACTCAGGAATAACCATGAAAAGAAAAACAACTTGAATGAGTTATATGAGGAAGTCATGGATTCATTGGACGATTTGGTGACATTGAATTTCGATGACGAAGATGAATTTGAAGAACTCCGGTTGATTATTTTGAAATTAATTGAGCGGATTACCGTTGACCGCAAAGGAAACATTTCTGTTAAGACAACATTCGGACCCCAATGGAAAGATCTTGCTGCTCAGGAGGATGAAGCTGCCGGTGGGAAGCACTCATACTAAAATGATGCCACTTTCAAACCACATCACGAATGTAATGCAAAAACTCAACGTAAAGGGACGTTCGCAGGCGGTTGTCGAGCTGATCAAGCTTGGGGAGTTGCAGATCTGAAAAATTTCATTGACCCTAACAAAGCCTTCTTTTTGCGGTTCCTCTGCATAGAGGATCGTGAGACGAGGGCTTTTTGGTTTGGGGAGAAAATTTGATATAAATTTTAAAATTTTCCTTCAACATCTTACCCATTATGTGATATATTAGTACAGGACTAAAGTTCTAAAATATGCCAGCAGGAAAACCTGACGAAAGTAAGGAGGAACCGCATTTAGGACTATTTTTGAGAACCCTTTATATAGATATGTATAGTAAGAAATACCTATTAAGCATGAGATAATAAAACAAATGTATCATGAGGTGTAATGAATGAAGCTTACGATTGGCAAAAAAATGTTGGGTGGATTTCTTAGTGTTTCTTTACTTCTTGGAATCATTAGTTTTATATCGTATTACAACATCAAGAAGGTAGACGAATCCTATTCCGATTTGGTTGAGCGCCGGGTCATCATTTTATCCAATGCCAAGGATATGCAAATCAGTGCTTCGCGGCAAATTTCCGGTATGCGAGGGGTGTTGATGCAAGAAGAAGGTTCATCGGAGATAGTAGCAACCGCTATTAATGATCTGAGCGAGAAGATCAATGCTACCATCCAAATAGTCCAACGTGAAGAACTCAAGGCTAAATTACAAAAGCTGCAAATATTGAACGCCGATTTCAAATCGCAATCCGATGCGATAATCGCTTCGGCGAGAAGCAATCCCGAACAAGCTGTACGTCAATCAAACCAAGTTTTATTTCCATTAGCTAGAGAAATAAGGGACATGTCAGACCAAATCGCCAATGAACAAGCAAAATTGATGGAAGAAGCAAGTGCGGCTAACCGTCAGTTAGTTGACTCGGTTGTGACTACCGTTCTTTTTCTGAGTGTTTTTGCTTGTATTTTGGCCGTATTGATAGGGGTATATATTACTCGAATCATCAAAAAACCTATTTTAACTATAGCCGCCAGTGCAAAGGAAATTTCATCAGGGATTCTTACCGGGGACGATATTAAGGTGAAAAACCGCGATGAAATTGCGGATCTGGCAAACTCCTTCAATCAAATGAAGATGAACCTCCGGCATTTGATTGGTCAGGTAAGTAATAATGCCAAGCAGGTTAGTGCCACTTCACACGATTTATTTGAAAGTGCTGAACAGACCAGCAAAGCTACGGAGCAAATATCGATTGCCATTCAAGAGGTGGCATTGGGCTCTGAAAAACAGGTTCACAGCGCCGCGGAAGCGAATCAGGCGGCCGCTGAAATTTTAAGAGGGATGAATCAGGCGGCCTTGTCCATTCAATCTGTTGCTGATCTGACTACAACAGCTAACGAAAAAGCAACCGCTGGAAATAAAGTGGTGACGCAGGCTATGGAACAAATGAATGTTATGCAGCGTTCAGTGGGACACACCGCAGAGGTGATAAATGCGCTTGGCGAAAAGTCAAAAGAAATCGGTCATATTGTTCAGTTGATTACCGAAATATCCAATCAGACCAACCTGTTAGCTCTTAATGCTGCGATAGAAGCTGCGCGGGCCGGGGAACATGGAAGAGGTTTTGCTGTAGTTGCCGATGAAGTACGAAAATTAGCAGAACAATCCGGAGACGCGGCGGGCCAAATTCGTCAACTGATCGGCGAGGTTCAAGCGGAAGCGGACAAGGCTGTTCAATCGATGGACGAAGGGGCTAATGTTATACTTGAGGGTATTCAAATGGTTCATCAAAGCGGTGAAGCTTTCAGAGACATCGTCAAGGCGATCGAACAAGTTGCTGCCGAATCTCAAGAGGTATCTGCTATCATAGAACAAGTGAATTCAAGCTCACAAAGTATGGCGGAAATGATGGAAGGCGTGGCACATATCGCTGAACAATCGGCAGGAAATACACAGAACGTGGCTGCTTCAGCAGAAGAACAAAATGCCTCCATGGAAGAAATATCAGCCTCTGCGGAATCCTTAAGCAAGATGGCTCAAGATCTGCAGGAAATGATAAGCAAATTCAAAGTGTAATATCTATGAATCCTCAAAAGCTTTCTTTTTACGCTGCCTCTAAGTGGAGGGATCGTAAGACGGGGGCTTTTTTTTGTTAAACGTTTCCTTAAAAAGTCATTTCCTATGCATATTGCAAATATGCATATTGCAAACCGAAAATCAACATATTATTGGTAAATGAATGGTCTTGGGAAGGAAGTTTGTTATGAAATTTTGGACTGGATGTATAGCGGTGATGCTGATTCTTGGTTCCGTCTTGGTTGCTGAAGCGCAAGAAATTGCAATTCCGACCAAACAGGCTGCTATTGTTATTGACGATTTTGGTAACAACATGTTCGGAACCAAAGAGATGATGAACCTGCCTTTTCCGATTACCGTTGCGGTTATGCCATTTTTGCCAACGACCAAAAGGGATGCGGAATGGGCGCACCAAGCCGGTCATGAAGTGATAGTCCATATGCCGATGGAGCCCAAGTCAGGGAACAAAGACAAATGGCTTGGACCCGGGGCGATTACGACCGACCTCGCCGAAGAGGAAATCAGGCGGCGTATTAACGCCGCGATTGATGATGTTCCCCATGCTGTCGGCATCAATAATCACATGGGTTCAAAAGTGACGGCCGATGCTCGCATCATTCGCATCATACTGGAAGAATGCCAAAAAAGAGGGATGTATTTTCTGGACAGCCATACGAATTACCGGAGCATTGTTTCCAAAACGGCGTCAAAAGTCGGAGTCCCTTGTATTGAAAACCATATTTTCCTGGATGATATCAACACGAGGGAGCATATTTACAAGCAAATTACATTGCTTCAGGAGCATTTGAAGGACCATGACCAATGCGTAGCGATAGGGCATGTTGGAACCCGAAAGAAAACGGCAGCGGTTTTGGGAGATGTCATCCCTAAATTAAAGAAGGAAATTCAATTTTTGCCTGTATCCGCACTGGTCAAAAAACAGCCGCCCTTATAAGCAGCAAGCCGAGGGTCATCCGCTTGTTGTCTGCTAGTGGATCAAACGGCGAGCACCCCAATAATGCGCATCATAATAAGGCGTACCGAAAAGGGGAGTGATTTTGACTTCTTTGGTCCCTCCGTAGGTGCTTGCATGGAGTATTTTATTGTTCCCAAGATAGATGGCCACGTGAGAAACTCCTCTGGTATAGGTTCCGTACAGAAATACCAGATCGCCTTTGCGAAGATCGGATTTATTTACAGGCGTCCCCATTTGGCTGATCAATGCTGCAGAATGAGGAAGGTTGAATCCGTTTTGATTAAAGGAATATTGGACAAATCCCGAGCAGTCAAAAGCAACATATGGCGTATCTCCGCCAAATACATATGGTGTTCCAAGCTGTTTCAACCCCGTTGCAATGACGGCATCGGCTTTGGCTTCCCAGCTCTGTTTTTGAGCGGTGGAGCGGGGAAGATGGATCACCACGCCTGCATAAATGTTTTGCGGGTCCAGGTTAGGGTTGGCCGCTACCAGATCGGACAGTTTAATATTCAGCTTTTGCGAAACGGTCCAGAGCGTATCAGAGTCCGTGGCTATGTATTGATTGGGAGCGTTTGCAGCAGCGACTCCGCTAAATAAAAAGGTTCCGGCCAATACGGATGAAACGATCATATTTTTCATTTGTTACCTCCTGTATGTTATTCTAGTTGCACTAACCATTCTATCAAGGATGAAGAAATCGAATAAAGGGGTAAATTCTGGAATCGGAAAAAGGAAACAAATGAGCGTTTTCACACGGTTTGGATGAGATAATGGATTTCATTAGCAAAATTCTATATAATGAATGGATAAGGGTTAAGGGAGGGATAACCATGCGTATCAAGAATAAAGGCATACGGTTGTTTTTTTTGCTGTTCATTCTGCTTGCGCTGGCAGTGGCTTCGGTCAGTCCCTTCATTACTATCGATCCTATATCCAGAGGGTTGTCGTCATCCTTGGGACATTCAACGTATTCCTCAGGTACGATGGTTTTCCAGCAGGTCATGATGACATACCTGATCGCAGCTTTTTCTCTGGCTTGCTGTCGGGACCTGCTGAAATTCTTGCTGTTCCGAATGCCGATCAATCGTTTTGATTGTACGGTTCCTAAGCGGATGAGGAAGGTTCTGCTGTACCCGATCAAGTTTACTTCACATTTTGTGGCGTTTTGAAGCCTGCAT
Organism: Paenibacillus naphthalenovorans; assembly: GCF_001465255.1. Classification (NCBI taxonomy): domain Bacteria; kingdom Bacillati; phylum Bacillota; class Bacilli; order Caryophanales; family Paenibacillaceae; genus Paenibacillus; species Paenibacillus naphthalenovorans. The sequence continues at coordinate 2,879,739 of NZ_CP013652.1, read as the reverse complement.
GTTTGATCGATACATTACAATAACCGATTCGGATACAAAGTGAGCTTTCAGGAGGTCATTGAATTATGCCAAATATCAGAGAAATCGATTTGCCCGGCATCGGCCGGAAATTTCAACTTATTACCCGTGGAGGAGACAAACTGGTCATCATTATCCACGACGACGGAAGAAGAGAACTTTATCATTTTGAACATGAAGATCCGGATGACAGCATTTCTATGGTAACTCTCGACGACGACGAAGCACGCATCATAGGCAGCATCATCGGCGGAATGAATTATAAGCCCAAAGCGCTGGAGACCATTGAAGTGGAACTGGATGATTTGACCATTGAATGGTACAAGGTCGAGCCGAACTACAAATGTGTCGGCCTGTCCATCGGGCAGTTGGAAATCAGGCAAAAGACGGGCACCAGCATTATTGCGGTGGTTGAGAAAGATCACAGCAAGAAAATCAATCCGGGTCCGGATTACGTGTTTAAAGCCGATTCCATGCTGATTGTTGCCGGAGAACGGAAACATTTAAAACTCCTCAAACAGATTTTGGTTAGCGGGAGTGAATAAGCATGGATCATATCGTTCTGGAGGTAGGTCTTGCTATTTCACTCATTGCTATCGCGGGCTTGTTATCAGCTAAACTGCGCTTTTCCGTTATCCCGTTTTACATTTTGGTCGGTATGGCGGTAGGTCCTCACGCCCCCAAAATCGGATTTTTCGATTTCCGCTTCATTGAGAGCGCGCCATTGATCGAATTCATGGGCCGTCTCGGAGTTCTTTTCCTCCTCTTTTATCTGGGACTGGAATTCTCTGTCGGCCGTTTGATTAAATCAGGCAAATCCATCGCCGTCGGCGGCACGATATACATCGCGATTAACTTTACTTTGGGCCTTCTGCTCGGCTGGATGCTGGCCCTTCCTGTAAAGGAAATATTAGTCGTTGCAGGGATAACCACGATTTCTTCAAGTGCCATTGTTGCTAAGGTTTTGGTAGATTTAAAAAGAACAGCTAACCCCGAAACCGAGATGATTCTTGGCATTATCATGTTCGAAGACGTATTTCTGGCTGTCTATATCTCGATCCTCTCCGGACTTGTCCTAAGCGGCGCTTCCTCGCTTGGCGGCGTATTGCTTTCCGCTTTAATGGCTTTGGGATTCATGCTCTTCTTTATCATCCTTGGCCGAAAGGCCGTACCATTCTTAAACCGTGCATTAAATATTCGATCCAATGAGCTCTTCGCGCTTGTGATTTTTGGCACTTTGTTTTTGATTGCAGGCATTGGTGAAACAATTCACGTTGCCGAGGCCATCGGCGCGCTGCTGACCGGGCTGGTTCTGGCGGAGACAGAGCATATGAAGCGGATCGAGCACCTCATCCTTCCTTTTCGGGATTTCTTCGGAGCCGTGTTCTTCTTCAGTTTCGGCTTGTCGATTGATCCGCTTACTTTAGGCGGAGCCGTGTGGTACTCTCTGGCGGCCGTCGTCGTTACATTGATCGGAAACTTCATTGCAGGCATGCTCGCGGGGAAATACGCCGGCTTGTCATCCAAAGCGTCGGCGAACATCGGGCTTACGATTGTGTCACGTGGCGAGTTTTCCATCATTATGGCGAACATCGGCAAAGCGGGCGGATTGCTTGCGATTCTGCAGCCGTTTGCTGCGCTCTATGTTTTGATTCTGGCGATCCTGGGACCGCTGCTGACTAAAGAATCCAAGTGGGTCTACACCATGCTGAACCGCATTATTCCGCTTGAGAATACAAAAAAAGAGCAGAAGACTCCTGCTCGGCAGATCGATGAATCTTGAAAATAAAAATGCAGATGAAAGATAAAGGCAGGCATCCGTACCTGCACATGCTGCTCCGGTATGGCTTGTTCGCAGCCGGTATCGTTCTCGTATCCGTAGGATTGGAGCTGTTTCTGAGACCCAATTGGATCGTGCCTGGCGGTGTTCAAGGCCTCTCGATCATGCTGGCGTATATCACCGAAATGCATATGGGGTTGTTTCTTTTTCTGCTTCACCTTCCGTTTGTTCTTCTCACGGGAGTGAGGCGAAAGGACATTTCCGCCTGGATGGCTTGGATCGGCCTGCTGCTGCTTACTTTCGCTACGCTGCTGCTGCACCCCGTACCGCCGGTGACCGAGCATCCGCTCGCTGCATCGGTTGCCGGAGGACTGATGCTCGGGATCGGTACCGGAATGATGGTCAAATATGGTGCGCACGCGGACGGAGTAAGGGAAACGGCAGTATGGTTAAGGAAAAAAACGAGGCTTTCCACCGCTGAGCTCGTGACTCTGATTCATATCGGCATTCTGGCTTTGGCCGGGTTCCTCTTTGGTTGGGAACAAGCTTTGTACTCCATTATTTCTTATTTCCTGGCTTACTGCTCGCTGCAGTTCATGCTAAGGGACCATTTTGATCTGATGATGGTGTGGATCAGGACCAATCATGCATCCGCCGTGAAAGAAAAGGTGTCCGAGGCATACGGCGATCAAGCGGTATGGGTATCTTCACCGGCTTATTCCAACACATCCCCGAATGAACTGTTTCTCATTATACCGCGTGAACTTATGACCCGGATCCAGCCGGTTCTGTCGAGTGCGGACCCTGAGGTCTCCGTGATTTTCACTCCGATCAAACCATCGGAAGCGGCGGAATATACGCGACGATAGCGACAAAGAGGCACCCTCATGGGATGCCTCTTTGTCATTTATTTCTTTTTGAAAACGTTCATATTTTTATCAAAAAGCAGCCATGACTTTCAGGCCGTATGAATTGACAACCCTTTGAAAAGAATATACGATTAATTTTATATGCCTAACTATAACTTTGCAGTACCGGGCTGAGACCGTTGAAAGGCGCGGATCGAGCTTTTTCCAAGGGTTTTCTGTTGTCAAATGGTTTTTTTTGTGAAAAACCTGCGTAATCTGCCGGAAACCTGAATGTTTTGGGCATTTTCGGTGTATAATGGAATTATATCAACCTATTATAGTAAAATATACTTATATGCCTGACTGCAAGGTATCCAAGGAGGAAACGGATATGGATAACATCACATCTCTGTCGGAATTGCTGGCAGAGCAGAAGGCGTCGTCGTATATAGAAATTCCAGGGGTCGTCTCCAGAACATTCGGCCAAACGACGCTTTCTACAACATTGCCCATGAGCAAGCTTTTCGCCATCTATGAAGTGGATTTGGAGGTTCAGCGCTCCATCGTCCCGCAAAACTTGTCCAAAATGATGGACTATATCATGCTCTATCTGGATCACGGACAAGGGATTTATTTTCCGGGGATTATTTTGTCTGCCCGCGGTGCCGGTGAATATGATCCGGATTCACGCTTGTACAGACTTCAAGCCATCGAGAAACTGTACGTGGTCGACGGGCAGCATCGCTTGGCGGCATTCCGGCGTTTGATGGAAACGCTGCAAAGCGCTATGGCGCGGGCCAAAGACCGCAGAGAGTACGATCGTATGGAAGAGATTTCGGCGAAGCTGAGCAAGCTGTACACGTTCCCGATGTCCACGATGATTTATCTTGATATCAATGCGCGTCAAGAGCGCCAGCTGTTCTCGGATATCAATAAGCTCCCGCGCAAGATCGGCGGGAATTTGGCGGTTTTGAGAGAGCAGCGCAGATTTTATCATGTCCTTGCTTCCCGTCTGGCACTGGAGACAGAGGTGATGAAACAAATTCCGGTCGATATGTTTACCGAGCGGGGCAAAGGGCCGGAGTACCTGTTCTCTTATCACCTGCTGATCGAGATAATGATTGGTTTGTTTGAAGGGCGTTTGAAGTCAGCCGCCCGGAACAACGGGTATTACTTCGAGGATCAACAGGTGGAGGAGCACATGAAGCTGGCCGTCCATTACTTTGAGAGCCTGCTGAAGTATTTGCCTGCGCCGGAAAAAGGCGAATTGTGCTGGTCGGAGAACCTGCAAATCGCTCTGTCCATGTTCTTCCATGATGAAGTGACCAAAACCGGCACGTTTAACAAATATGCGCTTGACTATGCGCTTAAAATTTTGCCTCACATCGATTGGGATGCCATTTACACTGGGGATGAGAAAGACCGTTTGCCCAGACGCTCCCGCATTATGAAAGCATACCAATATATTAAAGATTTTTATCAGGAGCACCATATGTTCCTGATTCGTGAAGACTCGCTTGCTGAACAAGTTTTCCAAACGGATAACACTAAGGAGGACGTTGGCTAATGGACGGCTTAAACCTACAAATGACGATCCATCCGTTTTGTGATCGTTTCGGACTTGCAACGGTAGCCATTCAAGTACAGGATTTGTTGAACTATACAACGATCGACCCGATGGTGCAGAGGAAGCTGAGCGCAGGTCAGCGCCGCAAAATTGCGAACTATTTGCAAGAACGCGATCTTGACCGCGTGTTTTTTGGCCCGGTTACGCTCAGCCTGCGGGATGTCAGCAGCTTGGCTAAGGCGGATAACGGTTTGTTCCTGCGCCCGGGTTCCAAGCTGAGCATACTCGACGGACAGCACCGTATTCTTGCGCTGGGGTATGTAGGCGAGCAAATGCTCAAAGAAGCCCGCAGCCTGGAAAAGAAGGTTGCCGCTTTGAAAATCAAGCATCGCAAGACGCCGGACAATGCGGAAATTGCCGCCGAGCTGGAACAGCTTGAAGGGCAGGTAGAGCAGTTGGAGCGCCGCCGTCTGGAGCTTATGGAAAGCGAGCTGGCGGTTCAGATTTATATCGGCCTTAGCGAAGAAGAAGAAAAGCAGCTGTTTGGAGACATTAACTCCAAGGTGCAGCTGGTAAGCAAGGAGCTCGGCCATTCGTTCGACTCCATCGACCCGCTCAACGTTGTTATTCAGCAGGTAGTGGATCATAACGTGTTCTTGAAGGGCGCGGGCGTGGAACGCAGGGCCAACCTGACCGCATACAACAAAAATTTCACTTCGTTCAGCTGGTTGTATTCTACGGCCACCATGTTGTTTACCGGGAAGATGCAGCCGTCTTATGAGCTGGCGCGTAAGATCAAGCAGGATCCTTCCACGTATATCGAGATTTTGCACCAGTTCTTTACCACGCTCATTCCGTTGATGCCGGAACAGCCTGGTCTGCCTCAGTACAGTTCGTCTTCGCGTGCCATGCAGGAGAGTATCGCGCTTTATGCGAACCGTTATTTGTTTGCGGACGGCAAATATGTGAGAAACTGGACGACCTGTTTGAACATTTTTGAAGGCTTCGACTGGACCCATGAAAACGAGCAGCTGATCGAACGTTTCGGGCTGCTTGACAATGGGAAGCTGAACCTCATTCATGAGAAATCGCTGCGCAAACACGCCAAACTGGTTGAATTGTTCCAGGAAATGCATGGCGACCCGGTCAATGAAGATGAAGCATCAGCATAATCGAAAATGAGAAAAGCTCCACGGCGACCCATAGGTTTCTGTGGAGCTTTTTTGGTTTCCGGAGCGATGTAAACTTAAACGCCGGTCAGTTTGTTGATGACCATAATTGCCGCACCGGTGGCAAGCGCATCTTCCCCCAAGGAGCCCTGGCTGAACACGACCTGGTACTTCGGATAGTAGTAGGTTCTTTGGATGGCGACGCGAGTGGCGGTATGGAAAAAACCGGGATGGCTGCCGATCAAAGCACCGCCGAGAATGACTTTCTCGGGATGCAGAATATTGAGCAAATTGGATAATCCGATGCCAAAATAAGTGGCGGCCTGAGTGAACAATTCGACGGTTAGAGGATCATTCTCGCGCAAAGCCTGTCCCAGATGAGCAAACGTGATTTTCTCCGGATCCGGCTCCATACGGAGCAATAGGCTGTCACGCCCCTGCTTAAGCCGGCGCTGAGCCTGCCGCTCCAGCGCATGAATGGAGGCGTACGATTCCCAGGCGCCGAAATTGCCTTCATCCCACAGCCGGGTCCCGTCGGTTTGAATAATCATCTGCCCGACGGCTCCTTCCATGTCCACTGCCCCGTAAACGACCTGCCCGTTCGTCATCATGGCCGAGCGCAGGCCGACGCCGACATGAATATACAGCAGATGCCGATAATCCCGCCCGCGGTCGGACCAGGACTCTCCGATCAGGGCGGTATTGGCCCCGTTGTCGAGGAGAACGGGAAACCCGAGCCTCTGCCCCAGAACGTCGGTCACGTGCACCTGGTTCCAGCCCTCGGAAGGGAAATATAAGGGTTCCAGGATGGTGCCCGAGGCTCGATCGACCGGTCCTACCGCCCCGACACCCATGCCAAGCACTTTATTTGAGGAAATGCCGCGCCCGGACATCATCTTCTGCGCCGTCAAGACAATCTCATCAAACAGTACATCCGGACTAAGGCTCTCGGTCATCACCCAGGTTTTCGACTCCAGCTTGTTCATTTGCAGGTCGAAGAGCATCAGCTTGGAGTACATTCTGGATATATCCAGTCCGAACACATAGGCATAGTTGGGATTAATGGTGTATAGAATCGGCCTTCTGCCGCCTGTCGATTCTCCAAAGCCCGCCTCCAGGATCAGCCCTTGCGCCGTTAGCTCTTCAAGGGTTCGGGTCAGGGTGCTGCCGGTCAGGCCGCTCTTATCGAGGAGGTCGATTTTGGATACGGTTCCCACTTTTCGTATTTGTTCAAAAATATCTTTTGCTTTCCGGCCGGAAATTCTTCGTTCCAGGCTATCATGTTCCATGATCTTCCTCCGATGCCAGAATCATTGCTGATTAAAATATAATTATACTATACTCGTGACGGGTCGGAAACAATAACGTGATTTTTGCGGCCGTGTTCTGGTAAAATAGGGTGTAGTTTGTAATATTCAATCGGCTGTATGAGATATGCGGGAAGGGACGATGGAGAGATGGCGGAGTGGTTTGAAAAGAGCTTTGGACAAGATTATTTGTTGGTATATAAACATCGTGATTTACAAGGGGCTTATGAAGAGGTTCATCGGATGATGGACTGGCTAGAGCTGCCGGAAGGAGCGAGAGTGCTTGATTTATGCTGTGGAATGGGCCGCCATTCGATGGCGCTTCATGACTTTGGCTTTCAGGTCACGGGAGTCGACCTTTCTGAGGTGCTTTTGGCAGAGGCGAAGAAGCTGGACAGGAAGGGTGAAGTGCGATGGATTCAAGGAGATATGCGCAGCGTGCCTTTGACGGAGCAGTTTGATGCGGTTGTTAATTTGTTTACGTCCTTCGGTTATTTTACCGAGCCTTCTGACAATGAAAGGGTATTAAGGGAAATTCAAAGACTGCTTAAACCGGAAGGACGTTTCATTATCGACTATTTGAATCCGTCTTATGTGGCCGCTCACCTCGTCCCGCATTCGGTGCGTACGGAAGGCGGGATTACCATCGACGAACGGCGTCGGATCGAGGATGGGTTCGTCCGGAAAACGATTGTGCTGCAGGATGAAAAGAACCGGGAAGAACGGGTTTATGATGAGCAGGTGAGGCTAATTGATCGGGAAACCTTTCTTCAGATGCTGAGCAGGGCGGGATTGGCTGCAGATGCCGTGTACGGCGGCTACGATGCTTCTCCATATGAGCCCGATGACTCCCAACGGATGATTTTTGTAGGCAGGAGGGAAGCGTAGGATGTCAAGTCGATTGTCGTTATCCACTACGGTTACGGAGCACGGCGATGTTCTGCAGGTGAAAGTTCCGCTTCCGTTTCCTTTGCGCTTTGTCAACAGCTATCTGCTGCCCGGGCCCGGCGGCTGGACATTGATCGATCCGGGCCTCCGGACGGAAGCGGCCGAATTGCTGTGGGAGTCGGTGCTCGCCGAACGGGGGATTCGTTTTGACCACATCGAGCGAATCGTGCTCACTCATCATCATCCCGACCATTATGGCCTGGCAGGATGGTTTCAGGAACGCTCGGGAGGCGCTCCCGTCTTGATGTCGCAGACGGCCTGGGAGCAAACCCGTCTCCTGTGGGGCGAGGGTCAGCCTATGACGGAAAAGCTGATGGCGCTGTTTCGAACCAACGGGCTGCCCTCGGAGCTGGAGAAGACGGTGCGGGAGAATATGGACAGCTTCGTACAGGCCGTATCGCCGCAGCCGCAAGTCACCATTATTGATGAAGCGCAAAAAGTAAGGCTGGGCAAGGACGACTACGAGCCTATACATACGCCGGGGCATGCTTCCGGGCACCTGATCTTTTATCGTGCGGAGACGGCAACGATGTTTTGCGGCGACCATGTGCTGCCGCAAATTTCGCCTAATGTCAGCTATTTGCCCGGTATCGACGAGAACCCGCTTGCAAGTTATATGGCGAGCTTGGAGTTGATCAGCCGCTACGAGGTGCGCCTGGCGTTTCCGGGCCACCGGGAGCCGTTCGCTCATTTGCAGCAGCGGGCGAAGGAACTGATCGCTCATCACCGTCAGAGGCTTGAATCAATGCGTGTTCTCCTGACGCAGCCGCGTACGGCTTATGACGTATGCCGCGCCGCCTTCGGAGAGAAGCTGAGCACGCACCAGCTCCGGTTCGCTCTGTCGGAGACGGTGGCGCACCTGATCTGGCTGCGCGAACAAGGGGCGGCGCGGTGTACAGAGCGGGACGGCATCATCCGCTATGAGCAGCAATAAGCCGAGCGTGCCTGTTCCGGCGCGATAAGCGAGATCCGGTGCTTTCTGCATATTTTACTGCAAAATGGGAAATATGAGACCAGTAAGAAATGCAGAGCTCTTGCTCTCTGCCATGCGCAAAGGAAGGGGAAGGCTCAATGACAAAAGACGGCATGCCGCCGAAAGGCGCACCGCTCCGGCTGCTGCTTCCGGTCATCGCATGCCTTGTTGCGGCAACCGGCTGCAGGGCATCTGATAACGAATCGATGAGGCCGCTTCCGTACGAAGGGGCGCGGCTGACGATGGCCGGAGTTGACGATGGTCCGGGAGGACTGCGCGTAACGACTTCGGAGCACTTCACCCGCTTGGCGGGCGGGAAGCTGCAGACTTATGCGGCGGCGGAGCCGCGCTCGCAATCCTTTGCCACCTTCGCGGACGCAGCTTGGCAGTGGGAGCAAAAAGCGTCTCCGCAATTTATTGCCGTCGGTGAAGCCTGGGTGCGTACTCACGGCTTCCCGGCATCCTGGGCCAAGCAGCTGCAGCGGCTTGGTGTGAGGCAAGGACGCAAGCCCTTGCTTGCCGTTGTGGAAGGCTCGGCCGAGCGATGGGTGCGCAGCCCCGGCGGAGCGGAAGGCGGTATGGCGCTGCTCGGCCAAAGCGGCTGGGCCTTAGACACGCTGGGCGCCTATGATTCCCGGTATGGCGACGACCTTGTCCTGCCTTATCTGCCTGCGGAGGCGTTATCCCGGTCGGGCGAGGGCAGCCGGAAGACAACTCCTCAGGCCCTGCTGTTTAAAAATCAAAAGCTTGTCACCGTGCTTTCCGCCGGTCAAAGCGAACTGCTTTCCTGCTTGCGGGGCAGCGATCTGCCTCGGCTTGTTTGGCCGGGGACGGATCAGGCAGAATCCGCCGCCGGCAGATCCACAACGCTTCGGCAGGTCTCCTGCAGGGTGGATATAGCCGCCAATGGCGATTTAAAGCAGCCGAAGCTGAGGGTGGTTTTGACGGTATCGGCGCTTTCGGACGGACGGTCAACCGCCGGGCAGTGGAAAGAAAGGCTGAAGCAGCAGGGGGCGGAGCTTATCCGTTCTCTGCAGGAGCTTCGGACCGACCCGCTGCGTCTGGGGGAAGCCGTCCGTAAGCAGTACAGCGGCTTATGGACGCAAGAACGATGGAGAGAAGCGCTGTCTCGGGCGGAAATCAAATTGGACGTTGACGTCAATTTACATGGAGGTACGTAAACAATGAATGCACGATATCCGTGGAAACGGGGAACGGTATGGTTCTTTGTACTGCTCCTCGCGTCATCTCTGTTTGCCTTAACGGCCTGCCAGAAGGATCAGACTACGCCCCCGCAGGGGCAAAATCAAAATCAAGGAGACCAGGCTGCCAACCCGCCGGCGGCTCAGGTGGAGCTTGTGCCGATCAGCTACACGGAGGCGGACAAGGAGAATATTCGAAATACTGCCAAGTTCACCGGCGTCGCTTCCATTTATGTACCGCAAAAAGCGGTTCCCGATGACAAGATCGACCAAGTGCAGGGCAACGGGAAGGTGATGACGGTGAAATATAAACATATGGCTGTCCTGGAATCGCCTGAAGAGCTCAGGCCGCCGGGGCAGGAGTCCGAGAAAGAAGTGAAGCTAAGCATTGGTACAGCCGACTGGTTAACGGTAAACGGACAGCGCGCGCTCTATCTGAAGCAGGGGGACACGTTTATCGCCATCCAGCCTCTCCAAGGCACTGCTCCGGAAGCCATAGAAGCCATTGCCGAAACGCTGGCGCCGCTCGAATAAACAGCCTGACCCGTAAACAAAGAGGGCGATGCTTCTCATCCATGAGAGGCATCGCCCTTGTTTTTACGGAGCGGTATTACCGCATTCCTTTCTCTTTTTCTTCCTGTTTGCGGTGTGCAATCCGACTGCTGGCCGATGCGGCGATAGCTCCGACGATATCGTCCAAAAACGTATGCTTGCGCTCGCCGTTTTTATCGTTAAGTTCTTTTACAATACCCGGTTTGAGCTTGTCGATATAGCCGAAATTCGTCAGACCGATGCTGCCGTATACGTTAACGATGGAGAGCGCCAGGATTTCATCGCAGCCGTAAAGCCCTTCATCGTTCTCGATCATTTCCTGCAGGGGAGACATCAGTTTGCCCTGCTCCGACAAGATATCCAGCTGAATGCCTGTCAGAATGGCATTTTGCACTTCCCGCTTGGACAACACCTGTTCCACGCTGGACAGGCATTCTTCCATCGTCAGGTTATCATAATAATCTTTTTGCAGAAAATACGTCAGTTCTGCAATATCCTCAGTCCGGACCCCGCGTTTCATAAGCCATTCACGGGAGGCTTCAGCCACTTCCTTGCTGTTCAAAGTGTATTTCATGAGGACGCCTCCTTCGTATTTTCGATCTGGCGATTCGCTTCTTTTTGGGAAAACACATTTTTTATTATAGGCTTCCAAGGACAGGAAAATCAAGGATTCTTCCGCTCTAAGAGCTAGAAAGGCAGATCCGAATGCGGCAGATAAATTATTGTCATAAACTTGTCTCTGTCTCGTATACATAGAGTAAAAAAAGGACAACACCCCGACAATCAAGGAGGAAAAGCAATGAAACAGTACAAATGGACACGGTGGGCCGCCGTTACCGGCATTGTGGTGCTGCTGGCTTCCGGCTGCTCGGAAGCGACAAAGGAACAATCCCAGCCGATCGATCCTCCACAGACCGGGACGGATGCCGGGGCCGCGGGGGCCAAAGCCGTCTTGGCTGCCATTGCCAATCCGATGCAGATTACGGTATATGCAAAGGATGAGAAAGGTTTTGTCGCACCTATTGCCATACAGGTCGAGAAGACAGAAGGCACGGCCAAGAGAGCTCTGGAATATATGGTGGAAGGCGGGCCGTCACAAGGCCGGCTTCCGGCGGGCTTCACGAGTCTGCTGCCCAAAGGAACCGAAATTAAAGGCATCAATATTAAAGATAAGCTCGCTATCGTAGATTTCTCCAATTCCTTCACAGATTATAACCTGCAGGACGAAAGGAAAATATTGGAGGGCATTACTTGGACGCTTACGAGCTTTCCGACCGTGGACAAAGTGCAAATTCGCGTAGAGGGTAAGGCGCTGAAAGAAATGCCCGTCGGCGAAACGCCGTTGGACGAAGCGCTGACTCGGGAGATGGGCATCAACCTGGAGAAATCGGAACACGTGGAATACGGGCAGACGACTCCTGTGACCCTTTATTTCCTGAATCAAAATCAGGAAGAATACAGCTACTATGTGCCGGTGACCCGATTGATCAAGCGGACCGACGAGGTCGCTGAAGCGGTTGTGCAGCAGCTTATAGCCGGTCCGAATGAGAAGACAGGCTTGAGCGCCGTGATGACGCCCGGCGCGGAGCTGCTCAAGGTTAGCAAAGCGGAGGATATCATCACGGTCAATTTCTCCGACAAGATGCTCGGACCGGATCATAAAGCTCCGGCCGAAGCGTTGAGAGCCGTTGTGCTTTCCTTGACGGAGAATGCGGGAGCGGCCACCAAAGTGCAAATTTTGGTCAACGGGAAAGCGGATGTGAGCACGACGGACAACCAAAGCTACGCGAAGCCGGTGTCCAGACCGCAGGCGGTCAATCAGATCAAATTGTAAGTCTTATACTCACGAATATTTCCCCCTTTATGCGGCGGTGTCCGATAAAGGGGGAATTTTAACCAATTCTATTGATGAACAAGGGCGTCCTAACGGAAATCGGTGCCGGTTGGTTTTCCGGATTTGCTCTGGTACAATAAGGAGCGTCAGAGCAAAAGGAGGAAGAAGCACTTGATGAGAAGCGACGGCCGAAGAGCCGATGAAACCAGGCCGGTAAAAATCACGGCGAATTATAATAAACATGCGGAAGGCTCCGTGCTCATCGAAGTGGGCGATACCAAGGTGATCTGTACCGCGACGATAGAAGAGCGGGTGCCCCCGTTTATGAAAGGGCAGGGCAAGGGCTGGGTAACGGCGGAATATTCGATGCTGCCCCGCGCGACCTCGGTCCGAAACCAGAGGGAATCGGCCAGAGGCAAGCTGGGCGGCCGAACCATGGAAATTCAGCGGTTGATTGGCCGTGCGCTGCGTTCTGTCGTTCAACTGGATGCGCTTGGAGAACGGTCCGTCACACTCGACTGCGACGTGATTCAAGCGGATGGCGGAACCCGTACGACGTCGATCACGGGGGCGTTCGTAGCGATGGCCATTGCGATCGATAAACTGGCAACCGACAAAAAATTAAGCCGTTTTCCGATCATTGATTTTCTTGGCTCGGTCAGTGTGGGCGTTATCCAGGAACAAGCGCTTCTTGATTTGAATTACGACGAAGATTCCAAGGCCAAGGTGGATATGAATGTGGTAATGACCGGCAGCGGCAAATTTGTAGAGGTTCAAGGGACAGGAGAGGAATCGCCGTTCTCCCGCAAAGAGCTCGATGAGCTGCTGTTGTTAGCTGAGCTTGGCATCCAATCCATGATCAGTGAACAGGAAAAAGTGCTCGGAGTGATCTCTGAACGGATCAGGGGGGCTGCCCATGCTGCTTCCCGGGTCTGAAATCCTTATTGCAACGAAGAACGCGGGAAAGGTAAAAGAGTTCGAATCCCTCTTTCGGGACAAAGGCTTGACGGTTCGCAGCCTGCGGGATTACCCGGACATTCCGGACATCCCGGAGGATGGGGAAACGTTCGCGGCCAACGCGCTGATTAAAGCGAGGGCGATCGCCCTGCGGTTCGGAGTCGCGGTCGCTGCCGACGATTCCGGATTATGCGTAGATCGGCTGGACGGCGCTCCCGGAGTGTATTCCGCGCGTTACGCCGGAGAGCCGCCGGATGATGCGGCGAACAACCGCAAGCTGCTGGATGAACTGGGTAAGCGCGCAGCGCCTGCTCAAGGCCCCGCGCCGGGCGGGCCTGTATATCTCAGCCCGGCCCGGTTCGTGTGCGCCATAGCGCTTGTGGACAAGCATGGCGAGCCTGTAGCCGAGGTTGAAGGGGAATGCGAAGGAGTCATCATCGATTCGCCGAGGGGAGAACGGGGCTTCGGATACGACCCCCTCTTCTATGTGCCGGAGCTTGGCCGTACGCTTGCCGAGCTTACGATGGAGGAGAAAAACGCCTTGAGCCACCGTGGCCGTGCGCTGCGAAAGCTGTGGGACATGCTTGACCGCAAATAAATGACGGGACAAGCCTGCACGGTGAAACATTCCGGCAGTTCGTCCCGTCATTTTATTTAGAGGCCGATTTCCGTACGCCGTCAGCGAATGCCCACTTTGTAGGCGCGAAGCCAGGTGTCCACTTGGGCAAGGTAGGCCAAGAGCTGGGGTCCTGTCATCAGCTGTCCGAACCAGGGAAGGTCGAACCGGCTGCCGTCGTCCTCGGCTAACGCGCGGATTTTGGCAACATCGATAAATTGCAGCAGCGGCGAGGAGGAATCGTGTAAAATGTCCAGAACCCAGGAACGGACGGCCGACAAGTAATTTGGATTGTGTGTTTTCGGATACGGGCTTTTTTTACGGGTCAGCACGTCGTCGGGCAAGGAGCCCTTGAGCGCTTTCCGCAAAATGCCTTTTTCACGGTCGCCCGCCGTCTTGACTTCCCAGGGAATGTTCCAGACGTATTCAACGAGCCGGTGATCGCAAAAAGGTACGCGAACCTCAAGTCCCACCGCCATGCTCATCCGGTCCTTCCGGTCGAGCAGGGTCGGCATGAACCGGGTGATATTGAGATACGACATCTCGCGCATCCGGTTTTGCTGCCGGTTCTCGCCGGCAAGCCGCGGAACTTCGGATAACGCCTGGCGGTACCGTTCCTGAACATACTGCTCCGGCTTCACCCAATCGACAAAATCAGGCGACAGCAAAGCGATGCGCTCCGGAGTGGCGAGCGACCAGGGGAAGGTTTGCGCGTTCAGGGCATCGTCACGATGAAACCAGGGATAGCCGCCGAATATTTCATCCGCGGCCTCGCCGGAAATCGCCACCGTAGCGCCCTTTTTAATTTCCCGGCAGAACAAGTACAGCGAGCCGTCGACATCGGCCATCCCCGGCAAATCACGGGCGTACACTACATTTTTCAGGGAATCTACAAGCTCCGGCGTATCAAATTCCAGCGCGTGATGAACGGTGCCCAAGTAATCCGTCATCCGTTGGATCCAGGGCGCATCGGCGTTCGGCTGGAAGGCGCTCGTTTTGAAATGCTTGTCATTATCCACGTAATCGATCGAGTAGGTATGCAGTGTGCCGAGCCCTTGCGCATGATAATGACGGGAAGCAAAAGACGTAAGCGCGCTGGAATCCAGTCCGCCCGAGAGCAGTGTGCAGACCGGCACGTCGGAAGCAAGCTGGCGTTGAACCGTATCCTCCAGAAGCTCACGCACCTTCCCGGCAGTGGCTTCGACGGTATCCTCGTGAGGCTTGCTTTCCAGCTTCCAGTAAGCGCGGATGCGAATGCCGTTCGCATCCAGGACCATGCAGTGGCCGGGCTTCAGCTCGTGCATATTTTTGTATACGCCGTGCCCGGGGGTACGCGCCGGTCCTAAAGCGAAGATCTCGGCCAGCCCCTCCCCGCTGATTTGGGCGGGAAAATCGGGATGTGCGAGAATGGCTTTAGGCTCCGAACCGAACAGAAGCCGTCCGTCCGTGTAGGAATAAAAAAACGGCTTGACGCCGAGCCGGTCGCGGGCTGCAAACAGAGTTTGCTCTTCATCATCCCAAACGGCGAAAGCAAAAATGCCGTTAAACCGATCCACGCAGGCCCGGCCCCATTCGATAAACGCCACGAGGAGCACCTCGGTGTCGCATGCGGTTAGAAAACGGTGACCGCACAGCTCCAGTTCCTTTTTCAGCTCGGGGGCATTATACAGCTCACCGTTGTATACAAGGCTGTACGTATTGTCGCCTGCTCTCCGCGTCATCGGCTGTACGCCGTTCTCCGGGTCCATGACGCTCAGACGGCGGTGGCCGAGGGCGCAGCGGGGCGTGATCCAGGTGCCGGAAGCGTCCGGACCGCGGGGGGCCAGCGTATCCGTCATATTTTCAAGAATGGACGGATACTGCGTCAAGTCTTTGTGCCAATCAATCCATCCCGTAATTCCACACATAGTCTTCATCCTTTCTGATCTCTGGAATTCCTCCAGGCTAACAAGCCTATCCAAGGAGCGACAGCAAGATGTTAAAGGTTATGCGGGAAAAACGCGATTCATGTCTGTCCGTAGCGGGCGGACGGCTCATAAACTTGACGAACAATTGGACAAACGATCGAATAAAAGTTACACTAAAGCGTATAAAACCATTGGGTAAGTTCTGCCTTGCGCGGCCTATGAAACAAAAAAGCGGAGTTTTGGTTCCCTTTTTTCATCACGGCGCAGGACAGGAAGGCAGAGAATCAACATGAAAGGTGGTCATAAGTATGAAAAAGACTTTATCGGAGCAGCAAAAGGAATATAAGGAAGCCAAGGAGCATTTTGAGAAAGTCAACAAAGAGTTCGAGCAAAAGCTGGCTACCACGAAGAAGCTGGGTACCGTAAACCAGGAAGTCATGGAGCGGCTTGTTGAAGATACCGGATTGCACACGGCCCTGAACCGTCTTGGAGCGGCGGAAGCTGCGCTTTTGAACTGGTCTCACCAGATGATTCAAAATGAACGCGACTACTTGCAAAACAAGGAAGCTGTCGACAGAATGTACGCCTTCATCGACAAAAATCCGCACATCAAGGCTCAATTGATTCAAGCCGCCATGAAAATGGACTAAGATCTGCGGACGAATGTCAAACCCCATACCAACGAACCAGTTGAAATTACATGCAGCCCGGATGGATGCCATCAGGGGCTTTTTTGTGATCAGCAGCCGCAGCAGGCAAATTTTGCTTTCGGCTTCTTTTTCGGGTACACTGGCATTCATAAGAAAGTCGCTTAAGGAAAGGCGGTGTCACATGAACGGACAATCGAACGATAATGTAATTCTATTTCCCAAAACCGTCGAGTACTATCAATATGAACTGACCCGTCTTTTGGAGTCGGAACAATACGGCGAAGCGATCAGGCTGCTGCGTTTCCTCCTTGCCTGCCAGTCCGGCGACGCAAGGGCGAGGGAAGAATGGCAATCGCTTCTGGATTGGCTGTATATGATGTTTCCCGATCTCATATTCAAACCCGAAAGCGACTTGGAGCAGGATCTGAGCGAGACGGATTTGCTGCGCGAGCATCTGAGCGCAAAAGGTGAACAGAGCTTAGAGTATGCCCAAAAGCTGCTGGAAAGCCTGAAGGAACACAAGGACGTGGACAAGCTGATGCTGGCGCTGGATCAGCTCGCTTTTTTGGATCATCCGGATATTGATCAAGCCCTGCTCGATTGGCTTACGCAGATGCCGCTTCATCCCATTGTTCAATTCAAAACGCTCCAAACGTTAAAAAAGCGCGGTGTCACCGGTGTTGTGGCGCTCCATAAGAACGGGGAAACGGCGGAGGTCGATATCGAGGATACGCCTGCGGGTTTCGACCAGTTCCCTTCGCAAATTCAAGATATTATCCATCGGGTGCAGGAAATCAGCGAAACGCAGCACCCGGCTTTATCCTATTTTGCAGGGGAAACCTGGAACGAATTCCTCGCGTTTATTTACGGCACCTCGTTTTATGACCAAATGCTGAAGCAGGAAACCGATTGTGTGGATGTTTGGGCCGCAGCGCTGCACTTGACGCTGTTGGAGCATCTGTTTGAGGGCGGAGACAAAGCGGAAATTCTGGAGCAGTACGGCATTACGTCCGAATTGGCGTTTCAATGGGAGCAGGCGTACCGGTTGATGCAGCAGTTTGCCTCGAATGTATTTACCCGAAGGGTTTGATCGGCGTCTCTATCGTTTTGCAACATTCATTTATACCTTGAAAACGTCACTCATTCTAGTTATAATATAATGGTTATATCGAGAGGCTTGTCCTCAGTTCGTTGCGGTAACAAATCATGGATGGAACATTTTTGGAAGGGGAAAGCATAAAATGAAAGCAAGCTGGGAAAAAATAGAGAAGAACGTAGCCGTTCTTGATATTGAAGTCGAAGCGGAACAGGTGGCCGCCGCCCTGGACAAGGCATTCAAGAAAGTCGTACAAAAGGTGAATGTCCCGGGTTTCCGCAAGGGCAAAGTGCCCCGCGCCATTTTTGAATCCAAATTCGGTGTGGAGAGCTTGTATCAGGACGCGCTTGATATTATTTTGCCGGACGCCTATGTTGCAGCCGTGCAAGAAACAGGCATCGAGCCCATAGACCGTCCTGAAGTAGACGTCGAGCAGTTCGGCAAAGGACAAAGTTTGAAGTTCAAAGCCAAGGTTGCCGTAAAGCCGGAAGTAGAGCTTGGCGAATACAAGGGCATCGAGCTCGAAGCGGAAGAAGCTTCCGTAACGGCGGAAGAAGTCAACGAAGAGCTGGAAAGACTGCAAAAGCGTCATGCGGAGCTGATTCCGGTAGAAGAAGGTGCTGCGCAAAATGGCGACATTGTCGTGATCGATTTCGAGGGCTTTGTAGACGGCGCTGCATTTGAAGGCGGCAAAGCCGAAAGATATTCCCTGGAGCTCGGATCGAACAGCTTTATTCCTGGTTTTGAAGAGCAGCTGGTCGGTTTGGAGAAAGGCGGCGAGAAGGACATTACGGTTACCTTCCCCGAAAACTACCAGGCGGAAGAGCTGCAGGGCAAAGAAGCCGTATTCAAAATCAAGCTGCACGACATCAAGCGCAAAAACCTGCCGGAGCTTGACGACGAATTCGCTAAAGACGTCAGCGAGTTCGAAACGCTTGAAGAGTTCAAGGCTGATCTCGAAAGTAAGCTGAAAGAGCGCAAGCAAAACGAGATCAACGCAAAGAGAGAAGCTCAAGTGGTGGAGAAAGCTGCTGCAGCGGCTGAAGTTGAAATTCCTGAAGTCATGATCAATGACGAGGCCGAGCAAATGGTTAAAGAATTTGAAGCCCGTCTGCGTACGCAAGGCATGAACATCGAGATGTACTACCAGTTTACCGGACAAAGCGTCGAGGACCTGAAAGGTCAAATGCGCGCCGACGCCGAGAAGCGCGTACGGAATAACCTGGTGCTCGAAGCCATTGCCAAGGCTGAGAACCTGGAAGCAACAGAAGAGGAAATCAATGCCGAGCTGGAGAATTTGTCCAAATTGTACGGCCGTTCCGCAGACGAGATCCGCAGCATCTTCACGTCCAACGGAAACATGCCTTCCCTGGTTCAGGACATTGTGAACCGTAAAACGGTTAAATTCCTGCTCGACAACAGCAAAACGGCGTAACGAGTAACGCTCATACCGCGTCACATACATTCAAAGGCACGTGTACTTCCATGCGTGCCTTTGTTTTACCCAAAAATTGCGTTTCTGCCGGCTGATGAATGCACATAAGAATGACATAGCAGTACAATAAGAAGTACATAGCTTTGCCTACGCCGTACATATGAACGTTGCGTAGTTGCGTACATAGCGGTATTTAGCCGCAAACGTTTAAACCGACATAAGAACGGCTTTGCTTTTGGTACATAGTAAGCTCACGGAGAGCGCATAATGAGCAGTAGGCGGTTGCCGTCGTTCAGCATGGCGATGGAAACGGCCGTGATGGTTGCAGGCGTGAGACGAGGGCGGGTCATTTGCATGAGAATGACTTTAGCCATTAAACGTGCTACAATGATTTTGTAAGTTCTTTGTATTGCATTAACGAAGTAGAGGGGTTGAGACGATGACTCTGGTACCTATGGTTGTAGAACAGGAAGGCCGCGGCGAACGCTCTTACGATATTTACTCGCGTTTGTTAAAGGATCGCATTATTTTCTTGGGCAGTGCGATCGATGACGATGTCGCCAACCTGGTTATAGCCCAATTGTTATTTTTGGCTGCAACGGATTCCGAGAAGGATATCCACTTGTACATTAACTCCCCTGGCGGTTCCGTTACCGCAGGAATGGGTATATATGATACAATGCAATATATCAAGCCGGACGTTTCGACCATTTGCGTCGGGATGGCTGCAAGTATGGGCTCGTTATTGTTAACCGCCGGGGCGCCGGGCAAACGCTTTGCTTTGCCGAACAGCGAGGTTATGATTCATCAACCGCTTGGAGGAGTTCGCGGTCAGGCATCGGACATTAAAATTCATGCCGACTGGATTATCAAGACCAAGCAGAAGCTGAATCAAATCTATGTGGAACGTACAGGACAGCCATACGAAAAAATCGAACGCGACACAGACCGTGATAATTTCATGAGTGCGGAGGAAGCTAAAGCATACGGGCTCATTGATGCGGTTATCACTCGCAGTGATTTGACATAGAAAAGGAGTGATCCCATGTTTAAATTTAACGACGAAAAAGGCCAGCTGAAATGCTCCTTTTGCGGCAAATCGCAAGAGCAGGTGCGCAAGCTGGTTGCCGGACCGGGCGTTTATATATGCGATGAATGTATTGAGCTTTGTACGGAAATCGTTGAGGAAGAATTGGGCCATGAAGAAGAGCTCGATCTGAAGGATGTACCCAAGCCGATGGAAATCCGGGCTATTTTGGATTCCTATGTTATCGGGCAGGAGCAGGCCAAAAAATCGCTCTCCGTTGCGGTTTACAACCATTACAAACGGATCAATACGCAGCAGGGCAAGCTGGATGATGTGGAGCTGCAAAAATCCAATATTGCGCTAGTGGGTCCGACCGGGAGCGGAAAAACGCTGCTGGCGCAAACACTGGCCAAAATATTGAATGTGCCGTTTGCGATTGCAGATGCCACTTCACTCACCGAAGCCGGGTATGTAGGGGAAGATGTGGAAAACATTCTTTTGAAGCTGATCCAGGCTGCGGATTACGACGTCGAAAAAGCCGAACGCGGCATTATCTATATCGACGAGATCGACAAAGTGGCGCGCAAATCCGAAAACCCGTCCATCACACGCGATGTATCGGGCGAGGGTGTGCAGCAGGCGCTCCTCAAAATTCTTGAGGGTACGGTCGCTTCCGTTCCGCCGCAGGGCGGGCGCAAGCATCCGCATCAGGAATTCATCCAAATCGACACAACGAATATCCTGTTCATTTGCGGAGGAGCGTTTGATGGTTTGGAACAGATTATTAAACGCCGGATCGGCAAAAAAGTCATCGGGTTTGGTACGGATGGACACAAAGTCGATCTGAAGCCGGGCGAGTATTTGTCGCTTGTGCTGCCTGAGGATTTGCTGAAGTTCGGGTTAATTCCAGAATTTGTAGGCCGTATTCCGGTTATCTCCACACTGGAGCCGCTCGATGAAGCGGCGTTGATCCGGATCTTGACTGAACCGAAGAATGCGCTCGTCAAACAATATCAAAAGCTGCTTGAGATGGATAATGTTACGCTCGAGTTCGAGGACGAGGCGTTGGAAGAGATTGCCAAAGAGGCGATCAAGCGCAACACCGGGGCACGGGGCTTAAGAGCCATCATTGAAGGCATTATGCTCGACGTGATGTATGAAGCGCCTTCCCGTACCGAATCGTCCAAATGCGTTGTAACGAAGGAAGTGGTCCAAGCCAAGATCGCTCCGCAGATTACAGCCCTCGACGGCCAAACGGTGAAGAAAAAAGAAGAAAGCGCGTAAGCGCAGGATATACAATAAAATCAAACACCTCCAATCCGCTGCCGAAAATTCCTTGTTTCACCCGTTCAGGGGCCAAGGAACACGCGCTTCGGAGCGGAGGATGTTTGGTATCATGGGAGAGAAGAAAACAGATGTTTCATAGAACGGAAACAATTCCGGTCAAAGTTGGAAATCTGACCATTGGCGGCAGCAACGACGTGATTATCCAAAGCATGTGCACGACCAAGACGGCGGATGTGAAGGCGACGGTAGCGGAGATTCATCGGCTCGAGGAAGCCGGCTGCCAGATCGTGCGCGTGACAGTAAACAATAAAGAAGCGGCGGAAGCCATTAAAGAGATCAAAAAGCAAATCTCTATTCCGCTTGTAGCCGATATCCATTTCGACTATCGTCTGGCGTTGCTGGCGATTGAGAACGGTATTGATAAGGTGAGAATCAACCCGGGGAACATTGGCCGCCGCGAGAAAGTGGAAGCCGTGGTCAGGGCTTGCAAGGAGCGGGGAATTCCGATTCGCATCGGTGTGAATGCCGGATCCCTGGAGAATCATCTTTTAGAAAAATATGGCTACCCGACTCCTGAAGCCATGGTTGAGAGTGCCTTGTACCATATTCAAATTTTGGAAGAGCTTGATTTCCATGATATCATCGTATCTCTTAAAGCCTCCGATGTACCTATGGCCATAGCCGCTTACACGAAAGCGGCGGCTGCATTCCGCTACCCGCTGCATCTGGGTATCACGGAAGCAGGAACATTATTCTCCGGAACGGTAAAAAGTGCCGCGGGTCTAGGGGCGCTGCTCAGTATGGGGATCGGTTCCACCATCCGTATCTCGCTTAGCGCGGATCCGGTGGAAGAAGTCAAAGTATGTCGCGAGCTTCTCAAATCATTCGGTTTGATCACGAATGCGGCCACGCTTGTTTCTTGTCCGACTTGCGGACGTCTTGACATTGATCTTTTCTCCATTGCCAATGAAGTTGAAGAATATATTTCCAAACTGAAGGTACCGATTAAAGTTTCCGTGCTGGGTTGCGCCGTCAATGGCCCCGGCGAAGCTCGGGAAGCCGATATCGGAATTGCCGGAGCCCGTGGAGAAGGCTTGCTGTTCCGCTACGGCGAAATGATCCGCAAAGTCCCTGAAGCCGAACTCCTTTCCGAACTGAAGAAGGAAATCGATCATATTGTCGATCATTTTAATAAAACCGGTGAAATTCCCGGCAGAAAGCATCATGCCAATGCATAACAACGGCTTTAAACGAGAATGCCTTGGATCTGTCTTTTGCGAGACGGATACGAGGCTTTTTTTGCACCCTGCTTACATAAAACGTATAAAAGCGGGGATAAAGACCAATAACAAAATAAACCAAAGTCTAGGAGGGATTGGATGACGTCTTTAAATATTGTTCCAGCCCTATGGCAATATGATCGGCGATGGCTTGCTGCCAATCCGGCCGGACCAGCATTTCGCGGTCTTGATGATTCGTAATAAAACCCATCTCCACAATAACGGTAGGTATCCGGCAGTGCTTAAGCAGATAGTAAGTCTTTCCATAAAAGGGTTTTTCGTGAATGCCGTACAAATGATTCAGCGAATGCTGAAGATGCCGGGCCAACTGTTTGCTCTGCTCATTTTTTTGATGAAGAAGAATGGCTCCTCTTTTGGACGAATTTCTGGCCGAATTGACGTGTAAGCTGATCATCGCCTTAGGTTTGATTTCATTGGCCAAATGACTCCGCTGCGCTAAATCCTTCAAATGTCTCGATCTGCTTCTCAACCACAGATTTTCGCCGCTGAGCGCATAGTCTCCCGAACGGTTGAGAAGAACAATATAGCCTTTTTTCCGTAAAGCCTCGTAGGTTTTTTCGGCAATGGCCAAATTAATGTCCTTCTCCAACAGCTCACCATACGAAGTTCCGCCGTCGATTCCTCCATGGCCTGCATCGATAATGACATCCACATTCGATATAGCCGGATGTTCGCTTATTGCATTAGGCTGCAAAATGGAATCGGGAGCTGATGCCTGCACCTGCTGCACCTGCACCAAAAGTCCTGGCAACTTGGGCATAAGTAAGATCGATAGCGCTAATCCGAGTGATGCCATACGTTTAATGATGATTCGTGTGGCCATAAAACTCACCCCTGTCGTCCAATGAAATGTGCTGCCTTCTTTAGCATCCCCCAAAAAGTTTCTCGAGCTTTAGCGATTAATGCTACCACGACTGGGCAATAATACCATATATGTTATCAATGAAACTGCAACTGACCCCGGAAATATCCGCAAACAAAGCCCGGTCAGCTGAAATCATATGGAGGTCAAAACGCTATGAACATCAGTGTAGTTTTAATGGTGATCCAGTTGTTTTTTGCCATTGTAATCGGGATGTACTTTTGGAATTTGCTGCGCAATCAGCAAACGAACCGTACGGCCGTAGACAAAGAATCCAAGAAGGAACTGGAGAAGCTGCGCAAGCTTCGTTCCATCTCGCTCAATAAGCCCCTTGTAGAGAAAACACGCCCGTCATCGATGGAAGATATCGTTGGACAAAAAGAAGGTCTGCGCGCGCTGAAGGCCGCTTTATGCGGGGCTAACCCGCAGCATGTCATCATTTACGGGCCGCCGGGAGTAGGAAAGACGGCAGCTGCCCGTGTAGTGCTGGAAGAAGCGAAGAAGAATCCGGAATCCCCGTTTCGTCCCGACGCCAAATTTACGGAAATCGATGCGACCACGGCAAGATTTGACGAACGCGGCATTGCCGATCCTTTGATCGGCTCCGTTCATGATCCGATTTATCAGGGAGCCGGAGCCATGGGGGTTGCCGGTATTCCCCAGCCCAAGCCGGGTGCGGTGACCAAGGCGCACGGAGGAATATTGTTCATAGATGAAATCGGAGAATTACATCCACATCAGATGAATAAATTATTAAAGGTACTTGAAGATCGTAAAGTATTTCTTGAGAGCGCATATTATAATTCGGAAGACACGAATGTGCCGAGCTACATTCATGACGTGTTTCAGAACGGGCTGCCGGCCGATTTTCGGCTTGTCGGTGCTACGACGCGCAATCCACAGGAGCTTCCTCCCGCCATCCGTTCCCGTTGCATGGAAATTTATTTTCGCCCGCTGCTGCCCGATGAGATTGGCATGATTGCCGCCAAAGCGCTCAAAAAAATCGGGTTTCCCGAAAACAGCGCAGCGATCGATGTGGTGAAAAAGTATGCGACCAACGGACGGGAAGCCGTTAATGTGATTCAGTTGGCGGCGGGCATGGCATTGACGGAACAGCGCCGCGAAGTGTCGGCGGCCGATATTGAATGGGTGGTCAACAGTTCTCAGCTTTCTCCGCGTCCGGAGAAAAAAATTCATTCGCAGCCTGAAATCGGTTTGGTGAACGGATTGGCCGTCTATGGCCCCAATATGGGAACGCTAATGGACATCGAGGTAACGGCAATGCCCGCGGCACAGCCGGGCGGCGGACAATTTACGATTACGGGTGTCGTGGATGAGGAAGAGATGGGAGGGGGCGCGCGGACGCTGCGGCGCAAGAGTATGGCTCGCGGCTCCGTAGAGAATGTACTAACCGTTCTTCGAAGACTCAACATCAGGCCGCATGATTTCGATCTGCACATCAATTTTCCGGGAGGCATTCCGATTGACGGACCCTCTGCGGGAATTTCGATGGCTGTTGCCATCACATCGGCCATTAAACAAATTCCGGTGGACAACCATATCGCCATGACTGGCGAAATCAGCATTCACGGGAAAATAAAGCCTGTGGGAGGGGTTATTGCCAAGGTGGAAGCCGCTTTCCAGGCAGGAGCAAACAGGGTCATCATTCCCAAGGAGAACTGGCAGGAAATTTTTGCAGGTTTAAACGGTCTGGAGGTCATCCCCGTCGATTGCATTGAAGAGGCGCTGTATCATGCATTGGGCATGGAACTCCACGTTTCATCCGAATCCCTGGATTTGGTTCAGGAGCCCGCCTCTCCCGCTTCTGTAACAATACTGCACGCCGATGCGCTCGAATAGGGCGATTGGCGTCTCTTTTTGGATAAAGGCGCTGATTGGTGTTTTGAAAACAATTTTGATAAAATGTAAATCACAGCATGTATGTTAAGTCTGGAGGTGCTCGCCAATGGGACCGAGCAAACAGAAGGTGCGTCGTTTGCCGCTGCTTCCGCTGCGGGGATTGCTCGTCTATCCGAGCATGGTTCTGCATTTGGACGTAGGCAGAGAGAAGTCGGTGCGTGCGCTCGAGAAAGCGATGGTCGAGGACAGCATGATCCTGCTGTGCTCGCAATCCGAAGTAAATATTGAAGAACCGAAGAACGAAGACATTTACCGGATCGGTACCATTGCCAAAGTACGTCAAATGCTCAAGCTACCCAACGGTACGATCAGGGTTCTTGTGGAAGGCGTCGTGCGCGCGGAAATCACCGAGTTTCTGGTCAATGACGAATATTATGAGGTTCACGTCAAGGAACTGCCCGAACAGGAAGTGTCCGATCCGGAAATCGATGCATTGATGCGTACCGTATTAAATCAATTCGAGCATTATATTAATCTTTCAAAGAAAGTGACCCCGGAGACGCTGGCCGCCGTCTCCGATATTGATGAGGCGGGAAGACTGGCGGACGTCATTTGCAGTCATCTATCTTTAAAAATTAAAGATAAACAAGAAATCCTGGAAACCGTGGATGTGCGTTTGCGGCTGGAAAAGCTGTTGAACATTCTGAACAACGAACGGGAAGTGCTGGAGCTCGAGCGCAAAATCAGCCAACGCGTCAAAAAACAAATGGAGAAGACGCAGAAGGAATATTACTTGCGCGAACAGATGAAGGCTATCCAGAAGGAGCTGGGGGACAAGGAAGGCCGTGCTGGTGAAGCGGAGGAGCTGCGCAGCCAGCTGGCGCAAAGCGAAGTGCCGGAGAAAGTAAAAGAGAAGATCGAAAAAGAAATCGATCGGCTTGAGAAAATGCCGGCTACATCGGCGGAAGGCTCGGTGATCCGCAATTACATCGATTGGCTGCTTGCCCTTCCCTGGTCACATTCGACAGAAGACGATCTGGATATCCGCAAAGCGGAGGAAATCCTTAATCAGGACCATTATGGCTTGGAGAAGCCCAAGGAACGTGTTCTTGAATATTTGGCCGTACAGAAGCTGGTCAAAAAAATGAAAGGCCCGATTCTGTGTCTCGTAGGGCCTCCGGGCGTCGGGAAAACGTCGATTGCCCGCTCCATCGCACGCTCTTTGGAACGCGAATTCGTTCGAATTTCTTTGGGCGGAGTGCGGGACGAGGCTGAGATTCGGGGACACCGCCGCACTTATGTCGGCGCCATGCCGGGACGGATCATTCAGGGGATGAAAACGGCCGGGACCAACAACCCTGTTTTCCTGCTGGATGAAATCGACAAGATGGCGATGGATTTTCGCGGCGATCCGGCATCGGCGCTGCTGGAGGTCCTCGATCCGGAACAGAACAGCACGTTCAGCGATCACTATGTGGAAGTTCCTTTCGATCTATCCAAGGTGATGTTCATTACGACGGCCAATGGCGTGCACAATATTCCGAGACCGCTGCTGGACCGAATGGAAGTGCTGTATATCCCGGGCTATACCGAGATCGAGAAGCTGCATATCGCGCAAAATTATTTGCTTCCGAAGCAGCGGGAGGATCACGGGCTGACGGATGAGCAGCTGATCGTAGATGAAGCGGCGCTGATGAAAACGGTTCGCGAGTACACAAGGGAAGCCGGCGTCCGCAACTTGGAGCAGCAAATTTCATCGATTTGCCGAAAGGCCGCCAAGCA
This sequence comes from Paenibacillus naphthalenovorans, assembly GCF_001465255.1. Classification (NCBI taxonomy): domain Bacteria; kingdom Bacillati; phylum Bacillota; class Bacilli; order Caryophanales; family Paenibacillaceae; genus Paenibacillus; species Paenibacillus naphthalenovorans. The sequence continues at coordinate 2,852,761 of NZ_CP013652.1, read as the reverse complement.
GGTCGTCGGCGGAACAGAAAGCGTGCACGTACAGGAGGACAATCTTAAAGAGTTCCTGGGTCAACCCAAATTCCGTTTTGGGATGGCGGAAGAAAAAGACCAAGTCGGAGCCGTCACGGGACTTGCCTGGACAGAAGTCGGCGGAGACACGCTGGTGATCGAAGTGACGGTCATGCCCGGCAACGGCAAGCTGACTTTGACGGGCAAGCTCGGCGATGTGATGAAAGAGTCCGCTCAGGCCGCATTCAGTTACACACGTTCGCGGGTTGAGCAGTTCCATATTCAAGCCGATTTTCATGAAAAATTTGATATTCATATACACATTCCGGAAGGAGCCATCCCGAAGGATGGGCCCTCTGCCGGAATTACGATGGGCACGGCGTTGGTCTCGGCGCTTACCGGTATACCTGTCTCCCGCCATGTGGCCATGACAGGAGAGATTACGCTTCGCGGCCGCGTGCTTCCGATCGGCGGATTGAAGGAAAAGTGCTTGGCTGCCCACCGGGCAGGCATCCGTACGGTCATCTTGCCCAAAGATAATGAAAAGGACATTGAAGAAATACCCGAAAGTGTGCGCAGCGATTTGAACTTTATCCCTGTTTCCCACATGGACGAAGTTCTTGAACATGCTTTAGTCAAACCTGTAGGAGTCTAATATATATGCGCCGATTGAATCCGCTGCGCGGAGATCCGTTCGGATTAATCGGCATCCGTTAGAAATGAGTGAAATGGCATGAAAGTAAATCAGGCTGAATTTGTGATCAGTGCCGTCGGTCCAAGCCAATATCCTTCCGATGCCTTGCCGGAAATTGCTCTGGCAGGGCGTTCTAATGTCGGCAAATCTTCATTAATCAACCGTATGATCAACCGTAAAAATCTGGCCCGCACCAGCTCGAAGCCCGGCAAAACGCAGCAGCTTAACTATTACCGGATTAATACCGATTTATTTTTTGTCGATTTGCCCGGTTACGGCTATGCGCAGGTGTCCAAAACCGAACGGGAAAAGTGGGGGAAGTTCATCGAGGAGTACCTGCTGAAGCGGGAATATTTGCAGCTTGTGCTGCAGGTTATTGATCTTCGTCACCCGCCTTCGAAGGACGATCAGGCGATGTATGCCTGGCTCAAGCATAACGGGGTTCCGGTGTGCCTCGTAGCCACTAAGGCGGACAAAATCCCGAAGGGCAAATGGCAGAAGCACATGAAGATCGTTAGAGAGACGCTGGGTGCGGACAAGTCCGACCCGCTTGTGCTGTTCTCTTCCGAAACGGGACTCGGTAAAGACGAATTGTGGTCCGTCATCGAGCAGCGGATCGTAGACGGCGCAATATCGGAGCCTGAAGATGCAATAACTAACGCCAAAGAAAATGAAAGCCGATAAAAGAAGAGCCCTGGTCTTGAACACAGGAAAGACTGCGGGCTGCTTCTTTTTGCCTTTTTACGGCATTGGTACGGGGAACTGCGAAACAAAGGGAGGGAGAAAGAGTTATTTACCCGTTCCCCCGGTCTTCTGAGGGGAAAAAGCGAATTTTTCTAATTTCCGGCGAAATACAAAACCTTGGGAGCAGGAATATTAAATAATTATGTAGTATAATGTATAGAGAACAACTGAAAATAGGCTCAAGCTTAGGTTCGAAAAAAATGAATCGAGGGATTTTTATGGCAAATAGGTTAGCGACTGAATACGTCAAAACCTGCCTAAAGTTAACGGAAGCCGAGATGACCCAATTCATTCAAATGTTTGTCGACCAGGGGGCTTCTTTGCAAGTCAAAGTTCTTGAAAATGGAAATCAAGAGGTTGTGCTGCAAGACGACGCTGGTGAAGAAATCGTCCTGCCGTTTGAGCGGCAAATGAATTTGTATGTATGTCAAGGCACTTGCCGGATGAAAAATAGAAATCTGGTTAACGCCATGCGAAAAGCAGTATCCGTCTTTAAAGGGGATGCTGTCGTTCACCGGATTTATCATGCTTACACCATGGTCTACACATATAAACAAGGCGCAGTCGTCAAGATTGTGGAGAAGGCGAAGAATGCCGAAAAAGTGGTTTATGAATTTAAGGATACGCTCGGTCAATTGGAGCATTTGTTCCATAAGAATGAGGTGGAGCAAGAGATCAGGTGGCTCAAGGAGCAAGTGAACAGCCTGCTTGACCTTCGCAATGAGATCACGGAAAATTACGTTCGCGACCAGATCGATGTCCGACTTCGCAAACTGACGCATCGTTTGTTTGTACTTGAAGCTTAAGATAATGCGTTTATTCATAGGAACTCTTTCCGGTTCGGCTTTGCTGTGCCGGGGAAGGGTTCCATTTGCATTTTTATACACCTTTGTTTATACCGGTTTCGGATATCGCCGTTACAGCCGCTAATGGGCTTGGGATGAAGGCCATCCTCAATTCACATGGGACATGTTATGTACATATTTTGTTGTTGGGTGTTCACGGATGATAGGGAAAAACGAATTTGCAAAAAAAAGTATTGCATTTCTGGTCAATAGATGTTATTTTTATTTTCGTTGAAAAAATAATAGGAACCAGGATTCACTCAGGACATGTAATGTTGCGAGAGATTATTCCCTCGAGAAGTGAATGACGTAGGTCCTAGCGGATGAAATTTTCAAAACATTTTATTCCTAGGAAGGGGGAACCGGAAGATGGAATACTCAACTTTCGGAAGACACGTAGCTGTAGATACATGGGGAGTCGATTTCGAACTTCTCAATAATGCTGAATGGTTACAAGCACAAATGGTAGAAGCTGCCGAGGTTTGCGGGGCGACCGTTTTGTCGGTGCAGTCCAAGCAATTTGAACCACAAGGCGCAACGGTTCTTGTATTACTGTCAGAAAGTCATCTCTCCATTCATACGTATCCTGAGAAAGGCTTCGCAGCGCTCGATTGTTATACCTGTGGCGAGACGGTCGATCCTCAGCTAGCGATTGAACATATGCTCTCCGTTCTGAAGCCGGAGGTTGCACACGCTAAAAAACTGGTTCGCGGTGTGGGTGAACTGCAAGTCGAAACACCGGTATTGAAGCAAGCGGAATTGATTAAATCATGAATTGAACATATCATAACCACGGAATCGTTTCCGTGGTTATTTCTTTTCATTCCCTCCCATACATATCAAGTAATTGCTTGGTTGAGAGGGGATTCGGCTGCATGCAGGCAGTCATCCGGAGGCCAAGAAAAAAATGGAGCCGGCAAGTATACGTCCCGGTATTCCGGAGGAAAATAGAAATGCGGTCTTGAACAAGAAAATTTTGAAAATAAGCCGTGAATGTGAAAAAAAGTTCATAAATTATGTCGAAGAAGCTCGGACAACTATGCTATAATAAATTCAATTTAAAAGGAGGAGGCAGGTGAACCAGATGCATATCGTCGTGGCAGGTTTAAATTATCGAACAGCGCCGGTATCGATCAGAGAAAAATTTGCATTCGCCGAGAAGGATTTGCCGCTGGCGCTGAAAGAGCTGAAGAACATCAAAAGCGTGATGGAATGCGTCATTGTGGCCACCTGCAACCGGACGGAATTATACGTTGTGGTTGACAGCCAGCATTTGTGCGGACATCTTTTACGGGGATTTATTGAAAAATGGTTCGATGTGCCGAAAGAGCAGTTCAATAAACATCTTTACGTTTTGGAGAATGAGAAAGCCATTGAGCATTTGTTCCGGGTGGCGAGCGGACTGGATTCGATGGTGATCGGTGAGACGCAAATTTTAGGCCAGGTTCGTGATGCTTTCCTTTTGGCACAGCAGGAGAAGACGACGGGTGTCTTGTTTAACACGCTGTTCAAGCAGGCTGTTACCATGGCTAAACGAGCGCACACCGAGACGGGAATCGGGGAAAATCCGGTATCTGTCAGCTATGCGGCGGTGGAACTCGGCAAACGCATCTTCGGGAGCTACCATCGCAAGAAAGTGCTGATTATCGGCGCCGGGAAGATGAGCGAGCTGACGGTAAAGCATCTGTACGCCAACGGAGCGGATAAAGTCATCGTTGTGAATCGTACGCTAAGCCGGGCTCGGGAGCTTGCAGATAAGTTTAGCGGCGTCGCAAGCACGATGGACCGTTTGATGGCTCATCTCGAGGAGGCGGACATCGTCATCAGTTCCACAGGGGCGTCCGGTTATGTATTAACTGCCGGGCAGGTGTCTTCCATATTGCAGCGCCGCCGCTCCAGACCTCTGTTTATGATCGACATCGCCGTTCCGCGCGACCTGGATCCGCGTTTGGGTGAAATGCCGAATGTTTTCTTATATGACATTGACAATCTTCAATCCATCGTCAATTCCCATTTGGAAGAACGCCGGAAAGCGGCGGTACAGATTGAAGAGATGATAGGGATGGAGATCGCGGCTTTTGAACAGTGGACGAAGACGTTGGGTGTCAGTCCTGTCATTCAGGCGCTGCAAACGAAAGCGGCCTCCATTCATGAGGAAACCATGGACAGCTTGCTGAAGAAGCTGCCCGAATTGGATGAACGCGAATTGAAAGTGATTCGCAAATTAACCAAAAGCATTGTCAATCAAATACTGCGCGATCCCATTGTCCGTATTAAAGAAATGGCAGCCGAGCGTCATGGGGATGATGCGCTCGAAATGTTCACGAAAATTTTTGCCTTGGAAGAGCAGTTGGCCGAGCAAAAGCGGATGGAGCAAGCGGCGCAGAAGCAAGAAGAGGAAGCTGCGCAGGAGCGGATGAAAGAGGAGCTTCTTTCCAAGGTAAGGGCATCCGCCACGCCTGCTGATGTTCTGGCCAAAGCCTAACCGGAAAGGGAGGCCATGGTTACGCAAACTTGGTTGTATGATGCCATTATTTATATCTATGCCCTGAGCCTCCTGTTTTACTTCTCGGACTTTGTCGGTTCGAACCGAAGTGCAAAACGGATGGGTACAGGGTTGCTTTCTTTTGTATGGGTGTTGCAAACGGCATACTTGGTTTACAGCCTGGTAGAACATAGAAATTTATCGACCTTTTCGATGTTCGAAACGCTGTTTATTTTTTCTTGGCTGCTGGTGACTGTGTCCATTCTTATCAATCGTTTTTTTCGGATCGAATTGTTTGTCTTTTTGGTTAATGTGCTGGGATTTGCTGTGCTGGCGGCCAACTTTTTCAGCAGGCCGGGAATTTCTCCTACACTGTCGCATTGGAATATTAATGACGAGCTTTTATTCATTCATATTACGTTGGCGGTGGGAGGCTATGCAGCCTTCGTCGTCTCGGCGGTATTTTCCGGCATGTACTTGTTTTTACATCGCATGCTGAAGGAAAAGAAGTGGTCCCAGCAGATGCTGCGGCTTCCAAGCTTGGAGAAGACGGATCGCTATGCGTTTGTGGCTGCGGTGATCGGTGCTCCGCTGCTGCTGCTGAGTATTTCCCTTGGTATTGTATGGATTGCGCTTGAGGGTGATTTTACACTCTTTTTCGACTCTAAAGTAGTGAATTCATGGTTTGTTCTTTTGGCTTATGTTTTTTATTTATTTCAACGGATGCTGTTGAAAGCACCGGGCAACCGGCTGGCGCTTTGGAATTTGGCGGCATTCGTGATCACCCTGCTTAATTTCTTGCTGGCGAATTACTATTCCGGCTTTCACCAATGGTCGTAAGGGAGGAAGTGCGGATGGCGGCCAAATCCAATGGACCGGCTGCGGGACGGAAAGACCGAGCCAAAATATGGTACCCGGTGCTGCTTGATCTTGAGGACAAGCCGTGCCTTGTTGTCGGCGGCGGAAGGGTCGCCGAGCGTAAGACTTGTACCCTCATGGAAGCCGGGGCGAGCGTGACAGTGGTCAGCCCGCGGCTTACCCCGCAATTGGAAGCGTGGGCGGAGCAAGGGCTTATACGGACGCGGCGTGAGGAATATACCGCCGGTCTTCCCGTACTGGCGCAAGCGTTTCTCGTGTTCGCCGCTACCGGCGATGCCGAGGTGAATGCGCAGGTATGTGCCGAAGCGGAAGCCCTCGGTAAGCTTGTGAATTCGGCCGATGATGCGGAGGCCGGAGGGTTTATTGTACCGGCGACCCTGAGGCGCGGCCGGTTGACGCTGGCGGTATCGACGGCAGGCGCAAGCCCTTCGCTGGCCGCCAAAGTGCGCAGGCAGCTTGAAGACATGTTTGGAGAAGAGTACGCGCCGTATCTGGAGCTGATGCATGAACTGCGCATGACCGTCCAGACTGTCGTGTCCGATACGTCTGAACGCCAGGAGTTGTTTCGGGCCATGCTGGAGTGGAAGCTGCTTCCTTTGTTTAAGTCAGGGAGACTGCCATATGATCATTTCCGGTCGGAGCTGCTGCGCCGCGTGGCGGAAGACCCGACAATCGACGGGATCTGCAGCATCGGAGATTGGCTGCTGAGTCTACAAAACGCTTGGAATGGGCATGAATGAAAAGAAAAAGAAGACCAGACGGATGGTTAAATACTGTCTGATCACAAAGGGTTATTCAAGCGGGCTTCGCTCAGAAGCTTTCTTAATTTATATCAGATGATTAGCTATAGAGGCTGATTGAGTGGACAAGGGGTTGACCGAACGCATGCGTAAAATCGTTGTAGGTACCAGACAGAGCGCGCTCGCTCTGACACAAACCGGACAGGTGATCGATCATCTTAAGGAGCTGTGTGAGCGGAACGGCATCGAAGTGGAGTTCGAATTGAAAAAAATCGTGACCAAAGGCGATCGGATTCTCGATGTAACGCTTTCCAAGGTAGGCGGTAAAGGCTTATTCGTAAAAGAAATTGAACAAGCGCTGCTCGATGGCGAAATCGATCTGGCGGTACATAGCATGAAGGACATGCCCTTCGAGCTTCCGGAAGGCTTGGTGATCGGCGCTATACCTGAACGGGAAGACCCTCGCGACGGGTTGATTACGATCGGGGGTCGGGGGTTGGACGACCTCCCCGAGGGGGCAAAGATCGGGACAAGCAGCTTGCGCCGCTCAAGCCAATTGCAAAACTATCGGCCGGACTTCCGGATCGAACCGGTAAGAGGCAACATCGATTCAAGGCTGGGCAAGCTGGAGACAGAAGGCTTCGATGCCATCGTGTTAGCCGCTGCCGGTTTGCGTCGTATTGGCTGGGAGGATCGGATCAGCGCATACCTGCCTCCCGAGTTGTGTCTCCCGGCCGTAGGACAGGGAGCGTTATGTATCGAGTGCCGCGGCGATAACGAATTCGTGCTGGATCTCCTGGCCAGGTACCGACATGAGCCTACAGCGATTGCGGTAAGCGCGGAACGAAGCTTCCTGGGCCGCTTGAACGGCGGCTGCCAGGTTCCGATCGGGGCTTATGCCCAATTGGGCGAAGTGAACGCCGACGGTAAACCGGAAATCACGCTGACCGGCATGGTGGGATCGCCGGACGGCAAACGGATGTTAAAAGAAACAATGAACGGAACAGATCCGGAAAAGCTGGGATTAGCTTTAGCCGAGGCACTAATCGCCAAAGGAGCTGCAGAGCTGCTGTCCATAGCTGGGGAATAGGGGAGAAACGGTTGTGAATAAGGGTGTCGTTTATCTTGTCGGTGCCGGACCAGGGGATCCGAAGCTGATTACGTTGAGAGGCTTGGAGGCAATACAGCGGGCCGATGTGGTTGTTTACGACAGACTTGCCAGCCCGCGTCTACTGAAGCATATGAAGGCCGGTGCGGAGAAAATTTTTGTGGGCAAGCTGCCCGACAAGCATATGATGAAGCAGGAGGAAATTAACCGGCTGCTGGTCGACCTTGCGCTTCAAGGAAAGATCGTGACCCGGCTCAAGGGCGGAGATCCGAGCGTGTTCGGACGTGTGGGAGAGGAAGCTGAGCTGCTCGCGGACAACGGGATCAAGTTTGAAATTGTTCCCGGCATTACTTCTGCCATCGCCGTGCCGGCTTATGCCGGAATCCCGGTAACGCATCGCGATTTTACTTCTTCCTTTTCCATCGTGACGGGGCATGAATATAAAAATAAAACATACTCCAGCGTGAATTGGGATAACTTGTCGCAAGCGTCCGGCACACTTATTTTTTTAATGGGTGTGGCTAACCTAGAGCAAATATGCAACCGGCTGATTCATGGCGGCAAATCTCCGGAGACTCCTGTGGCGCTCATTCGATGGGGAACTTGGATGGAGCAGGAAACATTGACGGGAACATTGACGGATATCGCGGAAAAGGTGAGAGCAGCCAATTTTCAATCGCCGGCGGTTACGATCGTTGGCGAAGTCGTGAAGCTAAGAGACAAGCTCTCCTGGTTCGAGAAGAAGCCGCTCTTCGGACGGCGAATCCTGGTCACCCGTGCGCGCAGTCAAGCCAGTGATTTAGCCAACCAAATCGATGAACTGGGCGGAGAAGCGGTGGAGTTTCCGGTGATTCGTACACAGCAGACAACCGATCCCGCTGCTCAAGCGCTGCGGGATGACGCCATAAGCTCTGTGGAACAATTTGACTGGATTATGTTTACAAGCGTAAACGGTGTGGAGTTTTTCTTTCAAAGAATGCGGGAGCTGCGTAAGGATATACGCTCTCTTGCGAAGGCGCGTATTGCGGCCGTCGGTCCGAAAACAGCGGAAGCGTTGGAGGAGCGAGGCTTGATGATTGAAACGATCCCTTCACGGTATCAAGGGGATGCGCTGCCCGAAGCATTGGCTGCCGAGCTGCAGCCGAATCAGCGTGTGCTTCTTCCTACAGCGAATATCGCCAGGGACGCGCTGCCTCATAAGCTCAAGGAACTCGGTTTGCATGTAACCAAAATCGATATGTATGAGACGGTGCTGGAAACCGATCACGGTGATGAAATCATCGAGCTGCTCAAGCAGGGTAAAATTCATATTGTCACGTTTACAAGCTCATCTACAGTAACAAATCTGCTTCGCGCATTAAAGGAGCTTGGCGAGCATGAGCCGGTTGAATTGCTCCGGGGCTGCAACATTGCTTGTATCGGTCCGTTAACCGCCCAAACTGCTTTGGATGCAGGACTGAATGTAGACTATATGGCCAAAGAAGCGACGGTTTCGTCGCTTGTGGCCAGCTTATATCAACAGGATAGCGGCGAATAAAGCCGACTAACCGCAGCTAGGAGGAGAACTTATGAGTTTCCCGCTCGTTCGAAATCGCAGACTGCGTACGTCCCACGCAATACGTAATCTGGTAAGAGAGCACGCTGTTTCCACGTATGATTTGATTTATCCGATATTTGTGACCCATGGTTCCGGAATTAAAGAAGAAATCAGCTCAATGCCGGGCGTATACCATCTGTCAATAGACCGGTTGGAAGAAGAAATTCGTGAAGTGACGGCTCTTGGTATTCAAGCCATTCTCTTGTTTGGCGTACCGGAGCATAAAGATGCTCACGGAAGCTCGGCTTATGACGCAAACGGCATCGTTCAGCAGGCTGCCCGCCGGATCAAAGAATGGAATCCCCAGCTTTTAGTCATTGCGGATACCTGTCTGTGCCAATTCACGGACCACGGCCACTGCGGCATCGTTCATTTTGATGAAGCCAAAGGGCGTGCCGAGGTGTTGAACGACCCTACGCTGGAGCTGCTCGTCAAAACGGCGGTGTCTCAAGCCGAAGCCGGTGCGGATATCATTGCACCGTCGAACATGATGGATGGTTTCGTGTATGCGATCCGTCAAGGGTTGGATGAAGCCGGCTATGAGCACGTGCCGATCATGTCTTATTCCGTCAAATATTCTTCTTCATTCTACGGACCGTTCCGTGATGCAGCCCATTCGGCGCCGCAGTTTGGCGACCGGAAGACGTATCAGATGGATCCCGCCAATTCCCGCGAAGCGCTGCGTGAAGCGGATGCCGATGTCGCGGAGGGCGCCGATTTTCTCATGGTGAAGCCGGCGCTCGCTTATATGGATATGATTCGGATGCTGCGCGACCGTTATGATCTTCCGATTGTCGCTTACAACGTCAGCGCGGAGTATTCCATGGTCAAAGCCGCGGCCGCACAGGGCTGGATCGATGAGAAGGCTATCGTGATGGAAACTATGGTCGGCTTTAAGCGGGCGGGCGCGGATCTGATCATTACTTATTTCGCCAAGGACATTGCCCGTTGGCTGAAAGAGGAATAACCGAATCGGTTTATCGTGTAATCAAACGTTTGTCTTCCAGCTCAGCTGCAGGACAAACGTTTTTTTCATTAGATTTGCCGCCTTCATCGAAGGGTCCGGACGCTGGCCAATGGGATGACTGCCATGGCGGCTCTCCGTTCCCGGGATGAGCGAGATATTTCCCTTGAAATCAGCTGTCATACATTTGTCGGAAAACGGCGGCTGACATACGTTGTTACCTGCTTTCAAATAGGGCATAATGGAAAGTATACAACGGGAATGCGGAAAAGAGGAATCCAATATGAGCTATAATGATTTGTTTATCCGTGCTTGTAAAAAGCAGGAAGTGGATACGCTGCCGGTGTGGTATATGCGGCAGGCGGGACGGTATGACCCGGATTATCGCAAAATCAAGGAAAAATACAGCCTTCTTGAAATTTGTAGGCAGCCGGAGCTGGCGGCGGAAGTGACCATGATGCCGGTGAAAAAGCTTGGCGTCGATGCGGCGATTTTGTATTCGGATATCATGAATCCCGTCGCTTCGATCGGAATCGATTTTGATATTGTCAAAAATATCGGTCCGGTGATTCATAACCCGATTCGCACGTCTGCGGATGTGCAAAGGCTGAAGCCGATTCAGGTGGAGCAGGATTTATCACACGTCCTGAAGACGATTGAAATTCTGGTTGGAGAGCTGCAGGTTCCGCTCATTACGTTTGCGGGTGCGCCGTTTACCATTGCCAGCTATTTGATCGAAGGCAAGCCCTCCAAGAGCTACATCCGCACCAAAGGGCTGATGTACGGTGAACCGAAGATTTGGTTTGAGCTGATGGACAAATTGGGAGACATGGTCATTACATATCTGAAAGCCCATATCGCTTCCGGCGCCAAAGCGGTGCAATTGTTCGACAGCTGGGTCGGGGCGCTGTCTCCGGCCGATTATCAAACCTATGTGCTGCCGACGATCCGCCGTATTTTTGCCGAGATGGAATCTTATGAGGAGCCGAAAATTTATTTCCCGGGCGTCAGCTCCGGAGAGCTGCTGCCTTATCTACGGGATGTCCAGGCTGACGTTATCGGACTGGATTGGCGTGTTCCGATTGCAGAAGGACGTCGGCGCGTAGGCAGCCGGTTTGCGGTGCAGGGCAATTTGGACCCTTATGTGCTGACAGCTCCCATGTCCGTCATTGAGGCACAGGCCAAGGCCATTATCGATGAAGGTATTCAAAAGCCGGGGTACGTGTTCAATCTAGGGCACGGCTTGTTCCCGGAGGCTTCCTTGGAAAAGCTGAGGGAGCTCACAGCGTTTATCCATACGTACTCCCGTCAGGCGCTGAAAGCGCAGGGAACTTTCAAACAGGAAAGCGGTGTATAACATGAGTGCGACGGAGATCAAACGGATTGGTGTTCTTGTCTTGTCTTACGGAACGCCCAAAAGCATCGATGACATTGAAGCCTATTATACGCATATCCGGAGAGGGCATCCTCCGACGCCGGAGCAGCTGCAGGATTTGAAAAATCGCTATGAAGCGATTGTGGGAGGCGTATTCCCGCTTAGGGAGAACACCGACAAACAAGTGAAGGCTCTGGAGGACCGGTTGAACGAGAAATATCCGGACACCACGTTTATTTGCTATCAAGGCTTAAAGCACGCGGCCCCTTTTATAGAGGACGGCGTAGAGCAAATCGTTCAGGACGGACTTACGGAAGCGGTCGGCGTGGTGCTGGCTCCGCATTATTCCTCGATGAGCGTTGGGGGGTATATGAAACGGGCGCAAGCGAAGGCGGATGAGCTTGGTTTAAACATCCGGTTCGTTCGCAGCTACCATTTGCATCCCAAGCTGATCGAAGCTTTGGCGGAGCGGGTGGAAGAAGCCTTGAACCGATTCGAAGGGGTGGAGAAGGACCGGATCAAGGTGATTTTTACCGCACACAGCCTGCCGGAAAAAATACTCGAGATGAAAGATCCGTACCCTGAGCAGCTGCTGGAAACGTCCAGAGCGGTCGCCGCTAAGACGGGTCTGACGAATTGGCAGTTCGGCTGGCAGAGTGCGGGACAGACCGGAGAGCCATGGCTTGGTCCCGATGTCCTGGACGTGCTGCGCACCATCAAGCAGGAAAAGCAGGCGGAGCATGTACTGATCTGCCCGGTCGGATTTGTTTCCGATCATCTTGAAATTTTATACGACCTCGATATTGAAGCGCAGCTAACGGCTCGCGAGCTCGGACTGCATCTGGAACGTACCCGTTCCTTGAATACCGACCCGCTGTACATGGATGCGTTAAGCGACGTCGTTTACGCGCAGTTGGAGAGGAATTGATGGTATGGACGGCAACGCCAGACACGTCGTTATTGTTGGCGGAGGCATAACAGGGCTTAGCGCCGCTTATTATTTGAAGAAAAGTACGGCCGCCCCCTTGCGGATTACGGTGATGGAAAAAGGCGGGGCGTTCGGGGGGAAAATCGTCACATTAAAGCGGGACGGCTTCGTTATAGAGAAAGGCCCGGATTCGTTCCTGGCGCGAAAGCAGGCGATCATTGATTTAACCCGGGAGCTAGGGCTGGAGGACAAGCTGACAGGTACGAATCCCAACGCAAAAAGAACGTACATTCTATCGGGCGGGAAGCTTCACCGGATACCTGACGGCCTTATGCTGGGAATTCCTACTCGGCTGGTTCCTTTCATGCGGACGGGTCTTCTGTCGCTGTCCGGCAAGGCGCGTGCCGCACTGGATTTGGCGCTGCCCAAACGAACATCGCCGGAAGACGAGTCGCTCGGGCACTTTTTAGAGCGGCGGCTGGGGGCGGAGGTGCTTGCGCAAATCGCCGAACCCCTGCTTGCCGGCATCTATGCAGGCGACACGTACAATTTGAGCTTAAGAGCGACCTTCCCGCAATTTCACTCGATTGAGCAGAAGCACCGCAGTCTGATCCTGGGCATGATGCAAAACCGGAAAGCGGGCGGCGAGGAAAGCCGGACGCTGCCCGAGGCCGCACGTAATACGATGTTCCTCACCTACAGGGATGGACTGGAGACACTGGTTGACGGACTGCTGGATGCGCTCGATGATGTGCGTCTTCTAAAGCATTGCGGTGTTTCGCAGGTGGAGAAGGCGGAGGGAGGTTACCGCGTCATTCGGGAAGACGGAGAGATAGAGGATGCGGCTGGTGTCATTATAGCGCTCCCTGCCTACGGCATAAGCGAAGTGCTCGGTTCCGGGGTTCCTGAAATACGGGAGCTGGACAGGATCGAATATGTCTCCGTCGCGAACGTTATCCTGGCATTCAATGCCGAGGACATGGTACGGAAGCTCGACGGTTCGGGATTTGTCGTGCCAAGGCGGGAAGGGCGGTTTATTACGGCTTGCACCTGGACGTCCAAGAAATGGCTGCATACCGCGCCTAGCGGCAAAGTGCTTCTGCGCTGCTATGTCGGACGTTTCGGAGACGACCGTTGGCTTCATATGACGGAGGACGAAGTTTTCCGTGAGGTACGTAAAGATTTGAGAGAAACGATGGGCATTACAGCCGAGCCGTTATTTATGGAAATGACGAAGCTGATGCGTTCGATGCCGCAATACCCTGTCGGCCATCTCGAGCTAATCGGCCGCGTTCGCCAAGGGTTGTCCGAGCGCATGCCCGGTGTGCTGGTGACGGGAGCGGCGTTCCAAGGCGTAGGGCTGCCGGATTGTATTCGTCAGGGAAAGGAAGCTGCGCAGCAAATGGCGGCACAGCTTCAGTAGCATTGGAAAAAGCCCGACCTCATCGGGCTTTACATTTTTCGATTAAAGGGAAGAAAAGATATGGCGGCCTGCAAAGGGAATGGTATAATGGCTGTGAGATTGTCCGATTACCGGGATACCGGTTTTAAGATGGGTTTAAGTACAATTATAGAAAAAGGTGGGGCCTAAATGAACGAAAAGCGCAAACGTTCCGACACGCGTTCCGCTGAAGCTTTTGCGGAAGCCAAAAAATACATACCTGGCGGGGTGAACAGCCCGGTCCGCGCCTTCAAATCGGTCGGTCTCACACCGCTGTTTGTGGTTAAAGGAGCCGGTTCGCGTGTCTATGATGTGGACGGCAACGAGTTCATTGATTACATCGGATCCTGGGGTCCGCTTATTCTGGGACATGCTCATCCGGAAGTGATCGAGGCCGTAAAACGCACGGCGGAGCTCGGAACGAGCTTTGGAGCGCCAACAGAGCTGGAGACGGAAATGGCCAAGCTGGTGGTTGAACGGATTCCTTCGATCGAGGTTGTCCGGATGGTGAATTCCGGTACGGAGGCAACGATGAGCGCGCTTCGGCTGGCGAGAGGCTACACAGGCCGCAGTAAAATCCTCAAGTTCGAGGGCTGCTACCACGGTCATGCGGACTCTCTGCTGATTAAGGCGGGTTCAGGTGTTGCCACGCTGAGCCTTCCGGATAGTCCGGGCGTACCGGAATCCGTAGCGGTCAATACGATAACGGTTCCATATAACGATCTGGCGTCGGTGCAGCTCGCGTTTGAAAAATTCGGTGAAGAAATCGCCGCGGTCATCGTCGAACCGGTTGCCGGTAACATGGGCGTCGTTCCGCCGCAGCCGGGCTTTCTTGAAGGTCTGCGTCAAACGACCTCCTCCTACGGCAGCCTGTTGATCTTCGACGAGGTCATGACCGGTTTTCGCGTCGGCTTACACAGCGCTCAAGGGCTCTACGGCATCACGCCGGATCTTACCTGTCTCGGCAAAATCATCGGCGGGGGTCTTCCGGTAGGCGCGTACGGCGGCAAACGGGAGATCATGGAGCATATTGCTCCGGCCGGACCGATTTATCAGGCGGGTACGCTGTCGGGTAATCCGCTTGCGATGGCAGCCGGTTACACGACGCTCAAGCTGCTGGGAGAGCCGGGCGTTTATGAGGAGCTGGAGCGGAAGTCCGCCAAATTGGAGCAGGGCTTCAGGAAAAACGCGGCCGAGCTGGGAATCCCGTCTACCATCAATCGCGTAGGCTCCATGATATGCCCGTTTTTTACAGACACGAAAGTGATCAATTATGAGACGGCGAAACGTTCCGATCTGGAACGGTTTAACCGTTATTTTGCCTCACTGCTTGATGAAGGAGTCAGCATAGCCCCTTCGCAGTTCGAAGGGATGTTCGTGTCCGCCGCTCATACCGACGCGGATATCGATGCGACGATTGAAGCGCATTACCAGGCTTTGAAGCGCTTGTGAACCTTCAAACCGTTTTGGTCAAGAGACGCAACCCAATGAAGCCGCCCCGTATTCTTTCTGCATTGAGGAATACGGGGCGGCTTTGATTATCGTCAGCCTGGAACGGCTGCAGAGTTCGGCGGTTGCTGTTATTTTGCTGCAGGAACGGTTTCCGTCACGGTTCCGGCGGGAACTTTGCCGTTGGAGTCCCCGACAACAACAGGCGCCGGAGCCGGACCGGAAACCGGGGGAGGCCCGGTTTTATCCACAGGGACGCCGCCGCCATCCGTGTTTTCCGTTTCTTTCTGTCCTGCAGGGGCAGGCGAAGGGGAGGAAGCGTCTCCCTCATGGGCACCGCTTTGCTTTGGCGGCGCCGTTCCGGCGGCGGTGCGGGCTTTGCCGCTGTCGTCCCGCTGATTTCCGCCCGCTGCGGGCTTGGTCTCTGCTGATGCGGGCTCGCTTTTCGCTTTTTCACCGCCCGGGGATTTGGCAGGTACGGCAGCACGGGTTTGCTGTTGGCGGGCTTTCTTCTCCGCCTGCTCCCGCAAATATTCGGGATGGTCATGGGAGCCGCCCGGATCGATTTTATCGATGCCGTCCCAGACACGGTTGGCGACAACGGATGACGGATTGTCATAAACGAGAAACGCGGACGGCAGTCTGCGCTCGCCATAGCGGCTGGACGGATGGGTAATCAGCTCGCCCCCGACTACCATCTCGGAGGAGGCTCCGCCATCCAGATTTCCGGCGTTGACAGCCCCTTCGTTGAGAAGCAAATCTTGAACCTCCTTCAAGGTGGCTCCTACGCTGTTCGCCTGGCGGCCGTCGATGACGATGAAGATGACGGTTCCGTCGGTTCTTTGCCCGACGGCTGTCCGCGGCGCACGGCCCCATCCGCCGTCGCCGCTTGTAATAAGCGGCTTGCCGTTAGCAATCAGCCTTGGATAAAACGAAACGGCTTCGGATACCCCCATATCCCTCAGCTCGAAAATATTATATTTGCCGACGACTAGCTTCCCTTCCCTGGTAAAGCCGACAATATGCTGCGGAATACTTCCGTCTTGATCCGTGAAGACGATATCGCCGCCCGAAATGATGACACCGATGGCCGCAAAGCCGTTGCCCAGTCCCTCCGGATCATCGAAGCTACCTCCGTTGACGCCGGCTACAGCACCGGTACGGGTAACCATGGACGTGATTCGTTCCCCTTCCCCAGGCTTGGATGGGGTCATGACGCGGATCGATTTGGGATCGTATACGTACATCTTTTTTCCTTTCCATAACGGTCCCGAAATATCCTCTACTTTAATCAGTTCGTCTGCGGAGCGGCGGTTTCCGATGTTCACCATGCTCAGATCCTGCTTTTCCCTGGCGGCATCCTCAATCGCGTTCTGCATTTTTTGAACCAGTAAGTCCCGCCGCTCGGCTCCGACAAAAATCCAGGCCCAGCTCCGGTGCTGCGTGGTAATGACCGTTTCTGCGAGCCGTTCCCTTATTTCGCTTCCCGGCTTGGTTAAAAATAAAAAACTGGAGACCCCAAAGGCGAACAGAGCGACCCCAAACAGCGTTCTCTTCAGCCTGCCCCAGTTACGAATGGTCCGCAAGACAGTAACCAATCGAAGTCTCTCCTGTTATTGATGTAATGGAAAATGAACATAGGTCAAATCATATATTTTTCTCACATTCTATCATAATAAAGAAACCATGAATAGAGATTTGATATAGCAAAATAGAGGAAGTCCCGGAAGTATAACTGCTTTGAGAAAAAGCTGCGTTTTGGTAAAATTGACGATAGGTCAACGGATGGAGGAAGTTACGTGCTCTTGAAAAAATACAGTTTTTATGGAATTACCCTGGAAATGATCATCGTCATGGGGCTGTTCTTTGTCCTGCTTTTGGTCATCATGGCGGCGGCGGGGATGGAGCGGAAACGCCGCCGAAAGCATCTTGCTGCCGACGGTGCCAAGGAGGATTCCCCGAGATGAATGCGCGACGCCGCAAAGGGGAGTGGCTTGAATGGACTGTCAAACGGGACGTGCATTCCATAGAAGATATCCGCGAGGAACTGGTTGAAACGATAGGCGGCCGATTTCTTTCAAAGCTGAACCGTTCCGGCGGTATTCAATGGAAAGGACGCAGGGTGATGCTCCGCTTGTTTCCCGAGGAAACGCTCCAATATGAGCCGGAATGGGCGGACATCGAAGTGCTGTATGAGGACGATTTCAGCCTTGTGGTAAACAAGCCGCCGGGTATGAAGGTGCATCCTACGCGGGAGGGGGAGTCCGGTACGCTGCTTCACGCGCTGGGTTGGCATCTGGAATCGACGGGACAGCGCTGCCGTCCGCGACCTATTCACCGGCTGGACGAGGATACGACAGGACCGGTGCTGGCGGCCAAGAACGAATGGGCGCAATATCGGTTGGATGAAGCGATGCGGGACAAACGCGTAGAGCGGATATACGTCGCTCTGGTTCAAGGACATCCTTCCGACAACAGCGGCATGATCGACGCGCCGATCGGACGCGACAGGCACCATGCGACAAGAAGACGGGTATCCCGAACGGGGGATGCGGCAGTGACACGTTACGAGGTTTTGGAAAGGTTGCGTTCTGCCTCGCTTGTACGATTAAGGCTGGAGACGGGCAGAACGCACCAAATCCGCGTTCACATGAGCCATTTGGGACATCCCCTGTTGGGAGACCTGCTTTACGGCGGCCGGGCGGCGGGCATGGCCAGGCAAGCGCTGCACGGGGATGTGCTGATGTTTCCGGAGCCGCTCACGGGCGAAAGGGTGCAGGTGCGCGCGCCTTGGCCCGAAGACTTTGCGGCTCTTTATGAACAATTGAAAAAATAGTAGTCATGCTCCTCCCGCAGCAGCCATATAAATTGTAAAGACCAATGCGCTGACGATCTTTTCTTTTTTACGGAAAGGTGCAATAGGGAAGGGAGGAAGTTACTTTGACGAATCAGCATAACGGGATTAGGTTTGACATTTACGAGCGTGTGCATTTATCCGAAGGTGTGCTGGGTATCAAGGAACTGGAAGGGGTAGAGCTGACTCCTCACATTCAAGTGCTTCCACAAGGAGAACAAGCCGTGCTTCGCGGCAATTTGCTTTTGACGGGGACGTACGTCGATGAGCATGATCGGCCGGAACAGACGCTGCAGCATTTAATTCCGGTAGAAATTACGCTGCCGCTGAATCGTGTACAGCATGTCGAGGACATTGCCGTTGAAATCGAAAATTTCGACGTGGATTTGCTGTCGGAGCGAAGCTTGAATGTGACGGGGGTATTGTCGCTTGGAGGCATCGAGATCGTTTCGAGATCGGAATCCGAACCCTGGAGGGAAGCCGAAGAAGAGGTCGTGTTTATTCACGAGGTCTCGGAGCACCGTTCGGGAGTACAGGATGAATGGCCGTCGGCCATAAATTCCGCTGCAGAGGCCATCCCTCAAAGGGAACAAGCTCCGGCATCGGAGGTGCGGCAGGAGGCGGATGAGCCAATCAACCGGCACGAACCGGTTGCCAAAACCAGTGAACCGGTAAAGGAAGAAAAGCCGGTACAGGAGCCCAAAGCTGCGGACACCGCCAAGCCGGAAGAAAAGCCGGTGCAGGATCTCAAAGCTGCGGAGGACGCCAAGACGGAAGACTTTGCCGCTGAAGCGGAGACCGATACGGATGAGAAAAAAGAATTGAAAGTCGCCGTGGGCAGCAAAAAAACGTCTGAAGCACCCGAATCCTCCACGGAGCCGGTCTACAAATCCTTTGGGCTGGCGTCGCTGTTGAATTTTGCTTCCAAAAAATCGGATTCAAGGCCGCCGGAGGATGGACAGCCGACGCAGCAGGAGCTGTCGCCTTCCGAAAAAGCAGAATGGAAAAATTTGCTCCTTCATTCCGATCGCGAGCAGCAGCAATTCAAGAAGCTTCGGATGTGCATTGTGCAAAAGGAAGAAACGCTTGAAACGATTGCCAAACGCTATGATCTGAATCCGAGAGAAATCGCGCTCTACAACCGGCTCGGAGAAGGCGAATTAACGGAAGGACAAATTGTCTACATACCAAAATAAGGCTCAAAAATCCCCGATCCGGCCTAAACAGGCTTGAACGGGGATTTTTTTGGTTATACTTGTCATAAGGCCAGTCTCAGAATAGGCGGGAGTAAAAACGGTTCTTGTATTGACTCTCACCTGATGATTGTTTATCATAGTACGCATAGATGCAGTAATAACGTTGAAAGGGAATAGTAGACAGCGAACCCTTCAGAGAGCGGAGCCGGCAAGAGGCTGGAAGGTTCCGCAGGACGTACCTGTTGAAGTCGCCCCGGAGTTGCCGAATTGAAAGCGAACCCTAGATTCGGCCGGTTACAGCCGTTATCTGTTTGAGTGCCGTATTTTGACCGGAGAGGACTCCGCGAGAATTTATGCCTAAGTACGGAATAAAGGTGGTACCACGGAAGCGAGAGCCTTTCGTCCTTTGCGGCGAAAGGTTTTTTGATGTGCTGCGGTGATGCGTTTATGCGAAAGATGCGTCCCTGCGACATATAGCCCCAACTGAATTCGAAAGCATATGGAGGTATTGCTGGTTATGGATGAAACAAAACAAGCGGCGGCGCCGGCTACGTCGATGCCGACAACGTACGATCCCAAAGAATCCGAGAAAAAATGGTATGATTACTGGCTGAAGGGCGGCTATTTTCAAGCGGGACAGCGTAAGGACGCGAAGCCTTACACGATCGTCATTCCGCCGCCGAACGTGACCGGTATGCTGCATATCGGCCATGCGCTGGATTTTACACTGCAGGACATCATGATTCGGACCAAACGGATGCAGGGCTATGACGCGTTATGGCTTCCGGGCTCCGATCATGCGGGAATCGCTACCCAAACGAAGGTGGAACAAAAGCTTCGCGAGGAAGGCGTGACGCGTTACGATCTCGGCCGGGAGAAATTCCTGGAGAAAGTATGGGAATGGAAGGAGCATTATGCCGGTACGATCCGTGAGCAGTGGGCCAAAATGGGCTTCTCGCTGGACTATTCCAGAGAACGGTTTACGCTGGACGCAGGATTGTCCAAGGCGGTGCGCGAAGTATTCGTGCGTCTATATGAAAAGGGCCTGATCTATCGCGGCAAATATATCATCAACTGGGACCCGGCCGCCCGTACGGCGCTATCGGATATTGAAGTGGAGTACAAAGAAGTGCAGGGTGCGCTCTACCATTTAAAATATCCGGTCAAAGACAGCGATGAATATATCGTCGTGGCGACGACGCGTCCGGAAACCATGCTGGGCGATACCGCGGTGGCGGTGCATCCGGAGGATGAGCGTTACAAGCACCTGATCGGAAAAACGCTTGTCCTGCCGATCATCGGAAGAGAAATTCCGATTATCGCCGACGAGTATGTGGAAAAAGAATTCGGAAGCGGCGCCGTCAAGATTACGCCGGCGCATGACCCGAACGATTTTGAGGTGGGCAAGCGCCACGATTTGCCGCAGGTGCTCGTGATGGACGAATCCGGCTCCATGAATGCGAACGCGGGAAAATATCAGGGGCTCGACCGCTTCGATTGCCGCAAGCAAATCGTTGCCGATATGAAAGAGCTGGGTGTGCTGATCAAAATCGAAGAGCATGTGCATCAGGTCGGCCACAGCGAACGCAGCGGCGCCGTCGTGGAGCCATATTTGTCGACGCAGTGGTTTGTGAAAATGAAGCCGCTGGCGGAGCGTGCCGTAGAGGCCCAGAAATCCGCACAAGGCGTCCATTTTGTGCCGGACCGGTTTGAAAAAATCTATTTGCACTGGATCGAGAACGTGCGCGACTGGTGCATTTCGCGCCAACTTTGGTGGGGCCACCGGATTCCGGCGTGGTACTGCGGCGACTGCAGCGAGATCATCGTCTCCCGCGAAGATGCGACCGTGTGTCCGAAGTGCGGCGGCACACACCTAAAGCAGGATGACGATGTGCTTGATACCTGGTTCAGCTCCGCGCTGTGGCCGTTTTCTACTCTCGGCTGGCCGGAACAAACGGAAGACATGAAGCGTTATTACCCGACGGACCTGCTGGTAACGGGCTACGATATTATTTATTTCTGGGTCGCCCGCATGATTTTCAGCGGACTGGAGTTCACGGACAGCATACCTTTCAAGGATGTGCTCATTCACGGTTTGGTGCGCGATGCGGAAGGGCGTAAAATGTCCAAATCGCTCGGCAACGGCGTTGACCCGCTTGAAGTCATTGAGAAATACGGCGCCGATGCGATGCGCTTTATGATTTCAACAGGCTCTACGCCGGGGCAGGATCTTCGCTTCCGTTGGGAGAAGGTAGAGCAGGCACGTAACTTTGCGAATAAAATTTGGAACGCATCGCGTTTTGCGCTGATGAATCTCGGAGATTTCAAAGTTTCCGATATCGATTTGAGCGGAGAACTGAGTACGGCGGATCGGTGGATACTGCACCGTTTGAACGAAACCGTGCGGGATGTGACGAGACTGATTGATGCATATGAGTTCGGCGAAACGGGACGTCTGCTGTACAACTTCATTTGGGATGATCTGTGCGACTGGTATATCGAATTCAGCAAGCTGTCCTTGTACGGAAACGATGAGGCGGCCAAGAAGACGACGAAATCCGTACTCGCTTATGTGCTTGACCGGACTCAGCGCCTGATCCACCCGTTCATGCCGTTCATCAGCGAAGAGATCTGGCAGCATTTGCCGCATGAAGGCGAGACCATCACGCTGGCTGCCTGGCCGGCATTCGAAGCGCGCTTTGAGGCTCCGGAGGCTGTTCGCGAAATGGAGCTGCTGATGGATATCATCCGTACCGTCCGCAACATCCGCGCCGAAGTGAACGTGCCGATGAGCAAGAAGGTGGATTTGCTTGTGAAGCCGGCCGGCGCCGAATTCCTTGCCATCCTGCAGCGCAACGAAGAATATGTGCGCCGGTTCTGCAATACGTCATCTCTGGAAATCAATTTGGAGTTAACGTCTCCGGACAAAGCGATGACAGGAATTGTAACCGGAGCGGAGCTGTACTTGCCGCTGGCGGGCCTGATCGATATCGCTCAGGAAATCGCGCGGCTGGAAAAAGAACTCGGGACGCTTCATAACGAGGTGGCCCGCATCGAGAAAAAGCTGTCAAACCAAGGCTTTATAGCGAAGGCTCCGGCTAAAGTGATCGAAGAAGAAAAGGCAAAGCTTGCCGATTACGCCGATAAACGGGATAAAGTGAATGCCCGTCTGGCGGAGCTGAAAGGGTGAACTTGCGATGAGCGAAGACAGGCAATCTGCTCCGGCAGGATCGTTCCAGACGGCTAAGGAAGCGGTGGACTGGCTCGTAAGATACATTCCGCTGGCGGGCATCAAGCCGGGTTTGGAACGGATGGAGAAGCTCATGGAGCTGCTCGATTATCCGCATCGCCGGTTAAAATTTATCCATGTGGCCGGAACGAACGGCAAAGGCTCGGTATGCGCCTATCTGTCGGAAGTGATTCGCCAGTGCGGATACGATGTGGGGACCTTCACGTCCCCTTATATCGAGAGCTATAACGAGCGCATCCGAATCAATGGGCAGAACATATCCGACGAAGATCTGCTTCAGGTCATCAATAAAATCAAGCCCGTGGTCGACCAAGTGGCGGCAGAGTACGGGCAGCCCTCGATGTTCGAGATTTCCACCGTTGCGGCGATTGAATATTTTGCGCGTATGGCCTATCCCGACTTCGTCGTTTGGGAAACGGGCCTGGGCGGACGATTGGATTCGACCAATATCGTTACTCCGCTGGTTTCGGTGATCACCAACATCGGTTATGATCACATGGATTATTTGGGAGAAACGCTGGAACAAATCGCAGCGGAGAAAGCGGGCATCATCAAGTCCGGCGTTCCGGTCGTAAGTGCGGTGAAGCAGCCGGAGGTTGTAGATGTCATTGAGCGGAAGGCCAAAGAAAAGAACAGCAAGCTGTATTTGCTGGGGCGGGAATTCCGCTATGATACGGTCTCGTCAAAAGAAGATGAACAGACGTTTCACTTCCGGGGATTGTTCCGGGACATACCGGACGTGAAGATCTCTTTGAACGGGTTGCATCAAATCGAGAATGCATCCGTCACTCTGATGACGATTGAAGTCCTGCGTCAATATTATGCTTTCATTGTAGACGATGAGGCTCTGTATCTCGCTATGAAACGGACGCAGTGGGCCGGACGTCTTGAAATGATATCTGCGAAACCGAGGATTTTGATCGACGGCGCGCACAATCCGGAGGGAGCCGAATCGCTGGTAAAAACGCTGAAAGAGACATATTCTTTTAAAAACCTCCATTTTGTCATGGGAATGCTCGATAACAAGAATCATTCCGGCTATTTTAGGCATATACTGCCAATAGTGGATACTCTCATCCTTACCGAGCCGGATTGGCATAAGAAGGCCTCGGCGGAATCGCTTGCCGGACTGGCTAGAACTATGCTGCAAGAGCATGGCCGAAGTGACGTGGAAGTGATCGTGGAGCCTGACTGGAGGGCGGCGCTCGAGCGAGCCAAGGGCTTGGCGGAAGAGGACGACCTTACCGTCGTCTCGGGCACGTTATATTTGATAGGGGATGTTCGTTCCTGGATCAAGCATAAATCCGATTCTGAAAAAGGCTGGTGAGAACGCGAGTGAATACATCGGAGCACATCCATTTTATCGGCATCGGAGGCTACGGCATGAGCGCCATTGCCAAAGTGATGCTGGAAATGGGCTACCAAGTTTCGGGATCCGATTTGGCTCAGCAGGAGCTTACAGAGAAGCTGGCGGCCAAGGGGGCGCAGGTGTTCATTGGACACGAAGCGCAGAACGTGAAGGGAGCGGACGTCGTCGTATACTCTACGGCGCTGTCCAAAGATAACGTAGAAATGGTCGCGGCTGAAGAGCTGAACATCCCGATTTTGCACCGGGCTCAAATGCTGGCGAGACTGATGAATGCCAAGAAGGGCATTGCGGTAGCGGGAGCGCACGGAAAGACAACGACGTCATCCATGATAGCCCTGGTGCTGGAACGTTGCGGACAGGACCCGACCTTCATCATCGGCGGGGAAATCATGAACGTCGGAAGCAACGCCAAAGCGGGCAAGGGTGAATGGGTTGTCGCGGAAGCCGATGAAAGCGACGGTTCATTCCTGCAGTATCAGCCTTCCATCGCTTTGGTCAACAATATCGAGGCGGACCATCTTGAAAACTATGACGGCAACTTTGAAAATCTGAAATATGCCTATGCCCGGTTCTTAAGCCAGGTGAAGAAAGACGGCAAAGCGGTTGTTTGCAAGGATGATGTCTATTTGCGCGATATGATTCCGCAAATCAAGAGCAAGGTCATCACCTATGCGATCGAAACGGAAGCCGATGTGATGGCACGGAACATCTGTCTTGGCGACAGGAAGGTTACGTTTGAATTGGTGCGGGAGGGGAACGTGCTTGGTACGGTTCGTTTATCCGTGCCCGGCAAGCATAATGTGTATAATGCGATGGCTACGATCATTACCTGCATGGAAGCGGGTCTGACGTTCGAACAGGTAGCCGAAGCGATTACGGAATTCCGCGGAGCCAAGCGGCGGTTTCAGGTGCTTGGGGAAGTAGACGGCATTCTGGTCATCGATGATTATGCGCATCATCCAACTGAAATCGAAGCCACGATTCAAGCGGCCAAAGCGACGGGGAAACGCATTATCGCCGTTTTTCAGCCACAGAGATACACTCGTACGTATTTCCTGTTTGAGCAGTTCAGCCGGGCGTTTCCGAATGCCGACGAAGTGATCATCACGGACATCTATTCCCCGGCGGGGGAAAAGCAGATCGAAGGGATCAGCTCCGCCAATCTGGTGGAACTGATCCGTAAGAACAGCAACCCGAACGTGCGGTATATACCGACAAAGGAACAGGTGCAAAGCTATTTGTTCGATACCGTAAATCCGGGAGACCTGGTGCTGACCATGGGGGCAGGCGATATTTGGAAAGCGGCCGACGGTTTGGCCAAATCTCTTATGGAGCGTGCAAAGCAAAACTAAATTTGCAAAGCGAAGCCTTCGGTCCATCCTGCCGCGTGCAGGACGGTATGGTGCCGGAGGCTTCTTTATGTACAGTTCTATTTCCTCTTTAACTCTCATAGTCTAGTAATAAGATCATGGACAAGGGAGAGTTGACGCCGGTGAACAAAGCCAGGATGACGTTTCGTTTCAATGACCAAAAGCCGCGTGAGAAGCAGGAGCAAAGTGAACAGAGCGGTCGGCACGATCAGCATACGGAGCGGGAGAATAAGGAACAGACAAAGGGGATTCCGATGAGTACAGAGGAATACCGTGTTATAGAAGAACGACCCGGGCAAGGGCCGGCAATGGGCAATGAGGAACGCAAATCTGTCGAGGTCAGACCTTTGAACGAATATACCACCGATTTTGGCGGCTGGCACAGCTCATTCGATACGGACACCTACCGGATTGAAGAGAGTATCCCGCCATCGGAGAAGTTGAGGGCCGATCCGGAATCGGGATACGTGGAACGGGAATGGAATCGGGGGCGGGGGCAGACGCGGGAGTACAGGGCTTATAAGACCAAAGACTCATTCTACTATCCGAACCCGTCCGGCGGAAACTCATGGTTGAAAATCGCCGCCTCGGTAACGGGGGCTGTCGTGACGGGCGTCGCTTTCGGTTTTTTGGTTCTCTCTATGTTCTCCGGAGACGTCTCCGACTACGGGAAGGTACAACCCGTGGGCGGGACGACAGCGCCGCAGCAGCAGGATAATGCCGCTGTACAGGATGGCAACAGCGGTGCAGCGAAAGCGCCGAATGCGGCCGTGAATGAAGCCGTGGCCGACTTGGCTGTCAACCTTCCTGCCAAAACATATTCTTTTCTGCAGGGTGGCGTCTTCAGTAGCTCCCAGAGTGCAGATTCGGCTGTAACCGATTTTCGCCAGAAGGGGCTTGCTGCGGTCAGCGATGCGGGGGAAAAGTTCCCTGTATACGTAGGCATGGCTCTGAGCCGGGATGAAGCGCTTGAGCTTACCCGGACGTTTCAGCAGAGACAGCTTGAGGTGATGGTCAAGCCATTTGACATTCCGGCCGCAGCCAAAATCAAATGGAAAGGCAATCAGATCCATTTGTTTGAAAGCTATATGAGCCAGGGAAATGAGCTGGTACAGCAGATTGCATCGCAGACGGTCGTCCAGCTGGGCAAAGAAAAACCGGAGGCGCTCGATCCGAAGGCGCTGCAGTCCATCAAAGCGACCCACCAGACCTGGGCTGGCACGGCTTCGGCCGTCAGCGACGGTTTAGGGGAGGTTGGCCGGGCGTCGCTTCCCAAAATGAACAGCGCGCTCAATACCGCCGTAGTTTCGCTTGAGGAATATAATAAGAATCCGTCGCAGGCTCTCCTTTGGGAAGCTCAGTCCGCTTTAATGCAGTATCTCGTGGCCGAGAAGGCGCTGCTGAGCAGCGCTTCGGTACAATAAAAAAGCAAGCTCACCTCTGATTCGCCTTGACGAATGAAAGGTGAGCTTGTTTTATTCATGTACGATATGAAGAGCCGATTTACCGCCCTTTTTACCGTAACCCCAAGCAGATACAAGGCACTGGCGTCCCTGATAGGTTACTTGCGGCTTGCTATGTAGCGGTCGATCAGTGCGGCGGATTCGGCCCGTGTCATGGAGCGTTCAGGCTCAAATCGCTCTGCCGTTACACCGTCAATCCAGCCGGCCTGCTTCAACGCGGCTACCTCTCCCTCCGCCCAGTAACCTGCTGGTATGTCTTTGAACGGCCGCTGCGAGCCCGGCGCAAGCTCAATCAGCGGCAGCTTCGCGAGCCGCTGGAACAGCGCGGCTACCTCCGCCCGGGTCACGGGCTGGTCGGGCCGCAGCGTGCCGTCGGGGTAGCCCTCCAGCACGCCGGCCTTCACCGCCCTGTCCAGGTCGGCGAAGGCCCAGTGCCCCGCGTTCACGTCGCGGAACGCGGCAGCCCCCTGCGCGGCGTCGCATCCGCCGTCGCGGTAGACGGCGCCGGCGACCGTGTCCTTGCTGCCGTCGCCGCAAGCGCCCCCTGCCGGCTTCGCCGCCGGCAGGTCGAATATGCGTCCGAGCAGCGTCATCCATTCCGCTCTCGTCAGCATGCGGTCCGGCTCGAAGTTCTTGCCGACGCCCTCCACCACGCCCTGCGCATTCAACCGCAGGATGGCTTCGCGTGCCCAGTGTCCCCGGGTGTCGGGGAACTGTATATTCGGCGGCAAATAAGCTTCAATGCCGCTGGCAATGCCCTGAGCCATGATTTGGCGCATCTGATTCGATGCCAGGAGAGCCGCATCCTCAGGGTTCGACAGGAACGCCGTCTCCACGAGGATGCTCGGGATGTTGCCCATACGTACGACATAGACCGCGCTCGGTACAATGCCCCGGTTTTCCAGCCCCGCCGTTTGGACGAGGGAGTTCAGCACCTTGGTCGCCAGCTCCCGGCTTTGAGGCGTAAGGGCCCTCATCTCTGGACTTGCAGGATAGCTCGATTGAGGATACGCATCGTCATAATAAAGCACCATCGCACCGCGCGTTCCAGGACTGGAGATCGAATTCGCGTGGATGGAAACAAACAAATCCGCATGCTGCGCCTTCGTAAAGTCGACCCGTTCCTTCAGGGTGAGATACACATCGGAATCCCTTGTCATCGTAACCTCGTATCCCCGCTGTATCAGGAGATCTCTCAGCTTGCGGGATATGTCCAGATTGACCGTTTTCTCCTGAAGACCGTTTACGCCAATGGCGCCGGGGTCACGGCCTCCGTGACCGGCATCGACGACAATTTTCGCGGCCATCGCCTGGCCGGGCAGAACCAGAAGACCCAGCGCCAAAATAGCGGTGCGCATCCACGGTTTTCGCAACGGCTTGCCTTTTTTTCTTACCATGATCCAAGTTCACCTTTTCTTCCGTAAGCAGATAGCATTCCTCATAATTCCTTTCCAGACAATACTCGTTCGTCGCCACGGACAAGTGTGATATAATAGCCAGTGGCATACATAGAAAATCAGATTAGTAATTTTTTCCCGAAAGAGGTATCCTACACTTGAAAAAGAATATGCTTACGCTCATTCTCTTCCTGATTGTCGGATTGGTTGCCGGAACGCTGGTCGGCCAGCTTCTTGCCCCATATCCGGGATTGTCGTTCCTGACCAAGTCGGTGCCGCTGAGCTGGCAGCCTAAAGCCGATCTGATTGTGATCCAATACGATCTGGATCTTCAGATCCGTCTGAATCTGATCAGCATTGCGGGCTTGGCGCTCGGATTCTGGGTGCATCGCAGGCTGTAGACAAGGAGCTGTCCGCTTCCGGTGAAGGAAGCGGATCGGCATGCGCGTTTCACATAGAGGATTCATCAGGCTTCATTCGTTTTTCCTTCATCCGTCATGTCCGGACAGCCGGGGATTTTCGGGGACAAACCACCATATAAAATTTCGAAACGAGGGAACGTTTTATGTCGATAACCACAACCAAAACGCTGATTCTGGCTTCCTCATCCCCGCGGCGGCAGGAGCTGATCCGCTCCTTGCAGCTGCCCTATCAAATCATCGCCAGCGACGCGGACGAAACGATAGAAGCGGGACTTGCGCCGGAACACATTGTGGAGCGGCTATCCGGTCGCAAAGCGTCGGCTGTATACGAACGTTGTAAAGCGGATCGTTCGGGGGTCAGGGACGGCATTATCATCGGTTCGGATACGATCGTCGTTTTGAACGGTGAAACGCTCGGCAAGCCAAAGGACGAAGAAGACGCTTTCCGCATGCTGAAGTCCCTGCAGGGAAGGGAGCACCATGTCTACAGCGGCGTGGCCTGCATCGATTTGCAGACCGGGGAGAGGCATGTAGACCATCAGCGGACGTCCGTTTGGATGAAGGCACTCACGGATGAACGAATTCGTCGTTATATCGCAACGGGAGAGCCAAAGGACAAAGCCGGAGCCTATGGCATTCAAGGACTCGGCGCAACCCTTGTGGAGAGAATCGAGGGCGATTATTTTACCGTCGTGGGTCTTCCGATGTCGCTGCTTTCCGATATGCTCGAACGTTTTTCTGTGGCTGTTTTTTGAGAGGGTGTCATGATATAATGGATGCTCGAACAAAGACTATATGAAAGAGGGGAATGCATGGAATCGCTCAATTATACATTGCGCGATGTCCCAAACGAAGAACGACCTAGAGAACGCATGATACAGTATGGGGCTCAAGCATTAAGCAACGCGGAGCTGCTTGCGATTTTGCTCAGAACGGGCACGTTTCAGGAATCGGCCGTCCATGTCGCGCATCGGTTATTGAAGGAAAGCGGCGGGCTGAGGAGCCTGACCGACATGAGCATCGAGCAGTTTACCCAAATCAAAGGGATCGGCGCGGCCAAAGCGCTGCAGATTCAAGCGGGCATCGAGCTGGGCCGCAGGCTTGCCCGAAGCGCCATGAACGAAACGGTTACGATTCGATCTCCGCAGGATGTGGCGTCACTTTTGATGGAGGACATGCGTTATTTGCAAAAAGAGCATTTTGTTTGTCTGTTTCTGAATACCAAAAATCATGTGATCGGTCAGGAGACCGTATCGATGGGCAGTCTGAATGCGTCCATCGTTCATCCCCGCGAGGTGTTCCGCGCAGCCATTAAGCGCAGCAGCGCTTCCATTGTTTGCGCTCATAATCACCCGAGCGGCGATCCGACTCCGAGTCCGGAAGATGTCCAAATTACGAAGCGGCTTGTGCAAGCAGGCGACATCGTAGGGATCGATGTGCTGGATCACATCGTGATCGGCGATCAACGCTTCGTAAGTTTGAAGGAGCTTGGATTGATGTAATATAATAAGTAAGGCTTCTTGATCAAAGACGATTCGGCAAAGCTGCACGGAGGTTGCGGCGGGGGCTTTTCTGAAAGCATCAGAAAGCGAATCCCTCCGAATCTTCTTTTGACGGTCAGAGGTTTATAATGCCAAATCACGGAATTGGATGGGCTTATGTTGGGAATGACGCTTCATACTTAAGGCGGTACCTGAAATAAGCGGCTGAAAATCCGTTTTTTTAATCAAAATTGAAAACTAATTCCGCGGAATGCGCGTCTTTTAATAGAGAAGGGAGCACCAACCATGTTCGGAGGATTTACAAAAGATCTGGGGATTGACCTGGGGACGGCCAACACATTGGTTTATGTCAAAGGCAAAGGTATCGTCGTTCGCGAGCCTTCCGTCGTTGCACTTCGCACCGATACGAAAACCATCGAAGCGGTAGGCAACGACGCAAAGAAAATGATCGGGCGCACACCGGGCAACATTCGGGCCATCCGTCCGATGAAAGACGGTGTGATTGCCGATTTTGACACAACGGCGACGATGATCAAATATTTTATACGTCAAGCGCAAAAGCAGCGCTTTTTGTTTCAGCGTCACCCCAGCGTGATGGTGTGTGTTCCGTCCGGGATCACTGCAGTGGAAAAACGCGCGGTGGAGGATGCGACGCGGCAGGCCGGGGCCCGGGACGCCTATACGATCGAGGAGCCGTTCGCAGCGGCGATCGGCGCCGATTTGCCGGTATGGGAGCCGACCGGCAGCATGGTGGTCGATATTGGCGGCGGTACGACCGAGGTGGCCGTCATTTCCCTCGGAGGTATTGTCACAAGCCGTTCCATTCGTGTAGCCGGCGATGAGATGGACGAGGCGATTATTCAATATATCAAACGCACCTACAATTTGATGATCGGTGAGAGGACGTCGGAGCAAATCAAGGTGGAGATCGGTTCCGCGCTGCCGTTGGACCCGCCGCAGAGATTTGAAATCCGGGGCCGGGATCTGGTGACGGGGCTGCCCAAAACGATGTCCGTGACCTCGGATGAAATTACCGAAGCTCTTGCAGATACGGTGAACAGCATTGTGGATGCCGTAAAGATAACCCTTGAGAAATGTCCTCCGGAGCTTGCGGCCGACATCATGGATCGGGGTATTGTGCTCACGGGCGGCGGAGGCTTGCTTCGCAATCTGGACAAGCTGCTTTCCCGTGAAACGGGGATGCCTGTGCTGGTGGCCGACAATCCGCTCGATTGCGTTGCGATCGGCACAGGGAGAGCGCTTGACAACATTCACTTGTTCAAGACGAGGTCCGGTCCTGCCGTCAAAGCCCGGCGTTAAAAATTACAGCCTCTCGTATTGGAAGGTGTAAGCATTGAGATTAATGGGGAATAAGAGGCTGCTCTTGCTGATGCTGGGCCTGATTTGCTTTATTGTGCTGATGGGTCTTACGTCCGGGCAGCGAAATTATAATACATGGCCGGAAAAGTTTCTGAAGGATACCATTTCTTGGACCCAGGGACTGGTGTACAAGCCTGTCGGCGCCATCGTCGGGTTTTTTCAAAATATCGGACAGCTGCGTACCATCTATGAAGAAAATCAGGTGCTGCGTCAGACGTTGACCAAGTATGCCCGCGATACGACCCGATTGAACGACCTCGAGCAGCAGAACAAACG
The DNA here is from genome assembly GCF_001465255.1 of Paenibacillus naphthalenovorans. NCBI lineage: Bacteria > Bacillati > Bacillota > Bacilli > Caryophanales > Paenibacillaceae > Paenibacillus > Paenibacillus naphthalenovorans. The sequence continues at coordinate 2,821,033 of NZ_CP013652.1, read as the reverse complement.
GCTGCAGGATGCTCTGGGTTTTACCGAACGGCAGAAGCAAATGAACGATTATAAATTCCGGATAGCCGAGGTCGTTTATTTCAATCAGGGCAATAAGATGATGACGGTCAATCTGGGCGAAAAGGACGGAATCCGGCCCAATATGGCCGTCATGTCGGTGGAGGGCCTGATCGGAAGGGTGGTCGGCGTATCTTCTTTTTATTCCGACGTACAGCTGCTTACCGGAATTGACGACAAAGCGGCGTTGGAGTCCAAAGCGATCTCCGTAACGGTGAAGGGCAAGGAGAACGAATCGTTCGGCTTCATTGAGACGTTCGATACTGATTCGCAGACGCTGCTGATGACCAAGATTGATCCGAAGGATCCGATTCAGCCCGGCGATACGGTCATTACTTCGGGAAGAGGTCTGGTATTCCCGAGCGGCATCGAAGTAGGAAAGGTGGTCGAGAAAAAGCAAGGCGAATTCGGCATCACCTACGTGGCCAACATTCAGCCTTTCGCTTCGTTTAACCATCTTCGCGAAGTGTTCGTCGTAGAAGTGCCCGAGCTGGGTGAGTCGTCATGAATCATACGAAGCTTTGGTTGATTTTGGGCGGTCTGTTTTTACTTGAGAGCAGCCTGGTGCCTTGGTTGATTCCAACAGCCTGGCAAACGAAGGTATATGTCGTTCCGCACCTCCTGCTGGTCATTGTTCTATATATCGGGCTGTATGTTCATCGTCATACGGCACTTATGTTCGGACTTATTTTCGGTATGCTGCAGGATTTCATTCATTATTCACCCATGCTCGGCCCGGTTTCGTTCGGACTTGGTCTCTCCGGTTATTTGGCCGGTCTCCTGCAGGGCCGGGTGTATTCCAGCATCGTGATCAGCATGCTTGTGATCGGTATGGGAAATTTGTTTTACGATTCGGTCATATTCGGTTTGTATCGTTTGTTTCGCGTTATTCATACGGAGTTCCAGTGGGTATTCTTTTATCAAATGCTGCCGAGCATGCTGATTAACCTGCTGTTTGCGCTTGCTGTTTATGTTCCGATGCGGAAGCTGTTTGAGGGACTTTCTTTAAAGCAGAGGAAAGAAGAATAATTTTCTGTGGAGGAGCAGGAGAACGCCGTCGCCAAGCCGAATTGTATAGGCTTAGGGGGTAAGAGCGGTTATGTCTGCAAATAAGCATCATGTGACGATAAAAGGCGTAAAAGACGGACTCGTATTTTTGCTTGACGATACCTGCGAGTTCTCTGATGTCCTAGCGGAATTAAAACACAAGCTGGAAAAAACGCATCAACAGATTTTGACCGGGCCGATCATTCATGTGCATGTGAAGCTGGGAAGCCGCGCGGTAACGGAAGAGCAGAAAGAACAGGTACGCAGCATCATCAGCTGCAGAGGCAACCTGCTGGTCCAATCGGTCGAAACGCAGGACCCGTCGCTGGAAAGAACGGAACCGGACCCGGGGAACGTCAAATTGGTAAGGGGAATGGTACGATCGGGACAGACGCTTTCGCATGAAGGGAATATTTTATTCTTAGGAGACGTGAACCCGGGCGGAACCATTCTCAGCTCGGGAAGCATCTATATTATGGGCTCGCTGCGCGGTATGGCGCATGCGGGCGTGGACGGGGATGAGAAGGCTGTCATCGCAGCTTCTCATATGCGGCCTACGCAGCTTAGAATTGCAGGAATTATCAGCCGTCCCCCGGATGAGTGGGATCTTAGCGACAGCTTCGATACTTATATGGAGTTCGCTTATGTAAAAGACGGTAAAATGGAGATCGACAAAATCCATCACTTGTACAAGTTTGGGTTATTTGGGCGCACTTGAAGGATAAGGAGAGGAACCTATGGGAGACGCAATCGTCATTACTTCAGGCAAGGGGGGCGTTGGCAAAACGACGACGTCCGCCAATATCGGGACGGCTTTGGCGCTGCAGGGGAAGAAGGTCGTGATGGTGGATACGGACATCGGTCTCCGCAACCTCGATGTGGTCATGGGTCTCGAAAACCGGATCATTTATGATTTGATCGACGTGGCCGAAGGCCGTTGCCGTCTGCCGCAAGCTTTGGTGAAAGACAAGCGGTTTGACGAGCTTTATATGCTGCCTGCGGCACAGACAAAGGACAAGCATGCGGTATCACCCGACGCGGTGAGACAAATTGTACTGGAGCTCAAACGCGATTTCGATTATGTGATTATCGACTGTCCGGCAGGTATCGAGCAGGGCTTCAAGAACGCAGTGGCAGGGGCCGACAAAGCGATCGTCGTGACTACGCCGGAAAACGCCGCCGTACGGGACGCAGACCGGATTATCGGGCTGCTTGAGAAAGAGCCGAATGTGGAGTCGCCGAAGCTCGTCATCAACCGGATTCGCCCGAACATGGTCAAAAAAGGGGAAATGCTCGATATCGATGAGATCTGTTCCGTGCTGGCCATCGACCTGTTGGGCATCGTGCCTGACGATGAATATGTCATTAAAACGGCGAATATCGGAGAGCCTACGGTCATGAACCCGAACTCGCGCGCCGCTATTGCCTACCGGAACATTGCACGCCGTATTCTTGGAGATTCCGTTCCGCTGATGCCTATGGAAGAAAAAACCGGTGTCTTCACTCGAATGAAAAAGTTTCTTGGGATAGGATGACGCAAGGTGCTGCATAAACTAAAAAAAATCGACTTCACCATCGTGCTTATCCTTATTTCTTTCATGGTGATCAGTACGCTTCTGCTTTATAGCGCGACGAGATATAATCACTCCGAAGTATTTGACCCTGTGAAGCTGACGGTGATCTATATTATTTCGCTTACCGCCTTTTTCGTTACGACCCTTTTGGATTACAGAGTGTTGGCGAAAATCTGGTATTATTTATATGGTATCGGAATTTTTCTGTTGGTTGCCGTTTATTTCTTCGGCGCCAGAATTAACGGAGCAAGAGGCTGGTTCAAGCTGCCGTTTGGACTTGATTTTCAGCCGGTCGAGCTCGTGAAGATCATTTTGATCATTAGTTTAGCGGCTTTTATGGCTCGCAACAAGGGGGAGACGCTGGGATTGACTCAGGATGTCCTCCCGATCCTCCTGCTCGGCATACTGCCCATTGGCTTGGTCGTCATTCAGCCGGACCTGGGTAATGCGATAATATTGGGCGTCATCCTGCTTGGCATGATTTGGATCGGCAACATCCGTTGGACGCACGGTGTTATTGGCGGGGGCTTGATTGTCGGGTTCGCTTATCTGTTTTTATATTTATTCAAGCTGTACCACGATCCCCTGAAGGAATTCCTTGTGGCCAAAGGCATATCCACGCACTGGATGCCAAGGATTCTTACCTTAATCGATCCTTCCGCCGCGACCAACGATGCGAAATATCATGTGGACAATGCGATTCGCGCCATTGGCTCCGGATCCTTGCTAGGGGAAAGCTATCTGCAGGGAACATCCATCCACAGCGGGTTTATTCCCGTTGCCTATACGGATTCCATCTTTGTAGTGGTAGGAGAAGAGTTCGGTTTTGTCGGCTCTTCGATTTTGCTGCTTATGTATTTTGTCCTGATTTACCGCATGATTCTGATTTCTCTTTATTGTAATAATTATACCGGCTCATACATGATTATCGGCATTGTCTCCATGCTGGTCTATCAAGTGTTCCAGAATGTCGGAATGATGATCGGCATTATGCCGCTCACGGGAATTACGCTTCCCTTCATCAGCTACGGAGGCACCTCGCTGCTGATTAATATGGTCGCGATGGGATTGGTGATGAGCGTCCGTCTGCATGACGATAAACTGCTCGATGAGGAATGATGCGGCATCGGCAAATTCGGAAGTAAAGGGACTTTGCGGCAAGTGGTCCGCCAAGTCCTTTTGGCATGCCGTCATCATCGCTAATTCTAAAAGCAGGGTGGGGAGCCGTGTTCACGGCGCCTCATCCTTTTTCATTATAGGGTGCGGAAAAGGACCGCAAACCTTCTTGCTGCCGAGTGCCGTTGGAACTCGTATATTTGCGGGTACAAGCTCATAGGATGGAATAGGCAAGCTCTTGCGGCAAGGGGGAGTATTGGGATGGAGACGAGGAAAAACGTTCGCGAGCGGCGGATGGAAAAAATCCGTAAGCTTCAGGAAGGCGGTCCGCGCCGTAGGTATGGGGGGCCGGAACCTTCTCATATGGAATTTCCGGCTGAGAGGAGCTTAAATGGGCCGGAAATGGATTGGGGCAGGGCGATAGAACATCGGCATGATCCCGAGGTGGAATGGAAGCGCAAGCTGCAGCGGGAGTGGTCGCGGTATGAGCATTCCTACGATGAAAACGGCGGAGGCCCGTCAGAGCCTCGGACAAACCGTTTGGCCGTCCGAATCATGCTGAGCGGTGTTTTATTTGCTTTGGTGTGGGGCATGTTTCAAGTGGAGCACCCGTTGGCTAATAAAGGAAAAGAAGTGGTAACGGGCGCGCTGACGGAGTCGTTCGACACAGCCTTCCTCTCCGCTTGGTATGAGGTTACGTTCGGCAGCGTACCGTCCTTCCTGCCCGTATTCGATTCGTCAAAGCATCAGGATGCGCAGAAAGTGTCCGCTGGCTCCAGACATTATTTCCCTCCTGTCCAGGGGAAATTGATCGCTGCCTTTACTCCCGTTCAAGGAGGAGTACTTGTAGAGGCAAAGACGGGAACCCCGGTATCGGCTCTGGACACGGGGCTCGTTACCTTTGCGGGGCTGAGGGAGGATACGGGGTTTACGGTCGTTCTTCGCCACTCGTCAGGCATGGAATCGGTCTATGGGCAGCTGGAGCAGGGGAAAGTGAAAGTCGGGGATTGGATCAAAGGGGGAGAAACGATCGGAACGGTATCCCCGCCGCGGCAAGGACAATCGTCCGGATCGCTTTATTTTGCCGTTTCAAAAGACGGCAATCCTGTCGATCCGACGGACGTGGTCCCTTTTGATTAGGGGAAAAAGGCTGTCCTGGAATGTCTGGTACGGGGTCAAATACCGTTTTCACCCGCTCTTTTCCATCATGCTGCTGATCTCCGTGCTGACGGGATATTTTATCGAAACAGTTACCTTATTCGGCATCGTATTTATTCATGAAATGGGCCATGTCGTTGCCGCCAAAAGCTTCGGCTGGCGTGTGAAGGAAGTACAGCTTCTGCCTTTCGGCGGGGTGGCGGTAGTAGAGGAGCCGGGCGGCGTACCCGCCGTCCAGGATCTGGTTGTTGCCTTGGCCGGACCTCTGCAGAACCTTTGGATGATGCTGGTCGCGGTTGTGCTTACGGCTTATGGCCTGCTCCCGGCGGAATGGGGAGCCTATTTTGTCAAAGCGAATCTGCTTATTGCGCTTTTTAATCTTCTGCCGGTGCTGCCGCTGGACGGCGGGAAGGTCATGCAGACACTGGTCGGATTATGGCTGCCCTACCAAAAGACGCTGCAGGTTGCCGTCGTAGCCAGCCTGCTTCTCAGTGTTCTGCTGATCGCCGCATCCGCCTTTCATTTGTCGACGGAGCAGGGCGGCATTCAGCTCAATTGGCTGATGATTGGTTTATTTTTATGCTTCTCGAATTGGTACGAGTTACGGGGACTTCCTTACCGGTTCATGCGTTTTTTGGTTCACAGGGAGTCGCGGCTCAAAAAAGCATGGGTGCAGGGGGCCCCCGCCGGACCGATTGTGGTTCACGGCCGGCGCAAAGTGGCGGACGTGGTGCGGTTGTTTATGCGGGATCGCTATCATTTGATTTATGTGCTTGACGATCACGGGTATATCAGCCATGTTTTACCCGAACGTACGCTGCTCGATTCTTATTTTGACGAGACAAAAAGAGGAAGGGCGGTTTCCGAGCTTTTCGTCTGAGGAATATGGTACAATAAGGCCGAGGTGTTGCTGGACATGAAACGGATATGGGTCAATAGCGATGATGAGCATACCGAGGTCGCCGTTCTGGAGAGCGGCAAGCTGATGGAATATTATAAAGGAAAGCGGAATCAGGGCCAGCTGGCCGGCAACATTTATATCGGGCTGGTCGTCCGGGTGCTGCAGGGCATGCAGTCGGCCTTTGTCGATGTCGGCCTTGAGAAGAACGGATTCCTGTATATCGACGATGTATTGCCGGCCCATATGGACAGGCAGCCGAAGGAAAAGCCGTCCATTCATGATTTGGTCAAGGAAGGACAGCAAATTATGGTACAAGTCGTCAAGGAACCTGTCGGAAATAAAGGTGCCAAGGTGACGACGCACTATTCCATCCCGGGCCGTTACGGGGTGTACATGCCGCATGCCGATTATATCGGCGTCTCACGCAAGATTGAGAACCCGGCGGACAGGGACCGGCTGAAACGGATAGCGGAGCGGCATTTACAACCTGGCGAAGGCTTTGTCGTACGGACGGCGGCTCTCAGGGAATCGGAAGAAGCGCTTGCCGCCGATCTGATCGAGCTGCGCGGACGCTACCGCCAGCTGGAGGAAGCCGCCAAGCTGGACGCGCCGGCGCCGCGTTTGCTATACAGCGATTTGGAGATGCTTCCCAGACTCATTCGCGATTTGTTCCGGGACGATGTTCAGGAGCTCATTGTGACCTCCGAACGAACGCTGCAGGAAATTCGCGGACTGATTCCCGCTGGTTCTTCAGGGCTTGCGGAAAGAGTGAAGCTGCAGTCAGCAACGGATCGGTCCATCGGGGAATCGGTTGCCAGGCAGCTGGAGAACGGGTTGAAACGCAAGGTATGGCTGGATAACGGGGGGTATTTGATTATAGACCGGACAGAAGCGCTGACCGTATTTGATGTGAATACGGGGAAATATACCGGAACGATCGATTTGGAGCGCACGGTGTTCGATACGAACATGGAGGCGGCGCGGGAAATTGCCCGGCTCCTGCGGCTGAGAGATATCGGGGGACTGATCATCATTGATTTTATCGATATGGAAACGGACGATTACCGGCAAGCGGTGCTTGAAGAGCTCATTCGGGAAACGAGGAAGGACCGCACCAAAACGGTGGTTGTCGGCTGGACTAGGCTTGGTCTTGTTGAACTGACTCGCAAAAAGGTCCGCGACAGCATGGAAACGACAGCGCCGGAGCCGTGTTCGGCTTGCGGCGGCAGCGGCTTTGCCGATTTCATAAAATAGGCGTTGCATTGAAAGACCGTTATGTGATAAGATATTTTAGTGTGTTGCTATAGCATGCTGTAACCGCGCGAAGCGGGTCATGAAGCATAAGGCCTTAAAGGTCTTATCACCTGGCTTTAGGCGAGTCTGAGACATGGGGAGGTGCAACAATGTACGCAATTATTGAAACAGGTGGAAAGCAGTACAAGGTTCAGGAAGGCGATGTTGTATACGTCGAGAAGCTGAACGCAGGCGAAGGCGAAGCGGTGAAATTTGACCGTGTGCTGGCCGTTTCCAAAGATAGCGGTTTGGTGGTTGGCGCTCCGCTGGTTTCCGGCGCTTCGGTTTCCGGGAAAGTGGAGAAGCACGGCAAAGGCGAGAAAATCATCGTTTACAAGTATAAAGCGAAGAAAAACTATCGCCGCAAGCAAGGTCATCGTCAACCTTACACGAAAGTTGTCATCGAGAAGATCGAGGCGTAAGAAACCGTGATTCGGATCGAGATTTATCGTGGACAGGACGGACGGATCGAACGCTTTAGCGTGGAAGGTCATGCAGAGTATGACGAACCCGGTAAGGATATTGTCTGTGCCGGTGTCTCTGCCGTTACTGTCGGGGCGGTAAATGCCGTTGAAGCTTTAACGGGACACGTGCTGGGCACCGATATGGAGCATGGTTTGCTTCTGGTGACCATTCCCAAAGAGCTGGAAGCGGAAATTGACGCAAAGATGCAGCTACTGCTGGAAGGTATGGTAGTCATGCTGCAAACCATAGAACAATCGTATGGCGCATATATAGCAATAACATATCATTGAAGTAAGGAGGTAGTCAGACATGTTGCAATTAAATCTTCAGTTGTTCGCATCCAAGAAGGGTGTAGGTTCCACGAAGAACGGCCGTGACAGTATTGCGAAGCGTCTTGGCGTGAAGCGTGCCGACGGGCAAAAGGTAACGGCAGGCAGCATCCTGGTGCGTCAACGCGGAACGAAAATTCACCCGGGCAACAATGTGGGTATCGGCTCCGACGATACGCTTTTTGCAAAGGTTGAAGGCATTGTGAAATTCGAGCGTTATGGCCGCGACCGCAAGAAAGTGAGCGTCTACCCTGTGACGACTGCTCCGGTAGCCGCCGCGGTAGAAGTGTAAATTACCCGTCAACGACCAAAACCCTGGCGATCGATGTTCGCCGGGGTTTTTCTGCTTCTGAAACGGATTTGTTGCCGGGGACTGAGTCGTCGGATGAAGGTCCGGTTTGAACGGTTTGGACAATAGGATGAGTTTTGATGGCCGAAATGATATACTGTATGGATGAAGGATGAACCGGAAACGGAGAGATAAAGGCATGACATTGGAACCTCAAGGCCGTACCTCTATAACCGATCCCTTGAATGACGATCCGGACCAGCGTATACTTCGTTTGTTTAACCACTACCGTCACGATTGGATGAACGATATTCAAATTCTCATGGGATACGTGCAGTTAAAAAAGTATGATAAATTATCACCGTTAATGGAGAAAATAAAAGCGAAAGTACAACAGGAAAGCTATATTTCCAAGCTGGGAATTCCCCATCTGATCCTGCATCTGCTGACGTTTCAAGCCGAGGTGAAGGAGCTTGCGCTTGACATCCGGTTAGAAGAAGAAGTTCACCTTTCGGAGTTGGAGAATCCGGAGGCATCCGCCGAAGAGATTATTGCGGTGCTTGATGCATTTAAAGAAGAGGCGACAGTTTCAATGGAAGATGAAAGCTTTCTTGTTCTTCGTCTAAGCCGCGAAGGGCAGCGGCTGCTGCTGACGGCTGTATATGAAGGAGCTTACATCAATGAGCGCATAGCACAAAAGGAAGCGCAGCTAAACGCCAAGCGGCTGGCTGAAGGCGGTTCAAAGCTCGAGGCGCAAAATGGGGAACGTAAGATCGTATGGAAGCTTTATTGGACCTACGCGGATGTGATACATAAAGAGGGTGACTGTGATGTTTGTTGATAAGGCCAAGATTTATGTGAAGGGCGGCGACGGAGGCGACGGCTTGGTTGCTTTCCGGAGGGAAAAGTACGTTCCGGAAGGCGGTCCCGCAGGAGGCGACGGAGGCGACGGAGGCGACGTCATTTTTCGTGTTGATGAGGGACTTCGTACCTTGGTTGATTTTCGCTATCAAAAGCATTTTAAAGCGCAGCGCGGCGAAAAAGGCCGCAACAAAAGCCAGCACGGAGCGAATGCGGAGGATCTGATTGTACGAGTGCCTCCGGGCACCGTTGTTATCGATGATGATACGCAGGAAATCATCGCCGATCTGACGCGGCACAACCAAGAGGTCGTTGTTGCCAAAGGAGGACGCGGCGGCCGTGGGAATACCCGCTTTGCGACGGCGAACAATACGGCTCCCGAAATCGCTGAGAACGGTGAGGAAGGCGAAGAGCGCTGGGTGGTGCTGGAGCTCAAGGTAATGGCCGACGTGGGCCTGGTAGGCTTTCCGAGCGTGGGGAAATCGACCCTGTTATCCGTTGTATCCGGGGCCAAGCCGAAGATCGGGGCTTACCATTTTACGACGCTTACGCCAAATTTGGGCGTTGTCGAGGTCGGGGACGGACGCAGCTTTGTGATGGCCGATCTTCCGGGCCTTATCGAAGGGGCGCACGAAGGCGTCGGCCTGGGGCACGAATTTTTGCGTCATGTCGAGCGCACCCGCATCATCGTCCATGTCGTGGATATGGCGGGTACGGAAGGTCGCGATCCTTTCGAGGATTGGGAAAAAATCAACGGTGAGCTGAAACTTTATAACGCCAAGCTGGAAGAACGCCCTCAGATCATTGCAGCCAATAAAATGGATATGCCCGGTGCGGAGGAGCATTTGTCCGAGTTTAAGCGGCGGCTTGCCGAAACGGGCCGTGATGTGACGATATGCCCGATCTCGGCTATAGCGAAAAGCGGTGTGCAGGAATTGCTGTATAAAGTGGCCGACCAGCTGGAAACGATTCCTGAAATGCCTCTGGTGGAAGAATTGGCTGACTTATCGGAACGTAAGGTATATCGGCTGGAAAGGGAAGAAGGGGAAGACTTTACCATTCGCCGGGATAACGAGGCTTTTGTTATTGAAAGTCCAAGTATAGAGAAACTGATCAAACGGACCAACTTCAGCACTCATGAATCCGTTATGCGATTTGCCCGTATTTTAAGAAAGAAAGGGATCGACGCAGCACTTCGCGAACGCGGCGCCAAGGATGGTCAAACGATCCGAATCGGTGATTATGAATTTGAGTTCGTGGAGCAGGAATAGGATGACCGATAGCGAACTTGCCGCCAACACCAACCTTTCATGTCACAAACATGTTAGGTTGGTGTTTTTTATTGTGAATAAACACGTACATTAATATTTAGAATTGAATCTAATGTTCGTCAATAAACAGAAATAAGTAGTAAAATATGAATCATTAAAATATTCATCAAGAAAAACATGAACTTTTTTTCGGGAAACCTATTGAACTTTCTGGTTTCCGATTGTATAGTATAACCATGTAATTAATCTTTACATAAACTAGACAAAAAGAGAGAAAACAAGGTAAAATTATGGGAGGTAGAGTGGAGTGGATCTAAAAAACTTTCGCAAGGCAGGTCATTTCCCAAGTTTATTGTCATCATTCCTCTATTTTGATGTCAGTTTTATGATTTGGGTTCTTTGCGGGGCGCTTTCGCTGTACATTACTAAGGATTTTAACCTGACGGATGCCCAGAAAGCGACAATGGTCGCCATTCCGACGCTCGGCGGCTCCCTGTTCCGGATTCCGATGGGGATTCTGGCCGATCGGATCGGCTCCCGGAAAGCAGGCATCATCGGGATGGTGCTGACGATCATTCCGCTTCTGTGGGGTTGGCTTGGCGGCACAAGCTTCAGCCAGCTGCAAGCTCTGGGCTTTCTTCTGGGTATTGCGGGAGCAAGCTTCGCCGTATCCCTCTCTCTGGCCAGCCGCTGGTATCCGCCGCAGTATCAAGGGCTTGCGATGGGAATCGCCGGAGCAGGCAACAGCGGTACGGCACTGGCAACCTTCTTTGGACCGCAGCTGGCGGCCTCGTACGGTTGGCACAACGTATTCGGAATGGCGATCATTCCGCTTGTTCTCGTACTGATCGCATTTACCCTGATGGCAAAGGACAGTCCGAATCAGCCGGAACCCAAAAAGCTTAAGGATTATTTAGCCGCCTTCAAATATGCCGACACCTGGTGGTTTTGCGTATTCTATGCCGTTACGTTCGGAGGATTCGTCGGATTTTCCAGTTATTTCAGCATTTTCTTTTACGATGTGTACGGGGATCAAACGGTACAGGGCGGAATTACCCGGGTGGAAGTCGGCTATCTTGTGACGATTACGGTCATTGCCGGCAGCTTCTTCCGGCCGATCGGAGGCTATATCGCCGACCGTATCGGCGGCATGCGCTTCATGCTGGGGTTGTATTCGGCCGTGGCGCTCTGCGCTTTCGCCATCTCGACAATGCCGGGCTCCTTTATGGTTATGCTGGTATTGACAAGTATTATGATGGCATGCCTGGGCATGGGCAACGGCTCGCTGTTCCAGATCGTGCCTCAACGCTTTCCTAAAGAAATCGGAGTGGTGACGGGGATCATAGGGGCAGCGGGCGGTTTGGGCGGATTCTTGCTGCCCAACAACATATTGGGTCCGTTAAAGCAGGCGACGGGAACACACGTGACCGGCTTTATCGTGGTGGCTTCCATCGTACTGGTCGTTACGCTTGTGTTTTACACGGTGACCCGCAGCTGGAGGAAGTCCTGGGCTACGACGGACTCGGGCGTCAATTTTTAATCGAAAGCTACTTAGGTGAACGATAAGGTGCGTGAAAGAACGATGAGCGAATTTCTGAGGCATTTTCAAAAGAGGCAGGCTGCTTTGGCATCCAGAGAAAAAACGGTCAAAACCGAATGCCCTTACTGCAGTGTGCAATGCACGATGAATCTGCATGAGGAAAAGTCGATCATGGTAAGCCGCTATTCGGTCACCCCGAACAAGGAGGATCCGGTTACGGACGGCAGGCTCTGCGTCAAGGGGTTGAACGCGCATGTGCATGCGACCCACGACCGGAGGCTGCGATACCCGATGATCCGGATCGGCGGTACGCTCAGTCCTGTATCCTGGGATCAGGCGCTGGAGAGGGTGAAAGCGGAAATCGAAGGCATAAGACAACAGTACGGTAACGATGCCATTGGCGTCTATGGCGGCGGTTCATTATCAAATGAAGAAAGCTATTTGCTGGGGAAATTCGCGCGGGTCGCATTGCAGACCAAATATATCGATTACAACGGCCGCTTCTGCATGTCGGCGGCCGCCGGGGCGTCGAACCTCACCTTTGGTGTGGATCGCGGGCTGACGAATCCGCTGTCGGAGGTGCCGTTAGCCAAATGCATTATTCTGGCGGGCACGAACATTGCCGAATGCCAACCGACGATTATGCCGTATTTTCGCAAGGCAAGGCAGGAGGGCTGTAAAATCATCGTGATCGATCCGCGGGAAACGGCAACCTGCTCCATTGCGGATCTTCATCTCAAGATCAAACCCGGCTACGATGCGGCCCTTGTGAACGGGCTGCTCAAGGTCATTGTGGAGGAAGGGTATGTCGATCATGCTTTTGTAAAGGAGCGGACGAACGGGTTTGCGGAGCTCGCGGATCATTTGATGCAGGTTTCCCTGGACGAGGTTGCCGAGCTTACCGGGATTCCTTCCCGGCTGATTGTCGAAGCGGCCCGGATGTACGGGCAGGCGGAGACGGGGATGGTTTTCACGGCGCGGGGCGTAGAGCAGCATGCCAGCGGAGTCGCCAACGTCAGAAATTTCCTCAACCTGGTGCTGCTGACGGGAAAAATCGGAAAGCCCGGCTGCGGGTATGGAGCGATTACAGGTCAGGCCAACGGACAAGGAGGACGCGAGCATGGTCAGAAGGCGGACCAGCTTCCGGGCTACCGCATGATAGAAAATCCCGAACACCGGGCTTACATTGCCAAGGTTTGGGGAATCCCGGAAGAAGAGCTGCCCCGTCAAGGGGTGTCCGCCTATGAAATGATGGAGGCGATTGACCGGGGAGAGATCAAGGGCCTGATTGTTCTTGCGTCCAATCCGGTCGTATCGAATCCGAACAGTCATTTGGTCGAACGGGCGCTGAAAAAGCTCAAATTTTTGCTTGTTATCGATCTGTTCGAAACGGAAACGGCAAGGCATGCGCATATGCTGCTGCCGGGTTCTTCCTATCTGGAGGATGAAGGCACCATCACACAGTTGGAGGGCAGGGTCATGGTGCGTCGGGCGATCAGGCCGCTGCCCGGCGAAGCGCGGCTGGATTGGAAAATTCTTTGTGACATCGCGGAGGTTCTCGGTAAGGGGCCATATTTCCGGTACGCAAGTGTCGAGGATATTTTTAACGAGCTGAGACTGGCCTCCAAAGGAGGAAAAGCGGATTATTACGGGATGACCTACGATCGGATCGAGAAGGAAAGCGGGATATTCTGGCCGTGTCCGGAGAAAGCGCATCCGGGGACGCCCCGGTTGTTCGAACGGCGCTTTGCACATGAAGACGGCCGGGCGCGGCTTGCACCCATAGCGCATCAGAGCCCGAAAGAACCAGCCAGCAGAAAATATCCTTTTCTGCTGACGACAGGCCGGGTGCTGCAGCATTATTTATCCGGTGTACAGACCCGCAGCACGCCGGAGCTGAACTCCAGATATCCCGAGCCGCTGCTGGAGATTCATCCCCAAACGGCGGGGGAGATCGGACTGATCAATGGCGGCCATGCCAAGGTAGCCTCGAAGCGGGGGGAGATCCGGCTCAAAGTGAAATATTCCGCCAAAATCCGTCAGGACACCGTGTTTGTCGCTTTTCATTGGGGTGATGATCTGAGCATTAATCGGCTGACTAATCCGGCGCTTGATCCGGCCTGCCGCATGCCGGAGTTCAAAGTATGCGCGGTAAACATTATGCCGGGTTAATTTGTAGGCGCGTCTTCACGCGCTCTTTTCCATTTTTGTTTAGACTTTCCCGGGGGAGGAGACCATCATGAAGCAATGGATTAAAACGGTAGGCACCGGAAAAACGGGTTCAAGGCATTTAACCTACGACGAGGCGGTAGCCGCTGCTCATGCCATCGCCCGCGGCGAGTCTACGGATGCGCAAACGGCGGCCTTCCTGATGGCCATGCGGATGAAGGGCGAGGCGGATGAGGAGATGATGGGTTTCATCGATGTGTTTCGCAAATATTCCCTGCCGTACCGTTCTTTTTCGCATTCGTTGAACTGTGCCGGACCTTACGATGGAAGGGTGTACTTTCCCGTGACGATCCCTGTCAGTCTGCTGCTGGCATCCGTCGGGTTCCCGCAGGTGCTGCACGGCAGCGATTCACTCCCTCCGAAGCTCGGGCAATCGTTGAAAGAGCTTCTTGAAGGCTTGGGGATTCGGGTCGGACTGCAGGCGAAGGAGTGGGAAATGATTTTTATGAGCATCAATATCGGATTTATATGGACCGACCTGATCTGTCCGCCCTTTGGCCGCGTAAGGCATGTGAGGGAGCAGATGGGGCTCAGAACCTTTTTCAATACAGTGGAGAAAGTGATCAATCCGGTGCATTCGCTCAATATCATTATCGGAGTCAATCATAAGACGGCGATTGATCATCTGATCCATCTGCTGCCGAAATCGGGCTTCGAGACCGCCTACATTGTGCAAGGTATGGAGGGATCCGAGGATTTGCCCATCTACAAGAACAGCTCCATCCGTAAAGTAACGCCTTGGGGCGATGAAGCGAGCACGATCGATCCGGCCACCTTCGGCTTTCACGGGGTCCCGCTTGAAAAATGCGGCAAAGAGCGGCAGCTTCAGCTGTTGACCCGAATCGTACAAGGAGACGATTCCCCGGAAATTGCCAATGAGCGGGATCATGTGATCTTTAATGCCGGACTTCGTTTGTATTGGTTCGATAAGGTGGGATCGTATGAGGAAGGCTTTCAGCTCGCACGATCGCTGCTGCAGCGCAAGGAAGCGCAGAAGCTGCTGGACAAATGGCGCGATTTAAGCAGCCGAAGCGACTATGGAGGACGGCTTCAGGCGGAAGGATGAATAAAGTGAATTGTGAATCGGACGCTGTAGTGCTTGATTTGCCGGGCCTGCGGCCCGGCTTTGTCAAGAGGCTTACACTACGGCAAGCCAAGCCCGGCCGTTTCGGAAGCGCACCTCCACCGGCATCTCGTAGAAGTCGGATAGCGTACCGTCGGTAAGCAGCTTCCCGGTTTCTCCGGCTGCGAACATCTCACCGCGGCGCAGCAAGAGGACGTGGGTGAAGACGGGCAGAATTTCCTCCGTATGATGCGTGACATAGAGCATGGTAGGGGCATCAGGCCGCTCCGCCAGGCCCGCAATGCTCGACAGTAGCTGCTCCCGTGCAAAGAGATCGAGTCCGTTGCAGGGTTCGTCGAGAATCAGCAGCCGTGGATTGGCCATCAATGCACGGGCGATCAACAGCTTCTGCTTCTCCCCTTGGGAGCACGTTTGGTATGTCCGGTCCCACAGATGTGAGCAGCCCAGCCGCTTCATCAGCTCCGAGGCTTGTTCATAGTCCTTCTCGTCGGGTTTATCGTATAAACCGATGGTGGCGTATTTGCCGCTCAGTACAACGACCTGCGCTTTATCGCTGGCGTATAGTTTTTCCTGGAGCGAGGAACTGACCCAGCCGATCGATTTGCGCATCTCCCGCAGATCGACGGACCCGTACGTTTCCCCAAGAACGCTGATGACGCCTGTGGTTGGCCACAAATAGCCTGTAATCATATTCAGCAGCGTTGTTTTACCGGAGCCGTTGAGCCCGAGCAAAGCCCAATGCTCTCCTTTGCGGACCTTCCATTCGATGCCGCTCAGCAGCGTTTTGTCGTCCCGGCGGTAGCTGAGATTTTTCACTTCAATCGTATAGGCCGTATTCACAACTGTTTTTCTCCTCTCTTCTTGTCCGATGTTCTCCCTCAAGCGCTTTTACTTTATTCAAGCAGCGGCCGGGCTCTTTTTCAAGCCGCCGCCTGCTCACACCTGCTGCGGGTCCGCAAGTTCGGTCCAGTGAACCGTTGCCTTTCCGTCTCCGTCATAACCGGCCGTTCCAACCCACACATGACGGCTTGGACCCCGTTCTAAATAATGCTCCAGCAAACGATGAAAAATAAAAGGGATTTCTCGGTTCAGCACCTGTTCGCGGGGGATCCAATGGAGCTCCCCTTCTTCCGTCAGGCCCACGTCGCGCCGCAGGGCGCTGGCTGTATAAATAAACTGCTGCCGGACCTCCTTCTGGTTCAGCCGAATCAGGATGTACTGCAGCCTGAGGTCGGCGATATCTTCGGGAAGCAGTCCCGTCTCCTCGTGAATTTCTCTGAGGATGGCGGCTTGAGGGTCATTGATTTCCTCCGGCTCCAAATGTCCTCCGACTGCGGCCCACAGACCTGGTGAAAGGGTGCGTGTCAGTGACCTTTTCATCATCAGCAAATCATTATCGTGAAAAAGAAGCGCAGTAGCGATCATGCGGGCTCGAATCAATCCGGCTCTCTCCTTTTGGCGCATTTATGCTTCTTTACCAATTTATCATATTTTGCATGGGAAAGCCTATTGCCCGAACACTGCTTTTTACGTTATAATGTCCACTAGGTAAAAACAATCGTCTTTATAGAGAGGACTGTTACCGTGCCGGACAAACATGTCGCAGAGGAAAAGACGGATGGCGTCGAGCGTTATTTCTTGGTGCGCGAGGATATTTTGCCGGAGGCGCTGATCAAGACGGTGCAAGCCAAGGAGCTTCTGGCCCGCGGAGAAGTGAAGACGATTCACGAAGCGGTGGAGCAGGTCGAGCTGAGCCGGAGCGCCTTCTATAAATACAAGGATGGCATTTACCCGTTAAGCAAGCTCGACCGTGAGCGGATCGTCACGATCTCCATGGATTTGGAACACCGTTCGGGTATTTTGTCCCGGGTTCTTGCCCTAATTGCGGGACTCGAGGGCAATGTGCTGACGATTCACCAGACGATTCCGCTTCAAGGAGTGGCCAATGTGGTCATTTCCGTGGAAACGTCCATGATGGGCGAGAATGTCGCTTTTCTGCTTGACAAGCTGCGGAGCCAGGAAGGCGTCAGCCGCGCCGCGGTTGTCGGGCAGGGCTAATGATAAGGAGGAAGCGTATGAAACCGATCAAAGTAGGATTACTTGGTCTCGGTACCGTAGGAACCGGGGTCGTTCGCATTGTAGAAAACCATCAGCACGATTTGCTCAGCCAGTCAGGGTCTCCGATTGAAATCGCCAAAATATTGGTGCAGAATAAAAACAAGACCCGCAATATCAGCGTGTCTTCGGATATACTGACGGAAAATCCGTGGGATGTGGTCGAAAACCCGGAAATCGACGTCATTGTTGAAGTCATGGGCGGCATTGAGCTGTCGAAGAAGCTTATTCTGACCGCCCTTGATCACGGCAAGCATATCGTTACGGCCAATAAGGATTTGATGGCGCTGCACGGGCCGGAGATCTTGGCGAGGGCGGCGGAAAAACGATGCGACGTGTTCTATGAAGCGAGCGTAGCCGGAGGCATTCCGATTATCCGTACGCTGGTCGAGGGCTTTACGTCCGACCGGATTACGAAGATCATGGGAATTGTCAACGGTACGACCAACTATATTTTAACGAAAATGAGCCAGGAAGGCGCGGCTTATGAGGATGTGCTTAAGGAGGCACAGCAGCTCGGGTATGCCGAGGCTGACCCGACCTCCGACGTGGAAGGATTCGATGCCGCAAGGAAAATGACCATTCTGAGCACACTCGGCTTCCGGGCAAACGTGGCGCTCTCCGATGTAGAAGTAAGAGGCATTTCGAAGGTAAGCAAGGAAGATATTGCCTATGGCAAACGTCTCGGTTATGAAGTGAAGCTGCTCGGCATTGCCGAGCGTCAGGACGACGCTATCAGCATCAGCGTGCAACCGACCATGGTCAAGCATTCGCATCCGCTCGCATCGGTTAATGGCGTATTTAACGCCGTATACGTGTACGGTGAAGCGGTAGGCGAAACAATGTTTTACGGCCCGGGCGCAGGCGAAATGCCGACGGCGACTTCGGTGGTGGCCGATCTTGTGGCGGTCGTCCGGAATTTGAATCTCGGGATCAACGGCCGCCGCGGATTCGTCCCTTACAAAGAAAAGAAGCTCAAAACCGACGAACAGATCGTCTCGAAAAACTTTATCCTGCTCCATGTAGAGGATAAGGCGGGCGTATTGGCGCAAATTACCCAGGTGTTCGCCGAATACGAAGTCAGCTTGGAGTCGGTGCTGCAGCACCCGAATCGCACGAATTCGCTGGCTGAAATTATTGTCATTACCCACGACGCCAACAAAGCCGCTATGACTAAAGTGCTGAAGCGGTTCGAGTCGATGGACGTCGTTCAAGCGATCAAGAGCGTATATCGGGTTGAAGGCTAATCAATTTTTAAGATACGTTGGACTGCTGCGAAAGTATAGCGCGGGAGAGCCGATGATCAGCAAAGGC
Organism: Paenibacillus naphthalenovorans; assembly: GCF_001465255.1. Classification (NCBI taxonomy): domain Bacteria; kingdom Bacillati; phylum Bacillota; class Bacilli; order Caryophanales; family Paenibacillaceae; genus Paenibacillus; species Paenibacillus naphthalenovorans. Next base: position 2,802,390 of record NZ_CP013652.1, on the reverse strand, counting down.
TTTTGAAGCGGCGGATGGAAGCGATTCGGAAGCCGAAAGGGTAGGAGCGATTAAGAAATGGAGAACAGCAGCAGGAAAGTACTCGTTAAGGTGCCGGCCAGCACGGCGAATCTGGGCCCCGGCTTCGATACGCTGGGCATGGCGCTGGACTTGTATGCATGGATTGAGATGGGCTTTGCCGAACAAACCGTCATTGAGTTCTTCGGTGATCAGGTCAAGGGTGTGCCGGCGGATAAGAGCAACCTTATCTATAAGGTGGCGCAGATGGTGTTCGAGCGGGCCGGTGTAAGCCACCCGGAGCTGTACATCGGCATGTACAGCGAAATTCCGTTGACACGCGGCCTCGGCAGCAGCGCATCGGCCATTGTGGGGGCGCTCGCCGCGGCCAACGCGCTCATCGGCAGTCCGCTGTCCGATGACGAGCTGTTCCAAATGGCGACGGGCTTGGAGCAGCACCCCGACAACGTCGGGGCGTCGCTGTTCGGCGGACTTGTCGTCGCGTTCTGGGACGGCACGCGGGCGGAGCACATTCGCGTGGAACCGCACGGACAGCTGGAAGTGCTGGTCGCCATCCCTCACTTCCAACTGTCGACGGAAAAGGCGCGGGGCGTACTGCCGCGCGAGCAGAGCCTCGAGAATGCCGTTTTCAACGTCGGCCATTCGTCGCTGCTTGTCGCCGCCCTGTGCACCGGGCGGCTCGATATGATCGCATGCGCCATGAAGGACGCGCTGCATCAGCCTTACCGGGCGGCCCTTGTGCCCGGTCTGGGTCAAATTCTCGCCGAAGCGACGGACCGCGGTGCCTTGGGCGTGGCTCTTAGCGGCGCGGGTCCGACGATCCTCGCGCTCGTTGACCGGAGAAGCTCCCGCAAAGCGGAGCTGGAGCGGTTCATGGTGGACACGCTGAGGAAGGAGGGGATCGACGCCACGACCATGTGGCTGAACCCGGACAAGCACGGTGTACAAGTGCACCCGTTGACACCTGAAGATGAAAGGTGTACATTACTGGAAAAGATAAAAGGAGAGGTTCGTGCATGAAGCGAGTATCCCTCCTGGGTCCAGGCACGTTCACCGAGGAATCCGCCCATTACTTTCTCGGCAAAGACGGGTTTGAATATGTGAACTGCAAGTTGATCGCCGATGTATTCCGCGCGACCGTGGACGGAACGACCGATTTCAGCGTCATTCCGATCGAGAATACCTTCGAGGGCTCGGTCAGCCTGCATGTGGATTGGCTGGTCCATGATGTGGACCTGCCAATTCAAGCGGAATGGGTATACCCGATATCCATTAATCTGCTTTCCATTCCTGCTGTGGAGAATGAGCCTGACGCATTCGAGAAGAGCTGCGGCCGGATCCGCAAAATCTATTCACACGGTGTGACGCTGGCCCAGTGTCAAAAGTTTTTGCGTGAGCATCTGCCGCATGTGGAGCTGGAGCAGGTCGGCAGTAACGGCGAAGCCGCCAGACTGGTGAGGGAACTGAATGACCCGGCTATAGCGGCGCTGGCTCCTCAGGCCGCGGGCGAGCTGTACCGTTTGCAGACGCTTGCCGCAGGCGTACAGGATCATCAGAACAACTACACCCGGTTCGTACTGATCGGCCGCGAGAAGCCGGTCATGAAAACATCGGCCGGCTGCAAAACGACAATCCTCGTGACGCTGCCCGAGGATTACCCGGGCGCACTGCACCAGGTGCTGTCCGCGTTTGCCTGGAGACGGATCAACTTGTCCAAAATCGAGTCGCGTCCAACCAAGAAAAAGCTGGGGAATTATTTTTTTTATATCGACATTGAGGCTTCTATGGACTCCGTATTGCTCCCGGCAGCGCTTCAAGAAATTGAAGCGATCGGCTGTCAGGTGCGCATCCTGGGTTGTTACCCGACTTACTCCTATGAGTCCGAAACTTCGGAGGTGTAATCAGACGTGGCGCAAGTCATCTACCTAAATGGGGAATACGTCAACAAAGAAGACGCGAAAGTATCGGTTTATGATCATGGTTTTTTGTATGGCGACGGCATTTTTGAAGGGATTCGGATTTACAACGGGAACATTTTTAAATGCAAGGAGCATCTGGACCGGTTGTATGACTCGGCCAAATCGATCATGCTCGACATTCCTTTGAAGCAGGACGAGATGCAGGCCGTTCTCGCGGAAACGATTCGCCGCAACGGGCTGCGGGACGGATATATTCGTCTGGTGGTTTCCCGGGGTCCCGGGGACCTGGGACTTGACCCGAGACGCTCGCCCAAAGCGAATGTAATCATCATTGTGGAACAGCTGTCGATTTATCCGGAAGAAGCTTATGTGAACGGTCTGAAAACGGTATCCGTCTCGACACGGCGCAACGTTCCGGATGCGCTTAACCCGAAGATCAAATCGCTGAACTACCTGAACAACATTTTGGTCAAAATCCAGGCGAACCTGGCCGGCGTAGGCGAAGCGATCATGCTCAATTCCCAAGGTTATGTGGCCGAAGGTTCATCGGACAATATCTTCATCGTGAAGCGCGGCGTTGTATATACTCCGCCTTGCTATTGCGGTGCGCTTGAAGGCATTACGCGTGGCGCCATTATCGAAATTTGCGGCAAATTGGGGTATACGGTCAAAGAAGAGCCGTTCACCCTGCATGACGTCTATGTGGCGGACGAGGTGTTCTTTACCGGTACAGCGGCGGAGGTCATCGCGGTTCGCGAAGTCGATGCCCGCATCATCGGCGAAGGCAAAGCCGGTCCAATCACCACCCACCTGCTGAAGGAATTCCGCAAGCTGGTCGAGATTGACGGCCTGAAGGTTTACGAATAATGGATAAGCGAGGACCCGTCTAAGACGGGTTCTTTTTGTTATCCCGGAAAAAGCCGCGATTTTTTCTGGAATTCGATGGTCAAATGCCCACTTTGCTGCATAAACTGTAATATCATTTTGTTTCGCATCGTTTGCGTGCGGCGAGACACAGCGGACGTTACCCGAACGATCATACTTCCGCAAAATTTGAAGGAGGTTTATGCAGTGAAGATTCATATCGTAAAAAAAGGCGACTCTCTCTATGAGATCGCTCAAAAGTACCATGTCGAGCTCGACAAGCTGATTGCGGCCAATCCGCACATCCCTGACCCGAACGTGCTTGACATCGGCACGAAGGTGAAAATCCCTGCTTCGCCGAAATCGATTACGCCGCCGACGGATTATTTGTATAAACACATCGCCGTGCAGGGGGATTCGCTCTGGAAGTTGGGTAAAGCGTGGGGTATTCCGCTGGCAGATATGATCGCCGCCAACCCGCAGCTCAAAAACCCTAATGTTTTGATGACAGGCGAAGCCATTTATATTCCGAAGCTGAGTGCGGCCCCGTCACAGAAGCTGAGTACGGGCGTCAAACCGAAAGCGGACACGTCTCAGATTATTCCCGAAGCTCCGCTTCCGGTGGAAGAACCGCCGGCAGCGGAGCAGGAGGCAGAAAAGCCGAGCATAGAGATTCAGCATGAGCCTTCCAAGGAGCAGCCGAATGTGCTCCAGGCGGAAAAGACTCCCGAACAGCCTAACGTAGAGATACAGCAGCAGTCTTCCAAGGAGCAGCCGAATGTGCCGCACATTCAGTCGGCCCCGCAGTGGCCTTATGTGGAGAAACAGAAGGAGCCTTCGAAAGAGCAGCCGAATGTACCGCACATCCAGGCGATCCCGCAGATACCGAACGTGGGAATACAGCAGGAGCCTGCGAAAGAACAGCCGAGTGTGCCGCACATCCAGTCGGTTCCGCAGTGGCCTAACGTAGGGATATTGCAAGAGCCTTCGAAAGAGCAGCCGAATATACAGCACATCCAGTCGGTCCCGCAGTGGCCTAACGTGGGAATACAGCAGGAGCCTGCGAAAGAACAGCCGAGTGTGCCGCACATCCAGTCGGTTCCGCAGTGGCCGAACGTAGGTATACAGCAGGTGCCCTCGTATGAGCAGCCGAATGTGCCGTACCTCCAGGCGATTCCGCAGTGGCCGAATGTGGGTATACAGCAGGTGCCCTCGTATGAGCAGCCGAATGTGCCGTACATCCAGGCGATTCCGCAGTGGCCGAATGTGGGTATACAGCAGGTGTCCTCGTATGAGCAGCCGAATGTGCCGTACATCCAGTCGGCCCCGCAGTGGCCGAACGTAGGCATACAGCAGGAGCCTTCCAAGGAGCAGCCGAATGTGCCGTACATCCAGTCGGCCCCGCAGTGGCCGAACGCAGGCATACAGCAGGAGTCTTCCAAGGTGCAGCCGAATGTGCCGTACATCCAGTCGGCCCCGCAGTGGCCGAACGCAGGCATACAGCAGGAGCCTTCCAAGGAGCAGCCGAATGTGCCGTACATCCAGTCGGCCCCGCAGTGGCCGAACGTAGGTATACAGCAGGAGCCTTCCAAGGAGCAGCCGAATGTGCCGTACATCCAGTCGGCCCCGCAGTGGCCGAACGTAGGCATACAGCAGGAGCCTTCAAACGAGCAGCCGAATGTTTCTCCATTTGACGCCATTCCGCAAATCCCTTACTTGGGCGTCCAGCAAGCGCCAGCCATAGAGCTTTCCAATATCTCGCCCTCTTATGGGGTTCCGCAGTGGCCGAATACGGCGCATGCACTGACGGCAGTGGAGAGTAATGAGCCGTTCGGGTTACATGAGGCTGTCTTGCCTCATTACACGGTGCCGCAATCGGATTGGCAGACGGGGATTCATTCGGGAGCGGGGAACCTGCCGCCTTCTTCCGATTTGTTTCAGCAATATCATGTGCCGGCGACGGAAGTCATGGCTCACGATACGGAATCGTCCAAAAGCAAAGGAAAAGAAGAAGAATGGAAGCAGCCGGAGCACCTGCCGTTGCCGCCCGTGCATACAATGCCGACGGCCGAATCGCTTCCTGCGCTGCCGAATCTGCCTTCAAGCTCGGAGATCCCGTATTATACTCCCCATGCGCCTCTTCCTTCATTTCCTTACGTGGAAGGACCGCATTTGGGAGGAGGTTGCGGATGCGGCAAGGGTCAGCCTCAACTTCCCTACGCGTTGCCTTTGGCGGCAGGCTATCCCGGTATTCCTACGGCGGGAGATCCGTTCTTATCGTATCCGATTCATCCTTATGGCGTGCCGATAGCGCCTTACGGAACCGGTGGTTATTCTTCATTCGAGCCGTTAGCGGCAGTCAACGCTTATCCGGGAATTTCGCCGTACGCGGACACGGCCGGTCCGGGATCCCCCCTTAATGTACCCTATCCCTGGGGCGGGCAGGACTGGGGCGGGCAGGAGGCTTACGGTTACCATGACCAATCCAAAGGGGATAAGGAAAAATCCCGGGAGGAGAAGGCGGAGGTTTCTCAAACGGGACCTCAGCCGGTTCCCAGGCAGTCCAAAGCCTCTGCGAAACGGAAATCGCCGCGCGTTTCGATCAGCAGTCTGATCAAACGCCATAACCGAAGAACACGGAAAACGGAAACAGTGAGAAAGGCGTCTCCTTGGATAAATAATTAAAATGCAAGGGGGTGTCCCATAAGTCACCGAGGTGACGGGGGTACCCCTTTTTCATTTTTGTAAAACAAAGGCTCTGTTAAAGGTACATGTTGATATTTGATACCTGCCCAAATCTTTATATAATTAACATAGGAACAAGTATTCGGGGGGTTATAGGTGAGCAAAGCGTTTAGAAACTTGTTAAAATATATCGACAAATTACCACACACCCAAAAAGAGCAAGTCTATCAATGGGTTAAATGCTATGTCGAGCCTTCTTCCTCTGCTGGTGGTCGTTTAATCAATGAAATAAGAGAAACTCGCTTCAAGGAAGGATTTGAATGTCCTCATTGTTCATCAGAACACGTTGTTCGGTTCGGAAAATATAATGGTCGACAACGGTATCGCTGTAAATGTTGTGGCAAAACCTTCACTGACACAACCAATACCGTCTTGTACCGTACCCGAAAAGGCAACGAATGGATTACATTTGTTGATTGTATGTTCAAAGGATATTCCCTGCGAAAATCGGCTGAAGTCGTAGGAGTTACTTGGGTTACACTTTTTTATTGGAGACACAAACTGTTAAACGCCTTGAAACAAATGGATTTTGACCATTTTGAAGGTATCGTTGAAATTGACGAGACCTATTTCCTGTACTCTCAAAAGGGGCAACGTGGCATTACTGACCGTAAACCTCGCAAACGTGTCGGTAAATCCAAGCATAGAGGGATTAGCCACGAACAGGTTTGTGTTCTTGTTGCCAGAGACCGTACAAAAGCAACTGTCTCCAAAGTTGCTTGTATGGGTCGGGTTGTGAAAACTAAGGTTGATAATATGATTGGTTCTAAACTAACTTCTGATAATGTACTCGTTACTGATGCTTGGAGAGCTTACAAAACCTATGCAAAAGAAAAAGGTTTAGAGCATTACCGAATTAAATCAAATGACGGTAAGCACGTTATTAAAGGTTTGTATCACATCCAGAATGTAAATGGTCTCCATTCTCGTATGAAACAATGGATAGACCGCTTTAAAGGTGTGGCTACAAAGTATCTTGACAACTACCTTGCGTGGTTCTTGTTTGTAGATAGTCGTAGTAACGAAAGCACTAATCAGCATATTAAAGAATTTCTATTAACATCATTTGTATATGAAATGACTGACACTTATGACAGTTTGAGGCTATCAAAATTCAATGTGTAATCCTTATTCAATTAACGAAGCGGATTTGCTCAACAAGAAGTCACAATAGGAATGTTCTCCTGCTGTAAAATATAATTAGACGTATTAATGTTCCAGAAAATAAAACAAAAATCAGAGGATTAATATCCATTAGCAGATAAATGTGAATAATGATTATTTATATTTGGGAGGGTATAAATGAAAGACTTCTTGAATGAAATTCGAAGACCAATAAATATATCGCTATCAAGAAAATTTTTATATTCGACTTTAATATTTATCGCAGGGATTATTTTAGGCATAATTTCAAAGTTACTTGATGAAACCGCCAGTAATTTATTACCATATTTTCTTGAAACGTTGGATTTAAGGAACTTCTTTTCTCGTATGGGGGTTTGGATTTTCCTTGCGGTGCTAATATCTGTGTATTGCAAATCACCTATTAGGTCTGCTATAAATGTTTTTTTGTTTTTTGTAGGCATGGTAGGTAGCTATTATCTTTATACTATTTTGATAGCTGGTTTTTTTCCTAAATCATATATGATGATTTGGATTATCATGACTATTATCTCGCCATTTTTGGCTTTTGTATGTTGGTATGCAAAAGGGAAAGGTATAATTGCTATTTCTATTTCATCTATAATAATTATGTTTATTTCAAGACAGACTTTTGCATTTGGGTTTTGGTATTTTGATATTTTAAACACTTTGGAATTGTTGCTCTGGATAGCCACGATTTTTGTTTTATATCAGTCTCCAAAACAGATAAGCAAAGTGACTACCATAGGATTGCTTCTTTACTTTGTAACTGCTCAAACAAATTTATTCTGGGGAATGTTGTAGGAAACCTAATGCCTTGGGGTTTCCTTTATTTTGATATAATTATCAACATTGAAATATAACAGAGCCAAAACAAAAAGAAGCCAAACCTTGGTAAAATAGAAGTGACGAGCAACCATTCAAAGGAGGGCTTCTTATGTACATTCAATATAACATGGATGCCGATGCAGGATATGGTGGAGAAGAAAACTACGCCTATTTGGAACAAGAAGAAGTTCAGGCCATTGTCAAATACAGCACCTACCACAAAGAGAAGTTGAAGAAATGGCAAACGGACATCAGCAAAATCGACAACTGGCACTACGACGACGAAACCGATACGTGGACAATGTCCAGGCGGACAAACGCTGGACTTTCGTTATGAGAGCACGCGGGAAAAGCTGCGAAGTGAGGAAGGCTACGCGTTGTCGGTTCGACGTATGATCGAACCGGAGAGTGTGTTTGGACAAATGAAAAACAACCGGAACTTCCGGCGTTTCCTGCTTCGCGGCTTGCCCAAAGTGAGCCTGGAGGTCGGGTGGCTTTCCCTTGCCCATAATTTATTAAAGTGGGCGGCGATGAACCAAAAAGGTCGAGTAAGAGAGTACGTATAGCCCCCTACTGACCTTTTTTTCTGTATGGAAACGAGAAGTTAAGAAAACAGGGCCGTCCCTGCGTAGTTAAAAACTACTTATGGGACGGCCCCTTGTTTTGAATCCCTGTTCAATGATCTGAACAGCCGTCATCCGCTGGGGGCCAGATTCAGATTTTTATGCCCAAAATATGACTGAACGGAATGAAGCCGATCTCGCGGCTGTCCTTACTGTGATTGCGATTGTCTCCCATCACGAAAATATTTCCTTCCGGTACAGTCCACTTCCGATTGGGCTCAGGCTGCATGGCTTCTTTCAAATACGGCTCTTCCAGCAACTCGCCGTTTCGGTACAGCTTGCTGTTTTTGAGCTCGAGCACGTCTCCGGGCTTACCGATGACACGCTTCACATACATGTTCGGATCGTTATCCCCGCGAATCCAACGAAGCAGCGGATGCTCGAGCACATCGTCCTTGAAGGAACGCACGCGGTCGACCCTGCTGTCTATGATAACAATGTCGCCGTAATCGGGCTGGTAACCAAACGTATGCGACAGCTTGGATACATAAATACGCTGTTCGTTATGCAGAGTGGGATCCATGGAATGGCCCAGTACTTTCGTCGGTTGGAATACAAACAAACCGATCAAAATCGTCAGCACGAATGCGGCGGCAAGAGAGCGAACCCAGGCCCAAATTTCTTTCATGACCGGTTGCATCGGGAACGGATCCTTCCTTTCAGTGTGTTAGTTGCTGGTTTCGTCCTAAGTATACATCCAAATAGTATAAGAGTCGATCCTTACGGGAAAAATAGTAAAAACAATCCAGCATTTAAAGACAGAAGGGGATCGAATGAATTTGCTCAGCTTCTGGAACCAGTTTAAAAAACAATTGAAAAAAAAGCTGCGTGTCAGGCGCCGTTGGATGAATTTGGCGGGTTTTCTGTTTGTGGCAGGCACACTTGCCGCCGGTATCTGGCTGTTCAGTGACCGGTTGGCGGGACCTGCGGCTTGGAAAGAGCAGGAACAAGCAGTATTCGGCCGGAACATGAAGGAATTTAGGCAGCCGGAGGATGAGGTCCTTAAGATGGTGGCGGGAATGGACGGCCAAAGGGAGGCCTACATGAAAAAAGCTTATGTATGCGGCGAGGAGTTTCAACGGCTCGGTATGATGAGTTCGACGGATATATTGGCCTATCACCGGACACATCCGTCCTATAAGGTCAGCCTGGATGAAGGAAACAAAGTCTATTTTACGGAAACGGTGGACGACTTGTCTCCACAGTGTAAAGAAAACGCCTACTTCGGACTGGATACAAAAGGGAATCTTTCTCTGTTCGAGGGCGTGCCTGGATCCGGCGGGGAAAGTATAATCAGGACGTTTTTCCAGCTAAACATTGAGCACTTGGAAAGCAGTCTTCCGCGGGAAACGGTGAAGCAGCTGTATCGCGGAATCCGGGTAAGAGATCTGGATGATTACAACAGCGTGCTCTCGACTTTGAGCGATTACGCGATGGAAGAGACGGAGAATGTGCTGCAAAAATCATCCAATCGTTAGCCGGTCGGGCAGGACTGCAAATCAATGCCGTGCTGCAACCTTTCCACGGGAAGTTGCGTTTATTTAGGTAAGGATGAGACGCTTCATCCGACACTTGGATCGGAAGGGGATGGCGTGATGAAACGAGCCGTATTACTTGGTCTGCTTGCGGCCGGTCTGCTTGTTCTTTCGGCCTGCACTCCGAAAGCGCCTGGCCATGTCCCGCCTTCCCCGGAAAACCCGGCAGCGCAGCCGACTGATGCCGATGCTCCAAATAAAGAGGGGCAAGCATCGGATGTGGCGGAACAAGCCCGCAAAGCCGTTCAAGCGCTGAAGGAAAAGAATCTGAAGCTCTTGTCCGGTTTGGCGCTCCCGGACAAGGGAATCCGGTTTTCGCCTTACGGGTTTGTCGACACCCGGAATGATCTTGTGTTCAAGCCGGAGCAGCTCAAGGAGCTATTTACCGTCAAAACCGTTTATGAGTGGGGCGTTTACGACGGATCGGGCGAACCGATCCGACTGACTTTTGCTGATTACTATGCCAAATTTATTTATGACGCGGATTTTGCAAAAGCGCACCAAACCGCTGTCAATCGGCAGATCGGGCAAGGCACGACGCGTTCCAATCTCACGGAAGTGTATCCCCCGGACCGGTACTCGTTTGTCGAGTTCCATTTTGAGGGCTTCGAGGCGCAGTTTGAGGGCCTTGACTGGAGGAGTCTGCGGCTCGTTTTTGAAAAAAACAATAACATTTGGCAATTGGTCGGGATCATTCACGACCAGTGGACTATATAACCGGAGGGATGGCTGTGGCCGCCCTTTTTTTGCTGTGCGGAGATCTTTATGAAAGCTGTGGTTGCTCCGGAAGCAAATCTGATATAATTGAAAAATGTCAGGATTAGGGAAGAAGGCGATCCAAAGGAGAGGAGGGCGGCTATGCAACCGGGCGCGCATTGCCTGCTGCACAAGCCTTGCAGCCGGTGCGGACAAACGAAATATTATCTTCAGTTTCCCACCAAAGGCTCCAGAAGATCTCGGAACGGGGCAAGAAAAAATATTTGCCGCAAGTGTGCGAGAAAGAAAGCAAAGCCGAAGCTTTCGGATATCGAAGCGCTTGGCGTGAAGGAGCCGACGCATGCCGGTGCTGCGGAAACGATGGAGACGCCGGCGAGACGGTTAGCCCCTCCTGCTCCGCCTCCTTCAAGCAAAGAAGGCGCGGCAAAGCTGCTTCGGCGGGACCGGCAGGGCATCATCCGGATGAGAGGAAAAAGCAATAACGGCAAGCGGTGGATTCAGGACATCGATTGGAGCTTGGCGGTGCTGCTCGTGGAGCAGCGGGCTGCAGTTGTCTTGAATCCCTACATGATCCGGAGACTGTACAGCAACGACGATTTCCGCAAAATGATCCTGCAGCGGGATAGATACACCTGCTACTACTGCGGTGAAATCGGCGATACGATCGATCACATCGTGCCGAAATCCAAGGGCGGCCATACCACGCCTGTCAACTGCGTTTGTTCCTGCTACGACTGTAATCAGAGCAAAGCCGACCAAGACGCGGACCGCTTTATCGGAGGGCGCGTTTCGGAAGGAAGAAGAGAATAATCTTCGTTTATTTGTTGCTAATCCGCCGGTTTCATTCAAGCCTCCAGAACTTTTTCGGCTTACTGAACGTTTTGCCGCACGGCGTATTCATCCCTCTCATTATCTGATATAATGGCAATGGAATACATATGTTCGCTTATTGGAAAAGCGGCGAAAAGAGCAGAGCAGGGGAGTTGCGCAAAGGTGCGGATTTTAGGCATTGATCCCGGGATCGCCATTGTCGGTTTCGGATTTATAGATAAACAAGGACATAGGCTGGTGCCGGTCCAATACGGCTCGATCCAAACGGAAGCCCATACGGCTGACGCCCAGCGCCTGAAGCAAATCTATGAAGCGGCAGTTCAACTGATAGATAAATACAAGCCTGATGCGGTGGCGATAGAGAAGTTGTTTTTCAACCGCAATGTTACGACGGCTTTAACCGTTGGTCAGGCGCGCGGCGTGCTGATGCTGGCTGCGGAGCAGAAGAGCCTGCCGATTGGAGAATATACTCCGCTTCAAGTGAAGCAGGCGATTGTCGGTTATGGAAAGGCGGAAAAGAAGCAGGTGCAGGAGATGGTGCGGATGTTTCTGCATCTAACCGCAGTGCCCAAGCCCGATGACGTGGCCGATGCCCTGGCCGTCGCGATCTGCCACGCTCATTCCTCAGCTTTACAACAAAAATTGAACGGAGCCTATAAACGATGATTGACTTTTTGAGAGGAACGGTAGCCCACCGGGAAGCAGATTACGTCGTGCTGGACGTGCAAGGCGTGGGGTACCGTGTTTTTTGCGCCAATCCTTATGCCGTAGCCTCTGGAAAGGACGGCGGCGAAGTCACGATGTACATCCATTATCATGTGCGGGAGGACGCGCACCTGCTTTTCGGGTTTACGTCCCGGGAGGAGCAGTCGCTCTTTCGCCTCCTGCTGGATGTCAACGGCATCGGTCCGAAGGTGGCCATCGGCGTGCTTGCCGGCGGACGTCCGGAAGTGATTGCTTCGGCCATACGGCAGGAAAACCTTGCGTTTCTCACGAAGCTTCCGGGAATCGGGAAGAAAACGGCGCAGCGGATGGTGCTTGATCTCAAGGACAAGCTTGGGGCATTATCCTCTGCCGATGAAAGCTCTGCCGTTCACGGCATAGAGGTTGCGGCGGCTGCCCTGGCAGGCGGCGGGGCTTGGGCCGAGGCCAAAGCGGCGCTGCTGGCGCTCGGATACACCGAAGCGGAAGCGGACCGGGCCGGCCAAATCGTCAAGCCGAAGCTCAAGGGTGATGAAACGGCGGATGCCGTAACGAAGCTGGCCCTGCAGGCGCTGTATCAGCAATCCCTGATGAAATGAGAACACCCGGATAAGGGCTTGCCCGCCAGGCAGGCTTGAACCCGGAGAAAGGAGCTGCAAGATGGAAGACCGCATCATTTCGGCAAACCTGATGATGGAAGACCAGGGGATGGAGTTCAGTCTACGGCCAAGGTACTTGGCGGAATATATCGGCCAATCGCAGGCGAAGGAAAATTTGAAGGTATACATAGAGGCGGCCAAAATGCGCAAAGAGGCGCTTGACCATGTGCTGCTGTACGGCCCTCCCGGCCTGGGCAAGACGACGCTGTCAAACATTATCGCCAATGAGCTGGGCGTCAATCTGCGCACGACATCGGGACCTGCGATTGAGCGTCCTGGCGATTTGGCCGCCATTCTGACGAATTTACAGGAAGGCGACGTGCTGTTCATCGATGAGATTCACCGGCTTCACCGGACGGTGGAAGAGGTGCTCTATCCTGCAATGGAGGATTACGCGCTCGATATTATCATCGGCAAAGGGCCCAGCGCCCGTTCGGTGAGGCTGGATCTGCCGCCGTTTACGCTTGTGGGCGCCACGACCCGCGTGGGGCTGCTGTCGGCGCCTCTGAGGGACCGCTTCGGCGTCGTAAGCCGCTTGGAGTACTATACGGTGGATGAACTTTCTTACATCGTCAGCCGGACCGCTGACATTTTGCAGGTTGAGATCATCGGCGAAGCCTCCCGTGAGATCGGGATGCGTTCCCGCGGTACGCCACGGATCGCCAACCGGCTGCTGAAGCGCGTCCGCGATTTCGCACAAGTCAAGGGGGACGGCATCATCACGCTGGAGATCACCCGGGCGGCCCTTGCCAGCATTCAAGTCGACGCGCTCGGTTTGGACGAAATCGACCATAAAATGCTCCGCGCCATTATTCTCGGCTTTCAGGGCGGCCCGGTCGGACTGGATACGATAGCCGCTTCGATCGGTGAAGAAAGCCAAACGATCGAAGATGTATACGAGCCGTATTTGCTGCAAATCGGCTTTCTTCAACGCACCCCGCGCGGCCGCATGGTAACGGCCAGCGCATGCAAGCATCTGGGGCTGCCTATGCCCAGCCGTTCCTGACCTGACGGAGAGGGACGAGTAACCGTACGGTTGGAAAGGGGAATATTCATGATGAAAGGTATCAAACGGCCGTTCTTGTCGGAGGAAGCGTCTTCGGGAGCTTCCAATCAGGCCGTACGACCGCTTTGCGGCATCGTATTGAAAATGACGGCTGCGGCGGCGCTGCTGCTGTCCGGAAGCATCGGTGCGCCGGAAGCCGCTCTGGCTGCGGCGCCGGCCATTCCGGCAGCACAAGCGGCCGTACCGAAGCTGGATACGATCCGTGTCGCGCTGTTTATTGATACGGGCAAATACGTCAGCCGTGCGTCAGCCGTGACGCTGTCCGCCGATGCCGGACTGACGCTGAGCCTGCGGGGAGCCGCGGGCGTCACGCCTGCCTATCAGGCGGCGGCGAAGGAACAGGTCCGTGTGTCCGCGGACGGCTATTATGCGCTGCTACCGGAAACGGCCAGCGCCGCTGAAGCCCGGACACAAGCGCAACAGGCCGCAGCTGGCGGAGCCGATGCCGGCATCGTGCAGAACACAGCGCGGGGCAAGCAGGCCTATCGCGTATATCTTGGTCCTTTCGCGACCAAGGAAGAGGCGGCCGCAGCCGCGGCAGCGAGGCCGGGCGCGGTACTCGCGGGCCCGCTGCGCTGGAATGCGGGCACGTATGCCGCAGCCGCGGAAGCACAGGCGCAGGCGGCAGCTATCGCGCAGGCCGGGTTCGACGCCAACGTAGCGCAGCTGAGCGCAGGAAGCTATGCCGTGCTGGTCGGCGGCGCCGCAGACAGCGCGGGGCTTGAAGCATTAAGGGCCCAAATCGCTGCGGCGCTGCCTGCGGTAGTATTGACGCCGATGGATGCCGCTCAGGGCTATGTGCTTCTGCGCACGGAGCTTGCCGCCGATGCCGATAGTGCAGCGCAGCCGCTGACCGCAATGGTCTTTGGCGGAAACGCAAAGCTGTGGGCGGCTTCCAACGATCCTCAGGGTGCAGTCTATGTCAAAGAGCGCTTTGGGCGGATGTACCGCGGCGGCCTCGAACTGTCTCTTCACAACCATAGGCTGGCCGTGATCAATGAGCTGCCTTTCCAGCAGTATTTGTATGCGGTTCTCGGCTCCGAGCTCAACCCGGCTTGGCCTATAGAAGCGCTGAAGGCTCAGGCGGTCGCCGCTCGCACCTATGCGCTGAAGCAAGGCGTGAAGTATCAGATCGCCCATGTTTCGGATACGACACTGGATCAATCCTACAAAGGCATGGCTGTGGAATTTCCGGCTGCGCTCCAGGCGGTCGATTCAACGGCCGGAGAGGTGCTGACTTATAACAATGCTCTGATCGATCCGCTTTACTATTCCAATGCAGGCGGGCAAACGGCAGACTCCACCGAGGTATGGGGCAATGAAGTAGCTTACCTGAAAAGCGTTTCTTCTCAGGATAAGGGAGCCGAAGAGGGCAAAAAGAAGTGGTACCGTATCGTGCTTCCCAATGGCATGTCCGGGTATATTCATTCCGATTATGCACGGGATACGGGACTGAAAAACCCGGCAGGCCTGCCTTATTACGAATCCGTGCAGGACGGGGTGAATGTCCGCCCGGCTCCTTATGTGGATAATGCAGGCAATGCAGCGGTGTTTAAGGTCGATGTCCGTGACCGTTTCGTTGTGATCGGCGAGGAAACGGAATCCAACGCCTATGCCTGGATTCGCGGGCCTTATGAGGCATCGGAGATGAAAAAGCGGTTAGGTTCCGCGATGACCGCGGGCGGGGAGCTGCAACGGCTGGAAGTAACGAAGCGCGGCGTTTCCGGAAGGGCGCTTGAGGTTGCGGCGAACGGGCAGCCGCTGGCTGCCGCATATCCCGATGCGCTTCGGACGCTTCTGGGAGGATTGCCCAGCACGAAGTTTGAAATTGAAGAAACAGGACGGTATACTATATTGGGAGCGGACGGAACCGTTCGTACCCAATCCTCCTCCGCACAGCCGGTTTATACTTCAGGAGGGGGTCAGACGGTGCAGGAGCACCGCGATGAGGAGCTGTTCTTGCTGAACGCGGACGGAACGGTTCGGGTTGCAACCCGGAGCCCGCAGTTTGTTTTTCGGGGAACCGGCTTTGGCCATGGTTTGGGCATGTCCCAATGGGGGGCCAAAGGGTATGCGGAGCTCGGCTACGATTACCACAAAATACTCCAGACTTACTATATAGGGGTCTCGATTTCCAAGGGATGAAACGATAACGATGCAGGTAGATTTGTTCGATTACGATCTCCCCGAGTCGCTGATTGCGCAGACGCCGCTTGCCGATCGCACGGCATCGCGGCTTCTGACGCTCGATAAGCGCACCGGACGGATCGGCCACCACAGGTTTGAACAATTGGAGCAATATTTGCAAGCCGGGGATGTGCTGGTGTTAAACGACACAAGGGTCATTCCAGCCCGGCTTTTTGGCGTGAAGGCGGATACGGGCGCAAAGGCGGAGGTACTGCTGCTGAAGCCGTTGGAAGGGGACCGCTGGGAAGCGCTGGTCCGTCCCGCCAAACGGCTGAAAGTGGGCGCACGCCTTCATTTTGGCGGCGAAACCGGCGAACAAGACTCTGCGCCGCTGCTGACGGCCACGGTTGAATCCGAAGGGGATATGGGCAGCCGGGTGCTTCAATTTAGCTACAAAGGCATTTTTAATGAAATTTTGGACAGGCTCGGTCATATGCCGCTGCCGCCTTACATTAAAGAACAGCTTCCCGAGAAGGAGCGCTACCAGACGGTGTACGCCAAACACCGGGGGTCAGCCGCAGCGCCGACGGCAGGGCTTCATTTTACAGAGGAATATTTGCATAGGCTGGAACAAAAAGGTATACAATTAGCCTATGTTACGCTGCATGTCGGGCTGGGCACCTTTCGGCCGGTCTCCGTCGAAAACGTGGAAGAGCATGAAATGCATAAAGAGTATTATGAGGTTTCCGAAAAGACGGCCGAAGTAGTCAATGCGGCCAGGCAAAAGGGAGGACGGGTTGTCGCTGTAGGCACGACCTCGGCCAGAACGCTGGAATCGGCCGCGCGAGAAGACGGTACTTTGGTGTCCGGAAAGGGGTGGACAGGTATTTTTATATACCCCGGCTACCCATTTCGTATTGTCGATGCGCTGCTTACCAACTTTCATTTGCCCAAATCGACATTGTTGATGCTGATCAGCGCCCTTGCAGGAAGAGAACGTGTACTGGCCGCTTACAAAGAAGCCGTGGAGCGGGAATACCGCTTTTTCAGCTTCGGCGACGCCATGTTCATTTATTAGATCGAGGCAATGCCCGGAAAGAAGTGATTTTTAATGGCTATCACCTATGAACATATCAAAACGTGCAAACAATCCGGAGCCAGACTCGGCCGGGTTCATACCCCGCACGGGATCGTGGAGACCCCGGCCTTCATGCCGGTAGGCACACAGGCCACCGTAAAAACGATGAGTCCCGAAGAACTCAAGGAGATGGATGCGCACATCGTTCTCAGCAATACGTATCACTTGTTTCTCCGTCCCGGACACGACATCGTGAAAGCGGCGGGAGGGCTGCACCGGTTTATGAACTGGGACAGGCCGATACTGACCGACAGCGGCGGATTTCAAGTGTTCAGTCTTAGCGAAATGCGCAAAATCAGCGAAGAAGGCGTGCAGTTCCGCTCGCATCTGAACGGGGACAAGCTGTTTATTTCTCCGGAAAAATCGATTGAAATCCAGAATGCGCTCGGCGCCGATATTATTATGGCTTTCGATGAATGCCCGCCGTATCCGGCGGATCACAGCTATGCCAAACAATCGCTGGAACGGACGACCCGTTGGGCGGAACGCTGCTTGAAAGCGCACAGCCAGCCGGAGGAGCAAGGGCTTTTTGCTATCGTTCAAGGGGGCATGTACGAAGATTTACGCAAACAAAGCGCCGCCGAGTTGACTTCCATGGATTTCCCGGGGTATGCTATTGGAGGGCTGAGTGTGGGCGAACCGAAGCATCTGATGTTTGAGGTGCTGGATTATACTGTTCCTCTGCTGCCTTTCGGCAAGCCCCGTTATTTGATGGGTGTAGGTTCCCCGGATGCGCTGATAGAAGGCGCCATTCGCGGCATCGATATGTTCGATTGCGTTCTTCCGACGCGCATTGCCCGTAACGGGACCGTGATGACCAGCTCTGGAAGGCTTGTGATCCGAAATGCCAAATTTGCGGAAGATTTCGGCCCGCTTGATCCGGAATGTTCCTGTTACACCTGCCGCAACTATTCCCGCGCCTACGTCCGTCACTTGATTAAGGCCGATGAAACGTTCGGTATCCGGCTTACGACGTATCATAACCTCCATTTTTTATTAGAGTTGATGCGTGGGGTGCGCCAGGCGATTCGCGAGGACCGGCTGCTTGATTTTCGCGACGAGTTCTTCGCCCGATACGGAATCGACGAAAACAGCAAAGGGTTTTAACCAATATTACATAGATATTACAAGAAAGGGGAAAAGTTAATGTGGTTAGCGGCAAGTGATGCTGCAGCGGCACCGGGAATCGAGGGATACTTGGTTACTTACGGTCCGCTTGTTTTGATGTTTGTCGTCCTGTACTTTTTACTTATTCGTCCTCAGCAAAAACGCCAGAAGGCACGCAATATGATGCTGAGCAATTTGAAAAAAGGGGACAAGGTCGTTACCATCGGAGGTTTGCATGGTACGATTATCGAACTGACGGACGATACGGTCATCCTGCGCGTCAATGACGTGACAAAGCTGACATTCGAACGTTCTGCGGTGAACACCGTACAGAGCTCGTCAGGTTCGGCGGAATAAAACAACTTGGCAGCGGGATATCCCGCCGCAAATAAAAGCCCGTTCTATCGCGATTGACGCGAGGCACGGGCTTTTATTTAATTTAAATCACCGTTTCAAATTCACCCCGATCATACCGCCGATGGCTCCGGACGGCACCGCCAATCCCGCCAAAATCAACGTGTCCTTTGTAAGTCCCGAGTCATAAGCCAAAAAGCCGACCAGCCAAACCACGGCGACGTACAAGGCTCCGAGCAGTATGCCTTGATACCAGCCTCTGCTGCCGCTTCGCTTTCCGGATACCATCCCTCCGATCAGCATGGCCAAACTATGAATCATCCAGGTTGTTTTGCGCCAAGAGTCTTCCGGAATATCGGTTGCGAGCAAGATGAGCGAGGCGATCAGCGTGCCGATCAGCATAACACCGACAGCATACGTTAATCCGGATAACAAGGGTGATTTTTTCATAGTCACCTCATTCCTCCTAATCCGATCCGTGATCCCCTGAAGTATGGTTCAGGGCTGCAAGCTCGCTCCTGCTCGCCGGGACAAGAGGCGCTGCACCGCAAGCTCGCTGCTTCACTCCCATTGTATGGGCATGTACCAGAAAATAGTACAGGTTCCTCAGGCAATTACCAACAATTCTCCCGCATGACAAGCAGCGGCCAAGGTCAAAATATTCCCTGAAGAGTAACCGGGAGGAAGAGCCAATGGAGATATGGACATTATTTGTTCGAACAGTCTTGGTCTATCTGATCGTGTTCTTGATGATGCGGATTATGGGGAAAAGGGAAATAGGCAAGCTGTCTGTTTTCGACCTTGTCATTTCCATTATGATCGCGGAGATTGCCGTGTTCGTGCTGGAGGACTTGAACAAGCCGATGCTGGAAGGGATTCTTCCCATGGTGACGCTCGTGGCTGTCCAGCTTCTCATTGCGTATATTTCATTGAAAAGCGAGAAATTACGCCGGTGGTTTGAAGGCAAGCCGTCGGCCATCATTGACGGCGGCAAGCTGAACCGTGAAGAGATGCGCAAGCAGCGTTACAATCTTGACGATCTGCTGCTTCAGCTTCGTGAGAATAAGGTGATGAACGTGGCCGATGTGGAATTTGCCGTTCTGGAGCCTTCGGGCAAGCTGACGATCTCGGAAAAGAAAGATCATCTGGATCGCTCCTCGACAGGACAGGCATCCATTCGTTATGAAGGCCTGCCGCTTCCGCTGATCATGGATGGAAAAGTGCAGGACGAGAGTCTTCAGAAGCTGGGAAAAACAAGGTTTTGGCTGAAGCATGAGCTGCAGTCTCTAGGGGTAAAGGATTTTAAAGAAGTATTTTTTTGCTCGATCGATCATCGGGGCAAATGGTTTATCGATAAAAAAAAATAAAATGCGGCGTACAGCTTTACTTTACGAACCTTTTGCCGAGCCAGATGACACGGAACAAATCATTTCGGTCGATGAGCCTCACCAGGATGGCCAAAAGCAGATAGATGATCATACCGATGATACATGCGGCAAAAAAGCGGGCAAAACCATCTGAGATCCAATTCGATTGCATGACGGTGTGACTTGCGAATGCCGTGCCCGCCATGCAGAAGGCTGCTTTTATGAAATCGGAAAGCTGCATCCGGAAATGCAGAAGCCGTACGATGCTGTGCCAGTGCAGGGTTGTAACGAGCATAATATTGACCGTAATGGCAATGACGGCACCCAAGATTCCGTATTCAGGACGGCTGGCCAGAAAATAGATCAGCGACAGCTTGACTGCTGACCCGATGAGCGTATTCATTAGAGCGCTTCCGGGTCTTTCGAGCGCCTGCAAGGCGGCCTGAAGTGGGGCCTGGAAGTAAATGAACAGGGCAGCCGGGGCCATCATCTTCAGCATGGAACCGACTCCGGGCTGACCGTACATATATAAGCATATCGGTTCGGCCAGAACGTACATTAATACCGCGAAGGGGGCGCCCGTTACCAAAGCGAGCTTTAGCGATTGGTGCAGCCGCATATGAATGGTGAGCATATCGTTTTTGGCGGCGGCTTCCGATAACGACGGCACCAGCGATACGGCAAGCGAGAAAGTAAGGGCGCTCGGCAGCATGAGTACGGGAATGACCATCCCTTGCAGCGCTCCGTATTG
Source organism: Paenibacillus naphthalenovorans (assembly GCF_001465255.1). Classification (NCBI taxonomy): domain Bacteria; kingdom Bacillati; phylum Bacillota; class Bacilli; order Caryophanales; family Paenibacillaceae; genus Paenibacillus; species Paenibacillus naphthalenovorans. The sequence goes on along the minus strand of NZ_CP013652.1, from coordinate 2,781,896 downwards.
CGCTGTCGCGAGCCCTGTGGCGATACCGGCCATGGCCAGGCTTTGGACGATCAGAACTGATTCCAGAAAGTATGAACCCGAGCCCACCAGCTTGCTCCCGGTGATGGGGACAGCCAGCTTAAAGATCTGCTTCAGATTGGCGATACGTGAAAGCGAGCGGTGGGAACCGATTTGTCCGCGGGGCGTGCGCTGCTTGCGGCTCTGGCGGTAATACAGGATCAGGACGAGCAGGGCGCAAATTTCTCCCGCCACCACCCCGACCATCGCTCCGGCAGCGGCGTATTCGATCCCGTAAGGAAGCATCCAATAAGCGAAGGCCAGAACGGTTATGATCCGAACGATGGTTTCCATGACTTGAGAGAGCGCTGTCGGAATCATATCTTGGCGTCCTTGAAAATATCCGCGAAAGACAGAGGATACAGCGACAAAGAGAACGATTGGCGTCATGCACAGGAACGTAAAGTATACGCGCGGGTCGGTAAACAGGTGGTCGGTGATCCAGCGCGCGCCAAAGAAGATCACTGCCGTAAACAGGATGCCGAGTAAGAGAGCCACGGCAAGGGCCAAGCGAAATATGCTTTTGGCACGCGCCTCGTTTCCTTCCGCTTCGGCGGCGGCGACCAGCTTGGCCACCGCAATCGGGATCCCGCCCGTTACGACGGTAAGTATAACCACGAGGAATGGCCAGCCCATTTGATAGAGACCGATGCCTTCGGGACCTATGACCCTGGGAAGGGCTATCCGCGGAATAAACCCCAGGATACGGTTAATGATACCGGCTGCAAGCAATATGAGCGTACCTTTGATAAACGATTGTTTTGTCAAGGGAATGACCTTCTTTCTTTCCCATGGGCTTGGACCCTGGTGTTACTAAATGGATATGCATAACCTGTCCTTGCGCATGCAACAATTTTTCTGAGTGCGGAAATACCGGCGGCGGCAGGAAAACGAACGGCGGCAGCGAATAGGTAGTTAAGACAAGGCTTCGCATGCGGGAGGGATGCTGGATGGATAAAGACGAATGGAAGCCGGGTCATAGCGGCATAGACCCGAAACCGGATGAACAAGGTCCGGAGGAAGCGGCGGATTCGGCTTCCGAAAGGAAGGCCGAAAGCATGGTGCCTTATATGGAGCTTCATTACATGGCGGCCGCAGCCGGAGCGGAAGCCGGGGAGCAAGAAATGGCGGAGCACGATACAAAACGGCCGTCGTCCGAAGACGCGGAAGCAGAAAAGGAAGAATCAGATGCGAGCAGCTCCGGTACCGGAGAAGAAGGAACCGGGGAAGACGAGGAATTGAACCGGGTGATTGAAGATCTATGCCGCAGTAAAGCTCAGGAATTCCGTATGCTCGGTTACGAGCATGTGACCGGCCAGGAAATTTGGGAATGCGTAAGCGACAAATACAACAAGACCGGCATCCCGCCGCTGCACCGGATCGTGAACGATATCCTGTCTCTCAAAGTGACGCAATTTATGAATTGGATGACGATGAGCATATATAAGGACAACGCCCATTTTCGATGATAAATGGGCTTCTTTTTTTGCACTGCTCCCCCTATCTGCTACAGCTCTCCTTAAATTGACTCGATTTTCGCAGGTAGGTATAATAGGAATATTGAGTTTGGAAGGAGATAGCTATGGACATCAAAAGAATCGTGGCGTTTTTCGTGAGTGTAGCGATCGTCTTCGCTGCAGCCATTTGGACGAGTCCTCATCTTGTAAGCAATATAAAGTTGGGTCTTGACTTAAAAGGCGGTTTTGAAATCCTGTACGTTGCCGAACCGGTTGAACCGGGACAGCAGGTGACCAAGGAGTCGCTGCTTGAAACCGCCCGGAGCATCGAACAGAGGGCAAACGCTCAGAAGGTAAGCGAGCCAGAAGTGACTACGGAGGGAAAAGACCGGATTCGTGTGCGGCTCGCCGGTATTGAGAATGAAGCCGAGGTCCGGGAGATATTGAAGAAGCCTGCGGAGCTGTCTTTCCGCGGTCCGGATGGCACCAAGGAAATGGTCGGAAGCGACTTTGAAGTCGGTGCCGCCAAACTCGGCTTCGACGAGGCGAACAGACCGCTCGTTAATATTAAAGTAAAAGATCCCGAGAAATTTCGTCAGGTGACGCAGAAGCTGCTTGGGAAGCCGCTTGCGATCTATTTGGACGAGGTGGAGCTATCGGCTCCGATCGTACGCCAGGTACTGACGGACGGCACGGCCACGATCAGCGGCAACTACACGTACGAAGAAGCAAAGAAAATTGCCGACACGATCAACCTCGGCGCGCTTCCGCTAAAGCTTACGGAAAAGTATACGCAATCCGTCGGGGCATCGCTTGGTCAGCTGTCGCTGCAGCAAACCGTTAAAGCGAGCATCATCGCATCCATATTGATCGTTTTGTTCATGATCGTGTATTACCGGGTGCCCGGATTGGTTGCATCCATCACCATCGTGACTTTTATCTGGTTAATGCTGCTTGTCACCTACCTGATGAAGGCCACATTGACGCTTCCGGGCATCGCCGCATTTGTTCTGGGGGTCGGAATGGCGGTGGACGCCAACATTATTACCTATGAGCGGATCAGGGAAGAACTGCGCAGCGGCAAGAGCATTATGTCCTCGCTGAAAGCGGGCTCCCGTCACTCGTTCCGTACCATACTGGATGCCAATCTTACGACAATTCTTGCCGGAGCTGTACTTTATTTCCTTGGAACGGGCGCGATTCAAGGGTTTGCACTGACACTGATTTTTACCATTTTGGTGAGCGTATTGACGAACGTCTTCTTCTCAAGATGGCTGTTAACCCTTCTCGTACGCAGCAACATTGTAAAAAAACCAGCTTATTTTGGGGTAAAGGAGTCCGAAATCAATGCTCTATAACGCCAAATATGATTTAATGAAGCACCGCAGGAAATTTTTTGGCATCTCAATAGCCATCACCGTCATCGGAATCGTTATGATGCTGATATTCGGTTTGAACCTCGGGGTCGATTTCAAAGCGGGTACGACGCTTGATATCTCAACGGGAGGCAAGGCGATTCAGCAGTCGCAAGCTGTTGAACTCGTCAGAAGCGCCGGTCTGGAGACAGCGACACCCCCCGTTGTTGGAGGAGCGGCCGGGGACCGGGTCACGCTGCGTTTCGATAAGGTGCTCACTACCCAGGAAATCGATCAGATCGAGGCCAGCTTCAAAACGGCATTCGGGGATCAAATTTCCAAGGAAGAAAACACGGTGGATACGGAATTAGCCAAAGAACTGGCGCTGAAAGCTATTTATGCGGTATTGATTGCCAGCTTGGGGATTATGCTTTATGTAAGCATTCGTTTTGAATGGCGTTTTGCTGTTGGAGCGATCGCCGCACTGCTTCATGATGCGTTTATGGTCATAGCTATATTCTCCATTTTCCAGTTAGAGGTCAATTTGCCGTTTGTCGCGGCCGTACTGACCGTTATCGGTTACTCTATTAACGATACGATCGTTATTTTCGATCGAATTCGTGAAAACATGCGGTTTGCCAAGGTGAAGACCTTTGACGATTTGTCCCAGATCGTTAACCGCAGTATTTGGCAAACGATGACTCGTTCTATCAATACGGTGCTGACCGTCCTGATTGCGGCGGTGCTGCTGTTCGTTATGGGAAGCGAATCCATTCGCCTTTTCTCGCTTGCCATGATTATCGGGCTTATAAGCGGTATGTATTCTTCCATCATTATCGCAAGCCCGATCTGGCTGGTATTGAAATCCAAGACGTTAGGTGCTAACAAGAAAGCCGCAGCTTAAGCGGTTTAGCAAGCGCGGCCGCGCGAAACGGCGAGTTTCGGCGGCCTTTCTATCAATATCATGGAGGAGTGGCCCCATGACGGAAGAACGAAGCAAACAAGCGGCCGCCCACGTGCGGATCGGTATAGCAGGCCATCTCGCCTTGGCGGTCTTGAAGGGCACGGCAGGATATTTGTCACAAAGTAAAGCGTTGATTGCGGACGCGCTCCATTCCGCATCGGATGCATTCAGCTCCATCGCGGGTTTACGCCCCGCCGCCAAAAGGTTTTCGGATGGAGACCTTGATTACGGGCAGATCAAAGCCATATCGAAAGGGTCAATCCTGATCGCGGTACTGCTGCTTATTTTGGGCCTGGAAACGGGTATTTCTTCCATAAAATCGGTTTATTACGGTGTCGACAAGGCGCCTGAGGCCTTCGCTCTGATCATTATCGTTATCTCTATTGCGGTTAAGGAAGCACTGTTTCAATTTAAATACCGGAGGGACAAAAAGCTTTCCGGACATGAACGAACCTCCGGCGCAAGCAAGCACCGCTCTGATTTGTATGCCTCCATTGCCGCGTTTATCGGTGTCTCGGGTGCGCTGCTTGGCTATTACCTGGGAAATACTGCGCTTTATTATCTTGATCCGCTGGCCGGGCTGGTCATTGGGGGGCTTATCGTTCGCACGGGATATCAACTTCTGATAGAATCGTTACATGACAAGCACGGCCATGAGCTGCATCAAGAGGATTCGGCGGAGATGCTTGATACGGTTCAGCGCGTGAAGGGAGTCATCACGATCGATGATTTGCGCGCAAGGGAACACGGCCATTACGTCATCGTCGAGATCAAAATCAGCGTAAACCCCCGAATCAGCATTCAGGAAGGCCACGATATCGCGAAGATTATCAAATTTACACTGATGAAGCGTTTTATTCATGTATCTGACGTTTTTGTTCATGTGAGCCCGTACGATCCCGGATATCCATACAAAAATCATGACTTGCAGGCCGACGAAATGCCTACACTGCTTCACTAAATGATGGGAGGGAAGGCATGCTACCAACAAAAGCCAGATGGAGTATCGGCAGCGTAGATCCAAAAGCGGCAGATGCGCTTTCCCAAGCATTGAATGTTTCGCCGCTCATTGCCCGTCTGCTTGCGGTACGAGGCTTGACGGATATCGGACATGCCGCCCGATTTTTACATGGAGGAACGGATCAGACCCATGATCCGTTCCTTTTAGATGGTATGGCCGATGCTGTAAAACGTATTCGCCGGGCCATGGAGTCCGGCGAGAAGATCCGTGTGTACGGTGATTACGACGCGGACGGAGTAAGCAGCACGACACTGATGGTTCATCTGCTGCGACAAATGAACTGCCGCTTTGACTATTACATACCCCATCGGATCTATGAAGGATATGGACTGAATATCGCCGCGTTGGACGCGGCTAAAGAGCAGGGAGTCAAGCTGATCGTAACCGTGGATACCGGGATCAGCGCTGTGGAGCAAATTGCATATGCCAATTCGATTGGTCTTGATGTGGTGGTCACCGACCATCACGAACCGCCGGATGTGCTGCCGCCGGCGTATGCTATCATCAATCCCAAGAAGCCCGGGTGTCCTTATCCGTTCAAGCAGCTTGCAGGCGTGGGCGTGGCGCTGAAGCTGGCGCAAGCGGTCTTGGGACGTTGGCCGGAAGAGCTGCTGGAATTTGCGGCGATTGGGACAGTAGCTGATTTGATGCCGCTGACGGAAGAAAACCGCATCATTGTCAAGCAAGGACTGGAGCGGATGCGGCAGACTGCGAATTTTGGTATCCGGGCGCTTTTTCGTGTGGCGGGAATCCCGCTGAAGGACGTAAATTCCACTCATATCGGTTTTGCTCTTGCTCCGCGCATTAATGCAAGCGGGCGTCTGCTCAGTGCGGATACGTCCGTAAGACTGCTTACGGCGACCAGCGAGCAGGAAGCGGAAGAACTTGCGGTTGAATTGGACCAGTTGAACAAAGAACGGCAGCGCATCGTGGACGAGATGGCAAAACAGGCCGTTGCGATGGTCGAAGAGCAGCGCAGCGTGGACGGAGAACTCCCCAAGGCGATTGTGCTTGCCCAGGAGGATTGGAATGTCGGCGTCATCGGTATTGTTGCTTCGAAAATCGTCGACAAATATTACCTTCCGACAATCATACTGGGGATCGACAAAGAAACGGGGATGGCGAAAGGCTCTGCACGTTCGATAGCCGGGTTCGATATGTACCGGGCGCTTACCCATTGCCAGGATCTGATGGAGCATTACGGGGGCCACCAAATGGCTGCCGGAATGACGCTGGCGCGGGAGCATCTGCCTGAGCTTGCGCGGCGAATGTCGGCATTGGCGATGGAGTGGCTCGCTCCGGAGGATTTTATTCCCGTGATGCATGCGGACATGCTTTGTGAATTTAGCGAGGTCGATCTGGAAAGCATCCGCCAATTGGAGCTGCTCGGTCCGTTTGGCATGGGCAATCCTTCACCCCGGTTCGTATTCAAGGAACTGGCGCTAAAAGATATGCGTACGATAGGGAAAGAACAGCAGCACTTGAAGCTGTCCTTGCAGTGCGCAAGAAACGAGACGGCCGCTGCTGTAGATGCCGTCGGCTTCGGCAAAGGGCGGCTGGCTGAATGGATTTCCCCAACCGCCTCCATCGACGTTCTTGGCGAGCTGTCCGTCAACGAATGGAACGGGGTGCAGCGGCCTCAGATCATGATTCAAGACTTGGGGGTTCATCGCGTCCAATTGTTTGATTGGCGCGGGACGCCAAGGCCTGACCGGAAGCTGTCGGAGCTGTGCGGACGGCTTAAACGGCACCCTCAGGGATCTGGACGGCCGCCGGCCGTGGTGGTGTTCGGTCCGGAACCGCCCCCTAACCTGAAACTGTCCGGAGCCGGCTTTGCTCTCTGGTGTGCCTCATTGCACGGCCAGTTCCGTCCGTGCAATGAGGCCGCCAAGGACAACGCATTATCCGAGGCCCACGATGTGATGCTGTATTCGCTGCCGGAACGAATGGAGCAGCTTGACGCTCTGGCGGCGGAGGCCGCATCGGTTCAACGGTATTACGCCGCTTTCGGCGGCACGGAAGAAGATAAGCAATCCGGGATCTTACCCGGCCGGGATATGTTTAAATCGGTTTACGGCGCGGTCATGGCATTGAAGCCGAAACCCGCGAGCGCAGAATGGACAGCCAGGCGTTCCGGAGTGCCGCTTCCGCTGACCCGTTTCATATTGGATGTATTTACAGAATTGGACTTGATGGAATCTCTGGGTGACGGCTATAGGATCATTGAGTCAACGGAGAAGAAGGATTTGACCGCTTCTTTACTTTATCAAAGCCGGATGAAGCGGCAGGATGTGGAGCAGGAACTGATGTACTCGTCAGCAAAGGAACTGCTGTCAAGGCTCTTTGCCCGGCATAAGCAAACCCAAACCATGTTGGAGGGAATCATATGAATTTCAAGGAACATATTCGAGTGATTGAGGACTTTCCTCAGCCGGGGATCAGCTTTAAGGATATTACCACTTTGCTAAAGGACGGAAAGGTATACAGGGAAGTGATCGCCGAAATGACAAGACGTCTGGAAGGCGTTCAGATCGATTGTATTGCCGGCCCGGAAGCGCGCGGATTTGTCATTGGAGCTCCTTTGGCCGTGGCGCTGGGCGTAGGCTTTATCCCGATCCGCAAAAGCGGAAAGCTGCCGGGTGAAACGATCGAGGCGGATTATGCACTTGAATATGGCAAAGACAAATTGTCCATGCATAAAGATGCCATTGCGCCGGGACAAAAAGTGCTGATTGCAGACGATCTTCTCGCTACGGGCGGCACAATCGCGACTTCGATAAATCTGGTCAAGCAGCTTGGCGGCGAAGTTGTCGGCGCGGCTTTTCTGATTGAACTGCTGGAGTTGAAGGGAAGAGAGAAGCTGGAGGGCATCGAAGTGCTCTCGCTGGTGCAATATTGATATAAACAGCGTGTCCATCCATTCGCCATCCTTGAAATCGCGCCGGGCGTGACAGATGCCGTGGCAGAAGTTCTTCAGGGCGAATATCCTAAAGCAGCACAAAAAGCCTATTCCTTACGAATAGGTTTTTTGTCTTTCCCAAGGAAAGGCGGAACTAAAGGATGGCTGGGGAATTGCCGGCAAAGCATATTGTGATCGGAAGTCAGCAGCTGAAGCAGCTGCAAAAGAATGTATGGAGCGACCGGTATGTTCAAGCGGTCATGACGGCGGGCGGGAACAAGGCGAACATACAAATCCGTTATCGGGGCGGACATACGCGGGAGTACCCGAAGCGTTCGTACGAGGTAATACGCGGAGGCAAAACGTATCATTACAACGCGGAATATGACGATCCCTCCCTGATTCGCAATGCGCTTTCTTTCCGGTTTTTCAATTGGATTGGTGTTCCGGGCCCGGCGACGAAGCACTGCTTGCTTTTTGTTAACGGGGTGTGCTTAGGCGTTTACCTCGAAATCGAGGGGGTGGACCGGTCGTTCTTTCGCAAGCGGGGAATCTCTGTTCAATCGCTCTTTTATGCGGTGAACGATCATGCGAATTTCGATCTGCTAAAGCCCGGATCGAAACGGAGGAAGGCGGAGCTGTTCTCGGGCTATCAGCAAATCATGGGCAACCCTGCGGACAGGCGGAAGCTGAAAAGGTTCATCCATCGGCTGAATACAACGAAAGGCGCCCATGAACTGAAGGCTTATCTGTATCGCAGAATCGATATCGATAATTATCTGCGATGGCTTGCCGGAGCTGTGCTGACGGGGAATTACGACGGATTCGAACAAAACTATGCGATATATCGTCATAGGGCTGCGCAAAAATACAGGATGATTCCATGGGATTATGAGGGAACATGGGGCCGCAACTGTTACGGAAAGCCTTGCGGCAGTGATTTGGTACGAATTACGGGCTATAATCGGCTGACACGCAAGCTGCTGCAATATGCTGAAGTACGCAGGAAATACAAACGGCTGTTGGTCAAGCTGCTGCAAACCGAGTTTACCGTATCCCGGATTCTTCCGGCTGCCGAATCCATGCATAACCAAATCAAGCCTTATATGAAATGGGAGCCGGTAAGGAAATGGCCTATTCATGTGTTTGACGGGGAAATGCAGTTCATTCGCAAATATATCGAAGAGCGTCGTACCCTGGTGACCGAGGCGATAAAAGAGCTTTGACCCAAACGGCAGACAGCGCACCGTCAGAAGACAGTGAGCTGTTTTTTTGTGCCCGAAAAAAAGCAGGATGCATGGCCTTCATTGCCATTGAAATCGCTTGCGTTTAAGAGAAAACGGCTAAGCTGGTTCTATTTGGCGCGCAAAATGTCGGTTTGTCCCGTATTTTCTTGACGGAGAGCCTATTCCAAGGGCATAATGGATTAAAATCAATTTAAGGGAATGGATGGACGGATGGGGATAGAGCAGCTTCTTGAGAAGGCATCCACATATTTAAAAGAGTATGATTTGAACCGGATACGCGAGGCTTACGAGTTTGCCGATCAGGCCCATTACGGGCAGGTGCGCAAATCCGGGGAGCCCTATATTTTGCATCCGCTCGCGGTGGCTGACATTCTCGTCAATATGCAGATGGATACGACTTCGGTGATTGCCGCACTGCTTCATGACGTGGTGGAGGATACGACCGTTTCTTTGGAAGTTGTACATGAGAAGTTCGGCGCGACATGTGCGATGATCGTTGACGGGCTGACCAAGCTGGAGAAGATCAAGTTCAAAAGCAAGGAAGAGCATCAGAATGAAAATTATCGCAAGATGTTCGTCGCCATGGCTCAGGATATTCGCGTCATCTTGATCAAGCTGGCGGACAGGCTGCATAACATGCGTACGCTGAAGCATCAGTCGGAGGAAGCGCAGCGGCGCATTGCCGACGAAACGCTGGAGATTTTTTGCCCGATCGCGCACCGGCTCGGCATATCGGCGATCAAGTGGGAGATGGAAGACATCGCACTGCGCTACTTGAATCCGCAGCAGTACTATCGGATCGTCAACCTGATGCAGAAGAAGAGGGCCGAACGGGAACAATATATCAATGACGTGATTTCCACGGTACGCGACAAACTGCATGAGATGGGGATCGATGGAGATATTTCCGGCCGGCCGAAGCACATCTACAGCATTTATAAAAAAATGACCGTAAAAAACAAGCAGTTCAACGAGATCTACGATTTGCTTGCTCTGCGGATCATCGTGGACAATATTAAGGACTGTTATGCGACGCTAGGCATTATTCATACGCTCTGGAAGCCGATGCCGGGCCGGTTTAAAGACTATATCGCGATGCCGAAGCCGAACATGTACCAGTCGCTGCACACGACGGTCATTGGCCCCAAAGGCGAACCGTTGGAGGTGCAGATCCGTACATTCGAAATGCACCGTACGTCCGAATACGGGGTTGCGGCTCACTGGGCGTATAAGGAGGGCACAAACGTACCGTCGGGCAGCTATGAAGATAAAATGCATTTTATTCGTGAGATTATTGAGCTGCAAAACGAGACGCAGGATGCCCAGGAGTTTGTAGAATCGCTCAAAATGGACTTTTTCTCCGATTTGGTTTTCGTTTTCACGCCGAAAGGGGAAGTCATCGAGCTGCCCGCGGGATCCGTACCGCTGGATTTTGCTTACCGGATCCATACGGAGGTCGGCAACCGGACGATCGGTGCCAAGGTGAACGGAAGAATTGTGCCTCTGGATCATAAGCTTAAAACAGGCGACATTGTGGAAATTCTCACCTCCAAGCATTCGTACGGCCCGAGTCAGGACTGGGTAAAGCTGGCCCAATCGTCTCATGCGCGCTCGAAAATCCGCCAATGGTTTAAGAAGGAGCGGCGTGAGGAAAATGTCTTAAAGGGCCGGGAGATGATCGAACGCGAGCTGAAGCGGCTTGGTTTGGAGCCATCCGCGCTGATGAAAGACGATGAGATGCTGGAGGTTGCCCACAAATTCAACTTCCAGGAAGTAGAGGATATGCTGTCTGCTGTCGGCTTCGGCGGGATTACGGCGGCGCAAATCGTTACGCGCTTGACGGAGAAGATCCGCAAAGAGGCCCAGGAAGCGCAGCAGCAAGCGCTGCTCACCTCCGAAGTCAAGGAGATGAAAGCTCCTGCGGAGAAGGAGCGCAAAGGCCGTCCGACGAACGGAGTTCGGGTCAAGGGCGTGGACAACCTGCTTGTCCGTTTTGCCCGCTGCTGTAATCCGGTTCCGGGCGACAGGATTATCGGATATATTACCCGCGGCCGCGGGGTCTCCGTCCATAGGGATGACTGTACGAATATTCCTTCACCCGAGTTCAGCGATGAAGGAAACCGCGTGATTGAGGTCGAGTGGGTGGAGGATGTCGAAGCCAACTATAACGTGGAGATTGAAATTACCGGCCATGACCGGCGCGGCTTGCTCAACGAAGTGCTGCAGGTCGTGTCCGAGAGCAAAACGACGATATCCGCCGTATCCGGGCGCTCGGACAAGAACAAGATGGTGATGATCCACATGACGATCCTGATCAAGAACATTGATCATTTGCATTCGGTTGTCGAGAAAATCAAGCGGATCAAGGATGTATACTCGGTTCAGCGCATTATGCAGGCTTGACCCGCGATCTACTACGATAGGAAACGGAGATTGTTGATACATGAGAGTCGTATTGCAGCGCAGCAAGAACGCCGCGGTAACCGTGGACGGCCAAACCGTGGGCAAGATTTCTCACGGGCTGGTGCTGCTCGTCGGAATTGCCGACGGCGATACCGAACAGGATGCCGCCTATATCGCGGAGAAAGTGGCCGGATTGCGTATTTTTGACGATCAGGCCGGCAGGATGAATCTTTCCGTGCTGGAGACGGGAGGGCAGGTGCTTTCGATTTCGCAATTTACCCTTTACGGGGACTGCCGCAAAGGACGCCGCCCGAATTTTATGGGAGCTGCGCGTCCCGAACACGCCGAGCCGCTGTACGACCGGTTTAACGATTTGCTGCGGGAGCGGGGGCTTCAGGTGGAAACAGGACGCTTTGGAGCGAGGATGGATGTATCGCTCGTGAATGACGGGCCGGTGACTTTGATTGTGGAAAGCAGGCAAGCCTAACCGCGCTTTGCCGGGCAGGAAGGATAAGTCCGTAAGGTTTTGGGGAAAATGGGGACATGGCGTAGATGTTGCCGATTCGTATCTAATAAGGAGCTGACTCCATACCATGTACCGATCTCCAAAAGAACAACGGATGTTATTGCCCGAGCTCCAATTGAGTTTGGGTTCTGGACGTACGGAAGAAGCGGCTGCGCTGCTGCCTTCCGGGCTTGCTGATGGCGAAGCGGGCTCAGCCTTTTCTTCCGTAAGCGAGCAGCTTAAGCGGACCATGCGCAAAACTTCCCGCTAACCCTTCGAAACCGCGGGCGTATTCCAGAACTAAAGCAAACGAAAAAGGGCTCCGGATGGGGCTTTTGTTTTGTCAATATTTCATCATGGCAGGGGGATGATGGATGAAGATCGAATTTGAACGGATTGGCTTTGAAGGGCAGACGACGGAGATATTCCATATCTGTAAGCTGTTCTTTGATGAAGTCGAGGCGGTATACGAGCCTGCGTCCGATGCGCGGCTGCACATGCTCATCCAGGTGCAAGCGGATACGTCGGACGGGATGATGACGGCCTACGTTCGGATGGTCGACAGAATCGGCGGACAAACCTATGAAAACCGGCACAGCCGGGCGATAAAGTCCGGTGACGAAGGGGTTAAACGTTCCGTGAAGCGGGCCATCGGCTATGGCCTCCTGAAAGTGCTTGGCGATTATACGGGGATGGAACAGGCCTGGGGGACGCTTACCGGCGTTAGACCTACAAAGCTGATGCACAACATGATGATGACCAAAAGCATCGAGAGCTGCAAGCAGATCCTGCGTGACGAATATTTGGTTTCGGAGGCTAAGGTGGAACTGCTTGCAGGCATTGCCGAACGTCAGCTTAGGGTGATTCCGGATTTGTTCCGTCTGGAACGCGAGGTGAGCATTTATATCGGCATCCCTTTTTGCCCGACCAAATGCGCTTACTGCACTTTTCCGGCTTATGACATCCGGGGCAGCAACGGATCTGTCGAAGCTTTTCTGGAGGGGCTGCACTATGAAATTCACGAAATGGGACGCTGGATGCGCGAAGCCGGTGTTGCGATCACTACGATATATTGGGGCGGGGGCACTCCGACGAGCATTACCGCCGAGCAGATGGACGCGTTGTTCGTTGCGATGCATGAAGCGTTTCCCGCGATTGATAAAGTGCGTGAACTGACCGTCGAGGCGGGACGTCCCGATACGATTACCGAGGACAAGATCGAGGTGATGAAGCGCTGGAAGGTAAACCGGATCAGTATCAACCCGCAGAGCTTCACCCAGGCGACACTGGACACGATCGGGCGTCATCACACCGTGACAGAAACGATTGACACCTTCAAGCTGGCCCGTAAGCTCGGCATGAACAACATCAATATGGATCTGATTATCGGGCTGCCCAATGAAGGAATGAATGAGCTGCAGCGGACGTTGGATGAAACGGCGAAGCTGATGCCGGAGTCGCTTACGGTGCACACGCTGTCGTTCAAGCGCGCTTCCCGGATGACCAAGAACAAGGACGATTATGAGGTGGCCAAGCGAGACGAGATTACTGAAATGATCCGGGCTGCTTCGGAGTGGACGGAGCGTAACGGTTATAAGCCGTATTACATGTATCGGCAAAAAAATATTCTCGGCAACCAAGAAAATGTAGGTTATTCTTTGGAGGGCTTTGAAAGCTTGTACAATATTTTGATGATGGAAGAGCGGCAGACCATTATCGGGCTTGGCTGCGGAGCGGTAAGCAAGGTGTTGTTTCCCAAGGTAGCACACGAGGACGGCTTCGAGCAGCGTATCGAGCGTTTCCCAAATCCGAAAGAGCCGTCTGTCTATAATCAGGCCTATAAGGAATATATCGGCAAAAAAATTCGACTTTTGAATGAAGCTTACGATGTTGCGGTGAAAAAGGTGTAATTTTTTGAAACCATTTGCGCCCGTTTACGTATAAACGCACTGTCTGTCCCCCTATGGCTGACTTCCGAGGCATAATTTGGAACTTACATTTTCTTTATTACATGATTAAGAGGTGTTGTATGGCGGTAAAAGCGAGAATTTCCAATGGCGGCAGCGCAAAAGGATATGTTTTGTTACTGGCGCTGATGGTGTTGATTGCGGCAGGAGCCAGCGGTTTGTATTGGTGGAAATCGGAAAGCACGAAGGCGTACGAAGGCCGTACAGGCGTACCCCAAAAGCTTACTGATGTGAAAACGGTGGAGGTTCCTAAAGACAGTTATGACGTCATTGTGGCCGGCACGGATCCTGAAGGTGTTGCAGCAGCGGTTTCCGCATCCCGCAACGGGTTGAAAACACTGCTTGTCGATGGGCACAACCGGGAAATTCTCGGTGGTTTGATGTCCCTGGGTTGGCTGAACAGCCTTGATATGAATTATGAGCCCGATAAAGGGGTGCTTCATAAAAGAGAGATTTTGAATAAAGGTATTTTTGCAGAGTGGTATGCCAAAATCGAAGGCGATTCTTTTGATGTGATTACGGCGGCAAACGCCTTCAATGAGCTTGTGGCCAATGAGAAGAACGTGGATGTGCTGCTCAAGGTGAAAGAGATGGAGCCGGTAGTCAGCGAGTCGGGATCGACGTCTACCGTCACAGGATTGAAGATCACCTTGGCTGACGGCACCGTCAAAACGGTTCAGACCAAGGCTCTGATCGATGCGACCCAGGATGCGGATATGGCCGCGGCAGCCGGCGTACCTTACACCACGGGCCGGGAGGATTTGGGCGATCAAAAGTCGCGCATGGCCGTTACGCTTGTGTTCCGTTTGAAAAATATCACGCCTGAGGTTTGGCAGAAGATGGCGCAGCGGCTGCAAAACGACAATGATCCCGGAACGGGCATCAACGAAATGAGCGCTTGGGGTTACAAGGATATGAAGGATTACCCGCCGATGAACAAGGAACGGGTCGCGATGCGCGGGCTCAATATCGGCAGGCAGAACGACGGTACGATGCTGATCAACGCATTGCAAATTTTTGGAATCGACGGCACGGATCCGAAATCGAAGGAAGAAGCGTTTCAACTTGGCAAGGAAGAGCTTCCGCATATCGTTGATTATATGAAAAAGAAGTATCCCGAGTTTGCCGGCATCGAGCTGGACGCGACTGCCCCTGAGCTGTATGTTCGTGAGACGAGGCATATTCAGGGAGAATACAGGCTGAGCATCATTGACGTGCTGGAGAACCGCGATCAATGGGACCGGATCGCCTTCGGCTCCTATCCGGTTGATATCCAGCGCATGTCGCCTGCGGATACCGGAGCTGTGGTAACCGTACCGCAGCAGTATGCCGTTCCTTTCCGCAGCATCGTTCCGCTCAAGGTGGACGGATTGCTGGTCGTCGGACGCTCGGCAAGCTTCGATACGCTTCCGCACGGTACGGCCCGCGTGATTCCTGTCGGGATGGCTACCGGTGAAGCAGCGGGAGCCGCAGTGAAGATTGCCAAAGAAAAGGGACTCACGTTCCGGCAAATGGCTGCGAATAAAGATGCGATCACGCTGCTGCAGGAAACGTTGAACAACCAAGGCATGGTGCTTCAGCCTTTCAGCATCAAGCCGCAGCCCTTCATGGAGCACAAAGCGTATGACGGACTGAAGGTTGCGGTTTCGCTGGGGCTTGCTACCGGCGGGTATGATAACAATTTTGCCCTGGACGACAAAAGCAACCAGCAAAGGGTGGCGAATATGCTGGAGGGTATGCGCAAATTCAAGCCGGAGACGCTGTCCGGCAGCCCTTCGGCTGCTTTAGGAAAAGACACGGATCCGAAAAATCTGCCGGTTTCCATCGAGCAAGCGGCATATATGGTTGCTCTGATGCTCAAGGTGGATGCCACCCGGGAAAACGCGGTTGAAGTTCTGCAAAGCAGAGGCTTCCTGAAGCCGGAAACGGTCGAGGCCATTGCGAATAAACAGGAGCTTACGAACGGTGACACTTACTTGATGATCAGGGATGTGTACAATGCCGTAAAGGATTTGAAATAACTTGTCGAATTCGTTCGATACAGAGTTAGTTTTGGCTTGACTTTGGAAATCTTCATGATTAGAATATAACGTAGTCGATTGAGTCATATTCCATGATCCGTTGAAGGGACAAAGTACTTCGAATCTTGCATAGTCAGAGAGGGAAGCCGCGGCTGCAAGCTTCCTTATGCGAATCGGACGAACAGACCTCCCGGAGGACAAGCGGGGAACACCGGAATAAGAGCAGCGGAAAAACGTACCTTGGCTGCAGGAATCTTATTCGGACAGTAGCCGTTCTTGCGCAGGCGGGCGTTATCCGCTGCTGAAGTGTGAATGGAGCTTGTGGGCCAGGCTGCCGTAAGGCCATGCGCCGCAGGATTCGTTCAAATCGTGGGTGGCACCGCGGGAGATCAAACGGTTGGTGAATCTCTCGTCCCTGAATCAAATTCAGGGGCGGGAGTTTTTTATTATAGAAAGGCGTTTTCTTGTGGTCGATAAAGAAAGGAGCGGTCGATAGATGAGTATTCAAAAACCGAAAGGTACGCAAGATCTACTCCCCGGCGAGATCGAGAAATGGCAGTATATCGAGTCCAAGGCCAGAGAGCTGTGTCTGCGTTTCAATTACCGTGAAATCCGTACGCCGATTTTTGAGCATACCGAGCTGTTCAAGCGCGGGGTAGGGGAAACGACGGATATTGTCGAAAAAGAAATGTATACGTTTTTGGACAAGGGCGACCGCAGCATCTCGCTTCGTCCTGAAGGAACGGCCGGTGTCGTTCGCTCTTACGTCGAAAATAAGCTTTACGGCGAACCGGATATCAGCAAGCTGTATTATATCGGGCCGATGTTCCGGTATGAACAGCCGCAGGCGGGGCGCTACCGCCAGTTCCACCAGTTCGGCATCGAGGCATTCGGCTCTGTGGATCCCGGGCTGGATGCGGAGGTCATCGCGCTTGGGTTCACCTTTTACAAGGAACTGGGGCTCAAAGACGTGACCGTGGAGATCAACTCCGTCGGCAATCCTGCGGTGAGGGAGGTCTACCGCGAGCACGTGCAGAGATTTTTCGCTCCGGTGAAGGATCAGCTCTGCAAAGATTGCCAATCCCGTTACGACCGCAACCCTATGCGCATTCTCGATTGCAAAATCGATCAAAAGTACTGTGAAGGCGCTCCGACCATTCTGGAGCATCTGGATGAAGAATGTTCGGCGCATTTTCAGGCGGTGCAGGACCATCTCCAGGCGATGGATATCCCGTTCCGCATTAATCCGCGGCTTGTCAGAGGATTGGATTACTATACGCATACTGCCTTTGAATACAAAGCGGCGGGGATCGGCGCGATCGATACGATCGGAGGAGGAGGACGTTACAACGGTCTCGTGGGACAGATCGGGGGAAGCGACCAGCCTGGCGTGGGGTTGGGTCTCGGGATAGAGCGCATCCTGCTTGTGCTGCAGGCGCAGGGGATTGACATTCCGGCGGCGAAACCGCTGGACGTGTATGTCATCGGTCTGGGCGATGCGGCGGAGAAGGAGTGTGTCAAGCTGCTGCAAAGCTTGCGCCTTGCCGGTCTGGCGGCGGAGAAGGATTACCTCGGCCGCAAGATCAAGGCGAAGATGAAATCGGCCGACCGGTATCATGCGACCTATGTAGCCATTCTGGGAGACGACGAGCTTGCACGCGGTGAAATCACCGTGAAGACGATGGCTACCGGAGAACAGGAAACGCTGCCGCTTTCCAGCTTTGTTCAAACGCTGCAGAGCCGGATTCGATCATAGTTGCATCAGCTTATTTTTTATTAAACTTGGAGGTAGAAATCAACATGACCCAGATGTTAAAAACGCATCATTGCGGAACATTGAGCAAGGCAAACGTCGGAGAGACGGTCATTCTGAACGGTTGGGTGCAGCGCCGCCGCGATTTGGGCGGCGTGCTCTTCATCGACCTGCGCGACCGCAGCGGTATCGTGCAAATCGTGTTCAATCCTGCTTTTTCAGGAGATGCCTTGGCTGTGGCCGACCGTGTGCGCAACGAATATGTTTTGGCGGTTCGCGGGAAAGTCGTCGAGCGGGATGCAGAGACGGTGAATCCGAATATTCCGACAGGCGAGATCGAAGTGCAGATCACGGAGATCGAGATTATGAATGCGGCCAAAAATCCTCCGTTCTTCATCGAAGACGGCATCGAAATCGATGAATCGCTGCGTCTCAAATACCGTTATCTGGATCTGCGCCGTCCGGAAATGCAGCGCACCTTAATGCTCCGTTCCAAGGCGGCCAAGGTATTCCGCGACTTCCTTGACGAGAATGGGTTTATTGACGTCGAAACGCCGATATTGACGAAGAGCACGCCGGAAGGAGCGCGTGACTATCTTGTGCCAAGCCGCGTTCATCCGGGAGAATTTTTCGCGCTGCCGCAGTCGCCGCAAATTTTCAAGCAGCTGCTGATGGTCGGCGGCTTGGAGCGTTATTATCAGATCGCACGCTGCTTCCGCGACGAAGACCTGCGCGCCGACCGCCAGCCGGAATTTACGCAGGTGGACATCGAGACGTCCTTCTTGTCGCAGGATCAACTGCTTGAACTGATGGAGCAGCTGATTGTAAGGCTGTTCCGCGAAACGGCCGGTGTGGAAATTCCCGCTCCGTTCCAGCGCATCAGCTATGCGGACGCGATCGGCAAGTACGGCTCCGACAAGCCCGATCTCCGTTTCGGACTTGAACTGAAGGACGTGTCTGACATTGTTGCCGATTCGGGCGTTCAGGTCTTCGCGAGCGTCATTAAGAAGGGCGGCCAGGTGAAGGCGCTGAACGCTAAGGGATGCGCAACATGGAGCCGCAAGGAGATCGACGATCTGGGTGTGTTTGCGGCCCGCTACGGTGCCAAGGGCCTTGCCTGGATGACGTACAAGGAAGGCGAGCTGAAAGGGCCGATCGTTAAGTTTTTCAGCGAGCAGGAGCTTGAAGCCCTGAAGGAACGTCTGGAAGCCGAAGAAGGAGACTTGCTGCTGTTCTCCGCCGATACGAAGAAAGTAGTCGCGGATGTGCTGGGCAACCTGCGTCTCAAAATCGGACGCCAGCTTGGGCTGATCGACGACAGCCAGTTCAAATTCGCTTGGGTCGTTGATTTCCCTCTGCTCAGCTATGACGAAGAAGAGAAGCGCTATGTGGCCGAGCACCATCCGTTTACACGTCCGAAGGAAGAGGATCTGCACTATTTCGATACGGACCCGGGCCAAATTCGCGCTCAAGCCTATGACCTCGTGCTGAACGGCTACGAAGTGGGCGGCGGCTCCATGCGGATCTATCAAAGGGAAGTGCAGGAGAAAATGTTCGCGGCTCTGGGCTTTTCCAAAGAAGACGCTCAAGAAAAATTCGGCTTCCTGCTGGAGGCTTTCGAGTACGGCACACCGCCGCACGGGGGGATCGCCTTCGGTTTCGACCGCCTGGTTATGCTGATTGCCGGACGCAGCAACCTGCGTGAGACCATCGCATTCCCGAAAACAGCCAGCGCGACGGATCTGCTGACCGATGCGCCGGGAGCGGTGGACGACAAGCAATTGGAGCAGCTTTCGATACGATTGGCGTTAAAGCCGCCGACAAACAAATAAACGAATTGGAAAAGGAGTGTGAGCTTCCCTCATGCTGCACCAATTTTCCCGAACGGAGCTCGCTATCGGTCCGGAAGGGCTTGAGGTCATGAAGAACAGTACGGTAGCGGTACTGGGTATCGGAGGCGTCGGTTCGATCGCCGCCGAAGCGTTGGCCCGCACCGGCATTGGCCGGGTCGTGATGATCGACAAGGATGTCGTCGATATTACAAACATCAACCGCCAAATTCACGCGCTGATGTCGACCGTTGGCCAGCCGAAGGCGGAGCTGATGAGAGACCGTATTCTTCAGATCAATCCGGAATGCGATGCTGTCGCTCTGCGCATGTTTTACACAGAAGAAACATATGAGAAGTTATTTGAGTACCCGCTTGATTATGTGATTGACGCATCGGATACGATCAGCTATAAGATTCATTTGATCAAACAGTGCTTGCAGCGCAAGATTCCGATCATTTCCAGTATGGGCGCAGCCAACAAGATGGACCCGACCCGCTTTCAGGTGGCCGACATCTCCAAGACCTCCGTCGATCCGCTTGCCCGTGTCATCCGGCACAAGCTGCGCAAGGAAGGCATCAAGAAAGGTGTAAAGGTGGTTTTCTCTACGGAGGAGCCGGTGAAGCCGAGAGTGGACGTGACTCAAAAAATCGTTCCGGAGAATGCGCCGGATATCCGCAAAGCCAAGCAGCCTCCGGCCAGCAATTCCTTTGTGCCGCCCGTTGTCGGACTGATCATGGTGAGTGTCGTGGTGAAGGAACTGCTGGAGAAAGCCGGCATCAAGTAAAACATCGCTCGACTGAAAAAGCAACCTTGAGCCTAACAAACTCAGGGCTGCTTTTTTTGCAATATTTGGAATGCGATAAACAAGGCGGCATCGGTTTGCGCCGCGCGTCGCGGGCGTGACGGTCTGGCGGGTGTGCTCATGAGAGGGATTTTTGATATAATAAACAGCAAACGGTAAAGTTTGAATTTATCGATGCGATAAGGCAAATGAAGCTAAGAGGTTGTGTTGTGAATGGATATGGATTTGTTTACGATGGCGGCCGAACAAAATTCGTCCGGCAAGCTGCTTGCCGACCGGATGCGTCCGGTGACGTTAGAGGAATATATCGGACAGGAGCATATCGTAGGACCGGGCAAACTGCTCCGCCGAGCGATCGAGGCCGATCAAGTGACTTCCATTCTGCTCTACGGTCCGCCCGGGACGGGAAAAACGACACTTGCCCATATTATTTCCCGCCGTACCTCCGGCATCTTCGTCAAGCTGAACGCAGTGGATGCCAGTGTCAAAGATGTCCGTGAAGTGATCGATCAGGCCAAGCGTAATCGGTCATTGTACGGCAAAAAAACGATTCTGTTTTTGGACGTTCTGTTATCAAAATGTAAACAATTAATATCATTAACACTATTCAACTCAAGCCTTATCAGCTCTAAATCTATCAATCGTGAACAGTCTATTAATCTGTTCACGATTTTTTTGTTTATTAAATAGATTTTAAGAGAGAAATGAATTTGAAATAGTATGTTTTAGGGAGGTGGACGTAGCCCAACCGAAGGGGCGGGAGGTAGATTTTTTAATTAACTCTATCCTCAAAAGTCGAAGATAACCACAAGATACCCTCTGTATAACCTTCATAAATATTCAGTTACTTACTTCAAAAAATTTTTTTACACAATAAATGTACCCCAATTAACAATAATCAAATCTATAATAACGCATAAAAACCAATGTGATTAGTATAAAAATACAAAACAATAGCGTATACACGGATAGATACCTGAATATTCTTGTATATTCACGAAGTAAAAAATATATTGTTTAATTTGCGCCTTTTTACATTTGTTTATATAATGACAACACCAACCAAACTAAAACAATTTATAGGCAAAACGCATTTTATAGCTAGGTTGTTATAATAATAGTATGCAAAAATTTGCATATCCAATTGTATATGGTTTTGCAACAAGGGAGGTCATAACAAATGAGTTTACAAGTTAAAAAAGCCAAAGTTCCTTTAGATAACTCTGAGACAGAATTTGTTATCCGTTACATTATCACAGAGGATTATATCCCTCTTGCAGAAGTCAATCGTTGGTTAGACCTAAACAGCTTCAATAGTTATCTCACGGGGGCGAGATATGCATATGCAATGCTTACTTATCTACGCTTTCTAAAACAACTGAATATTCATTACAGAGAGGTAACAAACAAAAAGACCATTGAGCATTATGTAAAATACCTTATGGGTTATAGCGGCGAAGAAGTTGTTGATTTTGAAGGGAAGAAAAGTATTAACTCTATAAAATTTCATATAAGTGTTGTGAAAAACTTTTATAACTGGCTTGAAGATAACGGTGAAATTGAAAGCAATCCAGTAAAGTATGGCAATCAGAAGAATAAACAAGACAAAAGGTTTCTCAAAACTAAATTCCTTTACGGACAAATTTGGGATTTTAATATAGACGAGAACCAACTGACAAAAAAACTAAAATATAAAGAAAAGCGTGACCATATCAAATGGTATACGCAAGAACAAATACAGGAGATTATCAAACATTTACCTACCCAAAGGGATAAAGTCATTTTCAGAATTAGCATTGAAACAGGAATGCGCATCGGAGAGATTTTGGGCTTACGTGAAATTGACTTCGATTCTTTTGAGAAAATACTGAGGGTTAGACGACATCTTAATGTTGAAAACGAGTCGTTGGCAAAGACGATGGACCGTGACCTGCCGATTTCTGATAGTTTGGTAGAGGACATTGAAAATTACATTCGTGCAGAATATATTCCTGCCAATGTGGAATTTAGCCCTTATTTATTTATCAATCTTCAGGGTCCTTATAAAGGGAAGCCTTTAAAGAGAAGGAACTTTTTAAGGATCCTAAAAAGCGCAGCTAATAAATGTGGTTTAGATACAAAGAAAATTCGGACTCACAGTGGCAGAAGCACCAAAGCACAAACTTTAGTTGAGCTGCTGTATGAAGGAAAAATTTCAGAACAAATTATCTTGGATATTATGGGTTGGTCGAGCAGTGATACCCTAAAACATTACACAGATAAAGCATCTTCTAAGCAAAAACTTAAAACTGTTGAATTGTTGTCTTATGAAAAGACTGAAGATTCGGAAAATTGTTGAGGTGTTAGAAATGATTACTGTACAAGCTCTTAGAAAGGTTGGAGGAGGAGCCAATTGGTTTCTTATAAACGAAAAGGAAATCAAGTTATGTTGGAAATTGAATGAAGTTCAGGAGTTAGAACAATTGGTAAAACAGCTTCATTCTGTACTAATTGAACTGAATATAAAGGGATTTCAAGAGTTAATGAAAACAACTCAGGACACGAATATCTTCAATATTTCTTACCAGATATTTTCAGAAGAGTATAAAAAGTTTCTGGAAACAGTTTGCGAATGGATGTTTAGCAACGGAAAGCGGATTTCTAATGTGAATGTTTACAATTTCTTGCGGGACCATTTAGACGGTGAAAAGCAATATGCTTTCCCTAGTCGCCATTATACCCAGACCATTGTAGAAGTTGTTGGACCTTTTATAGATAAGTTGTTAAATAAATTGACACTTGCTCTGAAAAACAAAGAAAAAGAGTATTTTTGGAAATTATGTGAGGCGGTTGGAGACCGTATTTCGGAAGCAGAGTTATGTGAGTATTTTTTGACCAACTACAAAGAAGACTTTGAGACATTCATTGACGAGTGTGGGAAAGATTTTATTCGTCACAGAGTCTTGGTTGGATATTTAGGTTTATATAACTACGTTTTTAACGGTAGTATGGAGCCTTATATTTCAAATAATCGAGTTAAGAAGTATTTGGATAATAACGATAATATTTTCCGAAAGAAATCACTCGAAATTTATGCTATTCAACATCAAGAATCAAAAAAATGGAAATATCGCTTTGAAGATGACGAATGGAAGTTGTATTCGACTCAATTACAAATTATCAATACGGTTACGCTGGACTTTTCCTATTTCGACTATCAACTTAAAAAAGAAGTTAAACAATATTGTCAGTCATTATTAAAAACATCAGAAACGCATAAAAGCATACGGGCTAGACTGCTTTGCATCAGGCGATTTATGGAGGTATTTAACCAAACGCCTTATCAAATCAATTCATTTTTAGATTTAAACTTTGCCCACGTACAGCATATTTTTGATGCTCTGCAAAATGTTCGTAAAGAAGATGGGGATCGAAAATATAGACTTACCACAATTAAAGAGACAATTACGGAGATGAAATTGTTTTATCAATGGTTGTTGGAAGAATCTAATTCACCCCAATCCAATCCATTTATGAAAATTCAATTTCATAACGTTTCCTCGTTTTCAGAAAAAACAAATTATATTCCTGAAGAAGTGATTGAGGCAATGCAGAGTAAATTGGACGAGTTGCCAGAACACGTTAAAAATATTTGGGTTATTATGATGCACTCTGGAATGAGAGTTTCCGAAGCGCTTGCTCTTGAAGAAGATTGTTTATATTTTGACGAAGAATTAAATCATTTAATGTTGAGATACATTCCCTTTAAAAACTTGAAACATCGAGAGCGAAAAGGATTGGACAAGTATCATACTATCCCTGCAAAGGAAGTCTTAGTTCAATGTATTATAAATCAAATCGAACAGACGAAGGCATTGAGACAAAAAAGCGGTATTAAAGAGATATTTATTACCGAGAAGCACAACCGAATTACCCGATACAGTCCGAAGTGGATTGCTAACCATATTAATAATCTGATTGAAAAGCACCAAATTAGAGATAATTTCGGCAATGTGTATCATTATACCCACCATCAATGTCGCAAAACGGTGACTACTGAACTTATTTCTAAAGGGGCTACGCTCGAAGAAGTTGCCGATTTCATTGGTCATTTAAGTACAAGAACCACTGAAAGGCATTATAACGATATGCAGCTAGAAAAAATCGCAGAGCTGGACGCTGGATTCTTTGAGATTATGTTCAATGATATGACTGAACCTGAAGTATTAGAGGCTTTTTCGCCAGAAGAGAAAAAAGCGTTAATACAAGAAATTAAACTAGGTTCACGGGAAACGCCTGAGAAAAACGGTATTTGTATCAAACATATTTCGTTTGGTCCTTGTGTGAAGAAAAGTTGTATGGGCTGTCGATTTCTCACCACTGGACCTCAATATTTACCAAATTTATATCGGTCTCGGAAAGAACAGGCGGATTATTTGAAGGATATGGAAAACGATTATAAGGCAAGAAACATTACCGACTATGAAAATTATATCGAGTACCAGCGTCAAAAAGAACGATTGTCATTATACGATACTGCAATCAAAAAGTCAGAAGAAAAAGCAAGGGAAGTAGGGATGAAAATTGAAAAACCAGCAGATTGCTAAAATAACACCTTTATATACAGATACCTTACGTCAACAGTTAAAGCAAAAAGTTACTCAATACGGAGAATTTTCATTTGAGGACGAGAAATGGTATTGTTCCTTGAAACATAAGGACAACCAAAGAAAATATGCATATACGCTGTATTTTAATAAAATCGCACCCAAGTACCAAGAAATCGTTAAATACTATGCCTTATTAAAAAGGGCTTCTATATCGGCAATCAACAAAAACATAATCTACATTAACTTTTTTCTAAATTATTTTGAGAAGCACTTTCCAGGTCTTGAACTGAAAGATATAAATAAAAAAATTATTGCAAGCTATGAAAGTTTTTTGAGGGAAAAGAAATCACCCTATATGTGCCGTATTGCTTACAATGCAATTCAAGATTTTTTTAAGACAATGAGTGAGTTTCCTGAATTTCCAGCTATCCCAACCAAAAACAAAAATCCATTTCCACAAATAAAAGAAAACAATGACCACAAGTACATCCCAAAAGAAGTGTATAAGCAATGGGATGCGGTTATGAAAAATGAGGAACTGGACATTCCTCTTGAATTTCGAACTGCTTATTGGTTATTGCGTTCATTCCCTAACCGAGGGACCGAAGTGTTGAGTTTAAAAATCGATTGTCTTAAATCTTTTTATAGCTATTATGTATTAAACGTTCCTACTTGGAAACAAAATGGTGGCTATCTCGTTGAAGAAATCAAAGCCATTCCTATCATTTATGGCGGTCACGGTGAATATGTGGTTTCACTTATAAAGCGGCTGCAGGAACAGACTAAGGAACGGTTAAAAAAGTATCCTGTAGCTGAGGAATATTACAGCAAATATTTATTTTTATCTTTTGGTTTTTCGTTTACAAAAGATGAAAATGGCAAGTTAAAAACAAATATACCTACTCATTATAATAAAAAATTGTACGCCCTAAATGGAGAAAAAATGAACCGTGAATTCCGAAAACTTGCCAGAATTCTCAAAATCAAAGATAAGAACGGAAATATCTATGCTCCAACCACACACCAGTTCCGACATAATGCGGTTACAGACCGAAGATATTTGGGTGGGTATACAACAGAGCAAACAATGGTTTTAACGGGTCATAAAAATAAAAATATGGTTCAAAAATACACGCACCCTTTGAAAGACATTCAAAAAGAAATTCTTACTAAAAATTTAACACAACCTGAAAAGGCTCCTGTTGCCTTTAAAACTCAAATAATGAATCTTGACGAGAAGACTATAAAGCGACTCAATCAAAATCCGCAAGCTTACTTGACCTGGGAAGCTGGGGGAAAGAAGGGCGTAGGAATGTGCAGTTATATTCAAGGTTGTAACCCTAGTGGGGGAACTGCTGTTTTATTTGAATGTTATGCCTGCAATTGGTTTGTTCCAAACGCTAATTATTATGAGGCTTATAAAAAAGAACTAGAGTATTGGGAAAATGTTATGAAAGAAACTGCCGATAATCCCAAGCGAGCGGCTTCATTTGAAAATGCTATACGAAATGTTTCTTTATTAGAGCGAATTATTGAAATTTGTGAAAACGGAATTGAACAATACAAAGAAAAGATCATAGAAAAAATAAAAAAAGGTGAGATGGATGAACCAGAATCTGAGAAAAACACAACAGCAAATACGTGAAGAAACGATTGAAAAAGTACAAAGTGCCATACAATTTATCCGTGAAAACGAAGGCGATAAAGCCCCTATAACAGCTAGCAAAATTCTTTTATATTCGGAAGTTTCCAGAACGGTTTTATACAAGCCACATATACTAAAACTTTGGAATGAATATTTATGGCAAAAGCGATATGGAAATAAAGAGAACAAGTATTATGAAAAAGAACTGAAAGCACTCCAAATAGAAAAAGAATCACTTGAATTGAAGCTTCAAAAAGCAGAAGCCCGTATTCATAAGTTACAGGAACAGTTGGAGGAAGAAAAGGCATTGTCTAAAGGACAAAGCGTAAAAATCAAACGACTGGAAGAAGAAAACAGTGTTCTTTTGGGTCATATTGAACTTTTAAATTCTAAACTGAATGCCAGAGGTTTACTCTAAAAATGTTCAGAGCATCACTCTTATGTTAAAATTCATAAGGGTGATTTTTTTATGGACTTATTTGACTATAACCGTAGTATTGAGCATCAACCCCTTGCCGAAAAAATGCGTCCAAGAAATCTTAACGAGTTTTTTGGACAAAAGCATTTGCTTGGAGAAGGTAAAGTTTTAAGAAGACTTATTGAAAATGATAAATTGACTTCCATCATTCTGCAGGGTCCACCTTCGACAGGAAAGACCAGTTTGGCGACTATAATCAGCAAAATGACTAATGCAAACTTTATAAAATTGAATGGGGTCAATCTGACCGTTGCCGACCTTCGTGAAGCCATTGCAAAAGCCAAGGATGATCTTAAACTTTACGGTCAGAAGACCATTCTTTTCATTGACGAAATCCACGCTATGAAAAGCAATGTTCAAGAAGCACTTCTTCCTGTTGTTGAAGATGGAACATTTATTTTGATTGGAGCCACAACGGAGTCAGTTGCTCACGATATTATTCCGCCGCTGGTTTCCAGATGTCGAGTTTATAATTTTGTTCCTCTTGAACAAGAAGAGCATAAACAAATAATTAACCTTGCTTTGACAGACCCCGAAAGAGGGTTAGGGGGCAAATACCAAATCACAGACGAAGCTCTTGATTATTTGGTGGACGTTTCTAATGGAGATGTGCGGAATTCTTTGATTGCCTTAGAAACAGCAGCTTATTCTTTGTATGACAGTAATACTATTGATCTGCAGCTTATTAAAGAGGCATACCAATCCAGAATCAATGCTATTACGAATACTGATTTTTATGATATTGTTTCTGCTTTCTGCAAAAGTATGAGAGCTGGTCATACTGATGGGGCAATTTATTGGCTTGCTCGAATGTTATACAGTGGCGTGGATCCGCTCTACATTGCCCGAAGAATCGTGGTTCACGCAACCGAAGACGTGGGGATGGCAAATCCAACTGCTTTACAGATAGCGTTAGCGGCGAAAGACGCAGTTCAGTTTGTGGGTATGCCAGAAGCCCGTATGGCGCTTGCACAAGCCGTTATCTTTGTTTGTGAGAGTCCAAAGTCAAATAGCGTTTATAAAGCCATAAATGACGCTCTGGCGCTTGTTAAGAGTACGAAGGCATACGAGGTACCCAAAGACATTAGAGACGGCTCTAAGACCTATTTAAACCCCATTGATAATCCAAGAAGCAATCACGATTACCTTCCACCCGAACTTAAAGGAATTAAATTCTACAAACCACAAAATTCTGGAGTAGAGGCTAAAATATACACTAAGCATAATCAACAATGCGAATAAGATAAAAAAGACACGCACTTGTTGAATAGTACGTGTCTTTTTTCTGGCATTAATTTTTATCATTTGCATTTCTAATTTCAAAAACAATAATACCTAAATCATTATCTTTAAATAATTGGTATCTATTGTTATTTTTAACAATTTCTTTCTTATAATTGCCATCACGTTTGAATTCTTCATTCATTAATCCTAGATCCTGTAATATTAAATCGCTTATTTCGTCTTTTGTTAAGTTAGTATCAACAGTGGAAGTGAGAGAGATTCCAGCTAATAAAAATTGAGTAACCTCAATTAAGTCACGGTCTGGCAGTAACCAAACACTTAAATTTCTAATTTGTCCATTTGAGTGATTAACCGCTCCTTGAATAAACAAACTATCACTATAACTATACTGAAAAACATCTTGTACTGGACCTTTTTCAACAGTTACATCACTAATAATTAAAGCGGTGTCAATACTATTTGCCACATTATTAAATTTTTGCTTAAATTGCTCTGGTGTCATACCAAGTGACTTTTTGGCTTCTTCAATTTTCTTAACCTCTTCTACCTTTTTTGCTTCATCAGCCTTCTTAGCTTCTGCTGCTTTTTTTTCTTCTATAGTCGTCTTCTCCGCTTTTTTCTGCTCCTCTTTTTGATTGTCTTCTAATAAGATTTGTTTCATTCTATCTATTTTTTCTAAATCTTCGGCTATTTTTTGGTTCTTAATGTCAGTAGCATTATTAAATTCGCTTGTGACTGACCAAATAGTAAAATTTACAAATATACCAAAAGCAATTACAGTGTAGACTAATAGTTTTTTGAATCTAGTGTTCTTTTGTATAAATAATATGAATGAAGCAAATCCAAGACCAATAGAAGTAATAAGACTTAATATTCCAATAAATAAAATCATTTCATTATTCACATCCTTATATAAAAATAACTCTAGAATTATATGCAGTAATTGTAAAAATGCAAAAGACCTCAACTAAGAGGTCTTTTGCTTATGGATAAATTTTCTTGCGCCACGGAATCGAGTGTGATAAATTATAAATATATTTACATTTATAATTAAATATATTTATAAAGGAGTAGTCTTATGTTAGTCGCAAACACCTCAATGTCTGATGATCTTCAAGAAGATTTACAACTTGTCAATCACCTAATCAAACAAATGGATTTAGGGGACAAAATCTTTGCATTTATTCCTAATACCTTAAAAGGAATTAGCGACAGCTACACTAGGTTGACTAACTCAATTAAAGAACCAACTGCTAAAATGCAAATTAATCATTATCTGAACGCTATTGCAGATTACAACCAAAAGGAGAAAATAAACCTGTCATATGATTGTTTTAATCAGTACAGGACTGCCTTGAATTCTGGTTCCAGAGCCTTTGCACTTATCAATATAAAAGAACTGACAAAACAGAAAAAAGCCATTCTGGAGAATGACTTCTTTTCATTGGACTATGTAAATGACTATCATAACGCCAATTATTATTTTTACGTCATCTTTTTGCTTGAAACCGCATCGCAAGTAAGGATTTATTCAGAGGAAGATTTAGATACGCATTCCTCGCTCGATTTTGTTAATTTTATCCGAGTGGCTTCATTAACGATACAATCTTTCCTAAAAATGTTTGGTAATAAAAATGTTGCAGTTGTTTTTGAATACTTTTTCATTTTATTTACCCTACGTTTTAACAATCAAGAGAACAGAGGGTTTCCTATGTATCGAACAAAACTGATGGAAGCTATGGCTTTTGAAATTGGTGGATATTCAATGAACAGAGATTAATCTAGCGCTTTTAAGAAAGCAATAATAGCTTTTAAATCCCGTTCAGTTTTATCCCTACATAATATGATTATTTTCTTAATCAACTCTTCATTTTTCGAAGAGTTTTTTTCTTGCTTTTGAAATAGGTCTTCCACTTCAATATTTAATGCTTGGCAAACGGATTCAAGCTTTTTAATGCTGAAATTAACTTCTCCCCGTTCCATTTGCCACAAGTATGTATTACTTAACCCACTATTTTGAGCCACTTCGTCAACGGTTCGGTTTTGTTCTAATCGGATTGCTTTCAATTTATTGCCTATTTGTTCTAACAAATCGCTCATTTTCTATACTCCGACTGTATTATTTGATTTCATTATAAATGATTTCATACAAAATGGTATGAAAAACATAAAGTCTAATAAGAAAATAGGACTACGTGATATACGTAGTCCTAATTCGTTGTATTGAAATTATTATATATTACAAACTTTAGTATTTTGTTAAAATTTATGTGATTGAAAAAGCGAGAGAAGAACTAAGTAACCTTCTTTCGCTTTTGATTTAAGTTAAAAGAGCAGAGGCTCCTTTTCAAGTTGTGATTGTTTTTTTATTTTTATATTTACTTAATTTGAATTTTTAGATAAAAGAAAATTTTAATTAATCTTTTTAGCCATAAAAATAAGTCCTAATTTTTTATCTTGACTTAAAGTGTACTCATAAGAATTAATTACAACTTTTCCTCCAACAGAGTTAATATCTTTGGCTATGTTGACAAAGTTAAAATCACCAAGAAGCATCTCTAAAGCCTTTGTTTCATCAATTTCTGAATTTGACATCATTATTACTATTTGCAATGTTTGCATATATTTTTTGAGGAATTCCATAAATTCATTATCATCTTGTAAGGCAGTATTAAAATCTTTAATCAAAGGTTTTACTGCTATGGCTTGCAAGTCTCCGTTACTTTCCTTATAGGTAGCTACAACCATTACACTAACATTAGAATTTACTTTAACATTATAACCTAGAACTAATAAATCATTAGAGGATTCTTGATTCATATATTCTAGATTAATCTCATTGCCATAAGTTACTTTTGATTTAGTTTTATCGAATAACCTCTTAAATTCTTGTTGTAGTTGTTTATTTTTTTCTTCGGCAGCTTTTTTAGCTTCTTCAGTTTTTTTCTGCTCTAATTCTTTTTTCTTTTGTTCTTCAATCTTTTTAGCTTCTTGTGCTTGTTTGTCAATTTCAGTCTGATTAGTTGGTTGGATCGTGGTAGTGCTTGGTTCTTGAGTCACTATTACATTAATAAATAATATTGCAAAAAATAATGAAATTATTATTTTCGCTATTTTGTTAAACTTTGGACTTAACCACATTAGCACTAACCCGACTGGTGAAAAAACTATAAGCATTAAGATAACAAACCATATCTGCAAATACCATTTTTCGTCTTTTGACAATTTAACATCACATCCTTTTTAATTATTACTCTGGAATTATATAGCTGCTTTTTGAAATTACAAATTTGATAAAAAGAAGATCGTTATCAGCTACGATAACGGTCTTTATTTATTTCAGTAATCAAATAAAAACATTTAATGCCGTAAAGCAGGATTTAGAGGTGTTGCCGTGGAAGTATAGTAAGATATGTCGAATTTCGTTTGAGGAAGGTTTAAAAATGAATAATAAGCCAACAATCTTTTCATTTTTCTCTGGAGCAGGCTTCTTAGATTTAGGTTTTGAGAAGAGTGGCTATAATATGGCTTTTGTTAATGAGTATCATCGTCCGTTTATGGAAACTTATATACACTCCAGAAGAATTCTAAAAATTGATGAGCCTAAATTCGGATACCATTTAAGAGATATTTCAGAGTTTACGCAGGAACCAGAGCGTAGAAAGTTTGCAGAATTAATTAGCGAAGCAAGAAAGAGCAGTGAATTAGTTGGTTTTATCGGTGGTCCGCCTTGCCCTGATTTTTCGGTTGGAGGAAAAAATAAAGGTCACGAAGGCGACAATGGTAAACTGACAAGAACTTATGTTGAATTGATTTGTCAGCAAAAACCAGATTTTTTCCTTTTGGAAAATGTTAAAGGACTTTGGCGTACTAAAAAACATAGAGTTTTTTATGAGGAAATGAAAACCAAACTCCATAATGAAGGTTATCTGACTACCGAACGTCTGATAAATGCAATTGAATATGGAGTTCCACAACAAAGAGAACGAATTATTTTGATTGGTTTCCAAAAAACAGTTCTCAACGATTTAGGTTTTCATCCTACACAGAATGAAACACTTTCGGATATTTTTCCTTGGGAGAAACATATAAAATATAAACTTGAAGATATAGCGGCGATGCCTTGGATCCAAACAACCCCTTTTGTAGAGGAGAGTGAAATGCCCATTCCAGAGGGCATTCCTGAAGAGTTGACAGTTGAATATTGGTTTAGAAAAAACGATGTATATAACCACCCGAATGCTGAAATGTATTTTACACCAAGGGCTGGTCTTGTGAAATTTCAATCAATACCAGAAGGTGACGACTCCAAAAAATCGTATAAGAGACTTCATCGTTGGAGATATTCTCCTACAGCTGCTTATGGTAATAATGAGGTTCATTTACATCCATATAAAGCCCGTAGATTATCTGTTGCGGAAGCACTTGCGATACAATCCTTGCCAAAGGAGTTTACCTTACCACAAAATATTACGCTTAGTGATGCTTTTAAAACAGTTGGGAATGGAGTTCCCTACTTAGCTTCAAAAGGTATAGCTGAAACAATTTTGGACTTTTTGAAGGTGAGAATAGATGAGACTAACTGCCTCGAACATAGTGTATGAAATCGGAAGATTACCAAGAAATCAATCTTACCAATATGTTCATAAAAGAACTACTGGATTAATAAAAATCGTTGATGTTGTATATCCTGAGGGTCCAATAATAATAAAGAGAATTAAGCCGAATGAAGGTCAGACGTGGGAAACTGCACCAGAAGAATCTATATCAGCACAAATGATATGGCGTATCGCAAATGCATTTTTCCCAAATCATCCGATTAACTTTGATAGAGTGCTTGGTGGTAGTTATAACACCCGTTCAGTTCTTGAAGCATTGATGGCACATACACCTCAGTTTTATTATTGTTATCCAGGTCGAATTGAAAGTATCAGTTCGAATACTAATATTCGTAGAGGACATAAACACCTTATGTGGTGTCCCGATAATCCTCACCCGCCTGGAGCAATGTATGAATCAAAAGCCGATATTGTCATTTCAGAAGTTCCGACTGTTGAAGTATTGTACGATGCTTTGGTTTTACCTGATGAAATCAAAACACCAGAGATGGACATTGAGGTAAAAAGGCGACATTCTCAAATGCAAATTGCCTTAATTGAGATTGGTCAGCACCTTAACTTCCGTACTTGGGTAGCTCAAAATGATAAAGGAATTGTTTATAAAAATAAAAAAATCGGTGAAATGGATTGCGTGGTAAGTTCCCTTCGTAATGAAAATCTTATAGCACCATTTGAAGACGCATATCGTGCTGCTTTGTTAATTGACTGCATATGGTTCAAAAACGGAAAACTTATGCCAGCAGTAATGGAAGTTGAACATAGTACAGGTGTTACAAGCGGTTTAACTCGTATGAAGGGCTTGCAAGACGCATTACCACCTTTCCCTACACGTTATGTGATTGTAGCAGCTGATGAAGACCGTGACAAAGTATTTAAAGAGGCAACCAAGCCACAATTCCAATCACTAAATGCTCGGTTTTTCCCGTATTCAGCCGTTGAAGAACTCTATGCTCTATGTAAAAAGAGAAAAATAAGAGGCGTAACCGAAGAATTTTTAGATTGCTATATGGAGCCAGTACTGGGACAATTAGCTTAAAGTGGGGTAAGGGGGAATTCTCTTGTTTCAATGTGACTGTGGCGGCGTAATGTTGGTTAAAGAAATAGAAAATTATCCTGTCGGTTTATCTGCTTCTGAAAAGCTTGAATATGAACGCAAATGTACTGTTGAGTGCATTGAATGCAGTAAGACATTATCGGGACAAAAATATGACTAATTCTTACGATGATAGCTCA
Organism: Paenibacillus naphthalenovorans; assembly: GCF_001465255.1. NCBI lineage: Bacteria > Bacillati > Bacillota > Bacilli > Caryophanales > Paenibacillaceae > Paenibacillus > Paenibacillus naphthalenovorans. Next base: position 2,747,804 of record NZ_CP013652.1, on the reverse strand, counting down.
ATAAGAATTGGAGAAAATACATTGTAGGAAATGTTCCTGACTTTCAATCCGATAACGAATTACATTCTTGGTACAACAAACAGTTTCTTGAGTAACAAAAAGCTAAGTCCTTTGGATTTAGCTTTTTTTATCGGTTATTTGTTTTGCCGAAATTAATGGAAGATGTAATAAATTCGATAATGCTGTGAATAGTCCCTTGAAAATTTTCTTTTAAGTCGTGTTCCCAAACTCTTAGCACATTCCAGCCATTATCTGAATAATATCTTGTTGTATCAATATCTCTTTGCTTATTACGCTCAAGTTTTTGTACCCAGAATTCAACGTTTGACTTTGGAATATGACCGTGCAAGTTGCAAGAATGCCAGAAACAAGAATCAATAAAAATTACGATTTTATGTTTCTTTATTGCAATGTCAGGCTTTCCTCTTAGATTTTTCACATTTCTTCTAAATCGAAAACCGTGATGCCATAACTCCTTAGAAACCCTATCCTCAATTTTTGTATGTGTGGAACGGATAGCACTCATATTTCTACTTCTTGCTTCAGTAGATATTTTATCTGCCATAAAATATTCACCTCCACAGACTTGCACACTCATTTTAACAATCCAAGCATACATTTTGCTGTGTGTAATTTTTCCCTCCGCAAGTTTTCTTAAAAAATGGAGTTGTACAATTTAAACTATTGTCAAATTTTCGGCTTTTTTGTAATATATATTTAAATCCAATTCGTAACGGAAGCACCGTTCAAAATCGCAGTATACCTGCGTTTTGTTCGGTGCTTTTTTACTTTGAAGGAGTTGCTTAATTTGAGATGTATTTTGATTAAAACTGATGAGCAGATTCAAAATTGCATTAATTCAAAAATTGATGTCGAAGTATGGATCGGAGGGAAACTTGATAACGTGGGTATCATTATAAATTATTCTGATGAATCGATAAGTTTTCAAGACGGAATTTACCTAAGAGAATGTTGTAGAGTGGTAACAAGAAGTAATTATTTTAGGATTATACAATGAAAAAGTTGGAAGAGTTACGATTAAGAGGATGTACTTGAGATAGTAGAGATACTTTTATTTTTGAGTCGAAAAATTAAAAAATTAAAGTTAACCCATATTGTGTGGTTTACTTTTTGTCATTATACCAAACTAGAAATATTTGACATTAAAATGATGGAAATAATATAATTAAAATAACCAAACGTGTGTTTGGTAAATCAAAAGGATAAAGGAGAAATGTGTATTGGAGAAAATTAAAAATGCAAAATTTTTAACTGAAAAGAAAAATAGGTCATTATTGTATCACAGTGAAACAATAAAACATTATCCCACTTTATATAGGTTTATCATAGAGAATGAGGACATTACGGAAGAACTTATCAGAGAGAAATTATCTGAAGAAGATCTTAAAACAGTAGAACACCTAATGCCTCAAATATTTAAAAACTGTCAGGACGAATGGAAAAGTGATGATACAAAGCCTTATCCACTTGAAATTTTGACGGGTGATAACTGGATCCGTTGTTCTATTTGTGGCACTAAGAATAAGGAAATCTATTATATACACAACAAAATTAGCGGTCAAAAATTAAACGTGGGTAGCACTTGTATTAATTACTTTTTAATAGATTCAATGCTTGATGGGAAAACAAAAGGACAAATAAAGCGAGAAGCATCTAGAATACAACGATTAAGTGTTCTTAATCAACGATATCCAGGAATCGGTGAAATCATAAGCAATTGGAATGAAGAATTACATAAATATGAGGTTTTAATCCCGACATCAATTGAAGAACCGTACTTGCAATTAGGTGAAGAGGTACGTCAACAGTATGAAGATTATCTGAATGGTAAAGAAATTTCTGTTGATTTGTTTGAAGAATATCTGGAAAAACAACAGCAATTTCTTAGAGATATGGAAAATTACAATGATGCCCACAAAGGCAATAAATTCGTTGTCACAAGAAGTATTGTGAATTGGTTAAACAGAACAAGTCAAAATACTGTTCTTGAAAAACTAAAAGAAACAGGATATGTCACATATTCACTTGCACCAAAAATTCTTGAACAACGGTTTATCGAGTCCTTGATACCTGAAATAAACAAACATCTTGCGCCTATAAATGCGGTTATTATTGGTACAGACGAAGATACGAAATCATTTATTATAAAACCATTTGAAAATCTTGATGTAAAACTTTCTTTGAAATATGAAAAGTATTTGGATATATTCGGGTGGAAGCTCTTTGGAGAACCACAAAAAGGGGCAATTATTTTATATAATATATTTTATCTAAGTCGTGTTGCCGATGATGATTCAAGGCTTATTATCTTGCGTGAACTCAGCAAAAAGTTATCGAGTGTGAATATGCACCTACGTTTCGAAGGAAAGTACGATTATTTGGGGTATAATGAAATTGATATCGTAGATAGAAAAACAGATACGGTTATGGTCACTAAGTTAAATGAGTTCACAGAGGATTTTAAACATCTTGCTTTTGATTTAGGCAATAAATCAATTAGTGAAATCGTCAATTACTTTAATCGTCCAGAACATAAGAAATACAGTACAAGAGAGCTACGAGACATACGTTCAAGTTCAAGTAAATCTGCTGTATAAGACCATTTTTGAGACCCTTAAAGGGGTCCATTTTTATTTAGAAACGAAAAACGATATGAAAATTGTGAAAATGTTGAATCAACTTATTCGTCCATAAAAAGTTTTACTGGATTACAAAAACCATAGATCTATAGTTTTTAACTGATTAAGAAATGTATGAAGGGATGATTTAGATTGAGTGTTAAATTGGAATTTGCTCTTCTTGGTAATGAACTCATACATATCTCTGAAAGAATGTCAAAATCAACAGTATATTTATGTCCACTATGTACCAATGAAGTTTTGCCAAGAAAAGGATCAATTAGAAAACACCATTTTTACCATAGACCTGGTACAAATTGTTCGGCAAGTGAGGAAACAATATTACATTTTAATGCGAAACACTACTTAAAACATTGCATTAACAATCGAATTGATTTAGATAATGTTCTCTTCAATATCCCAGCAGAAATGTTGGATGATTCGCTTAAAAAAATAGTCAGCATCTTGGGAATAAATCACTTTCCGCTGTCGTTAAAAAAGATAGTTGACCATTATTATTTGAAAAACGCAGCAGTTGAACAAAAAGTCAACAATTTCATTGTTGACGTGCTTATTGATTGTTATGAAAACAGAATTGTTTTCCCAAATGGTAAGGAATATGATGAGGATTATGGTTATGATGTAGAAAAGGTCAATGTAGGTAAATTTATCTTTGAGGTGAAAGTTACTCACGAAATTGGTGAGAAGAAAGAGGAAGAACTACTTAAAACAGTAATTCCTTTCATTGAAGCAATTCCAGAACAGACAGAAAAAGGATTCAATTTTTGGGTATCTTCCTTCTCTCTGAAAAGCCTGATACAAGTGATAAATAGTGAATTGATAAATTTATTATCTAATCATTTTGAGAAGGAATTATGTGAGGTAGGAAAAAAGATGTATGAAGAAGTAAAGGAAGTCGAATTAGGCAAAAGAGCAATCAAGAAAATGATAAGTGAAGTAGATAAGATTAACTTTAGAGAACATATTAGCAAGGAACTATTCAAAAAAATTAATACATTCAAAGTCCAAGCTTACAAATCAGAGGTTGTTAACACTACACCATTGTTAAGTATTAAATATAAAACGAGTAGGGAAGGAAAAAACTTTATATCCATCAATGACTTTCTTTCGTGGTATGGTGCTGAGAATATTCTTTTTGACTTAGTTAAAAAATTACATTCTCTTGAATACAATGTTAACTTACTTATTGGTGGATACCAAGATACTCGTAAAGATAGAGTGGTTGGTTTTGAGTTTCAATTACCAGATAAATATTTGTATGGCGAACAGATGAAAAATATAGTTAGGTCAGGATTGCAAGAGTTATTAGATAAATGCGATGAAGAGGGTATTTAAGGGATGCTCTTTTGTCCAACGAATTCGTGCGGGAATAACAGAACAAAATCAATTGAGGATATGTTAGGCTATTTACATACAGCAACTTTCAAATAAAAGGAAATTGATGTTTTAATACCAACTGACAAAGAGTATACTATTGAAAAGGTGCGTGAAGATATGATACGCAAAGATATTGAAGACTTTGACAATGCATTTCCAGATGGTGTGTTTGCTATTCCACGAAATCCGAAGGAGCCAAGAGTTAAAGTTCGTGCATTACACGATTATTGCAAAGCCAAAGGAATTACTCCTTCAGAACTAACAGAGGACGAAATGAAACAGTTTCTTGAAATGTAGAATTGGAAAAGTTGATAAATACTTTGAAAGAGAGGGGGCAATCAGTTCAATTTGTGGTCAGAGTATGAAGATTTTTCAGATGACTAATAAGCAGGAATAAAGAACTTAATTGTCGAAATTTGTTCTCCTACAGTAATAATGAGGAGGGCAGCCATTTGTTTGACTTTAAAGGTTTGTTAAAAATTATCTCAGACAAAACGAGAGCAGAAGAAATTAGCACCCAATTAGCCCATACAGAGCCGAAGGTGCTAAGTGAGCTTCCTAAGAATTTGAAGGATACAGAGGAAATAATAAAAAATGTGACCATTGAGGAAGCCATAAAGTATATTTTATGGAATGGACTTTGGAATCAATATGGTCTGTTTGGAGCAAAGAAAGAGACACCAAGGATTTTTAAAGAAAAAGATGAAAACGGTCAAATCATTGAAAAAGAATATTTTTCAAAAAGGTATAGCAGAGGAAAGTTGTTAAGTGTTGATTTAGGCGTAAGCAATATTGGACGTGAGTTTTGTTACACCCATACGGGGATTGTCATTGACGATTATCCAGGTATTGTTATTATCATTCCGATGACTTCAATAAAGGAATTTGAAATGACAAGAATTCCTCTTGAAGTAAGGAAAGCCACGATTCCAGTATTAACAAGAGATTATCCTCAAATCAAAGAAGATTCATACATTTTGACAAATCAAATACGAGCTGTTTCGAAAAATCGCATAACAAAAGTTGTAGGGTCAATTAGTCGGACAAAGTTGATGCAGGAAATCGAAGAGATGTTATTTGAACGCCATACACCATACATAAAGAAATTAAAGAATGAGCGAATTGAGGCGCTTGAAAAAGAAGTAATGGAGCTAAAGAGACAGCTTGAAGAGAAGAATTTATTGATTGAATCGTTAAAAAATCCAGTTTGACAAACAACTAAGCCAGTGCTATATTCAAAATACCGATACTTAAATAGTCCTTATCGTCTACACGGGCGATTTGAGACCAAGCGGAAGCGATACATTTAAAGCCTCCACCTTGGAGCGGACGGAAGGCGACCCGAACCCCTGAGTTATTATCAGGGGTTCATTACTTTATTAGCCTCATTTAATACGTATTATATCTATCCATCGTGTACAAAACTGTGTACGATAAACTGGGAACAGAATGGACGAGGTGCACCGCTTTAATACCTCCCGCCAGGATGCTCTGCTGCCTGCGGTAGAACAAGGGATCATCATTTTCATCGGAGCAACGACGGAAAACCCGTTTCATCATGTGAACGGTGCGCTGCTGTCCCGTTCGACGCTGTTTCAATTGCAGCCGCTCACGCATGAGCATTCCCTTATTGCGATGAGGAGGGCGCTGTCCGACAAGGAGCGCGGACTCGGATATATGTCCATCGAAGCAGAGGAAGGGGCGCTGGAGCACCTGTCGAAGATGGCGGGCGGTGACATTCGGCGGGCGCTGAATGCCTTGGAGCTTGCTGCGCTGACGACGCCGCCTGATCAGGAGGGTAAGGTTCGAATTACGCTGGCGGTGGCGGAGGAGTCGATTCGCCGGCCTACCATTAAAGCGGACGAGTCTACGCAGTATGATGTGCTGTCGGCGTTTCACAAAAGCTTGCGGGGATCCAGCGACGCAGCGCTGTTCTGGTTTATGTATGCAGTGGAGAAGCTCGGGATGGACCCGATGACGTTTTTGCGGCGTCTCATCGTCATGTGCAGCGAGGATATCGGCCTTGCAAACCCCCAGGCCATGGTTCAGGCGGTGACGGCGATGGACGCCTACCATAAAATCGGGTGGCCGGAGTCGAAATATGTGATTGCCCAAGCCATCCTGTTTGCGGTAGAAAGTCCGAAATCCAATGCCATTCCCTTAGCGCTGTCCAAGGTAACGGAGGCTATGGAAAGGTTGAGGTCCGCTGAAGTACCGCTGCATTTGCGGGACACGCATTATCAAGGGGCGGAGCAGCTCGGACACAAAGGCTACCTGTACCCGCATGATTATCCGGGGCATTATGTGGAGCAGCAGTATTTGCCGGGTCCGATAAAACACGAGCGTTTTTATATAGCCACAGGTCAGGGAACGGAAGATAAAATCCGGCAAAACCAAGAAAAGCGCCGGTCCTCCAACTCCAAACGAAATGAGTGAATAACATGAAACGAAAACGGCTTATCGCAATGATCTTGATTTTATCCGCTGTTACCGTGGTTGTTTCGGCATGCGGGAGCAAGCCGGAGCAAGTCCAGACACCAAGCGGACACCAGGGGCATGAGCATACGGCAGTTGGCGATATTCAAGAAAAAACGGCTTCGGCCGATATCCTGCCCTCTTTTTTGGACAACCAGCAAGAAGAGATACGTCTCGTGTATCAAGCGGCGGGGAAAGCGACGGACATTCTCCAATGGATGCCCTGCTACTGCGGCTGCGGTGAGAGTGCGGGACACGTCAGCAACCTGAATTGCTTCATTCAAAAAGAAAATGAAGACGGCTCCGTTGTGTGGGATGATCACGGCACGAGATGCGGTGTCTGCCTGCAGATCGCCGTTCAGTCCATCAAGATGACTCAGGAGGGCAAGTCTCTGCAGGAAATCCGTAAAGCCATCGATCAGGCTTACATGAAAGGCTTTGCGAAACCGACCCCGACGCCGTTGCCGATATAACCCCATAGAGTATGAATCGTCCGGCTAACATGTGAACTTAAATAGCTGTAAGCGGGTCTAGTTGCAGTAAAAATTGCAGTGCCAAAATGAATCAAGCCTCCTGTCCATTCGCGAACAGGAGGCTTTGTTTGCTAGCGGAGCGGAAGTCTATGTACTATTAATGCGGCTGCTCCATTGGGACATTCACTTGGAAAGTAACCCCGAACTTGTCCTTTATGATTCCGTACAAAGGGCTCCAATCCGTCTTCTGAAGGGACATGACGACTTGTCCACCGTCTTCCAAAGCGGCGAAGATTTCTCTCGCTCTTGCCTCTTCTCTGGGATGGATGGCAATCTGAACCGTATCGCCTGGCTGATAAGGCATGCCTGGGAACGTATCGGAGAACATGAGATCCGAGTCGCCGACTTTCAAGTGCGCATGCATAACGCGATCCTTCATGTCATCCGTCAACGGATGATTCGGGTCTGCCGGCATATCTCCGAATGTCATGATGCCTATCACTTTCCCACCCAGCGCTTTCTCGTAAAAATGGACCGCTTCTTTCGTGTTGCCGTCAAAAATCAAATACGGGTTCAAACTGATTGACATTGTTTAACAGCCCCTTTGGAATAATTTAATCAACCAAACTCGCAGAAGTTTTTTAATCTTCTTTTTTTGCAGTTTCCACATATTTTTTGAAATTGTCTAAAATTGCCTGCCATCCGGCTTGTTGCATCTCGATGGCGTTGGTCTCTTCCGCCTCGAACAATTCGGTGATTTGCGTGTCGTTGTCTTGGCGAATAAATGCGACCTTCACTTTCCTGCCGTCGGCGATCGTATAGGAGATGCTCTCGTTAATGCTCACCTCGTCGTATACTCCGCCGAAATCAAATCCAAAGCTGCCGTCTTTGGCTTCCATTCTTGAGACGAATTTACCGCCGACTTTTAGATCATTCTCGGCGTAAGGGGTGTGCCAGTCATCGGAAGCCTTATTCCATTGCATGATATGCTTCGGTTCCGTCCAATATTTCCATACGCTTTCGACGGGACAATGAACGATCGTTTCTACTGTTATCGTTACTGGATTACCTGTTCCCATAGTTTAACCTCCTTATGAACAATTTACTACACTTATATTAGCATGTAAGTGGCAGCTAGTTTTCTTTTCGATTGCTATTGTACACAGGTACATAAGTAGTACTGTCTCATAAAAAGATGTGTCACATCTATGAAGATCCAGTAAGAGGATTTACTGTCGGCCGGTTGTCATTTAATAAACTCCACTGCCGGACGTTTTTTTTGTTCCGGCACCAGCTCGTCCGATGGAATAAGCTATGGCGATTTTTCGTTCTAGTCTGACGGTGGATTGTATAGTGTATTAATGTATTTGTGAAATATGATTCTGGCGAAAGCCGTCGAGCGGTTTGAAGCAATTGTAAATCCAAGGGAGGTGCGCCTGTTCGCCTGAAGCGGGTGGGTAGGTAAAAGCCATTGAGTAGCGATCCGTTGACGTTGATTTTGAACGTTAGTTTTGTTCTGTTGCTGTTGTGTCTGAACGGTTTTTTCGTTGCTGCCGAATTTGCGATGGTAAAGACGTCCCGGAGCCGGATCGAAACGTTGGCAGAGAAAGGCCCGGAGAGGGCCCGATGGTCGAAGTCCGTCATGGGAAACCTCGACGCCTATTTAACCGCTTGCCAGCTGGGCATTACGTTGACCTCACTCGGGCTCGGATGGGTAGGGGGATTTGTTGTCGCAAAATGGCTGGTACTGGCTTTGGGGCCGCTGCAGCTGCCGGATGCCGTTGTACAGACGATAGCCTTCGTCGCCGCGTTCACACTCATCACCGTACTGCATATCGCCCTTGGAGAGCAGTTGCCCAAATCGTATGCTATCCGCAGATCCGAGCAGGTGACGCTCTATGCTTCGATTCCCTTGGCAGGCTTTTACAAGCTGATGTACCCGTTCATCTGGTTTATCAATGGGTTCTCCCATGCGCTGCTTCGTCTGGCCGGAATCGAACCTCATGCGGAGCGCCCGTCGGCTCATACGGAAGAGGAGATTCGCGTTATGATGAAGGAGAGCAACCGGAGCGGATTTATTGATAGCACGGAATTGACGCTGGTGGACAATATTTTCGATTTCTCGGAGACGAATGCAAGGGAAATCATGATTCCCCGGACGGAAATGATATGTCTGTATGCAAATCGAACTTATGAAGAAAATAAAATGATCGCTATCAACGAAATGCATACGCGCTATCCGGTATGCGATCCGGATAAAGATAATATTATCGGTTTCGTACATATTAAAGACTTGTTGAAATTGCCGGAGACCGCAGAAGATATGCAGGTGATCATAAGAGAAATAATCAAAGTGCCCGAATCGATGCAAATCAGCGCATTGCTTAAATTAATGCAGAAGAAAAAGACGCAGATGGTCCTGTTGATCGATGAATATGGAGGAACATCCGGTCTTGTCACCTTTGAGGATATTATCGAAGAAATCGTCGGGGAGGTCCAGGATGAATTTGACGAGGAGCGGCCAAAGATGGAGTGGAGGGATGCAGCAACCTATTCCATCGACGGGCGTATGCTTCTCGAGGAGGTGAACAGCTACTTTGGAATCCGGATCGAAACGGATGACTATGATACGATCGGCGGATGGATTTACTCTCAGGTGGAGATGCCCCCGCAGAAGCATCAGCAGCTGACTTGGAATGATGAATACGATTTTATTATAGATGAAATCGACCATTTGCGGATTTCGAGAATATTGGTGAAACGAAAGGCATCGGATGTCGGCCCCGATCCGTCCGCACATGAAGGATGAGCCCTAGGCGGATAAACAAAGAAGTTATGTTCATGAAGGCGAACATAACTTCTTTGTTGACGTTACAGCATTTTTAAGTGTTCAAGAGAGCGTTAAAAGGAATTTTCTTTTACAGATTATTGTATGATTTTATCGATGGTTGCGCCGCCCAGACACTCGTCTCCGTCGTAGAAGACGACCGCCTGGCCCGGTGTGATGGCCTTTTGCGGCTGGTCGAACACGACCTCGCAGGCACCGCCTTCACCGAAATGAACGGTGACGTCCTGATCCGGCTGCCGATAGCGGAATTTCGCTGTACAGCGAAGCGGTTCCTTCGGCGCCTCTCCCTTGATCCAGGTCAAATCGGTAGCCTGGAGACCCGTTGAATAGAGGGCAGGGTGTTTTTCTCCTTGAACGACATATAAAATGTTGTTCTCAAGGTCTTTGCCGGCGACAAACCATGGTTCTCCGCTGCCCGAGCCTCCGATGCCGAGTCCTTGACGCTGGCCCATCGTGTAGTACATGAGGCCGTCATGACGGCCTTTGATCTCGCCTTCGAGCGTTCTCATCTCGCCGGGCTTGGCCGGAAGATAGTTGCTGAGAAACGCCTTGAAGTTGCGTTCGCCGATGAAGCATACCCCGGTGCTGTCCTTTTTCTTGGCCGTAGCCAATCCGGCCTTCTCCGCGATCGCGCGTACTTCAGGCTTCGGCAGATGGCCGATCGGAAACATTGCCTTGGAAAGCTGGTATTGATCCAAAGCATGGAGAAAATAGGTTTGATCCTTGTTCGAATCCAACCCGCGAAGCAGCCTGTACGCTCCGTCCCGGTGCTCCACACGGGCATAATGCCCGGTCGCGATATAATCTGCGCCGAGTTCCAGCGCTTTGTTCAAAAATTCCCCGAATTTGATTTCCCGGTTGCACATGACGTCCGGATTCGGGGTCCGGCCTTTACGATATTCGTCCAAAAAGTATGTGAATACCTTATCCATGTATTGTTTTTCAAAATTTACCGTATAATAGGGAATACCGATTTGGTCGCAAACGCGCCTTACATCTTCCGCATCTTCCTCTGCGGTACAGTGGCCGAATTCGTCCGTATCGTCCCAATTTTTCATGAAAACGCCGATAACCTCATAGCCTTGTTCCTTAAGAAGGAGCGCCGAAACCGAAGAATCGACGCCGCCGGACATGCCGAGGACGACGCGTGCTTTTTTCGTCATATGTCTCATACCCCACTTTCCTTGACTGGCATTCTTGTATTATACATCGAATTGCAAAAAGAATAAAATTTTTCATTAATATGTCACGGTTTTTCTCCCATAATACATGGTTTTATGTTACGATAGAATCGATGCAAAATGCTTATTTAACTGAAAATTGTTTTATTGCATTTATTTCAAAGATGCCAGACTGTTAATAGAGGCAGTTTGGATTGGTACACAACGACAGAAAGCTGATCAACCAGATCAAATCTATACTTTCTGATGTCATAAACGAGGTGCTCGATTTGAAGATATCCACTAAAGGCCGCTACGGGCTTACAATCATGATGGAGTTGGCCACGAAGTTCGGAGAAGGCCCTACCTCTTTAAAAAGCATCGCGGAGAAGCACCAGCTTTCCGAGCATTATTTGGAGCAATTGATCGCACCGCTTAGGAATGCGGGGCTGGTCAAGAGCATTCGCGGGGCTTATGGAGGATATATATTATCCAAATCGCCGGAGGAAATCTCTTCCGGAGATATCATCCGGGTGCTGGAAGGACCGATCAGTCCGGTTGATTTCACAGAAGAGGACGATCCTGCAAAGCGAAACTTATGGATTAGAATCCGCGACGGTATTGCACATGTGCTTGATTCCACCACGCTCGCCGATCTGATCTCCTACAAGGAAGAAGGCAGCCAGAACGACAGCTACATGTTTTATATTTAGCCTCAGCAGATTTTTCCTCCGATCAGGTTCATTCCTAAATCCTACTAGACAGATGTGGTGAAACGCTTTGAAGTTCATTTATTTGGATCACGCCGCTACGACACCCGTACATCCGGAAGTCGTGGAGGCTATGATTCCCTATCTATCTGAAATGTACGGCAATGCCTCCAGCACGCACGCGGCAGGACGGCAGGCGCGTACGGCGCTGAATGCGGCAAGGGATCGCATTGCCGCATTCGTTGGCTGCTCTCCTTCCGAACTGGTGTTCACCGGAAGCGGGACGGAGAGCGACAACATGGCATTGTTCGGTGCGGCAGAAGCGTACCGGTCCCGCGGCAAGCATATCATTACGACAAGCATAGAGCATCACGCGGTTCTTCATGCTTGTGAGCGGCTGGAGCAGCTTGGCTATGAGGTCACCTACCTCCCGGTTGACCGTTTCGGTCAGGTTTCCTTGGCGGATGTAGAAGAAGCCATCCGTCCGGATACCATCTTGATCAGCGTCATGTATGGCAACAACGAAACCGGGACACTGCAGCCTGTTGAAGCGATCGGGCGCCTGGCAAGAGAACAGGGGATATGCTTTCATGTCGATGCCGTTCAAGCATTGGCGCATATTCCGATGGATCTGAGCCGACTGCCGGTCGATCTCATGAGTTTTTCCGCGCACAAGCTGAACGGTCCCAAAGGGATTGGTGCTTTATATATATCAAAAACAACTAAGATTTCGCCGCTTTTGTATGGCGGTTCGCAAGAACGCAAGCGCCGGGCGGGAACGGAGAATACGGCAGGCATCGTCGGCTTCGCGAAGGCTGTAGAAATCATGCGAAAAAACAGGTATGAATTGAAACAAAAGATGGAAAAACTACGTCAAGGAATGGTGAAGGAGTTAGAAAGGCGTCTGGATGCCGATGCTTTTGTTATCAATGGCCATCCGACGGAGGTGCTCCCGCATATTTTGAATGTCAGCTTCCCGGGGATTTCAACGGAAACGATGCTGATGAATCTCGATTTGGCGGGCGTAGCTGCGGCAAGCGGGTCGGCCTGCACCTCGGGTTCATTGGAAGTCTCCCACGTGCTAAAAGCGATGAAGCTTCCGGAGGCAGTAACGGCATCGGCCATTCGTTTCAGCTTCGGCGCCGACAACACTGAGCAGCAAATTGCAGAAGTTGCGGGTATCCTTGAAACCATTGTCAGCCGTTTGCGTACTATTCGTTAAGCAAATGTTTAAAAATCTCAAGGAGGCAAACCTTGTGAAGAAAGCGCGGGATGTCATCGGTTTGCCGATCATTTGCGTTGAAACTGGTAAGCAGGTAGGCCATACGAAGGATCTCCTTATGGATGAGGGATGGCAGGTGGAGGCGCTTCTTTTGGAGGCCAGGCATTGGTTTTCCGACATGACTTGTATTGCTTCGGCAGACGTCGTTGCGCTTGGCGACGATGCCGTCACCATCAGGTCGGAAGAAGCGGTTCGTTCCATTGAGGCCGACAAAGTTTTTCGGACCTTGCTATTCGGCGATTCCAAACTCAAGGGCCTTCCGGTCATTACCGTAAACGGACAGCAGCTTGGAATGGTAGAAGATGTTTATTTGGAACCGGTTGTGGGTATAAAGGTAATAGGTTATGAATTGACCGAAGGTTTCATTTCTGATTTAAAGGAAGGGCGCAGATGGCTGCCTATGCCGGATTCGGTAAAGATCGGTAAGGATGCTTTAATTGTTCCCGTACAAGCAAGCGATACGTTGGAGGAAATCTTCGTACCAAAAGAAGAATAGGGTGATTGTATGCTACGTTGTCCAAATTGCAATTCCAAGGATATTGGAAAAATCGGTTCGCACCAGTTTTACTGCTGGGGCTGCTTTATCGAATTAACCGTGAACGGAGAGAAAATGTCTGTCTTTCAAGTGGAAGAGGACGGGACTTTGAGCTCCTTGGACGATTTGTTCTTTGAGGAAGAAATAGCGCAAGTACATGCCAATTAACAAAGTCTTTGGGGTCGCCGGACCCATCCGATGAACACCGTTGCCGGGAAGCCTTAGGTTTCTTGGGGGAACGGTGTTTTTGTCTTGTCCGCAGGCTGCTTTTTTATGTATTGTATTCGCCGGAAGCTCAACTATGCTAATTTTCGCGGGAAATGGCAGAACAGGGTTAAGACCGTCAGCTTGTACATATACTGTAAAGGGTGGTTTTACCCTGTTAAGCTTACAAGGTGGTGGAGGAGTCTATGGAACAGTTTCCGAAGCATCGGGTGTTCATCGGGATGATCTATACGCTGCTCGGGCTTGCCATATTGTTCATGCTGCTTCAGCTTCGTCCGATCATCGTGGGCATTTATTTATTTTTGCGCGAAATCCTGACGCCGTTTATCATTGCATTGATTATTTCGTATGTGCTCAATCCTGTGGTTTCGCTGCTTGGGGCCCGCAAGGTACCGCGTACGGTCGCTGTGCTTACGATCTATGCGGTGTTTATCATTTCCGCTACGGTAGTGCTGATGAATGTCATTCCTATGCTGGTCAAACAGCTTGCCGAGCTGAACCAGCATATGCCGGATGTGGCGTTTAAAGCACAAAGTGTCGTGGACAATTTCAACGGTCTTAAATTTTTGCCGGACAGTGTGCGGGAGGGCATCAATCAGTCGCTGGCCAAGCTGGAAAACAGCATTTCGCTTGCGATCGCCGGTTATTTGGGCGGGATCGGGAGCACCATCAATACGATGTTTCTTGTTTTAATCATTCCGTTTGTGGCCTTCTATATTTTAAAAGATCTGCAGCTCATTGAGAAAACGACACTGGCGATCGTACCTAAAGCCCATCGCAAAGAAATTGTTTCGATGCTGGTGGACATTGATACGGCGTTGGGGAATTACATCCGCGGACAATTTACCGTATGCATGATCGTCGGACTTCTGGCGTATATCGGTTACTGGTTGATTGGACTCCCTTATGCATTGCTGCTGGCATGCGTGGTTGCGGTGTTTAATATTATCCCTTATTTGGGGCCGTTTCTGGGCGCAGCCCCGGCGCTAATCGTGGCATCCACGATATCATGGAAAATGCTGCTGCTGGTCATCCTGGTAAATACGATCTGTCAAATCCTTGAGGGCAATGTCATTTCGCCGCAAGTCGTTGGCCGCTCTCTCAACATGCATCCGCTGTTCATTATTTTCGCACTGCTGGTGGGCGGAGAAGTTGCAGGGATTGCAGGGTTGATCCTGGCTGTTCCGTTCTTCGCGGTGATGAAGGTGATTCTTCAGCACGTATTTCTGTACTTCATTCATCGCAAAACCGTCTAACCCTTTTTAGGCGGTTTCATTCTTGTCAGAAAGTGAGGTTAGGCGTATAATGTTCCATGATAACGGCTCAACGTCGATACATAGCTGGCGTACAGAGAAGGAGCTCATAGCGTGGGGCTTTTTTTCGTTTTTAAGTAATATACGTCTTACAAACAAAGCTCTGGAAGGGGTTACATTTCATGAGTCAGCAAGCGATCACTGCACTCGGATTATTTCTAATTTCTTATGCTTTTATCATTTCCGAGAAAATTCACCGTACCATCGTTGCCATGATCGGTGCCATTTTCGTAGTGGGACTTGGCATTCTGGATCAGGAGACGGCATTTCAACATATCGATTTGAATACGATCGGCCTTTTGATCGGGATGATGATTATTGTAGCAATTACGGCGAAGACGGGAGTGTTCAAATACGTGGCGGTATGGGCGGCCAAAAAAGCAGGCGGCTATCCGGTCCGCATTTTGGTTGTCCTCGGTGCCGTTACGGCGTTCTGTTCGGCATTTTTGGATAATGTCACTACGGTCCTCCTGATCGTTCCCGTCACGCTCAGCATTACACGGCGGCTGCAGGTGGACCCGATTCCTTTTTTCATCTCGCAAATTATGGCCAGCAACATCGGCGGTACGGCTACCTTGATCGGAGATCCCCCGAATATTATGATCGGCAGCGCTGTGAAGGAACTGACCTTCAATGCATTTATTGTCCATTTGACGCCGGTCGTCATCGTCATCATGGCAGTCATTCTGCCTATATTCGCACTGCTGTACAGGAAATCGATCCAAACGACCGAAGAACTTCGTTTGAGTATCATGGAGCTTGATGAAAAGGCGGAGATCCAGGATCCTGTGCTTCTGAAAAAATGCCTGACGGTTCTCGCGCTGACGATTTTGGGTTTCTTTCTTCATCAGATCGTTCATATCGAGTCCGCCACTGTAGCGCTGGCCGGTGCCTTTCTGCTTCTGCTGCTGACAGGTGAACGTTACCTGGAGGAGGCGTTCCATCATGTGGAGTGGACAACCATCTTTTTCTTTATCGGGCTCTTCGTACTCGTAGGGGCATTGGTCGAAACGCAAATCATTGCTTCTCTGGCGGAATATGCCGTCGGGATTACAGACGGTGATCCTGCACGCTCGGCGATTCTGATCCTGTGGCTTAGTGCACTGGCTTCGTCGTTTATGGATAACATTCCGTTTGTGGCCACGATGATTCCCTTGATCCAGGAGATGGGAGCCATGGGAGTGGGCAACGTCGAACCTCTGTGGTGGAGCCTTGCGCTTGGCGCCTGCCTCGGGGGCAACGGCACGATAATCGGGGCCAGCGCCAACCTGATTGTAGCCGGGATTTCAGCGAGGGAAGGACATCCGATGACGTTCATGGGCTACCTGAAAGTGGCCTTCCCGCTCATGCTGGTGACCGTCGTGATTGCCAATATATATATCTATGTGAGATATTTAATGTAAACCGTTCCTGGAAGGCTGGGTGAGATATGCTGCAGTATGAATACGATAAAGAGCTGCTGACGATAGAAGAGCACATCAACGGGCCGGATGTGGAATTCCGGATGAAGCTGCACCGGCCCGACGTCGGGGTGGAGATAGCCGTCAAACAAATACGGGCCTTTTTCGATGATAATGATATCTACACCGACGTCCTGTTTTATGCACATCATAATGAAGAGTACCAATGGATTGTCAGAAAGGATTTCTATGTGGATTTTGTTATCCATATGTTTAAGCATCGGCTGGTAACCTGGGTCGCCTGGGCAGAGTAAAGTAACGAAGCTTTGTTGGGCTGCAGCGGATGTTGACAGCGCTGCTTGGGATCAGTATAATTTTGGTTTGAATAGGTCAATTTGATTATACAAGAAAGCGTCGAAGAAATTCAGTAGGTCATAGGCCCATTAGCCAGAGAGAAGGCTTTGGAGCGGCCCGTTCTTTCGCAAGGCGTTGAGCGATCGTTCCAGCTGTGAAAGCCTTTCTGATGAAGGATGACCGAACGCTCATTTCAGAGTGCGGATAAACTCCGCCGGTTGGACCCGTTAACGTCCGTTCAGAGGAGATTGTGCAGACGCCGCCTAGCTGCAAGCCGCACAATAACCAGGGTGGTACCGCGAGCAAATCGTCCCTGTTTATCAGGGGCGTTTTTTTGTTTTAAAATCAAGGTTGATGGAGGAACAACATCTCATGAAAGCAAGTGAAATCCGCTCCAAGTGGTTGGAGTTTTTTGAAAGCAAAGGACATAAAATCGAGCCTAGTGCGCCGCTTGTACCGCATAACGACCCGTCGCTGCTGTGGATTAACGCCGGAATGGCTCCGTTGAAGCCTTATTTCGACGGCCGCGTCGTGCCGGACAATCCGCGGATCGCCAACTCGCAAAAATGCATTCGCACCAACGATATTGAGAACGTAGGCAAAACGCGCCGTCACCATACGTTCTTCGAGATGCTCGGGAATTTCTCGATCGGAGATTATTTCAAAGAGGAAGCTATCACTTGGGCATGGGAGTTTCTCACCAGTCCCCAGTGGATCGGCTTCGACCCGGACCGGCTGTCCGTCACCGTCTATCCCGAGGATACGGAAGCGTTCGAGCTTTGGAACAAAAAAATCGGTCTTCCGGAGGAGCGCATCTACAAGCTGCAGGATAACTTCTGGGATATCGGCGAAGGCCCTTGCGGTCCTTGTACGGAGATCTTCTATGACCGCGGCGATGCCTACGGCGATTTGAATGATCCGGAATGCTGGCCTGGCGGTGAGAACGAACGCTTCCTTGAAGTGTGGAATCTGGTGTTCTCCCAGTTTAACCACAATAAAGACGGCAGCTATACACCGCTTCCGAGCAAGAACATTGATACGGGAGCAGGTCTGGAGCGCTTTGCATCCATTTTGCAGGACGTCGATTCCAATTTTGATACCGACCTGTTCCAGCCGATCATTCAGCAAACGTGCAAGCTGGCGGGCGTAACTTACAAGCAGAATGAAGAAACCGACGTTGCGCTGAAGGTCATTGCCGATCATATTCGTACGGTGGTGTTCTCCGTAGGAGACGGCGTGCTGCCGTCCAACGAGGGCCGCGGTTATGTCATCCGCCGCTTGCTTCGCCGCGCGGTTCGCTACGGCAAGGTGCTTGGTCTGGACAAACCGTTCCTGTACACGCTCACGCCGGTAGTCGGCGAGATCATGGGCGTTTATTACCCGGAAGTTGTAGAAAAACGCGAGTTCATTGAAAAAGTGATCCGTACCGAAGAGGAGCGCTTCCATGAGACATTGTCCGACGGATTGGCCATCCTCGCGGAAATGGTAGACAAAGCGCGTAAAGCAGGAAGTTCCGAAATCAGCGGACCCGATGCGTTCAAACTGTACGATACCTACGGCTTCCCGTTTGACCTGACCGAGGATTTCGCTTCCGAGCAAGGGATGACTGTCGATCGCGACGGCTTTGATCAAGCGATGCAGGAGCAGCGCGACCGTGCCCGTGCGGCCCGTCAAGATGCGGACAGCATGAAGGTACAGGGAGGTCCTTTGGCCGACTACACGGTTAAAAGCGAGTTTGTTGGTTATACTGATCTGGTAACTGCGGCTAAAGTGCTGGCGATCGTTCATGAGAATCGGTTTGTCGATTTGGTAGGGACCGGAGAGACGTGTCAGGTGATCCTTGATAAGACGCCGTTCTATGCCGAAAGCGGGGGGCAGGTCAGCGACCACGGTTATATCACCGCCGGAGATACAGTGCTCAAAGTAGAGGATGTCGGCAAGGCTCCGCATGGTCAGCATGTGCATACGGTCGTAGTGGAATCGGGCGTGCTGCGCAAAGGCGATCAGGTGCAGGCGACCGTAACCCAGGAAGTGCGCGAAGATATTATCAAAAATCACACGGCGACGCATCTGCTGCATAAGGCCCTGAAAGAAGTGCTCGGCGATCACGTCAACCAGGCGGGTTCTCTCGTGGCGCCAGAACGTCTGCGCTTTGATTTCTCTCATTTTGGCAGCATTTCGGCAGAGGAGCTTCAGGATATTGAGCGGCGCGTCAATGCGCAAATCTGGAGAAGCATGGATGTCGACATTTCCTTAAAGCCGATAGCGGAAGCCAAAGCCATGGGAGCCATGGCCTTGTTCGGTGAAAAATACGGCGATATCGTCCGTGTGGTGCGCGTAGGCGGTTACAGCCTTGAGCTGTGCGGAGGCTGCCATGTTCAAAATACAAGCCAAATCGGGCTGTTCAAGATTGTCGGCGAATCCGGTATCGGTTCGGGCGTGCGCCGAATTGAAGCGGTGACGGGTCGCACCGCTTATGAATATTTGGACGGCCAACTGCAGTTCCTCAGAGACGCCGCGGGGCTGCTGAAGTCCAACATTGCAGACGTGCCTAAACGGATCAACGCATTGCTTGCACAGCTGAAAGAGATATCCCGTGAGAACGAATCGCTGAAAGCGAAGCTGAGCGGTATTGAAGCGGGATCACTGACAGAACGGGTGAAGCAGGTAAACGGCGTGGCTGTTCTTGCTGCGGAAGTATCGGCAGGCGATATGGAGACGCTTCGGAACATCGTGGATCAGATGAAAAGCAAATTGGGCTCAGCCATCATCGTGCTTGGAGCTGCGGCAGACGGCAAGGTGAATCTTGCAGCCGCGGTTACGCCGGATTTGGTATCCAAAGGCTATCATGCCGGCAAGCTGATTAAAGAAGTGGCTGCACGCTGCGGAGGCAGCGGAGGCGGGAGACCGGATATGGCTCAAGCCGGCGGTAAAGATCCGTCGAAGCTGAAGGAAGCGATCCAAAGCGTTGAGAAGCTCTTAGAATTAAAATAATTTTGCTTGTCAAGAGGAATATTTAGGCAAATGGCGAATATGTGGAATATGTGGGTTATGATGAATACAGGGGGGTGCTTTTCCAGATGAGTTCAATGGATAAAACGATGAAATATAACGTCAAGGCGGAAGAGATCGAGACATCACCCAAAGAGGTCATTTTAACGGTGTTTGACGCGCTTCAGGAAAAAGGCTACAACCCGATCAACCAAATCGTCGGTTATCTGCTTTCCGGCGATCCGGCCTATATCCCACGTCACAACAATGCAAGGAGCATCATCCGCAAGCGGGAGAGAGATGAACTGATCGAGGAGCTCGTTCGTTCTTATCTCCAACAGTATAAATCTTAAGGTGCAGACAGGCCGATTGGAGCAGCTATGCGTTACATGGGATTAGATTACGGTGACAAGACGATCGGTGTCGCTGTCAGTGATGAGCTCGGCTGGACGGCACAAGGGCTTGAGGTGATCCGCCGAACGACGGCACAGCGGGATATGGACCGTATCAAAGCGTTGGTTCAGCAGTACGGGGTAACGGAAGTTGTGGTCGGGCTTCCGAAAAATATGAACAACACGATCGGACCCCGTGGGGAAATTTGCATCGCATTTTCTAAAGAACTGCATGAAACCCTACAAATGCCGGTGCATTTGTGGGACGAACGGCTGACGACGGCTGCGGCGCAGCGAACGCTGCTGGAGGCGGACGTCAGCCGCAAGAAACGGAAACAGGTCGTTGACAAGATGGCTGCTGCACTCATTTTGCAAGGATTCATGGATTCCCAATCTTACTCGAAGAGGTGATGGACTGTGTCCCAGAAGGATCAAGGTTCCAATCAGGAACAAGTGCTTGAAGAGCCGGAAATTATTTATATTCCCGATGATGAAGGCAATGAAGAAGAATTTGAAGTGATCATGAAATTTGAAGTGGACGGCTCGGACAATAAGTACATGATGGTTGTTCCTGTCGATGCCGATGAGGAATCCGACGAAGTGTATGCGTTCCGTTATGAAGAAGACGGCGACGACCTGCAGCTGTATACGATTGAAGATGAAGACGAATGGAATATCGTGGAGGAAACCTTCAATACGCTGATGGACGAATTCGACGAAGATGAGGAAGAGTCCAAGTAATCTGCGAAAGGAGGCCTTCATTTGAACCGCATGTCGGAAGCCGAACCTACACGTCAGTTGCGGGAAGTCTACGGAAATGATATTATTTTGTATGACGAGCATCAGGAATCCGTTGTTTACCGCATCGTCTCCGAGCTGATCGTAAACGGTCAGGCCTATGCTATGCTGGAAAAAGCGAAGCCAGGCAAGGATGACGAGCCGGAAGTGTACCGCGTATCACGCAAGGACGATGGAGAACTGGAGCTCGAAACGATCGAAGACGACGATGAATGGGAGAATATCTCCGAGCTCTTCGACGAATGGACTTTTCCGGCTGACGAACAGTTGTAAGCATACAACTTTTTACCTAATGCGTTGCCTGGAGCGGAGATAATCCGCTCTTTTTCGTTTGTTTTGCCGGGCTTGAAGAAGGGGCGGGATAGCATCATTGTGGAGAGAAGAAGGTCGATGAAACGTATCGTCTTATCGGGACTGATTATTATTATATTCCTGATGGCCGGGGCCGGAGCCGGTCTTGCTTTATATGTGGTGAAAGCGTTGGAGCCCATGCCGCCATCGGCGGAAGCGCAGCGGATTTCTTTCCCTCCGGGAACCGGAGTGGCGCAGCTGGCTCTGGAGCTCGAACAAAAGGGGATCGTGCGCAATGCCCGCATTTTTACATGGTACCTGAAGTATAAGCGGGAGGGCGCACGCTTCCAGGCGGGAGAATACGACATGACGCCGGGGATCTCGCCGGATGAGATTATCGGTCAGCTGAATCGGGGAGAGACGGTCAAGGAAGCGGGACTGCGGCTTACCGTTCCTGAGGGTTTTACGCTGCGGCAGATCGCCGAGAAGCTGGAGGCGGAACACGGAATGGACAGCACGGCCTTCCTCCAGGCGGCGCAAAGCTATAAAGCTGCGGAAGGAACGGTTGGAGCGTCTATTCCGGAGGATGCATCCATCCGTTATCGGCTTGAGGGATATCTGTTTCCCGAGACGTATGAATGGAAGAAGGACGCCGATGCGAATGAGATGATCGCCTCGATGATGCAGGAGCTCGACAAACGGCTCGCCCAGCTGCCGCAGGACTGGAAAGAAGTCATGGCGCAGCGAAATTTGACGTTCCATCAGATGCTGACCATCGCATCGCTGATTGAAAGGGAAGTGGTGGTGGACGAAGAGCGGCCTATTGTCAGCGGAATTATTCATAACCGTCTAAAGCAAGGCATGCCGCTGCAAATTGACGCCACGGTTCAATATTTATTCGATAAACAAAGGGAACGGCTGCTTTTCCAGGATTTGCTTATCGAAAGCCCATACAACACGTATTTGAATAAGGGGCTTCCGCCAGGCCCGATTGCAAGCCCGAGTCTTGCTTCCATTCAGGCGGCCATTTATCCGGCAGAGACCAACTATTTGTTTTATGTGACCAAGAAGGACGGGACCAGGAGGCATTTGTTCGCCGAAACGTTCGAGCAGCATAATAAAAATATTGCCGAGAGCAACAAGACGGGCAATCCGTGATTCTAGATAAAGCAGGTGAGGCTGAAGATGAAGAAACCCGAGCTTTTGATCTCCTCAGGCTCCGCCGAAGAGGCTCAGCGCTACATTAAAGCCGGAGCGGACGCCGTGGTTGTCGGCGAGCACAAGTTTGGCATACGGCTCCCGGGAGAAGTGACAACAGAGGAGCTTCGCAGGCTTGTTCCCTGGGCTCACGGGCATGGGGCTAAAGTGTATGTCGCGGTAAATAATATTATGGATAATGGTGTGCTTCCCGATTTGGAGGCTTATTTGAGCAAGCTGCAAGAGATCGGGCCCGATGCGCTTGTCTTCGGCGATCCGGCTGTGTTAATGGCTGTCCGCAGCGCCGCACCCGGGATGCCGCTGCATTGGAACGCGGAGATGACATCTACGAATTATGCCACCGCCCGGTACTGGAGACGTAAGGGCGCCGTACGGATGGTGCTGGCCCGCGAACTGAACCTGGAGGAGACGATCGATATCAAGCGGCAGCTGGCCGATGAAATGGAAGTGCAGGTACAGGTGCACGGCATGACGAATATTTATCATTCCAAGCGGAGCCTGCTCACGATTTATAAAGAGCATCGGGGAAGGCCCGAGGAACTGCAAAAGTTGTCGCTGGGAATGGAAGAAGGGCTGTTCCTGATCGAACAGGAACGCCAGGACGAACGTTATCCGGTTTATGAGGATGAGAACGGTACGCACATTATGAGCTCGGATGATATCTGCATGCTGGATAGTCTTCACGAGCTGATGGAGGGCGAAATCGACAGCTTCAAGGTGGAGGGGCTGCTCAAATCCGCCGAGTACAATGAAACGGTGATCCGAAGCTACCGGCAAGCGATCGACGCTTATGTCGCGGATCCGGAACGCTACGAATTCAATGAAGAGTGGCTGGACGCGATCCGCGCGCTGCAGGATCCTCGGCGTGAGCTTTCTTACGGGTTTTTCTTTAAAGAGCAAGTGTATTAAATCGATCAAAAGAAATCAAAGCGAGGTGGAAATGATGACATTATTGCAGCAGGATCTGCTGGGCAAGCGCATCCGGCTCGAGAAGCCGGAGCTGCTGGCGCCGGCGGGCAGCTTGGAGAAGTTAAAATTTGCCGTCCATTACGGTGCGGATGCGGTATATATCGGCGGCCAGCAGTACGGTCTTCGTTCGAATGCGGACAACTTTACGTTCGAAGAGATGCGGGAAGGCGTCAAGTTTGCCGAAAAGTACGGGGCCAAAGTATTTGTGGCTACCAACATTTTTGCTCATAACGAGGATTTGCCTGGTCTCGAAGAATATTTAAAGGGAATTCAGGATGCCGGGGTTCATGCCATCATCGTTGCGGATCCGGTCATTATCGAAACGTGCAAACGCGTGGCGCCGCGGCTTGAGATTCATCTAAGCACGCAGCAGTCCACGATGAACCGTCAGGCCGTACAGTTCTGGAAGGAAGACGGAGTGGACCGTGTCGTATTGGCCAGGGAAGCTACGATGGAAGAGATCCTGGAGATCAAAAAACATGTGGATATCGAAATCGAGGTATTCGTGCATGGCGCGATGTGCAGCTCCTACTCGGGCCGCTGTGTGCTCTCGAACCATTTTACCGACCGCGATTCCAACCGCGGCGGGTGCTGTCAGTCGTGCCGCTGGAAGTACGATTTGTTCACGTCTCAAGAGGATGTGGAGCAGGAGATCGGCATGAAGGAGATCCCGCTGTTCCAGGAAGGAGACAACCCGTTCTCCATGAGCTCCAAGGATTTGTGTATGATCGAGCATGTGCCGGAACTGATTCGTGCGGGCGTCGACAGCTTCAAGATCGAAGGACGGATGAAGAGCGTACACTATGTGGCAACGGTAGTGAACGCTTATCGACAGGCGATTGATGCGTATTTTGCCGATCCGGAGCATTACGAGATGAAACCGGAATGGCTTTACGAGATTCAAAAAGCGGCTAACCGGCCGCTGAACACAGGCTTCTTCTATGGCGAGCCGGACCACGAAGACCATATCTTTGAGCCGGAGGACAAGGCTGCGCCGTACGATTTTGTTGGCGTAGTTACGGATTACGATGCCAATACGCAAACGGCGCTCATACAGCAGCGCAACCATTTTAAACCGGGTCAAGAGGTGGAGTTTTTCGGACCCAAGGGAACGTTCTTTAAGCAGATCGTTCCCGAGCTGCGTACGGAGGACGGTCAACCGATTGATGCGGCACGCCACCCGCTGCAGCTTATTCGAATGAAGGTGGACCGGCCGGTTCAACCGCTGGATCTGATGAGAAAGAAGATAGGCAAATAAACAGAAGGTATGGCATAAAAGGGGCCGTCCCATAAGTAGCTTTTAGCTACGCAGGGACGGCCCTGTTTTCTTAACTTCTCGTTTCCATACAGAAAAAAAGGTCGAGTAGGGGGCTATACGTACTCTCTTACTCGACCTTTTTGGTTCATCGCCGCTCACTTTAATAAATTATGGGCAAGGGAAAGCCACCCGACCTCCAGGCTCACTTTGGGCAAGCCGCGAAGCAGGAGACGCCGGAAGTTCCGGTTGTTTTTCATTTGTCCAAACACACTCTCCGGTTCGATCATACGTCGAACCGACAACGCGTAGCAAGAAAAAAAGTGAGGGCAAGCCCCGTAAAGTAGCCGTGATCGCTTGCGCCAACAAGTTATTACATCACGTCTACGCTTTGCTAAAAAAAGGGCACCCTACACTTCATAAAACACCAATTATAAGTATAAACAACCATAAACTTCCATTGTATGGAGGTTTATTTGTCATGCTTAGAAAATAGTATACAAACTATTTATCTGTCAAGCAATCAAAAGTATTGACAAACCATTGGCTGGTTTTTATTGATAGTCTAAAAAGACTATAAATTTTTTGTTGATTTGTCCCGATATATAATAAGTCAGCTGTGTTTTTTGTCATATTCGCTGGAAAACTCTTTTATTAGATTGGGGCGATAGAACTATATTTTTTTGAATTATGCAGGAAAAAGAAAAGGATTATGGCTAAACTTGTCGAATACGTACAAGTTGTGTTTTTACACATTCAGCTAACTATACCAAATCTAGGTGGTGGTCTCTGTGAAGAACTACTGGTCTTCACTCAAAGCCAGCCTGCAAAAAGCCGGCAAAGCATTTACAGCACAGATTCGTTTGAAATTTTCCAACAGGCGTAACCGTCAAGGGGCGCCCAATGCTTCACGTGCCATCGATGCGATAAAGGGGATCAGGTTGAATAACTTGTTCAAATCGGTTGGAACAAAGCTGTTTATCATTTTTCTTTTGAGTATCTGGTTTTTCGTCTTGAGCGTGGGTTTCATTTCTTATTTCATTTCCAAAGACGTGATTCAAAGAAAGGTGGCCGAAGCCTCCGAACAGACGATTGTTCAAGCGGGGCAAAAGCTGGATATTCTGTACAATACATATGAAGATTTATCCATGCAAATTTTAATCGACGAAGATCTGAGGAACGTGCTGAAGGAGTTGAATCAGCTAGACAAAAACAGCTATGAATATCTCGTGCTTCGTCAAAAGCTTGGAGAAAGGCTAAACGTATATTCATATTCGAATAAAGCCATTACCTCCATACAATTAATGAATTCCGCCGGAGATCCGTTGGCAGGGTCAGGAGGCACCCTTAAAAGCGAGGGCTTGGGACAAGAAAGCTGGTTCAAATCTATCCTGGACAACAACGGAGCCGTTTCCTGGCTGGGGACCAAGCAGGGCGGATTCTCACAAAACGTCGGAGTCCCCGGTGCGGCCAGCTTCGCATTGGGACGGCTGTTGAAGGTTACCAACGATTATCATGTGGTCTTGTTGATGGAGATCAATCTGGACGTCATTGATAAAGAATTAAGCTCCATTAATATGGGCGAAGGCGGAAGAACGATTATTGCCGGTCCGAATATGGAATTGATTTATCATGCAGATCGGACGACCATCGGAAATGACAGCAATCTCGGCGTTGCCAAGGAATCGTTTGAAAATGACATGGGCAGGCTGCTCAGCGACAATAAAAACATGCAGCTGGTGTACTACAAATCCCAAAAGAACCATTGGCTGCTCGTGGGCGAGATGCCTGTGGACGAGCTAGTCAAAGACGCCAAAACGATATCCAATATGACTTGGCTGATGACCGCTGTCGCAGCGGTGATTTCAGTCATCATCGGTTATTTTATCGCCCAAATGATCGGAAGGCCGATCATTATGCTCCGGAACTTGATGAAACAGGGAGAGCAGGGAGATTTAAGAGTCCGGATGACGGTCAAACGGAATGATGAAATCGGCCAGCTGGGTGAAAGCTTCAATCAAATGATGGAGAAAATCACCGGACTCGTGCAGCAAACCAATCAGTCTGCGCAGGATGTGCTCAATACCGCCGGTGAATTGTCCGAGGCTTCGAAGCAGACGGCCATTTCCGCCAAGGAGATCGCCGTCGCAACGGAGGAAATAGCCAACGGGGCATCCAGCCTGGCTGCGGAATCGGAGCGGGGGAATGAATTAACCCACAACATCGGCTTGCAAATGAAAAACGTGGTGGATGCGAACATCGTTATGGGCTCATCCGCATCGGAAGTTCAGAAGTCGAGTAAACAAGGGATTGAATATATGTCCCAGTTGATCGGCAAGACGAATACGACGGAAGCGATGACCCGGGAAATGGTGGAGAAGGTAGATAACCTGAAGGACAGCACCAGCTCCATCCGAAAAATTCTGGAAATGCTGAACAATATTACGAAGCAAACGAACATCCTGTCCTTAAATGCGACCATCGAGGCGGCCAGAGCGGGTGCGGCAGGCAAAGGATTCATGGTGGTAGCCGACGAAATCCGCAAGCTCGCGGATCAGTCCCGTCAATCGATTGCGGTTGTGGGTGAAATTACCGAGAAGATACAAAAGGAGATAGATGAAACGGTAAGCGTACTTTCCCAGGCTTATCCGATATTCCAGGAGCAGATTCAATCCGTTAAAGAGGCGGATTCCATCTTCAAGCAGGTTGATTCGCAAATGGGCGGGTTGATTGACAGGCTCTCGGAAGTGACGGAATCGATCAGCCAATTGGAATCTTCGCAAATGATATTGAATGACGCGATGACGAATGTGAGCGCTGTGGCGCAGCAATCGTCAGCGACCTCGGAGGAGGTTGCTTCCTTAAGCTCGGAACAGCTGAACATCAGCAGCAGTCTTG
Organism: Paenibacillus naphthalenovorans; assembly: GCF_001465255.1. Lineage (NCBI taxonomy): Bacteria > Bacillati > Bacillota > Bacilli > Caryophanales > Paenibacillaceae > Paenibacillus > Paenibacillus naphthalenovorans. Next base: position 2,720,180 of record NZ_CP013652.1, on the reverse strand, counting down.
TGAAGCTGTCAGACAAGCTCGAAGAGCTGTCCAATTCGTTGAAGGAGTCTCTTTCCAAATTCCAGGTATAGCCTAAAGCCTTTCCCTGTAAGCGGGGAAAGGCTTTTTTTTGCCGTCCATCGCCGTCAAGAAACGTTTGGAGCTCATGACAAATGAACATACTGTTACTAGATTACAGGCATTAAAGGAGATTCCGGCATGAATGACGAAACCGAGCTGAAAAAGCATCGCATGTTCCTTGCTTTACTTCTGATTGTCGGTCTTTTGGCCGTCTGGAACATCAGATTATTCTGGATTCAAGTCGTCGCCACCCGCAGCTTCACAGGCAGGGGCATCGATTTACTGGCGAACTCTGTGATTCAGCGGGAAAACGGAATAGTTCTGGACAGCGGCAGAGGAGATTTCGTTGACCGGAACGGCGATCCGCTCACCGGTAAAGAGTTGAAGGTGCTGACGGTGTTTCCTGTACGCGAGGAGGGCAGTGCGGGAGGACGGCGGGAGGAGTCGCTGAACCGGATTGCAGAATGGATGGGAATTCCGGGGAAAGAATGGCATATATTCGTCAGAGGGCTGAAATCACCGGAAATCTGGTCCGAATCGGGCCGGCCCGTCGCGCTTACGGATTCCCAGGCAGAGCGGATTGAAGCGCTCGGATTACCGGATGTCCGGGTGATGCGCTACAAGCAGCGATATGCACAGCAGCAGCCGGCAAGTCATGTCATCGGTTTTATCGGACAAAATCCGGAGCGGATCATGGAGCAGTTTTCAGGCCAAATCCAAAAGGGAGAGCTTCAGCTCACAAGTAAAATCGGGAATGCCGGTCTGGAGAAAACGTTTGATTATTGGCTGCAAGGCATCGGAGCTACCTCGGTTTCTTTATTTACCGACGGGATGAAGCGGCCTTTACCCGGTTTGGATGTGAGAATGATATCGCCCGACAATCCCTACTACCCGCTAAAAATGGTTACGACACTGAACAAAGGCATTCAGAGCCATATTGAATTTCAGATGGAGCGGCTCGGGATTGCGGAAGGAGCGGTTGTCGTGCTGGATATTCGGAACGCGGATACGGTAGCCATGGCAAGCCGTCCTTCGTTTCATCCCGGACACGTCGATCCGACAGAAGGCCATTGGAGCAATAGAGCACTAAAAGCAACCGTCCCGGGCTCGATATTCAAAACAGTGACGGCTGCTGCCGCGTTGGAAGAAAAAGCGGTGCATCCGGACGAAACGTTTGAATGCAACGGAGAGCTTGGAAAGTATGGATTCACCTGCTGGAAAAAGGGGGGACATGGACACTTGACGCTGGAGGAAGGCTTTGCGCAATCCTGCAACATCGTTTTTGCGGAAGCTGCGAAACGTATCGGCGCGGAGAAGCTGGAGCAATATGCGCAAAAGCTCGGGTTGGGGACTCTCGTGGGCTGGTCGGGAGCGGTGCCGGGACAAGCGGACTTCAGGCAGTGGGACGGAGAAGAGAAGGGACAGGTGTATCACCTTTCGACCGATAAAAGAGATGAGGGGGCTTTAGTGCAGACGGCGATCGGGCAGCGGGATGTCCAGGTGACTCCGCTCCAGGTGGCCAATCTGGTCGTAAGCTTATATGCGCAAGGAAAGGTACTCTCGCCGCGCATCGTCCAGGAAATCCGGTTTCAGAACGATCGGCTTCATACCTCTTTCCCTCCAAGAGGGCTTGCACCGGAAGGTGCCGCTCCGATCAGCCCTGATACGGCACAGCGGCTGCTCGCTTGGATGAAAGAGGTGGTAGACCATGGTACCGGTACGGCGCTGCAGGCGGCCAAATGGCCGCTTGCAGGCAAATCGGGAACGGCTCAATTGACCTTGAAGAACGGGAAGCCGGGAGAAAATCATTGGTTCATCGGGTATGGTCCTGCGGATCAGCCCCGTTACGCCGTTGCCGTTCTGGTACAGAATGTGCCGCAAGGATACGGCAACAAGTCCGTTCCTTTGTTCAAGGAAGTCATGGACATTCTTGCTGCTCCGTAAGTCTAGTGATAAGCGGATGAGTGCAGGGAAGGGATCAGAATGGAAAAACAGGTGCCTTTTCCTACTTCGCTTGTCACGTCTATGCGGCCCTGAATGTTCTGAATGGTCCGATAAGTAACCATCATGCCGAGTCCTGTTCCCTTAACGCGCGTAGAATAATATGGCGTCCCCAGCCGCCTTACCTCGTCGGCCGTCATCCCGACGCCGTGGTCGATGATATCGATACATACGGTTTGATTCTGTACTACGCCGACGAGCTGCAGCTTGCCTCCGCCCGGCATCGAATCAATTCCGTTCCTGCACAAGCAAACGATGCACTGCATGAATTTATCCGTATTGGCGCTGATCATCAGCTGATCCTGCAAATGCGTCTCGATGGTCACTCCTTTAAGCTCGGCATACGCTTGCAGCGACTCTACTGCGGCAGCAATAACCGTCTTGGCATCGAACAGCTGCGTTGCATCGAATTGCGGCTTGGCGAATGTCAGGTAGTCGTTGATGATGGATTGGGCTTTGTCCATTTCTTCCAAAACCAGTTGGTTGTAAAATTGGCGTTTGTCTTCGGGCAAATGGCTTTGGCTCATCATCTGCACAAAACCGCGAACAACGGTCAACGGATTGCGAATTTCATGGGCAAACGATGCCGCAAGCTCGCTCAGCATGTTCATCTGATCGTTGTGCTGTATTCGTTTACGCAGATCAAGGTTTTTCTTTATCTGGCGAATGGTATACACGACAAGGATCGAAGTGACCGTGAATATTAAACAGTATAAAGAAAAAAAGATGAAGAAATGACTGCCCACAGGAACACCTTGCAGCCACTGGGTTAACAGGGCGACAAAGGCCGATATAAGGGAGATCGCAAGTCCCAATAAGGCCCCCTTGACAGGGTGGAGCAGATTGGACGCATCGCCAAGCCTTTTTTGACAATACCACAGCAATATCAGAATAAAGCTTAATAATATCGGAAGCGTATGAAGATCGGAGCTGTTCAAGTGCCAGCCGTACCCCATGATGACGGCGGAAACGCCCAGCGCCGGAACCGGGCCGGCATAAAAAAAGCAGACTGCCAGCGGAATCATGCGGAAGTCGTAGCGGTAGTCCGGATGCCATTCTAACGGGTACGACATACTGAATACGGCAACCAAAGCACAAATAGCGGCTGCGATCCAATGTTTGCTTCTTTCGTCTGTTCGCTGCAGCCGGTCGATCCAAAAAAGCTGGTAAAGCAGTACGGGTGTTATAATAATAAACATGTGAAGCAAAAGTTGACAGATCAGATTCAAAAAACATCACCTTTTAAGGGTATAATCAAAAAACGTATATTCTTTCTTATTCGACAAAATCTTTTAAGTTCCTACATCATGCCAAAAAACCTTTTTCTAACCGAAACGCATACCGGTCTGAAAAAGGTTATTGCTGGAAGAACGGGAAAGCCTAAGGATGAGAGGAGCTCAAGAGACAAATCATTGTGGCGGACAGGATGAGTTCGATCCGTAGAGGCGGCTGTAGTATTCAATCGTTTCACGGAGTCCGCTGCGCAGCGTGACACGGGGCTCCCACCCAAGCTGTTCTTTGGCCGCCGTGTTGTCAAGCCGACTGTGGATGATGTCGCCGGCGCGCGGAGGCATGTAGCGGGGAGCGAACGGCTTGCCGCACAGCTCGCTCATTAGCTTCAGCAGATTATTTACCGAGGTCTGCTTATTCCAGCTGATGTTGTATATTCCTTTGCTCCCGCGTTCAACGGCCGCCAGGTTGGCGCTGACGATATCTTTGACATAAATGAAATCACGGGTTTGCTCGCCGTCCCCGAAAATAACGGTTTGCTGTCCTTGCAGCAGCTGATCCACGAAGACGGACACGACGCCGCCCTCTCCTTTGGGATCCTGACGAATTCCATATACATTGGCATAGCGTAATATGGTGTAATCGATTCCGAATAAATGAGAGAAGATCTCAATGTAATGCTCTGGCGTTTGCTTGGAAATGCCGTAAAAGGAAATCGGGCGGAGTGGATGCCCTTCATCCGCTCCAAGATACTCCGGAGGTCCGTACACAGCGGCAGAAGAAGCATAGATCAGTTTGCGCACTTTATGCTCGCGGCATTGCTCCAGCAGGGCAAGGGTACCCAGAATATTGACTTTTGCATCGAGCAGCGGACGCTCCATGGAAGTTTGCACGTCGATTTGCGCCGCGTGATGAATGACCATATCCGGTTTGGCTTGCTCAAAAACAGCTCCGAGCTGATCCCCTGTAATGTCGATAAGATGAAATATTGCCTTGGGATTCACGTTCTCCCGACGGCCTGTCGTTAAATTATCGACAACATGCACCCGATGTCCCGAATCGATGAGCGCATCCACGATATGTGAGCCAATAAAACCCGCGCCTCCGGTGACCACAAAATTCATTTTCTATTCCTCCAAAGTATAAAATACAATATCGTGAATGGAGGCCAATCACGCCGCACGTTGCTCAGGTTGACTTGCCCGGAAGCAGAGGAACCTTCCAATGCGCTTCTTCGATCCAAGTCCGGGTACTGAATTCCCGTCCGCGAATCACGACTTCATGCGGGTATACCTGTACGTACATTCCCTGTACCGGCGTTCCCGATTGACCGGGGACGGGCCTTGTTTTGCCTACCGAGGCATTGTTGAACCAGTGAAAGGTGTTCTGCCGGTTGTAATGGTCTTCTCCGACAAAGTTGCGGTGACTGTGTCCGGACAGCACGAAGACGTTGATGTAAGGCTCCAGAATGGCGCGGAATCGCTTGGCGCGAATCAACCGATGCGTACCGCCGTCCGTGCCCGGCTCCGGAAGCGGTTGATGGATAAAGACAAAAGCGGGCCGCCCGTCTTTGTGGGCTTTCATCGTTTCTTCAAACCAAGCCAGCTGTTCGTCGGAATACCATGCTCCTTCTCCGACCTCGGGCGTTTCCTGAACGTAAGTCTCCTGGGACAGCATGATGAGATGAACGCCCTTGATCCATACCTCATGATAAGGTTTGTCCTTATACCCGATAAACCGCATAAACCGCTCGCGTGACATGGCGTCCGTTTTGCCGTTGGGCATCGTCTCCGTAGAGAAAGCTCCTTTGGCGTTCAGCCATATATCGTAATAATCGTGGTTGCCCATATTCCCGTACAGCGGTGGAAGCTTATACTCATGGAGTATCGATTGCAGACGTTTGTACTCCGACTCTCTGCCGAAGTCTGTCAAATCGCCTCCCAGCACGATCGTGTCCACATCCGATTCGAACTTGCTGATGTCTTTCAGCGCCAAATGCAGTCTGCCGTCGAAGACGGAATCCGCCGCGGAAATGTGCAGATCGCTGAGCAGAAAGAAGGAAAGGACAGGGACGGAAAGATCGGAGGAAGCCGTCCGAGCCTCGGGCTGTTGGGAATGATTTCCTCCGGATTTGGTTTCAGTGTATGTATCCGAGGCGCCATTCCATATTTGAGATGCAGTCAGGGCGCCCCCTGACATCAACGTGAGGATGGCCAGCATCTGTTTGACAAAGAGTCTTCTGGACATCATATTCGGACTTTCCCTCCGGGTATTGTGCTAATTAGCTTCATTATAATGGAGCAGGCATAAAAATAGAATAAGCGTTTTGTAAATTTAATGTCGAACGCTGTAATAAATTCGCAGGCGAATGAACGGGTACTATAAGAAATTAGTACTTCCGTTCTTATCCGGCTTGGATATACTAAAATGAACAGGACCTTGCCGGCAGACAGGGTCCGGGACAAAAGGTGGTGTGACTTATGAGCAGAAAATGGGTGGAAAACCAAGCGCCTCTCTGGATCGAGCGGGGAATTGTAACCCGCGAGCAGGCGAATCAGATTCTGGATTTATATGAAGATAAAAAGCATGCCGTCGGTCTGCTTCCGATTCTCGGAAGCATTCTGCTCGGGCTTGGGATTTTGAGCTTTATTGCGGCCAATTGGCAGGATATTCCGCAGCTCGTCCGGTTGTGCCTGGTGATGGCGGCGATGGCGGGCTTCTACGTTGCGGGGGAGATCATGGTGCGCAGGGGCAGCGATAAGCTGGGCATCGCACTTGTCGCTCTCGGTGTTATTACCTTTGGCGGAGGCATCATCCTCATCGGTCAAATGTTTCATCTGATAGCTTACCATGCGGGAACGTTCATTTTGTGGTCGGCCGCGGGGGTGCTGGCAGCATTCCTCTACCGCAGCCGTTATTTATATTTGCTGAGCTTGCTGCTGGTCAATATTGCCCAGTGGTACAGTGTCAACGAGTTCGATACGTTCAGCTATACGGCTTTCGGTCTGCTGGTGCTGGCACTTGGGACTTATGTCTGGAAGCGGCGCAGCCATCTTCTGATATGGCTGTTCAGCTTCAGCGTAACGCTGCATCTGCTGATGTGGACGACGTCGGGGCAGATTCCGTTCCTGTGGATGTTCATTCCCGCTATGTCGCTTTATGTGCTGGGCGATTGGCTTGAGGAGCGCCGCGGCGGTTACGCACTGCAGTCGGCGCCGCTTACAGCCGCGTATATATTCGGTGTGTATATGGTCCTGTTCCCGGGCGAATGGAAAGACGGGATGATGGAGCAGCTTCGGCCGGAGCCGCTGTTTTATATCGGAGCACTGGTGCTTCTGTTCGCCGTTTCGCTCGCGGGCAAAATGAAGAACGGAAAAGCTCAAAGCGCGTTCGAATGGGTATTGCTGGTACCGTTTATTTACATGCCTTCGGGGATCGAATTGCTGTACCTTCTCTCGCTGTTCTTTTTCTCGCTGTATGTTTTATGGTGCGGGTATGCACAGGAGTGGCGCTTTAAAATCAACTTCGGCACGCTGCTCTTCATCTGCAGCACGCTGGTGGCTTATGGCAAATTGACTTGGGATTTCATGGACAAATCGCTGTTTTTCATCATCGGCGGAATGATTCTTCTCGGGCTTGGCTGGTTCCTGAACCGCCGGAAAAAACAGGTTTTGGACGATACGAAGGAGGGGATTCGGCATGAGTAACGGGAGCGCGGTTTCGGTAAAGCGCCGTTCCTTGCTTGTGTTTGGACTGGTGCTGCTGCAGGCGCTGGTGCTGGCCGGAGTCGCCGTATCGTATTATGCCGTCGGCTGGTTCGGTCAGGATGTCCGCGTCCGAACGGTGCCTGTCGATCCCAGAGATCTGCTGTATGGGGATTACGTGACCTTAAGTTATGACATCAGCCGGCTGGATCCCTCCTTATGGAAGGATCCCGGCAGCCGGGCGGAGCGGGGCAAAACGATTTTTGTAGTGGCGGCGCCCGGAGCCGATGGGCTGTTTGAGGCCAAGGCGGCCTATGGGTCGAAGCCCTCCGCCGGGCAGGGCGAGGTCGTCCTGAAAGGACGAATCAATTACAACTGGGACGATGCGATTGCCGTGAAATACGGGATTGAAAAATACTACGTTCCGGAGAACACAGGCCAGGCGTTGGAGGAGAAGGCGGACCGGTTGATTGTTCACCTGAAAGTGGCTCCATGGGGCCAAGCAGCGATTCAGGGGTTGGAGGACCGAAAAGACTGAGAGAAAGGGGGCGGATACGCGGATGCCCGCTTGCAACGGAGAGTGTTCCCTTTTACAATAGGGGGTATCTATTTTGAGACGACTTTGAGACGTACATAAAGGGGATAGATCATGAGCAAATTCACCGATCTGCTGATCCTTGATCGGTCCAACGATCTGACGGAACCGGATGTGCTATATCCTTTTGCCTTGGAGGAGCTGCTGTGCAGGCATGTCGGCGAGGGCGGAGCGCCGCTTGTTCATCTTTGGCGGCATCCCCGGGCGTTTGTCATGGGCCTGCGCGACAGCCGTTTGCCGGGAGCGGGGAAAGCAGCCGAATGGCTTGAAAGGGACGGCTATTCCGTGGCCGTGCGCAATTCCGGCGGTGCGGCCGTCCCGCTGGATCTCGGCGTTGTCAATCTATCGCTGATTCTGCCTAAACGCAGGCAGGGAGAAATTGATTTTCGCGATGACTTTGAGCGAATGGTCGAACTCATCCGGCTCACCCTGCAGGAAACCGGGGCGAGCGTGAGTACGGGTGAAGTCCAGGGCGCCTATTGTCCGGGTGATTTTGACCTGAGTATCGGCGGGCGCAAATTTTGCGGCATTGCCCAACGGCGTCAAGCGCACGCTTATGTAGTGCAGGCTTTTGTGGTGGCCGAAGGAACGGGCAGGCAAAAAGCGCGGCTGGCCCGCGAGTTTTATCAACGCGCATCGGATCAAGCGGGCGGCGGTTCGGATCACCCCCGGGTAACGGAGGAGAGCATGGCCAGCTTGGAGGAGCTTACCGGCATCGGCGGCGGCGCCGCGGCGAAGTTTGCCGACGGCGTCAAGCGGGTGATCCGTGACCGGCAAACTCCGGAAGGGATGGAGCGGGCCGCCTCCGGACTGTGGCTGCCTGAACGCGATCAGGTGATAGAGATGATCTGTATGCTGAAGCAGCGTTACGGCATACGAAAAGGATAGCGGCAGCTGCAATCACTTAAGAAATTGCTTCAGCATCCATGGCAGCTCGTTCTGCCAGAAGCCCCATATATGCTTCCCCGGCTTTTCCTCATAGTTGACCAAACAGCTTCTCGCTTCGAGAAGCTGTTTGGTTATTCGATTCGCTTCCACAAAATCGAAGCTCCCCCGATCCGTATGAACCTCTGTTTCATCCAACCCGATCACCATGGACACGTGCAGCCTGGATAAATCGTCCTCCTGCGCAATGCGGTCTCTTGTCGATTGGAAAAATGCGCCCGATAAGGATATAACTTTACAAAATAGGCTAGGATAATCTAAGGCGAGATGCAGGGATACGGTTGCACCCAGAGAATCGCCCGCGATCATCCGTTCGTTTAAGTCCGCCCGTACAGGGTAATGATGTTCAAGGTAGGGCACCAGCTCCCGGGCGAAAAAACGGCAGTATGCGGCAAACCGGCTGCCTTCGGGAGCGTATTCGGAGGTGCGGACCGACTTATCCACGTCCACGCCTACGATGATGGCCGGTTCTATATTCTCGTCATAAATCAAGCGGTTCATGGTGGTGGCGATCCGTCCGAAATTGAAAAAGTCTTCTCCGTCCTGACAGTAAATCACCGGGTATGACAGCAGCTCGTTGTAACCGGGCGGGAGATATATTCGCAAGGAGCGGTCTTCGCCGAGCTCAGCCGAAGATATCGTTTCTTTTACAATGGTCCGTTTGTAGTACAAGCTTTCGTCCATGATAGCCATCCCCTTTGTATTATAATAGTTTTGTCGAAAAGAGGCATCTGTATTACTTATTTTGAGAAACTGTTATAGTGTTATGCATGTGTATATATCATATTTTTCAAGTAAGTTATTGTCTTATTGATAAAAACAGGTTTATAATAATACTATAACAGAAATTTTAAATAATCGACATTTTCATGTTTCTAAAAATCTATCTTAGAGGTGAATTTGATCATGAGCAAGCCGTATATAGTTGACGTGCAAGAAGTTCAGCCGTTGTCCGTTCTGGCTGAGGATGGTACGGTAGTCAATCCGGAAGCGATGCCGAAGCTCTCCGACGATCAGTTAAAGGAAGTTATGCGCCGCATGGTATTTACGCGGACGTGGGATCAACGTGCCGTAAACCTGACCCGTCAGGGCCGTCTTGGTTTTTATGCGCCGGTATCGGGGCAGGAAGCGACGATGATCGGCAGCGAGTTCGCTCTGAATAAGGATGATTTTATTTGTCCGGGGTATCGCGACATGCCTCAGATCGTTTGGCATGGCTTGCCGATGTACCAAGCGTTTTTGTATTCCAGAGGACATCAGCATGGCGGACAAATTCCGGAAGATGTGCACGTGCTGATGCCGCAGATTATTATCGGAGCCCAGTATCTGCACGCGATGGGTGTAGCCATGGCGTTCAAACAGCGCGGGGAAAAGCGTGTCTCCATCACGTATACCGGCGACGGCGGTTCCTCCGAGGGTGATTTCTACGAAGCGATAAACTTTGCGGGGGCCTTCAAGCTGCCGGCGATTTTCGTCGTTCAAAATAACGGTTATGCCATTACGACTCCGTTCTCCAAGCAAACGGCTGCGTTGTCCATAGCTCACAAAGCGGTAGCGGCGGGGATTAAGGGCGTGCAAGTGGACGGAATGGATGTGCTGGCTGTCATCAAAGCAGTACAGGATGCAGCGGAACGCGGACGCAACGGTGAGGGAGCCACGCTGATTGAAGCGGTAACGTACCGGTTCCTGCCGCATTCCATGTCCGGCGACGATCCGTCCAAATACCGTACGAAAGAGGAAACGGCGGAATGGGAACAGAAAGATCCGTTGAACCGCTTCCGCAATTACCTCGTGAGCAAGGGCCTGTGGTCGGAAGAAGAAGAGGCCGCTGTGATCGAGGATGCGAAGAATACGGTGGCGGAGCAAATCAAGAAAGCCGAACAGACGGAAAAAATGACGGTGCCGGGATTGATCGACAGCATGTTCGAAACGACGCCGCAGCATTTGGAAGAGCAGAAAGCGGATTATTTAGCGTAAAGGGGAGGAACCATCAGCCATGGCTCAAATGACAATGATTCAAGCGATCAAGGACGCGATGCGGGTTGAGCTTCAGCGCGATCCTAACGTGGTAATTTTCGGTGAAGACGTGGGGAAAGTCGGAGGCGTATTCCGGGCGACGGAAGGTCTTCAGGCGGAATTCGGGGAAAACCGCGTATTCGATACACCGCTGGCCGAATCGGCGATCGGCGGAATGGCCGTCGGTATGGCGATTCAAGGCTTCCGGCCGATTATGGAAATCCAATTTATCGGGTTTATTTTTGAAGCGTTCGACCAAATTGCGGTTCAGGCGGCCAGAATGCGCTACCGTTCCGGCGGCCGTTACCAGGCTCCGATCGTCATTCGCACACCGTTCGGCGGCGGAGTGAAGGCGGCGGAGCTGCACACGGATCCGCTGGAGGGTCTTTTGGTGCAAACGCCGGGGATTAAAGTGGTCGTGCCGTCCAATCCTTATGATGCGAAGGGCTTGTTGATTTCGGCCATTCGCGACAATGATCCGGTCTTTTTCATGGAGCATCTGAATTTATACCGCTCGTTCCGCGCCGAAGTGCCGGAAGGCGAATATACCGTTCCGATCGGCAAAGCCAACGTGGTTCGCGAAGGTTCTGACGTCACCATCATCACATACGGAGCTATGGTGCATACTTCGCTGAAGGCTGCGGAAGAATTGGAAAAAACCCGCGGCGCGAAGGCGGAAGTCATCGACCTGCGCACGCTGATGCCGCTGGACATCGATACGATCGTGGAATCGATCAAAAAGACGAACCGTGCGATCGTGGTACAGGAAGCGCAAAAAACGGCCGGCATTGCGGCGGAGGTCATCGCTCAGATCAACGAAAAGGCGATTTTGCATCTGGAAGCGCCCGTGCTGCGTGTGGCTCCTCCGGATACGGTATATCCTTTCGCACAGATTGAGGATCAATGGCTTCCGAATCCGGCGCGCATCGTAGCCGGTTTGAATAAGGTTCTGGATTTCTAATTCTGATAAATTGTAAGGACGGTGACTGACCGATGGCAAAGTTTGAATACCGTTTTCCCGAGCTGGGCGAGGGCATTCATGAGGGCGAAATTGTCAAGTGGCATGTAAAGCCAGGAGATACGGTAAACGATGAAACGATCCTGATGGACGTGCAAAACGATAAATCGACTGTAGAGGTTCCTTCCCCGGTGGAAGGCAAAATCGTCGAGCTGAAGGTTGACGAAGGCACGGTGTGTACGGTTGGCGATTTGATAGCCATTTTTGAAGTGGAAGGTGAAGTTCCGCAAAGTGCGGGCGGACACGGCGAAGCGCCTGGCGCCGCTGAAGCGGCAGCGCCTGCTGCGGCTGGGGCGGAAACCGGCGCCGAATGCGCGGTGGGCGGAGCTGTTGCGGCGAACGTGAACGCTGCGAAGCTGGATACGCCGATGGCAGGCGGCTCGTCCGCGGCGCAGGGAGCGGCGGCCGGAAGCCAGAAGCGTGAGGTATTGGCTACGCCGAGCGTCCGCAAGCTGGCTCGCGAGAAGGGTGTGAACATCGCGGAAGTGACGGCAACCGGGAAGAACGGGCGCGTGACGAAAGAAGATGTGCTCGGATTTGTGAACGGCGGCGGGAAAGCTGCAGCACCGGAAGCGGCGGAAACGGCGGCTCCTGCAGCATCGAAAGCTGCGCCTGCGGCTTTAACAGCCGCAAGCGGAGACCGCGAGGAAGAGCGCGTACCGCTCAAAGGCATCCGCAAGGCGATCGCCAATGCCATGGTGAAGAGCGTGTACACGGCGCCGCATGTGACGCTGATGGACGAAGTCGACGTGACGCAGCTCGTCGCGCTTCGTACGAAAGCAAAGCCGATTGCCGAGAAGAAAGGCGTCAAGCTGACATACCTGCCGTTCATCGTGAAGGCGCTGGTTGCGGCGGTTCGCCAATTCCCGGTAATGAACGCGATGATCGACGAAGAAAAGCAGGAAATCGTGTACAAAAAGTACTACCACATCGGGATTGCTACCGATACGGATAACGGTCTGATCGTTCCGGTTATTCCGGATGCCGACCGCAAGAGCATGTGGGCTATCGCCGAAGCGATTAAAGATTTGGCGGCGCGCGGCCGCGAGGGCAAACTGGGACCCAACGAGCTGAGAGGCTCGACGATCACCATTACGAACATCGGCTCCGCCGGCGGCATGTTCTTTACTCCGGTCATCAATTTCCCTGAGGTGGCGATTCTTGGAACGGGCCGGATTACGGAAAAGCCTGTAGTGAAAAACGGAGAGATCGTTGTCGCTCCTGTCATGGCATTGTCCTTAAGCTTCGATCACCGTATTATCGACGGTGCTACTGCTCAAAACTTTTTGAATTATATCAAGCAGCTGCTGGCCGATCCGGAACTGCTTGTCATGGAGGTGTAATCCATTATGGTAGTTGGAGACGCATCAGTTGAAATCGATGTGCTTGTCATCGGAGCCGGTCCCGGCGGGTATGTCGCCGCGATCCGTGCCGCCCAGCTCGGCAAAAGCGTGCTGGTGGTGGATAAGGCCGAGCTTGGAGGCGTCTGCCTGAACCGCGGCTGCATCCCGTCCAAAGCCTTGATATCCGCGGCACATCAATATGAGCTGGTCAACCATGCCGCTTCGGTCGGTATCTCGGCGGAGAATGTCTCGATCGATTTTAACAAAGTCCAGGAGTGGAAAAACGGCATCGTCAAAAAGCAATCCGGCGGCGTCGGCATGCTGCTCAAGGGCAATAAAGTACAGGTATTCCATGGCGAGGCGCTGTTCATCAACGAGCATGAGGCGCGCGTGTTTAACGATAACGAAACGGCCCGGTACCGTTTCAACCACTGCATCATTGCGACGGGGTCCCGTCCGATCGAGCTCAAGGCGTTTCCTTTCGGCGGCAGGATCATCTCCTCGACAGAGGCGCTGTCCTTAAAGGAAATTCCAAAGAGCATGGTCGTGATCGGCGGCGGCTACATCGGAATCGAGCTTGGTCAAACCTATGCCAAATTCGGTACGAAGGTTACGGTGCTGGAGGGATCGGATTCGATTCTTCCCGGCTTTGAGAAGGATCTTACCCAGCTTGTGGCGCGCAACCTGAAAAAGCTGAATGTAGACATCGTGACGGAAGCGTTGGCGCAGAGCTCCGAGCAAACCGACAAGGATGTAACAGTGACCTACACCGTAAAAGGCGAGGAAAAGAAAATCACGGCCGACTACGTGCTTGTTACGGTAGGCCGTCGTCCCAATACGGACGGCGACCTGTCCCTGGAACTCGCCGGAGTGGAGGTTGGCGAGCGCGGCCTGATCAAGGTGAACGAAAAATGCCAGACCAACGTGCCGCACATTTATGCTATCGGCGACATCGTACCGGGTCCTGCGCTTGCGCATAAAGCTTCCTATGAAGCAAAAGTGGCGGCGGAATCGATCGCAGGTCTGCCCAGCGCAGTGGACTATAAAGTCATTCCGGCCGTCGTATTCTCCGATCCGGAAATCGCGGGCGTCGGTCTCAGCGAGACGGAAGCAAAAGAGAAGGGCATCAATGTCGTCGTAGGCAAGTTCCCGTATGGAGCTAACGGACGCGCGCAATCGATGAACGCCACCGACGGCTTCGTGAAGCTGATCGGCGACAAAGACAGCGGACTGTTGCTTGGCGGGTTTGTCGTCGGTGCAGAAGCGTCCAACCTGATCGCCGAGCTGACGCTGGCCATTGAGATGGGAGCCACGCTTGAAGATATCGCGCTCACGATCCATGCGCACCCGACGCTTGGCGAGATTACCATGGACGCTGCCGAAGGCGCGCTTGGCCATCCGATTCACCAGTTAGGGAAGTAAGAAAGAATGAAAAGCCGAGGATGAATGGAAATCCATGTATCCTCGGCTTTTTGCGTTTAAAGCAGTACGGATGCCGAGGCGCTATTTGTCCTTGTCTCAGCATGTCCGTTCCATGCAAAAGGATGTATAATAAAGACAATGACCAAGGGATAAAGGGCGTGTTCAACTATGCAAGCGCATACCTGTTTATTGGCGGATCGGGACGAAAACAAGCAAGCCGCGGACGAATGGGATCGGGAGTGCGGGACAAGGTTTATGGCTGAGCGGTTTTTGCAGTTGAATCCGGGTGCCGGCAAAGCGGAGCCGGAAAACTCATGAAGGGCGGCTCCTTTGCAGGCATTGACGGCTGCCCGGCGGGCTGGCTGACGGTGGAGCTTACGATTGACGGAAGCTGGACGGCGGGGGTGTTCGAGGACCTGGAAAGCCTATGGGCGGCGTATCGGCAGGCAGCGTTGTTGTTGATCGATATGCCGATCGGTCTGGCCGACGGCAGCGAGCCGCGACGCTGCGATGTGCTGGCGCGGCAGCTGCTGAAGCCCGGACGGGCGTCCAGCATATTCCCTGCGCCCGTCCGCGAGGTGCTGAGTGCCACGGATTATGCGCAGGCGAATGCGCTCCAGCGCAGGCTCAGCGGTCGGGGATTATCGCGCCAAACCTGGGCGCTTGTCCCGAAGATTCGCACGCTGGACCGGCTGCTCCGGCAGGATGAAGCGGCCCGCTTAACGTTTCGCGAGTCGCATCCGGAGCTTTGCCTCGCACAGCTTTTCGGCGGCCCGATGCACAGCGGGAAGAAGAGCCAGGCGGGCTTTGACGAGCGTATGGCGCATCTGCGGGGCGTGTATGCACAAGCCGACGAGGTTGTCGAAGAGCTGATGCTGCGGTATCCGCGCAAAGCGGTGGCGCGGGACGATATCGTCGATGCGCTTGTGCTCGCGGTAACGGCATGGTTGAGTGAAGGCAGACCGAGGCAGCTGCCCGAGGGCGGAGATGGGGACCGCTTGGGAATACAACGGATCATAGCTTATTACTGTTTTCTTAAAGAGGAAAGGTTGGAAAAGCACAATGCCGAATCGTTGGGCAAGCTTGATGGTTGAAAAGGCTGCGGTTGGCATCTGTCTTTGCAAATGGGATGGCCGTCAATTCATGGTCGAGGAGGCGAATCCGGCTTTTTTCCAGATCATCGGCTATACAAAAGAAGAGCTGGGGCAGGCATCCTTCTTATCTTTTCTATCGGCTGAATACAGGGATTGGGTATTGAAGCGCCCGGAGTTTTTTGAGTATGATGAGGTTCTGTTTTCGGAAGAGAGATGGACCGTAAAACACGGGCATCAAGTGGATGTGGAGCTATCTTTACGCGAAACGGTTATGGATGGGGTCTATTACTATATTATGGTTGTCAGAGACGTCAGCGACAAAAAATGGATTTTACGGCAGGGTACGGGGTATGAGGTAAGCGGAACGCTGACGACGAAATTCCGCTTTACCGATTGCTCGCTCCACGGCCCCTTGCTGGATCTGCAGAGAAAAGATTTGTTAGCGCAGCCGTTTCTTTCTTTTGTCGGATCCAAACATTTGCTTCAGGTAAGGCACTCGCTCCGCCAGGCCTTATTGTCCGCATCCGGCTTCAGTATGGCGCTGGAGTGGGTACATAACCATCGACAGGCAGATATGGAATTTCGCTTTCAACCTCTGTTAAACGGCAGGCAGGAAGTCACCCGAATTGCCTTTGTCGGCAAATGCCTGGCAAACGGGCAAACACGGGAACCGTCGGGAATAGCTGTTACGCTGCGCATGCTGATGGCGGAACGCCGTATGACGGCAACCAGGCTTTCTGAGCTGACCGGACTGTCCATGGGCACGATCTCCAAAATGAGAAACGGAAAAATTACAAACCCGCATAAATATACCATACAATGTATTGCGGATGCACTGGGTGTTCCGATTACCGAGCTTTGGCGCGATTAGATCTGTAACAATATGTAAAAACGGGCGTAAATAATGCAATGTTTTAACCTTTTTGTCGAATCTTAGCGAAAAATGACACATAAAATACTTTCTACAAGCATGGATTAGTCCTTTTGTCTTATATCGTGTTGTCGTTTGCCGATCTGCTTGATTATAATTTAATTATAAAACGGAATATTTCATTACGATAATGGCAAACTTGTCGAAAGGCAAGGACGCAAAGCAATGGGCCTAAAGTATTTCATGCTATGGCAGCCATGCCGCCGATAATGGAAGGAACGTATTTTTCATGCACCTTTCCCCGGCTGGAGAAGGTGCATTTTTTCTAAGCTGCAAAACGCTTGATTCAGAGGAAGGAGGTAGTCCGGATGTCCGACTCTATTACGGAAATGGAATTGGTCAAAATGATAAAATCGTTGGCGTTGGATTCAGCGCCGAATGGTGCCGGTTTGTCGGATTATTCCAAAGAGGAAGCTCTCGGCGGGCATAAAGAAAATACGAACCGAGGCTGGTTTAGTGTAAGCGGAAATGAAATTTTTGTACATACGTCGGATGACGAGATGTCGCCCCTTACCATTGAGGCTATACCCCCGGTCAAGCTGACTGTAAATGGAGAAGCGGTCTCCGGTACGGTAACCGTAACATCCAAGGACAAGCTGGAGTGGTCCGTAGAGGAATCTCCATTGTTTGAAATTCAGGTATCCGAGGATCGTATGCAAGCCTACCTGCTTGTGCATTCACCCGTCAGGTATGTATGGAAGCTCAGCGAGTGCGAGCCTGCCGCCCATTTGGTTCTCAGAGCGGAAGAAGACCAATCGATTATTCTTAACAAACTGGAGTTTAACGATATTATTCTTGAGCTGGATCGTTTGTCGATCACGAAAAACCGGAACATCGGGGCAGTGTTTGAGGAAGTGCTTAACCCGACATTCGAGCCGATTCTGATCGCGCGGGGAAAGCCTCCGGTTCCCGGAAAGGATGCGGAGCTGCAGCTCTTTTTCACAGAGCAGGTGGAAAATCAGTATGTGGAAATCGGGGGCGTGGTCGATTACAGAAATCATTTAAATATTCCTTCGGTCACTCCGGGAGATGTGATCGCCCGAAAAATTCCGCCGGAAGAAGGGACCGTCGGCTACGACGTATATGGCAATTTCATTCGGCCAAAAGAACCGAAGGATATTGTTATTGTAGCCAAAGACGGGGTGCAAATCCGGGAGGACGGCTTCGTTATCGCTCTTAGAGAAGGAAGACCGCGCATCACCGGCAACCAAACGAAGTTTTTTGATATTACGAAGGCTTATATCGTACCCGGCGATGTCAATATTGAAACGGGACATATTGTTTTTTCCGGCGACATTATCATTTATGGAAACGTGATGGAAAGCATGATCGTCGAGTCGCTTGGCAATGTGTATATCTCAGGCAGTGTCTACAACGCTACCGTCACGGCAACCGGCAGCATTTACATTCAAGGCAATGCGATCAAAAGCAATCTGTACTCCGGTTATTTCGGGGTGTTGTATAACCGGCTTTACAACAATTCCAAATTGTTAATGTCCCAATTCGAACAGCTGCTTGAAGCAGCGAAGCTTCTTTTCGAGATGGTGGAAAAGAAGGGGCAGAAGCCCCATTACGGACAAATTATTTTACTGCTCGTGGAAAACAAGTTTAAAGATATTTATAAACTGGCCAAAGAAGCGTTATCGGTGATTATTAATATCCGGTCCCGAGACAAGACGGCTTGGCTGAATCTTAAAGACATGCTGGAACGGTTCCTTCAGCTCTCCCGGATGCCGCAATTGATTTCTCACGGAACGATTCTCGGCATTTTGAATTCTCTCAGGGAGACGGTCCAGCATGTCGGCAGCATGCAAGAAGCCAAAGTACGGATCGATATCGGGCAGTGCCATTTATCCACGCTCAAATCCAACGGCGACATTTTGATCCGAAAAGAAGGGGTGCTGCAAAGCGACCTGTACTCAGCGGCCAATATTGTATTTTATGACAAAGATGCCGTATGCCGAGGCTCCCGTTTGGAGGCGGACGGCATGATTTCCGCCATGATGGTCGGCGGTCAGACGGGGGCTCCGTCGGTTTTAAGGTCCAAGACGAAAATTATTCTGAAGAGCATGAGCTCCGGCAGGGTATGCATCGAAAATTACTGCATCGAAATTCTGGAGCACATGGAGAATCAGACGATCGATATGGAATGGGTAAAAAGCCGCGTATATTCCGCCAGAGGCATTCAAAATCAACAGACCAACGGTAAATTGGCGTGATGACGGACGATAAAGGTTTACGCCAGTTGATAGAAAAATCGCATCTTCTGGGCAAGAGGTTGAATAAAAATATATATAATCGAAATGGACTATTAATTCTGCCAGCTTCCTCCATTCTTACAACGGAAAGCCTTAAATCGCTTCAAGAGCACGGTCTTAAACTTGACAGTACGGATGTGATTCTCCCGGAATTTGAGCCTGAGCAGCTTGTACGGCTTGCTATCCGTGAGATGAAGGAGATGTTTGCGGATATCCGCGCCGCCGGAAGGGTTCCTGTCGACAAGGTATGCCGTACGGTTCTGCCGGCCATCATGCGTATTTCGGGCCGTTCGGATACGTACCGCATTTTGTTGACGCTGGAGAAGCAGGATGAAGATACGTACAAGCACAGTGTCGGAGTCGGCGTGATGGCGGGATTGCTGGCCAAATGGCTCGGCCTGTCCGTAAATGAACGGGTTCGAATCACCTTGGCCGGCCTTCTTCACGATGTGGGCAAGCTGTTCGTTCCGCAATCGATCCTTCAAAAGCCGGGCCAATTGGATGAACAGGAGTTCTGTGAAGTCAAGCGCCACGCCCGGTACGGTTATGATCTCCTCGTTCGCGAACCGGGGCTGGATCCGGTGATTGCTTTGGCCGCGCTGCAGCACCATGAACGGGAGGATGGCAGCGGCTACCCTGCGGGGTTACCGGGAAACCGCATTGAAAAGGTTAGCAAAATCGTGGCTGTGGCCGACGTGTTTCATGCAATGTCCTCTAAGAGGGCGTACCGAAATGCTTTGCCTTTATTTGATGTGCTTCAAAGCATCGCCGATCATGCTTATGGTATGCTGGATCCGGGTATTGTCCGCTGCTTTGTCCGGCATGTGACCGAATGTACGATTGGAAGCCGTGTAGACTTGTCTGATGGAACGCAAGCAACGGTAGTCATGGTTCATGAAGCGGATCCTTGTCGTCCCCTGGTGTATGGGTCCGGTCAGTTTATCGACCTGAGGAAGCGGCCGGGGTTAAAGATCGGAAGGCTGCGCGACGGGGGAACCGTTTCTGTATAGTGGATGATCATCGAGGGCGCCGGGCGGTTTCTCCGCTGATAAGGGCGCTTTTTCGCGTTTCATGGCTTTCCGCGCCGATCGTCAACAATGAATATTTCCGCAGATCCTCGTAGAGGCGGCCTGTTGAGGACAACGGAAGGTGAAGGAAAGTCATATCGGGTTAGCCGGAATCATATATTATCCATTACAGGAATATGTAAACGTTTTCGGACGACCCTGGCAAAACATCAGTTGATCCGGAAGCGGTTTGCTTACCAAGCGCAGCTTGACATGACTAGCCCGATGTGGAGGTGGTTTCAATGACCAGCAAACCTTGGCTCAAGCATTATCCTGCCGAGGTGCCACCGACCTTTGATTATCCGAAGCAGAATTTGGCACATTTCTTGAAGGAATCCGCCCAGACCTATCCGAAGCATATCGCTTTAGATTTTTTGGGTAAAAAAATATCTTACCGGGAGCTGCTCGATTCAGCCTACCGGTTTGCGAATACGCTGATCCGCCTCGGCGTCAGAAAGGGCAGTCGCGTAGCGATCATGCTGCCCAATTGCCCGCAAACCGTGATCGCTTATTATGGCACACTGCTGATGGGCGGAGTGGTAGTGATGACGAATCCGATGTATACGCCGCGGGAGCTGGAGTACCAGCTCAAGGATTCGGGGGCGACCGTGATCGTAACTTTGGATTTGCTTTTCGACCGGGTTTACCAGGTAAAGGAGAAGGCGGAAATCCGGCAGATCATCGTCACGTCTATCAAGGACTATTTGCCGATACCGCAAAATTGGCTGTATCCCCTATTTGCCAAACTGAAGAAGATGAAACGGGATGTTATTTATGGGGAAGGCGTATATTCGTTCGTCAAGCTGCTGCGCCGGGCATCCCCGGAGCCGTGCGGCGTCAAGCTGGATGCGGAGAATGATCTCGCACTGATTCAGTACACGGGCGGGACGACAGGGCGGGCCAAAGGCGTGATGCTTACGCATTATAATCTGGTCGCCAATACGATTCAAAACCGGCTCTGGTCTTACCGTTCGAAGCAGGCAGGCGAGGTTTATTTATCTGCATTGCCTTTTTTCCATGTTTTCGGCTTGACGGTGCTGTTGAACAAATCGGTCTATTTGGCTGGAACGATGGCTCTGCTGCCGCGATTTGAGATCGCCCTGCTGGTCGAGACCGTACGACGGGTGAAGCCGACGATCTTCCCGGGCGCCCCGACGATGTATGCGGGTTTGATCCGTCATGCGCTAACCGGTAGTACATTGTCTTCCCTGGAGGTGTGTGTCAGCGGCGCGGCTCCTCTTCCGGCGGAGATTCAGCAGAAGTTTGAAGCCATGACGGGCGCCAGACTGGTCGAAGGCTATGGCTTAACAGAGGCGTCGCCGGTCACTCATGCGAACAATATATGGGAGAAACGTAAAATCGGATCGATCGGCATTCCGTTACCCGACACGGAGGCCCGGATCGTCGATCCCGATCACGATACGGAGCTGCCGGCGGGGGAAATCGGCGAGCTGATTGTTCGCGGCCCTCAGGTTATGAAAGGCTACTGGAATCGTCCGGAGGATACGGCAGCCGCTTTGCGGGATGGCTGGCTGTACACCGGGGACATGGCAAAGATGGATGAGGATGGTTTTTTTACCATTTTGGACCGAAAGAAAGATTTGATCATTGCCGGCGGCTACAACGTTTATCCACGGGAAGTCGAGGAAGTGCTTTATGAACATCCTGAGGTTGAGGAGGCTGTGGTGGCAGGAGTGAGCGACCCTTATCGCGGGGAGACGGTAAAAGCCTATTTGGTGATGAAAAAAAACAGTGAGGCAGGTGCGGAAGAATTGAACCTCTGGTGCCGGCAAAGACTCGCAGCATATAAGGTACCGCATGTTTATGAATTCCGCGAAACGCTGCCCAAGTCTCTGGTGGGCAAGGTGCTGCGCAGGAAGCTTGAGGAAGAAGAAGCGGAGAAGACGGATGACGATACGGTGGAAAGCTGATCTGAAACGATTTCGATGGGGAACAACGAGCAAGCTTGCCGGCGGAAAAGGCTTGACCGGAGGCGGCACCGGACATGTTCTGAAATGCCCGGCGGTGTCTTGGAAGAGAGCCAGCCGGAACGGGTGACGGTACGTTTCATTTGGTAATCCGCCACTTGAATCCATTGATCTTTGAGGTGAGCTATGGCCATTCGGGATGAGCTTCAGCGACTTGTGGATCGAATGAACGGCAGCCCCGAGGCGATCCGGTCGCTGAATGCGGTATATCAATTTCATCTGGCAGATGACAATGTGCTGCAGGTACGCTTTCATGGAGGACAGGTGAGCCTCAAGGAGGGGGCGCCGGATCCTGCGGATTGCAAGCTGACGATGACGGAGGCGACGCTCCGCAAGCTGATGAACCGTCAACTGAACGCGGCAGCCGCGTATATGTCGGGGGATCTAAAGGTGGAAGGAAAAATGACGGTCGCCTTCCGGCTGCAGGAGGTATTGAAGGCTTATTCATAAATTTCAGGGTAGTTCTGACTTCAATGAGGGTGCTCCGACAGGTCGAATCCGGCCTGAGGGACACCCTGTTTTGATATGGAGACATAGATCCGGAGCCAATCCAATACAGCTGATCAAAAATGGGGAAAAAATGCGGCTGGCCGAAAAGAACGGAGTATAGGGACCGGGAAAATCCGATTCCTAAAGGCTGTTGGTAGAGCATCATTTGCGGTATGTTGAGCAGCGGTTCATGATCTGGAAGCCGACAGAAGCAAGGCCGATTGCTGCCGCCCATAAATTGCAGTTGTCAACCCGAAGTCATATTGCTATAATTCATAATTGATAATGATAACCATTATCAATTATGAAATGATCGAATCCGATTCCATAAGCGGACAAGCCTAATTGTCAGCATGATTCGGTTTAAAGGAGAAGGTGAAGGCCGATGAATTCGATCCGGACGGAAAGCACAGGACCGTGGGCTCATGAGGCGGAGGGTTTGATGGTTCATCTTCTGGACATCGATTTGATGAAAGGCGGCTGCGAATGGAGGATGGAACAGCGGTTCACCGAATCATATGTCTTAATCGTTGCCACGTTAGGGCAAGGACGGTTATCAATCGGCAGCCAACATTATCGGCTGAGGCAGGATGCGGTTTATGTTTGTCCTCCGGGAGAGACGTTCGGGGCTGCGGCGGAGTCCGAGGATGGGCTTGGATTGTTTCTGCTTCGCTACGAGCTTTACCGCATAGCCGGTTCAAATCGCGATGCCGTACGCTGCAGCGGCGGAGCCGGCTTCTTCCCGGAGCGTGGCGAAATCCCGGTTCCATCCGGGGCTCGTTTGGCCGCATTGTGTCATACCGCCTATCTGCACAGGCAGAGTCGTGACAGCCTGGAGCGTTTCCGCGGGCAGCTTGTGTTCCAGGAACTGCTGTACTCTATCTTGGAGAACAGACGCCACTCGGCCGAAGATTCGCATTCGGCGCTGGAGCGCGCGAAAGCGTACATGGACAGCCATTACCAGCAAAATCTTTCGATCGAGCAGCTGGCCCGTCTGGCGGATATAAGCCCTAAGTATTTTGTGGACCTGTTTAAAAAATTGTACGGCATCAGCGCCGTCGATTATTTGACCGCCCTGCGGATGAACAAGGCGAAGCAGCTGATGGCAAGATCCAACGCGAGGCTGAAGGATATCGCCCATCAAGTCGGCTATAACGATGAATTTTATTTTAGCCGCAAATTCAAAAAGGAGACGGGCTGCCCGCCGACGACCTACATGTCGAAACGCCGCCGCAAGATCGCTGCATACGGCGCCGGGGTGACCGGGCACCTGCTCGCGCTCCATATGATCCCTTACGCCGCTCCTCTTAACCCCAAGTGGACAGCGTATTATTACCGAACATACCGTTCGGATATACCGGTCCATCTTAGTGCGTACCGCCATAACGAGCACTGGAAATCCAATATTGAAACGCTGTTTCAGGTGCGCCCCGATACGATCATCAGTACCGACGAACTGCAGGACGGGGAGAAGGAGATGCTCGAACAGGCGGCTTCCGTATATTATATCCCGCGGAAGCATACCGACTGGCGGGAGCAGTTGAGGCTGACCGCCGAATATCTCGATATCCCCAAGGAAGCGGAGCTGTGGCTTAACAATTATGACCGGAAAGTCAAAGCCGTACGGGAGCGTTTGAAGCACAAAACGAAGAACGAGACGTTCCTGACGCTGAGCATATACAAGGACCGCTGTCAGGTTTATGCCAACCGGAGCATCATCGAGGTATTCTACGGGGATCTCCAGCTGACTCCCGCGCATGCGATCGATCAAGTTTTTACTGGAGAACCGGTAACCCCGGAGCGGCTGCACGTTTACGATGCGGACCATATCCTCGTAAACGTATGCCAGGAGACGGAATCGCTCCTGCATTGGGAATCGCTGCAGCTCTCTCCGTCGTGGCAAAGCTTAAAGGCTGTAAGCCGCAATCAGGTCTATGTCATCTCTTCCGATCCTTGGCGTGAATATTCAGCTTCCTCGCACGACCGTCTTGTGGACGAGACGCTCAGGCTGCTAACAGGAAATCGTCCATGTTAATTCAGGATTTCGTCCATGGTTCAGGCCAAGGCGATGTTTTATAATTGCAAATGAGAATTGTTATCAATTGAATCGAAGAAGCTTGGGAGGAGACATCAGCATCATGAAAACGAAGTTTGTAAGCTTTAGCTTCATCGTATTACTCATCTTGGTTTTAGCCGCATGCGCAAACCAAGCAGCGCCGGCGACGGGCGGCGCCCCTTCGGGGAATAAAACATCGGAAAGCACTGCCGAGAAACCGAAGGAACCGCCAATTGCGGGTCAAACGAAAACAATCACTTATTTGGACAAGCAATATACGGTCACCGTGCCCTCCGGCAAAATCGTCATAACGGGCGCTCTGGAAGCGATGGAGGACGCCCTTGTGCTGGGGGTTGAACCGATCGGCGCTATAACGGTCGGCGGCAAGTTCCCCGACCTGTTTAAGCCGATTACCGGGTCTTCGCAATCGATCGGCGAGAAAACGCAGCCGAACATGGAAACGATTCTGAAGCTGAAGCCGGATGTCATTCTCGGCACAACTAAATTCCAGCCGGAGGTGGTGGAGAAGCTGGCGAAAATCGCTCCGACGATTCAGGTATCCCATATTGCTACCAACTGGGAAGCGAATCTGCGTCTGATGGGCGAGCTGACCGGCAAGCAAGCGGAAGCCGAGAAAGTGCTGAAGCAGTATAAGGACGATGTCGAAGCGGCGAAAAAGCAGCTGGGCGAGAAGTGGAAAGGGAAGAAAGTCGTGACGGTCCGGATTCGCAACGGAGCCCTGAATATTTATCCGGCTGACGTTTTCTTCAACCCGACGATTTATGGAGAGCTTGGAATGGACGTGCCGGATGAGGTCAAGGCAGCCAAAGCGCAGCAAACCATTTCTTTAGAACAGTTCAGCGCCATGAACCCCGATGCGATCTTCCTTCAATTCTCCGAGGACGAGAACAAGGATCATTTGAAATCGCTGGAGGAGCTGCAAAACAACCCGATCTGGGGAAGCATCAACGCGGTGAAAAACAATAAGGTGTTCGTCAATGTCGTGGATCCGCTCGCACAAGGGGGCACATCCTGGAGCAAAATCCATTTCCTGAAAGCAGCTGTTCAGAAGCTGTCCGAATGAGAGGGCTCGGTTGACGTATGAGGCTTCGGATTTCTTACACCGCGTTTTTGCTCGGCATTGCCCCCGTTATGATCATGCTCATCATGCTCTTATCCATACGCTACGGGGCAAAATCGATGGATGTCAGCACGGTGTGGAACGCGTTCTTTCATTTCGATAAGGGAAATGTGGACCATCAGATTATTATGCATTCCAGGGTTCCCCGGGCTGCCGGGGCACTACTTATCGGAGCCTTCCTCGCCATATCCGGGGCCATTATGCAGGGGATGACAAGGAATTACTTGGCATCCCCCTCTATTATGGGGGTTACGGACGGCTCGGCGTTCGCTATTACACTGGGAATGGTGCTGCTGCCGGAGGCCTCGTCAATGGAGTTGATCGTATGCTCTTTAATCGGCTCCGCTTTGGGCGTCGGGATCGTTTTCGGCATTGCATCGCTGCTGCCCGGCGGTTTGTCCCCGGTTCGAATGGCGATTATCGGGACGATTATCGGAACGTTTCTGAGCAGTGTTTCCGCGGCGGTAGCGACGTACTTTCAAGTTTCGCAAAATATCAGCTTCTGGTATAACGCAAGGCTTTACCAGCTCGATCCGACACTGATCAAGCTTGCCATCCCGTTTGCTGTTGTCGGCATCGTCATGGCGTTGTGCATTTCCCCGTCGGTCACGATTTTATCGCTAGGCGAGGAAGTGTCCGTCGGTTTGGGCCAGCGTACTCTGCTTGTGAAAGCGGCCGCTACAGGAGCTGTCGTCATTCTGACGGGAATTTCCGTCGCTTTGGCTGGCAAAATCGGCTTTGTCGGGCTGCTGATTCCGCATATCGCCCGATTTTTTGTCGGCGTCGATTATCGTCGCATCATTCCGTGTGCGGGGGTGCTGGGCGGACTTTTTCAGGGGCTGTGCGACATTCTCAGCCGGTTTCTCAACTATCCGTTCGAGACGCCTATCGGGGTGCTAACCGCACTTTTCGGCGTGCCCTTCTTCCTCTATTTGATTCGCAAGAGAGGAGGCGGCAAGCATGCGTAAAGGCTCAGAAAGGCCCTTGTGGCATGTACAGCTTGGCTGCTTCGTCGTCATCGCGGCGGCGGTATACATCCATCTGACCAACGGCGAATTTGACATGACGGTCTCTGAAGTGCTGCGTACGCTGCTCCGTATTCACCCGCAGCCGGATCACGATATGGTACTGTTTGAGTTTCGTCTGCCGCGCATCGTCATTGCGGCGTTGGTCGGTTTCGGCCTCGGTATCGCAGGCGCGGTGATTCAAGGCGTGACCCGGAACGGCCTTGCAGATCCGGGGATTCTCGGCATCAATGCAGGTGCCGGTGCGGCGATCGTATTATTTATGTTTTTCTTTCAAGGGAATGTCATCCGTACCGGATGGACAGCCATTATGATGATGCCGCTCTTCGGTCTTATCGGAGGTTTGGCCGCCGCCGCACTTATCTATTTCTTTGCCTGGCAGAACGGACGACTCGATCCGCAGCGTTTAGTTTTGACAGGGATTGCGATCGGTTCTGGTTTCGGCGCGTTCACCATGTTCCTTTCCCTGCAAATGAACGCCAAAGATTTTGAAATGGCAACCGTCTGGCTGACGGGAAGCATTTGGAATGCCAACTGGGTCTATATCGCATCCATGCTGCCGTGGTTTATCGTGCTTGTGCCCGTTCTCATGCGCAGGGCGCCTCTGCTCGATGTGTTTCAGCTGGAAGAAAGCTCGGTTAAAGGTCTCGGCGTTCGCGTGGAAAGAGAGAAAAGCTTGTTTTTGCTGAGCAGCATCGGACTGGTGAGTGCCTGCGTGTCCGTGTCGGGCAGCATCGGCTTTGTCGGATTGCTCGCCCCGCATATTGCGAAGCGTCTTGTCGGTCTGCGCCATCGGCGGGTGATGTCCGTCTGCGGACTGATCGGGATGATGATGGTCATTGTCTCCGACCTGATTGCCAAAACCGTGTTCTCGCCTGCCGAGCTGCCTGTGGGCATTGTGATTTCGATAGTTGGCGTCCCGTATTTCGTCTACTTGCTGTTTAAAGCCAAAGCCTAGGATATAAAGAAGGGAGAGCGGGCAATGAAGGGCAAGATCGTTCGGGAAAAATTCGAGGGCAGGGAACTCCTGATCTACCTTCCCCAAACCTATGAAACGGACTCGAAAAAGTATCCCGTAGTCTATGTGCATGATCTCGGCGATGTGTTTGATCCGGCCAAGAGTGAAGCCCTCTATGAGCTGGAACGCATGTTTGCGGATGGGTCGCTGTTGGAGGTGATCCTGGTCGGGGTGGAATCCAAAAACCGGATGGACGAATATACGCCCTGGTTTGCGAAGGCCCTTTCCACACCATACAATTACGGCGATTTCGGCGGGAAGGGCGGCGAGTACCTCTCTTTTCTCGCCAACAAGCTGAAGCCATACATGGACGCCTCGTACAGAACAGCCGCGGACCCGGAGCATACAGCCGTCATAGGCAAATCGCTCGGCGGGCTGATCTCGATGTATGCGGCTTACCTGTACCCCGGCGTGTTCGGCAAAATCGGTTCCATCTCCGGCTCGTACTGGTTCGAAGGGTTTGTAGACTATATGCGAACGCATGCGATGGACCACGGCAAAATGAAAATCTATATGGATGTAGGAAGCCTGGAAGGGGTCGGCAAGCAGACCGTTCAAAAGGACATGGTTCCACTAACCGGACAAGCGCATGCGATCTTGAGACAAAAGGGCTTTTCCGAAGAACGATTGACGCTGGTGACAGAAGAAGGAGCTGTACACGAACACTCCTATTTTTGCAGGCGATTTCCAAGTGCGTTGAGGTGGTTGTTTCATGCCGTATAAAAAAGCAGCTTTAGAACCCGTTCCGCCGTATGCCATCGTCCATTCGGAAGCGAGAGTCATGTATTCGCGGAACGGGAACCGGGAGTACCGGATTTTTGTGTTCAAACCGGCGCATGAGGCGCCTCCCGAGGGGTTTCCCGTCATCTACGTGCTGGACGCCAATGCCGTATTCGGAACGATGGCTGAAGCGGTCAGGCTGCAATCCCGCAAGCCGCACGGGTTCGGCCCTGCCGTCATTGTCGGGATTGGCTATCCGACGGATGAGCCGCTGGATTCAACAAGAAGATTTTACGATTACACGAAGCCCGCCTCCGCCAAGCTGCCGGTCAGACCCGACGGGTCCCCTTGGCCCGAAACCGGAGGAGCCGATGCGTTCCTGTCTTTCATTGAGGATGAGCTGAAGCCGGCGATCGAACGGGACTTTCCGATTGACAGGAACCGGCAAACCCTGTTCGGCCATTCGCTTGGCGGGCTTTTTACACTGGATGTGTGGCTGAACCGGCCGGAAACGTTCCAAACCTATGTGGCGGGCAGCCCGTCCATCTGGTGGAACAACCGGTATTTGCTGGACGCCGCACGCCGTTTGGCGGAAAGACAGGAGGACAAGGCCCTGCCGGCAGCGGTGTTGATGGCCGTGGGCGGCAAGGAGAAGCCGTTTATGATCCAGGATGCCAGGGAGCTGTTTCAAACGGTAGAGCCTCTTTCTGGACGGGGAATTCGGCTCCAATTCATGGAGCTGGAGGACGAGGGGCACATTACCATACTGCTGCCTCTGATCAATAGGGCGCTGCGGTTCGCTTTAGCGGAGAGCGGGGAGCCTGGAGGCAAACTTTAACCATTTATCATTTGAAGGGAGGTCGCGGACTCATGGAGCTCGCGCGATTAATCAGGGAACGCCGTTCCATTCATGCTTTTGAACACCGGGAAGTCCCGCCCGAGCTTATTATGGAGCTCATGGACACTGCCGTCTGGGTACCCAATTATCATATGACCCAGCCTTGGCGGTTTATACTGACCTACGGCGAGGGCCGCAGGAAGATGGCCGAAGCGGTCCGGACGATGAAGGAAAGCAGGGAGCCCGACCCGGCCCTGAAAAAAGAGGTCGGTCAGAAGTTTTACAATAAAATCATGGCTATCCCGATGATCATGACCGTCATTATGAAGGAAGATCCGAATCTGGTCGTCAGGGAAGAAGACTACGCTTCGACCAGCTGTATTATTCACAACCTCAGCCTGCTGGCTTGGGAACGGGGAATCGGCATGGTATGGGAGACATACGGCTGGCTGCATCACCCCGTATTTCGCGAGACGATGGGGATTTTGCCTGGAGAAAAGGTGCTGGGCAATCTGCACATCGGATACCCGGCTCAAATTCCTAAAGCTCAGCCGAGAATTCTGGCGGCGGAGCGCATTACTGTGGTTGATAGAGTGTAATGGCGGAAGGAAAGACGAAACAGCAAGTGCACAGACGTCCCTGATTACCACTCGGGGACGGTATTTTTATTTTTACGGACGTTTTCCGCATGCTCAAACTTATTTCCCGGCCCAGTATCTGAAACCTAAAACAACCCGACCGGAGATTCCGATCAGGTTCACAGGCCCCGAATTATGGCTGGGCGACGATGACATGAATGCCTTTATTCACAAACTCCTCAACCAGATGGGCAGGGGTTTGCCAATCGGTGACCAGGGTATCGATTTGTTCAATTGAAGCAGAGGTGGCCAGAGCCGTACGTCCGATCTTGGTATGATCGGCCACCACAATTAACTTTTTGCTTATGGAGACAAGCGATTTTTTCACTCCCAGTGCAAGCAAATTCGTGTTCATGGCCCCCAGTTCCGGCGATAATGCGTTGCATCCGATAATGGCTTTGTCGCAGCGGTATTTTAATAGCACTTCTTCGCATAAATCCCCAACCAGGGAAAGGGTTTTACTCCTCAGGATTCCCCCGGACAAGATTACGGTTATTTCTTCACGATCCGCTTCGCCAAACATTTGAAAAATGGTAAGCGATGGGGTCACGACAGTCAAGGGTTGAATGTTCACTAAAAGCTTGGCTACCTCAGTGGTTGTTGTCCCGGCGTCCAAAGCCACGATTTCACGCGGCTGAATCAATTGTGTCACTGCTTTCGCGATGGCTTTTTTTTCGACAGTGCAATCCCCTATACGCATACTATATGAAGGCTCGTAGCCTACGGATTGAATATCGATTGCTCCTCCATAAGTCCGCCGGAGCTTGTTTTTTTGCTCAAGTCTCTCCAGATCACGACGGACGGTAGCCGGAGAAACTTGTAATATATCGATGAGTTCATTCACGGAAACCGTCCCGTTTTTTTGCAGAATTTCCAGAATCTTTTCTTCACGTGCTATAGCCATTGATAATTACACCCCTCATTTGATTCGATATTATCACAATAATCCCGGCTTCATGCTTGCCGTCGGTTTGACCATTGCCTGGTATTTGGTCGTCCGCAAATCGAACTTTAAAGTGTTTCCCAAAAAATCAGGAAGGAAATTGTGACGGCGACCGTCAAGGCGCTATGGGCGCTTGTTTTGCCAGCCATTATTATCGACGGCCTGAAATTCGGCATATTCACACCCACTGAAGCGGGGGTCGTAGCGGCGTTTTACGCATTGTTCGTCGGACTCGTCGTGTACCGAGAACTCAAATTGAAGAATTTGTTTCATGTCTTGGTCGCCTCGGGCAAAATGACCAGTATCGTTATGTTTCTGGCAGCAGCGGCAATGGTATCGTCATGGTTGATCACCGTAGCTAACATACCTGGCGAGCTGACGGCCATGCTCGGTCCGTTGATGGAAAATAAATTGCTCCTGCTTATGGCCATCAACCTGGTCGTTTTCTTGGTAGGCACGGCGATGGATTTGACCTCTACGGTTCTTATACTGACGCCGGTGCTTATGCCAATCATTACGGCCGCAAGGCTGACGTTCTAAAATGCGGTTGTTCGCGATCGTGTTATGAAATGGCCGCAAATCCTATTGCAGTAGTGGGTAATATCATCACAGACAGGACCTGCGATGGAAAGTTATAGTTGAGGGAGTATGGGTATAGTATTTTTGTTCTGTACAGGCACTGATAGGCTGCGGCCCACATAGAATAGTACTACTTTCATCATGGGGGTGGCTTGAGGTGCCTGGATTTTTTTCTGCAATTGCCTTGTTTATTAAAGAGTTAATGTTGCTGGTTTCGTACGTTAAAAATAATGCGTTTCCCCAACCGCTCGCTGAAGATGAAGAAGAGAAGCATTTACGATTAATGGCTGAAGGGAATCAGCATTCCCGCAATTTGTTGATAGAGCACAATCTGCGGCTCGTGGCTCACATTGTCAAAAAATTTGACAACACCGGAGAGGATCTGGAGGATTTAATCTCGATCGGGACAATAGGATTGATTAAAGCGATCGAATCTTTCAGTCCTGACAAAGGGACCAAGCTGGCTACGTTTGCAGCGAGGTGTATTGAGAATGAAATCCTGATGCATCTGCGTTCGCTGAAAAAGACCCGCAAAGACGTATCGCTTCATGACCCGATCGGTACGGATAAGGAAGGGAATGAAATTACATTGATTGACATTCTTGGCACAGAAACCGATGATGTCGTGGATAAAGTACAGTTGAAGATTGAAAAATCGAAAATTTACCGAAACCTCGATATATTGGATGAACGGGAGCGGGAAGTGGTTGTCGGCCGCTTCGGACTCGAGGCGGGAGGAGAGGAACGTACGCAGCGCGAAATTGCCAAGGAGTTGGGCATATCGCGTTCTTATGTATCGCGGATCGAGAAGCGGGCATTGATGAAGCTGTATCATGAGTTTTATAAACAGAAACGGTGAAGGAAGGGGTTGCCCTTCCTTTTAATGTTGCACTTATATATTGTCGCGAATTGAGAAGCAAGCGTTATGAAGTTGATTACAAAGCGCGGATTCTCACCACAAAGCTGGTAGAAAGCGCCATCGATAAAGCGAGTCACCTTTCTCCGCTTACCAAGCGCTTATCGAGTTAAACTACGGTTGCGCGTCCATTTCTCAGGTTGATTCCGCTGTGTTCGATGCCTTATCCCAAGATTCCTATTTATTGCTGAGAAAGCTCATGTCCTGATACATGGGCTTTTTTCCCCTTTGGCCCAAATAACTGGTAACAGCCGAATACCGAATTGACTAAAGATAAAAAATGAAATACAATAAATTAGTAATTCAGTTAATAACTAATTTAGTAACAGAAAGAAGGAAACAAAATGAAAATTCCTACTACGTTAAAACATAAGCCTGTTGTCGTTTCTGAAAACTATGAGCAGGTTGACGGTCGACTTGCCGGAAATACAGATGCGAAAGGTCTTTCCTTGGGATTAGCTCAGTGGAACGATAGGGGAAAGGTCGATATTTCTGCGAAAGTATGGAGATATACAGGGGAAAAATGGTCGCGGCAATCCGAGGAGCTGCCTCTCCATCGCGTTCTTGATCTGTCTATTCTGATTTGCCGCTCCTTGGCGCATTTCCGCGAAGCCTACAGATACGAGCATCTATATGATCCGCATAATCCTGTCATCGACAGGGTTGGTCTGCAGGGGGATGCTATGACTGTGGCTGTTTGTACGGACAATGAAAAAATCAATGAAGATATCAAACTGTTCAGTCAAGCCCTGAGTGATGATGATGAGCTGATCGGTGAAAGGCTGCGCACGTTATCAAGAATGTTGAAGGAAATGGGGTATTAAAGCTGTTTTCCAATCCTTATGTTCGAACCATTACTCTTTCACGGGTATTGTTACAGTCGGAATTTGGATTCGAAACTATGCTGTTCTTCTTTATGTCACCCAGCTAACAAATAATAACCCGGTGTACGTATCGCTTATTTCAGTCGCCGAACACCATCACGCGCAACGAAGGCAGGATGGTCGTCGACATTAATGCCGACATCACCACAAAAGATGTAGCGAAGGCATCCTCCGATCTTGAGGCAAAAATCGAAGACTTGGAGAAACCGGCGGACGTTGAAGTCAAATTCGGCGGCGTTACGGAACAGATCAACGAAACCTTTACCCAACTGGGTCTCGCGATGGCAGCCGCCGTTGCGATTATGTTCTCGCTCCCGTTTACGGTTATCGGTGGTCTTGTCGGACTTTTCGTCACGGGGGAGACGCTCAGTGTATCGGCCATGATGGGGGCGCTTATGCTGATCGGTATCGTAGTCACGAATGCTATCGTGCTGCTTTTGATCGTGCCTGTCGTTTATGAGTTCCTGATGAAACTCAGCGGCAAGAGTAAACGGAGATACCGTCTATCCTTGGATGGCTCGGGTTAATTGTAAGGGAACAGGATGGATAAAGGGGAAAGTCTGTACTTTCTTGAAGTTCAATTTTTCGTGATTTACAGCCACTGCCAGTGGCTTTTTTTTGTTTGGCTACAAGTTCGGAGACTTACGTCTTATCCATTGAAATCGACATGTATCGTCTAATCGTTCCAGAATCTTGTTCAGGGTGCGCTCGAGCGCCTACGGTTTGATATATTTTGCACCGGCATGAGTTTATAAATTGTTAATAGTTTCTTTAGAAGGATTCAATAAGCCCCGATTATAATGAAAGGTAAGGAAACGTTTCCCCAAGATGAAATAAAGGATAAATAAAGGAGATCCGAAATGAAACTTAGTAAAAATGCGATGACTGTCCTCTCATTTACGATCGGAGCGTGTGTCTTTATCTCCACAGCCTTTGCCGATATGGCGCTTGGCTCAGGCTATGACCGGTTTAAAGGTTCAATAAAAAATACCGCGGCGCAGATGGAGAAGGGATTGAACAACTACACCATCGAGGCGCTGTACACGCTGAAGGATAACGATCAAACCTTGCTTCAGGCTTCCCTCTTCAATAAAATCGATAATGAAAAGCAAGTTTTTGAAAGCTCGGGTAAGATTCAAAAATCAAATGGCGAAACATCAACGGAATATTCGTATTCCGACCAGAAGCTTTCGATTTGGAAAAGCGGAACGGAAGACAAATATTATGTGACGGAATACCCCGACGATCTCAACAGGAAAATAGGGAACAGGTTTACCAATCCGTTTAACGAGAAGGGGGCGCCGGAGGTCGAAAAGATCGTTGACGCCATCGTCGGCAATTTGAGGGACTATGTGCAGGCTGAAGAAAGACCAGAGGGCGGACGAGTATACTCGGGAAGCTTGTCTGAGGCGCAGGTGCCTGCCGTAGTCAATGCCGTCTCTTCCTTCGGTATAAAGCAGTTTATCAGCTCCCAAAGCCGCGCGGATAAAAATTCGAAGCTGCCGGATATTGATAGCGATGTTTTTGTTAAAAAGATTTCGGGCACGGCCGTTGAAAACAAAGCGGGATTATTGGAAAATGTAACGGGCGATGTGTTTCTCTCCGGGAAAGACAAAAACGGAGTACAGCATGATTTATCGCTGAACGTGGTTCTCAAGCTATCCGACATTGGAAATACGAAAATTACAAAGCCTGATCTGACAGGCGCAAACGTCGAGAAAGTGAGCCATTCCAGCGGATTTAGCAGCAAGCATGTGGGGAAATATAAAAATAACATCGTCCTCGAGAAAAACGGCAAATTCGTGAAAATCGGCGAGAGAATCCTTGAAATCACGAGCGTGGAAAATAATAAAGTGACGGGCAAATACTACGAAACCGTGAAACCCGGATTCGAGTCCGACTATCCTGACAAATATAACTTTAATTTTGAATATAATCCGGACCAATCAAAGGCGATGTCTTTCTTTACTTATACCAATTCCAAAGGCGAGCAGGAAAACGGGCAGCTTCATCCGAGCAGCTCCGGTAAAATTTATCTCGACCTGAACATAGAAATCCTGGACGAAAACTCGTATAGATCCAACGCAAGTCACCCGTATTTCGACGGGGAATTTGACCGCGTATTTGAAGAGTAATCGAAAGGCTGTCCCTGAAGTGAACTTGAACTTCACTTCAGGGACAGCTATGTCATTTGTATTGGGGGATGTTATCTTTGACAAAAGCGATTGAAATCACAGACCTTACCAAAGTATATAAAAACGGCCGGGGAATCAGCGATTTGAATTTGGAAGTCGATCAAGGCGATATCTTCGGTTTTTTGGGACCAAACGGCGCGGGGAAGACGACCGCTATGAAAATGATGGCGGGACTCATGAAGCCGGACCGCGGCGACGTGAAGATTTTCGGCGCCAGCATTGTAGAGGACTATGTCAATGCGATGAAGCATGTGGGGTGTATTATCGAGACGGCGGAGTCGTATCCTTATTTAACGGCAAACGAAAACCTGAAGCTGTTTGCCAGGTTTTATCCGCAGGTGGACCAGCAAAGAATCGACGAATGTCTTGAAATCACCGGCATGTTAAAATATAAAAATGAAAAATCGAGAAAGTTCTCGCTTGGGATGAAACAAAGGCTTGGGGTAGCGGCAGCGATTCTTTCGAGGCCAAAGTTGTTAATATTGGACGAGCCCTTAAACGGACTTGATGTCGAGGGTATGCTGGATATGCGGAGGATGATCAAGCGGCTTGCCGAGGAAGAAGGAACCACGTTCTTTATTTCCAGCCACCTGATCCATGATGTCGAGCTGACCTGCACCCGGATCGGAGTGGTTTACGGCGGAAAGCTGGTCAATGTGGAATATACCCATAATATCCTTTCCAATTATTCGTCACTTGAAAATTATTTTGTTAGCGAGGTGGACCGGAATGGCAGGGTTTAAGGCTGCATTTATCAATGAAACCGTCAAGCTGTTGAAAAAGAAAAAAATGATTGCGGCCGCCATTTTATCCATTCTTGCCGTGGTGATCGGACAAGTTGCCGTTACGGCAATTAAGCATGGTCTTGGATTAAGAGTTGTAGGCAGCACTGAATTTCCTTTGGTGGTTCTATCGATGTTTTCTTATACGATCCTGCCTCTTTTTGCAACCTTTGTGGCCATCGATATGTTTAACGGCGAATTTTCGTCAAATACAATGAAAATCACGCTCACCAGGCCCGTTTCCAGATTCGGCGTATTCAGCGCGAAGGTTTTGAATTTAGCCGTGTTCATTGCTGTAAACCTGCTGTTTGTGATGATTCTTTCTTTGCTTGCCGGGTTTATATTTAATCCTTCGTCCGCCAGCCTGACGGGAATCGTAAGGGTCGTTTTGTCTTATGTCACAACGTTTTTTCCTGTTTTTGTATTTGGTCTTCTCGTGGTATTGCTGTCCAATATCCTTCGGGGCGGACTGGCGGTTTTTTTTCTCTCAATCATTATTTTTATCGGGTTTAACTTTTTAGGCATCGTTTTTTCCAATTTTTCGAGTTTCTTTATTACCTCCATGTTTGACTGGTATACGCTTTGGATTTCGGAAACGGTCAACGGTTTTAAAATTTTCCGCCAGATCCTGATCATGTCGGGCTGTGGTATAATGTTATTTACAGCGGGTTATTATTTGTTTGACCGCAAGGATATATAGAAAGGTATCTCCAAATGCAATTAACCAAACGCTTTTTTATGATGAATGCGCTGACCGTGCTGGTTTCCATTGCATTAACCGTTCTGGCTGTCATCATATTCGTTGCAGCTTATACGAAAGTGCTTGGTCCGGAAGCGGATATCGACGATTTCAAAAGGATCTTTGAAGTCCGATCAGGGATCGGCGAGATCAAGAGGGGGGCGCAGACCCTAGAGTTCGAACAACTGCTTGATAAATCCTATCAGCAGGAGCTGTCCGATCGGGTTAAGGCTTTGGGGGCGAATGCCGTTATTTTGAAAAACAGAGAGGTTGTATATACCACAAAAAAGTTTAATGCCATCGACATTGAAAAAAGCTTGATGTTATCCGATAATATGCCCAATCTTGATACTTTGGAGCTGGAGGGCAAAACCTATATGTTTGCCAGAGCGGACTACAGCCTTCAATCGGGAGATAAGGGCGTTTTGCTGCTGCTTGCGCCGATCAAGCTGAAAACGGGCTTTTACCTGTTTCTCGGCATCTTTACGGTCAGCTTTTTTATTCTTTCTTTTTTGATCATGAACTTTTGGGTTTCCTACCGGTTCTCCCGCGGCATCATTACACCGATCGCCAGGCTGAGAGATGCCGCCGTTAAAATTAGTGAGGGCGATTTAAGCTTCGGGATTGCGGAGGAAGGCGAAGGAGAGGTCAGGGAACTGTGCAGGACGCTGGAGTTCATGAGGATTAAGCTGAAGGAGTCTGTTTATCTGCAGCAGAAATACGATGAAAACAGGAAATTTTTGATATCCAGCATCTCTCACGACTTAAAGACCCCTGTGACTTCCATTAAAGGATATATCGAAGGCATTATCGACGGGGTAGCCAACACACCGGACAAAATGGAGGAATACCTGGAAACGGCACGATCAAAGGCGATGCTGGTGAACGCCATGATTGACGATCTTCTTTTGTACTCCAAGCTGGATTTGAACCAAATCCCTTATCATTTTGAAAAAACAAATCTGGAGCAGTACTTCGAGGATTGCGTGTTTGACCATCGCTATGAATATGAAAAGGCGAATATCAAACTGGCGCTGATCAGTGAATTGAAGGAGCCCGTCTATGTGTTAATCGATAGGGAAAGGTTGAAAAGGGTCATTCAAAACATTCTCGATAATTCTAGGAAGTATATGGAAAAGGTTAACGGACAGGTGGATATTATTTTAAGGGAAACCCGGACATCCGTTATCATAGAAATCAGAGACAATGGAAAAGGAATACCCGAGGTTGACCTTCCCCATATTTTTGAACGATTTTACCGTGCGGATCCGTCTAGAAAGAGTGTGGACGGCAGCGGCCTTGGGCTGGCTATTGCCAAACAAATTGTGGAAGGCCATGAAGGAAAGATCTGGGTCAGAAGCACTGTAGGAGAAGGAACCCGCATGATGATATCTCTGAAAAAGTATTAGCATTTTTGGAGGTTACGATGAAAAAAAAGATATTGATTGTTGAGGACGATCAAAGCATAGCCAATCTGCAAAAGGATTATCTGGTGCTGAGCGGCTTTTCCGTGAAGATCGTCAATAGCGGAACGGACGGTTTGAAAGCTCTGGAGGAGGAAACGTTTGACCTCATCATTCTGGATATTATGCTGCCGGGGATGGATGGATTCGAGGTTTTGAAAACGATCCGCGAGAAGGAGGATATTCCCGTGCTGCTGGTATCGGCCAGGGCGGAGGAAATTTATAAAATTAACGGTTTTGGCCTTGGCGCGGACGATTATATTACAAAACCCTTCAGCTCCGGCGAGCTGGTGGCCCGGGTTAACGCTCATCTAAACAAGTTTGAACGGATGAAAGAACGGTTCGGCCATGTTGACGAAGGCGGCAAGATCCGGGTCAGGGGGCTGGAGATCCAGAAGGAGGCCAGAAGGGTTTTTGTGAACGGGAAAGAAGTAACGTTGGCTCATAAGGAATTCGACCTGCTTCTGTTTCTTCTGCAAAATGCCAACCGGGTATTTGGCAAGGAAGAGCTGTTTGAACGGATTTGGGGGATGGATGCGCTTGGCGATGCGTCCACGGTTACGGTACACATCGCCCGGATCAGGGAGAAAATCGAGGAGAACCCGTCCAAGCCTCAATATATAGGTACGGTCTGGGGATCCGGGTACCGGTTTATAGTTTGACAAACGACGGTCCCCGCTTTAACAGGCGGCCTCCTCCCGCCCCCGCTGATTTTTGCCGGGCCGGTTTAATGGCTTGGCCGCAAATTCCCATATGCTAATACCGTCTTTTCAAACTTATTATCGTCATAGCATAAGACACGACAACGAATGCAAATAAACAAGTGAAGGCAAACGTATATTGTTCTCCATTTAGCGGCACGATCGTATTGATCATAAAAATAACCAAATAGCCTAACAAAAATGAAAAATAAACGACTATTCCTGCCATACCCAATATTTTATCCCCTCTTTCGTCTCCCCCTTCCTTTTTAATGAAATACGCTGAAAAGATGACCGCGGCAAGTCCGATAAAAGATAAAATGATACCGATAAGAGTAAACATCATGATTTCTCCTCGACTAATTCGTATTGAAAAACTTCCTGCAGCTCTTTATCAAAAACAAATGAAATCTCAAAGGCTAAAATCAGGGATGGATTATAGCGATTGGCTTCAATAGAAGCGATGGTTTGTCTCGAAACTCCGACTTTTTTGGCTAAATCTTGCTGTGTCCACTTTTTTTCAGCTCTTAGCACGTTTAGTTTATTATATAGTCTGCCGTTTTTCTGCATATTCGATTTATCGCCTCCTTTGGTGTATATGGTAATTTATTTTTGACATTTTGTAAACTATTTTTAACTTTTTACCTAAAGGCCTCCAATATCAAGAAGTGCGGGGGACGGTTTATATCCGACTGCCATCGGGTGGAATCATTCATTGGTATGGGGTTTCCACGATGTGAGAGCTTGTCCAGATATCGTTTTATTTAATATAATATAATTGAAGAGAGAATCCGTATGGCTTGTTTTGCTGCAAGCTGGAATAAAGTACAAAAAAGAAAGCAGGTAAAACATGGGGCGTAAGTGGAATAATATTAAAGAGAAAAAAGCGTCGAAGGATGCCAACACGAGCCGGGTCTATGCCAAATTCGGAATAGAGATTTATGTAGCGGCGAAAAAAGGGGAACCCGACCCGGAATCCAATCAAGCGTTAAAATTCGTGCTTGAGCGGGCCAAAACATACAATGTGCCGAAAGCCATAATCGACCGGGCCATCGAAAAGGCCAAAGGAAGCTCGGAGGACAATTATTCGGAGCTCCGTTATGAGGGATTCGGACCGAGCGGCGCCATGATTATCGTTGATACGCTTACGAATAACGTCAACCGCACTGCAGCGGACGTACGCTCGGCTTTTAATAAGAACGGCGGCAACATGGGAGTTAGTGGTTCTGTATCTTATATGTTTAGCCCGACGGCGGTTATCGGCGTTGAAGGGAAAACATCCGACGAAGTATTGGAGTTATTAATGGATGCCGATGTGGACGTTCGAGATATCACAGAAGAAGATGATTCCATTATCATCTATGCCGAGCCGGACCAGTTTCATGCCGTCCAAACCGCGCTTAAGCAGGCGGGCATTACGGAATTTACCGTGGCGGAACTGACCATGCTTGCGCAAAATTACGTGAATCTTGCACCAGACGAATTAGCGCAGTTCGAGAAACTGATCGATGCACTTGAAGATCTGGAGGATGTCCAGCGCGTTTATCACAATGTGGATGAAAAATAAGGCTTTCAAGCTTTGTTATACACGCTGAATGTATTTTTGCCGGTACGTTTTGCATGATAGAGCGCCTGATCTGCACAGTTATATAATTCGTCCGAGTCTTGAGCATGATCAGGAGCAAGAGCAATGCCGATAGATGCGGTAATGTTATACTCTTTTACGACATCCGCCCCTTTAATTTCGATGGGGCGCTTTAACTCTTGAATAATCTGAAGCGCAACTTTCGAGGCTGCATTTTCATCCATTACATGGTTAAGGATGATCACGAATTCGTCTCCTCCAAGACGTGCCGTGATATCGTTCGGATCATTAACAACGGAGCGGATTCTCCTGCCCACTTCTTTGAGAAAATAATCGCCCGCTTCGTGTCCAAGCGTATCGTTGATCTTTTTGAAATTATCAAGGTCTATGTGCAATAACCCTGTTTTTCTTCCTTTTTTCTTGTTTTTTTCAACGCTTGACATAAGCGAATTTTCGAAAACTGCGCGATTTGAAAGGCCCGTTAGCAAATCATGTGATGCCAGGTACATTGGTCTTGCAACCAGCCTTGTAATAATGTAGGAAATCATTAAGGCCCAGGCGATGGTAGCAAATAGCTGAAGCAAGAAGATTTGATTATTTTGCTTTAGTTTGTTTTTTAAATCTTTTTCGTTGTAAACAATTTCAATAATGCGTTGATCCGTATGCTTAGCCACATCGGTTTCAAATTGAACGATATATGGGACATAGCGATAAGTGACAGGATCGCCATGTATCGTTCTTTTTACTTTTTGCACTATTTTATCATGGACCGCTTTGTTGAAGATTGGCCTGTTTTCGTCGGCGACCAGGAGCGACTTTCCATCTTCGCCTGATTTGCCGATGGCTTTTCCCGAGGTTGTATACACAGTGATGTCATTGATATAGCTGTATTTTTCTTTCAGTTTACTGCTGATTTCAAGGAAGTTAAAGCTCTTGAAAATCGGATTATTTTCTTGGTACAAGCCAAGTTCGATCAAATATTTATGGTCATGCGTGGGGACGTAGCTGTATTTTTTTAATTTGCCCGTATTGGTTTCCTGATCCAGGCCGTCCGCTACGAATTGGTTTCCTTTCAGCCTTTCTCTTAAGAGCTGTGCGAATGGACCCAAGGTGCCGTCTTTTTCTCTGAAATTCAATCCTATATCCTTGGTAAAACTGCTGTATAGGATCGTTTGCGTATCATCTATGATATAGATGTCCATCCCATCCAA
This sequence comes from Paenibacillus naphthalenovorans, assembly GCF_001465255.1. Lineage (NCBI taxonomy): Bacteria > Bacillati > Bacillota > Bacilli > Caryophanales > Paenibacillaceae > Paenibacillus > Paenibacillus naphthalenovorans. The sequence continues at coordinate 2,678,585 of NZ_CP013652.1, read as the reverse complement.
TTCATTTTTCAGTGCTTGGTAGTCCCATGATTCTACATTCGGGTTTTCCCGGTATTTTTTTAACAGCCGGTCTGAATAGTCGCTCATCTTTTTCTCGATATCGCTGTCCAGCATTTGAAATGCTTTGTCGGCGTCCGAGACAGCGTTGACGATGATGTCTTCAACCAAAGAGACCTCTCTCATGTAGCTTGTTATTAAATTATCCTTCCAGCGGTGTTGATTCACTAACGATACACTGAGTGTCAATACAATACTGAAAAAGCCCATGATCATCATCAATTTAGTTTTGAAACCACGATGCACTGAATTACCTCCTATAGGATGTTCATGGCTGTCAAAAGAATAATTGGATAATTGAAGGTCTCCTTTGCTGAAAAGAGACCAGGAATGTTTTTACTGATTCATATATCGGTAAGTGCGCTGCATTTGTTTACAATTTTGTGGTGTGCTTATTCAGAAGGAATCGAACAAACCGTGTCCGGTAATGGGGTAGTGGATGCTTGATACTGGGAGGTTGTCTAATTTATTGACAGAAGTTCCAAGCAATAATTATAATCATAATACCAACTATATAAATAAGAAATATAGGATTGCTAACCATTCGTATGGAGGCCTCGTTGCCAGCAAACATTTGCTGACATCGAGGTTTAATTTTTTTAGCCGGAATGAAAATCGAAAAGGATGCGGCAACCACTGCCTCGGAACGGCAAATATAAGATGGGGTTTATAAGGAGGCTAAAAGCCCGATGGTATATATCCATTGGTATTCTTTCGGTATTTCTCGGACTGGGGACGATTTGAATCATGTGGAAAGCGACCAAAAGAAAGGAGGTGTCCGACAGAAAAGAGGTAGGGCATGTGCTCGTTCGGATCCGATCGGTTGATGTGCAATGACTGGGATCTGTATACAAGTAGAATTCAAGGAGGATACGTCATGTCCAGTAAAAAAACGACAGTCGAACGTATATCGATTACACGCTGTCCGGTTCCGACGGCAAGCAGCGTTGCGTTTGACCGCGGATTTCTGCAAAAGGAGCTTGCGAAAGCGGGGATTCTTGCCAGTGTGCTGCAGGATGAAAAGGATGCTGCCATGCACGGGGCACACTTTGACCACTCGCTTCCGTTCCTCGTCCGCGAAGGGGGCAACATTCCGGCTCTGTGGGCGCGCTCGACGGGACGTGACACACGGCTGGTGGCTCTTGTCTGGGTCGATGAGTACCAGACGATTCTTGCGCTCCCTGACGCCAATATTTCCGGACCTGCCGATTTGCGAGGACGCCGTATCGGTATCCCCCGTCACCGTTATTTAGAGATCGACTTCCGGGCAGCGCAGGCACTTCGGGGGTTCCACAGCGCACTGTGGCTAGCCGGACTCACGCTTGACGATGTCGAACCTGTCGATCTTGAGGCTCCCTCCGCCGGCCGCCGTGATTCCTGGGACACCGAGATCGACGCGCTTCGTCGCCGCGAGGTCGATGCCATCTTTGTAAAAGGCGCAACCGGTCTCCAGGCAGCCCGCACGTTGGATGTACGAGAGGTCGCAGATCTCGGGTTTCACCCGGACCCGCTTGTGCGGGTGAATAACGGTGTGCCACGAGCTGTGACGGTCGATGCGGAACTGATCGAGCACTCTGGTGTCGTTGAGCGCGTTCTTACAGCTCTGCTTCGCGCTGCCGACTGGGCCGCCGATCATCGCGGTGATCTAACCCGGGTCATTGCCGCCGAGACGGGCGCTTCTCCTGAATTTGTCGAGACGGCTTATCGGAACGGATCTCTTCGGCCCGCACTGCATGAGAACTTGCTCGCTGCTCTTGACGCCCAACGTAAATTTCTATTCGAACACGGTTTCCTTGCTGGTGATTTCAACGTCCGGGAGTGGGTCCACGCCGGACCGTTGGCCGCCGCAGAAAAAAATTACTATGAAGGAGTGTCCAATCATGACTAACATTGCTGGCGCCGACGTTAAGATCGGCGTGCATCCGAATAACCATTCACTGTTCGTGCTGCGCCGCACAGGCATTTTAGAGGGCATTCTCCAGGAGCATGGCGCAGCGGTCGCCTGGGTTGATTATGAAGACGGGGCGGGAACCCCTCAAAAACTGGCGGCGGGAGAGATCGATTTCGGCGGCACGGGTGCTACTCCGCCGTTAACCGGGCAAGCTTCCGGCATTGACCTGGTTTATGTCGCCATCTCGGAACCGCGCCCCGCAAGCGGAGCGCTTGTTGTTCGTACCGACTCGCCTGTGAACTCGATTGCGGACCTGAAAGGCCGGCGTGTTGCCCTTGCCGAAGGCTCGTGGCAGACCAGTTTTCTCATCACCGCGCTCGATCAACATGGTTTAGCCTACAAAGACATCGAGCGGATCGATCTGAGTCGCGGAGGGGATGATGCGCTGGTGGCCGGGGAGGTCGAGGCATGGATTGGAAACGATCCGCAGCTTGCAGCACTTCAGCGTGACGGTGCGGTTCGCACGCTTCTCCCTGTCGCCCCCTTTATTTCTCACCGATCTGTATGGTTCGCCAGTCGTGACTTTGCAACGAACAGGCCGGAGATCCTCGACGCGGTCGTCAGTGCATTGCAGCGTTCGGATGCATGGGTTCGGGAGCATCATCGTGAGGCTGCCGAGATTTTTGCCCGCGACCTGCCCGATTGGCCTTCTATCGATGCTTGGGAGGACGCGCTCCGGCGGCGGCCATGGGGTCTTCACCCTGTCAGTCAGGATTTTGTCTCCGAGCAGCAGCGTGTAGCTGATCTCTTTGCCCGTCAAGGCCTCCTCTCCCGGCCGATTACGGTTGCAGATGCGGTTTTAGCACCCACGGCTGCGCTTAGGAGGGTGACGACATGACGGCACACAAGGATGGGGTGGAAGTATTATGGTACCTCACCGCACCTGACGGGCGTAATCCGTGGACGCCGAACGGTGCGCGGAAAATTGACCTGCCATATCTGCGGCAAATCGCTTCCGCCATAGATCATTTGGGCTACACCGGCGCTTTGCTCGCAACGGGGCCGCACGACACCTGGGTGCTCGGTTCATCGCTTATTACGAGCACGGAGCGGATGCGATTTTTGATCGCCATTTCCCCGCCGCTTATTTCTCCGGTGCTTGCGGCAAAAATGACACAGACGTTCGATGAGCTCTCGCAGGGGCGAGTATTATTGAACATTATTAACGGCAACTCAACACAGATGCGTGCATACGGTTCAACGCTTGAGCATGACGAGCGCTACGCGTACACCGATGAATGGATTACCGTGTGGCGCAAGGCAGTTGCAGGCGAGAGGCTGGACTTTCATGGCAAGTATATTACCGCGGAGGGACAGGCATTGCAGCTTAAACCGGTGCAGATGCCGACGCCGCCCCTTTGGTTCGGCGGTTCGTCGCAGGCGGCGCATGAAACCGCGGCAAAGCACATAGACACCTATTTAAGCTGGGGTGAGCCCCCTACCCAAGTCGCAGAGAAGATTAGAGATCTTTCAGCGCTTGCCGCTAAGCATGGCCGCACTCTCCGCTACGGGATTCGACTCTATCTTATCGTTCGGGACACCGATGAGGAGGCTTGGGAGGAAGCAAACCGGCTTTTGGGCACCATGGACGAAGCCACGGTGAGGCACACGCAGGCTCTGCTTCGCGGCACGGATTCCGTGGGCCAGCAGCGCATGCTCAAATTCCATAACGGCCGCATTCCGGACGATGCACGAGAGCTCGAAATCTATCCGGACTTGTGGGCTGGTCTCAGTCTTGTAAGACCCGGACCAGGCACGGCCATCGTCGGCAGTCCACAGACCGTCCTTGCGCGAATCCAGGAGTACCGGGATGCCGGCATCTCGACATTCATCTTTTCAGGTATCCCGCTGCTTGAGGAAGCTTACCGCGTTGCGGAACTCATCCTGCCTCACCTTCCGGTAACCTATGATACCGGGTTGGCCAGGAACGTGGAAGCCCAGCGCGATACCGTTTTTACTTGGAACCAAAGCATTCCGTAAACAGCTATTTTATCTCTCTAAGGAAGTGACCCGATGCGGAAAGTTAGTGCGATTTTGCTCTCATTAGCCATGGCCGCAGGTTTAGCGGCATGCGGCAACCAAGCGGAACCCGCGCAAAAAAGTGATGTTACCGTCCGTGTTGGCATCCTGCGCGGTGCGGATCCGATGAACCTGGCGCAAAAGGAAGGCCCTCTTGAGAAACGGATAGAAGCCGCTGGTGCTAAGCTCGAAAGGTCGGGAAGCTTCCCCGCGTTTGCACCCGCAATCGAAGCTTTGACCGCTGGATCAATCGACATCACCGTTGGATCCATTACAGCGGGAATCAGTTCTCTCGTAGGCGGTACCTCAGATTTTAAGATCTTCGCTCGGCAGGAAAGTGACACCAATAATACCGGTATCGTTGCGAGGCCGGAATCGGGTATCCGCGGTCCGTCCGATCTCAAGGGCAAGAAGGTAGCCGTGAATCGCGGCGGAACAGGTGAATACCTGCTTTTTAAGGCCATAGACAAAGCAGGGCTCCAACCCGACGACGTTGAGTTTGTGTATCTTCCTCCAACCGAAGCCGGCCCGGCGTTCGGAGCCGGAAAAGTGGATGCGTGGGCCACATGGGGAGCATTCACGTCGCTTGCGAAGGAGCAGCACGGTGCCCAGCTCGTGATCCCGGCGTCAGTGATCGATACGCAAAATGATGTGATTTACGTTGTGCGAACCGCATTTCTGAATGAACATCCGCATTTGGTGCGGGAGTTCTTCGAGGGTCTGCGCGAGGAAGTAAATTTATCCGCCAAAAACCTTGATCAAACGACAAAACTGATCCAGAATATTCAAAACGTTTCCGAGCAAGTCGCCCGCCAACAAGCGAAAGAAGGCGTTATCCCGGTCGATTCGGTCGATGACACGATCCGCGACCGGTGGCAGGGTATTGCGGACTACGTTTTCGGCAAGGGGATCATCCCGAAGGCCGTCGACGTGAAGTCGCACACGGTGGACGCACAATCGATTGAAGCGGACAACCTAGCATCTTAGCATGCCATGGGCTAATCGATATGAGTTTGTCTCAGGGGTTTCGGGCAGGCCATTTCGCTTATGTTGGGGAATCCGGTATAACGGTGTCCGCGTACTTCTATGTCTACTATTCAGTCCAATTGCTTAGGGTTGACAGCATAAATATCCCATGATAAAGTGAGAAAACAAAGTAATTCGCTTTAATTAATCAGGTTTATAACCGACTATACTATTAGAGGTTTGTTTAATTCAACGAACGTTGAAGTTAAACAAGCCTCTTTTTGTTTAGTCGGGCAAATGACTCCATAGAAGGATGCAAGCGACAAACGATTCTGAGTGAGGAGATGATTTTATGGGAAAAGAAATTGCAGTCGAAAGCTTCAGTATCCAACAAGCCAATGGCCTGCCCTTGAAGGGTGAGGTACGCACGCAGATCGATGGCTCCGGGAAGCCGGTCTTGATTGTCAGCCACGGGTTTCGGGGACATCGGAATTGGGGGTTTTGGCCGGATGTTGCGAGTCGTTTTGCGGAACTGGGTTATTACACGGTGAATTTTGATTTTATCCGGATTGCAGCCCGTCATCTTCAAGTTGAGGAGGAGAAACTGGCCGAGGCCAGCACTATCACTCAAGAACTTCATGATTTAAATGCGGTTCTGTCGAATGTGCTTGAAGCAAAGCTGCCATTGGCAGGCGAAGCGGATCGCAGCCGTGTGAGCTTGTTGGGACACAGCCGTTCGGGAGGAAGCAGCATTATACTCGCCTCCGAGCAACCGGATGTTCGCGCAGTCATTGTTTGGAACGGCGGTTCCGGACCTGTTCGGTCCAATGGTGCAAACGGCTCTTCCCAAACCTTGATTGAGAAAGCTGTGAATGAGGATGTATCGTTGAATACTGAACGTTTCGACATTGTGAAGCATTTTAAAGAATTGCGTATTCCGGCTCTTGTGGTACAGGGCGATGCGGACAATGAGAGATTGCTCCAGCGAAATAAAGAACTGAAAGCTGCGGCCCCCCATCAGAAATTTATCGATATCGCCGGCGGAGATCATACCTTTGGAGTCGCGGATCCTTACCAAGGGTCTTCATCACAACTGGACCAAGCGGTTGAAGAAACCCATCGTTTTTTGCAGCTGGCTGTTACCGTTAAAGCCCCAACTTCATGATGGTTGAAAGGGGAGAACCGGAATCGCTTGCATAACCCCGGGAGTTAATGACCTGTTGAAAAAGATCTGTCGACAAAACGCTCGGACCTGCGAAATACTTTCAAATCACAGGAGGTATGAAAGATGGGTAACAGAGAAGAACTGAAGCTGGATACGGATGTACTGGTCATCGGCGGCGGTCCCGCCGGAACGTGGGCGGCGCTGACAGCCGCGGAAAGAGGAGCGGATGTGGTGCTGGTCGATAAGGGGTATTGCGGCACAAGCGGCGCAACGGCTCCTTCGGGAACAAGCGTATTATATGTCAATCCCGAACCCAAGCTTCGCGAGCAGGCGAGAACGGCGAGAGAAGCATTAGGAGGATATTTATCCGATGATGAGTGGTCGCATCGCATCATGCATCGTACATATGAGAATGTGAATCGTTTAGCGGACCTAGGGTATCCGTTCCCCGCCGTATATGAAGGATATGCTTATCGAAGCCAATTGCAGGGCCCTGAATACATGCGGCTGATGCGAAAGCTGGTCAAACGTGCCGGCGTTCGTATCCTCGATCATAGTCCCGCATTGGAATTGATCGTAGACGAGCATGGCGTCGGAGGCGCCAGAGGCACACAGACCCAGAAAGATCGGGATTGGACCATTCGCGCGGGAGCCGTTGTGATTGCCGCCGGCGGCTGCGCCTTCTTGAGCAAGGCTCTCGGGTGCAACGTGCTGACCGGCGACAGTTACTTATTGGCCGCCGAGAGCGGAGCCGATTTATCCGGGATGGAATTCTCCAATCACTATTCATTATCTCCCGCGTTCAGCAGCGTTACGAAAGGCCGGTTTTTCAATTATGCGACATTCTACTATGAAGACGGCACAGTGATTGAAGGCGCAGGCTCCCAAAAAGGACGCTCCCTGATCGCGAAAACCCTGCTCAATCAACCGGTTTATGCGCGTTTGGATCAGGTGGAGGAATACATGAAGGAATGGATGCCGAAAGCGCAGCCCAATTTCTTCCTCCCGTTCCGCCGCAAGGGCATCGATCCGTTCCGCGATTTGTTTCCGGTCATATTGCGCCTGGAAGGGACGGTGCGGGGCACGGGAGGCATCCATCTGACGGACGAATCCTGTGGAACGAAAGTGCCGGGACTTTATGCTGCCGGAGACGCCGCTACGCGTGAGTTGCTGTGCGGAGGATTTACGGGAGGAGGCAGCTATAACGCCGCCTGGGCCATTTCTTCCGGGTATTGGGCCGGGGAAGGTGCGGCGTTGTATGCGAAGCGGCTTGGCCCCAACAAAGCCAAACGGAATCTGACCGGCGCATCCGGCGCAGCTTTGAAAGGATATTCCGCTTCAACCGATGTTGCGAACAGCCGTGAAATTGTCAAGGCCGTCCAAGACGAAATTTTGCCGTATGACAAAAACCTGTTCCGGACCGAAGAGACGCTTACCGAATCTTTGCGTCGGCTCGACCACATTTGGTCGGAAATCAAGCGCGGAATCGGAGGAGTCCAAAACAATCTCGATCGGGTTCGGGCAAGAGAATCGGAAGCGATGGCCGCAACGGGCAGATGGATGTATACGACAGCGTTGGAACGAAAAGAAACACGCGGTATGCATAAACGTCTGGATTACCCCGAATTGGATGAAACGACTCCTCTTCACCGTTTGATTACTTCGGGAACCGATCAGATCGAAGTGTCCCGGGAATACCTGAAAACCGGGAAGAAGGAGGCTGCTGCGGTTTGATTGAGGTGTTAAACGAAGAAACTTGTATTTCCTGCAATATATGCGTATCGGTATGTCCAACGAATGTATTCGATCGCAAGACAGACGGCGTTCCCGCAATAGCGCGTGTAGACGACTGTCAGACATGTTTTATGTGTGAAGCGTATTGCCCTGTTGACGCCTTGTACGTTGCGCCCGATGCCGAGCAGCTGACGGGAATCCGGGTAACGGACTTGCCGGAAGACATTATTGGCGAATACCGCAAGCAAGTGTTTAAACATGACAAGATTCACGCTTCAAAATAACAGAATATAGCTAACTGGATCACTGGAGGCTGGATCAAACACAAGATTGAGCCTCTTTCTTTTTTTACATTTGTAAAGAAGGAGGGAAACGTACCATGTCATTAGCCGTCGGGCAAGCGGTTGCAGAGGGGATTTCTTCCAATCAGGAACAACCACAGCCAAAGCTGTCCGTTGAAAATCTAATGATTTCCTATGAAAACCATAAATCCGGTGAAACCACGGAAGCGGTTCATAACGTATCCCTGGACATCAAGCCCGGAGAGTTCGTGACGATCGTCGGCTTAAGCGGCTGCGGGAAATCGTCGTTTCTTAATGCCGTTGCGGGATTGCTCAAGGCGTCTGGCGGAACGATCCGGATAGACGGCAAACCGGTTCAACGTCCCGGCCCCGATCGTGCGGTTGTCTTCCAGAAAGCGTCTCTGCTGCCCTGGCGTACGACGCTTAAAAATATTACGTACGGACTCGAAATCATGGGCATACCTAAACGGGAAGCCGTAGAAAGAGCCAGAAAGTACATCAAAATGGCCAAGCTCGAGGACTATGAAAACTTTTATCCTTCTGCACTTTCAGGAGGTATGCAGCAAAGAGTGAATCTGGCAAGAGCGCTGGCATGCGAGCCGCAGGTGCTGCTGATGGATGAGCCCTTCTCGGCGCTTGACGCCATCACCCGCGAAGGTCTGCAAAATGAATTGCTGTTATTATGGGAGCTGACGAAAAAAACCGTACTCATGGTCACGCACCAAATCGACGAAGCCGTACTGTTGTCAGATCGGGTCATCGTATTTTCGCCCCGGCCGGCTGTAATCGTAAAGGAGATTCGCATTGATCTGCCAAGACCGCGAACGCCGGAAGTTAAACAAAATCCGTATTTTGATCAATTGACCCAGCGGGTATGGAGCGCCATCAATAAGTCGGCGGGAAAAAGGGTGAACCAGGACTATGAAATCTGAAGGAGACATTTTGACGAAATCCGCGATTTCTCTAACGGAACGAAAGCATCGGATCCATAAATACAAAATGGTGCTCAGAAAACTAAAGCAGACGGGAATCAGTCTTTCGTTAGGCGGCGGGGTGATCCTGCTCCTGCTAATGATATGGGAGATTTTTAGCATTTCGGGATGGGTCAAGCCTCAATTTTCGAGCTCGCCGACCCGGGTTTTGAACAAAGGCCTGGAGATGGCAGCGAGCGGCGAATTATGGAAACATACGATTGCCAGCGGTCAGATCTTTATTATCGGTTATGGATTGGCTGTCCTTGTCGGCGTACCGATCGGGATTTTGCTGGGTTGGTATAAACGGCTAAACCAGGCGTTCGGTCCGGTGGTTGCTGCCATGTACACGACGCCAAGAATCGCACTGATGCCCTTATTTATCATCTGGTTCGGATTGGGATCAAGTTCCAAGATCGTTCTGGTCTTCCTTAGCGCCATATTTCCGATCATTGTCAACATGGTTATGGGGATGAGAAGCATTGACGGGGATTTGACTAAAGTGGCGAAATCGTATAGTGCGTCACAGCGACAAATTTTCTGGACGATTGCGCTGCCGATGTCCGTGCCTTTCCTGATGACGGCTTTGCAGCTTGCGACAGGCAGGGCTTTGATTGGCGTAATCGGCGCCGAAATATTCGGATCGAAAGCAGGTCTCGGTTATATGATTATGTATGCCGGCGCTACGTTCCAAACCGACATCGTATTTTTGGGTGTGTTCATCATTGCGGCTTTCGGGATTGCGATGGATCGCTTTTGGTTTTATTTGAGTCAACGGTTTGACGCCTGGCGCGGCAATGACTAAGCAAAGGGGGCGTACAAAAAAATGAAGGCGATAAAATGGTTCGCTTGGATTGGCTCGGTATTTGTCTTGATCATGGCGTTATCCGCATGCGGCAGCAGTCCATCGAACGTAAACGGGGGGACAGCGAAAGAGTCCGGCAATCCTTCCAGTGGAGCGGAGCAAAACGCTGCGGAAACAAAGAAGCTTACCAAAATCGTATATGTGCAGTTAAAACCGGATTTAACGGATATTCATACTGATTTTGCCAAGGAGAATGGAATATATGAAAAGCATGGCATCGACCTGGATGTGATCCACTTTGACGCGGGAGGACCGGAAGCCTTGGCCGGAGTCGCCGGCGGGGATATCGATATGGGAAACTTCGGAACCCCGATCTTGACCGGCATTTCCCGCGGTGTCCCGATTAAGGTGGTGGCATCTCCCGCGATCAGGGAAAATCCGTTTGTGTTGGTCGGCGGAAAGAAGGTGGAAAAGGTTGAAGATGTGAAAGGCAAAGTGTTGGGAACAGGGGCGCTGGGCGGCGGAAACCACCAAGCCGCAAAAAATATTTTAAAAGAGTACGGAGTCCCGGAAACGGAAACCGATTTACGGCCTGCAGGCGGAGTCGACGCATATCTTTTGTTGGAGCAAGGTGTCGTTGACGCGGTTGTGGCGACGGAGCCGGCCGTCTCCAGAATTGAAAAGGACGGCATCGGAAAAACCATCGTGAAGGCCGCCGACATCGAGGTTTACAAAAACTATCAGCACAGCTTTGTGTTTGCCAGCGACGAATTAATCAAAACCAATCCCGATGCGGTTCGAGCGGTATTGGCGGGTCACAAAGAAGCGATTGAATATGCGAAGGAGCACGTTGAAGAGTTGATTGCGTACGCGTCTGAAAAGCTGGGCTATGAAGAAGATTTGGTTCGCGATTATTATCAAAAGATAATCCCCACCTGGATCGTGGACGGCAATGTCAATGTAGAAGGGACGCTAAATGCTTTCGAAATTTTAAAAGATCTGAATGAGCTGGACAAAAACTTCGATACCGCTCAGGAAAATTGGCTGAATCTGAGTTTTTTACCGGGCAGCGGCAAGTAACGCAATAGGCGATCTCGCTCATGTTGGAATATCATCATAATGGACAAGAACACAGACTTGACCTGTGCATTTGAGTTGCATAATGTATGCATTCATGCCAGGCAAGTCTTTTTTTGTCTAAGTAATTTGTGGCATATATTCATATTCCGCTTGCGTATAATAGGCTGTGAATGGAATAACGTTCCATTTACACCCAAGTGAAAAATCGGCATTCATACCCGGCAGCTGGCAGCCAATCCTCATGAAGAAAGGAGTGAATCGTCATTTTGGAAGGGACTGAGCATCAACAGGTCAACTCTACCGTGGAGCGCGCCTTAATCCTCTTGGAATTGGTATCCGAGAAGGGCGAAGGAGTAGCTCTTGCGGAATTAGTGAAGGAGGTCGGTTTACCCAAGACTACGATCTATAGGCTTTTGGAAACTTTAAAAAGCCGGAATTACGTTCAATTCGATCCGAGTACGGACAAATATTCGATTGGTTTGAAGACGCTGGAGATCGGAGTATTCGGACTGCATAAAATGCAAATCGTAGAAGTCGCCTCCCGTCATTTGCGTGAATTGTCGGAGATTACCGGGGAAACTTCTTTTTTTGCGGCCTATCATAGCGGTGAAACCGTCTACCTTTATAAAATTGAGGGTTCAAGATCAATTAGTATAAGGGCTGAGTTAGGCATGAGGAGACCTGTTCACTGCACCGCCGTAGGAAAAGCCATACTGTCCACTTATTCAAGAGAAGAAGTGAACCGGATTATTCAAGAAAAAGGGATGGCCCGATATACGCCAAATACCATTGTGGATCTTGAACAGCTGCATGAGGAGCTAAGAAACATACGCAAAGCCGGCTATGCAATGGACCGTGAAGAAATCGAAGCGGGCCTAACCTGTTATGCGGTTCCCATCTACAATTACACCGGACGATCGGTAGGAACAATTAGTCTGGGCGGTCCTGCTTCCCGCATGGTGGAAAATAAGAACGAATTAACCCGCGAGCTAATGGAAGCCGGATTGCGCATTTCCCGGAGACTGGGGTTTGTTCCAAGGATCGGTTCCAAACTCTAAATGCACTAAATGCAGCGTAACGTAACTTCATCCGTTAGACTGCATGATGGATTCCCCGGAAATCATCCTGAAAGACTAACGGAACTGTCTTTTATTACAGAATGCAACCGTTTACATCGGACTGCATCTTGTTTCATAATTGCCGGCAGGTCATCAGGATCAGGAATTTCAATGCAAGTTCTGAGGAGGCGATGTTGTCATGACAGAAACGAAAACCGGATTGGGAGTCAGTTATAAGCGGAAAGAGGACCCGAGATTGTTAACCGGTTATGGCCGTTTCACGGATGACATTGAATTGAAAGGGATGCTTCACCTGGCGATCTTGAGAAGCCCTCATGCTCATGCTTATATTCGAAACATCGATACAAGCCAAGCGCAAAAATTACCGGGTGTGGTTGCCGTTCTGACGGGTGAAGAGTCGCTGAAATATACAGGGAGATTGGCAACGACGATTGATATATTCAATAAAGTTCCGGAGGTATATCCGATTGCGCACCGGAAGGTCCGCTTTGTCGGTGAGGCCGTTGCTGTAGTTGCGGCGGTTGACCGGTATATTGCGGAAGATGCGGTTGATTTGATCCAAGTGGACTACGAGCCTCTTCCCGCGGTTGTGACGATCGAAGACGCCTTGAAACCTGCTGCCCTTCTTTATGAGGAGTGGGGCGATAATATCCAACAAGATTGGAAAAGTACCATCGGCGACATTGAGGAAGCCTTTAAGAACTCGGCATACGTATTTGAAGAGACCATCACCCACAGTCGCTATACCGGGACCCCGATTGAATCACGCGTTTGTATAGCGGATTATAACCCGGGTTCCCGGAAATTAACCGTCACCTGTTCGACGCAAGCTCCGCATCAGGTACGTACACTGATCGCCCAAACGTTAAAGATGCCTGAACACCATATTCGAGTCATTGCACCTGATGTGGGTGCGGGATATGGGACCAAATTACAGGCCGATGCCGAAATCATCGTTTGTATTATGGCGCGCAAGTTGGGCAAGCCGGTGAAATGGACCGAAGACCGGGTGGAAAATATGTTGTCCGGCATGCAATCGCGCGACTATTCCTGCACAATAAAGATCGGTCTTGACCAGGATTATCGGATCACGGGTCTTCAAGCCAAATTGCTTGCAAACATAGGTATGGACGGAACTTGCCACGGCCCGGGTACACCGGCCCTGCTGGTAGCCGGATCGTATTTTCCCGGAGCCTATAAAATTCCTGTTTATGATGTTGAAGTGCTTGGGGTTGTCTCCAACAAAGGGCCTTATGGCGCCCATCGCGGCTACGGTAAGGATATCGCGAGCTACCCTGTGGAACGCATGATGGATATGGTGGCCCAGTGTCTAAAGATTTCTCCAATAGAATTACGCAACCGCAATTTTATTACGAAGGATGAATACCCGTACCGGAATATTGCCGGCCCGATTTATGACAGCGGTGATTTTGATCAATTAATGCGTCTTGCCCTGGAGAAGGCCGGTTACGATCGTTTGAAAGAGCGGCAAAAAGAATTGCGCAAGCAGGGCAAATATATAGGAATCGGTATTTCAGCCATGCTTGAGCCTTCAGGGGCTGCGGTATTTAACGGGATCTTTAACGGTTTCCAGGCGGCTACGGTCCGCATGACCCCGGAGGGAGGTTTTCAAATCCTGACGAGTCATCAAAATATAGGGCAGGGCGTTGAAACTACATTGCCGCAAATCGTATCCGACATTATGAAAGTAGACATTGATAATATTACGTTCTTGTACGGAGACACCGATGTAACTCCTTATGGATTGGGACCTTTCTCATCCCGCGGAGCAACGTTCACCGTATCGGCTGTACATGAAGCGGCTAAATTGCTGCGGGATAAATTAATCAAAATTGCCGGACATCTTCTCCGGATAGATCCGAGCGAGCTTGAAGTGGATAACGGTTTCATAAGAAAAAGAGGAAGCAGCGCTCAAGAGGAATCCATCCGTCTCAAGGACCTTGGAAATAAAATTCATCTTTGGCCTGGGCCATACGGCACGATTCCCGAGGGATTGGATGTGAATTTGGAATGCACCTACACATGGACCAGTCCGTCGGTCACATGGGAACCGGACGAGAACGGCCGGGTCAATCTGTATACGACCCATCCGACAGGAGTGTTCATTGCCGTAGTAGAGGTGGATGTTCAGACGGGGCAAATTAAAATCGAAAAATTTGTAGTTTCCCATGACTGCGGAACCATTATTAATCCCATGATCATCAACGGACAAATTGCCGGCGGTATTGCTCACGGAATCGGCGGCGCCCTAATGGAGGATTTGGCGTATGATTCAAGCGGTTCATTAGTCAATCTTGATTTCCAAACCTATTTGTGTCCAACCGCGATGGAAGTACCGGTTATCGAATCCCATCATATTCAATGTCCTTCTCCTTTTACTCCGCTAGGTACCAAGGGAATGGGGGAAGGCGGGGCCATCCCGTCGCCTGCCGCCGTCGCCAATGCGGTGGAGGATGCCTTGGAGCCATTCGGTGTAAGGGTGAAAAACCTGCCGCTTTCGCCGGAGAAGGTATTGCAATGGATTAAACGAGGTGAGAGAAACGCTTATGCCAAATCCTGACTGGAAAATCTACCCTTTGCTTCTCGGAGAAGCCGATGTGCCGCAAGTTCTGGACGCGTTCTGGTCGCTGTCCCGTGAAAAGTCGCTTGTAAGCGTCCCAATTACGGCATGGCTGCTGGTACCTCAGCACGGAGGCGAACCCATTCTCGTCGATACCGGTTTTCGTGACGCGGAACGTTGTGTGCAGCTGCAAGGTCTGGGTCCGCATCGATCCAAGCCTGAATGGACGCTGAAGGCGCAGCTGTCCAAGTACGGCTACAGTTTGGAGGATATCCCAACGGTCATTTTCACGCACCTCCACTACGATCACGCGGGGGGATGCGGGCTGCTGCCTCGCGCCAAAATCATTATTCAGCGGACGGAATTGCAGGCGGCGGCAGTTCCCATGGTTTCCCGCGAGCTCGATTTCGGCGGCGGCGCTCTTTTCTATGATCGTAAAGACATTGCGGAATTAATTGATCCGTTATGGTCCAGAGTACACTTGATTGATGGGGATGAAGAAATTGCTCCAGGCGTCAGATGCGTTTTATTCTCGAATACGCACACCCCGGGAAGTCAAGCCGTCTACGTCCGGACTTCTGCGGGTAACGCCGTGATTTTGGGTGATATCGCCCGAAAAGTGGAGCTAAATGTCAACAAGGGGATCCCGCCGGGCCTGTTTTACGATTTGGAGGCCGCGTACCGCGCGATGAAGAAGATCAAGAGGGATGCCGATTTTGTTCTTCCTTCCCATGACTATGAGGAGCTTAGGAAGTATTCGGAGGGACTCCCTTTTGGAGAAAAGCAAGCATGAGGAAGAATCGGCAAAGCCAGCTAGCCAATTTCTGGATTATTTATCCGGGAAGGACAGGTGAATCAGGATGAAACCCGCTCCATTTGAATATGTGGTTGCCCACAGTGTAAGTGAAGCCATTCATGCCTTACAAAAATACGGAGCAGATTCCCGCATTATTGCCGGAGGTCAAAGCCTTCTTCAAGAAATGAATATGCGTCAAACCAGACCCTCCTATATTGTAGATATCAATGGCATTACCGATTTGGACTATGTTCGGCTAACCTCGGACAGTTTGGCCATTGGAGCGTTGACCCGCCATCGTACGATTGAACGTTCGGACCTGGTAGAGTCTCATTGCCCTATTTTACGGAAAGCGGCTGAGCATATAGCGCATTTTCAGATTCGCAATCGCGGGACGATCGGCGGAAGTCTGGTTCAAAATGCGCCGGGGGCTGAATTTGGAGTCGTTGCCCGTTTGCTTGACGCCGAGATGGTCATTGCAGGACCGCAAGGCGAGCGAACCGTCCCGGCAGCAGGCTTTTTTCAAAGCCATTTCACCACCGTACTCAATCCGAATGAAATGTTGACCGAAATCCGGTTTCCGCTGCTTTCAAAAACGACCGGCTATGCCTTCCTGGAAGTGACCCGGCGTCACGGCCATGTCCCTATCGTGTCTGCAGCTGCCACGCTTGACCTGGATGATAAGGGCACCATTATCGATGTGCGGGTAGCTCTGGGGAATGTGAGCGGCGAAGGCGTGCCTTACCGTGTCCGGGCGGTAGAGAAATGGCGCGGCTTAACGTTCGGTCATGAATGGGTTGAGCAGCTCCAAAAAGACATTCAAGCGGAAGTCAATCCGGATGAGGAAGCGGATAAACAGGCGGCATTTGTCAAGCAATTTTCCGATATCAAGGGCCGGAGAGTATCGGAGATTGCCAGTGCTGAATACAGGAAGGAAGCGGCGGCCGTTTTAAGCGGCAGAGCATTAAAGATGGCTTACGAACAATGGAAGGGAGTAAAGTAAATGGCTGAGGCGGTGGGCACACAAAAAATATCCGTGACGGTTAATGGAGTAAAGTACGAGCGGGAAGTAAATGTCCGCACGCTGCTGACCGATTTTATTCGCCGGGAATTGGGGCTGACAGGCACCCATGTAGGATGTGAACAAGGGGTTTGCGGCGCTTGCACGATATTGCTGGATGGCGACGCCGTCCGGTCCTGCCTGACTTTGGCCGTACAGGCAAACGGCCGGTCGGTGACTACGATCGAAGGGTTGGGCTCGCCTGAACAGCTTCATCCCATTCAAGAGGCCTTCCGGGAGAAGCACGGATTGCAGTGCGGGTTCTGTACACCCGGATTTATAATCACTGTCTCCGCCTATCTTGCCGAGAATCCTGACCCGTCGGAACACGAGATCCGTGAAGCGTTATCCGGCAATATATGCCGCTGCACCGGGTACCAAAACATCATCGAATCCGTCATCGAGGCAGCGCAAAAAATGAAAGCAATCGAACCGGCGACTTAAATTGATACCGGAAAGCTTGGGGCCTCCTGGGAAAGGTGCAAGTGGAAGCAGGCGGCGTAGTTGTACATTAGGGATCGGAGGAGATTTCACATGCCCTATATTGAACTGAAATTGGTGGAAGGCCGGGATTTGGAAACGAAAAGAAAGCTGGTTGCCGGAATCACGAAGGCTTGCTGCGAGGCCTTATCCGTCACGCCGGGTGATGTGCGGGTCGAATTGATCGAGCTTAAAGCAGACTTGTTCAGCATAGCTGGGGAATTGGTTTACGATACGAGGAGAAAAAACGATAGCGGAGGTAACGATCGATGAAGCTTGGCAGCAGCTATAACGGCATCGCTAAAGTTAAAGCCTCTACGCTGTAACGGAATATAGATTAAAGGAGCTGTCCTTCCAATCGGAAGGCAGCCCCTTAGATCAACCGAAGTTTTTGGATTGCCTTTTTGGTGTAGCCTATGAAGAAATTAGAACGTTACGTCTTCGCCTTTAAACGCGGCGATGTACAGTTTTTTCATTTCTTCTACCGACGTTTCACGCGGGTTCGTACCTGTGCATGGATCTTTCACGGCGTTTGCCGCCATGCTGTCCATATGCGCGTTGAAGAGTTCTTCGGACACACCGTACTCTTTCAGCGTGCTGGGGATACCCATATTACGGTTCAACTCACGGACCCAAGCTACCAGCGCATCTACCAGCTCATCCGTCGATTGGCCGTTAAGACCGATCCGTTTGGCAATGGCCGCATAGCGGTCGGCGACAACCGTACGGTTAAACTGGATGACGTAAGGCAAATAAATCGCATTGGCACAGCCGTGCGGAATATCGAAGGTCGGGCCGCTTTTGTGGGAAAGGCTGTGAACATTACCCAGCACTGCGTTGGCGAAAGCCATACCGGCCATACCTTGGGCGATATGCATCGCTTCGCGCGATTGCGGATTGCCTTCGTACGAGTGAAGAAGATGCTGTTTCACCAACTCGACCGATTCAATCGCCAGCGCATCGGTTAGTAGAGTGCGGGGCTTGGCTACATATGATTCAATCCCGTGAGTCAGCGCGTCCATGCCGGTATAGGCCGTTATTTGTTTAGGCATAGATTCTACCATCGAAGGATCGATGATCGCCAGATCCGGTGTCAGCTCGAAATCGGCGAGGGGGTATTTGATACCCGTTTTCTCGTCAATGACGACCGACAGATTTGAAATTTCCGAGGCGCTGCCGCTTGTCGTCGGAATACCGATGAATTTGGCTTTGGTCCGCAATTTAGGCATGGTAAACGGACGGCTTGCCTCTTCGAAGGTAAGCTGCGGATGTTCATAGAATACCCACATGGCTTTCGCAGCATCCATCGGTGAGCCTCCGCCAATGCCGATCACCCAGTCCGGCTGGAACTCGTTGAGGGCTTTGACCCCTTCCATGACCATCGCGACGGTCGGTTCCGAGATTATCCCTTCGATGACCCGTGTTTCTATGCCGGCTTCCGCAAGCATGCTTTCAATTTGGGCGAGTTTGCCACTCGCTTTGACTGAACCTCCTCCGATGACAAGCACGGCTCTTTTTCCCTCTAATGTTTTGAGGATTTCCAAAGCGCCATGCCCATAATATATATCACGTGGAATTGTAAATCGATTCATACTAAGTGTTCACTCCTTTTTCTGTCTTAGGTTGTATATGTGTCCGTCGGCCACAGGAGTTATATTAAACCCAAAGTTTTTAGAAAGGAAGTACGCACTTTAATGTTATGTAGTGACTTATAGCATACTATTGAAAGGAGGCTGATAATCATGGCGAGTGAGGTAAAAGACCGAATTAATATAAGGGAGATGAGTGGCAAGAAGGAATTAACGCTTGCAGTCACAGGCGGCAAGTGGAAGTTGATCGTACTTTTTTATACCGAAAAACTTTTTCAGCTCCCCAAACGAATTAACGTTGACTGTGGAAATGAAGCGGTGATATAATTCAGAACATACAGACTATTCCAACAACTAACGATTGATTTTTCATTTTGAAAGGAGAGGAGAAATGTCTCAAACCGTTAGTGAAACACTGGCTTCGTTCGTCCATCGTCTGCGTTTTGAGGAAATTCCGGTTGAAGTTGTGCAAAAAGCCAAAACCTGCCTTATCCACGGAATCGGTGTTGGTCTCGCTGGTTACGACACGGATTTCCCGCGAATTGCTGCGGAAATCGCCGGCGTGAACGGCAGAGGAGCACATGAAGCGACTTTATTGTACAACGGCTCCAAATGTACGGTTATGGAAGCCGCTTTTGCAAACGCTGTCATGCTTCACAGCCGCGTTCAGGAGGACACGCATAATACGGCACACTTGGGTACAATCGTCATTCCGGTTGTATTGGCGTTGGGAGAATCAAGGGGGGCCAGCGGAAAAGAAATCCTGACAGCGCTCATAGCGGGCTATGAAGTTGGAGGTGCCCTTAGCAGGCACTACACTTCCCAGTCCACGCCGCGAGGATTCAGGGCGAGCTCGGTTTATGGCATTTTGGGAGCGTCCGCCGCAGCGGCCAAGCTTCTTCATTTAACGGAAGAACAGACCGCCCATGCTTTAGGCTTTGCAGCAAGCTTTGCTTTCGGAACTTTGGAAGCGTTTGCGGCCGGAACTATGGAATGGAGGTTTGAGAACGGGCTGGCGGCCAAAAACGGAATATTATGCGCTTTATTAGCTCAACGCGGTGCTGTTGCTACCACATTGGCTTTCGAAGGAAATGCGGGTTTTTTACATGCTTTTGCCGGAAATCATAAAGATCCGTTAAAGTGTGTACAGCATTTAGGCAAGGTGTATGAAATCTTAAATGTGACCTTCAAGTTGTATCCGGTTTGTGCCTTCAATCAATCTCCTGTGATCAACGCTCTTGAGATGAAAAAGGAATTTGATATCCAGGTGGAACAGATTCAAAGCATCGTAATCGAAATGAACGATTATGAAGCCAATTATCCGGGAATGAGTTCCAAAGGTCCTTTTCAAAATATCAGTCAGACGTTGATGAGTGCCCCTTTTTGCGTCTCGTCCTCTTTGATGGATGGTGAAATGACGCTAGCAAACCTCAAAAGATTCGAGCATGAAACGTTAAATCAGTTAATCGGCAAAACGACCATAATCCCTGAAAAAAACATGAATCCTCTATGCAACAAAATCTCTGTAGAACTCAAAAACGGCCAAAAATTGGTCAGAGAAATGAATATTACACAGGACTATTATAATTTGGAGACCGAAAGAGATATTGAAATCATTCGCGATCTTAGAAAAGAGATGCAGATTTCATCGGAACAATTGGAGCAGTTAATCCATGAGCTGCTTTCTCTCGAGAACAAGCCCAATCTTTCGGCCCTTATACCCAATACGACAGCAGCGGGCTAAAATATGTATGCCATTAAAATACCGTCTAGTCGGTTTTTTTGATGGCCATTCTTTGGCGAATAAAAATACCATCTGGTCAGTATGTTATTACAAAATAACAACACTTGAAAGGATGAAGGTATGTATGGAGAGCTCGAAGCTTGACTTGATCTGTTCTGTCGACATTGGCGGAACATTTACGGATTCCGTGCTTGTTGCAAGTGATGGGACGGTTGTTGAAGGAAAAGCCCTGACCACCTACCATGATAAATTCAACTCCGGTTTTTTTAACAGCATTGAATCCGCAGGCGAGAAGCTCGGTTTAAGCCCGGCGGAACTTTATCGAAATATAAGCATGATTTCACACGGCTCTACCGTGGCAACCAATACGGTAGTGGAGAATAATGGATCGCGCGTAGGATTGCTGACAACCTATGGTTTTGAGGATACCATCAACATGATGCGCGGATTGGGACGTGTAACGGGAGAGCCGTCGGAAAATATACTGAAGGTGACCGAGACGGTCAAGCCAAAACCTCTGGTACCCAAGGAGCTCATCATTGGGGTGACCGAGCGAATCGATTCGCAGGGCGAAGTGATTGTACCGCTAAATGAAAGTCATGTAAGGGAAGCCGCCCGTAAGTTATTGGAGCAAAACGTGGATGCCGTCGCGATTTCATTCCTTTGGTCGTTTAAAAATCCGGAACATGAACAGCGGGCCAAAGAAATAATTCACGAAATGGACGATTCCGTCTTCGTTACTTGTGGACATGAGGTGACAAAAACGTTAGGAGAATACGAACGGACGGTGGCGGCGGTCATCAATGCTTATGTCGGGCCGGTTACTTCCAGGTATTTGGAGGAAATCAGCGGCAGTCTTCAAACGAAAGGCGTTAAAGCTCCTTTGCTGATCATGCAGTGTCACGGGGGAATGATCCCGCTCGAACGAAGCAAGCAGCTGCCTGTTCAAACGATCGGTTCGGGTCCTGTCGGCGGTATCATGGGCTGCGTGAAGATCATGAAGGAATTAGATATTCATAATCTGATCGGCACCGATATGGGCGGCACCAGTTTTGATATCGGGATTATTCGGGACGGACAGCCGCTTTCCGCCGAAAAAACCGTTTTAGAGAAGTATCAATATAACGTGCCCAATGTTGAAATCATTTCTATTGGTGCCGGCGGCGGAAGCATCGCGTGGATTGATCCCTACAGCAAGGCCATGCGGGTAGGGCCGAAAAGCGCAAAAGCAAATCCCGGTCCCGCGTGCTACAGAATGGGCGGCACAGAACCTACTGTAACCGATGCGGACCTTCTGTTAGGGTATATTGATCCGGAAGCGGTGTTTGGATTCGGAAAGGGTCGCGGACTTAAACCAAGCGTGGAGTTGGCGGAAAAAGCCATGGGTAACATTGCCGAGCAGCTTGGCATTTCCACCATTGAGGCCGCATTGGGGACGGTGGAGATTGTCAATGCGAAAATGGCGAATCTGATTGAAAACGAGGTTATCGGAAGAGGCTTTGACCCACGGGATTTTGCAGTCGTCGCATACGGGGGAGCCGGCCCTATCCATGCTGCGGCTTATGCGCGTGATTTGGGAATCCAAATGATTATTGTTCCTGGTGAAACTTCCTCTGTTTGGTCGGCGTTTGGTATATCCACAAGCGATATCCGCTATGAACTTGAAGGAGAAGTTGGGCTTCTTTCGCCCTTTTCTCCGGAAAGTCTCGAAAAGCCATTCCTCGAACTGGAAAAGAAAGGAGCGGAGATTGTCGCAACGGAAGTCGGCGAAGATATACCCGTCCACTTTTCACGCTATGCGAAAATACGCTATCAATGGCAGCGGCATGAGTTGGAAATCAAGGTTCCGACAGGAAAATTGGATGAAGCCGTGCTGACGGATCTACTTACTGAATTTTCGCGTCAGTATGAGGAGCGGTACGGCTCGGCCGCACTTCTGCCCGAAGCAAGGATTGAAATTGTTTCTGTTCGCTGCGAACCGATGGTAGAAGTACGTAAGTTTGACAGAAAAGCGGATTTACATAGCAGCAAATCTCCAAGCGATCAAGCCAGGAAGCCCAGCCGGAAAGTATACTTTAGCCGTCATCGTCCGCCTGTGGATGCCGATATTTACAATGGGAGTTTACTGACAAGCGGGAATGTGGTGGCAGGACCGGCCGTCATTGATTTGCAAGGGACTTCTATCGTGGTGTACGAAAATCAAACCGTGACCAAAACGGATCATGGCGACTACATGATTCGGATCAATTCCAATTCGGAGGAGGAATAGCCATGAAATCACTGCAGGAGCAGGAGCGGCATCGTAATTTTTGGGACGGCGTCCAGCGGGCGTACATCCCGATCGACCCCTTGCAAGTCCCCCCTTCAGTAAGCCTTCACAACGAATATGATGAAGAGATTGATCCGATTACGTATGAAGTGGTTCGTCATAATCTTTGGAATGTCAATTTGGAACAAGGCAAGATTGTGGAAAATTTGGCGGTATCTCCGATCACTTTGGAAACTAGGGACTTCCAAACCGCCATTTTTACCGAGGATGCAGAAATTCTTTTTTTCGGCCCTTATCTTCAATATTTCGGTGGTATGCTGGATATCATGATCAAGTATGTCATAGAGAAACGGGGGGAAGAACCGGGCATTCATGACGGGGATGTGTTTTTGCAAAACGATCCATGGGTCGGCACAGCGCATCAACCGGATGTAGGTATATTTGCTCCTGTATTCTGGGAAGGTCAGATCTTCTGCTGGGTTGCCAACTGCCTGCACCAAAATGACGTGGGAGGAACGACTCCGGGAAGTTTTTGTCCAAACGCTCAAGACATTTACTTTGACCCGCCGGTATTTCCGCCAGTCAGAATTGTGAAAGAAGGCAAGCTGGATACTGAAATTGAAGCGGCCTTCAGACGGCAATCCCGCACTCCGGCAAACGTAGCATTGGACTTGCGGGCAGCAATCGCCGCCTGCCATGCGTCACGTGCAAGAATCCTGGGTCTGATTAAAAAGTATGGACCCAAGACAGTGAAGGGCGTCATGAAAAAGGTGCTGAATACAAGTGAAAAGGCGCTGCTCGATCGTCTTTCGACCATACCGGATGGAACGTGGAGAGAGCGTGCCTATCAGGAAGTGGCGGTTACAGGGGATCGCGGTGTGTACCGGATCGAACTGTCGATTTCGAAGAAAGGTAACACATTGACCGTTAAAAATGAAGGAACCGACGGGCAAGCGGGTGCGATTAATCTGCCGTTTGCCGCCTGGCGAGGTGCCATTCTCTCGGCTTTCAACGTGATTTTATTGGCCGACCAAATGGGGGCCGGCGGCGGAGGAGCGGCCCGACACTGCGAGTTTATACCTACCACCGGCACCATGACTTGTCCTGACTATGGAGTCGCGGTAAGCCCGGCGGGCATTTACGCAACGGAGCTTGGGATAGCGATGGCGAACTCGGTTGTAACCAAAATGCTGCTGTCGTCCAGCGATCCGGAGCTTCATAAACTGGCTTTGAGTACCACAAACGGCCAATGGCAAATCCAAATACATGCAGGAACAAACCAGCGCGGAGAGTATTATGTCGGACCGATGCTGGATACGATGATCGGCAGCAGTGGAGCCACTCCATACCGTGACGGTTCATTCGCGGACGGACAATGGTGGATTCCTGAAGGCCAAGGGCCCAATGTTGAAGGCTATGAACGCGATTGGCCGATTTTATATCTCTACCGCAAGGAACATCAGGATTCGGCCGGAGCAGGAAAATTTCGCGGTGGCAATGGCGGTATCCTCGCTTATATGCCGCACAAAGGCCAGGTCGGTCTGGGCGTGTACACTGCCGAAGGCATTCCCAAAACCTCCGGTATTTTGGGAGGATCTCCGGGGACTCGCGGTGAGACGGTATTAATAAAATCGTCAAACATTAAGGAAATTCTTCAATCGGGCCGTCTCATCGACAAGGTGGATGAACTCACTGGCGAGCGGCCTTCGTTAACGGGAAAAGGACCTGCTCTGGCACTCGGCGACTCGGATGTTCTGGAATGGAACTGGGGCTCTTGCGCCGGTTATGGTGACCCTTTACTTCGCGATCCTGAGCGTGTGCGGCAGGATGTGCTGGCTGGTACTACATCCATCTCTTTTGCCGAAACGGTATATGGCGTTATTTTCACCGAGGACATAACGGTCGATGAGATAAGCACGGAGCGGCGTCGGCTGCAAAACCGGAGGAAGCGCCTTGAAGACGCCGGAGCTCCAGTCTCCGCCCATTTGGAGTTCAAGCTTCAGGAATTTCATGTTCCACAAGGCATGTTGACATTAGGCGATAACTTTTGGTTCAACAAAAAAAATGGCGCCACGGAAATTTGTTGCTCCCATTGCGGGGAAGTGCTCGCAGCCGGCGATCAGAATTACAAGTCCCGTGTCCCGGTTCGCAAAAGCGATGTAGGGAAGGTTGGTCTAAAAAGCGTCGATGTAAAGCGCTTCGTCGATGCGCAAGTTTGGTATCATGAATACTTCTGCCCGACTTGTGCCACGCTTCTCTCAACAGAAGTCGTTCGAGAGGGAGATGAACCTCTACACGAATTTTTACTAAGTTAATGTGCCTGATTCCGTCTTCCCGGCAGGGGGATACTTGCCGGGAAGGATATAGTTGCAAGCAGATCAATCGACATGCCATCTGAACGATATTGATTGTGTGCAGTGTTGTGCGCACCATACAGCCTGATCCTGTCTTATTCATTTTTTTGTAAAATGGGGGGGAATCGTGAAATGAAGAAGAGCATGAACACATGGAGAACATGGTTGAGTCTGTTGCTTGCGTTCGCTATGTTGGTTGCTGCCGCATGTGCCAATTCAACCGCCGTTGAACCGCAAAAAAGCACATCCGACGGGATAATATCCGGCGGAGCAAGCGGAGATACAATCAAAATCGGTATGACTTCTGCATTGACCGGACCTTATAACGAATATGGGGAGGGGAATAAACGGGGGGTCGAATTGGCCATTGAAAAGTGGAACCGGGAAGGCGGGATTCATGGAAAAAAGATCGAACTTATCGCTTTGGACGACCAGCTTGTTCCCGATAAGGCGGCAAACAACATGCAGCAGCTTCTTGACGATAAAAGCATTGTCGCGATCATCGGCCCTGCCGGGAGCGGTCCGGCATTAGCTACCGTACCTTTAACGGAAGTTTACGGAATCATTCAAATTAACCCCGTGGCCCAGACGACCGACGTTACGTATCCTAACGGTGTAAATAACCCGCCGAGAAAAACGGTTTTTTCCTTCGCGCTGCAAAACGATGTGGAAACGGAAGTGCTCGCTACATTCGCGGGAGAGCAGTGGAAAAAGATCGGTCTCATTCACGAAAGTACGGCATACGGCAAATCCGGTATGGAATTGGTAGAGAACATATTGAAGGAGAAATACAACATCGTTCCGGTCGGACGTGAACAATACAACCAGAAAGCGCCGGATATGACGGCCCAATTGGCCAAACTGAAAAAGGAGGGAGCGGAGGTCATCGTCTGCGTCGGTTTAGGCGCCGATCTCGCCAACATTCGTAAGGGAATGAGCCGTCTGGACATGAATGTACCTCTCGTTGCGACGAATGGCGCCCTTTCCAACCCTTATAAAGAAGGCGCGGGCGATCTGGTCGTCGGCACGATAGGTACGATGATCAAAGCGTTCGGTGAAAACCCATTGTCCGCTCCGGCCAAGGAATTTGCCGACGCCTATATGAAAAAATACGGGAAAGACCGGTATTGGGGAGATGGAGATACGCCCCAGTTGTTCATGTCTTTGAACGTCACCAATGCCTACGATGGAGCCATTGTGCTGTTTGAAGCGATGAAAAAAGCCGACAGCACGAAGACACCCGATATTATTGCGGCTTTGGAATCCATGAAAGACTACCAAGGGGTAAATGCCATTTATACGTTTAGCGACAAGAAGCATCACGCTATTGGCACTGACGGTCTTGGATTATTCCAGTATGTAAAAAATGGAGACGACATCCAAATGGTCCCTTATCAGCAATAAAATGCGGGAGGGTCGACATTTGGCGGTTTACCCTCCGCATCTATCTTTGAGGAGGAAACAGGATGGGGAATATTCAATTTTTGCTTGAATTAATTTTTGCCGGCGTCTGTGTAGGCTCCGTTTATTCCCTCGTAGCTCACGGGTTCAACATGACATTTTGGTCCAGCAAGGTTCTCAATTTCGGTCATGGGCCGTTTATTATGTTCTGTTCCATGCTCATTCTATCATTTCTTAATATGGGAATTTCCTGGGCAGTCGCCATTGTGCTTGGACTCATTTGCATTTCATTGCTGGGAATGATACTGGAGAGAGTATCGATTCGTCCCTTAATCAAATATCCTTCCAGTATGGGATGGATCGTGTCCACCCTGGGGATCGGACTGTTTTTGCAGGCTCTGGCATCGAAAATCTGGGGATCACAGGCGATAGCGTATCCTGCATTTCTGTTCACAAGCACGGATTACGTTTCGCTGTTCAGCGTCAAGTTGTCATCCCAATACTTGCTCGTCTTGTTCGCTGCGCTGTTTATCATGCTGTTCATGGAAATGGTCATGCACAAGACGATATGGGGGAAAGCAATGAAAGCAGTCTCTTACGATCCGACATTAGCCCGCATTATGGGAATAAAATCCAAGCTCGTCATTACGTATTCCTTTATTTTGAGTGCGATTTTGGCTGGTATCGCCGGCTTCCTGATCGCACCGATCTACGGGACGGTCAGCCCTGACTTCGGGATGAACATTATGGTGCTTGGCTTTGTCGCGACCGTACTTGGCGGGGTGGGAAGCTCGAAAGGCGCTTTAACAGGCGGCATTCTGGTCGGCGTTATTGAAAAGCTGGTTGGCGGGTATCTGTCCAGTTCCGCGGAGCACGGGGTTGCCTTTGCTATTTTGATCCTCATTCTCGCGATAAAGCCCGAAGGCTTGTTCGGGTCCAGGGCGGTGTTGAAAGTATGACGACAATGAGCATGCAAAAAGGCGTTCAGCCTGTATTGACGATCATCCTTGTTCTGCTGGCTGCCGTAGCTCCATTGTTGATGTCACCTTCTAATGTGCAGCTGTTTATTTTTTGGGGAATCAATATTTTGTTAGCACAAAGTATTAACCTGCTGAGCGGTCTCGGCGGTCAAATCTCTCTCGGCCATGCGGCGTTTTATGCGATAGGCGCTTATGTTTCCGCCATATTTATGGTACGTTTCGGTTTTCCTCTGTATATTACGATTTTACTGTCGGCTGCTGTCAACGCATTGGTAGGCTTTCTTGTTTCATTTCCGGCCGGAAGAGTCAGAGAATTTTACTTGGCGATGATGACCTTGGGCTTCGGTTTCGTGATCGAGGAGATCATCAAAGAATGGTCCAGCGTCACCGGCGGGGTTATGGGATTAAGCGGAATCCCTTCACCCAAGCTGGGCACCATGCATTTGTTCGGCATACAATTGAATCTTATCCACTATTATTGGATCGTATTTCTGGTTGTCGTGTTGATGGTGTGGATGCTGCGAAATTTCGTCCAGTCGTACTACGGCCGTTCCTTTCTGGCTATTCACCGGAGCGAGCTTTCCGCAGCCAGCATCGGCATCTCCCCGGGCAGGGTAAAGCAGCTCGCCTATACGATGAGCGCTTGCCTGGCGGGTGTTGCCGGTGCGCTGTATGCGCATCTGATGGCTTACATCGGGGCGAATTCTTTCGGCATGATGCAATCGATTGAAATTCTGGTTATGGGCATACTTGGCGGATTCGGAACCATTATCGGTCCCATACTCGGCGCCGGATTTTTGACTTTTATTGCAAACAAGCTGCAGTTTATTAAAGATTATCAGCTGATGATTTATTCGCTTCTTCTCGTCATTTCCTTTCTATTTATCCCCAGAGGCTTTGCCGGCTTATTGGGGATCCGTACGGCACTTAGCAAGGAGAAACGTCTCCAAAAGGTAAAGCCGATTTCTGAGATTTCTGAGGTTAAGCCTGTGCGCATTCCCGGGAGGGAGGCACGCACGCTTTCCTACAGCCCTCATCACAAAAAGTTAAAGGTGGAAGGCGTGATCAAGGATTTTGGCGGACTTCGCGCGCTGCAGCATGTGAGCCTGGAGCTGGGGCAAGGTACCATTCTGGGCTTGGTAGGTCCTAACGGTTCGGGGAAAAGCACATTGGTCAACGTGATCAGCGGCGTTTACCCGGTGACTGAAGGCAAAATCAGTTTCGGCAAGGCAGAAATCACCAATATGCCTACGCATGCCATTGCCGGTCAGGGCATTATTCGAACCTTTCAGGACCCGCACAATGTCGGCAATATGACGGTCAAGGAAAATCTGCTGTTAGGCAGACATCAAAAATACCGATCCGGCATTGTGTCCTGCGTTCTCAATTTGAAAAGCTCTCTGCTTGAAGAACAGGAAATGCTGGTCAAAGTTCATGAAATGATGGAGCTCTGTTCATTGGCGCAGTACTCGGAAGAATTGGTTGAAAATTTACCGTACGGCGTGCAGCGAATGGTAGAAGTAGCCAGAGCGATTCTGGCTGAACCTGAACTGCTGCTTCTGGATGAACCGGCAGCGGGATTGTCCGAGCATGAAATGCAGGAATTAAGCAAGCTTATCCGGTATATCAAGTCGCGGGGGATCTCGGTCATCCTCATTGATCATCATATGGAATTTCTAATGGGTCTTATCGATGAGGTGATCGTATTGGATTCCGGTAAAATGATCTATTCGGGCGATGCGCAGGGCATGCAAACGAATCAACAGGTGATTGAAGCCTATTTGGGGGTTGCGAATCATGCTTAGCGTGCGGAATGTACATGTCAATTATGGTCCAATCAAGGCCTTGAAAGGGGTTTCCCTTGACATTCGAAGCAACGGGATTACCGCCATCATTGGCGCGAACGGTTCGGGGAAAACGACCCTGCTTCATTTCATCAGCGGGTTGGTAACGCCCGAGGAGGGGGACCTGCTGTACGAAGGAATCTCCATTGCAGCATGGCCTACGGAAGCACGTGTCAAACATGGCATCGCTCACGTAATGGAAGGCCGCCGTTTATTCAAGGACCAAACGGTGTACGATAATTTGCTGCTGGCCGCACATTTTCGTACACCCAGGCTTGAGAAGAAAACGATAACAAACAAGATGGAGCAGGTGTTTCAGCGGTTTCCGATCCTCGAAAGCAAAAAGCACCAGCCGG
Organism: Paenibacillus naphthalenovorans; assembly: GCF_001465255.1. Classification (NCBI taxonomy): domain Bacteria; kingdom Bacillati; phylum Bacillota; class Bacilli; order Caryophanales; family Paenibacillaceae; genus Paenibacillus; species Paenibacillus naphthalenovorans. Next base: position 2,649,002 of record NZ_CP013652.1, on the reverse strand, counting down.
CCGGCACGCTCAGCGGAGGACAGCAGCAGCTGTTGATTATATCGGCGGCTTTGCTTTCGGCTCCTAAATTGCTTCTGCTCGACGAGCCATCTCTGGGTTTGGCTCCGGTAATTATCGACGAGGTATATTCCTTTTTGCAAGAGCTTAAACAGGCGGGAATGACTATATTTATTTCGGAACAGATGGCGGCACTCGCGCTGCGCATCGCCGACTATGGCTATGTGCTGGATCGCGGCGCAATCGTGAAAAGCGGGGACAGCGCTTATTTGAAAGCTTTGCTCGCTTCCGACGATCTTTCGTCCATCTATTTAGGCAAAGGGAACCATTAGAGGAGTGATGTTCATGTCAAGCTGCTACCGGTTTATTCCGGTTGAGAAAGTGTTCCATGGTGCTGGCGTCATTGAAAATTTGCCTGCGGAAATCGATCGTTTAGGCGCCAGGAAAGCGGCATTGCTTACCAGTAACAGCCTGTTCGCTTCTCCGGTTATCAAACGCTTGGAACAGCTGTTGGGAAGCCGTTTGGAGGTTGTCCTCTCGGGTACCGTACAGCACGCGCCAAGCCAGTCGATTTTCGAAATCGCTTCCAGGCTGAGGAACCGGGGTATCGACCTGTTAATCAGTTTAGGTGGCGGCACGGTCATCGACTCTGCAAAGGCCATCGCTTTAGTATTGGGAGAGGGCCTCGATGAGCCGCAGCAATTACAATCGTATTCGGTCAAATTCGAGTATCCAGATAAAATCGAAATTCCTCAAGTCAAGCAAAAATTAATACCGCACATCGCCGTTCCAACGACGTTGTCCGCAGCCGAGTTTTCCAACATTATCGGCATTACAGATGAGCACAGGAAGGTAAAGGAACTGTACATCGATGACCAATTGACGCCGAAAGTCGTATATATGGATCCGGAGCTCTGCACGGACACGCCGGCCTGGCTGTGGTCGGCCACCGGGATGAGAGCGCTGGATCATGCCATTGAAACCGTTTATTCCAAGCAAACTCACCCCATCACCACGGCGCTCGCGCTCCAATCGATCCGGCTGCTGAGCGAATATCTTCCGAAATGTAAAAAAGATCCAGCGAATTTGCAAGCGAAGCTGCAATGTCAAATGGCTGCCTGGATGTCGTTCTTTGGCGTGAGCAACGTGATGATGGGACTCAGCCACGGCATCGGACACCAAATAGGAGCCCATGCCAACGTTGCCCACGGCGTCACTTCCTGCATTATGCTTCCGCATGTCATGCGCTTTTCGCTGCCCTTTACCTTGGAACAGCAAGCCCTGATCAGTGCCGCCATGGGTGGCGAAGTAAGCGGCAGGAGTGTGGAGGAAGCCGCCGCAATGGCTTCGCAGCTGGTGGTCAAACTGGTGGCTGATTTGCAGCTGCCGCTAAGGCTTCGCGATGTCCAGGTGCGCAAAGAGCAGTTTCAACCGATTGCGGAGGACGCCATGAGAGATCTGGTCGTGGCAAGCAGCCCCCGACCTGTACAAGGAACCGGCGAGATTGTAGCTCTTCTCGAAGCCGCATGGTAAGGAAGCGTAATTCATGATAAGAGGTGAGAGACGAATGCGGGGAAGACTGGAGGGGAAAGTGGCGCTTATTACCGGTGCCTCGAGAGGTCTTGGAGCGCTGGAAGCCGTTATGTTCGCCAAAGAAGGAGCGCAGGCCGTTATCATGTCCGATGTCAGCAGGCCGGCTTTGCAGGAAACGGTGAAGGCGGTGGAAGAATTGGGCGGAGCGGCGGCTGTTATTCCGCTTGAACTGAATGTCACCCTTGAAGAAGATTGGATTCAGGCTGCAATCTCGATCGAGAAACAGTTTGGGAAACTGGACATTTTAGTCAACAACGCGGGAATTACCAAAAGGGAACGGTTTGTCGACTGCTCTTTGGCCGATTGGAATCAGGTGATTGCCGTTAACCAGACCGGCGTATTTCTTGGGATGAAATATAGTGCGCCGCTGCTCCGAAAGTCAGGCCGCGGGTCGATTATTAATATGTCGTCGATCGCCGGAGTGACCGGTTATTTTGCAGCTCCCTATACCGCGAGTAAATGGGCGGTGAGAGGAATGACCAAGGCCGCTGCGCAGGAATTTGGCGGTTGGGGAATCAGGGTGAATTCAGTTAATCCCGGCTTCATCTGGACGCCGCTTACGTTACCGGCCAAGCCAATGGTAGAGGCTTTTAACAAAGTGAACGCCCTCGAACGGGCGGGTGAGCCGGAGGAAGTCGCCCAGGCCGTTATTTTTCTCGCTTCCGACGAATCCTCCTACATGACCGGAGGGGAAATAACGCTCGACGGGGGAATGACGGCAGGCGGCGAAATCCGGCTGATCGCCAAGGAACTCGGCATTTATCGTGATGAGTAATCCGTCCTGCCGCTGAACGTTCAGCGTCTTCCTTCCAAGCAGCAAAGAAATGAACCAGGTATTGCCAAAATACCATCCGGTCGGTATAATTATCATAAGGTTAATAAATACCGACTGATCGGTATGTTTCTTGGGGGAAGGTGAAGCGGTTGGTCCATCTTACAGAAATACGCACCCGGTATTGTGAATCGGATGCACTCGGTCATATTAACAATGTCAGCTATTTTATTTATTTCGAGCAGGCGCGCGTCGATTTTATGCTGGACACCGGCATGGTGCTTCCATCCGGGAAGTTCCCGTTCCTCGTTGCTTCACTGCATTGTGAATATAAGAAGCAGATCTACATCCATCAGACCTTGACAATCCACACCTATGTCATGGAAATCGGCAGATCCAGCTTCAAACTGGGACATGAAATCCATGATAAAGATTCGAACGAGCTGTTGGCGGTAGGCGAAGCCGTCCTGGTGAGTTATGATTTAATTGTACAGCAAACGACCCGGCTAACCGATGAGCTGCGTTTGAAGCTGGAAAATTACGTTCGAATCAAAAATTAATAACAGTAAAGGTGTGAAATCAAGTGACGTTTGACGGATCTTCAGTGAACCGCAGGCAGGGAAGCGACACAAAAACGGAAATATTGGATATCGCGTTGTCTCTGTTTGTTAAGAAAGGGTACCATGAAACCTCCATGCAGGATATAGCCGACACAGCCGGTCTAACCAAAGGCGGATTATATTACTACATTAAGAGCAAGGATGACGTGCTGTTTTTGCTTCACGACCGCTTTATTGTCGAAGGGTTAAGACGGTTGCGTCTGGTAGAGGCCGAAGCGCTAGAGCCTGAGCATAAGTTGATCGAACTGCTGAAAATGCACCTGCAGATCATTGACCAATTTAAGGACGACATTACCCTGTTCTTTAACTGTATGAAGTATTTAAGCGACGACAAAAAGCAGGCCGTGCAGGTGAAGCGGGATGAATATGAAGACATCTTCGTGCGCGTCTTGGAAGAAGGCAAGAAAAAAGGCGTCTTTAAAGTCGAGGACAGCCATATCGTCGTGCTGTATGTTCTGGGAGCCTGCAACTTTATGCATACCTGGTATAAGCCAGGCAAAGGAAAGTCGATCGAGGAGCTGTCGGATATCTTTATTACTCTCATCACCAAAGGCTTATTTCAGTAAAACCGAAAAGGGGACGGTAACGTGAAGATAAGCAAAGAGCGGCTGCTCGAACTTTATGAAACGATGATGAAGATACGAAAATTCGAAGAGAGAGTCTCCGGGCTGTTTGCCGGCGGGCACATTCCCGGATTCCTCCATCTCTATGTCGGGCAGGAAGCGGTGGCGGCCGGTGTTTGCGCCAATCTTCACAGGGACGACTACATTACCAGCACCCACCGGGGACACGGACACTGCATTGCAAAAGGCGCCGACGTCAAACGGATGATGGCCGAATTGTTCGGCAAACGGACCGGTTACTGCAAAGGAAAAGGCGGTTCCATGCACGTTGTCGACGTCAACCTGGGGATCCTTGGCGCCAACGGAATCGTCGGTGCGGGCATGCCGATCGCGGTGGGGGCGGCTTTTTCCGCCAAAGCCAAGGGCACCGGCCAGGTTGCCGTAGCCTTCTTTGGAGAAGGTGCGACAGGAACGGGCTATTTTCACGAATCGTTGAATCTGGCTGCCGTTCTGAAGCTGCCCGCCATCTTTGTATGCGAGAGCAATCAATATGCCGAATTCACTCCGCGGGAAAAACATTTGCCGGTGAAAACCGTGGCGGAACGAAGCAAAGCGTACGGGATCGAAGGCTATGATCTGAATGGAAATAATGTGGTGGAAATATTTGAAGCGCTGTCGGCCATTGCGGCAAAGGTTCGTGAGGGAGGAGGACCTGTCATTGTGGAATGTTTCACCCATCGTTGGAGCGGTCACTATGAGGGAGATCCGCAAAAATACCGTCCGGCCGGCGAGGCCGAGGAGTGGAGGAAGAAGGATCCGATCCTCCATGCGGAACAAGTGCTCCGTGAGCAGTATGACGCCGACATAACGGAACTTGCGGGGATTAAGGACCGGGTCGAGCGCGAAATCGATGAAGCGGAGCGGTTTTCGATGGAAAGCCCGCTGCCCGAAGGCGAAGAAACTCTGCAGGACGTTTATGCTTCTTAACTTGGGAGGTGGAAGTTTTGGCGGTACTGCGTTACAACCAGGCCATTAATTTAGCACTGAAAGAGGAAATGCAAAGGGACGAAAGCGTCATTTTGGCCGGAGAAGATATTGCGGCCTCCGGCGGATCGTTCGGCGTTACGCGCGGCTTGCTGGAGGAGTTCGGCGAAGGTCGGGTTGTCGACACGCCCATCAGTGAAGGCGCTATTGTCGGCATGGCCATCGGTTCCGCCGCCAGTGGTCTCAGGCCGGTCGTCGAAATCATGTTTATGGACTTCATCGGTGTCTGCTTTGACATGATTATCAACCAAACGGCGAAAATGCGGTTTATGTCCGGCGGACAAATGAAAATGCCGCTCGTCATTCGTACGCAGGCCGGGGCGGGATCAAACGCGGGGCCGCAGCATTCGCAAAGCCTCGAGGCGCTGCTAATGCATATTCCCGGACTGAAAGTAGTGATGCCCTCGAACCCATACGATGCGAAGGGCCTGCTCAAAGCAGCGATACGCGACGATGATCCCGTTATTTTCATTGAGCACAAGATGCTGTACGGCTTGAAGGGAGAACTCCCCGATGAAGAGTACACCGTCCCGCTCGGTCAGGCGAAGGTGGTTAAGGAAGGCCGCGATGTGACCATCATTGCGCTTGGCCAGATGGTCAACAAAGCGGTGCAGGCGGCACAGGTGCTGGAGGAGTCGGGCATCAGCGTGGAGGTGATTGACCTGCGGACGGTTACTCCGCTCGACAAGGAAACGATTCTCGAATCGGTGAAGAAAACGGGAAGGCTTGTTATCGTTCACGAAGCAGTGAAAATCGGCGGCATCGGGGCCGAACTGGCCGCAATGGTGCAGGAGGAGGCGTTCGACTACCTGGATGCCCCCATTCAAAGGGTCGCTGCCCCGTTCTCGCCTGTACCCTACAGCAAGCCGCTCGAACATTACTATATGCCGAATGAGAATAAAATGATCGAAGCGGTTCAGCGAATCTGTGTGGGCAGACAGTTCGCAGCTGCGAAGTAGGGAGGGGGACGGAATGACAAGCGTCAGGCGGATATTCGCTTCTCCGCGTGCAAGAGCTCTGGCGGCACAGCGGAACATCCCGATAGCTGAAGTGGCGGGAAGCGGGCCTTCCGGCCGAATCATTGAACAGGATGTGCAGGTTTATCGTTGGCAGCGTACAAACATGTCCAGCGGGCCCGCCGGAGATCCAGGCATTCGGCCGGATAAGAAGATTCAGGCCACTCCGCTCGCCAGAGCGATCGCTCAGTTGGAAAACATCGACCTGTCCACGGTAGCGGGATCCGGTGTGAGCGGCAAGATCAGGAGCTCCGATGTAAGGCCGCGGAAAGGGGAATCAGCTTCAGCCGGTCTTTCTGCAGAGCGCGTCCCCCCTATGAAAGCCGTTCCGATGACGGGAATGCGTAAAATCATCGCGGAACGGATGGCCTACAGCAAGCAGACGGCTCCCCATGTCACGCTTACAGTGAAAGCGGAGGTGACCCGGCTTGTGGAGCTTCGAAACCAATGGATGCAGGACGGCATGAAGGTGAGCTATACGGATCTTTTGGTAAAAATCGCAGCAAAGAGTTTGCGTGCGCATCCGCGTGTCAATGTCTCCATGGAGCAGGACGGGATCGTCAGGCATCCACAATGCGATATCGGCGTGGCCGTCGCTTTAGAGGAAGGCTTAATCGTCCCGGTCATTCGCGATGCCGATCGAAGGAGCCTGCAGGACATTTCCAGGGACCTGGCGGATAAGATCAAACGCTCCAAAGAAGGCAAGCTTCGGCGGGATGAAGTGCAGGGCGGACGGTTCACGATCAGCAACTTGGGCATGTATGAGGTGGATGCATTCACTCCGATTATCAATCTTCCTGAAAGCGCTATCCTTGGGGTAGGAAGAGTGATCGAGGATTTGATTGTACATAACGGGCAAATGCACATCGGGAAAACCATGGTTCTGTCGCTCTCCTTTGACCATCGGGTGATGGATGGCGCACCTGCGGCTTTGTTTTTAAAAAATATAAAAGAGTTGCTGGAGAATCCGGAAGCTCTTCGGGACTCTTTGTAGGAGCAGTGAAGATGAAAAAGGAGATTATCGTTCCAAAAGCGGGACTCACCATGACGGAAGCGACCGTCGGACTCTGGCTGGTCTCCGAAGGGGATGCGGTTGAGAAGGACCAAGTCGTTTTGGAACTCGCCACGGACAAAATTACGGTTGAAGTCACCGCCCCTTGCGACGGAATCATGGTCTCTATTCTGCACCAGGAAGGGGAAACCGTTGCGACCGGGGAGTGTCTTGCCATGATGGAGACGGAAGCTGCGGAGGCGGAACGGCCTTCAGCCTCACAAGCGGCATCCGGCGCAACCGGAGAAGAAAAGGTGTACGATGTAGCGGTGATTGGAGCGGGTCCCGGCGGGTACGTCGCCGCTATACGTGCTGCTCAGCTTGGCGGCAGGGTCGTTTTGATCGAACGGAACGATTTGGGAGGCACCTGCCTGAACACGGGCTGCATTCCGACGAAGACGCTGCTGCGGGCTGCGGAATTCGCCAAAATGCCGAAAATCGCAGCGGAATACGGCGTTTTCTTCGAAAAGCCCCAAGTCGATTACTCGCGTTTGATCGATTACAAGGATCGGGTCGTCCGAAAGCTGCAGAACGGTGTCGCCGGACTGCTGCACAAAAATAAAATCGAGCTGCTCAAGGGGCTAGGCACGCTGGTCGATCCGCACACCATAGAAGTGCGGACGGAAGACCGGAAGAGCCATAGGATCGAAGCGAGACATATTATCGTGGCGAGCGGTTCCCGGCCGCACATTCCGGAGATTCCGGGGCTGAAGGAGGCTGGCCCGATGACCAGCACCGAAGCGCTTGCCGGAAAAGAACGGCCGAGAAGCGTGGCCATTATAGGTGCCGGAGCGATCGGGTGCGAATTTGCCGGCATGTATGCCCCTTTGGGTACAGAAGTTACCCTGATTGAAAGCGCCGATCAAATCCTGCCCGGGATGGACCGGGATCTGGCCCGCGTTCTCGCGCAATCCCTGCATCAAGAGCAGGTGCGTATTCTGACCTCTGCAACCGTTACACGAATCGGTATCCATGGCGGCCGAAAGATCGTACATGTAGAAACCGGTCAGGGTTCACAGACCATTGAGGCCGATGCCATTCTTGTCGCGACAGGAAGGAGACCGGATGTGGAGCAGATGCGGGAGCTCGGGGTCCGGCTGGAGGGCGGAAAAATTGCCGTAGACGATCAGATGAGAACGAGCATCCCTTCTATCTACGCCGTAGGGGACGTCACGGGAATCGAGTTCTTGGCCCATGCAGCCTCCGCTCAAGGAATCGTCGCAGCCGAAGCCGCCATGGGGAGGCCTTCCACAATGGACTACCGCACGGTTGCCCGCTGTATATACACGTCTCCCGAGATCGCATCTGTAGGCTTGAACGAACGGCAGGCCAAAGAGCAGGGACGGGAATACCGGATCGGCAAATATGCTTTTGAAGCCAACGGAAGGGCAATGACTTACGGGGAAACCGCAGGCTTTGTAAAAGTACTGCGCGATACCCGGTACGGTGAAATTCTCGGTATCCATATCATCGGCCCGAACGCATCCGAACTTATCGGAGAGGCGATCATGGCCGTCCATCTGGAGGCAACCGCAGAGGAATTTGCATTAGCCATTCACCCGCATCCTGCGCTGTCGGAAGTGCTGCTCGAGGCGATTCTTGCGAGCATGGGACGCGGCATCCATTCTTAACCGTGAAGGAGAGATTTGTATGCAGTCTTTTCAATATCTCAGGTTGGAAAACAGCTCCGGGCTCGCCACGATTGTCCTGGACCGCCCGGAAACCTTGAACGCCATAAACGACGCGGTTCTGGATGAGCTGGATCAAGCGTTCACGATGCTGGAGCGGGACGATCAGACAAGGGTGGTGATGATTACCGGCGGCGGGGATAAAGCGTTTGTTGCCGGCGGGGATATTGCTGCGATGCGGCAGATGAGTGTTCTGGAAGGCGAGAAATTTGTGTACCGCGGACAGGAAGTATTGAAGAAAATAGAAGACTCGCGAAAAGTCGTCATTGCGGCGCTTAACGGCTATACGCTCGGGGGAGGGCTGGAGCTCGCTCTGGCCTGCGACATCCGAATTGCCTCGGAGAAAGCCAAATTAGGGCTGCCGGAAGTATGCATCGGCCTTTATCCCGGATGGGGCGGCACCCAGCGGTTGGTAAGGCTCGCCGGTAAAGGAATTGCCAAAACACTGGTCTTTACCGGAGAGCGCATTTCCGCCGAAGAAGCCAGGGAACTCGGAATTGTGAACAAAGTAGTGAAGCATGAAGAATTGATGACCTACTGCCGGACGCTGGCCCAAAAAATAATGGAAAACAGTCCGATTGCCGTCATGCAGGCGAAAAAAGCGATTAATCAAGGAAGCGAAATTTCTCTGGACCAGGCCCTGGTTCTGGAAGCGGAAGCATGGCTTGTCAACTTCAGCACCGAGGACAGAGTAGAGGGTTTAACTTCTTTTCTTGAAAAACGCAAGCCCCATTATCAAGGCAAATAAGCAGAAGGCAGGGTTGATTTATGAAATATATCGGAAATAACAATTTTTCATCTATTGTAACCCGAGGCGCTTTAAACAACCCGAACAAAGAAGTCATCACCTTCAAGCAGCAAAGAATGACATACCGAAAGCTTCAGGAGCGAGTCAGCGCCTTAGCGCAAGGGCTGCTGGACCTCGGAGTAAAGAAGGGCGATGTGGTGGCGATTCTCTTATTTAACCACACCGAATATTTTGAAATTATTTTTGCCGCTAACCGGATCGGGGCGATCTTTTTGCCGCTAAACTTCCGCCTAGCCGCTGATGAAATCGCATACATTGCAGACAATGCCGATGCCAAAGTTATTTTTTCAGAAGATTCCTTCCATGAAACGTTGGATTCCATTCGGGGGAATGTGCAGCAGCTTCAGCATTATATTACGCTGTCCGCCGATGAACTGTCCGGTTGGATCCGATACGAGCAAATAATAGAAACGAACCGGGGAGCCGACGTTCCGGATGCGCACGTCGAACTGGACGACCTGCACCGCTTGATGTATACGTCCGGCACGACTTCCCGGCCTAAAGGCGTCATGATTACCTATGGGAATCTGTACTGGAAAAATATCGGCCATATTTGGGAATTCAATATTACACCCGACGACAAAACGTTAATCTCCGGTCCGCTGTATCACGTCGGAGCGCTCGACTTGACGGCGACCGGCACCCTCTATCGCGGCGGCAGCATCGTCATTATCAACAAGTTCAACACGGTCGAAGTGCTGGAAACGATCCAAAGAGAAAAGCCGACGAACCTCTGGCTGGCTCCCGCCATGGTCAACATGATCCTGCAGGAACCGACCACGGATCAGTATATACTGGATTCGATCCGCTACATTATCGCGGGCGGGGAACGAATGCCGGAGCCGCTCATCCAAAAAATCCAGCAGTTGTTTAGAAACGCTTGGTTTTGCGACGCGTACGGCTTAACCGAAACGGTGTCGGGGGACACCTTCATGCCGAGGAGCATGACGATTGAGAAGCTCGGATCGGTCGGACGTCCCTGCCTGCATCTCGATCTGAAAATCGTAGATGAGCAGGGGAAGGAAGTTCCGCCGGGCGAGGTAGGCGAAATCGTTTTGCGCGGACCGAAAATCTCAAAAGGATATTGGAAAAACCCGGAGGCTACCGGAAAAACGTTCAAAGACGGCTGGTTTTTTACAGGAGACATGGGCAGATTGGACGCGGACGGCTTCCTGTTTATCGTAGACCGCAAGAAAGATATGATCATCAGCGGCGGAGAAAATATCTCATCGCTGGAGGTGGAGCGCGTTCTCTATGAACTTCCTACCGTACTTGAAGCTTCTGTCATCGGGATACCGAACGAAAGATGGGGGGAAGTGCCTAAGGCGTTTGTAGTCGTGAAGCCGGGTGAAACCCTGACCGCAGAAGAAATTCGAGTGCATTGTATGTCCAGACTGGCCAAATTCAAAGTGCCGAAAGAAGTAGAATTCATAGATAAACTTCCGCGGAATCCGTCCGGTAAAGTTCTTAAAAGACTATTGAGGGAATAGAAGGAGGCTGAAACCGAATGAATTTTGAAATAACCGACGAACAAAAGATGATGCGCGACGGCGTTCGACAAATCGCCGAGGATTTCGGTTTGGACTATTGGCGGGAAAAGGATGACAAGCACGAATTCGTCCATGAATTGTGGAGCGAACTCGGCAAAAACGGTTATATCGGTGTGGCCGTTCCGGAAAAATTCGGCGGCGTCGGACTTGGAATGATGGAAATGACCATGGTGATCGAGGAGCTGGCTAAAGGAGGGGCTGGGTCCACGGTAGCACAGCTATTTATGCTCACTCCCGTTTTCGGCGGGGTGACGATCGATCTTCATGGCAGCGAAGCGCAAAAGGAACAGTATCTGACGAAGATGTCCGCCGGTCAGCTTAATTTCTGCATGGCGCTGACGGAGCCGAACGCAGGCAGCAACTCGCTTGAAATCACGACGACTGCCAGGAAAGAAGAAGATCATTACGTGATCAACGGTCAAAAAATTTGGATCTCCGGCACCGATGTGGCCGATAAAATGCTTATCGTCGCCCGGACGACAAAGCGCAGCGAAGTGCAGAAAAAAACCGATGGAATCAGCCTCTTCCTGGTGGATACCCGGGACCCCGCCATTACGCTCCAGCCGATTGAAAAAGTGGGAACCCACTGTGTACGGTCCGATACGGTATTTATAGAAAATTTGAGAGTGCATAAAGACAACCTGATCGGAGAAGAAGGCAAAGGCTGGTCTTACCTTCTGGATACGCTTAACGCGGAACGGATTGTGACGACAGCCGGGCTTATTGGGACGGGACAGCTCGCTTTGCAGCTTGCGGTGAATTACGCGAAAGAACGGGTGGTGTTTAACGATACGCCGATCGGCGCTTATCAGGGCATCCAATTCCCGCTTGCGAAAATTCGTGCCGAACTGGAGCTGGCGCAGCTGATGAATTATAAAGCCGCATGGCTCTATGATCAGAAGAAGCCGAACGGCACCGAAGCGAACATGGCCAAATTAATCGCGGCCGAAGCCGCCTTCCATGCCTGCGACCAGGCCATGCAAGTCATGGGAGGGTATGGCTATGCGAAAGAATACCACATTGAACGGTTGTGGCGCGACGTCCGACTTTTCAAAATCGCTCCCGTATCTGAAGAAATGATTTTGAATTATATCTCGCAGCATGATCTCGGTCTGCCACGGTCTTATTGACTTTCGTTTTCCTGATTGATTGCGGAGGAGGGGTGAAGGATGGACATCTTGGTTTTGCTGAAACAGACATTTGGCACGGAAGAAAAAATTTTCATCGAGAACAGGAAGATCAAAGAGGACGACGCGGAATTTGTGATCAATCCTTATGACGAATATGCGGTGGAGGAAGCGATCCGTTGGAGAGACGAATTCGGCGGTGAAGTGACCTTGCTTACCGTGGGACCGTCCAGAGCCGAAAGCGCGCTGAGGACTGCGCTGGCTATGGGGGCGGACCAAGCGATACACGTGATATCCGAGGAAAGCCAGGATGATGAAGCGGTGATTGCCGGCATCATCGCCAAAGCCATCGACGGGAAAGCCTACGATTTGATTCTTGCCGGAAATATGGCCATTGATTCGGGAGCCGGCCAGGTTGCCGTACGTGTCGCCGAACGGCTCGGGATTCCCCACGTGTCGACGATTACGAAACTAACCTTCAACGGCAATCGTGCCGCCATTGAGCGTGATGTAGAGGGTGACGTAGAGGTAGTGGAGGTCGACCTTCCTTTTCTGGCGACAGCCCAGCAAGGATTAAATGAACCTCGTTATCCGTCTCTTCCCGGCATCATGAAGGCGAAGAAGAAGCCGCTTCAACAGCTGACCGTCGCCGGTCTGAATATGCAGGCGGAAGAATTGCAGCCGTATACCGAGGTTGTTGATCAATATTTGCCTTCCCCCAAGCAGGAAGGTCGCATGCTCCAGGGAGAGTTGAAGGATCAGGTGAAGGAACTGGTACATTCGCTGCGCAGCAAAGAAAAGATCGTATAGGGAGAGATTGATGATGAGCAGAAAAGTGCTGGTAGTCGGGGAAATAAAAGACGGGCATTTGCGAAATGTAACATTCGAAGCTTTGACGGCCGGAAGAAGAATGGCGGACGGCGGACCGTTGATAGCCGCACTCTTTGGGTCAGACGCTGAATCGTATGCTGAGGAATTAAGCAAGTACGGCGCAGAACAGCTTTATGCGATTTCCGGTGCAGGCGCCAATCCGACTAACGAATACTGCACCGAAGCACTTTCTCAACTCATTCAGGAGATACATCCCGATGCCGTGCTGATGGGACATACGTCCTCAGGCAGGGATATCGCTCCCAGACTCGCGGAGCGGATGGGTGTCGGATTGATCTCCGATTGCATTGGATTGGAAGTGGCGGGAGAAGACGTTTTCTTTACAAGGGCGGTCTATTCCGGTAAAGCGTTCCAAGTAAAGACATTCCGCAGCGGAACGATCTGTGCCACTCTGCGTCCGAATAACGTTGACGTCTCCGAAGCTCCCGCCCAGACCGCTGCGGCGGTTTTCTACCCGGATGTCAAAGATCTGAAAGTGCTGGTCAAAGACATCGTTCGCAAAACGTCGAGCGGCGTGGATTTGAGCGAAGCCAAAATCATTGTTGCCGGAGGCCGGGGAGTGAAGAGTGCAGAAGGCTTCGAACCGCTTCGTGAGCTCGCAGATGTGCTGGGAGCTGCTGTGGGCGCCTCCCGGGCGGCATGTGATTCGGGATTCTGCAACTATGCGCTGCAAATCGGTCAGACGGGTAAAGTGGTAACCCCGGATTTGTACATTGCCTGCGGCATCTCCGGTGCGATTCAGCACCTGGCCGGCATGTCCAATTCGAAGGTGATTGTCGCCATCAATAAAGATCGCGAGGCCCCGATATTCAAGATTGCGGATTACAGCATCGTGGGCGACCTGTTTGAAGTTGTCCCTATGCTGACGGAGGCCTTTAAGCAAACCCTGATCGATGCGGCGGGTTGACCGCTGACGGAAGACCCGGATGTAAAAACAATCGGCGACAAGTAGGTACCCGCAGAGGATGGGGGAATGATCATGCTGTCACTTTTAAATTTCATAGCCTTTCTCGCTGTAACCGGATATGCGCTGTACCTTGCCGCTCATGTCATATACAGCCGCATCATGTTCATTCAACTAGGTAAAAAATCGAACCTGCGAAAAGATACCGCGGTCCGGCTCAACGAGTTTCTCGTTCAGGTATTCGGGCAGCCAAAACTTTTCAAGGACGCCAAAAGCGGCATCATGCATTTTATTCTGTTTTACGGCTTTATCATCCTTCAGTTCGGGGCTGTCGAGCTCATCCTAAAAGGATTGATCAAAGGCTTTGAATATCCGATCGGGGAATTTCATCCCTATTACAGCGTTCTCCAAGAAGTCACTACGCTGCTCGTCCTACTTGCTGCGCTTTATGCCTTTTACCGCCGTTATATCGAAAGACTGACGCGGTTGAAAAGGGGGTTCAAGGCGGGCCTTGTCATCCTTTTCCTCACGATTTTGATGTTCTCGGTCTTGATGAGCCTGGCTTTTGAGCAACTTTGGCTCGGGAATACGGGAAGCCCCCATGCTCCGATTTCTTCGATTATCGCGGGTTGGTTTGCCGGCGTCAGTCCGGCTGCGGCGGGTGTATGGTTCTATGTGTTCTGGTGGATTCATCTGCTCACCCTGCTGGCGTTTGCTGTCTATGTCCCGCAGTCCAAGCACGCGCATATCATTTTTGCACCCGTGAACGTCTATCTGCGGGATACGAAACCGGCTGGAAAGCTGACTTCTATCCATTTTGAGGATGAAACGCAGGAAACCTACGGGGTTGGCAAAATAGAAGAGTTCCGCCAAAACCAGTTGATGGATCTGTATGCCTGTGTCGAGTGTGGGCGCTGCACCCAGATGTGTCCGGCTGCGGGTACGGGAAAAACGCTGTCGCCGATGGACGTCATCACCAAGATGAGGAATCATTTGACGGAAAAGGGAGCGGCCATCACCTCCCGGACAGCGTGGATGCCTGGTTTCGTCTTCAAAGACACCGGAGCGGATACGCTGCTCAAGAAGGCGGAGACGACGAATCTGGTCGGAGAGGTGATCACCGAGGAGGAATTATGGGCCTGTACGACCTGCCGGAACTGCGAAGATCAGTGCCCGGTGGCCAATGAACATGTCGAAATGATTATCGATATGCGCCGTCATCTCGTATTAACGGAAGGCCGCATGCCGTCAGAAGCGGTCCGTTATTTCCAGAACGTCGAGCGGCAGAGCAATCCGTGGGGAATCAGCCGGACAGAGCGGATCCTATGGCGTGAGGGGCGTGAGGATATCGTCGTCCCGACGGTGAAGGAAGTGGATGAATTCGAGTATTTATTCTTTGTCGGCTCGATGGGCTCTTACGATCAGCGAACGCAGAAGGTGGCGCAGTCGTTCGCCAAAATCATGAATGCGGCTGGAATTCCATTTGCTATTCTGGGAAATGAGGAGCACAATTCGGGGGATACGGCCCGCCGGATGGGCAATGAATTTCTATTCCAGCAGTTGTGCGAGAAAAATATCGCCAATTTTAAAAAGTATGGGGTGAAGAAAATCGTAACGATCTGCCCGCATACATATAATACGTTCAAGCATGAGTATCCGGAATTTGGACTGGAGGCGGAAGTTTATCACCATACGGAGCTGATCTGGACCTGGATGGAAGAAGGGAGAATCAAACCGTCTCAACGGGTCAATGAAGCCGTCGCTTATCACGATTCGTGTTACCTCGGCCGGTACAATGGCATGTATGAGATTCCGCGAAAAATACTTCAGTCCATTTCGGGTGTGAAGCTGCTGGAGATGGAGCGGAACCGGCAGGATTCGATGTGCTGCGGGGCCGGCGGCGGCATGATGTGGATGGAGGAAACGCAGGGTACACGCGTCAACCTCGCTCGGACCGAGCAGGCGCTGCGCATGAGCCCGACAGCGATCGGAAGCAGCTGTCCGTACTGCATGACGATGATGAGCGATGGCGTCAAAGCCAAAGAAGCGGAAGAGCGGGTCGCGACACTGGATATTTCAGAAATCGTGGAGCGTGCTCTCGCATAAACGATTCCGGTTCAAGCGCTGAATGGAAACGGCGGATTTTTTATGTTGGAGTAATGGAGAGGAGGGTACGCAATGACGGGAAGGGACGCCGTTATTGTGAGCGCCGTTCGTACGGCCATCGGCAGTTTTAACGGGAGCTTAGCCGCTGTACCGGCTACGGAGCTTGGATCGGTTGTGATCAAAAGCGCGCTTGACCGTTCAGGAATCGCTGCCCATGAAGTGGACGAAATTATCATGGGAAATGTATACCAGGCCGGACTGGGACAAAATCCCGTCCGTCAGGCTGCGGTCAAAGCCGGCCTGCCTGAAACCATTCCGGCGATGACCATTAATAAGGTATGCGGTTCAGGTCTGAAAGCCGTGCATTTGGCGGCACAGGCCATTTGGGCTGGAGAAGCCGAGGCCGTTATGGCGGGTGGAATGGAAAATATGAGCAGAGCGCCGTATTTGTTGGAAAACGCTAGAAGCGGCTTCCGGATGGGGGATCAGCAGGTGGTCGACAGCCTCATCCGCGACGGATTATGGTGCGCTTTTCATGACTATCACATGGGTATCACGGCAGAGAACCTGCGCGAGAAGTACGCCATTTCCCGGGAAGAGCAGGATGAATTCGCAGCCTGGAGCCAGCAAAAAGCGGAAACGGCAGCAGCACAAGGGAAATTCAGGGATGAAATCGCTCCTGTTCTGATTCCGCAAAGAAAAGGCGACTCCCTTGTCTTTGAAACGGATGAATTTCCCCGTAAAGGCGTAACGGCTGAGGAGCTCGGCAAATTAAAACCGTCATTTTTGAAGAATGGAACCGTGACCGCGGGCAACGCCTCGGGCATCAATGACGGAGCCGCATGCCTGCTTATAATGAGCAGGGAAAAGGCGCAAAAGCTCGGAATACCTCCACTGGGAGTGATAAAAGCCAACGCTTCCGCAGGGGTTGAGCCAAGTGTCATGGGGCTCGGTCCCGTGCCGGCCACACGGAAAGCGCTGCGAAAAGTAAGTCTCACCCTCGAAGACATAGACTTGGTCGAAGCGAATGAAGCTTTTGCAGTGCAGGCCCTTGCCGTTGACCGGGAGCTCAAATTCAATAGAAACAAGCTAAATGTAAACGGAGGTGCGATTTCGCTGGGACATCCCATTGGCGCGAGCGGCGCCCGGATTCTGGTTACCCTGCTTTATGAAATGAAACGCCGGTCCTCCCGGTATGGTCTTGCTACGCTGTGCATCGGCGGAGGCCAGGGCATAGCAACGATTATTGAAAGGGAATAAACCGATCCTTGTTCCCCTGTGTTGGGTAAACATTAGCCCGGAATGCCCTGGCGAAGACCGATGCAGAAGAGAGCGAGCAGCGAAGTGAATTTCGCAGGTGTCCGGCGACAGCAGCATATGCGTATGAAGATCCCCGCTCGTCAAATTGGGACGGGGACATCGTTCGATATAGGGCATCGCCCTTTGTATTAGTGCTGCCTAGAGCAAGCCGGATTGCTTGACCTCTGCGTAGAAGCGGTTAAATTCGTCGATGTTAAGCTGCTGTGCCGCGTCGGACAAAGCGGTGGCGGGATCCGGATGAACCTCGACCATAACGCCGTCGGCTCCTGCGGCCAGCGCCGCTTTTGCGCATGGAGCCAGGATGTCTTTTCGTCCTGTAGAATGGGTCACATCGACAAGAACCGGTAGATGGCTTTCCTGTTTGAGAATCGGTACGGCAGAAATGTCGAGTGTATTGCGGGTCGCTTTTTCATAAGTGCGGATGCCTCGTTCGATCAGCATAACTTGTGTGTTGCCTCGAGATACGATGTACTCCGCTGCATGAAGGAACTCATCGATTGTGGCGGCCATTCCGCGTTTTAACAGGATCGGTGTGCGTACATCGCCCGCCGCTTTCAGCAATTCGAAGTTTTGCATATTTCTGGCCCCGATCTGAATGACGTCAATATAGCTGCCGGCTAGCTCGATATGGGCAGGATCTACGATTTCACTGATCGTTTTAAGGCCGAATTCGCTTGCTACTTCTTTTAAAATTTTTAGACCTTCAATCCCCAGGCCTTGGAAATCATAAGGCGATGTTCTGGGCTTAAATGAGCCTCCGCGCAAGACGGTGATGCCGGAAGCTTTTAGAGCGGCAGCTACTTGGCGCACTTGCTCGTAGCTTTCGACAGAGCATGGGCCCGCAATGATCAACGGCTTGCCGCCTCCAATGGTAATATCTCCTAAGGGTACAACCGTATTTTCCTTTTGCTTTTTGCGGCTGACCAGCAGCTGCTTTTTGTTTTCCGTTTGCTGTAGCTTTAATGATGCTTGAAAAATTTGTTTGAACAGGTGACGAACCGTCTCATGATCGAAAGGTCCGTTATTGCGGGAAACAAGCTCCTCCAGCATATTTTTTTCACGAACGGGATCAAATTTGGGCACCCCTTGCTTTTCTTTCTCCTGCCCGATCTCTTGAACTATGTGCGCCCTTTTCGATAGCAGTTCTAAAAGCTGAATATTTATAGAATCCAATTGTCCTCGTAACTGTTCTAATTTTCCCATGCTCATTTTCATTCGCTCCTTTACAAAATTGAGTATGAAAATACAAAAAAGCCCCCCATCGCAAGGGACGAGGAGCCGTGGTACCACCCTTATTAGAAATGTTCTCGCCTGTAACGGAGTACATTTCTCACTTTCAGCCCTATAACGCAGGGAATACGGGTATCCCTAAGGGATGCCAAAGGACAGGCAGCCGTTCAGGAACCAGCTCAGGAGTGAACTTCGGCAGACGTTCGTTCGGGTGCTTCCAGTCAGCGGCACGCCTTCCCTGTAAACGATAATCTGCTTACTCTTTCCTTCATCGCTTGTACTGAGATTCAGTTAATGTTTGATTAAGCAGTATTATATAATACGCTGGGAAACATTTGCAAATATGTGAATTAACGCGAGATTGCTTTCTGGTGTTAACGTGTTATCGCATCGAATATCGGTTTGCAATCCATTGAATGACTTCGCTATCGTTAAGGATTGCTTGGGCAATTGCGGACTATGTTACTTGGAACGTTTCGTTAAAGTGGAGGATATAATTATAGCTATTAGGACAATGAAAATTTGTCGGAGCAGGTTAATGCATGTGTTGGAATCATGAAGTTATTCCTGACGATAAGCGGTTTGGCTTATCGTCTTATTTTTAACTTGATCGAGGTCTTTTTGATTTTAACGAAATAAAGCGCTTGTGCGTCGACACGAACATACATCCTGTTTAGTCTATAATGGACGTTGGTTCGTTATTCTAGTTTTATTAATATGGTCATCTCTGAAGCTATGTCCGATGAAATAATGGTTGACACATTTTGGAATTCGGGGTTTAATAAATATGATCCACAGGTCAGACCATCATAAATGTAAAGGTGATTCTATGGCTTTAAAGCCGATTAAGAAGAAGCGGCTCTTTGAAGAGATTATTGTTGCGATTGAACAATATGTACAGGAAGAAAATATCCAGCCGGGTGAAAAGCTTCCATCTGAGAACGAGTTGGCTTCCATTTTTAACGTCAGCAAAACGGCGGTCAGAGAAGCGATGAGTGTCTTGAACGCGAACGGAATTCTCGAAACCAGACCGGGTTCCGGCATTTATTTGAAGGATATTCATGGTGAATCCATCGTTGTGAGGGTAACCTCCAATTTGATGGAAAAAGGGGAGCTGCAGGAGATCCTTGATTTTCGCAGAGGGTTGGAGGTGGAAGCCGCCGGGTTGGCCGCCACTCGTGGTACGGAAGAGCAATTTGCGAAAATCAGGAAGGCGCATGAAGATATGGTCGAAGCAAACGGAGCGGGCATAATCGGGGTGGATGAAGACTATAATTTCCATGAGGAGATCATCCTTGCTTCCCATAACTCGATCTACAGGGATATCTTTAAAGCCGTATCGCCAAAATTGAAAGAAGCGATGCGCATCAGTAAAATGCAATCGATGAAAACGCCGGGATTGTTCCTGCAGGCTTATCAGGAGCATGAGGATATTATGGAAGCCTTGTTTAAGCGGGATTCGGAAGGGGCCTCCAGAGCGATGCGCCATCATCTGATCCGCAATGAGGAAAAAATATGGGCTAACTTGAGAGCGAATATTTCTTTTCCTCATAAAATGGTCTGACCATAATAAATCATTATTTTAATAATGATTATCATACCTTTGAGATTGGGGATAAGAGATGTCGAAGAAAAAAATTATTTATTTTGACCAGGTGTTTGATGAATTCAAGCAGCTCCTGGAGGAACACAAGCCGGCAGGCTTTGAATTATGGTACTGGGAGGAAATGAATCCGCAGGAGCAGCAGAATAAGCTGGCTATAGCAGACTATTTGCTGGTCGCTACCCGCCCATTGGATAAAACCATTCTATCCGGGGCCAGGAATGCCCGCTTTATTCAGAAAACGGGGGTCGGGGTGGACAATATCGACATCGAAGCGGCAACGCAATTCCACTTGCCAGTATCCAATACGCCGGGCGGCAATTCGACCGGAGTTGCAGAATTAACCATTTTGTTAACGCTTGCATTATACCGAAAGCTTCCGCAAGTCAATCAAGCCACCAAAAACGGGCAATGGTTGATGTGGGAACTTCGTCCATCCTCTTACGAGATGGAAGGAAAGACGCATGGTTTTATCGGCCTGGGCAATATCGGCAGAGAGACGGCCAAGCGTTCCAAAGCTTTCGGAACCGAAATTATATACTATGATAAATACCGGGTTTCCGAGGAGTTCGAACGGCAGCTGGGGGCAACCTATCTTCCGCTGGAAGAAGTATTGAAAAAGGCGGATATCTTGAGTTTGCATCTTCCATTGTTGCCCGAAACCAGGGGGATGATCGGTCTAAAGGAATTGCAATTAATGAAGCCGTCGGCGGTATTGATCAATGTAGCACGCGGGGGAATCGTCAAGGAAGACGAATTATACCATGCCTTGAAAGAAGGAATCATAGCCGGAGCAGGGATCGATGCGTGGGAATTCGAGCCGACCGATCCCGGTAATCCTTTATTAACATTGGACAATGTGATTGCCAGCCCTCATCTTGGCGCAGGAACAAGAGATACGCTGAATAAAGTGCTTCATCTCGCGTTCCAAAATATAAAGCGGGTGGAAGAGGGGGATGCCCCCCGGTTTGTTGTGAATAACATAGAAACGGCAAGAATCGTAGATTAGCAGAATAGCATGATGAAAAAGGAGAGGATAAGCAATGCGTCTTGCAACAGTGAAGAAAAATGGAGCTGAAGTGGCTGCGGTTGTTACAAAAGCAGGGGTTGTACCGGTGGAAACCGTAAATCAAAGGTTCAACCAACATTGGTCCACCAGTCTTTTTGAAATCATTCAAACCAATCAATTGGACGAAATGAAACATTGGTATCAAAACGGAGGCAAGCAGCAGTTGGAAAGGATAGAAAGCGATGCGATTCCAGCGGATCAGGTGGAATACGGGCCGCTTTATCGCCACCCGCGAAAAATTTGGGGCATTGGACTCAACTATGTCGAACACGCCGCCGATCTTCATGAAAAAGCGCCAAATACGGAACCTGCCAGCTTTATGAAGCCGGATACCGCGATTATTGGCCCTGGCGATACCATCGAAATTCCATTCCAATCCGACCGTACAACAGCGGAGTCGGAATTGGGAATTATTATCGGCAAAGCATGTAAGAATGTATCCGAAGAGGAAGCGCAAAGCGTCATTGCAGGTTTTACGACCATTATCGATATGACAGCTGAAGATATATTGGCGCAAAATCCCCGCTATCTTACTCGTTCGAAGAGCTTTGACACCTTCTTCAGCTTCGGTCCGCATTTGGTGACTCCGGATGAAGTGGATGAAGTGCTCGATTTGAATGTATCGACTGTCATCAATGGCAGAATTCACCGGAAAAACGTAGTTTCCAATATGACTTTCCGTCCCTGGTACCTCGTATCCTTCCATTCCAAAGTCATGAAGCTGCTGCCTGGAGACATTATTTCCACCGGAACCCCGGGAGCTGTCGTTATTCGGGACGGCGATGTCGTAGAATGCCATATTGACGGTTTTGAAAAATTGGTTAATCCGGTAACGGATTTGAAGGTTAAATAGGAAGGGGAAGAGCTTCATGGATTTGAATTTACAAGGAAAAGCCGCTTTGGTCGTCGCCTCGAGCCAGGGCTTGGGAAAGGCGGTCGCCGCCGAACTGGTGAAAGAAGGCGCACACGTCATGCTGACAAGCCGTAATCCGGAAAAATTGCAGGCGGTTCATAAAGAACTCGAGCAGCTGGGAAAAGGAAAGGTGGCCTGGCAACCTGCCGATATTACCAGTGCCGAATCGATCAAAAATCTTGTCCAAGCCACTCGTGAAACATTCGGAAAAATCGACATTCTGATCAATAATGCAGGCGGGCCTCCCGGAGGATCGTTTGAACAGTTTTCTGATGAAGACTGGCAGAAAGCCTTTGAACTCAATCTTCTAAGCTATATCCGGATCATTCGGGAAGTGCTGCCCGATTTGAAGCAGGCAGGCGGGCGTATTGTCAATTTGGCATCCTCTTCCATTAAGATACCGATTCCGGGATTAATTCTCTCCAATACTTTCCGTACGGGAATCGTCGGATTAACCAAGACCCTGGCCGAAGAACTGGCACCCTACCATATTCTCGTCAATACGGTTGCGCCTGGGCGTATTGCAACGGATCGCGTCGCTTTTCTCGATGAATTGAAGGCGAAAAAGACCGGACAAACTCGGGAGCAGGTAGAAGAACAGTCCAAGAAGCAAATTCCATTAGGCCGTTACGGTACCCCGGAAGAATTTGCGAAGGTGGTTGTTTTTCTGGTATCTGACGCCAGCACCTACATGACGGGCAGCTCCATCCTCATTGACGGCGGAATGATTAAATCGATCTAGGAAGCTGTTTACAGAAAGGATATATGTTCAGATAATAAATTTATTAGTTTTTTGAGTTTATGGATATCGGAAGCATGGTAAGCATCGATGATTTCCTGCATTTCAAAAGGCGCGCTTGTTTCGGGCAATTCTCCGGATTGCAGGACGAGCCCGAAGGTTTCGGAAAACAGAACGAAAAAGTAAGGATTTTCCAATGATTCCCCTAAACCGGTAATGAAAAACAGCAGGTTTTCCCAGAATGTTTTCCCGCTTAAAACGTTACTATAGCGGACGTGATGTTGAATCGACAGCATAAGAACGGTTTCCGCGCACATGAGGGCGATCTCAAAATAATGGCGCAAAGCTTGTGGTTCAAGTTTTTGCCCGATCACCCGGTCAGGGATGAGAAAGGGAGGAGGATCGGATACAAAAGTTCCTTCCCCTTGCTTCGAATCCAGAAAACGGAGCAGCTCCAGCACCCGTATGCCTTCGCGCACAGAGGAACGGCTGACTTGAAGCAGCTCGCTTAACTGCCTTTCGGTGGGCAGCTTGGATCCCGGCTCCAACTGCTCTGCCTGAATATAATCGGCTATTTGCCTGGCAACTTGCTCGAACATCCGCGGTGAAGCTTTGACATTGTAACTTTTTTTCATATCGACATTACCCCGTCATATTAATGTAAATATAATACCATTGAATTGGATTTAATCCCACATGTCATTCTTTTGTTCATTCATAGGTCGGACCATCATAAATTATTCAGATAGGAGTAGGCGTATGGACGATGTAAAGCTTGCCGCAAGCCATGAAGAGA
Organism: Paenibacillus naphthalenovorans; assembly: GCF_001465255.1. NCBI lineage: Bacteria > Bacillati > Bacillota > Bacilli > Caryophanales > Paenibacillaceae > Paenibacillus > Paenibacillus naphthalenovorans. Next base: position 2,625,602 of record NZ_CP013652.1, on the reverse strand, counting down.
AAGCAGCGCTTGTCATAGACCCGAAAGACAACACAGCTGTTGCTTTGACGGATTTGAGCAAAGGAGATCTTTGCATAGTCAGAAAAGAGAACCGGGAGGAATCGATTGTTGTTCTTGAGGATATCCCCTTTGGTCACAAAATCGCTTTGCAGCCCATTGGCCGGGACGAAAGCGTTTATAAGTACGGCGAGGAAATCGGGAAAATGAAAGTTCCGGTTCCAAAAGGCGGTTGGATACACAGCCACAATATGTATTGCGAAAGGGGAATGAAGCATGGCCGATAAGTTTATGGGGTATTGGAGAAAAGACGGGTCCGTAGGGGTTCGCAACTTGATTGCGATCATCCCATCTGTCTTCTGCTCCGCGAAAGTGGCTGAAAGGATTGCCTATCAGGTGCCTGGAAGCGTTTACTTTCGTCATCCCGTCGGCTGCAGCCAGGTTGGCGAGGATTTGGAGATTACCGCAAGAACATTGATTCAAATCGGAAGAAATCCTAATTTTTCCGGCGTCGTTGTAGTGGGTTTGGGTTGCGAACGTTTTAGTCCCTACGAGTTGGCGGAGGGGATAGCCCCGGCACAAAAGATGCTGGAGACCGTGGTCATCCAAAAGGAAGGAGACTCTCTGGCAGCGATCCAGCAGGGCGTTAAATACGCCAGGAAGATGCAGCAAATGGCCTCCAGACAGCAGAGGGAGGAAGCGGATGTCAGTCATTTGATGATCGGTCTGAATTGCGGGGGGTCTGATATGACATCGGGATTGGTCGCAAATCCTGCATTAGGCATTGCCTCCGATATGCTGGTATCCCAAGGAGGCTCCTCTATTCTTGCTGAAATTACCGAGCTTCTCGGTACAGAGCATATTTTGGCGAGAAGAGCCGTGAATGAGCAAGTAGCGCAGGAGATCAAGGAGATCGTCTCCCGTACGGAAAAAAAGCTTGAGCGGCAGACTCGCGAGTCCAGCAATGTGAAGAGGACTCATCTTATTTCGACAGGAAATTATGACGGAGGATTGTCCAGTGTTGTGGAAAAATCATTGGGCAGTATGAAAAAGTCCGGGAATGCCCCGTTTAGCGGTACGATTCAGTATGCCGAAACGCCGAAAGTGAAGGGGCTTTTGCTGATGGATTCTCCCGGGCACGACGGGGAGGTCAGCACCGGGCAGGTAGCGGCGGGAGCGCAGATGATTGTATTCCCGACCGGCAGAGGGACGCCGACGGGATTTCCGGGCGTTCCCGTACTGAAAATTACAGGCAACCCCAAAACCTATGAAAAGATGAAAGAAAATATAGATATCAACGCGGGTGAAGTATTGCTTGGCAAAAAGACGCTGCAGCAAATGGGAGAAGAAATTTACCGCGAAATTCTCGAGGTGGCCTCCGGAAAAATGGTCAAGGCGGAAATTTTGGGGCATGATGAGCAGTTTTGCATTACCAGAATGACTTAATTTTAAAATTAGGAAAGCAGGGTGAATGGCTGTGAAAAAATGGATTAACCTGTCTTTGGCGGTCATTTTAACGTTAGCGCTTACATCTTGTGGCGGAGGCGGAAGCCAATCATCTTCCGTCCAAGGTTCATCCCCGGATCCGGAACCGCAAAAGGAAAAATGGCCGGATAAGCCGATCAATCTGATCATTGCTTATGCGGCCGGCGGCGGTACGGACGTCGGAGCGCGCATGCTTATGCCTTACGTGGAAAAAGAACTCGGCGTGCCGATCAATATCATAAATAAGCCCGGCGGCGGCGGTTGGATCGGTTGGACGGAGCTGGCGAATGCCAAGCCGGACGGCTATACCATCGGGTATATTAATACCCCAAACCTGATGACGGGTTACCTGGATCCAAAGCAAAAACGCAAGGAGAATCTGAAAAGCTTCGCCCCGATCGCCAACCATGTTACGGATCCTGGGGCCATCGCCATCCGCAGAGATGAGAACCGTTTTACGGATATCAAAGGTTTAATTGAATACGCCAGGAATAATGAATTAACCGCCACTTCTACCGGAGTGGGTAGCGATGATCATTATGCCATATTGAAAATGAATAAGGCCTTGGGTACCAAATTCACGGCCGTGCATACCAAAGGAGCCGCAGAAAGCCAGACCGGAGTGATCGGCGGTCATGTGGATGTTTTATTCGCGAATGTCGGGGAAGTCACGTCGCTTCATAACAGCGGCGAGATCAAGGTCGTGGCCGTGATGGCCGAAAAACGTTCCCCCTTCTTGTCCGATATTCCGACATTGGAGGAAAGCGGATTCAGCGGGATTATTTCCGGTTCCGCCCGGGGAATTGCCGCTCCGAAGGACATCGATCCGCATAAGCTGGAAATTTTACGTGCGGCATTGGAAAAAGGCATCAAAAATCAGGAACAGATCGATAAGCAAGGCCAATCCGGCCTTCAAGTGGACTACAAAGACGGAAAAGATTATATGGATCTGCTGGAAAAAGATGAGCAGGATGTGCTTGCATTAAGAGATTTACTTGGATGGTAATCCCCCTTCAGTTGGAACGATAGTGTCACTGTCAGGTCAATCCTCGCTGGCCAAATCAAAGGAGACAAAGGACGTGAGAGAATTGAAAAATGCAGGCGTTTGGGTCGGTTTGGTCATTCTCATTATTGCCGGCACCCTCTTTTGGCAGTCATTATCCTATGACTATTACAGCAATTATGGACCGGGTCCCGGATTATTGCCCCTTTGGCTGAGCGGATTTTTAATCCTTCTTTCCTTGTTGTATATTGTGGAATCGATTCGAAAAGAAAGGATCAAATTAAGTGACATTTTTCCTAAAGGTGCCGGATTAAGGAAAGTGGCTTCGATATTTGCGGCCTTCATCGTGTTTCTGATTATAATACCCTACACAGGCTATACCATCGCGAGCATTGTCATGCTGTTCATATTGTTTTTCAGGGAATATAAGTGGTATTGGGGATTAGGCATTTCGGTGGCGGTAACATTGGCGATCTTTTATGTCTTCCAATCGTTATTAAACGTTCCCCTGCCTGAAAATGTATTCGGGTTATAAAGGGGGAAGCCGCGATGGAATATTTGCTTTCGGGATTTGAAACAGCTTTCAGTTGGTGGAATTTATTGTATTGTTTCATCGGCGTTACGATCGGGATGCTTGTCGGTGTCCTGCCGGGCCTGGGCCCGACCACCGGGACCGCTGTCCTTTTGCCGCTGACGTTTGGCATGGAGCCGATTTCCGCGATTATTATGTTGTCCGGGATTTATTACGGGGCGATGTATGGCGGGACGATTACATCCGTATTGATCAACACGCCGGGGGAAGCCGCCTCCGTCATTACATGCCTTGACGGCCATCCGTTGGCCAAGCAAGGCAGGGCGGGAACCGCCTTGGGTGTGGCCGGAATCGGCTCCTTCATCGGGGGGACGCTGTCCATTATCGGTCTCGCGCTCATTGGACCGCCCATTGCCCGGCTGGCGCTGCAGTTCGGTCCGCCGGAATTTTTCGCCTTAATGATACTCGGGATGACCATGGTCATCGGCCTGATGGGCAAATCGGTCATCCGCGGCATGATTGCCGCAGTCATCGGGTTAAATCTTGCCCTGATCGGATTGGATCCGGTAACGGGTGTCGTTCGCTTTTCCTTTGATCGAATGGAATTGATGAACGGCTTTGATTTTGTGCCTTTAGCCATGGGGCTGTTTGGGATCTCTGAAATTTTGATCAGCGCGGAAAAAAATTTGAAGGCGGAAAAACCGCCGAAGGTCAAAGGGCTTCTGCCGAGGCGGGAAGAATGGAAGCCGACGATAGCCGCCATTTTGCGTGGAAGCGGACTTGGCTTCATCATCGGTTTGCTCCCGGGGACGAATTCGGTGATTCCGGCGATCTTGTCGTATTCCCTTGAACAGAAGCTGGCAAAAGATCCGAGCCGCTTCGGGAAAGGGGCGATCGAAGGTGTGGCCGGTCCGGAAACGGCGAACAACTCGTATTGCGGAGGGGCCCTGATTCCCCTCTTTACCTTGGGGATTCCGAGTTCCCCGGTGATTGCCGTACTCCTTGGAGCGTTTATCATGCATGGTCTGACACCGGGACCGCAGCTTTTCCAGAAAAATCCGGACTTCGTATGGGCGGTTATTGCCAGCATGTTTATCGGAAATTTCATACTTTTGATCATGAACCTGCCGATGGCCGGATTTTGGGCCAAAATTACGATGATACCGTTCAAGCTGCTGTTCCCGATCATTTTGGCGGTGGCGGCCGTAGGGGCATACAGCGTCAGCAACAGTTTGTTTGATGTGGGTGTCATGGTAGCCTTTGGCATCGTAGGCTACATCTTCAAAAAAGTCGATATCCCGTTGGCGCCTATCGTGCTGACGTTCGTTTTGGGGAAACTTATGGAAGATGCATTGATGCAGTCGCTGACGATCTATAAAGGAGACTTTTTCGCCTTGTTTACGAGACCTCTTTCCGGCACCCTGCTGATTCTTTCCATCGTGATTATGATCCTTAGTATTCTGGCCGGGTTCAAGAAGAAAAAAGAAGCACTATCGTCGGATATTGAAATGTAGGCTAACGATATTAGGAGGAGAAAAGCATGTCGATTAAAGCAGCTTCAATTAAACTTTATCCGATTCAGGTTCATTCCCAGACCCCGGTTGTCGGCGATATTTCAAAATCGATAGAGCAGGCCGTAGAAAACATACTGCAAAACGACCGTTCCCGGCGTTTGAAGCCGGGAGCGTCGATCGCGGTAACGGCCGGAAGCCGCGGGATTGCCAATTATGTAGACATTTTGCGGAAGGTAGTGAGCGTACTTCAGTCCAAAGGATATCTCCCATTTGTCTTTTCGGCCATGGGCAGCCACGGGCGCGGGGAAGCCGAGGGGCAAAAAGAAGTATTGGACAGCATGGGAATTAAAGAAGAGGCTCTGGGCTGTCGGGTTTCCTGCTCCAGGGATGTGCAGTTGATCGACGAGTTTGAAGCGTTTGGACGGCAAATTCCGGTTTATTGTGCGAAAGAAGCGTTCGAGGCGGACGGGGTTGTGGTCGTGAATCGGATCAAACCGCATACTTCGTTTCGGGGTGACTACGAAAGCGGTTTATTAAAGATGATGACGGTTGGCATGGGACGGGCGAAGGGAGCCGACATGTTCCACAGCCTTGGCGCCGGTCACCTGGCCGATATGATTCCTTTGATCGGCGGACGCATATTGGAGCATGCCCCGATCATCGGCGGGATTGGCGTCGTAGAGAATGCGAAAGAGCAAACGGCAATCGTGGAAGGCATACCTTATGACCGGATCTTTGAAAGGGAGAAGGTTCTTTTGGCACAAGCAAAAAGCTTTATGCCAAGCCTCCCTGCCGATCAGGCAGATTTGCTTATTGTCGGAGAAATGGGAAAAAATTTCAGCGGTACCGGGATGGATACGAACATCATCGGCCGGCTTCGTATTCAGGGCGTACCGGAACCGCAAAAACCTTACTTCACCTATATCGGAGTACTCCGTTTATCCGAACCGTCCCACGGCAATGCCACGGGGATTGGGCTTGCCGATTTGACAACGGAAGCGCTGGTGAAGGAAATGGATAAAACGGCTACTTATTTGAATTGCGCAACAAGCGGTTTCGTGATTCGGGCGGCTGTTCCGATGACATTTGCCGATGACCGGGCGCTTGTTGACGGGGCATTACAAATGCTGCGGGTCGATGATGCGGCCAAGCTGCGTATGATGGTGATCCGGAATACCCTTCATATCGAACGTCTGTGGGTAACCGAAGCCATTTATGAGGAGATCAAAAATCAGCCAAATATCGAGTTAAATCATGAGCCCAAGTTTCTTCAATTCGATGAACTGGGCAATTGGATTTGGGAATAGGAACGGGCATCCCGTTAACCGTACAAATAGGGAACTGGAGGAAGTGGGACGGTTAACGGGATGCCTTATCCAAGCCTCGTTTTATTGGTCTTACCATCATAATGAAAACTGAATACAGTATTAATTGTTGGATGCAGCCTTTTTTATCAATTTAATCAATTTATTTTATTGCAAAATATACTTCTGACCTGTGAGTCAGAAGTATATTTTTTTTGGATACGGAATACTGTATACAAAACGAATTTTTTAACATTTTGAGGAGAGGTGATTTTGATGCTGCCTTTGCATGGAATGAAAGTGTTGGATTTGACCCAATTTTTGGCAGGTCCTTACTGTACGTTGATTTTGGCCGATCTTGGGGCGGAAGTGACCAAAGTGGAACGATTCCCGGGCGGCGACGATTCGAGGAGAGTCGGGCCTTTTAAAAATGGCGAAGGCTACTGCTTTGCTATGCCTAACCGAAACAAAAGAAGCATCGCGCTCGATTTGAAAAATGAAAAAGGGAAACACATTTTTATGCAGCTGGCTGAAAAGGCGGATGTGGTAATCGAAAATTTTCGTCCTGACGTCAAAACGAAAATGGGCATTGATTACAATGCGGTGAAAGCGGTTAATCCGGGGGTGATCTATTGCTCCATATCCGGGTATGGGCAAACGGGGCCATACAGCCAGAAAGGAGGTTTTGATATCGTTGCCCAAGGCGTTACGGGGCTGATGAGAATGACCGGTGAGCCCGGCGGACGTCCCGTGAAAGTCGGGATTGCCATTAATGATATCTCTGCCGGCATAACGGCGGCCTATGGAATTTTGGGCGCCTATATCCATAAGCTTAAAACCGGGGAAGGGCAGTATCTGGAAACGTCCTTGGTCGATGCCGCGTTGGCATGGACGTTCTGGGAATCAGCGGCTTACTTTGGGGCCGGGGAAATTCCGGCTGCAACCGGAGCGCGTCATAGACGGTCCACTCCTTATCAAGCCTACAAAACGAAAGACGGGTATGTCACGATTGGAGCCGGAAACGATAAGCTTTGGACCAACTTATGCAATAAGGTTTTAGGAAAACCGGAGTGGGTCGGCGATCCGCGGTTCATCGATTTACAGACAAGAATGAAAAATATCGACTTGCTGGAGAGCATGATAGAAGAAATATTGAAAGAGCAACCGACCTCGCATTGGGTGGAAAAATTGGATGAATCCGGCGTACCGGGAGGACCGGTCTACACTTACGAACAAGCGTTAAACGATCCGCACATTTTGGCCAGGGACATGGTTCTGGAAATTCATCATCCCATCCTGGGGGATATGAAAACCATAGGGTTCCCCGTCAAATACTCCGGGACGCCGCTTTCGATCCGAACGCCTGCGCCGTGGCTTGGGCAGCATACGAACGAGGTATTGAATGAGCTGGGATTGCAGGAAGAGGAAATCAAGGAGCTGTATAATGAAAATGTGGTATACAATAAATATCCGGAAAGGATGATCATTTGATGTCTACGAATCATGTTTATCTTGAGAAAAAAGGTGAAGTTGCCACGATTTATTTTAATCAGCCGGAAAAAAGGAATGCTTTGACCCACGAAATGTGGAAAACGATTCCTTCCCTGTTGGAAGATGCCGAGCAGGACAGGGGGATCAAGGTGCTCGTTTTGCGCGGGGCGGATGAAATGGCGTTTGCCGCCGGGGCTGATATCAGCGAATTCAAAACATTAAGATCGACTCCGGAAGGGGCGAAAATTTACAACGATGCTTGTCATAAAGCGGAAAGAAGATTAGCCCACTTTAAAAAGCCGACGATTGCGATGATTCAGGGACCTTGTATCGGAGGAGGGTGCGAGTTGGCGTTGGCATGCGATTTCCGTTTTTCCGATACGACCGGCCGTTTTGGGATCACCCCCGCCAAATTGGGACTGGTATACAGCCTTAACGCGACCAAACAATTGGTTGATCTGGTCGGTCCGGCCAACGCAAAGTATATTCTTTTATCCGGCAAAATTATCGATGTGCAGCGCGCATTTCGAATCGGCCTGATCGACGAAGTCTATTCCCCGGAAGAAATCGTAAGCAAAACTTACGAATTTGCGGAACTATTGTGCCAAAATGCGCAATTTACGGTACGCAGCATGAAATATATCATTTCGGAAATTATGAGAGGCGTGGCGGAAGATACGGAGGAGACGAAAAGACTCCGGCAGGATTCCTTCAGCACGGAAGACTATCGAGAAGGAGTCAGGGCTTTTTTGGAGAAACGTAAACCGGACTTCAAGTATTCCTAGAGAAGAAGGTATAAATATGGAACAGGCTAGGATCAAATTTGAAGAAGCCATGGCCACCCAGGCAAATGATTTTGAAACGTTTTTTCTGGCGCGTTTTTTTGATTTGAAATTCAAGTACGGGGATGAAGTTTGCATCGTGGAAGCCCCTGTCGAAAATTACATGTTCAATCCGCAGGGGACTTTGCATGGCGGGGTTATTTCCTTCATCCTCGACGTGTCTATGGGACATTTGTGCAAAAAATTTCTTGGTTCGGCGGTTACTCTGGAAATGAAAACCCAGTATCTGAGCGGTGTCCATGGTGGAATCGTTACATGCACCGCCGCTTTTTTGAAGAAAGGGAAGAAAATCGTCCAGATGGAATCGAGAATGACGAATCAGGACGGAAAACCGGTCGCCATGGCGACCGCCACCTTTTATCTGCTTTGAAAGGGTGAGTTTATTATGAAAAGTGGAGTATGGAAAATGATGTTGGCTGCTCTGACGGCTTTTTCATTAAGCGCCTGCGGGGGAGCGGGCGGAGGGAACGGCCAACCCGCCAACGGCGCTTCAGAGAATACACAAACGCAATCGAAAACGGAATTCAAATATCCAGAAAAGCCGCTTGACTGGACGATCGCCTTCGGACCCGGCGGAGGAAACGATATCATGTCCAGAACCATTATCGATATTTTGAAAAAAAACAAACTGTATACACCGCCGATTGTGGCTGAAAATCGTCAGGGCGGCAGCGGGGCCACGGGTTGGGGGTATCTGAACAGCCACAAAGGGGATCCTTATCAAATCAGTTCCACCAGCGGAAGCTTTATCACAACACCGCTGCTTTCCAATACGGGCTTTGACTACAAATCTTTTACCCCGGTCGCATTGATGGCAACGGACGACATGGTGTTTATTGTAAACGGCGACTCTCCGTACAATACGCTGGACGATTTCATCCAAACCGCAAAAAGCGGCAAAAAAATGAGTATCGGAGGGTTGGGAGCGGTGAATGTGGATTACATTATCCCCCGCATGCTGGCGAAAGAAGCCGGATTCGATTTTGAGTATGTGCCGTTCCAATCTGCAGGAGAAAGTACTTCGGGCCTGCTTTCAAAAAGCATCGATGCCATGATGGCAAATCCATCGGAAGTATTGGGGCAAATTAAAGCCGAAAAAATGAAACCGCTTGCATTTTCCGGTAATAGCAGGATACAGTCCTTATCGGACGTCCCCACCTTCAAGGAACTCGGCTACAACGTGAACCTGCCTATGCCGCGCGGAATTGTTTTGGCAGGCGGCGTTTCAGATGACGTTCAGAACTGGTGGATTGAGACGATGAAAAAAGTCGCGGAAACACCGGAATGGAAAAAGTACATCAGTGATAACAGCTTGACGGAAGATATACGATTTGGGGACGATTTTGCCCAATATCTTGAAGAGACAACCAACACCTTTAAGACACTTCTTAAAGAGACGGGAGCGATAAAATAGTGGGCATGATGAAACTGGGATTTTCCGCATTTCTCTTTTTGTTCACTTGGGTATTTTTTCTGTTAAGCCTTGAATTCGAATTTTTCACAAGCTCCGGCAAGCCGGGTCCCGGTCTGTTTCCCATCACGATTGGTCTTTTGCTTCTCATATTTACAGGCATTCGGGTGATGAACGATTGGCGGAACAGACGATCGGAAGAAGGCAGCGAGGGGTATGCCGGCGATATAGGGTGGGTGATTCTTCTTACATTTCTGCTTGTTCTGCTCATGACTTATATCGGGGCCGTACCCGCAATGGCATTGTACATTTATTTCATTCTGTTTCGTTTCAACCGCAAACGATATGTGCAGAATGCGGTCATCAGCATCACGATTCCGGCGTTAGTCTTTGCTATGTTTGAGCTTTGGCTGAATGCGGGGCTGCCAAAGGGAATACTGGGATTTATGTAAAAGCTGTGGGAGGCGAGCAGTATGGAATTTTGGGATCATTTGCTATTGGGTTTTTCAATAGCAGTCACTCCTACCAATTTATTATTTGTAACCATAGGGGCGTTTATCGGCATGATTGTAGGGATCATCCCCGGATTCGGTCCATCAGCCGGAATCGCCATCCTTTTGCCGCTGACATTTTCATTGAATCCCACAACGGCAATCATTATGCTTGCCGGGATATACTACGGTTCCATGTATGGAGGCACGATTACTTCTATTCTGATTAATACGCCCGGGGAATCGGCAACCGTCGCAAGTACATTAGATGGGTATCCGCTCGCCAAACAAGGTCGGGCGGGCCCCGCGCTTGTCATGCAGGCGGTGGCTTCGTTTATAGGCGGTACACTCGGGGTCATCCTGATTTCCTCCATGGCCCCTTTTCTGGCCGATGTTGCCGTATCATTCGGCCCGTCGGAATATTTCATGCTGATGTTGATGGGTCTGCTGATGTTGACTTTTATGATGGGAGACAACAAGATTAACGGCATCATTTCGGCTTTGTTCGGTTTCGCCATTTCCATGGTAGGCGTTGACGTCGTATCGGGTCAACAAAGATTTACCTTCGGATCGGCCGAACTGATCAATGGCATCGACTTTATTCCCGTCGCCATCGGCCTTTTCGGTATCGGGGAACTTCTAAGTTCCGTCCATGAAGGAGCCCATCGGGAAGGAAAGAAAGAAATGATTGTTTTTTCCTTTAAGAAAAACTTCTGGCCCAATGCGAAAGATTATCTGGAAAGCAAATATACCTTTATCCGCGGGTCGCTTTTAGGATTTTTTGTCGGAGTGCTGCCGGGTGCGGGGGCTACGATTGCATCTCTGATGTCTTACTCTATGGAAAAGAAACTTTCCAGGACCCCGGAAAAATTCGGGAAGGGCGCCATGCCGGGCCTGGTCGGTCCGGAAGCGGCCAACAATGCGGCCTCGGCGGGAGCGATGGTGCCTTTGCTGACCCTTGGGATTCCCGGTTCGGGTTCCACTGCGGTTCTCCTTGGCGCGTTCATGATGTGGGGGCTGCAGCCCGGGCCGCTGCTGATGGACAGCAATCCCGATTTTGTCTGGGGCTTGGTATCCAGCATGTATTTGGGCAATGTCGTACTGCTGTTGGTGAATATTGTCGCCATCCCGCTATTTGTAAAGGTCATGCAGGTTCCTTACCGTTTGCTGCTTCCTATGGTCGTTGTCCTTTGCGTGCTGGGCACCTACACTCTTCATGCAAGTATCGTGGAAACCTGGATTATGTTGATCTGCGGAATCATTGGATACTTTATGAAGCGGAACGGATTTTCCCCCGCAGCAGCCGTCCTGGCTTTAGTCCTGGGGCCCATGGCGGAGAATACCTTGCGGCAGTCCCTGCTTTCTTCGCATGGAAGCCTGGATGTTTTCGTTACACGTCCTGTTTCACTGACGTTGTTCATTCTGATTTTATGCATACTGGCCATGCCGTTCGTCATGAGAATGATTAAAAAAGCTTGGAGAGGATGAAATTTGCCCTAAAACCGATCAAGGAACAGGGCGGCGATGAAGCAGAAGCGAAATGTAAGATTTTCCCTGACGTTATTGATTGTCGTTCTACTTATTGTTATGATTCCATTAATAAGCTTGTTTAGATAAAAGGGAGAGAACAAAAAGATATGATTCGGCCTAAAACGATCAGGGAAGTTGTATACGAGCAGCTGAAAAATAACATTTTAGCCGGGGTGTACCGGCCGGGAGAACGATTGATCGAAACCAATCTTGCGCAGGATTTGGAGGTGAGCCGCACCCCGATTCGCGATGCCCTGAACAAGCTGGAATCGGAAGGATTAGTGGAAACGCTGCCTCATCGGAGAATTTTCGTAACCAAACTGTCCAGGAAAAATATACTCGATTTCTATCAAACGAGAGCGGTTATGGAGGGCTTAGCCGCCAAACTTGCCGCCGAGAATGCAACCGAGGAGGAACTGGCGGACTTTCACTCGTTTTTAAATGAAATGGAGGTTGTTTTTGAAAAGGAAAAAGAGCTGACCAATTATAAAGTGATTGCCGAAATCAACAACGAATTCCATTCTAAAATTTATTACATATCCAAAAACGAAGTGCTGAGAAAAATGCTGGAGAGCTTACAAAATCCGATTACTTTGATCAGGTCGACGGCTTGGACCAAAAACAGCACACGCAAGTACAGCACGTTGAACGAGCATCGGCTCATCGCCTCGGCCATTCTGCAGCGGGATGGAACAACGGCCCAGAAAAAAGCGGAAGAGCATATTTTCAATGCGTGGAAAGCGGCCGACCAGGCGTTGGAAGACGAGAACGCATCCGGGTAAAAATAGGCCGGGAAGAGTTGGATGACGCGCAAAAAATGAAACCGATTACTTTGGCCGAAATCGTTACGGCTTCGCTACGACTTGTCCTGAGCCACAATGCGACAACCCTCGCATTGTGGCTTTTTTGCGGGCTGAAATATATCAGAATCTGTTTACTTTTTCTTAAAATTGAGATGATATTCCGCTTACAAACCTTCGCTATAATCCATAAATACGCACACGTTTGAATGCGGGATCGTATGTTCTGATTGTGCGGTAAATCATGATAAGGATGGGGAGAATGTGTTGAAACGGAAATGGATCAAATTGTTTTTAGCTTTCGCCGTCGCCGTATCCGGCCTTCCAATGGCAGGTACGGTTCCGAAGGTTGAAGCGGCGGCCGCGCCTCCGTATGTGCTGATTACGGAAATTATGTTTAACTCCAAACAGCCTTCCGGGGTGTCTGCGGAGCCATATGAGTACATAGAGATTTATAATAACAGCAACAAGACGATCAATTTGAAGGATTACAAGATTATTTATGATTATTATGATAACCGGGCTCCGCTGGAATGGGATATCACGGAGGACAAGCCGCTGGCCCCGGGTGCAGTGATGGTGCTGTGGAATGTGACGGACCCGGCTAATAATGGCGGGATTACCGATGACCTGAGCAACTTTAATACGGCATATGGAACGAGCTTGACCGAATCGCAGGTGACCCGGTTTCATTCGGGAGGAATGGCCAATACGGGAGGTCGCAGTCTGTCCCTTGCGCTGGATCATGGCCTGAACCGGATCGTAACGGCAAGCTACAACGCTCCGAATTCTACCGACACTTCGGATTCCGCAGATGGCAAGACAGTTACGTATCAGCCGCCTGCGGCCGGAACCCATACGATGATCAAGCTTGGCTCGAAGGTAGCGCCAACCCCCGGGACATTAGCAGCCGGGCAAACTCCGGCAGCGCCTGTCCATTTGCCGGCGGACTATTGGGCTCCGTACATCGAGCATACGCCAACCGCTTCAGGAATTGAAGCGCAGAACTTCACCGTATCTGCTTCCGTCTATGAAGAGACGCAGCTAGTATATATAAAGCTGTTGTATCAAACGGACAAGCAGAGCAGCTTTACATCTCTGCCCATGACCGTCGCCGGAATGACCTATTCAGCCACGATTCCTAAGACGGAGCTGAATGACGCTTCCTCGTTACATTACTATTTCGAGGCGTCGGACGGGACGAATGTAACGCGTCTTCCGGAGCAAACCGATCAAACCTTCAGCTTGTCGGTTTACCCGGAGGTAAATTATAACGTGGTTCCGGATCTGCTCATTACCGAAATTGTGCCGAATCCCGATTCTCCACAAACCTATGAGTATGTGGAAGTGTATAATACAACAGACCGCCCGATCAACTTGAAAGATTACAAGCTGAAATATATTTATCCGAACAATACGTTTAAAGATTGGGATTTGGATGAAAACAAGCTGGTACAGCCTCAAAGCGCTATGGTGCTGTGGATTAACAATACGGCAAGCCAAGGGAAAACGACGGCGGACTTTAACGCAAACTTCGGCTCCAGTATTACCGATGACCAAATGGTCCGAACCGCCCCGAACGACGGCATGATCAATTCGGAGAAAAGAACGCTTGCGCTTATGACGGACACCGGTGCGGAAATTTCCCGCGCTTCCTATAACGATGGCGAGCAGGCTAATGAAGCCGTCAGCAAAAAAGGGATTGTGTACGAATATCCGAAAGACGGCAGCAAAGTCATGATGAAGAGAGCGTATGGACAAACGGCTACTCCTGCCGCTGTCATTGCCGGTCAAGTGCCGCCGCAGGCGAAATCCGCAGTGAACGATACAACGGTGCCGGTCATTGACCATACGATGCCGCTGCTGGCGACACCGCCGATTGATCTGACTTTGAAAGCAGGCATTACAGACGACAACCTAGTCAAACGCGTGACTTTTTACCATAAGAACAAGGAAGAGGATACTTTTAAAGCCGAGAATCTGGAGAAAAACAGTGAAGGATTTTACGAAGCCAAGACCATTTCTTTATATGACCTTCAGAAAACGGAAGCGCTGGAATATTATTTTGAAGCGTCTGACGGTAACAATGTAGTTACGTCTATGGCTCAAAACGGAGGAAAGCCGTATGCCATTACCATTCAGCATGAGGCTGTCGAGCCGTTGATCCTGAATGTCAAAACAGGCGATTTCTTGTCGGGCACGCAAATGCTGCTGGGAGCAAGCAGTGACGAGAATGAAGCAACCTCTCTGTTTGTCGACGGCGTAAAGGTGCCGACCGTCAACAAGATGGTGCGCCCGGCTACGTTCGTCATGGAAGTGGACGGCTTTAATGCCGGATACAAAAACGGATTGCTGGTCGGCAATAAAGTATTGAAAATTTTTGACGCCAATATTACAGGCAATCAAATCGTAACCGTAGAAATTCCGGCTGACGATTTGAAAGCCGGCGCGAACGTCATTTCCGTTTCTTCGGGTAATCGCGTGGACCCGCTCGATACGACCGATAACAATGACGATTTCACCATTCAAAATGTACGCCTTGTTCTTCCTGACGGAACAATTATTCCGGTCGAATCGACCCAAATCAAGATGGGAGACGGTTCGTATGCAGCGGGACCAACCGGTAAAATCGCACTCGGCGACGGCTCGTTCAACGATGTAACGGCCAAAGAACGCGCAGACATGACATTTACCATTCCGGATGACAAGCTGACCGGCCGCACGTATGCCTGGGATACGACCCAAGTCGCGGAGGGTCCGCATACGGTTTCGATCCAGGTGGATGGCTCGGAACCGCTGAAGAAAGTTTCCGCGGAAGTAATTGTAGATAACACCAAGCCTTTCATCACAGCCTTGTCCATCGAGGAAAACAAAACGTATAAAGGCAGCATTTCATTTTCGATCAGTGCGGACGATGCGCTTTCCGGTATTGCAGCCGTGGAGGGCAAGCTGGACGGCAACGATTTGTCTTTGCCTGCCGTCGTGAATGCTTTGAATTTGACGCCGGGCACTCATGAGTTTGAAGCGATTGTAACGGATAAAGCCGGCAACGAGCTCGTCAAAAAGATTCCTTTCTCCGTGGTTGAGGAGCACCCGTACAAGCCGGTCAATCCGTCTCCGGCGCAGGGTGCAGCGGGAGTAGACTTAAACGCCTCATTGGCCGTTACCGTGAATGATCCGACCGGCGATCCGCTGGACGTGACATTCTACAAAGCCTATCAGTATGATTTTACTGACAAAACACCGAAGCAAGCCTTCTCGAACGGAGCGGACCGCGAACCTCCGCTGGAACTGGAACCTGCGGGGGAAACGCCGTTCTCCGGCGAGGCCGTCGAAGCGGTAAAAGCGATCGACGGACAATATTTTTCAACCGAATATGACGAGAAATTGCCTTATCAGCGTTTTGAATTTACGATTGCGGACGATTTGACGGGTATTGAGCAAGTAGAGGTGCAATGGCGAGGACATTCCAAGCCGGAACGGCAGGTGACGCTGTATACGTGGAACCACACCACCGGAAAGTGGCAGGCCGCAGCTTCGGGCATGGGTACGGAGGATTTCACCTTGAAAGCGAACGTAAGCGTCGCCGATATGGTGAAGGATCAAAAAATTCATGTTCTTGTGCAGGATTTGATCCCTTCTCCGGATCAGTACGATTTCTCGTTTGCTTGGATGAGTGACACCCAATATTACTCGGAAAGCTGGCCGGACACCTACAAAACGATGACCAAATGGATTGCGGACCACGCGCAGGAGAAGAAAATCCAATATGTCGTCCATACCGGGGACATTGTGGACGACTTTGACCAGCCGGATCAATGGGCGGCGGCAGACGCCAGCATGAAAACGCTGGATGACGCTCAAATTCCGTATGGGGTGGTAGCGGGTAACCATGACGTTAATCATAATGAGGCGGTATATAACGAATATTGGAAATATTTCGGGCGCCACCGCTTTGAGAACAATCCGTGGTATGGGGGAGACCTGGAAAACAACCGCGACCACTACGATCTTATTTCGGCAAAAGGCAATGATTTCATCATTCTTTATCTGGGTTGGCAGATTGACGACCAAACGATTCAATGGGCTGATGAGGTACTGAAAAAGTATCCTGACCGCAATGCCATTATTGCGACCCACGAATACATTGCGCCGGGCGGCTTCTATGCCGGTCAAGGCGAAGACTTGTGGAAAAAGCTCGTTTCCAAAAATCAAAATGTGTTCATGGTGCTGTGCGGTCATATACACGGGGTGGCTTACAACGTGAGGCACGGGGATAACGGCAATACCGTTATTGAGATGCTGGCGGATTATCAATCCGGGCCGCAGGGCGGTCTGGGGTATATGCGCCTGCTGCAATTCGATATGAAAAATAATCAGCTGATGGTCAATACGTATTCGCCGCTGCTCGACGATTACATTTACTTTGAAGACAAGCCGGAGATGGAAGAATTCAGCTTGCCGATCCATCTAAAGCCGATTGCCAAGCAAGTGGCGACCGATTATATCGGCGTCAACGTGTATACCAAAGAGAAAATCGGGGAAAGGAAAAATGTGCCTAGCGGCAGCCGTGCGGAAGTTCCTTGGCGG
The DNA here is from genome assembly GCF_001465255.1 of Paenibacillus naphthalenovorans. NCBI lineage: Bacteria > Bacillati > Bacillota > Bacilli > Caryophanales > Paenibacillaceae > Paenibacillus > Paenibacillus naphthalenovorans. The sequence continues at coordinate 2,608,612 of NZ_CP013652.1, read as the reverse complement.
CTGAACAAGGGCTCAAGCATGTATTACTGGTATACGACACTGGAAGATGCGTACGGCGGATTTACGACCTCGGACATTTATGAATTCACAACCGGAACGGGTCCTGTAAGCAATGGGAGTGATTCCTCAAGCGGCAGCAGCGGAGGCGGTGCAGGGGGTGGCGCAGGCGGTGCGTTACCGGGGCGGAATTCGGGGACGGACGGCAGTCTGCAAGCCGTGAAGCCGGATGACTTGAAGGGTCAGAGCGGACCCGTCAGCATCTCTGTTGCGGACGGCCGGACAGGCGTTTCTTTGCCGGCCAATGCGGCTGAATACATTGGCGAAAACAGCTCCATTTCGATTCGGACAAGCGAGGTGCACCTGTCCATTCCGTCCGATGTACTGGTACAAGCAGCCAATTTGCTGCCCGCCGGGGAACGAGGCGGCAGTCAGATTATGGTCAAGATCGAACCTGCCGCAGAGAAGAGGGGCGAGCATCTCCTATCCCGAGGCCGGACGTATGATTTGACGATTGAAGTTATGGATTCGACCGGAACGGTTTCCCGTTTGACTGAGTTTGCCAAACCGGTTACGATTACGCTTCCGGCCGGGCATGTAACCAATCCGAGGCTGGCGGGCATTTACTATATCGATGATAATGGAAAATTCCATTTTATCGGGGGAACTTATGCTCAGGGCAGCTATACGGCGAATGTGAATCACTTCAGTGTTTATGGCGTATTCGAATATGTCAAAACTTATCAGGATGTGCCTTCCAGCCATTGGGCTTACTCGCTGATTCAGGAGCTTTCGTTCAAAGGCATTGCCGATGGCATATCCGACAGCTTATTTGCTCCGGAGAACCCTGTGACTCGCGCCGAGTTTGCGGCGCTGCTGGTACGGGCTCTTGGTTTGAAGGCTTCGCCGGGCGCTGCTCATTTCAAGGATTTGAACGGCGATGCCTGGTATACGGAGGCCGTTAATGCGGCCTATGAATCGGGAATCGTTCAAGGGACAAACGAGCTTAGCTTCGAGCCGGACCGGACCATCAGCCGTGAGGAAATGGCGGTGATGATAGTCAGAGCCATGGAGAAAAAATCCGGCAAACCGCTGGCCGAAGGGAAAGCGGACTTTATCGATGCGGGACAAATCAGCGCTTGGGCCCAGTCGGCTGTAGGCAAAGCAGCCGCGCTTCATATCATTGAAGGCCGCTCCGGCGGGCAGTTCGTTCCGAGCGGCAGCGCAACACGGGCGGAAAGCGCCAAACTCATATTGACATTGGTGAATAAGGAATGAGCAAGCGGCTTATTCGCATCATTGCAGCCTTTGTCCTGCTTATAGCCGTGCAGGCTGCGGGCATGCCGCTTATGGCCGAGGCGCACATAGGCACGATCGGTTATTCGGATATCCGGGCCGCCGGTAAAACAATAAACTATACGCTGTATTTGGAAGCCAGGGAAGTAGAGCAATGGGTGACCATCCGAACGAGGAAGGTGATTGTCCTCGATCCGGCAGCTTCCGCTCCGGCAGGACCCATCTGGACCGAGCAGGATCTGCAGCGGCTCATCGGCGAATCGCTTGAGGTCACCGGCAACGGTGAAAAGGGCCGGTTTATGCTGAAGAGCCATACGGTAGAGAAGAAGAACGGAATGGATTTTGTCCGCATGGAGCTGTCCAGCACCTTTGACAGGCCGGTTCAGGAGTACGGCATCCACTATGCGTTTTTTTTCGACCTGGATGATCCGCAGCACCAAAATTTCGTGACCGTCCATACGGGGAATCAGCCCGTTCAAATGGTGCTGAACGCTCAAATGCGCGACATCAGCGAGAAGATTAGCGATGGGAGCGGGAGGAGAACGATGGAAATAGCGGTTCCGGGCTGGTTATTTACCTTCAGAGATTTTCTCGTTACCGGCATGCTGCATATTTGGACAGGCTACGATCATCTTCTGTTTCTGCTCGGACTGTTGGTCGTAAAGCAGAAAACAAAGGCGTATGTTCAAATCTTAACGGCCTTCACGGTCGGCCACAGTATAACGTTGGCACTGTCGGCATTGGATATTGTACGGGTGCCGTTATCGGTTATTGAGCCGCTCATTGCGCTCAGCATCGTATTTGTCGCCATCGAGAACATTTGGTTGAAACGGCACGGCTATCGGTGGCTGGTTGCGCTGCTTTTTGGATTCATTCACGGCTTCGGCTTCGCAGACATATTGCACGGAGCGCTTGGAGAAGATTATTTGTTAGCCTTGTTCTCCTTCAATCTCGGCGTCGAAGTCGGCCAATTGGCAGTTCTGGCGGTGCTGCTGCCCGCCCTGATCTGTGCCGCACGGATATCGTGGTATCCCCGAATGGTGTACGGCATCTCCGGAATCATAGCTTTCATGGGAGCTGTCTGGTTTATGGATCGGATTTGAAACATATCGGCAAAATCCGCCGTCCAATTGCATTTTACTGCAAAAGGATGGCGGATTTTTATGTTTGCAGCTTCCTCTAATGCCAAAATCCGTAAAAATTTTTATTGATTACAAGGAATTTTTATGTACAATAGTAAATATATACAGATTTTAAATTTTAGATCTAAAACTTTAATCCGATAAAGTATTGCGCACATGGATGTCCTGGAAGGAGAACTACGGGTTGGATACGATGGATTATAAAACCGAAACGCTTGTAGATGTCGCCTATAAAGCAATAAAGAAAGATATTACGCAAAGAGTATTGGTTCCCGGACAAAAGATTATTATCAGAGAAATGTACGAACGCTACGGAATCAGCGAAACCCCCATCAAGCAAGCTTTGAACCGTTTGATCAGCGAAGGCTTGGTGGAAAATACACCCAGAAGGGGTGTGAACGTACGAAAAGTCAAATTGGAGGAAATCGAGGAACTGATCGACATCAGGCTGATGTTCGAAACGCGCTATATCGAGAAAGCGATCGAAAACTTTAACCGGGACGAGAAAATCCGGCAGAAATTTATCGAAAACCTGTCGGAGCATAAGCGTCTGATTGAAAACGTCTCCAACGTAAACGAATATTTTAAAAACTATTCGTTGGACCAGGAGTTTCATCAATTGTTCATGAAGTGCTCGGGCAATAATCGATTGCTGCAAATATATAATAATTTGGGTACGCACGCTTATGCCTATTACGTTTACGGCCGCCAGCCGAGAGAAAGCATGATCGAGGGAGTCCGGGAGCACGAGGCCATTTATCGTGCTTTGGCAGCCGGAGATCAGGCGGAGCTTCGAAGGTGCATTGAATTGCATATCATGAATGCAAAGAAAAACATTTACGAGATGTTCCAGAAGGATCAAAACAGCTGACCGGAGCAGAGCTAACGATGGTGAGAGGTGAAAGACCATACTTATTCTAGTCTTGGAAGCATCGACTGCGTCGGCCAAAGCTATGCTTTATCGAAACGGTGAAGGCGTAGTCGATATATTGCCGATCAACTATTCCGCCGATGCGGGAGATACGGTCACATTCGATGCGGACAAAATCATGGAAGAAACGATGCTGGCGGGTAAGCGGCTGCTTGCGCAAAACGGGATCCATCATGTGGATATGGTGGCTGCCTGCAGCATTTGGAGCCACAGTCTCGTTCTTCTGGATAAAGACAAACGACCCGTCTCCCGGCTCAGCACCTGGGCCGATACGGCGGCATCCGCAACGACGGACAAATACAGGAAGGATTCGGACCTATTCGCCTCTCTTTACCGGCGTACGGGGTGTCCGATTCACACGACTTATACGTTTTGGAAATATATGCACGAGAAAGAAACGGGCAATGCGGCCCGCGTTTCTTATATCGCTTCCATGCCGGAATATCTGTATTTGAAGCTTACCGGGGAGTTTGCCGTATCCAGGAGCACCGCATCGGCCGGAGGGTTCCTGAACCTTCATACGCTGGAGTGGGACGAGGAAGCATTGAGACTGGCAGGGATCGACGAGGGCATGCTGCCGACATTGGTCGGTTCCGAATATACGTCTCCTTTATCCGAAGGAGCGGCTTCTATGCTGGGAATTAAAGAAGGCACGCCGGTCCTGATCACAGGCGCGGACGGCTGCATGAACCAGGTGGCTGTCGGCGGTTTTGGAGATAACATTATGTCTATCTCCGTAGGTACGAGCGCTGCCATACGCATATCGACGGAAAAACCGGTGCTTGCCGATTCCCCGTCAACCTGGTGCTATGTCGGCGTTGAAGACATGTGGATCGCCGGATGCGCCACCGCCGGTGCAGGCAACACCGTCGATTGGATGGGCAAGAAAATTCTTGGAGCCCATGGCGGCCTCAGTTTGAAGCAATTGGATCAGGGAGCTGTGAAATCGCTAAAAAAAGGTGATGCACCCATTTTCCTTCCATTTCTGGCAGGGGAGCGCTGCCCGGGCTGGGACGATACGAAGAGTGCCATGATGTTCGATATTAAGATCAACCATGACAGCTACGATTTGTACTACTCGACGTTAGAAGGCGTGCTGTTCAATTTGAAGCAATGCTATGAGATTACGCTGCCCATCGTAGGACAAGCGCCCAAGCTGATCAGCATCTCGGGCGGGATCGAGCAGTCGCCGTTTTGGCTGCAGATGGCCGCTTCCATATTCGAATTGCCGGTTTATGCAGACCGTCTTTCGCATGCCTCGCTTCTCGGAACGGCCTATATGGCTCTGAAGGCGGCAGGCGAAATCGCTACAGTCAAGGAGATCAAGCCGCAGCTGAAAAGAAGCTGGCTGCCGGACGGCAGCAGCCGGGAGTTCTTTGCAAGACGGTTTGACAAATACTTGAAATATTACCATCAGTATTCGATATAAAGTAAAGGATGGGTCTCGCGATGAAAATATTAATTACGCCAAAGTCGTTTAAAGACTACAAAGCGCAAACCTTCCCTCTATTGGAAGAGTTGGGCTATGAAATCATCGCAAACGATACGGGAAAGACATTTACCGAAGAGGAGATCATCGGGCTGGCCGGAGAGCAAGTGGTCGGTATAATCGTCGGCGTGGATCCATTGACGGAAAAAGTGCTGAGCCGCTGCCGGGATTTGAAAGCGGTATCGAAGTATGGCGTCGGCGTGGATAACATCGACTTAAAAGCTGCCGAGAAGCTGGGGATTTCAGTTGAGAGTGCTGTCGGAAGCAATAATATATCCGTCGCGGAGCTGGCCATTGCGCTGATGTTTGAAGCCGCCCGCAAAGTTTCCGTCTTGAGCGCCAATGTAAAAAACGGGGGTTGGGACAGAGTTCAGGGGATCGAACTGACCGGGAAAACCATCGGCGTTATCGGCGGCGGACAGATCGGCAGGGAGGTGGCCAAACGCGCCAAAGGACTCGGCATGTTTGTCGTGCTGTATGATCCCTATTTTAACGATTCGGAATTTCTCAGGCAGTATGGGATCGTGCTGTGCGATTCTTTGAAGGCTGTATTGGCCATGTCGGACCTGATCTCTCTTCACCTTCCGCTTACGCCGGAGACCAAATACATAATCAACAGCGATACGCTGAAACTGATGAAGCCGTCATCGATATTAATCAATACCTCGAGAGGGGAATTGGTCGATGAAGAGAGTCTCTACACCGCCTTGAAGGAGAAAAGGATTGCCGTTGCAGCGCAGGATGTTTTTTCCAAAGAACCGCCGTCCCCGGATGAAAAGCTCCTGAAACTGGACAATTTCATCCTGACCCCTCATGCGGGCGCTTATACGGCGGAAGCGGTAGAGAGAATGGCGCTGTATTCAACGCAAAATCTGATTCGTATGCTGAAGCATTGAAATTGCTATCACTATAGACGGGAGGTGAGTCGCTCAGTCGGTTTACGGAATGGTTGCCGGTATGGATGAATTAAAACAATTCGTGTGAAAAAGGGAGGAGAAGTTCTTTGAAAAAGGCAAAAAGATGGGTCAGTCTCATGATGGTGATGGTGTTGGTTTTCCTGGCTTCGGCTTGCGGCAAATCGGAAGAAGGTTCCAATCAGAAGTTTGTTTTAAAATTTAACCACGTGCTGGCGGAGTCCGAGCCCTTTCACCAAGGATTTTTAAATTGGGCGCAGGCGGTGAAGGAGAGAACGAACGGCAACCTGGAGATTCAAGTGTTCCCGAGCGCCCAGTTGGGTGTGGAAGAGGACATCATCGAGCAGTTGAAGCAGGGCGTCAATGTAGGTCAGAATACCGACTCCGCGCGTCTGGGCATGTATGTTCCCGACATCGCGGTGATGAACGCGCCCTACTTTGCCGAAACGATTGAAGATGTGGAGAAGCTAAACGATTCTCCAACAGTCAAGCAATGGCTGAAGGATCTGGAAGACCAGCACGATATTAAAGTGCTGTCGTTTAACTGGATTCAAGGCTTGCGGCACATGGTCACGAACAAGCCGGTCAAATCGCCTGCGGATCTGCAGGGTCTCCGTATCCGGACCCCGGGCGTACCGGTTTGGCAGGAGTCCGTACGCTCGCTTGGCGCGGCTCCGGTAGCGCTTCCGTTCGGTGAAGTCTATATCGGCATACAGCAGGGCGCGATCGACGGCGCCGAACTCGTGTATCGGAATGTGACGGGAGGAAAGCTGTATGAGGCCGCCAAATATGTAAGCGAGACTTCACACATCATGCTGATCAATTTCCAGGTCGTCGGCAAGAAATTTTTCGATAGCCTTCCTAAAGAGTATCAGGATATTCTCATCGAGGAATGCAACAAAGCCGGGCTTGAAATTTCCAAAAAGATGGAGCAGGAAACGGAACAGCTCAAGAAAGAAATTGCCGCCCACGGCGTAACGATCATTCCGGCCAACGAGATCGACATTGCAGCGTTCAAAAAAGCCGGCGAGGCAGCTTACACGAAATTAAATCTGGTTCAAGCCAGAGATACCGTTTTTAAAGAAATGGGCAAGTAACCAGGAGCTGAAATCGTAATTCTTATTTTCCGGCCTGCCCGCAAGGGCAGGGCTGGAAAATAAGAACGTGATGCGGAGGTGTGGAACCATGAAAAAACTGTATGATTACATCGGCAAAGCAGAGGTTTTTATCGTCAAAACGGCGTTGGCGATCATAACGGCATTGGTTTTTGCCACAGCCATCGCAAGAACCATTGGTCACCCTATCTCATGGGCTGTGGATGTAGCAACCTTTCTGTTTGCGTGGTGCGTCTTTCTAAGCGCCGATATGGCGATGAGAAACGACAAGCTGGTGAGCATCGAGCTGGTTGTAAGCCGCCTGCCGGTAAAGGCGCAGTTTTACCTTAAAATCATGAACCAAATCTTGATTATCTTATTTTTGGCGGTACTTATCGGCTTTGGCTTATGGCTCTCCTATACGACACGGCTCAGAACGTATCAGGGAATTCCGGGCTTCAGCTATACCTGGGTTACGCTGAGCGTGCCCGTCGGGTGCATGTTGATGTTAAGCACCACGATCGTGAAAATCAAAGAGCAAATCGCCAGAGGCTATCAGAGTGTTCAAACGACGGAAAGCAATAAAGAATTTCTGTAATCACTTTAATGGAAAGGAGGCATAAAACGTGTTATTGGTCACTATCGTGTTCTTATTACTGATGATTCTGGGCATGCCGGTAGCCTTTGCGATAGGGATTTCGGGGTTCGTTTTCTTCTTGCAGCAGCCGACACTGTCGTTCACGATGCCGGTCCAGCTTGTGCTAACTCAGACACAAAGCTTTGTTCTGCTTGCGATTCCTTTATTTGTATTCGCGGGCAACCTGCTGAACGAAACCGGCATTACGCATCGGCTGATGAAGCTGGCGTCCGTGTTGGCGGGACATATGCGTGCGGGGTTGGCACAAGTGAACATGGTGCTGGCCACGATGCTGGGCGGAATTACGAGCTCGGCGATCGGCGACGCCACCATGCTTGGACGCGTTCTGGGACCGGGCATGATCGAGAAAGGGTATTCCAGAGGATTTGCGGCGGGAGTTATCGGTACCAGCTCGATGATTACGACAATGATACCGCCGGGAATCGGTCTTGTTCTTTACGGAAGCATAGGCGAAGTTTCCATCGGCCGGCTGTTTGCCGCAGGCATTCTTCCCGGTCTCCTCATGATGGTATTGTTAATGGTCGCGGTCTCCGTTACCGCACGGAGTAAAGGTTATCAGCCGGAACGGGCAAAAGTGGCTCCTCCCAAAGAAATCTGGACGACTTTCATCGATTGCATATGGGCGTTTCTCTTTCCGATCCTGCTGCTGGCGGGTTTGCGAACGGGCATATTCACGCCTTCCGAGGCCGGCGCTTTTGCCGCCATTTATGCGATCGTGATCGGTCTGCTTGTTTACAAAGAATTTACCTGGAAAAAATTTGTGAGGACGTTGGAAGATACTGCGCTCGACATCGGCATGATCATGCTGTTAATCGCGCTGTCGGCGATCTTCAGTTACGGCTTAACCTGGGAACAGATCCCGCAAAAAATGGCGGCCTTGCTGCTGAACATTTCCGAAACGCCATGGATCATCATGCTTATTCTCATCGTGTTCCTGCTGATCGTGGGCATGTTCATGGACTCGACGGTCTTGATCCTGTTGTTGACCTCCATTCTCATTCCGGTCGCCGTACAGCTGAACATCGACCTCGTTCATTTTGGCATTGTGATGGTTTTGACGCTGACGATCGGGCTTTTAACGCCGCCGGTCGGAGTGGTCATGTATATCGTTTGCTCCATCTTTGAAACCTCCTTCTGGAGATTCATAAAAGAATCCTGGCTGCTGCTGCTAAGCGTATTGCTGGTCGTCATTGCGGTTATTTTCATTCCGGATTTAACGTTGTTCATTCCAAATTTAATCTTCGGCAAGTAAATATTGTCTTTCCGTGATTAGGAGGATTCTAACATTGGATTTTTCGAAAAAAGTGGTGCTGGTGACCGGAGCAGGATCGGGGATCGGACTTGCCGCTGCCGTACAGTTTGGCAAATATGGCGCTAAAGTGGCAGTGAATTCCCGTACGGCCAGCCATGGGGAAGCAGCTGTAGAGCTATTGAAAAAGGCGGGGGCTGAAGGGATATTCGTCCAAGGCGATGTCTCCAATCCGGCCGATGCCGAACGTATTGTAAAGGAAACCGTCCAAGCCTTCGGCAGAATCGACATCCTGGTCAACAATGCGGGGATTGTACTGCCCGGCAGAGTAGACAACATGTCGGAGGAAGATTTCGATAAAACCATGCAGGTCAATGTAAAGGGGACATTTCTGGTTTCGAAATATGCCGTACTGCAAATGAAGAAGCAAGGCGGCGGAGTGATTGTCAATAACGGTTCTGTCGCGGCATTGAAAGGCCACACCGACAGAAGTGCCTATTCCGCATCGAAAGGAGCCGTGGTATCGTTGACGAAAGCCATGGCGGCCGATTATATCAATGACAACATCCGGGTGAACTGTGTCTGCCCCGGCACGACATATACGCAGGCTATTGAGGAAAAGATCAGAAATGCCGCCGATCCGGCGGCAATGGAAGCGATGTTTACCGCAAGACAGCCGATGGGACGTCTCGGCAGGGTGGAAGAAATCGCGCATGCGATTTTATTCGCCTGCTGCGATGAGTCCGCCTTCATGACCGGCAGTCTGATTACGATAGATGGCGGAATGACCATGTAAACGCTTGAACGCATAGAAGCTGTACCTGATTGTAGTTCGTCTACAACGGGTACGGCTTTTTTATACCCCGAAAAAATATAAACATTGAAATTCATTCGGGTATTTATATATAATAAAATTAATTATATATAATAACAGATTTTTTATAAAAAATGATTGAACAGGAGTGAGAAGATGAATCCGATTAATAACCAGTCAACTCGATTGGTTTCTCTAAAAGATGAGATCAAACAGAAACTGAGAGAGGACATTATCTCGAATACATTAAAACCTGGACAGCGTATAGTAGAAACAGAAATTGCAAAAAATCATGGTATTAGTCAGGTTCCTGTCCGTGAAGCGTTAAGGGGATTGGAAGAGGAAGGATTAGTGAAAACAGTTAAATACAAAGGAGCCTTTGTTACTGAGATCAATCAAGTCGAACTTTATCATATTTTCTCTTTACGTACCGAAATAGAAACCAGCGTACTTGAAATTGTTGTCCCCAAATTAACAAGACGGGATACAGGGGAACTGTACGATATAGTTGAAAAGATGAAAAGCGGAACTCCGGACTATTTAACACAATCAGGCTTCGATATGGATTTTCATTCTAAAATTATTGAATGGTCTCAAATTGAAATTTATAACAGGGTATGGGGAATTTTGAACACTCATATTCGAAGGTATATTGCATACCTCCATCCAACTATACAAATAAAACCTGAAGAAGTCTATAAATACCATTTAGAGCTCGTTGAAGTATTGGAACAAGGCGATGTAGAAAAATCAAAGGCAGCATTTAGAGAACATATCATGTCCTTTTGTAATGAAACAAGAATAAAATGAGTGATATAAATGGCTTTTCCTTTAGGAAATTGAAATTCACAAGGAGAAGGCCATTTTTTTATTTAGAAGAAAAAACATTATATATAATGTTTAATTTTATATATAAATATCTTGACGATTTTTGTTATATTATATATAATCCGTATTAATATATATAATAAATAGGAGATGGATTGAGAATAAGAAACGGGGGAGACAGACGCTAGACTGACTATAGTTATGATTTGGGGGAGATGCTTCATTTAAACTGCACTTCAATCGATTGAAAGCGCTATATTAACCTCTGCCATTTCATGGGAGAAGGCTTGGAAGAAGAGTAAGAATAAGCGGCCGCTAAACAGAAAACATGTAAATGTGTATGTCTAAACAATAATATGTAACCGCCATCATGAATGATGATTTGTATTTCAATATCTTAACAAGATCAATTTTGTGAGAGGAGCATTACAAGTGAAAAGTTTATGGAAAAAAGCGATTTCCGGTCTGGTCGTCTTTGGTCTTCTTATTTCGGTAATTGGCTGCGGGGGAGGTCAAAATAACAATACTACAGTTCAATCCGGAACCTCTGAAAACAAGGGAATCAGTGAACGTAAATTTAAACTTTCTGTCGGGTTAACCGAGGATCATCCTGAAGGCGTTGGCGGAAAAAAGTTCAAAGAAATCGTTGAGAAAAACAGCGGAGGAAAATTTCAAGTAAACGTATACTTTAACAACCAATTAGGTGATGACAAAAAGGTTTCCGATTCCCTTCAGTCAGGAACCGTGGAGTTGGGGATTATTTCGACCTCGCCACTAACAGCAAGTGTGAAAGAATTCGGTATTTTCGACCTGCCGTTTATATTCAACAATGAAAAAGAAGCCGATGCCGTGTTAGATGGTACGGTAGGAAAAACTTTGCTGGATAAATTGCCGGCCCATAACTTAATCGGGCTCGGATATTGGGAAAACGGGTTCCGTAACCTGACGAATAGTAAGAAGCCGGTAGCTACTCTAGAGGATTTCAAGGGATTAAAAATTAGGACGATTCCAAACCAAGTCCATCTCGATGTATTTAAAGCTTTAGGTGCCAATCCAACACCGATGCCTTTCTCGGAGTTGTTTACAGCAATGGAGTCGAAAACCATCGACGGACAGGAAAATCCCTTGACTGCTATTCAATCAAGTAAATTCTATGAAGTCCAATCCCATTTGAGCCTATCCAAGCATTTGTATACACCATTTATTTTCATGGCCAGTAAGAAATTCTGGGACAAGCTCAATGATCAAGAAAAGAAAATTTTACAAGATGCGGTCATTGAGGCGGGAAAGTTTCAGCGTGAGCTAAACCGGGAAGAAACGAAAAAGTCACTGGAGTATTTGAAAAACAAAGGCATGCAGGTAAGTGAATTTTCAAATGAGGAAACAAAAAAGATTCAAGAAGCCGTTAAACCAGTGATTGACAAGTACTCTAAAGAGCTTGGAGAAGAGCTTGTAAAGAAAATGTTCGATGAGATTCAAAAAGTAAGAGGAGAGAAGTAAACAAGAAAGCCCTAGCTTTTTAGAAGGGAGGATTAGGGTAGATGTGAAGCGGGTGTCGTGAGCATCTTTCATTAGTCCTCCCCATTTCGTCACGGCTGCGATTGATTAACAACTTGATTAAACAACTGGAAAGGAGTGATCACCGTGGTAAAGTTGATCGACAGAATCAGTGGCCTGCTCAATTTTTTTATCGTTTGTTCTTTATCATTGATGACCATATTTGTGTTCGGGAACGTTGTTTTACGGTACGTTTTTAATACAGGGCTCACTTGGTCAGAGGAACTATCAAGGTTTTTGTTTATTTGGATGATTTTTTTAGGATCGATTCTTGGCCTTAAGGATAATGAGCATTTGGGTGTCGACATGATGGTGAAGAAGCTTTCGTATAAGGGTAAGAAGATATGTTTCGTGGTCAGTAATCTATTAATATTAATTACACTTGTGTTCCTGTTTGACGGAAGCTGGAAGCTGACCATCATTAATTTAAATCAAACGGCTCCAGCTTCAGGCCTGCCCTATTTTTTCATCTACGGCATCGGACTTGTTACAAGCATTGGAATGATGGTTATTGTTTTCGCGAATCTATATCGTATTTTGTTCAATAAATATAGCGAGAAAGATTTGATTATGACGACAGACTCGGAAGAACTGGTAGGGCAAGCTGGATTCGGGCATATGAATGAGCGGCGAAACACCGGGGACAGAATAGGAGGCGGAACATCGTGACTCTGGTTGTATTTGTAGCTTCACTGCTAGGAATAATGGCATTGGGTACCCCAATTGCGTTCGCTCTGTTAATTAGCGGTTTAACGCTCATGCTAGTTATGGATAATTTCGATACGCAAATTTTAGCATCCAACCTGATTGATGGTGCCGACAATTTTGCTCTTATGGCGATCCCCTTTTTTATTCTGGCAGGAGAGGTTATGAACGCAGGAGGCATTTCCAAACGGATCATCGCGTTAGCGATGGCTCTCGTTGGCCATGTCCGCGGTGGGCTTGGATACGTTGCCATTATCGCCAGCCTTTTGTTTGCAGGTTTGTCCGGTTCGGCAGTGGCCGATACGGCGGCTCTGGGAGCTATATTAATCCCAATGATGGCAAAGGCGGGGTATGACCGGAACCGATCGGCTGGCTTAATTGCCGCAGGGGGCATTATCGCACCTGTTATTCCGCCAAGTATTCCTATGATTATATTCGGGGTAACGAGTGGTGTTTCCATTTCCAAATTGTTCATGGCAGGGATCGTGCCCGGTATTCTTCTTGCAGTGGCTTTGACCATTACCTGGGCATGGATTGTGCGAAAAGAAAAAGTGGAAACACAGCCGCGAAAATCAGCCAAAGAAATGTGGCTCGCAACCCGGTCTGCCATCTGGGCCTTGATGCTTCCTGCAATTATTATTGGAGGTTTGCGCGGGGGAATCTTTACACCTACGGAAGCGGCAGCAGTGGCTGCGGTGTACGCCTTGTTTGTTGGTATGGTGGTTTACCGTGAGTTAAAGTTTGACCAGCTATACAAAGTAGTGTTGGCTGCTGCCAAAACAACAAGCGTGGTTATGCTTTTAGCGGCTGCCGCTATGGTGTCCGCTTGGTTAATTACAATAGCGAACATACCGGGGCAAGTGACCGCACTTCTCGAACCTTTTCTGGATAACAAGGTACTTCTTTTGCTCGCTATAAATGCATTAGTATTTTTGGTCGGTACGGCCATGGATTTAACGCCTACGATCTTGATTCTTACCCCCGTGCTGATGCCGATCATTGAACATGCAGGTATAGATCCTGTCTTTTTCGGATTGCTCTTTGTGCTGAATAACTGTATCGGACTACTAACCCCGCCAGTCGGAACAGTGCTCAACGTAGCAGCAGGTGTAGGGAAAATTGGAATGGACGATATCATAAAAGGCGTAGTGCCCTTTTTAATTGCGGAAGTGTTGGTTCTGCTCTTGTTAACCATTTTTCCTCAAATCGTTTTGGCTCCTTTAGGGTGGTTGCATCAGTAACCAAGAACCTAAAATAAATGAAATTCTTATTGTAAAAACTCATTTGGAGGCGCATGCAATGAAAGCAGGAATGTACATTGCCGAGAAAAAAGTTCAAACGGAATCCATCGAAAAACCCGTTGCAGGGGAAGGCGAAGCACTGATTAAAGTTGCCTATGCAGGGATTTGCGGTACGGATATGATGATTTTTGCAGGGAAACATCCACGGGCTAAGGCTCCGGTAGTTTTGGGTCATGAGTTTAGCGGAACGATTGAGTCCATTGCGGACAATGATCACTTCCACCGGGGGGATCGCGTAACCGTCGAGCCTTATTTAACTTGCGGAACATGCGCTGCTTGTCTTGCTGGACAGTATCATGTATGTGCAACATTAAGATGCATCGGTATTGATAAGGACGGGGGATTCGCCGAATACGTTGCCGTACCCATTCACCGTCTTCATCATCTGCCTAACAACGTGTCTGATGAAGAGGGTGCGCTGACAGAGCCGCTTGCTATTGCCGTACATACGGTTAGGCGATCGGACCTGAAGGTTGGGGACAGCGTAGTTATTTTGGGAGCAGGCCCGATCGGGCTGCTTATTGGCCAGGTGGCCAAACAGGCGGGCGCAAGCGAGATCTTTATTTCGGATATCAGTCCTTACCGTCTGCAGGTCGCAAAACAAATGGGCTTTACGGCAGTTCATGCGAAAGAAGAGGACATTAAAGAAGCGGTGCTTTCTTTTACTAAAGGTGTTGGTGCCGATATCGTATTTGAGGTTGCGGGAACTCAGGCTACAGCCAATCAGATGATTCAATGTATCAAATACCAGGGCAAAATCGTGGTCGTAAGTGTGTATAAGCAAGCGCCAACCATTGATTTAGCCGCCATGCACTTCAGAGAAATATCTTTGACAACGACAAGATGTGCAAATTCAAACGATTTTGCTATAGCAATTAGACTTATGGAGAAAAAAATTATTGATGTTGCTTCTCTGATTTCCCATAAGCTTCCGCTGGATGATATTCAGCAAGGTTTTTCAACTATGGAAAATACGGATATTTCTTTGAAAGTATTATTTCACCCGTAAAAATAGGAGCGAGAACCCCATGACCATGAATGAATTTAGTCTAAAAGGAAAAGTAGCTGCAATCACTGGTGGAACCCGCGGCATTGGCCGGTCCATTGCTATAGGGATGGCAGAAGCGGGAGCGGATATTGCATTACTGCAGCGCTCGCCTGATCAGGTTTCCGTCAAACAAGAGATTGAACAGTTGGGCGTGAAATGTTCTATTGTTCCATGTGATTTATTTGATCTGCGTCAAGTGAAAGAAGCTATTCCTGCGGTAGTCAATACCTTTGGCAAGATCGATATCCTGGTTAACAATGCAGGTATTCAACGGCGCTCGCCTGCCGTTGATTTTTCAGAAGAAGATTGGGATGACGTTATACAAGTCAATTTAAAAGTGGTATGGCTGCTTTGTCAACAAGCGGGTAAATATATGGTTCCTCAAAAAAGCGGAAAAATCATCAATATCGCTTCCCTCGTATCGTTCCAAGGAGGTATTCTTGTTCCGGCTTATGCTTCCGCAAAGGGGGCTGTGGCTCAATTAACAAAAGCGTTAGCTAACGAATGGTCCCCGCACGGGGTTAATGTGAATGCGATCGTGCCGGGTTATATTGCCACGGACATGAATGAGGCTTTGATGAATGACCCTGTCCGGAGCAGGCAAATTCTCGAACGTATCCCTGCTGGAAGGTGGGGAAATCCAGACGATTTTAAAGCTCCTGCCGTTTTCCTTGCTTCAGAGGGGGCCAGATATGTTCATGGACACTTGCTTGCTGTTGACGGCGGCTGGCTTGGGCGCTAGCTGCGCAGAAAAAAATACGCCTCTGCTTTTCAGAAGAGCTGCAGGATAACTACACCCGTTAAAAGGAGGTCCATCAAGATGCTCAATTTGAAAATTGAAGATGTAAAAGTCATATTAACCGCTCCCGGCGGCATTGATTTGGTAGTAGTGAAAGTCGAAACGAATAAGAAGGGCTTGTATGGGCTCGGCTGCGCTACGTTTACCCAACGGATTTACGCTGTTCAATCTGCGATAGAGAATTATTTGAAGCCTTTCTTAATCGGTAAAGACCCATCTAGAATAGAGGATATATGGCAGAGTGCAAACGTAAGCGGCTATTGGAGAAATGGACCGATTATGAACAATGCTCTTTCTGGAATCGATATGGCTTTATGGGACCTTAAAGGGAAAATAGCCGATATGCCGGTCTATGAATTGTTAGGCGGCAAATGCCGTGACGGGGTTGCGTTGTACCGCCATGTTGATGGCAGCAATGAAATGGAAGTGGAGCGAAATGCCAGACAGCTCATGGATGAGGGATATCAATATCTCCGCGTTCAGATGGGGATGTACGGCGGAAGCGGGACGGAAGACACACGTTTGATTGCCAAAGTCATTTCACGGGCATCGAATATTCAGTCTAAGCATTCGCCGGAACATGTTCAACCCGGGGTTTATTTCGACCCGGAAGCCTACGCGAAAAGTATTGAACATTTATTTGCGCATCTGCGTGCAACCCTTGGATACAACATTGAACTGATCCATGACGTTCATGAAAGAATCGCACCGATTGAAGCGGTTCGATTGGCCAAGAAGCTGGAGCCTTACCATCTGTTCTATTTAGAAGATCCGACATCTCCTGAGAATTTGGATTGGATCGAACTGATTCGTCAGCAGACCAGTACACCGATCGCTATCGGGGAGCTTTTTACAAACGTGAACGAATGGAAGCCATTAATAGCCAAGCGTCAGATTGATTTTATTCGTGCCCATGTAAGCGCGATAGGGGGAATTACGCCCGCCAAAAAATTGGCTGTTTTTGGGGAGTTTTACGGTGTTAGAACAGCTTGGCACGGACCAGGAGATATTTCCCCTGTTGGCGCAGCGGCAAACTTGCACTTGTCTATAAGCACCCCCAACTTCGGTATTCAGGAGTGGACGCCGCTTAATGAGCAGCTGCAAACCGTTTTTCCAGGCTGTCCGATTGTTAAAAATGGATATGCTTACTTGAGCGACCGGCCTGGGCTTGGTATAGATATCATCGAGGAAGAGGCGAACAAATACCCTTGTCAAGGGACGATTCCAATGTGGACGTTAGCACGTACGCCGGACGGTACAGCGGTCAAGCCTTGAGTCTAACTGTTCATACCCATGCCTCCCTGTGCACGTAGTATATGTTTAGATAAGGACCTGGCCAGCGGCCAGGTTTTTCTTATTTTCGCTTGCAGAAAATGGTGTATAATCAAAGTGTGAATAGTAAAATATTTCCTAAAACTCTTGTATGTTAAGGAGGTTGCAATGGCTGAAACTTGCTTTATTGTGGACGATGAGCCCATCGAAGCAAAGGCACTCGAATGGATTTTAAAGGATGCCTTTCCTGAGCTTACAGTGTATCGGGAAACAAGCGGAAGAAGGATACTGGAATTGGCGGAAGCCTGTAAACCGGACTTGCTGATTGCAGATATCCAGATGCCCGGGATTAATGGCCTGGACTTGATTTACGAATTAAAGGATTCGTTTCCTAAATTGAAAGTGATCCTGATTTCGGCGTACGAAGAATTCGAATATGCCCAGCGTGCGATCCAACTGGAGGTCAAACATTATTTGGTCAAGCCGGCCGGCAGGGAAGAAATCGTGAGGACGGTTCGAAGCACATTGGATGAATGCAGAAGGGAACGGAAAGTACGAACGGAACACATCTTGAACCGGGAACGGTTCCAGTTAACGAACCATTTTTTGCAGAAGGAATTATTCAATGGACTGATCCAAGGAACCTTAAATGATGCCAATTTTCAGGAAATGAGACAGCTGCTCGGCATCGATGAAATGCCCGGATACCTGGTAACGTTCAAGCCAATGGGCAACAGCGGGATGGAGGCGGCCCAAGAGCTCATTCGAAAGTGGAAAGTGCTGTTTCCTGTTGTGCTGGAATTGGCTTTGGGGGAAATGAAGCTGGCGCTGATCTTCTCATCCGAACTTCCTTTGCAGGTAACGGCTGAGCTTGACAAAAATATAAAGCGCTTCCAAAACCAAAAGCAGCCAGGTCTGGTATGGGAAATCCAGCCTGTCGGAACTGAGCTGTCGGCAGTAAGAGAAGCTTTTCGCAGGGTGCTGCTTCAGCTGCGGGGAGACAATCAATTGAAGCTGAAAGTGGAGGATTATATCCGGAAAAACTATCACCGGGACTTAAGGGTGGAAGAGATGGCGGCGTATGCCCGGTTCTCCGTAAATTATTTCAGCAAGTGGTTTAAAAAAAGCTTCGGAGAGACGTTTTCCGAATATCTTACGGCATACCGGGTCGAGCAGGCGGCCGCTTTATTGAGACTAAAAAACGGAGCCAGTATTAAAGAGGTAAGCTTTCAGGTAGGCTTTCATGATCCGAATTATTTTAGCCGCGTGTTTAAAAAAATCAAGGGGAAGAACCCAAGCGAGGTCTGATGGAGATTAAAGTGAAACAGATCTGGTTTCTGTATTTCGTTTTGTTCGCGGCGCTGTTGTCAGGCTCATTCTGGTTAGGGATATCCTTTTATCAATCGTGGGAATTGGCGAAGGATGCGAGGCGGCACTTTACGGAGAATGCGAATCCGGTCAAGCAAAAGCAAATTTTACTGGTATCCGAGGAAGCCAAGCACCCCTACTGGGATGTGGTTCTTAAAGGGGCGCAGGCGGCCGCGGGAGAGGATCTGCGGATTGATCTGCAGGGGCCCTACCGGGCAAGCATCGAAGAGCATCGTCTTCTCATTGAGAGAGCGATCGCTTCTAAAGTGGATGGCATCATCACTCAGGGGCTGGATGACGTGTTTGTTCCCGTCATCAATAAAGCGGTGGAAGCCGGCATTCCTTTGATTACGATTGACACGGACGCCCCTCAGAGCAAGCGATTGGCATTTGTCGGCACGGACAATTATCGGGCGGGCGTGCAAATCGGAAACTACCTGAAAGCGCACCGGCATGATCCTGCTCATATCGGCATCATTTCGGGAAATCCCGAAGGGCAGCATATGAAGCTGCGGATCGAAGGGTTCAAGGAGGCCATCAAGGACCGCAGGGACTTTACGATTGTCGCTTTGGAGGGTTCGCAAATCAGCAAGCTGGAAGCGGTAAAAAAGGCATACGAGATGTTGAAGGAGCACCCGGACATTAATGTGATGTTCGGTGTAAGCGCTTTAGACGGTCCGGGAATTGCGCAAGCGGTGAACAAGTACTTTCCGGCACGCCAGATCGATATCATTGCTTTTGATGATTTGCCGGAAACCGTAGAGCTGATTAAGCAGGGCGTGATTCAAGCGGCAGTCCAGCAGAAGTCATATTTGATGGGCTTTAAAAGCGTGGAATTGATGAGAAGAATTATACATCGGAAGCCGGTATCCCCGATGAACTATACGGAATCGTTCATTATCGACCGCTCGTCCATGGATGCCTATTTGCAGACAAGAGAGGAGTGAAGGCCTATCCGGATTTACAAAAAGGTATTTATCTATGTGATTATTTTCAGCGCCTTTTTTAACGGGCTGATGTTTATCATTTATTATAATTTCACACAGCATCTCGATAATTATGAAATGATCTTAAGAAGCTTTGTCCGAATGAACGACATTGCCAATACGGTGGAAGCCACGCAAAGCTCTTTGAATCAATATTTAAGCAGGGGCTACGAGAAAGATCGTGATGATCTCACAGCCGGGCTCCGTTTGCTGAACGATTACGCAGCAACCATGGAGCAAGAAACGTTTTTGCACAACAGCCAATTCCAGCTACTTCAATTGACCCATTTGCTGGATCGTTTTCAACAGGAGGTGGAAGTGAGCGTCACATACTATGATAGGCAGGAGATTGATGCCTATACGGCGCATTATGATGAATCGTTCAAGCTGGCCGGATTTATTATGGACAACACGAGAAATATAACAAGCTCTGAATTGACCTCCTATCGGGAGCAGTTTGTTAAAATTACAGAAAGCAAGCATTTGTTTCAGATCATGGGAAGAACCATGTTTTTCGTTTCCATTGTGATTAGTATTCTGTATTCCCTGTTTATTTTTCACGGTGTTTCTTTGCCGTTGAGAAAATTGGCGGCGCGCTCCCGCAAAATATCGTCGGGCGATTTTAATGTAAGCGACATATCTCTGGAACGAAAGGATGAGATCGGCGAATTGATGGCGGCCTATGTGGTCATGGGCCACAATATCGAGCGGCTGCTAAGAGAAGTCAAAAGCCAGGAGGAATATAAAAGGCTACTGCAGGAGATGGAGTTAAAAGCGCTGCAAAGTCAAATGAATCCTCACTTTCTGTTCAATACGTTAAATATTATATCCCGGCTGGCCTTCATGGAAAAAGCCTACAAAACGGAAGATTTGATGATGAACCTGTCCAAGCTGCTGAGATATCATCTGAAAAAAGTAGAGAGCCGGGTAACGCTGCGGGAAGAACTGGATATTATCCATAAGTACCTTTATATTCAAAAAGTCAGATTTCAGGATCAGATTGACATTCAATTCGAAGTGGATGAAGCCTGTCTGGATATTGAAATGCCGTCGTTGACCCTTCAGCCCATTGTCGAAAATATTTTTGTTCACGGTATTCAATCTGCGGAAACGATCACCCGAATCCGAATTCACATTTATCGGGACGAGGGCTGCGAAAAGATCGAGATCCATGACAATGGAGCGGGAATGTCCCGCGAAACCATTGAACGTTTGCTGAATGTAAATTCCGAATCCTATGGCTTGGGACTTGGTATTCAAAATGTCATCCGGCGTTTGCGTATCTTTTACCAAACGTCTGACGTCATCTCCATTCATAGTGAAATGGGATCGGGAACCTGCATCAGGCTGAATTTGCCTCGTCATCGGCATTATCAGATCGTTTAAAGCCGCGTAAGCGGCTTTTTCCTATTGGAACAAAAATCCAGAGCGTAGCAAATAAATGCTAGAAAAGGGTTGGAATAGTCAGAATATTGGAACAATCGTGTAGAGTCATTTTGACCGGGCTTTGTTACATTGAATTCAGCAATGAAAACATGATATGAGGGGTGTGCCATCATGAAAAAAGGATTTACCGCTATGCTCATTTTATTGCTCGTATTTCTAACGGCTTGTTCCGGTTCCGCTCCTTCCGGATCCAATGGAAGCGCAACCAACCAACCTCCAACGCCTGCGCCTCAAGGCGGCGGTACTGCGGATAAGAAGCTCGTCATCGGAACGTCGGTGCCGTCGCTCGAATTTACGTTCTTTGTAGCCGCCCAGAAGTCATGGCAGGAGACAGCCAAGGAATTAGGCGTGGAAGCGCCCTTCTACAATGCAGAGAATAATCAGGCGAAGCAGAACAGAGATGTGGAGGATATGATTGTCAAAAAGGTAAATGCCATCGTTCTCATTCCGATTACAACCGAAGGCGTAACCCCGGCGATCAAAGCGGCCAATGAAGCGGGCATCCCCGTCTTTACGGTAGACCGCAGCGTCACCTCCAAGGATGCCAAGGTTGTCGCGCATATCGGGACCAACCATGAGGATATGGGGGAAAATGCCGCCAAGCTGTTCCTCAAGGGATTGGAAGAAAAATATCCGAACGAGCCGGTATGGAATGTGGCTGAGCTTCAAGGTACACCCGGTTCGTCTGCGGCGATCGAGCGCGGGAAAGGGATTCACAATATACTCGAAAACAATCCCAAGGTGAAGATTGTAGCCAGCTTAAACGGAGAATTTCAATCCACCACTGCGATGCGGGCTGCAGAGAATATCCTGACCGCCAATAAAACTTTGCACGGTTTCATTGCTCATAACGACATGATGATTGAAGGGGCATGGCAGGCGGCCAAGGCGGCAAACCGCGATACGCAGCTCATTATGGTAGGGATGGATGGTCAGAAATCGACCGTAGAAAAAATCAAGTCGGGAGAAATATACGGTTCGGCACTGCAATATCCAAGCATGCTCGGGGACGGGTTAAAGACAGCAGTGAAGCATTTAAATCAGGAGAAGGTGGAGGAGCAGGTATGGGTTCCTACAGATCTTATCGATCAAGCCAATGCGGATGACATGCTGAAAACAAAGGCTTGGTAATCCATGCGGGGAGCTCTATCGGGGGCATGGTAGAGCTTCCGCTTTCATTGAAAACGATCATGGAAAGGGGAGCGGGAATGTCCCGACGGGTAGAAAAGGAATGCGCGCTGTTTACAAAGCATATTGGCAAGCAGTTCAACGGGATAACGGTGCTTCAGGATATCAATTTATCCATATACAAAGGCGAGATTCATACACTATTGGGTGCCAATGGCGCCGGGAAAAGCACTTTGATTAAAATTATCGACGGGATTTATACGGATTACGAAGGGGAAATCTATGTCAACAACCGGCGGGCCCAGATGAAAAACAGCGAGGATGCGAGGCTGCTGGGCATCGGCATGGTTCATCAGGAGCTAAGCCTGATCCCGCAGCTGAATGTGGCTGAGAACATCTATCTTGGGCGCTTGCCGCGAAATTCGATCGGCTTGGTCCATTACAAAAAGCTGCACGAAAATGCGCAGCAGCTTCTTGCTCTGCTGAATTTAACGATCTCTACCAATGATTTGGTCGGCCGGCTAAGTATTGCTGACCGGCAAATGGTCGAGATCGCCAAGATGCTTTCCATGAATGCGGAAATCCTGCTGCTGGACGAACCGACCTCCGCTTTAAGCGACAAAGAAGTGACCCGATTGTTTGAAACGCTCCGTCAGCTGAAGGCAAGCGGCAAAGCGATCATATTCATCACGCATAAGCTGGAAGAAATTTATGCCATATCTGACAAGGTGACCATTATGCGTGACGGACAACAAATCGAAACCTTGGATTTATCCATTAAAAGTCCGGATCTCGAAAAGAACCTGATTTCTTTAATGACGGGTACGGAGCATCATGCAGAAACGATATATCCCGGGAAGGGAAACGTGCAAGAAGAGATTGTTTTTCGAATTGAGCAGTATACCGGACGAAACTTTCATCATATTTCACTGGAGGTTCGCAAAGGGGAAATCCTGGGGATTGCCGGCTTGAACGGGGCAGGCCGTACGGAGCTGGCGCGTGCGATTTTCGGAGCAGACAGGAAGGACTCGGGAAATACGTATCTCAACGGCCGGCCCATTGTCATTAAAAGCCCTATGGATGCGATTAAACAGGGAATTGCCATGATTACGGAGGATCGTAAAAAAGAAGGCTTCATCGGCTGCCTGGGGGTCAAGGAAAATATTAATTTAACGACGATCCGCGATACGGTCAGGCATCTGCTGCTTCATCGCCGTCTGGAAATACAAAAGGCCAAAAAGTATATAAGCAAGCTCAATATTAAAACCTTTTCCGAGCATGTTCCGGTCCGCAATTTGAGCGGAGGCAACCAGCAAAAGGTCATTTTGGCCAAATGGCTGGCGCTGGATTGCAAGCTGATGATTTTGGATGAGCCCACCAAAGGAATTGATGTCAAAGCGAAATCGGAGATCTATCAACTGATGAGGGAGCTGGCCGAGCAGGGGATCGCCATTATATTTATTTCATCGGAATTTACGGAGCTGATCGGCATGGCGGATCGCGTATTGGTCATGAATCACGGAAAGATCGTCCATGAGCTAAGGAATGAACAGATCACGAAGGAAAATATAATGAATCATGTCTTCAAGGATGTGGTCTAGCTGGGAAAGGGGGATAACAGATGGCTGTATCGAACAAAGAAAGTAAGCTGAACCAACATCTCCAACGGTCTTCGGAAGTCCCTCTCGGGAGCAGAGGACTTCGGCAGCTGGATATGACAACGATAGGTCCGTTAATCGGCTTGTTCCTTATTATCATCGTCTTTTCCATCCTTGCCGAAAGCTTTCTTTCTGTAGCGAATATCCTTAACATTTTAAGACAGTCGGCGATTATCGGCATTATGGCCATTGGGGTAACCTTTGTCATTATTACGGCTGAAATTGATTTAAGCATCGCGAGCATTATGACATTCAGCGGTTTAGTTGCGGGCGCTCTTAGCACCGGAGGCTTTGGATTAGGCGTTGCGCTGCCGGTTTGGCTTGCGATCATCTGCACATTGTTCATCGGGGCTATGGTCGGGGCGGTTTCCGGATTTGCCAACGCCAAATTAAAAATACCTACCTTTATGGCAACGCTGTCGATGATGTTTATCGTGGACGGGATCAGCTTATGGTTTTCGGGCGCTCAACCGTTGTACGGCATTCCCGACCGTCTCCAATGGTTCGGTTCGGGCAAAGTATTCGGCATTCCGTCCATTGTCCTTGTTTTTGCAGTGATCTTTGTGATCAGCCACATCATCTTAAGCAGGACGGTGTTCGGAAGAAATGTTTACGCGATCGGGGGCAATGAAGAAGCGGCGAAAATGTCGGGGATCAACGTCGCCAAATATAAAGTACTGGTGCTAACCATCAGCGGCATATTGGCTGCTCTCGCCGGCATTCTCATGCTCGGGCGGATCGGGAGTGCTCAGGTGACAGCCGGGGTCGGTTTGCAGCTTCCTCCGATTGCCGCGGTCATCCTGGGCGGAACCTCGCTGTTCGGCGGAGTGGGCAGCATGTGGAGGACGCTGGTCGGCGTATTGTTAATGGGCGTTCTGGTCAACGGATTAAATCTGCTAGGGGTTGGGTCCGCCGGGCAAAACCTGGCTACGGGCATCGTCTTGTTTGTCGCGGTGGCGGCCAATGTGATGGGCTCCTCCAAAACTAAAGGATAGGGAAGGGATACGAATGAGCAAGCATCGGATAGGTTTCATTGGGACAGGGGCGGTGGCCGAATTGCATCAGCTGTCCGTTGATAAGCTGGAGCATGCGGAATTGGCCGGAATAACGGATTTGAATCAAGAGCGGCTGAGCAGAAGGGAAAAGGAATGGCAGGCCAAGGCTTATCCCGATGCCCGTGCGCTGATTGAATCCGATGAAATAGACATCATCTATATCCTGTCTCCGGTGGAGGCCCATTATGAACAGGCTGTTCAGGCTTTGAAAGCCGGCAAGCACGTACTGATCGAAAAGCCCGTTGCCATGACCGTAGAGCAGATCCGCGAGATCGGTCGGGTGGCGCAGGAAATGAACCGTATATGCTTTCCCGCTCACAATTATATCTACCATCCGGAAATGATCAAGATGAAGCGCTACATCGAAGAAGGGGCGCTCGGGCAAATATGCAGCGCCTGGTTCACATTTATCATTCATCATAGCGAGGAGCTGGCTTCACACTATCCGGGCGTGATCCGGCAAATCATGACCCATCACCTGTATACGACCCTCTATTTGCTGGGGAAGCCTGAGGCGATGAGCTGTTCCGCGACGAAACTGCACTATCAAACACTGGAACGCGAGGATCAATCGGTTATGCTGCTGGAAATGCCGGGCGGCGCACAAGCGGTTCTCTTTTCAAGCTTTGCTTGTGACGACGATACGAGCAGTCCGTGGACGTACCTGGTCAAGGTGTTGGGTACCCAGGGAGGAATGAATTATTCCTGGAGAGATGTGCTGTATAACCGGGCGATCGGTACGCTTGGCAAAGCCTATCCCAAATATGAGGAATTGTTTTTCTATGAGTCTGAATACTTTATTAATGAATGCATCGACAAGGGGAAGGCTCCGTTATCTACTTTGCAGGATGCGGCGGTGGTTCAGCACATGGTTGAGCTGGCCGAAGCCAATTTGGGCAAACATATGATCTCCTGCTGATGAACGGATAATAAGCGGCTTGGAAATAAGCAGGTAGAGAGGAGCTTGGCATGAGATTGGCGAAAACGATGCAAGCGGTGCAAATCACAGGTCCGAGAATCATTCGCTGCGGCGAACTGGAAGTGCCTGTCTGCAGGGAGGATGAAGTTCTGGTCAAAGTCCATTGTTTAGGCGTCTGCGCTACAGATTTGGAAATCTATCAAGGGACGATGGTCTATTTTCAAACGAATCAATCCTCCTTTCCCGTCATTCCGGGTCATGAGTGGTCGGGGGAAATCATCGCCTTAGGCAGCGAGGTACAGGATTTTAATGTAGGCGACCGGGTCGTTGGGGAGACGACGATAGCGTGCGGGCATTGCTCTTATTGTCAAAAGGGGAGGTATAATCTGTGCCCCAAACGATTGGAAAACGGAGTGCTGGGCAAAGACGGAGCGGCTGCGGAGTACATGGTTTATCCGGCCCATGCGCTTCACCGTTTTGATGCTTCTCTTTCGTATGAGGAAGCTTGCCTGATCGAGCCTGCGGCCGTGGCCTTCCGTGGAGTAAGCAAAATATCGATTACTCCCGAGGATACGGTGGCGGTGATCGGGGCGGGCCCTGTCGGGCTGCTTGCCGTACAGATGGCGAAGGCGTTCGGTGCGAAAAAAGTGGTTCTCTTCGATATCCGCCACCGCCGTTTGGAAATGGGGTTACGCCTCGGTGCGGACGAAACGATGAATGTAAAAGACGGGACAAGGACGGATTTATTTACGGCGGTGGTGGAAGCGACCGGAAATGCTTCCGTTGTGGAATCGCTATTGGACTATATCGTGCCGGGAGGGCGGATTAGTTTGCTTGGATTGTGCGGAGGTAAACGGGCTGCTTTTGACGTGGATCAGTTCGTAACCTACGATCTTGAAATGCATGGGTCATTAGGCAGTCCCGGCGTATGGAAAACCGTGATCGAACTGCTGCAGTCCGGTAAAATAAATACGGCGCCGCTCATCAGCCACCGGTTTGAACTTCACGAATTGGAAAAAGCATTCCAGCTCATGGAGAATAAGGACCCGGATATATTAAAAATCGTGCTCAACGTGGCACGCTGAAATGAATGGAGGCTCGGATAGGGATCGGTGTCCCGATGTTCATTCTGGAGGGGAGAGGATACGATGCATGCAGCAGAACTGGTGCTTGATGGGAAGAATACGCTGGGAGAAGGTCCGGCCTGGGATCATGACAGACAACTTCTGTATTGGGTAGATATCATTGAAGGCAAGATTTGGAGCTTTGATCCGGAAACGAACCAAAGCCGTTTCATTGAAGTAGACCGAATGGTTGGCGCCGCAGTTCCGAAAGCTTCGGGGGGATTCATTGTGGCTGCACAGCATGGCTTCTACAGGCTGAACCCGGCTTCGGACTCATTGATCCCGATCGCCGAGCCGGAAACCGGTCGGCCCAACAACCGCTTCAATGACGGCAAATGTGATGCAAAGGGACGTTTTTGGGCCGGCACGATGGATCATAACCAGGAAGAAATTAGCGGAGCGCTTTATTGTCTGGATCAGAATCTCCAGGTAAGAAAAGTACTTGATGGCGTGGGGATCTCCAATGGCTTGGCCTGGGATAAAGAAAATAAAACGATGTTTTATATTGATTCGGTAACGAAGCAGGTGGCCGCCTTCGATTATGATCTGGAGAGCGGCTCCATTCGTAACAAGCGGACGGTCGTCACCATACCGGAGGGAGAAGGCATACCTGACGGAATGACGATTGACGACGAAGGGATGCTGTGGGTGGCGCAATGGGAAGGCGCTCGAGTTTCGCGTTGGAATCCGGCTACCGGGCAGAGATTGGACTCGATTGCATTGCCTGCTTCCAAAGTCACTTCCGTTGTATTCGGGGGAAAGCATCTGGATGAGCTGTATATTACAACGGCAAGAGTAGGTTTAAGTGAAGAAGAATTGGAGAAGCAGCCGCATGCGGGGGGACTTTTCCGCGTCAAGCTGGGCATCAAAGGCTCGCCGACCTATCGTTTCGAGGGGTAGGCGGGAAGCAAAGCAGCCGCCCCTGGTATGGAAACGGAGGCGGCTGCGAATCTGTTTTTGGCGCCAATCATATATTAAACTTCCGAAGTCTTTTATAAAAAGTGCTCCGGGGTATACCTAATAATTGAGCGGCCATCGTTACATTGCCTTTCGTTTTTTGTAAAGCTTCCGTCATCTGCTCCTTTTGGATTTGATCACGCAAGCTGCAGGGTGCCGGTTCATTTGCCGGGATATGGGTGTTGTTTTGTTCCAGTGAAGGATTTGAAGATAGAGCTCCGCGGATATTTAATCTGTCCAGAACATGCATTGTTTCCAAAGGGGCGATCTCTTCACCCTGGGATACAATGTGCAAACGTTCAAGCACATTGATCAGTTCCCGTATATTGCCGGGCCAATGGTATTCCAATAACCGCTCGAATAATGCCGGATGCAAGGGGATGTTCCATTGATGCTTGCCGCAAAAATATCGGACCAGGTACGGTATGTCTTCTTTCCTTTCACGCAAAGGCGGGACATCGATCGGATAAACATGGAGACGATAATACAAGTCTTCACGAAATTTCCCATCCTTAACAAGCTGGCCAAGGTCGCGATGCGTAGCTGTAATGATTCTGATATCGACAGGAATCTCTTTGGCGCTTCCAAGAGGAACGACTTTTCGTTCCTGGAGAACGCGTAAAAGTGCAACTTGCATCGAATGGGGAATTTCTCCAATCTCATCGAGAAATAAGGTCCCCTGATTCGCTTGTTCAAATTTCCCCTTATACCCATGGCGCCGTGCGCCTGTAAAAGCTCCTTCCGCGTAGCCAAACAATTCGCTTTCCATCAGATCCTTTGGAATCGCTCCGCAATTTACAGCCACAAAGGGTCCGTTTTTCCGCGAACTGTTCTCATGGATGGTTCGGGCAATGACTTCTTTTCCAGTTCCTGTTTCTCCTGAAATATAAACACTGGTGTCGGAGGGGGCCACCCGTTTCATTTCGTCCAGTGTGCGTTGAAAAGCTTGGCTTATACCTTTTTCTCCTTTAAATTCAAACGGGGTAGAGGGAACCTGAGAGATGAAACACAGGGGGGCCGGCTTTATTTTCGCCTCTATAAAATGGACGGCACTTCCGATGATTCCGTTATGAACGTTGGAATAGATGGGGATCTCCATTTGAAGCGCGTATCCATATTCCATGAAGTCATGAGGTTTTGACCCTATCCATCCCGGCATGTTATGACGAATCGGTTTGCTGGCGCATACCACGACTTGCTTATTGTTGCAAATGACGACAGGCCGATCCGTTTCAATGATATCCATGGAACGCTGGATGAGCTCCATCTCATCCTTATGATGGCGTATACTGATTTCACGTTCAATCGAATAAGCAACGGAAGTCACCATCCCGAGCATATAAGGATGGGCACGGTCGACCGGACACGAAACATCGAGGATGCCGATGAGCTTTCCGTCATCGTGGCGAATGGGAGCGGCAGAACAACTCCAGCGATGGGAAGCCACCGAATAGTGTTCCGTACCCGTTACCATGATGGGTTCTTCCGTCGATAAAGCTGTACCGATGGCATTCGTGCCGACTTCGCCCTCCGTCCATCGAACTCCTTCGACAAAATTCATTTTGGATGCGGCCATTTGAACATCTTTATTGCCCGAAATGGATAGAACATAACCTTCCGGATCAATCAATAATGCGATCATGCCCAAATCATTCGCAAAGGAATTCATTCGCTGCAGATGAGGCAGAGCGATATCCTGAAGCAGTGCATTTTTGGCCATTTGGCAGCGAAGCAGATCATCGTTTAAAATCGATCTGCCCTTATCCAGATGAGGATTCACATGCGCGTTCCTGGAACGGTACCAAGATTCAACGATCCTTTGATTGAGGCGCGATGAATCAAGCACACCTTCCCGAACGAAGCGATTCCAAATATCAAGGTTGAATGCGCTTTCAAACATTTTACCCGCTCCTCTGAAATTATGTCGCAGCATATAACTTCAAAGTTTACGTAGGCATGGTTGGTATTCTCCTATTATAACCTTAAAATGGTTTCGCTTACAACGCCGGAATTACAAATTTATCCTCTGTCTGCGCCCGACAACGATTCGCCTCCCGGAAGGAAGCCTCAGGCAAGCGAATCGCTGTCAGGCATTCACTAAACCAATGACGGTGAAACCAGAATTTTGATGTGCTCCTTACTTCGGATCAGTTCTTCAAATCCTTTTTGCGTTAAATCATTGAGGGAGATCTTCCTTGTAATCAATTGATCGACCTGTAATCTTCCTTCCGATATGAGGTCGATGACAGCCGGGAAAATATTGCGGTAAGCCAGCACGCCTTTGATCTCCCGTTCCTTTAGTACGAGGTTGTTTGGAAAAATGGACGCCTGCTTTTCCCAAATGCTAACAATGATGATTTGACCGTCGGTTTTAGCGCAATCTATGGCATCATTCAAGCAGCGGTCAACCCCTGTGACCTCAAAACAAATATCGGCACCGCCGTTGGTGAGCCGGTGAACGGCCTGGATCGCATTTTCTTTTAACGGATGGATGATATGATGGGCTCCCAGGGCCTTGGCCATCTGTTGGCGTTCTTCTGAAACCTCTACAGCAATAATACGGCTGGCTCCTGCCGTGCGGGCCGCTTGGATCACCAGAAGTCCGATGGGACCCGCCCCATAAACAACACAGCTGTCGCCGGCTTTTAATTTGCTTGTGCGGATGGCATGCAGGGCAACGGCAGCCGGTTCGACCAGGGCTCCCTGCTCATAAGACATAGGATCGGGCAGCCGGTGAACCATGCTCTCTTTCACCATGGTAAATTCCGAAAAGCCGCCTCCGCCTCCGCTTAAACCATGAAACCCTAATGTGTCGCAAACGTTGTATAATCCTTTTTGACAAGGAATGCAGGAGCCGCAAGCCAATATCGGTTCAACCGTGACACGGTCCCCAACCTTGACCCTGGTTACCCCTTGGCCGACTTCAACGACTTCGCCGGCAAATTCATGGCCCAAAATAACAGGAGCCTGTTGATGGGTAAGGGCATGCGGTTGATCGGGGATAAAGATGGGGCCCGCCATATATTCGTGTAAATCCGTGCCGCATATGCCGCACCACGCCACCTTGATGTTAACCATTCCCGGTTGAACGACCGGGGCAGGAATTTCATCGATACGTACATCACGGATACCGTACCAAAAAGCAGCTTTCATTTGAACCCCGCCCTTGCAATGAATTTGTCGAAGGCATTCAAGCATGTAAAGCTGGGCCGATGGCGCTGAGCAGAGCCTCGTGAACGGCTTCGGATAATGTCGGATGGGCGGCAATCCAATGCTCCATGACATCCGCAGTCAATTCCGCGTGCAGCATGACCGCGCCTTGCCCGATCAGTTCCGTGGCCCGGGGTCCCACGATAGACATGCCGATAATTTCGTTAAATTCAGGCTCGACCAGCACTTTGACCTTGCCGACAGGCTCATTTAGAATGAGCGCCTTTCCATTCGCAGTGAAAGGGAATTCCCCGATTCGAATATCTCCGTATTGCTGTCTTGCCTGATTTTCGGTCATTCCTACGCCGGCAATTTCAGGCGCTGTATAAATGCAGCGGGGAACCGCCCGATAATTCACTTTTGCATCGCCTCCGCAAGCATGCATCGCAGCTACGGTCCCTTCATGAAATGCGACGTGAGCGAGCTGAATGCCGCCGATGACATCCCCGCATGCATAGATATGAGGAATGTTGGTTTGCATATGTTCATTGACCTTGATGCCCTGCTTGGAAAATTCAACCAGGGTATTTTCCAGGCCCAGCCCTGAAGTCCGGGGCCTTCTTCCAATGGAGACCAGCACATAATCGGCGCTTAGCTCATAGACGCCGCTGCTGTTTTCGAGCCTGGCCTTTTTGTCATGGGAATCCAAATGATGCAGGACCGTTGAAGTATGGATCGTCACACCCGAGTTTTCCAATTGCTGCCGCAGGATAGCGGCAATATCCGCATCTTCGCCCGGAATAAGCTGATCCGCCATCTCAACCATCGTTACTTTGGTGCCCATCCGGCTGTAAATGCTTGCAAATTCGCAGCCGATAACGCCGCCGCCGACAATGAGCAGGGAAGAGGGGATTGCAGGGAGAGCCATGGCTTGGCCGCTATGAACCACCCATCCGTCAAATGGCGCAAACGGCAGGCTAACGGGCTCTGAGCCGGCGGCAATAATGATTTTATCCGCTTCAACGAATACTTGTTTGCCTTCCTGCTCTACACATAAACGGCGATCCGTTTCAAAGCTTGCTTTTCCTTTGAGGACCTTGATTTTATTTTTTTTCATCAAATATCCGATCCCCATGACAAGCTTTTTTACAATATCGTTTTTGTAGCCTTGAACACCGTCCCAATCGATTTCCGCTTCATGGGAGGGGAGGCGTACGCCAAACTGTGCGGCATGTTTGATTTTTTCGGCCGTTTCCGCGCTCTCTAACAAAGACTTTGTCGGCATGCATCCCTCGTTTAAACAAGTGCCTCCCAAATCCTTTTGCTCGATAAGGGTGACTTCTTTACCCTGCCTGGCGGCGACGATCGCCGCCACATATCCTGCAGGTCCCCCTCCAATAACAGCTATTGTTTTCATGAAATTTCCCTTCTTTCTACAGAACCAAACGCAAAGGATTTTCTAAAAAGCTCTTAAGCGTTCGAAGAAACTCAGCAGCCGGCGCCCCATCCAATACCCGATGGTCGAAGGTAAGGCTGAGCGGGAGGAGACTTCTGCGCTGCAAAGCTTCACCCAGGTAGACAGGCGTATCCTGAACGGCTCCAATCCCGAGGATTCCGGCTTCAGGCGGGTTCAATACAGGAGTGAAATGCTCGATGCCGTAAGCGCCGAGATTCGTAATGGTAAAGGTTGAACCCTGCATATGCACGCTGCCTAACTGGCCGTCGCGCGATTGCTGAGCCAAGGATTTGATGAGTCGGGACAAATCCGGCAAAGAGCGTTTTTCGGCATGGCGTATGACAGGGACGACCAGGCCTTTATCCAGGGCGACAGCGATGCCGAGGTGAACGTGGCTGTACGTAAGAATTCGATCGTCGATATAAGCGCTGTTCATTTGTTTGTGCTGCAGCAGAGAAAGGACGGCTGCGCGGGCGATAAAATCGGTTATTGTCAGCTTGACCTCATATTGCTGCCGGATAAATTCGCTGATCTGTTTTTGGAGCGCCAAAAGCTCAGTGACATCGGCTTTTAAGTTGAGCGTGAGTTGGGCGCTATGGCGCAAGCTGTCAAGCATCCGGGTCGCTATGACCTTGCGGATGCCGGTGACCGGCGATTGCACGGTTTGCTCTTCGTCTTCGGATATATCGGGTTCGGACTGCCGGGCCGGTGTGGCGGAGGATTTGTTCGAAATTTCACGTTCGATATCCTCTTTCGTAATCCTTCCCTGCGGGCCGGTTCCTGAAATAGAAGCGATATCCAATCCGGCGGCCTCCGCCATTTTTCGAGCGATAGGGGAGATCCTGATCTCCCCTTTCTTTTGAGATCCGGCGGCCTCCGCTGAAGCGGCCGTTTCTACACTTGCAGCGGGAGAGTTTTGATTTTGGGCTGCGGGTTGGGCCGTAGCTGCAGCAGGTCTGTTCACTTTTTCATCCGGATGGCCGATATAGCCGATGACTGCTCCCGGAGGAACACCCTGCCCTTCGGGTACAACGATCTCCAAAAGAACTCCGTCTGCAGGGCATTCCAGTTCCATCTCGATTTTCTCCGAACTGATATCGGCAATGATTTCTCCTTTGGCAACCGTATCTCCGGCTTGTTTATGCCAAATGGAAACCGTTCCTTCTTTCATTGCCATTCCTAATTTAGGCATTACAATGTCTACAGCCATTGGTTTTCCCACCGATCATGTTGAAATTAGACGCTTTGCAGCGATTTGTCCCCCAAAAGCTCAGCCACAACGGCCAGTACCTTTTGCGGTGTCGGCAAGTAAATATCCTCCAGCGGAGGAGAGAAGGGGACAGGGGTATGGGGTGCCGTAATCCGTTTAATCGGCGCGTCCAGACTATCGAATCCTTTATCCGCGACCAATGCGGCGATATCCGTCGCTATACTGCATCGGGGATTGGCTTCGTCAATGACAATAAGCCGGTTGGTTTTGCTTACCGAGGCCAGTATCGTATCTTCATCAAGCGGGGACAAGCTTCGCGGATCGACGACTTCCGCCTCGATCCCTTTGCCCGCAAGCTGTTCTGCGGCCTTTAATGCCGTGTGCACTTGTTTGCCGATCGCCACAATGGTCAGGTCGGAGCCTGCCCGTTTAATGTCCGCTTGGCCTAACGGAATCGTATAATACCCTTCGGGAACCTCGCCGGTCGCATTATACAGCGTCTTATCCTCAAAAAAGACCACGGGATCGTTATCTTCAATAGCGGCCAGCAGCAGGCCTTTCGCATCGTAAGGGGTAGAGGGAACGACAACCTTAAGCCCCGGAATGCTCGTAAAAAGCGCGTACAGGCTTTGAGAGTGCTGTGCTGCCGCCCGGAAGCCGGCGCCATACGTCGTACGTATCGTGACGGGCACCTGCGTTTTGCCCCCGAACATATAGCGGAATTTAGCGCCTTGATTAAGGACTTGATCCAAACAGCTGCCAATGAAATCATTAAACATGAGCTCGGCGATCGGTCTTAATCCTGTAGCGGCTGCCGTCATCGCGGCTCCGATGAATCCTGCCTCGGTAATGGGCGTATCGAGAACCCGTTCGCGGCCGAATTCCTGGACCAGGCCCTTCGTAACCCCCAATACACCGCCCCAGGCTTCATCATTTTGCAAATGGTCAACGCCGCCTCCGCCCGCCACGTCTTCGCCAAGCAAAATGACATTTTCGTCTTTACGCATGGCAAGCTTCATCGCTTCATTAATTGCCGATGACATACTTAATTTTCTGGCCATCTTGGTATCCCCCTTTTAATAAGATACATAAACATCGGTTAGCAGCTCGGATTCGTCAGGGAAGGGGCTTTGTTCCGAATATTCGATAGCCGCCTCGACCGCTTGATCTATGGATGTTTCGATTTCAGCCAGATCCGCTTCTGTAAACAGCTGCTGATTCAGCAAATAAGCTCTGAATTGCTGAATGGCATCCTTTTCATTTAGATGCTCTTTTTTCTCCTCTTCTTTTTTATATTTTTGAGCATCTCCTTCAAAGTGTCCGTAGTTGCGGTAGGTGACACATTCGATTAATGTCGGGCCCTCGCCTCTGCGCGCTCTTTGTATGGCTTCCTCCGCAGCTTGATAGACGGCAAGCACGTCCTTTCCGTCGACCCGGATGCCCGGAATGTTGTAAGCGATTGCACGTTCGGCGATCGTTTTGCAGCTAGAGGCCATATGAAACGGGGTTGCTTCCCCATAGCCGTTATTTTCCGCTATGAACACAACAGGCAGCTTCCAAATGGAGGCCAAATTGATTCCCTCATGAAAGGTTCCCTGATTATTCGCGCCGTCGCCGAAAAAGCATACGCTTACCGCATTGGTTTTCTTATATTTGGCGGTTAATGCAGAACCGCATGCCAGCGGATATCCGCCGCCTACGATCCCGTTTGCGCCCAGCATGCCTTTATTAAAGTCGGCGATGTGCATGGACCCGCCTTTTCCTTTGCAGAGCCCGGTTGCTTTTCCGAACAGTTCGGCCATCATGCCATCCAAATCGCAGCCTTTGGCAATACAATGGCCATGTCCGCGGTGTGTGCTGGTAATACTGTCCTTATCGTCAAGGTGTGCGCACACGCCAACAGCGACCGCTTCCTCACCGGCATACAAATGAACGAATCCGGGCAGCTTTCCCTGGGCAAACAACTCATGAACCTTATCCTCGAACTTACGAATTTCCAGCATTTTTTGAAAGATCCAGCCGGCTTTTTCTCTGCTTAACGTGATCTTCTTGTCCTGCACAACGTCTACCATACGTTCAACCTCCTCTTGAATTTGAAATGACATGGCCTGCAGCTTGTGAATAAGCGGCAGCGGCAATCCGTTTCGCCGCCTTCACACCAAATAACTAAGCAAAAACTGTGCCAAACCAAATCTCCCGCAGCAATGGCCGTTTTGTGCCCATGTCCCATAAAAAGTAGACAAAATGAGAATGGAGTCTCGTTTTGTCTACTTTTGTTCCCGATTTTACCGGTATAGAACTGGCATGGATGCATATTGTGCCATGAAGCGGAAATTTTTTTCTTTTGAAAAAGGAGAAAATATAGTATTGTGTAATATATATGCTACACATATTGACTTCTGGGAGGATTGCAATGAAAAAATGCATCACAGGCTTGTAGATCTTGAATGTAAGCCCTTACGGTAATGATTCTATTCTTCATTTATAAAAGGAGCGACAGGTGGATGGAAGGGGCATTTCTGGTTGGACTGCTGAAGATTATTTTGATTAATATTGTATTAAGTGGTGATAATGCGGTTGTAATCGCTTTAGCGTGCCGTAATTTGCCTCAGAACCAGCAGAAAAAGGCCGTAGTTTGGGGGAGTTTTGGCGCCATCGCATTAAGAGTCATTTTGACGTTCGTCGCCGTTTGGCTTCTGCAAATTCCTTTTGTACAAGTAGCCGGCGGATTTCTGCTGTTGTACATTGCCGTTAAGCTGTTAAAAGGCGGGGAAGATGAAGAACACTTGAAGTCCGGATCTACGATAACCGAGGCGATTAAAACCATTATCATTGCCGATTTTGTCATGAGCTTGGACAATGTGCTTGCAGTAGCCGGAGCAGCCGGCGGGAATCTTGTTCTGATCGGCCTGGGTCTGGCGATCAGTATACCTCTGATTATTTGGGGCAGCCAATTGCTCATGCGCCTCATGAACCGGTTCCCCATCATTGTGTGGCTGGGTGCCGGACTGCTTGGATATACAGCGGGAGAAATGGTATTAAGCGACAAGGCCGTGGGAGGTTATTTGGAATCGGTGTTCCCGGCGGGCCACTATGTGCTTCCGATCGGACTGGCTGTGCTTGTTATCGTTCTTGGAAAATTGGCTTCAAAGAAAAAAGGGAAAGAAAGCAGCGACGCCGTCATCGCCGAAGATGTTCATTCCACAGTGTCATAAATCATCCGGCATGGACGGCCGGATAGAGATTTGACTCCAAGGTATCGTGTCGGAACAATCATGCATATGGAAAACACCAAAAAGCTTAGTGAAGAAGCTGAAACTTCTTTACTAAGCTTTTTAGGCATTGCCGCATTGATGTGCCGCACCATGCCCCGGAAAACAAAATATATTTAACCTCATTAAACAACAGAATATTTAAAAAATTTAGAAAATTGTTATTGAATTATTAGCGTGTGTGAAGTACTATTTAGTTAGAAAAGAACATTAACTAACTAACATAAGGCTAAAGGAGTTGATGGTGTGAAATTACAGAACAAAACGGCCATTGTAACAGGGGCCGGCCGGGGGATCGGAAAGGCTATCGCCAAGAAGTTTCTTCAGGAAGGCGCACAGGTGGTCATTTGTGATCTGGGAGAAACAAGATTACATAACGCGGCCAAAGAATTGAGTGAATATGGAACTGTGCACCGTATTACGGTTGACGTGACGAAGCGGGAGCAGGTTTTGGAGCTGGTGAAATTTACGAAAACGACATTCGGATCCATTGATATTCTGGCCAATAATGCGGGAATTGCCCGTTTCGAACCGTTCTTGGACATCACGGATCAAAATTGGCAGGATACACTGAATGTGAATTTGACAGGTGTCTTTCTGTGCTCCCAATTGGTTGCACACGAAATGAAACAACAACATGCAGGGGTCATCGTGAACATGGCTTCGACGAATGGAATATTGGGCGAAAAAGGTCTTGCTCATTATAATGCAACGAAAGCAGGGGTTATCCTGCTTGGCAAATCGATGGCGATCGAGCTTGCGCCGTTTAACATTCGGGTCAATTCGGTCTGTCCGGGATTCATACTGACCGAATTGGCGCTGGAAGGCGGCATGTCCAAGGAGGAAGTCCAAAACTACACTTCCAAAATTCCCTTGAACCGTTACGGCAAGGTGGAGGATGTCGCCAACGCATTTGCTTTTCTCGCTTCAGAGGAAGCGTCATTTATAACAGGAACGGAATTGGTCGTAGACGGCGGACAGATCTGTCAAGAATAAGCGAATGGGAAGGGGGCTATTCATGCTCGCTAACATCAGCCGGTGGGTAGATGAACATCGCCAGTATATTTTGGATTTTAACAGGTCCCTGGTTTCGATCCCGAGCGAAAATCATTATCCTGTGGGCGACGAAAAACAGATTCAGGAATTTATCTATCATTTTTTAAGCACGTTGAATTGTGACATGGATATGTTTCTGCCGACCGATGTACCGGGCCTGACGGAACATCAAGCCTATCTGGGCAATCGGAAGTATGAGAACCGTCCTAATGTTGTGGCAAGAAAGCGGGGAAAGGGCGGCGGAAGGTCGCTGATCTTCACCGGGCATGTAGATACGGTACCCAGAGGAGAAGACCCCTGGTCGGTCGATCCCTTCTCCGGAACAGTAAAAGACGGCAAGCAGTACGGGTTGGGCCTGTTCGACATGAAGGGCGGGATGGCGGCGGCTATGATGGCTCTCCAGCTGCTCGAAGATCTGAAGATTGCCTTAAAGGGAGACGTCATCATCGAGACCGTCGTCGATGAAGAGTATGGAGGCGCAAACGCCACGCTGGCCTGCGTGTTAAAAGGCTACGAAGCGGACTTGGCCATCGTGCCGGAACCGTCCAATCTCGCCATTTGCCCGGCCAATCAGGGCGGCAGTATGTTCCGAATCACCTTCCGGGGGCGTCCGGGCCGTTCCTTCAGCGGAGAGCCTTTGATCAATCCCGTCTTTGCCGCAGCAAGATTCCTTACGATCTTCCATCAGTTTGAAACCGATCACCGCAGAAAGAGATCCCAATCCCGTTGGTTCGTGAATGACCACGGCCTGCCCGCGTACGTACAAAGCGTGAAAGCGGGTCCCGTTAACTCGCCTCTAAGCGACAGGGTGCCAAGCCACTGTACGATCGATGTATGGATTCAGTGTTATCCGGAGACAACGGAAGAGGAGCTGCGCCGCGACTTCGAAAATTATTACAGGGAAAAGGCTGCCCATGATGACATTCTCCGCGATATGCCGCCTGTCATTGAGAAATTGATCCGTTTTCTGCCGGGGACAGGCATTCCTGAGGATCATCCTTCTTTAGAGGTGCTGTCCAAGGTGGCCCAAACCGTATATCCCGGCGGTCTTCCCGTACAAGGAGCGGCCTTTGCCTGCGACTCCTTCGTATTTAATCTTTACAGCCGGACACCGGCGGTCATCTGGGGACCCAAAGGCGGAAATGCCCATGCTCCTGATGAGTATATCGAGGTGGAGGACTTTTTCCTGCTGGTGAAGCTGTATGCGCTGGCCATGACGGAATGGTGCGGAGTTGACGGCAGTACGGAATGACCAACCGATGACCATTGATAAAAAGGGAGGAATAGACAATGAAAAAACAACTGCTGACCCGTCTGGCGCCGGCTCCTGCGGGTCCTTACTCGCAAGGGATCCAATTCGGCAATACGATCTATACGGCGGGACAAGGACCGATCGATGCCGAAACGGGAAAGGTTCAAGGTGATACGATCGAAGAACAAACGGCTAAAACGCTGGATAACCTCAAGTACATATTGGAGCAAGCCGGCGCTACGTTTGACGATGTGGTGAAAGTGACGGTCCATCTAAGCGACCTGGGGGATTTTCAGGCCTTTAACGAAGTGTATAAACGCTACTTTAAGGAGCCTTATCCTGTTCGTACAACCGTAGGCAGCCAACTGCTGGGCATCAAAGTGGAAATCGACGCCGTGGCCATTCTCAAATAAAATCTGATGCATCCGGGCAAATCGTTATACCGTTGGAATAGTGGATACAAAGGTCATATGGAATTGGGGTGAGCCATGGAAATTGAAAAAGGTACGGTCGGATCAGGAATAAAGAAGAAAGAACAAAAAATTCGCCGCAGCAGCCGGATCATCGGGAAAACAACGCCGTATCTCTGGCTGCTTCCGAGTATCAGCCTCATCGTATTCATTACCGTTTTCCCGATTTACGAGCTATTTTCCGCTTCCGTGTCCCAAATCAGCTTATCCGGAGTGAAGAAAGGATATATCGGATTTCGCAATTTCTCCAACGTCCTGAGCGACGCCGTATTTTTGACGGTTTTAAAAAACACGCTGATCTGGACGGTTAGCGTAGTCGGCATCAGCACCGTGCTGTCACTGGGAATCGCACAGCTGCTGAACAGGGATTTTCCCGGGCGGCGATGGGTGCGTGCCGCCCTGATTATCCCATGGGCGGTATCCTTGATTATTACCTCCGTGATTTGGAAATGGATTCTCGATTACAACTACGGTGCCTTGAATTTGATTCTGCTTAAGCTCAACCTGATTAATGAAAATATCTTCTGGCTGGCTTCGCCGTCGACTTCTTTTCCTGCGATGATCGGAGTGGGGATATTCGTGACGATTCCTTTTACGAGCTTTGTGCTCCTCTCCGGCCTGCAGTCGATCTCCGCCGAATTGTACGAATCCGCCAGTGTGGACGGCGCAAACGCCTGGAGCCAGTTTTATCATGTCACCCTGCCGCTTTTAAGACAGCCTCTGACCATCAGTACGGTGCTCAACACCATCTATGTTTTCAATTCGTTCCCTATCATCTGGTCGATGACCAAAGGGGATCCTGTCCATCAGACGGATACCATCATTACCTATCTGTACAAGCTGGCCTTTGCCGCTCATAAGATGGGTGAAGCCGCCGCCGTATCCGTGATCAGTTTTCTTCTTCTATTGTTGTTTTCCATTATTTACACGACCATTGCCTTGAGGAGGGAATAGCCGTGCCAAGGTCAATGAGAATTCAAAATGCATTCCTTTCCATGTTCGCTTATGTTCTCTTTGCTGTCATGGTTTTTCCTTACCTGATCATGCTGATCGTTTCATTAAAAAGCAAGGCCGAGGTCTATTCGATCCCCCCGACCTTCTTTCCGGTCAACTGGACATTTTCCAACTTTGCGGATATTTGGCATATGGTGCCGTTGGCCGATTATTTGCTGAACACCGTCGTGATTGCGGGCGGCGCCACGGCTTTGGCGTTGATCTGTGCAATTCCGGCCGCTTACGTGCTGGCACGGATGAAATTTAAAGGGAAACAAATGTATTTGTATCTGATTATGATAACGCAGATGTTCTCGCCGATCGTGCTGCTTGTCGGCTTGTTCCGCGAAATGCATTGGCTAGGTCTGATGGATTCGGTC
Organism: Paenibacillus naphthalenovorans; assembly: GCF_001465255.1. Classification (NCBI taxonomy): domain Bacteria; kingdom Bacillati; phylum Bacillota; class Bacilli; order Caryophanales; family Paenibacillaceae; genus Paenibacillus; species Paenibacillus naphthalenovorans. Next base: position 2,567,638 of record NZ_CP013652.1, on the reverse strand, counting down.
TGGGGACTTGTTCTCACCAATGCCGCCTTCAATCAGGCGTTTGCGGTGTGGATACTCAGCGGTTATTTCTCGACGATCCCGTATGAGCTTGAACAGGCCGCCTGGCTGGACGGTTGTACGAAATGGCAGGCCCTGCGCAGGATTACGCTGCCCTTGGCCGTTCCGGGGATCATGACCACCGTCATTTTTGTTTTCATTGCCGCATGGAATGAGTTCGCCGTCGCGTTGACCTTCATTTCGACGGAAACGTCGAAGCCGCTGACCGTCGGAATTTACGCTTTCTTCGGCATGTATGACGTCCAATGGCAGTATGTGTTCGCCACCTCGCTGGTAGCGATCGTGCCGGTCGTTATTCTTTTTCTCAGCATCGAGAAGTATTTAATTAGCGGACTTACGGCAGGAGGAGTGAAGCATTGATGGAAAGTGAAGCAGCTTTAGGAATCGAATCCATAGACACCCCGGCGCTGGTCGTGGATTTGGACATCATGGAAAGAAATATGAAGCGGATGGCTTTAAGAGCGGAGGAAGCGGGAGTGCGTCTTCGGCCGCATGTAAAAACCCATAAAAGCCCCTGGATCGCCTTGAAGCAGCTGCAGTATGGAGCGTTCGGCATTACCGTGGCCAAAATCGGGGAGGCCGAAGTGATGCGAAAGCACGGGATTACCGACATTCTGATCGCCTATCCGATCGTCGGAGAGCAGAAGCTTCGGCGGCTGGAGAAGCTGGCCGCTCATGCCGAGGTAACCGTAGCTTTGGACAGTGTGGAAGCGGCGCGCGGGATTTCCGAGGTTGGCCGCCGGCTCGGCAAAACCATGTCCTTATACATTGATGTGGATACGGGGCTGCAGCGCTGCGGAAGACAGCCGGGGGAAGAAACGCTTCAGCTCGCCAGGGATATCGCCAAGCTGCCGTTTGTTCGCATAACCGGGCTAATGACCCATGCGGGCCACTCCTACAAGGCGGATTCTCAGGAAGAACGGATTCGCATCAGCCGACTGGAAGGAGCGCTGCTGGCGGAAACCAAACGGCTTATTGAGGAAAAGCTCGGGCTGGATATTCCGGAGATCAGCGTGGGTTCGACGCCGACATCGTTTCACTGCAAGGAGGTTGAAGGCATTACAGAAATCAGGCCGGGCACCTACGTTTTCAACGACGCGACGATGGTCTCGCTAGGGCTCGCCGGGATTGTCGATTGCGCCTTGACGATCCATACAACGGTAGTCAGCAGACCTTCGGAAGACCGTGCGGTCATCGATGCGGGCTCCAAAACCCTCTCCTCGGATAAAGGGGCTTATACGGAGGGATACGGATGCATTCGTTCGGCTCCGCAAGTCCGGATTGACCGGCTTTCCGAGGAACATGGGGTCATGCTTACTGCACATGATTTTCCTGTCTCCATTGGCGGCCGGCTGGAGATCATTCCCAACCATGTTTGCCCGACGGTAAACCTGGCGGATGAATTGATCGGTATCCGAAACGGAAAGGTGGAAACCGTGATTCCGGTTGAAGCAAGGGGAAAAAACAAATGAGGGAAGCCCATTACGGATGCCGCATCGATCCTTACGGGACCTACAAAGGCATGAGAACGCTGGTGCTGCAGAACGAATTGATCCGGATGTCGATATTGCTCGATAAGGGATCGGACATTTTCGAATTATTGTATAAGCCCAAGGATGTCGATTTCATGTGGCGATCCCCGATCGGGCTGAGGCATCCGCCTATCCCCGCTTCCATGCAGAATCCCCAGGGCATTTTTACGGATTATTATCACGGAGGCTGGCAGGAGCTGTTTCCTTCGGCCAGCGGACCTTCCTATTACCAGGGCGCCCATCTTGGCTTTCATGGCGAGGTGGCGACATGTCCGTGGGAGTTTGCCGTTCTCGTCGACGAGCCGGAGGCAGTAGAGGTGCTTCTCACGACCAAAACATTAAGAACGCCCTTTATTCTGGAGAAAAGAATCCGCCTGGAAGCGGGCCGGCCGGTCATCCAATTTCGTGAGACGATCCATAATTACGGCAGGACGGAGCTTGACTTCATGTGGGGTCATCATCCCAGCTATGGAGCTCCTTTCTTAAGCGAGGACTGCATTCTCGAGCTTCCGGATTGCACGATTATTACCTCGGACAAAGCGGAGCCATCAAACCGCCTACCGCACGGCAACCGCTTTGACTGGCCGTACGCTGTCGATGTACATGGAAAACCGGCGGATTTGCGTAAAATTGGAGGCATCGGCGCCGAAACTACGGATATGTTTTATGCGACGGCCTATAAGGAGGGCTGGTATGCCCTGACCAACCGCCGCATGAATCTGGGCATAGGGATGGCGTGGCCTGTGGACGATTTTCCCCATCTGTGGATTTGGCAGGAGTTTGGCGGAACGAAGGGCTATCCGTGGTACGGTAACGCTTATACGGTCGTCATCGAACCTTTCACCAGCCGTCCGTCGATCGGGGAAGACGGCCTTAATGAAGCGATCCGCAACGGAACGGCGAAGAAAATACGCGCAGGGGATAAGATCAGCAAGGAATTAAAGGTTGTTATCTATGAAACCGACAGAGGCGTGGAGAAAATCTTACCGACAGGCGAGGTGATCGAACGGTGAAAGCGGGCTGCTGCAAGATCGATATCACGCCGCAAACCGGTACTCCTATCGGCGGAAACATTCGTCAGGATAACCGGTCCAAGGGCGTACATGATCCTTTATATGCCAATTTCCTGTATTTGAACGACGGAAGGCATGCTTTGTTGTTCATCGGACTGGATTTGATCGGCATTTTCGCATCGTTCGGAAGGCTTATTAAGGAAGGCATCCGCGAAAGAACGGGAATCCTGCCCGAGAGCATCATCCTGTTCGCCACACATACCCATTCCGGGCCTGATGTGATGGAAGCCTTCAAGGACGAATACGATCCGCTCGTCATCTCGTATATTGAAGAACTGACCCGCAAAGTGATCGAAGGGGCCGTCCTATGCACGGACAACGTCTGGGAAGCGGCGGTCGGTATCGGCAAAGGATATGAAGACGCGCTTAGCTTTAACCGGCGCATCATGATGCAGGACGGAACGCTGCGCATGAACTGGGAAGGGCTGGATCCCTCCCAGGTGAAATCTGCGGCCGGGCCGATCGACCCGGATGTATTCGTGATTTCGGTTGCGGACGAACGGCGGGCCATCCGCTCGATCTTGGTTCATTTTACGCTTCATACCGCTGTACTGGTCGGTAAGGATGGGTTGATATCGAGGGACTATGTGCACAGCTTGACCGAACGCTTGGAGCACCGGTTCGGCCGGGATACGGTTGTGCTCTTTGCGAACGGCGCCGAAGGGGATATCAATCATATCGATATATCCAATCCGGGGCAGGCGCGCGATTTTGGGGAGGCGGAGCGCATCGGAAGCCGGTTGGCGGGTCGGGTGCTCGATGTTCTGCCGACATTGAAGTATTCGGCTGCGCTCCGGTTGAAAAGCGTTTCGAAACCGGTTTTACTCCCGAGAAGAAGGATTACGGAGGAACAGGTCCGGCACGCCCTGCAGCTTCTGGAAAATGCAGGATGGAGCATTCCCTCTCTGCTTGACGGCGTGCCGGATGAAGCTTATGCCAAAGAAATATTGATCCTCAGTCAACATAAAGCCGAGTTTCTGCAAACGGAGCTTCAAGCGGTTCAAATCGGAGACCATGCGCTGCTGAGCCTGCCGTGCGAGCTTTTTGCAGAACTGGGTCTGGCTATAAAAGAACGGTCCCCTTATCTCTATACCCTGATTGTGGGGATGGCGAACGATTATATAGGATATGTGCCTACGGAACGCGCTTTTGAAGAAGGAGGATATGAAATCAAAACCGCAAGAACCAGTCAGCTCACGCCGCAGGCCGGAGAGCTGATCGTTCGGGAGTCCATCGGCCTGTTAAACGGACTTAAAGGGGGTGAGAGCATCCCGTAACGGACCCATCGTGCTCTTGCAGACGCTTGCTTCACAAAAAGTAACTTTTGGAGGGATTCAAAGTGAACAACAGGAATTCATTAAAACGGGCGCCGGTATTCTTAACGTTGTTATTACTGATGTCCTCTCTATTGGGAGCATGTACCGGGGGCAATTCGACAGACGGAAGCCCGCCACCCTCTCCGGGCCCATCTTCTTCCGGCGGCGGCAGCGGGGAGAAAAAAGAAATCACCTTCATCGCCGCTCAATACAGCAATGCGACCGAGCCTTTTCTCAGAAAGGTTGTCAGTGCATTTGAACAAGCGAATCAGGATATCAAAGTGAACCTGCAGGTTGTCGGTTGGGACGTTCTGGAGCAAAAAATAAATACGATGGTGAGCACCCAACAGACGCCGGACATTTTGAACTTGAACCATTATGCCGCATTTGCCGCTGATGATCTTCTTCTTCCGTTGGACGAAGTGATTTCTCCAAACCTGAAAAGCAAATTTTACGAGTCGTTTTACAAAGCGGGTGAGCTGGACGGCAAAAGCTACGGCCTTCCGCTTCTCGCATCGATCCGCGGTCTGTACTATAACAAAGATCTCTTTGAACAAGCAGGCATTAAAGAGCCCCCGGCAACATGGGATGAACTGAGGCAAACGGCCAAAGCCATTAAAGAACAAACGGGAGTCGACGGCTTCGGCGTACCGATGACGACCTTCGAAGGGCAAGCCTACTTCTCCTATTTCATTTGGGGGAATGGAGGAGATTGGAAAAAGGGCGATCAATGGGTGCTGAACTCTCCGGAAAACGTGGAGGGACTGCAGTATTTGACCAACCTTGTACGTAATGACAAAGTGACCAACCCCGAGCCGACCGCCATCAACCGGGATGAGCTGCAAAAGGTGTTCGGAGCCGGGAAGGTCGGGATGATGATTACGGCCAACTTCCTGCCGACCATTCTGAAGGCGGATGCGCCGAACCTGAAATACGGAGTGGCGCCGATTCCGGTCAATGCAGGCAAGCAGCCTTTCAACCTGGGGGTACAGGATTTCCTGATGGTGTTCAAGTCGACCAAAAACAAGGAGGCCGTCGGCAAATTCCTCGAATTCCTCTATGAGGATCAACGTTACGAAGAGTTCATGAAAAATGAAGGTATGCTGCCTGCGACAAAGAGTGTCGGGGAAAGTCTATCCAAGCAGGATCCGTTGGCGGCACAGTTCATCAGCCAACTGCCGATCGCTAAATTTTATCCGTTAAACGATCCTAAATTTACTCAAATACGTTTGGAAACCATCAAGGCGGTGCAGCAGTCGCTGCTCGGCCAAAAATCGCCCAAACAGGCATTGGACGATCTGCAAAAAATAGCGGAACAATAATCAATGAAGAGCGGCTGGAAAGCATATTTACGTTCTATCCGCTCCTTTTCCATGAACGGAACAAATGGGGGATACGAATGGACAACGGGATTTTTTTGAACTATGCTCAAATGGAAAAAACTTTAACCAGTGCGGTCCTGGCGGATATTCTGGACGAAATGGGTTACAGGCAGCAGTGCATGACTCATGATATACGACCGGTGATTCCTTTTTCCAAATTTGCAGGCAGGGCTTTAACCGTGCTCGCTGCGGATGTTTACGAAATTCCGTCCGCACCTTATCAAAAGGAGCTTAAAGCGATCGATGCGCTGCAGGAAGGGGACGTCCTTGTTGCTGCGACCAATGGTTCGACCCGCAGCGGATTTTGGGGGGAGCTGCTCAGTACGGCTGCCAAAATCAAAGGATCGAGGGGAGCGGTGATTGACGGGTTGATCCGCGACAGTATGCAAATCAAACAAATGGAGTTTCCTGTGTTTGCCCGTGGCTATAGTCCGTATGATTCCAAGGGCAGGACCGACGTGATCGCCTGCAACGTACCTGTTCAATGCGGCGGTGTGCTCATCCGTACGGGGGATTTGATTTTCGGCGATCATGACGGCGTCGTCGTCGTTCCCAAGGAGATCATCCATGAGACGGTAACAAAGGCTTCGGACAAGGTGAGCGGAGAGAACCAAATGAGAAAAGCCCTCGAAAACGGGATGGGGATCGTGGAGGCGTTTAATAAGTACGGCATTTTGTGAAAATATATATAGATTTGGATAGGAGCTGCGTGAAATTTGCTTATCATTTCAAGAAAAACAGATATCAAACAATCGAATAAACTCAGTATTTTGCAGTGGGTCCGTAATTCGGGCGAAACGACCCAGCCGGAAATCAGCAAGGAATTGGGGCTGAGCCGCCCTACGGTTTCCGCTTTGGTGGAAGAATTAATTTTGGAAGGATATATCAAAGTGAGCGGAATGGGCAGTTCCACGGACCAGGGAGGCAAGCGCCCCAAATTAATCGCCTTTCATGCCAGGGGCGGAGGCATTCTTGCCTTGTATTTTACCGTGAATACCATAAAGGCGGCGCTCATGGATCTTTCGGCAAACCTTCTGCACGAGCTTCGCGTATCGATCACCCCGAAGGATACGACGGAAACGATGCTTGCCAAGGTGAAGGATTTGGCGGGTGCTTTGCTTCTAAAGGCGAAGGAGTTGGGGATTCCTGTCAAAGGAATCGGAGTAGGCTGCCCGGGACTGGTTGAGACAAGCACCGGAACGATTCTGACATCAACCCATTTAGAAGTGTTAAACGGTTGTTCACTGGGAGAAAGCCTGTCTTCGGCCTTTCATCTGCCGGTTTGGGTGGACAACGAATGCCGCAACCAGGTGCTGGCCGAAAAAATGTTTGGCGAAGGCCAAGACGTGGATACCTTTGTCAGCCTCATGACGGACGTTGGCATCGGGGCGGGGATCATTATCGATAACCGGATTATGAGGGGCAAAGACGACAGCTTTGGAGAAATTGGGCATACGACCATTCAAATGGACGGCTTGAAGTGCCGATGCGGAAATGACGGCTGCTGGGAGATGTACGCTTCGTCGAATTCCCTCATGTCAAGAATTCACGAAAACTTATCGCGCACGTTACTGCTGAAAGACATGGTGCAAACGCGGGACGAGTTGACCTTCGAACTGATCGGGGAAGCGATCCGCCGGGGAGATGACGTCGTATACCAACTGGCCATTGAGGATTTGGGCAAATATCTCGGGATCGGTATCGCCAATCTTGTCAATTCAATCAATCCGGAGCTGATCATTATCCATGGCGAAATGATTCACTTGGGAGAACGCCTGATCACCGAAATTGAGAAGCAGATTCAGCAGAGAGCTCTGCCGGTACCGAAGGAAAGGGTGCGGGTCATTTTTTCCAAACTGGGGCCGAAGGCCAACCTTATCGGATCGTGCGCTCTTGTGTTGAAAGAATTGTTCGATAATCCGGAGCTTTTATTTCAGGTTAATTTGTAAGGAAGGCTTGATCCGGCAGGCCGCGATGCCGCCTGCCGGATGAATGGTTAAAAAAGGGTATGGGGAGGGACTATCATGACAGAATGCAGCCTTGTATTGGATGCCAAAGCCGATCTGGGTGAAGGTGCGATATGGGATGCTGAAAAGCAGGTGCTTTACTGGGTGGATATTACGGGAAAAACGCTGCATGTGTTCGACCCGGAGCACCATACCGACCGTTCGATTCCCATTGGCCAATTCGTTGGAACCGTTGTGCCCAGAGAAGCGGGCGGTGTTATGCTGGCCCTGCAGAATGGGTTTTACTCGCTTGATTTGGAAACGGAGGTGCTGACCCCTGTCATGGATCCGGAACAAAATCAGCCGGAGAATCGATTTAATGACGGTAAGTGCGACCCCGCCGGAAGATTCTGGGCAGGAACCATGAACTTGAACGAAACAGGGCGGTCGGGTGCCTTGTATTGTTTGGATACGGATCTGAACGTCCGCAAGATGCTGACGGGAATCGGTATCTCCAACGGTATTGTCTGGAGCCTGGATTGCCGTACCATGTATTACATCGATTCACCGACAAAGCAGGTGGTCGCCTTCGATTACGAAATGAGCTCAGGAACGCTGAGCCGTCAAAGGGTGATGATTGATTTGACCTTAGATCATGCGCTCCCCGACGGAATGACCATCGATGCGGAAGGCATGATTTGGATCGCCCATTGGGGCGGATATCGGGTTACCCGCTGGAATCCGGATAACGGGAAGCAGCTTGACGAAATAAGGGTTCCAGCCTCTCAGGTGACGTCATGCGCTTTCGGTGGAAAGGATCTCGATGTCCTGTATATTACGACGGCCCGCCATGGACTCCATGAACGGGAGTTGGATAAACAGCCGTTGGCCGGTGGAATATTCAGCGTAGCCGCGCAGGTTAAAGGGCTTCCGGCATTTTCGTTCAAGGGGTAATGAAAAGGTTGCGGGCATCAGTCTTGTAATAGAATAGAACAAATTATGGACAGGAAGCTGCGGCTTCCTGTTTTCTTTTCCGGAAGGAAATGAAGTTAATATTGTATATTTTATTGCCCTAACTATTTTCATTGTTGTAGACTGAGGAATAGGACAAACTCGAGGGTTAGTGAATGGAGACGAATGGATGGAGAATATTAAGCGATTCTTTTTAAATCTGACGGTAAGACGATTTCTGATCATCTTAGTAATATGTTTGCTGTTGTTTAGCATAAGGGACATGCTGAACCTCATTCTGTTAACCTTTTTATTCATCTACATTATGAACAGTCTTCAGCATTTTTTAACGAAGCAAATCAATAAATACATCCCGGTCAACAGCAAGGTCATTATCATATTGCTGTATCTTATTTTAGTTACGACCATCGTCATCGGTATCATTAATTATTTGCCGAAGCTTTATGTTCAAATCAAACAATTAAAAGCTACTCTGATCGGGCTGTCGCATTTGCCGGTTCCTCAGGATGAGCTGTCTCAATATGTGTACAAAACCATAAAAGACCTGGATTTGCAATCCTACGTAAGACAAGGCTTCGAATATATTCTTAAAATCAGCAATTGGGGGACGACGTTCGTACTGGCGATCGTGCTGAGCTTTGTCTTTATCCTCGAAAAAAACAGAATTGCCGCCTTTACATCCAGATTGAAAAACAGCAAAATTTCCTGGTTATATGAAGAGCTTGAGTATTTCGGGAAGAAATTCGTTTTATCTTTTGGCAAAGTGCTGGAGGCTCAACTTCTTATTGCTACATGCAATACCATCTTTACGGTTACCGGCCTATGGATTCTCGGCTATCCTTACCTTTTTGCGCTAACCATCATGATCTTCCTGCTTAGTCTGGTTCCCGTAGTAGGTTTCTTGGTTTCATTAATTCCTTTAAGTATTATCGGATATGCGATAGGCGGTTATCTGATGGTCATCTATGTGTTATCTATGATTGCTGTGCTTCACTTTCTTGAAGGGTATTTCCTGAACCCGAAGCTGATGTCTTCCAAAGTGAACCTTCCTATGTTCTATACGTTTATTATTCTCATTTTTTCGGAGCATTACCTGGGCACATGGGGCCTGATCGTGGGAATTCCGATCTTTATCTTTTTATTGGACATGCTTGATGTCGATACGTCGGCGTAACACGAAATTTATGAAAGCTGCTGGTGCAGTCATTGCAGTCTACAGACAAAACGTTAGCCGCGGCGGCGCGATTCAAGGACGGGGGAGGATTTTGGGCAGCCCCACGTGGAAGTAGGGAGTGTTAGAGAACGGAAGATTCTTTTATGCAGGCGGTTCATGATCTGGGACAAGTATTTCTGACTTTCTCAAAGTTGGAAATACTTTTTATTTTCCATCACTTTTTTTGAAATGGTTCAATTCAGGATGAAAGTAAAGCCGCATATGTTGTAACAGAATTTTCTTGTTCCTCCCCAAATATTAAGCTATTATCTATACATAGCGTTTTATAGGAATCATTCTATTTTCAGTACGACGTGCAGTCTCACCTCAAAAGCAAAAGCACCGCAATTTCCTTCTCCATCACTCTTGCAAATACCCTTTCCTGACAAAGCTTAAGATCCGTGAAGCATTGTCCAAAATTCAACATTTCATGATCAGCGCGTTAATAAGATTATCATGCCGGGCATCATAGACTTTTATTTGATAAAATTTTTTGATTATTCAGATATTAACGTATTTCTCACAGCTTAATCATGCCCTATAGGAAAGGAGTAACCTAATGCAAATGCAGCACGTCGTTCAAGAAGCGTTTCATCCCCGCGCGTTTGGATCGCTGCCGTCCGAGGTCAGTGAACTTGCAACTCCCCGGTATTTCCCGCGAGGGAGCATTATCATCCGGCAAGGCGAACCCGCACAGTATTTTTTCTATGTGCATGCCGGCCATGTAAGGGCTACCATCGTTCGTCCGGACGGTACGGAGAAAGTGCTGGCCTTTGCGGAGCCCGGGCAGTTTTTTGCGGACGTTCCGTTCTTTCAGCACGCTAATCACTGGTACACGGGAGAAGCCGTAGAATCTACCAAGGTCAGTGCATTTTCCAGGGAAACCATGGAGAAAATTATTCGCATCCGTCCGGACTTCGCCTTCACATTGATGCAATCGATAGCCCATAAGGTATGGATGCTGAGCAACCAGATGATGACCCTGACCTTCGATCCCTCCGAGGTTCGGCTGGCCCGGATTTTGGTGGAGATCCTTGCCCGCAAACCCGAGGGTACGCGGGCGCTGTCCATGACCCATCAGGAGCTTTCCGCTTTGGCGGGTACCTCCAGAGTGATGGTGACCCGGGTGCTCAACGGATTGCGCGCGCGTGGATTGGTCGATCTCCGGAAGGGCGTTCTGTTCATCACGAATATGCCGGAGCTGGAGCGGTTGGCGGCCTTCGAGATTGGGTGAGCGGGACGCGGCGCAATCGGGCCGTACCGGCAAAATGATGGATATGTAACTAATGAACAGATCGGCAGGTCACCTCCCTGCTATACTGGGTTCAGGCAAACGCAGATGAGGTAGAATCTCAACCTTGTGGCGTTATGCACAATCAGGAAGATTCAGAAAGGGGAGGACCGAATGAGTTGGCGCATTGGTATCGACACAGGCGGCACGTTTACAGATGTGGTAGCTCTCAATGATGTGACTGGTGAGGAGAAGGTGTTCAAGACATCGAGTATTCCCGATGATCCGTCCCGCGCCTTCCTTGCCGGCATCGAAGGTGTTCTGGCAGAGATCGGCGCATCCGCTTCCGACGTTGCCATGCTGCTTCACGGAACCACCGTAGCCACGAATGCCGTATTGGAGGCAAAGTATTCACGCCTCGGACTTATTGTTACGAACGGGTACCGTCATATGCTCGAGGTTGCACGCCAGAACGTGCCCGGAGAATTTGGCGCCATCACCTGGTGGATCAAACCGCCCCGGGTTGTACCGTTGGAATTGGTTCGCGAGGTTGAGGGACGGCTCAATTATCGAGGCGAGGAGCTGCGCCCGCTGGACGAGCTGCAGATTCGATTGGCTGCACGCGAATACCGTGATCTGGGCGTTCAAGCGATTGCCGTATCCTTCCTTCATTCCTATCAGAATCCTGTTCATGAAGAACGTGCCCGGGAGATCATTCAAGAGGAATATCCCGAATGCTTTGTATCCATTTCCGCTGATGTCATCCGGGAATATCGCGAGTATGAACGGACACTGACCACGTGCTTGAATACCGGCTTAATGCCTCTTCTTTCCACTTATCTTGACCGGCTGGGCGATCGGGCACAAGGGGCGGGAATAGAAGCCCCGCTATATGTGATGAAATCCAGCGGCGGTGTCGCCACCGCCAATGAATTAATCAAACGGCCTATTGCCGCTTCTCTCTCGGGGCCCGCGGCTGGCGTCATCGCCGCCGCAGCCATTTCCGGCGCGGCCGGGATCCATGATGTGCTGACCCTGGATATGGGTGGGACCAGCACGGATATGGCTTTGATTGAAGGCGGAATCCCCCGTCTGTTATCTGAAGGCAGGATCGATATCTACGACATCAAATCTCCAATGATCGATATGACGACCGTGGGAGCGGGCGGCGGATCCATCGCCTGGCTGAGCGGCAGCAAAGCCCTGCGGGTAGGACCGCAGAGCGCGGGGTCGTTTCCGGGCCCTGTGTGCTATGGAAGGGGCGGCCAAGAGCCCACAATTACCGATGCGAACCTGGTGCTGGGCCGGATTCCGCCTTACCTGCTTGGCGGCTCGATTCCATTGGATCGGCAGGCTGCCTATGACGCCATACAAGCCAAAATTGCCGAACCCTTGGGGCTTTCCGTCGAGAAAGCGGCCGCAGGCATTCTCGAGATCGCTACGCAAAACATTGCTGCAGGAATACGCGTCGTCTCTGTCCGCCGTGGACGCGATCCCCGCAATTATGCGTTGTTCGCCTTTGGCGGCGCAGGCGGTCTCATGGCTTCCCCTGTTGCGAATGCGCTGGACATGAGCAGGATTCTGATCCCTACGGCGCCTGGAGCCACCGCTGCGGCCGGGCTGCTTTATTCGGATGTGCGTGTGGATCACGTGATTACCGATGTGCAGCGCGAAGACGCGCTCGATGTGGACCGGCTGAACGACGAGTTCCTGCAGCTGCGCGACCGGGTCTCGGCGGATCTCGCCCGTCAAGGGTTTGACAGCAGCAGCGGCATTCGTCTGCAGGCGTTTCTCGACATGCGATATGTCGGACAGGCGTTTGAAATTCGTGTACCCCTGCCTGTTCCTGACGGTTCCATTGCCGGATCGCTTGTCGGTACCATCAAAAGCTTCCATGCTGCTCATGAAGACCAGTACGGGTACTCCTACGAGAACAAGACGCTGGTCGAAATCGTAAATATCGGAGTAACCGGCTTCGGGCTGCTCGCACCACCTCGCCAGTATGCAAAGCAAAGCTCGGAGCTCCGGTGGAGCGACTTGCTGAAGTCTATACAGCCGATGTATGTAAACGAGGCGTCAGATTTCGTGGATTGTCCGGTGTACGCACGCCCCACAGAACCCATCCCGGAGCCGCTTGCCGGGCCGGCGGTCATTGAACAGTACGATACCACTACCGTTGTGGAACCCGGGTGGTACGTTACGGTAAACGAGTTCGGGCACTTGCTCCTCACACGATACGCTAAAGGAGGATCTTAATATGTCAAACGACAAACCTTTGATTTTCGACGCGTCCATTTACCAGCCGCCATTATATAAGCCGTTCCGGCAGCAGGAGTGGCTCCGTTCGGAAGAGGAATGGGCGCGCATTGAACGCTTCAAGGCCCAAGTGGATCCTATTACTCTGGACGTCGTGGAGGGCGGTTTGGAGGCTGCGGTAGATGAAGGTGAAGCGGCTGTTGAGCTTGCCGGGCGCTCGACCATCATTCGTGAGCAGCACGATTATCGGGCTTCGATTTGTACCGTAGACTGCAATAATGTAACATCGGTTTCCTGGGGAGCCAGTGCGGACCCTATACGCGCCCACTTTCCTCTTGAGGAGATTCACGAGGGGGACGTATTTCTCTACAATGATCCTTACGACTCCCATGGTACGATTACGCATTTGCCCGACTACTGTGTGTGCGTCCCTATTTTTCACAGCGGTCGTCTTATTGCTTTCTCCTTGATCTTTGGTCACACCGAGGATGTGGGCGGCCGGTCGGTAGGCAGTTGGCCGACCACTTCCACAAGTATATTTGAAGAGGGGATCCAGATCCCTCCGGTCAAACTGTACAACCAAGGCAGGTTACAGGACGATATCTTTAAGATTGTGCTCCGCAATACCCGCTTCCCGGATACGATGCGCGGAGATCTGGATGCTTTCATCGGCGCCTGCCGTCTCATTGAGCGTCAAGTAAAGCAGCTTTGCGACCGTCTTGGAGCCGATATCGTCGAGGCCGCCATGTACAAGCTGATGGATCGCTGCGCGGAGGCGGTACGGGATGTGATCCTGCCTATGTTCCCCAATGGAGAGTTTACGGGGGAGGATTTCCTCGATAACGATGGAATCAACCTGGACGATCCTGTCAAGCTCATGGTCACCCTGCGCAAGGACCCCGAGAAGATCATTCTGGATTGGACGGGGACGAATCCGCAAACCGAAGGTCCTCTGAACTCGCCCAACGACGGACGCTTTTTGTCCAAATGGGTAGGCTCGTTCCTGGCCGGATTTGCACCGGGGACGGTGATCAACGAAGGCGTGACCAGAGTATTCCGCTGCGAGCTGCCGCCTGGAACCGTGCTCACGTCGGAGTATCCGGCGCCTGTGATCAACCGTATGCAGTGCTGGTTCCGCGGCTTCGGCGTTTATGGAGCGGCCCTTGCCCAGGCTTTTGGAGGAAACGTATCGGCGGATATGCACTGCGTTCAGGTATATGGCGTTTACGGTTACGACGAGGAAGGAAAGCCTTGGCTGTACCGCGAAGTATTCGGCGGCGGCTCCGGAGCGCGGACCTATGCGGATGGAACCGATGCAGTAGACATGGTGAACGATGCCAAGAACCTTCCGGCGGAATTTATCGAGCAGCGCTATCCTGTTATTGTCGAGCGGGTTGCTCTCAATCCCGATTCAGGCGGATGCGGCAAATATCGCGGAGGGATGGGCTACGTGAAGGACATTCGTATGCTGGCCGACGGGTATTACGTTACGTATGTCGACCGCACGGCGTTCGGTTGTTACGGCGTTAACGGCGGCGGGCCGGGCAAGCCCGGGGGAACATGGATTAATCCCGGTACTGCTGACGAACGGCTGATCCAGTTCTGTCAGGAAGGAATCCCGGTGAAAGCGGGCGATATCATCCGGGTTACAACTCCTGGCGGCGGAGGTTGGGGGGACCCGCTGGAGCGGGATGTGGAGGCCGTACGCATGGATGTGCTGCGGCAGCTGGTTTCCATCGAAAGCGCCGAGCGCGATTACGGTGTGGTGGTTCATAAGCGCATGCAGGGACTCACCGCCGAGTATGTCGTTGACGAGGAAGCCACTCGGCTGAAAAGGCGGGAAATTCATCAAAAGAGGGCTCCTCTGAAGCTGATCGACCGCGGTCCATACGCTGAAGAGAAACGTAAAGCCGGCAAAATCACGTTCAATGATGTGTTTCTTCCCCCTTCTGGTATGGCGGATCAGGAAGTCTCCGGTGAAGCGCAGCTGTTATGAGTTTTGTCGAGCTGAAATATTTGACGTCGTCCGAGGCCAGGGCGGTTGGGCAGGACCGCGGCGCGGTCGGTCTGATCCCCATCGGTGCGCTCGAGCAGCATGGGCCGCATTTGCCCCTGGTGACGGATTCGGCATTGGCTGAAGTGTTGGCGGCCGAGGTTGCGGCACGGTGCAGAGAACCCATCGTTGTAACACCCACGATCATGGCCGGCCTATCGGAGCATCACGCGGATTTTCCCGGCACAGTGACCCTTGGTCCCGTAACGCTCGGAGCCGTAATTCAGGCATACATCACGGCATTGAGGCGTATGGGGCTGACCCGTATCGGTCTGTTCAGTTTCCATGGCGGGAATTTCCGGTTTCTCGGCAAATATGCGGCCGGTTGCAGCAGTATATGGCCCGGAATGCAGGTAGCCGCTTATACCGATTTCAGGCGTTTCCTGCATGTCATGTTTCAAGCCGGGGTGAAGGCAGGGCTCAAGCTTGCGTCTACGGACAGTCATGCCGGCGCGATTGAGACGAGTCTGGCGCTTCATGTCATGGGAGAGCACCGTGTACGCGCGTTTGAAGCCGTCACAGGCTATACGGCAGGAGAAGCAGGATGGTTGGAAGCCATCGAGACCAAGGGTGTGCAGGCCATTAGCCCCAGCGGCGTTTTCGGGACACCGGGCGGCGCCAATGCTGCCGCCGGCAAAGTGATCCTGAATGCTTTGTCTGAAGAGGTCGCGGTTTGGCTGAAGGATGCCTTTAAGCTCAGAGAATTCAATTCATCCGCCCCGCTGCACGAACGCAGCTGATTCCCGGCGAAGCCTCCATTCCAAAAAACGACTTCATTCCTGTATCCCGGGAGTGAAGTCGTTCGTTTTTTGGGGGAATCCCTGTTCACGTTAAGAATCAGTATGGACAAATCGAGAGAAAACATGGATAGTAAGAGAAAAGCAGCATGGGATTCTTCGGATAAGGAGGTTTTATACGGATGATTCATGAATTATGGTCGCAAGGGATCGTTACCCGTGCGGATGAACTGAGGGATTTGGTAGGCTCTCCTCACGAAGCCGTACTTAAAAAAAGCATTGCACAAATCGATTCTCATGTTCGAAATTATGTGTCGATGTCGCCGCTTTTCTTTCTGTCCACAGCCAATCAAGAGGGGAGGTGCGATGTATCGCCCCGCGGAGATGAACCGGGCTTCGTCAAAGTCATAGACGACCGGCATCTGATCTATCCCGAACGGCCGGGAAACCGGCGTGTCGACTCCTTGTTGAATATGCTTGAGAACCCATATGCAGGTATGCTTTTCATCATACCGGGCCTGGAGGAAGTGTTAAGGATTAATGGCCGGACAAGGATCACGCGCAATGAGGACATTTTAACAGCGATGCAATGGAGTGAAGTGCCTCAATTGGGTGTCATTGTAGAGGTGGAGGAGTGCTTTATTCACTGTCCGAGAGCACTGAAGAAATCAAAGGTCTGGGAAGCGGAGTCCCGGCCTGCAAAGAAAGATTTGCCTTCGGTCAACGACATGTTCCATGCTCATCTGCAAATGAATGGGTTCACGATCCAAAAGTAATATACGGAAATGAACAAGCTGGTGAAAGGAAAAGGATCCCCGCACCGGCTTGTTGTTTTAATGGCTAATATACTTGGCGTACAACGATTTGGCGATGTCAATGTCCTGCGTTCCCTGCACCAGCACCCGGCCGTCTTTGAACAGCACCAGCGCATAATCGCCGACGTGAAAGCGCAGAAGGAAGGGATTCCGCTCGACCTTCCCGATCCTGCGAAATACGTTCTCCTCTTCTTCCAGGTTAACCGATCGTCCGCCTCTCGGGGTGATCTGGACCGTATCTCTGCCGCATAAGGCCGTAAACACCTCCAGGCTGTCCGCAGCCGGATAGAGAAACTCGAATTCCCCTTTGCCGCAGGCCGGGCAATCGGGGTGCTTTCCCTGACGAATATCCATCTGCATATGCCGGTTCGTCCACAGCTCGAATTGCTCCAGGTAAGGGTTAAGGTGATGCTCTGCGCCAACCATAAGCTTTAAAGCTTCCGCCGCTTGATAAGAGGCAACAATATGAACGATAGGTCCGATCACGCCTACCGTATCGCAGGTTTCCCCTCGGCCGGCAGGGGGATCGGGGAACAGGCAGCGGTAGCATGGAGTGACGTAGGGCCGGATCGCCGCAAACATGCCTCTGGAGCTTACCGCACCGCCATAAACCCATGGAATGCGGTGCTTGACGGCGACATCATTCAGCAGGTACCGTATCTGAAAGTTATCGGTTCCGTCCAGGATGATGTCCACGTCGCTGAGCAGCTCTTCCGCATTATAGGCATGGACGTCCCCTACGATGGGCTCAATGGTAACCGACGAATTCACTTTTTTTAATTTGTCCGCGGCGGCAACGGCTTTCGGCATATGATTCCTGGCATCCTCTTCGTCATAGAGCATTTGTCTTTGAAGATTGCTGGTCTCTACGAAATCGCGGTCGATGCAGCGCAAATACCCGACCCCGCCGCGAACCATATGGTTGGCCAGCACCGTGCCGAGCGCCCCCAGCCCGACGATCGCCACCCTGCTGCCCGACAGCTTCTCTTGTCCCGACGGGCCGATGGGGGGAAACAGCATTTGCCGCGAGTAGCGGGCGTTCTGATTTGGTTCCATAGGTACCTCCTCTACCCCTGCAAGGGTTAATAGATCATTTTGCCGCTGATAAAATCCTGAAGGGCTTCGCTTTGGGGGGATTCAAAAAAGGCTTGCGTATCGTTTTGTTCCACGATCCGTCCCTGATAAAGGAACAGGCACCGGTCGGACAGGCGTCTGGCCTGCTGCAAATGGTGGGTAACCATGAGGATCGTCATCGGGCTTTCCCGGCGAATCCGGGTAATGATCTGTTCAATGATCAATACGTTCGGCGGGTCGAGATTGGAGGTAGGCTCATCCAAAAGCAGGAGCTTGGGCTGCAGGACAAGCGCCCGCGCCAGTGCAATTCTCTGGGCTTCGCCCCCCGACAGGGATGCCGCTTTACGTCCCTCCGCGGCTTCGAGACCGACCAGCCTCAAGGCTTCCATGACCAGCCGCGCTTTCTCGCTGCGGGGAACGCCTCTATAGCTTAACCCCAACGCTACATTCTCAAAAACCGTGGTCTGAAACATGACGGGCTTTTGCGCGACAAACGCCATTTGCCTTTGCAAATGAAGCCCTCCCGAATGGGAAAGGGAAGTTAAATCCACCCGGTGCCCGGAAAAAAATAAGCTGCCCGATTGAGGCTTCTCCAGAAAGTTCAATACGCGCAAAAAGGTGCTCTTGCCTGCGCCGCTGGGACCTACAATGCCATAAACGGCGCCTTCATCAAAGGCGGCATGGGGGATGGACAACAGCATCCGATCGCCGGCAGCAACGGTAAGATGCTCGACTTCAATGGGCTTCATCGGGACCGGTCCCTCCTGTCGTTTAAGTTCCGCAGCGCGCCTGCAACGAGAAAGCTGTTAAAAATAAAGCTGATCAGCAGAAGGACCATACCGATTTGCAAGGCGATATCGTAATTCCCCTTACGGGTCTCCAGAATAATGGCCGTGGTCATCACCCGGGTCTCATGCTCGATGTTCCCGCCGACAAGCATGACCGCGCCGACTTCCGATATCGCACGGCCGTAGGCCGTGGATATTCCCGACCCTATTCCGCTTCGGGCTTCCCTGAGGATCGTCCATACCAGCTGGAAAGGGGAGGCTCCGAGGCTTTTGGCCGTTTCCCAATACGTTCTTTCCCGCGCCTGAACGGCAGACATGGTCAACCCCGTAATGATCGGAGCAACCAGGATGCTCTGTGCGATGACCATCGCCTCCGGAGTGAACAACAGCTGAAGAAAACCGAGCAGGCCGTATTTGGACAGCAAGAAATACACAATCACGCCGGTAAGAACAGGAGGAAGTCCCATGAACGTAAAAACCAGAATGACAATCAAGCGTTTTCCGGGAAAGGAATAAAGTCCCAGAAAAGCGCCGCAAGGGATGCCGATGAGCATCCCGATGAGGATGGCCAGGGTGGAAACCCGGATGGATAATCCTATAATTTCAAGAACATGTAAGCTAAAGATTCCCTACACTCCCTTTTTCTTATCTTTTTTTGGCGCCGGGGACAAACAATCCTTTCCCATACTCGGCCTTCCCGAACTCTTCAATCATCTTTTGGCCTTCATCGCCTGTCAAAAATTGAATGAACTGTTCCGCCTCTTTGGCTTTTTCGGTAGATTTGACCTGGATCACGCCATAAGGATTGAGAAGGGAAGCATCTCCTTCCTTCAAAACGACAAGATCAAGATCTCCTTTGCGGGACAAGTAAGTCGCTTCATCCGTCAGTGTATAAGCATTCTTTTCATCCGCCATTTGGAGCGTCGCCCCCATGCCTTGGCCGGCCGATAAATACCATGGTCCTTCAGGCTTGAGACCTGCGGCTTCCCAGATGGACAGCTCCTTTTTGTGGGTTCCCGAATCATCTCCGCGAGAGATGAAGGCCGCTTTTTTCTCGGCTATCGTTTTAAACGCCTCGGGCGCCGTCGCCATTCCTTTAATGCCCGCAGGGTCGTCTTGGGGTCCGACAATCAGAAACTGGTTCACCATTACATCATAAGCATTGATGCCGAAGCCCGAGGCTACAAATTCATCCTCCGAAGGTCTGGCATGAACGAGGAGAACGTCGGCGTTGCCGTCCTTCCCTAATTGAATCGCTTGTCCTGTACCTACGGCGACGACCTTGACCTGAATACCGGATTTTTGCTCGAATGCTGGAAGAAGGGAATCCAATAGACCTGAGTCTTGAGTGCTGGTCGTTGTGGCCAGTGTAATGGATCTTTTTTCTTCGGATGCGGTCGTGGTAGCT
This sequence comes from Paenibacillus naphthalenovorans, assembly GCF_001465255.1. Lineage (NCBI taxonomy): Bacteria > Bacillati > Bacillota > Bacilli > Caryophanales > Paenibacillaceae > Paenibacillus > Paenibacillus naphthalenovorans. The sequence continues at coordinate 2,547,785 of NZ_CP013652.1, read as the reverse complement.
GCTTCTTGTACAGGGCTGCCGCAGCCTGTAATTACGCCCAACAGGAGCAGGGAAATAAAGAAATAAGAAAACGCCGGAATTTTTCTGTTAGATAGCATGCTACCCTTCTCCTTCACAGTGAATTTTCATAAAATAAACGCTTTCAAAATATAATGTATTACGAAGTTACTTTCATAGCAATCTTTTTTGATCAATTCATTGGCAAAAAAAGGAGGAACTATTTAATATATGTCGAAATAGTATGAATATTAATGAAAATTTGTTTTTATTAGAATAGGAGGCGAGCGGCATGAACTTAGGCGGGTTCAAGAACAAAGAAGTAGTGGTCGATTTAACATCCGGAACCGTCAGCTACAGGGAGATTAATGAGGAGCTGGCAAGGAAATTTATCGGAGGCCGGGGGCTTGGAGTAAAATATCTGCTGGATAACGGGCCCCAGGTGGAAGCGCTGTCTTCCGAAAATATGCTCTGTATTATGACGGGCCCCGTATCCGGCTCAAGAACGGTAATGAGCGGCAGATTATGCGTCGTTACCAAATCTCCGCTTACGGGTACCGTTACCGATTCCCATATGGGAGGATGGACGGCGGCGAGGCTGAAATGGTCCGGGGTCGACAATATTATTTTTACGGGGAAGAGCGCAAAACCGGTCTACCTGTACATTGAGAACGGTCAAGCCGAGTTGCGGGATGCCAGCGACGTATGGGGTAAAGGGACGCGGCATACGATTCAGGTGATGAAAGACCGATACGGAAAAGAAAATCTGAGCGTCATGTGTATCGGGCAGGCCGGAGAAAACCTCGTGCGCTATGCCGGCTTCATGAACGAAAACGACCGTGCGGCGGGACGCGGGGGAACAGGGGCTGTCGCAGGCTACAAAAATTTGAAAGCGATTGTGATCAAGGCCGAACAGAAAGGAAATATGCCCGTTCCGGCCAAGGACGATGATTATAAGAAAGCGAATCAGAGCGGGCTCAAGGCGGTGATGGAAGGCGGGCTTACCGCTCCCAGGAAGGGCGGACTTTCCGTATACGGCACCAACGTGCTTACGAGCCTGATTAATGAAGTCGGGGCATTGCCGACCATGAACTCCAAATATACGAATTGGGATGCTGCGGAAGGCCACAGCGGGGAAACGGTCAATTCGACTTTGCTCGTGGCGGACAATACCTGTCACGCCTGTCCCGTGGCCTGTAAGAAGGAAGTGGAGGTCAAGGAAGGCAAGTACAAGACAAAGGTCGAAAGCTTCGAGTATGAATCGGGCTGGGCGCTGGGCGCGAACTGCGGATTGAGCGATGCGGCAGCGATCTCTTACATGATCAATATGTGTAATGAATACGGCATGGATACCATCGAGCTGGGGAATGTACTTTCCGTGACCATGGAAGCCGCTGAACGGGGGCTTATCTCTGAGAATATTTCCTGGGGCGATGCGGATCGGATGATTGAGCTGGTAGAGCAGATGGTATTCCGCCAAGGCATTGGCGATATCCTGGCCGAAGGGCCTGCCCGTGCAGCTGCGAAGTTCGGCGATCCGAACCTGGCAATGGCCGTCAAGGGGCAATCGATTCCGGCCTATGATCCCCGCGGCATTCAAGGGATCGGTCTTGGCTTTGCCACAAGCAACCGCGGAGCCTGTCACCTGCGCGGCTACACCGTAGCCAGTGAAATTGCGGGAATTCCGGAGCCTACGGACCGGCTTGTAGCGGAAGGAAAAGGGGCGCTGCTGAAAATATTCCAGGATCTTCACTCCTTCTCGGATTCGATGAACGTATGTAAATTCTCCTCCTTCTCCGAAAATGCCGATCACTATGCGCAGCAGTACTCTGCGATGACAGGTGCTGACATTACGGGCGACGATGTATTGAAAATCGGGGAGAGAATCTACAATCTGGAGCGTTACTATAACAATCTCGCCGGCTTTAACAAGCGTGAGGACGATTACTTGCCTAAACGCTTTACGCAAGAGCCTGCCACCGGGAACAGCGCGGGCTCGGTAAGCCGGATGGATATCATGCTTGATGAGTATTACCAGGTTCGCGGTTGGAGGGACGGAGTCGTTCCGGAGGAAAAGCTGAAAGAATTGCAAATCATCTAAACTAAACAAGCATAAAAAAAGGTGGAATCCGGATTCCACCTTTTCTTTACCCTCCTGCCCTGAATGTTTTTCGGCGGAAGGCTGCAATGACTTGTTGAAGAGCTTCCTGGGACGATGCTTCAAAACGGATAAAGACGGCATTTACGATGAATACGGGTGTAAATCGGAGTTGATTTTCGCTTAGAATGTGTGCCTGCCAATCGGGTCCTTGAAAAACAAAAGGAAATTCAAAGGTCTGTTTTGCCGCCCCCAGTTCTATCAAATAAGTCTTCAGATGCTCTAGAGGAATGCCGCGAAATTCCAATGTCCGCTCTGCCGTCATCGATTATCCTCCGGCTACAGGGGGAAAGAGAGCGAATTGGTCTTCCCCGCTGACGGGAGTATTCAATCCGTCCAAATGAATGATGTTTCTACCGTTAATAAACACATGGACGAAGGGCTTGAGCTTCCGCTCATGATCAAATACCTCATCATCCATGGCGGGATAAAGCTTGATTAAATCCTCGAGCACCTGAATGACAGAGCTTCCGTCAGGAGAGGGTACTTCCACGACCTTGTCCAGGCAAATTTCACGGAAATTGGCAAACAGCTTGACCTTCATATGGACAGCTCCCTTCTTTTGTTATCTTTCATTATAATGGATTTATTTCCTTTTTGTGTAGATGCAGAGTTGATCCCATTTTTAGCCGCAGGAGGAGCGCATGAAATTCTTCAATGTAAAAACCGTAGACGAAACAGTGAACATCATCGAAACGCATTTTGCTCCCATTCACGAACCTGTTCGGGTTTCGATCCGGGAGGCGGTGGGCCGTGTCCTTGCCGAGGATGTATATTCCAGGGAACAGGTTCCGCCCTTTGCCAGATCTACGGTAGACGGCTATGCGGTTCAGGCGAAAACAACCTATGGCGCATCGGAGTCCATGCCCGCTTTTCTGGATATTACGGGAAAAATTCAAATGGGCAAGAGAGCGGAGATTCCGCTTCTGGAAGGGCAGGCTCAATATATTCCTACAGGGGGGATGCTGCCGGAGGGCGCTGACAGCATCGTGATGATTGAGCATGTGGAAGAGGTGGGCGACCTGCTTAATGTCTACCGTCAGGTCGCTCCGGGGGAAAATGTGATCCGGGCCGGCGACGACGTAGAGATAGGGGAGCATGTCCTTCACAAGGGGATACGGCTTCGTCCGCAGGATTTGGGCTTGTTAGCGGCCATAGGCATAACGGAGGTGGCGGTCGCCTCCATCCCGGTCGTCGGGATTCTCTCCACCGGCGATGAGATTGTTCCTCCGGACAAAACGGAGCTTTCCCCGGGAGAGATCCGTGATATCAACAGTGTGATGATAGGTTCCCGGCTTATGCAGCTTGGGGCCGAAGTGATTTATGGCGGCATAGTGCAGGATGAGTATGAGGAGTTTTTGGCCCGTGCGCGTGCCCTCTTCGGCAAGGTGGATTTTCTTCTTTTGTCGGGAGGAAGCTCGGTGGGAACAAGAGATTTCACCGTTCAAGTCATTGAGGCGCTGGGTGAACCGGGCGTGCTGGTACATGGTGTGGCTACAAAGCCGGGAAAACCGACAATTATTGGAAAATCGCAGGGAAAACCTGTCATGGGATTGCCCGGACATCCCGTATCCGCACTTATCATGCTGGATTTACTCGGCGTCCCTATCCTGAAGCAGCTTCAGGGCGAATCGAAAGATGACTTTGATAAGCGGTTTAAGGCGCGCATATCCCGTAATGTTCCTTCCGCCGTAGGACGGAGCGATTATATTCGGGTTCGTCTGGAGGAGCGCGAGGACGGGCTGTGGGCGGTACCTGTCTTCGGCAAGTCGGGTTTGGTTACGACTATGGTCGAAAGCGACGGTATTATGGAAATTTCAGCGAATAAAGAAGGCATTTTGGAAGGAGATCATGTAAAGATCAAGCTGTTTGGCAAGGAGATCTGACCGTAGCGGCAAATGAAATAAATGAATGCAGAAGGCTTTGGAAGGGGTATACCATGCGAAAAATCTACTTGGAAGACACTCCGCTGCAGGACGCCCAGCGTGAATTTCTGGAGAAAATCACGTTTGACAGAAAGGTGGAATGGGTCCGAACGACCGAGGCTTTAGGCAGAATCACGGCCGATCCTGTGTATGCCAAGGTATCGATGCCGAATTACAATGCTTCTGCCATGGATGGAGTCGCCGTTGCGGCGGCAAAAACCTATGGGGCGGATGAACAAAATCCCGTTCGACTGAAGCGGGGTGTTGATTATGAAATCGTGGATACAGGCGATCCGATCCCGCCCGGGTTCGATGCCGTGATCATGATTGAGCATATTCATCAGGTGGACGAGGATACGATAGAAATTTTGGAACCGGTAGCCCCTTGGCAGCATATCCGTCCTATAGGGGAGGATGTCGTGGTGGGGGAAATGATCGTTCCGGCTCATCATGCCCTGCGTGCGGTGGACTTGGGGGCGATTCTGGCAGGCGGAAGGGTCGAGGTTGCCGTGCTGTGCAGGCCGAAGGTGGCGATCATTCCCACAGGCACCGAGCTCATCGAGCCGCGCGATGCGGTAGGACGCGGGGAGATTGTGGAGTTTAACGGAACCGTGTTTGCCTCGTATCTGAAGGAATGGGGTGCGGAGCCGATTTATCTCGGTATCGTTAAGGATGAGTATGATACAATTAAAGATAAAGTGCTGGAAGCGACCCGGCTGGCCGATATCGTTATTCTGAATGCGGGCTCTTCTGCGGGAACGGAGGATTATACCGTTCATGTCATCTCTGAATTAGGCCGGGTCTTTACTCATGGAGTGGCCACGAGACCCGGAAAGCCTACGATTACAGGCGTTGTGAACGGGAAACCGGTGATCGGCGTGCCGGGGTATCCGGTTTCGGCCTATCTGTCGTTGGAATGGTTTGCGCGTCCTTTGGTCCATCATTATTACGGTCTGATCGAGCCGAAGCGCAATCTTCTTCAGGTGAAGCTCGGAAGAAGAATCGTATCCGATGCGGGAGCCGACGACTTTGTCCGCATGACGGTAGGCTGTATTGATGGAGCCTATATTGCCAATCCTTTGACCCGCGCGGCTGGAGTTACAATGTCGATGGTGCGTGCGGACGGCTTGCTTCGCATTCCGGCTGGACATATGGGCTATGAGCAGGGAGAGATGGTAGAGCTTGAGCTGTACCGCCCTAAAGAACAGATCGACCGTACGATCGTGATTACCGGCAGCCATGATTTGTCCGTGGACGTTCTGCATACCCTGCTGCGGAAGACATACCCCGATCGTTTTCTGGTTTCGTCTCATGTCGGCAGTTTGAGCGGAATCCTCGCGATCCAAAAAGGGGAGGCCCATGCGGCCGGTGTTCATTTATTCGACGAGGAAACGGGAAGCTACAATATTCCTTATATTGAAAAGTATCTGAAAGGCCATGAGGTCGTTCTGGTTCAGCTGGTTTATCGCGAACAAGGCTGGATCGTTCCGAAAGGGAACCCTTTGGGGATCAGGTCTGCTGCAGATATTGGCAAGTCCCGGCTGACTTATATGAACCGGCAGCGGGGGGCCGGCACCAGGATTTTATTTGACTACCTGCTAAAACAAGAAGGCATCGACCGGAATACCATATATGGATATGACAGGGAAGCCATCAATCACCTCAGCGTTGCGGCGGCAGTGGCGGGTGGCGCGGCGGATGTCGGTCTGGGTATTTATTCTGCGGCCCAGGCGATGGACCTTGATTTTATCCCTGTAGCGGAAGAACGTTATGATCTCTTGATGAGCAAGCATTTTTACTATAGTCTAGAGGGGGAGACCCTGTTACAAGCGATTCGATCCGAGTCGTTTAAAAAAGAAATGGAATCCTTGGGAGGGTACAGCTGCCGGGAGTCCGGACAGATCGTTTACGAGAATTAATTTCGCTCGTTGAGGGAGTGATTAGCGCATGCAGAAACCAACCCGTTCAATTGTCGACAAGCTACAACGCCCCCTCCGTGACTTGCGCATATCCGTTACGGATCAATGCAATTTCCGCTGTCGGTATTGTATGCCCGAAGAAATATTCGGGTCCGATTACAAATTTCTACCCAAGGAGAAGCTTCTCACCTTCGAGGAGCTGACCAGACTGACCCGGATTTTCGTTTCTCTGGGTGTGGAGAAGGTGCGCATTACCGGCGGGGAGCCGCTGATGCGCAGGGATCTTCCAACATTCATTCACATGATCAGCAAGGTCGGCAGAGTCAAAGACATCGCCATGACAACCAACGGCTCTTTACTGGCCAAGCACGCGAAAGCTTTGAAGGAAGCGGGGCTGCACCGGGTTACGGTAAGTCTTGACAGCCTGGATGATGACCGGTTTGGCCAAATGAACGGCCGGGGATTCAAGGTATCCCACGTTCTTGAAGGAATCGAAGCGGCCGCGGCTGCAGGCTTGCAAATTAAAGTGAATATGGTGGTTCAAAAGGGGACGAACGATCAGGATGTACTTCCCATGGCCAGATATTTTCGCGAGAAAGGGCACATCCTCCGTTTTATTGAATATATGGACGTAGGCAACTCCAATGGATGGCGGCTGGACCAAGTGCTTCCCAGCCGGGATATCGTTGAGCGGATCCATCGTGAAATGCCGCTAGAACCGGTCGGGCCCAATCATTATGGAGAGGTGGCTTCAAGATATCGCTATCTGGAGGGAAAAGGGGAGATCGGCCTAATCTCTTCCGTCACTCAAGCCTTCTGCTCCACTTGCACCAGAGTAAGGCTTTCCGCGGAAGGGAAGATGTACAGCTGTCTGTTCGCTTCAGCCGGAACCGATCTCCGCGCCCCTTTGCGAGAGGGTAAGAGCGATCCGGAGATCCGGGAATTGATCACGGAGTTTTGGCGTCACCGGACGGACCGTTATTCCGAAGAAAGGCTCTCCAATACGCCTGAAATCACGAAAAAGAAAAAAGTCGAGATGTCTCATATCGGCGGGTAACTGGAACGCCATAGGATGAAGAGGAGATGAAATGTCTCCTCTTTTTTGTGCTGTTCCGGTTTTTGCAGACCGTATGACAGGCCATCGAAAAGCGAATGTATTCCAAAAAATTCTATGAAAGCGTTGACAAGAGAAATGGCTTATATTAAAATCTAAGCAACAAACCATAATGTGGAATTATAAATCCACTGTATGGATTCAAAAGGAGGAGAGTCAAGTGGCCAATTCCGTTAGCGAAGAAGAGATTTTCAACCAATATTATGAGGAGCTTGAACAGGATCAGTTGGGACCGCTGTGGACCAAGCTCAGGTATATGGTGACCAAAGAGCCGGCCCACGATGTGGAGCCTTATCTTTGGAAATGGCAAACGATCCACAAGCATCTTTTGAGGTCTGGGGAGCTGCTGCCACTGGGAAGAGACAGTGAGCGGCGGGTCGTTTATTTGCAGAATCCCTCCCTTATGAAAAAAGGCTTGATCGGCTATGCCACCAACACCTTATATGCCGGAATTCAATTATTGCTTCCGGGCGAAGTGGCGCCGGCACACCGTCATACTCAATCCGCGATCCGGTTTATTATTGAAGGGGACGGGGCTTTCACGGCGGTCGACGGCGAAAAAACCTATATGGAGCAAGGGGATTTAATTTTAACGCCGTCATGGACATGGCACGATCATGGACATGAAGGAAAGGAACCCATGATTTGGATGGATGGGTTAGACGTTGGTCTTGTCCGCAACCTTGCCGGTTCCTTCTATGAGCCTCATCCCGATAACGCTCAACCTGTCACGAAGCCGGATAACGGTTCTACGCTCCGATACGCCGGCGGTTCCTATCGGCCGGTAACGGAAAGAAAGAAGCGAGGCTATCCTTCACCGCTGTTGGCTTATAAATGGGAAAAGACGAAAGGGACATTGCATCATTTATCCCAATTGCAGGAGGCAGATCCATTTGACGGTTATGCGGTGGATTATATCAATCCTTTGACTGGAGGTTCCGCAGATCCGCGCATCGGTACAACGATGCAAAAGCTGCCGCCCGGCATGCATACACAGGCTCACCGTCATGTGCACACGGCCGTCTATCATGTGTTGGAAGGTACCGGTTATACCGTCATTAACGGTCAAAAGTTTGAATGGTCGAAAGGGGACTTTTTCGTTCTTCCGCCATGGAGCTGGCACGAGCATGTGAATGCAGGCTCCCGGGATGCCTATCTGTTCTCGATTAACGATCGTCCTGTCCTGGAAATGTTGGATCTGGAAAAGGAACAGCCCTATGAGGAGCATAACGGAAATCAACCCATCACCGGCATCTTTACCCCCGTGGTTCAGGAATCCGAATGAATGAAACCGATGAATGTGCATGGAGCATAAACGAAATGGATGTGGAGGCGCTGCCCGTTGAAAATTGCCCTATTTAATCAACATCGTTTAGGTATTGTCCAAAATGACCGGATCTACGATGTATCGGAAGCTGTCTCCTGGAATGCTCACAATCCTCAAGAATCGTTAGAGCGGTTGATTTGCAGCTTTAACGAATGGAAACCGAAGCTGGAGCTGGCCTTAACAAATTCCGATTCTTATCCGTTAACAGAAGTGAAATTACAAGCCCCTGTACCGAAGCCAAGCAAAATTTTAGCAGCTCCGGTAAATTATTTAAATCATCAATCCGAAATGAACGCCAAATTTAACAACGCTCCCTATACGATTGAAAGGCTTGGTTTATTTCTAAAAGCACCGTCGTCTATTATCGGGCCGGGCGAAACGGTCCTTTTGCCTTACAAGGACCGGCGGCATGACCACGAAGCGGAGCTCGCGTTTGTTATTGGAAAGGAAGCGAAGAATATCACCGCTGCTGAAGCGGGGGAATATATATTTGGTTATTTTGCCTTAATGGATATTACGGTTCGAGGCGAGGAGGAAAGAACGTGGCGAAAGTCGTTTGATACGTTTACGCCGATGGGCCCATGGATTGTCACATCCGACGAGATCAACAACCCGCATCATCTTCAAATGGAGCTGTGGGTAAATGAGGAGCTGCGGCAGAACACCAATCTCAGCGAGATCATCTGGGATTGCTGCACCTGCTTGGAGAAGGCCTCGCAAGCGATGACGCTGTATCCGGGAGATATCATTACAACGGGAACGCCAGAGGGAGTTGGACCCATTACCAAGGGAGATTGCGTCCGAATCCGCATTGATCGGATTGGCGAATTTAGCGTGAATGTCGATTTTAAAGATGATGCTGTTTAATGCATGGAGGACTCGAGGATGACAAAAACAAACAACATTCCTTTTATGGTTATCGGAGGCGGGATTGGCGGATTGGCGGCAGCTTTAAGCATTGCGAAAACCGGACGGCCGGTTCAAGTGCTGGAGCAGGCTCCGGAATTCGCAGAGGTTGGTGCAGGCTTGCAGCTTGCGCCTAATGCACTGGCGGTATTGGATAAACTGGGAGTATTGGGTACGGTCATGGAAAAAGCGGTTGCGCCCCGAAGGCTGGTTTTGATGGATGCCATCACCGGCCAAGAAATGACCGCCCTGGATTTAGGCGGCGCCTTCCTCCGGCGTTACGGCTATCCCTATATTGTGACGCATCGGTCGGATTTGCTGGATGCACTGCTTGCAGCATGTCGTTCCCATGATCTGATTACGTTGTTGAACAACAAAGAGGCGCTGTCCGTCGAGGATTTGGGGGACCGGGCCCGGGTCAGTTGCAGAGACGGCTCGGTTTACACGGCCGATGCGGTAATCGGCGCCGATGGACTATGGTCCAGAACGCGTAAATTATTTGTTGAAGACAAAGCCGTCTGTTCGCATTATGTAGCTTATCGGGGAACCATTCCGATCTCTGAGATTCCCGAGGCCAATCTGGATGACGTCGTCTGCTGGATCGGTCCGAATCTGCATTTGGTTCAATACCCTGTACGCCGGAAGGAGCTTTACAATCAGGTCGTCGTTTTTAGGAGCTATCAATACAAGGAAGACTCCGACGATTGGGGGACCACGGCAGAACTCGATGAGCGGTTCAGCGTGTGCTGTCCGTCCGTTCTCAACGCCGTTTCCTTTATTCACCGCCAACGCCGTTGGCCTTTGTACGACAGACAGCCGATCCATACATGGACGGAAGGACGGATTGCGCTGCTTGGCGACTCGGGCCACCCTATGCTGCAGTATCTGGCGCAAGGAGCATGTCAGGCGTTGGAAGACGCCTTCGTTTTAGGCGAGAAACTCGAAGCGCATGGAAGCCAAATACAGCAGGCGTTTATGGCCTACCAGCAGGAACGGGCTCCAAGAGCCGCCAAAGTGCAGCAGACCGCCCGCGTCTTTGGCGATATCCTTCATACGGAGGACAATACAGCCATTCTTCTGCGAAACGCGATATTATCTCAGCGAAAAACGGATGACTACAGTGTGGTCGATTGGTTATACGGAAAGTTTGTCCCGATAAATCAAGAACGTTAGTTTTGAAATGGATATCTTGAAACCGATTACAAATTGAAATAAAAAATGGGCAAGGGGGATGGGAAGCATGAAAAAGCATCTGGATGAAGAGACAAGGAAAAGCATTGAGAACAGCCTGGAACGAGGATTGTTTCCCCAATGGGTATTGACCGATCCGGATATTTACAATATTGAAATGGAGCAGATCTTTTTACGTACCTGGCAGCTTTTGGGACATGAATCGGAAATCAGGGAACCAGGGCAATATGTCACTCGTTGGATAGTGAATGATCCGGTACTGTTGGTGCGAAACGGCGGCGGGGAAATTAAAGCGTTTTTGAATTCCTGTACACATCGGGGAGTTCACTTATGTACGGCCGATGCCGGTAAAAAGAAAAGCTTTACATGTCCGTACCATGGGTGGTCCTATAACCTTGACGGCGACCTGATCGGTATTGTTGCCGGGGATAAAATTTATGGAGAAGAAATGGATAAGAAAGACTGGGGACTCCGTCCCATTCCAAGAGTAGAGGTATATAAAGGCCTGATTTTTGCGAATCTGGACCCTCAGGCGATGCCTTTGGAGGAGTTCCTTGGCGAATTTAGATGGTATTTGGATATCATGCTGGGACGGAGCGATGGAGGTATGGAGGTGCGGGGCGTGCCTCAGCGCTGGGTCGTTCATGCGAACTGGAAGATGGTATCGGAAAATTTTGTAGATCCCTATCATGTTCAAACCTCGCACCGGTCAACGGTTGAGCTTGGCATGAGTCCCGAAGATCCGTTATATGCAAGCTATGGTCATGGTGTAGCCTGTAACCACGGACACGGGATCTGCGTCATCACAAGCAGTCCCAAGTCCAAAGCCAGACCGGTTAAATATCAGGGGTTGCCGCAAGAAATGTGGCCTATGTTTGAACGGAATTTAACCAAAGAACAACTGGAAGTGTTTGAAAAAGTAAAAGTGCTTGTAGGCACATGCTTTCCGAATATGTCGTTTAACTGCCCGCTTCACGGCAACGAAGGTCATTTATACAATTACTTTAACGTGCGTGTTTGGCGGCCGCTCGGACCCGATAAAGTGGAAGTCATTTCATGGTTCCTGATTGATCAAAGTGCGCCGGAACAATACAAGGAAGATGCTTATAAAGGATATATCGGCTCGTTTGGCCCTTCGGGAACGTTAGAGCAGGACGATACGGAAATATGGGCACGGGTGGTGCAGGCCAGCAAAGGCTTCATGGTTCGGGACAAATCGCTGAATTACAATAACTTCTCCAACTATTTAATGGGATATGACCATGTTGCTCCCGATGAAACCTTTCCAGGGCCGGGTGTGGCTTATTCAACCAACTATGTGGATTTTATGACCAGAGGGTATCATGACTACTGGTTTGAGATGTTGACCAAGGAATAGTCGGAGGAGATGAACAGGATGAACATGGAAACGTATTTTCGCGTGACTCATTTTTATACCCGCGAAGCATCTATACTGGACCGCAGGCTTTTTAATGAATGGCTGGATCTGCTTGCGGATGATATTGTATACCGGATGCCGGTTCGGATTACCCGTGAAGAGAGGGATGGGTCCAACATCGTGAATGACATGACTTTCTTTGAAGATACGAAGACTTCATTAAACCTGCGCGTAAAAAGGTTAAGCACAACGTCGGCATGGGCGGAAAATCCTGCGCCACGCACCCGGCATTTCGTATCCAATATTCTGGTTGAAAGCGAGTCGGATCAGGAACTAAGCGTTCGCAGTCACTTTTTATTGATGCGAAGCCGGGCGTCTGAAACCGAAATCGAACAACTATTTGGAGAACGAATGGATGTTCTGCGAAAGGCCGGAGATGGGTTTAAGATTTGTTCCCGAACGATTATTCCCGATCAAACGATACTCAATCTGAAAAATCTCAGCATGTTCTTATAATTCATCATTTATTTAGAGTAAGACGTGAAAGGGGGAAGATAGGGTTGGACGCACAGATGATGTTATTTCAACAAAGCTTTTGGAGCGGTATCACCATCGGATTTATTTATGCTCTTATCGCTCTCGGGTTCACGATCATTTTCAATGTCAGCAAGATTCTTAATATCGCCCAAGGAGAATTTACTATGATCGGCGCCTTGAGCTTGTACTCCTTTGTCACGACGTTAAACAGTCCGTATTGGGTAGGTCTATTGTTAACCGTCGTATTAGCTTCGGTGATTGGGTGGTTCATGGTCAAAATGGCCATTAACCCGTTAAAAAAGCCGGATATTCTTACGATGATTGTGGTTACCGTTGCGTTCGGGGAAATTCTCAAAGGTGCCGCGTTTCTGGTCTGGGGCAGCGATAACTTTGCGATACCGGCTTTGTTTAAAAGTGTATCCATCCCCGTATTTTCGGCGAATGTGGATTCGCAAACGATTCTGATCATTGCGGTGTCGCTGCTCATTTATTTTGGTTTCAGATGGGTGAATAAAAACACTTATTTTGGCAGGGCTTTGACGGCCATCTCGGGAGATCCGTATGCGGCCGGATTAATGGGGATTCATGTCAAACGAATGATCCTTGTCGTTTTTATTATCGGTTCCATTATGGGATCTGTGGCCGGAATTTTGGCAGGCCCGCTCATTACGATGAGTTATTATCAGGGATCGATGTTAGGAATAAAAGCGTTTATTGCCGCTCTTCTGGGAGGGTTGGGCAGCTATGGAGGGGCTATCATCGGCGGGTTAATCCTCGGACTATTCGAAGCCTATGCCGCCGGCTTTGTTTCTTCATTGTTAAAAGACGCGTTTTCGTTCATCGTCCTGCTTGTTTTACTCGTGTTTCTGCCAAGCGGTTTGGTATCCGTCAAGTCACTCTATAAAAAGAACGGCTGATTCTTAATGTGATGTTAACAAATCGACAGGAGGGGATAGAGTGACTAAAAAATGGGTTTCTTGGGATCTGGCATGTTTAGTGCTGTTTATCAGCATCGCTCCTTTTCTTTTAGGAGAATCGTATTTTTTTGAAACGGTCAATATTGCCGGGATTTATGCCATTGCGGTGATCGGCCTGAATTTAATTCTGGGCTATGCCGGACTCATTGCGCTTGGACATGCGGGTTTTTTTGGTTTAGGCGCTTATGTATCCGCATATCTGTCCATTCATTTGAATGTGCATCCGTTTTTATCGATTCTGCTGAGCTGTATCCTGATCGCGATGTTTACCTTTCTTATTGCGTTCCCGCTGTTAAGATTGTCCGGCTACTTTCTCGCATTGGGGACATTGGGGCTTGGGGTCGTACTCTTCACTTTAATCAACAGCGGTGGTGAAATCACGGGAGGACCCAACGGACTTGCCAATATTCCGGGCTTTTCTATTGGATCGTATCAATTTCATTCGTTCCACGATCATTTTTATCTGATCTGGATTACGGTGCTGATCATCTTCATTCTGACGAAAAATCTGGCGAATTCCCGTGAAGGAAGAGCGATGAAGGCCATCCATTCCGATGAGGGGGCTGCGGCTTCCTTTGGCGTCAATGTATTCCGATTTAAAATGAAAGTCTTTGTTCTGGGCTGTACCTTGGGCGCATTAGCCGGCGGATACTACGCTCATTATATGGTTTTTATTTCTCCGGACATTGTAAGTATGCATAATTCGATCAATATGTTGATCATGGGTTTTCTTGGCGGACTTGGTTCGTATCTCGGACCGATTACGGGGACTTTCGTTTTTCAAATTATTCCGCAGATCTCAGCCTTGATGGAGGACTACGAGATTTTGATCAAGGGGATTATTTTTCTGCTGGTTGTTCTTTTTCTTCCGGGAGGCGTTCAATCGGCGATCGATAAGGTATCGTTATCGTTAAAAGGAAGAAAGACGACCCCAAAGGAAAACAGGGTGTATCAAGAATCGATGGGGAAGGAGTGAACGATTTGGGTTTACTGCAAGTTGAGGGCATATCCAGGCATTTTGGTGATTTGAAGGCCGTTTCCAATGTGTCTTTTGAAGTGGAGGAAAAGCAAATTGTTTCGGTTATAGGACCGAACGGAGCCGGGAAATCGACGCTGCTTAATTTAATCACCCAAGTGCTTCCTCTCTCAAGCGGCAGAGTTATGTTCAAGGATACGGATCTGGCCAGTAGAAGGACTCATGAGCTTGTAGGTATGGGAATCGCGAGGACGTTCCAAAATATTCGGTTGTTTTCAATCCATAAAATGAATGTGTTGGAAAATGTCATGCTGGGTTTGCATCATCAATACGACCATGGTTTATTTTCTGCCGGTATCGGCTTGAGAAAAGCAAGAAGCAACGAGAAACAGATGGAAGAGAGACTTTTGAAATCCTTGCTCTTCTTCGGATCGAACCCTTTGCCTATACACCGGTTACGGAGCTGCCGTTCGGTATTCAGCGTCTTGTCGAATTGGGGCGTGCGCTTGCAGCCAAACCCTCCCTGCTGATCCTGGATGAACCTGCAGCCGGGCTAAATGATATGGAAACCGAAGTGCTGTCAGATCTGATTCTGAACATTAAAAAGGAAGGTGTATCCATTCTTCTGGTTGAGCATCATATGGGTCTGGTGATGAATATTTCCGACAAGATCGTGGTATTAAATTACGGACAAAAATTGGTCGAAGGCAGCCCCGCAGACGTCCAAAACGACCCCAAAGTCATCGAGGCTTATTTAGGGAAGGAGAAAGCCCATGCTGGCGCTTAAAGACATTTATGCGAAATATGATCAGCTGAACGTATTGAAAGGAATCTCGATTCATGTTGAAAAAGGAGAGGTGGTTAGTATATTAGGCGCGAACGGAGCCGGGAAAACATCGGTTTTGAAAGCGATAACAGGAGGGATAACGGTTACGTCGGGAAAGGTGTATTTTGGGGAAAAGGACGTCACGTCTCTTCCTGCACATGCCGTAGTTAAAGAAGGCATATCCCATGTTCCGGAGAACCGCAGAGTATTTCGGGAGCTCAGTGTGGAGGACAATTTGATCATGGGCGGGTTTAAGTTTACCCGCTCAAAGAAAGAGATGGATGCCAGAATGGAATCGGTCTACGAGATGTTCCCACGGCTGCGTGAAAGAAAAACACAGAAGGCCGGTACGATGAGCGGCGGGGAGCAGCAGATGGTTGCCATCGGCAGAGGCCTGATGATGTCGCCGAAGCTGATGATCCTGGACGAACCGTCCCAGGGCCTGGCTCCCAGGATCGTGGAGGAAATTTTTGAAGCGATTCAAAAGCTTGGCAAGGAAGGGCGAACCATTGTTTTAGTTGAACAAAACATATTTCAGGCACTGCAGATCTCAAACCGGGCGTATGTGATCAAGTCCGGGGAAATCATGATGGAAGGGGACGCTAAACAATTGCTGGCAAGGGAGGATATTAAGGAGGCCTATTTGCATTAATCTAAGGTTAAGCGAATACATAAAGTAAAAGGGGAGAGTAAAATTGAGAAAAGTGAGTTTGACCCTATCCGTTATGATGGTATTCGTTGTCGTCCTGCTTGCAGCTTGCGCGGGCAATCAGACGAGCAGTCCGGCTTCGGCTCCGAATAAATCCGGCGAAGCGGCAAAGACGGATGCGAAGAATCCGATTGTCTTGGGGTCCACGATGGCTATGACCGGAGGTGCGGGATTTCTCGGGTCAAGTATGAAAGAGGTTTTTGACATGGTGGCCAAACAGGTGAATGCGGAAGGGGGAATTAACGGCCGCGAGTTGAAGCTGATTTATTACGATGATGAGAATAATCCGGAGAAAGCGGTACAGAATGCACAAAAGCTGATTAAAAAGGACGGCGCCAAGATTATTTTGGGGCCAAGCACAGCTCAAACCTCCGGCGCTATCCAGTCCGTTGCCGATAAGAATAAAGTCATTATGTTTTCTTTATCCCCCACGTATACGGCTCCCGGGAACAGTTTTGGCTTCGTCACTTCTTTAAAGCAAGATGCGTTTCATGAAATTCCGCATGAATGGTATAAACAGAAGGGAATCAAAAAGGTGGGTTTGATCGCAACGACAGATACGAGCGGCAACATTTCGGCAAAGATTATCGAGGCCATGAACAAGAAAGACGGCATTGAGTATGTCATTGAAAGAATGGGGCTGCAGGATATCGATGTGACTCCGCAGTTGACCCGCTTAAAGAGCGCGGGCATTGAGGCGCTTGAAATTGTTGGCCCGGGTGCGCCACCGGCTATTGCCATCAAGAATGCAGGGCAAATCGGTCTCGATATTCCGCTGATCCTTAATGCTAGCCAGGTTTCCTACGCGTTTGCCAACTCGATCAAAGATTATATTCCGGAGCAGCTGTATTTCGCAGGTACTGCCCCTATCGCATGGAAAGGACTTAGCGAGCAAAATCCGCTGAAGCCGTTAATGGTCAAATTTGCGGATGACTTTAAGAAGGAATACAACAAGGAGATTGACCACGTGACGGCGATTGGCTACGATTCGATACTTACCGTTATCGAAGCGATAAAGAAAGCCGGCAGCGATGATCCGGAAGCGGTCAAACATGCGCTGGAAACTCAATTCAATAACTTTATCGTCACGACTGCGGTTGTAAACTATACCCCTGAGGATCATCAAGGTACAACCAACGATGGCGCCGTTATGCTGAAGCTGGATCCGGATTTAAGCTGGCATGTGGAATGGGAACCTAAATTCTGGGAGAAAAAATAAGAGGGTAAAGGAGAATGGGAATCATGGCTGACAATCGTGCGGTAGTCTATGTAGAACCCGGGAAAGTAGAGGTTCGGGATATCCGTTATCCGGAATTGATATTGCGGGATGGACCCGGAGTGAATCCGCTGAATGTGGGCAGAAAATGCGATCATGGGGTTATATTGAAAGTCGTCACGACGAACATTTGCGGTAGTGACCAACATATGGTCAGAGGCCGAACCACGGCTCCAAGCGGTCTTGTTTTAGGTCATGAAATTACGGGAGAAGTCATCGAAGTAGGGCGTGACGTTGAGTTTATTAAAAAAGGCGATCTCGTTTCCGTTCCGTTCAATATCGCGTGCGGCCGCTGCCGCAGTTGTAAAGAACGCAATACCAACGTTTGTGAAAACGTGAATCCGGACCGGCCGGGCTCCGCATATGGCTATGTGGATATGGGCGGCTGGGTCGGAGGACAGTCGGAATATGTAATGGTGCCTTATGCCGATTTTCAGCTTTTAAAATTCCCGGATAAAGACCAGGCGATGGAAAAAATTCTCGATCTGACGATGCTGTCCGATATTTTTCCAACCGGTTACCACGGTGCCGTAAGCGCGGGCGTGAAGCCCGGTTCTACAGTCTATGTAGCAGGTGCCGGTCCTGTGGGTTTGGCAGCGGCTCATTCGGCTCAATTGCTGGGTGCGGCTGTCGTCATTGTCGGCGATTTGAACGGCGAACGATTAGCGCAAGCCCGAAGCTTTGGATGTGAAACGGTTAATCTGAAAGAGCATCCCAATGTAGGGGAACAAATCGAACAAATCTTGGGTGTTCCCGAAGTGGATTGCGCCATTGACTGCGTAGGCTTTGAAGCGCATGGCCATGGTCACGCACACGGTGAAGCACCGGCTACCGTATTGAATTCCATTATGGAAGTAACCCGTGCAGGAGGCCGACTTGGCATTCCGGGTCTTTATGTAACCGGTGATCCGGGGGCCGTAGACGAGGATGCGAAGATCGGAACGTTAAAGATCCGCTTCGGATTGGGGTGGGCTAAAGCTCATACGTTTGTAACGGGCCAAACTCCGGTGATGCAGTATCATAGAGAATTGATGATGTCGATTTTGAACGGTAGAGCACAGATTGCAAAGGCGGTAAACGCCACTTTGATTTCGCTGGATCAAGCACCTCAAGCTTACTCGGAATTTGATAAAGGGGCTTCCAAGAAATTTGTCATCGATCCGCACGGGTCGATTAAGCATTAAACCTTGCGGCGCTGCGGGATTTGCCGTGTATGCCAAGAATATACACGCGAACCCGCAGGGCCGTTTTGTTTTTTGACTTCCCTACAGGACATGGGAATCATAGGTTTAAAGCCGGACCCCGCCGAATGCTTCTTTAAAGCCCATTTTTAAGGATATTTGACTTGCGGCCTCCTTGACCATTAATTTTGCCGGCTCCAGCCGGTCGCCATCCAACTGCACGGCAGGTCCAAGAATTGCTAAAGCCGCAATCAGCTTGCCTTCCGCATCATATATAGGCGCACCGATGGCAATGCCGCCTTCATACGTTTCTTCCATATCCGCATAGACTCGTTCCTCTTTGATTTTTTTGAACCGGACGCGAAGCACGTCCAGATCGGTGACGGTCTTGGAGGTCATTCGTACAAGGGGATGCTTTTGCAATAAACGCTCAAGCTCATCTTCCGTCAAATGGGCCATAATGACTTGTCCCAAAACTCCAAAATTAATAGGGCGGCGCAGTCCGATGTAAGAGGAATATTTAAAACCAACCGGGTTTTCCCGTAAAAAAACATAAACAAACGTTTCCTGCTCGATGACCGCCATAATCACCGTTTGTTTGGTATTAGTCTGGAGGTTGATAAGTATTTCCTCCGCCTCTTGCCTGACGTCAAGGAGAGTGGTAAGCGTACCGGCATATTCTAACAATTTTAATCCCAACCGGTAATTTTGGTTCTTTTGATCGTATTGAATAAGCCCCCGAAGCTCCAGCGTATACAATATTCGATAAGCGGTTGTTTTCGGCAATTTGGTCTTGGCTACGATCTCATCGATTGTTAGAACGGGGTGCTCTACAGAAAACACATTTAATAAATCAATAGCCCGATCGATGGCCCGAACGGAATTTACGTTGACATCACGCATGATAAGATAGTCCTCCCCATCGTTATAACAAATATTGAATCCATTATATGAATTATACAATCCATTTTATTTTTATACAACTATAAGCTATGCCGTTGCCTGTACCATTGGTCCATTTTTTACTTATAAGGCCATCGTGGTCAAGAACCCATCCTTTCCGTAACATTTTCACATAAAATAAAGCAAAATACTTTCGAACTGCTTTAAGGGAGGAGGGAGGAGCGTTTATTGGACTATACCGACAAACGACAATTTAAAAAACATGGTAAACGTAGAAGTGCGGTTGTTTGTGTGCCGGAAAGGAAAAAAAGGATAAGGCGAAACCAAAAGGTTCCTTGCCGGAAAAGAAAAAGGAAGTGCAAGAAAAAGATCATCGTAACAAGAATCGTGTATAAACAGGGTCCGCCCGGACAGCAGGGGCCACCTGGACAGCAAGGTCCTCCGGGGGACGCTTCCATTCGTATCATACCTGATGTAAGGAGATACTTTTTCGTAGCGGATACAGACATCGATCTTTCCAATACCCAAATGATTCCCGCCAATCGATTTATTAACGATGATGGGGAACCAGTAAACGAATTCGTAGAGCTGGGCGATGAGGGTTATTATAATTTATATGTGAATGCCGTATTACAAGAAGGAAAGATATATAACGTAAACCCCAATGCTTTAACGATATATTCCAATGAAGAAGTGATTTACGCAAGTACTTTAATCATTTTAGAAGCGGTAGGCTTCTCGATCAAACGGATTCACTAAAGGGTGATTTAAACGATGATCCACATGCCTGCGCCCGATTTTTAATAAATGGGTCATTAATCTAAGAAATTTATGATAAGTAGAAATATAATAATCATAGAATGGGAGGTGAGGAAATGGCACTGAGAATTTTGAAAATTTTTGCTTCGGCGACTACGACAACAACGACGGAAACAGTACCTACGGTGGAGCGGTTTTTTTATGAAGTCGCGGCACAGGTAACAGCCGGAAATACATTGACGATTGCTGTAGGAGATTTTGAGACCGATGCTGGTGTAGCTGCTACCTCGCTGCCGGCACTCGCTACGAACAATAGTTACGTCAATGTGTTTGTCAATGGTATTTTAGTAATGAACAACCTGGTGACGTATACGGATGGCGCGGCAGGACAGCTTGAGATTGAAGTACCGGTAGGATCCGAACCTATTGAGGCGACTACTCCCGTAGTATTGGAAGTGGTCAATTTCGCCCCTTCATCTACCTCCACTACAACGGTTATAACCTAATTCCCGATCGCTTATATGAACGGAAGATCAACAATAATTTTATAGCACTCCGCGGAGTGTTTTTTTTTGCTGACTAAGCTGACATTTTTCTGCTAAAAAATAAACCGACACGAGCTGCGAACAGCCTTTGCCGGTTTATTAAAACTAGCCGGATTGATTTTGTCTTGTGCGGCCGCCGTTGATATATCCTCTTGCGATGCGTGAGGCCCGAAAGGTAGAAACGACAACCAGAGTCTCCTCCCGGGTCATGCTCCGGCCTTCATAAGAAAAGTCGGATAAATCGGCGATTTGCTCGTCCGTATATTTGTCGAATAAGTCAATTAACAATTCAATGTGTTGATCCATGTCATGGTTCTCCCCGGGTTGTTTTAATTACGATTATATTACATAAGGCAATGAGATCCGTCAACTTGTCTTATTTAATTGTTGCCGGACAAATGACGGATAAGAAATTTGTATAATTTTTAAAAAGATAATTTGTTTTTATTGACAATTATTTTGATAACATGTTACTTTGGACATGGTATTAATTCCCTATCCGGTTTTTATTCGGGAAAAATGTTTTCATATATATTGACATTGATAAAGGCATACTTATCGAAAGATAAGGACGCAAAGCCACGGGTCTAAGGCATAAGCTATGACAGCCGGGTTGCCAATGGGTAGCACAGGACCCTTTGGGGTCCTTTTTTATCCATTTCCGACATTCAAGACCAAAAGGACGACCTCGTAAGCGCTAGAGAAAATCTCTCTTCTCTCCGGCGGTTCGTCCAATGATCATGATATCCGGTTGCAAATAAAATCAACAAAAGAACAGGAGGATGACTTCAATTATGGATGAATTCACGGATGCCGAGTTGGCCGCTTGTGTAATTCAAGGCGACCAGAGCGCATTCAACTCTCTGCTAAGTCGTTATCTTCCGATGATTTATTATTGCAGCAAGAAGTATTATGCTCCAGGTCTCATGCGGGGAGATATGAATCAAGCCGGATGTATCGGGTTATTTATCGCTTGTAAAAGGTATAACCCCGCCAAAGGAATGGCGTTTTCGGGTTTCGCGAAGATGCATATCAAGCATTATATCATCAACGCCGTAAAAGCAGCCTTAAGAAAAAAACAGCAGATTTTAAATCAAAGCGTGTCGTTGGATGAAACTCCTTTCTGCGATCAAGAAAGGACCAGCCGTTATGAACTCATCCCCCATTTCACGCCATCGGCGGAAGAAATATTTATGAATAAGGCAAGGAATAATGAGTTGTTCGACTTGATAAAAACGCATTTAACGCATTTGGAGAGGGCAGCGGTTTTGGGTTTGCTGGATGGTTTGGTCTATAAAGAAATAGCTGACTTGCATGGCGTGGGTAATAAATCTATCGATAATGCGTTGAAAAGGGCTAAAGGGAAATTGAGAAGCGCTCTTTATAACAATGCATAGTTTTGCAGGAGCAGTGCTTTGGCGGACAGGGCACAGGACATAAGACAAGCCCAAGGGAGCAGGAACTCCTTTGGGCATTTACCGTTGGAGGTCGGGCGTTTAAATAACCAGCAGAACCAGTGCCAAAAAGAGAAAAAAAACTAAGGTGTATAGAAGGTTCCATGCTGCGATTCGAAATGTGCCTTGTCGGATAATAACGGAAAACATATTCAGCGTTCCGCTAAAAGGGCCGATGGAAAACGTCATAACGGCGCCCCCTACCAAAGCAATGGCCAAGTGCTCGGCCGAAATTCCCAACGCCAGGGGATTCATCGCTTCCGCCAAAAGGGTGATCGCTGTGATGGGATGCATTCCCATGAAGCCGAACCCGAGTGTGATCAAAGGGACGATGAGCAAAAAGAGGCTGGAACCAACTGCGTGATTGAATTGCAGCATAGATTCGATAACGTAATGATTGTATCCGGAATATTGGAGCGCTTGAACAAAAAAACCGGTGCTGAGGAAAATCGCAAACTGATCCGCCATACCGGGCATTTTATTGATGACGTAAGAACGGGCTTCCCCCAAAAAAGCGGTTCCCTGCTTTAGAGCCAACGCCCAAAGGAAAGCACAGGGAAAGGCCAAAATCGATGTGGTCACTACGAGCCCCAGAGACCATAGGCCGGTTAGTCCCACGTTAACGGAAATGAGCAGAAGAATGACAAGCACGATCTGCCATATTTTGGCGATGGGCTTTTGAATGAACGGTTGATGTACAGCTTTTTCAGACTCTTGAGCCGAAGCCATTTCGGATAGGGTCTGATGGTGTTCGTCCGATGGAATTTCCGGCCGACGGCTTCCTGAACGCCTTTCAATTAACCAAAAAATCAACCAGTTAAGGAATAACCCCAAAAGGCCAATGATAAACAGCTTGTAGAAGACACTGGACCAGGGAACCTTCGTCGTTTCCAAAGCGATGGCAACCCCGCCGGAGAATGGGGACCAGGCGACGGATACCGCATAACCGTTAAGGATGGCCAAGCACATGAATTTGTCGGTATGTTTCAATCCGATCTTTTCTACTGCGCCTTTAATACTGTAATACATGATCGGAATCGTGGCCAAATTCAAAATGCTGCTGAGCAAAAACGAAATGGAACTAATGGTACGGTGTAATGAAGTGACGCTTCGCGTTTTTTTGGATAAGATCTCTTCAATGGACTGGTCGTAACGGCCTAATTTCAACGTAATGGCGAGAAACGGGAGCATGGCGAACAAAGAAAGCAAGTAGAGCATATCGCCATAAATGTATAGGTAATTATAAGGATCGATCCCTTTTTGCATCACAAGCCAAGTCCCCGTCACCAAAAACAATAGTGCAAAAATTTTGGTGGTTAAACTGGAAGCAGGGATCGATAACAGAATCGCAATGATGGACAAAATGGAAATCATCGGGGCCAGCTGATGAAAGTCCCCGATCTTATATACCAAAAAGATGATAACAGCCAAGGTGAAGACGATAGAACGAGCGATCTGACTATAGCGTGATATGGTTCCCACCTCTACCGATAATGAAATTACTTGTCAGAAGCCGATAGAACGAATTGCTCGCTTGATAGGATGTAAAATAATTAATTCTCAGTATACACAAAGATGTGTATACTTGTATACAATAAAATACAAATTGTTTTCCGTTATCGTTTTTCATCAGCCGGTTCGACAGAGATCCATGTTTATTTTTGGGTAAATACGCTAACCAAATTTTCCTTGGAGATGGCTAAATGCTTTTTTAAGACCGTTACGGCTTGTTCCGTATTCCCTTGTTTGATGAGCGAAACGATTTCTTTGTGCTCGTCTTCACGCTCGACAGCCCACTCTAAAGTCAGATAATACACGCGAAAACGGGAAATCGTATCGTGAAGGGAATCAATGAACTGCTGAACCCGTTGGTTTTCAAGGGCAGAGATGATCGAGAGATGAAAATAGGTGTTCATTTCTCCCCGCTTTTGCAGATTCCCTTGCATGCGGTATTCTTCCCCACGCTCGATCGCTTCTTCCATTTGCCGGATCACGGGATGACTGGATGTAATTCTTCGTAGAGCTTCCGCTTCGACGATGGAGCGAATCTCATACACTTCATGGATATCCTGGAGCGTAGGCATCGTGACAACAACTTTTCTTCCAGGCAAAAACGTGACCAGGTTTTCCGTCTCCAGAATCCGGATCGCTTCACGGACAGGCGTGCGGCTGACGGAAAGTTTATCGGCGATCTGGTTTTCGCTCAACAGCTGTCCCGGTTTTAACGTACCGTCCAGGATGGCCGTTTTGAGTTTTTGATATACCGCCTCACGAAGAGGGATGTAAGATGAGGAATAATCCAAAGGCTCGAGAGTAAAATCGGATGTGATGAGAGTTAAATGGCTATCCATAGTCATTACCTCTTCCTAATCAAATTGTGTTAATATTTTACACCATGAAATACTATTGCACAACTTGCCTATGATCTCACAATCATTGTTGACAGCACAGAAAGGGAAAGTTATATTCATGTATACAAGTATACTATTGTGTTGGGAGGTGCATATATATAGATCAAACCATATAAGCATTCATTTGGGAGCTTTAAATTTTCAGCAGGATTGTTTGCGTTTTGAAAAGACTAGAGAAAGGAGAAAACCTGAGTTTTGAAGTGAAAGCGGTTACGGAATTGGGTCTAATGAACTTGAATTTTAAGGCTGATCCAACAGGTAACAAAAAATGTAAACGCTTACTGCCAATAATTTGTATGGCACAGTATCATGGGAAATACCAATACTGGTTAAAGGGGCATAGCGTATGGCAAAACCTGTGGAAAAATTGGAGCTTCAGCCGAAGGGCGGAGGCTTTTTGGAAACGTTGAGAAGCATGGGGCCCGGATTAGTCGTTGCATTCGCTTGGCTTGGAACAGGGGATTTGGTTGACTCGTCCGTATCCGGCGCCAACTACGGATATGACTTGATGTGGGTGCTTTGCCTTGCGTTATTCTGCCGCTATTTCTTTGTTAATGCACTCGCTAAGTATCAATTGTGTAATCGTCATGGAGACGAAACGATCTTTCACGGTTTTTACCGCGTGTGGAAAGGGTTTCCGATTGTATTGGGCGTCTCGGCTTATATCATGGGTTTCGTTTACGTATCTTATATGATTCGTGGAGCGGGTGTAGCTTTACATCACTTGTTCGGCCAGGCGGGTAACAGTTTTCTTTGGTCTCTTGTCGGAGTGGGTCTGGCCATTTATGTGACAACCCGGAAGCGTCAATTGAAAGCGCTTGAATTTATAGCGCGCACTGCTTGCATTGTTATTATTCTTTCTTTTATTTACGCCATATGGAACACCGGCATTAATGCGGAAGCCTTTATCGAAGGTCTGAGCTTCGGGATACCGGCCAATAATGATGCGTTTGGCGCATTGCTTATCGCCGTTTCGATTATCGGGGCTGTCGGAGGCTCCGCTGCAAACCTGCTGTATCCCTATTTGATGAACGACAAAGGGTGGAAAGGACCTCGGCAGCGTAAACTGCAAATCATGGATCTCCTTACCGGTATCGTTGCAATCATCGTGATTAATTTGGCTATCTGGATTGTAGCTGCCGAAACCATGTACGGTCAAGGGCAAGTCATTCATAACGAAGTCGACCTGGCTGCAATGATGGCACAAGCGGTGGGGCCCATTGGACCGGTTCTGTTGTGGATCACCGTGTTTCTCGTCTGCTTCACCTCTTATCCCACGTTTTCTGTCGGATTCACTAAGCTGTTAATGCATGGCGTACATCTCTCGACCAAACGGGGAGAGAAATATGAAAAACCCGAACAGGATCCCCGGTTTAAATGGTTTTCGATTGGGGGACTTCTTCTTGTGCCGCTTATTTTCTCCATGCCTTTTGCTCCCAATTTAGTCACTCTAACGATCGTAGGCAACAGCTTGGCTGTCATTACCGCGCCGATCATTATTTTGGGAATTATTTTTATGACCTCCCGTAACAGCATGATGTTACCGGATTATGTGAATAAATGGTGGGAAAATCTCATTCTTGGTATTGTTGGATGTATCGGCTTATGGGCAACTTACAGTTTGTTGATCGTGTTAATCGATAAGTTGGGTTAATGCAGAAACCGTTTGATCCGCATACAAAACAGAAAGAAAAACCGCATTTGATTGTATACAAGTATACAATAAATCATATATACTGAATGTAGTACGATGATGATTCTCAAAAGCAAAGGAGCGTATACGATGGATGAACTTATGATGCGGGAACATCCTACCCATTTCATCCAAACGGGGGTCATTGATTGCGACGTTCACCATGCGGTCCCTTCGATACAAGCCCTTTTCCCGTACTTAACGGACCGCTGGCGCGATTATATCGTGGAGCATGGAATCAAAGGCTTGGAGCCCAATTATTATCCGAAGGGGGCAGCCCTTTCGGCCAGACCGGGCTCAGAGCTGTCCTCCGGCCACCCGCCGGGCTCGGATCTGGATACCTTGCGCCGCCAGGTGCTGGATCCGTGGAATGTACAGTATGCCATTCTTAATTGTCTTTACGGGGTTCAGATGATCCACAATGAGGATTGGGCGCAAGCCATGGCGTCGGCGGTTAACGATTGGCAGCTTGTCGAATGGCTCGATAAAGAGCCGCGGCTGCGCGCCTCGATGGTCGTCGCCAGCCAAAATCCGGAACAGGCGGCGGAGGAAATTCACCGGTTGGGCCGGCACCCCGGTTTTGTCCAGGTGCTTTTGCTCGTCCGCTCCGAGATGCTTTACGGCAAAAAGCATTTTTGGCCGATTTACGAGGCGGCCCAGCAGTATGGGCTGCCGGTTGGGATTCATGCCGGCGGGATGACCGGTTACCCGACGATGCCGGTCGGTTGGCCTTCGTATTACCTTGAGGATTATGTCAGCCATGCGCAAGCCTTCCAGTCGCAGATCGTCAGTCTGATCACCGAAGGCGTGTTTCAACGGTTCCCCGCACTTCGGGTCGTGCTGTTAGAAAGCGGTTTCACATGGCTGCCGGCGTTGATGTGGCGGCTCGACAAGAACTGGAAGGGCCTGCGCCGGGAGGTGCCGTGGGTGGACCGCCTCCCTTCGGAGATGATCCGGGAACATTTCCGTCTGACGATCCAGCCGCTTGATGAAGCGCCGGTGCCCGAGCACCTGCTGCAAACCATGGCCCAACTGCGATCCGATGACATGCTGCTGTTTTCCACCGATTATCCGCACTGGCACTTCGATACGAAGGAAGAGGCGCTTCCGGCCAAGCTTCCGCCGGGACTGGCGAAGAAGATTTTGACGGAAAACGCCCGTGCGGTGTACCGTTTCTGATCCTGTCAAGTGAGTATGAACCGTAAGGAGGAAGAAACATGACGATGTTCAATTCCTTGGTGAAAGAGCCCAAACGCAAAACCGGGGCCCGTTTCATCGACTGCGATATTCATAATGAGGTTCCCTCCAATGAAGTGCTGAAGCAATATCTTCCTCTGCGTTGGAGAAATTATATGGACATGGTCGGCCTGCGGAGCTACCACGGGTTCACCAACAATATCCCTTATCCCAAGGGCAATCCGGGCGGAACGCGGACGGACTCCTGGCCTCCTAACGGTCAGATCCCCGGCTCCGACCTCAACTTCATGCGGGAGCAGCTGCTTGATCCCTTGAATTTGGAGTGCGGCATTCTCAACTGCCTGTACCGGGTCGGGGAGCAGCTTAACGATGAATACGGCGCTGCGCTGGCCCGTGCGGTCAACGACTGGCAGATTGCCGAATGGCTCGATAAGGAGCCGCGGCTGCGCGCTTCCATTGTCATCCCGTACGAGAATGCCGAACTATCGGTGGAAGAAATCAACCGGGTCGCCGGCCATCCCGGTTTTGTCCAGGTTCTGATTATGCCGCGTACCCGGGAGCCGATGGGCCGGCGGAAATATTGGAAAATTTATGAAGTCGCGGAAAGCCACGGTCTGCCGATCGCCGTTCATTTTGGCGGATTAGGCGGTAACGCAACGACCTCCTCCGGGTTTCCTTCGTACTACATCGAGGACCATACCAATATGGCGCAGGCATTTCAATGCCAGGTGATCAGCATGGTATGCGAAGGGGTTTTTGAACGCTTCCCGAACCTGCGGACGGTGATGCTGGAAGGGGGATTCGCCTGGGTGCCTTCGCTGATGTGGAGGCTGGATAAGCATTGGAAGCGTCTGCGCGAGGAAGTGCCTTTCCTAACGCGTAAGCCGTCTGAATATATCCGCGGACATATGCGTTTTACGACGCAGCCGATGGAGGAGCCGCCGGTGTCCGAATATCTGCTTCAGGTCATCAGGCATTTGGGCTCGGACGAGATGCTGATGTTTGCGACAGACTATCCCCACTGGGATTATGATGCGCCGGATCTGACGTTCCCGCCCAAATTCCCGGAGGCGTTAAAGCAAAAGATTTTTTATGATAACGCCCGCTCGTTCTACCGACTTTCCGATAAGGAGGACCGTGACGATGCAAACTAAAGTACAAAAATATGTAGTTGCAACGGTAGATGAAATTCCTCCCGGAAAACGAAAAATCGTGAATGCAGGAGGGCGCTCGATCGGTGTTTTCAATGTGAACGGCGAATTTTTCGCTCTGCGCAACCGCTGTCCGCATGGGGGCGCACCGCTTTGTGAAGGGGTTTTGAGCGGATTTGTTCAATCACGGGACCGGGGTAACTACAGCTATTCCCGAAAAGGAGAAATACTCCGCTGCCCCTGGCACCAATGGGAGTTCGACGTCAAAACCGGCCAATCCTGGTTCGATCCGGTAAAAACCCGGGTTCGCACGTACGAGGCCAAGGTAGAGGCGGGATGTTCGCTGGCGGAGCATGCCGGAACGGAAATGCGGGAAGGGCCATATATAGCGGAGACGTTCCCGGTTTCTTTGGAAAAAGATTATATCGTTATTGAAATCGAGTCTTAAATGATAAAGGAAACAACGGGGGGATATAACCGGTTGTTTCCTTCGTTTATGAAAAGAAGCTTACGGATCATACTTCGAATGAAAAAGGAGTGGGATCGAAATGAAAAAGTATGTACGGTACCATCCGGATCATCAGGAACGGGAGTATCCCAGGCGAATTGCCGGAACGCTGCTGACGAATCCGAACTTCGCGGAATTGGCCCAATTATTCGGCGGTTACGGAGAACAAATTGACCGGCATGAAGATTTCGCGCCGGCGTTCGGCCGGATTGGAATAAAACCGTAAGCGGCGGAAGAAAACAGCTTGCCCTTCAGTCTGCGGCAGGTTACTATGGTAAAGAAGCATCATCCAATTTGGCGGTTCAGGGGGAGAATCGAATGGAGCACATCGTTTTCAACCAGATCGAACTACATCGAAGCCGTACATTAGAGCTCGTTACCGGGTTGTCCGAGAGTCAGGCGGATATCATACCGGAAGGCTTCAACAACAACATCCGCTGGCATTTGGGGCACATATTGACCACTCAGGAGAGGTTTGCATACCGTTTAATCGGAGAACCGCTCGGGTTACCGGAGGAGTTGATGAACATGTTCCTCAACGGTACGAAACCGGCTGACTGGCAAACCGCCCCTCCGGAATTGCCGTCTCTCATCAAGCTCTTGCAGGAACAGCCAGGCCAAATCCGGCAGCGTCTGCAAGGAAGGCTGGAGCAGCAAATCACGGTTCCGTTTAAAGACTTCAAGCGGCATGACGAAGCGCTGTTGTTTGGCACCTGTCATGAGGCGATGCATGCAGGCTATATCATGGCCCTTAAACGAGCGGCGGCCGTCGCTCAAAGATAACGGAGACCAAAGCCCGGTGGAGCGGCATCCTCTGTCGGGCTTTGTGGCTTTGTGCAGAGAGTCGGACGATTGGCCGGCCTGCCGCCAAGACGGCTTCATATCCTTTATTGAAATGGATTAGTTTTCTCATTTCTTTATGTCTGTTGTGTATAAGCTTGTTCATGCCAGCCAAGAAAAGGTACCATTCCTCCGGATCTCCCCATACGTTTCCCCTCTGCAGTTCCATACCCATTCGACTCTTTCGGGACAGCATTACCCTGTTGCACAAACTGTCTTCTGCGGCGGCCGCACCCATCACGCCCCGGGCATTCGTTATAAAGATCAGTACATTGACTGTTGCCCGAAGCCGTGATAGGCTTAACATCATACAAGTTAAAATACCGAATAACGTTTATTATATCGAAGGAAGTGAACTCATGGAGCAAAAATATGCCGTTCCGGCTCTGGATCGGGCGCATGCGGTACTGACGCTGCTAACCGAGGAGCCCTACAAATGGAAGCTGTCCGACCTGTCCAAGCATTTGGGCATCAGCAAGAGCACGCTGTACTCTCTTCTTCTGACCATGGAACGTTTGCATTGGATCCACCGGGACCGCAACGAGACTTATGCCCTTGGAAGCGCCTTGGGCGATTTCGGGAGTGCTTATTTCCGCCAGTACGACCTTGTTGAAGAATTCCGGCGAACCGCCGAGCCGGTGATGCGCAAGCTTCAGGAATCGGTTCAGCTGGCTCGCTTAGATGGGAGCGATGTACTGTATCTGGCCAAATTAGAAGCGCCGTCTCCGGTACAAATGGTATCCGGGCCCGGGGTCCGGTTCCCGGCACATGCGACGGGCTTGGGAAAAATTCTGATGTCCGACATGGATGCCGAACAGGTCCGCCGCATATTTCCGCAGGAAACGCTGCATAAAGTTACCGTGCATACCATCGGCTCCCGGGAGGCGTTCCTGCAGGAGCTGGAAACGGTCCGCCGCAACGGATATTCCTTGGACATTCAGGAGGGGGTAATGGGATTTTGCTGTGTGGCTGCACCCGTTCGCCGCCGCAGCGGCGAGATTATCGCGGCGGTCAGCTGCTCCATGCCCATCCATCACTGGGAAGGAAAGAGAGAAGAGGCGATCCGTGAAATTCGCGCATTAGGGCAGCGGTTGTCAACAAGTATGTAAGATGAATGATCAGATCAAGCCACAGTCTGACAATCATTCCGATCCCAAGCCAGAGAGGGAAAGGGATGATTGTTTTTTTTTTGCTGAAAACTCATTGACACAAACTAAAAACTGTGGGAAGATGATGTCAAGGCTAAATAAAGAACGTTGTTCAAAATAATGAACAAGGAGGGCGGATAGTGATGATGCCGGGATTTGACAAGGCACAGCTGCAAACGATTTCGTTCGTGAATCGACGGGAGAGATCTTCACGAGCCGTTGGAAGGCCGAGGATTCAAGTGAGAGCTAATCAATCATTTGATAAGTAAAGGAGAATGAATGATGGTACAATATGTGAAAACAGGAAATCTTCAAGTTGCTCCGGCCCTTTATCACTTTATTAATTCCGAAGCTTTACCCGGCAGCGGGGTGGATCAGGAGCGGTTCTGGTCCGGTTTTGAATCCTTGATCCATGATTTGGCACCCAAAAACAAGGCGTTATTGAAAAAACGTGATGAAATCCAGCGATTGATAAATGAATGGCATAAGGAACATAAAGCAGAGTTTGAATTCGAAAAATACAAGGCGTTTTTGCAGGAAATCGGTTATCTGGAGCCGGAAGCAGAGGATTTTCAGATTACCACCCAAAAGGTCGACGATGAAATTGCGCGGCAGGCGGGTCCGCAGCTGGTTGTGCCGGTCAATAATGCCAGATATGCGCTTAACGCTGCGAACGCGCGCTGGGGAAGCCTGTACGACGCTCTGTACGGAACGGATGCGATTGATGACGAAGGAGGAGCTCAGCGTACAGCGGATTACAACCCGGTTCGTGGCGAGAAGGTCATCGCCTACGCCAGAGATTTTCTCGATCAAGCGGCTCCGTTAGCAAAGTCTTCACATCGGGAAGCCGTCCGGTATTCGATCGTTGAGGGGCAATTGGCCGTTTCGCTTCGCAGCGGAGAGACTACCGGACTCCAGGATGCTTCCAAGCTTGCGGGGTATCAGGGAAGTCCCGAGGACCCTTCGGCCGTATTGCTTCAAAATAACGGGCTGCATTTTGAGATTCAAATCGACCGTAACCATCCAATCGGCCGAACCGATCAGGCTGGCGTGAAAGACATTCTCCTGGAAGCTGCGTTAACGACGATCATGGATTGTGAAGACTCGGTTGCCGCTGTCGACGCCGAGGACAAGGTATTGGTATACGGCAATTGGCTGGGGCTGATGAAGGGGAACTTGTCCGCTACCTTCCCGAAAGGAAATAAAACCGTCACACGGACGCTCAATCCCGACCGGTCATACACGTCTCCTGCAGGAGAGGAATTCACCTTGCCCGGCCGTTCCCTGTTGTTTGTCCGTAACGTGGGACACTTGATGACGATTGATGCGATCCTGGACCGCAATGGCGAGGAGATTCCCGAAGGGATTTTGGACGCGGTTGTAACGGGTCTCATCGGCAAGCATGATCTTTTAAGAAACAGCCTGTACCGGAATTCGCTCCAGGGCTCCATCTATATTGTCAAACCGAAAATGCACGGGTCCGAGGAAGTGGCATTTGCCAATGAGCTTTTTGACCGTGTGGAAGATCTGCTCGATTTGGAACGCAATACGCTGAAAATCGGGGTGATGGACGAGGAGCGTCGCACGTCTCTAAACCTGAAGGCGTGTATTCGCGAAGTAAAGGATCGCGTTGTGTTTATCAATACCGGGTTTTTGGACCGTACGGGAGACGAAATTCATACTTCGCTGGAAGCGGGACCTATGATTCGGAAAAACGCGATGAAATCATCCCGGTGGCTGCAAAGCTACGAGAAATCGAATGTGAGCATCGGACTGGCAACCGGATTACAGGGCCGTGCCCAGATTGGCAAAGGGATGTGGGCCATGCCGGACCTGATGAAGGATATGCTGCAGCAAAAAATCGGCCAGCTGCAGGCCGGCTGCAATACGGCGTGGGTGCCTTCCCCTACAGCGGCTACCCTGCATGCCCTCCATTACCATCAAGTGAATGTAACGGAAGTTCAAAATCAATTGAAGCAAGCGATTAAAGATTTCCGGGATGATATTTTGGACATTCCCGTAGCCGAAAACCCCGAATGGAGCCCAGAAGAAATTCAGCAGGAGCTGGACAACAATGCACAAGGGATTCTGGGCTATGTAGTTCGCTGGGTAGAGCAGGGGATTGGCTGCTCCAAGGTACCGGATATTAATAACGTGGGGCTGATGGAGGATCGTGCCACTCTGCGCATTTCCAGTCAACACATGGCTAACTGGCTGCACCACGGGATTTGTACGAAGGAGCAGATCGTAGAGACCATGCAACGTATGGCCAAGGTGGTGGATGAGCAGAATGCCGGTGATCCCGCATACCGTCCGATGGCTGCCGACTTTGAACACTCCGTGGCATTTCAGGCTGCCTGCGAGCTGGTGTTTAAAGGATACGACCAGCCAAGCGGTTATACGGAGCCGATCCTGCACCGCCGCCGCAAAGAATTTAAGGCGAAGATCGCTGTACAGAACGCTTGATTTATAAATCGTTAACGTGATCCCGATCATTCATTTGTTGAATGGTCGGGATTTGTTGTGTATAGCGGCGCGAGCGAATCAAGAAGCCGTAAGCAGCTCCATAAACCGTGCGGCAATGAGAGACGGGGAATGTTCGCGCAGCATGGCTATTCCAACGGCACGGGGCGGGATCGGCTCGACCGTTTGCAGCTCGAACAGCTGTCCGGCATCCAGTTCTTGCTGGACAAAGGACCGGGTCACGAAGGCGGTGCCGTAGCCGCGCCGGGCCAGCTCAAGCAGCATCTCCATACTGTTCAATTCTATGTCCGCCTCAACCTTATAGCCCTGTGCGTACAGCCACTGCTCCACGAATAGTCTGGTGCTGCTTTCCGAAGACAGCAGGAGAAGCGGGATTTCCGCTAATTGTCCGGTTGTAATCGGCTGTCCGGATAGCGCACGATAGGCATTCCCTACGACAAAACAATCCTGGATGTCCAGCAGCGGCTTCACCTCCAGGCCGGGATCATCCACGGGAAGATGGACGAGACCCAATTCAATTTGCCCGTCCTTTAATCTTTTTCCGATATCGGCGGTTTTGCCTTGGGAAAGACGGATACGTACTCCGGGATAATCGGCATGGAACTGATCGAGTGCGGGCAGCAGCAGATGCCTAATGAACGGTCCGCTTGCGCCGATCCGCAGCTCGCCGGCTGTCAGGCGCCTGAGAGACTGAATTCGTTTCTCTCCGGCATCCAGCAGGGCAAAGGACTGTTCCACATATTCGAACAGAGCGCGGCCTTCCGATGTTAAATTCACCCCTTTGGAAAGACGATCGAACAGCTTTACTCCCAGAGTCTCTTCTAATTGTTTGATCGCATAACTAACCGAAGGCTGGGTAATGTGAAGCGCTTGTGCGGCTTTGGTCAAATTACCGAGCTTGGCGGTATACAGAAATATGCGATACCACTCCATCGCTACTGTTTTGATATAGAACACCTCTATGACATGATTAAAATATTGTGATTTCATTTATTTCATGAGTGAAATTATAATGGAACCAGTCGAAGGTGTCAAAAGGATTCAAAATACCAAGGGGGAAAGGCGATGGCAGGAAGTTCGTTCGGTGATTTTCTGAAAATCACGACGTTTGGGGAATCTCACGGAGAGTCGATCGGAGTGATTATTGACGGGGTTACGCCCGGAGTGGAAATAGACGAGCAGTACATTCAGATTCAAATGGACCGGAGAAAACCGGGGCAGTCCTCCGTAACGTCTCCCCGCAAGGAATATGACCAGGTATATATTCAATCCGGGGTCTACGAGGGCAAAACGACAGGAACGCCGCTTTTTATCACGTTATACAATAAAGATATGAGACCCGAGGCTTATCGCGATATTCAGCATTCCTTCCGGCCGGGGCATGCCGACTTTACGTATTTGAAAAAATACGGCATCCGGGATCATCGGGGAAGCGGCAGAGCATCGGGCAGAGAGACGGCCGCGAGAGTGGCTGCGGGTGCCGTGGCGCGCAAGCTGCTTGAGCGCAGAGGCGTCAGCGTCGTAGCCTATACGAAGGCCATTGGCGGAATCGAATGCGCCGCCTTTATTGAGGATCAAATCGAACGCAATGCGGTCAGAGCCTGCGACCCGGAAGCGGCGGTTCGGATGATAGAGATAATTGAAGCTTTGGCGGCGATCGGGGACAGCTGCGGCGGCATTGTGGAATGCAGGATTCGGGGGATGATCCCCGGCTTGGGAGAGCCGGTGTTTGACAAGCTTGATGCGGATCTTGCCAAAGGGATGCTATCGATCGGCGCTGTAAAAGGAATCGAATTCGGAGCCGGATTTGAGGCAGCCGGAATGCTGGGCAGCGAGCATAACGACCAGATGAACGCGTCCGGTTTCTTAAGCAACCACTCGGGGGGCATTCTCGGAGGAATCAGCACCGGGGAAGAAATCATCTTCAGGGTTGCCGTTAAGCCGACTTCCTCGATATCTGTCCCACAGCAAACGATCCGTACCAGCGGAGAAGAACAAGTCATTGTGACGAAGGGGAGACATGACCCGTGCATTTGCCCGCGAATTGTCCCTGTAGTCGAAGCCATGGCCTGCCTTGTCATCGAAGACCACTTTAAGCGTCATGCGGCTCTGCATCACTAATATCGCAGCAAAAAAGGGGATGCCCCTCAGCCTTTGCAGCTTGGGGTAATCCCTATTTTCCTTCCAGCGGTCTTTCTAACGTTTTTTCGCTTCTCTAAAATATATACCCTCACCCAATATTTTCGCCGAAAACACGCCGAACACCAGAGACCACACCGGAGCGGCAATTCCCAAAAAAGATACGTTCGATACGGCGATCGCAAACGTAAACACGGTGGAATAACGTTAGGAGGACTCGGAAAAAGCCGACGAGTTCAAGTAAGGCACCTCCGGCATCAACTGTGTTCTATTATAAAATCCTCTGAAGATGTGTTTGGAACAAATCCCAAATCCTATTGCGACGAGTTAATGAAGGAAATTCCCAAACGCACGATGCGGGAGCGGGTCAAGCTTATGTTTCTGATTCCGCTCCTGCTGCTCCAATGGAAGCTGATTGAAGGCTTCGGCGGTACGCTTCTGCTATCGCTCTACGACCTCGTCGGATACGTTATCGCATCCTTGGCCGTCATCGGTGTCATGTGGATTGTACTTCGCAAAACGGCATTCAAGCCGAACAAGGCGGCGGTCTGGATGATTTTCGGCCTTGCTCTCTGGTCGATTATGATTTTTATCGGGTTAGAGCTTGCCGGAAGACATGTTTGGCCGGAGGGTCCGCACATTGAAATGCATGGAACTTCCGCCTATGATGTATTGGCTGCCGCAGGTTTGGTGATCCTCCTCGCCTCTCTTTTTTGGACCAGCTTTAAGAAGCTGTACCGAAGACCAAAACAAAGCTGAAATGGCAGGGGAAACGGGCTGCATATATTTTAACGCATACAAGCTAGCAATAAGCCGATTAGGGGAGATAATGAAGATTTATGAACCAATCCAAGGCTAAATCCGTTTTCCGAGTCATTTTCCTTGTTCGACAGGACCTGGAAACGGGAGTATGATTCGGAGTGTCGGTTTATTTCTTGTTAGATGAGGAGACGAAACGGTTCATGATTCGTTCATATCTACTCCTGCTTTTTTGCGTTACTTGCTGGGGGAGCAATTTTGTATTCGGTTCGATATTGGTGAATGAATTTCCGCCCCTGCTTCTAGCGGCACTTCGATTGACCATGACGTCCTTATTTCTTGTCGCTTATGCATGGAGCACCAAAAAGCTGAAGTACCTGAATCCGCGGGATTACTTGCTGCTCATTCCGCTGGGCTTTATCGGAACGCTGCTCAATCAGGCAGCTTTTTTTACTGGGCTTGAAACGGTTAACGCTACAACAGCCTCACTGATCCTGTCCCTTGCACCGATTACGATCGCTTTGTTGGCGTCGGTGTTTTTAAAGGAAGCCATTACAGGGCGCATGATCGCAGGGTCCATCGTGGCGATTCTGGGCATATTCTTTGTAGTAGGGAAATCCGACGGGTTGAATGTTTCTATAGGCACTGTATACATCCTATTTGCTATGCTTACTTTTGCCGTATCCATCATCATGATGCGTAAATTGACAGAGCGGATCGATCCATTTGTTGCTACGGTATATTCGACTGTGATCGGTTCCGGTATGGTGATCCCGGTAGCGGTCATCAAGGAGCCCTTAAACCATGTCAGTCCCCATCTTTGGGCTTGGGTGATGCTTATCGCAACGGCTATTGTGATGCAGGGCTTGTGCGGTTTAATCTGGAACATGCAGCTCAAGCGTGTAGGTGCGGGCAAAGCATCCATATTTTTGAATCTGCAACCCTTTGTAGCCATGATCGCCGGTTTTGTTCTCCTGGGCACACCGGTGACCGCCATTCAAATCTTCGGATCTATATTTATAGTCGGGGGCGTTGTGCTGGCCACATCCCGCAAAAGAGATAAAGCGAATGCTATGAAGCATCCGATATCTGCGCCTAAACCGGCATCTGTCCCCAAAAGTCCATAATCCATTCTGAACCCCCAGGATAAAAAGCAAGCATAGCCAGTAAGCCGTGATTCCGGCGTGGCTATGCTTATTTTGCTGTTTTATTCGGCTTCTTCCTTGCCCATTCAAATCAAGGTTTTATTCCTCATGCTCTTCCAAAAGGTCTAATGGAACACTTTGTTCATTTTCAGGCTCGTTGAGGGGGTAGATCCTGGCTGTTTCTGTCTGCTCATCTACTTGTTGAATATAAATGGGAACCCCCTGATAAGTGACATTGGCCATAACAGGAGAAGAAGCAATCTCACTGGCTCGCGATTTGTTCATCGTCCTAACCTCCATTTATTTTAATTAACGGATATTAATGTGTTCTTTAAATGAAATTATTATTCTTGAAGCTCTTTCTTATAGGACGCAGCTATCGGGCTTATTGAAAATTCATCTTAGACGAACGCTTGTTAGTGGTATTATATTGAGTAGGAATTGAACTTAATAGAAAGGATGCCCGGCATGTTTCAGACGGTTGTTTCAACTCTGTTTCAAGTTATTGTGCCGCTGTCCGTTCCCGTTATTGCGGGAGCCCTCCTGGGACGGTACAGAAATCTGGAAACGAAGCCCCTCATGACCCTGTATTTATATTTTTTAAGTCCGGCTCTGATTTTGGATACGTTGAATCGTGCGAATCTTTCTTTTGACGACATCTACAAGACGCTTGCCTTCTGTATTCTCAATCTGATATTGATGTGGGCCGTTGCCAATGGATTAGGCAGAATTCTGAAATGGTCCTCCTCTGAAATCGCAGGCCTGACTTTGATCTCTACATTCACGAATGCTGTGAATTACGGGCTTCCGCTCGTTTTGCTCGCTTTTGGAACGCTCGGATTGGAAAAAGCATCGATTTACGTCATTATCCAAATGATTATCGTGAATACGATAGGGATCTATTTTGCCGCCCGTTCCCAGTTTTCTGTGAAAAATGCCATTCAATCCGTATTTTCACTTCCGGCGATTTATGCGGCGATGTTGGCAGTCGCACTGCGGACTTTAGACGTGGATTTGCCGGCGGGAATTGAAAAAGGGGTCTCGCTGGTTGCTGCGGCTTATTCCCCGGTGGTATTGGTCATATTAGGGGCGCAAATGGTCAGCGTAAAGAGCGCCGAGATGGATGCAAAGCTGCAGACCCCGTTCTGGATGGGGATGACGGTACGATTGCTCGTGGCCCCGGTTGTGGCCTGCTTCGTGTTATATGTACTGAACATCGAAGGCATCTTGTTTTCGGTTATGCTGCTTTTGGCTTCGATGCCCGTGGCCGTCAATGCGGTGATTTTAGCGGAGAGATTTAACGCCTCGCCCAGGGTCGTTTCGAAGTGCATTCTATGGACCACGCTTGCTTCCTTTATCGTATTGCCTGTTATGATCGCACTTGTGAAATAAATGGGTAAGGGACTTGCATTTTGGCCCTCATGTGTACCATAATAAATAGTCAACATTTTTGGGAAGGTGGGTTAATCACAAGTATGTCAACATCGACTTCTGAGGCACAGACACAAGAAATGAAGGAAATCCAGATTTGGAAATGCAAAGACAGCGAATGCAACGCCTGGATCCGGGATGAATTTGTAACGGAGGCCGCTCCCAGCTGTCCGCTATGCAGCAGCATGATGGAACAAAGTAAAAAACAGGTTCCGCTGGCCGTTAAAAAAGTGAGAAAAACGTTTATTATGGGAAAAAGAAGATTCTAGCACTTATCTTAATACATAACGAAGAAGCCGACGGCATGCTGCCCGTTCGGCTTCTTCCTTTTCCGGGCGGAGAGAGCATCTTCTCCTAAGAACGCCATCCAATTAGCAGAATATTATATAGTCACTTGATAAAAGTAAGTAATATTTTTATAATGATCCTAACACCTTGCTTTCGATCAACCACTAATGCGAACAAACAAGGGAGGCATCCGTTCATGAACGATCAAGCTCATGTATTCCAGCGGGATATTCACCGTGTCTGGACTGCGAAGAAAAACCGGATTAGTCCGACTCATCAGAACAGCTTCATCCTGGAGCCGGGGCATTGGCAGGAATATGATCCATTCCTGATGCTTGCCGAGGACTGGTTTCAAAGAGGCTCATTCAATAACCATCCACACCGCGGCATCGAAACCGTTACGTATGTGATACAGGGAAGGCTTGAGCATTACGATAGCCAAACCGCAGGAAAGGACGAGCTGCTCCCCGGCGACGCACAGTGGATGACGGCCGGGCGCGGAGTGATTCATAATGAAGATCCTGCCGAGGGTGAAACCGTTCATTCCCTTCAGCTTTGGGTTAATCTGCCCAGCGGGGATAAAATGATGGAGCCGCGATATCAGAACCTTCGAAGCGCGGATATGCCCTTGCGGGTGGAGGAAGGAGCGACGATCCGCGTATTCTCGGGCTCATCGGGCGGTGTAGCGTCCCCGACGAAAAACGTTGTTCCCATTACGATGGTGGAATTGAATGTAGAACCGGATGCCTCCGTAAAGCAGGATCTGCCCGGCTCCTATAATGGTTTTATATATATTCTGGAAGGGGAAGGGTTGTTCGGGAAGGAACGTACAAAAGCCAGTGAGGGCCAGGTCCTGTGGCTGGGTTCTGCAGGGAGCAGCCGCGAGAGCGAGGTTGAGATCACGGCCGTTACCAGGCTCCGTGCTTTGTTGTACGCGGGACAACCGCTGCACGAGCCCGTCGTCGCCCACGGCCCGTTCGTCATGAACACGATGGAGCAAATTCGTCAAGCCTACGAGGATTACCGTAACGGAAAATTTGTGTAAGGCGCTGCAGCTTCTATGAATTTTGGTTATTTGCCCGGCGGAGAAAGTCGTCTATAATAAAACAAGTAAGGACAAATCCTGATGACCTGACCTGGAATGCGCAAACAACGTGATTTGGCCGGACCTATTATTGAGAGGAGAAATGTGATATGCTTTATGAACTCCGTATTTACCATATTCATCCAGGAAAAATGCAGGCAATCAACGACCGGTTCTCCAATCACACCTTGCGTATTTTTGCAAAGCACGGTATCAAGGTTATCGATTTTTGGGAGGATATCAACCCTGAGCATAACCGGCTTTATTATGTCCTTGAATTTGCGGATAAGGAAGCACGCGAAGCGGCATTTAGCGCTTTCCAAAGCGATCCCGAATGGCAGAAGGTCAAAAGCGATTCCGAGAAAGACGGCCCGATCGTAGAGAAGCTGGAAAGCATTTTCCTTAAACGGGTGCCCTATTTCACCCGCGGGTAGCGCCTCAAACGACTTTACCGGCAGCCCGTTATCTTCTTGAGGTATAAAATATACGATCCGCCCTGCTTTAAAGAGAGGCTCCGGCTTATCTTGGAAAGGGGCGGATTTTTTCGTAGCATGACTTCAACGCCTTCATGGAATATAATAATGTAAGGAGGCTGATGAAATGAGTCAAACCGTAGGGTTTATCTATGCTCATCCCGACGATGAAACTTTTCTGAGTGCATGCCTGATCAGGCAGCTTGCGGATCAAGGTCATCGTACGGTTCTTCTCCTGGCCACGAAAGGGGATGCCGGTCAAAAGAACGGTTACGCCAGCCATTTAAGCAACGGGGAATTGGCTGAGGTCAGGGTCAAAGAAATGGAGAAGGCTGCCGAAATCCTGGGACTGTCTGCAGTCGAGCATCTAGGGTTTCCCGACGGCAAATCGAATACCGTGGATGAAAACATATTTATTGACGGCATCGTCAACTTCGTAAATAAATATGAACCGTCGATGCTGTTCACCTTTCCGGCAGACGGCGGAAACTTCCATCCTGATCATATGACCATATCCAAAATGACAACGGCCGCCGTATTAAGCGGAAGATGCCCGTCGGTAGGCCGGCTTTATTATGCCATGTCCAGTACGTTAATGGAGAACGGTTACAAGCCCTCCATCGTCATAGATACCGAACAACAGTGGCCCATGAAGGCGGAGGCGCTAAAAGCGCACAAGTCTCAAATGTTTGCGATTGAACGTTACTTTGGGAAGCTGGATTCGTTTCCGGAAAACCGTCGGTACGAATTGTTTGTACTGGCTTGGGAAAAAGGGAGGATGAACCATGCGGGGCTCGTGGAAGGACGACTATAAGATCAGCTCGGATTATACCGATTTCAGGGCCCAATGCCGCCTGTCCTCTTTATTGGCTTTAATGCAAAGAGCAGCGGATGCTCATGTGGACGATATGGGAGTTCTTTGGCAGGAGATGAAGGACAGCGGAATGGGCTGGATGCTGATCACTTTGGACATCGAGTTCAAGCGAATGCCCCGGATATTGGAGACGGTTTCTATCCAAACCTGGAATAAGGGAACGAAGGGGGTATTATGGTTACGGGATTACCGCGTGCGGGATGCGGACGGGAACCTGATGATCCAATCCAGATCGGTATGGGCCCTTGTCGATGTGGGAAAGAGAAAAATACTTCGTCCCTCCGCGTTTCCGTATCGGCTGGATGTTCACGCCGAAGAATCCATTGGCGATGTGCCCGATAAAGTGCAGGTTCCGCCGGATGTGCCGCTTTCCGAAGCTTATCGGATGCAGGTGCGCTACAGCGGAATTGATGCTAACGGACATTTGAACAATTCCCGTTACGCAGATATTTGCCTGGATGCTCTTGACGAAGAGGAGTTAAAACTATCGCTGCACAACTTTCGGATTACATACCACAATGAAGCGCGAATGGGAGACGACATCCTGGTGCTAAGGTCGGATCTAAGCGAAGGAAGCATTTATTTCAGAGGGGAATCCACGGAAGGCAAGCCTTTTTTTGAGGCTTGTCTAGTTGTCGGATTGCAAGAGAAGAGCAGTCTATAACGTTCAAAGTTATAGACTGCTCAGGGGGATGTCCCATAAGTCACCGAGGTGACTTATGGGACATCCCCTTTTTGTTGTGCCCTAAGATTTGGTGAAAGAAAATGGATGTGGTTCCAATAAGGATCAGAAGCAGTCATTGTTTGGGACTCGGGCGGTACCAAACATATTTTCTCCGCACAAATGGAATCAGGAATATTCCCGCAAGCGGGATGCGAATAGCCAACAGCAAAAAGGGCGGAACCATTTCCGCCCAATATTTGGCCGCTTCAAACCGCATTCCTTATCCTTACTTTATTAAATTAAAGCATATTTTAGCTTAAAAGGGAATATTTGAATAAAAACAGAGCCTTCATTGTGCTGTAAAAAAACAATTGACAAAAAATTGAAGTCGGAATATATTAAATAATATCGTTAATCGATAATCTATAAAATCCAATTTGAAAGCGCTTAACAAAGGGTGGTGAGGTATAACTTATCATATTCTACAGTTGTGAAAAAAAGTCGGAGCAGGCGATTAAAAAATAAGTGATGTCAGAAGGGGTGTAACCATTGAAAAAACGGATTCGCGCAATACTGGGTATGTGTTTGGCGGCAAGCATGATCATTGTATCCGCATGCGGAAGCAGTAGCGGAGGCGCAGGTGATCAAGGCGAAGTGATTAAAATCGGTATGGTTGCCGACCTGACGGGCAAATCCGCACTCACCGGCGAGTTTAAAAAACGCGGCGCTCAGATTGCGTTAGACGAGATTAACGGGGCCGGCGGTGTAGATGGTAAGAAGATAGAACTGGTGGTCGAGGACGATCGCGGTACGAACGACGGTACGGTATCCGCATTTCAAAAATTAATCTCCGACCCGGATATCGTGGCGATCATCGGTCCGATCACGAGCACCAATGCGCTCTCCATCAATGAAATCACCAAGAAAACAGGCATTCCCGTCATGATCGGCGGCACAAATGTCAATTTAACCACCGAATTGAAAAACCAATGGTTTTTCCGTTTCAGACCGAGCGACGCTTATTCCGCCAAGACGATTGTCGATTTCTCGACGGACAAATTAGGGAAAAAGAAGGTCGCTATTGTGTATGATACCGATGCATTCGGCACGGCGGGCAAAGACATGCTGGTCGCTGAATATAAGAATAAGGGAATTACGCCGGTCCTTATTGAAGGCTATACCGCGAATACCAAAGATTTTACTCCGGTGCTGGAAAACATCCGCAAGTCCGGTGCTGACGTCATCAACGGCTTTATGACGGCTTCCGCGGATGTGGCCCAATTGGTCGTTCAGATGAGACAGCTTGGCATTCAGGCGGAATTTGTTTCTTCAGCGGCGGGTGCCCAGACGACGACGCTCAAATTGGCGGGTGACAAATTAAACGGGATATATGGTGTGAATGATTTTGCGCTGGATCAAAGCGAGGAGACCAAAAGGTTCGTTGAAAACTTCAAACAGAAATATACGGATGTGCCGGATTTATTTTCAGGCTGGGTGTATGATGCCCTGCATGTGCTGGCCAAAGTCATGGCGGAAAAAGGGACTTCTCCCGATCAGATCCGCGAGGGAATTTTAGCCGTGAAGGGACATAAAGGGGTTGAAGGGGAATATAACTTTGATCCAAACGGCGACGGCCTGCACTCCTACACTGTCGTTCAGGTCGTAAACGGTGAAATTGTAACCGTAAAATAAAGCGAACCAAAGGCTGAATTCGGCAGGCGGCCCATGCCGCCGGATTTGGCCGATACTCGAGGAAGGGGAAGTTTATGGAACTGTTCAATATGCCCCTGCAGCTTCTGGTCAGCGGGATGGCGATAGGAAGCATTTATGCGCTTGTGGCGCTGGGATTTGTGTTGATCTATGTATCCGTGAATGTGGTGAACTTCGCCCAGGGCGAGTTTACGATGATGGGTGCATTCGTCGCTTTTACCCTTGTGGTTTCGCTTAATCTGCCAATATGGGTTGGCCTTATTCTCGGGACGCTCATTGTCGGCGGAATCGGGTACTTGTTTCAGCTGACCGTTTA
The DNA here is from genome assembly GCF_001465255.1 of Paenibacillus naphthalenovorans. Lineage (NCBI taxonomy): Bacteria > Bacillati > Bacillota > Bacilli > Caryophanales > Paenibacillaceae > Paenibacillus > Paenibacillus naphthalenovorans. Next base: position 2,503,412 of record NZ_CP013652.1, on the reverse strand, counting down.
CCGTCCTTTTGCCAAACGGAACAAAGCGTTCTTGGCGGTAATGATCAGTACGCTCGGCGCTTCCATGATCATTCAAAATATTTTCCTGCTCGGTTATGGCGCAGTGCCTTTGAAGCTGCCGCCTTTATTTGCAACGGACACGATCAACATCGGAGACATCGTCGTATCCGTCCAGTATCTTGCGATCCTTTGCTGCGCGATTGTTCTGCTGATTCTGCAGTACTTGTTATTTGAAAAAACACGATTGGGCAAAATGATGCAGGCTACTGCACAGGACCCGGAGACCGCCAAACTGATGGGCATTAAGGTTTCCCATATGCAAGCGCTGACATTCATCTATAGCGCGGCCTTGGGAGGAGCGGCCGGCATTCTCGTTGCTCCGGTGTTTATGATTAGCCATACGATGGGCGCGATCATCGGCTTGAAAGCTTTTGCCGCCGCAATCGTCGGCGGGTTGGGCGATGTCAAAGGCGCCATTATCGGAGGCCTGATGATTGGCATCGCGGAAACCTTTGCCGCCGCCTATATTTCCGGACCTTATAAAGACGGCTTTGCGTTTTTGTTCCTGATCCTTTTCCTGATCTTTAGACCTTACGGGATTTTTGGAGAAAAAGTCGGAATGAAAGCCTGATGCCCTGATGCAATACATGAGTAGGGAGTGTGTCTATGCAAACCAAAACCATGCAAACCCAATCGATACAAAGCAGTGGCGGTATGGAAAAAGAACTGAAAAGCTTAAAGCCGGCGCAGCCCATTTTCATTGTAGTGGGTCTGGTGCTTGTCGTTTTTGCCTTTTGTCTCCCTTTTTTACTGCCGGGGGGACGCCTGGGCAACTACTATATGACGGAATTATTGCGGACAACGGTATTTTGCTTTGCTACGCTGGGATTGACGGTAGGGATGGGGTATGCCGGACAAATCTCGCTGGCCCAAGCGGCTTTCTTCGGATTGGGAGCTTATTCTCTTGCATCAACGACGGTGCTGTTCGGCTTGCCGTATTGGGCCGGAGTCGTATTGGCCTTAGTCATTCCGGTCGTAACGGGATTATTCCTGGGCGCGATCTCTCTTCGGCTGGTCACCCACTATCTGGCGTTAGTTACGATAGGATTTCAAATCATTATCCAGCTTGTGCTTCATAACTGGAAGGGGGTTACCGGCGGTGCCGACGGATTAAGCAGCATTCCCCGTCCGTTCGGCATAGAGGATGCAAAATGGTTCTACTGGTTCTGCCTGGCCGTTTTATTCCTGTGCATCCTCTTTGTTTACCGTTTGAAACATTCAAGACTGGGGCGGGCATTATTCGCGCTGCGCGAAGATGAACTTGCCGCATCGGTCGCAGGCGTGGACCTGTTCAAAACGAAAATGCTGGCGTTTGCCATATGCTCCACATTGGGCGGGATCGGCGGAGCTTTGTACGCATCGGGCTACGGCTATATCAGCCCGGATGTCTTTATCTTTGAACAATCGGTCACGTTTTTTGCGATGCTGATTACCGGAGGAGCGGATTCCATTATCGGTGCGCTTGTAGGTACCATATTGTTAACCTGGCTGCCGGAATGGCTGAGGTCTTTTAAAGAATACTATTTGGCGATTTATGGCGGTTTGATTATCGTGTTCCTGATTTTTTTGCCGAACGGGATTTGGGGAGTGGTCAGCGGTCTTTATGGCCGGCTCATCAAAAAGAAAAGCAGGGGCGGCAGTCCGGAAAAGGCCGGCGCGATCAAGTTTGTTGAAGGAAAGAGCCTGTCTTATCTGGAGCAAGCCAATGCTGCAACTCCAATAAGAGAGGATCAAGTGATTTTTGAGGTAAAAGGCTTAAAGAAGCATTTTGGGGGCGTCAAAGCGGTTGACGGCGTTAATTTTAATGTGAAAAAGGGCGATATTCACGTGCTTATCGGACCGAACGGATCCGGCAAGACGACCGTGATTAACGTATTAAGCGGGATCTACACGGCGACCGAAGGGATTGTCAAATATCGCGAAAAAGAGATCACCAATCATAAGCCTCACCTGATCGTACAAATGGGAGCCGCAAGAACGTTTCAAAATATTCGTTTGTTTCCCGAGCTTTCGGTTATCGATAACGTCATGATCGGCCAGCATACCCGGACCAAAGCGAATCTGTTCCATGTGATGCTGAATTCCAGATCCGCCCGGGAGGAAGAAAGAAAGATCAGGGCCAGGGCGGAAGAAGCGCTCGCTTTTGTAGGGTTCGATAACTATTTTGAGAAAGTGAAGAATCTCTCCTATGGACAACAAAGGCTGGTGGAGATCGCCAGAGCGCTGGCAGCGGAACCCGATTTGCTTTTCCTGGATGAACCGGCTGCAGGGATGAATCCGGAAGAAACGCAGGAGCTGATCAAGCTGATCAAACGGATGAACGAGCTCGGCATTACGATGCTGCTGATTGAACACGACATGCAGCTGGTTTCGCAAGTGGCCGATTACATTACGGTACTGGACTTCGGTAAAAAAATCAGTGAAGGATCCGTGGAACAAGTATTGAATGATCCGGAAGTGATTAAAGCTTATCTCGGGGAGGAATTTGTGCGTGCTGAGACTTAACGGGATCGAAACAAGATATGGCGAGATTGTTGCGCTTCGCAATGTTTCACTTGAGATCAGGGAAGGGGAAATCGTGGCTCTGCTCGGTATGAACGGAGCCGGCAAGTCCACAACGCTCAAAACGATCTCCGGGCTGATTCGCCCGAAAACCGGAACGATCGAGTTTATGGGACAACCGATTGATCACATCGCACCGGAAGAAATCGTCCGCCGGGGACTGGTTCATGTGCCTGAGGGAAGAAAAATTTTCCCCGGGCTCACGGTCAGGGAAAATTTAATCCTAGGAGCAACCGGCAGGAAGGTTCCCATGCATATCGTGAATCAGGATATCGAGGAGATTACCCAGATCTTTCCCGATCTTATCCCGTTGATGGATCGGCTGGGGTGGTCGCTTTCCGGAGGGCAGCAGCAGATGTGTGCGATCGGAAGAGGACTGATGGCAAAGCCTAAACTGCTGCTGCTCGATGAGCCTTCCCTTGGGCTGGCTCCGGTCATTGTTCAAAATATGTTTCAAGCGATTAAGCAAATCAATCAAAGCGGCACTACGGTGCTGCTGGTCGAACAAAACGCGAGACAAAGCCTGGCCATCTCCCATCGCGGATATGTATTGGAGGCCGGCAGGATCGTGGCCAACGACGATGCGTCCAAACTGCTCGACGAGATTAAAAATGCCTATTTAGGAGCGCATTAATGAAAAGCAAGGGCCAAAAATCATCTTTACGAATGACGGCAATTTTGATATGATTAATTCATTATAGATTATCGATAATCGATAAAAATAAACAAAAGGTCGTGAACCGATGAACCTCGTCTTGGATTCCTTTGAATTTGGTCTGCATACGCAAATTTACTACGGAGTAAACAAAATTAACGAACTGCCGACGATTATCCGTAAGTACAACTACAAAAAAGTATTGATTTGTACGGATAAAGGGATCGTGCAATCCGGTAATTTGAAGCGTGTGGAAAGCCTGCTCAGCAGTGCGGGAATTGAATTCTTCACTTTCACGGAGGTAGAACCGGACCCTACCATCGAGATTGTGCAGCATGTGAAAAACCTGTATATCGAGAACGGATGCGATGCACTCATCGGTATGGGTGGAGGCAGTTCTATCGACACGGCCAAAGGGGTATCCATTGCCGTCGTGAATGCCGGAGACCTGACTCAATATGAAGGAAAAGACAAAATTCCGAACAAGGGCCCTGAGATCATCACCATACCGACGACGGCAGGCACCGGATCGGAGGTGACCCATGCTACCGTACTAAAAGATAACAAACGCCATTATAAAATGGGGATTCTAAGTCAACACCTGCATGCCAAAGCGGCTATTCTCGACCCTCAATTACTGACCACCGTGCCACGAGGGGTGGCGGCGATCACAGGCATGGACGCGTTAAGCCATGCGATCGAATCGTATACTTCCAATCAGGCGCAGCCGATTACCGAAGCGTTCGGATTGTATGCGATCCGGTTAATCGGACGGCATCTGCGCCCATTCGTGGCACGCAGGGCGGACCTGAACGCCGCATCGCATATGATGCTCGCATCTACGATCGCCGGTGCGGCGTTCATTTGGGGACGAATCGCAGCGGTTCATGCCATCTCGCATCCGCTCGGAGGACGTTTGGGCGTTGCGCACGGCCTTGCCAATTCACTGCTGCTCCCCGTCGTCATGAGATACAACGTAAGCACCAACTATGAGAAGTTCAGAGATATTGCGGTCGCGCTTGGCGAGAATGTGGAAGGCTTAAGCTTGCGCGAGGCTGCCGAACGTTCCATTACTGCGGTGGAACAGTTGATTCACGATTTGGAAATCCCTACGACGTTAACCGCTTTGGGTCTGCATCCATCCGATGACGAGCTGGATGTGATCGCGAAAGAAGCCTTTGAATCCGGGATGACGAGTGCCAATCCGAAGGATTGCACAACGGCGGACTTACGGAGAATGATCGAAAAAATCAGATAAGGGGAATCCACAATGGGAAACGCACAGCAAACCGCTATCCAGGTGAACAATTATATCGGTGGACGTTGGGTTGCATCCGAATCCGGAGAAATCATCCAGAGAGAAAACCCGGCAAATACCAGTGAGATCGTAGCTGTTGTAACCAATGCTACGAAAGAAGAAACGATTCAGGCTGTGGAGTCTGCTCACGAGGCCTTTCAAACCTGGTCTAAAGTGCCTGCCGTCAAACGTGCCGAGAAGATCTACAACGTTATTGATGTCCTGGAGAGAAGAAGGCAGGAAGTGGCTGAACTGCTCACCCGAGAAATGGGGAAGCCGATCAAGGAAGCCCACGGTGAAATTACGAAAGCGATCAACGAGGCGCGCTACTCCGCCGGAGAAGCGCTTCGATTGACGGGAGAAACGCTTCCAAGCGAGCGTGCGGGGATTCATGTCAGGACGATCCGTGTCCCCAAAGGGGTGATTGCCGCCATTTCTCCCTGGAATTTCCCGCTGGTGACTCCGCTTCGTAAAATCGTTCCGGCGCTGGCCGCCGGGAACACCGTTGTATTTAAGCCAGCAACGGTGACGGCGGCGATGGGCGCGAAAATCATTGAATTGTTCGAAGAAGCGGGGCTTCCGGCAGGCGTGCTGAACCTGATTGTCGGTTCGGGCCGAAGCGTGGGAAATACGCTCGTCTCGCATCCGCTGGTCAAAGGCGTAACCTTCACCGGCTCAACGGCCGTCGGGTCCGGTATATACAAACTGGCGGCGGAACGTCTGATCGAAGTGCAGCTGGAGATGGGCGGTAAAAATGCCGGCATTATTTATGACTATCCGGATGTGAACGGAGCCGTCGATCAGATCTTGGCCGCAGCCTTCGCGGCGAGCGGACAGCGATGCACCTCGATCAGCCGGATTGTCGTACAAAGATCGAGAGTCGAAGAGGTCACCCGGGCTTTGACGGAAAAGCTGGCCCAATACGTCATAGGTGACGGGATGTCGGACAAAGTGAACATGGGCCCGCTGGTCAGTCAAGACCAATTGGATACGGTGGAGCAATATGTGCGCATCGGGCTAGAGGAGGGCGCCGTTTTGGCGGCCGGGGGGAAAAGGCCGTCGGGGGTGAACGGAGGCTATTATTATGAGCCGACGGTATTTACGAATGCAGCGCCGGACATGAGAATTGCCCGGGAAGAAATCTTTGGTCCTGTCCTTGTCGTGATACCGGTGGACAGCTTTGATGAAGCCGTTCAAGTGGCCAATAACAGTGAATACGGTCTGGCTGTGTCCTGCTTTACGCATCATATGCCGTATGCGGAACAGGCCGTGGAAGAAATCGAGACCGGCATGATCCATATCAACAATGGAACGATCAGCGAATCTCACGTTCCCTTCGGGGGGCTGAAGCATTCCGCCGTCGGCCCGTATTCCATCGGTTCGACAGGCAAGGATTTCTTGACCGCACTTAAAGTCGTATATTCAAGCTCGAAATAAAGCGGATGACGCCGTGTGCCAATTTACTATGATATTTTGGGAGAGTTGACCAATGGGCTACGAATTGACAGCAGAGCAGTTGGAATGGCAGGCGGTTGCGCGGGAATTCGCCTCGCGCAAGCTGACGCCGGCCAAGCATTGGCTGGAGGGCGAGGATTTCTGGAAAAACGCGGAGATGCTCTCCGAGCATGGATTTCTCGGCATTACGCTGCCTGAAGAATACGGCGGGATGAATCTGGATTTATTCAGTGCGATGCTGATTATCGAGGAGCTGTGCAAAGTATGTCCGACCAGCGGACGGATGGTGTATCATACGGGTCCGGGCATCGCCAATTTTATAAATCATCTGGGGACTCCGGAGCAGAAGAGTAAATATTTGCCCAAAATTGCGGCGGGTAAATATTACGTCGCTTTGGGCATGAGTGAGCCGGATGCGGGGAGTGCGGCTACCGATCTGAAAACGACGGCTGTGGAAAGCGGCGATTATTACAAGCTGAACGGCTCGAAAATCTTTGTCAGCGAAGGGCATCTTGCGGATGCGTTTGTCGTGTACGCCCGATTCGGCAATTCGGGCAAACCGTCCGATATCGGGGCCATCCTGGTGGAACGCGGAACGCCGGGCTTTTCGGTCGGAGTAGCCGAGGAAAATATGAGCGGCGAATACCAGACCGCGCTTTATTTTGATGAAGCGCTTGTTCCGAAAGAAAATGTACTGGTGACCAAAAATGCATTTAAAGCCTTAATGGGCGTGTATAACGGAGTGCGTCTCGGCTATGCGGCCCAAACGCTGGGCATTGCGCAAGCGGCCTTCGATCGTACCTGCCAGTACGTGAAAGAGCGCAGGCAGTTTGGAAAGGAGATCTGTGAGTTTCAGGGTGTGCAGTGGATGATTGCCGACATGTATCTGCAGCTGGAAGCTGCCCGGACTCTGCTTTATAAGGCGGCCGCCGAGGTGCTCGACAGCGCAATCGATAAGACGTCCGTGAGTATAGCCAAGGTTTATGTTGCGGAAGCCGCGAAAAAAATTACGGACGATTGCCTGCAGCTTCATGGAGGATACGGCTTTTCACGAGAATACCCGCTGGAGTGGTACTACCGCTGTGTCCGTGCGGCCTCGATTGCGGGCGGTACGGTGCAGGTTCACAAGACGATGCTGGCCGCAGCCGTACTCCAAAGAAAATTCGATCAGCGGAAGTAAAAGACAATCTCACAGGGAGATGAGAAGAAGGATGATTGATCAAAGCGCGGCTGCGTTAACCGAACAATTGGCACAGTTCGATGCGGCGATTGTTTCCGATTGCCTGACAGGCAATGAACACGCCATGACGGCGAATATCAAGCCGCTGGACCGCCGCTTCAAGCTTTGCGGGCCTGCACTGACGGTCAAGTGCCACCCCGGAGATAACCTGATGCTGCACCTGGCCGTGGCCAGCGCCAAACCGGGGGATGTGCTGGTCGCGACAACGAATCAGCACTATGAAGCGGGCTATTGGGGAGAAATTCTCACCATTGCAGCTATGGAACGCAATATTAAGGGGCTCGTGATCGACGGCAGCGTCCGGGACATTGAACAAATCATCGATCTTGGATTCCCGGTATTCACGCACTCGGTATCGATCAAAAAAGCGGAGAAAAAAAATACCGGCAGGCTAAATGCTCCGATCGTTGCGGGAGGTACGATTGTCCATCCGGGAGATATTATTCTTGCCGATGCCAGCGGCGTAGCCGTGGTTCCTTCCAACCGGCTGGAAGAGATCGTGCGGGCGGCTCAAGAGAAGGTCGAGTTTGAAAAAACGGTCATCGAACAATTGAAGCAGGGAAAGCTCACGGCTGACTTATTTGACCTGCGCAAGTATGAAATCTAGCAAGAAAGGAGGGGGAAGAGACAATGTCTGCATACCAGAGAAGCGTAACGACTCGCTCCAAGGTCATGACGGCGGAAGAAGCCGTAGCGAACATTCCCGATGATTCGACGATTACTATCGGGGGCCTGATTTCGATTCTATGCCCGGAAAAAGTCATCTCGGCCCTGGGTCATCGGTTCGATAGCTGCGGCAGTCCTTCCAACCTGACGGTCATTACCCCGGTTCGTGTCGGATGGGATAAAGAACGAACGACGGGACTGGATCATCTGGCAAAGCCCGGCATGCTGAAAAGGCTGATCAGCGGAAGCTTTAATGTCAAGGAAAGCCCCAGGATTACGGAAATGATCCGCAGCAATCAAATTGAAGCGTACAGCTTTTCCATGGGAACGTTATTCCATCTCATCCGGAGCATGGCCGGCGGCAATAAAGGCATGTTCACGCAGGTCGGACTGCAAACGTATGTGGATCCCCGGATTGAAGGGGGAAGGCTGAACGAAAGAACGACGGAGAGTCTGAATGAGGTTATCGAGGTGGCTGGAGAAGAATATCTTTATTACCGTCCGCTGCCTGTCCATGCTGCAATCATCCGCGGAACGACGGCCGATGAGGACGGCAACGTCTCCCTGGAGCATGAACCGGTGACGCTGGCCGGCTTAGAGATGGCGATGGCTGCCAAGGCTAACGGGGGATACGTTATTGTTCAAGCCAAGAGGCTTGCCGCCAAAGGTTCGATGCATCCGCGTTCCATCGCCGTTCCGGGTATTTTAGTCGATGCCGTCGTGATTGATCCTGAGCAAAAGCAAAGTCTGCTCGAATATCATCATCCGAGCTGGACGGGAGAGATCAAGGCCCCGATCGATGACATAGCCGAGCCGCTTCCCCTGGACACCAGAAAGATTATACTGCGCAGGGCTGCGGAAGAATTGGCCCCGGGCTCCGTCGTCAATCTGGGGGTCGGTATTCCGGTTTCCTTGCCGCAGTTATTAATCGAAGAGCATTTTTTCGATCAGGTTACGTTTTCTCTGGAGCACGGCGCCGTCGGCGGGATTCCGATGGGGGAGGAAGTGTTCGGAGCACATATCAATCCGACGGCCATTCTCACTTCTCCGCAAGCCTTTGACTATTACCATAGCGGAAGCTTGTCGGCCAGTCTGCTTGGCTTTGCGCAAATTGACGGAGCCGGCAATGTCAACGTCAGCAAGTTTAACGGCATTTTTCGCGGTTCGGGCGGCTTTATCGATATCGTTCACCGTACAAAGAAAATCTTGTTTTGCGGCACGCTGACGAGCGGAGGACTCGAAGTCCGAATTCGCGACGGGAAGCTGGCTGTTGTGAAGGAAGGACGGCATAAGAAGTTTATCCCGCAGGTAGAGCATTTGACATTCAATACCGATGCCGCCAGACAAAAAGGGCAGGCACCTTTATACATTACAGAGAGAGCCGTATTCCGGTTGGGTGAAGAAGGCCTGGTTCTCGCCGAATACGCTCCGGGAATCGATATAGAGAAGGAAATTTTGCCTTATATCGATTTCCCGGTGACCATTGATCCGGCAGTCAGGCCGATGTCTTCCCATATTTTTGAGTAAGGAGACCAAATCATGTCCAAACAAAGGATTGCTAAAGAAATTGATGCGGATGTCCTTGTGGTCGGAGGCGGCGGGGCGGCAGCCCGTGCGGCGCTTTCGGCCAAACAGGCTGGGGCCGATGTCAGGATGGCGGTCAAATCCCAATGGTTAAAAAGCGGATCAACGGCTACGGCTTTCTCTGAATTGCTTTCCATCGCAGCGGCGATCGGTCACGGGGATGAGCGGGACCATCCGGAAATTCATTATTCCGATACGATGGAATCCGGGGAAGGCTTCATTGATCCCGAACTGGTGTGGGGATTAGCGCATGAAGTGCCGGACCGGATTTATGACCTGATCGATCTGGGACTGGAGTTTGATAAACAGCCGAACGGGAAATTGGTTCAAGGCATGAGCGACTATGCAACGTATCCCAGAACCTGCCGGGTAAACGGAGTCACCGCAAGACACATTCTTGCCATTTTGGCAAAAAGGCTAAAAGCGCTCGATGTGCCCGTGGATGAAGATATGATGATCTTTGACATATTGACTGACGCCGATAAAAAGGTGACCGGGGCCTTGGGCTGGCATCGGCAGACGCAGGAAATCGTGCTTTACCGGACACCGGCCGTCATCTTTGCTTGCGGGGGTTCCCATGGTATTTATAAATATGGCGTAGGTACCCCGGATATGACAGGCGACGGTTATGCCATGGCCTATCAGTTGGGGCTTCCCTTGATCAATATGGAGTTTGTGCAGATCGGACCGGCTTCCTTGTTTCCGTCCATTACGCTTCTCTCCGGCCCGGTCTGGAAAACGAATCCCGAGCTTACGAACGGGAAGGGGGAATCGATTTTTAAGGATATCCTTCCGGAAGGCGTAACGGTTGAAGAGGTATATAAGGAAAAAGTGTTTCCGTTCTCCGTATCCAACGTTTCATTCTATCTGGATACCTCGATTCAGCGGGAGTCAGAAAACCATCCGACCCCCCGAGGCGGGGTGTGGTATAAAAAAAGACCGGGGACCGATGATTTGATCGAGTCGAAAATGCCCAAAACCAAACGCGTGCTGAAAAGCAAGGGGACGGATCTGGACAAGGATGCATTCGAGATCGGACTGATTTCCCAGTGCAACAACGGGGGAGTCCAGATTTTGAATATGAACGGCGAGACGGCTATTGCGGGACTGTACGTTGCCGGCGAGACGGCGGGCGGACTGCGTGGACCGGACCGGCCGGGAGGCAACTCCCTGGCGGAAGGGCAGGTATTCGGCCACCGGACGGGTACGGCTTCTGCGCAATATGCAAAGCGCCAAACCACGAAGCCGGATCCGCAGCTTCAAGCGGCAGATCGGATGGACAGCTATCGGGCATGGCTTCGGAAGAGCGTTCATGGAACGAAAAGCATAGAGAAAGCCGCCGATTCGGTGAGAGACATGATGCACCGAAATTGTCTGGTGATCCGAAGCGAGCAGAGGCTTTCGGAAGCCTGGGATTTTTTATGCGGCCTGGAGACGGACCTGATGAGCGGTAAGTATCATATCGATGACAGTCTGTTCGCCAAGGCGAAGGAATTGCATCATATGATCATCACGGCAAAAATCATCGTCCTTTCCGCCAGAGAACGAAAGGAAAGCCGAAGCTGTCATTACAGAGAAGATTTTCCCGAGAAAAACGATCGCGATTGGAAGAAAAGCATCCGGGTTCAATGCAGCGAGGGAAAGATGACAACGGATTATTATGTATGGCCGACCCGGAGAATATTGCAGGGGTGATGATCCCATGTACGTCCAAATCAAATCGGTGGCTGACGGGATTGCCCGCATTTCACTTTCCAATCCCAAAATGAATGTATTGTCCAATCAGGTGAAGAGAGAGCTTAAAGATGTGTTTTCGCGAGTGTCCCAGGATTCCAACGTTCGTGTGATCGTGTTTGCAGCGGAAGGCCCGCATTTTTGCTGTGGAGCCGACATGAAGGAATTTCCGGAGCGGATTGAAAACAAGGCGTCCGGTAAAGCGTGGGATGAGGGCCATCTGATGCTGCGTTCGATTCTAAACGCCCCGCAGCCGACCATCGCTTGCATTCAAGGAAATGCCCTGGGGGGAGGCGCTGAGCTTGCCGTGGCCTTCGATTTCAGGATTTTTGCGGAAAACGCCCAATTCGGATTTCCCGAAGTCACCAGAGGCGTATTTCCGGGAAATGGCGGGCTGGAACGAATGATCGACATTGCGGGTTCCGGCCATGCCATGAAGCTGATGGTTACCGGCAGCGTGATTCAGGCTGCGGAAGCCAAAAGCATGGGAATGGCTACGGAAATCGTGCCTGCGGAGCGTCTGGCCGAAGCGGTTGAAGAGCTTGCCCAACGGCTTGCTTCCCTTCCTGCCGCCGCGGTACAGGCGGCCAAACGGGCGGTAAATCGGTACCTCGGCTCAAAGCATGATTTCGATGCGTTCGGACGCGGGCTTTTTCAGCAAGTTCATGAAACCGATGATGTGAGAGAAGGCGTCAACGCCTTTTTTGAAAAACGCAAGCCTGTATTTAAGCATCGTTAATAAGAAAGCAAGCACGGGGAGGGATCGGCTTGAATATATGGGTATGTTTGAAACAAACCTTCGATACGGAAGAGAAAATCAGGCTGGAAAACGGGAATATCGTGGAAGATCAGGCGAATTGGATTATTAATCCATATGATGAATATGCGGTGGAGGAAGCGGTAAGGCTGCGCGAACAATTCGGAGGAGAGGTAACCGTGGTCACGATCGGTCCGGAGCGTGTGGAAACCGCCCTTCGGTATGCTTTGGCCATGGGAGCCGACAAGGCCGTGAGGATCAGCGGAGCGGAAGGCGACGAATATGTCATCTCCAAGACGCTGGCCCATTACTTAAAGGATAAGGACATCGATATCATTCTGACCGGAAATCAATCGATCGATAACGGGGCGGGACAAGTAGGGGTTCGCCTGGCGGAAGAACTCATGCTCCCTCATGTCACATCCGTGATTCAATTGGCGGTGGAATCGGACCGGGTTCACATCGAGAGAGATGTAGAGGGCGACGTATATAAAATCGAAAGCAAGCTTCCCATACTGATCACCTGTCAGCAGGGTCTTAACGAACCGCGATACCCGTCACTGCCCAATATTATGAAGGCGAAGAAAAAGCCGATCGAGACGATCCGCTTCGAGGAGCTTGGCGTATTGGACAGCACCCCAAAGACGGAAACAGTGAGCCGTTACCTGCCTCCCAAAAGGCAGGCATGCCGGTTCATCGATCATCAGGATTCAAATGGCGCAGCTCATGCTTTGGTGAACATCCTGTTTGAAAAAACATCCATCTTTTAGAGAGGAAGAAGAGCGATGAACAGAAACGTGCTGGTTTTTACGGAAATGAAAGGCTCCGTACTCCGTCAGGTATCTTTAGAGGCGCTGTCCCTCGGCCAAAAAATTGCCGGAGACGGGAGCTTGGTTGCGGCGGTGTTCGGAAGCCAGGCATCCCGGTATGCCGAGGTATTAGGGCAGCATGGTGCGGATCAGGTGATGGTGTTCGCCGATCCCCAATTCGACAGATATCAGGCCGACATCTACTATCATGCCTACCGGAAAGTGATTCAGGCAACGAACCCGGATGTCATCCTCGCAGGACATACCGTGAATATGAAGGACGTAGCTCCGAGAATCGCTTCCCGTTTCGGATACGGTTTGATCTCAGATTGTACGAATGTGGAGTTGAATGGCCATGATCTGAGCTTTATACGCCCGATCTATGCGGGTAAAGCTTTCGAGAAAAAACGGTTTACGACAGAGAACATGTTCGTCACGATACGTCCGAACAACTTCAAGGCGGAACCGTCGCCCAAGGTGCAGGAAGTCGTCTTTTGTGAAGCGGACAATGTGGATGTACAAACCGTGATCCGCGACATTGTGCTGAAGTCTACGGGCGCGATCGATTTAGCCGAAGCGAAAATCGTCATTTCAGGGGGGCGGGGCGTGAAAAGCAAAGAAGGCTTCGGGCCTTTGAATGAGCTGGCTTCCGTTCTCGGCGGAGCGACGGGAGCTTCCAGAGGCGCTTGTGACGAAGGCTACTGCGACTATGGGATGCAGATCGGTCAAACGGGAAAGGTGATTACACCCGACCTTTATATCGCATGCGGGATCTCTGGAGCGATACAGCATGTGGCCGGGATGTCGAACTCCAAGGTCATCATTGCGATCAATAAAGACCCGGAGGCTCCGATATTTCAGATTGCGGATTACGGGATCGTCGGCGATTTGTTTGAAATCGTTCCTCTCCTGACCGAAGAGTTCCGGAGAAGATTGGCGAACTGACCGACCCGGTGTTGGATACCGATCAGGCCGCAGAATTTGAAATCATGCGGGAATACGGTAAAATATAGTCGATTGGATAAGCTGCTTGGGAATGGGACAGCTCAACCATGACCGGTATCCCGCGTAAAGGATGTGTCTATGATCAAAAAGAAAGTCGTTTACAAATCACTTGCCGAACAGGTGTATGAGTCGATCAAGGAATCCATTATCCGATCCGAGCTGAAATCCGGAGACCGGATCATCGAACTGGAGATTGCCAGAACCTACGGCGTCAGCCAAAGCACGGTGCGCGAAGCTTTAGGACTTCTTCGCAGGGATGAACTCGTTGTCACCCATGGGAATAAAGGAACCTATGTTTCGAATTTTTCCAAGAAAGATATAGAGGAAATCTACACCTTTCGGGAAGTGATCGAAGTATTTGCCATTCGCCGGGCCATTGAGCGGATTACGGATGAGGATGTCGCCGCCTTGGAGGACATTTATAACAATATGGTTGAGGCGGGCAAAACAGACGATATTGACAAAATGAGATTGAATGACGTGGCTTTTCACAGCATAATATATAAAATCGCCGAACATTCCTTCATGTATCAAGTGTGGGAGGATATCACGAATAAGATGAGCCGCATCTGGTATTTTACCGGCCAGTTTTATTTCCGCGATTTACAGGAGCTTGCCGAAATGCACAAGCCCATCCTGGATGCATTCAAAAAGAAAAATAAAGAAGAGGCCTGTGAGGCCTTCATGAAGCATCTGAATTACGTCAGACATCAGATCTTGAGTCCGGCAAATCCATCATAAGATGGTCGAGAACAAGTAAAAAACCAATTTTGGCGATACCGGAAAATTAGGAGAGATTGCTATGTGGGCTCCCATTCATTTTTTTTCGTTTTTAGTGGTCACCGGAATTGCGCTCTATCTGGCATTTAAGGCCGTTCATGTACGGTACACTTATATTCGTTTGGGCAAGCCTGCATCCATTCCACGGAATACTAAAGAACGCCTGAAGGCGTTTTCCGCCGAGGTTTTCGGGCAAAAGAAGCTGTTAAAAGATCGAAAAAGTGGATGGATGCATGTCATTGTCTTTTACGGCTTTATTATATTACAATTCGGCGCTGTCGATTTAATCTACAAAGGACTATCCGGGAAACCGCTGCCCATTCCGGGATACGACACGTTCTCCCTGATGCAGGAAATCACCGTGCTGCTGGTATTATTGGCTGCAGGCTATGCGGGTTACCGAAGGTATATCGAGAAGGTGAAGCGGCTCAAAAAAGGATGGAAGCCCAGCATTGTGCTCCTGTTCATTTTTTCGCTGATGCTTTCCATTCTGTTCACGCTGGCGTTAGAGCGAGCCGTACTGCAGCATGGATTTTCCTGGTATGCACCGGTCTCTTCTTCCATTTCTCTTCTATTTGAAGGGGGATCCCCGCAGACGGCTTATGTTCTGTACTACACCTTTTGGTGGATTCATCTTGTGATCCTGCTGTCCTTTGCGATTTATGTCCCGCAATCCAAGCACTTTCATATTATTACGGCACCGCTCAATATATGGTTAAAGAAAAGCGAGCCGGCAGGAAAGTTGAAAACGCTTGATTTGGAAGACGAGAATGCCGAATCGTTCGGTGTTTCGAGCATCGAAGAGTTTACGCAAAAGCAAATGCTGGATTTTTATGCTTGCGTGGAATGCGGAAGATGCACCAATGTTTGTCCGGCTTCCAATACCGGAAAGTCTTTATCTCCTATGCATATGATCGTGAAGCTGCGTGATCATTTGACGGAGAAGGGCCGGCTTTTGACCTCCAAGTCGCCTTGGGTTCCAAGCTTTGTATTCGGTACCGAGGGTTCGCATTCGTTCCAGCCTCCGGATCACTCGGAATCGTTTCCGGAGCATGCCGTTACCGATATTGCCCCGACGATGCAGAGGCAGAAGCTGGGCTGGACGATGACGGACAAAAAAATCGAAGACGTCCAATTGATCGGGGATGTCATGAGTGAAGAAGAAGTTTGGGAATGCACCACCTGCAGAAATTGCGAGGATCAATGCCCGGTCGGCAACGAACACGTGGATAAAATTATCGATCTGCGCCGCCAGCTTGTTCTGATGCAGGGAAGCATACCTTCGGGAGGACAGCGTGCGCTTCAGAATATTGAGAGACAGGGAAATCCGTGGGGGTTTAGTAAAAAGGATCGTTTTCAGTGGAAAGAGGAAGCAGAGGATGTACACGTGCCGACCGTGAAAGAAAATCCCGGTTTCGAGGTGCTTTATTTTGTCGGCTCGATGGGTTCTTATGATAATAGAAACAATAAAGTGACTCGTTCCTTGGTTCAGCTGTTAAACAAAGCGAATGTCAATTTTGCTGTTCTTGGCGAAGAGGAAAAAAACTCGGGGGATACCGCGCGTCGGCTCGGCAATGAATTTTTATTCCAGGAGCTATGTAAAGAGAATATAGAGATATTTAAAAAATACAACGTCAAAAAAATAGTAACGGCTTGTCCTCATACCTATAATACATTGAAAAATGAATATCCGGAATTCGGACTGGAAGCGGATGTTTATCACCACACGGAATTGCTGGAGCAGCTGGTCAAAGAAGAGAAGCTGGTTCCTGTAAGGGAAGTCCAAGAACGGATTACGTACCATGATTCGTGTTACTTGGGCCGCTATAATCAAGTATATGAACAACCGCGAAACATTCTGAGAGCCATACCCGGAGTGGAGTTGGTAGAAATGGAAAGAACCAGGGAGAACGGCATGTGCTGCGGAGCGGGCGGCGGGATGATGTGGATGGAAGAAACCGCCGGCAAACGCGTGAACGTAGCCAGAGTGGAACAAGCCATGGCGGTAAGTCCCACCCTGATCAGCAGCGCCTGTCCTTACTGTCTCACGATGATGAGTGACGGCGCAAAGCTCAAGAATGTGGATGAGCAGGTCAAAACAAAGGATATCGCGGAAATATTGGCCGCAGCCGTTTTATAATATCATACCAAAACGCGAAACCGGCCGGTTGTCGAGGGACAGCCGGCCGGTTGTTATAGATTGAAGAAAATGGTCCTACCGCTTACAATGAGGTTAAGCTGATCAACAACCCCTATGGAGAGGAAGATCCTCAATGATACAGGTATATCCTGCGGAATCCCGCTATGCTATGGATCTCGGATGGCTGCGCAGCCGTCCCAGTTTTTCCTTTGGCGCGTATTACGACCCGGACAATACAAGCTTTGGGGTTATGCGTGTGTGCAATGACGATGTAGTAGCGGCAGGCCGCGGGTTTGGCCCCCATCCGCACAGCGATATGGAGATCGTCACGATTGTGCTGAGCGGCGCCATCAAGCATGAGGATAATTTGGGCAATGTGGCCGTGACTTCTGCCGGCCAAATTCAGCGAATGACTGCGGGGAGCGGGATGATTCACGCGGAGTATAACGCTTCGGAGACCGAGGAGCTGGAGCTCTTGCAGCTGTGGTTTATGCCGAGCGAGCGGGGACTTGCTCCTTCCTATGAAACGAGCAGCTACGATCCGAAGCGGATGAACAATACGCTGCTGCCTGTCGTTTCCCGTCAGGGATCGGATCGAGCGGCGGCCATTCATCAAGACATGACCATATACTTGAGCAGATTGGAGAAGGACAGACAAATCATTTTCCAACAAGAAGAAGGACGGCGTGTGTTTCTCTTTGTCATCGAGGGACGGTTGACAGTAGACGGCACCCCACTGGAACCCAGAGATACGGCCAGAATTGAAGCGTTGTCCAAGATGACCATCGCGGCGGATGAAGAAGCGTTCTTCATGCTGATCGATCTGCCTTAAGGAGGAGATATGTCATGAAGGAAACCCTTTTGGTCAAACATGCGGTGGGCGGCAGAACGTTTATCGATACGGGTAAGCAGTCCGTCGAATATAAACTGGAGCAATCGGGAGACAACTACAAATTCACCCTGAGTGTGCCTCCGGATTCGAACGTAGAGGAAATCCTGAGATGGAAAAGCGAGCTGAACGTGTTTGTCTTTTATGAATCCGACGATCAGCCGACGAAGAAAGTATGGTTTTACGTCAAGGACGGTCCTGTGGCCTACGATCCCCAGAATAAGCAATTAACGATCGTGGCGCAGTCCAAAATCGAGTATGTGCCCGACCTGTTCCATGCTTCCGTTTGATCATATGCCAGAAGTCAAAGGGGCCTGCCCGGCATTGGGTAAGCCCCCTCCCTTGCCTGCCAAATGAAAACCACATACAATAAGCCCGCCAACGAACCGATCCATGCAAATTGAAACCGTATACAGGAAGGATATAGAAGCGGTGCAACTGCCAAGCTGTTAAATTGTCTGGTCATTCAACAATATGATATGATAAAAATGATTGTTCGTTTTGGAAATATTGGAAATCCGCTTGGACAGGCTTTATTATGGACTGCCGTTATATCTGATCTGAATCTCGGGGAAATGGAGGAATCACAGTTGAAACTAGCATTTATTGGATTGGGTACAATGGGTAAGCCGATGGCGCTGAATTTGCATAAAGCAGGCTATCCTCTCACGGTCTATAACCGCAATCGTGACAAAACCAAAGATTTTGAAGGTCTCCCGTCCGTCCGGATCGCGGCATCACCGGCTGAAGCGGCGCAGCAGGCGGATATTGTTTTTACCATGCTTACGGATGATCGGGCCGTTGAGGAGGTCTATCTGGGAGAACAGGGGATCGTTTCCGCATGCGCCTCGTCTGCTGGCAGCAAGCCTCGGATTGTGGTGGATTGCAGCACCATTTATACGGAAACGAGCCAGAAGCTGGCACAAGCCTTGGCCGCTTACGGAGTAGAAATGCTGGATGCTCCGGTGACGGGAAGCGAGCCGCAAGCTATTGAAGGCAATCTGACGTTCATCGTTGGAGGGAAGAGCGAAATCTTCGACCAATGTGCCCCTTTCTTTGACATTATGGGCAAAAAAGCGGTCTACATGGGAGGCAGCGGAGCCGGGTCGAACACCAAGCTTGCGAATAACATGCTGGTTGCGGCCAACTTGTTGGCACTGGCCGAGAGCCTGGTGATGATTCAAAAAGCCGGCGGAGACCCCGAGCGTTTTCTGGAGGTGCTTGCCGGCGGCGGAGGACGCAGCGGAATGGCGGAGATGAAGGGTCCCAAAATGCTAAGCCGCGATTTCTCGGCCCAATTCATGACACAGCTGATGCATAAGGACCTGAAACTGGCCAACCGGCTGGCGGAGTCGCTTCAGGTTCCCGTGCCTGTGCTGTCTTCGGTCAAGCAGGTGTTCCAAACCGCCTGCAACAGCGGCTGGGGCGGCGAAGATATGAGCGCCGTAATCAAATGCTACGAAGAATGGACAGGAACGGTCGTTGGTCAAAAAACAGACAACTAAGGAAGCAGCATCTATTCAAGGGAGTTAGAAGCGCCAGTTGCAATCATGGCGCTTCTTTTTTATTTCTATTTTTCTCATTATTTAAGACGGTTTTAAACGCTCCATAGCGTGAATGGTTGCAATCGCCCCCCATAGAGACAGGATGAGCAAAAAGAGATGAAGGGCAAAAATCATGGAAGCTGCTCGGAAATGGCAATGAATGAAGGTAGGAAACACGGGCTGATCGTGGTATGCTTAGAGACGAGGTGATAGACACAGCATGCATTATATCGTGATCGATTTGGAGTTTAACGGCAGAAAGCATTATGACATACATCCCATGGAAATTATTGAGATCGGGGCTGTAAAGCTGAACGAACGCCTGGAGATTGTGGATACATTCCAAAGCTACATCCGGCCCAACTTCCGCTTAAATAAATTCGCTTTGCAATTTACCGGAATTTCTAAGGAAACCTTGCTTCAAAGTGACGGGTTTCGAACCGTGATTGACAAGTTTATTGATTTTTGCGGAGATGAATATAAGATGCTGGCTTGGGGAGGCAACGATTATTTTCATTTGTTCGTGGATTGTAAAATCAACGGAGTCGCTGACAAGTGGCTTGCCAATCTGATCGACATGACCTCGTTTTTCGAAGGCGGGCTGCACAAAGCGTTGGCGGATTATGAGCTGCAGCCCATCGGCCAGCACCATTCCGCGCTCGATGATGCGTTCAATGCGGTGCAGCTGCTTCGAATGAAGCCGGAGGCGGCCGCTTCTGAAAAATATTATGGCAAGGATCCATTTAAAATATGTACCGGAGGCATTAAAAAACAGATTTTGTCGAGCCTGGACGAAGCGATGGCCCAAAATGTGGTGCTGACATGGGACAAGTTCATAGAGGATGAAAAAGTACAATCTTATTTCTCGATTATGAAGCTGGATGCTTCCGAAATTCGGATGGTCAAGCAGCTGTTCGAGAAAATGTTAAAGATGAAGTACGGACGTAAAGCAAAAAAGCTGCAGCTTGCCTAATGGAAGCTGCAGCTTTTTTTAATGGAGTTGATTGGTTTCCCGCACCGGTTGTGGTGATGACCGGCCGCACTCCGGGCAGTAGATGGAATGGACGCAGATATGCTGTTCCAGGTCGATAAAACCGTTCGTTAATTTTAAATCATCTATATTCCGGTAAGGGGAATAAGGGCCGTAAAAATCGCTAAGCTTACCTTCATCCTGAGCCGGATGCCCGCAAACGGGACAAGCGCATTCAAGCGATTCCATACCGTTGCATACTGCGCAGTAATAAGACAACGTCTTCGCCTCCGATCATGCTGTTACGCATTTAGCATGCTCAAATCCTGAACTAAGCTTTCTTAAGGCTAGGTTGTCATGTATACTTGTCATATATTCCAACTTCACATGGGGGCGAACATTTGGATGAGTCAATTCGGGGATTTGGGCCGACAATACTTGCAGGCGGAGTCATACGGGGCGGCTGCCTTTTGTTTTTATCGTGCGATTGTAGAGAATCAGGAGAACGGGAACGCCTGGAACGGCCTTGTGCTGGCCTTGAGCCTGATGCGCAAAGAGTATGATGTACAAACGATACTTGCCCGTTTTGCTATGCAGCAAGGCGTTGCCTACGACAAGGACATGATATCCTTTGCTTTGATGATGTGGCGGCAAAATCCCGGAGCCATGGCGGAATGGCTGCGCAGGATGCTTACCCGCGGCGGCTTGAGCGCAGAAGAAAAGCAGGCGCTGGCACAAATGGCTGAGGAATTGGAGCAATCGTATCGCGATTTGGTCGAACGCTACGGTGAAGAGCTGCTTAAGCGGCAGGGGATCCTGAGCCTCTCCGAATATGCGGACCGGAGGATTGAGCTCGACTGGCTAATGTCGGAACCGCTTGACAATGTTTTTGAGCAGGTCAAGGTATGGCTCGAACAAGATGCGGAGTCGGTGCTCACGGCGGTCCGTCTGCTGTGCATGGTACCCGATCCTCGAAGCGAAAAGCTGCTTCGCAGAGTTTGCCGCAATGAGGAAATCGATCCGAAAGCCAGAACGCACGCACTGCTTGCTTTAAGATGGCTGGGTGTACGCGGAAACGTAAAGTTGAATAAATTCGAAGAATCGTTTGTGATTAATTTGGACGATCCGAAGCCGGAGCTGACGGTGTCGGTACCTGAGGCGTACAAGCCTGCGCTTGACCGGATGAAGCTGTGGATAGCTATGAAAAAAGGGTTTGTAACGCCCGAGCAATATGAACGGCACGCCTCCACAGATGAGAAGGAGCTCCCGGCCGAGCTTGCCGCAAAGGTAGAGGAAGCGGATATTCCGGGTGTGCTGCAGGAAGTCGTCCATACGCTGATTCGGGCGGCATATGACAAATATTACCCGTTGGTTCCGACCATTAAAGGAACGCGGCAGTGGAGCGCAGCTTTTCTGATGCTGATGAAAGACTACGTCGAAGGCATCGGCGAGGAATGGCCATACGGCGAGCCGGAGCGGGACGAAACGGCTGTAGGCCACCGGAACTGGCTGCTCAGCGGCAGCCCTGATTATTATGACAGCATTAAAGCGGCTGGAAGACTGAGGGCAGGTCAAGCCGGATAACGGTAACGCTAAACGAAGCTGCGGAAAGGCGGCTTCGTTTTTTTTAACGAAAAAGATAACACGTATCTTCAGCAAAAGCTTTGTTCAGAGTTTTTTTCTAAACCGTCGATTGAATCTGATTGATTGTGGTTATATGCTGGCGGGAAATTCGGTATGATACAGTAGGGGAACTGATTAGGAGTAGGGGGCTTGCGCATGAACCATTTCTTGTCGAAATTGAAGAAGGGGGCGAGCCGCGCGGCGGATAAAGCCCAACAGGCGATTGAAGTTACCAAAATTACAGCGCAAATTCATTCGAAGCGAAAACAGCTTGACCAAAATCTGTATCAAATCGGTTTAGAGGTATATGAAGCTTATAAGGCGGCGGATCTCAGCAAAGCGGAAAAAACAGTGCGCATGTATTCTAAGGAAAATCAATCCCTGGAGTTGCAGATCCGTCAATTGGAAGACCAGATCCGGCTGTTGAAGCACGAGAAGCAGTGTGCTTGCGGTCAATCCGTTAAGGAGGAAACCCGATTTTGCCCGAACTGCGGCGCACGCCTGGAAGCGTCGGAGCATTATCTGCCGCAGATCAAGCGGACACCGCTGCCTTATGTTCCGGACCGTCCCGAGAACAAAAGCGAATCGATCCGGCAGGATGTTACGCCACGTAAGGAACCTCCGAAATGATGTGAAGTTGAATATGAATGAAAAAGGAGCCCTAATCCAGGGCTTCTTCTTGTGTAAAAGTGAAACGATATGTACTTAAAACAAAAAAAACTCTTGAATTATTTATATTATCCATGCTAGAATATAGAGGTGAAAAGAATATAAGCAGTACTTAGGTGGAGCCTGTCACAGACGATATCAGTATGTCTGTACAGGCTCCTTTTGTGCTGCAAATCCATTTTTAACGGGAGTGATAGGCTTGTTGTTTTTCTTTCAGTTGTTAATCATTTTGCTTTCCACAAAGATTGCAGGGGATCTTTGTGTCATGCTGGGTCAGCCGGCGGTGCTGGGGAAGCTCATCGTGGGTATCGTGATTGGGCCCGCTGTACTGGGATGGGTTCAAAATTCAGATATGCTGCAGGCGTTCAGTCAAATCGGGGTTTTACTATTGATGTTTATAGCCGGTCTGGAAACGGATGTTCAGGAGTTAAACCGTAACCGGAATTCATCGGTTTCGGTAGCTGTCGGAGGCATTATTTTTCCTCTGATTGGGGGATATGCGGGAGGACAGCTCATGGGGCTTGGACAAGCCGAATCGTTGTTCCTGGGCCTGCTGTTCTCGGCAACTTCCGTCAGTATATCGGTGCAAACGCTTAAAGACCTGGGTCAATTGAAGAGCCGGGAAAGCGTTACCATCCTTGGCGCAGCTATCGTGGACGATATTCTGGTTGTCATTCTGCTCGCGTTCCTGATGAGCTTTTTCGTAGGCGGCGGAGATGTCAGCTTAGGGCTGCTGATCGGCAAGAAAGTATTGTTTTTTGCCCTGATCCTTGTTCTGGGCTGGAAGGTCGTTCCATGGATCATGAAGCGGTTTGCGCCATTGCGTGTGTCGGAAACGGTCACAAGCGCAGCGTTGATTATTTGCTTCGGCTTTTCTTACCTTGCCGAATCGCTGCAAATTGCCGGCATTATCGGAGCGTTTGCGGCGGGTATTGCCATCGCCCAAACGAATTTTAAGAAAGAAGTCGAGCACAAGCTGGAGCCGATTGCTTATGCGGTGTTTGTCCCTGTATTCTTTGTCAGTATCGGCGTTTCCGTCACATTCAACGGGATCATGGAGCAGCTGCCTCTCATTGCAGGACTTACTATCATGGCAGTGTTGACCAAGATCATAGGATGCGGCTTGGGCGCGCGTGTGACCGGTTTCTCATGGAATTCTTCCATACGGATCGGCGCCGGAATGATATCCCGTGGAGAAGTGGCCTTGATTATTGCCGCCATCGGACTCGAAATGAATCTTCTTCCACAGGATTTCTTTACATCGGTTGTGATCGTCGTTATTCTGACTACCTTAATTACGCCTCCGCTTCTCAAGAAGCTGTTCGGCGAAAGGAAGGAATTGGCAAGCAATAAAGGAGAGACGATGAGTGTGTAAGTGCGTCGGAGGCTATTTTGAAGTTTCCGTCTTTGGTCTCACGGAATCCATCACCTCCGAGGCATTGAAAAGTCCGGATAACCGTTTGGCCTGACCCTTCAGGGCGATGCCGTCGATATGACGGCGATCCATCATGATACTGTCGGACTGAAAGCGGATATAAGGCTCCGGGCCAACGGAGCACAGCATGGTAAAGCCGGAGTCCAGCAGCGCCTGGTACTTTGGATCACCGGGAAGCACACTGCTTCCATATGGATAAATATAAACGGGGGTGGGGCCGATGAGTGATTCCACCTCATCCTTCCACCGTTGAGTGTCCTCAACAAAGCGGTCCAGACTGGTTTTCCTTGCATCCAAATGGCCCCAGCCGTGTGAGGCAAACGACCAGCCGTTGGCTTTCAGCGCTTCAACTACCGTCAGCGCCTTCTGCGCTTCCATTTCGAAGCCGGGGGTGTTTCTATTTTGCGTACGATAGCCGAGGATGCCTTCGTAACCCGTTAATGCTATAACCCCCTTAGCTCCGTCCAGGGAAAAATCGGGGTGAGCTTTGACAAATTCGTCCACGATGGGAACAATTTCATTATCATAGTCTATATGCGTTTGGCCGCTTCTCGTTGATTCCGCAGCAATCCGTCCCTGACCGTCGACGACAAGCCTGCTTACATTACCGTTCCGAATCATATATTCATAATAATTTAGATCATCCACCGATAAGATCAGAGGTTTTTTACCCTCCGGCACCAGCAGCTCCTTCCGGGATACGCTTCGGATCCCTTGATCGTCTCGGGTTTCATAAAGTGACCGGATGTCAATCAGCACATATCCTCTTTGGTATAACTGTTCGAGAATCGCTTTAAATTCTTTGACGGTAACGAACCAGTCATCGTAGCCCCGGGACATCGAATCTCCATCGAACGCCAGCTCGGGGTAAGCAATCAAAGGATGGAAAAAGATATGCTCCACCGGACCATGATAGGGTACGCGTTGGGGCGCCTTTACCTCGGGAACGGGCTGTGTAGCAGGAGGCGGAACCGGTTGGACTTCATTGCCGGAGGGGCTGTTTGGAGCGGAGCCGGCTTGTTGGCTTGGCGGCGTCGGCGGTTGCTCCGCGTCTGACCTTGTGAACACTCCGGACCCGAGCCATACGGATATGGACAACAGTGCTGCGCCCGCGATCGCGATGGCAATTGCCGTTCCCGTTTTCATCTTCTTTCACCTCCTTCCAAGGCGGATGCGTGATGATTTTGAATATTAGACGATCTTGGTTCACCCTTGGTTCACCCGTTGGAAGGCAAAAAGCGGTGAAGGTATTCCGGTCTTTTATGGTATGATGTAAACAGGCGCAAGCCGGAGATGGAGCCCTCAATGACGAATACATAACCCGGGAGCGCTTTTGAATTGGAATTGTGCAGTTTTGCGGATGAACACGTTGAACGTAAACCAATGTGCGCTGAATGCATAGAAGGCGGATTCTGTCGGCCGATGCCTTTGGCTCATGAAGAGGAGGGAAGGTTAGATGCAATACCGTACATTAGGTAAAACAGGAATGAAAGTATCCAGTCTTTGCTTCGGCACAATGTCCTTCGGAGGTGCAGCCGACGAGGCAGCCTCTATGGCCATGTTCCGAAGATGCCGGGAGGTAGGCATAAATTTCTTCGATTGCGCCGATGTGTATAATAAAGGGCTTGCAGAAGAAATATTGGGCAAGTGCATTGCCGGAATCCGCAATGATGTCATTCTTACCAGCAAAGTTCACGGGAAGACCGGAGAGGGCATCAATGACCGGGGCTTGTCACGCAGGTACATCATGCTTGCGGTAGAGGAAAGCTTGAAGCGGCTCGGAACGGACCGGATCGAATTGTATTTCGTTCACGCTTTCGATTCGGAAGCGGATATGGAAGAGATTTTGCGGGCTATGGACGATCTTCAGCGGCAGGGAAAAATACTGCATCCGGCAGTCAGCAACTGGGCGGCTTGGCAGATCGCGAAGGCGCTTGGGATTTCAGCCAGGGAAAGCCTTGCCCGGTTTGAATGCATTCAACCGATGTACAACCTGGTGAAACGTCAGGCGGAGGTCGAAATTTTGCCGATGGCTCAATCCGAGCGGATGGGCGTCATCTCCTACAGCCCTCTGGGAGGCGGACTGTTGACAGGGAAATACGGTGTCGGCCGAAAGCCTGAACTGGGGCGGCTCGTTGAGCAGGCGAATTACAAGCTTCGTTATGCCGATGCAGGCTATTACGAGACGGCGGACCGCTTCACCCGGTACGCGGATGAGCATGGCGTTCATCCGGTTTCATTAGCGGTGGCATGGGTCATGTCTCATCCCGGGATCACGGCCCCGATCATTGGCGCCCGCAGTGTTGAACAGTTGGAGCCCTCGCTTGGAGCGCTGAACATAGACATGACTCCGGAGTGGAGAAAGGAGATTTCCGCACTATCTCCTGAACCCCCATTGGCGACAGACCGATCCGAGGAAGCTGCCCATTCAAGATGAAACCGGATGCTGAAGAGGGACGGGCACGTCAGAGGCGGCATAAGCAGCGGACATCCGGGATTCTCATATTAAACATGGCGCTCTACAGCTTACTGATAAAAATTGACAAAATTGTGGCAATGCCTGGAGCGAACAGGTATAATTATAGATAAGAAAAGAAGAGCCGTTTAACCTTATTCAGGCCGAGAGTTCGCTCTTGTATTTTCACCATAGGATGCTATAATACATTTGATTATCGGTTCACTCGACTAAGGCAACCCTGGTAAAAGTCAAGGACGCAATGCTAAAGGGACTAATGTGCAAACTACGTCAGCCAGTTGCCGAAGGACCGGAGGAAATCGTCTGATACGGGCCTCCTTTACGGCAAACGGGAGGTCTTTTTTTAGTGACCCGGCATCTCATCTCAAGTTTTTTCGAGTGTTACAAATCAGCTTGACTGATCACTTGCCATTATAGGACCGTGCTGCCACTTATCCTTGCGTACATACATCATACAAGTGGGGGTAATCCGGCGTGAAAAAAATTATTATCGTAGACGATTCTTTATTTATGCGTATGATTCTCAAAAATTCCCTGATCGAATTTGGGTATGAAATCGTGGCGGAGGCAAGCAACGGGCTGGAGGCCCTGACGCTTTATTCCGAGCTTAAACCGGATCTGGTTACGCTGGACATAACCATGCCGGAGATGGACGGCCTTACGGCGCTGAAGGAAATCAAGACGATGGACCCGGATGCCAAAGTCATCATGGTGTCGGCGATGGGGCAGCAGGCGCTTTTGATTCGTGCGGTTTCTATGGGGGCCATCGATTTTATCGTCAAGCCCTTCAGCAAAGACCGTGTAAGGGAGGCATTATTGAAGGCTTTTGCCGGATGAACCGGCCGGTTTTTCAAATAGGCGTTGGGTATGGGATGGAAAGTTTACGGTCCGCCTTTGAAATCGTGAAAGATGAGGGGTGGGGCTAGCGCACCCATGAACCGTCCGATGATCTTGCGGACGTTTTTCTTTTTTTGAGTTTATGGCGGGTTCTTTGTTACAATGTACATACGATGCTTGTCCTAAAGGAACCCGATTCCCATACCAAGGAGGAGTAACCATTATGGAAATTCGCTATCATGGGCATTCTTGCGTGCAGCTCAGTCACGAAGGACACTCTCTGATCATTGATCCGTTTATTTCCGGCAATCCTTTGGCAGCTACCAAGCCGGAGGATATCAAAGTGGAGCACATCCTGCTTACCCACGCACATCCGGACCATATTCTGGATACCGTGCCGATCGCAAAAAACAATGATGCCACCGTCGTTGCCACCTTCGAGCTGGCAACGTATATGAGCTGGCAGGGAGCGAAGACGTTTGCTATGAACATTGGCGGCCGTACCTCTCTGGGCTATGCGGAGATCGAGATGATCCAGGCTTTTCACAGCTCCGGCATCGTGCTCGAAGAAGAGAAGAAGATCATCTATGGAGGCATGCCGGGCGGCTTTATCATCCGGTGGAACGGTTTGACGCTTCTTCACAGCGGGGATACCTCACTGTTCTCCGACATGAAGCTCATTGGCGAGCGCAACCAAATTGATGTGGCGTTTCTGCCGATCGGCGACGTGTTTACGATGGGACCTCAGGATGCGGCTCTTGCTGCAGAATGGCTGAAGGCCAAGACCGTCGTGCCGCTGCATTTCAATACGTTCCCGCCGATCAGGCAGAATGCGCAAGCGTTCGCCGACAGCCTCACGTCAAAAGGGATTACCGGCAAAGCTTTGCGTCCGGGTGAAGTTTGGACGCTTTCATAGACCCGGGAGGTTTCGGCTTGAATCTGAACATTATACCCGTACATACGGAGGAGCAGCTGAATGACTGCTTTTCCGTTCGCATGAACGTTTTTGTACAAGAGCAGCAGGTTCCGCCTGACCTTGAAATGGATGAGTTCGACGTCTCATGGTCGGCGTGCCGGCATTTTCTCGCGGCGGACGGCGAGAAGCCGGTCGGGACTGCACGCTGGCGGATGTATGACTCCCGGACGGCGAAGCTCCAGCGGATCGCGGTGCTTGCTCCTTATCGCGGTCGGGGGATCGGCCGCCTGCTCATCCAGGCGATGGAGGAGGATATCCGGTCGCAAGGTGTGCCTGCGGTCATCCTGGATGCACAGACACAGGCAGAGCCATTTTACCGCAAGCTGGGCTATGAAACGATCTCTCCCGAACCTTTTCTTGACGCGGGCATATGGCACGTGCGCATGCGCAAGCAGTTGACCGGTTAAGGCTGAGAAGTCCCAAAAGTGGATATCATTTACTATATCGTGTACTCTGTATTCTGTAAGCTTCCGCTCCATTGACGCGGCGGCTTTTTATTTTTTCCTTACGATCTGTCGTGGATTAGGCTCGTCGGCAGGCTGCAATGTTTTTACGCAAAGGGGGCTGCGGGAGAGTATGAAAAAGGTGATTCCTAAAATTCCGGCCAGAGAATATGCCGGCTTGCTGCGCCAGTATCTGAAACCGCAGATGAAAAGCATGGCCGTTCTTGCGGTGCTGCTGTTAAGCGGCATCGTGATGCAGCTCGTCAATCCGCAAATCATCCGCTACTTTATCGATACGGCGCAATGGCAGGAGAGCAGCAGGCCGCTGGTCTTTGCCGCCGTGTTATTTATTGGCGTTACCTTGGTGCAGCAAGCCGTGGCGGTTGGGGCGTCCTATGTGGGGGCCAACGTTGGTTGGATTGCAACGAACCAATTGCGCGAGGCCGTGGCGGCGCACTGTTTGAAGCTGGATATGTCGTTTCACAAGTCGCAAACCTCCGGAGCCATCATTGAGCGGGTAGATGGGGATATCAACAATTTGTCCAATTTTTTCTCCAATTTCGTGATCATGCTGGTAAGCAATGTCGTGCTGGTTGCAGGCATGCTGGTGCTGCTGTTCCGGGAAGGCTGGCTGATCGGCACGGGGATGCTTTTTTTTGTGGTTTTTGCCATTGCCGCTATCCAGTATATCCGTAAATTTGCAGTGCCCCACTGGGGGAAGCTCAGGCAGATGAGCGCCTCATTTTACGGTTTCCTTAGTGAGCATCTGGAAGGTACGGAGGACACGCGCGCCAGCGGAGCGACAGGGTATGTGATGCATCGTTTTCATCTTCTGCTGCGCGAATGGCTGCCGATCCGTATTCGGGCGTATCTCGGCTGGGCTTCTATGTGGATTACGACGCTGCTTGTGTTTACGATCGGAAACGCGGTAGCGTTGGGCATCAGCTATTATTTGTGGCGCCAGGGCTCGATTACGATCGGAACGGTGTATATGATTTTTTACTATACCGAGCTGATGGCCAAACCGATTGAGCAGATTCGGACGCAAATGGAGGACCTGCAAAAAGCCGATGCCAGCATTGTACGCATACGCGAACTGCTGCAGACGCAATCACTGATTCAAGACGGCAGGGGCGCCGCTCTGCCGGAAGGGCCGCTATCCGTTGAATTCGACCGTGTCGGATTCGGATACGATGCGGAGACCGCAACGCTGGAGGATGTGAGCTTCCGCCTCGAGCAGGGTCAGGTGTTAGGGCTTCTGGGCAGAACAGGCAGCGGCAAAACCACGCTGGCCCGGCTGCTGCTGCGCTTTTACGATCCGGGGCAAGGACGGATTGCGATCGGGGGGATTGATATTCGGGAGACCAAGCTTCATGAGCTGCGGGACCGTGTCGGGATGGTGACGCAAAATATCGAGATTTTTCAAGGGACGGTACGCGATAATTTGACGTTCTATGATGAATCGGTGAACGACGGGAGAATCGAACAGGTGCTCCGGGAGCTGGGCTTGGCATCATGGCTTCGCTCGCTGCCTCACGGCCTGGATACCATGCTGGAGTCCGGGGGAGGAGGCTTGTCGGCCGGAGAGGCTCAACTGCTGTCGTTCGCCAGGGTGTTTTTACGCGATCCGGGTCTTGTTATTCTTGACGAAGCTTCGTCAAGGCTGGATCCGGCAACCGAACAGCGGATCGAACAAGCGATGAACCGTCTGCTTCTCGGCCGCACCTGCATTATCATTGCGCATCGGCTAACGACGGTTCAAAGAGCCGACCGGATTCTGATACTGGATAATGGGCGTGTTGCAGAGCAAGGGGAACGGGTAAGGCTGGCTGCTGACCCTCATTCCCGTTACAGCCGAATGCTGCAGTTGGGAATGGAGGAGATGCTGGCATGACGACGCTCTCCTTCTTGTGGAAGCTTACCCGGTACCGCAAAGGCTTGTTTTTATGGAATGCCTTGGCGTGGTCGTTGATTTATTTGGCGCCGATCGTACCGGGTCTGATTATGAAGCAGTTTTTTGATATGCTGACTGGACATGCGCTGTACAGCTTCGGGATTGGGGCGCTGATCGCATTTCTTCTTTTATCCGCGCTGGCCAGGGTCGGGTTTATTCTTTTCGGCTTCATGACCGACGTTCACTTCCGTTTTCGGCTCGGCGGTCTGTTGCGCCGAAACTTGCTGAAGCATGTGCTCAAAGAGCCTGGAGCGCGAGCTATTCCGGGATCGTCGGGAGAAGCGATCAGCACGTTTCGGGATGACGTCGAGCAAGTGGAGGAAACCGTCAGCTGGTCGGCGGATGCGCTGGGGATGATGTTATTTGCCGCCGTTTCCTGTTTTATTCTCATCCGGATCGATGCACAAATGACATTGTGGGTATTTCTGCCGCTGATTATCGTCGTAACGGTGGCGCAGCTGTCTACGGCCATGCTGCAGAAGTATCGCGCCGCCAGCCGGGAAGCGACCAGCCGGGTTACCGGGGCGATCAGCGAGATGTTCAGCACGGTGCAATCCGTTCAGGTTGCGGGTGCGGAAGATCGTGTGATCGGACGCTTTAAACGGCTCAATGCCCAGCGGCGGGAAGCCATGCTGAAAGACCAGCTGTTTACCGCCTCCCTGGATTCGGTCTTCTCCAACGCCGTGAATTTGGGTACGGGGCTGATTCTTTTGCTGGCTGCGGAAAAAATGCGGGGCGGCGGCTTTACCGTCGGTGATTTTGCTTTATTCGTCTATTACCTGACTTTCGTGACGCAATTCATCCAGAATTTCGGTAAATTCATGACGTATTTTAAAGTCAGCGAGGTAGCCAAAGACAGGCTGCTGGCGCTGCTGCAGGGAGCCGACCCGCAGCGGTTGACGGAGCATCATCCGCTGTATCTCCGCGGAGAGCTGCCGGAGCCGGAGGAGCCGGTTCGGACCAAGAAAGACCGTCTCGATGTGCTGGAAGTTCACGGTCTGACGTACAGGTATCCGGAGACAGGGCGGGGGATTGAAGGCATCGGCCTCCGTCTGGAGCGCGGGTCCTTTACTGTCATTACCGGTCGCGTGGGCTCGGGCAAAACGACGCTGGTCCGGACGCTGTTAGGGCTGCTGCCCAAGCAGGCGGGAGAAATTCTCTGGAACGGCGAGCCTGTGACGGAACCAAGTGAATTCTTCGTTCCTCCGCGCAGCGCCTATACGCCGCAAATTCCCCGTCTGTACAGTGACACGCTGGAGAACAACATTTTGCTCGGCATACGTCCGGAAGGGGAGCGGCTTCGCCGGGCGATCCGGTCCGCGGTGCTGGAGGAGGATCTGGAGAGATTGCCCCAGGGACTTTCTACCGTTATCGGTCCGCGCGGCGTGAAGCTGTCCGGCGGCCAGGCGCAGCGAACGGCGGCGGCCCGCATGTTTGTGCGCGATGCGGAGCTTCTCGTCTTCGACGATTTGTCCAGCGCGCTGGACGTCGATACGGAATGGAAGCTGTGGGAGCGCTTGGAGGAGCAGCGCCAGGGGGCGGCGTGCCTGGTGATCTCTCACCGCAAGGCCGCTCTCATGCGTGCGGACCGGATCATCGTGCTGAAGCAGGGCAGGGTAGACGCCGCCGGCCGCCTGGAAGAGTTGCTGGAGACCAATGAGGAGCTTCAGAAGCTGTGGCACCGGGAGGAATAAGCTGCTGATGGGAGCCCGGCGTCGGCAGCCGATGGATGCTCAGGAGAGGATCGGCAGCCTGTTTATTTCTGCTTCCGTTCGGGCATAAGCCTTTGAAGCAAACCTCATTTCCCGGGCAAGCGCAGGGATCGACAAGCTTCAACAAACCCCATCCTCGTCCGCACCGGAACGAGGATGGGGTTTTTATACTGCTGCTGCATGAATCATTTGGTTTTCTGTTAATCCACCGTGACATAAACCGGTTTGGATTCATTCAGGATATTGTTTTTCGAGTCTATGACCTTAACCTGTATCTCCAGCAGACCCGGTTTTTTAACCAGCTCTTTCGTGAGCTTGACACTGAGCGACGATTCGCTGAGCCAATAGGTCTGCAGCTTCTCCCCATTTACAAAAACGGTGCTGCCGATGCCGAATCTTCCGCCCCGGACGGTCATCCGCGTCTTATCCCCAAGCTTTATTTTCCCCGGTGTTACCTCCTCAATTGCCGGTTCCCCGTATCCAAGCACGAATCCGCTGCGCTCCCCTCCCGCCTGCTTCTCCGCTTCCAGAATGGCATGCTGCCGCGCCTCGTACTCCTTTACCAGTCCGGTATCGATATTCATCGCTTCATAATGGCTGGGCGGAGGGAGAATCGGCATACGCCGGGACAGCTCGCCTAAATAATCGGTATAGCTACTGCCCGGCCTTTTGGCTAATTGAAGCACATAAGGACCGAGGAATGAAGGGCTCATATGCAAGGAATCCTTCTGCTCCTCCGGCAAATAATTGTTCCAGATGAGAACGGGGACATGGTACATTTTCTCCAGAAAGTCCGGATCGTCCTCGCCGCTGATATACCCGGCTTCCTTATAGACAAAATATTTCTCCAAAGACGGCAAATGGTCTCCGAAGAACACGAGAATCGTCGGTTCTTTGACCTGTCCAAAGTGACTGACCAGCTCCTGAAGCATTTTATCCGCGGCCGTCAAGCCTTGAGCGTAGGTCTCCGCAATACCGATCGCTTCCGGCGATACCCCGTTTCCTTTAATATCGATCGTATTCTTTTTGAATTTTCCGGGATAGTATTGGTAATGGTTTTCCATCGTACTGGCAAAGATGAAATCGGGGCCCGGACTTTCGGCGGTTTCCTCAATAATGCGCCTTGTTACCGCATAATCGCCGATATATGGTCCGACATACTCATTGGGGTTAAAATATTCCAGGCTGATCAATTGGGAAAAACCAAGCTGCTTATACACTTCGATGCTGTTGAAGAACCATCCGTAAAAAGGACTGATGGCCGTAGCCGTATAGCCTTGTTCCGACAGGATGCTGGCCAGTGAAGCGGTCGGATGCTTAATAACGGATTCGTATGGGATGGAGTTCTCCGGAAAAAAGCGCATGGAATGCCCGGTTAACACCTCAAGCTCCACATTTGCCGTCCCGCCGCCGAACATGGGTGACAGCATGGTGCCGTGGGTGAACCGCTTCTGCAGCGCGCGAAAAAAAGGAATCGGATCCCGGCTGAACGTCAGATTCGTCATCCGGGTTGCATCCCAGAAGGTTTCGCTCAGAACAAAAATAATATTCGGGGGCTTGAGCTGATCCTCCTCCGTCCATTCCAATTGCGGCGGCTCCACACTTACAGGCGCAACGGAAGAGGAAGGGTCTGGACGAGTGAACTCCGAAGATGGAATCGGCAAAATGAGCAGCAACCCCATCAAAGCTGTGAACAGGCGGATGGACAGGCGCATAATAAACACTCCCGAACGGCTGCGTTTTCGTTGAATGCTAGAAATAGGTTTATTATATCATGCGCTGCCGGATACAGATAGCGACACGATACGCAGATTAGATTTCACAAAATGAGAATGGCCAAACGAAATTGATGTTTGTTTGACTATAAATAAACTAAATATCAGATCAACAGCGATGAGGACGATGCGGAACTGCTGCGCTATTTTCCCGATGGGCTCGAAGGCCCGCTGCGGAGCTGGCCGAAAAAAGAGAGCCGGCGCGTGGACATAGCAAGGTTGCTGCAGCGCAGGTTTCAACCGGGCAAACGGTATACCGAGCCGGAGGTGAACCGCATTCTGGAGCAGGCCTACCCGGATTATGCGTCACTGCGGCGGTATATGGTGGATTATGGATTCATGGAGCGGTTGGATGACGGCAGCTCCTATTGGGTTGAACCGGTCAAAGACGATGAATCGCAAGAAAAGGGGAAGAAAAGCATGAACAGGGAAAAACGCAAAGAACTGGTTGCAGCCTATATGGAGACAGAGCGCCCGATGGGAGTGTACCGTATCACGAACCGCAGGAATGGAAAGATGTGGATCGGCAGCAGTCCGGACCTGGACGCGATCGCAAAGCGCCATCAATTCGAGCTGAACATGGGCATGTTCCGCAGCAAAGCCATGCAGCATGACTACAATGAAGTCGGGAAAGCGGAATTTCAATTCGAGGTGCTCGAACGGTTGAAGCAGCGCAAGGACGGTTATCAAGATGTTCGCCATGAGCTTGCCGTTTTGGAAGCCAAATGGATGGAACAGCTGCAGCCCTACGGAGAGCGGGGGTACCACGACGCGCCGAGGCCGGCCAAAAATCGGGACTAATGGGGCCGATGTGTTTTGACGATAAAGAACTTAATGGGTTGTTTTGCGCAGCCGATCTTGAATTGTTACTGAAAAATAACTGACTCGTCACCGAACAGATATTTTCATTCGTTTCGGAATACGTTATGATGGTATGGAATTCATACTCGCTTGTCCACAAGAGACAAAGGGCCGCAAAACAGCATACGGAGGGAAAGAAACTGGAAACTTTCGCCTGTCTTTATGTGATTCGCGGGGAACCTTATCGATCCGGAACGTGCCTCAATC
Source organism: Paenibacillus naphthalenovorans (assembly GCF_001465255.1). Classification (NCBI taxonomy): domain Bacteria; kingdom Bacillati; phylum Bacillota; class Bacilli; order Caryophanales; family Paenibacillaceae; genus Paenibacillus; species Paenibacillus naphthalenovorans. Next base: position 2,468,297 of record NZ_CP013652.1, on the reverse strand, counting down.
TGTCGGCTGCCGATACGGTGCTGGGCAGAGCGTCCAAAACGTATTCGCCGGATTTTGCGTTCACGAACGCCTTTATTTCGCGCAAGCACCTGTTGATTCGGCAGGAAGGCGGCAAGGCCGTACTATATGATTTGGGCAGCCGGCACGGCACTGAAATTAATGGAGTCAAGGTGGAGCCGCATCAGCCTTATCCGCTGCAATCGACGGACATCATCAAGCTTGCTAGAGGAATGACGGTACTTCATTTTTCATATATATTCGCCGATCAGACGTTGGAATTCGAGCCGCTCAGCTTAACCCAGCATGGGGACGAACCGGATGGCGAACCGGTGATCCATTGGGAAAAAAGGGAATGTGTGGTGGACGGCAAACGGCTGTCGATGTCTGAGAAAGAGTATTTGTTCCTGAAGCTTCTTTATGAGGAGGCTAATCGGCTGGTGCCGATAGAGCAGATCAAGCGAAGCGTGTGGCCTGAACGTCTGTCGGGAACGGACGGTGTACCCGATGTCAGCATGGATGAACTGAATGCGCTCGTGTACCGGATTCGCAAAAAGTACGGCAAAGACACGTTTCTGATTAGTGCTGTACGCGGCAGCGGTTACGTATTGGAGTGGGATTCGAAATAGCGTGCGTGCACATGTGGAAAGTAGGGTTACGTGAATGAGATTTATTCAAGTTGAACCTGCAGGGCCGCTTCAAGGCTCCATATCGATACCCGGCTCCAAGAACAGCTCTCTTGCCCTGCTTGCCGCCGCCTGTTTAGCGGATGGTCAAGTAATACTGGAGGGAATTCCTGATATTTACGACGTTAAAGTAATCGCCCGTATCGGGGATGATATCGGGCTGAGGCTGCAGCGCATGCCGGACGGCAGCATGGTTATCGATCCCCGCTATATTCACAGCGCGATCATTGACCCGGGCAAAGCGTCTTCGTTCCGTGCCTCGTATTATTTTGCCGGTGCGCTGCTCGCTAAGTTCGGGAGGGTCACCGTTGGTTTTCCCGGAGGGGACGATTTCTCCTCCAGGCCGATTGACCAGCATATCAAAGCATTTCAGGCGCTGGGCGCCAAGGTTATATTTCATGAGGATTATTATGTGGTGGAAGCAGGAAGGCTCCAAGGCGCCGACATTTACTTTGATACGGTAACATCCGGTGCGACAATCAACAGCATGCTGGCAGCCGTTCGGGCCCACGGCAGAACGAACTTGTACCATGCGGCCGTCGATCCGGAGGTTGTCGATACGGCCGCATTCCTGAACGGGCTCGGGGCCAAAATTTACGGTGCCGGAACGGACCGGATACGGATTGAAGGGGTTCCGTATTTAAACGGAGGATACCATACCGTGATTCCGGATCGGCTTGTGGCCGGCGCTTTTTTGATGGCGGCGGGCATAACAAGAGGGCGCGTTACGGTGACCGATGTCATTCCCGAGCATCTGGGTTCCTGCATCTCCAAGCTCATTGAAGCGGGATTGACGGTGGAATGCACCGAATCGGGCATTACGGCGTACGGAACCGATGCCATTAAGGCAACGCGTATCCGGACTTCCATGTATCCGGGCTTTGCGACGGACCTGCAGCAGCCGATGACCGCGCTGCTGACACAGGCCAGGGGCAAAAGCATCATCACGGAAAAAGTATATCCCAACAGGTTTAACCATGTACCGCAGCTGCGGAGGATGGGGGCGGAGATTGAGGTGCGTGGAGAAAGTGCTTTTATCCGCGGAGGCCGTCCGCTTGCCGGCAATTGGGTGCATGCTACGGACGTACGGGCGGGAACGTCCCTGATTTTGGCCGGACTAACCGCCGAGGGCTGTACGCGCATTACCGGGGTGGAGCATGTGGAGCGCGGCTACGAAGATGTCATCGGCAGCTTCAGATCGTTGGGTGCCCGAATATCGCTGCGGGATACTCAACACGCGGAGACGGCGGAGGAAGCGGCGGGACGGAATTGATCTATGGAACAGGATAGGAACAGGATAAACAAAGAAGGCATCACGCTCGATGGGGAGCGTCGATGCCTTCTTTGTTTAATGAAATGTTGAAGCTTTTTTCACATTAAATACGTATTAATTTTTTAATATTACATACTATTTACAAAATTTAAGACGTATGTTATGTTTTATTTAATAATCATATTCCCGATTATTCCACCATAGGAGGGTATTTATTATGCGAAGTGTAGTTCCGTTCGAAGCGGGTCATGCCGGTATGAAGCAATGGCTCGGCGGCAAAGGAGCCAATCTGGCGGAAATGACCAAGGTCGGATTGCCGGTGCCCCCCGGATTTACAATTACTACCGAAGTGTGCCGAGCGTATTATGCCGCAGGCGGACAGCTTCCCAAGGGGCTTATGGACGAGGTAGCGCAAGCGTTGAAACAGTTAGAGTCGGCGAAAGGCCAGCGATTCGGCGACCCGCAGAATCCGCTGCTGGTATCCGTACGGTCCGGTTCGGTCACCTCGATGCCCGGCATGATGGATACGATCCTAAACCTGGGCATGAATGACGAAACCGTCCGGGGGCTTGCGGCTTTAACCGGTAACCCGCGTTTCGCTTATGATTGCTACCGGCGGTTGATTCAAATGTTCGGCAACGTCGTATTTGATCTGGAGTCCTATCATTTTGAAGGCCTGCTTCATCGTCTGAAGCAGCAAACCGGCGCTGAATATGACAGCCAGGTGAGTGCTGAGGGCTGGATGCGGTTAATTGAAGAATACAAAGCGGTCGTACTCAAAGAAACGGGACGCCCGTTCCCGCAGAAGGTGGAGGAACAGCTGGAGCTGGCGGTGGAAGCTGTTTTCCGTTCGTGGAACAATGCTCGTGCGAAGGTGTACCGCAAGGTGCACCATATCCCGGATGAGCAGGGCACGGCTGTAAATATTCAGTCGATGGTTTTCGGCAATATGGGAAGCGATTGCGGTACGGGCGTAGTGTTCACCCGCAATCCGTCCACCGGGGAGAAGTCGCTGTACGGCGAATACTTGATGAACGCGCAGGGGGAAGATGTTGTCGCCGGTGTTCGGACTCCGGTACCGATAGCCGAACTGAAGAATGACATGCCGGAAGTGTTTGACCAACTGCTGAGTACCGCGGAAGCGCTGGAGCTGCACTACAAGGATATGCAGGACATTGAATTTACCGTCGAGCGAGGAAAGCTGTATCTGCTGCAAACGCGGGATGGTAAACGGACTGCGCAGGCAGCTGTCAAGATTGCGGTGGATCTCGTGCACGAAAGGATTCTGGAGCGGGGGGAAGCGATTGAGCGGATCGAGCCGTTTCATCTGGATCAGCTGCTGCACAGGGCGATTGATACCGACAAACCGCTTGATGTGCTTGCTGTCGGATTACCGGCTTCCCCGGGTGCGGCAACGGGCGCTGCTGTCTTCGATGCCGATACGGCGGAGTCTTGGGCGCGGGAAGGCCGTAAAGTGATCCTGATCCGTACGGAAACTACGCCGGAAGATATTCACGGTGTGCTGGCCGCCGAAGGCGTGCTGACAAGCCGAGGCGGTATGACGAGCCATGCAGCCGTTGTCGCGCGCGGAATGGGCAAGCCATGCGTCTGCGGCTGCGAGTCGATTCGTATCGAGGATCGTATCTTTAGCGTTGAGGTCGACGGTAAACTGAGGATTGTCCGGGAAGGCGACGACATCTCGATTGACGGTGCGTCGGGACGCGTCATTCTGGGGGGCGTCAGCCTGAGGGAGCCGGTAATCACTGCGGAGCTGCAGCAGCTGCTTGGTTGGGCGGACTCCATCCGGAAGCTGCAGATCTACACGAATGCGGATACGCCGGACGATGCGGCCAAAGCACGAAGCTTCGGTGCCGAAGGCATTGGCCTGTGCCGGACGGAGCATATGTTTATGTCCGCCGAGCGGGTTCCCGTCGTACAGGAGATGATTCTGGCTGAAACGGAAGAGGAACGGAGTAAGGCGTTGGCGCAGCTGCTGCCTATGCAGCAGGAGGATTTTGCGGGCATTTTTAAAGCGATGAGCGGTCTTCCTGTGACGATCCGGCTGCTGGATCCGCCGCTTCATGAGTTTTTGCCAAACCTGGAGCAGTTGATCGTCCAGCAGGAGAGATTGCGCTACCAGCCGGATGCGGATCCGGCGGAGCTAGAACAGCTCGACAAGCTGCTGCGCAAGGTGAGAGCGCTTCACGAGATGAACCCGATGCTGGGAACCCGGGGCTGCCGCCTAGGGCTGGTGCTGCCTGAGATTTACGAGATGCAGGTGGAGGCTGTTTTCCGCGCTGCGCTCAGCTGCCTGAATGAACAGGTGGAGGCCAGGCCCGACATCATGATTCCGCTCGTAGGCCATGCCAATGAACTGAAGCGGATGCGCGAGCTGGTCGAGCGCAAAGCCGAGGAGGTACTGGGCGATGCCGCGCGCACCTTCCGTTACCGGATCGGCACGATGATCGAGGTGCCCCGTGCTGCCGTGACGGCGGCACAAATTGCGGCTCATGCGGATTTCTTCTCTTTTGGCACGAACGATTTGACTCAAATGACGTTCGGTTACAGCCGCGACGATGCGGAAGGCAAGTTTCTTACCCATTATGTGGAATCGAATCTGCTGCCGGACAATCCGTTCCAGGTGCTGGATCGGGATGGCGTGGGAAGATTGATTGAGTGGGCGGTCGAACAGGGCAAATCCGTGAAGCCGCAGCTCAAAACGAGTATCTGTGGCGAACATGGCGGCGACAAGCAATCGATCTTCTTCTGTCATGCGGTAGGACTGGACTATGTCAGCTGTTCCCCTTACCGGGTACCTCTCGCCCGTATCGCTGCAGCGCAGGCGCAGTTGGCTTTGGGTAAAGCTCAAAAAAACGAGGAGACGGGTCTTATACCGGAACGAAGCGCATAACCGGTAAACAATGGAAACTTGATGTAATAGATGATATACTTAATTGATGACAACATAATGAGATGGAGTGTATAACAGCATGGAAAAAACGTTCTTAATGATCAAGCCGGACGGAGTGCAGCGCCAATTAATCGGCAAGATCGTGCAGCGCTTTGAGGACAAAGGGTTTCAGCTCATCGGAGCGAAGCTGATTCAAATCACAAAGGAGCAGGCGGAGTACCATTACGCTGAACACAAGGAAAGACCGTTCTTCGGCGAGCTCGTGCAGTTCATTACGTCCGGTCCGGTATTTGCGATGGTATGGCAGGGTCACAATGTCATTCAATTGTCCCGTACGATGATGGGCAAGACCAATCCGTTGGATGCGGCCCCGGGAACGATCCGAGGCGATTTTGCAGTACAAACGGGAAATAATATCATTCACGGTTCCGACTCTCCGGAGAGTGCGGCACGGGAAATCGCTCATTTTTTCAAACCGGAAGAACTGCTTTCCTATGAGCGTTCGATTCAAAGCTGGATTTAAAAAAAATCGGCCCTGACTCGCTTTTATTGCGAGCAGGGCCGATTTGCGTTTCCTTATACTAACCGTTTCGGGAAGCGATCCAATGAGTGTATGTATCCCTTTCCGGGAGCGGGGCGAGGCCATGGGCAGCCGGGTTTGAATTGGAATTTATAGATTTCAAAGGTATGGCTGCCCTTCCTCTAACGATGTGTTCTGAAGTTGTGAGAAGAAAGGAGTTCTATGAACTCCTTTTCTAACGATTCCGTAGAATCATTAGATCCAGTAAGCACGAAGTACGATAACCAGAAGAATAAAGAGAACCAGAATAACACCTGTCGACGTACGCCAGCCAAAACCAAGTGCGTGGCTCACCATATTCACCTCCCGAATCAAGAATCGGGCAAAAATGTCAAAGCGCCGATGGTCCGGTTATTTTAGATGAACCATGCAGTAGAAACAATGACAAGAAGAATAAAGAGTACAAGAATAACACCAGTAGAAGTGAAGCCGCCGCCAAATCCAAATCCTTTTACGCAGCTCATCGATGACATCCTCCTTCCGCTTGATCTTCTGTATCATATGCGGGTTAAAGATTCAGGGATTGGACGCTACGAAAATAGTCAGATGCCCTTATGGGTTGAATAACCCTTGAGGGGCGGACAGGGCTTCCAGATTATTCCATGTTCCGCCGGGAAATCTTCAAGACGCATTGCGCATGCATTAAGGTTGAGCCGCTTATTTCAGATTTTCGGGATTTAAAGGGATCAGCTCCGGGATAACAAAAAGCCCGTCTTTGCGAATGAGCCGGTCATCAAAGTAAATCTCTCCTCCGCCATACTCCGGTCTTTGGATCAGTACCAAATCCCAGTGGATCGAGGATCGGTTGCCGTTATCGGCTTCATCATAGGCTTGGCCAGGGGTAAAGTGAATGCTTCCGGCTATTTTTTCATCAAACAGAATGTCCTTCATCGGATTTAATATGAATGGATTGATGCCGATAGCGAACTCTCCGACAAACCTCGCCCCGTCATCCGTATCGAAAATTTGATTAATCCGCTTTGTATCATTCGCTGTCGCTTCAATAATTTTGCCGTTCTCAAAACGCAGCTTTACATTCTCAAATACAAAGCCGTTGTAAGGGCTTGGGGTATTATAAGAAATCACTCCGTTAACGGAATCCCTGACCGGAGCAGTAAAGACTTCGCCGTCCGGGATGTTCATCTCTCCTGCGCACTTGATCGCGGGAATGTCTTTAATCGAGAAGGTCAGATCCGTCCCATCAGCTATTAACCGGACTTTATCCGTCTTATTCATCAAATCGACCAGCGCATCCATTGCTTTGCTCATTTTGGAGTAGTCCATCGTACATACGTCAAAGTAAAGCTTTTCGAAAGCTTCCGTGCTCATGGAGGCCAGCTGGGACATGGACGGCGTCGGGTAGCGCAGCACGACCCACTTCGTTTTTTTCACACGAATCGTGGAGTGGACGTTATGGTTGTAGAATTTGTTGTAAAGCTTCATATTCTCGTCGGGAACATCCGATAGCTCATAAATGTTGTTTCCGCCGCGCACACCGATATAGGCCTGCATCCGGGTCATTTGATACGCGTCGAAGTCCGCCCATGTTTTGATTTGTTCTTCCGTTGCGTTCATCAGCAGTTCCCTGGTCACTTGATGATCCCGCAGGTTGACAAAAGGCCGGCCTCCGGCTTTATGTATCTTTTGGACAATGGATTTAACCAGCGGATTTTCGATGCCGAAGGCTTCAACGAGAACATTCTCTCCGGGTTGAACCTTGGTCGAGTAGTTAACCAAAACATCCGCTAATCGTTCTATTCTTGGATCTAACATGATTGGATTCACCCTTCATTTGGATTTTTGACCTATCTATATTATATTCTTTTTTTCCAATAATCCTACTTTATTCTCAACTCTGTCAATTCATCGTTCAGCATCGGAGACGGACGGTCCGGGGTAACCAAGAAATGGAAGGTACGGACACGAGGTTTCTGCCATGATTCGCTGCATTGGCGGTCGCCGAATCGTAAGGGGGCAAAGGATATAGGTATCGAAGCTTGTGAGGTTCGAGGTAATCGGCCGTTGACAAAACCCGTATCCAGTTTATTCTTATATAGAGGATATTGAACGGGTTTTCTTTATGTTCCATTAAGTGAAAGAAGGTTTTCATCATGTTGAAACTGACGGAAACGCTGGCGGTCACCTTTGTGGGAGGACTGCTGTTCACGCTGCTCCACGTTCCGCTCAGCTGGATGCTGGGCCCGCTCACGGCCGTGATGCTGTGGCAAGGACTGCTGAAGAGGGAGTTGAAGTGGCCGGTCGGGTTACGGAACGCGGGATTGCTTCTGCTGGGCTACAGCATGGGGCTTTCGTTTACCGCTGAAAGCGCACGTCAAATTGCCGGTCAGCTGCCATCCATGCTGCTGGCCACGGTAATCACTGTCGGTTTTAGCCTGGCTTGTGCCTGGTTTACCGCCCGACAAACGGGCATTACGCTCCAAAGCAGCATGATCGGCAGTATTCCCGGGGGCTTGTCGCAGATGGTCGTGCTCAGCGAAGAAATTGAAGGGGCGGATCATACGGTGGTCTCCTTTATGCAGACCATCCGTCTGCTGACGGTGATCTTCGTTGTGCCGTTCCTTGCCGTGCATGGTCTGGCCGAATCGACAGCTCCCGGAGCGGGAGTTCTTCCTCCGCCTGCGGAGGTATTGGCGGCAGGTTTTCCGTTTTGGTCGGTGCCGGTCATTGTGGCTGTCATTATCGCAGCGGCGCTGGTCGCTGTGCGCTTGAGGATGCCGACACCGTGGTTTCTCGGCCCGATCATTGTCGCAGCGGCGCTGACCGCGGCAGGCATGGCACCTCCGCATCTGCCGACACCGCTGGTTCTCGCGGCGCAGTGGAGTCTCGGCATCTATCTCGGCCTCGGAATCCGGTTGAGCGCTCTGGCAGGCTGGCGGCTGCTGCTGCCTTATTCGTTCGCAGGCGGACTCGCCGTCGTCCTGCTGTCCTTGGCGCTTTCCTTTGGCTATAGTCAAGTGCTGCCGATCAGCTTCGTCACCGCCTTTCTCAGCACCTCGCCTGGCGGGATGACCGAAATGGGCGTAACGGCGGCAGCGGTAAAAGGCGATGTTTCCATCGTTGTCGCCTACCAGATGTTCCGTATCTTATTCATCCTTTTTATCGTCCCGTACTTGCTTCGTTGGGGCTTCCGCCGCCATGTAAGACAGCATGATTAATGCCGTGAAACGGGACGAACGCCTTCAGGTCAGCAGTAAATCCATCAAAAAGACCCGTGCTCCTATCCGGGATAGGGCTCGGGTCTTTTTTGGGTTATTGGCTTATACGGTCAACAGCAGCAATATGATCGAGGTTAATCCAAAGCATACGTTGATCAGGCAAAGGAACAGCACGACCTGCTTCGGATTCAACCCGCTGCGCAGCAGCCGGTAGTGCGCTTGGGTGGCGTCGGCCTGATAGATCGGCTTGCCGTTCATGAGCCGCTTGAAGACCACGAACAGGTTGTCGAAGATCGGCACGCCGAGCGCCAGTATCGGGATCAAGAGCGACAGTACGGTAGCCTGCTTGAAGGCTCCGTCCAGCGCGATAACTCCGAGAAGAAAACCAAACAGGGTGGCGCCCGCATCGCCCATAAACACTTTGGCCGGAGGCTTGTTATACCGCAAATAGGCTAGGGCCGCGCCCACGAGAATAATCGCCATGACGGCGGAATCCTGCTGGCCTTTGGTTAAGGCGACGATAAACAGCGTCACGGCGGCAATCGCCGATAATCCGCCCGCCAGACCGTCCATGCCGTCGGTAAAATTAATGACGGTTGTCACTCCAAATATCCATGTGACCGTCAGGAAGAACTGAAGCCATACCGGAAGAAGAATATCTTGACCAGTGAACGGATTGTTGAAGCCATAGAACACGACGCCCGAGGCATATACGATGACTGCCGCCGAGAGCTGGACGATCAGCTTTGGCCAGGCGGCCAGCTCCTTGCCGTGCGTTTTGTACCAGTCGTCCACCATGCCGATGGCAAGGATGAGCGTCGAGCCGACGAAAAGCGCTAAGGAGCGTTTCCAGTCATCCTGAACGAACAGCAGATAGGTTGAGAGAATCCCGGCGAATATGGCCAAGCCCGCGGTTAAAGGAATCGGTTCTCTATGAATTTTTCGTTCGCTATTTTCTTTGGGCTTGTCCACAAAATCGATGCGGAGAGCCAATTTTCGCAGCGGAGGAATAAGCAGAAAGACCAAGAGAAAGGACATGAGAAATGCGGCAAAATAAAGAATAACAATCGCCCCCGAAATCCGTCAAAATTCGAGTCTCAATGATTACCAATTATATCTTATCAGAAGATAGAGTTACAAGTTTAGTCACCGTTTTATCAGGGATTCGTCAGCCTTCTCATCTCTGGTTGTTCACAGCAAAATATGCATAGTTATCAATAAAATAAGCAAAAAAAGATGAGATTATATACTATTTTTGCGATATGCTCTAAAAGAAGAAGGGGAATAAGGAGGAGCTCTGATATGGGTAAATTTGTACGGATCGCTGAAGCGCTGGCGGCAGGTCATGCGGTTCCGGCGAAGAGCGGCGATATCAAAGTGTATACGCAATCATTGGAAGCCTCGGATTCTACCAAGCTGGTGATGGTAAAAGACCTGGCGGATCATACGAAATATTTGCTTGCTGTGGGTAAAGGCCGGCTGTTCGACGAATTACAGGGGATCATAGAGGACGGAGCCAAGCTGTGTCCGCTCACACATGATAACCGTTTGGTCTTGAACCGTTACTTTGATTATACGAAACCGCGCGCTTTCGGCACGCAATTCTCCACCCTCGGACTGGGCGACCGGCTTGGGATCGCTTCTCCGGGTCACATCAAGGCCGTCAAAGGAAAGGATGTGCGTCCGATTTTGGCGCAGCAAAGCATCCGTGAGGTGACTCTGACGGGACGCGATTATAAGCAGGTGCTGGATGCCGCCTGTTATGCCGTGTTCCAGGAAGGGTACAAGGACGGATTCGGAGCGGACGGCGACCACTTGAAGAAAGAAGAAGACATTCGGATGGCGTTGGATCTCGGGTTTACCATGCTGACACTCGACTGCTCCGACAAGATCGATCATTCGATTGAAAACTTGTCCGCTGCCGGGCGGGAAGCCAAGTATGCCGGGCTCCGGCCGGATGTCCGCAGTCATTACGAAACGCTTTATCTTGGACAAACGTTCAGGGTTGCGGGGATTTCCATCACGTTCGACCGCGAAACGCTGATCAAGAATGTGCTGGTTTATGGGGCGGCCATCGATTTTATGGAGCATGTGTACAACACGTACATCAAAAACGCTGACAGCGAGGTTGACTTCGAAATTTCGATTGATGAGACGGCCGCCCCGACGGGGCCTGAATCTCATTTTTTCGTTACGAAGGAGCTTTACGGCAGAGGAGTGACGATTTACAGTCTGGCGCCGCGTTTTTGCGGCGAGTTCCAAAAAGGGATCGACTACATCGGCGATATCGAACAGTTCGAAAAAGAAATGCCCATCCATGCCGGCATTGCGGACGATTTCGGCTACAAGCTGAGCATTCACTCCGGCAGCGACAAATTCAGCGTGTTCCCGATGATCGGAAAATACACCGGCGGCCGTTTTCATGTCAAGACGGCGGGCACCAACTGGCTAGAAGCGGTCCGTACCGCAGCCAAAGTGAAGCCTTCCCTCTATCGCCGTATGCACCGGTATGCGCTGGAGCATTTTGAAGAAGCGGCAGCCTACTATCATGTGACGACCGATATCAGCAAAATCGTTCCGCTGGATCAAGTGTCTGACGCTGATCTGGCCGATACGTATATGAATGAAGACAATGCCCGTCAATTGATCCATATTACGTACGGTATTTTGCTGCAGGCAAAGGATGAGCGGGGCGGCACCTTGTTTAAGGACGAATTGTACCGGACGCTCAGCGAGCAGGAAGAAGCTTACGAGCAATCGCTCATCTCCCATATCGGCAAACATATCGAATGGCTGGGCAAGTAAACGACAACGCCTGCAGGAGGGCTCTGGGTTGGGTTTGCGGCTCAAACCAAAGAGCGATTGCGAACTGTTGCCACCCTCATATCAGGATCAGGGATCGGATGAATCCGGTCCTTTTTGCTTATCCTATAAAAAAATGAAGATGGAGGAAGGGTTTCCTGATGAAGCAGATTTTAGGTTTGCTCCTTTTGATATTGATCGCTGCTTGTACTGCGCAGCAGCCGAAAGAGCAGGCTTCAGATCCGGGCGGTACAAACCATGCGAATCCTTCCCCCGATGGAGGAGCGCTCATTCAAAGTCAACAGAACAACCAAACTTCCGATCCGGAAACGAAACAGCAGGGGCAGGAATCTTCCGCCGATGAAGTGATGCTGGATGTTCCGATCATTGCTCAAAACCCGGAATTGAAATTCGGCTGTGAAGTGACCAGCTTAACCATGCTGCTGCGGCATGCGGGCATCCAAGCCGACAAGATGAAGCTGGCGGCTGAATTGCCGAAAGATAACGATCCGGTAGTGAAATCAAAATCCGGGGATATTACCCATTGGGGCAATCCGGAGCATGGTTTTGTGGGAGATATAACGGGCCGGACAAAGGGATATGCCGTTTATGTAAAGCCGCTTGAAGCGCTGATGATGAAGTATTTGCCCGATCGTACTGTAAATTTAACCGGCGGCTCTTTCGACGATGTGATCGCCAAGCTTAGGGAAGGCAAACCGGTGGTTGTATGGACGACCGGCGACTATAAATTGCCCGACCGATGGGAATCGTGGAAGCATGGACAGGAAGAAATCAGGACTCCGCTTGATTTGCATGCCGTCGTCGTCGTCGGATTTAATCCCGGTCATGTCTTTGTGAACGATCCGTTAACCGGCCGGAAAGCCCAAAAAGTAAACAAACAGACGTTTATCGACACCTGGGTCACGATGGGCAAACAGGCGTTAACTTACCGATAAACTCTTGGCGGTGATATGCCGCAGTCTTTTTGCTGCCCGGTTGACAGGTGTGAACGGAACGGCTTGCGGTGTCAGACAGGAGGGCAAAGCACATGAAGGTCCGGGATTTTCTCGTGGAGTTTTGGAATCAATTGGTGCAGGATGACGTTCTGAGCCTGGCCGCCCAATGCGCCTATTATTTTCTTTTTTCCCTGTTTCCTTTTCTCATTTTTATCATGAGTCTTCTGGGATATTTGCCGATCACCGCGCATGACGTGCTGCTTTTGATCAAAGAGTATATTCCGTCGGGGGCGGCGGCGGGGATCGAAGAACAGCTAAAGGATGTGCTGGAGTTCAAGAGGGGAGGCGTGTTGTCCTTCGGTCTCATTTTCTCTCTTGTCACGGCAAGCGCGGCGATGCACGCCATTGTTCTCGCTGTCAATAAAGCCTATGGCCTTCCTCCGCGCAAAAGCTTCATTCATTCGCGCATGTTGGCCATCGCTCTGACGGCGGGCATGCTGATGGTTGTAGCCTCGGCGCTTCTGCTCAGCGTGTTTGGCCAGCTCATCGGCGAATGGATGAATACCCGCCTGCATCTGCCCTGGAGCCAGATCCAACTGTGGAATGTGCTGCGCTGGGTCATTCATTTTGTCATTTTATTTCTGGTGCTGACCGCCGTTTATTATATAGCTCCCAATACGTGTCTTACTTGCAAGGATGTGCTTCCGGGAGCCATCATGGCTGCTGTCGGCTGGCAGCTTACGTCCTGGGGCTTCTCTTATTATGTGAACCATTTCGGCCATTATAGCGCTACGTACGGGAGCTTGGGGGGAGTCATTGTACTGCTTTCCTGGTTCTATATTTCCGCGCTGTTGATTGTCGCAGGCGGGGAACTGAATGCGCTGGCTTATCTGGTTAAGGAACGGACTTAAGAGATAGATGGGGGAACGGTCTGGCTCAAGGATTGTCCGGTCGGTTTCTTCATCATCGGTGAAGGCGAAAGGATCAATGGCTCAGCGAAACCCATGAGACTGTCCCGTGCAAAGAGGGACGGTCTTTTTTTAGGCTGCAGGCGGCGGTGCTGTTCTTTGTAAGAAACGACCAGGGACGTCATGTGAAAATTAGATTTGCTTCATTGGACATTTACCTGAACGTATGCAGGTCTGCCAATTTTCCGATTTGCAACGCTCTGTTTCTGGAATATACTTGTAGTGTGTCGGCGCCGGTGCAGCTTATCAAGCGAGGGATTCATTTGCCGTATGAGCCAGCAAGCCTGATGCGAATCTCTGAAAAATCGCCTATGCTTATTGCCGCTTGCGGGAAATCGGGGCCGAAACTGCCGCGATCCCGGATTGAAACGGCAGAGGGAGTAGAGTAAAGCGCTATACTTGGCTTGGCAACACCCCTATCAAATTTTGTTTCGATGAAAAAAACGATGATCATCCATCAAGTCCAAAGGAGAACTTAATTGTATGTCTTCATCTGCCAACACGAAAGTAAAAACGGACCTTCCCAAGTCCAAGGCTGCTGCCCTCATTGAAATTCTGGGAATATCCGCCAAGCTGGGGATCACTTCCTTCGGAGGGCCGATCGCGCATCTGGGTTATTTTCGGGAAGAATATGTCGTTCGCCGAAAATGGTTGGATGAACGGGCGTATGCCGATTTGGTGGCGCTCGGTCAATTTCTTCCCGGGCCAGCCAGCAGTCAGGTCGGCATCGGCATCGGCGTGATTCGCGGCGGGCTGCTCGGAGGCTTGATCGCTTGGCTCGGGTTTACGCTTCCGTCCGTGATAGCCCTCGTTGTGTTTGCTTACGCCATGCAGGGCTTCGGGCTTGGCGAAGCCGGATGGATTCACGGGCTGAAGCTGGTGGCCGTAGCGGTCGTGGCACACGCTGTTCTGGGCATGGGCCGTCAGCTGGCGCCTGATCGGCCACGAGCCACTTTGGCCATTGTGACTGCCGCCGTCTGCCTGCTCTGGCAGACGGTGATGACGCAAGTGCTGCTGATTGCCGCCGCAGCTCTGCTCGGCGCCTGGCGGTACCGCGACGGTAACACGGCAGAACCGTACCGCCTTCAGATCCCGGTTAGCCGAACTGCAGGAATGTTTTGTTTGATGCTCTTTGCCGTTCTGCTGTTGGGTTTACCGATCCTGCGGCAGCTTTCGGACAATCTGGGAGTGGCGATATTCGACAGCTTTTACAGGGCCGGCTCTCTTGTTTTCGGCGGCGGTCATGTCGTCCTGCCGCTGCTGGAGCGTGAAATGGTACCGCTGGGCTGGATCAGCAAGGAGGAATTTCTTGCCGGATACGGGGCCGCACAAGCGATACCGGGACCTATGTTTACGTTTGCTTCCTATGCGGGAACCATAGCCGGAGGATTGACGGGTGGAGTGGCCGCGACGATCGCCATTTTTTTGCCCGCATTCCTGCTTATCGTCGGCGCTCTGCCGTTCTGGAACGTTTTGCGGACGCATCCCCGAATGCAGGGTGCGCTTGCCGGCATGAATGCTGCCGTTGTCGGCATATTGCTGGCTGCACTGTACGATCCCATCTGGACGACTGCGGTGCTGAGTCATGAAGATTTTGCCGTCGTGGCGGTGCTGTTCGGCATGCTGGTCTTTTGGAAGCTGCCCGCCTTGTACGTTGTAGCCGTCGGTGCTGTCATGGGCGCGATCCTTCAGCTTTTCACAGGTTGAACGTATCCTGCTGGGTGATCTTGGAAGCCGTTGCAAGCGATGCAGGACTGTAAGGTGCGATGAGCGGGGTGGCCTGCAGATCGCTGATGTGAAAGCGCGCGCTATCTATTTCAGAAAGGTATGGATAAATCGGGAGCAGCACGAAAATGACGATTTTGGTCTAGGGATTAATCGTCGGATGGCTTGGAAAAAAATACTATAGTTATCTGGAATTTTATCCATTATACTGTTAATGGTTACTCGGGATATTGAACCAAGGTATAATTGTTCATTGACGAATTGGAACAGCCATAATAAAATTAAACAATATTGATTTAAGCATAATAGCGGTATATTAGGGGGTTTAATAATCATTGAAAACATCCACTAAGCTCTTATCGTTGCTTCTAACCGTGCCTTTGGTTTTGACTGCAGCAGGATGCGGCTCAAAGCCCGCAGAATCTGATCCGGCGGGAAGCGCCTCCAATCCACAAGATAAAAAGGTGTATAAAATCGGGATAGCCCAAATTGTCGAGCATCCGTCTCTTAACGCTACGCGCGAGGGCTTCCTGGCTGCGCTGAAGGACGCCGGCTTCGTTGACAAAGAAAATCTGCAGGTGGATTATCAGAATGCGCAAGGCGATGCTGCAGCGAATTTGACCATTGCTCAAAAATTTGCAGCGGATAAGAAAGATCTCGTTGTCGCCATCGCTACTCCGACCGCACAAGCGGTGGTGCAGAACGTGAAGGATACGCCGGTGCTGTTCGCGGCGGTTACTGATCCGGTCAGCGCAAAGCTGGTGGCCAGCTTGGATAAGCCCGGTGCGAATGTGACCGGTGCGGCCGATACGCATCCGGATGCCGTACCGAGGCTGATGGATTTTATTGCAGCGGAATTCCCTAAAGTGAAAACGGTCGGGGTCGTCGTCAATGAAGGAGAACCCAACTCCGAATTCATGGTGAATACGGCCGAAAAGGCGCTTGCCAAGCATAACATCAAGCTCGTCAAAGCAGCTGTTGCCAACAGCTCGGAAGTAAAGCAAGCGGCCGAATCGCTTGTGGGCCGCGTCGACGCGTTCTACATCACACTGGATAACACGGTGGTCAGCGGGGTAGAAACGATCATCAAGATTGCCAACGACAGGAAGATTCCGTTCTTCTCCAGCGACCGGGATACGGTAGAGAAAGGTGCTTTGGCTACCTACGGATTTAAGTACTACGACCATGGTTACCAAGCTGGACAAATGGCCGTCGAGATCCTCAAAAACGGAGCCAAGCCGCAGGATATGAAAGTGAGCTATCCGGATAAGCTGGATCTGATTATAAATGAAGATGCAGCCAAGGCGCAGGGAGTCGAAATTACGGATTCGATGAAAAGCAAAATGCAGAACAAGGAAAATTTGATTAGCGGTTCTGCAAAATAATTCAAAGCACCGGGTGACCTTTTATTCATTTGGGGGTCACTCTTCATTCTTTACAGGGGGATGGATCAATGCTTCTTGCATTAACAGGCTCTCTGGAGTCAGGTATGATCTACGCCATTATGGCTCTGGGGGTTTACATTACGTTTCGGATTTTGAATTTTCCCGACCTGACGGTTGACGGGAGCTTTACTACCGGCGGGGCCATTGCCGCAGTCATGATTACTGGCGGCGGTTCGCCTGTCATTGCTACGATAGCGGCATTTTTCGGTGGGCTGATCGCAGGAGTTTGTACAGGTCTGCTGCATACGAAAGGGAAAATTAACGCACTGCTTGCCGGGATTTTGATGATGATTGCGCTGTATTCCATTAATCTCCGGATTATGGATAAATCCAATATCCCTATGCTCGGTATGGATACGCTGCTTACGAACGTGAAGCTGTTGATCGTCCTGCCGATTGCCGTATTGGTCATCAAGCTGGCACTCGATTGGTTTTTGCGTACGGATATTGGTCTTGCTCTTCGGGCAACCGGTGACAATCCGCGGATGATCCGCAGCTTCGGAGTTAATACGGATAACACCATCATCATCGGAGTCAGCTTGTCCAACGGACTTGTAGCTTTGTCCGGCGCATTGATCGCGCAGTACTCGGCTTTTACCGAAATTACGATGGGTGTGGGGATGATCGTTATCGGTCTGGCCTCGGTCATCATCGGTGAAGCGCTGTTCGGCGCACGGACCGTGGTTCGCGCGACGCTTGCGGTCGCGTTAGGAGCTGTCGTTTACCGCCTCATCGTAGCGCTGGCGCTGCGCGTCGGGGTGGAGGCAACGGACATGAAGCTGATGACCGCTTTGATCGTCATTATTGCTCTGACGCTGCCGATGATACGCGCATCGATGCGCCAAAAAGCGCTTGTCCGCAAAAGAGCGGCTGAATTGGACCAGGCCAGCTCTGCCGATGTTGCGCGGGGAGGTGGCATCTGATGCTGAAGATCGAAGGCGTATCGAAGCTGTTTAATCCGGGAACTCCGGATGAGAAGGTGGCTTTGTCACGGATTAACCTGAACTTGAAGGACGGAGACTTCGTTACTGTCATTGGCAGCAACGGCGCCGGCAAATCTACGTTGATGAACATCATATCCGGAGTCATGACACCGGATCTGGGGAAAGTATGGATTGACGGGAAGCAAGTCGAAGCCCTGCCGGAACATCGCCGTACGGCATGGATCGGCCGCGTGTTTCAGGACCCGATGGCAGGCACCGCTCCAACGATGACGATAGAAGAGAACCTGGCCATGGCTTACGCGCGCAGCAAGCCCAGAGGACTTTCGATCGGCGTGAACGTGAAGAAGAGGAAGATGTTCAAGGAGCAGCTTAGCCGGCTCGGCATTGGCTTGGAGGATCGGTTGAGCGCGAAGGTCGGTCTGCTGTCCGGCGGTGAGCGTCAGGCGCTCAGCCTGCTCATGGCGACCTTCACGGAGCCCCGCATTTTGCTGCTTGACGAGCATACCGCCGCGTTGGATCCTTCGCGGGCGGAGCTCATCACCACGCTGACCGAGCAGATCGTCTCCGAGCTGAAGCTGACGACGTTGATGGTCACGCACAACATGGAACAGGCCATCCGGCTCGGCAACCGGCTGATCATGATGGACAAGGGCCGCATCATTTTGGATGTGCCGGAGCAGGAGAAGCAGGGCCTCACCGTAGAAGGGCTGCTGCACGAATTCGAGCGCATCCGCGGCGCGAAATTCGCCGACGACCGCGTCGTACTGGGATAAAAGACCGCGTCTCCTTTGGGGGACGCGGTCTTTTTGCCGTTTGAACGACGGCAGCGGTGGCAGGGCGAGCTGCTAAGCTGAATTCAGCGCAGCAGCCGTGAATACTTCCGCAAGCCGCCGATGGCGTTCTCCACTTCGCCTCAATTCATGGTCATTGATAAACTTGTCATAAAGGATAGCATACGGCATATCAAATGTACACCGAATAAAGCATACCTGCTGCCATACTCTTAGCTTCCTGCTTCACCCGTACGTGTGATGACCTCATCCGTGCTGTTTAATACATGTGTTCTTACATAGAAGAAGGGATCGGCGTCATAGAGCTGCGTTGCTTTCAATGCATGATCCACTCGGGTATGCCCGGTTCCGTCGATTGTCATTCGGCTAATTCCCGTATCGTTGGCATTCAGGTAGTAAATCCAATTTTGATTCACTACGATGTGAGAGGCCTGAACGGAAGAGATCCTTGTTCTTTCCTTGCCGTCCTGACGTATTCGATAAATCCCCGTGTACTCGTATTGACCGTCGATAATGGCCTTGTCTTATACGGTATAATATATCCAGTCGTCTACAACGTTGATAGACCTTGCATTATCATCCGACAGCTTCATCCGGCTGCTTCCATCTATGGACCAGCGGGCAAGGGAAGGAGTCGAGCTGGAGGGATTCGTATAGATCCAATCCCCACTTACCGCAAGAAGCCCTCCGTTGATTAAGTTGTTTTGAACCAACTGCTCCTTATTTCTCTGCTCAGCGGTTTCCGATAGCGAACCACAAGCGCTGATACGATATCCGTTGACCTGATCCCATGCCGTATTCCAGCCAAAGGCATCGTTAGTAAATCTCCAAGTCATGGGGAAATAAATGATATCTCGAAAAAAGAGCACCGGGAACGGCTTTCTCTTGAACATACGAAACTCCTTCCGTTAAAGCTGTGACGTTCATTTAGACGCAAAATATGCCATAATGTTCCTGTATTTTATGATATTTATTTTGTAAAGATCTGCGGCGGGACTGCGGCTGTAAATAAAAAGCGCCCCCGGTCACAGTGCAAGACTGTGAATCGGGGGGCGGCGCTTATTTACGTTACCACATGCTGGGGAGCAGCCTGATCTCCCGGTCCAGTGTGGTCAGAAAGGCGTAGTTTGGATTAAATGTGAAAATCCGTTTCAACTGGTAAGACAGCATCACGACAGCCGTCATGGCTTCATTCAGCGAGAACTGGGATTTCGGAAAGTCAAGGATGAGCCGCTTGGATTCCTGCTCGAGCTCCGGGCTTCCCGGAATGACGGTCAGCACGCCCTGCTGCACGGCTTTGTCAATGGTGTTCAGGAAAAATTGCGCATCGGCAAAATCAAAATGGTTTCGCAGCCATTGGTGCGTTTCAAAGATAACATAGTTGGTCGTCGCCAGACGCCGATCCAAATCGTGTATATCGAAGAAAATCGTGCGTGCCTTCAAATAATAAGGATCTTCCGGATTCATAAATGCCATCAGGGCGGATTGCTCCAAGAAGATGTCCTGCTTAAGATTCGCATCGTTATGTAAGATCATATTCCTGTGCCTCCTCTGGGGTATAAGGTGCTTTACGCCTGGTTAGCGCGTCGAGCTGGAGCAGCGGATTTTTGTCTTTCTGATCTGCCGTTGTTTGGAACAAGGTATCTTGTGAACGGCCGGCAAAATATTGCTCAATCATATAATGGACTACAGCGGATACGGTTGTGTTCTGTACTTCGGCCATTTGCCGGCATTTCTCGTAATATTCGGGCTCCAGTTCAACGGCATGCGTATCCATGGCTTCCCCTCCCGATGAAAGGAGCCCTGCTGCGGCGTTCTTCCATTTATTCAATTGATTTTTTACGAAATCTTTGGAATTGTTCACGGTCTTCACCCTCCATGACAATGTGGTTATGATGTTGTGATTCGGAAATATGTATTGAGAGCATTCAGCTCCTCTAAGTCCCCATATCATACTGCGCAGCCGTTAGTCCTGGAGCAAATCGCTCGATCGTCACTTTTATAGAATTCGTTAGAAATGCTCAAATTCTGTCGTCTGGACGAAATGTTCACCGTTTGATCATACTTATTTAAACTTCCGGTCAAGGTTTCAACACAGTTTGAACATGTTTTTATCTTATATTAAAGCTTGTAAGGCGATCACCGATTCTGGAAAGGAGCTAGAGCATGAGACGATGGTTTGTATGTGTGCTGGGCGGAATGTTGATATTAGGGCTGCTCTCCGGCTGCTCAGGCGAAGGGGGAACAAGTAGCGACGTTCCTTCGAACTCAACGCCGTCTGGCGATACAGGAACAATGACCCCCGCACCTGCACCGGACTCCAACAAAGGTGACTTAAGCACAGACTCTCCGTCCACGGCACCGGAAGTGAATGATGGTGCCGGTGACGCTGGTACGACGGAATCTCCACAAGCCAAGTAAGATCCCCTGGAGGCTGTTTCCATCATGTTCCGACATGAGGAAATAGCTTCCTTTTTCTTGTTTCCCCCCGCAAATTCAAAGGCTCAAGAGAATCCTATAGGATAGGGACTTCAATATATATAAAAGGAGCTGAATTGATGAATCCCTGGAAGGTGCTTGTAGCCGATGACGATCCAAATGTACGGGAGATCATCCGGCTCTATTTCGAAAAGCAGCATATCGAGATGGTGGAAGCCCAGGACGGAGAAGCCGCGCTGGAGATGGTAGAAAAAGAATCTCCGGACATTATTATATTGGACGTCATGATGCCCAAGATGGACGGGTACGAGGCGTGCCGCGAAATACTGAAACGCTATGATATTCCGATCATCATGCTGACGGCTAAAGGCGAGGAGATCGACAGGGTGCTCGGACTTGAGCTTGGCGCAGACGATTATGTTACGAAGCCGTTCAGCCCGAGGGAGCTTGTCGCGCGCATTAAGGCGATTTTTCGGCGCATGCAGCCTAGAAAAAGTTCGGAGGAACAGGAACAAACCTATACGTTTGACGGTTTGTCGATTCATCCGGATCGTCGCGAGGTGCTGGTAGGGGAAGAAAAAATTATGCTGCGTCCGAAGGAGTTCGATTTGCTTACGCACATGGCCAAATCTCCGGGAACGGTGTACACCCGGGAGCAGCTTCTGGAACAGGTGTGGGGCTATGACTTTATCGGTGACATCCGCACGGTAGACGTGCATGTCAAGAAACTGCGGGAGAAGCTTAATCCGTATAAAAAGGATTGTATCCAGACGATATGGGGCGTCGGGTATAAATTTGAGGCGGAACGATGATTTTCGGCGTACATAAGAGCATTTTTCGGCGGCTGTTGTTCAGTTACATGCTTACGGTACTGCTTGGACTGTGTGCGGTCGGATTGCTTTTATCTTTTTGGACCAAGGATTATATTGTCGACACTCAGCGGGAGGAACTGCTTCGCAAGGCCAAGCGCGTGAATCTGACCATTCAAAATTTTCAGCAATCCGATGAGCGCATGAAGGATTTGCTGATCTTTTTTGACCAGTCGTTCGATACGCGAATCTGGACCTTTGACCGCAGCGGCCGCATTGTAGCTACATCCAGTAAAGATGAAGTATATATCGGGAAATCCGTGGAGCCTTCCATTGTTCGGAAAGTGCTCCAAGGCGAGGATGCCACGTTAAATCTGCAATTTGAAGGCCTGAAAGAAACCATGCTGTCGGTTGCCGTCCCTTGGGGAAAGGACGATGTCGTCTATGGGGGGATCGTTCTGCATGCGCCGGTTGTCGGCATGAACCAGACCATTACAAGCATGAGGGAGACGATTCTGTGGGTTACGCTGCTTGGAATGATGCTGTCCGCAGCGATCGCTTCCTATTTGTCCTGGTCGATTTCCCGTCCTTTGCGTGAAATTGATAAGGTTGCGTCCAAAATCGGACTCGGCGACTACGGCGAGCGGATCAATATTCCGTCGAAGGATGAAATCGGCGATTTGGCGGCGACGATAAATCAAATGGCAGAAAAACTGGAGAAGATCGATTATGAAAAAAGAAAGCTGGAGCAGATCCGGCAGGATTTTCTCGCTAATGTATCCCATGAGCTGCGGACGCCGCTGACGGCGATGCAGGGATTTCTGGAGGCGCTGCAGGACGATCTGATCGATCATGCGGCCAAGCCCAGATATTACGATATCATTTATAAAGAAACGCTGCATATGAACCGGCTGGTGGACGATATCATGGATCTGATCAAGCTGGAAAATAACGAAATTACATTGGCCCGAAGCCCGGTCGATGTTTATCGGGTGATGTCGCATGTGGCATCGACTTTTGAGCCGGAGGCCGCCGAAAAAAACACGGTCATTGAGGTGTCCGCGGAAGAGGAGCTGCCCAAAGCCTATGCGGACCCTGACCGGCTGGAGCAAATTTTGAAAAATCTGGTGAAAAATGCGGTCAAATTTACGGAAGACGGCCGCATCTCGTTAAAGGCCCGGAGTGAACCGGGGTTTATTCAGCTTTGCGTTTCGGATACGGGCATCGGCATTTCGCCGGATGATCAGGAGATGATTTGGGAGAGGTTTTTCAAGGTAGACCGGGGACGCAGCAAAAAGAACCGGGGTACCGGCCTGGGGCTTGCGATTGTTCGTGAGCTCGTGGATTTACACGGGGGAACCATCTCCGTACGAAGCGAAATCGGCAAAGGCACCGTATTCGAGCTCCGGTTGCCCACCATTCATACAGCCCTTGAAGGAGGAAATTCGTCATGTTAAAACGATTTGATATGCTTTATGGAATAGACCTGGGTACATCCAACACGGTCATTTATCAGCAGGGGAAAGGGATTGTTCTGCGTGAGCCGTCCGTGGTGGCGATTCGTCAGGATACGGGAGAGATTGTTGCGGTTGGAACAGAAGCGCAGGCGATGATCGGGCGTACGCCGGGCAACCTCGATATTATTTACCCTCTTATGGACGGTGTGATCGCCAATTTTGATGTGACCAGCGCGATGCTGCAGCATTTTGTGAAAAAGGTTCAGGGGCGCGCTCCCTGGTTTCGAAGCTCGCAGGTGTATATTTCGGTGCCGTGCGGGATTACGAATGTGCAAAAGCGTGCCGTAGAGGAAACGGTCATACATAAAGGGGCAAAGAAGGCGGTAGCGGTGGAGGAGCCGCTTGCCGCGGCGCTGGGCGCCGGGTTGCCGGTGGACGAGCCTATCGGCAGCCTGGTGCTTGACATCGGAGGCGGAACAAGCCAGGTGGCGGTTCTTTCGCTAGGCGGGATTGTAGTGAGTCATACCGTGCGGCGGGCAGGCATGTCCATCGACAAGGATATCATCGATTATGTTAAGCGCACCTATAATATGGCTATCGGAGAGCGGACGGCTGAAGAAATCAAGATACGGATCGGATCGGTGCTGGACCCGGATGGCGAGAAGAAAGGTATGGATATCAGAGGACGCGACCTGATCGACGGGCTTCCGCGTTCGCTTCACTTGACCTCTAGTGAAATCTCTTCATTGATGGACGATTTCTTGATGACCATTCTCGAAGCGATCCGGGTGACATTGGAGAAATGCCCGCCGGAGCTGGCCGGCGATGTGATGGATCGGGGCATATTGCTCTGCGGCGGCGGTGCGCTGCTTCACGGACTGGACGAGCGGATACAGAAGGAAACCGGAGTGCCGGTGCATATTGCGGACCAGCCGATGGACTGCACGGCATTAGGCGCCGGCCGGATGCTGGATTACCAAAACGGGCGCCTGGGCAAGAGCAGCCGGGTCGCGTTGCGTGAGATTGCGGCAGGCAAAGCGGTAGAGGAAACGGTAAGGAGCGAGGCCTAGAAACGGCCATGCATAATAGCAGCTGGCAGAGGCGGAGCAGAGGGCTGCACTCGGATGAGAGGACGGCTTGTCTTGGAGCGGCTTGGGGCTTGGCGTCAGCCTGGATGTGGAAGGAACTGTAAATATCCGGTGCTTAATTATTCCGGGATCGGGCTCTGTGAAGCTGAAAATCAATCTAACAGCGGGAAAAATGGCGGCATCGCAGCCTGTTAAGCTGATTTTCAGCTTAGTGATGCAGAAGAAAAGATGCCGCCGGATCCTTAAACGATCGATTTGACATGGCACCCATCATGCGGCATCATGAAATTATACGTTGGCCGATTGCCGGTCCTAAAGCAAAGGAGCTGCGCCGATGGTGAAGCAAGTTTTGCGGGGCGGGGTGCTGTTCTACAGGAAGTTCATCTCTCCATTGAAGCCGCCGACCTGCCGATTCTATCCCACCTGTTCCGCCTACGCGCTGGAAGCGCTGGAGCGCCATGGGGCGGCACGCGGGTCATGGCTTGCTGTCAAACGGATATGCAAATGCCACCCGTTTCATCCAGGGGGCGTAGATCATGTGCCTTGACACGGGCAGGGGATTTTCGATATATTTGGCTTAACATCCCATGAACGGATAAGTACTTTTGCGTGAAGCCGCACAGAGAGCCGGAGGAGCTGAGAACCGGTGGGCCGATGCAGAGGAAAATGGTCCTGGAGGATATGAAGGTGAGCCGATGGATCGTATCGCCTGTACCGCCACTTGGCACGTACAAGTGCGCAGGTCATGACAAGATGCCTCTGGCTAGCTTTCATCGTAATTCCGGCGTTAACGGAAGGTCGTCAACGACCGCTGAGCCTCGAACGGCGTGCAGCGGATGGTCATCCGTCTGCTAACGAACATGTTCGGGGAAAGTTGGGTGGTACCGCGTGAGCAGAAGCTCTCGTCCCAAAGGGATGAGGGCTTTTTTTGTACAAATAAAGCTGCCGCAGAGAATAAGATTGCAATTTACTATTTTGGGAGGTAACCTTCATGTCCGAAACGAAGAAAAAAAGTTTTTACATCACAACGCCGATTTATTACCCGAGTGACAAGCTGCACATTGGACATGCCTATTCCACGGTGGCCGGTGATGTCGTCGCACGGTACAAACGGCTACGCGGCTACGACGTCATGTACTTGACGGGGACGGACGAGCACGGGCAGAAAATTGAGCGCAAAGCTCAAGAAGCGGGCAAAACGCCACAGCAATTCGTAGACGATATCGTCGCGGGAATCAAGGATTTGTGGAAAAAGCTGGACATCTCCTATGATGACTTCATTCGCACGACCGAACCGCGGCACAAGGAAGCCGTAGAGAAAATATTCGCCAGGCTGATGGAGCAGGACGACATTTACCTGGGCCATTACGAGGGCTGGTACTGTACGCCGTGCGAATCGTTCTTCCTGGAAAATAAGCTGGTGGACGGCAAATGTCCCGACTGCGGACGTCCGGTGGAATGGGTAAAGGAGGAAAGCTATTTCTTCCGGCTGAGCAAATATGCCGACCGGCTGGTCCAATTTTATGAGGAAAATCCGGATTTTATTCAACCGGAATCTCGCCGTAATGAGATGATCAATAACTTTATCAAGCCGGGACTTGAGGATTTGGCGGTGTCCCGCACCACCTTCGATTGGGGGATCCGTGTACCGGGTAATCCGAAGCACGTGATTTATGTGTGGATCGATGCGCTGTCCAACTACATTTCGGCGCTTGGGTACGGCAGCGGGGACGAAAGCCGTTTTCAAACGTACTGGCCTGCGGACGTGCATCTGATGAGCAAGGAAATTGTACGTTTCCACACGATTATTTGGCCGATCATGCTGATGGCGCTGGACCTGCCCCTCCCCAAAAAGGTATTCAGCCACGGCTGGCTCCTAATGAAGGACGGTAAAATGTCCAAGTCCAAAGGGAATGTCGTCGATCCGGTCACCCTTATTGACCGCTACGGCCTGGATGCGCTGCGCTATTACCTGATGAGGGAAGTGCCGTTTGGAGCCGACGGGACATTCACGCCGGAAAGCTTCGTGGAAAGAGTCAATTTTGATCTGGCGAACGACCTCGGCAACCTGCTCAGCAGAACCGTCGTGATGATCGACAAATATTTTAACGGCATCGTGCAGCCTTACATTGAGGGAGCTACGGAATACGATAAAAACCTGATTGAGACCGTCCGCACTTCGGTCGCCAAAGTGGAGGAAGCGATGGAGAAGCTTGAATTCTCCGTGGCATTGACCCTGATTTGGCAGCTGATCAGCCGTACGAACAAATATATCGACGAAACGCAGCCGTGGCTGCTGGTGAAGGACGAGGCCAAGCGGCCTGTGCTTGGTTCGGTGCTGTACTGTCTGGCGGAGTCCCTGCGCATCGTTTCCGTACTGCTGCAGCCGTTCATGACCGAAACGCCGCGCAAAATGTGGCGGCAGCTGGGTATCGAAGGAGAGTCCCTCACCGGTTGGGAGACCATCTACAAGTTCGGAACATTGCCTTCCGGCACGCAAGTGGTCAAAGGCGAGGTCATGTTCCCGCGCCTTGAAGCGGAGAAAGAGATCGCTTATATCGCCAATTCGATGGGCGGAGGGACGAAGGCGGCTGAACCGGAAACGCCCTCAACCTCGTCAACGGGTGAAGCGGAAGAGGAAAAGGCTCCGGAAATCTCCATCGACGATTTCTTCAAGGTGGAGCTGCGGGTGGCGCAGGTCATCGCTGCGGAGCCGGTAAAGAAAGCCGACAAGCTGCTGAAGCTGCAGTTGGACCTCGGTTTCGAGCAGCGGCAGGTCGTCTCCGGCATTGCCCAATATTACACGCCGGAGCAGATGATCGGACGCAAAGTCATCTGTGTAACCAACCTGAAGCCGGTCAAGCTGCGCGGGGAGCTGTCCCAAGGGATGATTTTGGCAGCCTCTCAAGGGGATCAATTAACTTTAGCGACAGTTTCCGATTCGATTCCGAACGGGTCCGTGGTCAAATAAGGTTGTTCATCACCGGAATCCGGGAACGTGTATCAAAGCGCCCGGACTTTGCTTGAAGGTTCAGCGGCGAACGGTTGAAATTGAATAAATCATTCTCCGATCAATTGACGCTACGGACCGGTTAGATCAGCCGGCCGTAGGGTCTTTTTTTATATGACCGCTCAATCGTAATTTCTACATTTACCGTTGACAACCCGGCAGGGAGGGGGGTATAATCATCGTTGTCGATTCATAATAAAAATAATTACGATTTACATAAGGGGGAAGTGACTTGCCGATGTCTTTTCAAAAGATATACAAACGCACGGTTGTACCATTTATTCTTGTTCTCATGCTATCCATCGCATTATCGGGCTGCACCGGCAGCCAGCCGAAGCAAGCCATGGAGGACGGGAAAATCAATGTGGTTGCAAGCTTCTATCCGCTGTATGATTTTGCTTCCAAAATCGGCGGAGCGCATGTGAATGTCATCAATCTGGTTCCTACAGGAGTTGAACCTCATGACTGGTCGCCTAAGGGTCAGGATATGTCCAATTTGTCCAAGGCGGATCTGTTTATCTATTTGGGAGCGGGTTTCGAGGGCTGGGTCAATCAGACGCTAAGCAGCCTGGATCAGAAGTCCGGTATGACTGCCGTGGAAGCAAGCAAAGGGATTACGCTCATCCCGGGTACGGAGGACGGACATGATCATGGCCATGAGGAAAAAGGCGATGGACATGATGACGACGCTGCGCAGGATGCCCATAAGGATGAGCACCAAGACGAGCACGAGGATGAGCATCAAGACGAACATAATGAGTCGGGAATGGATCCTCACGTTTGGTTAAGCCCGGTTAATGCCAAGATCATCGCGCAAAATGTGAAAGACGCTCTTATCAAAGTGGATGCGGCGAATCAGGCGGACTATGAAGCCAACTTCAAAAAGCTCGCGGATCAGCTGGATGAGCTGCATAACCAATACAAAGAGAAGCTGGCAGGCACCTCCAAGAAAGAAATCGTCGTGACGCACCAATCGTTTGGCTACTTGGCCAAGGAGTACGGCCTGGTACAAAAATCAATCATGGGCCTGACGGCGGACGCCGAGCCTACCTCAAAGGATATGCAGGCCATTCTTAAATTCATAAAAGACAACCAGCTCAAATATATATTCTTTGAGGAACTGGTCTCCGACAAGATGGCCCGGACGCTGGCCAACGATGCGGGAGTGGAAACGCTTGTCCTCAATCCGATCGAAGGACTGACGGAGGAACAGGTCAAGCAAGGTGAGGATTATGTGTCAATTATGCAAAACAATTTGAATAATTTATTAAAAGCATTACAATAGAAGGGAGACCTTCGACTAAGGAGCTTTGCTATGCTGAACAATGCTCAATCCGGATGTCATCAGGAGATCGTTACGATCGATGACGTCTTTTTTTCTTATGAAAATAAAACGGTGATTCAAAACCTGAGTTATTCGATTCTCGAGCGTGATTTTGTCGGCCTGATCGGCGCTAACGGAGCCGGCAAAACGACGCTGCTCAAAATGATCGTCGGCCTGCTGAAGCCCACCTCCGGCGAGATTCGCTTGTTCGGCCAGTCGATCAAGGATTTCCGGGATTGGGAACGGATCGGGTATGTACCGCAGAAGAATGCGCTTAACCCGCTGTTTCCGGCAACCGTCCGGGAGGTGGTCACCTCCGGCCTGTTCGGAAAGAAAAACATGTTCCGGAGGCTGACGAAGCAGCAGCGGAATAAATGCGACGATGCGCTGTATGCGATGCGGATCGAGGATCTGGCTGACCGTCGGATCGGTCAATTGTCCGGAGGCCAGCAGCAGCGGGTATTTCTCGCCAGGGCGCTCGTGAATAATCCGGAGCTGCTCATTTTGGACGAGCCTACTGTGGGAATCGACGCGGAGACGCAAGCCGGGTTTTTCCGTATGATCCGTCATATGCACCAGCATCATCATATTACATTTATTATGGTTTCACATGATATGGATATGATGAAATCGTATCTCGGGAGCGAGCCGGCCCAGAAGAACGGCGGATTGTCTTTCTATGTCAAGCACACGCATGAGCCGGAGAATTGCAGGGAAACGGATCTGACCCACTCTATGCAGCAGCTCAGAGAAACGATGGAAGTACTGACATAAGCATTGCGGCGCGGCGGCAGGTTTGGTTCAGAAGATAGGAGAGAAAAGGGTTGGATATATTTACGGAATATTTTTTTCAGCGGGCGCTGCTTGGCGGCCTGCTGATCGGATTGACGGCTCCGCTTATGGGGGTATTTCTGGTGCTTCGCCGTCTGTCTATGATCGGGGATACGCTCGCTCACGTGTCCATTGCCGGAGTGGCCCTCGGGTTCTTGATCAACGTGTACCCGATTGGAGTAGGGCTGTTATTTGCGCTGCTTGCTTCTTTTGCTATCGAATGGCTGCGCAAGGCCTACAAAACGTACGCGGAGCTGTCGATTGCCATTATCATGTCGGGAGGTATAGCTCTCGCTACGTTTCTTTTTACGATAGGCAAAGGCTTTAACATTAACGTCATGAGCTACTTTTTCGGCAGCATCTATACGTTGGACAGCACCGATTTGTGGGTGGTCGGCTGCGTAGCTGTTCTTGTCGCGGCGTTTGTGCTGATCAACTATAAAGAAATGTTTCTGCTGTTCTTCGACGAGGATGCGGCGGGAGTCAGCGGTCTGCCGCTGCGCTTCTATAACATCATGATCACGATGCTGACGGCGCTGGTGATCAGCGTCTCGATCAAGATTGTCGGCGCGCTGCTGGTATCCTCTTTGCTGACCATTCCGGTCGCATGCAGCCTGTTTGTCGCACGAAGCTTCAAGCACTCGATCTTCTGGTCGATTTTATTCGCGGAGACGGCGGTTCTGATCGGCTTGGCATCGGCGGGCATCTGGGATTTGGCTCCCGGGGCTACGGTCGTGCTTGTATTGATTTTCATGCTGATCTGCATTTTGTTTGTCAAAAGAGGATTAAGGTCTTAGTACCGTAAAGGGGTGAGAATGACCTGTGGAATTGAATATCTGGATTGCGCTTTGGGCAGGTTTTTTATCCTTTATTTCACCATGCAGTCTGCCTTTGTATCCTTCTTATTTGTCCTACATTACAGGTGTCTCGGTCAATCAGTTAAAAAGCGATCAAACGACGCGTGAAATTCGGTTTAAAATGGTTACCCATACGTTAAGCTTTATCGTCGGCTTTTCGATCGTGTTTTACAGCTTGGGACTCGGCGCGAGCGCCATTGCCAATTTGTTTATCGATTACCGCGATTTGATGCGGCAGCTGTCCGCTATTTTTATTTTTGCCATGGGTTTGTTTATGCTGGGTATCTTTCAGCCGCAGTGGCTGCTGAGGGAGCATAAGATGAAGGTAAGAACCAAGCCGGCAAGCTATATCGGGTCGCTTTTGATCGGTATCGGCTTTGCCGCAGGCTGGTCCCCGTGCATTGGTCCGATTCTGTCCTCGATCCTCATGCTGGCGGCAACAGAGCCTGATTCCTGGCTTCCGCTTATTACCGCCTATTCGCTGGGGTTTGCCATTCCGTTTTTTATCCTGGCATTTTTTATCGGCTCGACCCGTTGGATTTTGCGCTATTCCTCCACCTTGATGAAAGTGGGCGGGGGGCTGATGATTTTCATCGGGATTCTGCTTTATACCGACCAAATGACAAGGATTACGATTTGGCTGCAGCAAATTACCCCCGCCTGGATGGGCTGAGTTCTTTTAGGTAAAGTAATCGATATTCGCCTGCGGAAAATGGGTGAAGATTTGCTCGGTAATGTATGCTCTGAGCGCATCCGCTTTTTCGTCAGGATATACGTATTTTCCTTGTCCCCAGCGCCCCCATTTATATTTTCGCTTCTCTTCGTCCATCTCCAGCTTGGTCCTGGGATAACGGCGCTGGATGACTTTTTTGGCGGTTTTGGTAAACCGGTGCTGGATCAATTCAAAGGTCAAATCAGAGGTCGCTTCCGGCGGAAGGGTTTCTTTTAATTTGCGTAAAAGCTCGCCGTAGCCTTCCTCCCACCCGTCGTGCCAAATGATCGGGGCGATGATAAAGCCAAGCGGATACCCTGCTTTAGCCACCTTGCCCGCAGCTGTGATCCGATCCTGGAAGCTCGAGGTACCCGGTTCAAAATGCTTGATGACATAATCAGCGTTTACACTGAACCGAAAACGGGTGTGACCGTTATGCCTGGCGTCAAGCAGCGGCTCGACATGATGAAACTTGGTGACGAAACGAAGCCGGCCGAGCGGTTCCTTCGCCATAAATTCGATGACTTCCTTCAAGGATCCGCTGATATGCTCCAGACCTACAGGATCTGAAGTACATGCGGCTTCAAACCGGGTAATCTCCGGCGCCCGTTCATCGATATACCGCTTGGCTTGATTTAAAATATCATCCATATTGACATAAACGCGAATATAAGGCTTGGCTCCCAGGGTGGTTTGTAAATAGCAGTAATGACAATGCGCCATACAGCCGGTCGCAATGGGGATGGCATATTCCGCGGACGGCTTTGACGTATCGAATGTCAATGTTTTGCGGATCCCGACGACCAGCGTTCTTTTGGCGATCCGGTATTTCTCCAGTTCGCCTTCGCCTGGCAGGTTCGTAATCCGGTTGTGCGAAGTAGTCATATGAATAGGCAAGCCTTCTTTCTTGGCCCATTCAAGGATTTTTTGCCCTTTGGGATATTCCAATGCATCCGGCTCAAAGTAAACGAGCTCGGGAATAAACAATTGCGTTCCCCGAACGGGCGGAGACAGCACGGTTGCCATGGTTTACCTCCTTCAAAATGATCTTGGGCTTGCTTCACTATGGCTGCTGTGATATAGTAAAGAACGCTTATAATGACCTTAGGGTACCCTTCCCGCCAGTTCTCACACATGGGAAATGACGAGTGAGTCGGACATTCTAAGGGACTTGCCTTGTGAAAAAGAAACAGTGTATCATTAAAATAAACGAGATTGTCTTGGAGTACAGGAGGAACGTCAATGGCCACACCGAGCATGGAAGATTATTTGGAAAAAATATATAAATTAATTGATGAGAAAGGCTATGCTCGCGTATCCGACATTGCCGAGGGGCTGGAGGTTCACCCTTCTTCAGTAACCAAGATGATTCAGAAGCTGGATAAAGATAATTATCTGATTTATGAGAAATACCGCGGTCTGGTACTGACATCCAAAGGACAGAGAGTCGGCAAGCGGCTGGTAGACAGACATCATCTTTTGGAAGAGTTTTTGACGCTGATCGGCGTTTCCGATGAGCATATTTATAAAGATGTAGAAGGTATTGAGCATCATCTCAGCTGGGAATCCATCACCTGCATCGAGACGCTGCTGGAATATTTTAAACGGGATGCCTCCCGGGCCGAGGATTTAATGCGGCTCAAAAGAGAATTGGAAGAGGCGTAAGAAAAGCTCCGACATAATGTCGGGGCTTATTTTATTGGACGCCCGCATATGTACAATCTGTACTCTCATACATACTCTGTGAGACTGTTTGCGGGAAGAGGGGATGCGGGGTGAGAATCAATGCCGTATTCGAAGGCGGGGGAGTAAAAGGTATTGCTCTGGCCGGTGCGGTAGCCGGTGTGGAGGAGCTGGGTCACCAATTTTATCAGGTGGCGGGAACGTCGTCAGGTGCCATCGTCGCTTCTTTGGTAGCGGCCGGATATAAGGCTGAGGAGTTGCGGGAAGTGATCGAGGCTACACCATTCCGCTTTTTTTTGAAGCGGTCGGCCATTTTCGATACCAAATTCATTGGTCCCTTGTCCAGATTGTTTATAAAAAAAGGGCTGTTTTCCGGTGAATCGCTTGAGCATTGGATCTACGGGCTGCTGCTGGCTAAAGGCATTCGAACGTTCGGGGATTTGAAACACAATCAACTGCGGATTATTGCTTCTGACATTTCCAGCCGCAGGCTGCTTGTTCTGCCGGATGATATTGCCCAATACGGGGTGGATCCGAAACGTTTTCTGGTGGCTAAAGCCGTCCGGATGAGCACGAGCATCCCTTATTTTTTCGATCCTGTCATCATACGTAAAGCGGCCAACCGAAAGATGCGCTTCGATAAAAACTTTGCGGATCAATTCGTTTACATAGTGGATGGAGGGCTGCTTAGCAACTTTCCGCTTTGGCTGTTTGATTCAGAGGAGGAGCCGTCTTTGGATCAGATGATCCCTACCCTCGGATTTCAGCTTGTAGGCCGCGGTTCGGGTAAGCCGAATGAAATTTACGGTCCGCTTAGTATGATGCGCGCGCTTTTCTCGACGATGCTGGATGCCCGTGACGAACGGTATATTCAAAAGCATAACCGTTTCCGTACGGTTAAAATCCCGACGCTGGGTGTAAGCAATACCGACTTCGATATTACTCCCGAGCAAAGCTTGGAGCTGTTCGAATCCGGCCTGCAAGCAACGCGCGCTTTCTTCGGCAAGTGGAAGCTTACGGACTACAAGCAGAACTATGTGACCCACGTATGCCGGATGATGCGGCAAAATAAAGATGCTGATCCGAGAGCCCGCGCATAAAAAACAGCAGGTTCAAATGACCTGCTGCAGGGTAACGACTCTGTATTTTAGTGGTATTTGGGCGGTTCGTCGGAACTGTCCTTGCTGCCGTTGATCACCCGGAAGGTGGCGTTTCTGCGCTTGGTTTTACTGCTGCTGAACCGGGGCGGACTGAACGATTTCGATCTGCTGCGCCAGCGGCTAGGCGGGTATTTGTACAGCAAGAAGATGCTCCCGAAGACCAGAAGCGGGATGATCAGGGTACCCGGTCTGGTTAGAACGGTGAACAAAATGCCGATGGCGACCAACGCGAAGATGACATAGGCTATCGTGCTGTTGCGGTGTCTCATTCCAAACCCTCCTTTTGTTGATGGAACTGTAAAAGCGTTTAACCCTGCATTTGCTTATCGAGTTCCCTCATGCGGTTGAATGAAGCGATCGATACCTCCACTTGCGAATCATCGGGTTCTTTGGTCGTAAGAAGCTGCAGCCAAAGTCCGGGATAACCGAGGTACCTCAGTACGGGAACATCGCGCAAGCTGTTAGTGAAACGCAGAACCTCATAGGAGACGCCAATAACCACGGGAATCAGAACGATCCGCTGAATGATCCGCTCAACGAACGAATCATATTGAAAGAACGAGTAAATCACCACGCCGACAATCACTGTAAAAACGATAAAGCTGCTGCCGCAGCGGTAATGCAGCGTGCTGAACTTTTGTACGTTTCTTACCGTTAATTCTACACCGGCTTCGTAAGCGCTGATTACTTTATGCTCGGCCCCGTGGTATTGGAACAGGCGTTTGATCATGGGAGTCAGGGAAATGAAATAAATATAAGCTATCAATAAAATGATTTTGATCAGGCCTTCAATCAGATTGTGACCGATTTGATTCTCGAACATCTTACCGAACAAAAGCTGTTCGATCGCCGTTGGAACAAGCGTGAAAACAAATTTGCCGAATAAAAAGGAAAGAATGCCTATGAACGCGACGCCAAGAATCATTGTCATTTTGCTGGCGAACGTTTCCTTCTTTTCTTCCTTTGTGCCGCTGTCTTCTTCCGCAAACATTTCAGCAGAGAAATTCAAATGCTGAGAGCCTTTTGCGCTTGCCTCGATGATTCCTACAATGCCCCGGATGAAAGGGATTTTCTTGAGCGTCTGGACCCAGCCGATTTCTTTTTTGGGAACTTCTAGAAAATGAATGGTGTTATCTTTACGGCGTACTGCCGTTACATGAACCTTTTGACCTGCAAACATGACGCCTTCAATGACGGCTTGGCCGCCGTAAACCGCATTCTGCTGCTTTTCCGACAAAACGATGCACCTTCTTCTGATTTGAATAAGTTAGGAATGGTGTAGGAACAGGAATCCTTCAGCTTTATTGTAACGAATCGGATCGGATAATGCTACTTGTTTATCCATGGGACTTTTGAACATACTAAGGATTATTCGGAATGTACAACGGGAGGCTCAGCGGAATGCATGCGAACGATAATGAAACGAAACCCGTAACCAATAAGTGGTTTTTTTCGCTGTACATCGGTTTTTTTGCAGGATTGTTCTGGGGCGGCTTGAAAATCGTCCAGCACTATTTTCACTTTACCTCGCTGTCTCCGGCTTTTTTGATCGAGCCCTTCTACAGGCATTCCTACCTTATGACATGGCAGGGCACTCTTCTGGGGTGGGGGGCTTATATCCTTTTCTCTATAGCCGCGGCCATACTGTATACGCTGCTGCTTGCCAAAGCGAAGGGTCCCTGGTATGGTCTGGGCTACGGCCTCGTATGGTGGGCTGTCCTGTATTTGTTCATTGGACCACTCACCAGTATGATGGACCGGATCACCTTACTGGGTTGGAATACGATTTTGACCGATTGCAGCTTGTTTTTACTGTGGGGCTTGTTCATTGGGTATTCCATCAGCTTTGAATTTACAGATGAGCGGATACGTGAACCGTTCGACAATAAACGTAATCAGCCGACACCCCATTAACGGTTATTTATCACATTAACGCGGGGATTGATGAAAGTTCTCAAACCGGAGAAAAGTATGGTAAAATAGATAGGTATGTGCTGTTTGATCGGTTGGGGGGAAATCGGATGAAACAAATACTGTTATTGAACGGGCCCAATTTGAATATGCTCGGTATTCGGGAACCGGGTGTTTACGGTGCGCTGTCGCTTCAATCGATAACGGACCGGCTGTCCAAGCTGGCGGAAGAGCTTGGAGTAGGGCTTGAAGCGTTCCAGTCCAATCATGAAGGCGAACTGATTGATCGTATTCACGCGGCTTACGGGACAAAGGACGGTATCCTGTTCAACCCGGGTGCCTTTACGCATTACAGCTATGCCATCCGCGATGCCGTAAGTGCTGTCAATATACCGGTGGTTGAAGTACATATTTCCAACATTCATAAAAGGGAATCGTTCCGTCATGTTTCCGTGATCGCTCCGGTAGCGATCGGTCAAATTGCAGGGTTCGGCGCGTACGGTTATGAATTGGGTCTCAACGCATTGGTCCAATATATTGAACGTTCGGAGGGATAGCGGATGCAGGAGGAACGGATTCTGCGGCTTCGCAGTCTGATGCAGGAGCAAGGGCTTCAGGCGCTGCTCATTACGAATGCAACCAATCGCATGTACATGACAGGGTTTACCGGATCGTCAGGCTACGTGTTGATCACGGAAGACCGGGCTATTCTGCTTACGGATTTCCGCTACATGACTCAGGCGCCCCAGCAGGCGGTCGGCTACGAGGTTATTGAGCATGCGCCTAAAGCTATGGAGACGGTCAAAGAGCTTCTGGCTCATGCGGGCCTGACCAAGCTCGGCTTCGAGCAAAACGACATGACCTACGGTGTGTATCAGGCTTGTGCCGGGATTCTTGGCGGCGTAGAGCTCATTCCGACGGACTCCGTCGTTGAAACTCTTCGGATGGTGAAGGACGAAGGCGAGCTTGCGGTCATGCAGGAAGCGGCAGAATTGGCCGATCGGACGTTTGAGTACATCCTCGGTATACTGAAGCCAGGCATGAAGGAGCTCGATATTGCGCTTGAAATCGAGATGTATGTTCGTGCCCATGGCGCTGCCTCGACATCCTTTGAAACGATCGTGGCCTCTGGCGAACGCTCCGCCCTGCCTCATGGCAAGGCCAGCAAAAAAGTCATTGGTACGAATGAATTCGTCAAGCTGGATTTTGGAGCCTACTATAAAGGCTACTGCTCCGATATTACTCGTACGGTCGTACTCGGCAAGCCTACGGACAAGCACAGGGAGATCTACAACATCGTGCTGGAAGCTCAGCTGGAGGCGCTGGACCGGATTCGCCCCGGCATGACCGGACGTGAGGCGGATGCTATCGCACGTGACGTGATCAAGCGCTACGGCTATGGCGATTTATTCGGTCACGGCACCGGACACGGCTTGGGTATGGAAATTCATGAGGCGCCGCGGCTCTCCATAACAGGAGATACGGTTCTTGCACCGGGAATGACCGTTACCGTGGAACCCGGTATCTATATACCTGGCTTTGGAGGCGTCCGCATTGAAGATGATATCGTCATTACAGACACAGGCAATCGTAGGTTAACACAATCAAGCAAAGACTTGATCGTGATTCCATAACTTTATTCATCTAGGTAGCGGCAAGCTGTTTGTGCCGCGGGGTTTTCCGCGTTTTCTTCGGGACTGCCGTCTGCTCACATTTTCAGGGAGGTATTTGTAGTGATTTCAGTTAACGATTTTAAAACAGGCTTGACCATCGAAGTAGACGGAGATTTGTTCACCGTTATTGACTTCCAGCACGTAAAACCGGGCAAAGGCGCTGCGTTCGTCCGTTCCAAGCTGAAAAACCTGCGTAACGGCAACATCGTTGAGCGCACTTTCCGTGCCGGCGAGAACGTCAGCCGCGCCCACATCGAGAACCGTCAAATGCAATACCTATATGCCAGCGGCAAAGAGCATACATTCATGGATACGGAAACGTTCGATCAAATCACCCTGGACGAGAAGCAAATCGAGTGGGAGCTGAACTTCCTCCGCGAGAACATGATGATCAATATCATGAGCTTCCAAGGCGAAATCCTCGGTATTAACCTGCCGAACAGCGTTGAGCTGAAAGTGGTTGAAACCGAACCGGGCATCAAAGGAAACACCGCAACCGGCGCGACCAAGAACGCCAAGGTCGAAACCGGCCTGAACGTACAGGTGCCGCTCTTCATCAACGAGGGCGACGTCCTCCTGATCGACACGCGTGAAGGCAAATACATTTCCCGCGCGTAAGATTCATTTAGGAGCTTAAAGCATAAGGTCCTTATCTCATTGGTCCATAGATGACTAGAGATAAGGATCTTTTTTTATTTTGTTGGGGGGCTGAGGGGTCACAGCCAACAACACGTAAAGTGTATCTCGGGCATTGACCCTTTTTCTCGTATTAACGCTTTCGTTGAATCAAGAAGCAATTGTATGGCTTGCTGTCTGCGTTCCTCCTGCTTCAATGGATTCACTCCTTGATTGGTTTAAGTTCAGAATGCTGGAGAAATCCTTCCTTTTCGATCGTCATAATAGAGTGAATGGACGCAAACCTATCCAACGGTAATATTGTTGTGGTGCCAATCGCCATGACCCGCTTTTACAACTCTATAACAAAACAATAATAATATGATTGCAGAAAAAGGAGGCGAGCCGTATTGGCGGCCATTTTAATTGTTGAGGATGAAATATCGATCAATGAACTGGTCAAAAGGAATTTGCAGCTTGTAGGGCATCACTGCACTTCTGTTTTTGATGGAAAAACGGCCATTTCTGAAATAGAACGCCATACCTATGATCTGATCATTTTAGATATCATGCTTCCTGAAATTGACGGGTTTGAAGTGTTTAAAAAAGTACACGAAACGCCCACGATTTTCTTAACGGTACGCAGCAGTTTATCCGATCGCATTAAGGGTTTTTCTATGGGGGCTGACGATTATTTGACCAAGCCCTTTGAAATGTTGGAACTA
Organism: Paenibacillus naphthalenovorans; assembly: GCF_001465255.1. Lineage (NCBI taxonomy): Bacteria > Bacillati > Bacillota > Bacilli > Caryophanales > Paenibacillaceae > Paenibacillus > Paenibacillus naphthalenovorans. Next base: position 2,429,749 of record NZ_CP013652.1, on the reverse strand, counting down.
TTGGCTCGCGTAGAAGCAGTGCTGCGGCGAACCCAAAAAAATAAAAGTTGCTTTGAAGCGGGGGCTGTGAGGATTGATTTTGACAGCCGCCAGGTATTCTATATGGGACAGCTTGTGGAATGCACCCCTAAAGAATTTGAATTGTTAGAGGTGCTGGTAAAAAACCGCAATATTGCATTGTCCAGAGAAAGACTTCTGGAGCTAGTGTGGGGCTATGATTATGAAGGCGATACCCGTACGATTGATGTTCACATCCAAAAGCTGCGTAAAAAATTGGGCTGGGAGAATATGATCAAAACGGTCTACAAGCTGGGCTACCGCCTGGAGGTAAACCAATGAAACACCGGACCTTTTTGACAACACTTGTCCTTTTTCTGTTATCTTTCAATCTTGGAATATTCATCATTTGTGTCACTACATTCAAAGATACGGTTCATCGTGCGGAAGAAAGAAGTTTGCGCGAACACTATTTTATCACCTCAGCGCTTACAAAGGATTTTCATGCTGTGGAAAGCCGCGGAATTGATATTAAGAGCTCTTTAGATTCTCTGCTCCAGCCATACCGTTATCTGTCCGGGGATAAAAAGGTTTATCTGGCGCTTTACAAGGGCCATCAGCTTGTCTATTCCAATCGGCAGGAAATCGTATTGCAGAGCCGTTTCATGGAGCCGCCGGAGGACGGAAACCGACTGGCTTCTATACAAAAATCAGATGACAGCACCTATGTCATTGTTTCGGGAAAGCTTCCTGCGCCGTATGAGGTCTATACTATGGTTTATCTTTACGATGCGTCGGATGCCATCACCGCATGGGAACAAATGAAAAACATGCTGTTTTTCGCGGGGTTGATTCTTTCCGGTTTGCATGCTTCAGGTCTTCTTTTCATTCTGAATCGAATATTCAAGCCCTTGTTGCAGATTTCTCAAACCTCCCGCAAGATCGCGGCCGGCGCATACGAAACCAGGCTTCCGGTATCCGGTCATGATGAGCTTTCCGAAATGGCTCAAAGCTTCAATCATATGGCGGAGGAAATCCAGCGTCAAATGACGGAGCTGATCACCGCCGCAGAAAAAAAGCAACAGTTTATTGATAATTTTGCCCATGAGCTCCGTACACCCTTGACCGCAATCTACGGATATGCGGAATATATGCAAAAGGCGGCCCTGACGGAGGATGACAGGCTATCCGCGATCAGCTATATTATGTCGGAAAGCCGGCGATTGCAGATCATGGCCAATCAATTACTCGAACTGGCAAATCTTAAGAATGATCAGATCGCCTGGGAAGCGCAAAACGTATCCGCTCTTTTTCAATCGGTCAAGCAGACACTGCATAATAAGCTTACGGAAAAAGAAATACAAATGGAATTTCTTTGTGAAATGGATGTTCTTTGGGGAGATGCCTGCTTGCTGGAAAGTCTGTTTATCAATCTAATCGACAATGCGATAAAGGCGTGCGGTACGGGCGGACATATTATCGTGCGTGCCGTCGTGGAAGCCGGAAAGAAAACGGTTTACATCCAGGATAACGGTAAAGGGATGACCTCCGAAGTACTACGGCATATTACCGAGCCCTTTTACCGCGCGGAGAATTCACGAAACCGCAGGGACGGCGGCACCGGATTAGGCCTTGCTATCTGTAAACAGATTGTTCTGCGTCATGGCGCGGAACTGGAGTTTACGAGCCAACTTGGCGAAGGAACGACAGCAAAAATCATTTTTACAACTTCATAATAACTTGATGATGATTCGATAATCCGGCCATTTTACACTGCTTAATGTGATCACAAACATAACGATGAAGGAGTGATTCAAATGAAAAGCTTGAAAAAAACCATATTCGCATCCGCAGTGATCATTGGGGCCAACACCTTATTGTTCCAGGGATTTACACAGGCAGTAACGGTATCGGAGTTCAAACAAACCCATGTGATCCCTACAAAATATGCGAATGCTGCAGCCGGTCCGTTCCAAGCGGCACCAAACAGCTTGCCGGATGGCTACAAAAAAGCCAATTATACGGTGGGAGCCATTGACCTTGAAAACTACCGCAACCAAACGCCAACCAGCAAGGATTTAACAAAAGAAGAAGCAGCGGAGATTGGCGCCCAGGCCCTTTGGGAGGTATTTGACCTGAACTTAGAGGGCCAAGCCATTGAAATGGGCTATCAACAGGCAAACGAAGGCCTTCCCCGTTCGAGATGGTATGCGGATGTGCTGATCAACGGCGAGCGCAATTATTATTTCTCCGTAGACTCTGTAACAGGAGAATTATTTACCATAGGCCGCAGCAGAACGCTGGATGAAAAGGTTTCAGTAGCCTTTGATTCGGCCCTTGCTAAAAATCCGCAGGAATATGTTGAGCTGGCAAAAAAACTGGCGGAAAAATATAACGTTGTTCATAGCGCTGTGAAGTCGGTTGAATACAACGGCCAGGGCTACAGCAACAATGATCCGACGATTTCAATGGATATCACGGGCGAAAATGGGGAAATGGCTTTAATAACTTTTTCCCGGTATGATAAAGCGCTGCTCGGCATCAGTTATAATACGGAATATAAGTCCGCACTGGAATTCAATCAAGAGCTCATCAAGCAGGTGCAGGACAAGATCGAAGAGCTTGGAAAGTCAGCTCTTCCTGAAAACGAAGCACCCACTCTGAGGGTTTTGAAGTAATGTTTTGAATAAATAAAGGAAAAGTATTGGCATGGTCCCCGGCGAACGCTGGGGACCTGTTCCGTTTTTCTATTCCTGAAACGTCGGGAATGATGCTGAATTGATACCAAGGTATTTTTCTTGTATAATAACATAATTGCTGAATCACTAACTTGCGAAGGAGGCGTCAATCCGATGTCAAAGTCCGAGACGATCTCGGTAAACCGCAAATCGGAAATCATATCCGCAGCGATCGAAGTGTTTGCGGAGATCGGATTTTTCCGGGCCACGACGGCACAAGTCGCGAAACGGGCCAAGATTTCGCAGCCCTATATATTCCGGTTTTTCTCAACCAAAGAAACATTGTTACTTGCGGCGCTGGAGGTGTCCTGGTCACGGGTGATCGAATCCTTCCGCAAGGTTGTGGAATCCGCTTCGCCGGAACAACTAGAGACCGGCCTTATTCAGGCCTATGAGGATATTCTGGATTCCTACCAGAATGAGGTTCTGCTTCAGATGCAGGCACAGACGATCCGGGAAGACTCGATCCAAGAAGCGATGCGCAATGGACTCGGGGAAGTCCGCCGCATGGTGCTGGACGCTTTCACCAAAGCCGGCATTCCGAATGCCAAGGAACGGACGATGCTGTTTCTGGCCCGGGGGATGATCTGCAACATTGCGCTGGCGCTGGACATGCCCGAATTGAAGGAAAGGTGAGGGGCGGGAACATTGAATGCAAATTAGTGATTGACCAATCAATCACTATATGATACATTGCAATATAGTAAGTGATTGATCAATTACAAAGGAGCATCCGAAACAGCCTCATACAAGGAAGGGCAAGACTAGGCTCGCTGAGCGGGGACAAATATGAGCGGCTGATTGGACCAGTGCGGGCGACGTCTTTTGAAGAGGGAATCTCGGCCACGGTTCGCGCGCTGCAAAGAAGAAACGGTTCTCTTTTAGCGATCAATAGTAATTGATCAATCACTATCTGGATAAAGGGATAGTTATGTAATGCGGCTTCGAAGGAATTCGTCATATGCAACCTTAGATGTCCGAACCTCGATAATGAAAACCTGTAAAGGCCATAAAACTTATTGTGTGAGTATATCAGTGAGGGCGCTAATTTCGTTTAACACCATATACTCATTATTTCGAGAAGGAAGTGGAACGGGAAGCGTTTGAAGGCTTCCTTGCCTTGCTGCCGCCGAATGTGTACCGGGCCAAGGGGCTGATCCGGTTTGCGGGACGAGCTTTTCCGAGCTTATTCCAATATACCCATGGCGATCTGGACATATTTTCGATACGTTCGGATGTAGAGACATCGAACGTTTCCATATTTATCGGCGATCATTTCTCCAAGCAGGATATGGCAAACGCTTTACGCGCTTTGGAGCTGTCATGATGGAAGTGATATGATAACCGTCGTCATTAGCCTGCTAGAAACGCTCAAAACGTCAAAAAGCATGGCCGCTCATCCATCTGGGCGGCCATGCTTTCGTTCTGTGTGGTTGCTCCGCTCCGGCTCAGGTCTTGGCAGCGTCGATCTGAAGCAGCTCCGCACAGATGCGCCGGACATCGCCCTCGAAGCTTTGGGGCGTAAAGGCTTCCGACAATGGACGGCCCGTAAGCAACTCCGCTGCGCTTAGCAAGTGCCGCTCATATCGGTCGACGAACCCGTCGATGGTCGGGCAAGGCAAGCCGGCTGCGCGAGAGAGGCCTTGTATCATTTTGATCCGGTAATAATCTTCCTTCGGCATTCTCGGAATATCCCAGGCTCCTTCCTGATTGACGAACACGGGGCGGAGCGGAACGGCGGAGAAGTCGAAGTACCGGCCGTCCCGATCCGGCTCCGAGTAGGGATCGATCAGCAGGGACGCGTAACGAACGTATAACGAATATTGCTGATGGATGGGATCTAGCTCGGGGAAACCGTCAATGTACTGGCGGGACAAGCTTTCCGGCCTGACCGGGTAATTATCGTCGACCATGAATTGCAGCAGGTTGAGCGGCTCCAAGCGAAGCATCCGGGCGAGAGCGGATATCTCCTTCCATTGCTCCAGCATTTCCCGTATGAGAGTGGGCGTAATGGGGCCCTCCGGGAACAGCTTGTACACAAACTTCGGAATGGCTTGGCCGCTGAAAATGACGCCGAGCGAGAAGTCGTTCATAAACAAAGGCGGATGCACGTACAACGAGATGTTGCGCGTCTCGGCCGCAAGCGCCGAATCCAGCGGTTCCAGCGCGATGCCCGCATCTTCGTACAATCGCCGGAACGTCTCCACGGACTCGGAGGGCCATCCCGCCGCTCCCGCATACACCTTGCGTTTGACTGCCGTCGTCAGAACATGGGTTGGCGGCTTATCGCCCGTCCGTCGCGTGTCCCCCAGGTAGGTGGAGAAGCTGAGCACCTCGGCGTCGCAGCCTTGTTCCTTCAGATAATGGCGGATGAGCGCGCCCGAGCCGAAAGTCGGGGAGAGAAGCGCAACGCAGCGCAAGCTGTGCAGCAGCCGTGGCGGTAGCTGCGCGAGCACGGACACATAAGCATCCGCCGTTACCGCCAATATGAGCGTATCCCACTGTTCCTCAATGGTTCCCAAATCCTGGAACATGGCGTCCACGCGGCACTCGCCTTGAAGCGCTTTATGTTGCGGACCGCTTGTTTCGACGGCAACCGTCCCGCCGTTCCGGCGAAGCGCATCGAAGAATGGAGCGGAGAGAACGGACTTTCGTCCGGCGATGCCCACGTGGCTGTTCCGCAATCGCTTGAGAAGCACGGCAAGTTGTACGGCTGCGGGGCCTGTTCCTGCGATGAGAACGCTGCGAAGAAGGTTCATCTCAAGACCTCCCTTGCCGGGGCCGGAGCCGGTGCTTTGCGGTACAACGCCACATCGAATACATGTCCCGGCCGTACCGTCGTTTCATTGAGCTGCCATTTGCCGTCATCCACTTCCTCCATGGGATAGTTGAAGAGCGCCTTCAAGCCGTTCCCGTATCGCATAGCTACGACGACTTCCGGCTGAGTCGCCTCATGCAGCAGGTCGAGGAGCTCGTATTTGACGGACACCGTGGAACTGATAATGATGTGCGTAACCGTGCCGATATCATGCAGCCGCTCCAGCGGAACGTTCTCCAGCCGGATGGGCAGATACGGGCCGAGTCGTTCGACGACCTTCCTGCCCAAATCCACGGCTTCCCGGTCAATGTCGATACCAATCACCTCGGCGCCTGTTCGTTTGGCGATCAGCAACGGCGTCATCGGGAACGCACCCGAGCCAATCAACAACATCTTGGAATCGGCGGTTACCGTGAAGCTCCCGAATTCCTTTTCGATGGAAGCCTCAATGTGATGAAAGTACTCATGCCTGTCATCACCGCCATGCAGCAGCTTGAGCGCGCGATATTTTTCCATAATGGCGACGCAACGCGCCGATATGTCCCGCAGTTGCATCACAAGCGGATGGAGCTCCTGAACGTCTCCGGGGTTAAGCTCCGCCCATAACCGTTGATTGTTCGCATCGGTGATGAAGGCGGAATAGTCGTCTATTGTTTGCTGCAGCTCATGATTGTTGCGGGAGATGCCGTCATATTGCGCGGCTGCCTGTACGAATTTGTCGCGAAATTGCAGCAATGATCGATATAGAAGTTCCATGTTATCCGTTTCCTCCTTGTAATGAATATTGGATGCAATCGTCGACATAAGTTTTGCCTCTGGCGACGATGCCGACGGCGGATTCGATGGTCACGCCGGTGATCTCCCCTCCGTTCCAGCTAACGTGTACATGAATGATGCCTCCTGGCTGATGCACGGGCACGTCTACAGAGTCGCGGCCGTTCCAGGCCAGGTAACAACCCACCGAAGCCGTTCCCGAGCCGCAGCCTCGCTCCCAGATCAAGCTGCCGAGCGCGGGGATGTAGATCAGCGGAGCAAGCTCGCGCGAGGAGGGACGGTACAGCATGACGCCGACCAAGTTATCCCCCGACACGACGCCAAGCAATTTCGCCAGTCGTTCGGCTGCAGCCGGCTCAAGCGCGAAGCGCTCGTTGTCGATGACCAGATGGAAGAAGCCGCCGTAACGGACGATACCCAGCTCCAGCAGCAAACCTTCGAAAGGGATGACGGCGTTCTCTACCGCGGTTGGAATCGGCATGCCGGCTTCGCACATATAGTCCCTGTCCAATTTCTCCACGCGGCAAAACACGGGAAACTCCGCGCCCGACACCTCCAGCGGCATTTCCAGAGTTTCGCCTGGCCGCAGCGTTCGCTCCGACGCTAGACACGCCGCGAGTGCAAGGCAGGCATTGCCGCAAAATTCGCCCCCTGCCATCCGAAGTTTGGCGGCACAGCCGGGAAGGGTCGGCTTTTCGACAAAACCGACTTGCTCCGCGCAGAGATGGCTATAGTCCATGATCTGGGAGGCGATGTGGGCATGCTGATCGGCGGGCAACTCGCCCATGATAAGAATCGTCATGTTGCTTGCGGGACTGCATTTGACGAAATCAATCTCCTGATTCATTGGAACAACCCTCCGATATGGTGCAGAATGTGGACGACTTCGTCCAGAATTTGAAAATTAGTAATAATTACGAATAAACTCGACATCATCATAGTAAAATATTGGCAGTACGTCAACGTTTTTTTTTTGCGGCTTGGGATGGGAAAAAAATGAATTGACAAATGATAATAGTTATTATTACAATCAAATGGTCATATAATCGTAATTGTTACTATTTAAGAAAAAGGAGCGTCAAAACATGAAAAGAATCAAAGCAGCCGTACTACTGGCATCCCTTCTGGTCATCGTATTGCTGGCCGGATGCAGCGGCGGCAACAACAATAAGCCGGGGGCGGCCGAACAAACGCGGGAGCTGGTATACGCCGCGGCGAAAGACATCAACGACATGAATCCGCACCTGTATCCGGGATCGATGGCCGCTCAAGCCATCGTGTACGAATCGCTGGTGGAGAATACGCCGGAAGGCATTAAGCCGCTGCTCGCGGAATCATGGGACATCTCGGAGGATGGCAAAGTCTATACCTTTCACTTAAGGAAAAACGTAAAATTCCACGACGGCGAGCCGTTTAACGCCGAAGCGGTCAAGCTGAACATCGAAGCCGTTCAAAGCAATGCGGCCAAACATGCCTGGATCAAGCTGTCGACCATGCTGGATCAGGTCGACGTCATTGACGAGCACACCGTCCAATTGACGCTGAAAGATACTTATTATCCGACGCTGCTTGAATTGTCGATGACGCGTCCGTACGTCTTCCTCTCGCCGAAGGACTTCCTGAACGGGGAGACGAAGGACGGGGTTGCCGGTTATAACGGCACGGGACCTTACAAGCTCGACGAACATGTGACGGAGCAATTCGCAAAGTTCTCGGCGAACGAGGACTATTGGGGAGGCATGCCTGCCATCAAGACGATTACGGCGAAGGTGCTGCCGGCCGGCGAGACGACGCTGCTTGCCTTGCAGAAGGGAGAAGTCAATTTCGTTTTCACCGATGACCGCGGCGCCGACAGCATCGACGTGGAGGCCATGCAGCGGCTGGCGGATTCGGGCGATTACCAGATCGTTCGGAGCGAGCCGATGAATACGAAAATGATTGTGGCGAACAGCAGCAATGCCGCCAGTCCCGTCAGCGAGAAAGCGGTGCGGGAAGCGATCTGGTTGTCCATTGACCGCGAAACGATCAGCCGCACGATCTTCAGCGGCACGGAGGCGCCTGCGGAGACGCTGTTTTCCTCCAACGTCAATTACGCCGATGTCGGGCTACCGAAGCGGGACTATAATCCGGAAGGTGCCGCCAAGCTGCTGGAGGAAGCCGGGTGGACGAATGGCGGAGGAGCGGCGGTCCGCACGAAGGATGGTCGCGAGCTTGCAATGAAGCTGTATTACGATGTCAATTCCTCCTCGCAGAAGACGCAGGCGGAGCTGCTTCAAAGCGAAGCCGGTAAAATCGGCATGAAGCTGGAGCTCGTCGGAGAAGAATCGCAGGCGATCGCAAACCGCCGTTCGACGGGCGACTACGACCTGTTGTTCAACCAGACGTGGGGTCTTGCCTACGATCCGCAAAGCACCATCGCCGCGTTTGCTTCCGAGTCGGCTTATCTGCACACGACAAGCGGCATTCCCCAGGCGGAGGAGCTGTACCGCAAGATCAATGAAGTGATGTTGTCGACGGACGAGGATGCCAGAAAGGCGCTTTACAAGGATATTTTGACGATCGTGCATGACGAAGCCGTGTTTATTCCGCTTACGAACGGCAGCGTTACGGTAGTCGCCCCCAAGGATTTGCAAGGAATCTCGTTCAAGCAGACGCAATTCGAGCTGCCGTTCGAACGAATGAGCTTCAAGTAAAGCGAAGCATGGAGGAAAAGAGCAATGGCCGGTTACGCATTGAAACGATTATTCGTCGTGGTTCCGCTGCTTGTTGTCATTTCGTTTATGACCTTTATTTTGAACGGGCTGTCGCCTATGGATCCGGCCGAGGTCGTTCTGCACGCCCAAGGCGTGCCGGCCATCACGGATGAGTTGATCGCGGAGACGAGGGAAGCGCTTGGCATGAACCGTCCGCTGCTCATCCGTTATTGGGATTGGCTGGTCTCGTGCCTCCGGCTTGATTTCGGAGACTCCTACATAACGGGCAAACCGGTATGGTCGCTGCTCGGCCCGGCTTTGCTGAACACGTTGAAGCTGACGCTCGTCTCCTCGCTGCTCATCATCTTGCTGTCGATTGCGCTGGGAGTCGGCTGCGCCTTGAGGGAAGGCAAGTGGCTGGACCTCTCGGTCAGAAGTTTCTCCTTCCTGTTGACATCGATGCCGTCCTACTGGCTGGCTGCGCTGATGGTCTGGTACTTCTCGGTCAAGCTTGATCTGCTGCCGACAAGCGGCATGGACGGGTACGGCAGCTACGTGCTGCCGGTGGCGGTCATCGTCATCGGATATGCTGGCATTTATTTTCGAATCATACGCAGCTCCATGTTGAGCAACCTGAACGAGGACTACGTGCTTTACGGCAGAGCGTGCGGGTTATCGGAGAGAAGCTTGACCTTGCAGGTGCTGCGCAACTCGCTGCAAGTCGCGGTATCGGTGTTCGGCCTTGCCATTCCGGTCATCCTGGGAAGCACGGTCGTCGTGGAAAATATTTTCGCTTGGCCGGGTCTCGGAACGCTCACTGTTAATTCGATTCTGGGGCGAGATTTCCCTATCATACAAGCTTACGTTCTGGTGCTGGCCGTTGCGTTCGTCCTGTTTAACACGGCATCCGACCTGTTGAACGCGGCGGTGAATCCGAAGCTGAGGAAGGAGTTCTAATAATGAAGCTGATGGAACGACTGCTGAAGGACAGATTGGCGGCGGCATCTCTTGCCGTCGTCGCGGCAACGCTGTTAATCGGCTTATGCGCTCCCCTTATTGCCCCGCATTCTCCGAACGAAGCCAACATGGAGCTGCGGTTCGCCGGAGCTTCCTGGAGCTACTGGCTTGGCAACGATCATCTGGGGCGCTGCATTTTGTCGCGATTGATCTACGGCATCCGTCCAAGCGTACTCTGGGTGCTTGCCGCCCTTGGGGCGTCCGCTGGCATCGGAGCCGCGCTCGGCTTTGCCGCCGGTTATTTCCTAGGGAAGACGGATGCGATATTGATGCGAATCTGCGACATCATGCTTTCGTTCCCGGGTTACGTCATGACGCTGGCGATTGTCGGCATGATGGGGGCGGGATTGACCAACATTTTGATTGCGTTCGTGATGATGAAGTGGGCCTGGTTCGCCCGCGTCATTCGAACGGCGGTCATGCAATATGCGGATGCCGACTACGTGAAGTTTGCGAAGGTGCTGGGCATCGGCCACTTCGGCATTATGACGCGGCATATCGCGCCGGTGGCGCTGCCGGAGATGGCGGTTATCGCCAGCGGCGCCTTTGGATCCATGATTTTGCAAATATCGGGGTTGTCGTTCCTCGGTCTCGGTATTCAGGCTCCTCATGCCGAATGGGGAATGATGATGAACGAAGCCAGAGCGGTTATGTTCACCCGTCCAGAACTGATGCTGGCTCCCGGGCTTGCCATTATTATTGTCGTGTCGGCGGTGAACTTCCTGTCGGATGCGCTGCAGAAGGCGCTCGATCCCAAGCTGATGATCGCGGCCAGACGTGCGGAGGCGAGCGCAGGCGGAACTGCGCCTAGATTGCGCGGGAAGGAGGTGGCTTGAGCGGGATGAACGGCAAAAATGGAATACATGTACTCGATGTTGAACACTTGAGCATTCGGGACGAGCGCTCCGGCCGTGCACTGGTGCATGACAGCTCCTTTCGGCTCGCGCAAGGGGAATGTCTGGCCATCGTTGGAGAGAGCGGCAGCGGCAAGTCGCTGACATGCAGAGCGATTATGCGATTGAATCGGACAGGTCTTCGGCAGTCGGGGACGGTGACGTTGAACGGAGAGGATTTGACGAAGCTGTCCGACAAGGAGATGCGGCGGTTCAGAGGGCGGCGGCTCTGCATGATTATGCAGAACGGCATGAGCGCGTTTGATCCGTCGCGGCCGATTGGCGTTTATCTGCAAGAGGTGCTGAGCGTCCACTACGACTGGAGCCGGAGCGAGACGGAAGCCAGACTGAGTGCGGCGATGGCCGCGGTTGGCCTGAGGGAGCCGTCTGAAGCGATGCGCCGCTATCCGCACGAGTTGTCGGGCGGCATGCTGCAGCGGGTCATGATCGCGCTTGCCATCGTGATGGAGCCGGATGTCATTATTGCCGACGAACCGACGACGGCGCTGGATGCCGTCACGGCGTACGAGGTGGTGGAACAATTCTTGCGTTTGCGTGAACGGCTGGGCAGCGCCATGATTTTTGTGTCACATGACTTGGGCGTGGTGAGACGTATTGCGGACAACGTGCTCGTCATGAAGGACGGAGAGATCGTCGAGCGCGGGACGACCAGGGATATTTTCGCCGGCGCGCGGCATCCGTATACTCGTTACCTGGTTTCCTCCAAGGAAGCGTTAAGCCGCCGCTACAATCAATTGATGGGAGGCGCGGATGTTGCTGAAAGTTGAAGGTGTTCACAAATCGTATCGGCAGCAAGACTGGCTCCGCAAAACCCGCCATCAAGTGCTGCACGATATCGGGTTCGAGTGGAGGAAGGGCGAATGTCTTGGCATCATTGGAGAAAGCGGCAGCGGCAAATCGACATTGGGACGGCTGTTGCTCGGCATCGAGAAGCCGGATAGCGGCTCTATCACTTTCGACGGGAAACCCGTCTCGGATCGAAGCGTGCGGCGGGGGGCTATCAGCGCCGTCTTTCAGGATTACACCTCGTCCATCAATCCATTCTTTACGGTTCGGCAGGCGATTCTTGAACCCCTCAGACTTGCGGGGAAGGGGGATGGATCGTTTGACATCGGCAAGCTGCTGAGGCAGGTTGGGTTGAACGAATCCTATCTTCCGAGATACCCGCACGAACTGTCCGGCGGCGAGGCGCAGCGGGTATGCATCGCGAGGGCGGTGTGCTCGGAACCTCAGTGCATCCTGCTAGACGAAGCCGTAAGCTCGCTTGACGGCTCGGTTCAAATGCAGGTGTTGGACTTGCTCGGGAAGCTGAGAACGGCATATGGGATGGGTTATATTTTTATTACCCACGATATCCAGGCGGCGGCTTATCTTTGCGACCGGATCATGATTATTCGCGGAGGGGAGATCGTGGAGCTTGTCGATACCGAGGAGCTTGGGCACGTTCAGTCTCCGTATGCAAAGGAACTGCTTCGCAAGGTGTTGTCGTAATGACGCTTTACCCGGGCTGTTGTAATGATGCCAAGGGGATTGCTACGCAAGGGATTATCGAAATGTCTCGGGGAGAGTAGCGACCGAGGAAACAAGGAAAGGAGAGTTTGAAGTGAAAGGTGCGTTGTCCTGGCCGTTTCTTCGGCTGTATTTGCTTACGCTACTCTATTTCAGCGGGAATTCCATTCTGAATGTCATCATTCCTTTGAAGGGAGAGTCACTGGGAGCGTCCAATTCGACGATTGGCCTTATTATGGGTGCTTATCTGCTGACGACAATGTTTTTCAGGCCATGGGCAGGCGGCCTGATTCAGCGTTACGGAGCGATTCGTGTGCTGCGCGTCCTGCTGACCGTCAATGGGCTTGCGCTGCTGCTGTATACGTTCACCGGACTGGAGGGATACTTCTTCGCCCGCGTGCTGCAAGGCGTATGTACCGCCTTCTTCTCCATGGCGCTGCAGCTCGGCGTAATCGAAGCGCTCCCCGACAAGGATCGGGCGCAGGGTATCTCCATGTATTCCCTGTGCTCCTATCTGCCGGGCATATTCGGGCCGCTGCTGGCGATCGGCATGTGGCAATCGGGAGAGACGGGCGGAATGGGCCTGTTCGCCGTGTCGATGATCGCCATCGCAATATTGACCGGCATCGTTGGCTTCACGGCACGCATTGGCGGGCAGCCGGATGATACGGCAAGCGGTGAAGAGGGACGAGGTCCGGCAGGGGCCAGTGGGAGAGAAGGCGAGCGGCGTAGTCCGGCAGCGGCTATGTTGAGAGCTACGATCCAGCTTGGGAGCAATCCCCACTTGTTCCGTTGCGGCGTGCTCATGCTGAGCGCCTCGGTTGTATTCGGAGCGGTTACCGCGTTTGTGCCGCTTTACGCGCCGCAGATTCAGGGAGGCAATGCGGCCGTCTACCTCATGATTCAGGCGGCAGTCGTTGTGGCCGCGAGATTCCTGCTCCGATCCTGGATTCCGTCCGACGGCAAGTGGCGTTCCTCCTTCGTTGGTGGGTTGATGATGCTCCTCGTGACGGCTTCGCTTGCCGTCGGTTTATCGCCGAGCGCGGGCGCGGCGTTATTCTACATAGGGGCAGTGCTACTCGGCATCGCGCAAGCGCTGCTGTATCCGACTCTGACGACATATTTGAGTTTTGTTTTGCCCAAAGCGGAGCGAGGCGTGTTAATCGGTTTGTTCATTGCGACGGCCGATCTGGGAGTGTCTCTGGGAGGCATCATCATGGGACCTGTTTCCGATCTGACCTCGTACTCTTCCATGTATTTGATCTGTGCAGCGCTTGCCGCGGCTGCTGCCTTGCTTGCCTTACAAAGAAGAGTAAGGCAAGCAAGCTCGGCGTCTTGAGACACGGAGCGGGGACAAAGTGGAAACATCGGAAACGGCAGAACAGGGCTGCTCTGCTGTTCCCAAGGCTTTGCCGAGAGCAAATGGCTCGTCTCAATGCGGAACCGGAAGAAAGTGAGCGTTCTAAACCACGGAGTGGAGGATCATGGGCGTACGGATGTTGGCTTCTTTGAGATGATTCTACTCCTTATGGTCTACCAGTTTTGCAGCGATATTTTATTATTGGAATTTTCAGATGCTTCGGCTAGGACAGCCAGTAAGCGATTGATGATTATCACGTACAGGTTCAGCCAGAATTGGCTGGCCTATTTGTGTTAGTAGCGTTTAACTGACGGGTGCAATCTATAATAGAGGGCTGATAAGTTGGCAAATTCAATTGGTAAATATGAATTTGTACCTATTATTGGATACCTTCTCTATGAGGCGAATCACCCAAGTAGGTGACATGTCTACTCGGGGTTTGCCAAGCAAGTGTTTTGCTTATTTAAATAAAGAGAAACCTAGTTGATGCTTTTGTTTGGGAGTATTAAATGTGATATTTAAAGAAAGTTATAAGGATGTTGAATGATCATTCACGAGGTTATCCAAGATAAGGCATCTATTCATGTTGAAGCTGCTACCATCATTCGTCAAGAAATTTGGAGATTTCGTATCAAGGAATTGGAAAAGAGTGCATCGTGAAGTATATGGAAAACGGCTAAGCTGTCGAAAGGCAGTGACGCAAAGCCACGGGTCTTCTCACTATTCAAGTGATGACAGCCGGGTTACCCAATTTGCCGAACACGGCCTAAATGGGTCGTGTTTTTATTATTTGTTTATTTGGGAAAATAAGTCTTTCAAAGCATTCTGCGCGTCCTGTGCGGTCACCAGCTTGTTCTCCTTAATGAAGGCCCTAAGCTGCTCTTTACTCCATAATCCCATGTGTGCTCCCCAACCTTTCTATTACTTTCATTTTATCAGGTTTGAGAGTTTACACATTTTATTTTACAGACTCAGAATAAAAGAGTGAAGCAGATCGTTATAGCTTAATTGTTGCTTGGCGTCACTCGCCTTATCGACTTTTGTTAACTTATTTTGTCGGCGTCCGGTCGTCATTCCCCTTGCACCCCGCTTTCAGTGAAGAGTGCGGGGAATTCATGAATGATTTGTTCCAGCGGGCTAAACTTTTCATGTTGAGTCTGCAAATCGCGTGAAAAAAGTTCAACATACATTTCAGTTGTTTCAATCCGTGAGTGCCCGAGAATGTTTTTTAACGAGAAAATATCGCCACCATTTAATAAATACTTTTTTGCGAAGGTATGGCGAAACGTGTGGCAGGAACATTGCACATCCTGAATGTTTGCGGTTTTACAAATCCGCGAGCGTTCCACGCTCCAGCAAATAGAGTTGCAACTCATTAGATACGATTCGCTGGATCGGTACCATTCTGGCCTTTCTGCCTTTCCCTTGCCGAACACGGACCATTCCTTCATCTAATAGAATATCTGTGATTTGTAGTTGAGTTAGTTCGTTCAGGCGTATTCCGGTTTCAAGCAAAATCAGCATCATCATGTAATTACGTAAGCCTGTAAATGTTAAACGATCGGGTTCAGTAAACAGCCACATCAAATGAGCATCCGTGAAAGTATGCATCAAAGAGGCTTGGACTTTAAACGGCTTTAGTTCATCCGTAATATTGAAATCAGCTTGTTTCTCGGCGACGAGAAACGCGAAAAACGCTTTGAGAATTGCCAGATTGCAATTAACGGTTCTCAAGGCCGATGTCTCATCAAGCATACTGGGGATGATACGATGTTTTAACAGATCGGGAGTTAAATCAGACCATTCGAGATTTTGGGTTTTTAAGTGTTGTTCGATCTTTTTCAATCCGTTCCCGTAACGACGAATAGTTGACTTGGCTAGGTTTCTGGACTTGCAGTCCATGAGAAACAAATGAACAAGGCTTGACCAATCGGTCATATTTGGTTGAGGCACTTCGCATTTCCTCCCTTATTGGATATGCGAAGCAAAGCAGATATACGAAGTGGGCAAGGGGAGGTTCGTAAAACATTTGGATATACGATTTCGCATAACTTCAATGAAATTTCGGGTTATTTACAATCGCGTGGAAGAGTTTTACAAACCCCGAAATCCGTTGATACATAAGGATTATTCGGCATTTTGGAGGACAGGACTCACCTCCTTTCGGCTCGTTTAACACCATATTCACGCTGCAGAGTTGAAGTTCCTTGTCTGCCCGAGGCATTGCAGTGATGTGGGATCAGGCAGACAACCATGCACTGGCTAAGTCCGTCGGACCCGGCGCTACGCGCTTTAAGCCAATGAGGGTTCACAAGAACGTTATCTGAAATAGGACTATATAGAAAGGGAGAGAAGTATGATTGAATGTCCATGGTGTAATAATCAGGTGCAGTTAGTAAATGATATTTGTCCTGAATGCAAGCATGAAGTTTTGCCCGAGCATTTAATCACGAGTACTTTTACCGATCATACCGATGAAGGAAACAATAAATTGAATTTGAAATTAATCATATCCAAATGCGACGATTTGTAGTTATGCTTATCGAAGGCCTTAAGCCCGTGTCCTATAAGGATTCTTAACGTTGAAATTGCTTGTCGCTGATTGCGGATTTTCTACAGTTGCCTCAACGCGCCTTGTCCATCTCATGCCGGCCGCGCCGGGATATCGGCATGTTTGATTTCGGCCGAAAATACAATAGGTTATGAAATACAGTTCGAGAGGAGAATGACAATGGCGTATCCTATATATCCTTATATAGGTTGGGAGCAGCAATGCACGAATGTTCCGGTCGTTTTTCCTGCGCAGCATCAGAACAGGCATCCGGGATTTGAATATGTGATGAATCCCCGGCCGATTTTCGATAATCCGGGTTATACGGGAAGCGGAAAGTTGAAAAATAAAGTAGCGATTGTGACGGGCGGGGATAGTGGAATCGGGCGGGCCGTGGCCATAGCTTTTGCCAAGGAAGGAGCCGATCTGGTGATCCCTTATCTCGACGAACACCAGGATGCGATTGAAACGAAGCAAATCATCGGCAAGCTTGGCCGAAATTGTCTGCCTATAGCTGCAAATTTGAGGGAGGAAGACGCCTGCCGCTATATTGTGGAGACAACGATCAAAACCTTTGGACGGCTCGACGTCTTGGTGAATAATCACGGCGTACAGTTTCATCAGGACAGTATTTTGGATATTACAAAAGAACAGCTGATGAACACGTTTCAAACCAATATTATTTCTTTTTTTGATATGACCAAAGCTGCGCTGCCTCATTTGCCCGCCGGGGGCTCCATCATCAACACGACCTCGGATACCGCTTTTTCCGGGATGGGGAATATGATCGATTATACGGCCACGAAAGGGGCCATTGTATCCTTTACCCGTTCATTGTCTCTGTCGTTGGCCAAACACGGGATTCGGGTAAACGCGGTAGCGCCCGGACCTACTTGGACGCCCCTAATTCCGTCTGCATTTGCCGCGGCAGAGGTTAGAACTTTTGGTACAGAAGTGCCTTTGAAACGGCCGGGGCAGCCATTTGAATTGGCGCCGACTTACGTGCTGCTGGCTTCCGATGATTCGACCTACATATCAGGCCAAGTGTTGTTCGTAAACGGCGGATCCGTCGTAACTTGATTTTCAGCACAGAAAAGTCGGCTCTCACTAGTTTATTTAGAAATATAAAATGAATTATTTTCAAACTTTGTTGTCAAACCAAGTTCTTCAACAGCGAATTTCCAAGTCATAGGAAAGTAGGTTATGTCATTTAGAACCAGTAAGGGATACTCTTCTGAGGAGTTATCAATCCAAACATCATTAACGTACACGTTAAATTCAGGCATTGTGGCGTAAAGCTTTGAAGCCGGGACGCCGGGATCAGTATTAAGATTTGCCGGTTTATTATTTGTCTTTCTGATCACGAAGCCAACCTCAGCATCCCACTTTGTCTCCAAGGCGAGTGCCTGAGTATAATTCCATGTCATTGGAAAGTAAGTAATGTCTTTATAAACAACAACAGGATACTTAGATGTTGAGTTTGAAATCTGTTGACCATTCACAAAAATGTTGAAGCCAGGCAGACTTACTTTAACTGCCCCCTCAGGAACGTTTTCTTTTGGCGATATGCTTGAAGAGGCAGCGTTTGCTGAAGAACCGGAACTGCTTGACGAACGGCTGCTGTTGTTACCGCCGTTATGATAGTGATACTCCCCATATTTCAAACCCCATTTCTCACAATTGGTTCGACAAGTATGACCGCCGTTCTGATCTGTTCTACCGGGATGAGCGTTAGCGATTGAAGCAAAAGGAAAGCAGAGCAGGACAATAATCATAATGGTTTTCTTGAGTTTCATTGGTATTATCCTCCTATCATAGATCTAATCACCTAATAAATTACCATGAAATGAAAAATACGACAATAATACAAAAAAATGAAACGGAGGCTGAGTTAGCCTTAATAAGTTCATTAGTGAGGATAGCGGCATGTGAATTGGATCGTCTAATTTGCATGCTGTTTTTGTTTTTCTGATGAGAACATTCAAACGAATATTTGACTGAATAGAAAATAGGGAGTATGATGATCCTATACTCAAACGATTAGTTGATTGATGGGGTGTTTGAATGACGCCAAAAGATACATGTGAACTGTATTGTTTTGACGAAGTAAAAGTGCAGCGCGTTCAAAACTCGCTAATGCGGCAGGATATTTCAGGCATGGCGAATATGTTTAAAGCGCTCGCCGATGAAACGAGGATGAAAGTGGCCTTTGCTCTATGCCAAGAAGATGAACTTTGTGTCTGCGATGTGGCCAACATTATCGGCTCCACGCTTGCAACGGCTTCACATCATCTGCGAACGTTAAAAAAAATGAATCTTGTCAAGTACCGAAAAGAAGGAAAGCTGGTATTTTATTCTATGGATGATGACCATGTGCGCCAACTCATTAAACTCGCTTCCGCGCATCGTCAGGAGATGTTGACCGTTGAACATTAAAACGCAAAATCCTAAAGAAGAGAAAAATGTGTACCGGGTTCAAGGTTTTACCTGTACCCATTGTGCAGCCATCTTTGAGAAGAACGTAAAAAATCTCCCAGGCGTTCAGGATGCGCAAGTAAACTTCGGAGCATCCAAAATAACGGTTTTTGGGAATACATCGATAGAGGAATTAGAAAAGGCGGGAGCATTTGAAAACCTGAAAGTGACGCCTGACAAAGAGCGTGCCGTGGAAAAGAAAGAACCACTTTGGAAAGAAAACTGGAATGTCATTGTTTCTGCCTTGCTTCTGATCGCCGGTTACTTTTTGGGAGAGCAGTACGGGGAAGGTTTGCTTTCCTCTCTAACCTATGGCGCATCTATGCTGATCGGCGGCTATGAATTATTTAAAAAAGGCTTGAAGAACCTTTTTCGCCTTCAGTTTGATATGAATACGCTAATGACCGTAGCCATTATAGGGGCTGCTGCCATTGGCGAATGGGGCGAAGGGGCCACGGTTGTGATTTTGTTTGCAATCAGCGAAGGATTAGAGCGGTACTCCATGGAAAAAGCTCGCCAATCGATTCACTCGCTGATGGACATTGCACCGAAAGAAGCGTTGATTCGCCGCGGCAGCACCGAGCTCACCGTAAACGTAGATGATATCCGGGTCGGGGACATTATGATCGTAAAGCCCGGTCAAAAGCTGGCGATGGATGGAGTCGTCATTAAAGGAGAGTCTAACGTCAATCAAGCAGCCATTACCGGCGAATCGATTCCTGTCGCAAAAACCGTCGATGATGAAGTCTATGCAGGTACGCTTAATGAAGAAGGGTTGCTGGAAGTACAAGTAACCAAGACGGTCGAGGATACGACGATTGCAAAAATCATTCATCTGGTGGAAGAAGCGCAAGCCGAGCGGGCTCCTTCTCAGGCGTTCGTTGACCAGTTCGCGAAATATTATACGCCGGCGATTATGATCGCGGCCGTACTTGTTGCTGTCATTCCGCCATTATTCGTTGGCAGCAGCTGGGGAGAATGGATTTATAGAGGTTTAGCGCTTCTTGTTGTAGGCTGCCCTTGTGCTCTTGTGATCTCCACTCCGGTATCGATCGTGACGGCGATCGGCAACGCGGCGAAACGCGGCGTGCTCATTAAAGGCGGCATTCACTTGGAGGAAGCGGGGCGAATCTCGGCGGTTGCTTTTGATAAAACAGGAACGCTGACAAAGGGCGTGCCTCAAGTCACTGATTTTATCACGATTGGTAAGAATCTTTTTGGGAAAAATAATGAAATCTTAAGAATTGCAGCCATTCTGGAAAAAGGCTCGCAGCATCCTATCGCGTCTGCGATTGTAAGAAAAGCAGAAGCGGTGCAAGTCGATTTTAAAGCCGATGCGGAAGAATTCAGCTCCCTCACCGGTAAAGGGGTAAAAGGGAAGGTTGACGGACAGCTTTATTACATGGGCAGCCCCAAACTTTTCTCTGAGCTGCAGACATCCATCGATAAAGAAATTCTGACACAAATCGGTGAGCTGCAAAACCAAGGGAAAACGGTCATGTTGCTGGGGACGGAAGAAAACATCTTGGCTCTGATCGCGGTTGCCGATGAAGTGAGGGATTCCAGCCAGCATGTCATTCATAAGCTGCATGAGCTTGGCATGAAGAAAACCGTCATGCTTACCGGCGACAACCAAGCGACTGCCGATGCGATCGGCAAGCGATTAGGTATAGCAGAAGTCAAAGCGGAACTGCTGCCGCAGGATAAATTGGAGTATATTAAAACGCTTCGCAGCCAGTACGGCAATGTCGCCATGATTGGCGACGGGGTAAACGATGCTCCTGCCCTTGCTGCTTCCACTGTCGGAATTGCAATGGGAGGCGCCGGTACGGATACAGCTCTGGAAACAGCGAATATTGCCTTGATGGGCGATGATTTAAGCAAGCTGCCGTACACCATAAGCCTAAGCCGAAAAACACTGGCGATCATTAAGCAGAACATCGCGTTCTCGCTTGGAATTAAAGTCTTGGCGCTGCTGTTCATTGTTCCCGGATGGCTTACGCTGTGGTTGGCGATTTTCGCCGACATGGGGGCAACCTTAATGGTTACCCTCAACAGTTTGCGATTGCTGCAAGTCAAAGACTGAAGGCCGGATGCTCCTCACCCGAGAAAGCAACCGGCTTTTTGCGCATTTATCCGAAGGCGGACAAGTTCTGATGCCATTGAGCGATTATTCCTTCAGCAAGAAGTTTGGCTGGCTTGTGGACAAGTTCGGGGTTTCGTGGCAAATCAATCTGCCGTAACCGGCGGCAAAAGGATATTTTCGTTTAGTCGATAGGGGATAGGGCGGGGGCAGGCGAATCCGAGCAGAGAAGACGAATGAAAGCTATACTGTTCCGCTCTCTTCTTCTGCCGGAGCCGGATCGTGGGACATCCGTATTCCCTAAAGCGGCGAAGCGCCTCCGCTGTCCACCTTCCGCACCGTATGCGACAATAACGACATTTGCTTCCCTTCTAAGCGGGGCTCCTAAACCCCTAAATCGACTTCCCCTTAAAGCAGCGCATTCAGTAAATGCACCCCCATATCCTTCCATCAAGCGATATCTCCTATGCCCACCCCACCCAGGCTGGGTGTTCCCTTCCATTATTTCAATCAGCGACAGACGAATAGCAGCGAAATGTCATTCCAGCCAACCTTGGGCTTCGCTCAGTCCACAAGAGGTAAATGTGGTTTCAACTCAGTTCGATAATAATGGTTATGCATATCCAAACGACAATACATGGATTCAAATACATACAACTTGGCTTGGTAATATGTGGATCAAAGTAGAAAACACAAAAATTGGCGTAATCCGTCCAATGAACGCCGACCTCAACTTAAAAGTAGCCACCCCCCTGTACGACCACCCGTATCGTGAAGCCGCGAACGGAGCCATATTATCTCCTCAAACAGTACATGCAAAAGCTGAATTCGTGTCGCCATCCGGTCTGTATGCTATTCAGATTGAAACTGCGTGGCTTGGTGATCGGTGGTTGACCGACTATCGCGTTTCGAAAGGGGGAGAACTGCGCATTGGAGCGGGAAAAGGTATATAATGAGATGAAACCACTGCTTTTGTCGTTAGCATATCATACTTTGGGGAGCATCATCGAAGCGGAAGACATTGTCCATGACGTGTTCCTTTCGTGGGAAGAAAAACCGCCGCAGCAAGTGCGCGATTCAAAGCCTATTTGTGCAATATGGTTTTATCGCGGGAAGCGAATACCGTGAAATGAAAGGTGATCAAATGACATTAGCTCTGAGAAGACTGCTGGCCTATTGGCTGGATTTCGTATTGCTGGCAATCATTTTAGTCGATTTGCAAGGGCTGGTTTATATCACAACATCCGGATTTCCCTTTCATTTCTTGAAGGAAGGCTATCATATTGAAATTTGGGTGCTTCTATCCATGTCGCTGCCGGTTTGGTTATATTTTATTTGGTTTGAGCTTAATCAACAGCAAACCCTTGGGAAACGGATGCTAAAATTAAAAGTAACGAATCGTGAACGATCAAAAATAACCTTCAGGCAAGCGTTCCTAAGAACCTTTATCAGGCTCTTGCCCTGGGAATTAACGCATATCATTATCCTGGTTCCCGAACCATGGTGGGGTATGGAAGGGCCGCCGGCCCATATGCATCTCATTTACATCCCTAATCTGATGCTGCTTCTGTACATTCTCATACTATTTGCAGGCAAAGGAGAAAAAGGGGTGCATGACATGGCCGCTAAAACCATGGTGATGAGAATTCGGGATGAAAGATAGAAGCTTAACCATTTGTTCGCCGTAAATCTGATGACGGTTTGCAGCCGGGTCAAGGCAAACGCCCGTTTTTATGGGGAATGGTCGCTGGAATAGATATTTTGAAAGCGCATACAATTAAATGAGTTGATATGTTTGATATATTACCAAAGATGATATGTATATTAGACGGTTGGGCGCTTGTTTAATACACTTGTTAAAGCAATCCATCCTTATAAAGGAGTGAAGAAAGAATGACTGTCCAATATCAGCCCGGTCTTGAAAACGTGATTGCTAGCGAAACTTCCATTTCTTATCTGGATGTTGAGAATGAAGAAATTGTATTGCGTGGCTATGATTTGATTGAACTTGCCCGCAAAGTAACCTATCTGGATGTCGTCGGGTTATTGTTGAACCGCCAGCTCCCTACCCCGGTTCAACGAAATGCGTTGGAGGAAAAATTGAAATCCGAGTATTCCTTCCCCGAAGACGTCCTTTCGATATTGAAGCTGCTTCCGCAAAAGACGAATTTAATGGATGTATTGAGAACGGGGATCTCCGCTATTTCCGGCTATGATGAGGAACTGGAGGATCGTTCGCGGGATGCGAATTACCGCAAATCGATTCGCCTGCTGGCCAAAGTACCGCAAATCGTTGCAAACGGATACAGGGCCGTTACAAAGCAACCCTTGTTGGAACCGCGCAAGGATCTTTCCTATTCAGCCAATTTCTTGTACATGATCACAGGAACCGTTCCCACGAAGTTGGAGGAGAGGGTCTTTGACCAATCCTTGATCGTGTACAGCGAGCATGAGATGCCGAATTCCACGTTTGCCGCGCGCGTGATTGCCTCTACGCAATCCGATATATACGGAGCTTTGACCGGCGCCGTCGCATCGCTGAAAGGTACGCTTCATGGCGGTGCGAACGAAGCGGTGATGAAGATGCTGCTTGAGGCGGGAACGGAAAGCCAAATCGAACCGCTCTTGCTGAACCAGTTGTCCCGCAAGGAACGCATCATGGGCTTCGGTCATCGCGTGTACATGAAAAAAGTTGATCCGCGCGCCATGCTGATGAAAGAAGCGCTGGCTGAATTGGTGCAGGAGAAAGATAAGCATGAACTTTTCAATATTTGTGTCATCGGAGAAAATGTGATGAAACGTGAAAAAGGGCTTTATCCGAATCTCGATTATTATGCAGCTCCCGTGTATTATTTGCTGGGTATTCCGATCGATTTGTTCACGCCGGTTTTTCTTGCGGCACGCACGATCGGCATATGTGCGCACGTGATGGAGCAGCATGAAAACAACCGGTTGTTCCGGCCTCGCGTGTTTTATAACGGTCCGCGCGGATTACATCCACAAAATTGAGATGATCACGATAAATGGAGACGGAGAGTGAATTGCAAATGAGTACAACAGACTATATTCAAAAGAATGACTCACAAGTGGATCAATTATTGAATGATCTTGCCGACTACGTATTGGATTATACTGTAGAGAGTGAGGAAGCGTATCGCATCGCCCAGCATGTACTGCTTGATTCACTCGGAACAGCTATATTATCGCTCCGTTTCCCGGAATGCGCCAAGCATCTGGGTCCTGTTGTACCGGGTGCCAATTTGCCGGGCGGGGCCCGGGTTCCGGGAACGAGATACGAGCTTGAGCCCGTTCATGCGGCATTTAATATCGGCTGCATGATCCGCTGGCTGGATTATAACGATACATGGCTCGCCGCCGAATGGGGGCACCCGTCGGATAATCTGGGCGCCATACTCGCCGTCGCGGACTATCTGAGCCGCGGTCGGGTAGTAGAGGGGAAATCGCCATTCACGATCAAGGATGTGCTGACGGCTGCGATTAAAGCGCATGAAATCCAGGGGATATTGGCGCTTGAAAACAGCTTGAACCGGGTCGGACTGGATCATGTGCTGTTCGTCAAAGTGGCTTCAACGGCAGTGGTTACGGCCATGCTGGGCGGCAGCAGGGAACAGGTCGTCAATGCGCTCTCCAATGCATGGCTTGATGGAGGCAGCTTGAGAACATATCGCCACGCCCCCAATACCGGCTCGCGCAAATCCTGGGCTGCCGGCGATGCTACGAGCAGGGCCGTACGCTTGGCTCTTATGGCGTTAAACGGAGAAATGGGATACTCTACTGCGTTGTCGGCCAAACATTGGGGATTTCAGGATGTACTGTTCAATGGCAAGGCATTGGTGTTGGGACGGCCCTTGGGATCGTACGTGATGGAAAACGTGTTGTTTAAAATCTCGTTCCCGGCAGAATTTCATGCGCAGACAGCGGTCGAATGCGCGTTCCAATTGCACGAATCGGTGAAGGACCGCTTCGACGAAATCGATCAAATTACTTTAACGACGCATCAATCCGCCATTCGGATTATTGACAAGAAGGGCCCGCTTCATAATCCGGCTGACCGTGATCATTGCTTGCAGTATATGGTGGCCATCGGGTTGTTGTACGGTACGTTGACCGCCGAACATTATGAGGACGAAACGGCATCCGATCCCAGAATCGACGAGCTTCGAAAAAAAATGGTTGTCATTGAGGATGAGCAGTACAGCAAAGACTACCTTGATCCGGAGAAACGGTCGATTGCCAACGCGGTACAAATTCATTTCAAGGACGGCACGCATTCGGAGAAGGTTATTTGCGAATATCCGATCGGTCATCGCAAACGCCGCGCGGAAGGATTGCCCAAAGTTCTCGAAAAGTTTGAAGCCAATCTGTTAACTCGTTTTCCCCGGAAAAAGGCTGCCGATATTTTGCAGCTTTCCTCGGATTATAACCGATTGACCGAGTTGCCGGTACAAGAATATTTGAGTCTGTATGTGATTTGACAGATAACGTTCAAGACATGTTAACGTGGAGGTTATTATGGCGTGGTTAATTGAAAAGGAACCGGAACAAAGCAGGCTGGCCGACGAATTCCGAAGGCTTGTAAGCGGCGGACCGATTCTCAAAATTCCTGGCACACATGATGGAATGTCGGCAAGAATAGCGCAGCAGCATGACTTTAAAGCGATCTATCTTTCGGGAGCCGCTTATACGGCCAGCCGGGGATTGCCGGATCTGGGTATTGTCTATTCCAACGAGGTGGCTGAGAGGGCGCGCGATCTTATTCGCGCGTCCGGTCTACCGCTGCTGGTCGATATCGATACCGGTTTTGGAGGGGTGCTCAATGTGGCCCGGACCGCCAAGGAAATGGCGGAATCTAAAGTCGCCGCCGTTCAGATCGAAGACCAGGAGCTGCCGAAAAAATGCGGTCATCTGAACGGGAAGAAGCTTGTTACCGTCGAGGAAATGGTACAAAAAATCCGCACGATTAAAGAGATTTGTCCTACACTGTTTGTTCTTGCGCGTACGGATGCGAAAAGCGTGGAAGGAATCGATGCCGCGATCGATAGAGCGAGACAATATGCAGCCGCCGGAGCGGACGGCATCTTCCCGGAGGCGTTGGAGAGCGAGGAAGAATTCAAGCACTTCAGAAGCAAGCTGGAATGTCCTTTGCTGGCCAATATGACCGAATTCGGGAGAACCCCTTATTATACGGCGGAACAATATGAAGCGTGGGGATATAACATGGTCATCTTCCCGGTCACGTCTCTTCGGGTTGCCGCCAAGGCGTACGAACGCGTTTTTGCCGAGATTCAAAATAAGGGAACACAGGTCGACTCCCTGGATCGCATGCAAACCCGCAAAGAACTGTACGAGACGATCCGGTATTACGATTACGAAGAGCTGGATGCGAAAATTGCGAAGACGGTATTGCCTGAGCCTGATAAATAATGGAAGCCGGAGTATTCTGCTAAATCCCTCGAATGATGTTATCGAACGCTTCGAGGGATTGTTTTTTTTGATTTCCGCTACGGTTTATTTGATGCATTTCAGGAATTCATTCAGAACTTGCGATTTTTCGTCATTTCTCCAGACGAGGGACATCTCCAGACACGGTTCAACATCCTCTAAATCCCGATAGATGACGCCTTTATTTTTTTGATTTCGAAAGGAGTCCGGGACCAATGCAACGCCCATGCCTTCCGATACAAAAGCAACAATGGTCAATATTTCCGGCGCCTCCAAAGAAACGTTCGGACGATATCCCGACTTATAACAGAGTTGAATCACGGCGTCATGGTAAATGGATCCGTTATTGCGTGATGAGATAATAAAGTGTTCGCCGGCAAGATCCTGCATATGCAGTTTTCTTTTTCTTGTTAAGGGATGCTTCTGTGGAAGTGCGGCAATGAACCGCTCTTTAAGAATGATCTTCGATGTCAAAAATGGACTTTGAATTGGCGTGCGAACGATAGCAAGATGAATGCGTCCGTCATGTAAGGCTTGTATTTGATTCGTTGTCTTCATTTGATGGAGCATTAGGCTCACTGAAGGATATTGTAAGCGGTATCTTTGCAGAAAAGGCACAATACTATAAGTTGCCGACCCGACAAACCCGATGTCAAGCCGGCCAATCTCGCCTTTATTTGCCCGCCCGGCGGCATCTATAGCCCTGTCTATATGTGCCAGGCATAAGCGGCATTCTTCGAGAAATACTTTTCCCGCCTCTGTAAGTTCTACTCGTTGTTTGGTACGGAATAACAGGGGAAACCCTAGTTCATCTTCCAACTGCCTTATTTGTTGACTGAGTGGAGGTTGTGCAATATTTAAACGTGAAGCAGCCCGTCCGAAATGAAGTTCTTCAGCAACAGTAACAAAGTAGCGCAAATGCCTTAACTCCATCGAGAAACCCTCCTTTTAATTACATTTTACATCACTGGAAGGTGAATTGTAATACTTCGGTCCATTGGTCATGGAATCGCTTTCGGCTGAGCCTGTCATTATGGGATGGTTTAGCTCATCCGATCCTCAATGTCATCCGCTGCAAGGTCCGTTTGTTTACCGGACCCAGGATGCGTATAGCAAAAAACCGGGGTAGAAGAACCCCGGCTTGAATGACCAATCCGTTTTCTAACGGCTTATTGCGTTTTGATGTAGACGGTCTGGGATGCCTGATCCCAGCTCACCTCGGCGCCCAGCGATTCGCTGATGAAGCGTACCGGCACCATCGTGTATGAGTTTACCAGTTGGGCCGGCACCTCAAGCGGTTTGGCAATCCCGTTGACGGTAGGCTGGGTGCTGCCGATCCGGAGATAGACCGTCACGCTGCCCTTGGTTGCCGTCACCGAACGCTCCGTATCGTTCCAGGAGATCACGGCCCCCAACCTCTCGAAAATCGCGCGCATCGGAACCAGAACGCTCCCGTCTTTGTTGACCGGGGGCTGCTCGAACTTCTGCAGCTCGCCGTCGATAATCACTTTGATTTTATCGAAGCTGATGATGAGCGGCTTCACTTCCAGCTCTCCGCCAAAATGCCGCTTCCGCAAGCTCATGATTTCTTCCAACGAGCTCGTTCGCTGAAGCAGCAGCTTCTCTACCGTCGTATCGCGCAGCGCCGTCAGCTTTAGGACGGTATCCTTCTGTGTCTTGTCCAGGGAGGCTACGGCGGCATCGCGGATCTCCTGCAGCTCCTTCTCCCCATCCGTCAGCACCTTGTCGATCCGTTTTTCCGCCTCTGCCCGCGAGATCTGCCCGACCCGGTATTCCCGCATCGTCCCGCCCGAATAATTGATATTGGATTCGTTTCGCAGTTTCCGCATTGTGCTGCTGGTGTAGTTCGGATTCATTTCGTTGCTGTAGTCCCACATTGTGCTGCCGGAGTAGTTGGGGTTGTTCTCGTTGTGGTAATTCCACATCAGGGAAGACCTGTAGTTCTCGTTGATCTGATTTGCGAAATGCCAATGCGTGCTCGACAAATAGTTCTCGTTGATCGCCGTCGCATATTTCCATAACGCTCCGGAGGTGTAATTCGGGTTGATCTCCCGTTGGTAGGCATTCAATGCATCTCGATAACCGCTGCCGCCATATTTATCCGACAGTTCAGTGTAGTCCCTGTCCAACAGCTTGGCCAGCTCGTCGAGATCCTTTTCGACAAGGTCGTTCAAGATGCGCTGCTCGTTGTGAATCTGCTCATAAAAGGCGTCGTATGTTGCCGTCGCTTTCTTCTTGTCCGATGCATACAGGTCGCTGTATTTCGCCTCCAGCTGGTTGTACCGGGATTCGACAGCCTGAACGAACGAGTTGTCATAACTTGCTGCGTAAACCTGGGATACGTTGATCGTCGGGCTGACTGACACGACCAAAGATCCGGCAAGCAGTACCTTGACGATTACACGGATGAATTTCTTCATTGAGGTCCTCCTAGCGTTCTGTATGATTCATTACTATTTCAATAAAAAGAAAAATGATTACATAAATTTTCGGTGAATGGAATTAAATTCCTTCCTTGATATGCAAAATGAATCGATAGTCCCGACCTTATACAGTAATATTTTATTTTTTCAAGCCACTTGAATGACCTGAACGCCCCAGGTTAGTCCGGCGCCAAAACCGATCAATACAACAATGTCACCGGAACGTGCACGGTTTTGTTCAATGGCTTCTGCAAGAGCGATGGGAATGGAAGCTGCTGACGTATTCCCGTATTTCTCAACGTTTACAAATACTTTATCGAGAGAGATGTTGGCTGACTCTGCGGCTTTCTCGATCATTCGGATGTTAGCTTGATGCGGAATGATCAAGGCGATGTCATCTATGCTCAGACTCAAATCGTCCAGGACTTTCCGAAGCAAGGCCTCAAAAATTCGGACTCCAAACTTGAATACTTCTCGTCCGTTCATCGTCACCGGTCCCGTAACCGGGGACTTGAGCAGCTCTGATCCTGAACCGTCCGCACCCAATAGAGAGTAACACGGGAAGGAGCCGGGGAGGGATTGAAGAACAACTGCGCCTGCCCCATCTCCAAACAGCACTGCCGTGTTTCGGTCGTTCCAATTCAAAATTTTTGAAAACACGTCGGCTCCTATAACCAGAACGGTCTTGTAGGCACCGGACCGAATCAATTGGCTGCCAACGGACAAGGCATAGACAAAACCCGAGCATGCCGCCGACAGATCGAATGCGGCCGCATGGCAAGCGAGCTTTTGCTGAACAAGTGCGGCAGTTGACGGAAAAGCGTTATCCGGAGTTGAGGTCGCCACAATGATAAGATCAACCTCTTTCGGGGATAACCGGGCTTGCTTTAAAGCTTTAGTTGCGGCGATGGCAGCCAGTTCGGATGTGTTCGTCGACTCATCGGCTATATACCGTTGACGGATGCCTGTTCTTTGTCGAATCCATTCATCGGAAGTTTCCAGAGCTTCCGGCAAGTCAAAATTGGTTAAAACGAATGGCGGAACGTAAAATCCTGTACCTGTAATGCCGACCCCATTATGATCACGATTGGAACGCATAAAATTCCCTCCACAACATAAATACACAAAAAACAAAAAAGACACAAAAGACAAACTAAAATATATCATATAATGCCAGAGAAGCAAATATGCAAAATCCGATTCCCTTGCTTTAAGCGTCACGATTAGAAAAGCCGGATAAATATAGGGAGTCGCACCTGTTTTTTTGCTTTTTTGGGGATTGTTTATTGACAACCGTTTTGAATTGGATTTATATTTTAGACAGCATATATTTTTGGTTTTTTGGGGGGTGGCCGTGGCGTGATTTTGACCGGACGCCGAAAGCAATTTCTTCAGAAATTGATCGACTTGTACAATAAAACCAACATGCCTGTTCATTATGAAACATTAGCAAGAGCGATTGGCGTCAGCAAATGGACGGCCTACGACATGCTGAAGGAACTTGAAAAGCTTGGCTGTCTCACCCGTGATTACGCAGTAAATCCCGGCGAAACAGGACGTTCCCAAATTGTTTTTCAGCCGACAGCCAAAGCCTCGAGTTTGTTCGAACAACCTCGTTCTGAAGTCATCGATCCGGAAGAGTGGCATCAAATAAAAACGAAGGTGCTTGCGCTTCTAAACAGCTTAAAAAGCAGCAGCCTCAGCGACGCCGTTCAAAAGGTGATGGAGGAGATTCCGAAGGTACAGGTTCGGGTTGCCTTCTGCGCGTACATCATCGGGCTTCTTCTTGTTTACCTTCGCAAGCTGGGCGGGCGAACCGAGTCTTTGATCAAAAGTCTTGTTCAACACGCGCCGACAAACGAAATGCGGATGACGATGTTTGTAGGGACCGTCCTTGGCACGATCATTCAAACGATGAATCACGAGATGGGCATCGAGGTAACCGATTTGATCGGACGGTATCTAAAGTCAATTACAGACCTTTCCGACCGTGAAAGGGGAATGCTTTCCGATTTTCTTTATGAATCTCTGGCCTGACGGGTCAGGTCGCACATAACAAGAAAAAATGAAAGGAGGAATGAATTGGTATCCGGCATGGATAAACTGTAATGGAGAAGCTGTTTTGAATCAATCCGACGGACGTGGAACCATACGATATATTTCTCGGCAAACCTCAAGGGGTGAGAAGGACAGAATGAGCATGAAAGTGGGATTGGTTTTGGGAGGAGGGGCAATACGCGGGTTAGCGCATATTGGCGTGATCAAAGTTTTTAAAAAGCATCAAATCCCGATTGATTTTATTGCGGGTACCAGCATGGGCGGTGCCATCGGGGGGTTGGTTGCCGCCGGTATTGACATCGAGGAGATTGAAGAGTTTATTCTGAATACCCCCTCCTACCGGTTCGTGGATATCGGAATTCTCAAGCGCGGGATTTTGGCCGGAAATAAAATATACGCCATGCTGATTCAATTTCTGGAACATAAAGGGCTTGGCGACATCCGAATCGAGGATCTGAAGATTCCGTTCCGGACGGTGTCGGTCGATCTGATAAAAGGAGACGTTTTTGTTTTTGAAGAAGGAAGTCTCGTTTTGGCCATCCGGGCCACCACATCGGTTCCCGGTATCTTTTCTCCCGTTCATTATCAGGGCAAAGTGTTGGTGGACGGGGGAGTGTTGAATAACCTCCCCGCTGATCTTCTGCGTACGGCGGGAATGGATGCAATCCTTGCGGTGGATGTCGAAAGAGAGCATGAAGAACAGGAGCCGCGCAATCTATTGGAAGTGGTTTACCGTTCTTTTACGATTATGACCACGGTACAGCGCCGGGGCAATCTAAAATTTGCGGATGTGGTGTTTCGGCC
Source organism: Paenibacillus naphthalenovorans (assembly GCF_001465255.1). Taxonomy (NCBI): domain Bacteria; kingdom Bacillati; phylum Bacillota; class Bacilli; order Caryophanales; family Paenibacillaceae; genus Paenibacillus; species Paenibacillus naphthalenovorans. The sequence goes on along the minus strand of NZ_CP013652.1, from coordinate 2,398,051 downwards.
GGAAGTCGGGCATATTTTCGCCTTCGACATCGGCAGAATCCGGGAGTGTATTCTAGCTGGGGAACGAGAAGCCCAAAACAAGATTCATGAAGTGATATCCCTGCTGAAATAAATCAGAAACGGAGGTCGCGGTGATGATGGATTTTGTCAAAAAAGGATTAGCGTTTGGACTGGGTTTGGCCGTTATAAGCAAAGAACAGGTGGAAAAGCTGGTTAATGAAATGGTGAAAAAAGGGGAATTATCCAAGGAAGAGTCGAAGGATATGATCCATCAACTGATTCAACGAGGCGAAGAAGAAAAAGACGGATTAAAACGTTTGGTGCGTGAGCAGCTTAAACAAATGACGGACGAATTGAATTTAGCCACAAAGGATGATATCCAGCGGCTGGAACAGCGAATTCAGAACCTGGAAAAACGAGGCGAGTAAATAAGGGGCCCATTCAAGGCCCCCCGGCTGTTAAAGGGGACGTATGGATGATTGGAAAAAGGATGCGCCATATCAGTCGATATCGGGATATTGCCATTGCTTTGATTCGTCATGGATTTGGAATCGTGGTAGAGGAAATCGGTTTTGCTCAGTTTCTCTCTCTTCCCCAGAGAATGTTCTTCGAACCGAAGAAAAAGGATCCAAAATCCGTTGGCGAACGGATCAGGCTCGTTCTGCAGGAATTGGGACCCACTTTCGTGAAATTGGGGCAAATCGCAAGTACGCGTCCCGACTTGCTTCCTGAAGAGATCATCCGTGAATTGGAAAAATTACAGGACCGGGTCCCTCCTTTTTCATTTCAGGAAGTGCGCGGCATTATTCAGGAGGAATTGGCGGACGAACCGGATAACATTTTTCAACATTTTGAAGATACTCCGTTGGCTGCTGCGTCTATAGGACAAGTCCACCAGGCTGTTTTGCGATCCGGCGAAAAAGTAGCGGTCAAAGTCCAGCGTCCGAATATCGCCAGTGTGATTGAAACGGATTTGGAAATTCTTCAGGATTTGGCGGCTCTTGCTGAACATCGTCTGGAATGGGCGGCCAGATATCAAATTCGGAATATGGTGGATGAATTCTCCAAGTCCCTTCGGGCAGAACTCGATTATACGATGGAAAGCCGCAATGCGGAGAAAATCGCAAAACAATTCGGCAATGACCCTGCCATTTATGTTCCCAAAGTATTTTTAGAATATTCCGCCAAGAAAGTATTGACCATGGAATACGTTGACGGAGTAAAGCTCAATGAGCCGGATAAACTGAAACAGTACGGCTACAACCCTAAAAATCTGGCGGAACGTCTTGCGAAGGCGATTTTTCACCAAATTTTTAATAACGGTTTTTTCCATGGGGATCCTCATCCCGGAAATGTGCTCGTACTACCGGGTGAAGTGATCGCGTTTATCGATTTTGGCATGGTAGGACGGCTTAGTCCCGAGATGAAATACCATTTTTCTTCTTTGGTCATTGCTTTGATGCGTCAAAGTACAGACGGGGTCATAAAAGCCATCTTTCGCATGGGATTGGTGCCGGATGATGTGAATATGGCGCAGCTGCGCGGCGATGTAGAACAATTGAGGGAGAAGTATTACGGTGTCCCGTTAAGTCAAATCAGTCTCGGAGAGGCCGTCAACGACCTGTTTCGCACAGCGTTTCGGCACTCCATCCGGATCCCCCCAGACTTGACGTTATTGGGGAAGACATTGCTGACGGTTGAAGGCGTTGTTGAAAAACTGGATCCTGCGTTTCGCATCTTCGACATTGCGGAGCCCATTGGGCGTCAATTGTTAAAGGAACGATTGCATCCCAAAAGTGTAGCGGAAACGGTATGGAATCGTGTTTCCGATTACGGGGAACTGCTGCTGGATCTTCCCAAACACATGAAAGAAGTAACCTCTTTGATCAAACAGGGCAGACTTCGGCTTGAGATCGCTGTCCCTGAACTGGATCTTTTCTTAAAGAAATTGGATCGGATCAGCAACCGGTTGTCTTTTAGTATTGTTTTGTTATCCTTCAGTATTATTATGGTAGGTGTGATTATCGGTTCTTCTCTGGGCAGACAATCCACCTTGCTCTGGCAATTTCCGGCGATTGAAATGGGTTTGGGATTGGCGATGATCATGTTTTTGTGGCTGTTATATTCGATTTTTAAGTCAGGGAGATTTTAAGGCTTCGGGCCTCGGGGCTGATGGTTGGAGCAAAAAAGGGAGCACAGTTCCTGGCACAACGCCTTGCGCCATTCAGGTCATAGGTCCATATGATGAAGAAAATTGTCAGACCGGTTTTGGGGTCTGGCATTTTTTTATTTTTTGGCGCCGCGAGATTCGCCCTCAGGAATTTTTTGTTTATTCAGGGTGAAATGGGAAACAATAATAAGGAAAATATAGAAAAGTGGTGATCACTATCGCATCGGCTAACAACAAGATATCGCTGCTTCAAGGATATATGCTGATCCTGATAGCCATCGGTATTCTGAATCACGTGATCATTATCCCACTATTGCTAACGGTCTCCCATAGAGATTCATGGGTTAGTGTTTTGGTTGTCTTGGCTATATCCCCGGTTTGGGTCGCGTGTTTGTCCTACATTATCAAGGACATGAACGGGGTACCGCTCAAATCTTGGCTGTACCGGCACTTTGGAAGGCTATTATCATGCTTCTTGTTAATTTTGATCAGTGTCTATGTGTTCGCCATGGGCACACTTTGCCTCAAAGACACCATAACATGGACCATTGCCTCTTATTTGCCGCAAACACCGGTTTTGGCATTAGTATTAGCGGGAGTGATCTGCAATTTATTTGCTGCGAAAGCCGGATTGCGCTCGATTGCGATCGTAACCGGCATTTTGCTCCCTTTTGTGATCATATTCGGTGATTTTGTCATGTCAGCCAATTTCAAGTACAAGGATTACAGCCTGCTGTTTCCGGTTATGGAGTTTGGGACGGCACCCATATGGAAAGGCCTCTTTTATGCTGCGGGGGGGCTTTTAGAAATGATGGGCATTCTTTTTTTTCAGGAGCACTTAACCAAGCGCCCACGATTCGGCAATCTCATGCTGGTCCTCGTATTGCTAACAGGTCTGATTCTGGGTCCGTTGACGGGTTCCATCGCCATTTTTGGACCCAATGAGGCGGCAGAACAGCGTTATCCCGCTTTTGAACAGTGGCGTATGGTCCAATTGGGACAGTATATTGCGCATCTTGATTTTTTCTCCATCTACCAGTGGCTCTCCGGAACATTTATTCGTGTCACACTGGCCCTTTTTGTTCTGGTCGACATATGGAAACCGAATAAGCCATTGCCATGGCTGATACTCACCGCCATACTGATGACCGGGGCTGTCGTTCTGCCTTTCAGTGATGCTGAGTTTTTGGATTTTCTTGGTAAAGTGTATTTCCCGTTGTCGGTCTATGTCGTTTTGGGATTAACGGCGTTGTTTGTAACAAAAATTTGGATATCCAACAGAATAAGAAGGTGAAATGACGGTGTTTAAAGAGTGGTTGATGAAACGGCTTCTAAGAGGATCGCACGGTTCGACGCAGTCCCCGAACCAAGAACACAATCCAGCTTCCAAACCATCCTCAAACCTAACGTTTGAACCCGCCGATACCGATACGATTTTAGCTTTTTTCCAACGTTGCGCCGATGTCAAGCATCATATATACACTTTGAATGCAAATGATGACCGTTCATCCGTTTTATTCGTCTACTGTGAAGGTTTGAGCGATAGCCAGCAAATGATTCATGAGTTGGTGCTGCCTCGTTTGCAGCGTTTTTATGAAATATACGGCTTTACGGAAGTCGAGTGGCTGATATCGGCGAGTCAACTTCATCTGGAGCTTTTACCGGATCATGATTGGCAGCGGAAAGCGGCCCAAAATGTGTTTGAAGGCAATCTGCTCATGCATATCCCCGCACTTGGGGTCACTGGTACGGTTAATATTGCCGACTTGCCGACGAGAAAGCCGGAAGAATCGAATTTGGAGGTTTCCGTCAGGGGACCGAGGGACGGTTTTGTGGAAGAGTTGGCCACCAATGTCGCGCTGATCCGCAAGCGGATTAAATCTCCTTCGTTGGCCTATGATTCGTTAGTCGTCGGTGAACGTACGCAGACGAGAGTCGGATTGATGTACGTGTATGATATAGCCGATCCGAAAATCATACAGGACGTGAAACAACGGATTCAAAAAATTACCATCGACGGCATTTTCAGCGCGACGCAATTGGAGGAGCTCATATCGCCGGCCAAGGCATGGTTTCCCTTAATGGCGTATACCGGCAGGCCGGATTTTGCAGTCAATTGTTTGCTGAATGGACGATTTGTCCTGCTGGTGGACGGAACTCCGGCGGCTTTGGTTGCTCCTGCTAATTTAACGCTTCTGGTCAAGACGCCGGAGGACATCCATTATACAGCATTATCCTCGACATTCGGACAATCGCTCCGGTTATTGGGATTGGTTGTGTCTCTTATGCTGCCGGGGTTCTGGGTTTCATTGCTCGCTTATCATCACGATCATATTCCGTTCTACCTGCTGGCCACTCTTACGACCAACCGGCTCGGTATTCCGCTATCGGTAACCATAGAAATGTTCCTTGCTCTGCTCTTTCTTGAAATATTGCGTGAGGCGGGTGTTCGTCTTCCGTTCGCTGTCGGTTCGACGCTTACCGTCGTCGGAGGGCTTATCCTCGGAGATGCCGCCATTCGAGCCGGCATTTTGTCTCCGGGGATTGTTGTGATCGGCGCGCTGACTCATGTATTCGGCGCAACGTTGACCAATCAGGCATTGAGCGGGACGGTAAGCATATTAAGATTCATGTTTTTCTGTTTTGCCGCATTGTTCGGGTTATATGGTTTTTTTCTCGGTATTTTTATCTTGCTGGTTCACTTGTCGACACTTCACTCTTTCGGTGTTCCTTATTTGGCTCCAATGTCTCCTCCCTTTTTCAAGGACCTGCCGAATGCGCTGTTCCGATTGCCTTGGGTGTGGAAGAAGCGGCGTCCAAAGATGCTCAATATTCTCGATGATACGAGTAGTCAAGGAGAAGATAAGAAGTGAAGGGATTGAAGCTATTTACTGTGGTGATGGTACTGTTGACCATCACCACCGGCTGTTGGAACATCCGGGAAGTCCAGGACATCAACTATGCAACGGCCATTGGGGTCGATTACAGCGACGGAAAATGCATCATGTATGTGCAGATGCTGGATTTTTCCAGTGTAGCCAAGTTGGAAGGTCAGCAAAAACTGTCGGAAGCGCCTGTATGGGTCGGGAAAGGAACAGGGAAATCGTTTACGGAAGCAGCTAACAGTTTATATTCAACGTCGCAAAAAAAATTGCTTTGGGGCCATGTTTCAGCGATTGTATTCAGCGAACGAATTTTGAAGCAAAACAAATACCGGGATGTATTGGAATTGCTCGACCGATATAGGGAAATCCGTTATTTGGTATGGGCGTTCAGCACCAGGGAATCGATTGAAGACATTTTTAACAATACTCCATTTTTTAAAGAGTCCCCGAAAATGTCCATTTTGCACAGTCCGGAAGATCACTACCGGCAAAGCTCGATCATTAAGCCGGTCAGGCTGTATCAATTTATCACGTCTCTGAAAGAGGATGCGCGAATTAGCTACCTGGCTTCTCTTCGGATTGTGGAGGACCAATGGAAAGAAAGCAGGAAAGCACATCCGCTGTTAGAGTATGAAGGCATGCACGTCTTTCAGAAAGATCGGTACCGGGGACTTATGGATTTGAATGATTTGCAGGGATTGCCCTGGATGAACGAAAAAACGGTTCGGGCGCCGCTTTATCTCTTTCGCGGGAACTCATTGGCCGCTGTGTTGGTCATGGAGAAACCGGAGGTGCAGATCACGCCTTCAGTTCAACCCGGCGGCTATTTTGACGTTACGGTAATACTGCAGGCAGGGGTCAATGAAATGCATCAGGAAATGACCAAGCGGGAACTGATCAGCTTGGCAGAACAGAAGACCGAGGAACAAATCCGTCATACCTACCGGCAAGGGTTTGAGCGGAAGGTGGATGTATACAATCTGAGCGAGCCGTTGTTTCGGCGCAATCCATCGGAATGGCACCGGCTTGCGGACGAGGATCAATTTTTGTTGCGCGAAGATTCTTTGCGCAGCGTCCGAGTTATTGTCGAATTGACCAATACGGGACGGTATAAATTCAACCCCGGCATGTAAGGGTCCAAACCGATATGAATCCAGCTTGCCCCAATGCCCTTCCCGGCTCCGTTGCCGGCCATGCCTTTTGGTTGACGGGAAGAGTTTTGGGCAAACGGGGAGTTTTGGCTTCCCGGAAGCGGGTGCGATTGAACTGAACAAGCAAAAAAAGCGCATATTCATTCGGAAAAAATGCAGAACAGAAAAAATCATTGACAGATGAAGTGTTCCAGTGGTACAATTATCCTTATTAAGAAATCCAAGTATTCATATAGGATTTATCCACCGGACAGCCGGAGATGACATTCCTTGAACGTATGGAGGGGTGCGTCTCCTTTTTTGCGTTCGCTGAAAAAACATTATGGAGGGGTATTGGATGGCTAAACAGAATTTGAAGATCGCAATCATTGTCGGGAGCCCGAACAAGGTATCGAGGTTGAATGGACTTACCCGGTTTGTTGAGGAAAAGTTGCAGGCCTCAGGGAACGTTCAATTGAACTGGGTTCAGGTGACCGAGCTGCCCCCCGATGACTTGATTTACGCAAGATTCGACAGCCAGGATGTGCGTCTCGCGAACGGGAAGGTTCAAGAAGCCGATGCGGTGATTGTAGCGAGCCCGGTATATAAAGCTTCGTACACGGGAGTTTTAAAGACGTACCTGGACTTGCTGCCGCAGGGTGCGCTTGAGGGCAAGATTGTGCTCCCTTTGTTTATCGGCGGTACAATTTCCCATCTGCTATCGATCGATTATGCGTTGAAGCCGGTTTTGGCCGCTTTGGGCGCAAGACATGTACTTGGCGGCGTATTTGCAGTCGACAGCTGGGTCGCGAAAACCGAGCAAGGCGGTTACGAATTGGAAGAGGAATTAAAGTCTCGTCTTGAAAACTCGGTTGCAGAGCTGATTCGGGAGACTGCATGGAGAATTGAGAGAAAACGGGAGTCTGAGAACGCGGTTAAGGCCTAAATATCGCCACTGCATTGGGAGTGTGAAAATCATATCATGATACGGAAAATCGTAATAGCTGTGGCTTTAATCGCGTTTGCATTAGCGCTTCCCGCTTGCGGCAGCGTGGAGAAACCTGCGGTTTCTACAAACGATAATGGTGGTAATAGCGGCGACCAGGCGAAGGTTATCAGGATTGGCTATCAGAAATACGGCACGATGAATTTTTTGAGGGCGCAAGGGGTTCTGGAAGAGAGGCTTGGAAAAGAAGGCGTGAAGGTCGAATGGACCGAGTTTCCCGGAGGCCCGCAGCTTCTTGAGGCGCTGAATGTCGGCAGCATCGATATCGGACATACCGGCGAAGCCCCGCCGATTTTCGCCCAGGCAGCCGGCGCGCCTCTCGTCTATTTGGCGCATGAGCCGCCGAGTCCGCAAGGCGAAGCGATTCTGGTGCCGCAAGGGTCTCCGATCAAATCGGTTGCCGATCTCAAAGGGAAAAAGGTAGCGCTCAATAAAGGCTCTAATGTCCACTATTTGCTGGTGGTGCTGCTGGAGAAGGCCGGCCTTCAATATAAAGATGTGGAGACGGTATTCCTTCCGCCGGCGGATGCCAGAGTAGCGTTCGAGAGAGGAAGCGTGGATGCATGGGTCATCTGGGATCCGTTCCTGGCAGCGGCTCAAACGGCTACGAAAGGAACCATTTTGGCTGACGGTACGGGTGTTGTAAGCAATCATGAATTTTATTTGGCCTCCCGTAGCTTTGTCGAGAAAAACCCTGATCTTACTGCTATACTGCTTGAAGAACTGGACAAGGTAGATGAATGGGCGAAGACGAACTTGAAGGAGCTTACGGAGCTGTTGTCCGCTCAGCTTGGCATCGACGTTCCGTCGCTGGAGCTGGCTTCCGGACGACGCGAATATGGCGTGCAGCAAATCAGTGAGAAGGTCATCGCCGAGCAGCAGCGGATTGCGGATACGTTCGAGAAGCTCGGACTTATTCCGAAGCCCATTCAAGTCAAAGATGCGGTTTTAAACAATAAATAAAAAAGCGGTATGGAGGGATTTCAATGGAAGTGTTTTGGTTTATTCCGACGCATGGGGACAGCCGGTATCTGGGGACGACCAAGGGCGCACGTGCAGTCGATTTTCAGTATATGAAGCAGATTGCGGAAGCGGCGGACCGTCTTGGTTTCGGAGGTGTTCTTCTGCCGACAGGCAAGTCTTGCGAGGATGCTTGGGTAACGGCATCTTCCCTGATCTCTTCGACCGAGAAGCTGAAGTTTCTTGTAGCGGTCCGTCCGGGGCTGATGTCTCCGACTTTGGCGGCGCGCATGGCGTCCACCTTCGACCGCATCTCCGGCGGCAGGCTTCTTATTAATATAGTGGCGGGAGGAGACCCGGTAGAGCTTGCCGGAGATGGATTGTTCCTCGATCATGATGGCCGTTACGACTTGACCGATGAATTTCTGCATATTTGGCGGAAGGAGCTTTTGGGCGAGGAAGTCGACTTTGAGGGTACCCACCTGCGTGTCAACGGAGCCAAGGTGGTTTACCCGACGATCCAGAAGCCGTATCCTCCGCTCTACTTTGGCGGCTCCTCGCCAGCCGGCCAAAAGGTGGCGGCCGAGCATGTCGATGTATATTTGAGCTGGGGCGAGCCTCCGCAGCAGGTAAAGGAGAAGATTGAACACGTTCGGGAGCTTGCCGCCAAACAGGGCAGAACGATCCGCTTCGGCATCCGGCTGCACGTGATTGTACGCGAAACGAACGAGGAAGCCTGGAAAGCGGCGAACGAGCTTATCCAATATGTCGATGACGCGACGATTGAAGCGGCGCAAAAAATATTCGAGCGCTTTGATTCCGAAGGGCAGAAGCGCATGGCGCAGCTTCATCGCGGCAGCCGTGCATCTCTGGAAATCAGCCCGAACCTGTGGGCAGGAATCGGTCTTGTCAGGGGAGGCGCCGGGACGGCCCTCGTCGGCGACCCTGAAACGGTTGCCGAACGGATGAAAGAATACGCGGAGCTAGGCATCGAAACGTTCATCCTGTCCGGATATCCGCATCTTGAGGAGGCTTACAGGACGGCGGAGCTGTTGTTCCCGCTGCTGCCTCTTGACCGGCCTCAGGGCACGTCGGAAAGGCAAGGATATGTCAGTCCGTTCGGCGAATTGATCGCCAATAACGAGCTTCCGGGTGAGGTAGCGGGAAACCGTGCGAAAGAGGTGGCGGAATATGCAGGGAAAAAGAACAGTCAGCCTCCTGCGAAAGTGGCAAAATAAATCGTGGTTTGTCTGGATCGTTCCGGCTGCGCTTGTCATTTTATGGCAAATTCTAGGGCAATTAGGAATCATTTCTACACGCATACTGCCGACTCCGGTTGCTGTGGTGAAATCGTTGTTTACTTTGATCGGTAACGGAATGCTCTTTGATTATATTGGAACAAGCACAACCCGTGCGTTGATCGGTTTCGCCATCGGCGGCGGTATAGGGTTAATACTCGGCCTGTTGAACGGCATTGTTCCTCTGGCCGAGAAGCTGATTGACACATCGGTCCAGATGATCCGCAACATTCCGCATCTGGCGCTTATTCCGCTCGTCATCCTCTGGTTCGGCATCGGTGAAGCGGCGAAGCTGTTTCTGGTTGCACTTGGCGTTGCATTCCCGATCTACTTGAATACGTTCCACGGGATCCGTACGGTGGATCCGGGGCTGATTGAGATGGGGAGGGTGTATGGTTTACGGGGGCTGCCGCTCTTCTGGAAAGTCATTCTCCCGGGGGCGCTTCCTTCGATTCTTGTCGGTGTTCGTTTCTCGTTGGGCATCATGTGGATCTCTCTCATTGTGGCGGAGACGATTTCCGCCGATTCGGGAATCGGCTATATGGCGATGAACGCCCGCGAATTTATGCAAATGGATATCGTCGTGCTTAGCATTATCCTGTACGCACTGCTTGGCAAGCTGTCCGATTCGATCGCGAAGTATTTCGAAGGATTATTCCTTCAGTGGCATCCGAACTATCGGAAGGGATAAGCAAGGATTGGAAAGGAAGGAGAATGATCATGAAAACTGGAGTGCTGGGCTCTCACTTGGCCATCAATGACGTGAGCAAGCGGTTTGGCGACGTGAGGGTGCTGGAGAAGCTGAACCTCAACATCAAGTCCGGCGAATTTATCGCGATTGTGGGACGGAGCGGCTGCGGCAAGAGTACTCTGCTTCGTCTGGTGGCAGGTTTGGATGAGCCGACGGAAGGAACGCTGCTGCTGGATAAGAAGGAAATCACGGGTATTGATCCGGATACGAGGGTTCTGTTTCAGGACGCAAGGCTGCTGCCTTGGAAGAAAGTGCTGGAGAACGTTCGGATCGGTGTACGAGACGGAAATAAGGAGCGCGCTTTGGAGGCCCTCCGGATGGTAGGGCTGGAGGATAAAGCGAACGAATGGCCGGGTGTGCTGTCAGGCGGGCAGCGCCAGAGAGTAGCGCTTGCGAGAGCGTTGGCGGGAAACCCGCGGCTGCTCCTTCTTGACGAACCGTTAGGAGCATTGGACGCGTTGACACGCATCGACATGCAGGATTTGATTGAGAAGCTGTGGCAAAAACAGCGGTTCTCTGCCATTCTTGTAACCCACGACGTGAGCGAGGCGGTGGCGCTTGCCGATCGTGTTGTATTGATGAAAGACGGAGCCATCGCGCTCGATGTCGCCATTACGCTTCCTCGGCCGAGGGAGCGGGATAGCGGCTTCGCCTATTTTGAAAAGCTGATTTTGGACCGCGTTATGGAGCGTGATACGAGTTTGGAGCAAGAAGCGCAGTTGAAGGTTTCGTATTCTATTTAAATAAAGATAAATTCGAGGAGATGTGAGAGGATTTAGCTCAACGGCAGCATCGGGGAGATCCGATTCGGGCTGCGGCATTTCTCTAATTGGAAACCAATAAGGTGAAAAGCACGAAGCCGGTGTGAGAGATGTTGGGATAACTGGAAAAGGAGAAAATGATTGCAAATGGTCCTTTTGAAAGAAGGGGAAGTGGATGAGTACCCGCAGCAAACCGTAGTACGTATCTCGAATGAAAAGTTAACCATGCAGGTAAAGGAGGAATCCCCGGTTAACTGGCCGGATCTGATGTTTATGGGGTACTGCTGCGAGTCTTTCCAAATCAATCGGGGGATCTATAATACGGCGGAGATCTGGTTGTACCGCAGAGGCTTTACGGATATTCGGGCAAGAAGAACCATACTGCTTCGTTTCTTTACCTTTGCCGTCAGCCGCGTTCAGAAGGATAGTAATAAGAAGTTTATCCGATTTGGCAGCGGAGGGTTGACGGAATGCCTGGAGGCGTTTATGCAAAGCGTATCGAACAAAGTAGGGCCATCATAAGGAAGTAAAAGCTTAATGCTGCTGTATACAACCCGAATACGACCGGAAAACCGGAGGCGAACCACAGAAAGTGGAGAGCCTCCCTTTTATTTAGCCGACAATAGAGATTGTTCCATTTGCAGAATTTGGGAAGCATTATGATTTGACGAAAGGTCGGGGACACAACAAATATGCCGTTTTCGTGATGAAGCCTGATCATCAATCAGCCACGGGCAGGTCCCCTGTCTTTATAAAACATTTGCGGAAAGAGGGATTAGCATGTCATTAAAATTCGCCTATTGGGTACCCAATGTAAGCGGAGGATTGGTCATTTCCAAGATTCCTCAAAAAACGGGCTGGACGTTTGAGGATAATGCGAGATATGCCAAACAGGCGGAAGAAGCGGGCTTCGAATACGCATTGCTTCAGACCCGGTTTATCGCCAGTTATGGAGCCGAAAATCAATTGGAAGCCATTACTCTCGCATCGGCTTTGGCAGCCGTCACCACGAAACTGAAGCTGATTGCCGCCGTTCTTCCGGGGCTGTGGCATCCAGGTCCGATCGCTAAGGCCATCTCCACGCTAGATGAGATCAGTAAAGGTCGTGCGGCGGTTAATGTCGTCAGCGGGTGGTTTAAGGGAGAATTTTACGGCTACGGGGAACCATGGCTGGATCATGACGAGCGTTACCGCCGATCCGAGGAGTTTATCAGGGTGCTGAAGCAATTATGGACGGAAGAGGAAACGAGCTTCCGGGGCGATTTTTACAGAATCAACGGGGCTCCGCTCAAACCGAAGCCCGAGGTCCTCCCGCCGGTGTTCCAGGGCGGTAATTCGTTCGCCGCGCGCCAAATGGCAGCCCGTGTTTCGGACTGGTATTTCATGAACGGCAATACGGCAGACGGCTTCCGGAAACAAATCGCTGAAGTGAATCAGCTGGCCGCCGAACATCAGCGGAGGCTGAAATTCGGAGTCAATGCCTTTGTCATTGTAAGGGATACGGAGGAAGAAGCGAAGCGAGTGCTGCGGGATATTATCCGTTACGCGGATGAAGAAGCGGTAGAAGGATTTCGGAGTCAGGTCCAATTCGCCGGCAAGGCTTCTCCTGAAAGGGAGGGAATGTGGGCAAACTCTAATTTTGACGATTTGGTACAATATAACGACGGTTTTAAGACAGGCTTGATCGGAACGGCCGAACAGGTCGCAGACCGCATCATTGAGCTGAAAAAAATCGGTGTCAACCTCATCCTTACCGGGTTCTTGCATTACGATGAAGATATTCGTATTTTTGGAGAGAAGGTCATTCCGCTTGTCAGAGCAAAGGAAGCCGCACTTCTGAGCGCTGCTGCTCAATAATACAATCATGGAGAGGAGTGAATGGAGTTGAGTATTCAAGCCAATACCTTGGATCAGAGATTCAATTATGATACGATTCGTAGACAAATCCGTGAATTCGTCGAGACGGACATCAAACCGAGAGCGGAAACGATCGATCGGGAAGGGGCTTTTCCCAGAGAGAACCTTCTGGCGCTTGCGGAAGCGGGTTGGAACAGTGTGTTAATCCCTGAGCAATGGGGTGGTCAGGGACTTGATCACGTGGCCTTCGCCATTGCTACGGAAGAAATCGCAAAAGGGTGTGCGTCAACGTCACTTGTATATGTAATGCATGTAGGCGCGGTGCAGACGATCGTTTTATACGGGAACGACGACCAAAAGGAAAGATGGTTGAAGCCCGTTCGCCAGGGAAGGATCGGAACGTATTCGACAAGCGAAAAAGCTTCCGGGGGCCACTGGTGGTATAATTTCAGCGAAGCCGCCCGTGATGGAGAGGACTACATTATAAACGCTGAAAAATCGTTCACAACAAGCGCGGGTCAAGCCGATTTCTACATCTTCCAAACCAAATCCCCCGGCGCGCAAACGCCGACGGACGTCAGCTTTTTTATCGTGGACGGCAAGCTTCCGGGAATCAACGCCGGCGTTTGGGACGCATTGGGGGTTAGAGGAAACCACAGCGGTCCGATAAAGTACGACGGCGTCCGGATTCGCCCGGAAGATAAACTGGGCTTGGAGGGACAAGGTCGCGAAATTTTGGAAAGCGGCGTTTCACCCGTTTACCTCATCGGCCTCGGTTCGACGTGGTTGGGGGTAGCTGAGGCTGCGTTGGAATCGGCTGTTGACTATGTGAAAGCAATGGTGCATCGCGATTTTAATAAAAGACTGGCGGATTACCAAGTCATTCGCCAGCAACTTGCCGAGGTCAAGGTATTAATTGAAAGTTTGAAGCCGTGGCAGCTTTCCCTGGCTAAACAATTAGACGCACTTCAAGCACAAGGGCGGCAGCAGGTTGAACTGCTTCTGCCGCTGGTCGAATTTAAAATTCATGCGGCCGAGGTTGCGAACAAAGCGGCGAAAGCGGCGTTGGACGTAACCGGCGGCTATGGTTACAAACGAGGCATATTTGAAAGACTTTACCGCGATGCCAGGGCGGGGATTGCCATGGGACCATCGAATAATATTGCTCGCGAATGGATTGGAAAAGCTTTGGTAGGATTGCCTCTCGAATTGTGGTACGAGGGAGGGGATTAACGTTCAATAAACCGTGCTCGATTGAATCATTCTTTCATGTATCATTGCTGCAAGCGCATCAATATAATCAGCGGAATCGTTCAGAAATTCGGTGGAAACAAACTCCAATCCGCAAGCTTCCGCTTTAAGCCGGCTATTGATTCTGCAATCGAATATCGCCTCGACATTTTCCGTTAAAGATAACAAGTCGCAGACGAAAACAGCTTTGCCGCCTTCCTGTGCCACTTCCTCCATCCTGTCAAACACATCCGGTTTCAGCCATGTCTGGGGTGCAGGACCTGCGCTTCGATAGGCAAGCATCCAATGTTGGCAGATGCTTGATCTGCTACGGCCTTAGCCAGTTCAGAGAATGCTTGAATAAATTCGATATTTGCTTGCGGTGAACCAGGCTGACTGTGCGCAGTAAACAAAACGGTTGCCTTTGAATGGTTCGTCGATGATAGCCATTGATGGGCCGTTCGAAGGCGAAGGCTGATCGCTTCCACCAGATTTGGAAACAGGTGCCAATCATTGATTTCGATAACCGGAATATTCGCTCCGATGGCAGCAAGCGCTATTCTGACGCGGAGATGGTAGGCTGCGGTTCCGCTTCTTGAGTAAAGCGGTGACATCGGAAGCGAGTACAGACGGGTAACCCCATCCGCGACGATTTGACGAATGGTTTCGTCAACAAACGGCGGTGTATGTTTCATTGTCTGATACACCCTGATCTCTTCGCCCGAATCATGTTTTAGTCGCCGTTCTAATGCTGCGGCCTGCCGGGCAGTGACAGCACCGAGCGGGTCGGCAACCCCGATCGAACGAAAACATCTTTTCGCTCCCTCCAGGACATCCGGTGAAGGAACATGCCCTTGGAATATATGGGTATAAAAGGGCAGTAAATTATCGATAGATGGTAAAGCGGCGTAAGTCATCATTAAAATGGCTTTCATATGGCTGGCATAACCCTCCTTTATGTTTGCAGCTTTGACATCGATTAAAATCTGTCAGGATGCAGCCACCCGGCGATTTCTTCCAAGTGGTCGACATTGTAGCGATTGGGGTTTAGCAGCTTCTTGGCCGGCATCTCAATGCTTTGCAAAAGGAGAAGTATATCCGGACCTCCAACGTGCGTCATCGTACCGGAAGACCGTCGTTCGTATATGGTCTTTCGGTTTTGCCGAACCGTTGTTTCCGAATCAATACGATGTACTTGCCACGGAATTGATGGATGAGCTCCATGACATGTTCGATGATTCGTTTGTCGGCAAACTATTTGAGCGGAGAATGAAAAAACTTGAGCAAAAGTATCAGATGGCGGTGTCGGGACAAGGTTTTGAAAAGCGGTTGGAGACGTTGGCCCAAATCCAGGATGACGACGGGTATATGGTCAGGCTGGAAAAAAACTACGGCGGCATGAATAACATACATGTTATTTGAGCCATTGGTTTTCTAAATTTTTAAGATAATTTTGTGGATCGCGTTTAAACCGTTTGCGCATAACACTATCGCTCAACCGGTTATTCCATTTTTCTTTCTGTTTCTTGTAGCTTGTGTAGTCGACCATCCTTAAACGGGCGATTAGGTTTTCCTGTTTAAGTCCATCATCAACGAGCACAACCATCTCACCATTCCGTAAGATGTATTCGTTCCAGTTGCGTAGCCCGGTCATCCGACGGTGTCGTGTCTTCGTAGCTCGGAAGAAGCGTTCCAGATCGTTGTTCGTTCTTGGCACATGATAATGATCGTAGCAAGTGAAGAGTCCCTTCCAGAATCCCTTGCTGTAACTAAGGAGATTGTTAACCATTTCCAGATCATTCTCTTCGGTATAGGAAAGCCGAACCCAATCCAACAGCTTTGTCATTTCCCATTCAACTGTCTTGCTTGTCTTATCCATGCTGGGTTCAAGGATTTCTGCAATGTGACGGATTGGCTTCATCCAGCGAGCGACTTTCTCGTATTGTTGCTGAAGGGAATCGACTTTACTAAATATTCTGAAAACGTTTTGAAGTAGGGTGGCCCCCTTTTTTATCCAAGCATTTTTGAAGGGACGCTTGAATGGCTTGGGCCTGTTCATAGATACGCATACCGGGTAAATCTAATGGAGGATTTCCGTCTTCCAAGAGCAATGCACGTACGGCAGCAACGTAACCCTTCGCGATGCTTGCTTCTTGTGAATCCGACTGTTCGATTTTCCGCTCGACTTCACGAATGCCGCGCATGCTTTTCTTGAGCTCGGTCTTTAACTTTCGATCGACATCAACAACCGGTTTCGCGATGTCTTTTAAATAATGGTACTGGCAATATTGATAAGGCACATCGGGCAAAAGCGTCTCCATCGCTAGACGAATGGATTGCTGTCCATCACTAACAATACCGACGATCGGATAGCCTTGCTCGATGATCGGTTGGATGAGCGTTTGTAACTCGGCAGATGAACCACTTTTCATGTTTTTTGCTATTAAGACAGTACCGCTGAATACTTCACGAATTACATAAAGTGTCTCATTGCCTTTCTCTGGCTGGACGCCATCCATAGACAAGATAATACCGCCGTTTTGTTCTGTGACTTCAGCCAGCACTTTCTTCGTATGTTCAGTAAGACTAGCAGCAAGCAATGTTTGATACCGTTCATACAGATTTTGTGCGCTCCGTTCGGATGTCTGAACACCTCTCGCGTTCAATTCATCCGCAATCTCCTTGCGGGTCATATGCCGTTTGAAGCGAAGTTCACCAACTAGGCAAACAACGTCGAAGCCGTAAGGAGAATGCTTCATGCTTATTGCTTCTGCTTCCGCCGATTTGTAGTATACACCTGGCTTCGGGCAATCTGGATTTTCGCAATGGTAGGCCATGCTCCAAACGTGAACGACTTCTTTCAATGTGGCGATTTTCTTATTCCATGCTGTATGTGAACGACGTAATTTCTGTTGGCAGTGAGGACAATTCTTATGTTCAGGTCTAAAGTATATTCTCCGTTGTGGACGCAGACGGTTTTTGGAAAGCAATGCGGGTCAACTCCTTTGGAAATTTTGACCGTAATTACTTCGACAAACCGTTAGGAAGATCCTGTTAGTTATTCATGCCGCCGTAGAAAAAAAACAGTGACGGAACGTATTCGTTTGAGGAAGCAAACTGTCCTATTTCGCAGGTCGCTATCCGCTACCGTCAGGTATGCCAATGTGAGCTATCCCTGTTTTCGGCTTTGCTTGACGCTCATGTAGAACGCACGGAATGCATGGCGGATGGAGGAGCAAAGTGCCGATATTTGTGCACAGAAAGGAGCAGGACCATTGGAGCCGAAGGAGTTGAACTTCTCTAATGAAGAGAATAAATCCGTTATCGTGACGGATGGCTATTTGATCGATATGGTGAAGGCTTTAACCAACCTGATGGATGGCTGGATGATAAAAGCTCCAGATTTTATATTATCGCGCTCCTGCCCGCGAACAAACCGGTTATAACCGTTATTACAGCGATAGATCATCAACTTCAAAAGATCATTTTCCGCACCTGGGGGGAAGCGCACACTTGTTTCATTACGTTATTAAAAAAGTTTATGTGCTTATCACTTGCAAAAGAAGGAACAGTAAATCTCATAACCCCGTGATCCGTAAGAGAATCGAGAGCTTTTACACTCGGTTCTTTTTCTTTTGTTGAATCTTGCGTCCATCCGGTATGGTCAGAATTTGCTTTACAATATAGCATTTTAATTTTATTGTGAAGATAGACGATAAAAAAGGAAGAGCAGGAAATCGTTCAGTTTTGAATAATCTAGTCGAACAATAGAAATGAGTGGATCACATGAACCAAAAAGTGGTGTTAGCTGGCGGGACGGGGTTTATCGGAAAATATTTGGAGAGAAAATTTTTGGAACTGGGATATGAAGTGAAGATCATTTCCAGACAAGACCGTCATATCTCATGGAACGATCATGCAGGAATAGCAGATGCTTTGGAAGCTTCCGGGATGCTGATTAATCTTGCGGGGAAGTCCGTCAACTGCCGCTACAACTCTAGAAATAAGGAAGAGATCCTGCAATCGAGAACAGAGACTACCCGCATACTTGGAAATGCCATCTTGGAATGCAAAAACCCTCCTTCGTTATGGATCAATTCCAGTACGGCTACGATTTATCGACATGCGGAAGACCGGCCGATGACCGAGGATCATGGTGAAATCGGATCAGGGTTTTCCGTTGATGTAGCCAAAGCATGGGAGAACGCATTCTTTTCTTTTCAATTACCCCAAACCAGACAAGCGGCCTTAAGAATAGCCATTGTATTAGGGGAGAGCGGGGGAGTTATCCATCCGATCCGAAACCTGGTCCGATTCGGACTTGGAGGTGCCCAGGGTTCGGGAAATCAAATGTTTAGTTGGATTCATATCGAGGATTTATATCGTATTATTCTCTTTCTTAGAGATAAAGAAGAACTGAGCGGGGTGTTCAATTGTTCATCGCCTCACCCTGTCACCAATCGTGAGCTCATGCATCAATTCCGTAAAGCGATGAATATGAGAATAGGACTGCCATCCCCCCAATGGCTGCTTGAAATAGGTGCCTATGTCATAAAAACGGAAACCGAATTGGTTTTGAAAAGCCGTTGGGTTATTCCCGAGAGGCTGGAGAGAGAAGGATTTACGTTCAAATTCGATACATTGGATAAGGCGCTTGAAGATATTTTACATAGGTCGCATTCGTAAAAGGCCTGCCTGTCCAACCCGCTGCTGCATTATATAAAGTAGGTGAACGAACTGTTCAGCTTAACGATCATGAAAATCGTGATTTCCGTTCTCATCGTATTTGGATTGGCGGAGATTTCCAAAAGAGCAAATCCTCATCTGGCCGGGATGATCTCTGGGATTCCATTGGGTACGGGACTCTCCATATATTTTATTTCTTTGGAGCAGGGGATTGATTTTACGATTCGCGGGATACCTTGGGGGATTGCCGGGTTAGCTGCCGCTCTTGTGTTTTGTTTCGTTTATCTTGTCATATCCGGAAGTCTTGCATTGAATTGGAAAGGAACCGTTATTTTCTTATCATCCACGGGTGGTATTTTTGCCTTTTTATTGTCAGGTTATTTTATTTATTCATTGGAAGTAAACGTGGCATCGGCTTCTTTTATATTTTTTGCGGTATTCATGTTAAATCTGATCCTGATGAAGAAGCTGGTCCGCCAGCAGGGGAAGAGTTCGGGAACCAAAAGCACGGGAATGCAGTATTTCATCAGAGGTATAACGGTTGGAGTGATTTTAATCCTGATCACCGGAACGGCCTCTATGGTCGGCAGCAAATGGGCCAATATTTTAAGTTCATTTCCCTCTACCCTTTTTCCGCTCATTGTCGTACTGCATTACGAAGACGATCATCGGCTTTTTCCATACGTCATTTATGGATATTCGTATAGTATAACAGCGTTATTTATATTCTATATCGCTTATTTGTTCGTTGTTCCCATCTATGGACTTCATGCGGGTTATATTTTGATTTATGCCATTTGTGCCGCGTATCTCTATTTGCTCCAAAAATTACGAATGCGTTTCGGATCCGCTCGTTGAGGAGAGCGGCTTTCTCGTATACAAACGAGGAGGATGCTAAATGGCTTTTCCGCATCGGCTCTGGCCTATTGCCAGGGTCTTTTGTTGTTTCCATTCCTTCAACGACCGATGCCGCAGGCAAAATATAATTGATAATGAGAATCGTTATTAATATAATAAACTTATCCGAAAAAGGTAATGAATTCAAAAAAATAACAGGTGGTGGGAGAGTTGCTATTTCAGTATCATACCTTACTTTGGAATCATGCGGCTCTCAGGGTGCAGGACGTACGTCATGCCATCCTGCAGCCGGGCGAAAGCCTGCGCGCATATCAGCTTCCAGCCAGCGCATTTCTGTATACTGTTCGCGGTAAGGCACATGTGTTGATTGATGAGAATGAGTATGCCGTGGATCGGTGCTATGTTTGTCATGCCGGCAAAGGTGCTTTTCTGGATATTGCACAGGTAGTGGAGGCATTCGAATATTACCTGGTATTTTATACAGCGGTCTTGACCACGCCATACTGCCAAAAATTGGTGCATCGGCATCAAACAAGCAATCCTTTTCAGGTACAATATGGTTTTGCGCCCCAGTTTCCGACACCGCTCTTTTTGGGAATAGAGCAAATGAACCGACAATGGCAGCAAATCGGCACGCTGGAGCAGTTCCATGTCAAAGCCTTGTTCCATCAATTTGTTTATGAATTGCTGCATCAGCTGCAGGAGCAGGGAGGCGAGACGACTCAACCGAACCTGGTTGCCCAAGCGATGCGATATATTGAGGGACGTTACGCCGAGCCGATTACGCTGAATTCATTGGCAGCTGTGCTGGATTGCAACGCGCGACAATTGCAGCGGTTATTCAAAGCGAGGCTGCATGTGGGTCCGATCGAGTATTTGATTCAGGTGCGTCTGGACAAAGCCAAGGCATTGCTGCAGCAGACGAATGTCCCGTTAAAACAAATTGCCGAGGCCGTCGGTTATACGGACAGTTACTATTTTAGCCGGATGTTTAAAAAATACATGGGGGTTTCTCCCAGTCTATTCAAGGAACTGGCATGGCAGCGGAACGATCGTCGCCATAATCCATCTCGTCTGTCGCAATTCCCTATTGTTGCCAGAAGATTGCGAAGATATAGTGATATTGGTGATGATGAAAATCATTATCAATACAAAAACGAAGGGGCTTTACACATGTATAGAAGTTCAAAAGCGTCATTGGCCATCAGTTTGATGCTCAGTCTTGTTTTGCTGCTAGGCGCATGCTCGGGCACATCTGGTGGAGGAGGGGCCTCCCCGACCAACAGCGTTAATGTGCAGCCGGCCGTCACTCGCGGCGAAGCGGATAATGCCAATACAGCGGGGAAAACGGCGGAAAGCACGCAGCGCAGCATTCAGCACCTTAAAGGCGAACTGGTTCTCGAACAAAAGCCTGAAAAAATTGTGGTGCTGGACTACCAGTATATCGATCAACTGCTCGCGTTGGGAGAGCAGCCGATCGGAAGTGTCATCGCTACGAGCGACAGCTCGGTATTCCCGGAATATCTGACGGATAAGCTGGATGATGTTAAGGTGTTAGGAACGAAAGAGGAGCCTAATTTGGAGGCGATTATCGAGGTGGCTCCGGATCTCATTATTTGTACGGAGTTTCAGGAGAAAGTTTACGAGAAATTAATCAAGATCGCGCCGACACTGATGTTTGACAGAAATGAAGACTGGCGCACGATGCTCCTCAAGTTCGGTCAAATTGTCGCCAAGGAACAGGAAGCGCAGAAGGTGCTCGAAGGATACGATCAAAAAATTGCCGATCTAAAGGCAGCGTTAGCAGACAAGCTGAACGGGCAGACCGTTGCTTTGATCCGTCCGCGCGATAACATGATCCGGCTGCATACGACGGGACATCGTACTGCAGAGATTCTGTATCGTGATCTCGGTCTTTCAGCGCCGAAAATGGCAGTGAATAACGAGCAGACCAGCTTGCCCATTTCGTTAGAGGTCATGCCGGAATTGAACGCGGATCACCTCTTTGTCTTAAAAGATGATTCCAATACGGAGTTAACGGATGAATTTCAAAAGACATCCGTCTGGAAAGGCCTGAATGCGGTACAAGCCAATCAGGTCTATACGGTCAACACGACGATGTGGATCGGCTATTACGGTCCTATTGCCATCAATCTGGTCGTGGATGAAATTGCAGAAGCGCTGTTGTAGATAATACAGAGATATTGCCATCTATTGGTGAACGATAGGCCGCTGATTGTCTATGGAGGTATCACAGCCCGCCAATGTAAAGCTTTAAACTAAGTAAGACATAATGGGAAGGGGAGCAACCTGAGTCGCTTCCTTTTTTTTATCCTTGCGAATTTTTATTGCTGAATGGTGAGGGGAGAGCATGTCCAAAAGCACAATAAGACTGACGATCGATTCCAGTTCAAAAGATGACCAGGATCGCGCCAAGCTCAGCGAGCTGCATCAAATCGTTGTTGATCAGGTGATACGATTGGAAATGAAAGAATACGTGAAAGTAACATTGGAATATGTAGGCGCCGGCGCCGGGCGTATCATGCAATCGGCGGGGAGACCCAACGATGAGGAAAGCGTCGAATCGTTGGATATGACCGCGTTGAGCCAGAGACAACAGCAAATCGCGGAAATGCTGTGCAATCATTACTCGATTAAGAGAATTGCCGATGAACTTTATATCAGCGTCAATACGGTAAAAAAACATATTCAGAACATGAAGAAAGCGTTGGATATCGATTCGGCGGGTGCGGATTTTCTTTACACATTGAAGCAGATGATGCATAGGGAGAGCAAGGACGGAGGAAAAACATACTTCATTTAGATCATCTAGATTATCCGATTGGAGAATTTACTCTATCTGGACTTGCTGCTATTCTAAAAACAGACATCGATGATAATGATTATCATTATTATCGGTTCTGTACTTTTCCGGAGGAGGACGGATATCGTGAACGCTTATGTTGCTGAAAAATCAAAAAATGACCCCTATCTTCAGAGTCAGGCAGCTCGGGAATCCAATGCTAGATCTTACCCCAGGCGAATCCCGATCGCGATTCTTGAGGCGGAAGGCATTTATGTAAAAGATATGGACGGCAAAGTTTATTACGATTGTCTTGCCGGAGCCGGAACGCTTGCATTAGGCCATAATCATCCTGTCGTCATCGACGCGATTAAAACGATGCTGGACAGCAAACGGCCGCTGCACACCCTTGATTTGACAACCCCGCTGAAGGAGCAATTTGTGGATGAATTATTTTCAAGCTTGCCTGAGGCATTTGCCAAGGATGCGCGCATCCAGTTTTGCGGGCCGACAGGAGGCGATGCGATTGAAGCGGCGATTAAGCTGGTAAAAACGGCAACAGGCCATCGCAGCATTCTCTCGTTTCAAGGAGGATACCATGGCTCGACGCACGGAACGATGAGTCTAAGCGGGACGCTTGGACAAAAAGAAAGGGTCCACGGATTAATCCCGGATGTACACTTCCTGCCGTATCCTTACGCCTATCGCTGCCCGTTTGGTGTCGGCGGGGAGCAGACTCATCGGATCAGCAGCCGTTATATCGAGAATTTGCTAAACGATCCTGAAAGCGGCGTTGTCTCTCCTTGCGGAATGATATTTGAAGCGGTGCAGGGGGAAGGCGGTTCTATTCCCGCGCCGGTCGAATGGATCCGGGAGATGCGCCGGATTACGCAGGAAAAAAACATCCCTCTGATTATTGACGAAGTGCAGACGGGACTTGGGAGAACCGGAAAAATGTTCGCTTTCGAACATGCCGGCATTCTCCCTGATGTGCTGGTCCTTTCGAAGGCCATCGGCGGAAGCCTGCCGCTATCGGTTGTGATTTATCATAAAAAGCTGGATGCCTGGAAACCGGGAGCGCATATCGGGACGTTTCGGGGCAATCAAATGGCTATGGCGGCCGGACTGGCAACATTGAAATATATAAAAGAAAACGATATCGCAACCAAAGCGGAGCAATTGGGAAATCGGTTGAGGGATCGTTTAAACGAGCTGAAATCGAAAGTGGAATTTATCGGAGATGTCCGCGGTCGCGGTTTAATGATCGGCGTAGAGATCGTGAATGCCAATGAGGAGCCTGACAAGCTGGGGCATTTTCCGGCTTATCCCAAGCTGGCAAGCCGCATTCAGCAGGAATGTCTCCACAGGGGATTGATCCTGGAGATTGGAGGCAGGCATTCCGCCGTTATGCGTTTTTTGCCGCCATTAATCGTAACGGAACAGCAAATCGATGAAATTGCACGGATTTTCAGTGAAGCCTGCCATGCGTCTTGCGCTGCCCTGCATGCGGGAGAGTATGTTTGATCCGGAAGCGAAACTGGCGAAACCTAAAGAGAGTAATTCGGATGACGGTTGGATGAGAAAGGAGAGAACGAATACGAATGCTGCAGCAGCAAACGGATGCAACCACCTCCGTGAGAAGTGTGGAGCTGGCGGCAAAGGCGACCATGCGCGCCTTGCTGAATAGTTATCTCAGGGAGATCGGAGTAATCGATCCACGGGCCATAAAGCTTGGTCAAAGGAATCCCCTTCCTGAGCCAGGAGAAGCGGTCGTCATCAAGCTTCCCTCGACCGGGAAGACCATCACGGGGACTTTGACTTATTACTCTGTGATCGGACAGCATGCTTACGGATCCGCATTTAACGAAGTGAGTTCAGACGGAACGCTTCGGAAGCTGGATATTCATCGGTTGATTTCGCTGCTGCTTGAAGAGCTGAGCCATCTCGAAGCTTTTGACAAACGCGGGGCTCACCTGAATCACATGAAGGCGCGCATCGAAAACAGTCTCCGCAAGATGAGCATGTATATCGAGTACGAATGGAACCAACGGCATTCTATAGCGGACAAGAAGCCGGATTGCGTCCGTTCCGAGCAATCGCTTTATTTCGGTCATCCCTTTCATCCCTATCCGAAATGCTCGGAAGGGTTCGCCGATGAGGAGCTTGCGCAGTACAGTCCTGAAATGGGCGCTTCTTTTCAATTGAGTTACTTTGCCGTCCGAAAGGAATTGGTTTATGAAGAATGGCTTGATGGAGAAGCTCAAGCGCTGCCGCCGGCTGTGATGGCACATGCCCAGCAACAATTGGGCGATAAAGTAAGCGAGTATGTGCTGGTGCCCATGCATCCCTGGCAGGCAAACTATGTTGTGCGGCTGCCGGAGGTTCAGGAATTGATGAATCTGTCCGCCATTATTCGTCTGGGTCCATCCGGTCCCGTGGTATATCCGACTTCTTCGGTAAGAACAGTGTGGGATCCGGAGGGGGGATACGGATTTAAACTGCCGCTGAATGTTCGGATCACCAACTTGATACGCGAAAATACGCGGGAACAAACGAAACGGACCATGGATGCGGCCAACGTGATTCACCGGTTACAAAACGAGCTGAACACGGAGCATTTCAAAATTATTTCGGAAACGGGCTACAGCAGAGTCGGATTCGATTCGGTTTCAGAAGATTGGTCATCGAGCTTTACGGTCATCTACCGGCCCTTGGCCGTGCCGCATGCCGCTACATTTGTCATGGCCTCCTTATTGGAAAGCTTTCCGGGAGAAGAGGAGCCCAAGCTGATTCAAGCGATCAGGCAAAACGATCAAGGACGGCTGCCTGATTTAACTTATTGGCTGGAATGCTATTTGCACATCTCCATGCTGCCGCTTCTTCGCATTTTAGCCGGGAAAGGGATCAGCTTTGAAGCGCATTTGCAAAATTCCCTGCTGACCCTGAAGAACGGACTTCCCGATTGCTATTATGTGCGGGATCTCGAAGGGGTCAGCATCGACCGTCATAAAGCAGCCGAAGCAGGCTGGATCCCTACGCTGATTGAAGATCACAGCCCTGTCCTCTATGAAGAAGCCAAAGCTTGGATGAGGACCAAGTATTATTTCTTTGTGAATCACCTGGGTTCGCTGATCCATACGATTGCGGCTTACTGCAGGGAGGACGAGGAACGCTACTGGGGCATCGTCAACCATTTGCTCGAACAGGAAAAATCGGGAGCTGACGAACGGCTGCTTGCCTACATCGACGATTTATTGTACAGCGATGTTTTGCCGGCCAAAGCGAATTTTACAAGCTGCTTTCTGTCCAAAGGAGAGATGCCATTGTTTGTCAATATTCCCAATCCCATCAAGGGACAAGCCTAAATGAATACGCGGTCCCGGCCGAACCCAAAAATCGGGAAGCTTGTAAAAATAGGGCGTTCCGTTTCCAAAGTCGTTAACATTCCTATTTTATGGGACAGACATCCAATGCCCGCTTTCCCATAAGGTTTAACGGCCTTTTAAAATGAGAAAGGAATGTGTCGTCACCGTGGAAAAGTGGAAACGAAATTTGTTCATTTTGTACGTAGGGCAATTTCTGGCGATGGCTTCAATGAGCTGCGTCACCCCGTTTTTACCGCTTTATTTGCAGGAATTAGGGCTTACCGATCCGGAAGAAGTTCGCTGGTGGACGGGCATAATTTATGCCGCCAACCTGCTGACGGCCTTTATTTTTTCACCGATTTGGGGAAAGATTGCAGACCGCTACGGACGCAAGCTCATGCTTGTCCGTTCCGGAATTGGCATGGCCGTCACCATTACGCTGATGGGGTTGGCCACCAGCCATATTCACTTGCTGATCCTGCGTTTATTAAACGGGATGATGGCCGGATTCGGTCCGGCCGCCATCGCCTTGACAGCCACGAACACGCCCAAGGAGCGGAGCGGGTATGCATTGGGGATTTTGCATTCCGGATCTGTGGCCGGAACCATGTGCGGCCCTTTATTGGGCGGATTGATGGCCGACTGGTTCGGGTTCGCCGCCGTCTTTTTCTATACCGGTGTAAGTATTTTCATAGCGGCATTGATCGTCATCTTTTTGGTCAAAGAAAACTTTGAGAAACAAGACCGGAAAGAAAAGACAAACTTTGTGCAAGATTTCAGGAAAATCGTATCCCGAAAACCAATTGCATCCCTGTTTGTCTCCGCATCCATCATTCGATCGGCCATGGTGGGCACCTTGCCTTTCATCCCGCTGTATGTCCAGTCCTTGGCGCCGAGTCAGGATAATCTGTTCTTTTTGGCCGGGATTACGGCGGCGTCGATGGGGATGGCTAACATGATTACCGCCCCGCAGCTGGGGAAATTAGGGGACAAGTACGGCTCGCATAAAGTGTTAATCTGCGCCGCATTCGGAGCGATCCTGTTCTCTGTTCCGCAGGCATTTGTCCAGGAACTGTGGCAGCTCATCGTGCTGCGTTTCTGTACGGGGGCGTGCCTTGGCGGGATGATGCCTTCAATCCATGTTCTCGTTCGTCATTTTGCGCCGAAAGGGATGGAAAGCCGGACCTACAGCTATGTCAATTGTGCCATATTTCTTGGCGGGATGGCAGGGGCGCTCGGCATGGGAGCCGTCGCTTCCCGGTTCGGATTACCGTCGATCTTTATTTGCTCCGCTTTTCTTTTGCTGCTCAACAATGGCTTGATGAAATTCACTCTCCCTGACGCCAACCGTTACAGCAAGCCGGTCGGCATGGCCGGTGTGCAGGATAATAACCGCAGCGGGGAGGTGAAATAATCCGGGAACGAATGGAATCAAAGCGAAACGCTTCATGGAGATGAAATGGATGATGCCATATTACTTTCGAACGATGGGAGCCGTGAACTGATGAGTGTGTTAGAACCATTACAGCGCGGAGAAGAGAAGGATTGGATTCGTGCTTATTCGTCCGAAATTTATGCTAAAGTGGAACAACGAGTCCTTTGTCAGCTGATCGAGGCGGTGCTTTATGAAGAAATTGCCGTTCCCCTTCATGGGCTTCCCGTGTCCGGAGATTTCGAGGATCGCCTTGTTCTCCCGGGAAAAACAAACGAAGGGGAACCCGTTGAATATATGTTTGAGGGCAAACGCCAATTCAGTTTCGGCCGTTTTCGCATAAAGAAAGGAACGGTAAGACGCAAGGAAGCAAAGGAAGACCCGACTGCGGCAACGTTGTCCGGATTTGTGGAAGAAGTGCTCGGTCAGGTTCAAAAAAATGAACGTTTGGCGATGCTGCTGCAAGAACTGGAACATACGCTGGTAAAAGATTTGCAGGCCCAATACCATAAGTCCGTCGCTCCAATGCCGGAAACGCCATGGGATTACGATGATCTGGAAAGCGATTTGGACGGCCATCCGTATCATCCGTGCTACAAATCGCGGATCGGCTATAGCTTGGGGGACAATGCCTTATACGGACCGGAATTTAAAACAAAACTAAAGCCGGTATGGTTGGCGGTCTCCAAATCGCAGAGCCTGATTTCTTTATCGGAAGGAACAGACTACAACTCATTTATACAGCATGAACTCGGGAAACCTGCGTATGAAGCCTTTGTTTCTTTGCTTAATGAAAAGGGGCTGGATGCCGGCGATTACTGGTTTATGCCCGTTCATCCCTGGCAGTGGGAGCACATGATTCTACCGTACTTTCATCGTCAGCTATCCGAAAAGAAAATCGTCCGGCTTGGCAACGGTTCCGACGAGTACCGTCCGCAGCAGTCTATACGCAGTTGGGCCAATCATTCCCACAAAGAGAAAGCGTACATGAAGCTGGCGCTGAATATCACCAATACATCAACGAAACGAATATTGGCGAAGCATACCGTGATGAACGCGCCCCTCGTTTCGGATTGGCTGCTGTCTCTAACCAGGGATGACGAAACCGCTCGAAGACTCGATTTTGTTTTTTTAGCTGAATTTGCGGGAATTTCCTTTGATTACGAGAAGCTTCCGTCCACTGTACAACTGCAAACCTATGGGAACTTGGGTGTGATTTGGAGGAAGAGTCTATACTGCTATTTAAGAGACGATGAAGAAGCGGTTCCGTTCAGTGCGCTCTGCCACATGGCCGGAGAGCAGCCATGGATTGAACCGTGGGTTCGCAGGTACGGGTTGGAAAACTGGACGCGCTGGCTGCTGGAGGTTGCGATAACCCCCATCATTCATATGTTGTACGCACACGGAATAGCTATGGAGTCCCACGCTCAAAATATAATTCTCATTCATAAAGAGGGACGTCCTTGCCGTCTGGCGTTGAAAGATTTTCACGATGGAGTTCGGTTTTCCAAACAGCATCTGGGACAACCGGAAGTTTGTCCCGATCTTCATCCGGAGCCCGCTCATCATCGCGCTTTAAATCGTCATTCCTTCATACAAACCGATGATCTCTCGGCGGTCAAAGACTTTGTGCACAGCGCGTTTTTCTTTGTGTGCATAAGCGAGCTGTGCATGTTTTTAAACGAACAGTACGGGCTTCAGGAAACGGATTTTTGGGAAATGGTTGCCCGGGTGATTTATCTCTATCAGGATGAGCATCCGCAATACAGCCAAAATTTCGAGCACTATGATCTGTTCTCGGAAACGATTCAAATCGAACAATTGGCAAGAAGGCGGCTGTGGAAAGACGCGGAGGTCGATCCAAAGTCCGTACCGAATCCCCTATATCCATACCGGACAATCAGAGGAGGGAGAGTATGACGACGGAACATAAGGGTCCCGATTCCCGCGCACATTCGAAGGAAGCGGCTGATGAAGCCGATTGCCGGGTCATGGAAGACTTGGTCAATGCATTGCTTGCGGAAACATTTTTTGACGAACACGACGAGGTGAACCTTCTATCCCAAACCGAATGGGAGTTCATGGTTCGCGGTCACATGGGACTGGCCGCAGCAGATCGGCAATTCGGTTCTTTACATCCTAAGGCAAGCGTCTATTGCTGGCGGCTGGATGATTATCATGAGGCCATGATTGTTTTTCCTGTACATCCTGCAATCTTGCAGCCATACCGCTTTGAGGCATCCGCAGGCATGTACGAAGTGCGTATAGAGGAGAACCATACGGTCTATCTGAAAAAGCTCGATCCGTTGGAGCTGATGCGGCATATCGTTCATCTTTACGGGAAAGATCCGGCCGCCATAGATGCCGGCGGAGCGAACCGCTTTATGAATATGCTCGATCAAACATTGCTGCAAATGTCCTGGTCTCTTGAAAACAAACAACCGTCGGCAGGAATACTGGGTTTGCCTTCGGCAGCTTCATTATTGGAGCTGGAGAGAAAGGCGGCTTTTCGCGACCGGCCTTTCCACCCTGTCTCCAAAGTCAAGCTGGGTTGGACGCAGGAAGATTACCGCAACTATACAGCCGAATTTGCCCGGCCGATTCAACTGAACTGGATGGCGGTGAAACGCCGGCATCTCGTTAGCGGCTTGGATGAACATTCCATTGAAGACCAATATAAGCAGGCAGAAACAGGGGGGTTAGCTCCGGCGGATCTGCTGCTTGCCGAAGACCAGAAAGCCGGGATCCGTGAGGAAATGGACAGGCGAGGGCTGAGTACGGAGGAGTTTGTACCTGTTCCCGTCCACCCGTGGCAAATGTCTACCGTATTGCCTGGACAACTGCAAGAGGAAATCGGCAAAGGGATTTGCATACCGTTAAACGTTGAAGCGGGCACCTTTTACGCCACTTCTTCCTTACGGTCATTGATGCCCGCCAATGGAGGCCAGTTACACGTCAAGCTTCCGCTGGGCATGCATTCCCTGGGCGGACTTCGCTATCTTTCGGCCATTAAGCTTATGAATGGACAGCGCGCGGAACGACTGATGAGACAAGCGCTGGAACGGGACCCCGTCTTGAAAAAACGGCTGCTTCTATGCGATGAAACCGTTTGGTGGGCTTATCTGCCTGAAAACAGAGACTTGTTTGCCGATCCTCCCAGACATTTGTCCGCCATGATAAGACAATACCCTCCGGAAATCACAGATCATGAACATGTACGTTTAGTGCCCATGTCGTCTCTGACAGTTTTCGATAGGGACAGGAAGGGGCATTTGTTTGACGAATGGCTGCGCATGACAGGACTGGAAGTCAATGAATCCTCCGTTTTGCGTTTATTCAAAGAGGCTTTGCTGCCTTATTTTGAAATATGTTTCCGTTTGTTCCGACTGGGGATGATGCCTGAAGTTCATGGACAAAACTCCATTCTAATCTTGAACCGGGGGAAAATAGAAGGTCTGCTGCTTCGCGATCATGATGCGCTGCGTTTGCATGTGCCCTGGTTAAATGCCAACGGGCTGGAAGATCCCGAGTATCGATTGCGGCCGGGTCATCCGAATTCTCTGTATCATGACACGCCGCATCAGCTGTTCTCCTTTTTCCAAATGCTTGGCATCCAGGTCAACAGTTACGCAATCCTTGACAGCCTGTCACGGTATTACGGCATCAAAGAAGAACGATTATGGATCGAACTGCAGGAATGTTTGAATCTGGCAATGATTGAGGCTAATGTACCGGATGAGGTGAGGTGCGTACTCGAGGAATGTTTATTCGCCAGGGAACGATGGCCCTGGAAGCAAATCATCCGGCCGCTTCTGAAGCCCAATTCCAGGGTCCCGGGAAGCATGCCCTTTGGGCTCGGAGAAGCGCCGAATCCCTTTAAAGTATGTGCCGGGGCGATAGAAACTTCGGTATGAGGCAGGGCAGGTTAACGAATTCAGGAAAGGAGAGAGGGACGCGTGTTTCGCATTCAGGCCAGAGTACAGGGGGTTACGCCAGAGCTTTTGGAGCTGTACCGGAGTATCAGTACTTCCACCATTGGCCATCTTACGGATTTTGGTTTTCTTAACGGGCTGCAGCCCCTTTTTCGGCCGATCCAACTGATAGGAAACGCGGTTACGGTTCGCATTCCGCATCTTGACTCTGCCGCCATTTCCCATGCCATGGAGCTTGTTCAGCCTGGCGATGTTCTTGTCGTGGATATGTCCGGCGATGGCCAAAGAGCATGCTGGGGAGAATTCAGGACTTACGCTGCGCTGGACAAAAAAGTTTCCGGCGTCATTGTATCCGGGTGCGTCACCGATGTTCGCGCGATAACCGGACTTGGTTTTCCCGTCTATTCGAAAGGAATCAGCGCGCTGACCACACGTTCCCTTAAACTTCAGGGCGAGGTGAACACCACCATAAGCATAGGCGGGGTAAGCATACGTCCCGGCGATTTAATTGTAGGCGATGATGACGGCCTGTTCGCCGTGAACCCGGAAGACGCCGAAGAGATTGGTTATGCGGCCTTGGAGAAACAGCGCAAGGAGGCACTGCGAAGACAAGAGTACGAACATGGCCGGCAATTGGAATCCCCGCCTATAACATCGTAATTAATCCAAGAGCTCTTCAGACAAGATAGAAGAGCTCGATTTGTTGTTTCCAGTCACTGTCCGTTTGCTAATTCCGCTATGCGCCGGTTGACGTTATCCTTATACAGGCCGCCGTGATAGCAGATAATAGTTTCAATGTCGTACTGTACAAATTTTTTCAGAGAGTTTACGGCCAAGTCCGCATCGATACAGTACTGCGGATCGGGCCCAAGCAGCTCTCCGTTTGCCACGATCATAGAGTCCCCGGCGATAAGTGTTTTGCTTTGTATATGATACAGGCTGATATGCCCGGGAGTATGTCCCGGCGTATGAATCACTACGATCCCTCCGCAATAGGGCAATTCTTCTCCGTCGGCTACGGTTTTATCCACTTTTGATTTGGGCGGGTTTTCAAGCACTTGTCTGAAGGCTTTGCGCCACTCCTCCGGCACATTTTCCGGCAAAGAGTCCATAGCTTG
Organism: Paenibacillus naphthalenovorans; assembly: GCF_001465255.1. Lineage (NCBI taxonomy): Bacteria > Bacillati > Bacillota > Bacilli > Caryophanales > Paenibacillaceae > Paenibacillus > Paenibacillus naphthalenovorans. The sequence goes on along the minus strand of NZ_CP013652.1, from coordinate 2,365,809 downwards.
GGCTACGGACTCCGGATTTATTTTAAGCAGTCTTTTTTCTCCTTGAATATATGGTTTTTCAACGTCATTGGCCAATACCTCGATAGGTTGAGGCAATACATTGAGAATTGTCGGTAAACTGCCGATATGGTCCAGGTCTTGGTGTGTTATAATGACTTTATTCAGCGTATCCCATGCGATCCCGGACTTCTCTGCTTCTTGGCGAATGAGCGGCCATTGGCCGGGATATCCGGTATCCACCAAAATCGTATGGTCTGTGTCCCAGACCAGGGTAGGATAAATAGTATCCATTCGCCCCATGACATTGGATGAAACTTCCAATCCTTGTACACCGTTGGTAATGAACATGATGATCCCTCCCCAATGGATATGCGATCTCTTGCTTGTATAGCCTATCGTATCAAATCATATCGAGATAGTAAATAATAAAAATATTTATTATACCACAAGAATAATAAAAAGTCAATATATATTTTGTGGGAATAGGATGAAATCGAAGTAAAAAAATCGCTCACCGATCCCTTGATCGTCAGTGAGCGTATGTTCAGGCTATTCTTGATGGTTGATTTTTTTGAAATGAATCTGCAGTGAGCCGAAAAATACTTTTCCTTGATTGTAATAAAGCTCGCATTGATACCCGTATGGACGCGTGGCGGATTGCAGCAGTTGATAACCCGGGAGCGCTTGAATCAAAGAAGTGATCTGTTCAATGACATGGTTAGGCAATTGGGTGAACATCTTGGCATGAATTCCATCGGCAACCGATATAAAACGGGGAAACGCCGTTTTGTTAAATTGGGAAAGTGCGGCACTGTCCTCGGCGAATCGGAGTATCTCTTTATTGATCCGATTCAGGTTTATGGTTATATTTTTATAAAAGTAAATACCGAAGCCGATTCTGTTCGTTATTGGATTTAAGCATTTTTTCCATGTGAAACTCTTTTCTTCCCAAAAATCGTCCAATTTTTCTGTAATTTTATTCCAGTCGAATCGGGTTGTACATATTTTTTTCATGACTATACTCCTTGGATGGTTTGGTCCCTAAGCCCGCTATTTAAAAGGATTCGAAGCCTGCAAGAGGATTGCGACGGCAGGACTGTCCTGGATAGAAAATGACAGTGAATTCGAGATTTTGACCACCGGTCCGGAACAGCGCGGCAAGCGGAGCCGGTTACCCGCGAAACATTTTTCCGGAACAGCTATATTTGTTCGTGAATTCCATGTAAAATAAAGAGGTTGTGACACAGTAGAAACGCTGGAACGTTAAAAGAAAGCAGCGACATTGCGGTCTTAAACGGAAAGCTTCGGAGGGAGTTTATGCTGCGAACCGGTACAATCAAGGGAATTCTATTCGATATGGACAACACATTATTGCAATCCAACATTGATTTCCCGGCCATGAAGCACGATGTGTATCGTTTTCTGGTCCGCCATAAAGTGATTCCTGCCGAATTTCCCGTACAGGAGCACACGACATCCACCTTGATCGAACACGCCAAAAATACAGGCATGACCGATGAGATGTATGAAACCATAATCAAGATAACGGAAAAACATGAATTAAAAGGGATGGAAGGCGCAGGGCTTGAACCAGGGGTCAGGGAATTGCTGGAAGCTTTGTACAAGAACTATGTTCTAGTCATCGTAACGAATAATTCAGTAACAGCGGCTCGAAAGGCTCTGGAAATCACCCAAATCATAGCGTATTTTGATCTGATCATAGGAAGAGAGCACATGACTTCGCTTAAGCCTTCCCCATCCGGATTTCATTATGCCAAAAAACAATTTGAGCATATCTCGTCCGATGAATGGGTTGCGGTTGGAGATTCATGGATTGACGGTAAAGCGTCGAATGATGCGGGGATTGCTTTTATCAGCTACGGCACAACGATGGAAGAGATGATCAAAAGGGGAGTAAAGCCCATAGGCCAGGTGAACAACATCATCGAAATCCTGAGCTTTATCAGGTCATCTTAGGAGCGTTATTTCAGATCGATATTTCAATAGAACCGCGGCCCAAGCTAGCCGGTCCGCTGCCGCAAACCGCAAATGGAGGATAACGATGGAGAGAACACTGGTCAAAGGAGCAGTATATAGTCTGATTATAGGCCTGTTACTAGGCATACTGATCTACCCTGATACGGAAACGATAAATAATGGCAAGGGATTTTTTGAGTATCGGGTTATCCCTTTAAGAGAGTATATTTTCACAGTACTGCGTTTTGCTGTCACGGTCATGTTCATTACATTAATTGCGCTATGGGTTAAACTGGAATGGAAATCGGGCTCTGAAATCATGGAATTTATAGCGGGATTTTTCAAATCATTTTTTATTGTGCTGGCAATCATATTAATAGTAGTCATAGTGAGCATGTTCATTTTTAATAGATAAAGGCAGTTTCAGTCTTAACGATGAATCATAAATCGGCCCACGTGTATGCGTGGTTTTTTTTGTCTGATTTCCTATTGACACTGTAAGTTATTGGGATTATGATAAATATAATTCTGATATATCAATTAAATATTATAAATACATCTATAGAGTATAAAAAGGGTGATGGAATGAAACAAGGAAAAACCGATTTGGCCTACCGGATCATCAAGGGCAAAATTTTAAGCGGCGAATTGAAAGCGCTATCCGACATTTCCGAGGATCGGCTGCAGGAAGAGCTTAACATCAGCCGCACTCCGATCAGAGAAGCGCTGCAAAAATTGGAGCAAGAGAAGCTGGTATATATTTATCCCCGCAAAGGGATCATCGTTTCCGGCGTTACCGTAGAATTACTCAATGAAGTATATGAAATGCGGGAATTGATCGAACCCTTCGTAGCTAAAAGCGTGTGCCGCAAGCTTCCGGAGGATTGGCTGTTAAACATGAAGCAACGCTTGGTTGAACCGCCCGAAGGGATGACACCCGAAGAACGCAAAGCCTATTATATTGATTTGGATAAAGAGCTGCACAATCAAATCATCTATTCGTACCCTAACACCTTTATCCATAATATCATGGGCAACATTTACGACCATAATCATAGAATATTTGCTATCACCTCATCCGTTAATGAGAAGCATAATGTCTCGATCCCTGAGCATGTAGCCATTATTGAGGCTTTTCTGGAAAGAGATCCGGATAAGGTCGAAATGAGAATGAAAGAACATATTGTTTCATCCAGAAAAAATGCCATTGAGTACTTGATCAAGCAACATCAAACAAGAGAGGAGTAAAGTTATGACACACATGACCGCTGCCAAAGCTATCGTAGAGGTTCTATTGAGGGAGGGCGTCGAGAAGGCGTTTTGCATACCCGGCGAGAGCTATTTGAGCGTATTAAACGTTTTGTACGAAACACCTCGGATTGAATTGATTTCCGGCCGTCATGAAGGCGGGGTTTCATTCATGGCTGAGGGCTATGCGAAGGCCAGCGGCAAGGTAGGGGTATGCTTCGCTACACGCGGGCCGGGTGCAACTAATTTATCCATCGGCTTGCACACCGCTCATCAAGACTCCACGCCCATGGTCGCGTTCATCGGACAGGTGGAAAGCTCGTTTAGAGGACGGGAAGGATTCCAGGAGATCGATCTGGCGGATTATTTCAGGCATTTGGTCAAATGGACAGTGGAGCTCAACGATGCCCGCCGGGTCCCGGAATTGGTCCACAGGGCTTTTCATATGGCCAGATCCGGCAGACCGGGCCCGGTTCTGATCTCCTTACCTCAGGACGTCCTGGATGAAACGGCTGAAATGGTTTTTCAAGAATCCGAGATGTTATCCCATCCGCGTCCGGATCGCCAAGCCGTGGCCAAAGCCAAAGAAATCCTGCGGCATGCCAAGCGTCCGGTGATTATCGCCGGGGGCGGAGTAACGAGCACCAAATCTGCGAAAGAATTAGTGGAACTGGCCGAAAAATTGCAAGTTCCGGTGGCAACGGCATTTCGCCGCTTTGACGCGTTTCCAAATCAGCATCCGTACTACATCGGGCAATTGGGAGTGGGTGCCGCGCCGTATCTGGTGGAGTGCATAAGGGAAGCGGATGTCGTTCTTGCCCTGGGGACCCGTTTCTCCCAAATAACGACACAGAACTATACGCTGTTGACCTCCGGGACCAAGCTGATACATGTCGATATTTCACCGGATGAATTGAACAAAGTATACCGGCCGGCACTCGGGATTGTAGCTGATACGAAAAATTTTATGCTTGACTTGCTTGCGGAGCTGGGCGAATCAGGGCAAAGCAAAGAGCGTGAGGCTTATATACAGGAACAGCGGGAGAAATATGAACAATATTCCGAGGTTCGCGTCACTTCTGGTCAGCATTATGTGAATTTGGAAGGGATCATGGGCGATCTGATGAATCACCTTCCCTCCGACACCATATTCACTTCAGATGCAGGTAATTTCTACGGATGGATGGCCAAACATTACCGGTTTCAGGAGGAAGGGACTTTTGTGGGGCCGACTTCCGGTGCGATGGGGTATGCCCTTCCGGCAGCCATTGGAGCCAAGGTGGCCCAACCGGAGAAAACCGTTGTGGCTTATGCCGGAGATGGCGGGTTTATGATGACGGTGCAGGAGCTGGAGACGGCTGTACGCTGCAAAATCCCTGTCCTGGCGATCGTCGCTAATAATAACATGTACGGTACGATCCGTATGCATCAAGAGAAGCATTTTCCAAAGCGTGTGATTGCAACGGAATTATCGAATCCGAACTTTGCGCAAATCATGACGAATATGGGCGGACACGGAGAGCTTGTAGAAAAGAATGAAGATTTTGTACCTGCGCTGCAGCGGGCGCTGGCTTCTTCAAAGCCTGCGCTGATCGAGGTTCGCATCGATCCGCAGCAAGTGTCGGCAGCCAGAACGATCGAAGAGCTGAGAGCGGCACAGCCTGCAAAGCAAATGTAAATCATGATGAAAAGACCAACGTTGATTTCGTTGGTCTTTTCATTGGAAAAAGAAGGAGCTGTAAAGCTGCCGTTCCCCATGGCTTTATTATTTATAAATGACGCTGCCGGCTTCTTTAAACTCTCTGGATTTTTCCTCCATGCCTTTTTCGATGGCCCGCTGTTCCTCGAGCCCCTGCTGTTTGGCATACTCGCGAATGTCCTGTGTAATTCTCATGCTGCAGAACTTGGGGCCGCACATCGAGCAGAAATGAGCCGTCTTGGCGCCTTCCGCTGGAAGCGTCTCGTCATGGTATTCCATAGCTCTTTCGGGGTCCAGCGACAAATGAAATTGATCTCTCCAACGGAACTCAAAACGCGCCTTGGATAAGGCGTTATCCCTTTCCTGGGCTCCGGGATGGCCTTTGGCCAAATCCGCCGCGTGGGCTGCGATTTTGTACGCGATGACGCCTTCGCGAACATCATTCTTGTTCGGAAGACCCAGATGCTCTTTCGGAGTTACATAACAAAGCATGGCGGTACCGAACCAGCCGATCATGGCTGCGCCGATAGCTGAAGTGATATGGTCGTACCCCGGGGCTATGTCTGTCGTAAGAGGGCCTAAGGTATAGAACGGGGCTTCCTGGCATACTTCAACCTGACGATCCACATTTTCTTTAATCATGTGCATAGGAACGTGGCCGGGTCCTTCAATCATGACCTGAACATCATGCTTCCATGCGATTCGGGTCAGCTCGCCAAGCGTCTCCAATTCGGCAAATTGAGCTTCATCATTGGCATCCGCAATGCATCCCGGGCGCAATCCATCACCAAGGGAGAAAGCGACGTCATAGGTTTTCATGATTTCACAAATTTCTTCAAAATGAGTATAAAGGAAATTTTCCTGATGATGCGCCAAACACCACGCCGCCATGATGGAACCGCCGCGGGATACGATTCCCGTAACCCGCTTCGCCGTCAAAGGAACATAGCGTAACAGCACACCGGCATGAATGGTAAAGTAGTCGACGCCTTGTTCGGCTTGTTCGATCAGGGTATCCCGATAAATTTCCCAAGTCAGATCCTCCGCTTTACCGCCGACTTTTTCCAAGGCCTGATAAAGAGGGACGGTACCGATGGGCACGGGGGAGTTGCGAATGATCCATTCACGAGTGGTATGAATATGTTTGCCTGTGGACAGGTCCATGATGGTATCTGCGCCCCAGCGGGTCGCCCATCTCATTTTTTCGACTTCTTCTTCAATCGACGAAGCGACAGCCGAATTGCCGATATTGGCATTGATTTTGACTAAAAATTTACTGCCGATAATCATCGGCTCGCTTTCCGGGTGATTGATGTTGCACGGAATTATCGCCCGGCCTCGTGCGACTTCGCTGCGGACAAATTCCGGGGAGACGTTCTCGCGTATGGCGATATATTCCATTTCGGGCGTAATGATTCCTTTTCTGGCATAATGCATCTGCGTTACATTCGCTCCGCTTTTGGCTCGTAACGGTTTGCGCTGCAATCCCGGAAATCGTTCTTCCCGCTTGACGGATTCTTCTTTTGAATATCCGTTGTCCTCCGGCTTGACCGCTCTTCCCGCATATTCTTCAACATCGCCGCGCTCCAATATCCAATTCCGGCGGTTAAGCGGAAGTCCCGAGCGAATATCGGTTTGGATGCTGCCGTCTGTGTATGGACCGCTGCAATCATATACCCTGACAGGCGGGTTCTCTTGTACATTGCCGCCGCTGGTTGTCGGGGTTAGGCTAATTTCCCGCATAGGTACTTTAATATCCTCCCGCGAACCCTGCACATACACCTTCTTGCTCCCCGGAAAAGACGAAAGATGAGGGGCTGCTTCTTTTTCTTTGATTTCGCTTGCCATTTCAATTCCTCCTCAGAATGAATGTGATCAAGCGGAGAAACCCTTCGATGCAAACCAAAAAGACCGCAACGGGAAAGAAGCGGTCTTTGAATACACAAAGGCTAGGACTTTTCCTCCGCTGGCATTACCCAGATCAGGTTTTACGGTCGACAGCAATCGGCTGTCCTCTCAGCCTGGCAACTCCCAAGCTCCCGTTGTTATTCAACTGTCATACCAATAATAACCATAAGATCTTGAAAAATCAACCTGTTTTTATATCACGGCACCCTGTTGGAATGATGATTCCGGTGCGGAGCATTGCAGAATTTAGTGCTTCAGAATCTTCCTGAAATCGGTTATGATAAACAGTGAACGTGTGCATTAAAGCGGGGTGGATGAATGAAGTGAAAACGGGGAGAGACCGGGGATGAATGATACGCCTGAAGTGCGAAACTATAGGATACCGCTGTTTTGTACGGTCACGTTGATGTTCTGGTTTTCGATGTATACTTGTGTGCCGATCTTGACCGCATACGTTGAATATCTGGGCGCCTCTTATAAAATGGCCGGACTGATTGTCGGCATGTACGGATTGAGTCAAATGCTTCTGCGGATACCGGTGGGCGTGGTCTCGGACCGTTATCACAAGCACAAATGGTTTATTGTATTTGGCTTGTTTTTTTCGGTTTTATCCGGTGTCGGGATTCTGGTTACGCAGGAACTGTCGTGGATTCTCCTGCTCAGGGCCGCGGCAGGCGCGGCTGCGGCGACGTGGGTAGACTTTACGGTTTTGTTTGCCAGCTACTACCGTCAGGAAGAGACGACGCAAGCGATCGGAACGATTTCATTTTACAACTCGCTCGGTCAAATGTTCGGCATTCTCTGCGGCGGGTGGTTCGCGGATAGGTATGGCTGGGAATCTTCTTTTCTTATCGGTGCCGCCGCAGGCGCTCTGGGGCTTGCGGGTGCTTTCTTTCTTGTAGAAACCCCTAAGAAAAGCACACAGCCCATGACCTTCAAAGGCATGCTGGAGGTAGGCAGCGACAGGAGGATGTTGACCGTCTCTTTTCTGGCTGTCCTTTTTCAATTGCTGACATTCGCTACGGTTTTTGGATTTACTCCCGTATATGCCCAGTCGATCGGAGCGACGAAGCTCGATATGGGACTGCTGACGTTCTTTTCCACGTTTCCTATGGCGATAGCGTCCCTGGTAGGGGGCAGATATGTAGCCCGGAAACTGGGTGAAAACCATATCATCATCATCGGCTTCATCTTTTCCGGAATCTTTACAATTCTTATACCGTTTTCTTCAACCTTGTGGATGCTGATGGTTACCCAATGTCTTGCGGGGATTGGCCGTGGACTCACAGCGCCCGTATTGATGGCTCTCAGCATAAAGCATATGGATGCGGGAAGAAGGGCTACAGCGATGGGGTTTTATCAGGCCATCTATGGCTTGGGGATGTTTGCAGGTCCGCTAGTCATGGGGGTAGCCGGAGATTTATTGACCTTGCGGCAGGGTTTTATTATGATCGGCGCTTTAGGATGTGCAACGGCTCTGCTGTCCCATGCGTTGTTAATGCAGCGCGGTCTTCCGTTAGGGGATACCCGTTCTGCGAATGATCAGGCCTGATCATTCGCAAACCAAACGCCCGAGCTGTAAGCCCGAGCGCAGGTCGATGGATCATATTAGATGAACCATGCAGTCGAAACGATAACGAGAAGAATGAAAAGGACGAGAATCACGCCAATAGAAGTAAAACCTCTTGCGAAGCTCATTGATGACAGCCTCCTTTCGCTATAACATATTGTCATCTTATGAATTACATTGATCGGGGGATTGGGTCTTTTCTAAAAATGTATATATATAACAAGTGAAATCCGGTCATTTATTTCGGAGGCAAGCTGGTTTGGAACTCGGAAAAGAGAAGAAAAAGAGCTGCGACCGCATTCTGGCATTCTTTTTTTTGTGTCATTTTGCCGGGAGATGCCAAAGGAAAGGGGCGGGCCGAATGATCCCTCTAAAGATTTCCAAAGAGCAAAAAGAACAAATGGTGTGGCGCGTTCAGCAATATTTTGAAAAAGAAAGAACCGAATCGATCGGAAATCTGGAGGCCGAGCAGTTGATTGATTTTATGATCGGACTGGTAGGACCCCCGGTATACAACCATGCCATTGGGGATGCCAGACGAACGTTGCTGGAGAGGATGTCGGCGCTGGAAGACGAGTTGTACTCCCTGGAGAAACCGGTGGGAAGAAGCCGGTAGACGGGAGGCGATGAGTCGCCTGTAGAATGGAGGAGCGAGATGGTAAAAACGATAAGAAACGGATTGATATTTGCCGCGGTGGTTCATCTTTTGTTATTTACCGTTCAGATCATTTCCGGTTATGTGATGACGATGCTCTATGTTCCCGATATCATCAGTACCTATGAATCCGTAGAGGTGCATCATCGGACCGTATCGTTCGGTACAGCCGTGAAGGTTCCGGGGTGGGCTTATATGATTACCTTTATCGGTTGTGTACTGCTCTATGCCTTTCTCATCAAGCCGGCACTCCACCACTGGAAGCAACGAAGAATCAGACAATAAACGATGGTCCGTCTGAAGCTTCCTCATTTTTCTGTTTCAAGAGACACAGGGCTTGTGATATAATGTCTCATTAGTTATGCAAATGTTTGTGTAGGGAGTGAGCAGTTTTGTCTCTGATAGTTATGAAGTTCGGCGGCAGCTCCGTTGGCGATGCGGAAAGAATGAAACGTGTGGCCAACCGCGTAGTAGAGAGACAGCGCGAGGGTCATCAGTGCGTGGTTGTCGTTTCGGCGATGGGAGATACCACCGATGATTTAATTGACTTGTCCAAACAAATTTACACAGGAACCCCTCCTGCGCGTGAGATGGATATGCTGCTGACGACCGGGGAGCAGGTTTCGATTGCTTTATTGTCCATGGCGATACATAGTCTGGGAGCATCGGCTGTTTCCTTCACCGGATGGCAGGCGGGGATGTACACGGATGCGCTCCACGGCAAAGCCCGGATTACCGATATTCAGCCGCAGCGTGTGCTTAAAGCGCTGGAAGAAGGCAAGATCGTCATTGTTGCGGGCTTCCAGGGTATGAGCGCAGAAGGGGAGATCACGACGCTTGGGCGAGGCGGGTCGGATACGACGGCCGTTGCGCTTGCCGCAGCGATTCAGGCGGATGTGTGTGAAATTTTCACCGACGTGGACGGCGTTTATTCGACGGACCCGCGCATCGTCAAATGTGCGCGCAAGTTAAACGAAATTTCGTACGATGAGATGCTGGAGCTCGCCAATCTCGGAGCGGCGGTACTGCATCCCAGAGCGGTTGAATACGCAAAGAACTATAATGTAAAGCTGGTTGTCAGATCCAGCTTCAATCATAACGAAGGTACGCAAGTGAAGGAGGAAGCGGCGATGGAACAAGGCATCGTGGTACGCGGCATTGCATACGATAAAAATGTAGCGAGAATCAGCATTCTGGGTGTGGAAGAAAAACCAGGACAGTTGGCCCAGGTGTTCACGGCTTTGGCCAAGGAACAGATCGATGTGGACATTATCGTGCAAAGCGGTGTGATTAACGGACTTGCGGATTTCTCCTTTACCGTATCCTCGTCCGACTTGGAAAAAGCGCTGCAGGTTATTGCAGGCATTCGCTCTTCCGTGGGCTTCCGTGAAGTGACCTCCGAGACGAATTTGGTGAAAGTGTCCATCGTGGGGGCAGGCATGGTCAGTACGCCGGGCGTCGCCGCCAAGATGTTCGAAGTAATCTCGGAGCTCGGTATCAGCATCCTGCTGGTCAGCACGTCCGAAATCAAGACATCCTGCGTTATCGAGAATGGCCGTTTGAACGAAGTGGTTCAAGCTCTGCACACGGCATATGGCCTGGATACGGATCAAACCGTATTTGTCGGCGGACCGTCGGAAAGAAGATAAGCTAGCGGATTTTATCAAATAAGAAAGTAAACGCTCTAAGCAAAAAAGCGGTAATGCCGGCGGCCATCAATGGACCGACGGGTATGCCCCTGAGGAAAATAATTCCAAATATCGAACCAATGACCAGACCCACAATCATTTGTGGGTCTAATTTTAATAGCTCAAGCCCCTTGCCATTCATATACGTGGCGATGGCTCCACCCAGTAAGGCCAGTATTCCGGGCCAAGTGGTAAACATGGAAGAGACGTCCTTGATGGAAATTTTCTCACTGGCAAAGGGGACCAGAACTCCCATCGTCAAAAAGAGCAGCCCCAGTTCGAGCCCTCTTCGTTCGATGGTGGGCAAATACCGTTCAAGGCTGATCAGCTTCACGATCAAGAGCACACAGGCGGCAGTCGTAATAATATGGGAACGGCCAATCAGCCCGATGATAATCAGTGCAACAAGCAGTATCTCTCCGTTCATGGTTAAGCCCCTTGTCCATTTGGTATCACTTTATATGTATGAGGGGTCAACCGAATTAGAACGAAGCATTTTTCTGTTTATTAACCATACAAAACCGGTCGCGGGATTCCATACGGTGAGGCCGCCGATATGCAGAACGGCGGCTTCCCGCTGCCGCTTAGGACATGATTGCTCACTGCTTCTCCCCATTTTCTCACTGCCATTGCGCAGAACTCTCCTGCAGCTTTCAAATCACCATAGCTCCGTCATGGAATTGCGGGACGGCTTGAATCCGGTTGACCTGACTGCAGTAAAGAACATCTTCTTTATATCCGAGCCGGATCAGACGTTTGCCGTTCGAGCATGACAGAATCGTCTCCGGGAGCCGGTCGTGCGTTTGGCGGTATGCATGCATCATGGCCAGACCCAGGTCGTTCACCTCGCAGCCTCCGCCGGTGAGCCGGACCAGTTCGTCGGCCAGCAATCCTGCGCACAGTCCGTCCTCCAGACTGAATACGTCGTGAGTCCCCGCGCACAGCAGGGCAATCTCCTTCTGCAGCTGCAGCGCCTTGACCGCGCAGCTGGACGCATTCAGTAAGGAGCCTGCCAAAATATGCGCCGCTTTATGTGATTTTTGCACTGCCCTGGTTCCGTTTGTCGTCGTCATGATGATGTTCTTCCCTTTGACGGCTTCGGGAGCATATTCGAACGGAGAATTGCCGAAGTCAAAGCCGGGTATTTTCTTGCAGCTGCGTTCGCCTCCCAGCAAGTCCCCCGGACGCTGCAGGCTTTTGGCCTGCGCTACCGTTTCGGTGGGTACGACGGACCTGCTGCCGTTCGTGAGCGCCGTCAGCATCGTGGACGTGGCCCGCAGTACATCGATGACGATCACTGTTTTGTTCTGAAGCTCATCCGTTCGCGCTTCGCCCACGCTGGCGATGACCTGCACATTCATTCCTTTGCCCAGCCTCCCCTCTAGATTTGCCAATTGAAGCTTTGATAGGACTCCTGTCTGGAAACATCAGCCAAAAGCAGCGTATCCGACCTAAGCCCCCGCCGCAGAGCCTCTAACGAAATGATATCTCCGGGAACAATGTTGCCGAGGTGGATATCCGTGCCCAGCATTTGCAGCAGATGTACCTGCTGCTCCTTTTGCGGTGCTTCCCATAGCAGCAGGTCGGTGCTGGGAACCCGGTTTAACACCCGCTCTATTTCTTCATCTATACATGCTCCGTTTGCGTCATAAATGCCTACGCCTTTGCCCGATTCTCTTCCTTCAATCGTAATCAGACTGGCGCCCAGCTGCGAATCGATCGTTACCGTTTGGATCAGCTCTTCGATCTCAATAGATGAACCCCAGCCTTTTTTGCCGTATTCGGTAATGACCATAAAGCCCTCGTTCAGGCCGCGGCAAATCAGTTCGCTGCGCAGGCTGCGCGACATTTCGATCGTTCCGTCCGATATTTCCAACCCGTTAAACCCCAAATATTTTGCCATCTGAAAAAAATGGTCTGTCTCGTCCTGTCGTATTGCAACTTCCAGGAACGTACCGCCTGGATATATGGTAATGTCATGTGCTTTGGCCATCTCTATTTTTTTCTTGAGAAAATCCGCCATATAAAGCGGCGAGGTGCCGAAGCCGATTTTCAGCATGTCGATATAGTCGCCTGCCGTTTGCAACAGATCTTCTAAGGCATAAAGCCCCAGTCCTTTGTCGATCACCATGGTTTTTCCCGATTGCCGCGGTTTAGGCGTCCGGCGTCCGGTCGGATCACTGAGCAGTGCATTCCACTGCAGCGGTATTGATACCTCCATCTTGTTATCGCCTCGCTGTAGGTTAGTCTTGGATTACTGTGTCATCATATGCATTTTCAGTTGGGGGTGTGCCCAGTATTCCTAAAATAAGACGAGCCTGCATAGGATGGGTATAGAGACCAAGGGATGAGGTGAAACGTCGATGTTGAACAAGATTGTGTTCAGTATGGCCATGATCCGAATCGTTTCAGGAGGTATCGAAATTGCTGCGGCCCTGCTCATGCTTCGATTTAACCAGATTGAGAAAGCGCTGCTCGTGAACTCGGGGCTGGCGCTCGTAGGGCCATTCGTACTTCTGACAACAACGACGATTGGGCTGGTCGGGCTGGCGGATAAGCTTTCGGCAGGCAAAATGCTATGGGTGATGGCGGGGGTCAGCTGCATTTTTATCGGAATCTTAAAAAAGTAATCTGTCATATTTCACTAGGTAAGGCATACACATGATTGTAGAAGTTGGACAGACTGACGCCGGTAGAAGCGCGGTAACCGTCGCAATGCTGATGACGGGCAATAGAGCGCCGCCGTAACCGTCGAATGTGGGAGGAATGTACTTTGATCGGATCGGTTCTACCGTTTTTTTCTGCCCCTGTGCGGCAGATTCTATTAACTCTACCAACGCGAATTCAAGCCGAATTGCAAGAAATCCGCATTCGCGAGTCGCGTCCGCTTGAAGTCATATGGAGCACGGGACATGGTTTTGTTGCCGAAAAAGGCGGCTTGAGCCCGAATCCCGAGCAAGCATACCGGGCGACCCACAAAGATTGTGCAACGCTGCTGGAGCTCTTGACCCAGCATTCTATGTATACGTTTGAGGAAGAGCTGAAGCGGGGATTCATTACCGTAGCCGGCGGGCATCGGATAGGTCTCTCCGGCCGGACGGTGGTCGAGCAGGGCAAAGTGAAATATATAAAGGACATCAGCGGGTTTAACATTCGGCTTGCCCGGGAATGGAAAAAGGCGGCGGCAGGGGCGTTGCCGTTCCTGCTGGAGCCAAGAGACGGGAGTGTTTATCGAACACTGGTCATTTCTCCGCCGCAGCAAGGAAAGACCACATTCATCCGCGATTTGGCCCGGCTTCTCAGCTCAGGCGGCAAGGTCAACGAATCGGGAAGGTCTTACAGGAGCTTCAAGGTCGGCATCGTGGACGAACGCTCCGAGATCGCAGCCTGCGTGAAAGGCGTGCCGACCTTCGACGTCGGTCCCCGAACCGATGTACTCGACGGCTGTCCGAAGGCCGAGGGCATGATGATGATGATCCGTTCCATGTCTCCGGAAGTGCTGATCGCCGATGAAATCGGACGGGCTGAAGATGCAGCCGCCATTCATGAAGCGCTTCATGCGGGAATCAGCATTGTAGCGACTGCGCATGGACGGGATATCGAAGATGCGAAGCGACGTCCGATCCTGCGGGAGCTGCTTGAAGCCGAAGTCTTTGACCGGTTCGTCGTTTTGCACCGCAGGACGGGGGCTGCCGCTCCTCCGGGACCGAATACGTCGGTGTTTGATCAAATTGGTAAACGGATGGATGACAGGCTTGCCTTGAGAGGGGGGATGACCTTATGAGCGCGAGCGAAAGAAGGAGTCCAGGATGCTGAAGCTCTTGGGCGCCATGTTGATTCTGCTGGCAGGCACTCTCCTGGGTTTTTATCAGGCATCCCAATTATCGCGCAGGCCTAAGCAAATCTCCGAGCTGATCCGGCTTTTGCAGCGGCTGGAGACGGAAATCGTGTACGGCTTCACTCCGCTGCCGGAAGCGCTCAGACAAACCGGGCGAGCGGGGACCCATCCGGTGGGATCCTTGTTTCTGGACACGGCGGCTGAGCTGGTGAAACCGGACGGGCGTTCCGTCCAAACCATTTGGGAACAGACGTTGACTGCCGGCTGGAGAAATACCTCCATGAAGCCAAATGAGAAGGAAGTGCTGCTGCAGCTCGGCTCTACCCTGGGGCTGACCGACAGAGAAGACCAGGTTAAGCATCTCAAATTGGCCGTCAATCAACTTCAAGGTGAAGCGGACTGCGCCCGCGAGGAACAGCAGCGGTATGAACGGATGTGGAAAAGCCTGGGACTGCTGATGGGGCTGCTCGTCGTCATCTTGATGTATTAGGTGAGGTGCCGCCAATGAACGTAGATGTAAACGCGATATTCCAGATTGCCGGCATCGGCATCATTATCGCCATGATTCATACCGTGCTCAAGCAAATGGGCAAAGAAGATATGGCCCATTGGGTAACCGTTATCGGCTTTGTCGTGGTGCTGTTTATGGTCGTCCGGTTGTTAGACAGCCTGTTTAATGAAATCAAGACAATTTTCCTCTTTCAATAAGAGGGGGGGATGCCTGTGGAGATCATACAAGTGGTGGGACTCGGGTTGATCACGACGGTTCTTGTGCTGGTCATCAAAGAGCAGAAGCCAATGTTTGCCTTTTTGCTCACCGCCTTCACGGGGATTACGATCTTCTTATTTTTAATCGGTAAAATATCGACAGTCATCGGGGTGCTGGAGGAACTGGCGAACAAAGCCGAAATCAACCTGATATTCCTCAAGACCATTCTGAAAATCATCGGCATCGCCTATATCGCGGAGTTCGGGGCGCAGGTCGTCAGAGACGCGGGGCAGGAGGCGATTGCCTCCAAGATTGAACTCTCCGGCAAAATCCTCATTATGGTGATGGCCATCCCGATCGTGTCGGTCATCATCGAAACCGTGGTCAAGCTGCTTCCCGCTTAAACCATTGCGGCACACTGGAGAGGCGAAGCGAACCAGGAGATGAAGCTATGCTGCATCTAAAAAAACGTATGTCGCTTGAGACAGGCCGCTATCCCGGCGGTGGAAAAAGCAGGGATCGGCGCCCGGAGCTCCTGCTCCTCTGGATCGCTGTGATCACGGCGCTGCTGCTTGACGGAGGGAATGCTTTAAGCTGCTGGAAGCCGGGGGGCTGCGGAATGACCGCATACGCAGCGACGCCGGTAGAGGAGTTGATTCGCGAGCAAGCGGAGCGGCTGCCGCTCGATCAGGTGGAGCAGTTCTGGGGCCGCTTGATGCGGCAGTACGGCGGGTATTTTCCCGATGCCGCGGCGCCTTCGTTTATGGATTTGCTGCTCGGGGCCAAAGAGATCAGCCCCGGTTCGATTTTCTCCGGGCTTTTGCGGTACTTTTTTCACGAGCTGATTTATGGCGGCAAACTGCTTGCATCCATCGTGATCCTATCGGTTTTCAGCATGCTGTTGGAAACGCTCCAGAGCTCCTTTGAGAAAAACAACGTAAGCAAAATCGCGTACGCCATATCATTTCTGGTTTTGATGATTATGGCGGTGAACAGCTTTAACCTGGCGATTGGTTACGCCAAATCCGCCATTTCGGAAATGACCCACTTTATGATTGCCGTAGTTCCGCTGCTTCTGACGCTGCTGGCCTCCATGGGGAATGTCGTATCGGTATCCGTGCTGCATCCGCTGATTGTATTCATGGTTTATGCCATAGGGACGGTGATTTATTTTTTCGTTTTTCCCCTGTTGTTTTTTTCGGCAGTGCTTCATATCGTAAGCGCGCTGTCGGACAAATATAAAGTAACGCAGCTTGCGAATTTATTACGAAATATCAGTTTGGGCTGTTTGGGGATATTCGTAACCGTTTTTCTCGGGGTGGTATCGGTTCAAGGGGGCGCGGGAGCGATTGTGGATGGAGTGACGATCCGTACGGCCAAATATATTGCGGGCAATTTTGTGCCGGTAGTAGGCAGGCTGTTCTCCGATGCTTCGGAAACGGTTATCGGCGCGTCGCTCCTGGTCAAAAATGCGGTAGGCTTGTCGGGGGTCGTGATTATTCTGGTACTTTGTGCGTTTCCTGCACTGAAAATTATTGCGCTTGCCTTCATATATAATCTTTCCGCGGCGGTCATGCAGCCGTTAGGCGATCATCCGATGACCGCATGTCTGGCAACCATCGGGAAAAGTTTGATTTACGTATTTGCTGCTCTGGCAGCGGTAGGGCTCATGTTTTTCTTGGCGATTACAATCCTGATTGCGGCGGGGAACGTATCCGTGATGATGCGATAATCCTCCGAACGGGAAGGGGGATCCCGCTATGGACTTCCTGAGCGATTGGCTTAAATCGGTCATACTCGTGATTCTGCTCGCGACTTTCGTCGACTTGCTGCTGCCGAATCAATCGATGCAGAGGTATGTCAAAACGGTGATTTCCCTGTTTCTTCTGATGACGCTGCTTCATCCCATTTTATCCTTAATAGATAACAGCAGCCAGATAGATCAAAAGCTTGGATCGGCCCTGTTCAAACAGGATGCCGCCTGGAAGTGGCAGAGCGGTAACGGTACGGACCGTATGGAGTCGCTCCCCGCCATACAGCAGAGAGCGGAGACGCTGCGGTTAAGGCGGGAGGAGCAATCCCAACGGATTGTGCAAAACCAGGTTGCCGATTTGATCAAGCGCAAAATTGAACAAACGGCGGGAGTACAGGTACAAAGCGTGCAGGTCGATACCAGGCAGGATGAGAATGGTCAAGCGGTCATTCGGAGCGTGGCGTTGTCCCTGGACTTTGTACCTTCAACCGAGAACACATCACAGCAAGGCCGATACCAGGCGGTCGGCAGCAGCGGGCCTGTCAGGCCGGTGGAACCGGTTGACATCGCCCCGATTGAAATCGGGGAAGACAGGAAGGATTCAAATCCGGCGTGGGCCTCGGATGAAGTGCAAGAGGATCGTCTCCCGCCGGAGGCGCTGCAGAAACAAACGCAAATTTTGCTGATGCTGGAGCAGGACTGGCAGCTGTCCGGAGAGCAAATCCAGATCCGGATGGGACTATCCTCAAGGAGGTGAATCGATGGGAGACAACGACGGGAAACCCAGATGGCCGTTCAGCCTTTTTAGCGGCGGACCGGGCGGACCCAAACGAATCCAGACCCTCCGCTGGCTGCTGCTGATGGGGCTGGTCGGAGCCGCCTTCATGATACTGAACTCATTCATTACGGTAAAAGAGGTGGATCCCATCGGTGAGGGTCGCGCTTCTCCAGCGGATCAAACGCAGCCTGTCTTCGGATCAAGCGGCAAGGAGTCCAGTCCCTTCCGCGAATTTGAGGAAGCCTATCAGTCCCAGCTCAGGGAGATTTTAACCAAAATCGTCGGGGTAGGCGAGGTGGAGGTTCTTGTCACGATTGAATCGACCGAGGAGGTCACGGTTGAACGCAATACCCAGGAAACGCAGCAGATCACCAATGAACAGGATCAACAGGGAGCCAAAAGGCATATTACCGATATTTCACGCAAAGGGGAAGTCGTTCTTTACGAGGTGTCGGGCGGCAAAAAGCCCCTCGTAACCAAAACGATCAAACCTAAAATCCGCGGCGTGCTGGTCGTGGCCAAAGGGGCGGAAAATTTAACAGTGAAAAAGATGATATCCGAGGCTGTGGAACGCGGCCTTGGCGTCCCTCCGCACCGGATATCCATTCTTCCGCGGAAACAATAATTCGCGTTCGCAGGAAGCAGTGATAAAACGATAAACTCACTTAAGGAGGAATACTGATGAACTCTAAAAGACAAACGATTTGGCTCGTATCCATGCTCAGCTTGATGGTAGTCCTGTCAGCCTACTATTTGTTCACGGAAGACGTTAGCCAACTGGAGTTGAATACGGCCAGCTCAACGCAATCCAAAGAAGTGATTATCAACGCGGGCCAATTGGATGGCCTGCCGCAGGGCGCAGCCAATGGACAAACGGCGCCGAAGCAGAGCGATCAGCAGCCCGGAGCCGAAGAAGGGACGAAGACCGAGACCGATCCGAAATCGAGCAGCACGAGCACCGAAACGCCATCCACAGAAAAGCCGGAATCCGGCGCTGACCCGACGACTGCTCAGCCCGTATCCAAGAATGAAGCGGCAGCCGGCGACCAAAACGCCAGAGTGCTGGAACAAATCCAGGCTCAAGCGACCTCGGGTTCCGATTATTTTGTGAATCTGCAAATGAAGCGCGACGAAGCGCTGTCCAAACAGGTGGAGTCGCTGATGACCATTCTGGCCGACACCAAGCAGACGCAGGAAGCCGCCGCAAAAGCGCAGACGGAACTGCAAAAGCTCCAGGACATTGAAACGAAGATCACATCCTTGGAAGAGAACCTTATGAAGGAGTATCCGCAAGCGGTGATTACCCAGGAAGGCGAGAGATGGAAGGTAACGGTGCAAGCGAACAAGCTGGAAAGAAGCCAAGCCGTCAGTATTGCCGATCAGGTAATGAAGGAGCTTGGCATCATCCCGGATCACATCGCCATACAATACAAGCCTTAATCCAAATGTGCCAAGCAGATGAAACAAGAGTCCCCGCGAAGGGACTCTTGTTTCATCTATACCCTTCGAAGCCCGGCTGCTCTTCCCGACCGTGTTATCCATGCGGTACAAGTGAATCAGGCGGCGTTGTTCCCAGCTTCATGGGCAAGTCCCAAGAAACTCTTTCCTTGCCGGAAGATTGTGATATAATAACAACGTCGTTTGTTTCACCTTTCGTTCCGACCGCTGCCGCAGTATATTGACGCCGGTTGGAACAAGACGCCAAAGGAGTGAACCTATTTGTTTAAGTTAAGCGAAATCAAAGAACTGATTAAGCTAGTGGATCAAACCTCTTTACAAGAGCTGGAAATTGAAAACGAAGGCTCCCGCCTTTTGATTCGGAAACCGAATAAAACCGAGCAGGTCGTCGTTGCTGCCGCGCCTGCTGTGCAAGCTTATGCGCCAGCAGCCGTTCAGCAGACCGCTCCTGCGCCCGCTGCACCGGCAGCCGAGAAGCCTGCCGCAGCCGATGCCGGCTTACATACAATCGTTTCCCCGATGGTAGGCACATTCTATGAAGCTCCTTCTCCGGGAGCGGCGCCGTTTGTTTCGAAAGGCAGCAAAGTGAAGGAGAAGACGGTTGTCTGCATCCTCGAAGCGATGAAGCTGATGAACGAGATTGAAGCCGAGGTTAAAGGTGAAATTGTCGAAGTGCTGGTAGAAAACGGCCAGTTGGTCGAATACGGTCAGCCTTTATTCCTGGTGAAACCGGAGTAAGTAGGAGGAGAACACCATTGAAGTTTCAAAAAATCTTGATTGCCAACCGTGGTGAAATCGCCGTTCGGATTATTCGCGCCTGCCGTGAGCTCGGCATTTCCACGGTCGCGGTATATTCCGAAGCCGACCGGGAATCGCTTCATGTCCGTTTGGCGGATGAAGCCTATTGCATCGGACCGACGCTTTCCAAAGACAGTTATCTGAACTATACGAATCTGATGAGCGTGGCTACGCTTACGGAAACGGATGCCATTCACCCGGGCTACGGCTTCTTGGCGGAGAATGCGGACTTCGCGGAAATCTGCGAAAGCTGCAACATCACGTTTATCGGACCGTCTCCCGATGCGATTAGCAGAATGGGCGACAAGTCTGTGGCGAAGCAGACGATGAAGGATGCGGGCGTTCCGGTTATTCCCGGCTCCGACGGGCTTGTGGAAGATATGGACGAGGCAATCCGGATCTGCCGGGAAATCGGCTATCCTGTCATCATTAAAGCAACGGCAGGCGGCGGAGGCAAGGGGATTCGTCTGGCAGAGAACGAGGAAATGCTGATTCAACAGATTACCACCGCACAGCAGGAAGCTCAGAATGCTTTTGGCAATGCCGGCGTCTATCTGGAGAAATACTTGACAGGCATGAAGCATGTCGAGATACAGATACTGGCGGACAAGCACGGCAATGTTGTGCATCTGGGCGAGCGGGACTGCTCCGTGCAGCGCCGCCGCCAGAAGCTGGTCGAGGAAGCGCCATGCCCGATTCTTACGCCGGAAATCCGCGAACGGATGGGAGAAGCGGCCGTACGCGCGGCTAAGGCCGTGAACTACTCCGGTGCAGGTACGCTTGAATTTTTGCTGGGCGCCGACGGACAGTTTTATTTTATGGAAATGAATACGCGCATTCAGGTAGAGCATCCGGTCACGGAGCTGATTACCGGCATCGATATTATTAAAGAAATGATCCGTGTAGCGGAAGGGGTGCCGCTGTCCTTCACCCAGGAAGACGTGAAGATCAACGGCTGGGCCATCGAATGCCGGATTAATGCGGAGGATCCCGAGCGGAATTTCATGCCTTCGGCAGGCCAAATTCAATTTTATTTGCCTCCGGGCGGCTTTGGGGTTCGGGTGGACAGCGCCGCTTATCCGGGGTATACGATCTCCCCGCATTACGATTCCATGATCGCCAAGCTGATCGTCTGGGGAGCGGATCGGAACGAGGCTGTGCAGCGAATGAAACGGGCGTTATCGGAATTTGCGATCGAAGGAATCCACTCGACGATACCTTTCCATTTGAAGCTGCTGGAGCATAAGAAGTTTCTGGCCGGCGACTTCGATATTAAATTTTTGGAAGAACATGATGTAAATGACCCGAATTCCTGATTTACAATTCATTGTCATATTTTTGCCGGGATGGTATAGTATACAATAAGACAAGGTTAGAGCGGCTATAAGATAGTCGCTTTACCGGAAAACAGAATGAACATGAATGTTTTTTGAAGCCGTTTTTGCTTAGCAAAAACTTGGAGGAGGACCTATCCAATGAGTACACTGGCTGCGGATTATGAGAAGACCGAGATGGGCACGATTCAAATCGCTCCCGAGGTGATTGAAATCATTGCCGGTATGGCTGCTGTAGAAGTTCCCGGTGTTGCGGGAATGAGCGGGGGATTCGCCGGCGGGATCGCCGAGCTTCTCGGACGGAAGAACGTATCCAAAGGCGTAAAGGTCGAAGTGGGACAGCGTGAAGCGGCCATTGACGTGTCCATTGTCATCGAATTCGGATCGAAAATTCCCGAGGTGGCAAGCGGCGTGCAGGCGAATGTGAAGCAGGCAATCGAGTCGATGACAGGACTTAGCGTAGTGCAGGTCAACGTTCATATTCATGACGTTATCTTCAAGGGCGCAGACAAAGCCGAAGAGGTCGAAACATCTCCGCAACGCGTGAAATAAACATGAAGCCCGGTTGAACCCCCAAACCTATCGTCTGGGGGTTTCCGCCATATTTTCGGAAGGAGTCGGAATACGTGGTAAAAGTGCTCGACAGACTGCTGCTGCTGCTTTTCAGCGGCATTATATTTATTGCCTCCGTCGTCCTATTGTTCTTAGCCTTCGGACTCATTCCTTTAACCGCTGCGGAAAATTTTGTCCACGACATATATTATGATATGGACACGGCGGTCATATTCATCCCGGTTACCATAGCGGTTTTTCTGATCAGTATCCGTTTTCTTTATCTGGCGGTTCGGCGGGGGAAGTCGGATGTACCTTCGATAGATCAGAGAACCGATTTCGGGGATATCCGCATATCGCTCGATACGGTGGAGAATCTGGCGCTTAAAGCGGCGGGCCGCACCCGGGGCGTGAAGGATTTGCGTTCGCGTGTCAAAGTCAATCAAGCGGGGCTTGAGTTTGTGATCCGCGTCATTGTTGACGGCGAAAGCTCCATTCCGGCGCTGACGGAAGAGATTCAGGGCAATGTCAAGAATCACATTGAAGACATTACGGGTATTCCGGTTGCACATGTGACTGTGTTTGTAGCGAATATCCAGCAATCGTCCCCCACCTTCAAAAGTCGAGTGGAATAGAGGTGAGCTTCCCGGATGTGGATGCAAATATGGGAACAGCTGCGGGAAAAGCACAGGGGCAAAACCTTTGGCGTCCTTGCCGGAGGCGTCTTGGGGATAATATATTTGTTCTTTGGCTTGTGGCGTATGTTAATCTTTGTCTTGATCGTATATACTGGTTATTATATAGGGAAAAAGCTGGACCGGAACGAGCCGGTATTTCCCATAGAAGACACTTGGCGCTGGCTAATGGACAAATGGAGATTGTTCCGCTAAAATCCTTGGGATAGCCTGAGGATTTTTTTAATGATCCTTTAAGTGACCAACAGGAGGTTTTATTGGTTAATGAGACGAAGATTGGCAAGGGAGCTTGCGCTGCAAAGTCTGTATCAAATCGAGATGAACGAAGTCACATCCGGTGACGCCATCGCTCATGTCGTTGAAGAGGCAAGAGGAGAAGATGAAGCGCAGCTGACACGGGAGCGCGATCAAATATCGCCGGCGGAAGTGCAGGAGCTTGTGGAAGGCACCACACAGCATAAGCAGCAAATCGACAGCTTGCTGTCGGATTATTTAAAAGGCTGGCAAATGGACAGGCTGTCCAGGGTTGATCGTGAAATATTGAGGCTCGCCGCGTACGAAATGATTTACAAGGAAGACGTGCCGCCGAAGGTAGTCGTGAACGAGGCAATCGAGATGGCCAAGAATTTCGGGACGGAGGAATCGGGGAAATTCGTCAATGGCGTGCTCGGTAAGATGATCAAGGATTTGGA
The DNA here is from genome assembly GCF_001465255.1 of Paenibacillus naphthalenovorans. Lineage (NCBI taxonomy): Bacteria > Bacillati > Bacillota > Bacilli > Caryophanales > Paenibacillaceae > Paenibacillus > Paenibacillus naphthalenovorans. Next base: position 2,342,457 of record NZ_CP013652.1, on the reverse strand, counting down.
GAAGCTTCGGGAACAGACGCCGAAGGTCTGAAAAATGGAAAGGGGAACGGCTTACATGTCCGCACAAGTAATTAATGGTAAAGAGATCGTGAGCGCTTATCGCGCGCAAATCAAAGAGCAGGTTGAACGGCTTGTACAGCAGGGCGTTCGCCCGGGGCTGGCCGTGGTCATCGTTGGAGACGATCCGGCATCGCACGTGTACGTCCGCAATAAAGCGAAAGCCTGCGAAGAAGCGGGAATGCACTCCGAGGTGTACAAGCTTGCCGAACAAACGCCTGAGGCGGAAGTGCTCGCTTTGATTGCCAGACTGAACGAGGATTCCGCTATTCACGGTATCCTTGTACAATCGCCTTTGCCGAAGCACATTTCGGAAGAACGTGTAGTGGAAGCGATCGCAGTGGAGAAGGACGTCGACTGCTTTCATCCGGTCAATGTCGGCAACCTGATGATCGGTAAAGAAGGACCGGCTCCTTGTACGCCTGCAGGCGTCATCGAGATTTTGAAGAAGATCGGCGTAGATATCGCCGGCAAGCATGCTGTCGTTGTAGGCCGGAGCAATATCGTCGGCAAGCCGATGGCGATCCTTCTGCTCAGGGAGAACGCAACCGTCACCCTTTGCCATTCGCGCACAAAGAATTTGGAGGAGATTACACGTCAGGCGGATATCCTTGTGGCGGCGGTCGGCAAAGCCAAAATGATCAACCGCAGCCATATCAAACCGGGCGCTGTCGTGATCGACGTGGGCATTAACCGGCTCGACAACGGAAAGCTGGCGGGAGACGTTGATTTTGACGATGTGCTGGATACGGCAAGCTACGTGACGCCTGTTCCGGGATGCGTCGGGCCGATGACGATTACCATTCTTCTTCGCAATACGCTTGAAGCGGCACAGCGGGCGGCAGGCGCGCATGCCGCTTTGTGATCCGTTATGAAGGATAAACAAGTTTATTCCATCAAGGATTTGAACCGGCTTGTCAAAATGTTGCTTGAGGGGAATGACCGTCTGCAGAACGTATGGGTCAGGGGAGAAATCTCCAACTTTACGCATCATACCAGCGGGCATATGTATTTTTCGCTAAAGGATGCAGACAGCCGGTTAAAATGTATTATGTTCGCTTCGTATAATCAGAAGCTTGCTTTTATTCCGAGGGAAGGCGCCAAAGTGCTTGCCTGCGGAAACATCTCGGTTTACGAACGGGACGGGCAGTATCAGTTTTACGTTACGCAAATGCAGCCGGACGGGATCGGCAGCCTGTTTATGGCTTTCGAGCAGCTGAAGAAAAAGCTGGAAGCCGAAGGGTTGTTCGCTCCGGCCGCAAAGAAGCCTATCCCCCGATTTCCGAAGGCGATCGGTGTCATCACGTCTCCAACCGGAGCAGCGGTTCGCGACATTATCACCACGCTGCAGCGCCGCCATCCGTCCGTGCCTGTTCTCTTATATCCTGTATTGGTCCAGGGAAAGCAGGCGGCCCCATCGATCGTGAAAGCCATCCGGGACATGAATGAAATGAACGAAGTGGATGTTTTGATTGTCGGCCGCGGTGGGGGGTCCCTGGAGGAGCTATGGGCATTTAATGAGGAAATCGTTGCGCGGGCCATCCATGCCTCGGTGCTGCCGGTCATCTCTGCCGTAGGGCATGAGACCGACTTCACGATCGCCGACTTTGCAGCCGACCTGCGGGCGGCGACACCCACGGCCGCTGCCGAGCTTGCCGTGCCGCATCATTTGGAACTCATGCAGCAGATCGGCTTTTATAAGCAGCAGCTTTACGGGGGGCTGGCCAAACAGCTCGAACGCAGCAAAGAAAAGCTTAAGCGGCTGCAGCGTTCGCCCTATTTGACGAACCCCAGACGGCAGCTGCTGCAGCAGCCGGCAGAGAGGCTCGACCGGGTTCGGGAGCAGCTCGGCTACAAGATCCGCAGCCGGGTGACGAAATCGGGGGAACGTCTGATGCGTTCCGAACGCCGGCTGGCATCTTTCAATCCGAAGGAGCAAATCGTTTATACGCGCAAGCGCCTGGATTCCTCAACCCGGCAGCTGCGGCAGGCCATGCAGGGTGTGCTGAAGGGAAAGCAGCAGGAACTGATGGCCGGCATTCGTCAGCTCGACGCGCTCAGCCCTTTGAAAATCATGCAGCGCGGCTACAGTTTAGTGTATGATGAGAAGGAAAAGCATTTGATTAAATCGATAGACCAGGTCCAAATCGGTGATATTTTGAAGCTTAGGCTGAAGGACGGCCGTATCGATTGTCATGTTTGGTCAATGGAGGAGAAAGTCGATGACAAATCAGGAAGCGATGCCTAGCTTTGAGCAAGCCATGGATCAGCTTGAGCGCATTGTGGCACAGCTGGAGAGCGGAGACGTTCCGCTGGAGCAAGCGATCGAGCTGTTCCAGGAAGGGATGAAGCTGTCGCAATTGTGCAGCAGCAAGCTGGAACAGGTGGAAAGGAAAATCGAGGTCCTGCTTGAGCAAGATGGCGGCATGGTCAAAAAGCCGTTTCAAGCGGACGAAGGCGATAAAGGGGATACCCGATGATTGAACCGCTAAACGGGATAGACACGTATATTAAAGAAAAAGTACTGCTTATCGAGCAAGAGCTGAAGACATCGATTCCTTCCCAGTGGAGCATCCCTGCTCCTTTGCGCGAAGCGATGATGTATTCCTTGATGGCCGGGGGCAAGCGGCTTCGTCCGATTCTTGTGCTCGCGGCAGCGGAAGCGCTTGACGCCGATTCGACTGCCGCCATGCCGGCGGCTTTGGCCGTTGAGATGATTCACACGTATTCTCTGATTCACGACGATTTGCCGGCAATGGATGACGACGATTACCGCCGCGGCAAACTGACGAATCATAAAGTGTTTGGCGAAGCGATGGCCATTCTTGCCGGTGACGCCCTGCTGACCCATGCCTTTCACATGATTGTTCAATCGGCAAGAAAGCATGGAATTTCGGGAGAAACGATTGCGGATATCGTAGAAGATCTTTCACGTCTGGCTGGCGCTCCGGGCATGGTGGGCGGTCAAGCTGCGGACATGCTGGGAGAGCAGGGGGTCACTCGGCTGGAAGAGCTGGAATATATCCATTTGCATAAAACAAGCGATTTGATCGTATTTTCCTTAAAAGCAGGCGGTCGAATCGCCGGCGCAAGCGATAAACAGCTGGCTGCGCTCGAGCATTTCGGCACCTGCATCGGCCTCGCTTTTCAAATTCAGGACGATATTCTGGATTTGATCGGGGACGAACAGAAGCTGGGTAAACCGGTACAGAGCGATGTGAAACAGCAGAAAGTAACCTACCCTTATTTTATCGGGATCGAAGCCTCCAAAGCCAAGGTGGAGGAACTGACCCGAAAAGCCAAGCAATCGATTGTACAAGCGGGGTTTCCAAAGCCTGAGAGGCTTTTGCAGCTTGCCGATTTCTTGATGAAGCGGGATCATTAATTGAACATGATTGATTTGAGCACGGGACTTCTCCTGTGCTATACTTCATGATATCAAGGCAACGTCTCGGCATTGGATTGACTATTTTACCATGGAAAGCGGGGAACAAGCGTGCTGCTCAATCAAATTCATCAGCCTGAGGACCTGAAGGGTCTTACAGTAGAACAGCTGGAGCAAGTGGCAGCGGAAACAAGAAAGTTTCTGATCGAAAAGCTTTCGGCTACCGGCGGTCACCTCGCGCCCAACCTTGGTGTTGTCGAGTTAACGATTGCTCTGCACTATTTGTTTGATAGTCCGAAAGATAAATTCATATTCGATGTGGGGCATCAATCCTACGTTCACAAAATATTGACTGGACGCAAGGATAAGTTCGATACGCTGCGTAAATACAAGGGCCTTTGCGGTTTTGTGAAGCGTTCCGAGAGTGAGCATGACGTATGGGAAGCCGGTCACAGCAGTACGTCCTTATCCGCTGCGATGGGGATGGCGGTAGCCCGCGATCTTAACGGAGAATCGAATCGCGTCATTACGATCATCGGCGACGGGGCTCTTACCGGAGGGATGGCGTTAGAAGCGCTGAACCATATCGGGCACGAGAAAAGAAAGCTGATGGTCATTCTGAACGATAATGAAATGTCCATCGCCCCGAATGTCGGCGCGCTGCATAACTATTTGGGGCGCATCCGTTCAGACCGTCATTATGTTAAAGCCAAGGAAGAATTCGAGCATCTGATCAAAAAAATTCCGGCGATTGGCGGGACTCTGGCCAAAACGGCGGAACGTTTAAAGGATTCCTTCAAATATTTAGTCGTTCCGGGGGTATGGTTTGAGGAGCTCGGCTTTACGTACCTTGGACCAGTGGACGGCCATAATCTGCCGCTGCTCTTGGAAGCCTTGAAGCAAGCGGACAAAGTAAACGGCCCCGTACTCGTTCACGTCATTACGCTCAAGGGGAAGGGATACTCTCCTGCCGAAGCGGATTCGCACAAATGGCACGGGATTACTCCGTACAAGATTGAATCCGGTCAAGTGCTCAAATCCGTCGGGCCGCCTATGTATACAGAAGTGTTCGGCGAAACCTTGATCGAGCTTGCGCGTCAAGACAAGCGAATCGTAGCGATTACGCCGGCCATGCCGGGAGGCTCGGGTTTGCTTGAGTTTGCCAAATTATTTCCGGACCGCATGTACGATGTCGGCATTGCGGAGCAGCATGCGGCCACCTTCTCGGCAGGCTTGGCCAGCCTTGGCTTGAAGCCGGTATTTGCGGTTTACTCCACCTTCCTGCAGCGGGCCTATGACCAGGTTGTGCACGACATTTGCCGGGCAAACCTGAATGTCGTCTTTGCGATTGACCGCGCGGGTTTCGTTGGGCCGGATGGAGAAACCCATCAGGGGGTTTATGATATCGCCTACCTGCGCAGCATTCCGAATATGGTCCTGATGATGCCGAAGGACGAGAACGAGCTGCGGCACATGATGAAAACGGCGATTGATTATGATGACGGGCCGATTGCCGTACGCTACCCGCGGGTTAACGGCTTGGGCGTATCCACGGATGAGCCTGTGAGTCCGATTCCGATCGGCACGTGGGAAGTTTTGCGGCAGGGAAAGGATGCAGCGATTTTGGCCGTCGGACCGATGATTCCGCTTGCGCTTGAAGCGGCAGAGCAGCTTGCCAAGGAAGGTATTCAGGTTCGGGTCGTCAATGCCCGGTTTATCAAGCCGATGGACGAAGCTGTGCTGATGCAGCTCGCGAAGGAAGATATCCCGGTCGTCACGCTCGAGGAAGGCGCCCAAATGGGCGGTTTCGGAAGCGGCGTGCTTGAGTATTATTCTCTGAATAATATATACGGCATGCGGATAAAGCTGATCGGCGTTCCCGATTATTTCGTGGAGCATGGCTCTGTGAAGGAACAGCGTCAAGAAGTGGGATTGACGGCAGAACGGCTGATAACCGAGCTGCAATCGCTCGTCCCGCGCAAAAAACAGCGGGCGTAAGATGTAAGGAGCTATTCATGGCAGCAGACAAAGCGGATAAAGAACGGCTCGACCTCCTGCTGGTCGAGCGCGGTTTGTTTGAAACAAGAGAAAAAGCGAAAGCGGCGATTATGGCCGGCCTGGTGCTTGTGGAGGATGAGCCGGTGGATAAAGCCGGCACGAAAATCCCGCGCTCATCCAGAATTGTCGTCAAAGGGGCGGTGCATCCTTACGTAAGCCGCGGCGGATTGAAGCTGGAAAAAGCGCTTCGGACTTTCAATATTAATCTTCAGGGTATCACTGTGCTGGATATTGGCGCGTCTACCGGCGGCTTTACGGACTGTGCGCTTCAGCATGGCGCAGCTCACGTATATGCCGTCGATGTGGGCTACAATCAATTGGATTGGTCGCTTCGCAAAGACCCGCGCGTCAGCGTAATGGAACGGACGAATTTCCGTTACATACAGCCGGAGGATTTAAAGGGACCGGTGCCCGCCTTTGCCAGCATCGATGTGTCGTTCATTTCCCTAAAGCTTATTTTGCCACCGCTAAAAAAACTGCTTGCCCCTTCGGGTCAGGTGGTTGCATTGGTGAAGCCGCAGTTTGAGGCAGGCAGAGAGAAGGTAGGCAAATCCGGAGTGGTAAGGGAGCCGGAAACACACCGGGAAGTGCTGCAAACGGTTCTTCAGTTTGCACAGGAAATTGGATTTGCCGTGAAGGGTATTACTTTCTCCCCGATTAAGGGAGGAGAAGGAAATATCGAGTTTTTAGCGTATTTGACCCAAACCCATACGGACGAGCCCGGATGGTCCGGTTCCGAATTGGAACAGCGCATCCGCGAGGTTGTTGAAGAGTCGCAAAGCATGCAGAGCTCATCTTAATGGATGAGTTTTTTGCCTTTTTAGAGGATTATGAAGGCGGATTCTCGAATAGTAATTTCGAGGTGATTCCATGCAAAAGGGTGACGGAACGGTCGTTGTGCTGATCATAGCAGTGCTCGCCATATGGGCTTTCTATTATATACGGGGAAAAATGCGGGAGACTGTGGATAATGCTTCGCCTTTCGATTTTCTGATTGATGAGGAATTGCCTGATGACGATGCGACGCGTTTGCTGGAAGAGAACGGTTATGAAGTCATAAGCGGCAAAAAGCGCATTCCCATTGAAATCTCAGTAAACGATGGGGAAATGCTGCACAGCCGATTGTTTATAGATTATATGGCTTCGAAGAATGGCCTGTACTATACGGTCAAGCTGGCTAAGGACCGGAAGCCGGTGGAGTGGACGGGAAGCTCGATACGTGAACGGCTGCTGGTGTACCAGCTTGTGTATCCGAACACGGCCGGTGTATTATATGTGGACTTGCAGCAGCGGAAGGTTCATTGCTTTGTGTTCGCTGTGCAGCTGTACGATGAATAATATATAATATACGCAGCAGGGAGGATACCATGAAAGCCCAACGACATATCAAGATTCGTGAAATCGTTACAAATAACGAGATTGAAACCCAGGATGAGCTGGTGGAGCAGCTTCGAACCGCCGGGTTTCACGTAACGCAAGCAACGATTTCCCGGGACATTAAGGAATTGCATTTAATGAAAGTTCCTCTCGATGACGGGAGATACAAGTATTCGGTGCCTGCCGATCAGCGTTATAATCCGATGCAGCGGCTTCGCAGGGCGCTCAACGATCATTTTGTACATATCGATCATACCGAAAATCTGGTGGTGCTAAAGAGCTTGCCGGGCACAGCCAATGCCATTGGAGCTCTCATTGACAGCCTGGAATGGAACGAGATTATGGGAACGATCTGCGGCGACGATACCATTCTGATTATATGCCGTACGAAAGACCAAAGCGCGCATGTGGTCAATCAAATTCTTGGAATGCTCGGATGAAGCCAAAAGAGGTGTGAACCATGCTGCTGGAAATGTCCATCCGCCATCTGGCGGTGATAGAACATGTTGAATTGCACTGCAAAAACGGTTTTCATGTTTTGACAGGGGAGACGGGAGCGGGGAAGTCGATTATTATCGATGCGCTGAGCCTGATTGCAGGCGGCAGAACCTCTTCCGATCTGGTGCGCTACGGGAGCGACAAAGCTACTATTGAGGCGATGTTCGGAATAGAGCCCGGCCATCCGGTGTGGGCCGTTCTGGAGCGGTTGGGAATAGAAGCGGACCCGGAAGAGCATCTTATCATACGCAGAGAAATTACGGCGCAAGGCAAAAGCACTAGCCGCATTAACGGACAGCTCGTCAATCTGGCCATGCTGAAGGAAGTCGGCGAATGGCTCGTGAACATTCACGGGCAGCATGAGCATCAGTCCTTGTTTAAGGTGGAGGAGCATCTCCGCTGGCTCGATCTGTTCGGAGAAGCGGAGATTGCCCCTGCCAGACAGGCCTATCAAGAAGCTTATGATGCTTATCAAACCATACGCAAGCAAGTGAGAGAGCTGCAGGATACGAGCAAGCAAAATTTGCAGATGATGGACTTGTACCGTTTTCAGGTTGAGGAAATCCGAGCCGCCCAATTAAAACCGGGTGAGGATGAGGCATTGGCAGAGGAAAAACAAAAGCTGGGAAACGCGGAGAAACTGTATTCGAACGCGGCCGACGCTTATGATCTTCTCTATGGCGGAGGCAAAGGGCTTGACTCGGTGCGCCGCGCCATGCAGAAGCTTCAGGATATTGCCGGGCTGGACCCGGCTAAGCTTCAATCTATTGCCGAACAGGTACAGAGTTCCTATTATCAGCTTGAGGATGCGGCCTATCAAATCAGGGATTACCGGGACGAGGTGGAATTCAACCCGTCTCGTCTTGATTTTATCGAACAAAGACTGGATACAATATCGTCTCTTAGGAGAAAATATGGAGATACCGTATCCGACATTTTGGCTTATGGGGACAAAATTGCGCATGAGCTGGATCTCATCGAGAATAAAGATGAGAAGCTAATGCAGCTGGAAAAGCAGGAACAAGCGGCATTTGCGGCCCTTCAGCGGTTGGCGGACGATTTGACCGGCCTAAGAAAAAGCGTAGCTGATCGCCTTTCGGCGGAGATTGTAGCGGAGCTGCGTGAGCTTCATATGGAGAGGACGCAGTTTCAAGTGCATTTCGCACCGGTGGAAGGGAGAAAGCTGACAAGAGACGGTGCCGATCAAGTCGAATTTCTGATTTCGGCGAATCCCGGAGAGCCGCTTCGCTCTTTAAGCAAAATCGCTTCCGGCGGTGAAATATCGAGGGTTATGCTGGCGTTGAAATCGATATTTGCCCGGGTGGACCGGATACCGGTTCTCGTCTTTGATGAGGTGGATACCGGGGTAAGCGGACGAGCGGCTCAGGCGATTGCTGAGAAAATGTCCAAGCTGTCGCAGAGCTGTCAAGTGTTCTCGATCACCCATTTGCCGCAGGTGGCCTGTATGGCGGACGCGCATTACCGTATACACAAAACAACGGATGGCGACCGGACATATACGAATGTAGACGACCTGGGTACTGACGAGAGGATTCATGAACTGGCGCGGATGCTGGGCGGAGTAGAGGTCACGGAGAAGACGCTCCAGCACGCACAGGAAATGCTTGCCTTGGCAAATGATAAAAAGGCAAGGATGGTCTAACGGGGGTGGCACCATTTTGGTGTTATAAAAGAAATGGGCGGGGGTTACCTTAAAGGTACACATCAGCGGTATTTGAATCATGTTGGTGTACAGGATAAGATGCCGCTATGCAGAGGAAGCAAGGGAGCGTGAGCGAATTGAGTTCCAACCAGAGAAAAAGATTGATTGGATTACTGCTCGTCCTCTTCGTTTGTTGGGGGAGCTTAACCACCCCTTTCCGCAGCTTTGCCTCATTCCCCGAGGAGCTTCGACTTTTTACCGGACAACAAGCCCATTTACAGCTATCCATGCCGGTGAATGCACAGTTGACCATTAATCATCCGGAAATATTAAAAGTGAACGGAACCGCCGAGCACTCATTTCAAGTGGATCTTCATTATCCTATTTCTTTACAATCCTACAAAGCCGGACAAGCGGAAATGAAGCTGAAATTGTTTGGCAAAATCCCGCTCAAAACGGTAAAGGTCAATGTCGTACCCGATCTCAAAGTCATACCAGGCGGGCAAACCATCGGCGTAAAACTGAAGTCGGCGGGCATTATGGTGGTGGGTCATCACCTCGTAGCCGTTGCGGAGGATAAAAAGACGTCGCCGGGCGAAGAAGCGAAAGTCCAGCTTGGAGATTTGATCGTCAAAATGGACGGTAAACCCGTAAACGATGTGAGCAAGGTAGCTGAGCTTGTCAAGGCGGCGGGTGAAAGTAAAAAACCCATTTCTTTAACGATTTTACGCGGTGATCAGACGTTGGAAATTCCAATTACTCCTGCCTACGATCTGCTGGATAATGCATACCGGCTGGGACTGTATATTCGTGATTCCGCAGCGGGCGTCGGTACGCTGACATTCTATGCCCCGGATCAAGGCGTGTATGGCGCCCTGGGGCATATCATTACTGACATGGATACACAAACGCCGATTGTGGTAGGTAATGGAGAGATCGTTCATTCCAATGTGACCTCCATCTCCAAAAGCCAAAATGGCGAACCCGGTGAAAAAAGAGCCCAGTTTTCCAGAGAAAGCAAGGCAATTGGCAATATTGAGAAAAACACGCAATTCGGCATTTTCGGCAAGATGTACGAAGCTCCTTCCCACAGTCTGAGCGATAAGGTGCTTCCGGTAGCCTTTGCGGAGGAAGTCAAAGAAGGTCCTGCACAAATTTATACCGTGATCGGAGGCCAAAAAGTCGAGAAATTCGATATTGAAGTCATCCATGTGGCCAAACAAGAGTACCCTGCAACCAAAGGAATGGTCATCAAAATTACCGACAGCCGTCTTCTGGAAAAAACGGGGGGAATTGTTCAAGGCATGAGCGGCAGTCCGATCGTTCAAAACGGCAAGGTCATTGGTGCGGTCACCCATGTATTTGTTAATGATCCGACAAGCGGCTATGGTTGTTTTATCGAATGGATGCTGCAGGATGCAGGCATTATGCTCCGGTCAACGGGAAATCAGGAAGGAACAAAAGCAATGAAGGCGAGCTAAATCGCCTTCATTTTTTTTACCTGAACGAAGAAAGGATAGTTGGTGCGAATTCAGATATAGAAAATAAAGTGTTTGTCGAAAAATGTATAATAATGAATTAAATTATTTATTATAAAATAAAACTGATAAAAAATCCACAAAAATAATATTCGACAGAAGGAATTTTAAAGTGTGTGTCGAAATCATATTATTAGGTAAATAATGCTAACGTAATTGTCGCAAATGAAGGGAGAGCTTTCTGTTGCAAACTATTGAAGTTCTTTTAGCGGATGATAACCGTGAATTCACCAATTTATTATCTGAATTTATCGATGATCAGGAGGATATGAGGGTAACGGGTGTAGCCTATAACGGAAACGATGTTATTCGTTTAATCGAGCAAAGCCCCAAAGTTCCGGATGTGCTGATTCTGGATATTATCATGCCGCATTTGGATGGTCTGGGTGTGCTTGAGAAACTCCGTGAAAGGGATTTAAATCCACAGCCTAAAATTATTATGCTCACTGCTTTTGGCCAAGAGAATATTACGCAGAAAGCGGTTCAGCTTGGCGCCTCTTATTACATTTTGAAGCCTTTCGACATGGAGATTCTGACGAACCGCATTCGTCAATTGGTGGGCCCTAACCAAACGATGTCGATGATGTCATCTTCAATGCAAGCGAAAGCCAATATCGTTCATTTGCCAAAAGCGAAAAATCTGGATGCCAACATTACCTCGATTATTCACGAAATCGGTGTTCCTGCCCACATCAAAGGATACCAATATTTGCGTGAAGCCATTACAATGGTGTACAACAATATTGAAATTCTCGGGGCCATCACCAAAACGCTGTATCCTGCGATTGCCGAGAAATACAAAACCACGCCGAGCCGCGTCGAACGCGCGATTCGCCACGCGATTGAGGTCGCATGGACGCGCGGCAATATCGAGAGCATTAGCCATTTGTTTGGCTACACGATCAATATCTCCAAAGCAAAGCCGACCAACAGCGAATTCATCGCGATGGTGGCGGATAAGCTGCGGATCGAGCATAAGGTTTCTTGAAAGGGTAAGGATTAACTGGAATAGTTGGTTACTGCCATTTAAAAAGTTTATATTCTTCACATCCAATCCATCACCCGATAAATCGAAATGATTTGTCGGGTGATTGGTTGATGGAAATCTAACGGTATCGAAAGAGGATGCCGTTTTTTTGCTGCATACTTGAAAGATGCATTGGGAACGTTAAAAGAAATATTGAAGGAGGCTTCACCCTTATGCAGCAAACAGACATCCTCGGCAAGGCGGATGCTTAGAAGACAGGTGCTGGTCACATGCGAAGAATCTGCCGACTATGGGGAAGCCTACCCGTCAATTTATTTCGTCGGAAAACGGGTGATTGTGATCATGAAATGGAATGGCACACCGGAACGTTGGCCCATGAAAGGAAAAGTGGAAGCGGACCGCAGCACGAAGCAGCTGTTGCAGAGAATTCGTCCAGGCAGCATAGCCGTTATCGCGCACGACGATTTGGACGAGTTGGCGGTACGGGGATTAATCGCTGCCAAGGTTAAGGCGGTGATTAATACAGGCAAAACCACTACCGGCACCTTCGCAAGCCGGGCGGGCTTATTGCTTCTTGATGCAGGGCTGCCGCTGCTGGAAACGGCTCCGGAATTCTTCGAGCTTTTAAGCGGAACCCCCGAACTCGTCATAACCGAGAACGGCATCGATCTGGGCCATGCCTTCCTTCCCTGCAAAAGATTCACCAGACAAATGTGGCTGGAGGCTTATCGTGCCGCACGAAAAGCGGAGCCCGTTCGGCTCCGGGAATTTATCGACAACACGCTTCGGTATGCCAATCAAGAGAAAGATTGGCTGATTGACCCGCTCACCTGCCTGTCTCTCCGAACGAAGCTGAAAGGGAAGCACGCCCTTATCGTCGTTAGGGGAAACGGATATAAGGAAGACCTGGCGGCTTTACATGCTTACATACAGCGAGAGGATCCGGTGCTCATCGGTGTCGATGGCGGAGCTGACGCGCTGCTTGAGCTCGGGTACGCTCCGCGGCTGATTATCGGGGATATGGATAGCGTGACGGATCGGGCTTTATGCTCCGGTGCCGAGCTTATCGTACATAGCTACATCGACGGAACAGCTCCAGGCTTGGAACGGCTGCACAGGCTGCATTTGTCGGGAGTGCTTTTGCCAAGCGGCGGGACCAGTGAGGACGCTGCGCTGTTGCTGGCTTATGACGGGGGATGCGAACAAATCGTTGCCGTCGGCCTGCACAGCCATATGCAGGATTTTCTTGAGAAAGGCCGTAAAGGCATGGGAAGCACTTGGCTTGTACGCATGAAGGTAGGCAGCAAGCTGATTGACGCCAGGGGAATCAGCCGGCTGTACCCGAACGGCGAGACAATGAAACCGCTCAGAATCGGCAGGGCTTGGCAATCTTTTGTTCGATCCTGGTTCTAGATTTACAAGGAGGGGCGAATGTGACGACACTTGTATCCGTCATTATTCCCGTTTGGAATGGAGCGGAACGTCTTCCCGCAACGCTGAAGGCGGTGGACCGGGTCATATCAACAATAGAAGGGGCGAAGCCCCGCGCGCTTAAGTTTCAGCTTATTGTCGTCGATGACGGAAGTGATGATGACACTAGAGCGGCTGCTTATCCGTGGGCGGATCTGGTTATCGGTTTTCCGGTTAACAGAGGGAAGGCGGCTGCGATGTCAGCGGGCTGCCGGGCTGCCGGGGGAGAAATTTTTGTATTTCTGGATGCGGATTTGGGAGAAACCGCATCCTGCTTTCCCGTATTGTTGGAACCGTTAGTCCAAAATCAGGCCGACTTGACGGTTGCACGTCTTCCGCAGGTCAACAAGCCCGCAGGCTTCGGACTGGTAAAAGGTCTCGCATCGCGCGGAGTGAAAGCTTTAAGCGGTTATTCATCGTTAGCCCCGTTATCGGGTCAGCGCGCGGTAAGGGCGGAAGTATGGAAGCGCTGTGGACGTGTTTACACCGGATTTGGGGTAGAAGTAGGCATGCTGATCGATACCGTCAAGCTCGGTTATCGTGTGATGGAGCTCGCTGTGCCTTTTGGCCATAGGGAAACAGGAAGGGATTGGGGCGGCTTTGTGCACCGCGGCAAACAGTTCGTTGCCGTCGGTCTCGCGTTATGGGAATGCTGGAGGAAACCGGTATGTTGACTGGTTTTGTCCTGGAGTGGATTTTGCCCGTAACGGCGCTGTTAGCTATCGGCCGCCTGCTTATGCCCGGCAGCTTGCGGTTTTTGCAGGAGCACGGGATTACCGAACGCAACTATACCGGGGACTCCATTCCTACAGCCGGGGGGCTGCTCATCTGGCTTCTTCTTCTGGCCAGTTTTGTCATAGACAATTTCACCGGCATTTGGAATCCGGATGCGGTATGGGTGCTCTCCCTGAGCATCATTTGCTTTGCGGGTTTTTTAGACGATGTGAAGGGCGATAAGCGAACCAAAGGCATACGCGGCCACTGGCTGGCGTGGAAGAGAGAACGCAGCATCACGACCGGAATCCTGAAAGCCGCGGCGGCCGGCCTGGCCGGTCTTCTTGTTCTGCTGCCGGACCAAGACAGCTTGTGGGACCTGCCGCGCCAGCTCCTGCTCGTGCTCCTCGCAACGAACGGCGTTAACTTGTTTGATGTCCGTCCCGGCAGGGCGTTGAAAATGTTTTTCTTTTTCATGGGGATGATCGGCTGGAGCAGCTTTCTTATGGCAACAGATGCAGCCCCGGGAGGGGCGCAGCTGTGGCATAATCTGGCGCCGGTCCTTGTCGGCGCGCTGCTGCTTGCTCCGCTTGACTTGAAGGGGCGGATCATGCTTGGCGATACCGGCGCCAATCTGCTCGGCTTTGCGCTTGGCATCGGCATCGTAAGACTGACGCCGGAGCTCTTTCAAGGGGCTGCCCTTGCTGTGTTCGTCGCCTTGCATATGTTAACGTGGCGCCGCTCTTTAAGCAGCTTGATTGAGACAAACCGGTTTTTGCGCTGGCTGGACGGTGCCGGACGGGAACGGGTATAACGAATGAAGGGACAGCCTTGTACGGCTATCCCTTTTTACGTTTTTCCCGAAATCTGGGGGCGACATAATTGTGCTTGCGGTCGCGAAAAAAAATCCATCCTCCGATAAAGGCGACCCCCACTCCGAATAAAATCAACCCGAGAATCATCTTGCCCCAGAGAATTCCCGGATCGGCAGCCGTTTGATCGAATTGGGCGAACCAGGCATCCTTCATGGCCAGAAATCCGTAGGTCGCCATCAGGCCCGGAATGACCAACAGCAGCATGGCGATAAATCGGTATAAGGTGACTTTCATGTGCGGCTCCTTCTTTTTCCGATAAAACGTTCTATGTCATTAACGTTACCATAACTTCAAGAACATTTCATGCCTTTTCACAAATTGGACTATATTTCTTGAGACGAATATGGTTAAAATAGAAGAATCATAGTTTCGGAGGGAATATAATGACGACGCATGCTTTTGATATCGTAGTCCTTGGCGGAGGCATCGGTGGTTATTCGGCAGCGATTCGCGCTGCTCAGCTTGGAAAGAATGTGGCCATCGTCGAACGGGACAAGCTGGGCGGAACCTGTCTTCACCGCGGCTGTATTCCGAGCAAGGCGCTTTTAAGGAGCGCGGAAGTGTATGCAGCGATGAAGGAAAGTGAGCGATTCGGGATTGAGGCCGACGGAGTCCGGGTCGATTTCGGAAAAGTGATCTCCCGCAAAAACGGGATCGTTGAACAGCTGCATAACGGACTTCAATATTTAATGAAAAAAAATAAAATTACCGTATATTCAGGAATAGGCAGAATCATCGGCCCTTCTATTTTCTCGCCGCGCAGCGGCAGTGTATCGGTGGAGCAGGAGGACGGGGAAATCCTGACGCTGGTGCCGGAGAAGCTGATTATTGCCACAGGTTCGCGCCCGCGGAGTCTTCCGGGTTTGGATACGGACGGGGTTCGCGTGCTGAACAGTGACGATGCCCTTCGTCTGGAGAAGCTTCCGGCGTCGGCTGTGATTATCGGCGGAGGCGTGATCGGAGTGGAATGGGCATCCATGCTCAGCGATTTCGGCGTTCAGGTTACGGTTGTGGAATATGCGCCGAGGCTCCTTCCGGGAGAAGACGAGGAGGTATCGCGCGAGCTTGAACGTCTGCTTAAGAAACGGGGAGTAACCGTAAGGACCGGTGCCAAGGTACTGGCCGATACGCTGCAGAAGAGCGATTCCGGAGTACAGCTCGCCGTTGAGCACAAGGAAGCGCGGCATATGCTGGAAGCGGAGATCGCACTCGTGTGCGTGGGACGTCAGGCCAACGTCGAAGGGATCGGCCTGGAGAATACCGACGTCAAAGTTGAAGGCGGCTATATTCGTGTCAACGACGTGATGCAGACGGCGGAGCTGCACATTTATGCGGTGGGGGACTGCGTCGGCGGCTTGCAGCTGGCTCATGCGGCGGGCCACGAAGGCATCGCCGCGGCTGAGCATATATGCGGGCATACAGTCCATCATTACGCTTCCCACCAGATTGCACGCTGCGTGTACTCGCGTCCGGAAACGGCGAGCGTCGGACTTACCGAGCGGCAGGCGATAGAACGCGGTCATCAAATCAAGACCTCCAAGGTGCACTTTAAGGCCCTTGGCAAGGCGCTCGTTTACGGAGAAAGCGACGGTTTTGTGAAGGTGATTGCCGACTCTGCAACAAATGATATACTGGGTGTGCACATGATCGGTCCTCATGTAACCGATCTGATTTCGGAAGCGGCGCTGGCGCAACTGCTTGAGGCGACGCCTTGGGAAGTCGGACAAACGATTCATCCGCATCCGACCTTGTCCGAAATATTGGGCGACGCCATGCTGGCCGTTGACGGGAAGGCTATTGTCGTTTAATCGTACTTGAAATATTGAAATTGTGTTCATAAACCAAACGGTTTATAATATATATAGTGTCAAGTACTAGCACCTGGTAATAATATTAGGTGATGATGATAAGGAGGCGTCTGCCCCATGTCCATCGGACAAATAACCAAACATCGGCAGCTTGGTTTGAGCGACGATCAAATCATTGAGATGTACACATATATGCTGAAGGCCCGAATGTTCGACGAGAGAGGGTTTGTTTTGCAGCGTTCCGGGAAAATTGCGTTTCACGTATCCGGCATCGGACAGGAAACGGCGCAGGTGGCTGCCGCATTCGCGCTGCAAAAGGGAAAAGATTATTTCCTCCCTTACTATCGCGATTACGGATTCGTTCTAACCATCGGAATGACGCTCAGGGAGCTTATGCTTTCGGTCTTCGCCAAGGCTGAAGATCCGAACAGCGGCGGCCGGCAAATGCCGGGGCATTTCAGCCATAAGAAGCTGAACATCGTCACGGGGTCAAGTCCGGTAACGACGCAGGTGCCGCATGCCGTAGGCTTTGCGCTGGCTTCAAAGATGAAGCGTCAAAACTTCGTATCGTTCGTGACATTCGGAGACGGTTCCAGCAACCAGGGCGATTTTCATGAAGGCTGCAATTTTGCAGGCGTACATAAGCTGCCGGTTATTTTCATGTGCGAAAACAATCAATATGCGATTTCGACCCCGCTTCACAAACAGACGGCCGGAAGCATTGCGGAACGGGCTGTCGGCTACGGATTTCCGGGTATCAAGGTAGACGGCCGGGATCCGCTGGAGGTGTACCGCGTGGTCAGGGAAGCACGCGAGCGGGCCATTCGCGGTGAAGGGCCGACATTGATTGAAGCGGTCATGTACCGCATCCCGCCGCATTCTACTTCCGATAACGATCTGCTTTACCGGACCAAGGAAGAAGTCGAGGAGAATCGTGCCAAAGACGGTCTCATTGGATTCAGGCGGTATATGATCGAATGCGGTGTATGGAGCGAAGAACGGGATGCCGAACTGATGGAACAAATCAAAGCGGAACTGACCGAGGCGACGAATTACGCCGAGCAAGCGCCGTTTCCGAAACCGGAAGATACGCTGCGGCATGTGTATGCCGATTCAGGGGAGGTATAATCATCGTGGCCGTCATAACCTATTTGGAAGCCATTCGTACGGCAATGAAAGAAGAAATGGAACGGGATGAAGATGTGTTCGTTCTCGGCGAGGATGTTGGCAAGGGCGGCGTCATGAATGCGACCAAAGGGCTGCGCGACCAGTTCGGGGAAGAACGCGTAATGGACACGCCGCTGGCGGAATCGGCCATTGCAGGAGTGGCGATTGGCGCGGCGATGTACGGCATGAAGCCTGTAGCCGAGATGCAGTATGCGGACTTTATTTTTCCTGCTACGAACCAGATCATCAGCGAGGCGGCTTTGATCCGCTACCGCTCCAACAACGATTGGAACTGTCCGATCGTCATACGCGCGCCTTACGGAGCGACAGGGGGTGGGGCCCTTTACCATTCGCAGTGTCCGGAGTCCGTATTTTTCGGCATTCCCGGATTGAAGATCGTTGCCCCGTCTACCCCTTATGATGCCAAAGGATTGCTCAAAGCGGCGATTCGTGATACTGATCCGGTTCTCTATTTCGAGCATAAAAAATGCTACCTGGGAATCACGGGCGAGGTGCCGGAAGACGATTATATCGTACCGATCGGCAAGGCCGACGTGAAACGGGAAGGCACCGATATTACGGTGATTTCCTACGGACTGACCGTGCAATATGCGATGAGAGCGGCGGAAGAGCTGGACAAGGAAGGCATCAGTGCGCATATTCTGGATTTGCGCACCCTTCAACCGCTTGATAAAGAAGCGATTCTGAAAGCAGCAAGCAAAACCGGCAAGGTATTAATTATTCATGAAGACAACAAAACCGGCGGAGTCGGCGCGGAGGTTTCCGCGATCATCGCGGAAGAGCTTCTGTTCGAGCTCGATGCGCCGATCATGCGGCTGTGCGCGCCCGATGTGCCGGCTGTAGGGATGAATCCTCCGATGGAGAAATTTTTCCTCTTGAATACGGATAAAATCATGGAAGCCATGCGGAAGCTGGCATTGTTCTAAGGCAGGCAGCGAGCCCTTTGAAGCTGACGTATTTAGCCGTCCTCCAGGCCGGCGTTTTCATAGGAGGTTATGCAGCATGAAGGAGAACATGAAGGGGACTGAAGTTACCGTTCCCCATTTGGCAGAGAGTCTGGTGTCGGCGACGATCGGTAAATGGCTTAGGCAGCCCGGGGATTACATAGCGCAATATGATGTGCTTTGCGAGCTGATTACGGACAAGGTAACGGTAGAGATGCCTTCGCCCATTGAAGGCAGGCTCGTTCGGCTTTTGGTGGAAGACGGGGCCACGGCGGCGGTGGGAGAAGCGATCTGTATCATTGAGGAGCCACAGCAGGCGGCTGACGGCGCCGCAGCAAACGGAGCGGCACAAACGGAACAGCCGGGCACTTTATCACGTCCGGCGGCGGAAGCCCAAAATCCGGGGTTGGGCGGCCGTTTCTCTCCGGCGGTGCTGAAGCTGGCGGTCGAGCACGGTATCTCTCTTGGCGATGTGCAGGGAACGGGGTTGGGCGGCCGTATTACCCGCAAGGACGTTGAAGCATTCATTGCTTCCGGGCGTGCAGCCGTCCCGGGATCTGTCATGCCGGCAGCCGAAGCGAATAAGGCCGCAGCTGCCGCAGCCGCAGTCGAGGGGGTATTTATTCCCGAGCCTCCGAAGGTGCCTGTCCGCTCGACTGGCATTCATTTGTCGGAGAATCCGCCATTACCAAAGATCGAGGTGGAAGGACATTCTCTGGAAGGCCGCGGAGAATATTTGATCGACGTGACGCCGATCCGCAACACCATCGCGAGCCGAATGCGTCAAAGCGTGACGGAAATTCCTCATGCATGGACGATGATCGAAGCGGATGTCACGAACCTGGTGCTGCTGCGCAACAAGGTCAAGGATGAATTCATGAAGCAGGAAGGCATCAACTTGACTTATCTCGCGTTCCTGCTTAAAGCGGTTGTGAGCGCCATTAAGGATTATCCGATCATAAACTCGGTTTGGGCCGTCGATAAAATCATCGTCAAACGGGATATCAATATTTCCCTTGCCGTAGGCACTGAGGATTTCGTGGTTACGCCTGTCATCAAGAAGGCTGATCAAAAAAATATTGCCGGCCTTGCCCGGGAAATCGACGAGCTGACCCGGAAGGGAAGAACCGGCAAGCTGACGCTTAACGATTTGGAAGGCGGCACGTTCACGGTCAACAACACCGGTTCGTTCGGATCGATTCTTTCCTATCCGATTATCAACTATCCGCAAGCTGCGATTCTAACCTTCGAGTCGATCGTAAAGAAGCCGGTCGTTATTCAGGACATGATCGCCGTTCGTTCCATGGTCAATCTATGCCTGTCCCTTGACCACCGTATTCTGGATGGGGTGATCTGCGGCCGGTTCCTGCAGCGTGTCAAGGAAAATCTGGAAGCTTATAACCAGGATACGAAGCTATACTAGAACTTGCTTGGCAACAACATTCTATAGCAGCATCCCCACGGTGAAGAGCAGCGTGGACAACAGCATGGATATGATCATCACATATACGATAATCTTGAAAATAAGTTTGTTTTGCATAAGATTCAACTCCTGTTCATGGGAATACTATAATGATATTGTAACTCATGCGTAGATTGGAGGAAAGCGAATGATTAATCAAGAGCGATTAGTGGCTGAATTTATCGAGCTTGTCCAGGTAGATAGCGAAACGCGTCATGAACAGGAAATCAGCCGGGTGCTGAAAGAGAAGTTCGCAGCGCTCGGCCTTAAGGTGGAAGAGGACGATACGGCGGCCCAAACGGGTCACGGATCGGGCAACCTGATTTGTACACTGCCGGCATCGCCGGGCAAGTCCGCGGCGGCCAAGCTTTTCTTCACCTCGCATATGGATACGGTCACTCCGGGCAAAGGCATTAAGCCCCAGATCGGCGAGGACGGGTACATACGCAGCGACGGGACGACCATTCTCGGAAGCGATGATAAAGCGGGATTGGCTGCAATGCTGGAAGCGATCCGTGTGCTGAAGGATAACCAGATCGAACACGGTCAAATCCAATTTATCATTACGGCCGGAGAAGAATCAGGCTTGCTTGGCTCCCGCGCCATGGACGCCAAATGGGTGGATGCGGACTTCGGCTATGCGCTGGACTCCAACGGTGAGATCGGGGCCATTGCCGTTGCCGCTCCGACCCAGGCCAAGGTGAACATCACCTTCTGGGGACGTTCCGCACACGCGGGGGTGAATCCGGAGGACGGGGTCAGTGCGATTACGGTGGCCAGCAAAGCGATCTCCCGCATGCCGCTTGGCCGAATCGATAAAGAAACAACGGCCAACATCGGCCGCTTTGAAGGCGGTGTGGAGGGAGCAACCAACATCGTAGTCGAGAGGGTTCGACTGGAAGCCGAAGCTCGCAGCATTACACAGGAGAAAATGCTTGCACAGGTGGAAAGAATGCGCAAAGCGTGCGAAGATGCGGCTGCGGAGATGGGGGCGAAGCTCAACTTCCAAAGCGAGGTGATTTACCCCGCCTACATGTATGACGAATCGGCTCCGGTCGTCAAGCTGGCAATGAAGGCACTCACCAACTCCGGCTGCACTCCGCGTACCTTCCATTCCGGCGGCGGCAGCGATGCCAACATGTTTAACGGCATGGGAGTTCCGACCGTTAATCTGGCGATCGGGTATCTGGACATTCACACCACGAAAGAACGCATCGCAATAAAAGACCTGGTAAAAACTTCCGAAGTGGTAGTAAACATTATTCAGGAAGTTGCTAAGGGACCATAAAGCCGTCTTGGGAAGAACCACTCGCATGAAGAAACGTGCCGGGTGGTTTTTTTATGGATTCTCCGACGTAAGTTGTATTGTAGGAGGTGTTCCAATGGGTTTGATGATGAAGAAGGGGGTTGTTACGGATGCGGATGGTCATGAGGCATTGCCGGACGCTAAAATTCAAATCGTTGAAGTAAGGCAGCCCGATGGGGTGACGGCCCGGGCTATTCACGATTTGTCCGTCTTTCCCAGGCTGGCCGTAGGGGATACCGTGCTGATGAATACGACGGCAGAAGAGCTTCAATTAGGCACGGGCGGCTACCATTTTATTCATGCGGTACTTGAGCCATCTATGGAAGCAGCGGAACCGGGACCGGGCCATATTATGAAATTGCGCTACACGTCGCTGCAGCGCGCGGTGCTTGCGGCAGAAGAGCCTGATAGTCCGCATCATGAGACGCTGGCCGGCCGCAGGACGCTGGAGGGGATGCCGGTGCTTCTCGGGGAACTGCACAGTATGCTGCCTGTGGCGGTATGCTGGCTGCGTCATCTGGCCAATCAAGCGCAGCCCGGGACCAAAGAACTCAGGATTGCGTACATCATGACGGACGGCGGTGCTTTGCCGCTTTCTATCAGCCTGCATGCCGCCAGATTATGCGGCCTGGGCTGGCTTGCCGGTACGATTACCTACGGTCACGCCTATGGCGGGGATCTCGAAGCCGTCAATAAATATACGGCGCTGCTTGCAGCAAGACATATTCTGCAGGCAGATATCGCCATAGTTATTATGGGTCCGGGGATCGTTGGGACAGATACCGTTTACGGGTACAGCGGGATGGAGGTCGGAGAGCTGATCAACGCTGTCCATGCCCTCGGAGGAACGCCCGTCGCCATTCCGCGGATCAGCTTTGCCGATCCCAGGGAGCAGCACCGGGGGATCAGCCGGCATACGCTGACGGCACTAGCCGTCGCTGCCCTGGCACCATGCAGCCTGCCGCTGCCGCTGCTCCGGGATCCCGGGAAAATCATGCTGCTGAAACGGCAGATGCAGCAGTATGAGCTCGACCGGCTGCACCGCGTTCGCTGGACGGAAGCTCCCTCCGTGGATGAATTGGATGCTGCGCTGGAGCTTTACGGCAGGCCGGTCACTTCGATGGGAAGGGGATTACATGAAGACCCTTCGTTTTTTGCAGGAGTTTGCGGTGCCGCTTCCGTTGCCTATCGGCAATGCTTGTATGGACAGGACAGACAGGACGAATAAGCCGGTTCTTCAGCTCAGCGGCGCTTCTTGCGTTCAAAAATGCGGTTAAAGGCTGGTCGGCCGACAAGGTTCCCAGCATCATTTTCAAATATTGTCTTACTTCCCATGCCTTGCCTACAAGACGCAGCTGACCGTTGCCAACATAGGTTTTCATAGTGTTTTCCCCCAAGCTTTGATAGGTTGATATAGTTCACCTTATGCGAGAGAAAAAGCGAGTATGACTTGAATTCATGGTATAATAAATCGATGTCTTATAATAAAATAACCAAATGGTAAGAAAGGAATCCGGTCATGACTTCAATTTCCCATAAAAAATTTGAAGAGGTCACTATCTCTACCCGATCTGTATTCCAGGGAAGGATCATTTCTCTCCAGGTGGATACCGTCAAGCTGCCGAACGGGTCGGAGGCGACCCGCGAAATTGTGAAGCATCCGGGAGCCGTGGCCGTACTCGCCATCACCCCCGATGATCGGATGCTTGTCGTAGAGCAGTACCGCAAGCCGCTCGAAAAAAGCCAGATTGAAATCCCCGCAGGTAAATTAGAACCTGGCGAGAAGCCGGAAAACTGCGCCCGTCGGGAACTGGAGGAAGAAACCGGCTACACCAGCGCTTCGCTTCAGCTTCTAAGTTCATTCTATACATCTCCCGGCTTTGCCGATGAGATCATTCATCTGTATGTAGCCCAGGGCCTGACCAAAGGGGAGGCCCAACCGGATGAGGACGAGTTCCTTGAGATCGAAGCCATTACGCTCGAGCAAGCGCAGCAGTATATGGCTGAAGGGCGGATCAGCGACGCGAAGACGATCATGGCGATATATGCCTGGCAAATGTATAAACTGACAGGGAAGTTCTGATATGTCACTGCAAGATTATTATGCCGACCTTCATATCCATATCGGACGGACGGAAGAAGGAGAAGCGGTCAAAATCAGCGCGGCGAAAAATCTGACGTTTTATAACATTGCTCAGGAAGCCTCGGAGCGCAAAGGTATCGATATCGTTGGCATCATTGATTGTCATTCGCCCGGAGTGCAGCGGGAGATGGTGCATTATTTGGAACGGGGCGATATGGAGGAGCTCGATGGCGGAGGCATCCGGTATCACCATACAACCATCATCTTAGGCTGTGAAATCGAGGTGCGGGATCCGGGGTTGGGCACGGCTCACCTGATCGCATATTTGCCCAAGCTTTCCGACATGCTGCAGTTTACGGATTGGCTCGGTAACTATATGAAGAACGTGAATCTGAGTTCTCAGCGCATCTATACTACGGCCCGTGAACTGCAGCGGGAGGTCATCGATCGTGGAGGGCTGATGGTGCCCGCCCACATTTTTACACCGCACAAGAGTGTGTACGGCAGCTGCTCCACCCGGATGGAGCACCTGCTTGATCTGGACGGTATCGCGGCGGTAGAGCTGGGCCTGAGCGCGGATTCGGTGATGGCGGGGTATATCAGCGAGTTGGACCGATATACGTTCCTGACCAACTCCGATGCGCACTCTCTGCCAAAGATCGGGCGTGAATATAACAAGCTTGCGCTGGAGCGCCCGACCTTCGATGAACTGCGCAAAGCGCTGAATAGGGAAGAGGGACGTCGGGTGCTGGCGAACTACGGTTTGAACCCGCGGCTGGGCAAATACCATCGGACTTACTGCAGCAGCTGCAATCATATATTGGACGAACAGCATGCCATCGCGACGGAGCGCTGTCTATACTGCGGCAGTACGAAGCTCGTCAACGGGGTCATGGACCGGATTCTGGATATCGCCGATCGGGACGAACCCGTCATTCCCGCTGACCGTCCGCCATATCATTACCAGGTTCCGCTTGAGTATATCCCCGGCCTCGGTCCCAAGACGCTTCATCGGCTGCTCGCCCGTTTCGGCACCGAAATGAATATGCTGCACCGGGCTGCGTATGAGGAGCTTGCGGAAGCCGCAGGCGAGACCATCGCCCGCTATTTGACGGATGCACGCTCCGGAAAACTGCGGCTCGCAACGGGCGGAGGCGGCAAATACGGGAAGGTGGAAGCCTGAAGTCATAATGGGAGGCGCTTTTTCATATGCTCTAGTAATCGGACAAGGGGGGCATGGCAGCATGTTGCGCAACCGAACGCTAGAGCAATATATGAAGGAGCATTTGTCGCTGTATATTTTTGTCGGTGTAATTTTCGTAACAGGAGTCGTCTTTGGCGCCGTCATGGTAAACGCCCTCTCGCTGGAGCAAAAGCAGGAGATTACAAGGTATCTCGGCAATTTTTTTTCCATTGTAACTCAAGGCGGTCTGGAAAGCGGGACGGCTTCCTCCATCAAGGAGTCTTTCACCATGCACATCAAATGGGTCCTGATCATCTGGCTGCTCGGACTATCCGTTATCGGACTGCCGCTTATTCTTATTCTTGACTTTCTGAAAGGCGTGCTGATTGGATTTTCGGTCGGTTATATGGTGGGCACGCTTTCCTGGAAAGGGCTTTTGTTCGCGCTGGTTTCGGTCGTTCCGCAAAATTTGATTGTCATTCCGCTGCTGATTATTTGCAGTGTGTCCGCGATTTCGTTTTCCATTCTTCTGGTGAAAAACCGGTTTATCAGCCGAAAAGGCACTCTTTACGAGCCTTTTATGCGGCTTTCCGGGACCATTCTCGCTTCCGGTTTCATGCTGATCGGAGTCGCTGTATTTGAAGCCCATGTTTCACCTGTCATGATGAAATGGGTTGCACCGATGCTAATCACAATGCCGCCCTCTTGAGGATAGGGCTAAAAGGTTTGACTTTCTTGCGTTTCACCTCCTATAATGTAAGCATAAGAATCCTGTAGTTAATGCTTATGAAAGGTTTTGCTGCGCAAAACCGAAAGCATTGCTTACGAGTAAGGTTTTGTTGTGCAAAACCCAAAATCACGGCTTACAAGTAAGGCTTTGCTGTGCGAAACCCGAAGCGTGGGCTTACGAGTAAGGTTTTGCTTTCACAAAACCCGTAGGGGGAAAAGCATGGAATCTCGCATCGAAAAAATAAAGCAGCAGCTTCAGTCTCAAGGCTATAAGCTGACACCGCAGCGTGAAGCGACCGTCCGGGTGCTGCTTGAGAACGAGGAAGACCATCTGAGTGCGGAAGATGTCTTCATGCTCGTAAAGGATAAAGCGCCGGAGATTGGCCTTGCTACCGTATACCGGACACTGGAACTGCTAAGCGAGCTGCATGTGCTCGAGAAGATGAATTTTGGCGACGGCGTGGCACGGTACGATTTGCGAAACGACAGTACTCATCATCATCATCACCATCTGATATGTGTGCAGTGCGGAGCCGTGGACGAAATTATGGAAGATTGGCTTGGCATGCTCGAGGAACGGCTGGAGCGGGAGTTCCGGTTTCAAGTACTCGATCACCGGCTGGATTTCCAGGGCATTTGTCACCGCTGCCGGGATAAGAACAAAACATGAACCCGAAACCTTCGGCTTGAGTATCGATTCAGGCTGAAGGTTTTTTGCATACTTTACATATTCACACCATTATGACAAATCCTATATAGTACGTTTTGTCGATGAGGGAGGAGATTGACTCATGATCATAGGAATACCGAAGGAAATCAAGAGTAATGAGAATCGGGTGGCCTTGACACCCGGAGGGGCAGCAATGCTGAAGGCGGCAGGTCATACCGTTCTCATTGAAACGGGAGCGGGTGCCGGCAGCGGCTTTTCTGATGAGGATTATGCCAAAGAAGGCGCCGTGCTGATCCCGGAGGCGGCCGAGGTATGGGCGAAGTCGGAAATGATCATGAAGGTGAAGGAGCCGCTGCCTCAGGAATTCATCTATTTTCGTGAAGATTTGACACTCTTTGCCTATTTGCACTTGGCGAACGAACAGCTGCTGACCGAGGCCCTGGTCCGCACCAAGATGACGGCCATCGCCTACGAAACGATTCAAATGCCCAACGGCAGCCTACCTCTTTTGACGCCTATGAGCGAAGTGGCCGGCCGGATGTCGGTTCAGGTGGGGGCTCAATTCCTGGAGCAATTTTACGGAGGACGGGGCATCCTTCTTGGCGGCGTACCGGGTGTGCCTCCTGCGGACGTGATTATTCTGGGCGGCGGGATCGTTGGCACCAACGCCGCCAAAATGGCGCTGGGTCTTGGAGCCAATGTCGTTGTGATTGAGAAAAACGCCGACCGGATTCGCTATCTGGACGACGTGTTTCACGGACGGATTCGAACACTCATGTCCAATCCGTACAATATTGCCAATGCGGTGCAGAAGGCGGATCTTTTGATCGGCGCCGTTCTTATCCCCGGTGCGAAAGCGCCGAAGCTGGTCACAGAAGAAATGGTAAAACAGATGAAGCCGGGGGCTGTCATTGTCGATGTGGCCGTCGATCAGGGAGGCTCGATTGCCACCGTAGACCGGGTGACTACGCACAGCCAGCCGACATACGTGAAGCACGGCGTGATCCATTATGCCGTTGCGAATATGCCCGGGGCCGTGCCGCGGACGTCTACCCTCGCTTTAACCAATGTGACGATCGCTTACGCTTTGGAGCTTGCCGGTAAGGGAGTCACCCGGGCGTTATACGGTAACGGGCCATTAAAGCACGGCGTGAACACGTATCGCGGTCATGTGACTCACAGCGCCGTAGCGGAGGCCGCAGGCTTGCCGTACACAGGTCTTGATACGCTTTTGCCTATTAGCTGAAGAAAGCGGCGACCCGCACATAATCGCGTCCGAAAGATCATAGTCTTTTAGAGGAAAGGGGAGAGTACAGGCTATGATCTTTCATATTCGTATCCGTAAGTGGATGGGCCGTATGCGATTCATGCTGTTGTTTCTGGCGTTCACCTTTGCGATGTATCATATACTGCTAATGGTCACCCGTTTTATTGAGCCCATGCCCAAATACAAAGCGCCGGCTGGCGGAGCGGTGAAGGTGTTTCATAATGAGCATGCTGCAATATTCCCGTCTGTCAGTATGGGAGAGCGGCTGAAACTTTTTTATTGGATCGGTGAATAAAAATGCTGTGACGAGGCAGGAAATCCCCCCTTTTTGTTGAATTTTTATGTAATACTGCAGCTTGACAACACAGAAGGGGATCAGGCTCTCATGAAAAACGATTTGAAATCGTTTATCCGATTTTTATCTGAAGAACGAGGCTTAGCCCAAAATACGCTGGACTCTTATGAACGCGACTTGCAGCAATACATCCATTTTTTGGAGCAATCAGGCGTTCATTCGCTGAAGGACAGCGGGAAGGTGAGCATTTCGTCTTACCTGCTTAAGTTAAAACAGATGGGGCGGGCTACGGCAACGCTTTCCCGTAATATGGTATCCATCCGTTCGTTTTATCAGTACATGGTGAAAGAACGGATGCTGGAAAATGATCCTTCCATGCATATGGAGACTCCGAAGCTGGAGAAGCGGGTACCCAAAGTGCTTTCCGTTTCCGAGATGGAGAGGCTGCTCGAATCGCCGCCGACGTCAACGCCCAACGGGATGCGAGATAAAGCGATGCTGGAGGTGCTTTACGCCACCGGGATCCGGGTATCGGAACTGGTCTCGCTTGATGTGGACAGCGTGGACCTGACGGTCGGGTTTATTCGCTGCGTAGGTAAAGCCAAGGAAAGAATCGTTCCGCTGGGAAGCATCGCTTCCCAATATGTAGCGGAATATATCGAAAAGATGCGTCCGAAATTGCTGAAAAAATCCAAGGACGAGGAAGCGCTGTTTATCAATCATTTGGGAACGCGCATGACAAGACAGGGGTTTTGGAAAATCATTAAACGATATGCTGTGGAATCGGATATCCAGATGGAAATCACGCCGCATACCCTTCGTCATTCGTTCGCCGCTCATCTGCTGGAGAACGGGGCTGACTTGCGTTCTGTTCAAGAAATGCTCGGCCATGCCGATATTTCCACCACGCAAATTTATACCCAGGTGGGACGGGGCAAAATGAAAGACGTTTACAACCGCACCCACCCTAGAGCCGGAATTAAATAACGGCTGATTCGCCCGCCTTTCGTGTGAACGGAAGACGGGTTGTTTCCATTCGGCGGCTTTTGCAAAAGCCACTATGGTTTGCGATAATAAGCTCATGAGTTAGTCATCTAAAAAGAGAGGTGGGGCAGGTTTGAAATATAAACGCATGGCAGTGATTGTATTGGACAGCGTAGGCATCGGCGAGCTTCCTGATGCAGCGCGTTTTGGAGATACCGGAGCTCATACCCTGGGGCATATTGCGGAGCGGGTGTCCTCGCTGAGATTGCCCCACATGCAGCGGCTCGGGCTGGGGAATATTGCTCCCTTGCAAGGAATTCCACCGGCAGAGAAGCCGCAGGGATACTACGGAAAAATGGCTGAGGTATCGGTCGGCAAAGATACAATGACCGGGCATTGGGAAATCATGGGGCTGAAGGTAGAGACCCCCTTCAACGTATTTCCTGACGGATTTCCGGCAGAGCTGATCGAACGTTTTGAGAAAGAAACCGGTCGCAAGGTCATCGGCAACAAAGCGGCTTCCGGCACGGAGATTCTGAATGAACTCGGTGCCGAACAGATGGAGACGGGGGCATGGATCCTCTATACTTCCGCCGATAGCGTACTGCAGCTGGCGGCCCATGAAGAAATTATACCGCTGGAAGAACTGTACCGCGGCTGTGAAATTGCCCGGCGCTTGACGCTGGATGAACCCTATGCCGTCGGCCGCGTTATCGCTCGTCCGTACATAGGAAAGCCCGGAGCTTTCACGCGGACGCCGAACAGGCATGATTATGCCGTTAAGCCTCCTGCGCCTAACGTTATGAATCTGCTTAAGGATGCGGGATACGACGTGATCTCCGTAGGTAAAATTAACGATATTTTTTCCGGGGAAGGGGTCACGGAATCGAATCCCACCAAGAGCAATCTGGACGGTATCCACAAGACGATAGACAAGCTTTCGCAGGCTTTCGAAGGGCTGCTGTTTACGAACCTGGTCGATTTCGATTCCTTGTACGGGCATCGGAGAGATCCCGAAGGATATGCGAAGGCCTTGAACGAATTCGATGATTGGCTGCCGAAGCTGATGGAGCGGATTGGCGAAGAGGATTTGCTGATTTTGACCGCGGACCACGGGAACGATCCGGTTCATCACGGAACCGATCATACCCGGGAATATGTTCCGCTGCTGGTATACAACCCGGCTTTTCAATCGGCGGGATCGCTGGGCGTTCGTCATACGTTCGCCGATATTGCAGCTACGATTGCCGATAATTTTAACCTGACCGCCGTGAAGAATGGAACAAGCTTTTTAAACGATTTACAATAAACGACGAAGATGAAGGGAGCGTGTTTGTTCATGGAACAAAACGCGTTGCTGCAAAATATTAAAGAGGCCGCTGAATATATCCGCAGCAAATATCCGATTGAACCTGAAATCGGTCTGGTGCTCGGCTCCGGACTGGGCGTGATCGCGGATATGGTGCAGGATGGCGTGGTGATTCCTTATGAGGATATTCCTCATTTTCCGGTGTCTACCGTGGAAGGACATGCAGGCGAGCTGCTGCTGGGCACGGTTAGCGGGCGCCATGTCTTGTTGATGAAAGGGCGCTTTCACATGTATGAAGGTTACAGTGTCGAGACGGTTTCCTTCCCCATCCGGGTCATGAAGGCGCTAGGCGTTAAAATACTGCTTGTCACCAATGCGGCCGGGGGCATTAATACTTCTTATAATGTGGGCGATTTGATGCTGATTAAGGACCATATCAACTTTACGTTCCGCAACCCGCTGATCGGCCCCAATCACAGCGAGCTTGGTGTCCGTTTTCCGGATATGTCCGAGGCATACAGCCGCCGGTTGCGCGATATAGCCAAGACGGTAGCCTCCGAGCAAGGGCAGAAGCTTCAAGAAGGCGTCTATATCGGTCTGTTGGGGCCATCGTATGAAACACCGGCTGAAATCCGGATGATGCGTACGCTCGGCGCAGACGCCGTGGGCATGTCGACGGTAGCTGAAGTGCTGGTCGCCCGCCATGCAGGCATTGAGGTACTGGGTTTCTCCTGCATCAGCAATATGGCTGCAGGCATCCTGGATCAGCCGCTGTCCCACCAGGAAGTGATGGAGACGACGGAGCGGGTGAAGCAAACGTTCTTGAAGCTTATTGTAGGTATTATTCCGCGCATTTAGCGTTCCGGTCTGCGTCTGACATTGAAAGGAGAGGTGAAAGCAATGGAACCTTATTATGCAGAACACATCCAGGAGTCTGCTCAATGGATCAGCGATCGGATTGACCGCCGTTCGCTCGATATCGGTCTTGTTCTCGGCTCCGGTCTTGGCGACATGGCCGCCCAGGTAGAGGATGCTGTCACGATTCCTTATGAACGCATACCGCATTTTCCGGTTTCTACGGTAGAAGGACATGCAGGCCAGTTCGTCATCGGCAGGCTCGAGGGCAAATCCGTCATCGTCATGCAAGGGCGCTTTCACTATTATGAAGGTTATTCAATGAAAAAGGTTGTATTTCCGATCTATGTCATGAAGCAGCTGGGGGTCCGATCTTTGGTTATCACCAATGCGGCCGGGGGAATGAATCGAACATTCCAAGCTGGTGATTTAATGCTGATCACCGATCATCTGAATATGACCGGTGACAATCCGCTTATCGGCATCAATCATCCTGAACTGGGGCCTCGGTTTCCGGATATGTCTGAAGCTTACAACAGGGAATACCGTGCATTGGCTAAACAAATTTCAGAACAAATAGGGCATGAGCGCAATGAACCTGTACGGTTGCAGGAAGGCGTCTATGCCGGAATCAGCGGCCCGAATTATTTGCATCCCGCCGAGCTGACAATGCTGGCCCGGCTCGGAGGAGACGCCATTGGCATGTCTACCGTCGGCGAGGTCATCGCGGCCAGTCATGCCGGCCTGAAGGTGCTCGGCATCTCCTGCATCACCGACATGGCGATTGGAGAGGAGCTCGAGCCGCTTACGCACGAGCAGGTGGTCGCCGTAGCGAACCGGACGAAGCCGGTATTCATCGAACTGGTCTGCCGGTTTGTGCGGGAGGTCAGTGTGTAATTGGGGAGCCGCTGCGGAGGCATGCATTCCCATCGAAGACTGCTGTAAAGCAATAACCTGGCCACCGGCCAGGTTATTTTGCCTAAAATCAAGTAAAGGCGCTCTCCGAGAGCTGCCAATGGGGACGCCTTTTTTAAGGTTACTTCGATTTTTTTGCGCCCTTATCGCTTGTTCTTGTCGTTGTATTTTGATTGGCATGTCCTTGTTGTTTAGCGCACATCCGGGACACCTCCCCTGCAAGAAGCATTCTTCAGCTTTCATATTATGGCTTTCCTGATCACGTTTATGCGATTCGCAAGTACGCCTCCAGTGATAAAGGAACAGGAGGCCAGGCGTCTTGAACGGGGCAGCGGATTCCAGATCCGTGAAGCGCTTCTTAATATTCGAACCGAGCACTCTGTCCATGCGGCGGAGTTTTAGTATCGATGTTTTGTTGCGTAATAGTTTTATGCTAAAATAGCTTGGGGCATAATAGCTGAAGATGCTGATTAGCTAAATTTGTCACAAATTTTTCACCTGTTCGACCTCAAAGGGCATGTGTAAATTGATGCGTATTTTGTACAATAAGACTATACGTCTTAACGGCTAACAGTAAGGGGGGAATTACCTATGCAAAAATGGGCTATGTTTTCACTATTCATCATCGCTTGTCTCCTTGGTACGGGAGTGCTGTTCCAGAATATCTCGGCGCGTCAAGCGGAGATGGCGCAGGAAGAAGCTGCGGGTCCGACATTGAAGTTCGTTGCTACGAACTATAAGTTCGATCAAGCGGAGTACACCGTGAAAGCCGGCGAAAAAGTGACCGTTTCTTTGCAAAACAAGGAAGGTCTGCATGCGATTGAAATCGTAGGCACGAACGTAAAGCTTGACAACAATACCAAGTCCATGGAAGTGACTTTCGACAAACCGGGCGAGTATGAAGTGCATTGCTCGCTGCCATGCGGTCCAGGCCATGCGGATATGAAAACGAAGCTGATCGTTCAATAATTCAATAACGACTGCACAAGGAAGCTTGAGGGTTTTGGCCTCGGCTTCCTTTTCTTTTGGTCCTGCGGCGCATATAATACTTGTAATATGGTAAAATGCGAGGTGCGGATTACGTGAGGACGGTCGATATCATACATAAGAAAAGGGATGGCGGCGAGCTGACAAAGGAAGAACTGGATTTCTTGATTGAAGGCTACACTCGCGGAGACATTCCGGATTACCAATTGTCTGCGTGGGCCATGGCGGTGTTTTTCAATGGAATGACGGCACGGGAAACGGCTGAGCTTACGATGGCGATGGTCCGTTCGGGCGAGCAAGTGGATTTGAGCTCCATTCCCGGCGTCAAAGTCGACAAGCACAGTACCGGCGGCGTCGGCGATACGACGACCTTAATTCTGGCTCCATTGGTGGCGGCTGCAGGAATCCCGGTAGCCAAAATGTCGGGAAGAGGGCTCGGACACACGGGAGGAACCATTGATAAGCTGGAGGCGATTCCAGGCTTTGAGGTGGAACGCACCAAAGAGCAGTTTCTGAATCAAGTGAAGGAAATCGGTCTGGCCGTCGTGGGCCAATCCGGCAATTTGACTCCGGCGGACAAAAAGCTGTATGCGCTGCGCGATGTAACGGCAACCGTCGAATCCATACCTCTGATTGCAAGCTCCATTATGAGCAAGAAAATTGCATCCGGCGCGGATGCCATCGTGCTGGACGTCAAAACCGGCCGGGGAGCGTTCATGAAATCTCTGGAGGATTCCGTCCGGTTGGCGAAGGCGATGGTGGAGATTGGCACGGAGATTGGCCGTGAGACGGTTGCGGTGATTACGAATATGGATGAACCGCTCGGACCGTCCATCGGCAACGCTCTGGAGGTGCGCGAAGCCATAGAGACGCTGAAGGGGCAAGGACCGGCTGAACTGACGGAGCTTTGCCGGGAGCTTGCTAAGCATATGGTCCTTCTGGGCGGCAAAGCGCAGGATGAAACGGAAGCGAAGCAACTGGTCGCCCAGCTGCTAAAGAGCGGAGAGGCGCTGGAAAAGCTGAAGCAGTTGATCAAGGCCCAAGGGGGAGATGCGCGTGTAGCCGATGAACCCGATCGGCTGCCCGAGGCCGCATACCGGGTGCCTGTGCCCTCCCCTGCCGACGGCTGTATTGCCGCGATCGATGCGGAGGCGTTAGGAGTTACTGCCATGCTGCTCGGCGCAGGCCGCGCCACGAAGGAGGACCCTATCGATTTGGCCGTCGGTATCAAGCTGTTCAAACGCGTCGGGGATGCCGTAAAGGCAGGGGAGCCTCTGGCCGAGCTGTACATGAACCGGAATGAACCGGCTGATACGGCCCGGATGTGCGAGCGGACTGCTGCCGCGTTTACGATTACGGAGGCTCCGGCGCCAAGATCGAAGCTGATTTATGCCGTTGTGACCCGAAACGGAGTGCGGTATCTATAAAAAACAATGACTCGAGCGAAACGAAGCTCGAGTTTTTTCATGCCAAAATTGCTCATGATGGAATCGCCTTTTTTATGCATTTCTTTGTGCTGGATAAAGCATACTACATAGCGAATCAAATACAAGGAGGGGTTATGTGAATGAAAATTCGTAATAGGCTGTTAAGCACATCCGGAATCGCTCTTTGCTGCCTGGCGATGTTAGCCGCCGGCTGCGCGAACCGGCCGCAGGCGCAAAACGACCGGCAGCAGGTTCAGCAGCAAGCTGCGCCAAGCCAGGAAACGCGTCCCTTGAGTGAAACGGAAGAAAGAGTTGAGGTTGCCGATAAAGCCGCTGAAAAAATCGTTTCCGAGGTGCCGGGCGTCCAATCGGCAAACGTTCTGGTGACCCGCCGCAACGCTTATGTCGCCGCTGTACTCAAGGGCGGTCAAACTCAAGTGTCCCAGGACGTCGAGTCTCAGATTGCGGAGAAGGTTCGTGCCACCGACGCAAATATCCGGAACGTTTACGTTTCGGTCAACCCTGATTTTGTGAGCCGGGTAAACCGATATGTTGACGATGTGCAGGCAGGCAGACCGATATCGGGCTTCGTGCAGGAATTTTCCGAGATCGTACAAAGAGTGTTCCCGAACGCAAGGTAATCAGCAAACCCATCAGGGTGCTTTTCTAGTGAAGCCAGAGAATCCGCCCGTCGGATCGCTCTGGCTTTTGTACGGCTGCAGGGGTGTCCTCCCTGGATATTAAGCGAGGCGCTTGCAGCCTGCTCCATTTCTTTTCACCATTGGAATATTTTGTTGGGTAATGGTCAACACTGATTACCAGCAATTTAAACTTGAGCTTCAGTCAGGAGGGGTAGAACAGGCTATGATCAGCAAAGTATTGAAACTAGGGTTATCCGTTCAGCTTTTGCTTCTTCTTATGCTTCCAACCGCTATGGCAGAGGAAGGCAAGGCGGCCCAGCCGATTGACCTGGCGCCGAATTCAACGTCTGCCGTTGTCATGGATGCAGATACAGGAACCATTATTTTTGAAAAAAATAAAGATGCCAAGCTGCCTCCGGCCAGTATCACGAAGATCATGACGATGCTGCTGGTTATGGAAGCACTGGATCAAGGGAAAATCAAGATGGACGAAAAGGTGCGTACCAGCGAATACGCAGCCTCGATGGGCGGATCGCAAATTTTCCTGGAGCCAGGAGAGGAAATGACCGTTGAAGATATGCTCAAGGGCATAGCATTGGCTTCGGGTAATGATGCTTCTGTGGCGGTAGCTGAGAAAATAGCAGGTTCGGAGGAAGCGTTCGTGCGTATGATGAATGAGCGGGCCGAGCAGCTTGGCATGAAAAATACCCGTTTCGTTAACCCGAACGGGCTTCCTGCGGAGAATCACTATTCTTCGGCTTACGATATTGCGCTGATGTCCAAAGAACTGCTGAAGCACGAAGAAATTACTAAATACACAGGCCTGTATCAGGACTACTTGAGGAAAGAATCGCCCAGACCTTTCTGGCTGGTGAATACGAACAAATTGGTTCGTTTCTATACCGGTGCGGACGGACTAAAAACCGGTTATACCAGTGAAGCGAAATTTTGTCTGTCGGCCACGGCCAAAAGGGACAATCTCCGTGTGATTTCCGTCGTCATGGGTGAACCCGACACCAAGACCCGCAATGCGGAGGTAACGAAGCTGTTTGATTATGCCTTCTCCCAGTTTACGAGCCTTCCGATTTACAAAACCGGAGATACAATGGGTGAAATGAGGGTAGGCAAGGGTGAAACCCCTATCGTTCCTTTGACGGCCAAGCATCCCTACAGCGTCCTGCTCAAGAAGGGCGATGGCGTAAACGGCATTCGCCATGAACTGCAGTTGCTGCCTAATTTGAAGGCGCCGATCGCTGCGGGACAGCCGATTGGCAAGCTTGTCGTATACAAAGATGATCAGGTACTCACCGAGTTTGCGCTGGAATCGCCGGTAGATGTAAAAAAAGCCGGTTGGTGGACGCTGACGAAACGGACGGCTAAACGCCTGCTTTTCCTGGATTGAAGTTAGAGATACGCTGCTCACACGAATCGACATCATGAGTCCCCGCAGCAGATGAACGCCGCTAGCGGGGATTTGGTTTTATCCGCTTTGCGCAAGGTGTCGCAATTTTTCTAGTTCTGGCGCTTTTCTTCTAGTTTTGTCGGAGGTGCAGGAGATGGTTTCCTCTGTGTAGAAAAGAGTGGGCATAGACGGGAAGGAGTGAGCAGTTTGAGTTTGCAAATTGAACTTGAACATTATCGTAAAATGCTGATTGTAAGGCTTAAAGGCGAGCTTGACCATCATACGGCGGATACCGTAAAGACGAAGATGGAAGAAGCGATTCTGAGGGGCAACAGCAGCCATATCATTTTGAGCTTAAAGGATCTGACCTTCATGGATAGCTCCGGCCTGGGAGTCATACTTGGACGCTATAAACTGATTACGGCCAGAGGCGGGAAAATGGTTGTTTGCGACGTGAATCCGTCCGTGTACCGTCTTCTTGAAATGTCGGGCCTGTTCAAAATTTTATCGATCCAGGATAACGAAAGAAAAGCGATCCAAAGTTTGGAGGTCGTATCATGAGTGAACGCAACTTTATGACGCTTCAGTTTGCAAGCCGCTCTGAGAACGAATCATTTGCACGTGTGGCCGTTGCCGCTTTTGTATCTCAACTCGACCCGACCTTGAATGAATTGACGGATATCAAAACCGTGGTTTCAGAGGCTGTGACCAACTCCATTATCCACGGTTACGATAATCGTCCGGATGGCGTAGTGACGATTACCGCACAAATCGAAGGGGATACCGTTTTTATCACAGTGGAAGATCAGGGAGCGGGGATCGAGGATCTGGATCTGGCTAAGCAGCCTCTGTATACTTCCAAACCGGAATTGGAGCGTTCAGGCATGGGCTTTACGATCATGGAAAATTTCATGGATGAAATCGAAGTCACTACCGCACTTGGCACAGGCACCACAGTCAGGATGAAGAAGCGAATCGAATCGAAAAAAGCTTTATTCAATTAGGGGTCTGATCTTATGGATGTGGATTTGAAGAACGCCTCTCACAGTTATTTGGACGATGCCGAAGTCAAGCGCTTGATCGCGTTAAGCCAATCAGGGGATGCGCTTGCCAGGGAGACGCTGGTGAACTGCAATATCCGTCTCGTTTGGTCGGTGGTACAGCGGTTTTTAAACCGCGGTTATGAAGCCGAGGATTTGTTTCAGATCGGCTGCATCGGCCTGTTGAAGTCGGTTGACAAGTTTGACCTGTCGTATGATGTAAAGTTTTCAACTTACGCCGTACCGATGATTATTGGGGAGATTCAGCGTTTCCTCAGGGATGACGGAACACTTAAAGTCAGCCGTTCACTTAAGGAGCTGGCCAACAAAATCCGCAAAACCAAGGATGAGCTTTCCAAACGAAACGGCCGCCTTCCCACGGTGAAGGAAGTAGCCGAAGAACTCCAGATTTCTCCTGAAGACGTGGTCTTTGCCCAGGAGGCGAACAAGCCGCTTTCCTCCATTCACGAAACCGTCTTTGAGAACGATGGCGACCCGATTACGCTGATGGATCAGATTGCCGACGAAGCGCAGGACAAGTGGTTTGATAAGCTTGCGTTGAACGAGGCGATCGGATCATTAAGCGAGCGGGAGCGTTTGATCGTGTATCTGCGGTATTTTCGGGATCAGACGCAGTCGGAGGTCGCAACCCGTCTTGGGATTTCTCAAGTGCAGGTATCCCGGCTGGAGAAAAAAATACTGCAATCCATAAAAAACCAAATTGCACAGTGAGGTTTAAAGAGGACGAGCCGTAGCTCATCCTCTTTTTGTTTATCCGGGAAAAGTTATCCGGCTTTTACGTCGTCGCGAAACAACAGCCCGATGCAGTAAAGGCCGGCAAGTCCGACCAGGGTATAGACAATACGGCTTAAGCCGGAAGATTCGCGGTGAACATCTCCTCCCAGCAGCGCCGTAACCAAATCCCATTCAAATAATCCCACAAGCAGCCAGTTCAGTGCCCCGATAACCACGAGCGTTAAAGCTGTTTTTGTCATGTCCTATGACACCTTTCTTGTGTTGAGAGTGAGTTCATTGTTAATAAGCTTAGTTTTTGTTAAAAAATCTCTCATTATGCTGCCTGCGGCAAGTTAAATTATGCCAAAAAAAGGCGTGTTTATGACAGTGGATTTTTATTCATACTAAGGCAAACAAGACAAACTGCGTCAAAAGGGAGGAACTGCAACATGCCGTCTGCTTCTGTTCCATCCCTGTATATACGTTTGCGCAAAAAAATGCAAGTGCGCCGCGGTGAACCGGTATATCTGGGACAAATTGCACAATTGCTGGCGGAGCCGGAGTATGAGCAAAAGCTGCAGATGCTGGAGCTGTACCGTCCCGACGAACAGGACGGAAGCCTGGTGCTGATCGATATGATGCTGATTGTCCGCAAGGTGAAGGAGCTGTATCCTTCCATGCAAATCGAGCTTTTTGGGGAACCTCATGCGCTGATTGAAATCCAAGGGCGCTCGAAGCCCCCCAGCCTGGTGTTGATCGTGCTCGTCTGGCTGCTGCTGTTTGTAGGATCGGGGTTAGCCATCATGAACTTTCACGCGGATGTCAGCATGGCCGAAGTGCACCGGCATATTTATAAACTTCTTACCGGCAAGGAGACAGAGCATCCGCTGCTGCTGCAAATTCCTTATTCGATCGGGATCGGCATCGGGATGATGACGTTCTTCAACCATTTGTTCAAGAAAAAATTCAATGAAGAACCGAGCCCGCTTGAAGTGGAAATGTTCATGTATCAGGAAAACCTGAATCATTACATCATTACAGATGAATATGGAAAAATGCAAGCAAAGCATTCTCGGGAGGAGGAGGCGACTTCTCATCGGGATTCTTGATGTCCTGCTTCAGATGTTTATCGGGATCGGCGGCGGACTGGTGGTTGGCAGCGGTATGGTAGCGTTTCTGGTCGTGCTGGATGTCATCCCCCGATTGGCTCAAATTACCAGATCGTATAAAAACATCCGGTCTTATGAAATAGCCGTTATTTTCGGCTCGCTGTTTTTTACGCTGACCGATTTTTTTGAATGGACGTATTTTCTTTTTCCGATGGCTGCGGCAGGGTTCGGTCTGTTTGCCGGTATCTTTGTCGGAATGCTCGCGGCCGCGCTGACAGAAGTGATTAATGTGCTGCCGATTTTGGCCAAGCGGATCCGTATGGAGCCATTTATGATTTGGCTGCTGATGGCGATGATTTTCGGTAAAGTCATCGGGTCGCTAATCGATTGGCTGGGTGTGCTGAAGTGATTCTTATTCGTATCAAGGAGGATAAAGGGATGAAGCCGTACAAAAGAGCGAAGCTTTTGAGGGTCCGAACGGGTTCGGACCCTGAGAAGGAAGATAGGCAAAACGGAAAATCGGAGGAGAAGCTGGCTATAGACAGCGAGGGAAACATTATTGACAACTCCGAAACCGAATCGGAGATGCCGCAGCCTCACATCGAATCAGAAGCTTCATCCGGCGGCAGTCCTAAGGGAGAATCCGGCTCTTTTCATCAAGAATGGACATTGACTGAAGAAGAACGCGAGCTGATGAAGGATACATCCATTTCAAAGGATTTCGGGCGTTTAAAAAGGCAGCTGGAAGAGCAGGTGGGGTTGAATAAAAGCTTCGATGTGGTGTTCCGGGAAATGGTGTTTGGAGGTCAAAATACCGGCATATTTTATTACAACGGATTTGCTAAGGATACGGTGCTGACCGATATTCTGGTGCGTCTATCCTATGCGGATCAAAGGCATCAGGACGACGGGCACACAGCAGGCCAAGGCGATCGGGGCAAGGAACAGTCGGATGTGATCGCGCTTTTCGAGCAAGCGCTGATTCCCCATATTCAAGTGACGAAGACAAAGAAGCTGAAAGAAGCCATTGATCATGCGGCGATAGGCGGAACGGCTTTTTTCTTCGAAGGCTACGAGGAAGCGGTGCTGGTGGATGCCAAAAGCTTCCCTGTCCGCTCCACGGAGGAACCGGATCTGGAGCGGGTAGTGCGCGGGTCGCGGGACGGTTTTGTGGAAACGCTGCTGACGAACGTAACCCTGGTGCGCCGCAGAATTCGCGACCCCCGTTTGAAGCTGGAAATCACCCAAGCCGGTAAACGGACGCAGACCGATATCTGCATTGGGTATATTCAGGATATTTGCGATAAAAATTTGGTGGAAGCGGTTCGCGACAAAATTCAACAGGTCGATGTGGACGGGATGCCGTTAGCAGAGAAGCAGCTGGAAGAGGCCATCATTGGCAAAGGGTGGAATCCTTATCCTATGGTACGGTTCTCCGAGCGTCCGGATGTCGTCTCGGCGCATTTGCTGGAGGGACATTTGATTGTGTTCGTCGATACGTCGCCTTCCGTCATGATCCTGCCGACGACATTTTTTCATCATGTCCAGCATGCGGAAGAGTACCGGCAAACCCCGCTGACCGGAACCTACCTGCGCTGGGTCCGTTTTTTCGGCATTGCCGCTTCGCTTTTCCTGCTGCCGCTCTGGATGCTGATGGTGATCGCGCCGGAACTCAAGCCAGCGGGACTGGATTTCATCGGACCGCAGAAGGAGGGGAAAATTCCGCTGCTTGGCCAGTTCCTGATTGCCGAGTTCGGACTGGATTTAATGCGGATGGCAGCGATTCATACGCCTACTCCGCTGGCGACGGCGATGGGCTTGGTCGCGGCGATTTTGATCGGAGACGTGGCGGTGAAAAGCGGATTATTCGTCAATGAGGTGATTTTGTATCTTGCCGTGGCGGCTGTCGGTACCTTTGCCACACCGAGCTATGAGCTCAGCCTCGCGAACCGGTTGGCCCGGTTGGGTCTGCTGTTGGCGACGGCCGTCTTCAAGGTGCCCGGTCTTGTGATTGGCTCTACCTTGCTTGTCCTTATGCTGGCGCTCCAAAGATCTTATAACACGCCGTACTTATGGCCGGTTATACCGTTTAACGGCAAAGCGTTGGCCGACATTATCATCAGACGCCCGTTTATGTCGATGAAAACCCGGTTAAGCATCACCAAACCGACCGACAGGACGAGGCAGCCGCAGCCCTGACAGACCTGCCTTTATCAAACCTTACGGCTTTGCGCTTAAGGAAAGGTTTTGCTTATTGTCAGTCCGAGTCCATCTGTGTTACTTTAGAAGAAATGTCTAGTTAGGGAAGAGGGAATAACACACGATGTATTTACACGGCACAAGTAAAATCAATGACAATGGGCACCTTGAAATCGGTGGCTGCGATACAGTAGAATTGGCAAAGAAATTCGGCACTCCGCTTTATGTCATGGATGAAGCGCTGATTCGCCGGCGGTGCCGCGAATTTGTAGAGGCTTTTCGCCATTCAGGCCTCCGCTTCCAGGTAGCTTACGCCAGTAAAGCGTTCAGCGTCATGGCGATGTGCCGCATCGTGGAGGAAGAAGGCATGTCGCTGGACGTCGTGTCCGACGGCGAGCTGTACACTGCGCTGCAGGCAGGATTTCCGGCGGAGCGGATTCATTTCCACGGCAACAATAAGACGCCATACGAATTGGAGATGGCCGTCGATGCGAAGATCGGCTGCTTTGTCGTCGACAACTTCGTGGAGCTGCATATGCTTAATGCGATTGCAGCCGAGAAGAAACAAAAGGTGAACATCCTGCTTCGCATTACTCCGGGAGTCGATGCGCATACGCATGAATATATCTCAACGGGTCAAACGGATTCCAAATTCGGATTCGATTTGGAGAACGGCTCCGCTATGCAAGCGGTCAAAGAAGCATCGGATCTGTCTCATTTGATTCTGCTCGGCGTGCATTCCCATATCGGTTCGCAAATTTTCGAGGTGGGCGGATTCCGTTTGGCGGTGGACAAAGTGACTGACTTTGCCTTGAAGGTGCGTCAGGAGCTTGATGTGACGTTTAGCGTCATCAATCTGGGCGGCGGTTTTGGCATTCGCTATGTCGAGGGGGATACGCCCTTGCCTGTGGCGGAATATGTCAAAGCGATCACGGATGCGGTCCGCGGCAATTTCGGGAACCACGCATATCCGCTTCCGGAAATTTGGATCGAGCCGGGGCGCAGCATTGTAGGCGATGCGGGAACGACTTTGTATACCGTCGGCACGTATAAGGACATTCCGGGCGTCCGCAAATATGTAGCGGTGGACGGCGGCATGACGGATAATCCGCGTCCTGCTTTGTACGAAGCGCAGTATGAAGCCATGCTTGCCAACCGCGCGCATGACCCGAATGAGGAAGTCGTCTCCATTGCAGGCAAATGCTGCGAAAGCGGAGATATGCTGATCTGGGATGTGAATCTGCCGAAGGTGCGGACAGGTGATTTGCTTGCCGTAGCCTGCACCGGCGCATACAATTACGCGATGGCCAGCAATTATAACCGCATTCGCCGTCCGGCGGTCGTTTTTGTGAAAGACGGGCAAGCCGACGTGGTCGTTAAACGCGAGACGTTTGAGTATCTTGTGGGGAATGACGTCGTGCCTGAGCGGATGAAGCAGGTAACGAAAACAACATAATGGAAGAGACGCTCAGCTGACGGCTGGGCGTTTTGTTGTCATATTGAAACGGCACACGGATCTACCATTTGTGTGGAGCTGATTTTCATAGTAAAATAGTTGAGGACAACCTGGGATATTTGCTGAAGCATCATTTCCGGTTACATATATGACGAAAATAAGGAGATGTATATACCTATGGCAAAGCAAGCAACCATCAAAATGGCTGACGGAAACGAAATCGTACTGGAACTGTTCGACAAGGATGCTCCGAATACCGTAGCTAATTTCGAAAAGCTGGCAAACTCCGGTTTCTATAACGGCCTTGTATTCCACCGCGTCATTCCTGGATTTGTAGCTCAAGGAGGATGCCCTCATGGAACGGGAACCGGCGGCCCCGGATACACGATCAACTGCGAAATCAACCCGAACAAGCACGAGCGCGGTACGCTGGCTATGGCGCATGCAGGCCGCAACACCGGCGGAAGCCAATTCTATATTTGCTACCAGCCGCAGCCTCATCTGGACGGCCAGCACACGGTGTTTGGCAAAGTCGTAAAAGGCATGGAGCACGTCGATGCCTTCAAAGGCCGCGACAAAATGGAGTCCGTTCAGGTCACTGAAGTATAAATTATTGGAATCGGTATAGACAAAGTTTACTCCAAGCGTTATACTGGGTTTTAAAAATAACATAGCTGGAACCTTCGGGGCAGGGTGAAATTCCCAACCGGCGGTGATGACAAGCGGCGTTAGCTGCTTGACTCAGTCCGTGACCCGTGCGGCGGCCATGCGCCTTGTATTAGGCAGGCATCCGTTGCCGGTGGACTCGGTGAAATTCCGAGACCGACAGTATAGTCTGGATGGGAGAAGGGGAAGGCCAAGCAAGAGCAAATCTTGTCATTTGCATATGTGCGTAATTTCACAAGGAAGCTGCCGCGTCCGCCGGCTTGTCGATGTCTGACAAGCCGAAATGGTTTACCGGAGGTAACGGCGGTATCGGCGTCCTGTTCCTGTGCAATTCCACGGCATTCCCATACGTTAACAATCCCATGCCCCTTTTGTATTGCGAAAGGCGGCTTTTTTGCGTTGGCCGCAAAGTTTCGGCCAGCTGCATCATCAAGAGAATGGGGGGCGGATCATGACGATGCCTACGGGCGGTATTAACGATGAATTTTATATGCGGCTTGCCCTGCAGCTGGCCGCTTCCGCCTCGGGACAAACGGGCATTAATCCCGTCGTCGGCTGCGTGCTTGTCAAGGAAGGCCGAGTTGTCGGTATGGGCGCGCATTTGAAACGCGGTGAGGCGCATGCCGAAATTCATGCGCTGCAAATGGCCGGAAGGCAAGCGCAGGGCAGCACGGTTTATGTCACGCTCGAGCCCTGCAGTCATCACGGCAAGACGCCGCCGTGCAGTGACCGGCTCATCCGTGAAGGCGTAAAACGGGTCGTGATCGCGGCGACGGACCCGAACCCGCTGGTGGCGGGGAGCGGCATCGCGAAGCTTCGCGCGAGCGGCATTGAGGTGACGACGGGCGTGCTGGAGCGGGAGGCTGTGAAGCTGAATGAAGCGTTCAACAAGTTCATCGTCACCCGCCAGCCGTTCGTCACCGTCAAGAGCGCCAGCACGCTGGACGGCAAAATCGCCGCCAGAACAGGCGACAGCAAGTGGATTACGGGCGACGGTTCCCGCTCATACGTTCACACGCTGCGCCATCGTCATCAGGCGATTATGGTCGGCATCGGCACGGTACTGG
This sequence comes from Paenibacillus naphthalenovorans, assembly GCF_001465255.1. NCBI lineage: Bacteria > Bacillati > Bacillota > Bacilli > Caryophanales > Paenibacillaceae > Paenibacillus > Paenibacillus naphthalenovorans. The sequence goes on along the minus strand of NZ_CP013652.1, from coordinate 2,298,107 downwards.
CCGATGATCCGGCCTTGACGACCCGGCTCCCGGTGCCGGGTCTGAATCCCATCCGCGTCGTCGTCGACTCGACGCTGCGCATCCCGCGCGACGCACGGCTCGTGCGGGACGGCGAGGCGCCCACGGTCGTGCTGACGACCGAACGGGCGCCCCAAGCGCGCCGCCGCGAGCTCGAAACGCTCGGCGTCGAGGTCATCGACTGCGGCCCGGGGCCGGCAGTCGATCTACGCGCCGCCATGGAGCGGCTGGGCGAGCGCGAGATCGGCTCGCTGCTTGTCGAAGGCGGCGGCAAGCTGAGCGGCGCGCTGCTGGAAGCACGCCTTGTGGACAAATTGGTGCTCTTCTACGCACCAAAGATCATCGGCGGGGGAGCGGCAGCCCCGGGCAATTTCGATTTTCCCGGATTCGGGAGGATGCGGGAAGCTATAGCATTGGAGCGTCTGGAGGTTGAACGCTTCGATAACGACATCTGCATCTCCGGGTATCCCCGGTATGAAGCAGAGAGTGATACCGAAAATGAAAGCGGGGGGTAACGGATGTTTACAGGCATCATAGAAGAAATCGGTACGCTGCGTCACATGGCCAAGCAGGGGCAGGCCATGGTACTGACAATCGGGGCCAAACGGATTCTCGACGACGTTAAGCTCGGAGACAGCATTTCGGTGAACGGGGTATGTCTTACCGTCGTTTCGTTCGACGAGTCTGCCTTTACCGTGGATGTGATGCCCGAAACGTACCGTCGGACCAACCTGTCCCGGCTGTCAACCGGCGCTCCGGTCAACCTGGAACGCGCGATGCCGGCCAACGGACGCTTTGGCGGGCATATCGTCCAAGGACATGTAGATACAACCGGAGTCATTACAGGTAGAACCCCGGAAGAGAACGCGGTCGTTTTTCGTGTAGAGCCGCGTGACACGGGTATTCTAAAATATATTATTCCTCACGGCTCCATCACGATCGACGGCATCAGCCTCACGGTTGTCGAAGCGACGGAGAACTCGTTTACCGTATCGATCATACCGCACACGCTTAGCGAGACGGTCCTTCAGTACAAGAAACAAGGGGACGAGGTCAATCTGGAAGGCGATGTGCTGGGCAAGTACATGGAGAGGCTCATGACTTACCGCGGCGGAAGCGGCTCGGCGATTTCACCGAAGGCAAAGCTGACCGAAGCTTTTCTTGCGGAGAATGGCTTTATCTAAGGCAAAGATCATCGGGGATAGAAAAAAAGGAGTGAGAGCAATGGAAGAGCCAATCCGTTTTCATTCGATCGAAGAAGCGATTTACGATCTGATACTCGGCAAAGTCATTATCGTTGTGGATGACGAAGACCGCGAGAATGAAGGCGACTTCGTCGCTTTGGCCGAAAAGGCGACGCCCGAGGTCATCAACTTCATGATCAAAGAAGGCCGCGGTCTGGTATGCGTACCGATTACCGGGGAACGGGCCAGGGAGCTTGACCTGCCGCCGATGGTTTCGCGGAATACGGACTACCACGGCACCGCGTTTACGGTGTCTGTAGACCACATCGAAACGACGACAGGGATTTCGGCCTCGGAGCGTTCGCGGACAGTCATGGCGCTGATCGACAAGCGTACCAAGCCGCAAAGCTTCCGCCGGCCGGGGCATATTTTCCCGCTGATCGCCAAGAAAGGCGGAGTGCTGCGCCGTGCCGGCCATACCGAAGCGGCGGTAGATCTGGCCAACTTATGCGGAGCCTACCCGGCCGGGGTCATTTGTGAGGTGATCAAGGAAGACGGAGAGATGGCGAGGGTGCCTGATCTGATGGAAATCAGCCGGAAGCACGGCATCAAAATCATCACGATTCAAGATTTGATCAAATACCGTAATCATAAGGAAAAGCTTGTTCAGCGTGAAGTCGAAGTCAGGATGCCAACCGATTTCGGCGTCTTCCAAGCGATCGCTTATACGAATGTCGTGGATCAAAAGGAGCATGTGGCCTTGGTCAAGGGCAAGATTGACAGCGACCGCCCTACCTTGGTGCGTGTTCATTCCGAATGCCTGACCGGCGATGTATTTCATTCCCACCGCTGCGATTGCGGACCGCAGCTTGCCGCAGCCTTGAAGCAAATCGACGAGGCGGGCGCCGGGGTGCTCCTCTATATGCGTCAGGAGGGACGGGGCATCGGGCTGATCAACAAGCTGAAGGCTTACAAGCTGCAGGAGCAGGGATTCGATACAGTAGACGCGAACCTGAAGCTGGGTTTTGCGCCCGATTTGCGGGATTACGGCATCGGGGCGCAAATTTTGAAGGATCTTGGCGTGAGAAAAATCCGGCTGCTGACGAACAACCCCCGCAAAATTCGCGGGCTGGAAGGCTACGGTCTCGAAGTCATCGAACGGATACCTATCCAAATGGAAGAAAACGAAGACAACACGGTTTATTTGCACACGAAACAGGCCAAGCTTGGCCATCTGCTCGATTTTGGCGTGAAAAAATAATTTTGAACATGAAGGGATGTTAGAGCGTTATGGCGAAAATATACGAAGGACATTTGGTATCACAGGGATTAAAGTACGGTATTGTGGTTGGACGTTTCAATGAATTTATTACCAACAAGCTGCTGGGCGGCGCTCTGGACGCATTGAAGCGCCATGGCGTACAAGAAGATGAAATCGAAATCGCCTGGGTTCCGGGAGCTTTTGAAATTCCTTTGATCGCACAAAAAATGGCTGAAAGCGGCCGGTACGACGCCGTGATCACGTTAGGTGCCGTCATCCGCGGTTCAACTCCTCATTTTGATTATGTGTGCAACGAGGCGGCTAAAGGCGTCGCAGCGATCGCGCTCAAAACCGGCGTACCTACCATCTTCGGCGTTCTGACGACCGACTCGATTGAGCAGGCCGTGGAGCGTGCGGGAACCAAAGCCGGCAACAAAGGCTGGGAAGCGGCCGCTAGCGCGATAGAAATGGCCAACTTGGCCAAGCAATTCTCAAAATAAACGTTGAAGGCATGACTTAAGGGGGAACGAACGGAAAGTGAAAGTCACGGTAAAACTTGAAACCTTTGAGGGCCCCCTTGATTTGCTGCTCCATTTGATTGATAAGGCGGAAGTCGACATTTACGACATTCCAATCAAAGACATTACGGATCAATACATGGAATATTTGGACGCCATGCAGGAGCTTGAGCTTGAAGTGACGAGCGAGTTTCTCGTCATGGCGGCCACCTTGTTGTCGATTAAAAGCAAAATGCTGCTGCCCAAGCCGCCTGTTGTGGACCTGGAATTTGACGACTATATGATGGATGAGGATTACGATCCAAGGGCGGAACTTGTTGCAAAGCTGATTGAATACCGCAAATATAAAGCGATAGCCGATCATTTACGGGATAAAGAAGTGGAACGCAGTCTGATTTTTACGCGGGAGCCCGAGGACTTAACTCCATACGTCTCTACAGTCATTGAAAATCCGGTGAAGGGACTTCATGTTGCCGATCTGGTTCATGCGTTTCGCAAAGCGCTGCGCCGCATGCACAGCCGGCAAGCCATCGCCAAAATCCGTAAAGACGAAATTTCCGTCAAGGACCGGATGCTTGAGGTGCTCGAAGCGCTGGAGAGCCAGGGAGGCAAAGTGCTTTTCTCCAGACTTTTGCAAGAGGATACGACAAGGGAAGCGGTAGTGGTGACGTTTTTGGCAATGCTGGAGCTGATGAAGATCAAACGGATTATTTGCTTTCAGCACCGGCTTTTTGACGACATTGTGATACAGGCAAGAGAGGATGGAACGGCGAATGGACTTTGGACAGATGAAATCAGTTATTGAAGGCTTGCTGTTTGTGGCGGGAGATGAAGGGCTTGATGCCAAGCAGTTGTCTGAGGTGCTGGAGCAGGACGCCAATTTTATCCGCGAGATGATATTGGATTTGCAGTCGGACATGAAGAGGCAGGGCAGAGGCCTTCAGATCGTCGAGCTTGCCGGGACCTACCAGCTGGCGACGCTGCCCGAACACGCACCTTATTTTGAACGTCTGGCTTATTCGCCATCCCGATCATCTTTATCGCAAGCCGCACTGGAAACGCTCGCCATAGTTGCCTACAGACAGCCGATTACCCGTATTGATATTGAGGAAATTCGCGGGGTGAAATCGGACCGTGCGCTGCAAACGCTGGTTGCCAAGGATCTGATCCAGGAAGTAGACCGCGCTGACGCACCCGGACGGCCGATATTATATGGAACCACCAAATCGTTTCTGGATTATTTTGGATTGGCCTCGCTTGCCGATTTGCCGGAAACAACGATGTTCGAGAACGAGGATAATCTGGAAGAAGAAACGCGGCTTCTGTTTGAGAAGCTGGATGGAAAGCAAATGACGATCGACGAGATTGATCCGGCGGATCAAATCTGACATGTATGTTTCGCCTAAGCAGGGCTATACTAACTCCTGAGGAAAAAGAAGCGGCAAGCTTCTTGTCATTCAGGGGTTTTCTTAATGTTTTCGGGACGATGGCTTACCTGCAGGAAGGGGTTGCTTGATATGTTTTGGGCTTGGGCCGCCGGGATGATCGGCGCGCTGATCGTTCTCTTGGCACTAAGCCAGGTTCGGATCCGGATAACGTTTACCCATCAAGATAAAAATGATGAAATTTTATTGAATCTCCGCGCTCTCTTCGGCCTTGTGCAGGTGAATTACTATGTTCCGACGATTCGCTTCAAAAACTGGGCGGAGGGATTTGAACTGCACACGGCTCAAGTGAATGTGACGGCCGACAGGCTTATGAAGGACCAGAAGAAGCAGATTAATCTGGAGAAAATGAAGGAAGCCTATGAAAAAGTACAGGTCCTGCTTCAGCATTGCTTTCATTTTCAAGAATGGTTATCCGGAACGATGCGCCGAATCCATTGTACGCAGTTCAATTGGAGGACCTCTGTCGGCATCGGGGATGCCCCCGAGACGGCATTACTGGTGGGGAGCATCTGGGGGATCAAATCCATGATCCTCAGATTTCTGTTCCGTTTTATCCAATTGGATACCCAGCCCCAACTTCAGGTTATGCCGGCTTTCAACCAAAAGCTGTTTGTGATCGAAGGAGCGTGCATCCTGCAAATTCGACTGGTATATCTGGTTAGTGCCGGCTTACGGCTTCTGTTGCGCATCCTTAAAGTCAAAGGTGGCCTTAAGGTATGGCGGAACGTTCTGCTTCCTGCCGGAAGCTCGGGATCTACATAATCATACCTCTTAAAGGACACGATATAAGTGTTTAGGTCAAGTCATCTTTCAAGGAGGTATATTTTCATGAGCGAACATCCGATTCAAGGTTTAATGAAAACATCAATGGAAAATATTAAGGCTATGGTCGATGTGAATACGATTGTCGGCGACCCTGTGGAGACCCCTGACGGCAGCGTAATTATGCCTATATCCCGAGTGGCATTTGGCTTTGCTGCAGGCGGCAGTGATTACAATGTTGAAGATGGCAGCAGTGTTAGCCGCAACGATGCGCATAACGCATCCGTCGCATTGCCCTTCGGCGGCGGCAGCGGCGGCGGGGTATCCATTACGCCAATCGCTTTCTTGGTCGTAGGCAAGAACGGCGTGAAAATTTTGCCGCTGGATAACCAGACGCATCTGGTGGAACGGCTGATCGACTCGGCTCCGCACGTGGTCGACCGGCTTCAATCGATGATCAAGGCGAATTCCAAAAAGGATGCAGGAGAAACATCTACGGTAACCTCTGTCGAGAATGAGAATTACATCGTGTAACATTCTTCAGATGAATATTACTTCATCCCTTTCTTGGAACACGATGGCTTTAACCCATAAGAAGCTGCTCCCGCGACCGGGGCAGCTTTACTGTTTTCTTGATTCGGTTGCTCTTTGCCGAGGATTTCTTTATATTTACTTAGGAGTCATTTTCATGCGATTTATAGAAGAAGGGAGATGCCAAAATGCATCAACTCGATATGCCTTCGTTAATTCTGCTGCTTTTTGCAGCACTCGGCATTCTATCCAGCAATACCTCCATTACCGTCGCCATGGTTGTCCTGCTTCTCTTGAGAGCGCTCAACCTTCATCAGGCATTTCCGTTTCTGGAAAAGCACGGACTTACTTTGGGGATTATTATCTTGACGATCGGCATCATGACGCCGGTCGCCAGCGGGAAACTGACGCTTCAAGCGCTAGCGCAGAATTTTCTGCATTGGAAGTCGCTGCTTGCCGTTGCCGTCGGGATCCTCGTCGCTTATCTGGGCGGTCGTGGGGCTTCCCTGATGCTGAATCAGCCTGCGATCACAACAGGATTATTAACTGGTACCATTCTGGGTGTAGCGCTATTCAAGGGGGTTCCTGTGGGCCCGCTGATTGCCGCCGGCATTTTATCCCTTATGATCGGGAGAATGTAATCCGGCTGCAGTTCGTGCATACATATTCCATGGCTATTGAAAGGTTTAAGTATTCCTACTAAAATAATAGGAGTTAGAAGGATATTATGATATAATCTTGATTGTGAATATCGTTCTAAGGTATACTTTTCTCGCTAATAAAAAAAGAATAAGGGAGTAAGATCATGGAAAAAGTACTTATCTTCGGGCATAAAAATCCGGATACGGATTCCATTTGTTCTGCCATTGCGTATGCTGATTTGAAAACCAAATTGGGTCAAAATGTGGAACCCGTCCGTTTGGGCGAGATCAATGGGGAAACGCAGCATGCATTGAAACAATTCAATGTTGAGGCGCCTCGTCTGGTTGAGACCGTAGCCAATGAAGTAAAAAGCGTCATTTTGGTCGATCACAATGAACGCCAGCAAAGTGCGACGGACATCGATCAGGTTCGCGTGGCAGAGGTGATCGACCACCACCGTATCGCGAATTTTGAAACCAGCGGTCCTTTGTATTACCGTGCCGAACCGGTCGGCTGCACAGCGACGATTCTCAAAAAATTGTATAAAGAAAACGGGATCTCCATTGATAAACCTATTGCAGGCTTGATGTTATCCGCTATTATTTCCGATTCGCTTCTATTCAAATCGCCGACTTGCACGGAGGAAGATGTGGCTGCGGCACGTGAGCTGGCCGAAATCGCCGGCGTGAATGCCGAGAGCTACGGTTTGGAAATGCTCAAAGCCGGTGCTGATTTGAGCGACAAAACGATCAGCCAACTGATCTCCCTGGATTCTAAGGAATTCCAAATGGGAGGCTCCAAGGTTGAAATCGCTCAAGTTAACGCTGTTGATACGAACGATGTTCTTTCTCGCCAAGCGGAGCTGGAAGCGGCTCTTTCGCAAATCATTTCGGAAAAAGGCTTGGATTTGTTCCTTTTCGTTGTAACGGATATTTTAAATAACGATTCCATTGCTTTGGCCCTCGGCAATAAGGCGAATGCCGTAGAGCAAGCGTACAATGTAAAGCTGGTTGATAATAAAGCCGTTCTTAAAGGCGTAGTATCACGTAAATCGCAAATCGTACCTGTGCTGACCGACATTTTTAACAAAAACTGAATCATCCGCGTTGGATAGATTCCAAGTAAGAAAGGCTGCCGGCCGTTGGGTCCGGCAGCCTTTGTCCGATGATAAAGCGGCAATCGCCAATGTTGAGAAGGGAATGACAGCATGTTGACCATTACCGGCCATAAAGTCGAATGGATCAAAGACCCCTTCGGCATCTTGTCCGGAGAGCGGTATGAGTTTTTGCTTGATGTCGAGGTTTCTGAGGATGATGAGCTATACTCAGAGAACGGTTTATATATTAGGGTCATTTATCGTGTGGACGAAAATAAAACCAATCTCGTGAAATACGAAATTTTCGAAAAAACGGCAGAACGGTATCTGGAGTTCGATCTGGAAGAAGATGAAGAACAAACGGTAGACGCTTATTGTAAAGAGCACCTGCCCAAGGCCGTGAAATAAATCTATAAAAAAGATGAGTATATCCGTTCCGGATGTATTCATCTTTTTTTAATGAAAGTATCTGATTCGCCCGGTCGGCCTGATTCGGTCAAGCCATACATAACCTTGTCCTGAATGCATATATATGTACAAGATGAGAAGGAATGGGCCTGCCCTTAGGTGGCGGCGGCTTCGTTTCCAAAGGATGGCTTGCGGGAGGATTTAGGATGAGAAAAGGATGTCTGCTGCTACTTGCTTTACTACTCGTTTGTACGGGAGGCTTGCTGCCTGCAGAGGTCCAGGCGGCGCCCGGCGTATCCACCAGCGCAGAAAGCGCGGCGCTGATCGATGTCACCTCAGGGCGGCTTCTGTTCAGCGTCCAAGGGGATAAGCCGATGAGAATCGCCAGTCTGACCAAGATCATGACTGCAATAGTGGCGATTGAACACGGGAAACTGAGCGATATGGCGAAGGTCGGAAAGAATGCGTTCGGAACCGAAGGATCTTCTATTTATTTAAGGCTGGATGAAGAAATGAGCTTGAAGGACCTTTTGTATGGACTGATGCTTCGATCCGGCAATGACGCAGCGATGACGATCGCCGAGCATGTCGGCGGCAGCGTAGAGGGCTTCGCCTTTTTAATGAATGAGAAGGCGCGGATGATCGGGATGACGAATTCCAGCTTCAAAAATCCTTCCGGGCTCGATGCGGAAGGGCATTATTCCACGGCGAACGATATGGCCAGGCTGACGGCCTACGCGCTCAAAAATCCGGTCTTCCAGGAAATCGTCAAAACGAAAGTGAAAAAAGTGCCTAATCCGAATGAATCCTGGGACTATTCCTGGGTCAATAAAAATAAGATGCTATCGCTGTATGAAGGCGCTGACGGGGTCAAAACCGGATATACCAAGCTTGCCAAACGATGTCTTGTCTCCTCAGCAACCAGAGGAGGGCAGCAGCTCGCTGCGGTGACGTTGAACGATCCGAACGATTGGATCGATCACGCCAGACTCCTGGATTACGGCTTCAAGCATTACCCCCTTGTCCCCTTCATCCGTTCAGGAGAACCCGTGTTAGGCACAGACCTCGCAGCCGGCGGATCGTTCAGCTACCCGGCGGAAGAAGCAGAACGGAGCCGGTTTACGCGGCAATTGGTGATGAATGACGCCGGATCAACGGCATACAGGCTTGGTGAAGCGGGGCATCTGCAGTTCCTGCTGGACGGCAAACCGATCGGTTCCGTTCCTTTGTACGCAAAGGACAGTCCCCGTCTTCATTTGAATGACCGTTCTTCCTTTTCCCTCACGGAAATGGAAATGTTGAATGAAGCGCGCGCCAGAGAATGGCTGTATATTCTTCAGGCATTATCCCGTGTGCTCTTTACCGGTCAAGTCAAGTAAACGGGAAGGAGAGCGAACGTTCATGGTCAATTACATCTGGTTGTTTTTTATGGTAGCCGGCTTTATTGTAGCGGCTTTTCAAGGAAGAATCGATCTGGTGACGGAAGCGGTTTTCGACGGTGCCAAGAGCGGCGTAACCGTATGCTTCGGATTGATCAGCATTATGGTGTTCTGGCTAGGCATGATGCGGATCGCCGAGGACGCCGGACTGCTGCAGAAAATGTCCAGGCTGCTGAGCCCCGTAGTCCGTTCTTTATTCCCGGGGGTCCCCCGGAATCATCCGGCGCTCGGATATATCATGTCGAATATGAGCGCCAACATCTTTGGTTTGGGCAATGCCGCCACACCGATGGGAATTAAGGCGATGCAGGAGCTGCAGAAGCTGAATCCGAACAAGGATATTGCGAGTCCGGCGATGTGCACGCTGCTTGCGCTGAATACCGCCAGTATTACGTTGATTCCTACGACGCTGATCGCCATCCGCATGAGCTACAATTCGGCCAATCCGGCGGAAATCGTCGGAACCACACTTTTGGCTACCTTCATCTCCACCGCGGCCGCCATTATGGTTGACCGCTGGTATCGGAGCAAGAGCTCGCCGCTCGGATCGGGGAAAGGATGATGGCACGTGTATGATTTGGTCAATTTAATTTCCTCATGGGCCATCCCCGTCATTATCGTCTTCATTCCGCTTTATGCGGCTTATCGTAAAGTGCCCGTCTACGAATCGTTCGTAGACGGAGCCAAGGACGGGTTTGATACGGCTATCCGCATTATCCCTCATCTGGTCGGGATGATGGTTGCCATCAGCGTGTTTCGCGCCTCCGGGGCTATGGATCTGTTTACCGGATGGCTGAAGCCGATCTGCGAAGCGATCGGTCTGCCTACCGAGGTCGTTCCCCTCGCTTTTCTGAGACCGATTACCGGCGCCGGTTCACTTGCCTTCACTACGGACCTGATCTCGCAGTTTGGCCCCGACTCCTTGGTAGGACGCATCGCATCGACCATTCAGGGCAGCACCGATACAACACTTTATGTGATTACCGTGTATTTCGGGGCGATCGGCATCCGCAAGGCCAGCTACGCCTTGAAGGTGGGTCTGATCTCCGACGCCGTCGGGTTTATCGCTTCCGTCGTTATCTGCTACCTCGTATTCGTTTGATGGCAAGTCCCGCATGGAACCCCTCCGCTATCCGCACATATACTGTAAGCAGTCAACCCGGAAGAGGTGAGCTGCGTGCAGTTTTACGGAATTATCGTTCATCATTCCGTCTGTCCCGCTATAAACGGAAAAGGGTATGATTTCTTTATTGCCAAAAGCGGCGCCATCATCCCTTCTTCCGAACAAACCGACCCTCTGTACATCCACATTTGCCTCGAAGGTGATTTCTCCGTGCTTCCTATAGAGTACAACACAGAAGAGAAGGAACAGTTGTTTTTGCTGAACAAATTGATTCAAAAGCTCTCCGATTCATACAAGTTTCACCCGGCCGACATATTTCCGCATACGAATTCGTGTCCGGGCCGCTTTTTTCCGTGGTCTCAACTTGTGATTTCGCCTGAGGATAGGTATCATTAGCTTGAGGTGAATCGACAAAATGGAACGTTTGCAAAAAGTATTGGCCGAAGCGGGTGTGGCCTCCCGTCGAAAATGCGAGGAGTTGATTACCGCCGGACGCGTGGAAGTCAATGATCAGGTAGTCACTACCCTGGGCGTCAAGGTTGATCCGTCCCAGGATTTTATTAAAGTGGACGGGCGTCCGATCCGGCGACAAGCGAAGGTATATGTGATCTTTAACAAGCCCAAGGGCGTCATTACCAGCGCCAAGGACCCGGAGGGCCGCAAAACGGTTACCGAATTTTTCAAAAACATGAAAGAGCGCATTTATCCGATCGGTCGGCTCGATTATGATACCGAGGGACTGCTTTTGCTGACCAACGATGGCGATTTTGCCCATCTGCTTACGCATCCGAAGCATCATGTGCCGCGCACCTATCTGGCAACGGTCAAAGGGATCCCGCATGGAACACAATTGGACAAGCTGAGAAACGGCATCGAGCTGGACGACGGCATGACCTCGCCGGCTGAGGTAGAATATCAGGACGTGGATATGGACAAGAAGGAAGCGGTCATCAAAATTACCATATATGAAGGACGCAACCGGCAGGTGCGGCGCATGTTCGATGCCATTCATCATCCGATCATTAAGCTGAAGCGGGTTCAGTTCGGCCCCCTTCAGCTTTCCGGCCTGCCCAGGGGCAAATTCCGTCATTTGACCCCTCAGGAAGTGGAAGAATTGAGGAATGAAGCGCTCTCGGCAGGCGGCGGCAAGACACATAAAATTCAAAAAGGCGAATAATCGTTTATGACATTTTTCGCTATAATGAAAAAAGGATTTACATCCAATGGTTTGAAGGTGAGTGATCATGGGAAAGCATAGACAATGGATCCAAATCACTATTTTTGCCGTGATCGTGGTAATCGGCGCGTTGACCCTCGCAAGCCAGCTGTACTCCGGCGACAAAAAGCCGACCCAAGGGGCTCCGGCTCCCAATTTCAAGCTGCTTGGACTTGATGGGAATACCTATGAGCTGTCCGATTTTAAGGGGAAGGCGGTTGTCGTTAATTTTTGGGGGACATTCTGCGAGCCGTGCCGCAACGAGATGCCTGCTTTGGAACGGCAGCATGCCAAATGGGGAGATCAGCTGGTCGTGCTCGGGCTGAATTTGGATGAACCGAAAGTAGCCGTAGAAAATTTCATTCAGCAATACAAGGTGACGTTCCCTATCCTGATGGACAAAAACGAAGAAATTCGTAAACGTTACGGGGTGTCGCAGTATCCGACGACCTTTTTTGTCGGACCTGACGGCATTGTCAAACACATCCGCATCGGTGAAATGGATGAACCCTTTATCGAACAAACGGTTTCAGCCATGCTGAAGTAACTTAGAGAAAATCAGATGTAACCAAGGAGGTCACATGATTCACAATACAAAATGCGAATGCGGGCATCAGAATCATGTCGGCACGGTTCTGTGCGAATCCTGCGGCAAGCCTCTGACGGATGATGGCGGCGACGAGCCGCTTGAGATGCGGTATGACGGGGTGGCAAGACGTTCCCAGCGGACCAATCCCGGTGTGCTTGACCGGGTGTGGAGTTTTTTTTCCTCGGTCAAAGTTGCCATCTGGCTGATTATCATCACATTGATCGGCGCCTCGCTCGGCACCATTTACCCGCAAGAGAACACGTTCTTGAATATCGATCCGTCGGTATATTACAAGGAGACGTACGGAACCATCGGCCACATTTATTATTTGCTGGGGCTGACGCACACCTTTGAATCATGGTGGTTTATCACGCTTTTGTTTATGATCGGCACCTCCCTTGTCGTGTGCAGTCTGGACAGGGTTCTGCCGCTGTATCGTGCACTCAGCAAGCAGCAGATCCGAAAGCACACCAGTTTCATCACGAGACAGAAGGTATCCTACGTCGGAGAGATTCCGGGAGCGGAGCTCGGAGAGAAGGCGTCGCTGGAATGGACGGAGAAGGCCGCCGGGCTGCTGCGCAAGCGGCGATACCGTGTATATACCGACGGTACGGCCTTGCTGGCCGAGAAAAACCGGTTCAGCCGCTGGGGGCCTTATATTAATCATATCGGTCTCATTATTTTTCTGGCGGCTGTACTGATGCGGAGTATTCCCGGATGGCATATGGACCAGCATCTGGCTTTTCCTGAAGGACAGCTGGTCAAAATACCGGATACGCCTTATTATCTGAAAAACGAAAAATTTACGCTGGAATTATACACAGAAGAAGAAATGTCAGAGGATTTCCGTGAAAAAGGTCAGATCGTACCCAAGGTTTACAAAACGGAGGCTGTATTGTACAAATGTACGGCGGATTGCGATGATCCGGTGAAGGAACCGGTTCTTACGGAGGTGCATCGTCATGACATCCAGGTCAATGAGCCTCTGATGTATGAAGGGCTCATGGCCTTTCAATTCGACTTCAAAATGTCACCGATGCTGCTATCCGTCAAGCCATCGCTAAAAAACAAGCAAACCGGCGAAAACTACGGCAGCTTCGACATCTCGATGAAGAAGCCTGCAGAAAGCTATAAGGCCGGCCCTTACGAGCTGAAATTAAAAGCTTATTTTCCGGATTTTGGAATGGACAACAAGGGGATGCCGCTGACGAAATCCAACGATCCGGTCAAGCCGGCATTCGTTTTTGAGATCAAGGGACCGGGATTGAAGCCGGAAGGCGAGCCTTATATGTACTTCCCTCGGCAGGTAGATAAGGTGAATTTCCGTCAGGATGAAATTAACGGCGCTTTAGCGGACAAGCTGGAGCTATCCGTAGGGTCTATGGACGATGTCCAAATATCGGAGTATATCAGTTTCTTGAATATTAGAGTGGATCGTGCCATGCCGTTCATATGGGTCGGAGCGGCGATCTCCATGATCGGTCTGGTGATGGGATTTTATTGGCACCACCGCCGGGTGTGGCTGCGCATTGATAACGGGCGGCTGGCGCTCGGGGCGCACACGAACAAAAATTGGTACGGGATTCGTAAAGAGGTGGCGCAGGTCCTGCAAAAATCGGGAATCGACATCGATCCCAAAATATTGGAAAGAAAGGAGGTCCAAACGTGAGCAGTACTTTCTTGCTCGTTGCTTTTATCATATATTGTATAGCCATGATCGGTTTTGTCATCGGCATCACGGGGCAAAAATCGGTGCGGGTGACGGATCCGGAAAACTATGGCCGGCGTTGGGGCAAGATTGGCATTGGCTTGACGATTTTCGGTTTCTTGTTCCATGTGACCTTCTTCTTCACCCGTTGGATAGAGGCGGGACATATCCCGACCAGCAATATGTTTGAATTTATGACGTTCCTCGGCATGATGATTGTTCTTGCGTTTATTGTGTTATATTTGATTTATCGGGCTCAAGCGCTCGGCGTCTTCGCCCTGCCTGTAGCCATCATTATGATTGGCTATGCGTCGGTATTTCCGCAGGAAATTCAGCCTTTGATTCCTGCACTTCAGAGCTACTGGCTCAAAATTCACGTGACCACCGCCGCTTTGGGCGAGGCCTTCTTTGCCGTTGGCTTCGCGGCCGGTATCATGTACCTGCTGCAAAGCGTCAACTTTGAAGGAACGAGCCGCAGCGAGCGGTGGGAGCAACGCGGCGTCGAATTCACCCTGTTCACCCTGATTATGATTGTGGCTTTCGTCGTATCCGTATTCAGCTTTAAAGCGGCGGGATACGAAGCGGTCTTTACGCATCAAGAGAAGATATTGGACCAGAATAAAGTGGAACAGGTGGTCACGAATCGGGTCGAATATGTGCTTCCGCCGATCGTCAAGCCTTACCAGAGCGAGCTGGTGGAAATGAAGCCGTTTCTGGGCATGACGCAGCCGCTGTTCGAGGCGCCTTCTTGGATGGAGGGAGCGAACGCCGGCAGGAAGCTGAATACGGTGATCTGGTCGATTTTGCTTGGGATCGTACTCTATTCTCTGCTCCGGCGGATTGCAAGAAAGCCGCTTGGCCGGGCTCTGCAGCCGTTGATGAAAGGGATTGACCCGGACGATGTCGATGAAATCAGTTACCGTTCGATTGCCATAGGCTATCCTATTTTTACGCTGGGCGCATTAATTTTTGCCATGATTTGGGCGGAAAAAGCCTGGGGGCGCTTCTGGGGCTGGGATCCCAAAGAAGTGTGGGCGCTCATCGTGTGGCTCTTTTATGCCGCGTACCTGCATTTTCGGCTGTCCCGCGGCTGGCAGGGCAAGAAATCGGCATGGCTTTCGGTTATCGGCTTTCTCGTCGTGATGTTTACGCTTATTGGCGTCAATCTGGTTATTGCCGGGCTGCACTCCTACTCTGGTACGTAGCGGCGCCATATCTTTTACATCTGAAGAAAAGAGGGATATCCATGACAGACACAAATACGCGTATTTTGGTTGTGGATGATGAAGAACGGATCCGCCGGCTCTTGCGGATGTATCTGGAGAAAGAGAATTACCATATCGATGAAGCGGAGGACGGGGAGACGGCGCTTCGGAAAGCTCTCGAAACGGACTACGACTTGATATTGCTCGACATCATGCTTCCGGGCATTGACGGTAATGAAGTGTGCGCACGGCTGCGTCAAGTTAAATCGACGCCCATCATCATGCTGACGGCGAAAGGGGAAGAAACCAATCGCGTACAAGGCTTCGAATCCGGGGCGGACGATTATGTCGTTAAGCCGTTCAGTCCGCGCGAGGTGATCTATCGCGTGAAGGCCATATTAAGGCGTTCCTCGGTTACCGCTTATTTGTCCAAGGAAGTCAATTCCAGCAACAATATCGTATTTCCTAACCTGGTGATCGAGCATGACGCGCATCGGGTGACGGCCGGCGGACAGGAGGTTGCCTTGACTCCGAAAGAATATGAGCTGCTTCATTATTTGGCCGTATCGCCGGATAAGGTATTCTCCAGGGAAGAGCTTCTGAAGGATGTTTGGAATTACGAGTTTTTCGGTGATCTGCGGACCGTTGATACGCATGTAAAACGTTTGCGCGAAAAGCTGAATAAAGTATCGCCGGAAGCGGCCTCCATGATTACAACCGTGTGGGGCGTGGGCTATAAGCTTGAGGTGCCGAAGTAACGTGTTTATCTTCAAAAGCGTCGTAGGCAAACTGTGGATCACGATTATCGGGCTGGTCGTTGTCGTACTGCTTACGCTCAGCCTTTTTTTATTCCGTTTTATAGAAACCTCATTCCCTAAATCGAAGGACCAGGCGGAAACGCTGAGCAAATTGGCGGTGAAGGTGGCCAGTGAGATTTCTTTGCACCAGGAAGAGCGGCGTTACTTGCAGGTCGTTAATGAGCTGTTAAGCGCTCAGGATACCAGCGTCATCATCGTTACTACGGATTTTAGACAGATTCAGGCGCCGGTCGGTCAACCCGATCATCGGGAAATACGCTATGATGATTTTTTTCTGAATTCGGATCTGCAGAAAGTATTTGCGGGTGAGATTAAGGACAACCGCCTTAGAAATAGCGGCATGCCGAATACACAGCTGGAGAATCAATATACGGCCGTTGCCGTGCCGTTCATGAATAAGGAACAATCGCAGGTGGCCGGAGCGCTGATTCTGTATCAGATTACCCAGTCCTCGGAAGAGACGCAGGCTTATGTGAAAAAGCTTTTTGTGGTGGTTGGGGTTGCCGGCTTTTTAATGACCACCTTTTTCGCCTTTTTCCTTCTTACCCGTATTACCCAACCGATACAGCAGCTTAAGAAGGCGGCGGATCTGATCTCTAAGGGAGAATACGGCACTCGTGTGCCGATTACATCTACGGACGAGATCGGAGAGCTGGCTCAAACGTTCAACCACATGGGCGGGCAGCTTTCCGATACGATTAAAGCGCTCAACCATGAGAAGGAGCATTTGTCCAGCGTCCTGCGAAGCATGACCGATGCCGTCATCACTTTTGATGCGGCCGGGCGTGTCATACTGACGAATCCCCAAGGGGAGAAAATTATTCAGGAATGGAATCAGATCCAGTGGTCGGATGAAAAGCCTGCCCTGACCGGCGGGCAAGCGGGCAGTGGTTCGATGAGCACCATTCCCGAGCCGCTCAGGCCGCTCTTTGAATCTGTGATTTCAGAAGCGAAAGAACTGACCTCCAAGGTTCATGTCAGAAGTGATGTATGGTCCGTCGTCATGGCGCCCTTGTACTCCCAAGATATCGTACGCGGTGTCGTTGCCGTGATGCGCAACGTCACGGAGGAGTTTCGTCTGGAGAAGCTGCGAACGGATTTCGTGGCCAACGTGTCCCATGAGCTGCGGACGCCGCTGTCTATGATGCAGGGATACAGTGAGGCGCTCATCGATGATATCGCGGCCACGCCGGAGGAACGGAAAGAATTGGCGCAGGTCATTCATGACGAATCCCTTCGGATGGGCAGACTGGTCAGGGATTTGCTCGATCTGGCCAAGATGGAGACGGGGAATATGGAGCTTCATTTCCGGGAACTGGACGTGTTGGCTTTCCTCAGGCGGATACACCGGAAATTTGCGGGGCTGTCTAAAGAACGGGGCATCGCGATAAGCTGTACGCTGCCGGATAAACCGCTGCTGCTTTGTCAAGCGGACGAGGATCGCCTTGAGCAGGTTATGACGAATCTGCTGGATAATGCGCTTAGGCATACACCTGCAGGGGCTCAAATCGAAATCAGAGCGTCGGAAGAGCGTTACAAAGGTGAACATGCCATTCTGATCGAAGTCTCGGATCAAGGCTATGGCATACCGGCGGAGGATATTCCTTATATTTTCGAACGTTTCTATAAGGCGGATAAAGCCCGTACCAGGGGAACCAACGGAGGAACCGGCCTTGGTCTTGCAATTGTCAAAAATATCATCGAAGCTCATCATGGAACCATTCAGGTGAAAAGTCAAACCGGACAGGGAACGACATTTTCTATCACGCTTCCCTGCAAAGGTGTGTAAAACCAAACAAAAGCCTCCGATTCGTCATCGGAGGCTTTATTTTATTTGTTGAATCGTCCAACTTTTTCTTGTTGTTCGTGAAACAACCGGATTACAGGGTCAGTTCGATAACGTCAGTAAGTTCAGGAAGCTGAGACAACTGCACAATAACGTCCTTAGGCGTCGGTTTGTCGGTTGTCAGCACCATGATCGCCTGGCCGCCAATGACCTTGCGGCCTACCTGCATGGTTGCAATATTCACATCATTGCTGCCCAAAAGGGTACCTACTTTACCGATAATCCCCGGACGGTCATTGTGGGAGATCAGCAGAAGGTTACCGGATGGAGCGATGTCGACCGGGTATTGATCGATCTGCACGATGCGTTCACCATAACCCGCAAGCAAAGTACCGGCGAGCAAGTGCTGCTGCTGCTTGGTCTTGAGCGTAACGGAGACCAGGTTGGTAAACGTCGGCGAAGCCGAGGACTGCTGTACGATCACTTTGACGTCCCTCGTTTTGGCCAAATGCATGGCGTTAACGATATTGACTCCTTCAAGCTGGTTCGACAATATGCCTTTGACGATATGCCGGGTGAGCGGGGACGTATCGACGTCGACCAAATCGCCGGCGTAGTTCACGACGATTTCGCTGACCGGCCCGTCGACGGTTTGGCCGAGGAACAAGCCGAGCTTCTCGCCCAAGTTGAAGTAAGGCTGCAGTGCGTTCAGAACGTTAGCCGGTACCGTAGGCATGTTGACCGCATTTTTGAACGGCTGCTCGCGCAAAATATGCAGCACTTCTTCGGATACGTCGATGGCGACGTTCTCCTGGGCTTCAACGGTGGAAGCGCCAAGATGCGGAGTAACAATAATTTTCGGATGGTTCAGGAATGGATGATCCGGGGCAGGCGGCTCCTGTTCGAATACGTCGAAGGCAGCGCCGGCCACGATACCGGAATCAATCGCCTCGACAAGAGCCTGCTCATCGATGATCCCGCCGCGGGCGCAGTTGATAATGCGAACCCCTTTTTTCATCGTTTCAAACTGAGGACGGCTGATCATATGGCGGGTTTCATTGGTAAGCGGAGTATGCACCGTAATGAAATCCGCTTTGGCGCAAATGTCGTTTACCGTTCCCAGTTTCACCCCGATTTTCTCGGCACGTTCTTCTGTCAGGAACGGATCGTAACCGATCACCTGCATACCGAAAGCTTTCGCGCGTTTGGCTACCTCGCTGCCGATTCGGCCCATGCCGAGAACTCCGAGCACCTTATTGCGCAGTTCGACGCCAACGAACGTTTTGCGGTCCCATTCTCCGCCAACCGTTTTCTTGTATGCCTGCGGGATGGAACGCGCAATAGCCATCATCATAGCGAACGTCAATTCACATGTGGCAATGGTGTTGCCGTCCGGGGCATTGATGACCACGATCCCGCGCTTGGTCGCGGCTTCCAGATCGATGTTATCCACGCCCACACCGGCGCGTCCGACGACCTTCAGCTTGGTACCGGCAGACATGATGCGCTCGGTCACCTTGGTTGCACTGCGCACCAACAGGGCGTCATACTCGCCGATGATGGCTGCGAGTTCGTCCTCGGACAAGCCGTTCTTTTTCTCTACCTCTACATCCGGTGCCTCGTACAGCATTTGAATCCCCATGTCGCTGATTCCGTCCATGACTAATACTTTAAACATTTCATAACCCTCCATTAGTATAAAAATAACATTGGAGCATCAAAAAAAGCCCCCCACCCCGACACGACTAGCGTATACAAGGGACGAGGAGCTGGCTCTCGTGGTACCACCCTAATTCACTGTGCGCTCGCGCGAACAGCCTCTTGTGGTCTGCCGAATTCACAGACCCGGAAGGGTAACGGCTTCCGGCCGGCTGCAGCTACTTCAAGTTCGATGCAGCAACTCAGGAGTGCTCCGCATATTGAAATTCGTCCGGTTCGCACCAACCACCGGCTCTCTGAACGTTTCGTCATATGCTTGGCTCCGTCATGGCTTTATTGCAAGTGAAATTTTTCATTAGATTAACACGACCGTTTCGGCCTTGTCAATAGGTGTCGAACTGAAATTAAAATACGAAATCTTTGTGAATATTTTTTTCCTGGATTTCTATTCCCGTTCGTTTGGACGGAGCGGTCAAACATGCTAAGATAGAGGTTGAAATGAGCAGTGATGCAAGGAGGAACTCATGGAATATCCTTTTGATCGAGTGGGGCCGGAAGACTTCAAGCGAAAGCTGGAGAACGGGGAATTATCAGATTCCCTTATTATTGACGTAAGAGAGCCGTACGAATGGGAGTATTATCGCTGGGATGAGCTGGTTCTTATGCCGATGAATTCCATTCCGGAGAGACTGGGGGAGCTTCCCAAGGATAAACCCATCTATGTCGTGTGCGCCCATGGCGTACGAAGTGCCAATGTCAGCTATTATTTGAAGCAGCAGGGGTTTGATCAAGTGGTCAATGTGGATGGAGGAATGGCTGCGTTGGCTGCGCTGCGCGGGTTTCAGTACGATTAAACCTTTTCCTTGTATAAGCAAAAATAAGTACCCGACAGGGTACTTATTTTTGCGGTACGACCGATAAGGCATAGGGTTAATTGGTGAAGAAAGGAAGCTGGGGCAGCGTCTCATTCGCATATCTGTTTTTGCCCCGGAGGAAATCGCCCGGTCTGACTGCGTTTGTTGCGATCAGAACATCAACGATGCCCTCAATTTCCTGCAAATTCAAATTCTTGGCTTGTCCGGAAGCAAGCATTTCATCGATCCGGGCGGTTAAATCCTGCGGTGTGAACGCTTTGAATAACTTGGAAGTCATCATCATTTGAGCTATGTATTCGTTTTTCATATTCAGGCCAAGACGGCTCCAATCGTTGATGGATACCGGTTTGGTTACGTCAATCGGTTTGAACTGTTCATTCACCGTTTGATTCCATTTGACGATCGATTCGTAGTATTCTTTTTCGGCCCGCAGCGCATAATTTTTCGCTTCCTCAAGGTAAGCGTCTTTATCCAGCTGGGAGACAAGCTCGGTACCGGGTACCGCATTGGCCTTGGATTGGTATCCGCCGAGCGCTTCATTGAACAGTTTTAAGCTTCTCATATAGTTCATATGCGCCTCTTTGAGAAGAGGCGAGGAATCGGGCATCGATTTAGCGCCCAGTCCGTCGTAAGTTTCTTTCGCCAGCTTGGCGAGTTCCTTCAGGATCAGGGAAGCGTCCGCCGGACTGTTGGTTTGCAGCTCTTCCATTTTGTCGAACCATCTTTTATGAAATTCCCTGTATGGCTGATAAATGGTATGATAGAAAGACACCAGATACTGTTGGTGGTAAGCGGCAAAACCCTTTTCCGCTTCGTTTTTCTCGGCGAGCATTTTTTCATATTTTACCGCGGTCCGCTCTTGTCCCATCTTCAAGCCGAAGAAAAATGCTCCAAGTGCCACGACAAGCATAAAGATAAAAGTGACGGCGAATAGGTAATCCGTTCGGGTCAACCGTTTGTCCATGTGGTGAACACCTCTGATTCTGTTGTATGCTGATAGTATAGGTGAAAATGTCGAAAAAGGGAATCATGATGAAAAAATTCATAAAGCATTTTAAATTTCAAAAAGTCAATCTGGATGAAGTAGACGATCGTTTTTTGCTGATCAATCTGTATGTAACCCAATTGGTCGTGCTGATCGCGGCTGTGGTGATCCTGTTGTTTCAAAAACCGCAGTTCAGCGCCATCTTTTCCATCGCCGCGGGTACCCGCATTCTTATATGGAGCATTGGTTTCGCGGCAGCGGTGGTCATAGTCGATTTATTGATTTCAAGCAAGGTCCCTCCTGAAGTGACAGATGACGGCGGCATTAATGAAAAGATTTTCAAAAACAGGCCGTTGTGGCATATCGCTTTGCTTTCTCTGGTCGTGGCGTTCTGCGAGGAACTGTTGTTCCGCGGTGCGATCCAGGCTTCCTGGGGGCCTTATTGGACAAGCATATTGTTTGCCGCCATTCATATCCGTTATTTGCAGCACTGGCTGATGACCGGGCTTGTATTTGGCATCAGCTACGGCCTGGGCTGGATTTATATCCAAACGGGCTCGCTGTGGACTCCGATCGCAGCTCACTTTCTCATCGACTTCACCATGGGCTGCATCCTTCGATTCAGGAGTGAGGAAACATGAGCAGGAAACGACAAACCTTGTTACAACAAGAACGCAAAGAACCGGAGCACGCAGCGGTGGCGGAGTTGGATGATCATTACCTGCCGCCGCGACAAACGGTTCACCCGACCGAGAAAGAAAAGTGGGTATTTATCTTTTATCGGTCGCTGTTGTGGATTTTTGTACTCCTTGTTGCAGGTCTTTTGATTTGGGGCTGGACGCTGTTTAATTCCTGATTTCGATCGTTTCGGGATCTACGAAGGCGCAGCCCTTTTTCTTCAATCGGTCAGGAGCGTGTCCAGCGCTTTTGCTGTCCAAGGCAGTTCGTGCATCAAGATGTTGCTTCCGGGACGAAGCTGTTCCAATACATTTGAGATGATCCGGCCCGGATTATTTTTTTTGACCATCATCTCCCAGTTCTTGGAACCGTTTGACCATGTCATGTAAATCATATGCTCCTCTTTTACCTTGGCACGGACTGCCTCGCTGGCCGAACCGAAGGGAGGCCGGTAAAAGGCCGGGGCTTTGCCTGTCAGCTCCTGCACAGCCTTTTGGGCGCCGTTTTCGGATTCATCATATATAGCTTGAGCTTTTCCTGCGGGGCTGAAGGTTCAGGCGGCTTCTTTTGTTCCAAAGGAGGGGGTTCCCGGATCGGCCGCGGGCGGTGCCGCATGAGGGGAAGCGGGCGTGGCCGCCGGACTTGCAGGGACCGGTGCGGCTGCCGGCGTGTTGGCGTTCGGATTGGCGCAAGAGGTCAGGATCAGCGCCGCCGCGGACAAGAGAAGCCAGTTATTCTTCATAAGGAAGCTCCTGTTCTAACGTCATGTTTGTTGGCTTACAGCTTTCCTTATTTTATCATGCATGTCTCCATGTTACATAGAGGAGAATAAATGAGGAAGACGAATCTAAGCGGAGGGATGGACTATGAGAGTAGGAGCATTTTTGCTCGGAGGACTTGTAGGAGCGGCGGCTGTCGTCTATTTGTCCAATAGAAACAAATCGTTGTTCGGTGCCGCGTTCAGCAGCAGCGATTCGGTAAACCCGTCGATGGGCATGGCGTCATCGTCGGGCACAATAGGTCAAACCAAGTCGGGCGCGTCGGAATCTCAATCCTTTCAATCAGGATCCAAAGAGAAGGCGAATAAGCCGAAAAAGGGCTTGAATGAAGATTTATTTAAAGAAGACGGGTTGAACAAGGTTAGCGATATTGTAAATCAAGATCCCGGACTAAAGGCCGCTGTAGAAAAAATTTTGGACAGCAATGCGGGAAAAGAACAATATGGCGCACATTAATTTTCAGAATTAGATATCGGGCACAGCGTTGTCTTTCAAAGACGGCGGTTGTGTCTTTTTCTTTATTGTGTTATTTTTAGGGGTATAACCGTTCTTTTCTTTCAGGTTTGTGATATAATAGTCATATCATGAAAATACAAGCTCTTCATTTCATGAATCGCAGGGCCATGGCTCACCTTTGTAACCCAAACTTCATAAGATATTATTACAGTCGGCAAGGGAGGAATCCAGTATGAAAATGGAGCGTTTAAGTCAGGACAAGATACGGATTTTCCTCACATTCGATGACTTAACGGAGCGCGGCATTCATAAGGATGACATGTGGAGAGAAATACCTAAGGTGCACGAGCTGTTTAGTGAAATGATGGATCAGGCTTATATGGAGCTTGGCTTTGATGCAACAGGTCCGCTTGCCGTCGAGGTGCTGGCCATGCCGGCACAAGGAATGATGGTGATCGTAACACGGGGCAAGATGAATTTTAGCCACGGTGAAGATGCGATTGACGAAGACTTGGAAGAGGTATACGAGCTTGAAGTGACTATGGATGAAACGGACCAGGTCACCTATGCTTTTCATGATTTCGAAGACCTGCTTCGCATGGCCAAAGTCATTAACCCGTTATTGACGAATGGCGGAACTCTGTATTCATACAAAAACAAGTGGATCTTGCTCCTTGACGCAGCCGATATGGAAGATAAACAGCTGCAATTGATTGTAGCCGTTTTATCGGAGTATGGGGAGGCGACTTCGGTTACGCAAGCCATGCTTGAGGAATATGGCAAAACGGTCATTGAATCCGATGCCGTGAAGGTGCTTTGCGCTAAATTCTAACTAATCCTGTCTACACAGACTAAGACATGAAGCATTCACAAAAACGTTCGTTTTTGTTGGAATGCTTTTTTTGCGGGGGGAAGTAAGGCGATGTCGGGAACCAATAGAAGCGCGGCCGTAGCTACCTTTGATTTAGAGGAGCTGGTCGTTCATTATCAGAAACAGCTGCGCGAGGAGGCATTCTTGTATCTGCAGCGGCGGGGCATCGCTCAGGAAACGGTTGAACGTTACCGGATCGGCTTCGAGCCTGGTAAAATCGGTTTTTATGTGAATTCAAACAAACTGGGGGATTATTTTGAAAACCGGGTGATCATTCCGATAGCGGATGCGGAAGGCGCTGCCGTTGATTTAATCGGTCGTTCGATCGATCATCGCGAACCGAAATACAAATCGCTGCTCGGTGTCGATGATATAATGTTTAATGAACAGATCCTGGAAGAAACGGAGGATGTCATTCTCGCAAGCGGTGTCTTCGATGTTCTTAGCTTGGCTCAGGCCCGGCTCCCGGCGGTATGCGTACCTGTCTGGATGACCTTCAAGGATAGTCATGCGGAGAAACTTAGGGAGAAGAGAGTGTTTATTTGTCTCGGTAATGATGAGCTTGGCAGGAGTGAAAGTGTAAGAATACTGACCATGCTGCAACCGATAGCCAAGCAGGCGCTCATCGTTCAAATGCCGGAATCCATAAGAGATGTCAACGATTTCTTCGTGCGCGTACAACATCCGTTGGATACCTTCATGAAATTGTTAAATGAAACGATGGAAGAAACGATGATGCTACCCATCGCCCCCGATGTAAAAAATATTACGATATATACGGAAGAATATATGAAAAGACACCGCGGCCAGTCGTCCGGCATTCCTACGGGAATTGCGGAACTCGATGAAACGTTGTTCGGCGGGCTGCGCAGCGGGCTTTATTTGATTGCTGGAGGCGCCTCATCCGGCAAAACGATGCTGATGAAACAAATAGCCGATCATATCGCTTCCGAGCAAACGCCAGTCGTCTATGTTTCGTGGGATATGACGGCTTTTGAGCTATGGGCTCGAAGCATTGCCCGCATCATCGGCACGGAGCCGCAAAAAGTGCTGAGCGGTAAAATTCCCCCTGAAGAAGTAAGTGATGCGAACAAGCAGTATACCCAAATCAGCAAAATGTTGTGGACGATCGAATGCTCCATTGACACGCCCATGGACCGGGTGATGGCTTCCATCGAGCGAATCGGGGCGATGGCAGGAAAAACGCCGGTCGTTTTCATTGATCATCTTAACCGGATTCCTGTGACCGGCTTGCAGCAGACTCCCAAATCGGCAAGCGAGCATCAGACGATGCTGGCTTATGTCCTCAAGCAGTGGTCCAGAGAGCGGGGCGGTCCCGTTCTGGCAGCGATTCCTTCGGATATCGGGGAAGAAGCTCTTCCGCAAGGCGTGGAGGCCTCTGCGGATGTTATTATGCTGTTAAAGCCGCAGCCCGTCGGGGAGCCGAACCAAGGGCGTGGCGTAGCTCTCCATCTGCTGAAACACCGAAACGGTTCTTTAAAGACAATCCAATTGCGTTTTCATGACCAAAAGGCAGTGTTTGTAGTAGCGGCGAACCCATAAATGCCGAGGAAGGCTTGATCTCCTTCCAAGGTTTGAACAGAGGGTGGGTTGCTTGTGACCGACAACTTAAACGTTCTTCACGCGA
The DNA here is from genome assembly GCF_001465255.1 of Paenibacillus naphthalenovorans. NCBI lineage: Bacteria > Bacillati > Bacillota > Bacilli > Caryophanales > Paenibacillaceae > Paenibacillus > Paenibacillus naphthalenovorans. The sequence continues at coordinate 2,272,404 of NZ_CP013652.1, read as the reverse complement.
CACAGCACAGCATTGAACAGACCCTTACAAAGCTGGGGTATTCAAGGGCGATGACCTGCTGGAACCTGATGGGCTGGCTAGTGCAGGAGGCGTGGTGGTGTCCTACTTCGAATGGGTGCAAAATAATCAGGGATATTACTGGACGGTGCAGCAAGTGCATGCCAGGCTGCAAGAAATGATGGAAAAAGGGTTTGAAAATGTCTATAATATTCATGTGACGAGAAATGTCGATATGCGTTTGGCTGCTTATATGGCCGGCGTCCGCAAAATGGCGGAGGCTGCGCGTTTCCGCGGCTGGGCGTAAAGATGGGAGGGCCGCTTTGAGCGTCTTATCTATCCTTACGATGGCTATTGCGCCTGGTGTCGCTCTGCTGTCGTATTTTTATTTAAAAGACCGTTACGATCCCGAGCCGATCTCTCAGGTGTTGAAGCTTTTTTTGTTCGGGATGATCCTTGTGTTTCCTGTCATGGTGCTTCAACATGCGCTGCTGCAGGGGCTCGGTGAAGATCCGTTTGTCTTTTCATTTGTCGCCTCTTCATTTCCAGAAGAGTTTTTTAAATGGTTCATCATTTATTTTGTTATATTCAAGCATACCTCCTTTGACGAACCCTACGACGGCATTGTATATGCCGTGGCCGTTTCTCTCGGGTTCGCCACGCTGGAGAATGTCATTTACGCTTTTTTGAGCAATCTTCATTTTGCGGATTTGATGATGCGGGCATTCCTGCCCGTTTCGGGTCACGCCATGTTCGGTGTCATGATGGGTTTTCATTTCGGCAAAGCGAGATTTACTCCGGAACGGACCAATCGGCATTTGTTCTATGCTTTCGCGCTGCCGTTTTTCTGGCACGGCATTTTTGACTATATTTTGCTTGCCACCAAATCGTATTGGGTTTGGTTTATGGCGCCGCTGATGTGCTTCTTGTGGCTGCGGAGCCTGTGGAAAGTGAACCGGGCCAACGCCAAGTCGCCTCTCGGGAGGATAACACGGGAAGAACGGATTAAAATATAGCCGGTTTGCCCATAATGGGAGTACAATAACGATTGCGCATACCGGAGGGAAGCCATGACCGCAGCAAGCCCGCGCGTGAAAGTAACGATCCGCTGTAAAAGATGCGGAGAGAAATTTATTTTGAGGGGCCGGAAGGAAAAAGGAAAGATTGATACCGGCTTTAAGCAGTGCATCTGCAATAATGAAATGGATTTTGACATCGAAACACATGATTTCTGAAGTGTCAGGGTCGGCGGAAGCCGACTTTTTTATTTTGTTGATTGCATAAAGGATCTACCTTCAAGCGCAAACTAAGCCCAAGTTTTTCTGATGAAGGGAGATCTGTCGAAAATGTACAAAAGATTGAGCATCGTCATGTTTCCGTTTCTTTTGCTGGCGCTCATCGGGACCGGGGTGTGGGGGTACCTCGAGCATCAGGAAAAAAACACGATCTTGATGAAGGCGGAAAATCAATATCAACGTGCTTTCCATGACTTATCGTTTCATCTGGACAAGCTGCACACCGAGCTCGGCAATACGCTCGCAGTGAATTCCACCTCACAGGATGCATACAAAAAAGGGTTGATCAACGTTTGGCGCATTACCAGCCAGGCGCAGAATGAGATCAGCCAGCTGCCGTTGACCATGCTTCCGTTCAGCAAGACTGAAGACTTTTTGTCCAAAATCTCCAATTTCGCTTATCGCGCTGCCGTCCGCGACCTGAGCAAGCATCCGCTGGATGAGCAGGAGATCAAGACGATGAACGCACTTTACCAGCATTCCACCGAAATTGCGAAAGATTTGCGCGACGTCCAGACGAAAGTCCTTCAGAACAATTTACGTTGGATGGATGTAGAGCTCGCTCTGGCTTCCAACAAAGAAAACCAAGACAACGCCATTATTGACGGCTTCTCCACCATGGACAAAAAGGTAGGTGAATATCCGGAGATCAGTTGGAGTCCCGCCGTGATGAGCATGTATCAAAGACGGGATATCAGCATGCTCTCGGGACCGGAGGTAACGGCGGAGGACGTAAAGCAAAAGGCGGCAAAATTCCTGGGGATTGATGCATCCGCGCTGAAGGTGGTCGAGAACGGGGCGGGTACCGAGAACCATTCGTTTAGCGTAAGCGCGCCGAGAGACGGTTCGCCGGACGGAATTCAGATGGATTTCTCCAGCAAAGGCGGACAGCTGCTATGGTTTTCGGCCCCGCGCGATGTTCCTGAAAAGAAGCTGGATTTGCGCCAAGCCAGAGATATTGCGGCACAATTTCTGGACGAACATGACTATAAGGATATGACAGCCGTAAGTTATGACGAATACTACAATACAGCCAACTTGACCTTCGCCGCCCGGACGAATGATGTGATCAATTATTTGGAGAAGGTAGCCGTTAGAGTGGCGCTGGATAATGGGGAAGTGACCGGACTTGAGGCAAGCGATTATGTGTTCGATAAGAAAGACCGCCAGCTTCCGGCACCCAAGCTGACGAACGAAGAAGCGCTCAAAACATTAAGTCCGAACTTCAAGGTTACGAGTGTGGATAAAGCGCTGATTCGCAACGATATTGATGAAGAGGTCTTGTGCTATCAGTATGTCGGACGCGTGAATGGAGGCGTGTACCGTGTTTACATTAATGCGGACTCCGGTGCCGAAGAAAAAATCGACCATTTGGGAGCGGATGAAGCCGCCGCTGTAAGTCAATAATTCGTGTGAAAAAAGCCCGTACTTCAACAGTAAGGGCTTTTTTTCGTTGTCCCCTTTCCATATGCACCTGGAATGCTATAATAATCAAGTAGGCTGCACAGCACAAAAAGACTTGGCGGTAAGCACACAGGGAGGGGTCGGGCTTTGCTACCAAAAATAAACCAAATTTTGTACATACAAATCAACTCCATCGATGAGGAAGAAGCGAAACAAGAGTATAAATCCAGGATAGCCGATATCACGGAATCCCATATCAGCATGGAGATTCCGATGTCGGATAAAACAGGACGTTTCAAGCGATTATACCAAGGGGACGAGCTTTCCGTTTATTTCATTACCGAAGACGGAGTGAAAAATTATTTTAACACTTCCGTTACCGGTTTTTCAGATGATGTCATCAGATTGGTGCACATCAAAAAACCGCAGCCCGAATCCATAACAAAGGCACAGAGAAGAAATTTTTTGCGTGTGCCTGCCGAACTTGAGATTGCCGTGAAATTATCTGAGCAGCTGCAGTTCGTTACGTTGACGGAGGATGTCAGCGGCGGCGGCATTTCCTTTTATTGCGACGGTTACATTCCCGCTCATACCGGGCAAACAGCAAGCTGCTGGCTGCTGATTCACTATAAGAACGGGCAAATCGAGCATGTGCCGTTCAAAAGCGAAATCGTGCGCGTAAAGCCCGTGGAAACGGGAAAGCAGCAGGTCATCCTGCGTTACGCCGAAATCAGCGACCGCGACCGGCAAAAGATTATCCGCTTCTGCTTCGAAAGGCAGCTCGAAATCCGTAAAAATTAAAGGGCATATTTTTCCTGTCATAGGGTATACTACCATCCAAAATAACAGGGTGGCATGCTCATGAAGCCTAAGAATCATAACGAAACGACGGGCAGATACGAAGACTTGTTTTTGCTGTTTGCTCAAAGGGTGGAAAAAGCGCTGATCGTCATGCTCGTTATACTTATGATGGCATTGGCCGTATCGCAGCTGCTGCTGCAGCATCCGCAGATTCGGCATCTCTTAGTAAAAGTGGAACAGCTCGAAGGCAATCCCTATCCGTCAGCCTCCTCTCCGGCTATAAACCGGATTAGGCACTAGAGTTTTGCTTCATAGGGAAAACTATGGTATAATTTTGATTGCTTAAGGCTTCGGCCTGTTTTTTTTTCAAAATGCTCGTCCGCTTCATTGTATTAAGGAGGCCTCATCTTGGAGAAGTTTAACATCGCCATCGACGGTCCGGCAGGGGCAGGCAAAAGCACCATAGCTCGTCTCGTAGCAAATGCGCTTGGTTTTGTATATGTTGATACAGGCGCGATGTACAGGGCCGTTACTTGGAGTATTTTGCAGCAGGGCCTTCCACTGGAGCAAACGGCGGATTTGATTGCGTTGACGGAAAGATTGGATATCCGTTTGGAACCCGGCGAGCACGGACAATTGGTTTTTGTGGACGGCAAAGACGTTACGGGCATGATTCGTTCGGCAGAGGTGACAGGGAATGTGTCCAGGATTGCATCCATCGCCGAAATCCGCAGTATTCTAACCGCTAAGCAAAAGGAACTGGCCAGCAAGAAAGGTGTTGTTATGGACGGCAGAGACATCGGCAGTCATGTATTGCCGGATGCCGAATTGAAAATCTTTCTGACCGCAAGCGTCAGAGTCCGTGCCGAACGACGACTCAAGGAAATCAGCGGCGACAGACCGGATATTACGCTTGAGCAATTGGAACGCGAAATTGCGGAGAGGGACCGGATGGATGAACAGCGCGAGGCCTCGCCGCTTGTGAAAGCGCCGGATGCCGTATGGATGGATACCACCGAAATGACGATACCCGAAGTGGTGGATCGCATATTGGAGCTCTGCAAGACCCGTGTAAGTGGGGTGAACTAAGATTGCTGTACACTTTTTTTCGCGGTATTTTCCGTCTTTTGTTCCGTATTTTATTCCGATTGCAGGCCGAAGGGAGAGAAAACATTCCCAAGGAAGGCGCCGTGGTGCTCTGCGCCAATCACAGAAGCAACTGGGATCCGCCGGTTTTGGGCACGCCGCTTGACCGCAAGGTTCATTACATGGCCAAAGCCGAGCTGTTTCAAGTCCCGGTCCTGGGTTATATTCTTCCGAGAATCGGAGCTTTTCCGGTCAAGCGCGGCGGCGTCAGCAAAGAATCGATTCGACTTTCACTGCAGCTTCTGAAAGACGGCCATATGCTGGGCATATTCCCGGAAGGCACGCGAAGCAACGCCGGAGGCATAGGGAAGAAAGGTGCGGCCAGCTTGGCGATGAAATCGGGAGCGACCGTTATTCCTGCAGCCATCATCGGCAGCTACAAGCCTTTTAGACGGATGAAGGTAGTCTACGGCCCGCCGGTTGACATCAGTGAATTTGCCGACGGAGGTCCGGAAGGATTGGAGCAGGCTACTGACAAAATTATGACCGTCATTCGCGCTATGGTGAAGCAGCACGAATCGAAATGAGAAATTGTGGCATACTTAAAAAACGATGATGAAATTTTTTCTAAAATACATTACTGTGGTTAGGTTGTTAAGGAGGTAATTGATATGACAGAAGAAACAAATGTACAGCAAGAGGCATCTCAAGAAGAATCCATGGCGAATGTCGTCGTTCTTAAGAAAGGCGATATCGTTAAAGGTAAAGTGATTAAAGTCGATTCCGACCAAGCCATCGTCGATGTAGGTTACAAATATGACGGCGTCATTCCTGTGCGTGAATTATCTTCCCTTCAATTGGAAAATGCCGCTGAAGGTGTTGAAGTAGGTCAGGAAGTGGAATTAAAGGTATTGACCATTGACGACAACAAGGAAAAGCTGGTGCTTTCCAAGCGCGCTATCGATAATGAAAGAGCGTGGGATAAGCTGGCGGCCGATATGGAAAATAAAACGATCCTGGAGGCAAAAGTTGCTGAAGTGGTGAAAGGCGGCTTGGTCGTTGACGTAGGTCTTCGCGGTTTTGTGCCGGCTTCCATGGTGGAGCGCAATTTTGTTGAGGATTTCAGCGATTACAAGGGCCGCACGCTGCGTTTGCGCGTGAAAGAAATGGATCGCGAAAAAAACAAAGTGATTCTTTCTCAAAAAGATGTGTTGGATGAAGAATTCGAAGCCCGGAAGAAGGAAGTTCTTTCCAAAATTTCCGTCGGTCAAGAGTTGACCGGTACGGTTCAGCGTCTGACGCAATTCGGTGCATTTATCGATATCGGCGGAGTAGACGGTCTGGTTCATATTTCTGAAATGGCTTGGCACCATGTTGAAACCCCTTCTGAAGTTGTAAAGGAAGGCGATCAGGTTAAAGTTCAGGTGCTGAAGGTTGATCCCGAGAATGAGCGTATTTCCCTGAGCATCAAAGCTACTCAGCCGGGACCTTGGCAGCAGGTGCAGGACAAAATTAAAATTGGCGATATCGTAACGGGGACCGTCAAGCGTCTTGTTCAATTCGGCGCATTCATCGAAGTGGCTCCAGGTGTTGAAGGACTGGTTCATATTTCCCAAATTGCTCATCGTCACATCGCTACTCCGTTTGAAGTGCTGAAGGAGGGTCAAGAGGTTCAGGCGAAAGTGCTTGATATGAATCCTGATGAAAAACGCATTTCCTTGAGCATTAAAGAAACGGAAGAAGCGCCAGCTCGTGAACCGAAAGCGGATAGAGAAAGAGGATCCAAAAGAGAATCGGTTTCCCATGAAGAGCTTCAAAGCTTGAACTTAACGCTGGGTGAGCGTTTTGGTGATAAATTAAGCAAATTCAAATAAGCCATTTATCTCAAGAAATGAGGAATACGGGTGCGCATATCAAGGAAGATGGAGCATGTACATCATGCTCTGCAGCTTGGTCATAGCGATGAGCATGGCTTTCGCGATATCAAGCTGATCCATAATTGTCTCCCGGGCATTTCTTCGGACCAGATATCGTTACAAACCTCAATCGGCGAACTCAATTTGAGCTCGCCGATTGTCATTAATGCGATGACCGGAGGAGCTCATGAGACGGAAGAAATTAACAGGGAACTGGCAGCGGCGGCGAGAGAGACGGGACTCGCTATGGCCGTCGGCTCTCAAATGTCGGCGATCAAGAATCCGGAAGTGGAATCCAGTTACCGTGTTGTCCGCAAGGTAAATCCGGGAGGAATCGTTTTCGGGAATTTAGGGAGCGAAGCGACGCTGGAGCAAGCTTTACGCGCTGTGGACATGCTTCGGGCAGACGCTCTGCAGATTCATTTGAACGTGATGCAGGAGCTGATTATGCCGGAAGGTGACCGGGAATTCTGCGGGGTGCTGGAAAGGATCCGAACGATTGTCGATCAAGTCGGCGTGCCTGTCATGGTAAAAGAAGTCGGCTTCGGCATGGTCAAGGAAAGCGCGGAGGCTTTGTTTCAATGCGGTGTACGAATAATCGATGTAGGGGGTGCAGGCGGTACCAATTTCGCTGCCATAGAGAATGCACGACGCCGTGTTCCTATGGATTGGCTGAATGATTGGGGCTGCAAGACAACGATCGCACTTCTTGAAGTGTTGGAAGCTAAGCATCGGAATCAAATTGACGCCTCTATTATTGCCGCGGGAGGGATCTCCCGGACGCTGGAGGTTTGCAAAGCTTTAACCCTTGGCGCATCCGCTGTAGGCATGGCAGGATCTCTCTTGAAAGTGCTGCGCGAACAAGGAACGGAGGCGCTTGTGACCCAAATCGTGACGCTCCATGAAGAACTTCGTCTCCTGATGACGGCGATGGGTGCAAACTCCATAGAACGTTTGCATGAGATGCCGGTAGTGATAACGGGAGAAACGGCGGAGTGGTGCGCCGCTCGCGGGGTGGATATAAGCTCTTACGCTTTGCGTACGGGATACCGAAAAGTTTGATTAAAACCAAATATGGAAAGCCATACTAAGGTAAAGAGCTGGGTGTTTACATTTGGGGTGGTGCGAATGAACGCGGGCTATCTGTCCTTATTATTGATTGTTGTATCGCTGATTTTGTTCGCCAGTGGCTGGAAAGAGATTATATTAAGAGGTATTACTCATCTGAGTCTACTTCTTTTTTTTATTGCTTGGCTGCTTTTACTGGGCTGGAGCTTTACGCTGGATCAATGGCGGATATTCGGCTGCGTTCCTTTACTTTTGTCGGTGTCGTTTCTGGTTATTTTGCGAACCCGGGGAATGCTGCTGCGTTTTCATCTATTCTCCGTAGGACTATTGCTCGGGTCGGTTTTTTTCTTTTTGAAGGAAACCATCCATCTGATGCCGGCGATGATCATTCTTAATCCAGAGTGGACGATGGCGATAATCAATGGTTTGCTCGTTTCTGCACTGGTGCGCTGGCCTGCTTTCCAGGTAGCCGCTTTGTCTCTGGGGCTGCTTATTGGAGAGGGAATGTACGCCTATTCCCATCGGGAACAAACGGATATGGTGATAGGTCATGCGGGGTTTCAGGATGTATGGTGGTTGACCCTCTATGCGGCAAGAGGAAGCTCGCTTGTGTTGGAGTCAGCGGCTGCAGGATGCAAAAAAGCGTATTATTATGTTTGGAATGCTATACGGGAGCGCAAGGAGTAAGGGACTTCAACACATTGGTGAATCTGGGCCGGTCAAAAAATCCGGAAGGAAGTGGATTGAAATGTAGGCTTGGATCGTTGAGCAAAAGTATACCGTAGGGATTGTCTTGGGCGTATTGTTTGGGGTAGCCGCCCGGTTTACGATGCTAAGGACGGATTACCGGCAATACCCGACCTATCCTCATGGGAAAATCATTCACCTCTCGTTGGGGGTGATTGCGGCGGGGCTGGGTGCCGTAGCCGTACCGTCTCTGCTTGAGAAAAACTATACCGCCATTACGTTTTTGGCCATGGCCGCTCAGCAGTTCAGGGACGTAAGAATGCGGGATTAAGTGAATCACAAAACATTCTCCGCGAAAAAGCACTCGGACTGGTACTGGTGCCCAAGGACAAAAATGCACGGGTTACGTTCGCCAATCCGTGACAAAGGCAGGCGCTTCTCCATGATATATCAACGATTATGGGCGTTTACCGGGACGAAGGAGAGCCTTCTCTGGTCCCTCTTGCGAGGCTGGATATGAATGACGGCCGGCTTGCCGTGCGCGTGGTGACGATGTACAAAAATAAGGTAGGCGGAGGAGCTCCGATCTTTATTGTAGATAATCCGGATGAACAACAGGAGGTGGCGTTCAAGCTGGAGAAAAAGTTGGATGCCTCCGCTTATGATTTGCAGAATGGGACATTCATCATCGTCGATCATAAAGCTTATCATGATTAGCGATGTCTCATTTCATTTACTTGCTTGCTATATTTTGTTATAATATCATAGCTTGCGAGCATGGCTCGGAAGCTATGATATTGCGCCAAAAACTACCGCTATACGCGGTCGCTCATCTTCGAATTGCATCGATGGTTTTTGGCTTAATGACCCAAGTTTGCAGAATGGCTCGCAAGCTATGATATTGCGCCAAAAACTGCCGCTATACGCGTTTGATTGGATTATCCACATTATATATAAGGGAATGAAGTGCATGGCAAGACCAATCGTAGCCATCGTCGGGCGGCCTAATGTAGGAAAATCGACGATATTCAATCGTATCATCGGCGATAAGCTGGCGATCGTTGAAGATAAGCCAGGGGTAACCCGCGATCGCCTGTACGGTACAGGGGAATGGCTGAACAGGGAATTTAGCGTCATCGATACCGGCGGGATTGAAATTGATGGCGAAGATCATATTCTGCGCTCCGTTCGCGCGCAAGCGGAGCTCGCTATTGAGGAAGCGGACGTCATTATCTTTATGGTCGATGCGAAAGCAGGGATCACCCCGGCTGACAGCGAGGTTGCAGAACTGTTGTTCCGGGCGAAAAAGCCTGTCGTCGTCGCCGTGAATAAAGTAGATAATTTACAGCGCATGGACGATATCTATGAGTTTTACAGTCTCGGATTCGGAGAAGTCGTGGGCATTTCCGGTTCTCACGGCACAGGCATCGGCGATTTGCTGGAAGAGGTGACTAAACATTTTCCGGATACCTCGGATGAGGAGTATGGAGAGGACGTCATCCGGGTGGCGCTGATCGGCCGTCCGAATGTCGGCAAGTCTTCTTTGGTCAATGCGATTCTTGGGGAAGAGCGGGTTATTGTCAGTGATGTGGCCGGCACGACACGGGATGCGATCGATACGCCATTCGAGAAGGATGGGCAGAAGTACGTCATTATTGACACGGCGGGTATGCGCAAACGAGGCAAGGTATACGAGACGACGGAGAAGTACAGCGTGATGCGGGCCATGAAAGCCATTGAACGGGCCGATGTTGTTCTGATCGTGATCGATGGGCAGGAAGGAATTATCGAGCAGGACAAACATATCGCAGGATATGCGCATGAGGCGGGGAAAGCGGCGATTTTCGTAGTGAATAAATGGGATATCGTCGAGAAGGATGACAAAACGATGCACCAGTTTACCCAGAAAATCCGCGATCACTTTTTATTCATGACTTATGCGCCCGTCGTGTTCCTTTCGGCCAAAACCAAACAAAGATTGCATAAGCTGTTTCCCATGGTGAATCATGTTGCGGAGCAGCATACGCTTCGGATTCAAACCCATGTCCTCAACGATGTGGTATCGGATGCCGTTGCCATTAATCCGCCTCCGACGGATAAAGGAAAGCGCCTGAAAATTAATTACGCTACCCAGGTGGCGGTTAAGCCTCCGACGATCGTCTTTTTTGTCAATGATCCCGAGCTTATGCATTTTTCTTATCAACGGTATTTGGAAAATAAAATCCGCAGTGCTTTCGGTTTTGAAGGAACACCCGTTCGGATGTTTACTCGGCGCAAGTCTGAAGAAGGGTAGGAGAACGTGTCTTGATGAGCTTATTGTCACTTGTGATCGGGTATTTGCTTGGCTCGGTAAGCTTCAGCTGTTTAGCCGGCAGATTGCTGAAGGGAATTGACATCCGTCAGCACGGGAGCGGGAATGCCGGGGCCACCAATACGATGCGTGTTCTTGGCAAAGGTCCGGGAATTACCGTGCTGCTGCTGGATGTGATCAAAGGGATGAGCGCCGTATGGATCGGCAGCTATTTAAGCGGCGGCAGTTCCCTATTCGAAGTACTGGCAGGAATCAGCGTCATCGTCGGACATAACTGGCCGATCTTTTTTGGCTTCCGCGGCGGCAAGGGAATAGCGACAACCATCGGAGTGATGGCGACGCTTGCCTTTTTTCCAGCGCTCTATGCCGGAATCATTGCCATATTATCCATCGTATTGACCAGATACGTTTCATTAGGCTCGCTTTTGTTTACTGCTCTCTTACCGATTTTTATCTGGTTTATGGGCCTGCCTAATGAAATATTAGTGCTCAGTTTGCTTCTTTTTGTTTTTGCGTGGTTTAAACACCGGAGCAATATCGTGAAGCTGCTAAAAGGAAATGAAAATAAGCTTGGTGCCAAAAAGCAACTTTAATCCTATGCTAAAGAGGTGTTCGTACATGCCTGATTCCGGCAAAGTTGCGGTGTTGGTCGCAGGAAGCTGGGGAACCGCGATTGCCTCGGTGCTTGCGGAGAACGGCCGTCAGGTCTGCCTGTGGTCCCGAAACGAGAACCAGGTGGAGGAGATTAACACGGAGCATCGCAACCGCCGTTTTTTACATGACGTGGAGCTATCCCCTCTCATTCGGGCAACGAACTCCATGGAGGAAGCGGTAAACGGCGCGGAGGCCGTGTTCATTGTTTCTCCATCATCGGCGATGAGGGAAATTGCCTCCGCTTTGAAGTCCTACGTAAATGAAGATACGTTGTTAATCCACGCAACCAAAGGGTTTGAGTCAGGTACCTTGAAACGGATGAGCGAGGTTCTGAAGGATGAGCTGCCAATGTATGACCCAAATCGGATCGTTGTATTGTCCGGGCCGAGCCATGCGGAAGAAGTGATAGAGCGTTGTCCGACTACGGTTGTCGTGGCTGCGCATGATAAAGCAGCGGCTGAAAAAGCTCAAGACCTGCTGATTAACTCGTATTTCCGCGTCTATACGAATCCGGATGTGGTAGGGGTTGAAGTAGGAGGCGCACTCAAAAATATTATTGCATTGGGAGCCGGTCTCTCCGACGGCCTTGGCTTCGGGGATAATGCGAAGGCGGCGCTTCTTACCCGCGGACTGGCCGAAATCGCAAGACTTGGTACGGCTATGGGCGGAAGCCCGCTGACGTTTGCAGGTTTAGCCGGGATCGGGGATTTGGTAGTGACTTGTACCAGCCGGCACAGCCGCAACTGGCGGGCCGGTTCGATGCTGGCCAAGGGGCTTTCCCTTGAGGAGGTTCTTGCGCAGATGGGGATGGTGGTAGAAGGAGTAAAGACGACGCAAGCTGCCTATCTGTTGGCTCGCAAACACGGAATTACCATGCCGATTACAGATGAGCTGCATCAGGTTTTATTTGACGGTAAAGACCCCAAGACGGCGGTAGAGGATCTGATGGGCCGCGGTCCTACACATGAAATCGAGGAAGTGGCCAAGCAGTTGCAAACGGATTGGCTGTGTTGAGGCTTCCGCCTACACGGGTCTAGCAAAAGATACATATAATACCTCAGACTGAAACTTTAGTCCGGCCATGCGGACTATTGTGGTCATTTTCTGTCTGAGGAGGTCGAAATTATTGACTGGCAAGAACACGCCCAAAGAAGTGCTCAATGTCGTGAAAAAGAAGACCGGTAAAAGTGTTTCGGAAAAGGATATATATAAGCTGGCCAGCGGCGTTAAACCGTCAACCATGCAAAGTGAAGCTCAACTGAGAAAGCTGATCAAACAGGTAGCGGGCTTGGTGAACATCCCTGTATCGGAACAAACCACGAAAGAACTCATTCAAGCGATCAAAAGCAGTAAGATGGACCCGAATAATATGGAACAGCTCATGAAAAACATCATGAAAAAGTAACAGTTTTATGGCATAAGCTGCCGTACAAGGGCGCTTGTGCTTTTTTTGTGTTATGATGTAATTATCTATGCAGCATTTTTGGGGGTTGAGGAATTGATATGTCGCCATTGGACAAGATGTGGGCATCTTTTGTTGCCATCGGCTTGATGGTAGTTGCTTCACTGCTGATCACGTATGCAAGAAACAAAACGACCGGCGTGGTCCGGTTTATTTTATCGCTTATTGCTTTTTTAATGTTTATCCCGATCCTGCTCTACATGTTTGTATCCATAATGTAGGGGAGAGACGGAAGCCGTGATAAAATATCAGAACGTCATAACCGCACCGGAGCCGCTTCATAGTGCTCTTAAAGAGCTTGTTGCATCCACCCGTCATATGAACCTGACATGGCTGGTCGGAGGAAGTACGGGGCTGATGCTGCAAGGTGCTGCCCTGTCAGCCGCTCCGCGGGATTTGGATTTGTATATTGATCGCGAGCAGGCGCCTGTCATGCACAAGGCGTTGGTGCATTTTTCCACCGATGAGCAGATCGAAAGCGAGACGGCGATCTACAGCTCGATTCTGAGTCATTATGAGGTCGCGGGAGTCAAGGTGGAATTGGTAGGCGCATTCGAAGTGCGGGCCATGGACAGCGTATATCGGGTAGAAGCCGGTTACTTGGCGGCGGAGCATGCGGTGAGGGGTTCATTACACGACGGGACCGTCATCCATCTTATGCCGCTCATGCACGAAATGATTTTTAATATGCTGAGAAACCGTCCGGACCGCTATCATGCGATTGCAGACATTTGCCGTAAAAGTGGATTGGACATTCACAGGACTGTTTTGGAAAAGCTGGCGGAACGCAATCAGTTCAGTGCCGAGCTGATTGCGCGTTTAAAGCAGCTATTAGAATATACTGGGGAATAAGAAAGTTCTTAGGCCGTGTTCTAACTCAATGAAGGAGGCCGTGATATGGCATCGGAAATCACTTTTATGCCGGATGACAAGTCGATTCAAGCGAGGCCCGGCACCACGGTTCTCGATGCGGCCCGGAAGGCTCGTGTGCACATTCGAACTCGATGCAGCGGCAAAGCCGCTTGCCTGATGTGCAAGGTAAGAGTCATTGCAGGCGGCGAAACGGGTTTGAAGGCGATGAACGTAAATGAACGTTTGAAGCTGGGAAGCCTTTATGAAGAAGGATATCGGTTAGCCTGTCAGGCCAAATTAAGCGGCCAGGAACCCGTAACCGTCTTTGTCCCGGAGGATCCGCTGAAAAGTGCGATACGCCGTCAGTTGGAAAAACAGCAGGAGGAGGAATGGTAATGAGATTATGGCGTCTTTTTGGGACGCTGCTGCTGTCGGCCGTCTTGCTTAGCGGCTGCTTGTACCCTAAGGAACTGCGTAAGGAAAACCAGATGGCGAGCGGTGAATACGTCATGGTTGTACAGAACGCGATTGATCAATACAAAGCGAAGACAGGGGTACTGCCTATCAAAAACAGCACCGAAAATACACCGATCTATGAGAAATATCCGGTTGATTTTAGAAAGCTTCAGGGTCCCTATCTCAGCTCTATCCCGGTTAATGCCTTTGAGAACGGCGGCACCGCTGCCTATGTTCTTGTCGATGTGGAAACAAAGCCTGCGGTAAAAATGATGGATATTCCTTCATTTCAAAAAACATTGGATCTTCAGAAGGCCGTTGACGAATACAAGATCAAATCAGGAGGCAAGCTTCCGCTGGGGGAAGAAATTTCTCCGGGCTTTTATACCATTGATTACAAAATATTAAACCGCAAGGCGGAAGAAACGGCAAGCATGTATTCACCCGCGATTAAGCTGCCTTTTATCATCCAGGATTCCGGACAAGTCTGGATTGACTACGCGATTGAAATTATGCGGCTGATTGACAGCAAACAGCTGCAGAATCAACTGGACGGTATGCAGGATCTTCGAGTGCTGTTGGTACAGGATTCTTATTTCGTCCCCGCCCGCTCTGTTGCTTATCAATGGAAAAACGGTCGTCCTGTTCCCACAGCCGCGCATTTTTGACTATCACCTCTATGAACCTTTTATAAAAGGTCATAGAGGTTTTTCTTTTTCCAAAAAGATAGAATAAAGACTCTCCTGCAAACATATATTTTTCAGGAATGAAAGCTGTGGCGTCTTGCGGAAAACAAGGCAGGCCAAAGAGTGACGAAAATATTTTATGCTCTTGCCATCATATTTTGCTCTGTCATACATATATTTGTACTAGACCGTAGCATGTACGAGTTTCGTCTTAAACAACCTGTAGGAGGGATTCTCATTGGAAAAAGTGGATATCTTTAAGGACATTGCAGAGCGTACTGGCGGGGATATTTACCTGGGGGTCGTTGGAGCGGTCCGTACGGGAAAATCAACGTTCATCAAGCGCTTTATGGAGTCGATCGTGCTGCCGAACATTCAAAGCGAAGCCGATCGTGCCCGGGCAACCGACGAGCTGCCGCAAAGCGCAGCGGGCCGTACCATCATGACGACGGAGCCGAAATTCGTACCAAACAATGCGGTGCAGCTGCATGTTGCGGAAGGGCTGAATGTTAACGTTCGTCTGGTTGATTGTGTCGGGTATGTAGTCGAGGGGGCAAAAGGCTATGAGGATGAGAATGGACCTCGTATGATCAACACGCCTTGGTTCGACGAGGCCATCCCGTTTCAGGAAGCCGCGGAAATCGGGACGCGCAAAGTGATCCAAGAGCATGCGACGCTTGGCGTTGTGATTACGACAGACGGCTCCATCGCCGAAATTCCCCGGGCTTCGTATATAGAAGCGGAAGAGCGTATCATCAATGAACTGAAGGAAGTCGGAAAGCCGTTCATTGTCATTGTCAACTCCACCAAACCGCAGAGCGAAGCGGTGC
Source organism: Paenibacillus naphthalenovorans (assembly GCF_001465255.1). NCBI lineage: Bacteria > Bacillati > Bacillota > Bacilli > Caryophanales > Paenibacillaceae > Paenibacillus > Paenibacillus naphthalenovorans. The sequence continues at coordinate 2,256,899 of NZ_CP013652.1, read as the reverse complement.
TGGAGCTGCGCAGCGAGCTGCAGGCGAGGCATGACGTGCCTGTCGTAGCCATGAGCGTAGCCAATATGAATGAAGATGATATGATGTCCGTACTCCGTGAAGTGCTGTATGAGTTCCCGGTACATGAAGTGAATGTCAATCTGCCGGGCTGGGTTATGGTTCTGGGTGATAATCACTGGCTTCGCACAAGCTTTGAAAGCTCCGTTCGTGAAACGGTACAGGACATTCGCAGGCTGCGTGACGTGGATCGTGTCGTTGCGGGCTTCGAGGAATATGAATTTATTGATAAAGCCGCTTTGGCTGGAATGAATATGGGGCAGGGCGTGGCAGAGATTGATTTGTACGCTCCGGATGAGCTGTACGACCGTATCCTGATGGAAGTCGTCGGTGTGGAAATCCGCGGCAAGGACCATTTGCTCCAGCTGATGCAGGAATTCACTCATGCCAAACGGGAGTACGATCATTTTGCCGAGGCGCTGGAGATGGTCAAAACGACCGGCTATGGTATTGCTCCGCCGACGCTTCAGGAGATGGCGCTTGACGAGCCGGAGCTGATTCGCCAAGGCTCCCGGTTCGGGGTAAGGCTTAAGGCCACCGCGCCGTCGATTCATATGATTCGTGTGGATGTGGAGTCGGAATTCTCGCCGATCATCGGGACAGAAAAGCAGAGTGAGGAGCTGGTCCGTTATTTGATGCAGGATTTTGAAGACAACCCGCTCAAAATTTGGGAGTCCGACATCTTTGGCCGTTCTCTTCATTCCATCGTACGGGAAGGCATCCAAGGCAAGCTGGCGATGATGCCGGACAATGCCCGTTACAAGCTTCAAGAAACGCTTGGACGTATTATCAACGAAGGCTCGGGCGGTCTGATTGCCATCATTCTGTAACGAATTTGACTATTTTCGCTAAAAAATGCACTCCAAAGGGTGCATTTTTTGTCTTTTTACTTGAAAATACCTTAGTGCTGTATTAATATAAATCTTGATTTCCTTGTTGTAAACGTAATCTACGTATATTTTTTAATGAAACGGTTAACAAAGAGAGTAACGGCATAATCGATGATTTCGGGAGGAGGTGAATCGCATGAATAAATCCGATTTGATCAACAAGGTAGCTGAAACAAGCGAGTTGTCCAAGAAAGACGCAACCAAAGCTGTTGAAGCTGTATTTGAGGCCATCTCCGAAGCGTTGCAAAACGGGGAGAAGGTACAATTGGTCGGATTTGGTAACTTCGAAGTTCGTGAGCGTTCCGCCCGCAAAGGTCGCAACCCGCAAACTGGTGAAGAAATCGAAATCCCTTCCAGCAAAATTCCGGCTTTCAAGCCAGGTAAAGCTTTGAAAGACTTAGCAAACAATTAATAATTTAGTCATATCAAGTGAATGTACATACTGTAAAGAGTGTAGAATTGCAGTAAAATTCTTCTTTAGAAAAAGAGCGACAGGCTGATGCCTTGTTGCTCTTTTTGTTTTTTACCATGGTTGATCCCTTAAGGTGATTTTCCATACATGAACATTATGGGACACAATGGGACGGCTAAGCCATTTTTTGTATCAACATGACAATGGCAGCTGCATCAGGCAGTTGATTTATCCGGCGGATGACGGGCTGAATGCTTTGGCACGAATATTGCTCACTAAAATTAAGCAAGCGGGAGTCCATCTACAGATCTTCCTTCCCGTAGAGCAAACATCCCAAGCCCTTAAGGAGGAATTTGTATGAATTTCGGATTGTTTCTAATGCCTTCCCATCCCCCGGAAAGAAACCGGTACGATGCAGCCCAATGGGATTTAGATGTCATTCAGTGGGCGGATCAATTAGGATTTTCAGAAGTATGGATAGGGGAACATTTCTCCTCGCCCTGGGAACCCGTGCCTTCTCCCGATCTTATTATAGCTCAGGCATTGCAGCGTACAGAACGGATCAAACTGGCTCCGGGGGCTCATTTGCTGCCATACCATCATCCAATCGAACTGGCCCACCGTCTTGCCTACCTTGACCATTTGGCGCAAGGAAGACTTATGTTAGGAGTAGGCGCAGGCGGACTGCTCGGTGACGGTACGCTGTTCGATGTAGACATACCGGCTGGAGAAAACCGGAAAATGATGAATGAAGCTTTTGACATCATGCTGAAGCTTTGGACCGAACAAGAGCCGTTTAAATTTGAGGGTCAATACTGGAACGTGAACACGCACATCGGCGGAAATTTGCTGAAATTTCACATGTACCCTTATCAGAAGCCGCATATGCCGATCGGCATTACAGGGCTTAGCCCGGGCTCTCCGACACTGAAGCTTTGCGGCGAGCGAGGGTACATTCCGATGAGTCTCGGCTTTAAAAACGAGTATATTGCCAGCCATTGGGACTCGGTAGTCGAAGGGGCCGCACGCACAGGGCGTACGCCGAACCGCGAGGAATGGCGGATTACCAGGGAAGTATTTGTTGCCCGGACGGATGAAGAAGCGTTGGAATGGTCGCTTGGCGGAATGATGGGACGTCAGCATAAAGAATATTGGCTGCCTACGTTCAAGGAGTTGGGCGCCTTAGATATTCTTAAGCAGGATTCCTCGGTCACAGATGATGAGGTAACGCCTGAATACATGGCGCGAACCAGCTGGCTTGTAGGTTCTCCGGATACGGTAGCCAGAAAATTGCAAGCGCTTTACGACACCGTGGGAGGCTTTGGGACGCTCCTGGTTACTACCTATGATTACCTGGATGCGCCGGAACAGTGGAAGCAGTCCATGCAGCTGTTGATGGAAGAAGTGCTGCCGCGCATCCAAAAGTGAAACAACCTTTGTGAATAAGCCTTATGCTCATGGGTGTCTAGAAGACCGATAGCCGTATCCGGTACGTTTTTTAGACACCGCCTTTGTGAAGTGCCCGTACCAAGATAAAACAAGGAGGCATACGATGAATACCCATTTTGACAGCAAAGATTTTCGGGGGGCGTTAGGGATGTTCTCCACAGGGGTGACGGTTATAACTACATCGGACGGATATGCCGTTAAAGGAATGACGGCCAATGCGTTTACGTCTGTCTCGTTGGAGCCTCCGTTAGTATTGGTGTGTGTCGGTAAAAAAGCGCAAACGCATGCTTATCTCGAAAAGAATAAAACATTCGGCATCAACATCCTGAGAGAAAGCCAGCAGGAGCTGTCCGGTCATTTTGCCGGGAAATGTAAAGACTCCGTAGAAGAGCAGATCCAATATGACTATCATGAAGATATTCCTATCATCAGAGAATGCCTGGCCTCCTTAGCCTGCACGTTATGGAGAACATACGACGGCGGCGACCATACCCTGTTTGTCGGGGAGGTCAAGGCCATACAAATGGATGACGGGGATCCATTGTTGTTTTATAAGGGGGCCTACAAAAAAATAATATAGATATGTTTTTGCGGAACGCTGAACCGTCGAATTACGGCGATGCTTGCTCCATTGCTTCCGCGGGATTCCCGGTTTTAAACATAAGTGATATCATAGAAACTGAAAGAACCGCGTCCCGTCAAGGGCAAGCCATCCCGATATAAAATTGGTTTTTGTCAGAGCCGGGTGCTCGATGTACACGCTCAATGAACCGGATGACCGAAGATGTGAAAGGAGGGGAGTAAGACGATGAAAGAACACTATTGGATCCCAAGCCGTAACAGGCGATTGTCAGCGATAGTTCATACACCCGAGCATCCCGCAGGTGACCTGCTGGTTGTGGTGTGCCATGGGTTTACAGGAGACAAAATTGGCGCGAATCAGCTTCTCCTTCGCCTTGCACTTGCCATGGAATCCGCCGGAATCCATGTGGTGCGCTTTGATTTTGCCGGCTCCGGAGAAAGCGAGGGCGAGTTTGCTTCTGATACCACGGTATCAGGGTGGAAGGAGGATTTGCGCAGCGTTATCGCATGGGCCGGACAGCAGCCGACGCTGGCCGGATTGAAGGTCTGTTTGCTGGGCCATAGTCTGGGAGGTTATTTAGCGTGTTCCTATGACGATTCAGAGGGCCCGGCGGCCGGAAAAATTGCGTTGGCGCCTGTTGTCCGGCCGGTCGAAAATTTTCAGCAGATCATCCTTGGACCTCAACTGTGGGAACAAGCGTTACGTGGAGAGACCATCGCTAATTTTTACGGAAAAGGCTTCACCTTGGACGGAGGCTTTGTACGGGACTTGCTCAAGCAGCCTGATCTGACAACAGAGCCTGGTCTGCAGGGACGATGTTTAATCGTGCATGGTGCAGCGGATATTGCTGTTCCTGTCGCAGGTTCACAGACGCTGCAGCGCGTATCCGGCAGCGGGATTGAACTTCATGTGCTGCCGGACGCCGACCATGTGTTTACAGGCCGCATCCAACAGCTGCAAACCGTGATTCTGAATTGGCTGCACAACCTTTGACAACCCGAAAGGCCGGGGTTACTCCTCAGCAGTTTGATCCGGGAATACAAATATCAATATCCGCATTACATGAAAAGCAGCTCCTTATGTCCATGGGAACCCCTACCTTCCGACATTAGGAGTTTTTGCGTTTTCCTGAAGAGAATTATTCGGGCTAGGCTGCCCTAACAACGTTGAATCAACTAAAACACGATTCATCCCATAGTATCCAAAATACTAATAATTGCATAACGCCATAAGTATGTTTATTGAAGAGATGATTCAATGCAAAATGACAGCGCTATTATTACTTGATGGCGGCAAAACCGGTTTCCCCAAGAATGGAATCGGGCCACGGGGATGCTCTCCGAATTCCGGCAAAACCAACCGGATATGATAGCAAATCTGGAGGAATTGTGGGTTTTTCGCAGTTTCTTTGATAAATGAATACATTATGAAAGCTCAAAGAAAGCAGAATTTATTCCGGCTTCTGACGGGAGTCTAATTATACCAGGTAGGGGGATGGTCAATGATTAACGATAAAGTCACAACCCATATATGGGATCGCTTTGTCAGAGAAGGAGTAATGGATAGGTCCAGAATAAGCAAGCGCATCTCGGAATCGTGGTTCCGCTGTCAACAAGCAGGAGTGAATCCGTCCGCAGCCGAATGCAAGACGATCCTTGCCGGTGATTTACTCATCCAACAGCAGGAAAAGAATGCGGCCTTGATCGACATTGCGATACCGTATATGCAGAAAATATGCGGGATCATAGAAGGTTCGGGCTCCATCGTATTATTAAGCGATTCTAGCGGCTGCGTTCTTGAGCTTGAGGGAGACCCGGAAACCCTGCAAATGGCAAAGAAGTCCAACATCGTTAGAGGCGTAAGATGGACGGAGGATGTTGGCACGAATGCCGTTGCTACCGCACTGTGCACGGGGGAGGCTTTATTGGTAAACGGTACCGAGCATTACTCGAGTGCTTACCACCATTGCTGCTGTGCCGCTGCCCCGATATATGATGGAGGGGGTACGCTAATCGGCATCCTGAACGTTACAAGCCCCGTGCATCGTTTCCACCACTACACTTTTGGGCTGGTCGTATCGATAGCCTATAACATTGAACAGCAATGTAAAATAGCAGAACAAAACGATGAGATCGAGCTGCTTCAACATTCTATTGGCCGCATTCAAAGCGGCGGGTTGGTCGCCGTGTGCACGAATAAGCAGGAAGTCGTTTTAACCAGTAATGAACTTCAATTTTCCGTTCCTCCTCACAGCAGGTTGAAGGTGGACGATATCCTTCAGGAAGGCTACAAGGAGTTATACAGGACTCCCATATCCTCTGCGAACCACGGCAGAATCATTGGATATTCCGTCTATTTTGCGGTTGGTCATCAGCAGTTCACGGTCGAGAAACAACGGAGAACAGGCTTTATTTTCCGGGGGGAATCCGGCTCGAGCAAAGCGTTTTCGCGTACGCTGCGGGAAATGGAATTAGTTGCACCCACCGATACCACGGTTTTTCTGAACGGCGAAACCGGAACAGGGAAGGAAGTCATCGCCCGCGCTATACACGAGAACAGCTTGCGCAAGGATGCTCCGTTCATTGCTGTAAACTGCGGCGCCATTGCGCCGCAGTTGATGGAGGCCGAACTTTTCGGTTACGTGGAAGGAGCGTTCACCGGGGCAAAACGCAATGGACACAAAGGAAAATTCGAGCAGGCCAATGGCGGAACGCTGTTTCTTGATGAAATCGGGGAGATTTCGCCCGCAGTGCAGGTCGCGCTTTTACGTGTTTTGCAGGAGCGGGAGATTACACCGGTAGGCGGTGATAAAGTGATCCCGTTAAATTTCAGATTGATCACAGCAACGCATCAGGATCTTCGGGAACTGGTCAGAAAAAAAGCATTTCGAGAAGATTTGTATTTCAGATTGTTTGTGTATTCCATCACTATACCTCCGCTGCGCGACCGGCGGGAGGATATCCCTCATCTGGTTAGCTATATTTGTAAAAATAACCGTTGGTCCATTCAGTTGACTGTGGACCAGATGCAAACGATGATGCGATACCATTGGCCGGGCAACATCAGAGAGCTAGTCAATGTTTTGGAGCGGTTATCCGTTTTGTCCAGGGGAGAGAATCTTTCCGGCCTGGATATCCGTTCTTTGTTCGGAAATGCATCCGACTGCGGAGAAAACCCGGATTTTGCGGAATCGCCGAATCGTGACCCGGCGGCTTTAAACTACCAGAAGCGTGTTCAAAAAGACCAGATAATATGGGCGCTGGAACAGACGGGAGGAAATGTATCCAAATCCGCGAAGCTGTTGGCCCTGCCGCGGAGTACGTTTTACCGCAGATTACGTACGTTTAAACTTGACCAGCTATAGATTTGCGGTTTGAATCGGTGAATAAGAACATCATCCTTATTCCTTAAGTGTGATGTTCCATCTCTGATGTATTGAGAATGAATGGAGGGCATCGCTATGCTTGAAATCGGCAATAGCGGCTTCAGAGCAGACGGTGAACAAGAAGGAAAAACGGCTTCCAGTCATCAAAAACGGATTGTTCAAATGAGAAACAGACCAGTACGATTTATTACGAAATCTTTGTCCGTTATACAGCACCGCGGTACTAAAATAGAAGTGAAATTTTCATGGAATTGCCACCACCTTAATCCAAATAAGCAACAACTTGATTTAGTTTTTCCAAAGCACTTGGGATTATTTTCAGTGTCGACGTCGGCTCTCCCGTACCACCATAAATAAATGGATAACGGAAAAGTCCTCTATCAACGATACAAGGCAAAGAAAGCACGATAGAGACACTGCCAACAGTGTATCCAGTTATCTCTCGGACTTCTTTTGGGCTAGCCATTTTCAATTGATGGCATCCTAGAATTCCCGACACTTCTTCTAAATCTACACGCCCACGACTTCCGGAAACAATCATCGCAAAGTAGCCTTTTTCCGACTTGAGAACTAATGCAGGTGCTGTCTGACCTGTTTCAATTCCAAAAAAATCCGCGCCTTCCTGTGCAGTACGAATCTGTTTTTCGTGATGAATGATTTCAAATTGAACTCCGCTTTCTTGCAAAAAGGTTCTTAAATTGTCCATAAGAAGGCTCCCCCTTTAGAATCTCTTCGAGTCATATTTTACCATAACTTACCCGCCGCGCCACATTCATGAGGGTCACTAGTGTGGATTGCGCCATGTTTCGCAGAATAATATTTATTTCGCATGAGTGCGCGTTTTAGTATTGCATGGGTGTGCGGCTACGTGCTATAATGAATCTCGCCGAATAAAGGGCGGGTGAATATGAAAATGCAGAATACCTTGTCCGACAAGCGTTTTTGAACGTAAGGCAGCGCGATGATGCCGGGGTATGGCGCAGTCTGGTAGCGCGCACCCTTGGGGTGGGTGAGGTCGTGGGTTCGAATCCCGCTACTCCGATTATTAGCAAAGATCGTTTCCAATGATGTTGGAGCGATCTTTTTTTCTTCCCAAAAAAGTTTTCAGCTGCAGGAGAAATAGCGTAATAACAACGGTCATTTATTAAAATTTCATGAAGACACTGTTTGTTCTTTTTGGTATACTAATCTCGTCTTAGTTCAGGACTAAACACAAACAATTTCATAGCACATGCAAGAGGGGAAGACCACAATATGTCAGTAAAGTGGAAGCGATGGATGGCATCACAAGATTGGGAAATGTACGGTATTCTGGCCTCGATTTTTTTGGTATGGAGAATCGGGGTGATAGGCAATTGGAGCTTCGGCTGTTGGGTACTTCTTCTCATTTGCTTGATGGGTGTACGCAAAGATCAAGTGGACATGGATTGGAAGCGTTTTTTTGTTGTGGGGATTCCTTTGCTTGGCATTTTCTATTATTTCTATGGATCCGGGAATGGATTGTGGTGGAAAATTGCCAACTGGATGTTTGAAAACAATCGTCATCCATGGAATTGGGATGCCTTTATGCGAAGTATTCCGCTGAACGACGCCGCATGGGCCAGACACTTTCACCACCCGGCTGCAGATCGGATTATGGTGTGGATCTATAATTACGGATTTGTGCTTTCCCTATGGATTTGCATTGTCCGCAGCTTCTGGACGAGAAGTGTTAAAAAAATGCTGTCGTATGCACTTTCCGGCCATTTATTGCAGTTCCCGCTGATCCTGCCGTTCTACAATTTGATTCTGCTTCGGGAAGTATGGTGGGTCAAAGGCCAGCCCGATTTGCTCAGCCGGCAGTTTGCAACGCAAAATGACCTGCTTATGAACGTCATGAACTGTTTTCCGAGCATGCATACTTCGATTTCGTTTGCAATGTTGCTTCTGGCCCTCCGCGAGAAGGACCGCCTGTTCAAATATACGATGGTTGCTTATTGTTCGGCGATCATCTTCTCTACCATGTACCTTCAGATACATTGGGTGCTCGACGTCATTGCCGGAATGGCCTTTGCATATGGGGTGGTGAAGCTGGCGGATCTGTTGATTCACTTGGCGGTCAGGCTGGTTCCGGGCCGTCTCAAAGGATTTTACACGAATAAAGACCCCTTTCAAAACAAAACGATGGCTGCCTGAATAAAGGCAGCCCAACTGCAAGACTCAATTCGTGCTTGCTTTACTTTGTGCAATTAGATGTCTCTCGTTTTGTTTCCATTGCTGTATAGCTTCGAGAGAATCCCAATAAGACATCGTGATGCCTAAACCTTCCCGGACACTTTCCACTCCCAGAAATCCGGGCTGGATTGATGCAAGCTTTAACATTTCGTCTGCCATTTCAGCATAACCATGATCCCCTTCTGTTCGTTCAGAAATTTGCAGAGCCTTATTCGACGTTGTATTCTCTATTCCTTGCTGTCAAAATAACAGAACCAACCCCAATAATGCTCTGCAACTCCTTCGTTGCAGCCTCATTAAAACGGCCGGTCAATAGGACAAATGTTGTGCCTGCCGAATATCAACCATGTAATTTAACACAGCCTTTCTCTTAAAAGTTGACATTGGCAAGTTTTTTCTGCATGATTAGGGTTATCTAAGCATAAGTGCGGGAGGACATGACGGATGGAAACGAACCACAATGATTATTTTATCGTGAAAGCAATGGATAACGGAGTGCAGGTGATTGGACTTACGAGAGGGCAGGATACGCGGTTTCATCATACGGAGAAGCTGGACAAAGGCGAGGTCATGATTGCCCAGTTTACAGACCATACGTCGGCGGTCAAAATCCGCGGCAAGGCTAAGATTATGACAAAGTACGGCGTAATTGATACGGAGGAATAATTTTTCGGGCAGGCGGAGGCATAGCCTGCTTTTTTTCGTTGTACAATGATAACAGACATGGATTTGGACGGGGCTGCCGTCTAAAGGAGGAAGAAGGCATAGTGAAATGGATTCCTCGTCTGTTGCTCATGACAGCGGTATCGGTCGCAGTTGCCGCCGGGTTGTCTTACTTGTCCAAGCTGGATGCCACCGTCAGCGTGTTTCGTTCTGTACAGGCACAGCCGGTCTCCGAGGCCAACATTGTGGATGTCGTATCCAAAATGCAGCTGCATCAGAGAATCCGGCGTGTGGAACTTAACCATGCGATCGTTTCCATTGATCTGCTTTCCGTTAAATCGACGGAGAAAGCAGATATTTTCGAAGATTTGTATGAAATTCCCAAGGTGATGTTCGGTTCGTCAACCAATATATATCAGGTGTTGATTCGGGTATTGGACGGCTCGCAGGAGGGAAGCGGAAGTCCCGGTCTGCTCGTTGCCGCCGATGCAAGACGTGAGAAATGGCTTGCGAACGAATCGGGGCTTCGTCCGCAAAACGCGAATGAATTGCAGCAGTTTCTCGATGCGCATTATAGAATGACCTATGCTCCGAAATGGAAGGCACGGTTTTTAGAAAAAAGCTGATCCTGGAACATGCGAAAAAAACCACTTTATGCTATACTAATTCAGATGGAGAAAGATTGAGTTATTTTTCGTTCGTTCGGAGGCTTACATATGAACTCTTATCGGATTCCGGAGATCGCTGCAAAATATTTGGAGTACGACATGATTCAAAAGCATACGGATCTGCCTCGTTTTCCCGAATTTCGCAGTCGGCTGCTGTATGCTTTTCTTGATAAACACAGTGCGTTGGCCCAACAAAGCGAACTGTTTACGCTGGTGACCTCACTTGTTCAAATCGGAATGGATACACACGACATGGTCAGCGTCAACAATGATGTGAAGGAACAGGCGGAGAGCCGTTCCAGACAGCTTAAAGTGCTGGCCGGTGATTATTTCAGCAGCCGGTTTTATTACTTGCTGTCGCATGCAGGACAAATCGATTTGGTCGGTATGCTTTCCAGGGGGATTTGTGAAGTGAACCGGTTAAAAATGAATTTGTACTTGATGAAAAAGCAGCTCAAGCTGACGGCTGATGAATACATCCGCCAAATGGTTGAAGTAAAAACACAATTGTTCTTATCCTTTTCTTCTCTGCTTGAAGAGCGGTTTTACGGTATTTGGCCGGAGATTCTGAGATTGTTTACCCGCTGCGAAGTGCTGCTGCAAGAGATCATCCGCTCCGAAACGTCCCAGCATTACAGAGAGAGCTGGGGCTTTTGGCATGTGCTGCAATGGGGGACGAAGGAAGAGAAAAAGCTGCTTGAGCATGAGGAAGCAGATCAGGCGAAGCTTCGTTCGATTTGGTTGAAATACAGAGTGACCTCCCAGCTGTACCAATTGCTTGACGCCTGTTTTAAGGAATTGCAGGAAAAGCTGCAGGGGATTCAGCCGGAGAATCTCGGGAAGGAACTCAGCTCGATTGGTGAATCTTTTCGCAGCTACTTATCAGGACCGCGGGCGACGCAGGAAATTTGAGGTGACAAGCGGAATGCAAAGCAAATCCAAAGAACAATTCGTTCACTCCGTATTTGAGAGCATCGCGCCCAAATACGACTTGATGAACGACATATTAAGCTTTCGCCGGCATAAAGCATGGAGAAGCTTTACCATGAAAAAGATGAATGTGCGGCCGGGAAGCACGGCGATTGACTTATGCTGCGGCACCTGTGACTGGACGATCAGTTTGGCGGAAGCAAGCGGGACGGGGGCAATGGTCGGACTCGATTTCAGCCAAAATATGCTTGATGTGGGCCGGGAGAAAATCCAACGGCTGGGTCTGGACAAGCAGATCCGTCTTGTTCGCGGCAACGCGATGGAACTTCCGTTTGAGGACAACACATTCGACTATGCGACCATCGGCTTTGCGCTTCGGAACGTGCCGGATCTGGTTAAGGTCATTGAAGAGATGCAGCGGGTGGTCAAGCCCGGAGGGCTGGTCGTTTCGCTGGAGCTTTCCAAACCGACTTGGCAGCCGTTCAAATCGATTTATTATTTTTATTTTCAAAAGATTTTGCCGCTGCTCGGAAAATTGATTGTAAAACGCTATGAGCAGTATAAATGGCTGCCGGAGTCCCTGGTTCACTTTCCGGATCATAAGCAGCTCGCAGAGATATTCCGGACAACCGGTCTAACGGACGTTGAGGTTTATCCTCTTACCGGGGGCATTGCGGCCCTTCATATGGGCAAGAAGCCGCAAGCGGCAATCGGAGCTGGGGGAGAATAACGACATGCTGTGGAGAAAGACCAAAATTTATATGGAAATGATCAAGATCGAGCATACGCTTTTCGCGCTTCCTTTCGCTTTCATGGGGGCGCTGCTTGGTTCTGTGGTCATGCTGGGCAAGCTTCCGACATGGGGGCAGATCGGTTGGATTCTGCTTGCGATGATCGGAGCCAGAAGCGCAGCGATGGGACTCAACCGGGTGATCGACAAAGTGTTTGACGGCAAAAACCCGCGTACAGCGATGAGGGCGATTCCGGCCGGGCTTATTTCCTCGAAGGAAGCGGTTTTGTTTGTTCTCGTTTCATTTATTTTGCTGTTTTGGGCGGCTTCGCAATTGAGTCCTTTGGCTTTTAAGCTGCTTCCGGTCGCTGTTTTTTTTCTTGTCATTTATTCTTATACGAAACGGTTCACTTGGGCATGCCACATTATATTGGGCATGACCGTTGCGCTTGCTCCTTTGGGCGGATGGGTGGCGGTAACCGGTGAAATTACGCTGACGTCTTTGGTATTTTATGTGGCGATCGTATTTTGGCTGGCCGGTTTCGATGTGATTTATGCTTGCCAGGATGCCGAGTTCGACCGGGAGGAAGGGCTTCATTCTATTCCGAGCCGGTTCGGCATACCGAAAGCGCTCAAAATTGCACGCTGGTTTCATATCATCACTGCGGCAGGTTTCATCGGCCTGTTTTTTTTGACCGAATTGACGTGGGTGTATTTGGTCGGGGTATTGATTTCCTATGCCCTTTTGATGTACGAGCATCTGATCGTTAATCCGAAGGATATGACAAGGCTGAATACGGCGTTCTTTACAATGAACAGCACCTTGAGCATCGTTTTATTTGTATTTACGCTAATCGATTTGGTGGTGAATACGGGATGAGCAGACCTTGGGTAATCGGCATTACGGGCGCAAGCGGTGCAGCATACGGCGTCCGGTTATGCCGTTTTCTGCTGTCACGAGGCGAGCATTTGCATCTCGTGATTACGGATGCCGGATGGCGGGTATTGAAAGAGGAGTTGGGTTGGGATGCGGGGCGCAGGCAGGAAAGCCTGAAGAAACATTTGGGCGGGTCTGCCGGTTCCTATGAATACGTTCCTAACCAGGATATCGGCGCCAAGACGGCGAGCGGATCGTTCCTGACCAAAGGCATGGTGATTGTCCCCTGTTCGATGGGGACGCTATCCGGTATTGCCAACGGCGCATCGGACAATCTGCTGGAGCGGACGGCCGATGTGATGCTGAAGGAAGGCCGCAAGTTGATTTTGGTGCCCAGGGAAACCCCCTTGCATGCGATTCACCTGGAAAATATGCTGAAGCTGTCCCGGCTGGGCGTACGAATGATTCCGGCGATGCCGGCGTTCTATCAAGGTCCGCAAACGGTTGACGACATGATTGATTTTGTTGTAGGAAAAATATTGGACACGATGGAAATCGAACATCAATTGTATAAAAGATGGGGTATGCAGACATGACAAAGAAACATCGGGCGATCCGTATCGGCCGCATTGACTTTACCAATGTATGGCCGCTCTTTTATTATTTCCCGTTCTCCTCTTTCGGCAGCGAGCTGGAGGTTATTCAGCAAGTTCCGACTCAGCTGAACCGTGCCATGGCAAAAGGGGAAATCGATATCGGTCCGATCTCCTCGTTTGCTTACGGGGAAAATTTCGAGAATTATATGCTGTTTCCCCATATGTCCGTCAGCGCATTCAGTCATGTAAATTCCATTTTGCTGTTTCACCGCAAGCCTTTGGAAGAGCTCGGGAAAGCGACGATCGCGCTTCCTACGACCTCGGCTACATCGGTGAACCTGCTCAAAATCATTTTGACCAAATTTTACGGGCTCGAACCGAATTACGTTTATGCGTTACCCGAATTGAGGCCGATGATGAGAACGGCCGATGCCGCGCTGCTTATCGGAGATCATGCGATCCGCGCCAGTTGGGAAGACAGCGGGTGTCTCGTTACCGATCTGGGGGCGGAATGGACGAGATTAACCGGCCAATGGATGTCTTTTGCCGTTTGCACGATTCGGAGACAGACGGTAGAGCAGCAGCCTGAGCAGATCCGGCGCATCTTTGATGCTTTTATGGAAAGCAAACGCAAATCGCTGGCCGATTTGACAAGACTTGTGCAGGACGCGCAGGCGTTAATCGGGGGTACGGAAGCTTATTGGCGGCATTATTTTTCTACGCTCAGCTATGAGTTCGGCCCTAAGCAGCAGGAGGGACTTAAATTATATTATCGCTATGCGGCGGAGCTCGGTTTTTTGGATCGGGAGGTGTCGCTGAACATTTGGAATGACAATTCTGTAGTACGGGTGACGGAATGAGACTTTTGGATATCTATGCAAAATTTCAAAAAGATATCAGCTTTATCGAGAAGGAGCTGGAGCGAAGCATCGACGTGGAGCATCCGATCCTTCGCGAGGCTTCCTTACATCTGCTTAAGGCAGGGGGAAAGCGGATTCGTCCGGTATTTGTCCTGCTGGGAGCCAAGTTCGGAAATTACGATCTGGAGCGGGTCAAACATGTGGCGGTACCGCTGGAGCTGATTCATATGGCATCGCTTGTGCACGATGATGTGATTGATGATGCCCAAACGAGACGGGGTCAACTGACGGTGCGCTCGAAGTGGGATAATCGTATTGCAATGTATACTGGGGATTACATTTTTGCCAAAGCCTTGACGATTGTGACCCGGCTTTCCGAACCGTCCATTCATCAGATCATGTCCAAAGCTCTCGTGGAAATGAGTATCGGCGAAATGGAGCAAATCCGTATGTTCTTTCATACGGAACAAACGGTAAGGGATTATTTGCTCCGGATCAAACGAAAAACTGCGCTGCTTCTGGCCATCAGCTGCCAATTGGGGGCGATCGCGGCACAAGCATCAGAGAAAACGGCCAAGCAGCTTTTTAATTTTGGCTACAATGTCGGCATGGCTTTCCAGGTACGCGACGATTTGCTTGATATTTGCGGTACCGAAAAGGAAATCGGCAAGCCTCCCGGAAGCGATATCAAGCAGGGGAATATTACGATTCCGGTTATCTTTGCTCTGCAAAATCCCGCGCTTCGTCCGGTTCTGCTTCGTGAATTGGAAAGAATTGAAGCCTCCGACGGGCAAACCGACGTCACCGATTTTCTGAACATGATCCGCGCCAGTGAAGGCGTAACCCGTGCAGAGGCGATGGTATCTCACTACATTAACAAGGCCATTCGCTCCCTGGAAGGGTTGCCCGATATACAAGCCAAAAGAGACTTGGTCAACATTGCGCATTTTGTGGGGAACCGTTCTTATTAGAGCATGAGGGGACAGGAAAATGGAAAAATCGTTTGCCATGGTTAAGCCGGAGAGCGGCGAGCGGGAGGTTGCCCATTTTTACAGGGCGGAAGCATTGCTTAGCTATAATCAATCAATACAAAAGAAGATTTGACAGGACGGGATGGCGTCATGGAGGATACGGATTTTCTGCTGTTTATCAAGAAGGTGAAGGACTATACGTCCATAGACCTGGCGCAGTATAAAGAAGCTCAGATGAAGCGGCGTCTTACCACGCTGCGGATGAAAAAAGGGTATTCCACCTTCGCGGCATTCTTTGATGCAATGAGCAAAGACAAGGCTTTATTCCATGAATTTTTGGACCGGATGACGATCAATGTATCCGAGTTTTGGCGCAACGCGAACCGGTGGGAGGTGCTCGAACAGCGCTTTTTGCCGGAGATGCTTCGCAAAACCGATAGGCTTAAATGCTGGAGCGCCGCTTGTTCCACCGGCGAGGAGCCTTACACGCTGGCGATGATTCTCTCGGAGCTGGGGGCGCTTTCGAACAGTCAGTTGTTGGCCACCGATATCGACGAAGGCGCGCTGGATAAGGCGAAGAAGGGGATCTACTCCGACCGCTCGGTGAAGGATGTGCCGAAAAAATATTTGCGCAAATATTATCGTCAGGACCAAATGACTTATCATATTGACGAATCGCTGAAAAAGGCGGTCCGTTTTCAAAAGCAAAATTTGCTTGTCGATACGTTCGATACACAGTTTGATTTGATTGTTTGCCGCAACGTGATGATTTATTTTACGGAAGAGGCGAAACATATGCTTTATCAGAAGTTTGCCCATGCTTTGAAGCCTGGCGGTCTTCTGTTTGTAGGCAGCACCGAGCAAATTTTCAGTCCGGGCCAGTATGGATTGGAAACGGCGGATACGTTTTTTTACCGGAAGATGGCGTAAGTGAATAATCGCTTCCATGTTGTTCCATACTAAGAATAAATTGCTTTTGAAAGCTGTGCTTGCTTGCAAAGCATGCTGGAGGACACACATGGATAAACGAAAGGTCATTACCGCGTACCGCCGTGGATTTATTACGATGCAGGAATGCGCGCAAATCCTGGGAATCGATTCGGTTCAAATTCTGGGATTGGTCGGCGAGCCCGAGCATAAGGACGGCTCTTCCGTACTTAATAAACAACCCGCAAACGGCTGGCGCTAAACCAGCCGAATCAAGAAAGAGGCGCTGTCTGACTGGCATCATGCCAAAGGACGGCGTTTCTTTTTTTGTGGGGGCGTTTCTTGTCAAAGGCAGACACCTATACTATAATTAGCACAGGAATGGAGTACATAAAAGCGCTAAAGCGACTAAGCGCGCTGAGGCTTATGCTTTCATGGGATAGGATGAAAGGGGACTAATAAGTGAGATATTTAACAGCAGGAGAGACGCACGGGCCGCAGCTGACGGCGATTATCGAAGGTTTCCCAAGCAATGTGTCCATTGATTTCGAGGCGGTCAATCATCAGCTTGCCCGACGGCAAAAAGGCTACGGCCGCGGGCGCAGAATGCAAATCGAAAAAGACACCGCATCTATTGTCGGGGGCGTTCGCCATGGCAAAACGACCGGAGCTCCGATTGCGCTGGTCGTAGAGAACAACGATTGGAAGCACTGGACATCTGTCATGAACATCGAGCCGATCGAAGGCTCGGATGAAACCAAACGGCGGGTCAACCGTCCGCGTCCCGGACATGCCGATCTGAATGGCGGTTTGAAATACAATCAGCGCGATCTGCGCAATATTTTGGAGCGCTCCAGCGCCAGAGAGACGACGATGCGCGTGGCTATCGGCGGCATAGCCAGAGAGCTGTTGAAGGAATTCGGCATCAAAGTGGCCGGTCAAGTGATCCGTATCGGCGATGTCGAGGTGCAGCGCCAAGACATGCCGATTGACGACCTGATCCGGATCACCGAGGAATCTCCGGTGCGTGTGACGGATAAAGAAGCGGAAGCCCGGATGATTGCGGCCATCGATGCGGCAAAAGAAGACGGGGATACGCTTGGCGGCATTGTAGAATGCATTATCGAAGGCGTTCCGGTCGGTCTCGGCAGCCATGTCCAATGGGACCGCAAGCTGGACGGACGGATCGCGCAGGCGGTGCTGTCGATTCAAGCGTTCAAAGGCGTCGAATTCGGGATCGGCTTCGAAGCGGCGAAGCGCAGAGGCTCCCTGGTTCATGATGAAATCATGTACAGCGAAGCGCGCGGCTTCTGCCGGGCCAGTAACCGTGCCGGCGGTTTTGAAGGCGGGATGACGACAGGGGAGCCGATTGTCGTGCGCGGAGTGATGAAACCGATCTCGACGCTGTACAAGGCGCTGCAAAGCGTCGATATCGATACGAAAGAATCGTTTACCGCACAGGTAGAACGCTCCGACACCTGCGCCGTGCCTGCGGCGAGCGTCATCATGGAGAATGTGATCGCTTGGGAAGTCGCCAGAGCGTTTTTGGAGAAGTTCGGCGGCGATTCCATCGAAGAAATCCGCAGGAACTATGAAAGCTATTTGGAACAAACGAAAAGCTATTAATCGGGAGAACCGGATATGATAAAAGAGCTTACGGTTGATTTGGGAGCACGATCCTACCCGATCTATATCGGTGAAGGGATTTTGGAGAATATTGACTCGTATTTCGAAAAGCATGGAATAAGCAAACGCTCCGCGCTGCTGATCGTAACGGATGAGCATGTGGCGAAGAAGCATCTGGAGCCCGTCATCCGGAAGCTGGAACGGGCCGGGTTCAAGACGGCTTCGCACATTGTAGCTTCCGGGGAGAAATCGAAGTCGCTAGCGGTACTGGAGGAGGTGATTACCTCCTGTCTCAAAGCAGGGCTTGACCGGAATTCATCGGTGATTGCGCTGGGCGGCGGCGTGGTCGGCGATTTGGCCGGTTTTGCGGCGGCGAGCTATATGCGGGGAATCCGCTTCATCCAAATTCCGACGACGATTTTGGCGCATGACAGCAGCGTAGGCGGAAAAGTGGCGGTCAATCATCCTTTGGCGAAAAACATCATCGGCGCATTCCATCAGCCGGAAATGGTTTTGTACGATACAGCTACACTGCGTACACTGCCGGATAGGGATGTGCGTGCGGGCTTATCCGAAATGATCAAGCACGGTCTAATCTGGGATGCGGAGTTTACGTCCTGGTGCGAGGACAATGCGGAAAAGCTGATCGGTTTGGACCCGGAGGCGCTGCAATATGGTTTGTACAAGGGCTGCAGCGTGAAGGCGGCCGTCGTATCGCAGGATGAGCGCGAGAATGATCTGAGAGCGATCCTCAATCTGGGACACACGATCGGACACGCGTTGGAGGCGGTTGCAGGTTATAACGAGCTTCTGCACGGCGAGGCGATCTCGATTGGCATGGTGGGCGCGGCGAAGCTGTCCGTCCGATTGGGCAACCCGGAGCATATTTATACGACGACGAAGCGGATTTTCAAGAAATTCGGTCTGCCGGTTGCCGTGCCTGCGCATATGGATACGGATGAAATCATGAAGGCCATGATGTATGACAAGAAGTTCAAGGAAGGCAAGATGGTCTTCATCGTTCCTACGGACATCGGCAAGGTGGAGATCAATAAAAATGTATCCGCGGAATGGGTCAGAGACATCGTGGATCAGTTGAAACAGGAGGACTGACTTATGTTTGTACGGGGAATACGCGGGGCAACAACAGTAGAAAATAATGATGAGAACGAAATTTTATCGGCTACAACGGAGCTTTTGAACGAGATTATTGCGGAAAACGGAATCATTCCTGAAGAGATTGCTCACGTGTTTGTCACGGTAACTCAAGATTTAACGGCGACGTTTCCGGCAAAGGCCATCAGGCAGATGGAAGGCTGGGAGTTAGTCCCGCTCATGTGCTCGCTGGAAATTCCGGTGGAAGGCAGCCTACCCAAATGCGTCCGGCTGATGGTGACGGTCAATACGGAGAAGAGCCAGGCGGAGATCAAGCATGTATTTCAGAGGGAGGCCAAAAGGCTCCGTCCCGATTTGTCCAAATTGACAAACGCATAACAGAGGTAGTATAGTTGGTATTAACGTAAAAGGTGTAAGTATTGGTTTGAGAGCAGAGTAGAGATCAGTTGAGTTCAGTTGAGATGAGATGAGTGAGCGTTTCGCTCGAAGAGAGAATATGCGTTTTTGCGGCACGGTTTTAAAGGGGGAGCCATGGTTTCTTCGTGTTTTTTAGTGCTGCTGAAAAGCTGTTTACTTTGGGCTTGACCGATCATCGGCTGAATGACCGCCTCTACTCCATGTAGAGGCTTTTTTGTTTTTTAGAGCAGATGCAAGTCTCAGGTGAGAAGAGGAGAGATGGATATGTACACACCGGAAGTGAAGGAAGTCATCCGGCTGGCGAAGGATTATAACCTGATACCGGTCGTTCGCCATTTGATTGCGGACACGGATACGCCGATTCGCGTGTTTCAGCATTTTTATGAGGAGAATCGGGCGTTTTTGCTAGAGAGTGTTGAGGGTGGCGTCAAATGGGCGCGATACTCCTTCATCGGCACGGACCCTTTTATGATGATCCGGGCCAAGAACGGCGTGACACAGATTGAGGGCCCGGAGGGCCTGAGCACGTCGATGGAGAAGCCGGTGGACGTATTGAAGGCTTATCTCCGTGATTACAAGAGTCCGTCGCTGCCGGATCTGCCGCGCTTCACGGGAGGAGCGGTCGGATTTTTCGGATACGACCTGCTGCAGTATTATGAGAAGCTGCCGAAGCACCGGGAGGACGACCTGCAAATGAACGACATCCAGTTTATGTTCTGCGACCAGGTCATCGTCTTTGATCATTTTAAACAGCAGCTTAAAATCATCGCCAATGTTCATGTCCCCCCGCACGGCACGGATAGCGAGATTATTCAAGCTTACGAAGCGGCTTGCGCCAAAATTGATGCCACGATCGAACGTTTGAAGCGTCCTTTGCCCGCCATGTCCATGACGAATCGGGCGATACCGGACGAAGTCGATTTGGGCGAAGTGAAGTCCAACCTGACGAAGGAGCAGTTTATTTCAAATGTGAATCGGGCGAAGGAATATATTCGTGCCGGAGATATTTTTCAAGTGGTGCTTTCCCAACGCTTTGAGATTGAAACGGACGTATCTCCGCTTCATGTTTACCGCATCCTGCGGACAATGAATCCGTCTCCGTATATGTATTGTCTCAAAATGGACGACGAAGTCATTGTCGGCACTTCTCCGGAGCTTCTTGTCCGGGTCGAGGATGAGAGAGTGGAGACCCGTCCTATTGCGGGAACCCGTCCCCGCGGGCGGACGCCGGAAGAGGATCTACTGCTGGAGAAGGAGTTGCTGGCCGATGAAAAGGAGCGGGCGGAGCATTTGATGCTCGTCGACCTGGGACGCAACGATATCGGCCGCGTAGCGGAATTCGGGACAGTCAAATGCGACACGTTCATGGAAATCGAACGGTATTCTCATGTCATGCACATCGTTTCCAACGTTTCCGGCCAGTTGGCCGCCGACAAGGATTTCTACGATGCGTTCATTTCCTGCCTGCCGGCGGGCACCGTGTCGGGGGCTCCGAAACTGAGAGCGATGGAGATCATCGCGGAACTGGAAAACGAAGCGCGCGGTGCATATGCGGGAGCGATCGGATATCTTGGCTTCTCCGGCAATCTTGATACGTGCATCACGATTCGGACGATCATCTTCAAAAACGGCAAAGCATATGCACAAGCGGGAGCGGGCATCGTATGGGATTCGATTCCGGAGAACGAGTACGAGGAAACGGTGAATAAAGCCAAACCGCTGCTGAAGTCGATTCGGACAGCCGAGGCGGCATTCGCAACCAAGTCGAGCGAATATGTGCCGATCAACCACGATTATTATCAATAAGCATAATGGGGATGACCCATCATGGGGAGGCGAGTACGTTGGACCAACAGCAATTGACTGTACAGCAAGCGATTCATAAAATTGTCGGACAATCGAACTTGACACGGGCGGAGGCGCGGGATGTCATGTCTCACATCATGGAAGGAGGGGCCACGCCGACGCAGATCGGAGCCATGCTTACCGGACTTCGCATGAAAGGCGAGACGATTGAGGAAATCACCGGGTTCGCCGAGACCATGCGCGCCAAAGCCAATCGTGTACAAACGAGACGGGAGAATTTATTGGATACGTGCGGAACCGGAGGAGACGGAGCCGACACCTTTAATATCTCTACGACGGCGGCGATTGTAGCCGCGGCGGGGGGCGTCCGGGTGGCGAAGCATGGAAACCGGGCGATGTCGAGCAAAAGCGGCAGTGCGGATGTGCTCGAAGCACTCGGAGTCAACATCCAGTTAAACGAGACCCAGGCGGCTCGCTGCCTTGAGGAGGTCGGCATTTGCTTCATGTTCGCGCAGCTGTATCATCAATCGATGAAGCATGTGGCTGCATCCAGAAGAGAGCTTGGCTTCCGCACGGTGTTCAACCTGCTTGGACCGCTCACGAATCCGGCGGGTGCTGACCGGCAGGTACTGGGTGTGTTTGATCGCGGCAAGACAGAAACGATCGCTCATGTGATGCTGGCCCTGGGCGTGAAACGCTCCTTGGTGGTCGCCAGCCTGGACGGGCTTGACGAGATCAGCATTTCGGATGCGACCCAGGTGACGGAGCTGAAGGACGGCGGCATCCGTACGTTTGAAATCACTCCGGAAGAGCTGGGGCTGAAGGTATACAGCCTCAAGGACGTCGTGGGCGGGGACGCAGCGGTGAATGCGGAGATCATCCGCGGCATCTTTTCCGGCGCGCCGGGTGCCTGCAGGGATGTTGTGCTGGCCAACGCCGGCGCATGCTTCTATGTGACCGGCTTCAGCGAAACGCTGCCGGAAGGCGTGAAGCTGGCGGCTCAAGTCATCGATTCCGGCAAAGCGAAGGAAAAGCTGGAGCAGTTAGTCCAATATACGGGAGAAGTGAGCCATGTTTCTTGATCGTATTGTCATGACCAAAAAACGGGAAGTTGAACAGCTGAAAGAGAGCATCAACATAGCCGCAATGGAGAAGCGCATTGCCGGGCTTCCCGATTGCCTCGGATTTGAGCGGGCGCTGAGCTCCGGACGCAAACGTTCCATGGGGCTGATTGCGGAGGTAAAAAAAGCATCCCCGTCCAAAGGATTGATTCGCGATGATTTCGAGCCTGTCCGGCTGGCGAAGGCTTACGAGCAGGCCGGGACGGATTGCATCTCGGTTTTGACCGACGTTCAGTACTTTCAGGGCGCTAACGATTACTTAACCAGGGTACGTGAAGCCGTGCAGGTGCCTTTATTGCGTAAAGATTTTACGATCGACCCTCATCAAATCTATGAAGCGCGCTGCATCGGCGCCGATGCGATTCTGCTGATCGCCGCTATACTGACGACGAAGCAAATGAAAGAATTCCATACGATTGCCAAAGATCTCGGGATGGATGTTCTGATCGAGGTTCATGACCGGGAAGAGCTGGAGCGTGTGTTGGAGCTCAACCCGACGATGATCGGGATCAACAACCGCAATCTCAAAACCTTCGTCACCGATCTGGCAACGACGGAGGAGCTGGTAAAGCATATTCCTAAAGGGGTTACCGTCGTTAGCGAGAGCGGTATATCCAAGCCGGAGGAAATCGATTGGCTGCTTTCGGCCGGTGCCCATGCGGTGCTGGTGGGCGAGCATTTTATGCGCCAGCCGGATGTATCTGCTGCGGTTCACGGATTGCTGGGAGCTTACGCCGATGCAGAAGCGGTCAAGGAGTGAAGTATCCGATGGTCAGCGTTAAAATATGCGGGCTGCAAACAGAGGAAATGGCAAAGCAGGTTGCCGGTCTGCCCGTTGATTATATCGGCTTTGTATTCGCAAGAAGCAAACGTCAGGTCACTCCGGGCCAAGCCGCAGCGATGCTCCGCGCGATCCGGACGGCGGAGCACCGGCCGCAGGCCGTGGGTGTCTTTGTCAATCCGGGCCTGGATGAGCTGGAAGCCGTGCTCCGCGAGGCGGCGCTTGACGTTGTTCAGCTTCACGGCCAGGAGAGCCCGGAGTTTTGCCGATCCGTGAAAAAATGGTTTCCGGGCGTCAAAGTGTTTAAAGTGATGGCGATTTCCGCGGCCATGTCATCGGAGAATGCAACAGCGTCCGTCCGCGGCAGCCTGGAGCCTTATCGCGGTTTGGTAGACGGCATGCTGCTGGATACATTCGACCCGATGTACGGCGGCGGATCCGGCAAGACCTTTGCCTGGGAAACGATTCCTCCCTATCAGCAATGGTGCCGTGAAGCGGGTATTCCTCTTCTGGTGGCCGGCGGACTTCAGCCTGACAATGTACGGGGGCTGATCGATCGCTACGCTCCTGACGGTGTGGATGTGTCCAGCGGCGTAGAGGTCGACGGAGTAAAAGATATCGGAAAAATTACGACTTTTGTCGAAAGGGTGAAATCGATTGTTTAACGGACCGGATGAGTATGGCCGATTCGGCAAATTCGGCGGGCGGTATGTGCCGGAAACGCTGATGAACGCATTGATCGAGCTGGAGGAAGCTTTTAAGAAGTATGCCAAAGACGAGAAATTTCAGGAAGAGCTGAATTATTGGCTTCATCGTTATTCCGGACGGCCGACCTCGCTTTATTATGCCGGGCGTCTGACGGAGCATTTGGGCGGCGCGAAGATCTACCTGAAGCGGGAGGATTTAAACCACACCGGGGCGCACAAAATCAATAATGCGCTCGGTCAGGGGCTTTTGGCCAAATGGATGGGCAAAACCAAAATTATCGCCGAAACCGGCGCTGGCCAGCATGGCGTGGCGACAGCTACGGTTGCCGCCCTGATGGGATTTGAGTGCAAGGTGTTTATGGGTGAAGAAGATATGAAGCGCCAGCAGCTGAACGTATTCAGGATGAATCTGCTTGGCACGGAAGTCGTGCCAGTCACCTCGGGCACGAGAACATTGAAGGATGCGTGCAATGAGACCCTTCGCTATTGGGTCAGCCATGTAGACGATACCTTCTATATCCTTGGTTCGGCAACAGGACCGCACCCATACCCGATGATGGTCCGCGACTTCCAGCGCATTATCGGCGATGAAACGCGCAAGCAGATTCTTGAGCGGGAAGGCCGGCTGCCGGATACGGTCATTGCTGCCGTAGGCGGCGGGAGCAATGCGATCGGCATGTTTTATCCTTTCCTGAATGACGAGAGCGTTCGGTTAATCGGCGTTGAAGCGGCAGGGCGCGGTGTGGAGACCGATAAACACGCCGCCACGATGACCAAAGGAAGCAAGGGCGTATTCCAGGGCTCCTACAGCTATCTTCTGCAGGATGAGTACGGACAAGTGCAGGAGGCTCATTCCATCTCCGCCGGCCTTGATTATCCGGGGATCGGACCGGAGCATTCGTATCTGAAGGATACCGGGCGTGCCGAATATATCCCGATTACCGACCGGGAAGCGCTCGATGCGCTGCAGCTGCTCAGCCGCAAGGAAGGCATCATACCGGCGCTGGAGAGCGCCCATGCGATAGCCGAGACGATTAAGCGGGCTCCGGCCATGGGCAAAGATCAAATTATTGTTGTCAGTCTCTCCGGGCGCGGAGATAAAGACGTCGAAGCCATCATGAGTTATTTAGGAGGAAATGCCGATGAATCGCATTGACCGGAAGTTTGCCGAACTGCGGGAGCAACAAAAACCGGCCTTTATTCCTTTCCTGACGATCGGGGATCCGGACGTGCGGACCTCGATTGATGTGATCAAGGAGCTTGAAAAAGCGGGAGCGGCTATGGTGGAATTAGGCGTACCTTACTCGGATCCTCTTGCCGACGGTCCCGTCATTCAACGTTCTTCCATGAGGGCCTTGAAAGCGAACCGCATCACCATCCTGGATTGCATCTCCGCTGCCAAACAAGCGCGCAGCGAGGGGTGCGAATTGCCGTTTATATTGTTCACTTATTTCAATCCTGTACTTCAAACGGGGCTTGACCGGATTTTTTCACTTCTTCAGGAAAGCGACATCAGCGGTCTGATCATTCCGGATTTGCCTATGGAGGAGGATGAAGAGGTCCGGGCGTTAGCCAAGAAGCACGGGATTCATTTGATTCCGCTAGTAGCTCCGACCTCCAGGGAGCGGGTGCAGAAAATCGCCTCGCGGGCAAGCGGTTTTGTGTACTGTGTATCTTCGCTTGGCGTGACGGGGACGCGGACGGAGTTTCACAGCGGCGTGGATGAGTTCCTGCAAACGGTAAAAGCCTCGACGAATCTTCCCATTGCGATCGGCTTCGGTATTTCCACCCCAGAGCAGTATGCCCGATTTGCCAAGACCTGTGACGGCATTGTCGTGGGCAGCGCCTTGGTGAAAAAAGTGGAAGAAGCGCTGCCGCTGCTGACACAAGATGTAACAAAATCACAAGGCCTCTTGCAAATTAATGAATTTGTGCGAAAATTGATGGGTAACTGATTTCATATTTCTGCTCATCAATCTTATAACGAGGTGACTACCGAAGTGCAGCCTAAACAAAATATTTTACATCTTCCGGTGTATCAACCGGGAAAACCGATCAGCGAAGTCAAGCGGGAGCTGGGGCTTACTGATGTCATCAAGCTGGCCTCCAACGAGAACCCGTTCGGATGCTCTCCGAAAGCGAAAGAAGCCATTGTTTCATTGCTCGATCAAGTCAGCATTTATCCGGACGGCGGAGCCGTAGACCTGACGCATGCAGTAGCTGAGCACTACGGCGTAAAGCCGAATCAAATCATATTCGGCGCCGGCTCGGACGAGGTGATTCTGATGATCGCGCGCGCTTTTTTAACGCCGAATGATGAAACGATATCCGCGTTTCCGACGTTCCCCCAGTACAAGCATAACGCGGAAATCGAAGGGGCTACCTTTATCGAAGTTCCCGTGGATGAAAACGGAAAGCACGATCTGAAGGCCATGCTCGCCAAAGTAAACGAACGTACCAAGATCGTTTGGATCTGCAACCCGAACAATCCGACGGGCACCATGTTAAGCGAACGGGAAATCGTATCCTTCATTGAATCCGTTCCAAATCATGTCATGGTCGTTCTCGACGAAGCCTATGCCGAGTACACCGTCAACGAAGAGTATCCGGACAGCATTTCGCTGCTGAATAAATACAAAAATATTGTGGTGCTGCGCACGTTCTCCAAAATATACGGATTGGCCTCCCTGCGCATCGGCTTTGGCATTGGACATCCGGATGTGGTTCGTTCGATTAACCAGGTGCGTGAGCCTTTCAATACCACGAGCTTTGCACAGAAGGCGGGGCTTGCCGCATTGCAGGATCACGAGTTTATCCGCACGTGCCGTGAGGCAAACGCCGCCGGTATCCGGCAAGTGACAGCGGAATTGGATAAGCTGGGCCTGCCGTATTTTGAGGCTCATGGGAATTTTATCATGATCGATGTGAAGCGTCCGGGTCAAGCGGTATTTCAGGGCTTGCTTCAGAGAGGCATCATTGTTCGTCATGACCCGGGCTGGGGCTATCCGACCAAGATCCGCGTAACGGTAGGCAGCGAGGAGCAAAACCGTAAATTCCTTGAGGCGCTGGAGCAAGTATTGAGCGAAGTGGCGGTTTCATGACCAAAATTGCAATATACGGCGTAGGGCTGATCGGTGGATCGCTCGCCCTGTGCTTCAAAGGAAAACCGGGGTTGACGGTCGTCGGTCATTCCGGCAATCCGAGTTCCGTAGAAAAGTATTTGAAACGTGAAGTGGTCGATTATGCTACCACTTCCTTCGAGGAAGCCGCAGAAGGCGCGGATTTTATTTTTCTGTGCGTTCCTGTAGGGAATTTGGAAGAGTACTTGACCAGGCTGTCCAAGCTTCCTCTAAAGCCGGGCTGTGTCATCACCGATGTGGGCAGCACGAAAGCGTCTGTGGCGGAATATGCGTCAAGGCTGAACCTGCAAGGCGTATCCTTTATCGGAGGCCACCCTATGGCCGGCAAGGAAAAGTCCGGGGTCGAAGCGGCAACCTCTCGGTTGTTCGAGAATGCGTTCTACGTTTTGACACCGGACAAGGATACCCCCGAAGAGGCATACACCCGCTTGACCGACCTGCTCCAATGGACCCGGGCGCACATTGTGAAGGTGGATGCCAGGCTTCACGATGAAATCGTAGGCGCTATCAGTCATCTGCCGCATATTATTGCCGTTGCTCTCGTGAATCAGGTGGCGCGCTACAATGAATCGAACGAGCTTTATCAGAATTTGGCCGCGGGCGGTTTCCGCGACATTACCCGGATTGCTTCCAGTGATCCGATCATATGGCGGGATATTCTGATCAGCAACAAAACCGTGATGCTGAATTTGCTCAAGGATTGGAATGAAGAAGTCGGAAGATTCATCAAGCTGCTGGAGACCGGCAACGGCGAAGGGATCGAGCAGGAGTTTCATAAGGCAAACCAATTCCGCGGAGGTTTGCCGGAACGCCGCAAGGGAGTCATCCACTCCTTTTACGATATTTATGTCGATGTTCCGGATCACCCGGGCGTCATCGGTCAAATTACCATGCTGCTCGGCAGCCATCGTGTGAACTTGAGCAACATTCAGATTATCGAAAGCAGGGAAGACGTTCCAGGCGTTTTGAGATTATCGTTCCGGGAGGAATACGATATGGATAAAGCGCTGGAGCTGCTGAAAAAAGATTACACGGTTCACGTGTAATCTTTTTTTTAAAACTGGCAGGAAACGTTTTCAAAAAAACGTTGACTTTTTGTAAACGGATACATATAATAAAAGTACAGTATGGTTTCTCTCCACTCCTATCCGAATAATGGCACAATGTGCAACCGCCTGATGATTCAGGCGGTCTTTTTTTTGTAATTTTCACGAGTTGGCGGACATGTTCATGTTGTAAGCTTCTCCAGCATATCTTATTTTGATAAACTAATCGTAGTATATATTGTACATCTTTATCGGGGAGACCCTATGAAGTTGTCGATAAAGAAGGAATTTTGGCCTTATACCACGAATAGTATAGCATCTAAGAGCAACAAAGTATCATTCTCATTTTTTTTTTCGAAACTACCGCAACTTTTATACTCCCCCTACAGTACAAACAAGTAGTATCGCTGGGAGTAAGCAGGAATCACAAGGAGGGTCGAATTGCATGACCGATTCCCAGTTGATCAGAGAAATCAAGGACGGCAACGTCCAGCTATATGATGAATTAATGCGCCGCTACGAACGTAAGATTTTGGCATTCATCTTTCACATGCTGAAAAGCTCGCAGATGGAATCTCTGGCGGAAGACCTTTGCAACGAAACGTTCTATAAGGCTTATAAAAGCCTTCATTCGTTTCGTGAGGTCGAGGCGACCTTCTCCACTTGGCTGTATACCATCGCGCGCAATACGGTGTTAAGCGAGCTGCGCAAACATAAAAATATAAAGGTTTCCTTGGAGCAAAGCGGATATACGCCTCAAACTTCTTTGGACACGCTCCCGGAACAAACCGTTCTGCGGAACGAGAGAGTTTCTATGGTAAGGGATGCCATAAATAATCTGCCTGAGAAGCAGCGATCCGCACTAATATTGCGTGAATACGACCAGCTTGACTACCAGGAGATTGCCAATATTCTCGGGCAGACGGTAAGCTCGGTCAAATCTTTGTTATTCAGGGCAAGGGCTAGCGTAAAGCTTCAGTTGGAACCATACTTTCTTGAACCGATATTTGAGGAGTATGAGGGGATGAATCGAAGATGAAATGCGAAGACATACATGAATGGTTCGGCGTCTATTGGGATTTGCCGGAGCACGATTTAATAAGGCAGGCGGTGGATGAACATATCAAGCATTGCAAGGCTTGTGAGGAAGAGTTCGAGATCTGGCAGGAAAGCACGCAACTGATTCGTTCTACCGCCAATGATGAGCCTGTCGTGTCATTGGAAAAGTCGGTTTCCTCCAGTGTGATGAAGCGGATATACGAGGATGAGTCTTGGCGAATTCCGGCCCACGACCGGCTGCATCCATTCTCATACAAATTCCGCCGCAACCTTACGGCGGTCATCTCCTTTTGTATTGCGCTGTTCGTCTTCACTTTTGTCTTTTCTCTATCTCATGAGATGAGCATAGATGCTGCTCCTCCTCTTGCTCAAGAGTCCAGCGTATTCGGCCGGTTGGGGGACCCGGTTGTGGTGGCGGCTAGCGGCGGGGGGGAATCGTTGAATGTCCACGCCATGCCAACGGCGGTAGCCAGTCTGAAAGGATTTAACGAGCCGTTCATGTATCGTGTCGGACCGATTCAGACGGTGAATGATTATATGTTGTTCGTCTCGTTGTTCGGTTTGACCTGTACTTTACTGATTATGAACTGGTTGACACGCACCAAAATCTAGCGGACTTCGGACTGGCACTACCGTCCCCCGAGGGCCGTTTCTTTTTTTGACTGAGCTTTTAGAAGGGATGTTGAAGACAGGATGACTGTACTTGGATTCGTAAGGCATGGAACGACAGAGTGGAATTTGGCGGGTCGTATGCAGGGTCAAATGGATACGCCTTTGGCCGAGGTCGGTCGGATACAGGCGCGCTTGTTGGCCGAAAGGCTGCAGGGAGAAGACTGGGACGCGATTATCTCGAGCGATTTGATCAGGGCACGGGAGACGGCGCAGCTGATAGCGGACATTACAGGATCGCCTTTTATAGGGGTAGATTCGAGATTGCGCGAGAGAGCTTTCGGCCAACTGGAAGGGACGACGACGGAGGATCGCCTTTTAAGATGGGGGGAGAATTGGCGCGAGCTGGATTTGGGCCTTGAAAGTGATGAAGCGCTTCTGGCGCGTTGGCGGTCATTTCTTTTGGATATGGAGCGGGATCATCGGGGGAAACGGATTCTGATCGTCAGCCACGGGGGATATATCGCACCTGTTCTTGCTTCTTTCTTGGGTCAGCCCATAGAGGAGCATTTAAAAAATACGTCTCTGACCGTCATCGAACGTGTAGAAGAAAGCTGGCATTGCCGGCTCTTAAACTGTACCTCTCACTTGGTGAAGCTGGAGCAGGAGCAAGGTCAAAGTATTTGAAACCAACGGGTTCTTATGCAAAGCAAGATGCTGCATGGGAATCCGCTTTTTTTTGCAATTTTTTTCATATCGCGTTTAAAACCGGAACATTTTCCTATAATGGGTATTAAGAAGTTCTGGAGGGACAGACGCATGAATCTAGCCGACATGTTAAGCTATGCGGATATCCATGAGCTGAGCCGCATCGCCGTTACGTATCATTGCGAGTGCAACGGCCATTCGAAAAATGAGCTCATCCAGTCGATCTTGTGTGCGGTAGGACGGCGGGAGGTTTTCGATACTCAGGTTGAAGCCTTATCGATCGAAGACATCCGTTTTCTCAACTCGCTCTTGTTTGACCAGCGCGGGTCATTCAGCTTGGAGGAGCTGATTGCCCGGGTGCAGCAAAGCCGATTTACGAAGGATGACGAGAACACGGCTTGGAATCCGCGCGAAATGATTTCACGCTTCAAGCAAAGGGGATGGTTGTTCAGCGGATATTCCCATCAAACGCGATACTTGTTTCAATTGCCCGCCGATTTAAAAAGCAGATTCATTCTCGTACTGGCCAGGCAATTTCAGCAAAAGCTTCAAACGACCGAAGAGCCGCCCGTCTACCGGGACGAGCAAAGATTTCTGGCGGAGGACATCTGGAGCTTTCTTCATTTTCTCCGGAGTCAGGAAGTCATTCTTACTGCTGAGAATGTCATGTACAAACGCAATCTCCAGCAGATTCTGGAACGCTTGGCGGTCAGGGAAGACCCTGTGGGCAAAACCGCATGGAGATTCGGCTACGGCAGAATGTTCCGTGAGTATCCCAATCGGTTTTCTTTTATTTACGATTACTGCTACTACAACGATTTGATTACGGAACACAACCAGGTGCTGGCACTCACAAGCAAAGGCGAAGCGAAGGTGGACGAAGGCCAAAAAGACGACCCGTTCCAAGTTTACCGTTTCTGGTTAAGGCTGTATAAAGGCCCTATTCCCAACCTTCAATCGTTGGTCCATTGGTTAAGCCGTTTAGGCAAATCATGGGTTACCTATCATTCGCTAAGAGAGGTGTTGACTCCATTGATTCGGCCTTACTACTACGATACGGCCGATTCGATCCTGGACCAGCGGATTATCCAGATGATGATGCATCTTGGACTTTTGAGGATAGGCGAGGACGAAAGGTGGGGACGCGTCGTTCAGGTCACTAAGCTGGGCAGTCACATTATTGAAGGAACGTATGTGCCCGACGAAGAAAAGATTACCATTGATGTTTGACAATTGACAATCTTTGAAGGTCTTGCTACAATCACTCCAAAAATCGAGGCTGCTGTATCGCGGCGGAGCATCCGGCCTTCACAGCACCCTATCCAAGGAGTGTAACGGTTCATGCTGCACAGTTATAACGGTATTCTGCCCCAGATTCATCCAACGGTGTTTCTGGCGCCCGGTGTACAAATTATCGGTGATGTTATTATCGAAGAAGGGGCGAGCATCTGGTACAACACCGTGCTTCGGGGAGATTTGGCCCCCATTCGGATCGGAAAGCGAAGCAACATTCAAGACGGCTGCATCGGCCATGTGAATACCAATCAGCCCTTGATCATCGAAGATGAAGTGTCCGTAGGACACGGTGCCATCATTCACGGATGCCATGTAGGCAAAGGCACATTAATCGGGATGGGGGCGATTGTACTTAACGGCGCTTCCGTCGGTGAATATGCTTTAATAGGGGCAGGAACGCTTGTGACCGAGAACAAAATAATCCCCTCGTACACGCTTTCTCTCGGATCGCCGTCAAAAGTGGTTCGGGAGCTGCAAGAGAAGGATCTGGAGCGGATGAAGCGGACGATGGAGAGCTATTGCGTCAGAGGTTCTGAGTATCTGAGGGGCAGCCTTAAGCAGTAAGTGGTGTAAATGGATGATTATGACCCGGTTTGGAGGTAGGTTCTTATGGGCAAAATGAACGTGACAAACGACATGATGCTGAGTTTGTTTGCAGAAATGTTGCTTGACGAAGCGCTGCGTAAATACAAAGAGGAAATATTATACGAAGAAATAGATCAGGCATTGGCTAATGGTGACGAACAATCCTTTATTGCCCTAACGACCGAACTGAATACACTGAGAGACTTGGGTGAATGAATCCGGAATAAATAGAGCTAGCGCCAATGATGACATTTCTTTGAAAGACATATGAAGATAGTTCATATGTCTTTTTTTCTGTGCTAAAGTGATACAGGGAAAGAAGGTGAAATCATTGAAATTTAGCGACATTGAGGAGCAGACATGGGACGAGCTCCGTCCGTATCTGGATACGGCGGTACTGCCGGTTACGGGATTAAACGGAGGGGAGACGCCTTGGGAGGCCACCAGGGAACTGGAATATTTACGCGATGCGCTCGACTTGATTGAGATTCCGTTCAAAGGCCGTATCGTAACGTATCCCGCCATGCATTTTGCAAGCGCCACAAGGCAGGAGTCTGGCAGCTTGCTGCTGGACCAGGTCTGTGAAGGCCTCAAGAAAACCGGCTTTCGGTTCGTTGTTATCGTAACGGCCAAGTCTGAACCCGAGTTTGGGGAAGGGTTCCTTGAAACGAAACATGCCGATTTGGTTCTGCGTTTTACGCCGGAGGAACTCAGAGTTTCCGGCAGCGAATTGAAGCGCCAAGCGGCGGAATTGATGGCAAACCTGTGGAATGGAAGTCTGACCTAATGACGCATGTATGATTCATGGAAATGTTGAGAATTCTATGTAACAGCCTGGCACATTACCCAACATCGCCAGTTGTGACAATTTCGTTACATGTAGCTTCGACACTTCAGATTACACCTAGGAATAAGCAGACTCCATTCTTGACGCCCATTGAGGTGTAGGCTATTATTAGTAATGTCCTAGTGTATGGTGTAAAGTTATGTCGAACGACTGATATATGTTGCAAAAAGGGGGTAGAACGAGAATGAACGATCACACGAATCAAGAGACGCAGCATCACGGCGATAAACCAGTCAAACGTCGTGAAATGTCCAGACGCCAGTTTCTTTCTTACACCCTCGGTGGAGCAGGAGCATTCATGGGCGCAGGGATGCTGGTTCCGATGGTTCGCTTTGCAGTGGATCCGGTTCTTCAGCCTAAGTCGCAAGCTGAATGGGTAAAGGTTGTGGAAGAGTCCAAAGTTACGAACGAGCCGAAATCCTTCAAGTTCCAAGTGCATCAAGTGGACGGCTGGTACGAAAGCAGTCCTGAACTCGAAGCATGGATTGCAAAAGGTCCGGACGGCAAAATCTTTGCCCTGAACCCGACATGCAAGCACTTGGGCTGTACGGTAAACTGGAATGGCAGTCCGCAATTCCAGAACCAGTATTATTGTCCTTGTCACGGTGCGCATTACACAATTGACGGAAAAGCATTAGCCGTAGCGCCACTGCCGCTCGACGAATATGAAGTGAAGATCGAGAACGGTTTTGTGTATGTTGGTCAGCTCGGACCTAATAAACGGGTGTAATAAGGAGGCGTAGCATCAGATGTTTAAAGCGGTTTATAACTGGATCGATGAACGCCTGGATATCACGCCGATGTGGAGAGACGTAGCGGACCACGAGGTGCCGGAGCACGTTAACCCGGCTCATCACTTCTCCGCTTTTGTATATTGTTTCGGCGGCTTGACGTTCTTTATCACAGTTATACAAATTCTGTCGGGCATGTTCCTGACCATGTATTATGTGCCGGATATCATCAACGCTTATGCAAGCGTAGACTATCTGCAGCATAAGGTGGCTTTTGGCGTGATAGTACGCGGGATGCACCATTGGGGCGCCAGTCTCGTTATTGTCATGATGTTCCTACATACGCTTCGCGTGTTCTTTACTGGATCCTATAAGGCTCCCCGGGAAATGAACTGGGTTGTCGGGATGCTGATATTCTTTGTCATGCTGGGTCTTGGTTTGACGGGATATTTGCTGCCTTGGGACAATAAAGCTTACTTCGCAACAAGCGTTACGCTTAAAATTGTTGAATCCGCACCGTATATCGGTCCATATTTAAAAACCCTCCTGCAAGGCGGGGAAATCGTAGGGGCGCAAACGTTAACGAGATTCTTTGCATTGCACGTGTTCTTCCTTCCGGGCGCATTATTGGCTCTGCTTGCAGGACACTTCTTCATGATTCGCAAGCAAGGTATTTCCGGGCCGCTATAAGATTTCCGTAAAATTTGCAGCTTACGGTTTTCTACCAAGAAAACGAGAAGGAGGAGCGTTCCGTGGCTCATGGTCATAAATCGGACGAGAAAATCGTTTACGTTGGGGATTCACGCGTTCGAGTAAAATCGACGAAATTGACTCCGCAAGATTTTTCTGCTTACCCTGGAAAATCGGAAGTATTTGTTCCGAACTTCCTTTTGAAAGAATGGATGGTCGGCGTTGTCGTGCTGGTTGGTATTTTGGCTCTGACCGTGTCTCATGCGGCTCCGCTCGGCTATCCTGCTGA
This sequence comes from Paenibacillus naphthalenovorans, assembly GCF_001465255.1. Lineage (NCBI taxonomy): Bacteria > Bacillati > Bacillota > Bacilli > Caryophanales > Paenibacillaceae > Paenibacillus > Paenibacillus naphthalenovorans. The sequence goes on along the minus strand of NZ_CP013652.1, from coordinate 2,222,113 downwards.
TCCGACGAATACACAGTTCATTCCGATGCCGGACTGGTACTTCCTGTTCATGTATCAGCTTCTCAAATACCCGTATACTTCGGAAAATTTCGTGGTGCTGGGTACCGTTGGTGTTCCGGGTATCGCGTTCGGTGCTTTGCTGTTGGCTCCGTTTCTGGATACGGGCAAGGAAAGACGCTTTTACAAGCGGCCGATCGCATCCGCTTTAATGTTTTTGAGCTTGATCGCTTGCACCTATTTGACGGTCGTGTCCTGGAGCCACTATCAGGCAGAGCTCAAGGAGAAAAATATTATTCCGGAGCATATCAAACGTGAAGAAGAAATGCACGCCAACAAAGGCACATCAGGCGGCGCAGGCGGGGGCGGAGCGAAGCCGCCCGCACAGCAAGCCGCTGCAATTGTAGCTCCTGATGATCCGGCAGCGCAAATTTATGCGAAGTCGACTTGCCTTTCCTGTCATGGCGGGGACTTGAAGGGAATGCCTTCGGCCAAAATCCCGGCGCTTCGCGGAGTGGGAGACCTTCACTCCAAGGATGAGATTTTGGGAATTATCCATAACGGTATTGGTCAGATGCCTGGACAATATGATGCCAACATTGGCAAAGGTCTGACACCGGCCGAAATCGAACAGCTTGCGGATTGGCTCTCCAGACAGAAAAAACAATAACAAGATAAAACCTGACCGCTAATGCGGTCAGGTTTTTTTAGAAAGAAGAGGAGGAGTCATTGTTGTCAATCAGGGGCTGGACTTACTTTTTCTCACGCGAGTTTCTGGGCAGCCGGCAGATGCTGTGGACCTTGTTTTGGGTGAACTTCCTTGGTACGATTTACGGATACATATGGTATGGCAATCAATTAAAGTTCACCGCAGAAAACATGTCTCCGCTTTATCTTCCCTTTGTCCCGGACAGCCCTACGGCCAGTTTGTTTTTCACTTGGTTTCTGCTGATTTTGCTGCTGAGAAGAGCGAACGATAAAGATACCGGACGGAAGCCGTCTGGCGGATTACGAAGTTTTGTAGAGGCTTTTGCCGTTATTACTTCATTTAAATACGGGATATGGGCAGTAGCCATGATCATGGCAGGAGCGTACCAAGGGGACCGGCTGGTTTGGCAGGATTGGATGCTGACGTTTTCACATCTGGGGATGGCGATGGAAGCATTGCTGTACTACCGTTTTTACCGTTTCCGATGGATGGCGGTTCTTTTCGCAGCCTGCTGGGTGCTTCTGAACGACATCATGGATTACGCCGTCGGCATTTATCCATGGCTCCCGGAGGTGCTGGAGGATGATCTGACTCCGATCGCCTCTTTTACGATGTTGTTAAGCTGGGCCAGCATTGCCGTGGCTTTGCTTCTCTGGAGATGGAGGGTACGGAAGGAACGGAAGGAGACCGGTACAAAATCGGTCTAAATGTGGACATCCTCCCATACGATGTTTTTAGGAGGGGATGTACCAATGTTCGGAGCTTACAACGTGAAGCGGCTCGGTCTGATCATAACGGCGCTGCTCGTTGCTGCTTTGCTCGGCGGCTGCAGCGGGAATGACAAGGACAAAAATGAGGCGGAGGCGCCAAAGCCTTCCCAGGAGCAGCTTCAGAAGGCCGATCTGTTGAACCGTACTGCCGATGATATGTATCAAAAACTGCTGCAGGGAGAGGTAGAGGATAGCCGAATCGTATTGCAGCAGCTGACAGACCAAATATCTCAAATTCGTTATGAGGGATTGACTTCGGCTGAAGGAATGACCGCTCTGACCCAAACCGTTACCGATGCACAGCGCATTTTTGGTTTGGCCAAGGTTCAGCCTGAAGATCGGCAAATCGCCGCGGCAAAGGTTCGGCTGGCGGCCGATGCGCTAACACACCCCACCCAGCCGTTATGGCTTCAATATTACGACCGTCTTCAGGATGACGTTACCGGTGTGGAACAAGCGGCTAAAAGCCAAAGACAGTCGGATTTACAATCGGCTTCCTCCCGGTTAGAGCATAATTACAGCATTGTGCAGCCCAGCCTGGTTATTGGACGGATGCCCTCCGATGTGGAGAAAATGGATTCGCTTGTCGCGTTCGTCCGGTCACAGTCCCTGCTTCAGGGCGAACCGTTCGATGACGTGCTCAATGCCGTCCCTGCCATGCGGCAAATGCTGGACAAACTGTTTATGAGACAGGCAACAACAGCCTATCTGCCTTATCCGGAGCCGCAGAATCCGATTCTGTGGACGCTGACGTTCGGGTTGATCATTTTGAGTTCACTTGCTTTTGCCGGGTGGCGGCTCTCCAAAAAGAACGACGGTCTTGTGCCGGTTCGCCGCAGCAATGACGATACGCGTTAGTTCAATATGGACTTATTTAGGCTTGAAGCCTTCTCCAACGACATCGTGTACCTCCGTTATGATAATGAATGCGAGAGGATCGATGGAACGGACAAGGTCTTTAAGCCTTTTCATTTCACTGCGGGCCACTACACAGTAAACAATATGCTTCTGCTGTTTGGAATAAGCGCCCACAGCCGGTAATAATGTGGCTCCCCGATCGAGTGATTCCGTAATGGCGGCGGCGACAGCTTCCGACTGGTGGGTAATAATGGTGAAAGCCCTGGCGGCATATGCTCCTTCAATCAGAATGTCGATCATCTTGGAAGCGATGAAAACAACAACAATCGTATACAGGATTTTCTCTTTCGGCAGGAAAAAGAGAGAGGAACCAATCACGATAACGTCCATCGTCAGGATAATCTGCCCTATACGCCAACCTTTCAGTTTATGGATGACCCGGGCCAAAATATCGGTCCCCCCGGTTGTTCCTCCAAAACGGAAGACGATGCCCAGGCCCAATCCCAGTGTAAATCCGGCATAAGCGGTGACCAGAAAGTAATCGTGCTCCGTCCGAAAGGGCACAAGCCAACCGCTGCCGATCAGCCGTTCCATGATCCAGAGAAAAAACGACAAAGAAAGTGTACCTATGATGGTGTATGCCATGGAGGATTTTCCTAATATACGCCAGCCCAAATAAAACAGCGGAACATTCATGCAGAGCGTGGTCAGGGATGGCGGAAAACTGAAAATGTAGTTCAAGAGCAGCGCAAAGCCGGTCAGCCCTCCCTCCATCAGTTCATTCGGAATGACAAAATAATGAAGCCCGAAAGCATATACGGCCGTCCCGATCCAAATCGGGATGATGTTTTTGGCATGGGTGGAAGCTTCAGAAAACCGCATGATTCAACTCCATTCGTTTCAGATGAACATGAAATTCGGTATAATATAACGGTTCCCTTCTTTTTCAAAAAAAATTTGTCATGACGGCGTGTTTTGCGTTAACATGATGATAATGCGCTCTTATGGATAGAGAATGATTTAATGAAGGCAGGTGAACGTTAGGATCATGTCCGATAAATCGTTAAAGGACCTCCAGCAGGAGGTGCATGAATACATATCCCAATTTAAAGAAGGGTATTTCAGTCCCTTGGCCATGATGGCCCGAATGTCGGAAGAGGTTGGGGAGCTGGCCCGGGAAGTGAATCACCGATTCGGGGAGAAGCCGAAAAAAGCTACGGAAGAAGAGAACTCCATCGAGCTCGAACTGGGCGACATTTTGTTTATCACGATTTGCTTTGCCAACTCCCTGGGGATTGACCTTGCCGAGGCACATGACAAAATCATGCATAAGTTTCGCACGCGTGACGCCGATCGGTGGACTCGAGTGGACACTTAACTTCATCTTTGTCATATAGTGTACCATCACCTTATATGCTGCAGACCTCGTCCAGGAGGGAACATGCTTCGGACGGTTTGGAGAGGAGATGGTCATTATGGACGGGGAGAACGCCATAAAAAAAGCATATGAATCGATATTACAGCACGACTTCGAAAGGGCGATTGCATGGTTTGAACGCGCGATTGCCCTGGACCCGCATTGTGCGGCGTATCATTATAAGCTGTCCATCACATTTGCCCGCAGCAATAAGCTCGATAAAGCGATTGGTCATGCGGCGCAGGCCGTTCGGCTTGAGCCGGAGGATGAGCATTATTCGTTTCACCTGCAGCATCTTCAGGCCAGGAAATTGATATTGCATGCTGAAAGGCTGTTCGAGGAGCAGGATGAACGCTTGTGGTTGGCCGTCGCGCTGCTTCAACAGGCTGTGGAGCTTGATCCCCTGGCCATTGAGGCATTCCTTCTGCTGGGTATTGCGTATTATCGCCTTGAGGAATACAGTTCGGCGGTGAAAGCGGTCAAAGAACTTTTGAAGCTGGACCCTCAGCACGCTATAGGCAAAAGACTGCTTAAAGATTATGATTTAAAATGGAAACAATATATGAACAAAGGATGAACTCCAAATCGCAGGAAGAAAGGAACGAAACAACGAAATGACTCGAATTAAAGTGGCTGTGGCCGGTGCAAGCGGCCGTATGGGACGTGAAGTCGTAAAGATGGTGCTTGGCGATCCCGAACTGGAATTAGTGGCGGCGGTTGCACGCTCTACGACAAATATGGATGCAGGAAGACTTGTTGGTCTGGAGCCATGCGGCGTTCAGGTTACGAATGATTTGGAGCTGGCGCTCGTCGAATCAAAGCCGGATGTGCTGGTCGATTTCACGACTCCCCAATCGGCTGTTGTGAACACAAGGCTGGCCATCAAGCACAAAGTTCGCCCTGTAATGGGAACGACGGGCTTTACTCCTGAAGATATAGAGGAGCTGGACAAGCAGTGCAAAGCGGAAGGCATTGGCGGGCTCATCGCGCCTAATTTCTCGATCGGTGCCATTTTGATGATGAAATTTGCCGCTCAAGCAGCGAAATATATGCCTCATGTAGAAATTATCGAGTACCATGGGGATCAGAAGCTGGATGCTCCGTCGGGTACCTCGGTAAAAACCGCTGAATTGATCTCCGAAGTGCGCGAGGAGCTCCGCCAAGGGAATCCGAAAGAGGAAGAGACGATTGAAGGCGCGCGCGGCGGTTATTACCAAGGCTTCCGAATTCACAGCGTTCGGCTTCCGGGCATTTTTGCCCAGCAGGAAGTCATTTTTGGCGCCTTCGGTCAAACGCTGAAAATCCGCCATGACTCATACGACCGCGCGGGCTACATGCCCGGGGTGAACGTTGCCGTCAAAAAAGTGATGGAGTATGCGGGCATGGTGTACGGATTTGAGCATTTTATCGATTAATGAATAATGAGGAGGACATGGATCAGGCCGCAAGGTCCGTTCGAGTGTCCTTGTTTGTAGGGAAGCGGCAGAGCAGAAGAGGAGCTGGATGACATGCCTATGAATATTGCACTGATTGCACATGATCGCAAGAAGGATGAAATCGTTAATTTTGTAACGGCTTATGAATCTGTCTTTGAGCAACATCGTCTTTATGCCACGGGAACGACGGGAACACGCATTATGGAGAAAACCAAGCTGAACGTGCACCGTTTTATGTCGGGGCCGCTTGGAGGCGACCAACAGATCGGAGCCATGGTAGCCACCAATGAGATGGATCTGATTATTTTTCTGCGCGATCCGTTGATGGCTCAGCCTCATGAGCCGGATATTATCGCGCTGCTCCGGCTTTGCGACGTGCAGGGAATCCCGTGTGCGACGAATATTGCAACTGCTGAAATACTGGTCAAGGCACTGGATCGGGGAGATTTTGCCTGGAGAGAGCTCGTACATAAATATAAGCCGGGTGTAGACGGATGAAAGAATCGTTGGACTTGCTCATATTCGGCGCTCATCCGGACGATGCTGAAATCGGAATGGGCGGCACCATCGCTAAGCATACGGAGCAAGGGCTCCGTGTCGGTGTTTGTGATTTAACTTCAGCTGAAATGTCTTCCAACGGAAACGTGGAAACCCGACGTAAAGAAGCGGCGGAAGCGGCGGAGCGGCTTGGGCTTGCGATGAGGAGCAATCTGGAGCTCCCGGACCGCGGTCTTTATCTGCTGCCGGAATATGTGGAGCGCATTGTGCTGGAAATTCGCAAATGGAAGCCTCGCGTCGTATTCGCTCCTTATTGGGAGGATCGGCATCCCGATCACATCGCGTGCAGCAAGCTGGTGCAGGAAGCTTTGTTCAATGCGAAGCTTAGGAGGTATATACCGCATGTTCCGGCGCATACGGTTCAGGAGAGCTACTTTTATTTTATTAACGATGTCATTCCGCCGGATGTCATGGTAGACGTAACCGCTGTCTATGAGAAGAAGCGCTCTTCACTGAAAGCCTACCGCTCGCAATTCGAGGCGGCAGGCGCCGGGAATGATTACGTCCATACCCCGCTAAATCAGGGCTACCTGGAGCGGGTAGAGGCCAGGGATCAGCTGCTTGGCCAGCAGCGTTCGGTGCCTTATGCCGAAGGCTTCATCAGCAAACTGCCTTACTTGACGAATTTGTTTTAAGACGTATATCGATTGTGATCGAGGGAGGCGCGCAGGATGGAACGGTTGAAAATCGGAATTACGTGCTATCCTACGTTGGGCGGTTCAGGAGTCGTAGCCACAGAACTCGGAAAGCTGCTTGCGGAGAAAGGGCACCAGGTTCATTTTATAACCCACAGCATGCCGTTCAGGCTGGGAAAATTCCATAAAAATATTTTTTATCATGAAGTGGAAGTCAACGACTATTATGTATTCAAATATCCGCCTTACGATCTTTCGCTCGCGAGCAAATTGGCGCAGGTGGCAAAGCAGGAGGAACTGGATTTGCTCCATGTGCATTATGCGATCCCTCATGCCGTCTGTGCGCTGCTCGCAAAGCAGATGGTGGGTTCTCACCTCAAGGTGGTCACGACGCTGCATGGGACCGATATTACCGTGCTCGCCGAGGACGAGTCTCTCAGTGATTTGATCCGGTATGCGATCAACCAAAGCGATGCGGTGACGGCGGTTTCCCAGGATTTAATCCGGGAAACGCGCCAGCTGCTCGGGATTGAGAAGCCGATTGATCTGGCCTACAACTTCGTAGACAAACGGGTGTATTATCCGCGGGAGGTTACGGCGCTTCGCAAGGAATTCGCCCACCCGGATGAAAAAATATTGATCCATATCTCCAACTTCCGACCGGTAAAACGGGTGATGGATGTGGTGGACATATTCGAACGGGTTCACCGGGACATACCGGCCAGATTGCTGTTTGTCGGCGAAGGGCCTGAGCTTTCCAAAGTACTGTGCAAGGTGAAGGAGTTCGGTCTCCAGGAGCGCGTCACATTTTGCGGCAAACAGGATGATGTGGCGCAGCTTCTGTCGCTTGCCGATCTTATGCTGCTTCCCTCGGAAAAGGAAAGCTTCGGCCTGGTGGCGCTGGAGGCCATGGCCTGTGGAGTGCCGACCATCGCATCGAATGCCGGCGGCATCCCCGAGCTCATCACACACGAGGAAACCGGATATTTGGCGGACATTGGCGATGTGGAGCAGATGGCTTCTTATGCACGTATGCTGTTGACGAACAACGAAATGTATCAGCGCATGAGAGAGGCTTGTTTGTATCGTGCGAGATATACCTTCTGTAACGACTTGATTACACGCCAGTACGAAGAACTTTATTATCGGGTGCTCGAACGCCCTGTACCTGAGGCCTTGAGCGCAAAACCTCTGCAATGTTGAAAAGGAAAACGGAAATGATGACCGAATCGTTAAGAGAAAAAGCGATGACCATTGTTCACCGGCTGACGGACAAGGGATTTGAAGCCTGCCTGGTAGGCGGCTGTGTCAGAGACGAACAGCTTGGCCGTCCTGTCAAAGATTATGATATTGCTACATCGGCCAGACCCGAGCAGGTTATAGCGCTGTTCGAGCGGACCGTACCGACAGGATTGCAGCACGGGACCGTCACCGTGATCATCGGCAAAAGGCCTTTTGAAGTCACGACCTTCCGCAAGGAGGCAGACTATGAAGCGTTCCGTCGCCCCAGCGAAGTGGAATACATCGACAGCTTGCTGGAGGATTTAAAAAGACGGGATTTCACCATGAATGCCATGGCTATCGACCGCGAAGGCCGGCTGATCGATCCTTTTGGCGGCAGAGCCGATTTGCAGCGAGGCGTGCTTCGCTGTGTCGGAGAAGCGGAAGAAAGATTTCGGGAGGATGCGCTTCGCATGCTGCGGTGCATTCGTTTTGCCGCGGAGTATAACCTGCAGGTGGACGGACCGACCTGGGAGGCGCTGATCGCCTGCATGCCTCTTCTGCGGCACATTGCCATGGAGCGCGTGCGTTTGGAGCTGGAGCGGATGCTGGCAGGAAACGATCCGAATCGGGCGCTCGAGCTGCTCTCTCGGTCACGGGCCCTGGAGCATGTAAAACGGGAGCTAAAGCTTGCGGCAGCCATAGGGCCCGACAGCATCACCGATTTAAAACGGATTGCCCGTGATGAGCTCCGGTGGGCCTACCTTTATCTCCGTGCAGGCGTCTCTCCTGCTGAAGCTGCAGAAGATATGAAAACCTTGACCTTTTCCAAGCAAATGATGGAGGAGATCAAGCGGACCGCGGCGGCTGCGGATATGCTGGCACACGGGCTTGAGCGGCTGGACCGCTCTTCTGCTGAAGAGGAAGAGTACAGACGGCTGTGGCTGCGTACCGCTTTACAGTATGGCCGTGAAACGCTTCGAGGCATCCGGGAATTGATGGCTGCTGATGCATTATGGTTTGCAGCGAGGTGCAGCAGTCCGCTGGCCGCCGGGGCGGTTACGCGGTGGTGCGATCACGGACACGGTTGGCTTCAGACGATGCCTGCAGGAGAGTTATCGGAATTATCCGTTACGGGACAAGCTGTACTTGAGCGCCTGAAGGCGAAATCCGGACCATGGACCGGCAAGCTGCTGAACCGTTTGCTGGAGCTAGTCGCCCTTGGAGAGCTTCCGAATGAAACGGAGGCGCTGCTTCAGACGGCGGAGCGGGAATATGTCACGATGCAGAAGAAGGGGACCCTATGACCGATCGACTACTGGAGCTGTTCGAGCAGTCGAATGGAGCTTTTCTGTCGGGGGAAGAGCTTAGCGAACGATTGCAAATCAGCCGGACCGCCGTATGGAAACAAATCGAAAGACTGAGGCAGCAGGGGTATCGCTTTGAGGCTGCACCGCGCAAGGGGTACCGTTTGCTTGCGAAGCCCGACATATTCGATCTGCCTGCTTTTATCGGCAAGCTGCAAACGGAGCGCTTCGGAAAGCATGTCAAATATTACGATGAAGTGGATTCCACCCAAACGGTTGCTTTATCGCTGGTAGCGGAAGGGGCCCCTGAAGGAACGCTTGTTCTGGCTGAGCGCCAAACGGCGGGCCGGGGCCGGATGGGCAGACAGTGGCACTCTCCGAAGGGCAAAGGTCTTTGGATGAGCATGATCCTGAGGCCGAAGCATATCCCCTTATCGTTCACTCCTCAGCTCACGCTTCTGGTTTCCGTTGCCTTATGCCGTGCCATCCGCGCTATAGTCCCTGTGGAGGCCGGCATCAAATGGCCCAATGACTTGCTGATCGGCGGACGAAAAGCGGCCGGGATTTTGCTCGAATCCAGCGCGGAGAATGAGACGCTTCAGCATATTATTGCCGGTGTAGGCATCGGGGTCAACCTGGAACCGGACGATTATCCCCCCGAGCTGCGTAATGTGGCTACATCGCTCTTTATCGAGGCCGGATACCGGATTGACAGAGTGGAGCTGCTTTGCCGCTTTTTGCTGGAATGGGAGCAGTTGTATGCCCTGTACCATGAGCAGGGATTTGCCCCTATAAAGCTTCTTTGGGAGGCACTGTCAGTATCGCTTCATAAGCCGATTCGCTGCCAAACCGCACAAGGCCTTGTCGACGGGTACGCTGAGGGGATTGACGAGCTGGGGGCACTTGCGATCAGACTGCAGGACGGGACGATCAGGAAAATGTATTCAGGCGATGTCGAATTCAGGTGACTTTTCATGTAATGATTGGTATAATCAACACACGGAGGCAGTATCCGGCCGGAATTGCACTCCTGCGTTTTGTGTTTTCCCAACTGAAAAGCTGCTTTATGCTATATGTCGGATTCTGCTCTGAGCCTAACCGGACCGAGACAGAAGGATCATATGACACAGAACATGTGACCTTTTAGCCTCTGCTTTCCCGGCTAAAAGGTTTTTTGCTTTTGCAACAATCCGGCCGTTCTTTGAAATACTATGAACAAAAAGGTGGACGGAGGTGCTTTATGGAAACACGTAAACCGATAACGACGGCGAAACTGCAAAAAATGAAGCAGGACCGGGTTCCGATCAGCATGATGACGGCCTACGATTATCCATCCGCCATGCTGGCGGAGCAGGCAGGCATCGATATGATACTGGTGGGAGATTCGCTGGGCAATGTGGTGCTTGGTTATGATTCGACCATTCCGGTTACGCTGAATGACATGATTTATCATTCCAAAGCGGTGACGCGAGCGGTGAAGACGACCTTTGTCGTAACGGATTTGCCTTTTATGACCTATCACGGAAGTATCGATGAAACGTTGAAGAACGCGGCCAGGCTAATGCAGGAGGGGCACAGCAAAGCGGTAAAAATGGAAGGCGGCACGGAAATCGTGCCAGCCGTGAAAGCCTTGGTGCAAGCGGGGATTCCCGTTATGGGACACATCGGTCTGACTCCCCAATCCATCCATCAAATCGGAGGCTATAAGATCCAGGGGAAAACCCCCGCGGCTGCACAAAAGTTAATGGATGATGCGAAGGCATTGGAGGAGGCCGGAGTCTTTGCGATTGTGCTGGAGCTGGTCACCGATCAGCTTGCGGCACATGTCACCGAACAGCTTTCCATCCCTACGATAGGCATTGGGGCAGGCGCTTCCTGTGATGGCCAAGTCCTAGTATTTCACGATTTGCTCGGGTATGGAGGAGAGCTGCATCCGAAACGTTTTGTCAAGCAGTACGCGTCGATAGGCGAATTGATCCGCAGCGGCATCCGCCAATATGTCGATGAAGTGAAAGGACGCCGCTTCCCGGCTCAAGAGCATACGTTCCGTATGGAAGAAGAATTTGCGGCAAGCTTGTACGGAAGCGCTGCTTCCCCCAGAAGTTAAAAGATCGGAGAAAAGGGACTTATGCATACCGTAAAGCATATACAGGAGCTTAGGCAATTCATCCGTCAGACCCGATGGAATCGGCCGGAGGCTCGAATCGGATTTGTACCCACGATGGGATATCTTCATCAAGGCCATCAATCGCTGCTTGACACCGCGCGGCGGGAATGCGATGTCGTTGTGCTCAGCATTTTCGTTAATCCCATTCAGTTCGGACCGAATGAGGATTTCAGCCGCTATCCGAGGGATGAAGAACGGGATATGGCTATCGCGCGTGCCGCCGGAACCGATATTGTCTTTTTCCCGCAAGTAGAGGAGATGTATCCTGCTCCCACCAAAACGATCGTTTCTGTCTCCGGAATAACGCAGCGGCTGTGCGGAGCTTCACGTCCCGGGCACTTTGACGGGGTTGCGACGGTCGTGACCAAGCTGTTGAATATCGTGCAGCCGGATTACGCTTATTTCGGAATGAAGGACGCACAGCAGGTGGCTGTCATTGAACAGATGGTTTATGACCTGAATATCCCTGTCACGATCGTACCCTGTCCTACGGTTCGGGAAAGCGATGGACTGGCCATGAGCTCGCGCAACGTATACTTAACTGCGGAGCAGCGGCGTCAGGCTGTCGTCTTGTCTCAGGCGCTCGATACCGCGGAGCGGATGATCCGGGACAAGCGCGACGGACTCTCGGCTGACGAGCTGCGTGAAGCCGTGACCGCAACCATTCGCACGGCTCCGCTCGCCGAGATAGATTATGCGGAAGTGTTGAGCTATCCGGCATTGGAACCGATCCGCGCTTTGTCGGAGGCCGATCGAATCATTGTGGCCTTGGCCGTAAAATTCGGGAGCACCCGTCTGATCGATAACCGTTTGTTTCACCTGAGGGCGTAAGAACATATATGTACAGGAGGCGGAAGCCGTGTTTCGCACCATGCTGAAATCCAAAATTCACCGTGCAACCGTAACGGAAGCAAACCTGAACTATGTCGGCAGCATTACGATCGATCAGGATTTGCTCGATATCGTCGATATGCTGCCGAACGAAAAAGTGCAAATCGTCAACAACAATAACGGTGCGCGCTTCGAAACGTATATCATTCCGGGACCCCGCGGCTCCGGCGTCATCTGTTTGAACGGAGCGGCGGCCAGACTGGTCCATCCGGGAGATACGGTCATCATTTTATCTTACGTAATGCTGTCCGACGAGGAAGCGAGATCGCATACTCCCCGTATTGCGATCATGGGCGATCAGAATAAAGTCATCAGTGTGCTGAAAGAAGAAATTCATTCCACAGTGCTGTAGAGAGAATGAAACAGGGCGGGGAGACAAACAATGAAGATACAATAAGTCGAGGGCCGAGGCAGGGATCAATAAGCCCTGACTATGGTCAGCGAGAAGCGTAAAGGTGGGTGCTTAGAGAAATGTTTAAACATCTTTTTGCTTCCATGAACGAAATGCTCGATGACGTGATATCGGAATACCCGTCCTCTACAGGCAACAAACGTAAACAATTGCAGGAAAAGCTGCGGGCGCTAAAGGCGATGAGCGACAATTGCATTGAGGAATGGATGCTTTTCGAAGAAAAGCTGGGCAAGCTCATGAGTGTTCCGGGGGTTTCTTTTGGAACGGCTGACCCGCTTGATCCGGAACTTTCCGGTAAACGAACGGATTGGTTTATTCGCGGCCAGGGCTATTATAAGCTCCACATGTTTGATGATGCGATTCAAGAATTCGATAAGCTGGTCAAACACCAACCGGACTTTACCCTGGCGCGCATCTATCTTGCGATGTCTTATCTTCGCAAAGGAGAAACGAATGAAAGCTATGCGCACTTTCATTTTTTGACACAGCTCACGGAAAATATACAGATAAAGGCCATCTCTTATAATGTATTGGGGTGCATCCAAGCCGAGCAGCGCAATATGGAGAAGGCCTGCGAATTTTTCAATATGGCTTATCGTACTTATCCCGCCAGCGTTCAACCGCTGCTGGATTCGGGCGTGTGTTGCGAGAAAAAGGGCGGGCTGGAATTTGCTTTTTCCAACTCGCGGGTACCTTCTTAAACGGCAGGTTAAGTTTGCTATTCCCTTTTGCCCGTAATCTTGTTATCCTATAGAAATAGTGGGAACGAAGGGATTGACTAGCTACCAATGAAATTTGCGGTTTTGGATTTTGAAACGACCGGGAGCACGGCTTCGGATCGAATTATCCAAGTCGGGCTCTTTATTATAAACGATTATGAAATTACGGACAGGTATACTTCACTCGTCAACCCGGGCATGAGTATACCTTCTTCTATTACCTCGCTAACGGGTATTGATGACGAGATGGTGAAGAATTCACCGGACATTGAAAGTGTGATCGCGGAGATGGTGCCGTTGCTGCAGGATGCTGTGCTGGTGGGACACAATACGCCTTTTGACCTGGCGTTTCTGCAGCGGGCTTTGGATGAAAGCGGATATTTTGCATTTGACGGCAGAGTGCTGGATACGATAGATGCTCTTCGAATTCTTTATCCCGGCCTGTCCAGTCTGCAGCTATCCATGGTCAGTCATGCCTTCGGGATCAAGCACGACAGGCCGCATCAAGCCGACAGCGATGCCGAAGCTACGGCGCTCATCTGGCTTCAGTGCATGGAACGCTTTCAATCGCTTCCTCTGCTTACACTTCAGAGATTAGAATTGCTCTACGAGGACTCCGCTAACGATTTTGGCTGGTTTATTCGGGAAATGAGACAGCATAAGGAACTGCATAATCCGCTGGATACGGACTCGGACCGCTATTTCCGCCAGTTTGCCTTGAATGTGAATGATTGGGGGGCGGAGGAGCCAGAAAATGATGAGAAAATGGCGGGCGAACTGCCGGAAGACTTTGATTCGTTCTACCATCAGCTGAAGCAGGTCCTAAAGCAGCGTTTTGACGCCTATGAGGACCGGGAAGCTCAAGTTACGATGCTGAGAGAAGTGGAATCGGCTTTCGAGCAGGGCAAGCATCTTATTATTGAAGCGGGAACGGGAACCGGAAAATCGCTCGGCTATTTGATTCCTTCGCTATATTACGGTTTAAAGCAGGACAAAAAAATACTGATAAGCACCCACACGATCAACCTTCAAGAGCAGCTGCGGGAACGGGATCTGCCGTTGCTCGAAAGCTTATTTCCGGTTCATTTCAAAGCTGCCGTTTTCAAAGGCCGAAGCCATTATTTGTGCTTGCGCAAATTCGAACAAAAACTGAACTCGCTTGATTTTGAACACGGATGGGACGACCGGATCACCGCAGGTCAAATGCTGGTTTGGCTTGGGGAGACAGCGCGCGGAGATGAAGAGGAGCTTCATTTTGGAAACAAAGGCCAACAGTTCTGGCATACGGTGGCAAGCGATGCGGATTCATGCTTGAACCGTGCATGTCCCTGGTTTAAAAAATGCTTTTACCATCGTGCCCGGCATGACGCCAATACGGCGGATGTCATCATTACAAACCATTCGATGCTGTTCACGGATACGAAAGCGGAAAACCGGCTGCTGCCCGCATATAAACATTTGGTGATCGATGAGGCGCATCATTTTGAAGAAGTGGCCGGCAAGCATTTGGGCATTGACCTGCACTACCATGGCTTGATGAATACGCTGCATTGGTTATATAAAGATTCCCGGTCCGGCCAGTTGTCCTCCTTGCGCTTGCGGCTGCAGAAATTTGAGGAAGAACGGTCGCAAGGCTGGTGCGCAATGATCGATCAGGCCGTGGAGAAGCTTGTGCAACTAAAAGAGGAATGGGATCAGCTGACCGAACTGCTCTATCAACTGCTTGTTTCCGGGGGGGATGGCAGCCAAACGGAGGGCAGCTCGTTCGTGTACCGGGTGAAGAAGGACAAGCTGCCCGCCGGCTGGGACAAGCTGCTGATCTTAGAGGAGAACATGCAGCTTCATTTCAATGAAGCATTGCACCGGCTTGACCGGATGATCATGGAAATCAAAGAGGTTCAGGACGAATACGATGTGCAAAGCTCGATCACCGATTTGACCGGAACCGTGAAGGAACTGTACAGGCATCGGGATGCGCTGCATTTTTTTATGACGATGCCCGATGACAATTATGTCTACTGGCTCGAAGGCGGCATGTACAATAAGAACCGTTCGCTTCAGCTCTTCTGTGTGCCGGTAGATGTCAGCGAAATGCTGCGTCAAACCTTTTTCGGAGTGAAGGACAGCGTGATTATGACTTCAGCTACGCTTTCGGTCGGCAAATCGTTTGATTACACCTGCGAGCAGCTGGGGCTGGCTTACGGGGATCCGGACGGTAAGCTCAAAACCGTTCAGCTGCCATCGCCCTTCAATTACCGCAAGCAGGCGCTGGTCGCCATACCCCGGGATTTTCCGACGCTGCGGGGAGCCAGCGGCGAGAAGGAATTTCTGGACAAGCTGGTGCCGTCGCTGGCGGAAGTGGCGCTCGAAACGCGCGGCCGGATGCTGGTATTGTTTACATCCAACCGGATGCTCAAGGCCGCTCATGCGGGATTGAAGGACATGCTCTCTTCATTCGGAGTGACCGTACTTGGTCAAGGCGTAGACAGCAGCAACCGAAGCAAGCTGACCCGGTTATTTCAAAGCAACCCAGCCAGTGTGCTGCTTGGGACGAGCAGCTTTTGGGAAGGTGTGGACATTCCCGGCGATGCGCTCAGCTGTCTGGCGATTGTGAGGCTTCCGTTTCAGCCTCCGAATCATCCGCTTGTTGAAGCGAAGACGGAAAAGCTGAAGCAAAAGAACCAGAATCCTTTTATGAAGCTGTCCGTACCCCAGGCGGTCATTCGCTTCAAGCAAGGCTTCGGACGTCTGGTGCGAACGGCTTCGGATAAAGGAATTGTGATTATATACGACACTCGCGTTATCGATACGAACTATGGCAAGTATTTCTTATATTCGCTGCCAGGCCCGAAGATCGAGCACATGAATTCGAATCAGTTGGTACCAAGAATAAAGCAGTGGATGGGTGAAAATGCAGAATGAAAACTCCGAAAATATCCGAAGCGGTTGTTCGTCGGCTTCCGATCTATCTCCGATTTCTGAATGAACTCAGCAAGAAAAACGTACAAACGGTATCCTCTCAGGACCTGGGGCAAAAGCTGGATTTAAACCCTGCTCAAATCCGCAAGGATTTGGCCTATTTCGGAGAATTCGGGAAAAAGGGCATTGGATACGATGTGAACTATCTGATTGAAAAAATCCGGCAAATATTAAAGATCGACAAGGTGATCCCGGTTGCATTGGTCGGTGCAGGGAATCTGGGCCGGGCGTTATGCAATTATAACGCTTATCTTAAGGATAACATGAAAATTGTGGCCGTGTTCGACTCCCAAAAAACAAAAATCGGAGAATCGATCAACAATTTGAAGGTAAAACCGATGGAGGAGCTTTGCGATACGATTCAAGCGCTAAAGGTGCGGATCGGGATCATAACTGTTCCTGCCATGGAGGCGCAGCATGTGGCCAACCAGTTTGTCGAGGCAGGGGTGGAAGCCATTCTCAACTTTGCTCCGATGATTATCAAGGTGCCCAGCGGGGTTCGCGTACACCATGCGGATTTCACGACGGATCTGCAAAGTCTGGCCTATTATTTGGAGGAATAAAAGGAAGCCCGGTGCAATGATCCAGTTGCACCGGGCTTGTCTTTTTTTACGATATAAAGGGGAAAATAATTTTGTAAATCAGAAAGGCCAGCACCATGCTGATCGGGATCGTGATGACCCAGGTCATGACCATCCGGGTGACTGTGCCCCATTTGACATCATGAAATCTCAGGACTGAACCGGTACCGATAATCGATGACGAAATGACATGGGTCGTCGAAAGCGGCATCCCGAGATGGGTGGACGTTTGAATCACGATGGATGAGTTCAGGTCGGAGGCAAAGCCGTTGATCGGTTCAATCTTCAGCAGCTTTTTGCTCACGGTTTTAATGATTTTCCAGCCGCCGATCGAAGTTCCGAGCCCCATAGCGGTGGCCGCGGAAAGTTTCACCCAAAGCGGAACTTCCAAATCCGATTGGTAGCCGAGAGCAACCAATCCGAATACGATAATCCCCATGGCCTTTTGAGCGTCGTTCCCCCCGTGAGAAAAGGACAGCAGCCCGGCCGATAAAATCTGAAAGCCGCGGAAAGTACGGTTAAGCTTGGAGCGTGATTGATTGCCGCTCGCCAATATCAGTTGACGGATAATCCACATAATGATAAAGCCGGTGCCAAATGCAACGATAGGCGATAAAATGAGAATCAGTACGATTTGTTGGAATCCCGACCAGTTGACGCTGCTAAGCCCGCCTCCGGCGATGACCGCTCCGGCCAGCGATCCGATAAGCGTATGAGATGACGATGAGGGAATCCCGTAATACCACGTAAGCAGGTTCCAGATAATGGCTGATAGTAAGGCGGCGATAACAACATACATGCCGTTCTCGATCGCAGCAGGATTCGCTACGCTTCCGCCCACGGTTTTGGCAACTTCTGAAGAAAACAATGCACCTATAAAGTTCAGCACCGCTGCGTAAAATACGGCAAAACGCGGCGATAATGCCCTTGTAGATATGGAGGTTGCGATAGCGTTGGCCGTATCGTGAAAGCCGTTAATAAAGTCAAAGATCAACGCCAAGGCGACGATGATGATAAGTATAGTTAACATAATGTCCTCCTAAGCATGCTGGGGTTCCTTAGCGGCCGGCACAACGGCTGTTCAGGAATATCTCAGCACAACGCTTTCCAGAATGTTGGCTACGTCTTCGCATGCGTCGGTCGTTTGTTCCAAACGCTCGTACAGCTCTTTTAGCTTGAAATCGTGGTACGGGTCCGTTGGATTGGTGAAAATTTCACGGATGCCTTCGCGCATCAGACGGTCGGCTTCATTTTCCAGGCTGTTGATTTGAACCGTATGCTCCGTGAGCTGCATATATTTCTTTTTGGAAAGCAGCTTGAACGCATCCAGGATGTGCTGGCAGCTGGCGACGATGACCGCCGAGAATTCTCTCATATATTTGTCGGAGACGGTGATGTTCAAATAATCGAATCGTGCAATGGTAGCTTCGATCCCGTCCAGGACGTCATCAACCTTGGCGGCCAGTTCCATGATATCTTCGCGATCTATAGGTGTGATAAACACTTTGTTAAGCCCTTTGAAAATTTGATGCGTGATTTGGTCGCCTTTGTTCTCCAGTTCTTTCAACTGCGGGTAGAAGGCAGCCGGAGGCTGATCTCCCATGACGGCATTGCGAAACATTTGTGCCGCTTGCAGCGTGTTCTCCGATGCGTTAATCAGCAGGAGAAGAAAATCCGTATCATTTTTTTTAGTGAAAAGCATAGCTTTGGCCTCCCGAAATTGTTAAAAATTAATGAAGATCACATCGCGAAGATAAAAAATATGTAGAAACGTGCCGTCAATTTTTTCACAAAATTAAAAATAACACAATCGGCTGATGGAAAGCAATGAAGATTTCTTGAGTTAGGATATGAAAAATTTGTTTCTGATATGTAATGGTAAAAGTGGTTATAAGTACTAGACTCCTTGATTTTGCCGCGCTGAAGTTGTACATTGGAAACGGACTTGTAATTTGCAGGGGAAAGGAAGGGTCTAATGAAAAAAACAATCATTGAGAACGGCACTTTTATTACGATGAATGAGAAAACACCTGTCATTAACGGATATATGACAATGGAAGGTAATCGGATTACATATATAGGAGAGCAGGCTCCCTCGCCAGAGGCGACATTCGATGAGCGGATCGATGGAAACGGGAAGCTGTATATGCCCGGATTGGTCAATACGCATGGTCACGCCGCCATGTCGCTCTTGCGCGGCTATGGGGACGATTTGGCCTTGCAGGTATGGCTGCAGGAGAAAATGTGGCCTATGGAAGGAAAATTTACCGCGCACGATGTACGGACAGGGACCAAGCTTTCGGTTTTGGAAATGCTGAAGGGCGGAACGACAACATTCGTTGACATGTACGACCACATGAACGAAGTGGCGGAGGTTGCGGAGGAAAGCGGTATACGTGCTTGTCTGACCCGCGGCGTAATCGGTTTGTGCTCCCGTGAGGAGCAGGATGCCAAGCTGGAGGAAGCGATCCAATTCGCCAAATCGTGGCACGGACAAGCCGGCGGTCGGATTACGACCATGATGTCGCCGCATGCTCCTTATACATGCCCTCCAGATTATATTGAAAGAATTGTACAGGCCGCGCACGACTTGAATCTTCCGATCCATATCCATATGTCGGAAACGGCAAGAGAAGTGGAAGAAAATATAAATCAGTACGGGGCAAGACCCGTGGCTCATTTGGAGAAGCTGGGGGTATTCTCCAGGCCGACGCTTGTCGCGCATGCGGTACACCTGACAGACGAGGAAATCGCCGTCCTGAAAAACCATGACGTGCGCGTATCTCATAATCCGGGGAGCAATTTGAAGCTGGCGAGCGGAGTAGCCCGTGTGCCTGAGCTGCTGAAGGCCGGTGTTATTGTTTCGCTGGGGACGGACGGAGCGGCAAGCAATAACAACCTGGATATGCTGGAGGAAATTCGCTTAGCCGCCTTGATTCATAAGGGTGTGTCAGGGGATCCCGTAGCTGTTCCGGCTTGGGACGCATTAAAGCTCGGGACGCTGTACGGCGCCCAATCGATATGGCTTGGGGATGTAGGGGCGCTTAAGGCCGGAATGAAGGCGGATTTCATTGCGCTGGATATGCAGCAGCCTCACTATTATCCTCGGACGAATGTGATTTCTCATGTCGTTTATGCGGCGAGTTCCCGGGATGTTACCGACGTGTGCATCGACGGCCGATGGATTATCAGAAATAATGAGTGCTTGACATTGGATGAAGAAAAAATAAAATTTGAAGCGCAGCAATGTTTTGAGCGGCTAACGGCCGGTTGACGGGGACGGAATAAAGAGGAGGAGAGTCGTCGGTGAGCAAAAGCTGGAAGATCGCCGCAATTGCGGTGTTTGCGGCGGCAGTCCTATGCATCGGAATGATCATAGCCTTTCGCGCGGTGACGGAACGTGAATGGGGCATTCAGCGAATGGCGGTTCAAACAGCATATGAGAAGACCATATTGGCAAAGGCAAACAAAGTGGAACGATTTGTCGGCGACAAAACATACACCGTCATCTATGGGGAAGATAAAATCGGACAGCCGGTTTATGTGTGGGTGGCTGAAGATGAAATTCGAACCGAAATGGGATCGGCCGGTTTGAGTGCGGAACAGGCCGAAGCGTTGGTGAAGACCAAGCATCCTCAGGCGGATGTGCTCAGAGTGATGCTCGGCGTTCAAGACGGGCAGCCGGTATGGGAAGTTTTCTACAAGCTGAAACCGGAAAACGCTTCGCGGGATCAATATTTTTACGATTTTTATACATTTAAAGACGGACTGCATCGGGATACATGGAGGTTATCCATACAGTAACGGCAGGCGATGTTATACAGGCCGCGGGAGAGCAAGCTGAAGAAGCAATGCCTTTCGCGGCCTTGTGTTTTGGCTTTCTTACAGAGCATTTACGTATTTTCCACACATTGCATCGCCATCAGTATATATCATATGATATACTTCGAGTATGGCTATTATGATATACTATTTACGAAAGGAGGACGTTGATTCATGAAACTTCGTCTTTTGCCTGTTGTATTGAGTGTTCTGGTTTCAGCCTCCTTATTATTCGGCGGATATTTTGCATATCAAAGTTACGCTATGGAAAGCCCTCTTGAAAAAGTCGTGTCGGCTATTCCCGGCGTTGAACTTGAATCTATAAAATTATCGGGTAACGAAGCACAATTGGAGCTTTCGGTCGCACCGGGGACAAGTCTCCGGGAAGTGTACCACCGGGTTCAGAACGAAGGGCGTTCGACGCTCGGCAGCAAAGAGTTGAAACTCAAAGTGGTCAATCCACCGTCCGAACGGCTGGAGCAGTGGTGGTCGTCGGCGTTGTTCGAGATCGCTCAGGCGATGGAAACAAAGCAGTATGCGCAAATTCCAAAAACGCTTGAAGATCGTACGGCGAAAAGCGAAGGGATTCAAGCAACGACAGAAATGGACGATAAATTCGTATACATTACGATTACGGACGGTAAGGACAGCAAGTATGTGATGCTTCCACGGACGCCTGCCAAATTGGGAGTGTGGCCTAATGAGTAAGTACGGTAAAGAAATCGTGATTGGCGTTGTACCTGTTCTTATAGCATTTTTGTTATTTCTTGGTGTGAATATCATTCCGATCGTATTTATGGCGGCCTTTCTGGGAGCCTTTGTGTATATGACCCGAGTGCGCAACGGCATGAATGTCGGTTCCGAGCGAAAAGCAAGGAGCAGAACGCCTGCTTACATGACCTTTGATGATATCGGAGGTCAAGAACGGGCAAAGGAGGAGCTGAAGGAAGCGCTCGACTTTCTGATTCGCGCGGAGGATATTCAGCGGCTCGGCATCCGTCCGCTTAAAGGCATATTGTTGACGGGACCTCCGGGAACGGGCAAAACGTTAATGGCCAAGGCCTCGGCGCATTATACGAATTCGGTATTTATGGCGGCGTCGGGCAGTGAATTTGTAGAGATGTATGTGGGCGTCGGCGCAAGCCGGATTCGGGACCTGTTTAAAGAAGCCAGAACCCGGGCGGTAAAAGAAAACAAAAACAGCGCCATTGTCTTTATCGATGAAATCGATGTGATCGGAGGCAAGCGGGACGGCGGTCAGCATCGGGAATATGACCAGACGTTAAACCAGCTGTTGACCGAGATGGACGGGATTCATACCGATGAAACGCCGCGCGTGCTCATCATGGCCGCAACCAACCGCAAAGAAATGCTGGATCCGGCTCTGCTTCGTCCCGGACGCTTCGACCGGCACATTGAAGTCGATCTGCCGGATAAAAAGGGCCGTCTCCATATCTTAAACATCCATGCCAAAAATAAACCGCTGTCGGACAATATTGATATGGAGCTGATCGCGAGAGAGACCTTTCACTTCTCCGGAGCCCAGTTGGAGAGCGTCATGAACGAAGCGGCCATTTATGCGATGCGCGATAACGCGGATAAGATCAGCCAGGAGCATCTGTCTCTGGCGGTCGACAAAGTGATGCTCGGCGAGAAAACGGACCGCGAGTCGACAAAAGAGGAGCGGGAGCGGGTAGCCATGCACGAGCTTGGGCATGCTATTGCAGCAGAACTGGTACGTCCGGGATCGGTATCGCAAGTATCGCTAAGTCCGCGGGGCAAGGCGCTCGGGTTTGTAAGGCATAACCCTCAGCAGGATCAGTATTTGTATACCAAAGAACAAATCGAGCATCAAATCATGATTGCGCTGGGAGGTGCGGTCGCAGAAGAGATGTTCTACGGCGGCCGCAGCACGGGGTCGCGCAACGATTTCGAGCAGGCGTTGAACATGGTTCGGACCATGATGGATTCAGGACTCACAAGGCTTGGCATTATTGACAGAGACATGGTAACCAAGGAAGAGCTGATGAAGGAAAATGCGGCGATCCTGAATCAGTTGATGACAGCTACACGCAACATGCTGGAGCAGCACCGCAAAGTGTTTGAAGAATCGCTCGACATCTTGATTGCGGAGGAAGTGCTGTCCGGCAATCAGTTCAGGGAACTGCTGCAGAGGTCGATAAACCAGCAAATTGCATAGAGAATATAGAAGCAATCGATGGACCGGAGGCGTTTGGCCTCCGGTTTTTTGCGTTTTTTTATGTTTTTCTGCTTGTTTCGCCAAAAGTGCAACTTTTTTGTTTTTTCATAGTCTAATATAATGGTAGATTTCACCACCGTCTTCCTATTGCCGTCCGAAAGCAACACAATCTTTCGGCATTCTACATAGAACCAATAATATAAATTGAGGTGCATGATGAAGGTTTTCACTGCCTGGTTCACGATGTTGCTCCTGTCATTCCTGTTGCTGCCCGTTATAGGTTTGGCCGCGGCTCAGCCGATCCAATTGTTCATGAACGGCAAGCAGCTGGTCCCCGAGGTTGCCCCCCGTATCGTCAACGATAATACGATCGTGCCGATCCGGATTATCGCGGAATCGCTCGGCTCCAAGGTGTCATGGGACCCTAAATTGCGCAAGGTGTCGGTGGCCAAAGAAGGCACCAGCATCCAATTGTTTATTGACAAAAAGCAGGCGACGGTCGACGGCAAATCCTATACTCTTGAAACAGCTCCGACCATTATTGAAGGGAACACCATGCTTCCGATTCGTTTTGTAAGCGAGAATCTGGGTGTGGAAGTCACATGGGACGAGCCAACCCGCTCTGTATTCCTGTATCATAAACAAAAAGAAAGCCCTGAACCTGATCAGACCGGTTCAGAAGACGGAAAAGTCAAGGAAGAACAAGGCAAGCCGGGAAATGATGCGGCAGCGGCCGGCAATAATTCTGCGGGCAATAATAACTCTGCCGGCGGCAAAAATCCGCAAGAAAGCAAAGATAAAACAGGGGATAAGGAAGCTTCTTCAGGCGGCTCGGGCAATCCGGTAAAAGCCGGCGAGCAGCCTGTTAATCCGGGTGCGAACGCTCCCTCGCCCGGATGCGCCGTACCGCAAAGCGCCACCAGGTCATTGGCGCCTGGGGCGGCCGATGCCAACGCTCCCGCTGTTAAAGATGGAAAAGCGCCGGTTAAGGTGCAATCGATCACATTTGATGGCGAGATGCTGTGCATTCAGACGACCGGCGGTGAAGTGAAGCCTACGATGTTCAAACTGGCCGAACCGGACCGGATCGTACTGGATATCCCGGGAGCGGAGCTTGATGCGACCTTGGCGACGGTTGTCAATGAAGCCAAGGAAGGTACGGTTCCTTTAACTGAACCGCATGATATCGTGGCAAAAATTCGCTATTCTCTATTTTCAAAAGAACCGTCTACCGTTAGAATAGTAATTGATTTGCAAAAAAAATCCGAATTGATCTTATCGGATGTGCTGCCTGGCGGTCTGATCTCCGCCAAGCTCGCCAAAGGTAAAGACCGCTACCGGGTGGTCATTGATCCGGGACACGGCGGGAAGGATTCCGGTGCGGTTTCGGTGACGAACCGATTTGAAAAAGATTTGGTGCTATCTCTTGGCCATAAGGTAGCCGATCTTCTTCAGAAGGAGCCTGGCATCGAAGCAGTGATGACAAGGTCCGACGATACGTTCATTGAACTGGCGGATCGGGTAGCCAAAGCGGAAGAGTCCGAGGCCGATTTATTTATATCGATTCACGCCAATACGATTAACAAGGAATCCGTCGGAGGAACGGAAACGTTCTACTGGACGCCGCAAAGCATGGATTTTGCGAATCTGATGCACAAATCTATTGTTGAAGCAACGGGTTTTACCGACCGGAAGGTCAAACAGGAGCGGTTCTATGTGATTCGTAACACCACGATGCCGTCAGTACTCCTGGAAATCGGCTTTTTGTCCAATCCTGCGGAAGAAGCTCTGATGTATCAGGATGCATTCCAAAATCGGGTTGCCGAATCCATCGTTGCTGCCATTAAGAAGCAGTTGAATCTTGACTAAGGAGTTGGTGACCATGAATCAAAAATGGCATAAAGGATTGGCAGCCGCAGCCGTCTTCACTTTGCTGCTTTCGGGCTGTGGACAGAGTAAACCGCCCGCGCAGAACCCGGGGGCAGCAGCACCCCCTGCAACTACGGAGCAGGGCTCTCAGCAGGGGACGAATGAGCCTCCCCAGACCGCGACGCCTCAACCGAATCAGGAACAGAATAAGGAATTGAAGGTAAAGGCCTATTATACGGATGCCAATTTTGAGAAGTTGGTCGAAAAAGAAGTGACGATCAGCTTTAAACAGGATCAGGACAAGTACAAAGCGGCGCTGGAAAAGCTGGAAACGAGTCCGGACAACCAAACGCTTCCATTGTTTAAAGGCTTTACGTTCCATAAAGTGGAATTGTCAAACGGTCAGCTGACGATCGATTTGTCCATGTCTCCTGAGTCTCATTTGGGTTCAGGAGGAGAGGAAATGCTCCTGACTGCGCTGCAAAACACGCTGTTTCAGTTCACGGAGGTTCAATCGATTCAAGTGCTGGTGGACGGCAAACAAGTGGAAAGCTTGATGGGCCATATGGATCTGCCGCACCCGATCAAACGTAATTAATGCTGAAATGTGGATTACCAGATAACTGAGGGGAGCTATTGGATACATGAAGAGCAAGAAACAAAAGCAAGCACGCAGGCTGGCCGCTGCCGTACTGGCGCTCTCTCTTACGGTAAGCGGCTCGGCTTTTGCCGAGCAAACGGGGACGGGCTCCGGCACGACGGGAACATCGGCGGCCTCGACGGCAGGGAACGTTCAACGGTTCTCTGACGTGAGTCCGCAGCATTGGGCGATCAAGCATATTACGAAGCTTGCAGCCATCGGCATTATTCAAGGCTACGAAAGAGCGGAATACCGTCCCGAAAACTCCGTGTCCCAGCAGGATGTCATTGTGATGGCGATCCGGATGATGGGGCTGGAAAAGCAGGCGCTCGAAAATAAAGCAGAGACGGTGTTGCCTGTTCAGGTAAGCGATTATGCCAAGCCTTATGTTGCCTATGCCTTTGACAGAGGATTGATCCTGACGCAGGAGGAGGCCGGCGATACGTCCTCCAAGACAGCCTGGGGATCCCGCGACGCTACTCGCGAATGGGTGGCGAAGCTGATTATTCGGGCGATCGGAAAAGAAGATCTTGCAAGGCAGGAGGCGGCTTCGTCGTCTATGTTCGCGGATGCCGAGGACATGTCCGACTGGGCCAACGGGTACATTAATGCCGCTGCTGTGCTCAAGATTGTTCAAGGCTTTGAAGACAACGGATTCCATCCGCAAGGCAAAGTGACGAGGGCTCAAATGGCCACGTTCCTCAGCCGTGCGGACAAAGAATTGACCACCCGTTCCGACCGGGTGTCCATCGGTTACGTGATGGAGCTGACCGACCGCAAAATCAGCGTGCTGAATAGTCAGGGAACGACGGACAGCTACACCATCTCAACGAATACGGTCATCTATAACGCGAAGGACGACACCCGGATTCCTTTATCGTCCATTAAGCTTACCAATGAAGTTTATGTTGTACATAATCAAGGCGAAGCTTTGTATGTCGAGCTGACAGACGATCAGGAGCAGATGGAAACGTACGAAGGTACGCTTGGCCAAACCTTCCTGGATCAAATGATGGTATCGATTCAACAAGGGACGCAAAGCACTTTGTATAAGCTTGCTTCCAATGTAACGATAACGGATGCATCGGGCCGGGGGCTCAGCCTGAGCTCTATTGAACCGGGAAGCATCCTGCAGTTAAAGCGGAACATGCTGCTGAAAGAAAATGAAATCTCCCATATCATCGTGAAGCAGGTTCCGCTGAACAAAACGGCGGAAGGTACGGTACTAAGCATTAATCTGGAACAAAAGCAGGTGACGTTCCTTGAACAAACCTCGGGACAAAAGGAAACCTATTCCTTCCCGGTTCTCGCTACGGTAACGCTGCCTGACGGAACGATTTCCGACCTGTCGAAGCTGCGCGTCGGCGATACGGTGGCTTACACCATCAAGTCTAACGAGGCGGTGTCCATCACGATCCGCAAGCAGGCGGACGTTACCCAATCGGTAGAAGGCACGCTGGAAAGCCTCAGCAACGACAAGAAAATTATGACGATCAAAAAAGCCGGCGGCAGCGCGCTCGGAGCTTACTTTATTGCCGACAATGCACTCATATCGATCGACGGATTGACGAACGCCAGCCTGTACGATATTGAAACCGGCGATACGCTGAAGCTGGACCTTGTCAACGATAAAGTGGTCAAGGTCACTGTGACGAGCCGTTCGGTAAAACAGTATGTTTTTGCTTCTATTGTCGGTTATGACCCCGATAGGAAACTGCTAACGATTGAAGCCGACAACGGCGAATTCGGCGTGTTCCGGCTGACCGACTCCACGGCCGTTCGCATTGGAGATGCCACGCTTCCGGTGTCCAACTTCCAATCGATGTTCATCTCGAATGGAAACAATAAGAGAAAAATCGACCTGAAGGTATCCAAGGATAAAATCGTTCAGGTCGAAATGACGCAGTATATCGAGGGTACCGTCGCACAGATCAACAGTACAACCAATGAGATGACGATCCGGACGGTAGGCGGCCAAAATCTGACGTTCAAAGCGTATGCGAGCACCAAGGTGGAGCTGCAGAACAAAACGAACGGCACGCTGGCTGATCTGAAGGTAGGAGACTCGATCCGCGCTAATATCAACCTTGGGGATCAGACGATGATTTCAGATATCGTGATGAAAAAGGTTGGAGTGTATAAGGTGCTTTACACCACGCCGTCTACCCGTCAGGTGAGTGTGAAGGACGAGAACGGAACGCTTCTGACGTTTGTGGTGGACAGCAACGATAAGATCAGCAATCCGGGTAAATCGACGAACGCTTTCGAAGATATCCAGGTGGACGAGTATGTAAAAGCCAGCTTTAACGGTGTGACTTTGGCGAATGTCACTATTCTGAATACACTGCGCGGCAAGGTGACGGCTGTAGACGCCGCGCTGGGAACCATAACGGTGCAGGACTTCCAAGGAAACGTTCAGGTGCAGCCGCTCGGGTCTCAATTTACAATCAAGCTGAATGGGACCACATCGGCGGCGATTACCTCTTTGAAGCCGGATGACCGGGTGGAGGTGATCCGCGACGTGAACGATAAAATAACGATTCATGTTGCCACTGCCTCCAAGCGCGTCGTTTCATCGTACATGTATACGGTAAACCAGTTGATTCTGAAGCCAACAGGCAACAATGACAAAACGTCATACAGCTTCTTTGCCAAAGCTTATTTGCATAAAGGCAATCAAACCGTGGCCGCGAATGCTTTCATGGAGAATGAAGAAGTGACCATTTATGTGCTGGACGATAAAATTATCGAGATCGAAAAGCCCTAATCTTTTTTAAGCCATGATGAAACTTTTTTCGCTTATCTGCCGTCTGTGTGGTAAGGAAACCTTACTCACAGGCGGTTTTTTCGTAAAAAGTTCGCATTTTGTCGGCCCGGGTCATTGATTCGTCCTGCTCAATTCGGTAAACTGTAAGAAATGGGCGGAAAGAGGGGCGAGACGATGAAACCAACGAAGACCAGAATCATTCTTGATCAAATCGCCAAAATGTATCCCGATGCCCATTGCGAGCTTCACCATTCGAATCCATTCGAGCTGACGATCGCTGTTCTATTGTCCGCTCAATGTACGGACGAAACCGTGAACAAAGTGACCGCCACGTTGTTTCAGAAGTATAAGAGACCTGAGGATTATTTGGCCGTGCCGCTGGAGGAATTAGAGCAGGATATCCGGCGCATCGGGCTTTACCGGAACAAAGCGAAGAACATTCAAGCGCTTTGCGCGCTCCTGTTGGACAAGTATGATGGAGAAGTTCCCCGTGAGCATGAGAAGCTTGTCGAGCTTCCCGGTGTCGGGAGAAAAACGGCGAATGTCGTAGTCTCCAATGCATTTGGTGTGCCCGCGATCGCCGTCGATACTCATGTGGAGCGGGTATCCAAAAGGTTAGGGCTGGCTGGAGAAAAGGATTCCGTGCTGGAAGTGGAAAAGAAATTAATGAAAAAGGTGCCGCGTGAGGAATGGACGCAGACGCACCATCGGCTCATTTTTTTCGGGCGTTACCACTGTAAGGCGCAAAACCCGAAATGTGAGCTGTGCCCATTGCTGGAATATTGCCGAGAAGGAAAAAAACGGTTGAAAACGAAAACGAACCCGAGCAGGAAATCCATGTCAAAGGGAAAAACTGTAAAAGTGTGAATGAGAAAGGATCGGATAATAGTGAAATGCATATCGGTATATACCAGTAATTTTGAAGTGTTTTCAGATATTTATGAGAAGGTGCTCCAAACTCCGCTTCAGGAAAATGAAGAAAAGCAGGTGGACGGCGTTACCGTTTCGGAGTCCGGCAGCGTGCCGGAAAATTATCTGAACCGAATGAAGCAGCGTCCTGAGGTTGTGGTCATGAAGGTGAAGGATAAAGACATTACCATTTTGCAGCACCGCGATGTGTTCGAAATTTTTATCCCTGAGACCGAAAATATGGTACACTAAAACCGAAGCAATTCGGTTTTTTTTTCTTTCAAACAGAGGATTAGGGGTAGAGAAACGGATGAAAAGCGTAATGACTTCAGGGGAAGCCATATCGGTTCAAGAGCAAGCGGGGAATATGAATCCGGACGCAACGATGGAGGAGGCCGTCCGTCATCTTCTGACACAAGTCGAACAGGCTGGCGATCAGGAGAACGGCCGAAAATTCAAGCAGCTGCTGGCTAAAGCGGAGAGCGGCCGGCTTCATCTGGCATTCTGCGGACATTTTTCGGCGGGGAAGTCAAGTTTGATTAACAAGCTGTGCGGGCATACGCTGCTGCCTTCCAGTCCGATTCCGACAAGCGCCAATATCGTCAGTATCGTGGATGGGGAAGCCGGCGCCCAGGTCATTTATCGGCATGAATCCCTTGACGGGGACGGCGCCGCGAAAGTGGAGCAGGTGCCATTGGATGATCTGGCGGAGCACTGCCGCAACGGTGAAGCGATCGAAACGGTGGAAATCCGTTATCCGATTCCGTTTCTGAAGGGGCATGTGGCGCTTTTGGATACGCCGGGGATCGACTCTACGGACGATGCGCATCAGTTGGCTACGGAATCGGCGCTGCACTTGGCCGATGTGGTCTTTTATGTGATGGATTACAACCATGTTCAGTCGGAAATCAATCTGGCGTTTACGAAAAAGTTGACGGAGTGGGGCAAGCCGCTCTATCTGATTGTCAACATGATGGATAAACACCGTGAGCATGAAGTGCCTCTGGATGTTTATCAGGCCGGAGTGCGCGAGGCGTTCGCGAACTGGGGGGTGACCCCTGCCGGGATCGTCTATACTTCGGTGAAGATGCCGGATCATCCGGCCAGCGAGTGGAGCGAGCTGGAGAGCCTGCTCGGCCGGCTGATCGAGCTTCGGGAGCCGCTGGTGCGGCTCAGCCTTGAGAAGTCGGCGCGCGCTTTGGCGGCGGCGCATGCCGCGAAGATGGCCGAGGCGAACGAGCCGGCCAAGGAGGCGCTGCGCGCCAAGATCGCCGCGGACGAAGGGTATGAGGCCGCGCAGGAGCAAATGCGCGAAGCGAGCGCCGAGCTTGCGCGGCTGACCGCTCTGCCGCAGGAGCTGGTGGCGGCGCTGCGTAAAGACGTAACGGCGGTGCTCGAAGCCGCGAACGTCATTCCTGCTGTGACGCGGGACCTTGCGCATGTCTATTTGGACAGCCGGCGGCCGGGCTTTAAGGTAGGCTGGCTGGGCTCGGCGGCGAAGACGGCGGCGGAGCGGCAGCAGCGTCTGGCCGCGCTGCATCGCGATTTTGTATCGCAGGTGGAGACGCAGGTGGAGCGGCATGTTCAGCAGTCGGTCAAAGCGGCCTTTGAAGGCCACGGTCTGCCGGCCGGTTTAGCGGCCGAGGCGGCGGATCGGATTCATGCGGAGATCACGCCCGAATGGCTGGCCGCTCAAGTGAACGAGGCGGCTGTCTTTGGCGGAGAATACACGATGACGTATTCGAAGCAGATTGCGGCGGAGGCCAAGGCGCTCTACCGCAAGCAGGCGTTCGCTGTGGCCGACGAGCTGGCCGACGCCCTCGCGGCGGCGCTTCAGCCGCGCTTCACGGCGCTGCGCGGGCAGGTCGCCGAGCTCGACGCGCGGCTTGCCGCCTCGCGCGAGCTCGAGCGGCTCGCGCAGGCGGAGGCCGCCTACGGCGAGGCGCTGCTGGCGCAGCTCCCCGCCGCGGCGGCGCCTGCGCTGCCCGCGCCTGCGGCAGCGGCTGCGCCGCAGGCCGCTGCGCCCGCCGTGCGCGAGCCAAGCGAGTCCCTCGCCTGGCTCGCGCAGCAGGCGGGCCGCGGCCCGGCCGCCGGCGGCGCTGCGCTCGCCGCGGGCGGCCATCGCGGCCGGCTGCGCGAAGCGGCCGCGCGGCTGAACGCCGCCGCGCAGGAGCTCGACGGCTTGGCGGCGCTGCAGAGCATACGCCGCTCCTTGCAGGAGAAGGCGGAGCGGCTGGCGAACAACCGCTTCACTGTCGCGCTGTTCGGCGCCTTCAGTGCAGGCAAATCGAGCTTCGCCAACGCCTTGATCGGCGAGCGGGTGCTGCCCGTATCGCCGAACCCGACGACAGCGGCGATCAACAAGATCATGCCGCCCGATCCGGAGGCCGGCTGGCCGCACGGAACGGCCAGGGTCCGGATGAAAAGCCGCGACAGGCTGACGTCGGACTTGCTTTACTCGCTTGAAGTACTTGGAGTTCCGGCTGGTTCGCTGGCTGACGCGCTGGAGATCATCCGCCGTCTGAAGGCCGATCAGGTGCCGGGCAAAGGAAAGCCGCACTACGCTTTCCTGAAGGCGGTGGAGAAAGGCTGGGACGAGATGAGCCCGAGCCTTGGGCAGGATCTTCGCGTAACCGCCGACCAGTTCGGCGATTATGCCGCTGACGAAGCGCGGTCGTGCTTCGTCGAGCTGATCGAGCTTTATTATGCGAATCCGCTGACGGAGCAGGGCGTCGTACTGGTGGATACCCCTGGAGCGGATTCCATCAACGCCCGCCATACCGGGGTAGCTTTTGAATATATCAAAAATGCCGATGCGATTCTTTTCGTGACTTATTATAATCATGCGTTTTCCCATGCGGACAAAGAATTTCTGCTTCAGCTCGGACGGGTGAAGGACAGCTTTGAGATGGACAAAATGTTCTTCATCGTCAATGCCGCCGATCTGGCGTCTTCGGCCGAAGAACTGGAGGGGGTCGTGAACCATGTGGAAAACAACCTCCTGCAGCACGGGATTCGGCAGCCGCGGATTTACCCGCTGTCCAGCTACTATGCACTGGAAGGCAAGCTGCGTAAGGATGAGGAAACGGTCAGCCAATCCGGCATCCTCCGCTTCGAGCAGGAGTTTGTCCGTTTCACATTCGAAGAGCTGACGGAAATGGCGATTCAGGCAGGGGATGCAGATATTCGCCGCGCGGCAGAGACGCTGCAGCGGTGGATGGACAGCGCAAGGGAGGATGCGGCGGAACGAAGCCGGCAGGCGGAAGCGCTTCGTGCCTCATGGGCTGCCGGGGCTTCTCTTCTGGAGAGGCAGGACGGAGATGCGGACGCACGGGAGCTGGCAAAGGAAATTCAGGAGCTGCTCTATTACGTCAAGCAGCGGACGCAGTACCGCTTCGGCGAGTTGTTCAACCTTGCGTTCAATCCATCTGTGTTCCGCGAGGACGGGAGAGATATAAAAACGGTGCTCCAATCGGCCTGGGAAGATTTGCGCCGTATGATTTCGTTTGACTTGACGCAGGAGGTGCTCGCCACCACGCTGCGGATTGAGAACAAAATCAACAAGCTCGTCCGGCAATCGGCGGTAACGTGGGTGGCCGCCATTCAGGAAAGGGGGATCCCCTCCTTTGACGCCCCGGACTTTGAACCGATGAAGCTGCGGACTCCGGAGCTGTCGCTTTCACTGGAGGCGGAGGATATTCAAATCAAATGGCTGGCGGGCTACTATAAGAATCCCAAGCATTTTTTCGAGGGTGACGGGAAAGCCCAGCTCCGCCGGGAGCTGGAATCGAGATTAAACGGCCCGATGGACCGGTTTGTAGAAGCACAGACCGCTTTGCTGGCAGCAGCATATGAGGCCCAGCTGCGCAGCGCGACGGTTGAGCTTGCGGACCGTCTGCGTCAAGCGCTGGAGGAGCATGTCTCCGGCTTGATCGAAGCGCTTGAGATGAAGCTGGATCTGCACGAGCTGCAGGCCAAGCATGAGCGGTTGCTGAACCGCATCGGGTCATGAGCGTGAATTATTGCGGGCTGTCCATGCGTGGACAGCTTTCTTCTTTTTTGCGCCAGGGTCAAGGCATACAACGAAAAAGGGTTCCAGGCTTTGGAGAGCAAAATACGATGCGCCGAAGCAAGCGGCAGATAGTGAAAGTAAACTTCAGAAAGTCCGGCCAAACCTCCCGAATTCCCTTTCAAAAGCGGAATTTAGGGAGGTTTTTTGTTTTCTTGTCTTATCTCGGCATGAACGACATATATATGGTGAGGGTGCCAAACGATATGGCATTTATTTACATTTTCTCGTATCACCGTCTGAAGGGGGTAAAAGACATTGAAGAACCGCACGAGCGCAATGGGAAAAACGCTGGCTTTCATTCAATGGTTTACAGCCTTTGCTGTGATTATAGCTGTCGTCATTTCGGGCAGATGGTTTGTGAAGGCCCATAGCATCGTCTTGTACGATGTGTTCCTGGACGACCAATGGGTTGGCACCGTATCCGATACCGACAAGATCCGGCGGTGGAAGGCGGATCGTTATGAAGAAGCAGGGCAGCGGCACTCCTTTTACCGGTTCACGTCCAATTTGGATCGGCTTCGCTTTGAAGAGAGCACTACGCGCCGCGACGTGATCGACCTTGATGCGGTCCTGGCCGCTTTGAAGGAGAAAATCATGTTTACTTACTATGCCGTAGAGATCCGGATTGAGGGGAGAACGGCGGGGATTGTCAAGGATCCCGAGACGGCCGCCGCAATATTGGAACAGGTGAAGGCTCCTTATATGGCTTCCCAAAAGCATAAGGAGGCTTCGGTGTTGTCTGCCGGACAAGAAGGGAATACGCCCGAAGGAAGGACAACCGCCGAATTTGTACAAAGGGTGGAACTGCTGGAGACGGCCGTGACTCCCGGCAAAGTGGAGGCTTATGAGACGGTGCTGAACCGGATTGTGACCGGAGACGTTCAGCCTATGGAATATACGGTGCAGCCCGGAGATTGCATCTCCCTCATCGCACAAAGATATCGTATCCCTTCTGATCTGATTCGGGCGAATAATCCCGGTATTAAAAATGATTTGATCCGTATCGGACAAAAGCTGAATTTGAGCGTACAGCAGCCATGGCTCTCTGTAGTGACGAGAGAAACGCGAACGGAGCAAGTGAAGGTGCCGAGCGGAGTAAAATATGAAAAGGACAGCGGATTGAAATCCGGCGTGATCCAGATTGTATCTAATGGCAAGCCCGGCTTAAAGCAGGTGTCTTATCAAATCGTTCGCGTCAACGGCGAGCTGAAGGAAGAGAAGAAGATTGGCGAGCAGCTCGTGGAGGCCCCTGTGCAAAGCATCGTCCGTCAAGGAACAAAGGTGATTCCCGGAACGGGAACAGGGAAGTTCACCCTGCCGGTGCTGCGTGCCAAAGTGACCAGCGAATTTGGCCTTCGATGGGGTAAAAATCATAAAGGCACGGATTTCGTGTCCGATGAGCGCGGGATTCTGGCATCGGATAACGGCAAGGTCATTTTTGCCGGCTGGAAATCCGGCTACGGCAACTGCATTATTATTGATCACGGCAACGGGTATGAAACGCTGTACGGACACTTGAGCAAGCTGGGGGTCCGCCAGGACGAGACCGTAAAAAAGGGAGAAAAAATCGGCGTCATGGGCAGCACGGGCAACTCTACAGGCGTTCATCTGCATTTTGAAATCATCAAAAACGGCCGCCAGCAAAATCCGATGAAATATTTCAGTCTATAATGGTTCGCCCCGCAACCGGTCCGTTATTTTTGACCCGGCTTGACGGACCTTCGACGGTATTGGTTATCCCCTGCTATTCCTCCATTTTCCTCTGCAACCCTCCGACTAAACCATATACAAGCATGATACGATACACATGAATTTTACAGCCGTTCAAGGAGTGATGCTGCTTAAACCTTTGCGTGCAAACCCATTTGCTATGCCGTACAGCCGATTGGAACCGGGCTTCAAGTTTGCAAATCGCTGCTCAAACCGCTACTCTAAAAAAAGATGCAGCTTGATTCAACGAAAGAAATGGGGGAGAGCAGTGAAATCATCACGGTGGTTATGGCGCACTGTCGGGCTGTCGGCGCTATTGTCCACGATCCTGTGCGTTGGCGGCTTTGCGTATGCCGTAAATCAGATTATGTTTCCAAAACCCTCCGTACCGGAGAGTCCGGGGGAGGTTGCTCCTTCTGTAGAGACTAAGCCCCGGCAGGATGCCTGGGAAGCTAAAGAGCAGATACGCATCGTGGCCCTGGGGGATTCGCTGACGGCTGGAACCGGAGATCTGACCGGCAAGGGGTACGTCGGACAAGTCCGGGACAAGCTGGAGGAGCAGCTGGGCAAACCGGTATTCGTTTATAATAATTTTGCTATTCCCGGTTTTCGAACATATGATCTGTTGAAGGATTGGGACGCCAAAAAAGTCGATGTGGAGAAAGCGCTCGGAGATGCGGATCTTGTGCTTTTGACGATCGGGGGCAACGATTTATTTGAGGGCGGGGCGGATATTTTCGACCCGCAGGGCGGACAGGACACACAAGGCGCCGCGGATCCCTCCCGGGGGTCGCAAGGGACAAGCCCGCAGACGTCGCAAGGAACTTCGGATTCGGAGGAAGGGTTCAATCCGGCGGCAGCGGCACAGCGGATTCCGGAGGCGCTGAAGCGTCTGGAGCAGGTGTTCGACCGGGTGAGCAAGGCGAACCCCAGCGCAAGAATCATGTACGTAGGCTTGTATCACCCGTTTCTGGATCTGGATTCGAACCGTGCGGGAGCCCCGGTTATTCAAAGCTGGAACACGGGCGCTTTCGACTTGGCCAGCCGTTATCCGAACATTACGGTCGTACCGACCTACGATTTGTTTCAGTTGAATGTGAACAAGTACTTATATATCGATCATTTCCATCCGAATCAGCAAGGCTATGAGCGGATTGCGCAGCGGATCGTCGATATTTTGAATTAGGAGCAGGAGGGGCTGCAGATATGATAACGGTGAATGCCCAGGATAAAGCGCACGCCAAGGGGAGAGAGGCGCAGCTGGTTTTGTCCGTAAACGACGTGAAGAAGAAAATCGGCAATCGTTTGATCATCAAAGGCATTTCGTTTGACGTGTATGCCGGTGAAATCTTCGGGTTTCTCGGTCCGAACGGTTCAGGGAAGACGACGACGATCCGCATGCTGGTCGATTTGATCCGCCCTACGGAAGGATCGATCCGAATCTGCGGCTATGACGTGCAAAAGGAGCATAACGAGGCGCTTCAGTATGTCGGCTGTATCGTGGAAAACCCTGAGCTTTACGGGTATTTGAGCGGCTGGGAGAATCTGGAGCATTTTGCCCGGATGCTGCCCGGCATTACCGACCAACGTATTCGGGAGGTCGTTGACATTGTCGGGATGGACCAGCGTATTCACGACAAAGTGAAGACCTATTCATTGGGGATGAGGCAGCGGCTTGGCATTGCTCAGGCGCTGTTGAACGACCCGAAGCTGCTGATTCTCGACGAGCCTACCAATGGTCTCGATCCGCAGGGCATCAAGGAGCTGCGCGAATTTATCCGCAAGCTGGCGGATTCGGGTCTCAGCCTTTTCATATCGAGCCATTTGCTTAGCGAAATCCAGCAGATGTGCGATCGTGTCGCCATTATCAGTCAGGGAGAGGTCATCAAGGTCGGCGAGGTGTCCGCGCTGGTGGATGAGTCGGCCAGTACCGTCGTTTGGAGCGTTCAACCGATAGACCGGGCGCTATACATCTTGAAGGCCGAGCCGGAGGTCGTGATTTTCCCCGGCGGTAACCAGGCTTCGTCTGCAGGCGAAACCGGGACTGGAGCCATTCAGCCGCAGATCGTTACACAAATGAATCTGGACGCCATACCGGATGTATCGCGGCGCATGGTGGAAGCCGGGGTGCGGCTGTACGGTATTGAGATCAAAAATCCGACGCTGGAGGATCTATTCTTGAAGCTGACGGAGGGAGAGCGCATTGGTTAGTTTGTATCCGCTTGTCAAAAATGAGTGCATCAAGATTGTCAAGAAAAAGAGACTTCTGGTCGTGCTGCTCATCCTTGCTGCGATTATTCCTATGTTTACCTATGCCCAGTTGAAAGTGACCCAAAACCACCTCAAGCAGTTCGGGACCAATGACTGGCGGGCGGAGCAGCGTCAGAAAATCGTTGATTATACCCGCAGCCTCGGCAGCAACCGGATGCCCGAGGAGTGGAAGCAGTGGCGCAGGGTCGAGGTCAGCCTCGCGCAATATTATTTGGATAAAGATGTGAATCCGGCCTCCCCGAACGGGGTAACCTTTACAAGAGAGTTTGTGAAAAATGCGGTCGGCCTGTTCATCCCGCTCATGGTGATGGTGATTGCGGCGGATCTGGTGTCTGGAGAGCACACGTCCGGAACGATCAAGCTGCTGTTGACCAGGCCCGTTCAGCGGTGGAAAATCCTGCTGAGCAAGCTGATTGCGCTGATTCTGTTTACTTCCATCATCGTCATTGCCACAGGCTTGCTCGCCTATCTGATTTCCGGCGCTGTCTTCGGTTACGGGGGCTGGGACATGCCCGTCTTTTTCGGTTTTCAGCTCTCGGGAACGGAGATCGATTTCTCCCTGGTCCGTCCGGTCGAGCAGTGGCTTTATCTGTTCATGCAGTTCGGGCTGGTATGGTATTCCGCGCTGATTGTGGCCTTGATGACGCTGATGGTATCCGTATTATTTCGCAGCACGGCGGCGGGGATGGGGATCATGCTGGCGGTGCTGATCTCAGGTACGATTTTGAGCAATATGGTGTCCTCATGGGAAACGGCAAAATATTTTTTCATGGTCAATCTGGAGCTTACCGATTATTTGGCGGGCTCGCTTCCGCCCATTAAAGGCATGGATTTGCCGTTTTCCTTAGCCGTTTTGACGGTATGGGGGCTGGTATCCGTACTTGTGTCTTTTGTAGTGTTTACGAAAAAAGATGTATTGAACTAATCCTTTCAAATGTTATAATGCATGTTAGCTGAATGGAGACAAAAGGTGTGTAGGAGGCTTTAATGGCGGAACAACTGGATTTGTTTGGAAATGCAGCGCCGACGGATTACGGTGCTGACGATATTCAGGTGCTGGAGGGACTTGTAGCGGTCCGCAAACGGCCGGGGATGTATATCGGCAGTACCAGTTCATCGGGATTGCATCATTTGATCTGGGAGATCGTGGACAATGCGGTGGACGAGCATCTGGCCAAGTATTGCTCAGAGATCGACGTCATCATTCATAAGGACCAATCGGTGACGGTACAGGATAACGGCCGCGGTATACCTACCGGTATGCACAAGACAGGCATTCCCACACCGCAGGTGGTGTTTACGATTCTTCATGCGGGCGGCAAGTTCGGAGGCGGAGGGTACAAAAAATCCGGCGGCTTGCACGGCGTCGGCGCTTCCGTCACCAATGCGCTGTCCGAATGGCTCGAAGTGGAAATTTACCGCGAAGGCAAAATTCACCGTCAGCGGTTTGAATACTGGGTTGACGAACAGGGCAAAGAGCACGTCGGAGAGCCGGTTACAGGACTTGAAGTCATCGGCACGACCCGCAAAAGCGGGACGAAGGTGACGTTTAAGCCGGACAAACGCGTTTTTCATGGCGGCACTGCGATCAATTACGATACGCTATATGAACGCTTACAGGAAATCGCGTTCCTGAACTCGGGTCTCAAGGTCACATTGACCGACGAGCGTGCGGGCAAGCAGGAGACGTTTCAATACGAAGGCGGCGCCAGCCAGTTCGTCCAATTTTTGAATGAGGACAAAGCGGTGCTGCACGACGTGATTCATTTTTATCAGGAGAAAGACGAGATTGAGGTCGAGGTTGCCCTTCAGTACAACGACGGCTATACCGAGACCCTGGTTTCGTTCGTCAATTCCATCCCGACGCGCGGCGGCGGAACGCACGAGACCGGCTTCAAGACCGCATACACACGGGTGATGAACGACTATGCCCGCAAAAACGGGATGCTGAAGGAAAAAGAAAAAAATCTTGACGGACAAGATCTGCGCGAAGGCATGATGGCGGTCATCAACATCAAGATGGGCGAGGTCGAATTCGTAGGCCAAACGAAAGACCAGCTCGGGAGCGCTTCGGCGCGCAGTGCGGTCGATTCGGTCGTATCCGAGAAAATGGCCGTTTTCCTGGAGGAAAATCCGCATGTTGCGCAATTGATCATGAAAAAGGCGATTCAATCGGCGAAAGCCCGCGAAGCGGCGCGTAAAGCCCGTGAAGAAATCCGCAGCGGCAAGAAGGGGAAAAGCGAGAGCTCCAATCTTGGAGGCAAGCTGACACCGGCGCAGTCGAAGGATTTTACCCGCAACGAGCTGTTCATCGTCGAGGGGGATTCGGCGGGCGGTTCGGCCAAACAGGGACGCGATTCGCGCCACCAGGCCATCCTGCCGCTCAAGGGCAAGCCGATGAATCCGGAAAAAGCCAAGCTTCTCGACATTATGAAAAATGAGGAATACAAGGCGATTATCGCCGCGATCGGGGCAGGCGTCGGACCAGAATTCGATGTATCGGAAAGCAATTACGCCAAAATCATCATTATGACCGATGCGGATACCGACGGCGCGCATATCCAGGTCCTGCTGCTGACCTTCTTTTATCGCTACATGAAGCCGTTAATCGACGCCGGCAGAGTTTACATAGCCCAGCCTCCGCTGTATAAGGTGACCAAGAAATCGGGCAAGTCGAGCACGATAAAATACGCCTGGACCGATGAGCAGCTTCAGGCGTTGACCAAGGAGCTTGGCAAGAACATTGAGCTACAGCGTTACAAAGGTCTGGGAGAAATGAATCCCGATCAGCTGTGGGAGACAACAATGGATCCGGCTACGCGGACGCTCCTGCAGGTTCGGATTGAGGATGCGGCCAAAGCCGAACGCCGTGTATCCACGCTGATGGGGGATAAGGTGGATCCGCGTAAGCGCTGGATTATCGAGAATGTGGATTTTACGGAATTTGAAGAATAAGGATGCCATCCCGTTTATGAAACGCGGCTGACGGCCATCCTGAGAAAATAATATAAGCGTATACGGGGGGCCTTAAGTGAGCATACTCGAAAACTTTTTGCCGGCCTTTTTGGAAGAGGTTGTAGGTGATCGGTTCGGCAGGTATTCTAAATATATTATTCAAGACCGGGCGATTCCGGATGTGCGCGACGGGCTGAAGCCGGTGCAGCGGCGCATACTTTATGCGATGTACGATGCAGGCAATACGCCGGATAAACCATACCGCAAGTCGGCCAAGACCGTTGGCGACGTCATGGGCAACTACCATCCGCACGGGGATTCGTCGATTTACGAGGGCATGGTGCGTATGGCGCAGCCCTGGAAAATGGGTCATGTGCTGGTCGACGGCCACGGCAACTGGGGCTCGCTGGATGACGATCCGGCTGCGGCGATGCGTTATACGGAAGCCCGCTTGTCCGAAATTGCGATGGAACTGCTGCGAGATATTGAGAAGCGTACGGTGCAATTCAAGGATAACTTCGATAATACGACAAAGGAACCGGTAGTGCTGCCTTCCCGATATCCCAACCTGCTGGTAAACGGGGTAAGCGGGATCTCATCCGGTTTTGCAACCGAGATTCCGACGCACAATCTGCGCGAAGTGATCGATGCCTGCATTGCGCTGATCGACCGGCCGGACCTTACGCTGGACGAGCTGATGGGTATCGTCAAAGGGCCCGATTTTCCTACCGGAGGCATCATCATGGGCTCGGAGGGCATCCGTGAAGCGTATCGGACCGGCAAGGGCCGCATTTATGTCAGGGCGCTTACATCAATCGAAGAAGTGCGCGGCGGGCGCCAGCAAATCGTCATTACGGAAATTCCTTATCAAGTGGTCAAATCCCGGCTTGTCACAGCGATGGAAAACATCCGTCTGGAGAAAAAAATCGAAGGCATTGCCGAGGTGCGTGACGAGAGCGGCCGTGAGGGTCTGAGGATTGTTGTCGATCTGAAGAAGGATGCGGATGCGCAGGGGATTTTGGCTTATTTGCTGAAAAAAACGGATTTGCAGGTCACTTATAACTTCAACATGGTCGCGATTGTAAACAAGACGCCAAAGCAGCTCGGCTTGAAGGAAATGCTGGAGGCTTACATCGAGCACCAGAAAGAAGTCGTGACACACCGGTCTCAATTTGAGTTGGAGAAAGCGTCGGACCGCGCGCATGTACTCGAAGGATTGGTTAAGGCGCTGAATATTCTCGACGAGGTCATCGCTGCGATCAAGGCGTCGAAGAACCGTCAAGACGCGCAAAACAATCTGGTGGAGAAGTTCGGCTTCACAGAACGCCAGGCCGACGCTATTCTGACGCTTCAATTGTACCGTTTGACCAATTTGGAAATTCATTCGCTGGAGAAAGAGCTCGCGGATGTGCAAAAAACGATTGAATATCTGCAGGGCATTCTCGGGAGCGAGAAAAAGCTGCTTGGCGTGATTAAAAAGGAGATCTCGCAAATCCGGGATAAATACGGAATCGACAGGCGTTCCAAAATTCAGGATGAAGTAGAAGAACTGAAGGTCAACCTGGAAGTCATGGTGACCGCCGAGGACGTATTCGTTACGCTTTCGAACGAGGGATACATCAAGCGCACCGGTAAGCTCTCTTTTATTCGTTCGGGCGGGGAAATTGACAAAACGGGACTGAAAGAGGGCGATTACCTCCGCAGCCTGCTGGATGTCAATACGCTGGAAAACCTTCTGATTTTTACGCAAAAGGGCCAATACTTCCTGCTTCCGGTACATCAAATTCCGGAGTTCAAGTGGAAAGAGAACGGTACGGCGATTGTCAATATCATCCCGATTCCCAAGGATGACCGGATTGTTCATGTGCTTCCCGTGAAGGATTTTGAAGAAGCGGGCAAATCGCTCCTGTTCATTACGCGAAGAGGACAAGTCAAGCGGACGGAGCTCAAAGAGTATGCAACGAACCGTTCCACCGGAATTGTTGCCTGCAAGATTGGGGAGCAGGATGCACTGTTGGATGTCAAGCTGAGCACCGGCTCCAAGGAGCTGCTGCTTGTCACCAGGCTCGGAATGGCGATCCGCTTCAATGAAGACGAGGTTAACCCGATGGGGCGCGCCGCGGCAGGCGTTCGCGGCATTCAATTGAAGGAAGACGATGAAGTGGTCTCCGCCGAGTGGCTGGATGGAGACGAAGGAGAAGTATTGGTTGTATCCGATTTGGGATACGCCAAGCGCTCGCTCGTTGTCGACTATCCCGTGCAGGGCCGCGGGGGGAAAGGCGTCTTTACATTTGAATTCAAGGAAGGCAAGCGGGTGAAGCCGAACGGCACAGGAATCCGCGGCGCTTTTGTAGTAAAAGAACCGTTCGACATTACCGCGGTTTTAAGCAGCGGCGATAGAGCCGAATTCTCGACAGAACAAGCTCCGATTGAGGAGCGCAAGTCCACAGGGAAGCAGATCATTCCATTAGGCAAGAACGATACGGTCAACGTTTTGCTCAAATTTACTTAATCATAGCTGGTGTAGTTCGGCTCTACTTTTTCGAGCAGCTCCAGCATCATTTGTAATACGGCCCACACCGGTATTGAATCGTCCAGCTTTTCGAGCCATTGTGGGTCGTTGATTATGCCCTTCTGCAAGGCGGTTTCCCCGATTTTCTTCTTCCAATCTTCCAATGAAGCTCACTCCTTTTTTACACGGTTTGACAAGCTCCGCCGATAGGTGAACGTCCCTAGTGCATTATATGTTGAACTAGGTCAAATGGTACCTGTTTTTATCGTTTTATGTCCTAAAATATTTATGATATTAACCTTTAAAATCACAAGCGGAAGTGTTATAATTTTAGGTAAGAAATGGCTCTGCGGGAGTGATGAATGTGGTAACCCAAGAGTTTGCAAAGCTCTGGTGGAAATTGTCAAAAGATCTGAGAACGCATATGGAAACGGAGTTGGCCCCCACCTTGACGGAAGGGCAGCTTACGGTTCTGGAGCTTTTGATGTTCTCCGGACAGCAGCGAATGAAGCCATCGGATTTTACCGACGTTTTGGCGACAACGCCGGCCGCGGTGACGACGCTTCTTGACCGCATGGAAAAATCCGGGTTGATTTCCAGGGAAAGAGATGAGAAAGACCGACGAATCGTATGGGTTCTGGTGACGGATAAAGGGCGGGAGGAATGCGAACGCGGCATACAGATTCGGGAGCGCTTTCTTCAGGCTTATCTCAGCCGCATTTCGTCGCATAACCAGCAGCTTCTCGTCTATTTGCTCGGAAAAGTTGCAAATGCATAAAGTGTTTACATTCGTAAAATACGAAAATATGTTCTCATTTATAGCGCCATATGGTATAATGTGGTGACAATAGAATAGGCACTCAAGGGCGGTTGGCAGATCCTCGCAGCTTACCGGCTCGCGTAAAGCGGGCTTGGAAGGAGGTGATGCCATGGAAGTAAAGGATGCGGTAACCATGATGTTCATGTTCGGCATGTTCATCCTCGCCTTGCTTTCCTACTTGAAAAAGAAGTAGACCTCCCTTGAGCCTTGGTAGCCAGGAGGTCCAGCATTCTTGGTTTGACCTTGTGCCGATCGCCCTTGGGGCAATCTATTGTACCCCGGACCGTGGATGCTGCGAACATCTTCGGTCCTTCTTAGATTTATCAGTTAGGGTGTTATGTAAGATTATATTAACACATTTTGGAC
The DNA here is from genome assembly GCF_001465255.1 of Paenibacillus naphthalenovorans. Lineage (NCBI taxonomy): Bacteria > Bacillati > Bacillota > Bacilli > Caryophanales > Paenibacillaceae > Paenibacillus > Paenibacillus naphthalenovorans. The sequence goes on along the minus strand of NZ_CP013652.1, from coordinate 2,178,543 downwards.
TGCTTTGAAAAGACGTTCGGCTATTTTGTTCGACCTATTGTACTATGAAGCAGGCGTTGAGAAGGACGAACGTATAACCTTGGCCTCAATAATCCCATAAGCTCCAGGGATACGTACCGGGAGGGCGGGAGGAAAAACTCAGGGATTCTTTGGTCACCGGATGCTCGAAGCTGAGCATCGTGGACCACAGCGCGATCTGCTGTCCCGGTCGCGCGAAGCGTCCCCCGTACCGCTGATCTCCCGCCAAGGGGCAGCCGATCTCCGCAAACTGTACGCGAATTTGGTGCGGACGGCCGGTTTGCAGCTCAACCTGTACAAGCGAAAGACCGTCCTGATGATCCAGAACCCGATAGTCAAGAATCGCATCTTTGGCACCGGGTTTGGTCTGCGGAACGACGGATACCGTATTCGTCTTCGTGTCCTTCAACAGATGGTGTCTCAGCGTACCTTGCGGCGGCAGCGGACGCCCGTGAACCACCGCCGTATACACCTTGCGAATCGAGCGGGTGCGAACGGCATCGGAGAGGCGCGATGCCGCCTTGGAGGTTTTGGCGAATACCATGACGCCTCCGACCGGGCGGTCAAGCCGGTGGACCAGCCCGAGGTAAACATTGCCCGGCTTTTGATAACGCTGCTTCAGATCGGCTTTGATCAGCGTCAGCATATCGGGATCCCCGGAGTCATCCTCCTGCGTAGGCACGTTTGGCGGCTTGATGACGACAATCACATGATTATCCTCATACAGCACCTGTAAGGGATGAGAAGCGCCGGACATTCGTTACGCCTCCCATCGGCCAAGAATTCCGCAGGGGAGCGTAAGCTTGGTGGCGGTAATCGGCAGACCGATTTCGCCGCACGATATCGTTCCCCCGTAAGAACGTCCGAGCGACAACGACAAAATGTTATGGAGCACGGTAGCCGAGAGGCCTGTCGTATAAGAGTTGATCAGGAAAAAAAGCGGCTTGTCCGTCAATATGTTCATGCACGATTCAACAAACGGGTACAGGTTCGTTTCGAGCTTCCACGTCTCGCCGTTCGGGCCGCGGCCGTAGGAAGGAGGATCCATGATGATGGCATCGTACTTGCTTCCGCGCCGCTGCTCCCGCTGCACGAATTTGAACACGTCATCGGTGATGAAGCGAACCGGACGATGGCCGAGGCCTGAAAGCTGCAAATTTTCTTTGGCCCATTGCACGACGCCTTTGGATGCATCCACATGACATACCTCAGCCCCCGCTGAAGCGCACGCTACCGATGCCCCTCCGGTATAGGCGAATAAATTCAACACGCGGATCGGTCTTCCGGCGCTGCGTATCTTATCCATCATCCAGGTCCAGTTCACCGCCTGCTCAGGAAACAGACCGGTATGCTTGAAGCTTGTAGGTTTAATGTGAAAGGAAAGTCCGTGATAAGATATGGTCCAGCGTTCCGGAATGTCGTTTTTGTATTCCCAACGGCCGCCGCCGCTGGAGCTGCGGTGATAGTGTGCGTCGGCATTGCGCCAAACGCCGGTTTCCTTGGCCAAAGGCCATATGATTTGCGGGTCGGGACGTCTCAGAATAATGCTGCCCCACCGTTCCAGCTTCTCGCCTCCGCCGGTATCGATAAGCTCGTAATCTTTCCAATCTTGTGCTGCATACATAAATTGCGACCATCCTTTGTTTATGTTCTTATGCTTAACCGGCCTGAGCCGTTATCCATTTTCACATTCTACACGATTCGGACGGCCGAATCCATCGGAGCGTAAAAAAAGAAGCGTTTCCGGGAAGATATCTGTATCTCATGAATCCCTCTCCTTTTTTATCATGGTTTCGTTCAGCGCATCTTCAAACATATCTTTGAGCTTGTTGCAATATACTTCAATCTGAGTTCCTCTCACTTATCGTTTGAATCGGCAAGCCCATGCCGCGGATTCATCAGCAGGTGCAGCTCCTTACGTAAACATTTCCTTACATTTTATCAATCTTTATGCAGAATAATCGAAATCAGGAAAGTGATTTTTTCAAAGATGCAGTAGGGGTGTTATCGAACACAGAAATGAAACGAAAAGGGGATGAATGAATGGTAATGAGCTTGATCCCCGGTCCGGAGGATTTGTATTTATTTCATGAGGGCAATTTATTCCAGAGCTACCGCATGCTCGGCGCCCATTTGACGATAGAGGCAGGCGTTTCGGGGGTACGCTTCTCCGTTTGGGCGCCGCATGCCCGGGAAGTGAGGGTGATTGGCGATTTTAATCGTTGGGACGGCTCCAAACACGTTATGCAAAAAATCAGCCTCTGGGGCGTCTGGTCCTTGTTTGTGCCCAATATCAAAGAGGGGAATTATTACAAGTACGAAATTGCGACTTCGGGAGGCGCGACGCTGCACAAAGCAGACCCTTACGCCTTCTGGTCTGAAGTGAAGCCGGGAACCGCATCACGCATCGCATCTCTCGAAGGTTACGAATGGGCGGATCAGGCGTGGAGGGAGAAAAGAAAGACCACATCGGCCTTTCATGGCCCTATGAACATCTATGAGGTTCACCTGGGCACATGGAAGAAAAAGCCGGACGGAGGCTACTATACCTATCGCGAACTGGCCGAGGATCTGGTCGAATACGTAAAAGATATGGGATATACCCACATCGAGCTGCTGCCTCTGGCCGAGCATCCCTATGATCGTTCCTGGGGCTACCAGGCGACAGGCTACTACTCGGTGACGAGCCGGTTCGGAACACCGAAGGATTTCATGTATTTTATAGACCGCTGCCACCAAGCGGGGCTCGGGGTAATTATGGATTGGGTGCCGGGGCACTTCGTGAAGGATGACCATGGCCTTCGCCGCTTCGATGGAGAACCGCTTTTCGAATACAATGACCCTGCACGCGCCGACAAACCGGAGTGGGGAACGCTCTCCTTCGATTTCTCCAAGCCGGAAGTGGTCAGCTTTCTGATCTCGAACGCCTTGTTCTGGATGGATATCTATCATATAGACGGCTTGCGGGTGGATGCCGTGGCCAGCCTCCTGTACCTCAATTTCGGTAAACCGCGCGAAATGTGGGTGAAGAATACCCACGGAGGGGACGAGAACCCCGAAGCGATCGAATTTATAAAAAAATTGAATCGTACCGTGTTTGGTTATGATCCGCATGCGCTGATGATGGCTGAGGATTCCACCGCCTGGCCGCTCGTTACAGCTCCCGTTCATGACGGCGGCCTGGGTTTTAACTATAAATGGAACATGGGCTGGATGAACGATATGCTGAAGTACATGGAAATGGATCCGTACTTCCGGGGCGGCAGCCATTCATTGCTGACATTCAGCTTTATGTACGCTTTCTCAGAAAATTATGTGCTGCCGCTGTCTCATGACGAAGTGGTGCACGGCAAAAAATCGCTGCTTAACAAAATGCCGGGCGATTACTGGCAGAAGTTTGCCAACTTGCGGGTGTTATACGGCTATATGATGTCTCATCCGGGCAAAAAATTACTTTTCATGGGAGGTGAGTTCGGTCAATTTGACGAATGGAAGGATTTAGAAGATCTTGATTGGGAGATGCTCGGCTATGACAGCCATCTCAGCATGCACCGCTATGTTCGTGACCTCAATCACCTGTATTTGCGGGAAGCGGCCTTATGGGAGCTAGATCATCAGCCTGAAGGATTCGCCTGGATCGATCCGCACGATCAGAAGCAAAGTGTCGCCACGTTTATGCGGAAGTCCAGTGATCCTGAGGATGTGCTTGTCATCGTGAGCAATTTTACCCCGGTTTACCATGAACACTATCGAATCGGCGTTCCTTATGCCGGTGAATATGTGGAATTGTTCAACAGCGATGCGGGCGAATACGGAGGCTCCGGCAAGCTCAACTCCGGCAAGCTGAAAACCGAGGAAATCGCTTGGCATGACCGCCCGGACAGTCTGCATATAGGTTTGCCGCCGCTGGCTACGGTGATTTTCAAACCGATCAAAATCAAGCGGAAGCGTTCGAAAGCCAATCGAGGAAGGAGCAGAGCCGATGCGTAAAAAAGAGTGTGTAGCCATGCTGCTGGCAGGCGGCGAAGGAAGGCGTCTAGGATTGTTGACGAACAAGCTGGCCAAGCCGGCGGTGCATTTCGGGGGGAAATACCGGATTATCGACTTCACATTGAGCAACTGCACGAATTCGGGCATCGATACCGTCGGCGTGCTGACGCAGTACCAGCCGCTTGTGCTGAATACCTATATCGGTATCGGAACGCCGTGGGATCTCGACCGCAAGAACGGCGGGGTTACCGTGCTCCCTCCCTATATGGAGCAAAGCGGAGGAGATTGGTACAAAGGTACCGCGAACGCGATTTACCGCAACATTTCGTTTGTCGAGCAGTACGATCCCGAGTATGTCCTGGTCATTTCAGGAGACCACATCTACAAGATGGATTACGATGTGATGCTGGATTTCCATAAGCGCAGGGGCGCGGACGTGACCATTGCCGTGATTGAAGTCAAATGGGAGGAGGCCAGCCGCTTCGGCATTATGAGCGCGGATGAGGATCAATGCATTATCGAATTCGTTGAAAAGCCGGAGGAGCCGAAGAGCAATCTCGCTTCTATGGGCATTTACATATTCAATTGGCAGGTGTTAAAGGAATACTTAATCAAGGACGAGGCGGATACCGGATCCAGCAAAGATTTCGGCAAGGATGTCATCCCCGCTATGCTGCGCGACAATTTGAGGATGATGGCTTACCCTTTTGCGGGGTATTGGAAAGATGTCGGTACCGTTCAAAGTTTGTGGGAAGCCAATATGGATCTGCTTGAGAATGAACCCGAATTCAATCTCAACGACAGGGAGTGGCGCATCTACTCGGTCAATCCGCTTCAGCCCGGGCAGTATGTAGCGCCGACGGCGCAGATCAGACGGTCGCTGGTGAACGAAGGCTGCTGTGTATTCGGTGAAGTGGATCATTCTGTGCTTTTCTATGGAGTGGAGATAGGAGAAGGCAGTTTGATTAAGGATTCGGTCATTATGCCGAACGTCAAGATCGGGAATAACGTAAAGATTTATAAATCCATTATTGGTGAAGGAACGCTGGTGGAGGACGGCTGCGTCATCGGGCAACCTCAGGAGGAAGGCGATCAGGACATCATTCTGATCGGCAGTAACGAACGCATCAGGATGACTACTTCTTCGGTGAGAGGTGATTTTGCATGAAGCGAATGATGGGCGTGATTAATCTGGTCAACGAACCGGATGATTTGGAGGAACTGACCTATTCCCGCTGCGTTGCCTCGGTGCCGTTCGGTTCGAGATACCGGTTGATTGATTTTACCTTATCGAACATGGTGAACTCGGGGATTGAGAATGCAGCTGTATTCACACAGCACAAATACCGTTCTTTGATGGACCATCTGGGTTCGGGCAAAGAATGGGACCTGGATCGGAAGCGCGGCGGTTTGTTTATTTTACCGGCCATACTTCATGAGACCACTGGAATGTCCCGGGGGGATTTGTTCCAGTTTTACAGTCATCGCGATTACTTTTACCGCGGCCGTGAGGAATATGTGGTGATTTCCCGCAGCCATATTGTATGCAATATCGATTATAATACCGTGTTGGATTTTCACCTGGAGAAGGATGCTGACGTCACGGTTATCTATACAAAAACGGCGAGCGATGAGTATGCCAAACACCGCCGTTTGGCCGTCAAGGATGACGGGCAGGTGACGGTGATCGAGGATTATTCGGGACGTCTTCGGACCGACAACATCTCGATGGAAACGTATGTGATGAGCAAAGAGCTGCTGCTCGACATGGTCGAATCCTGCCTTGCCCAGGGGTATGACCATCTTGTGCGGGACGGCATTATGAAAAATATCGGCAAGCTGCGGGTTTACGGCTACTTGCACGAGGGGTATACCGGCATCGTAAACACCATTCAAAGCTATTATAAACACAGCATGATGCTGCTGAATCCGAAGGTTTGGCGGGAGCTGTTTTTCCAGAAAAATCTGATCTACACGAAGGTCAAAGACGAACCGCCTGCCCGATACGCAGAGAACGCTCATGCCCGGAATTCGCTTATTGCCAACGGCTGCGTGATCGAGGGCAAAGTGGAGAACAGCATTTTGTTCCGCGGAGTCAAAATCCGCAAGGGCGCATACGTCAAGAACAGCATCATTCTGCAAAACTGCGAGATTGAAGAGAATGTCATCATTGAGAATGCCATTCTCGATAAAGATGTGTTTATCAGCAGAGGCCGTGTGCTAACGGGTGACAAACAAGCACCGTTTATTGCTTCCAAAACCAAGGTGATATAGGATATTGCGGCGTGTCCGGTTGATGGGCGTGATGCCGGTTGCTCGACAGGAGCGTACTTTACAGCGGCTGCTGCCGGATAAGGCGTCACCTCCGATTCGCCCTATTTTCCGGACCGCCTAAAATTAAAGGAGTGGGAGGAAGCCATGAAAGTGTTATTTGCCGCATCTGAAGCCGTACCTTTTATCAAGACGGGAGGACTGGCCGATGTCATCGGCTCGCTGCCCAAGGCACTTGCAAAGCAAGGTCTTGATGTTCGTGTCATCCTGCCCAAATATGAGGGTATCCCGCAGCATTTCGTGCAAAAGATGGAGTCCGTCGCCGTCTTTGATCTGCAGATGGGCTGGAGATCGTTGTTTTGCGGTATCTTGAAGCTGGAGCACGAGGGCATTATTTTTTACTTTGTCGATAACGAATATTATTTCAAGCGCAATGGCTGTTATGGCTACGGTGACGATGCCGAGCGTTTTGCCTTTTATTGCCGGGCGGTGATGGATGCCTTGCAGCACATCGATTTTATGCCGGACATTATCCACTGCCACGATTGGCAAGCCGGGATGATCCCCGTGCTGTACCGGGCCCACTTCAGCTACCAGCCGCCGTATGCTCATCTGAAGACCGTTGCAACGGTTCACAATTTGAAATATCAAGGCGTGTTCGGCAAAGAACAATGTAAGGATTACTTTTCTTTGGGGGACGAGCATTTCCATGGATATGCGCTGGAGCAGCACGGAGGGGCAAGCTTTCTCAAAGGCGGATTGCTGTACTCCGACTTCATTACCACGGTCAGCCCGACTTACGCCGAAGAAATCCAAACGCCGTATTACGGCGAACATCTGGACAGTCTGCTGCGCAGCCAGTCGCACCGGCTGACGGGGATTTTGAACGGGCTCGATTATGAGGAATTCGATCCGATGACGGACCCTCATGTGGAGATCAACTACCGCGATTCGTTAGCGAAGAAACAGCAAAATAAAGTAAAGCTGCAGGAACGGCTCGGACTTCCTGTAAACAAAGAGATTCCTCTGATTGCGCTTGTGACGAGGCTGGTGGATCAAAAGGGGATTGCCTTGATCGACCGGGTCATCGGCGAGCTGATGTCGCTGGATGCCCAGTGGGTTATTCTGGGTACGGGAGAGCCTCGTTTTGAACAATTGTTCCGCTGGGCCGCCAATGCTTTTGAAGACAAGCTGTCCGCGCAAATCTTATTCGATGAAGGACTTGCGAGGCAAATTTATGCGGGTTCGGATCTCTTCCTGATGCCGTCGCTGTTCGAGCCTTGCGGCATCGGCCAACTGATCGCCATGCGCTACCGCAGCGTTCCGATCGTTCGTGAAACCGGCGGACTGCGCGACACGGTTATCCCTTACAACGATAAGACGGGAGAGGGTACAGGCTTCAGCTTCACCCATTATAATGCGCATGACATGCTGTATACGGTGGAGCGTGCAGTCAAGCTGTACCGCGACCCTAACGTTTGGGCGAATTTGATTAGCAATATCAAGAAGAAAGATTTCAGCTGGCGCAAATCGGCTCAGCAGTACGCCGACTTATACCAAAGCCTGGTGAATTAAGCGTTACCGGCTGCGGGAAAAGGGGACCTTCAAAGGTCTCTTTTTTGCATATGCAGGGCAGGAGGATGGAATAGGGAAGGTTCATTGTAAAATAACCCTATCTTTATTAAACTGAAGATACAGAAGAAACAACAAAGATGAAAGCTGGGATTTGACATTGTGTTTAATTTTGTTTGCTTATCATGCACACGAAACCTACAAGCTGATCGTTGCCGCCAATCGTGATGAATTTTACGATCGGCCGACAAGTCCCGTTCATTATTGGGAGGACCATCCTCATATCCTTGCCGGCCGGGATTTGTCCAAAATGGGGACGTGGATGGGGGTGACCACCGCCGGACGTTTTGCGGCTTTAACGAATTATCGCGACCCGAAGGAAGTGCTGGAGGGGAAACGCTCGCGTGGGGAGCTGGTTGCCGGTTTTTTGAAGGATCGTCAGGACCCTGAGTCTTACATGCTTGAAGCGGCGAAAAAGCGCGATCGTTATCTGGGCTACAATTTGCTGGCTGGGGATGCGGATGAGCTGTATTACTATTCCAATATCGAGAATAAGGTAAAAAAGGTGGGTCCGGGTATTTATGGTCTCAGCAATCACTTGTTAAATACCGATTGGCCCAAGGTTCGGCGCGGGAAAGAAGGGTTGGCTGAAATCATAAACGGAGGCCGGGGGGATATGGCAGAACGGATCTTGGCTTTGCTCCGGCAGGATGATCCCGTTTCGGATGACCTGCTTCCCGATACAGGAATTTCCCTGGAATGGGAACGCCTACTTTCTCCTGTTTTTATTCAAAGTGAACATTATGGAACCAGGAGCTCCACCGTTTTATTGATGACGGATAAAGAAATTTATGTCAAGGAGCGGGTCTATTCGACGGAAGGAACGAACGACCGGCAATACACGATTACACGATAAGGGACGGGGAGTGAAGATGCTATGATCAATAAACGATTTACCTTGAGCGAGGCGAACGCGATGCTGCCGCGATTGATCGAGGATCTGCTGCGGCTGCAGGCATTAACAAGACAGTTTGAGGACAAGTTTCAGGAGCTGCAGAAGAAAAAGGCGCTGCACAAACATTTCATACATACGGAGGATGAGAAGGACCCGTTTTTCGAGGATGAAAGTCAGCTTGAATTTATGCGGATCGAAGTGGATCTTTTCATAGAGAACTTCACCCGGCAAGGCGTTCTTCTGAAGATGATCAATCCCGGTTTGCTTGACTTTCCAGCGGTAGTGGACGGGAAGGAAGTGCTGATCTGCTGGAAGCAGGGGGAAGAGCGCATTACACATTACCACGGCTGGCATGAGGGGTTTATCGGCCGGAAAAAGCATCCTGAAGCCTGACGGGCATTTGAAAGCCGGATAAGCTGATAATGATATCCCCATTGCGGGCCGGCTTCCTGAACGGTGTAAATCTAAAAAACGGGCAGCCCGGAATGGCTCTCCCGTCCCGGACTGCCTTTGCGGCGGCATAGGAAATCAGGCCTGAACGGCCTCGTCATAATACATCGTCTCCTTGTTGAAGGAGCGGTTAATGGTTAAAAAGGCATGAAGAAGTTCAAACATTTCCGATTGGTTGAGCTCCAGCTCGATGCGTTCTGCCGTCTCTTTCTGTTCGGATACTCGAAACCGGATCGATTTGTCATTCGAGTTCATTTGTAATTCCAGCTGATCCTTCTTCAGCACGCTTTCCCACATGAAATATCACCCATCCCTTTCCTTTTGCATTCTACGGTAACCCTGTCTGTTGAACACGAATAAATATATGCATGCGCTGCGGAGATGATGACAGCGCATCGGTATTTACTTTGCATGGGAAGAGGGAGCGATAGTATAATCCTTGCAGCAAGGAGTGGAGCGAATAACGGAGGAAACCTGCAGGCATGAAGCTAAACGAAAACCAGTCAATCCGGGGGTTCGAAGGAATCCTTCTTTTTGCGTTCGGTTGAAACGTTCAATTGCAAAAAAATATGGAAAAAACATGTTGTATTTTATAAAGGGATTGATTATAATGGCAGTAGAAATCAGCTAAACGTTTCGCTGAGAAGAGCTCAAATCTATCAGCGCTTTTATTCGGGCAGCGTTTCCGGGCTGGTTAACAATTTTATTAGGTTTTTTACAGGTTTATATTCAGGTTTTATACGATCGATAAATATGGGATTGATTACGCTTAATTTGCCATAGGGCATGGAAAGTTATAGGGTGAAAAAACGCTATTTTGTTTGATTTTTTAATTTGTTAGCTAAACGTTTAACTAAACGTTTAGCTGGTTGATCGGAGGGTTAGGCGATGGCGACGATGAAAGATATCTCAAAAATGGCCGGGGTTTCCATTGCGACCGTATCGGCAGTAATCAATAAATCCGCATATGTCAGCCCCGAGCTTACGGATAGAGTCAATAAAGCAATCGAGGAATTAAATTACAGGCCGAATGCAGTGGCGCGAAGCTTGAAATTGAAAAGCACCAACACGGTAGGCGTGATCATGTCGGATATTTTAAACCCTTACTATCCGACAATCATCAAAGGGATGGATGATGCCGCCATCCAAAATAACTATAGTCTGATTCTTTGCAACACCTCCAACGAGCAAGGAAGGTTCCTCACCTATCTGGACCTGATGGTGGAAAAGCGGGTGGACGGTTTGCTTCTGGCCAATATCTCGAGTCAAGAGGACTTGCAAAAAGTGGAGAGCACGGGGTTAAAATATGTGCTGCTTAACCGGAAGCCGCCTGCTTATGATAAAAATTATGTGGGAATCAATAATCCGCTGGCCACCGAGCTTTCCGTAAAACATTTAGCTAAGCAGGGGCATAAAAGGATCGCTTATTTATCCGGTGATTTACAGGTTTCAACAGCAAGGGAACGATGGGAAGGTTTTGTCAGCGGAATGAACCAGAACGGGCTCCCGATCGACGATACCCTTATTTTTCATGGGGATTATACCCAGGAATCCGGCTATGCCAATGTAAAGAAAATGCTTGGCGAAGTGAAAGAGCTTCCGGACGCCATCTGTGCCGCAAGCGATCTCGTGGCCTTCGGTGCGGTAAAGGCTTTGAGGGAGGCCGGTATCCGGGTTCCCGATGATATAGCGGTGATGGGAAACGACAATAACCCGTTCTCTGAAAACTTTATTGTTCCCTTGTCCACCATTGCTCACCCTACCTATGAGATGGGGAAAAATGCGATGGAGTTCCTGCTTCAGATGATCGAGAATCAGAATGAAATTCATCACCGGCAAATTATATTAACTCCGTCATTGATTGTACGCGAAAGCTGCGGCAGCTCAGCTTAAAGCTGGCTGTCGCTTCATAATAAACTTTCTGGAGGGAAAAAAATGAAGGATGTTGTTATCGTAGGTGCAGCGCGTACGGCGATAGGAACCTTTGGGGGCTCGCTGAAAGATGTTCACGCCGCGGACCTGGGAGCTATCGTAATCAAGGAAGCATTAAAGCGTGCCCAGGTGTCGCCTGAATGGGTTGAAGATGTGATCGTCGGATGTGTCGGTCAGGTTGCTGAAAGCGCTTTTATAGCAAGGATGGCCGCACTTCGGGCCGGGCTGCCGACCCATAGCAATGCCTATACCGTAAACCGCTTATGCGGGTCGGGCCTGCAGGCGATCAACAGTGCCGCTCAAGCGATCCGTGCGGGAGAAGCGGAAATTATTGTCGCCGCCGGTACGGAGAACATGGACCAATTGCCATATTATGTAAGAAAAGCGAGATATGGCTACACCTTCGGCCACTCTCAATTGGAGGACGGATTATTAACCGCTTTAACCGATCCTTTCGGGAATTACCCCATGGGCATGACGGCAGAGATTGTCAGCAAGCGCTTTAATATTTCCCGTGAGGAGCAGGATCAGTTTGCGTTTGAAAGCCAGATGAAGGCCGCAGCAGCCATCGACCGGGGGAAATTCAAGGGGGAAATCGTACCGGTTCAAATTCCGCAGCGCAAAGGCGAAGCGATTGTCTTTGATACCGACGAGCATCCGAGAAGAGGGACGACGCTGGAAAAGCTGGCTGCGTTAAGACCGGCCTTCCAGGAGGGCGGAACCGTCACCGCAGGCAATTCGTCCGGCATCAATGATGCCGCAGCAGCCGTCGTCGTGATGAGCGCCGATAAGGCAAAAGAGTTAGGGCTGCGACCGCTGGCCTACATACGCGAGCAGGCAATGGCTGGCGTTGAGCCCGAAATCATGGGCTTTGCACCGGCTCCCGCTGTGAAGAAGCTGCTTCAAAAATCGGGATTAAGCTTGCAGGATATCGACTTGCTGGAGCTGAATGAGGCCTTTGCATCACAAGCGGTGGCCGTGATCAAGGATTTGGAGATCGATCCGCTCAAAGTGAATGTGAACGGCGGAGCCATTGCTCTTGGACATCCGATTGGAGCAACCGGTTGTATCCTGACAGTGAAAATACTGGCCGAAATGGAACGGCGCGCCTCCAAATACGGAGTGGTAACTATGTGTATCGGCGGAGGCCAGGCGGTAGCTACGCTATTCGAGAGGGCCTGATTTCAAGAAGGCCGGCCTCAACCGTTTACAATACTAAATAAAAAATCGATAGAGGAGAGATAGGCATGATTGATTTAACAGGAAAATCAGCAATTGTAACCGGTTCGGGCAGAGGCATCGGAAGAGCGATCGCGGTGAAGCTTGCCGAGCTGGGTGCAGCGGTAACCATTTGCGATATTAGCGAAGAGATCGCGTCCGCGACGGTGTCCGAGCTTCGCCAAAGAGGATTGGAAGCCGACTATTTCGTGCTAGACGTCGCGGATGCGGATGCGGCACGCGCCTTGATTGAGAAAACCGCAGAAAAGCGCGGAAAGCTGGATATTCTCGTCAATAATGCCGGCATTAACCGGGATGCCATGCTTCACAAAATGGAGCGCAAGCAGTGGGATGAGGTGATTGCCGTAAATCTGACAGGAACCTACAACACGATGCAGCCTGCGAGCATTCAGATGAGAGAACAAAAAAGCGGTCGCATCATCAATATTTCCTCGTCCAGCTGGATGGGCAATATCGGGCAGGCGAACTATGCCGCCTCCAAAGCAGGGGTAATCGGTTTGACGAAGACGGCATCCCGGGAACTGGCCAAATATAACGTAACCGTGAATGCCATCTGCCCCGGATTCATCGATACCGATATGACCCGGGGCGTACCGGATAAGGTTTGGGACTTGATGATCTCCAAAATTCCAATGGGCCGTGCGGGCGCTCCTGAAGATGTAGCCAACCTTATTGCCTTCTTGGCATCGGACACGGCTTCCTATATTACCGGTGAAGTGATCAATATCGGAGGTGGCATGGTGCTTTGACCCGGAAGGTGAAAGTTTCAACCGCTGCGGAAGTGGCGGCGAGCTTGAAAGACAACAGCACGATCCTTAGCACCGGTTTCAGTTTAATCGGAGTGGCGGAGGAAATTTATCAAAAAATCGAGGAGCGCTTTCTGGACACAGGCTCTCCAAGGGATTTGACCTTCGTTCATTCGGCCGGCCAAAGCGATACAAAGCGAGGCATGGAGCATTTGGCGCACGTCCCGCTGCTCAAGAGAATTATCGGTTCTCATTGGGGGCTATCCCCAAAATTAGAACATCTCATCCATCAAAACCAGGTGGAGGCCTTCTGCCTTCCTATGGGCCAGATCCTCTCCATGTACAAGGCGGCAGCTTCAGGAAAGCCGGGGGTACTGTCCAGGATTGGACTTGCAACCTTCGTCGATCCCCGGTTTGAGGGAGGGAAGATGAACCGGAAGGCCCGGGATAGCGGTTTTGAAGTCGTTCAGAATTATACGCTGCATGGAAAAGAGTATCTCTTTTATCCAAGCCTGACCTTTGACTTGTACATTGGCAGGGGGACCACGGCAGATGAGTTCGGCAATATCACAATGGAAGACGAATGCGTCAAACTGGAAGTGATGCCGGCTGTTCAAGCCGTAAAAGCATCCGGCGGCAGGGTCATTTTTCAAGTAAAGCGGCTCGTTAAAGGCCACTCGCTGCCACCGAAGGAAGTGGTTATCCCTGGTATTCTGGTTGATGAAGTCGTCGTTTGCCAAAATCCGTTGGATAATCACCGGATGACTTCATCCGACTATTATAATCCGTACTTGTTAGGAACAATACAAGAGCCTTACAGCAGTTCTCATCCTGTAACGGACCTCGATATGAAAAAGCTGATCGGTCGAAGAGCCGTGCTGGAGATGAACGCCGGGGATACCGTGAACCTGGGCGTGGGTATTCCCGGAGATTCGATTGGCGCCATCATTGGAGAGGAGAAGCTGGACAGCCAGCTCTCTTTGTCCATTGAAGTGGGAAGCATTGGCGGGATAAGCATTGGCGGAGGCGATTTCGGCGTAGCTAAAAATGCCGAAGCGATCATTGACAATTCATACCAATTCGATTATTACAACGGGTGTGGCGTAGATATCACCTTTATGGGGGCGGGTGAAATCGACCGTGAGGGGAATGTGAATGTAAGCAAGTTTGGACATCGTTCTCCGGGGTGCGGGGGGTTTATCGATATCACCCAAACCGCTAAAAAGGTCGTATTTTGTTCCACCTTTACCACAGGCGGGCTTGTCATAGAAGTGGAGAACGGCCTGGTCCGGATCAAGCGCGAAGGAAGAGTGAAAAAGTTCGTTCACATGGTCCGGCAGATTACCTTCAACGGGAAGTTTGCAACGGCTCATCGACAACCGGTTCTCTTTGTAACGGAAAGAGCGGTGTTTCAGCTGACGGATCAGGGAATGGAGCTCATCGAGATTGCTCCGGGGATCGATTTGAAAAAAAATGTATTGGATCAAATGGAATTCGCTCCTCAGGTTTCTCCCAATCTTAGATTAATGGATGAACGAATTTATTCTTTGGGTCTTATGCATCTCGCAGCCCAATGTAATAAAGATAAAGATCAAGCAGACCAAAAATTGGGGAGGGTTCTGAATGAAAATGTGGTTTAAGAAAGCAACGGCAGTATCGCTTGCCGGTCTGTTGGCAGCAAGCTTGGCGGCATGCGGTGCCGGGAGCTCGGGTTCTTCCGCTCCGAATGCTGCCGGAGGGGCGTCGAATGAAGGCGCGAAAGCGGATGAAGTGTTGATTGGGGTGCTTTATCCCACATCGGGAAGCTTGGCCCGTTTAGGCGGCGCAGCCTTGAAGGCGGTTGAACTGGCTGCCGAAGATATTAATGCGGCCGGAGGAATTAAATCGCTTGGCGGCGCCAAAATTAAATTGGAAATCGTAGATCCGGGTGACAAACCGGAAACGGCAAAATCGGCAACGGAGCGTCTGATTCAAAACAAAAAGGTATCGGCGCTGACAGGAGATTACTCCAGTTCGTTATCCCTGGTCACATCCGAAGTGGCGGAGAGAGCAAAAATCCCTTTTGTAACCGCTTCCGTATCGGATAATTTAACATCCCGCGGAATGAAATACTTGTTCCAGATTTCACCGAAAGGCTCCATGTTCGGAAACACCCAGGTGAAGTTTGCGAAGGAGTATCTCGTAGAAAAGCTTGGCAAGCAACCCAAAGTTGCCATTGTATTCGAAGAAACCAGCTATGGCACATCGACTGCAGAGGGACTAAGCAAAACCGCCAAGGAATTAGGGCTTGAGGTCGTGCTTTCCGAGCCGTATCATGCCAATTTCGCCGACGCTGCTCCTCTGGTAAACAAAATCAAAGCTTCCGGAGCGGAAATATTGTTCCCGGTCTCTTATCTGCAGGATGCGATTCTGATCCAAAAAACGGTTAAACAATTGGGCCTGAACATTACGACCGTTGGCGGAGGGGCCGGCTATCTGATGCCTGAATTCTACAAGGAATTAGGCAAAGATGCAGAAGGCGTTGTTTCCGTAGCCTCCTGGAACCTGGACCTGAACAAACCGGGTATTGAGGATATCAACAAGCGCTACACCGAAAAGAACGGCGAGTTTATCACAGAACACTCCGGTGAAGCTTATTCGGCTACGTGGGTCATCGCACATGCGATTGAAAAAGCGGCGTCCACAGACCCGCAAAAAATCCGTGAAGCCTTAGCTTCTCTGCAATTAAAAGAAGATGACAAAGGGAACATCATGCCGGGCGGCAATATCGAATTTGACCAGACCGGATGGAATAAGAATGTGTATCCGGTGTTGATTCAATGGCAGGAAGGAATTCCCAAAACGATTTATCCTGAATCCGATGCAAAGGCCCAATTTAAGTAAGGAAACCGGGGGAGGGGGACTTTCCTCTCCCCGTCAGGCAAGGAAGATGACCAGCCAGATGAAACGAAACTGAAACTGTACAGGCGGTGAGATCATGGAATTATTCGTGCAGGTGCTGATCAATGGACTATTAATCGGCGGAATCTATGCCCTGATCAGTATCGGATTAACGCTGCTGTTTGGAGTCGTAGATATTGTAAACTTCGCTCATGGCGAATTCGTTATGCTAGGGATGTACACGTCTTACTGGGTTTGGGTCTTTAGCGGAATGGATCCGCTGGTCACCTTATTTATTTCGGTTCCGGCCATGTTTATCGTCGGGGTCGTCATTCAGAAATATTTGTTTACGCACATCATGAAGGCGCCCCCGCTAACGCAAATCTTTTTGACCGTAGGACTGCAGCTGGCTTTACAGAATGGTGCCCTGATGATGTTCGGGTCAACGACCCGCGCCATTAATTTCGGCTGGAGAGAGAGCGTAATCCGGTTCGGCGAGTTCGTTGTGCCCGTCAATATGCTGGTCGCTTTCGTGCTTTCGATCGTCATGGCTGCGCTGCTGTTCCTCTTCCTCTCCAAAACCGATTTGGGCAAGGCGATGAAGGCGGCAAGATTGGATCGTGAAACCGCCATGCTGATGGGGATCAATACGAACCGTATTTTCTTAATCGCAGCAGGCATATCGGCCGCTCTCACAGGTGCGGCCGGCACGGCCATCGGTACTTTTCAGTATGTACAGCCGCTTGCCGGAGCGCATTTTGGGCTCATGGCCTACATTGTTGTCATTCTTGGCGCGCTGGGGAATTTAAAAGGAGCCTTTGTAGGCGGACTCATTCTGGGGATCGCCGAATCGATGGGCATTCAGTATATTAGCGCAAACTCCGGTCTTCTTGCAGCCTTTATCCTTTTCCTTGTTGTATTGATGATCAAACCCAATGGACTATTCTCTTCAAAGGGAGCGACATAAGATGAGCCTTCAAAAAGAGCAATTCAATGATGCCGTGGCGATGAAATCAAACGCGTCAATCAACCTGGCCGATACGGCCGGTTTGAAACGGTTTTCTCTTACGGAGCCCAGGGTGTACGTACCCGTTATCGCACTTATTCTGTTCGCTTTGGTCCCCTTGGCGGTGAACGAATACTATCAAAATATACTGAATATGATTTTGATTTTCTCCATAGCGGGTGTTTCCTGGAATATATTCGGCGGATATGCCAGGCAGGTTTCGATCGGACATGCGCTTTTCTTCGGGATTGGCGCTTATACGTCCACGTTATTGCTGGTCAAGCTGAATGTGAGTCCATGGATCGGGATGCTGGTCGGCGGAATCTTTTCGGTTATTGTCGGTTTTGTGATGGGAATGAGCCTAATGAAGCTAAGAGGCCATTACTTTGCGATTGCAACAATCGTGTTCTCCCAGGTCGCTTTGCTGCTGGTAACCAAATTCCGTGGCTTTACCGGGGGAGCGGAGGGTCTGTCCGTTCCTTACATGGAATCCTTTCTGATGCTCCAGTTTTCCACCAAATTGCCTTATTTCTATATTTTTCTCGTGTTTCTTGTGGGGATGCTCTTCCTTGTGAAAAAAATCGAACGCTCCCGTCTGGGCTATTATATGGTGGCCATGGGGCAGGACGATCAGGCGGCGAAAGCGGTAGGCGTGAATATTCCGCGTGTGAAGCATATCGCATTGGCGATCAGTGCGTTTACGATGTCCATGGTCGGCACATTGTACGCGCAGTATATGTATTTCATCGAACCCAAATCGGTGTTTGACATTCCTTTGTCCGTTGAGTTTGCCATGGTATCGATTATTGGCGGCTTAGGTACGGTCATGGGGCCGGTCATCGGCGCTATCGTCATGAAGCCTTTCATTGAGATTGCGATTACGATCACCGACTGGCTGGGCTTCAGCTCGGTTCAAGGACTCAATTACTTTTTGTACGGTATTATCTTGGTTATCGTGGTTATCGTACTGCCCAACGGTTTAATCAGACCCCTGGCCAAATTGTACACGAAGCTTCTTGATATTCTTCCGGGCGGAAAAGCAGCGAAGGGAGGCAGTCAAAGATGAGTCAACCGATTCTGGAGGTAAACCACTTGTCGAAACGGTTTCGGGGGCTGCTGGCTGTTAATGATTTGAGCTTTCATGTCAATAAAGGCGAAATCCTGGGGGTGATCGGGCCTAACGGTGCAGGGAAATCCACAACCTTTAACCTCATCACAGGAGTATATTCCCCGGATACAGGAGAGGTGAAGCTGAACGGCCAGAACATTACCGGGTTATCTCCCAATGAAATCTGCAAAAAAGGGCTCAGCCGTACGTTTCAAGTGACCCGCCCTTTCGGGGATATGACTGTGCTGCAGAATGTGATGGTGGGCGCTTTCCTGAACACGCCGAATCCCCGGCGTGCCGAGCAGCAGGCTCTGGAGATGGTCGAATTTGTAGGACTGGGCGATAAAAAACACGCTGTAGCCCGCACGCTTTCGATCATTGATCAACGCAGACTGGAATTTGCCAGAAGCTTAGCTACCGAACCTGCATTATTGCTTTTGGATGAAGCTTTGGCCGGATTAAACGCCATGGAAGTGGAGGAAGCGATTGAATTGATCTGGAAGGTCAAAGACGCCGGCGTTACGCTTGTGGTGATAGAACATGTGATGAAAGTCATTAATACCATCTCGAATCGGGTTGTCGTCTTAAACTTCGGCGCCAAGCTGGCGGAAGGCGTTCCGAAAGAGGTCATGAACAATTCGGCCGTCATCGAGGCCTATTTGGGGAAGGGGTTTGCACAGCATGCTTAATGTGGAAAATCTGCATGTATCCTACGGTGCGATTAAAGCTCTCCAAGGCATATCCTTGAATGTACAGCGAGGGGAGTGCGTGGCGATTGTTGGAAGCAATGGTGCGGGTAAAACGACGCTCCTCAAAACGATTTGCGGTCTCTTGGCTCCGCTTCAGGGACGTGTTGAGCTGGAAGGAGTCAATCTGATCGGCAAACACGCCTACGATATTGCGAATATGGCGGTTGCCCACGTCCCGGAAGGCCGCAGAGTGTTTGCCGAGATGTCGGTATTGGATAATCTGATTCTGGGTTCCTATGTGAAGGAAGCGAAAGCCCGCCGTAAGGAAAGCCTGGATTATGTTTTCAGTCTTTTTCCCCGCCTGGCGGAAAGGAAGGATCAGTTGGCGGGAACGATGTCCGGAGGGGAGCAGCAAATGCTCGCCGTAGCCCGGGGGTTAATGCTAAGGCCAAAGCTGCTTATATTGGATGAGCCATCGTCGGGCCTGGCGCCTATCATCGTGGAACAAATGTACGAGAAACTGGGTGAAATCCACCGTTCTTCCGACATGGCCATGCTTGTTGTCGAACAAAATGTGCCGATCGCGTTATCCATTGCGGACCGGGGATATGTACTGGAGAACGGATCGATCAACCTGTCGGGGACCAGCAATGAGCTGATGGTCGATCCCGAAGTGAAGGCCGCCTATCTTGGCTTTCATTGACAGGTATGGAAGGAGTGTCGCATCATGCCTGGCATCTATTTCGAGGAATATCAAATAGGGCAAACCTTTCGTACGCCCACACGCACCATCACGGAAACGGATGTCGTTTATTTTTCCGCCATGTCGGGGGATATGAACGAGCTGCATACGAGTGAAGAATTTGCCAAAGGGAGCCCGTTCGGCAAGCGGTTGGCTCAAGGCCTGCTGGGATTGTCGATCTCCCATGGTCTGATGTTTCGTCTGGGCTTATTCGACGGCACCGGCATTGCCCTGCTTAACATTGATCAGTGGAAATTTACAGCGCCTATTTTTTTCGGGGATACGATTCACGGAATCGTTACGGTGCAGGAGAAAATCGAAAGCAAGAGCAAACCGGACCGGGGGATTATTCATTTTTTTGTGAAGCTGGTCAATCAGGACGGTACGGTCACACAGGAAGGCATCCAAACGGTGAT
Organism: Paenibacillus naphthalenovorans; assembly: GCF_001465255.1. NCBI lineage: Bacteria > Bacillati > Bacillota > Bacilli > Caryophanales > Paenibacillaceae > Paenibacillus > Paenibacillus naphthalenovorans. Next base: position 2,158,529 of record NZ_CP013652.1, on the reverse strand, counting down.
GGTAAGAAGAAACGCAAGCGAAGGGGTGATCGCATGAATAAAGTGGTAAAAGCCAACGACGTACTGACTTATTTGAAAGACGGTTCGACGCTCGCCACGGTCGGATTCACGTTAATGGGGGCCTGCGGGACCATTCTGAACGAGATCGAGCGCAGCTTTCTGGAGACGGGACATCCGAAACATTTGACCTTGCTGCACGGTGCGGGTCAAAGCGACAGGGTCAACGGGATACAGCGTCTGGCTCATCCGGGACTCGTCAAGCGGATCATCGGATCTCACTGGGGGCTTGCTCCCAAATGGGGGGAGCTGATTCACAACAACGAGGTCGAAGCGTATTGTCTGCCGCAAGGGCAGCTGGTACATCTGTTTCGCGCCATGGCATCCGGCAAACCCGGCAATTTCTCGAAAGTGGGGCTGGGCACTTTTATAGATCCGCGGGTGGAGGGTGGAAAGATTAACGACCGCTCCAAACAAAGCGAGGATATTGTAGAAGTCATTCAGCTCCATAACGAGGAATATCTATATTATAAAAGTCACCCGATTGATGTGGCGGTCATCCGGGGAACGACAGCCGATGAAAAAGGGAATGTGACGATGGAGGAGGAAGCCATCAAGCTGGAGGCGATATCCGTAGCTCAAGCTGCCAAGGCTAATGGCGGTAAAGTGTTCGTGCAGGTAAAATATTTGGCCAAAAGCGGCAATCTGCACCCGAAGCAAATTGTCATTCCGGGTATCTATGTGGACGGGATCATCATTGCGGAGAATCCGATGGAAGAGCATCGGCAGTCCTCATCGTTTTTCTTCGATCCTGTGTACTCAGGGGATGTGCGGGTGCCGGAATCGGCTGGCAGGTCCTTGCCGTTAAACGTTCGAAAGGTTATCGGCCGCCGGGCCGTCATGGAGCTGTTCCCGAATGCCGTTGTGAATTTGGGCACGGGGATTCCGGGTGATGTGGTGGGGCCTATTACCAATGAAGAAGGAATCCATCAGGCGATTACCCTGACGATTGAATCCGGGGTCATCGGAGGCATCCCCGAGGGAGGTATAGATTTCGGAATTACCAAAAATGCAGAGGCGATCATTGAGCATGGCTACCAGTTTGATTTCTATAACGGCAGCGGAGTCGATGTGACCTTTATGGGGCTTGCCGAAGCCGATCGCGAAGGCAATGTCAATGTGAGCAGGTTCGGTACCAAAACCGTAGGCTGCGGAGGGTTCATCGATATTACTCAACCGGCCAAAAAAGTGGTGTACTGCGCAACCTTCACGGCCGGAGGGCTTGAAGTGGCGATTGAACAGGGCAAGCTGAGCATTGTGAAGGAGGGGAAGGCCAAAAAGTTTCTTCAGCGGGTAAACCAGATTACATTCAGTGGTCGTTATGCCCGGGATCGGGGCCAGCCTGTCATCTTTGTGACCGAAAGAGCCGTCTTTGAGTTGAAAAAGGAAGGTCTGGTCCTGACGGAAATTGCACCGGGGGTAGATATGGACCGGGATATTTTAGGCCTGATGGACTTTAAACCGATCATTTCCGGCACACTGAAGACGATGGATTCACGGATTTTCAAGGATGAGCCGATGGGTATTGCCGATGAATTTTTTCAAACATCTGCTTTGACGGTACGCAAATAAGCGGAGGGAGTTGGCTTGCAATGCTATCTGTCATTAAGAATGTAACCGAAATTGTTTGGGGAATCGGAGCCGTCGAGAAGGTTTCCGAGCTTGTAGCCAAAAACAAGGCCAGGAATGTCCTGGTTATTACGGATAAAGGCATCGTCAATTCCGGGGTGATTCGTGCGGTAACCCATCAATTGTCTCAGGTGACCTATGAGGTGTTTGATGAAGTAGAGCCTAATCCGTCTGTACGGACGGTGGATAAAGCCGTAGAGATATGCCGCCGGTTGAATGCGGATATGCTGATTGGCGTAGGCGGAGGCAGCCCGATCGATGTGGCCAAGGCGGTCGGCGTCCTTCATGCCAATGGCGGATCCATCGTCCAGTATGAAGGGATCGATACTTTTTCTAAACCGATTACTCCGCTGTTGGCCATTCCAACGACTTCCGGCACGGGAAGCGAGGTGACCTCCTTCACCGTGATTACGGATACGGAGCGAAACTATAAGCTGACGGTCGGCGGCGTGCTTGTAGCAGCAAAATGGGCGGTGGTCGATCCGCAGCTGACGGTCACGGTTCCTGCAAAAATTACGGCAGCGACAGGCATTGATGCGCTGGTTCATGCGATCGAGTCGTATACGTCTTTGGCATCCTTCCATTATTCGGAGGTTCTCGCTTTGGATGCGATGCAGCTGATTAGCGCGAACCTGCGCCAAGCGGTATATCATGGGGAGAATCTGCGGGCCAGAGAGAACATGCTGCTGGCCAGCCTGCATGCGGGGCTTGCGTTTAATAATACCCGGCTGGGCAACGCGCATGCCATCAGTCATCCGCTGAGCGCCTTTTTCGGGATCGCTCACGGAGTAGCCAACGGGATTTTGCTTCCCGTCATTATGGAATTCAATATCCTTGCCTGCCCTGAAAAATTTGCCCGGATTGCGGAAGCCATGGATTCCTCCGTATCGGGAAATGTACTGGAAAAATCTTACAAATCTATCGAGATCGTTCGTCAGCTGGCAAAAGACATCGGCATCCCCTCATCGATCTCAGAGCTGGGAATCGATAAGGAAGCGTATGAAAAAGCCATTCCCGAGATGGCTCAAGACGCGATGAAGAGCGGGAACATCAAGGTTAATCCCCGCTTGACCAGGCTGGAGGATGTCACCGCTTTGTACCGTCAAATTTATTGAACAGGTTCGGCCAGAACGGGATGAAAGGTGAGGAATTCATGGAAAATTCATTGATGTTTATTGATGGGGCTTGGGTGGAACCGGACAGCGGGGAATACTTCCCGGTTCTGAATCCCGCGACGGGAGAACTCGCGGGAAGCGTGCCGAACGGGGGCTATGCCGAAGCCGTTCGCGCCATTGACGCGGCGCACCTGGCATTTGCCGATTGGTCCGCACATACCGCGGAGGAACGGGCGGAATATTTGATGACATGGCACCGCTTGATCATGCAAAATTTGGATGATCTGGCGGCTACGTTGACCATGGAGCAAGGCAAGCCGCTTGCCGAAGCCAAAGGAGAGATCGGTTACGGAGCCAAGTTTATCGAGTGGTATGCCGAAGAAGCGAAAAGGGTCTACGGCAGTACGATTCCGGCTTCTGCCAGAAACAAGCGGGTCGTCGTTTTGCGGCAGCCGGTGGGCGTCGTAGCGGCGATTACTCCCTGGAACTTCCCGGCCGCGATGGTGACCAGAAAAATAGCCCCTGCGCTGGCCGCAGGCTGTACCGTTATTTTAAAGCCTGCCGAACAAACGCCTTTAACGTCCATTAAATTATATCAGCTGCTTGAACAGGCCGGGCTTCCCAAAGGTGTGGCCAATCTGGTTACAGGGGATGCGGTTCTGATCGGCAAAGCCTTTATGGAGGATTCGCGCGTAAGAAAAATCACGTTTACGGGTTCGACGGAAGTCGGCAAGCTGCTTATGAAGCAGGCTGCGGATACGATGAAAAATATTTCTTTGGAGCTTGGCGGACATGCGCCGTTCCTTGTATTTGACGATGCCGATGTGGAAAGCGCCGTGAAGGGCGTGATCGCATCCAAATTCCGCAATGCAGGGCAGACCTGCATTTGCGCTAACCGGATCCTCGTCCAAGAGGGGGCTGCCGACCGTTTTATCGCATTGTTCAAAAAGGAAGCAAGCGCTTTGAAGGTGGGCAACGGCTTAGAGGAAGGAACGGTGATCGGACCGCTGATCGATAAAGCGGGGTATGAAAAGGTAAGCTTGCATGTGCAGGATGCCTTGGCCAAAGGAGCTCATCTTGTCTGCGGCGGAGAAGGTTTTCATCAGTCGGATGAGGAGGATGCGGGCTATTTCTATCAGCCTACCGTCTTATCCGGAGTAACGGCGGACATGCGCATCATGCAGGAGGAAACGTTTGGGCCTGTGGCACCGGTCGTCACCTTCAAAACGGAAGAAGAGGGCATTCGCATGGCGAACGATTCCGTTTACGGATTAGCCGCTTATGTATTTACCGAATCCCTTTCACGTGCCATTAGAGTCGGGGAGAAGCTGGAATTCGGCATTGTCGGCATTAACGACGGGGCCCCTTCCACGGCGCAGGCGCCGTTCGGCGGGTTTAAGGAAAGCGGGCTCGGACGCGAGGGCGGTAAAGAAGGCATCGAAAGCTTCCTCGAAACGAAATTTATGTCGATCGGCATTTAAGGTGCTGCGTTCAGATGAAACATGGAAAGAGGAGAGAGATGCAGTGAAGATAGGCAATGTAGGCGTGGTTGGTGCAGGACTGATGGGCTCGGGCATAGCGCAGGTGGTTGCAGAGGCGGGCTATGACGTCGTCTGGGTGGACATTTCCGGCGAACAGCTGCACAAAGGCTTGGCTAATATCAAGCGCATGCTGGATCGGAAGGCGGAAAAAGGAAAGATGACGCCGGAAAAGGCAGAGGCTGCGCTAAACAGGCTGAAAACCGAAACGGACATGAGGGCTCTGGCTGATGCCGATCTTGTGATTGAAGCCGTTCCCGAGCATTTGGAGCTAAAGAAAAAGATTTTCAAGCAGCTGGAAGAAGTCACGCGCCAGGAAGCGATCCTGGCCTCGAACACCTCAGGTCTCTCGGTTTCTGCATTGGGGGCGGCTACTCGCAGACCCGAGCAGGTGATCGGGGCCCACTTTTTTTATCCGGCGCCGGTCATGGGGCTGCTGGAAGTCACTCCAGGACTGCTGACTTCAGGCCAAGTGCTGAAGACGGTGATGGCGTTTGCCAAAAGTATCGGGAAGACCCCGGTAGAATGCAAGGATTACCCCGGATTTATTGTCAACCGGGTACTGGTGCCGATGATGAATGAGGCGATCTTTTTGGTGATGGAGGGCGTCAAGCCCGACGACATTGATACCGCCATGAAACTGGGGGCCAACTATCCGATGGGCCCGATTACGTTAGCTGATTTTGTAGGCCTGGATACGCTTCTGGCAACAATGCAAGGGCTTTATGAGGGATTTAACGACTCGAAATACCGTCCCAGCCCGCTGCTTGTCAAGATGGTTGAAGCGGGAACCTTGGGCCGGAAGACGGGTCGGGGCTTCTACAGCTACAACGATAAAGGCGAACGAATCGAATAAAGATATATCAAGTGCAGGAGCCGGTCATTTCATGCCGGCTCTTTTGGCTGTTATTTTATAGAAATTTTTATTATAATAGAAAAATTCCCACAATTAAAAAAATATCGAATAAAATCAATGATCAGGGGGCGGAATTTCTGCTTCCCGGCGACATGTGGTTTTTTAAAAATAAGGAGCATGGTGATGAAATGAACCTATACAATGGTTTTTATCTGGTTGAAATACCGATTCCTGTTCCCCTTAAAACAGTGAATTGTTACCTCGCGGAGTCCCCGCTGGGCTGGCATCTGATCGATACGGGCTTTCATACGGAAGAAGCCAAATCGGCTTGGAAAACCGCGTTTCGTCAACTCCATATTGCCCCGCGGGATATCGTTGAGATTGTACTGACGCATTTTCATCCGGATCATATGGGATTGGCGGGTTGGCTGCAGGAATATACGGGAGCGCCCGTCAAAATCTCGGCGGAAGGCCAAAGGATGGTCCAGCATTTATGGATTCAAAAGCAGGAATCGGAACGCTTTACTGACTATGCCCTGAGACACGGCATGCGAACGGAAGAGCGGAAAAAGATTTATGATTATTTAGAACAATTCACTAAATATGTAAGTCCTTTTCCTGAGTTTACGACCTTTGAAGAAGGGGACACGTTTCAGTGGTGCAATGAGGAATATACAGCGATACACACGCCGGGACATGCGGACGGCCATATGATTTTTTATTCCGCCCGGAGCAAAACGGTATTGGCGGGGGATTTGCTTTTGCCTAAAATCACGCCTAATGTGGGCTATTTCCCCGGATTTAACGCGAATCCATTGAAGGCGTTTATCCACTCCTTGCATAAGATTCAATCCTATCCGATGGATACGGTGCTCCCTGGACACCGGTATATTTTTAATAACGGGAACCAAAGAGCCAAGGAATTGATCCGCCATCACGAAGACCGGCTACGGGAAATATTGCCGATGCTGGAACGGCCCTGCACGGCTCAAGAGGTAAGCGGCAAGCTGTTTGCCCATCTTTCCGGCAATGCGGATCCTTTGCAGCTGCTCTTTGCGCTTCAGGAAACCCTTGCCCACTTGATCTATTTAAGAGAAGAAGGCTTGGTCACCTGCGAATTGGGCCGTGACGGTGTCGTTGTATTTTCGCTTGAAAAATCCAAGATGAACCTGTTGAGTCCTATGGCATGAACCAGCGAGAAGGCAGATTAGTCCGTACGGTCGGTCGGCATCAAAAACAGAAGCAATCCGGGTATTTTACTTCTTCCTCCTATGGAATATAATGGTTGTATAGTTGACTATATAGGGGGCCCTGCCATATTATGAGTGATTATCCTTCAGTTTATCGGATTAAGCAGAAGTTTGCCCGATCGCAGCTTGGCGATTTGGAGGCGGCGGTGGAGCAAGCCGTAGACCGGCTGTTTCCGCCAGGCCAACAGTCTCCGGCTCCCGGTTCAACCATTGGAATAACGGTAGGCAGCCGGGGAATTACCAACATTGTGCCGATCCTGACCTCCATCGTTGCTCAGCTCAAAAGCAGGGAACTGCAGCCGTTTCTTTTTGCCTGCATGGGAAGCCATGGCCGCGGAGAGCCTGAAGGACAGAAAGAAATCCTGGAGAGCTTGGGAATTACACCGGAAAACATAGGAGCTCCTGTGTCCTGCTCCGGTGAAGTCCGGCTGCTTGGACATACAACCAAGGGAATTCAGGGACTGCCTGTATATTGTGCCGAGGAAGCACTGTCGTCAGACGGAGTGATTGTGGTAAACCGCATTAAAGCGCATACTTCCTTTAGCGGGACGTATGAGAGCGGGATGATGAAGATGATGGCTGTGGGTATGGGCAGGGCCAAGGGAGCTTCGATGGTGCACAGCCTGGGCGTCGGTCGTATCGCTGACGCTATTCCGGCTATTGCCGGCGTGATCCTGGAGCGGGTTCCGGTCGTCGGAGGCATTGCCATTGTGGAGAATGAATACGAGGAAACGGCGCTGATCGAAGGGATTCCGAAGGCGGAGCTTTGGGAGAGAGAAAAGGAGCTGCTGATTCTCTCCAAATCCTATATGCCGAAGCTTCCGGTGAAGCATATGGATCTTTGCATCGTGAAAGAAATGGGTAAAAACTACAGCGGCACCGGGATGGATACGAATATTATCGGCCGGCTGCGAATTCAAGGGATCCCCGAGCCAGAGGAGCCTTTCATTCAGTATTTGGGTGTGCTGGACCTCTCCGAGCCTTCGCACGGAAACGCAACGGGAATCGGTCTGGCGGATTATACGACGAAGCGCTTGGTTTCGAAGATTGACAGACAAGCTACTTATTTGAACTGCATGACTTCGGGACTGGTTGTGCGCGCGGCGGTTCCTATGACCTTTGAAACCGATGAAGAACTGATGAAGAATGCTTTGTCCATTTTAAGACTGGCCGAGCCTTCCAGCTTGAAGCTTGCGATCATTCATAATACGCTGCATCTTGACGAGATGTGGGTTTCCGAAGCCCTATGGCGTGAAATTCAGGACGATCCGAAAATCGAACTCGTGGAGGTCCTGTCCGCATTCAATTCGGGGATGAGGGACAGCTTCAGCTGTAAATAGCATTGGGGCCCGCAATACAAAGTGATCCATCGCAAGAGCCTGTCTTGTCCGAACGGCTCTTGCGTTTTTTTGTAAACCATTTGTTCACAAAGATAACGTTATTTGTAGTGCAAACACGATATAATATGAACAATAAGGTGGTAAGATCTTGATTTTTACCGGGAGTGTGGAACATCTTGAGACAAGTCTACCAAGCTTTACAAAATAGAAAATCAGAACTGATGGGGCATAAAAACTTTTTAAAATATGCGGTGATGGTTCCGCTGGTTGAAATAAACGGCGAACTGAACATCTTGTTTGAAGAAAGGGCGCATCATCTCAAGAGGCAGCCGGGGGAAATTTGCTTTCCCGGAGGAAAGATCGATGCGGGCGACAAGGATGAAAGGGCTGCAGCCGTACGTGAAACTTGTGAAGAATTGGGGCTGGCTCAACATGAAGTTGAAGTGATTGGGCCATTGGACTATTTGATTACGTCATTTCATATCGTTTATCCGTTTGCGGCGCGGATATCCAACTATGATCAGATCCGGCCCAACCCTGATGAAGTGGCTAGCGTGTTTTGCGTACCGATGGAATACCTGCGGAGCCATGCTCCAGAGCTTCATTACGTGGATCTGAGCGTGGCTCCGCGTGAAGATTTTCCATACGATCGAATCCCTAACGGCCGGAATTACAAATGGGGAAAAGGAACCGTTCCCGAGTTTTTTTACTATTATAAAGATCGTGTGATCTGGGGATTAACCGCGAGAATCCTGAACCATTTTCTTGAGGTGACGGAGGCGGCGAAAAGCAATTAACGAGATTGCTCGCCGCCTGATGCTGCCAAGAGCTTGGTTGACAAGCCGCCGCGGCTTGCCTTGCGGCTTTACATACGGATTATTTCGACGCTTTGCCGAACTTGTTTTTTATCCAGAACATACCGGTGGGCCGATGGTTCTGATATGGCGTATCCACGGAGTAGGCGGTTCCCGCCAGCTCTTTAATCTTCGACGAATAAGCGATGCCTTCCCACTCGGTTACGGCAAAACTGGATATCTTTTTCTCGCGCAGCAGCTCTATGGGCATACGATGGTCCTGATCAAACGAAACGATCGTGACGTCCTCCCCGTCCTCATTTTTGCCGATTTGATAAACCTGAGTCACGAGATAATCATAGTTATCGTACAGCTGTTCGTAAGTGAGAAATTGCGGCTTGGCGTAGGTTACGGCAAATCGCTGAAATCCGTCTTCATCGGAAAGCTCATGTAATCGTTTGTTCTGCCCGGCTCTATATTGCTCCAGTTGATCAGGCGAATGAATGTGCAGAAAGCCGGCATTCAGCCTTCCGCTATCTTTTGCTGTGTAGTTGGTCCAGTTGAGCTTGGCATAGTACATGGGAGTATGATCGGCAGCCTGATGTTGTTTTTGAATGGGATGCGTCCATTGGCGTTCTTTCACTTGATCCCATGTGAAGCGGAATAAGCTGTCCATTGTTCCCCACAAGTTATTTATCATGCCGTTCGACGGCTGCGGGTGACTTAAGAAAGAACTCATGCGGATACTCGGATTGTCTGTTCCCCGATAGCGCCATATGGTAGTCATTTCATATTGTTTTCCCGGAATCAGGCTTGATGGATCGGTGACGTACAGACGAAGCTGATCGTCCACCCCGTCCTCATTACTGTCCAATTTCTCTACCTTAACACCGGGCAAGCTGGTCAGCACCCCTACGGGCTGAAGGCCGTCAAATTCGCTGTCTTGAAGCACGAATGACGGTATATAAGCGTGGGGAAGCGTGCGATGCAAGTTGTACAGCTGCTCTTTGGACCACTCAAACTTGTACTCCGTAACCAGCAGATCCTTCTCCGGTTTGAATGCTTCGAAATCTCCGGCTGCAGGAAGATCCATATTCCTTTCGTTGGTATTGGAGAGTTTCCCGGATTCAGCGGCGGCGCCGCCGCAAATACTTAGACTCAGCATAGATAAGAGAACGATGGCCGCATATTTTTTCACAGGACAAACGAGCTCCTTTCGAAGAATAGTTTCTATGCATTAGACTTACAAAAAGAGGAAAAGGTTTCACATGTGTTAAAAAATCATTTGCAGCATCGTTCCTCCCGCAGACTTATTGCAATCAAGGGAAGATCATGGTAAAGTAAATAATGACCAAATGACCAAAAATGAATAACGGTCAATTTCAAACAGGAAAAGGGAAGGAAGTTATTCTGATGTCAACGATCGATCGTCGTAAAATGATACTGGCTGCCGCTACGCAATCGTTCGCCCAGTTCGGTTATAAAGCGACGACGATGGAGCTGGTGGCGAAAATTGCGAATGTCGGGAAAGGAACAACCTATACCTTTTTCAGAACGAAAGAAGAACTGTTTGACGAAATCCTGCGCAAGGCCCTTCAGGAAATGAAGGAAGTTTGCGAGAGGGCGATCAAGCGGGAGGACACATTCGATCAGAACCTGATCCGGGTACTGGATGCGCTGCTGGAGTTCAGGGCCGATCACGAGCTGTTCGTCAAGCTGGCCCAGGAAGTTCGCGATATCGGAACCGTTCAGGCGCTGGAGGGCATCAAAAGGCTGGAGAATCTGGTCCTCGAATATATGCGGCAGGAAATCGAGGCGGCGATTGAAAAAGGGGAAATCAAGCCTTGTGATTCCCGGGTCATCTCCTTTATGCTCCTGAAATTTTATATCGCCCTTACAACGGAATGGAGTCAGACCCATGAGCCGCTGAATAAAGAGCAGATCAAGCAATATATGCAGTTATTATTGTCCGAAGGCTTGTTGGCCAAGCCGAATTAGGATCCTCTGTAAAGGAGGATTATTTTTTGGAGCATAATGACCAAATGAACAATACGGTCAATTCGTAATATTTTAATTCTTATGATTGTATAAGTATCTGTTTATCTGCTTAAATGCAGTGGCAGTGGCAACAACATTAAGCTGGAGGGATATTCATGCGTTTTATTCGACCCATGATATTTATTGTAATGGCACTGGCTATCGGTACGGGCGGTTATCTGCTCAGTACGCATCCCACGGCGGGTAATGCACAGGCCGAATCATCGGCCCTTCCTACGGCTTACATTGAAACGAATGCGGTCAGCGCGAGCTTCAAGTTGGGGGGAAGGATTACTGAAATCCTTGTTCACGAAGGAGATACCGTCCAAAAAGGCCAGGTTCTGGCAAGGCTGCAGAGCTCGGAGCTGGAAGCCAAGCTTGCTCAGGCCGATGCTACAGTTGCGCTGGCTCAGGGCAAGATCGCAGAAGCGCAAGGCGCAAAGGCGGCGGCGCAGGCGAAGAAGCAGCAGGCGGCAGCCGGGGTAACGGTGACGTCGGAGACGGTGGAGCAGCAAATCGCGCAAGCGAAAGCGGCGGTTGATGCGGCTCAGGCCAAAGTGGACGGATTACGTCAAGGCGCCCGCCCGGAGGAAAAGAAGCAGGCGGAGATTCAATACGAGGCGGCAAAAGAAGTGTACGAGATTGCAGAACAAAACTTGAACCGGATGAATGCGATGCTGGAGGAAGGACTTGTTTCCAAAGCGGAGGTGGATAAAGTCCAGGTCAGCTATCAGGAGGCAAAGACCAAGGTAGAACTGGCTGAGCAGCAGCTCCAAATGGTAAACCAGGGGCCTCGGGAAGAAGAAATCCGCGCCGCCGAAGCGATGCTGGAACAGGCAAAAGCGGCGCTTCAGCTTGCTGAGGCGGGCCGTGAGCAGGTCGCTATTCGGCAAGGGGACGTAGCCGCGGCCGAAGCCGCCATTAAGCAAGCGCAGGGTGCGCTGCAGTCGGCCGCTTCGGGCGAAAAGCAGGCGAAGGCCGCCAAAGCAGAGGCGCAAGTTTATGTCGGCTATACGGAACTGACCGCGCCCAGCGACGGGGTCATTATATCGCAAACCGCGCAGCCGGGCGAGCTTGTCGGCTCCGGATTCCCGATTTTTACGATTCAAACGACAGATACGCCGTGGGCCAAGTTTTATATGAAGGAAACCAGTGTAGCCGGATTCAAAGCCGGGGACAACATTCGGATGAAGCTGATCGCCACAGGACAAGAGGTGGAAGGTACGATTCAATCCATATCCGCGGCACCTGATTTTGCGGTCAAAAAAGCGACGCAAACCGCGGGACAAACCGACGTTCGATCGTTTGCCGTTAAAGTTGGACTTCGGCAAATGCCGGAGGGCGCTGCAGTCGGAATGACGCTGCAGTGGATCGGGGCAACGGAAGGGTGATCCAGTCATGGACTTGAAGGTAGGCGTCGTCATCGCCGATGAATGGAAAAGCATTGTGAAGGACCGGCGTTTATTCGCTATCTTGTTTATTGTACCGGTGATGTATACCTTGCTGTTCGGGGCGATTTATACGCATCACAAGGTAACGGAATTGAGCACCGTCGTGATGGATGACGATCAAAGTCCGCTTAGCCGTCAGATCATCCAGGCCTTCGATGAAAGCGAAACGTTTCGCATTACCCAAAGGGTACATTCGGAAGAGGAGGTGAAACAAGCGCTGGCTTCGGGAGAAGCGCAGGTCGGTTTATTCATCCCCGACCGCTTCGAAGCGAGTTTAAAGCAGGGCCAAACGCTTCCGCTGCTGACTTGGGTGGACGGGAGTAATATGATTTATTCGAACACGGCGACAAAAGGAGCCAATGAAGTCATCACGACGTTCAGCATGGGTCTTTCCGCCAAAAAGCTGCAGCTGCAGCAGGGATTGCAGGACGAGCAGGTTCTCCATACGCTGTCTCCGATTCCTTACAGATACCGTATTTTATATAATCCCACGGTAAATTATAGCGATTTTATGATATACGGCTTAATCGGAGCGATTCTGCAGCAGGTCCTGTTCCTGGGTATCGCTTTGGCGATAACGAGGGAAAAGGATCAAGGGACCTGGCAGCGGTTTGCCTATTGGCGGCGGGAGCCATGGCGATTGGCATATGCGAAAACGGCTCCTTACTTTCTGATCAATCTGTTCAATACGACCGTTGCGTTGTGCATTGCATTGTATGTTTATCAAGCTCCGTTCGCAGGCAGCGCTGCCCTGGTTTTCCTTACCGTGCTCTGCTTCACGTTCGCCGTCAGCGGCATCGGGTATCTGATCAGTCTAATCTCCGCCAATCAGCTGGGAGCTACGCAAACGGCGATGCTGATCGCCGTCCCGTCGTTTCTGCTTTCCGGCTTCACCTGGCCGTTTGAGGCGATGCCCAAAGCGCTGCAGGCGGTAGGGCATATGCTGCCGCTGACGTATTTTTTGGATGCCATCCGGAACGTCCTTGTAAAGGCCAACGAATTCTCCGTCATATGGCGTGATTGTTTGGCCATGGCGATGATGGGAATGGTCGCATATTTTATTGCACTGCTGCTGACCCGGTTTCTGGTGTTCCGGAAGAAGGAGGAGCTGCAGGCAGAGCCAGGCTTGAATGCGCCCCGTTCCTCCGATTCAACAAGCTTGACGATTTGAAAATAGATAGAGGAGATATGAGAGATGAAAAAGACGATGGCCGGTTTATGCGCAGCTCTGTTAATGTTGTCCGGTGTGCAAACAGCGGCATTGGCCGACGGAGCAAATGAAGAGCTCGATCGGCAGGTTTATGTTTCTGCGAACGATTTGGATTTCGTATCGTCCATCGATTTGCCCGCCGTACTGAAACGGGCTTTGGAAGACTCCGACAACTTGATGCTGCTGCAGTTGAAATATGCGGCGTTGAACGCCAAGGAAAACGATTTGAAGCAGCAAAGCGATTCGCTGCACGGTTCTCTGGTTACAGGCGCACATCTTCCCGATACCCCGGAAGAAATGATCGCGGCTATGAATGCCCAAGGCGTGCAGCTGAAGCCGGAGGAGAACTTGTGGATCGGTCCGATGACGACCGTGACGAATAAAGCCGTCAATCAGTTGATTCAAGGGATGGGCGCCATGAGCACGGGGATTAACCAAATGATTCATCAGCAAAGGGAACAAATGAAATCGGCAGCCCATCAGCTGCAAACGGACCAGCGCAACACCCGGCTGCAGCAGGAAGAGGCACGGGAGGGAATACGTCTTCAGACGATCGCTCAGTACGTGCAGCTGCTCGGGATGAAGAAGCAAATCGCCTTCATGCAGGAATATCAGACTTTGCTGGAACAGGAACTCAGGAAAGCGACGCTGTTTAAGGAGGAGGGCCTCGCTTCTTCCGAGGATGTGTTGGCAGCGGAAAGAGCGCTGGCAAAGCATAAAGATGAGCTGACGATATTAAACCAAAACTACCGGCTCGCCTTGCTGCAGCTTTCCTTCGATATCGGAATTGCGTATGATCCGAATCTGGAGTTGAAAGAGATTGAGGACCTGTCTACAGCGCCGATTGTCGAAGTGGATACGGAGACGTTATTAAGGCATTCGTTCCAAATGAAAATGAGTGCCAACAACATAGATGAAGCAGCGTGGCAGAGCGATAATTCCGTCACTCAAAACGTGTATGGAGAAGGCGGTTTGGCCGTGAATTATGCGATTGCGGGAACGAAAAACAAGCAGATGCAATTGGAGCTGTCCAAAAAAATTCAAGCCACCTACACGGAAGCGAAAAATGCTTATCAGTCCTATTTGACAGAAGAGCGCAATGCCGAGGAAGCGAAGGCGGACCTGAGCAGGATGAAGTTCCGTTATGAGGTCGGCGTCATATCCCGCCACGATCTCCGGAAGTTCGAGCTCAAAGTGCGCCAAAGCGAAGCCTCGCTGGAGGCAGCGAAGTTGAAATATTATGTGCTGAGGGAAAAGGCGACCGCCATGGAGAAAGGATTCATTCAGTAGATCGGTATAACGATGCACAGGACGATTGGTCGGATCTTGCCAAAGCGGCGGAGCATGGTATGAACGAAGAGGGCAACCTTGGTTCAAGTATTCCATTGAACCAAGGTTGTTTCATTTTAGACAGTGCAATGGATTTCGTTATTGACGGATGGAGCGGATACTGCTGCTATCAATTAGTAATTATTACGTATAATTCCGGGGAACGGTATGCTGAGGCTACATTCCGTAACCCGTTCTCCAGCCCGCTGAAACAGATCATAAGGGAGATGGATGAAAGAGCGGATTAAACCGTCCATGGAGAAGCCGTTAGATAGCCTGAAGCTGGCGACTTTTCCACCTTATTTTTTTTTGGAGGATTCAGACATGCTGTGCTGTGACCTCCGATAGGGTACGCGGATTGCCGCCCTGGTTCCCTGATGCGGATGGGAAGTGATCCTAAAGTCTGCCGAGTCTCCGTAGGCCAGCAGAAACCGGCGGTATACGTTGTAAATGCCTGTGTGCTTCTGAAAATAAGGATCGACGATTTCTCCCTTCGAATGAATCAATCGAGTAATCTTGTCCAGAATATGTGCCGGTATGCCGGTTCCTGTATCACGAACATCGATATGAAGCGTCCCCTCTGTCAACTCCACTGTAACGGTCAACAGGAATTCCTCAGCGCCCATGCTCGGGCTCCATCCATATTTAATCGCATTTTCTACAAAGGGTTGTATGCTCAGCTTCATAATTGGAATATCTGCTGCAGCCGAATCTACGTCGAATTTCGCCATCACATCCTTGCCGTTTCGATAGTGATGGATATTAAGGAAATTTCGGATATAGGCCATTTCTTCTTTTACCGGAGCCCATCCTCCATCGTTTCTCACATTATATCTCATCATCCGGGACACGGATTGCACCATTTCGCCAACCGCTTCTCCATTGTTTTTGACAGCATAAGACTCAATCGTTTCGAGTGTATTGAACAGGAAGTGAGGATTAATCTGAGCTTGCAGCTGCAGCAGCTCCCTCTCTTTTTCTTTTACCCTGGATTCAAACACTTCCTGCTCCATTCTTTGCAGCTCACCGAGCATCTGAGTATCGTAACCAAGTTCTTCGAAAAAGCTAGCGGCTATGGGTAAAAGAATAATCGAGCTTCCGCTTCTTGTCATATGATCGGCGCAGTTCTCCTGAATGAACAGCGATTGATTGGATTGATGCTCTGGGTATTCACCGATTCGTACAATATTTTCGGATCGGATGGCTGTCCTAACCTCGGAACATCAGGTTTTGAAAATAGGACTTGCAGGAAAACGACCCGGTTTAATAGAATGGTTATACATTGTTTGAATAATGCGACATATCTATTTTAGCCAAGGGGGAAATACCGTTGAATGTCACGCAATCATGGCAGCAATTCGTGCTGAAAGGGGAAGCGGACGCGAATATTCGCAAGGAAGTCCTGGATTCATGGTATAGGTGCAGGCAGATCGGTATTTCTTATGAATTGGATCAGGTTGCTTCTCATATTGGCAGAGATGAGTTTATCGATAAGCGCAAAAAAAACGAAGAGCTACTGGCAGCCGCTATCCCGGTGATGGAAGAAATGTACAGTTATTTAAAGGGTGGAGGTTACCTGCTCCTTCTTGCCGATGCAGATGGATATTTGATCGAAATGATGGCCGATGCGAAAGCGCAGCATGTGTGCGATCGGGGAGGAATTACACCCGGTGCCAGATGGATGGAGGATAACGTAGGTTCTACTGGACTTTCCATTGCGCTAAGGACACGTATGGCTATAGCCACATCCGCCAATGAACACTATTGCACCGCTTTCCGGGTATGGGATTGCTCGGCTTGTCCCATATTTGTCGACGGAGAATATATGGGGGTGTTCGACATCTGCCGGGTAGGTCCGGGCAATGACATCCGCGAGCTGTACACGTTGGCGGTCTCCGGAGCACGGTCTGTTGCCGAGAGATTGCGTTATGACCGAAACAGAGTAAAAGAAGAAATCCTGTCGGAAATTCTCCTGCGTTCCTGGGATATCAATTTGCAGTCCACGGGTATTTTTTCCTTCGACAAGTGGGGGAAGATCATTCATAAGAATAAACGGGCATCTGAATTTATCCATCTGCTTCAGCAGGAGAACCAAAGATTGCATCCTTCTGCACAGACCAACGAGCATCCCATCATCAACCAATTGAACATTCAATCGGATGAAACGGCCGAGATTTTCCTTGAGGGACAAAGATACCTGCTTGAATCGAAAAAATTGACAAAGCAGAACGAAAACCTGGCCATGGTTGTGTTGGTCAAGACGGAAGCGCAGAAAAAAAAGGCCCCGTCGGCGGCAAAGCCTGAGGGAAAGGAACCGTCTGCAGTTCATGCTGCTTTTAAAACAAAAAATCCGACGTTTTTGAAAACGCTTCACATGGCGGCGAAAGCGGCCAAAAGCGATGCGGGGATACTACTCCGTGGGGAAAGCGGCACGGGCAAGGATTACATGTCCAGAGCGATACATCGCGAAAGCAGCAGAAACGGCAAACCTTTTATTGCGTTAAACTGCGCCTCTTTGCCGAAGGAGCTGATTGCCTCCGAGCTTTTCGGTTATGCGGCAGGCGCCTTTACCGGAGCCAGGCAGCAGGGAAACCCTGGAAAAATAGAAGCGGCGAACGGGGGCACCTTGTTCTTGGATGAGATTGCCGACATGCCTCTCGAGCTCCAGGCGGTATTACTCCGTGCACTGGAGGAGAAGCAAATTACAAGAGTCGGAAGCACAACCCCTATTCCTGTGGATGTGCGTTTTATTGCAGCTACTCATAAGGATTTACGGCTGCTGGTGGAAAAAGGGGAGTTCCGTGAAGACCTGTTATACCGGCTCAATGTGTTTACGGTTCATATTCCTCCGTTACGGGAACGGCCGGAAGATTTGGAGCATTTGCTGAATCAGATGCTTTCCGCAGCTTGTGACAAAGCAAAGCGCAATCAGATGATTTGTACGCCGGAAGCGATGGAGCTCTTTCGGCACTACACCTGGCCAGGCAATTTACGCGAGCTTCGAAATGTAATGGACAGAATAGCGTATCTTCATGAACAGGATCAGTTGGAAGCCCGTCATGTACTAGAATATTTGGATATGGGAAACAAGAGCCCCATCCGCATGAGCGAACGGGAGCAGATTGAATGGGCCTTAAAAACGGCCAACGGAAACCGGGTTCAAGCGGCCAGAGCGCTGAATATCTCGCGAAGCGCTTTATATCGGAAAATGGAAAAGCATGGCATAAACTGTTGAATCGACTCCTCCTTCTCGGACAACTCAACTCCTTGAGTTGTCTTTTTTTCTGGAGTCCCGGTGTTCGTTGTCCGGACACCGGATGTGCCATGAAACAGGGTAGGCGGGCTTGCGATGAAATGATGAGGGGTGAAACGGCAGATGCTTACTGAGGTTAAAACAATGTTAAAGCATAAACTCTATTGGCGTGGTTTTTGCTAATTTATAAGGCAAGTAGGGAAATTCACCAGTCTCTACTCCAAACCGATCTGAAGGAGGCAATTGGAAATGACAGTTGCAGCAAAGCAATGGACCACGGAGTTTAAAGAGATCAATGACAGCAATGAAGAGCTGAACGCCCACGGGAAGTTTTTTACCTGCTCGTATCTATTGGATATGGAGACGACGAAGGTCCTGATTCAAACGCACGCGGGAAAAATTGTAAACGTCACCATGGACCCGGGCCCTCTCGAGCATTATCAATTTGCCATTCGTGCCAGCGCAGATACGTGGCGCAAGTTTTCCCAGCCTACCCCGCCGCCGATGTATCACGGCATTTGGGCGGCAAGCTTCCAGCGCGATATGAAACTGGAGGGCGACTTGCTTGTATTAATGCAAAATCTTCGCTGCCTTACCACCCAGTTGGAATTGCTCCGGGTTGTAGGTGTACCGGTATAAAAACGGATAAACGATAAAAAGGAGGAAACAAGCGATGCCTAAAGCTACATTTTCACCCGTAACGGGCCGTTATGTCACGATTGAAGTGGATGGGGATGAATATAAAGTATTTTATTTGGAGAACGGAACGGGACAGCCCATTGTCTGCCAGCACACGGCAGGTTGTCACAACCATCAATGGCGGGGGCTTCTCGAGGATGAAGAATTCACGAACAATTATCGCATTATCGCTTATGATCTGCCGAGGCATGGAAAATCCGATCCTCCGCTGAATCGTGAATGGTGGAAGGAAGAGTATAAGCTGTCTGCCGATTTTTATACTAAATTTATCGTTACCCTGTGCGATGCGCTCGAGCTGGAAAATCCGATTTTCATAGGTTCGTCGTTTGGAGGAAACGTAGCTCTTCAGCTTGCTCTTCGCTATCCGGACCGTTTTGCTGCGGTCATTCCGGTTGAAGCGGCGGATTACTCTCCGGGCTTTTATCTGGACTGGTGGCATCATCCGCATGCGAATGCAGCTCAAGTATGCGCCAGCGGAGTATGGGATCTTATGGCTCCGCAATCGCCGGATCAGGATCGCTGGGCAACGTGGTTTTATTACTCCCAGGGCTCGGAAGCGTTTAAGGGGGATTTGTATTTCTACTCCGTCGATCATGATCTTCGCGGCAAGCTGGATCAAATTCAGGGGGACAAAGTCAAGGTTGTCATGCTCACGGGAGAATACGACTATCTCACTACGCCTGAAGACGGTAGGCGAACCGCAAGCCAAATCAAAAATGCCGAATTTATCGAAATGGCCGGCATCGGCCACTTCCCGATGAGTGAAAATCACGAAGTGTTCCGAAAGTACCTTGCCCAAGCATTGGAGCTCATCCGCGCGGCCAGCACAGCCAAAGCGTAAAAATTCAGAGCCATTCACGACTGCTGTCGCGGATGGCTCTTTTTGAGTTATACTGGAGAGAAAGGACAAGCGCTGCCAAATCATGAATAGGGGTGGTTCATAATGAAATCGGATAACATCATGCTGTTTGTGATTGACCCGCAGAATGATTTTATGGATGACGGGGCACTGCCCGTCGCAGGAGCCAAAAAAGATATGGCGCGGCTGGAGGCGTTCATTACTGCGAATGAACGCGCCATTGCACGCATAGGCTATTCGCTGGATACCCACCAGCCGATATCGATTTTCTTTTCCGTATGGTGGGCTGATCAAGACGGGCAATCCCCAAAGTCCTACACGACGATTACTTATGACGATGTTATGGCCGGCCGGTGGAGTCCGCGCTTTCATCCGGATGAAAGCTTGCAGTGCCTGAGTCAACTGAGGTCCATCATGATTTGGGCGGATCACTGTCTTCAAGGAACGCCGGGCGCAGCCGTAGAGCCAAATATTTACCACGCGATCATCCGGCATTCCCGCAGGAAAGGGCTCAATCCTTTGGTAATTGAAAAAGGGCTTGATCCGATTAGCGATATGTACGGCATCGTTCATCCGGAGTATAACCCGATGAACCGTTACGATGATCGGATGATCAATGAATTCAGGAAGTATGATGAAGTCATTTTCGCCGGCGAAGCGGCATCACACTGTGTGCTGACTTCGGTCAAGCAGGTCATGGTTTTGTTCGAACAAGAGACCGTCAAGCCCCGGTTCAGCATCCTTACGGACTGCATGAGCCCGATTGCCGGTTTTGAAGAGGCGACAAGCGCCGCCTTTGATGAACTTGCAGACCGGTATGGTCTGCGCTTCCTAACATCGAAGGCTATTCTGGATTAACAACGGGAACGACGTCTGCAGAATTATGGCAATTGCCACGGCAGAGGTTCGTCCGACATAAATTTATTGAGTACGTTTTCCGTGAGCCGTGAAATATTATTATCGTACCGGTTGTGGGACAGGCTTCCGCAGTAAGCAATGGAGCTAACCGAAAAAACAGCTCCCCCATTGGGAGTGGGGTAATAAACCATATCGGCTCTGACCCTGGGATTCTCATAGCCGCCCATCCCGGGGACGTTAAAAAACAGCTCCTCTACAACCTGCATGTACACATCCGTATGTCCTTCCGAAGAAGCAAGAATCAGCGTTTCCGGCGGGGTTCCAAGCTCAAGATCGTAGATGTCGAGTTCAAGCCCTGCTGCCCCGCCGCCGACTAATCCGAAGTTGCCGATGAGCTCGTCGTCCCCGATTCCCTCGAAAATCCAGGAGACTCTGGGATCGAAGCTGTCCGGATTCCGGCGGTAATAGGAAGAGACGTCGAAGCCTTCGGCTATGAATCCGGTGCCGGCAATTTTTTGCGGAGCCCTTCCTCTGTTTCTCCAAAGTCCACCCTGTTCGCCGCTGAAGCTGAGATGCAATTCGCCAGGCTGTGCCTTCCAGGCGTTGGAGCCGAATTGCTTGCGGACTTCAATCATATTCGGATTCTCCGGGTTGAACTGGATGATCCAATAGAAGCCGTTGGCACCCATATACATCAGTCTTCCGCCAAGCTGCTGGTAATCTTCGATCGCATCCAGCATGCTGCCGGAATAATATTCGGGGTGGGATCCCGTAAGGACTACATTGTACGGATTTAACAGCTCCACGCCCTCGGCATGAAGGTCATGATCGGTAATCACATCAAAGGAGTAACCCTTTTCGGTCATCCAGTCCACCAAATGGAGGTCCGCATTAAACTGCCACAAGGACGGAGAAAGGTTATGTCTGTACTTCGGCCTCATATTGAGGACAGGGCGAAGGGAAGAGGAATAACATACTCCGCTGCCGTCGGAATGCACATCGTACGTGGAAAGACCAAATTCTTTATGTTCCATCAGGTACAAGTCTTCTTGCTGAATCACAGGGGCGCGTCCAAACATCAATTGAGCGAGAGGAATGTCCTGAAATCTTGTGTTTGCATAAGCCAAATAACTCGCCGTTGGAATCAATAAAGCGATTTTATTGGCGGTTGCTCCTTTGGCAGGCCTTACAAAAAAGGTGATGTAGTCTTCATCCTCTCCTGCTTTGACATGGGCCGCATACACACCGCTTTTCAGACCGTCCGGGACGGTCCATTCAAAATCCGCTTCCCATCGGGCATCGGAAAGATCGTCGTCATGAAAATGAATGGCTCCGTACTGCTCGGGCGCATGGATGAAATTTTGTTCATGCGATGTCCAATTGTAACCGGTCATCGCCCGGGCGGGAAGGTTAACGGCCTCTCCGTGCAGCTCGTTCCTGGAAGCATCCCATATCCTGCTGGGCGTTTCAATACCGTTCGGACCGATATTTTTCGCAAAATCCCATACGGCCAGCAAATCCTCAAAAGGCTCTTCAATACACTGCTCCATCTCCTGCAGGGTAAGGGCGCGGTCTGCCATGCGAGGCCTGTCGATTTTACCGTTATATAAACCGCCCGCGATGTGCTTGCCTGCGCTCGCGTGCTGTAAATAACCGGCCATAAGGAAAGGAGTATCATGATCCGTATCAGGCTTTGCGTTTACGGTCGTCTTTACATGTGCGGCCATTCTTTCCAAGGAGTAAGGAAGAGCATATCTTCCGTTGGTTTTGCCGATGAGAGGCTTTTGGAATACTTCAACCGCCCCGCTCGATGCGTCATAAGAAGCGCCTGCAAAAAACCAGATTTTTTCTTCCAGCTTTTTCTCTGTGCTGATCTTGTAGACCTTGCCTTTCCCGTCGCCTATCCATAAAGCCAGACAGCCATTCTCGTCAATAAACAAACCATAACCGGCTTTTCCGGCTTCCGACCATTTCGTGAGCAGTCCTTGAACACCTTTATCCGGTGTAGTCGGCCAAATCATAGCTTGCAGGGAGAAGCTCTGAAGTTTTCTGAATAAGGGTTGATCCGGAACCATAATATAGGATCCGCTGTAAATTTTCTGTTCCCTTCCTTTATATTCCTGATTTATGCCGGTGTTGACGGGTTTCGTCTTCAGTCCGGGTCCTTGAGGATTCGTGTCCCCATGAATTAATTGAACGATGGAGGCCTGGTAGGTTTCATGCCCTTCACAGTTCACCATAAATTGAATGGTGCTTCCCGGTTCTACGCTGAGCTTATCTGTATATCCATTGATCGCCACTAGTCATCTCCCCTTGGTTTCAGATTTAAATGACTACACCAAAGTGCCGGAGTCTTTTCAGAAAAAGCCCATGTTCCGCAGCTTCCCTGGAATCAAACTTTTCATCCTCGAACAGTTGCGGGCGTTCCCCGCGGACGGCGGGATGCTCGCCGATACACCATTCTTCATGGGGCTTAGTGCACACGATGACATATTTGCCTTCCAATTGTTCATGATGTCTTCTGAAAAAATTCAATACCACATCCAATTGCTCGCTATGCTTTCCGATCGGATTCAACCGGTGCTCCTCTATCAGTTCCTTGGTAATCAGCGGTTTGATTCTCGTTTCAAAATTCCTCAAATCGATATCCAAATAGACCTCTTTATCTCTGGCTTTCTTGGACATATGGCCGATCCCTCCATCATTTGTTTTAAGATCGTTGTCAGCGAATAAAGAATAGAACAAAAATGTACCGTCACCTCCGTCACATTTCATTGCGGATATCCAGCTCATACTCCGGTGCAAGTCCATTATATAAGCCAAAGATAAACCGGCAATCAAATCCGCATCATACCCGGATCAAATGAAGGTAAAGTTTATTTTAGGAATTCAGGCTTCCGAAGCGTCCATCAGAAAAACGGAAAAATTGAAATATTCTAAATTTTGTATTATCATTACAAATAATAAAATAAGGGAAATTGAGGTGGGGGAATGGAAGAAATCCTGATCGTGGAAGACGATGTGAAGATACAAAAGCTTCTTTCGATTTGCTTGGATCATGAAGGACTTTCATATTCCATGACCTCTTCAGGCATAGAAACGATTGAAAAAGTAAAGAGCAATAATCCCTCTCTTATTCTTCTGGATATCATGCTCCCGGATATGGACGGCATCGAGGTGTGCAAACAAATTCGCATGCTGACAACCAGTCCCATCTTGTTTATGAGCTGCAAGAGTGAGGACAATGACAAAATCCTGGGTCTCAGTATGGGAGCGGATGATTATATCGAAAAGCCGTTTAACATCAATGTTCTATTAGCCAGGCTGAGGGCGCATTTGCGCAGAAACCGGATCTTGCAAAAAGAAAGACAGCAAGCGCTCGAACAGGACTTCCGGATTCACATCGATAATCTACTGATTGATACGCAAGCCAGGGAAGTTTATCGGGACGGGAAAAAAATACATATGACCATGAAGGAATTCGATTTGCTGACGTTTCTGTACAGAAACCGTAATCGCGTGTTTACGATGGAGGAGCTTTTAAATAAAATCTGGGGAAACGATACGCTGAGTGATCACAGAACGGTGGTCGTTCATATTTCCAGTTTGCGAAAAAAAGTGGAGGAAGATCCCCTGAATCCAAGGTATATCGTTACCGTAAGAGGAGCGGGGTATAAATTTGTTCGTTACTAATTGGATCAAAAGATGGATCAGAAGATCCCTTTTTGTCAAAATTCTCATGTATACGGCTCTGTTATCCTTAATCCCGTATGTGCTGTTCAGCATCTATTTCTTGATTGAGGTTAAAGCGCTTACAAAAAAGATGATTCATGAAACCTCATCCAATAATATTCTTCAAGCGTCCGTTTCCCTGGAAGAAAGAACGCGGCGTTTGAATGAACAATGGGGCGGGAAGACGGATAAGGCATCGCGTGAACTTCTGGCCGGAGAGCTTTTGGATATTGCGGTTTACGGATATAAGCCCATGGCATATATCCTGGATACGAACGGGGCGGTGATCGCCAAGGCCCGCAACGACTTGGAGCCGGAGGTGCACATTGACCTTCTTGAGGCACATCATTCAACCATACTCGATCATAAAAGCGGACATGTTACGGTCAATGCGCCTGGCGAGAAGGTTCACCTGCTGTATATGAGCCTGGACAAAGCGGGGTGGTTTATCGCTTATCTCATCCCTGAATCCCGTTTAATGAGCATCGCCGCCGGTCAGGCCGAAGATTATGCCGATACTCAAGTATATAAGCTTGTCCAACGTATGAGCTTTTTTTTATTTATCGGAATGTTGTTAATCTTATTTTTTTCCTATTTTTTTTCCGAGTTTTTTACCACCCCGATCAGACAATTAACATCCGCTTTAATCCAAAGAGCCAAAGGATTTGAAATCGATCCTCTGCATACGAAAAGATCAGACGAGATAGGAGAGCTCATTCATACCTTTAACTATATGGACAGCACCATTCAAAAATTGATAACGGAACTGCACAGCCGATCCAATCAATTGGAAGAAAACGTGCAAAAACGAACCAGAGATTTGCAGGAAGCCAACGACTTGCTTCAGCAAACCTATTCAAAGCTAAAAAGATCGGAAAAATCACGTTCCGAGTTAATCGTTCAGGTATCCCATGATTTAAAAACCCCATTGACTTCGATGAAAGGGTTCCTGGAGATTCTGAACAAATACGCTTTGCCCCAGGAGCAGAAAAAAGAACTGATCGATCAACTTCTCGTCCAAACGAATCAAATCATTCAATTGATTGAAGGGTTGTTTGACCTCTCGTCATTGGACGCAGAAGAACTGACATTCCAAAAGGAATGGATAAATATTGAATTTATTATGGATCATGCACTCAAGACCGTGTTTTCTGACGGGGAGCATGCCAATATTACCCTGAATACGTACTATGAAGACCATTTGCCTTTAGTGTTTGTGGATCCCAAGAAGATCTACCGGGTTTTTATCAATATTTTAAATAACTCGATCAAATATGCCTCCAATCAACCGAAAATCCATATCAAGATCACCGTTTATTTAAACAACAAAGATATCGTCATCAAAATGCAAGACAACGGAATGGGAATCCAGAAAGAAAATATCGATAAGGTGTTCGTCCCCTACTATCGAGAAACGCGGTCGGTTGAAAAAGAGATCCAGGGAAGCGGGCTCGGGTTAAGCATTTCCAAAAAAATGATTGAAGCGCATCATGGGGATATTTTTATAGAGAGTGAAGTGAACCAAGGCACAACCGTCTATATTATGCTTCCCGTTGTTGACACGGGTGCCATGATGAGTGGCGTAAGCGACATGTCCGCCGGATAGATAGAAGAGAGTTATACTTTAGAAACGGGGAGGTAACGATGTCCGATACATTCAGCAGGGGCTTAATAGCTTTCTCTTTCTTCGTTCTTATCTCGTTAAGCTGCTTTCCTGTTCTGTTCGACTGGTCCAACCGTATTCAGCCTTGGGTGTTTAACATTCCATTCTCCATGTTTTGGCAATTAATGTTGATCTCCGGCATGTGTTTGTTATTATTGATTTGGTGTATCGCCGATGCGTGGAGCGGGGATCTGGATGTTGAGATTGAGCGTATGCCAAAAGAAAATAACGAGGAACGATAAAAGAGGGAATGATGGGACTAGCCTTTATTTTGATCTTTTTATTGCTCATGATTATGATAAATCGGGGAAATCAGGGGATTAACGATTACAGCGACTATACAACAGGCAGCAGGAGTTTTGGACCTTTTGCCATTGGATTGTCCGTATTTTCATCGTGGTATGTCGGCTCCGTATTTACAGCATGGGCCGAATTTAACGTAGGATTCGGATTTATAGGCATTTATACCGCAATATACGGAACGATATCTATATTTATTATGTATTTGGTGTCAGAGAAAACGTATATCTGGGGAAAAAAGTACAATTTAATCACACAAGCCGAGCTGATGGGCTTTCGTTATCAGAGCGGGATGCTGCGGATCATGATGTCGTTTTTGGGGGTCCTGTTTACCGGGCCTTGGCTGCTTTTGGAATGGGTGACGCAGGGATATATATTCAGCTACGCTACCGGGGGGCAAATAAGCCCTTTTTGGGGGATGCTGATCGGTGTGCTTACCGTGATGATCTACGTTTCCATGGGTGGCATGCGATCTGTGATTAGAGCCAATGCCGTTCAGGGCCTCTTTATGTTTGCGGCGGGAACAGGGCTGTCTTTATGGTTGATTTACAAATTTTTCGGCGGCATCCGCAGCGGGATGGAGATGCTTGCACGGGACTATCCCGATGTGTTAACCTACCCCGGGCCCGGATGGTCTCCTCCCACGCCCTATTGGACTTCGATCATCATTGTAAGCGGACTGGGTGCATTCATGTGGCCCTGGATCTATAATAAAATGTTTGCAGCCAAAAATGTGAGAGCCATTAAACAGTCGGCGGTCATCGCCTCGATGTTAGGCTTTATTTTCTGGACGTCTATGGTCTTTTTGGGGATCATGATCCATTCCATGGAATACCCCCGCAATCATCCGGAGGAAGCCTATATGTGGATTGCCAGCATGGCGGGCCCTATTCCACTGGCATTGATGAGTGTGCTCATTATGGCGACCAGCATATCTACCGTTTCGGGGATCATTCAAGCCATGGCCACCGCAATCTCCAACGATATTGCCAAACAGATCGATATTCAAATATCGAACGAAAAGGCTCTGAAAGTGACCCGGATCTCCGTGATCATCATATGCCTGTTATCCTTGGCGATGGCCGCCGTTGATTTTGGTAAACTGGTGTTTATAGCCATTCTGACCTATCAAGGCATCATCATGTTTTTTCCGGTCGTTTTTTTAGGCCTTTATTGGAAAAGGGCAAATAAAGAAGGTGCCATTGCCTGTATGATCATCGGTACGGCGACATCCGTCTATTTAATCATCTTTAACCCTTATTTTATTGACGAGCTGGGCTGGACTGCCGGGATGTACGGCATTATTCTCGCTTTCGGGATTATGATCATCGCGGGTTATCTCAAGCCGATTTCCCCGCATGTGGAACAATTGTGGTCCGATATAGAGACTGCGCGAAGGAACGCGAGAAGATCGAAGAGCTGAGGAAGCCGCCGGCATTGCCTATAGCGCAAAGCCTCTATCCAAGCAGGCAGGAGCTGCTTAGGATAGAGGTTATTTTATGCTTATCTTTCTAAATGATGGATAAAAAACGGATGAAACGGTTAAAGTTATTTTAGTGAATATTGGTTATAGGGTTTGGAAAGCAGGTGCAAGGATGGTTGGAAGGAAGCAGCTTGAGCATTCTACGATCAAGGCTGGTGAAGATTAGTCATGTATAAAAAGATAAGCTGGTGTTTCCTGCTGCTGATCATTAGCCTGATGCTCGGATGCCAGCGGCAGAATTCCATTCCAAAAGAAAAGGATCTTATGCAAGTCAAATCGGCCAGAGGAGAACATGCGAAGAAAATCATCTTTTTGATGATCGATTCTTTAATGTCACAAGCGATAAATAAAGGGATTGAACAACAGGAACTCCCTACGTTTCAATTCCTGATTGAGCATGGGCAATATTATCAAAACCTGGTGAGCTCTTTTCCCACGATGTCTGTAACGATCGATAGTTCTCTTCTTACCGGAACTTATCCTGATGATCATCATGTGCCGGGACTTACCTGGTATTCGTCTGATCAAAAGAAAGTGATCAATTACGGTACCGGGCCTATGGAGGTATTCAAGCATGGCATAGATCCGGTATTGGCCGATGCACTAATTCACTTGAATGGCAGTCATTTAAACCGGCAACAGCCCACCCTTTATGAGGACTTGGCTAGACATGGGCTCAAGTCCGGTTCCGTTAACGGTTTAATTTATCGCGGAACCACCGACCATACGTTGTCCGTTCCCCTCTGGATTCAAGTACCAGCCTCTTTGCCAAAGGAAATTCAAGTGAAAGGGCCGGATTTTTTAGCCTTAGGCTCTTTATCCAATCCACTGGAAGGCATTAAAAAACTCCCGGACGGGATAACCCGGCGAATGGGATTAAACAATCCATATTCCATTGATACAGCCAAATATTTGATTAAAGCCAATCAATTGCCCGATTTTTTATATGTTTACTTGCCGGATTTAGATCAAAAAATTCATAAGAAAGGTCCATCGGAACGTGATGGAATTCAGGAAATCGACGGGCAGCTTCTTACATTGCTGCAAACATTCGGTACACCGGAAGAAGCCTTGCGAAAAGCGATTTTTGTCATCGCTGGCGACAGTGGAGCCACTCAAATCCTGCCTGCCCAAAGTGATCCCGTTATCGACCTGCCTGCCTTTTTCCGGGGAGATCATGTATTGCGTCCTGGAGAAAACCTATCGCAAGAAACAGACATCGTCCTTGCTGTCAATGAAACCATGGCTTATGTTTATAAGCTTAAAGCAGATCGGTCACTAAGAGACATGGCCAACGCATTAAAATCCGATCCGCGTATTGATTTTATCGCATGGAAAGAAAACGAATGGATTCGTGCGGTTCAGGGCGGTTCGTTCAAGGAGCTGGCATTTAAAGCGAACGGGCGGTTGACCGATCCATATCGGCAAAAATGGACCGTCGAGCAGGATGCCGAGGTGCTGGACGTAAAGATCAATGCTTCGGAGGGTACATTGGCGTATGGCCAATACCCTGATGCATTGCAGCGATTATCCGGAGCTTTGAACTCACATCCCGGCGAATTTTTGGTGGTTACCGCAAAACCCGGTTATGAATTGGCGGACAGAAGCTCGCCGAAGCATAAGGGCGGCGGAGGCCATGGCTCTCTTCATCAAACGGAATCGCTCATTCCCTTGATCATATGTGGAACGGATCAAAAGCCGCAGTACTTGCGCATCGTGGATTTAAAAGCATTTGTGTTGGACCTGCTCATTCAACCTCCACAACCGCTTTGAACAACGAGTGCCGATAGCGACATGAAAACCGGATGGATCGGGCTATTTCATTTCCCATCATTCCGCTCGTCTCCAATACCGAAAGAAAGGCCATAGCCGCCCCCCTGCTGGAAGGAAGGGCGGCTATTTTCGTCGACAGAAGCTGCTGCCGTCCGGTTTCTTCATGTAATTAAACAATACATAACATCGGAATAGATCGTAAAAAAATACGAATATAGTCCGTTTTATTGTAAAGTTACACAACATATCCCGTTTTTCATTGTTCGCTTCTTTGGAATGTGTTATAAAATATAACATAAAAAGTTTGAAGCATGACAGGCGGCATGATCTAATTCGAGTTGATGGAGGAGGGGATGGAAGAATGGCTTTGGTCACAACAAAATCAATCGTTCCGTCAAAGGGGGAAGCCGGAAAAAGTGAGCTCCTAGTTCATCTGGAAGATGTCGGCAAAGTTTATCCGAACGGCACGATCGCTGTGCAAAATGCCGATCTTAAGGCAGTTGAAGGAGAGTTTCTTTGCTTCGTCGGACCTTCGGGCTGCGGCAAGTCAACGATTTTCAACATGATCGCCGGATTGACCAATCCTACTTCCGGGAGGCTGTCGGTTCTTCAGACCACACCCAAGGAAGCCCGCAAGCAGAATGAAATTGCTTTTGTCTTTCAGGAACATACGCTTTTGCCATGGGCGAAATTGATTGATAATGTCACGCTGCCGCTAACCCTTCGGGGAATTCCCAAAAAGCAGTGCAAGGAAGAAGGCGAGCGGGTTTTGGAACTGGTCGGATTGAAGGATTACATGAAAGTGCTGCCTCGCCAGTTGTCTGGCGGCATGAAAATGCGGGTATCGATCGCGCGGGCGCTGATTTCCAGGCCCAAATTGCTGTTGATGGACGAACCGTTCGGCGCGCTCGACGAAATCACCCGCCAGACGCTTCAGGACGAGCTGCTGAGCATTTGGCGGCAGGATCAAAAAATGACCGTTTTGTTTATTACGCACAACGTGTTTGAAGCGGTGTTCTTGTCCACACGGGTGATCGTGATGACACCGCGGCCGGGGAAAATCGCGGATGTGATCGATATTCCTTATTCGTTCCCGCGCAATGAGGATTTTCGCACGATGGCGGAATTCGCAAGCTATGTGCGCCAGATTTCCGGCGTTCTGAAGCATTAAACAGATGACGTTGCAACTTACGAAAGGAGAACGATAGGATGAAAGACATGGTTGCAGGCATGTTGAAAGAATCCGGACAGCCGGCTGCTAAGAAACGTGCCGGTTCCCGTCCCCCGGGCGACAAACGGACGACCGTGATTCAGGAAAGCCCGATGATGAGCCGGTTCATGAAGGTTTTGCCGCCGCTTGCCGTCTTTATTTTGTTTGTGGGAGGTTGGGAAGCGATTGTCCGACTGATCGGCATACCGCCTTATATTTTGCCAAAACCGACCGATATTGTTTTGGCGGCCAAAGAAAATGGGCTCAATCTGGCGGAGTCGGTAAGCACCACGCTTGCCGAAGCGGTGGCCGGATTTGTGGTCAGCGTGATCCTGGGCATCTCTATTGCCGTCCTGCTGTCCTTATCCAAGATGGTGGAACGAAGCGTATATCCTTATGCGATCATTCTTCAGACGATTCCGATTGTGGCCGTGGCGCCGATCATCGTCATCTGGTTCGGAGCGGGCATGAATGCGATCGTAGTGATTGCGTTCCTGATCAGTTTCTTCCCCATTCTGTCCAATACGCTGATCGGATTGAACTCGACGGAACAAAACATGAAAAATTTGTTTTACCTGTATAACGCGACGAAGATGCAAACGATCTGGCGGCTGCGTTTTCCGGCGGCTCTTCCTTACATTATGGCGGGTTTGAAAATATCCTGCTCGCTGTCGGTTGTAGGAGCCATCGTTGGCGAATATATTGCAGGAATCGGAGGAGGGAAAGGAGGGCTGGGCTATGCGATTACGGTAGCGGCAACGCGGCTGCAGACACCTTATTTATTTGCTTGCGGGTTATCCGCTTCCGTGTTGGGCATCGCGTTCTTTTTGCTGATCAATGCTTTTTCCAAATGGCTGTTGAGCTCCTGGCACGAATCGGAAATGAGATAAGGGGGACAAACGATGATGAACGGATGGCAGGAAAGTTTGAGACAGCGGGTAAACGAACAAATTTTGCTGTGGGATGCGCCTTCCCTGGAAAAATACTCCAAGGACTATCGCCATTTTTCTCCGGGTTCAGTCGATGACGGTAAAAACGATGGAAGTCAATCCCCGCACGTTTACGGTAAGCGGAGAGGACATTCATCTTTATCTGCATACGTACGGCACCGTCAGCATCGTGTCGGACATTCAAATCTCCCTCGTACCGAAAGTGCCTTGGTCGCAATGGATCGTTTCGTTTCCAAGCTGGGAAGAAGCGGCCAACGGCGACTTGCTGGTATTTGGCATCCCGGTGATCCTTTTTAAGAACGAAGAGCGGTTAAACCGGCTGATGGCAAGATGCGAGGAAATCGGAATCGGCGTAGCCAATCCGCATATCTGGGACATGCAAGAAGGAGGAAGGTCATATTCGCATGATAGGTTGTGGGATCTCGAACGATCCTTTAAGCCTGTTAAACCTGAAGAAGCTGGCGGTTCCGTCTTAAGGGCTTCTTATTTGCTTCAGGACGATACCATACGATCTAGCATTGTAATTTTCATTTCAGGGGTGTTGAGAATGAGCCGATCTTCAGTTTGTTTTGGCGGGGTCGTCGTTGAACGAAAGCAGCCTTGCACGTTGCGGGACGGTACGGTTTTATATGCCGATATTTACCGGCCGGATGAGCCGGAGAAAGAATATCCCGTACTGCTGATGCGCCAGCCGTACGGAAGGGCGATCGCTTCCACGGTCAGCCACGCGCACCCGCTCTGGTACGCGCAGCACGGATACATCGTTGTAATTCAGGATGTCCGCGGAAGGGGAGATTCGCAAGGAGAATTCATTCCTTTTATCCATGAAGCACAGGACGGTTACGATGCGGTGGAGTGGGCGGCGAAGCTGCCGGGCTCAACCGGCCGGGTAGGCATGTACGGCTTCTCCTATCAGGGCTCTACGCAGTGGGCGGCGGCGTCCGCGCATCCTCCGCATCTGAAGGCGATCGCTCCCGCGATGTGCGCTGCCGATTTGTACCACGGGATGTTTTATCCGCATGGGCGGTTCGCGATTCGGGAGCACCTTCCCTGGGCCTACCAGCTTGCGCGGGATACCGCCAGGAGACTGGGCGATTCTGAAGCCGAGCGGTATTGTACCCAAATGATGCGCAGCCCGGATGCGCTCATCTGGCAGCTTCCCGTCCTCGGGGAACATCATCCGGTGTTGCGCAAATATTTCCCCGCTTATTTCGAATGGTGCGAGCATTCCGGGTACGACGCGTACTGGGCTGAACGCGACTGGCTGCCGAAGGTGAAGGAACGTCCCGTTCCCTCTCTGCAAATCGGCGGATGGTACGACGTTTTCCTCATGGGCACGATGCAAAGCTACGAAGCGCTGCAGCAGGAACCGGGAAGCCCGGAGCTCTTTCATCGTCTGATCGTCGGCCCGTGGACGCATATTCCATGGGGAAGAAAAGCCGGTGGTGTGGACCATGGGGATCAGGCGGATGGGGACATTCACCTGGAGCAGGTGAGATGGTTTGATTACTGGCTGAAAGACAAGCGGGATGCCGAGCTGTTTCATGAGCCTGCGATTCGCTATTTTGAACGGGGAAGCAACGTTTGGCGCCATTCGGATCGGACTTCGCTGATGCAGCCGGCCGCCGAAAGCTCCCTTTGGTATCTGCAGGGAGGGGAGAAACCGGCTAACGGCGCTCTTGGCGGCGGCAGCTTGTCGCCGGAGGAACCCGGGGGCGCGCCGTCCGTTCCCGATGTTTTCGTTTACGACGCCCGCCTGCCGATGAGCCTGGAATCCTACCTGCCCCTGGATCGCAGTCCGGCGCAGGACCGGTATGAAATCCTCGTATATACCAGCGAGCCGTTGGAAAGCCCGATGCATATTTTGGGATCGCCGAAAGCAACAATATATTTCCAGACATTGGGGGGCCCGACCGACCTGGTCGCCACGCTTTCCGTCGTTTTGCCGGACGGAACCGCGCGCTTCCTGGCGGTAGGCCGCACCGAACTATCCCGCGAACAGGTAGAAGGCTGGGGGAAGGCGGAAATTTCGCTGCGGCCGTGCGCGCTGCACCTGGACCGGGGCAGCTCGATCCGCCTGGAGCTGACCGGCAGCGGATTTCCCTTATTTGCAAGACATCCCAATCATGCTGATGCAGATCTGCACCGTGCAGGCGCGGAATCGCTGCGCATCGCTACGGTTGCTGTTGGCAGCCAGTCGGGAATGGCTTCATTTATCGCGCTTCCGAATTTATGAAAAAGCCGGGTGATTTGATGTACTGCATTGGAAATCAACGAAATCATTGGTCGGTTTCAACCGCTCATGCGGATTTGCGAAGAGAAGAAAGGCAGCCGGTTGCGCTTTCCATTCCGGCCCAGCCGCAGCGGATTACCTTTGATTTGCAGCATACGGCGATCATTGTCGTCGATATGCAGAACGATTTTTGTTCGGAAAATGGTTGGCTGGACTATATCGGATCGGATTACAAGGCGCTGCAGCAGCCCATCGGACCTTTAAACCGCGCACTGCCCGCACTTCGCCAAGCGGGAGTGCCCGTCATTTGGCTGAATTGGGGAAACAGGCCGGACAAAGCCAATCTAAGCCCGTCTATTCTGCACGTGTATAACATGACCGGTGAAGGAATCGGCATCGGGGAGCCGCTGCCGAATAATCAATCCCGCGTTCTGGAGAAGGAAAGCTGGGGAGCGGCGATCGTTTCCGGGCTGCAGACGGAACCGTCGGATATTTACGTGGACAAATACAGAATGAGCGGGTTTTGGGATACGCCGCTGGACAGCATTTTGCGCAACCTGCAAATCCGCACCGTGTTGTTTGCCGGTGTAAATCTAGATCAATGCGTGATGGCGACCTTGCAGGATGCGGTCAACTCCGGTTATGACAGCATCCTGCTCGAAGATTGCTGCGCCACCAATTCACCTGCGTTTTGCGTCGAAGCGACCCTTTACAACATCAAGCAGTGCTACGGGTTTGTGACAACCTCGGCTGCGGTTTTGGAAGCTTTGCAGCGGTAGGGAAGTGCCAAAACGCATTGGAGGGAAGTATGCGTTTGATTGCAAAAAGATGATTCGGTCTGGGAGGGACTTGTACGATGTCATTAAAAGGATGGGTTGCCGGAAACTATACGGAATGCCCGGTTCACAAAATCTCGGAGAAAGATTCCAATAAATTTGTGCTTCTGTGCGACGGGGAGCAGGCGCCGTTCGTGTCGGTTCTGGAAATATTCGATGAGGGCGGGAAGACGCCTCCGAATGAACATGCTGCGGCGCACGAATATTTTTACGTGCTTGCCGGGGAAGGGACAGCGGTGGTCGGCGATACGAAAATACCTGTCCGGACGGGGTCTTTTTTCATCGTTCCTCCCGGAAACAATCACGAAGTCCACAATACGGGAAAAGGCCGGCTGTATGTATTAACGACGATGATTCCGGACGAACAATTTTCCAATTTGATCAAATCCGGTCCGGCCGCCAGTCTGGATGAAGAGGATCTGCGAGTCATCGAGGGAAGCGGAATATA
Organism: Paenibacillus naphthalenovorans; assembly: GCF_001465255.1. Lineage (NCBI taxonomy): Bacteria > Bacillati > Bacillota > Bacilli > Caryophanales > Paenibacillaceae > Paenibacillus > Paenibacillus naphthalenovorans. Next base: position 2,123,626 of record NZ_CP013652.1, on the reverse strand, counting down.
ATCAACAGCGCCGATCGCAGATAGATCAGGAGCAGGAGGATGCTTATGATGATAAGGCCGAAGATGGTGCTGCTGGCGCTTATAGCCGTGACCGTTTTGATTTCCGGTTGTTCTTCCGGTCCGCCGGCAAGCACTGGTAACGTCCCATCCCCGGACGGGACGAACCAACAGACGGATGCAGGCAATGAACCGGTTCTTCAAAAGGCGCGGCTGATCGAGGGTTGGTATGCCAAAGGGGAGGACGGAGGGTACTTTTCCGCTCTTCAGCAGGGATATTACAAAGAGTTGGGCGTCGATCTGACGATTCAGCCCGACGGTCCGCAAATATCCGGGATGCAGCTGGTCGCTTCGGGAAAAGCCGATTTCGGCATTTCGTACGCCGATGACATTTTGCGGGCGCGGGAAGAGGGAATCCCTGTTGTCGGATTGTTGGCCTCCTTTCAACATACTCCCCAGGTGCTGATTTATCATGAAGACGGCAACCTGAACGGCTTTGAGGACCTGGAAGGCCGGACGGTGTTTATGCAGCCCGGCGTGCTGTACTGGGAATACATCAAGAGCAAGTACAATTTGAAGAACGTGAACGAGATGGCCTACACCGGGCAATTGGTCAATTTTATCCAAACCAAAGGCTCCCTGAATCAGGGATACATCACCAATGAGCCGTACGCGCTGTCCCAGCAGGGGGTAAAGGTAAAATACCTGAAAATAGCCGATTCCGGCTATGCCAACTATTGCGACGTTCTCTTTACGACGGAGGATTATTTGAAGCGGCACCCGGATATTGTAAAAGCCGTCGTTCAAGCCACCCAAAAGGGTTGGATCCACTATTTGGAAAATTACAAGAGCGTAAACCCGTTTATCCAAACCTACAACAAGGATATGACGGTCGAAGCGATGAATTATGAAGCTGAGCAGCAGAAAGAGTTTATTTTGAACGAGGAAACGAAGGCGAACGGCATCGGCTATATGACGATGGAGCGCTGGAACGCCGTGCAGGATCAACTGCTGGAGATTAAGGGCCTGAAGGAGAAACAGGATGTTTCGAAAGCATTTACGACCGAATTTTTGAAAAAACCGTAAGCGGTGAGCAGCCGTTGACAAACATTTATCAGCCTTTTTAAGAAAGAAGCGGATCGTCGGAAGTACGGTCAAATGTGGACGAATGGAGGAAAGCCGATGCACCGCGAATGGAACGCTTACGTTCGGGAAGATTTGACGATCGAACCGGTTGGGGAAGGACGATTGCAGGGTTTGACATTTTCTGTGAAAGATGTCTTTGAAGTGAAAGGAAACACGAATACGGCTGGTAATCCGGATTGGTTTCGGACGCATAAGCCGGCTTTGAAACATGCGGCCGCCATCGAGCTTTTGTTGAAACAAGGGGCCAGGCTGAGGGGAACGACCCAGACGGATGAGCTGATGTTCAGTCTGAATGGGGAAAATTTCCATTACGGCACACCGGTGAATCCCAAAGATCCCGATCGGATTCCCGGCGGCTCGTCGAGCGGCTCGGCAGTAGCCGTATCCGCCGGACTGGCCGATTTTGCGCTGGGAACCGATACGGGCGGTTCGGTCCGCATTCCTTCCGCTTACTGCGGCATTTATGGAATCCGGCCCACACACGGTCTGGTTCCGGTCGAAGGGGTTATTCCTTTGGCCCAAAGCTTTGATACGGTCGGCTGGATGGCCAGAGATTCCAAAACGCTATGGGATGTCGGAAGCGCGTTAATCGAAAGCGCAGAAGCGGAATCGGGTGAATTTCGGCAGGTTCATTTCGGCACGGACGCATGGGATATTGTTCAGGAAGATTGCCGGATGATTCTAATGAAATGGTTGCCTTATTTTCAGCAGTTGACCGGCAAAAGCGCATGGATCGATATTGCGCCGCAGGGGCTTGACGAGTGGGTGAACACGTTCCGGACCATTCAAGGCTACGAAATCTGGCGCGCACATGGCGAATGGATTCAGAGGGAAAAGCCGGTGTTTGGCCCGGACATTGCCGAGCGTTTTGCTTGGGCAAGCTCGCTCGGAAAAGCCGAATTTGAAAACAAAAAGACGGTGCGGCAGCGAATTTGCGAATATATGGATACGCTGCTGGGCAGCGACGGGCTGCTGGTCATACCGACAGCTCCCGGCCCAGCTCCCAAACGGGGATTGGCAGGAACAGAAATCGAGCGAACGCGTTCGCGCGTCATGCAGCTGTCCTGTGTGGCGGGATTGACCGGCATGCCTCAGGTGACGATTCCGATTGCAGGAGCTGAAGGTTTGCCGATAGGATTGTCTGTCATTGCCGGGTACCGGCAGGACCGGAAACTGCTGAGATGGATTCATGAGAAGTTATTGAAGGCTTTTCCGGAAACGGCTGCGATCCTTTGACAAAATCCATTATGAAGGAAGAATGCCTTATGTTTACGAGATATGAAGGTGCGGCGTGGGAAGAACGGTTTTTGCCGCGGTTGACGAGCAAGCAGGTGAAGGAGCTGCCGAAAGAGCAGGCGCTGGTCATTTTGCCGGTCGGGGCTGTGGAGCAGCACGGACCCCATTTGCCGGTCATGACGGATACGCTGATCGGGGAAGCGACATTGACCCGGGCGTTGGAGAAATTGAACGAGGAAACGGCGGTTTGGCTGCTTCCCCCGGTATCCTACGGGAAAAGCAACGAACATTTCGGCCTTCCCGGCACGATTTCCTTGTCGGCCTCAACGCTTCAGGGCGTTATTATGGATATTGCCGAAAGCCTGAATGCCAGCGGGTTCCGCAAGCTGCTTTTGTTCAATACGCACGGCGGAAATGTGGATTTGCTGAATGTCGCCATCCGGGAAATCAGGATTAAGTTCGGCATGACCGTATTTTATTTGTCGCCCGGGAGTCTGGGAGGCGCGGAGGGTTTGATTTCACCCGAAGAGCTGGAATACGGCATTCATGGCGGCGATTACGAAACATCCATCGTGAAGGCGATCAAACCGAACTGGGTTCAGGACCAGTTTGCTGTCAGGGAATTTCCCGATTTGTCCTGCCTGGAGTTCCTGACGCTGGAAGGGAAAATTCGATTTGCCTGGAAAATGGCCGATATTTCCGCAAGCGGCATTTGCGGCGACGCTACGAAGGCAACGGCGGAGAAAGGCCGGATCATTCAGGAGAGGATCACCGATATATTAGCCCAGGCGCTGGCGGAATTATGCGCGTTCGAAATATCCGAGGTCAAGAAAAGCTCAGAGGAAGCGGTGAAGCGGTGAAGCTCGTTTCGTTAAAAACAGGTGCCGTCGAAGAAGCGGCAATCGTAGCCGATTCCGGACCGGTCCTGCTTCGCACAATCAATCGCGCGCTGTCCACGGAATGGAGTACGGAATTGCATGAATTGCTGCGGCGCGGTCAGTTTAGCGATCTGAAGCGCTGGTACGATCGGGAGGGCCGCGAGTTGTTAAGCCGGTGGGAGCCCCGGTCCTGCAGGTATGACGAGTATGCTCCGCTTTACCGGTTTCCGCGTAAAATCTGCGGTATCGGAATGAATTATATCGCGAAAGCGGAGGAATTGAACGCCACGCCTCCGGAGCAAGAGCCGATTTGCTTTATCAAGCCGGATACGAGCTTGATCGGAGCCGGCGAAGCGATCGTGCTTCCCGGCCAGTCGGAGCGGGTCACCGCTGAAGCGGAGCTTGGCATCGTCATCGGGAAAACGTGCAAAAACATCGGGGAGGCCGAAGCGCCTTTCGTTACGGCAGGGTTTACGACAACACTCGATATGACAGCCCAGGATATTCATGCCCGGAATCCCCGTTTTCTCGGCAGGTCAAAATACTTCGATACGTTTTTCAGCTTCGGACCTTTCCTGATCACGCCCGATGAGCTGCCCGGGCTGGAGAAGCTGGCGGTGGAAACCGGGCTTAATGGACAGGTCTTGCACCGCAATACCATTGCGAATATGATCTATTCTCCATGGTTTATCGTATCTTATTTCTCCAAGATGATGACGCTGCTGCCGGGCGATGTCATCATGACCGGCACTCCCGGCTCGGTCGCGATCCGGGAAGGGGATGTGGCGGAATGCCGGATCGACGGCTTTGAAGCGTTGAGAAATCCCGTAATCCGGGAGGCCTGATGCGTTATGCGGCGCAGGATGCAGGCGGTAGATGATCATACTATCGGTTGGGTATGCGGCGTACAGACGGTTTGGCGAAAAGCTGCCCCGGTTGAAGCAGGGGAACAAAGACTACGGTTTTGTATTGGTTTATTTTTCTTTTAATGGCAAGCATTTTGTTTACACTGGCGTTCGACAAGGTATGGCTGGGAAAGCCGCCATCGGGGGTTCAGTCCGATTTCCTCGCTGCTGTCGCTTTTGTCGGCGGGGACAGGCCGGCAAGCGGCCTATTGGCTGGTTTACGTTTGCTGGTGGCTGCATCTCCTGATTCTGCTTGCTTTTCTGCTCTATGTGCCGCAGTCGAAGCGCGCCCATTTGCTGTTCGTGCCCTTCGATATCGTATTATCGGGCACGGGCCCTCCCGGCAGGCCGTGTAAGCTGGATTTTTCCGATGAAACCGCAGAGGAATTCGGGGCGGGCAAGATTGAACACTTTACCAAGGATCAGTTGCTTGACTTGTATGCCTGTGTGGAGTGCGGCCGATGTACGAACATGTGGAGATAAAGGATGTGTGCAAGCGCTTATCGTCTTTTGAAAAAAAACGGAAGTCCATCCGGCAGCGGGCGGAACACGCATGAACAAAGCTATTTTGCCTGACAATATACTCAGAGCTGAGTAAAACCAGCTCTGAGTTTTTTTGTATGGTACCGACCGGAATCAAGAGGGCCTCGCGTACTTGCTTTAAAGACGGAACCCCGGAAAACGGAGATCTCCTGGCAGGTGCCAACGAAGGAAACTGTTCCGTTCGTATACTGCCGCTTCCACAAGACAAGCGGAAGTCAGGAGATGAATAACCATCACCGGCGCTTCTTATGTTTTGCGTATTTTTGAACTGACTTTGACAATATCAAAATGATTTTGATAATATTAAAAAATGTGTTGATTTTTCAGCAAAACGAATTATAATGAAAATACTACTAACCTTATAGGAATAATTCATGTTTGGGAGGACATTGGGATGAAGAGACGTTTTTTCATTACCGCTGCTTTAGCAACAATGATGGTTTTTACGGCGGGCTGCGCAGCCAAGGATGGGGGTGCCAATGCGGGCGGAACGATTCAAATCGGCCTCTCGGCTCCGATTTCCGGCACGCAAGCGCAGTACGGGGAGGCGTTTAAGAACGGGGCCGAGCTGGCTGCCAAGCAAATTAACGAGGCCGGCGGAATCGACGGAAAGCAAGTGAAGATTGTGATCGAAGATGACAAGGGCGATCCTAGTGAAGCAGTAAACGTGGCCAACAAATTTTCATCAAATAAAGACATTTTGGCAGTCGTAGGGCATTTTAACAGTTCGGCGACGCTAGCTGCAGCGCCGGTTTACAACCAGAACAAAATCGTGGAAATTTCGCCGTCTTCGAGCGCTCCCGGCGTAACGAATGCGGGAGATTACACATTCCGTGTGATCACGACTGACGCTTTCCAGGCATCCTTTTTGGCAAAATGGTCGAAGGAACTGGGATACCAAAAGGTAGCGCTCATCTATGAGCAGTCCGACTTTGGCTTGGGGCTGCTGGATGTTTATCAGAAATCGGCGCGGGAGAACGGTATTGAAATCGTTGCGGCCGAGTCCTATCTTCCGGGGGCCAAAGAGTTCAGCACGATTCTTACCAAAATCAAGGAGAAAAAGCCGGACGCGATTTTTATCGGCGGTTTTTATAACGAAGCGGCCCTGATTGCCTCGCAGGCGCAAAAACTCAACCTGTCCGTAGACTATATCGGTGTAGACAGCTTGTACTCCGAGGCGCTGCTCGACTTGGGTGGGGCGGCAGTAGAGAATTTCAAGCTCATCGGATTTTTCTATCCGGGCGGCAATAATGAACAGGCAACGAAGTTCGACAAAGCTTATCAGGACGCTTACGGCAACCGGCCGGATACGTATGCCGCATATGCCTTTGACGCCACTTCCGTAGTCATTGAAGCCATTAAGCAAGGCGGCCCTGACAGGGAGAGCATTAAAACGTATCTGGATACGCTGAAAGACTTCCCGGGTACGACGGGAGTACTGACGTTTGACGAAAACGGCGATGTCCAGACCATACCTGAGAAATTGACGATTAAAAATGGACATTTCGTGCTTTATCAATAAGATATAAACACGTTTGGAGCAGGAATTGAGACATATTTCCTGCTCCAACGCATGGAAGGGATGTTAGCATGCTCCTTCAGCAACTGGTAAACGGGCTGACGATTGGAATGATTTATGCGCTGATTGCGCTTGGATATACGATGGTTTATGGCATACTGAAAATCGTGAATTTCGCTCATGGCGATATCTACATGTTCGGCAGCTTTTTGGGGCTTTTTTTGATAGATCAGCTGAACATGCCGTTACTTCCTACTTTTGTGATTTCCGCGGCGTCGACGGCGGTAATAGGCATGATCATCGAGCGGGTTGCCTATCGTCCGCTCCGCTTGTCGGATCGCATTGTGCCGCTGATCAGCGCACTCGGGGTTTCCACCTTCCTGATCAGTCTGGCGCAGAAGCTCTGGGGTACGGGAACCCATCCTTTTCCCACGACATTCGGCAGCAAAACGTATACGGTAGGCCATATTATCTTTTCTCAAATTCAGATTTTAATTCTTGTATTATCTTTGATTTTGATGATAGGCCTGCACCTGTTCGTCACCAAGACGAAGACCGGAACGGCCATGCGGGCCACGTCCATGAGCATTCCCCATGCTTCTCTGATGGGAATCAATACGAATCGGATGATTACACTGGCCTTTGCCATCGGTTCCGCGCTTGCTGCATGTGCGGGAATCATGGTGGGCATTTATTATAATGCGGTCTATCCAACGATGGGATATATGGCAGGAATCAATGCATTCACCGCTGCGGTGCTTGGAGGAATCGGCAGCATTCCCGGGGCGATGCTGGGGGGCATTCTGTTTGGGGTGATTGAAAATTTGGGCGGCGCTTATATTTCGACCCCGTACCAGAGCGTCATTTCATTTTCCATCCTGATCATTGTACTTCTGATCAGACCTACGGGAATCCTTGGAAAGAAAGAAATTAATAAGGTGTAGGTGAATGGCTTGAGCAAATTAAATTACCGGAAAATCATCGTCACCGCGCTTCTTATTATTCTGCCTTTATTGCTGGAACAGATAAACAGTTATTTCGTTCATATTGCGATCGCGATCGGTATTTTTAGCATACTTTCACTCAGTCTCAACGTGATTATCGGTTATGCCGGGCAATTCGCGCTTGGACATGCCGCATTCTATGGGATCGGCGCTTATTCAGCGGCGCTGTTAATGATTCACTTTCAGCTTTCGTTCTGGTTGGCGCTTCCTGCCGCAGCGATCATAGCCGGACTGTTCGGCTTTCTGCTCGGATTGCCGGTCATCCGTCTCAGAGGAGACTATCTCGCGATAGTAACCCTTGGATTCGGCGAAATTGTCCGTCTGATATTTGTAAACTGGGTCGAAGTGACCAGGGGACCGATGGGGATTCCAGGAATTCCCGCCCCCCGTTTGTTCGGTTACTCGTTCACCGATAAAACCGATTATTATTATCTTATTTTAGTCATGCTCATGATCACAATCTATGTGATTCATCGAGTGGTTCATTCGGGAATCGGACTCAATCTGCTGACGATTCGCGAAGATGAGACTTTGGCGAAATCCATCGGGATCAGACCCGTGAAATACAAGCTGCTTGCCTTTACGCTGGGCGGATTTTGTGCCGGCGCGGCCGGCGCGTTCTGGGCCTCGTATATTACCTTTATCAGTCCGGATACATTCCGTTACCTGGATTCGGTGAATATTTTGGCTATGGTTATTCTGGGCGGCGCTGCAAGCATTCCCGGATCGATTCTGGGCGCGGTCATTCTGGTGCTGGCGCCGGAGCTGCTTCGTTATGTCGATGACTACAGGATGATGCTGCTTGGCCTGGCCATTGTTCTCATGATGATTTTCAAGCCTTCGGGTTTCTGGGGCGAGAAGCACCGTACAATCAATTTCTACAGTTCGCAGAAAGGTGATCAGCCACATGGCCAAATTGCTAAGTCTCGAAAAAGTATCCGTTAAGTTCGGCGGTTTGGTAGCACTCAACGAAATCGACCTTAGTGTGAACAGCGGTGAGATTGTTGCGCTGATCGGTCCGAACGGGGCGGGGAAAACGACACTTTTCAATCTGCTGACGGGAGTTTATAAGCCTACGTCAGGTACGATACATTACATGGGTCAAAATATTACGAAGCTGGAGCCGTTTGACCGGGCTCGATTGGGAATCGCACGCACCTTTCAGAACACCCGGCTGATCAAAAACATGACCGTGCTGGAAAATGTGCTGGTGGCTCATCCGGATTGCAATTCGGAAAGCATTCTGGGCTCCCTGTTTCTGTTCGGCAAGGGAAGACGCCGGCGCGACGCCATAGCCCGGGAGTGTATCGATCTGCTTGAGGTGGTGGGGCTTCATCGCAAGCTGGACGAATGGGCCGGCAATTTGCCCTACGGGGAGCAGAGACTATTGGAAATTGCGCGCGCCATGGCTACAGGCTGCAAGGTGCTGCTGCTTGACGAGCCGGCCGCCGGTATGAATGGGCCGGAGAAAAAGCAGCTGGCGGACAAGATAGGCTACCTCTCCCGAAATTTCAACCTGGATATGGTGCTGATCGAGCATGATATGGGTCTTATTATGAATATTGCGGATAAAATCGTCGTGCTCGATCACGGGCATAAAATCGCCGAGGGCCCCCCGGAGGAAATACAACAAAATCCCAAGGTAATCAGCGCCTATTTGGGCGGGGAGGATGATGACTTTGACGGGGAATAACGCATTATTGAAAATTCAGCAGCTAACGGTCAACCACGGTCATGTTCAAGCTGTAAAACAATTGGATCTGGAAGTCCGTGAAGGGGAAATTGTCGCTCTGATCGGGGCTAACGGAGCGGGGAAAACATCCGTTCTGCGCTGCATCTCGGGCATCGTCCGAGCGGGAAGCGGACGGATTTTGTTTGCAGGCACCGACATTACCCGTCTGGAGCCGCACCTTATCGTGAAGGCGGGAATATCTCATGTTCCTGAGGGAAGAGGGATTTTTGCCGATCTTACGGTAATGGAAAATTTGAGCATCGGGGCATATATCAGAAGAGGAAGCAAAGAAATTAAAGCGGATATGGCGGAGGTTTTTCAGCTGTTTCCACGGCTTGCGGAACGAAAGAAGCAGCTTGCCGGCACGATGAGCGGCGGAGAACAGCAGATGCTTTCGATTGCCCGTGCGCTGATGGCCAGACCGCGGCTGCTGCTGCTTGACGAGCCTTCCATGGGCCTGGCTCCCTTGCTGGTTCGGGAAATATTCCGGGCCATCCGTAGGATTAACCGGAACGGCGTGTCGGTGCTGCTCGTTGAGCAGAATACCAAAATGGCGCTGGCGCTGGCCGACAGAGGATATGTAATGGAAACGGGAAACATCGTCTTGGAAGGCAGTTCGGATCAATTGAAGGATCATCATATGATTAAATCCGTTTATCTAGGAATGAATGAGCGATAATTTGAACAAATCTCGTTCTCTGATCCCTATCTTTTATACCCAATTTCTATAATAATTTAAATGAGGTGCTGCAACGATGAGTAAAGAAAAGGATCAACGCAAACAGGATGAAAGTCTTGAACCTGTATCCCCATATACAATAATGGCCAAGCTGTTCGCCCATGTCTCGAAGGCGGTGGTCGACCGTTTTGGCGAAGAAGGCAAGGAGGCTGTTCGTGAAGGGGTGCGCGCTTTCGGAGAAGAGCGCGGCCGGGATATCGCCCGCCGGGCGGCTGCGAACGGAAAGCCGAATGACATTCATAATTATCTGCCTCATTATGACATGGGACGCAGCGATTTATTCGAGTATGAGACACACTATCATCCGTTGGAGATTGAACAGAACTTTACGAGATGCGCTTTTGGCGACCAATGGAAGGCGGACGGCATGGAGGAATACGGCATCCTTTATTGTCAAATGATTGATCCGGCCATAGCCAAAGGGTATAACCCGAACTTTGAAGTGGAACACGATAAATATCTTCTAAAGGAAGGGCATTGTCATTTCCGTTTTCAAATGAAAGACAATCAGGTTGACGGCAAGCAGAAAGAAGAGGAGCATAACCATACGAAGAAAGGATGACATGGGATGACTCGCGATCGATTGTGGGCAAGGCTGATGGAACTAAGCGCGATTGGCGGACAGACTCACAGCGGAGGGGTGACAAGGTTTTCGTTTACCGAGGCGGAAAGACAGGCCAAAAATCAGGTGATCGCTTATATGAAGGAAGCCGGCCTGGATGTACGTGAGGATGCCGCCGGCAATGTCATCGGGCGCAAGGAAGGACGCGATCCGCTGGCTCCCGTTGTTTTGACCGGTTCGCATATCGATACGGTTCCCGATGGAGGAAAGTTTGACGGAGCGCTTGGCGTCCTGGCGTCGATTGAAGTCTTGCAGCAAATGAACGAGCGGGGAATCACGACCACCCATCCGATAGAGGTCATTGCCTTTACCGATGAAGAGGGCGCCAGATTCGGCTTTGGCATGATCGGGAGCCGGGCCTTGGCCGGAACGCTTCAGGCAGAGCATTTAGAGCATGCCGATGAGCGGCAGATTACCATTCGACAAGCGATGCAGGAGGCGGGCCTGGACCCCGCCCGAATTGCCGAAGCTGCGAGGAGCCCCGAGCAGGTCAAGGCTTATGTTGAGCTTCATATTGAACAGGGTAAGATTCTGGAAAGCAGAGGCTTACCCGTCGGCGTCGTATCGGGGATTGCCGGGCCGCTGTGGCAGCAGTTTACTTTGACCGGCGAAGCCGGCCATGCCGGGGCAACGCCAATGAATGCAAGAAGGGACCCGATGCAGGCGGCCGCCGAAATAATGGGATATATTTATCAGGAAACAAAGAAATACACAAATGCCGTAGCTACGGTCGGAAAAGCGCGCGTTATTCCCGGCGGCATTAATGTCATTCCCCAGCAGGTGGAGTTTACGCTGGATTTGAGAGATATCGATCTTGCCGTGCGGGACCGGCTCGAACAAGCTATCCATACCTTTGCCCATGAGGTCTGCCAGGCGTCCGGGATCGAGCTTCGGATCAGCACGCTGCAAAGGGTTGCGCCTTCGCCGTGCTCTCCCGGTATCAGGGCCATCATTGAAGAGGGGTGCAAGCGGGCCGGGCTGCCTGTGCTGACACTTGTCAGCGGAGCCGGTCACGACGGCATGCAATTCGGCGGATTATGTCCCATCGGCATGATATTCGTACGTTCCCGGGACGGCATCAGCCATTCCCCGCAGGAATGGAGCTCCCCCGAGGACTGCCGTGCGGGTGCCGAGGTGCTGTACCACACGCTTCTTCAACTGGCTGTAGAGCAGAATAATTAAGATTCAAGTTTCTGATGGTATCCGAACTGGCTGGAGATGGAGCAAGCCGCCTTCAGCAGATCAGTTCGGATATTTTTTTCGTTCTCCTTCATACGGGTTAAGGAACCGACAATACTGATCGTGCCGACAACCTGTCCCGTCGAATTTTTGATGGGGGCGGCTATACTGTATGCGCCTTCCTCAATTTCCTCGTTTTCAATACTGTACCCTTGATTCCTGATTTCCTGCAAGCATTTCATTAGCTGCTTCTTATTCGTAATGGTATTGTCAGTCAGCTTGGTGAACTTGTATTTATCCAAAAACTCCTCCAGTTCTTCACTGGACATGTTCGCGAGAAAGACTTTGCCCGACGCCGAAGCATGCATCGGAAGCTTGCTGCCGGCTCTTGAGCTGATAATAAAGTAATTGCTTGGCGATTCTACCTTGCCCACACAGAAAATTTGCTTATTCTGATAAACATACAGGTGGGTCGTTTCATGATATTTTTTGGTCAATTCGGTCAAGTAGGGATATCCGATTTCTTTAAGATCAAGGCTTTCCGAAACCAGATTCGCCTTGAGCAGAAATTCCAGCCCCAATTTATATTTGCCGTTGTTGGGATTTTTATCAATGTAGGAATAGGCGCAAAGGGTGTTAATGATGCCATAAACCGTGCTGATATTCAAATGAAGCTTTTCACTGATTTCGCTCAGGGATAATTGAACGTTTAAAGAATCGAAACAATTAATAATATCAAGGGCTCGCTTAACCGATTGGATCAAGCGCGGATTTTTTTCATTCAAGTCCATACCTCCATAACGTTAGCCGTTAAATAATAAGAATGAGTGGGAGCACTGGCCGGTCTCCCGGTATAAACAGAGAATGATCCCGGATTGTATGTTCTGACCATCTCACCATTACTTATATTTTATTATATCAAATGCAAATACCGTGTCGACAGTTATCCTTTGTTGTCATTGCGTTCCGTTACCCTGCAGCGTATAATCCGTCTTCTCCGGGTGCAAGATATGTGCAGTGTGCAACAGTGTGCAAAACAAAGGATGTCATAAACAGGAGGGCGACGATGAAGGCTGTAACTTATGAAGGCGTAAAGAATATGCAGGTGAAACAGGTTGCCGATCCGACAATTCAGAAAAAAGACGGGATCATCGTCCGGATCACCTCGACTGCCATATGCGGTTCCGATCTCCATATTTACCAGGGGGCGATTCAGGCCCAACCCGGATACGTGGTCGGACATGAACCGATGGGCGTCGTCGAAGAAGTAGGCCCTGATGTGACAAGGGTCAAGAAAGGCGATCGGGTCGTGCTGCCGTTCAATATCTCGTGCGGCAGCTGTTTTTACTGCCAGCATGAAATGGAGAGCCAATGCGACAATTCCAACCCCAATCCTCAAGTGGATACGGGAGCCTATTTCGGATTCACCGAACGTTACGGGAATTATTGGGGCGGACAAGCCGAATTGCTTTACGTGCCCTATGGCAATTTCATGCCGTTCGTCATTCCGGAATCATGCGAATTGGAGGATGAGAAGCTGCTGTTCCTATCCGACGTGCTGCCGACAGCCTATTGGAGCGTGGACAACGGCGGCGTGAAGCAGGGGGATACGGTCGTAGTGCTCGGCTGCGGCCCCGTCGGCTTGATGGCGCAAAAATTTGCCTGGATGAAAGGGGCCAAACGGGTCATCGCGGTCGACAATCTCCCATACCGGCTGAACTATGCCAAAAAAATAAACAACGTCGAGATTTTTAACTTCGAACAGTTCAATGACACGGGGCTGCATATCAAAGAAATCACGAGCGGTGGGGCGGATGTCGTCATCGATTGCGTAGGCATGGACGGCAAGAAGACGCCATTGGAGGAGGAAGAGCAGAAGGCCAAGCTGGTCGGCGGAACGCTCAGCCCGCTCAACATCGCAATGAACGCGGTGAGAAAATTCGGCACGATTCAGATTACGGGAGTATACGGTTCTAAATATAACCAGTTCATGTTCGGAAACCTTTGGGAACGAAACGTGAAGCTCACCATGGGACAGGCCCCCGTGATTCATTACATGCCGATGCTGTTTCAAAAAATTACAGCCGGCGAGTTCGATCCGTCGGAGATCGTCACGCATAAAGTGCCGCTGGATCAAGCGCACAACGCGTACAACACGTTTTACAACCATATGGACGAAAGCATTAAATTCGTCTTGAAGCCTTGAATCATATTACGTATCCTTCAGCAACTTCATAAATAAAACAAAATATCCTTGAAATATCAAGGGTTTTTTGTTTTTTTAAAGATAGAATCTTCAATCATGGTATTCCACTCGGTCAGGATGTAGTGTTAGAATGAGTATAACGGGATTTCTCCAATCCATCGGAGTCCATCCGGTTTTTCAGCATTCAAAAACTCAGACAACGCAGCAGGATTTCGCTTTAAATGCAGTGGAAAACTGGAGTCATATGAATAATACGTTTAAATTTTATGTATCTGGAGGAAGCCATGGAACTTTTGGAAGTATTTAAAGCCTTGTCTAATGAAACGAGAATGCTGATCTTGCAGTGGTTAAAAGATCCGGAGATTCATTTTCCCAAACCGCAAAGCGGGGATATTCATGAAGACGGGGTTTGCGTGAGCGACATCCACAAAAAAGTGGGATTGTCGCAATCCACGGTGTCCCTTTACTTGTCCATGCTGCAGAACGCCGGATTGATAAAAGCAAAGCGTATTGGGCAATTTACTTATTATAAAAGGGATGAGGAAAATATCAAAAAAGTGTTGGAAGGGATAAACAAAGAATTGTAATCAAATTTTTTGTTTTCCACTTTCTTTATGGTTGCAGGATATGGATTTTTATTTTATTATTATATCGATATTTATAGATATCTATAATTAATGATTAGGAGGTACGGATATGAACAAGTTTGAAAATCATAAAGGATTTTCACGCATGTTTAAAGAAAACCATTTGACTCTCGGATTGTTCTTTCCTTTGGAATCATACGCAGGCAGTATTCCGGAGATGAACATAGAAAAGCAAATGAAACTGGCCAAAAGAGCGGAGGAGCTCAATTTTGCCGCGCTGTTCGTCAGGGATGTTCCGATGTATGACCCTCATTTTGGGGATGTGGGCCAAATGTATGATCCCTGGGTTTATTTAGGGTATATCGCCGCCCATACCCAAAACATCGCTTTGGGCACCGCAAGCGTTATTCTCACCTTGCGTCACCCCTTGCATGTGGCTAAAGCAGCCGCTTCCGTTGATCACATATCCGGCGAACGCCTGGTTCTCGGGGTGGCGACCGGGGATCGTCCTATAGAATTCCCGGCCTTCTCCGTTGATTTCGAAGAGCGGGGCCCGTTGTTTCAAGAAGCCCTTTCCGTCATGAGAAAAGTGTGGGGGGAGAACTTCCCGGCGATCCGGACGCAGCGCGTCGAAATGTCGCTCGGAGACCTTTTGCCCAAACCGCGTCTTTCGGATATCCCGGTGCTGGTAACCGGCCACAGCTCACAGTCCGTCGAATGGATTGCCCAAAATGGCGACGGCTGGATGTATTATCCGCGAAACGTGCAGTTCCAAGCGGAACTGATCAAAAATTGGCGTTCCTACACCGATCAGTTTAAACCGTTCAGCCAGTCCTTATATATCGATTTGATGGAGGATCCGAATCATAGACCGGTCCCCATCCATCTAGGATTCCGTATCGGACGCAATCCGCTGATTGAATTTATTCAGTTTCTTAAAAGCGTCGGTGTCAATCATGTGATTATCAACTTGAAATATGGGCACCGGCCGGTTGAAGAAGTCATTGAAGAATTGGGAGAAGAAGTCCTTCCGCATTTTCCCGCAATAACCGGTAAGCAGCAGGAAAATTCGTGAACAGGAAAGCCCCGGTCCCGTTAGCCGCGCGACCGGTCCGTTTCACCAAAATCTGTCGGGGAGTGACTGATATGAAAGTGCTGACGATCGTTTCGCATCCCAGAAGGGAATCTCTTACATTTTCCGTTGCCGAACGTTTTGTTCAAGGACTCACCGATGCCGGACATGAAGTGGAGATGGCGGATCTGTACGGGGAAGAATTTCATCCGCTCGTCTTTGAAAAAGATGAACCTGATTGGGATAACCCACGAAAGAGCTATTCCGCTCGTGTACAAGCTGAAATGGAAAGGCTGAAAAGAAACGAAGGACTCGCGTTCATCTTTCCGGTTTGGTGGTATTCCTTGCCGGCGATTACGAAAGGCTATATAGACCGTACATGGAACTATGGTTTTGCTTATGGAGGAGCACGCCTGCCACACAAAAAAGTATTGTGGATTCCGCTTGTCGGGGAGACCGAAGCAAGCTTAAAAAAACGAAGCTTCGATACGATGATATCCCAATATTTGAATGTCGGTCTGGCAGGATATACGGGCATCTCTCAGTCGGAAGTGGCGTTTTTCTATAACACGCTGGCTGAAGAGATGGAAAGCGAGGATGAAATCAACAAGCATTACGAGAGTTTGTTACAACGCGCGTATGAGTTAGGGCAAACCTACAGCGATTCGGTCACGCAATAGCAAAAAGGCTGACGTATTCAATCCCCAGGATTGATTTACCGAAAAGGAGGAGCAGGCAACGAATGGCTTACCGTGTTTATGCAATGGATTTTTCTTTTTACAACTCCATGGGAATTTACAGCTTTGAAACCCGATGCGAGATGCTCAAAGAGATCGGGTACGATGCGATGCATTTGTCCATCTGGCACGGAGAGCGGTGGCGGGATGCGGCGAAGCTCGGCAGCGTCAAAGGGAAATACGGGCTGGACGTGGCCGGTGTGTACGTCGTCTTGGATCTCTCTTTAGGCGAGAGCCATCCGAGAAACGAAGGCATTCTGAAGATGCTGGAGACGCTTGAAGGATGTTCGACGGTCGAGCTGGCGATCCAGTCCGCAGGAAGCCATCTGCGCCCTTCGGATCCGGCGGGTGACGACGCCGTGGTGAAGTGGCTGGAAAAAGCGCTCGAGATTTGCGAGCGGAGAAACATCGATATCCTGCTGTATACGCACCTTTCCTTCTGGGTCGAACGCCACGAAGATGCGGTGCGGCTGTGCAAACGGTTGAGCCATCCCCGTTTGGGTATCGTGTTCTGCGGCTACCACTGGTACGCCGTCGACGGGAGCAACCTGGCGGGCATACTGGATGAGGTGGCGCCGTATCTGAAGCAAGTGAACCTGTCCGGCAGCCGCCGGAATCCGCACGGTTTTGGCAACGTTGCGACGATCGAGCCGTTGGATGAAGGCGAGCTGGACAATTTCGCACTGCTTGGACAGCTGAAAAGGATTGGTTATGATGGGATGATCGGCTTTCAGGGCTGGAGCGAAGGGGGCGACGCCTACTTGAAGCTGAGCCGCTCGCTCCAGGCATTCCGTGACATGGAACGGCGTCTTGAAGCACATCCGCACTGGGCGGAGCTGAAATTGCTTCCGTAACCTTGCGGGCTTTGCATAGTATTCACCCATTCAATACCCGGGAACTGAAGCACCGGACGGCCCTTTATAGGGCGCGTCCGGTGCTTTTGCATGCTTTAACTGAAACCATCAAGAAACT
This sequence comes from Paenibacillus naphthalenovorans, assembly GCF_001465255.1. Lineage (NCBI taxonomy): Bacteria > Bacillati > Bacillota > Bacilli > Caryophanales > Paenibacillaceae > Paenibacillus > Paenibacillus naphthalenovorans. Next base: position 2,106,552 of record NZ_CP013652.1, on the reverse strand, counting down.
GCCGGGGTACTAATGTCCTATTATTCCAAAAATCGGGCGCAAATGTCCATGTTCAATCATTTTTTTTGCATTAATAATAATAATCAGTATCATGACCAACGGCACGGCTGTGAATCCGCTCCATGCGAAGCAGCGTGACATAGGGAGGAAATCAGGTGAAAACGCAGTCCCGGCTTGAAGTGGGGGAATTGGAATACGTAATAAAAAATTTTTATTTTTCCATAGAGCAGTCGCCCCATTCCACGAGTTCGATCCGAATCGTCGATTTGCTTGACGGTGAAAAATGTGCGTCCTACTTGGATGAATTAACTATGGTTCTCCAGTCTCCGTCAAGAATGATTACCGCCTCGCAATTCGCCAAGAGGTATGCTTTTTTAACCCTTGCTCCCGGGTTATACGCTATGACGATGTATAATAAAGGATTGGATTTATCTATTGAAAGCAGCCTTCTTGAATCGTCCGCAACGTTCAAAAAATCGTGGTCTGCCCGTCTATGCGCGCCAGATTTGCAGGTGAACGAACCCGCGGCAGGGAAGCGGGATGAATGGCGCGATGAAATGATAAGAAATCTGTTCGCGGGGCATTTGGCAAAACTGTGGCGTTCCATTTCGGAAGCCGCCGATATTCCAATGGCTATTTTATGGGAAAATACGGCTGTTCGTTTATATTCGCTCTATGAGAAACGAATGGGGGAAGGGTCCGACTTACAGGAAAACAAGCGCATACAGGAGGATTTCAAATATCTGATTAGTACAGCGCCCGGGATCTTATTCGGGGAAACGGATAATCCAATGGCAAGGTATTACTATCCTGCATGTACGATTTCTTCTGCAGTTCAACCGGTTCGTATGCGAAAGACATGCTGTTTCTACTATAAAGTTTCTCCTGACGAAGGCTACTGTTCAAACTGTCCAAAGGTGAAGCATTTGTAGCAATTAGGACTCACTGACACTGAAGAAGTCCGTATATGGTCGGGCCTTATTTTCGGGGCAAACCTGCTGACCACTTTATTTTTTCATTGGTATGGGGAAAGCTTGGAGACTGGTATGGACGTAAATTAATGCTCATCCGTGCCAAGCATCGTTCAGGAATTATGGCAGCTCATTGTGCTGCGATTCTGTACGGGTGTGTTCCTTGGCGGCATGACCCCTTCCATCCATGTCCTGATTCGTCGCTATGCGCCGAATGGCATGGAAAGCTGTACATTCAGCTATTCCCATTGTGCCTTGTTTCTGGGAGGTATGGTAGGGTCCATGGGGATGGGAGTGGTCGCGTCTTATTTTGGTTTGCCGATGATTTTTATTTTTTCCGCCGTTTTCTTGCTGATCAACCAGACGGTTGCAAGAAAAATCGTTGCCGATGCAGCCGTTCTGAAGGAATAATAAAAAACGGATCCGAACAAGGAAATCGGGAAAGATTTGTCGAAATCATATATAATGAGAATGATTATTATTCACGAAAAAGGACGAGTACAAATGGACAACGGCTCACATCTTTCAATGCAGCTCGCTGCTTGCCAGTTTAGACTGGAAGATATTCAACACGTAAACTCGAATGAGTCCATATTTCAACATGATCATTCGTTGTACGGCATGCTGCTTTTTAAGGAAGCCGAAGGAAGCATTGTCATCGACGGACGGAGCTATTCCTTGCAGCGGCAGAAGATTTTTATCGTATCTCCCGGCACCTATGTCAAACTGTTCATTCAAAATGAGCAGGCGGATTATTATTACATACGGTTTTATGCGCTGCGGCCTGCGGGCCGGGGGCATTTCGTTCTTGCGGAATTGAAATGTCCGGATGAACTGTTTGCTTCGCATTTTCAGTTTCTGATCGACATGGTTCAAAAGATGGAGACAAAACATCGTGGTGACAATAGCTGGGATGCCATGAAAGCGAATATTATGTTTCAAGAAATGATCATCACGCTATTCAAGGATACCATTCAGGAAGAGAAGTCGGATTTGCAGCAAGCGATTCGTCTTACATTAGATTATATGGAACAGTACTATCCTTTAAACATAACCCGGGAAAAGCTTGCTGAAATGACAGGTTTGAGTGCGGATTATTTCTCGCGGGCCTTCAAAAAACAGGTTAAAAAAAGTCCGATGAAAGTTTTGACTGAAATCCGGATTAATCAAGCCAAGCAATTGCTGGTCCAGTCCGGCGAATCGTTTCGTTCGATTGCCCAAAGCGTTGGCTTTAGCGATGAATTTTATTTCAGCCGCAAGTTTAAGGCAGAAACAGGCTGCTCGCCGATGAATTATGTGAAAAAAATCAAATATTCCGGTAAAATTGCTTCGCTTAATCATCAAACTACAGGTCATTTGATTGCGCTGGACATCGAGCCTTATGCCGCTATCATCAATAACGCTTACCCCATCACTACCCGGTTGCGCAATACCATAGCCGTCGGCCACTTCAATCCCGATTTGGAAAGACTGATGACCGCCAAGCCGGACTTAATTGTGGCGAGCGGTTCCCGCCAAGTGGAAAAATCACCGAAGGAGAGAATATTTAATCAAATCGCACCGACGATAACGCTTCATTTTTCCAAAGACTGGAGAGTTCATTTTCAGACGATAGCAAAGATCGTCGGCAAAGAAAAGGAAGCAAACGATTGGCTGGAGCGTTACGATTGGAAAGCGGACACGATCCGAAAACAAATCAAAAGCAAAATAGGAGATGAAACCTTCTTAATTGTTGGCATTGGCGAAGGGAAAATGTGCGTGTATGGTCTGCGAAACATGGGGTCGGTTCTTTATGGCGATTTAGGGTTGGCCGCTCCCAAAGGTGTATCGGGGATTGCTCACTATAAGGAGATATTGCTGGAGGATTTGTTGGAGTTTGAAGCGGATCGTATCCTGTTAACCAGCTACAGGCACGATGGTACTGCACATATGGATCAGGCCATCCGGAATGAAGTATGCGCGTTATATGCCAACAAACAATGGCATGCGCTAAAAGCGGTCAGGAACAAAAAAGTTTATTTTATGTATGACAGCCAGCATCTTTATACAAGCTATAATCCTCTGTCACATGATTTATTTCTGGACAAAATGCACCAGCTGCTGATGGCAGATGCCGCTGCAGAAAGATCTGTATTGTCCAAAAAGTGATCAAAAATCTCCATGTTCATTATGTGGTACATCCTTATAATGAGAATAAGAATCAATATCATTAATAGGTACACCAAGAGAAAAAGGAGAGGTACACAAATGGTTAGACGCCAAAAATTAGTATTGATGCTGGCGGCGATGTTCGTATTGATGCTCGTGATCGCCGGCTGCGGAGGGAATCAGCAGGGGGGAGAGGCTTCTCAGCCGCCACAAGTACCAGAAACCGAAAATCAGGACGCCAGAGTCGTTCAACATGCCATGGGCACGACTGAAATTAAAGGCACGCCTAAAAACGTGGTCACCCTGTTTCAAGGGGCTACGGACGCTGCCTTGGCGCTGAAAGTTAAGCCTGTGGGAGCCGTTGAATCCTGGATCGAACAACCCTGGTACAATTACATCAGAGCCCAGATGGAAGGGGTAACTAACCTGGGTTCGGAAAACCAGCCGGACTTGGAAAAATTGGCTTCAATTCAGCCGGACTTGATTATCGCTTCCAAGACACGCCATGAGAAGATTTATAAGCAATTATCGGCCATCGCGCCAACAGTCATGACAGAAGAGGTTCATTTGTGGAAGGATACGTTGACTCTGACATCAGAAGCTTTAAACAAAAAGGATGAAGAGAAAAAATTTCTGGAAGAGTGGAATCGGAAGGTAGCCGATTTTAAGGAGAAAATGGGCGATAAATTAAAATTGGAAGCCGGCATCGTTGACTTCCGGGTAGATCATGCCCGAATTGTTTATACCGGATTTTCAGCTCTAGTTTTGGACGAGTTGGGAATCGCCCGGCCAGCCAGCCAGAGGGGAACGGAATGGGGAGTCCAGCTCACATCAAAGGAAAGTATTCCGCAAATGGATGCAGACATTATATTTGATCAGACGAGTACGACAAGAGATGACGGCCGACTGGATTTGAGAAAAGCATGGAGCGAGCATCCGCTGTGGAAAAAATTAAAAGCCGTTCAAAACAACAGAGTATTCGAGGTGGATACGGCGGTATGGAATAACGGCTCCGGCCCGTTAGCGGCTATGGAGATGGTAAATGATCTCTATGAATTCTATGGTTTAAAATAGCATATTTTGATGAGGAGGCTGTTGAACAACGACGGGATCAACAGCCTCTAAGAAGTTTCTTCCTTCATTCCGCTTCGTTTCATGAAGGCTGTGGAGAGAATGAAACCTCAAAGAGGAGGGTCTTTGTGAGTCCATTATTACACCAGACATCTTTAAAAGCTTCGGGTTTGGTGTTTGGTATTTTAATCCTTGTGATTTCTTTTATACTGAGTATCGTGCTGGGAACAACGAAAATCAGCTTTCTCACGGCTATCGAGTCGTTTATCCATTATGATATGTCATCGGACGAACATGTGATTATCCAAACGACACGGTTACCCCGCGCTTTATTTGCCGCTATGATAGGGGGGAATTTAGCCGTTGCGGGCGCTCTGATGCAGGCGTTGACCCGGAATCCTTTGGCTTCTCCAAGTATTTTCGGCATTAATTCGGGTGCCGTTTTTTTTGTGGTAATGGCGTTAGCCTTTCTCCCGGTCTCTTCCCTGGATCAATTGGTATGGGTCGCCTTTTTTGGAGCGGGTATTGCCGCTCTGACCGTTTATTACCTCGGTTCTCTGGGTCGGGACGGCATGACTCCGATTAAAATCGTACTAGCCGGCGCGGCGATGACAGCCTTGTTTACTTCTTTTACTCAAGGGATGCTGGTCGTCAATGAAACGGGCTTGCAAAATGTGTTGTTTTGGTTAGCCGGTTCTGTCGCAGGCAAATCGGCCGAGGGGTTAATTCCGGTCTTGCCGTACATGATATTCGCCGGGATCGCCGCGTTGGTACTGGCACAGCCTGTCAACATTCTTTCTTCGGGAGAGGATATTGCCAAAGGATTGGGGCAAAGAACAGGCCTTGTAAAAATATCGATTGCTGTTACGGTCATTTTATTGGCGGGCAGCTCTGTTGCGGTTGCCGGTTCCATCGGCTTTGTAGGTCTCGTTATTCCGCACATTGCCCGCTTTCTGGTGGGTGTTGATTATCGCTGGATTATTCCTTACAGCGCAGTACTGGGGGCTATCTTGTTGCTGCTTGCAGATATCGTCGCTCGTTTTGTGATTATGCCTGGAGAGCTGCCGATCGGAGTAATGACGGCATTAATCGGAGTGCCATTTTTTATCTACATTGCCAGGAAGGGGTTTCGCTCGAAAGGGGTTTCGCAATGAAGCGGCTGGTTGTTTTTCGAAGCAAAACGGGGCACTTTTCTTTTCTTGTACAGAAGAAAACGATGATTGTGCTCTCCGTGTTAACGTTATTGTTATTATTTGTATTGATGATGAGTATCGGGCTGGGCAACAAGGGTACTTCTCTGGCGGACGTGTACAAAACGATCCTTGGGCAAGGGACGGCCGTGAATTTGCTGATTATTGGGACGTTAAGGCTTCCCCGTATTATTCTGGCTGTATTGGTCGGAGCGGCTCTGGGGGTTTCCGGATCGATCCTTCAGGGCATTATCCGCAATCCGCTGGCCTCGCCGGATATTGTCGGGATTACAGGAGGGGCCACATTTGCGGCAGTGGCGTTTATTACCTATTTTGCGGGGACGGTAAGCATCCAGTGGCTCCCGGTAGCAGCTTTTTTGGGGGCCGGCTTGGTCTCGATCGTTATTTATTTGCTGGCATGGAATAAAGGAGTTACTCCAACAAGGCTGGTGCTGATTGGGATTGGGATTTCAGCGGCGACAAGCTCTTTAACCATGCTAATGATCGTTCTCAGCCCTATTAAAGCAGCCGGTCAGGCCTATATTTGGTTAACCGGAAGTATTTACGGTGCATCGTGGGATAATGTGTATGCTTTGCTGCCTTGGTTGATTATTTTTATTCCGCTGGCCCTGATTTATTCCAGACACATCAATGTTCAAGAGCTGGGGGACGATATTGCGATGGTTTTAGGGGCTCCTGTTCAGCATCACCGATTAATGCTGCTGTTCATCAGCGTGGCGTTAGCGGGTTCAGCCGTGGCCGTAGCCGGAGCGATTGGATTTATCGGCTTAATTGCTCCGCATATCGCCAGAAAGCTCGTAGGCGCTTCGTTTGGCGGCTTAATTCCGGTAGCGGCTCTTATTGGCAGCCTGATGCTTCTGATTGCCGACACGTTTGGCAGAACGGCTTTTCTCCCACTCGATATTCCCGCGGGCGTGTTTACTGCGGGTGTGGGTGCACCCTTCTTTATCTATCTGCTTTATAGAAATCGCAATAAATAAAATATGCACAAAAAGTCAGCCAGTTTTTGCACTAGCTGACTTTTTTTATGAAAAGCAGCGTGCCCAATTGCCAGGTCTGCTCTTCTAAATCTCATAACCGTTAATGTACATCGCCGTGATTAACAAACTTAATATTTTCCACTCTTACCAAGGTTTCGCCGGAAGGTATCACAAGCTGATAGTTTTCATTGGTTTGTGCCATCAGCAGTTGAAAGCCTATAGGAGATAAGAAAGATATCAGGTTTTTATTGGGATCCGTCCGATGCGGGAATACAATCGTAAGAGATTCCGTTGATCCATCGTCCAGATATCGCAAATCTACTTGGCTTCCTATGAGCGCCATGGAATTCAGATTTTCTTCGGTTAGATCCTTGATAATCCTTTCAAGCGTCGAACAATATACTGATATTGTCTTCTCCACATTGCGGCGTTTTTGGTTAGGCTCAGGGAAATACTGGTTGAGGAAATTCAGCTTTTCATCGTCAAAATAAACCAGCTGATTCACCAGTTGCAGCCGGGAACCTTGATACATAAGACTATGGTTCATAGTAGATTTCCCCTCCTTTACGAAGCAAACCATATACTCTGAAGTTAAAGCCACTTACCATCGAAATCCCTCCCATGTAAATATAGGTCTCCATAAGGGAGACCTTCAGATTATTGTACCAAATCTTGCTGGTAAATCCAATCATTTTAAATCCGGCTAAACCTGGCAGCCGATCCGGAAAGCAATCACGATTCCTTCATTTCCGAGAGAAACATAAACAGAAAAGCATGTCGAGGCAGGAAGCCACGACATGCTTATAAAAAGGAAATAGTTATTCGGGAATATAAGGCAATTCGCCGACCTTTGGTATGTTAATGACGTGAGTTTCGACATAGGAGAGAATGCCTTCCGGACCATATTCACGCCCTATGCCGGACTGCTTAACCCCGCCGAATGGAAAACGAACGTCAAGCCCCTGTACGGCAGCGGTGTTAATCATGGTTGTACCTGCTTCGATTCGCCGTGCTACCCTAAGGGCATGCTCTTCCTCGCCCCATACGGAGCTCGTCAGACCATAAATACTGTCATTGACTAAGGAGATGGCTTGGTCATCATCATCGAAGGGCAGGATCGGGACGGTGGGACCAAACTGTTCTTCCACGACGATAGGGTCATGGTATCCGGCTCCCAATACGACAGTCGGTTGCAGGAAGTAACCTTTTTCAAACAGTTCCGGATCAAGAATACGTCCCAACTTGATCACTTGGGCACCCCGGTTTTGTGCATCGTCGATTAAGCTCCGTACAAACTTAACCTGACCGGCGTTATTCACCGGGCCAACGGTAACGTCCGGGTTAAAGGGATCGCCCACCCGAATCCACTTGTTCGCCGCCTCAATATATTTCTCCACGAATTTGTCATAAATTGAGCGATGGACATAGATTCTTTTCGCAATCATACAAATTTGTCCGGCAGTAAGGAAGTTTGAGATCACGAGGCGGCGCATCGCACGTTCATCGTTCACGTCGAAATCAGAAAGAATAATCGCCGCATCATTTCCGCCTAATTCCAATGTCATATCCTTAATAGTATCTGCCGCGGCTTTCATGATGGCTTTTGCCGTCTTGGTTCCGCCGGTGAATGCGATTTTGGAAACCTTGGGATGAGAGGTCAGTTCCACTCCCACATCCGATTCGCCGTGGACCATGTTAAGCACGCCTGCCGGAAACTCGGCTGCAATCATCTCAATGACTTTGCTTACAGCCAACGGGGCAAGGGGGCTCGGCTTGAGCACCATGGTATTGCCCGCCAACAGCGCCGGAGCGATTTTAATGGTCGAAAGGGAGAGCGGATAATTCCATGGTGTTATGGCGGAAACGACACCTATCGCATCTTTGGAAATAATGGTTTTTCCGTTCTCATGCTCCTGTACCTGATCTTTAAGCACTTCCTTAGCCGTGTTGCAGGCATATTCCATCCACATCAGGGAAATCGCAAGCTCACCTTCTGCATCGTACAGAGGTTTGCCATGCTCACGGGACAGAAGCTTCGAAATTTCCGGGCTAGCATCTTTTAGCTTTGCAATGGCGCGCTGCATCCGTGCAATACGTTCCTCGATGGGTGTCTTGCTCCAATCGGGGAAAGCCGCTGCCGCAGATTCAATGGCTTCAATGGCCTCCTCGCGTGTGTTCACAGGGCCGTAGCCGACAATTTCGTTGGGGTTCGTCGGATTCTCGCGGGAATACTGTTTATCTGTTTCGACTTTTTCGCCATTGATGATCGCATGAACAGCAACCGGTTGATTCACCATAAAAATAACCCTCTTTCTAAATTAAATTAAGACTTAAGTACATCATGGTCAACATAACGTTCGCCATTTAACTCACTTATGACATTAATCGCCACTTTCGCGCCATCGCCGGCTGTGATAATGGTATGAACGCTTACCCCTGCTGCAGTTCCTGCCGCCCAAATGCCTTTTTTGTTTGTTTTACCATGGCTGTCGACAGAGATCACTTTCTTTATGCGCGGTTCTGTGCCTTCTTTTGTGGCCAAGCCAATTTTTTCGGCCAGATCAGTTAGGACGCCCGTAGCCAAAATCACTTGATTCGATTCAACGGTTTGATTGTCCAAATGAATTTTAAAACCTGTTTCTGTTTCCGTAATATTATCCACTGTAGCTGTAACCAGTTCCGCCCCCAATTTGCTTGCCTGTTTTTTTCCTGTTTCTACAAGCTCGGGTCCTGAGATTTCGAGTACGCCATAATGGTTTTCAACCCAAGCTCTTTTCGTCATGGTTTTGTCATTATCAATCAATAACGTTTTTTTTCCGGCTTTAGCGGCAAAGAGCGCAGCGGTTGCTCCGGCAGGGCCTGCACCGATAACAGCAATATCGTACATCGTTCGACACTCCCTCTAATGAGTATATGGTTGTTATAGCAACTTTAGTGCTCGCAAAGTCTCTATATGAATATACAAGAGCTGCATGATGGCAGCGATATGCAGGATTTTATGTGACATTATGGCTTATCTTTGTAAGGATTCTTTTTAGTTCCTTTAATTCTTCATTTGTAATCCCATTTTTTACCAACTCATTAAATTTCTCAGTGAGAGGAATAATGTGATTGCCCAGTTGTTTTCCTTCTTCCGTCAAATAAACGATCAATGATCGACGGTCGTTTTTCGGACATGCTCTTCGGATAAATCCTTTTTGTTCAAGATTAAACAACATCCGTGCAACATTGGTTTTATCCTTAACCAGCAGTTCCGCAATTTCATTTTGGGTAAGGCCATCCTTCTCCCAAAGAAGCATCATAACCAGATTTTGTTCAGGCGCCAGGTTGTATGGAGCCAATTGCTTTTTAATGTAACTGGTCAAGGTTAAGTCGGTCTGGTGAATAAAAATGCTGATATATTCATCTAACAACTTCAAACAACCACCTCCTTGTTGCTATAACAACAGTTGTTACAGATACATTATATTATGCAAAATTTTTGATGTCAATTTTTTTTCACATTTTTCTCTATGGTCCGTGTGAAATGCTGCAAAACGGATTTTCCAGAAGGAGACCATTATACGACTAAAGGCTGCACTTTGTGCGGCCTTTTCTTTTTCTTTGGCTCTGTGAATTTATCGCTTGCGAATTACTTTATAAACGATATATAAATCCAAATATCAGAAATGAATAAGCAATTACCAACGAATCTTCAACTTCTTTAAAGTCCTTACCCTTAGTAATAATCAAGTATTCAAATTGGTCATAACACGTGGATGTTCCATTATCTATTCCCCCGCCAGAACAAGATGCGCATGCTCGGCTTGGCTTTGCAAATCTATCAAAAGTCGGGGTTCAGGCGGCTCGCGCAAAAACTTCGGGTCACCCGGCTATTCGGCAAAAATTTGAGCCAGATGGAGCGGATTATACCGGATGCTTCCTAATAAAGGCGTGATAGAACAATTGGGCACTACCGTTATTCCGGCAAAGGGGGAAAAGGTTGCCCGCGTCGGCATGTTTCGAGGGTGCGTCATGGACGTTTTGTTTACCAAGACGAACCTGAACACTGTCCGGCTGCTATCCGAAGCCGGATTCGAGGTCGTCATCCCGCCCGGACAAAATTGCTGCGGCGCGCTGCATGCCCACAGCGGCGAAATGGATCAGGCCAGAATTCTGGCAGTGAACAACATTGCCGCATTTCGTGAAGCCAATGTTGATTACATCGTTTCCAATGCCGGAGGCTGCGGCGCGCTATTGAGCGAATATGATCACCTGCTGCACGACGATCCGCAATGGGCAGAAGTATCCGAATGGTTTGCCTCCCGTGTCAAGGACGTCAGCCTGATTTTGCTGGAAAAAGGACGAGTACCTGAATTTGCGGCATGGCCTGGGGAAAAAATTACTTACCAGGATTCCTGCCATTTGCGCAACGTGATGCGGTCATCCGCTGCGCCGCGCCAACTCATGAAACGCATCAAAAACGTTCAGTTCGTAGAGTTGCCCCAGTCTGACCAATGCTGCGGTTCAGCAGGAATATACAACCTGGTTCATCCGGATATGGCAGCGCAAATTCTCGACCATAAAATGGAAAATGTGAGGAAAACAGACGCCCAATATCTGCTTACCAGCAATCCCGGCTGTTTGCTGCAATTGAAACTTGGCATTGAAAGGGCCGATCTTACGGACAAAATACAAGCCGTGCACATCGTTGACTTTTTATATGAACGAATGCCCAAATAAGTTCGTGATGGAAAAGAAAAATTGCAACAGATCGAATCCTCCAAAAAGGGATTTGATGAACAAATCCGGCCTGTTCTTCGGAACAGGTCAGGCTGTCGAGAAAGTCTCGAAAGCTTTCTTTATGTTAATAATGTTAATTACGACACCTGTTATAATAGAGGTAATAAAGTGAGGAGCGGAATCGCCGGAGGTCGATGAAAAGGGTAACATCGGTATTGACAGAAGATTTTGGCGATGCTATCATAACAAACATTAATCCATACTAAATACATGTGAATAATCTGAAATAATTCAACCGGACAACCGGAGATGTGATCCTGAAGGAGGGTGACTTCGTTTTTTGTATTTCTGCATGAATTTAACACCTGCGTAATAGGGTTTACACTTGATTCATCATGACGTAAAAGAAAAAGGGAGGACAAATGTTAGTTGAAATTATATTTGGCGCTTCGCTGTTAATACTTATGTTGGTTTTTTTTGTGCAATCTATGAAACTCCCGTTCTTAATAAAAAACGGATTAATGGGTGCCGGTTTTTTTCCGAGAATCCTGATCATCATTTTGATCGCTTTGATTATTTATTATTTAGTAAAGTTGATTTTGAAAAGAAGACGATATCCCCAAAAGGAGCCGGTCTTAAAATCGACCGTTTGGCAGCAGTGTTTTTTAATGGTAATGATGGCCGTCTCTTTGTGGGCCGGTGATTATTTAGGAATGGAGTTAACCATAGGTTTATTTCTGCTTGTGACTTTGGTTATGGTCGAAAAACTGTCATGGGTAAGAGCGGCCATTTTCAGTGCGGCAGCTACGGTATGTATTTATTTCATTTTTGATGTTTGGCTCGGACTAAATCTGCCGAAAGGGATATTGGGGTAGAAGGTGAAGTGAATGGAATTACAACTATTACTGCAAGGTTTTATGAATATATTGGACCCACAGGTTATTTTTTGGTGCGTTCTCGGGGTAATTATCGGAACATTGGTTGGCGCGCTCCCCGGGCTTGGTCCAACGGCTGGAGTAGCCCTGCTTCTGCCTCTAAGCTTCACCATCGGCGAGCTCAACGCACTAACGCTCCTCATGAGCATTTACCAGGGATCGATGTATGGAGGAAGCCTTACTTCCATTTTAATTAATGTACCGGGCGATGCCTCGTCGGCAGTAACGACTTTGGACGGTTACCAATTGACCAAAAAAGGCAAGCCCGGCATTGCGCTGGCATTAAGTGCGATTGGATCATTTATCGGCGGGATGATCGGTTTTATCGGATTGATATTTTTAACGCCGTATGTGGCCAAATGGGCATATGTTTTTGGCTCCCCTGAATATTTCGCGCTCATGTTATTTGCATTAATTGCCACAAGCGGTCTGGGCGACAAAAAATTAATCAAAGGTCTGATCGCCATGGGATTAGGATTATTAATTTCCATGATCGGCTCCGATTCCATTCAAGGTATTAACCGTTTGACATTCGGATTTTTCGAGCTTATGGACGGTATCGACTTTGTTGTTGTGGCGATCGGTATTTTTGGTCTCTCAGAGGTGTTGATTTTAATCGAGGAGAAGGCGAAAAAATCGGAAGAATACAAAGGGAAGATTCCTTTTAGAGAACTGTTTCCGACCGTGAAGCAAATATTAAGGAACAAATGGAGTATCGCGAGAGGCTCTATCATCGGTTTTTTGGTTGGGATTTTACCTGGCGCCGGCGCTACGATTGCGACGTTTTTAAGCTATAATTTAGAAAAGAAATTGTCCAAAACTCCTGAAGAATTTGGAAAAGGTGCTGAACAAGGCGTCAGTGCTCCGGAATCCGCAAATAATGCTTCCGTTGGGGGGGCGCTAATCCCGCTGTTCAGCTTGGGAATTCCGGGTTCGGGTACAACCGCTGTTTTGTTAGGCGCATTGGTCATGTTCGGTTTACAACCGGGACCGTTAATGCTTCAAAAATCAGGAGATCTTGTTTGGGCAGTCATTGCGGGTTTAGTGTTTGCGAACGTATTGTTATTCATTTTAAACACAGCTTTCGTACCTGCTTTTGCTATTCTTATAAAGAAAGCGCAGCCGTACCTGATTCCTTTGATCGCCGCTCTTTGCTTTATCGGTGTTTATACGTTGTCAAACAGCTTTTTTGATATAGGTTTAATGATGATATTCGGGCTCTTGGGCTATTTCATGAAAAAGTTTGACTTTCCGCTAACGCCTTTCGTTCTGGCTGTTGTCCTTGGCAAGATGATCGAAACAAACTTAAGGCAATCTCTTTTAATCTCCAAAAACGATATGACGATTTTCTTTACAAGACCGCTATCTTTAACTTTTATGCTCTTGACCATTCTTATTCTTTGCTTGCCTGTGATCAGTAAAATATATAAATTAACGGTAACGAATAGGAGAATAACAAAGCACGAAGGGTAAAATTCGGAATAATGGCCTTAATGGACGTTTTAAGTCTATTTTGATGAAAGAGGCGGATGAACAATCCGCCTGCCCCCTTTGTGTATCCTATTCATTGGGCTTCATTCCCCGAGCAATCATTTTCACTTGTTTCCTAGATGCAAGAATTATTTCAAGAAAGCTCGGACATCGTGTTTCGTTCTTTTTCGATCGGCAAGAAGCAAGAAGATCCAAGCTATTTTAGTCGCTATTGACGGCTTATACGAAAAAACCACGGTAAACGAAAATGTTCTTAAACCCTTGATGAATCTTGATTTTCAAGAAATCAAAGGAACAGAACTGCTGACTTATGTTGAAAAAAACGTCCTTAGCATGAGCAGTATAAAAAAAGAGAGATCGATGAAAAAAGGTATCGCCTTGCTGATGCAGGGGGATCCTATTTTGTTTGTTGACGGTTTAGACTACGTTTATGTTCCGGGTGCCCGGGCATGGGAAATGCGGAGCATTGATGAACCGGTTACCGAAACCACCGTGCGAGGCCCCAGAGAAGGATTTGTGGAAACACTCCGTACAAATACGTCGATGCTGCGTCGTAAAATCCATCACCCCAAGCTGCACATTCAGCAAATGACCTTGGGAGAAATGTCGCAAACGGAAGTAGCTATCGCTTACTTATATTGACGGGATTGCCTCGCCGGGACTTGTACGGGAAGTCAAGCAACGATTGCAGCGCATTCATACCGATGGCATATTGGAAACCGGATATATCGAAGAATTTATTGAGGATGCTCCGTTCTCCATTTTCCCGACAATCTCCAATACCGAAAGGCTGATGTGGTTGCCGCACGTTTGCTCGAAGGAAGAGCGGCTATTTTCATTGGTGGAAGCACAACGGTTTTCATTGTGCCTCATCTCATGCTGGAATCATTCCAGTCGGCAGAAGACTATTATTCACGTCCTTATTATGCGACAATGCTCCGTTTTCTGCGATTGTTTGCTTTTTAAACATGGGTTTTTCTTTTTACTGCAGAATATGCTAAGCTTCAAATAACAAAAATAACCAATGGAACAAGGAGGCGATGCTTCTTGACAACAAAGCATAAACCCAACCGACTGGCCAACGAAAAATCTCCCTATTTGCTGCAGCACGCTTACAACCCCGTAGACTGGTATCCGTGGGGAAAAGAAGCTTTCGACCGGGCGAAAAAAGAAAACAAGCCGGTGTTTCTGAGCATCGGCTATTCCACCTGTCATTGGTGTCACGTTATGGAAAGAGAATCGTTCGAGGATGAAGAAGTGGCGGAGCTGCTGAACCGCGACTATGTTTCGATCAAGGTGGACCGGGAAGAGCGTCCGGATGTTGATCATCTGTACATGTCCGTTTGTCAAGCGATGACCGGACAGGGGGGATGGCCGCTGACGATCATCATGACTCCGGAGAAGAAGCCGTTTTTTGCCGGAACGTATTTCCCCAAGGCCCGCAGATATGGGCGTCATGGGTTGATGGATATTTTACCGCAAATCGCCGGGAAGTGGAAGGAGAATCAGGACAAGGTGATCGAGATCGGCGAGCAGGTTGTGGAGGAGACGCAGAAGCGGCTGATCGCCAATCTGGAGGGGGATTTATCGGAGAAGCTGCTGGATCGCGCGTTCGAGATGTATGAACGTATGTTTGATGCAAGCTACGGCGGGTTTGGGGATGCGCCGAAGTTCCCTACGAGCCATAATTTATCATTTTTGCTGAGATATTGGAAACGGACGGGCAATGAGAAAGCGCTGCATATGGTGGAGAAATCGCTTGATGCGATGTTCCGCGGAGGCATGTACGATCATATCGGATATGGCTTTGCACGGTATTCTACGGACGAGAAGTGGCTGGTGCCGCATTTTGAAAAGATGCTGTACGATAACGCTTTGCTGACGATGACGTATGTGGAAGCGTATCAGGCGACGGGAAAGCAGTGGTACGCTGACGTGGCGGAGCAGATTATTGCTTATGTGCTAAGGGATATGACCGATCCCCAAGGCGGGTTCTACTCGGCGGAGGATGCGGATTCGGAAGGGGAGGAAGGGAAATTTTATGTCTGGTCTCCTCAAGAAGTGAAGCAGGTGCTCGGGGAGGAAGAGGGAGAGCTGTACTGCGAAGTCTATGATATTACGGAAGACGGCAATTTCGAGGGGCACAGCATCCCGAACCTGATTCACGCTACGGTAGAAACCATGGCCCGCCTGAAGCAATTGGACGAATCAGAGCTGAAAGAGCGGCTGGAGGCTTCCCGTCAAAAGCTTTTTGCCCACCGTGAGCAGCGCATCCATCCGCATAAAGACGACAAGATTCTGACCTCCTGGAACGGTCTGATGATCATGGCTTTGGCCAAAGCGGCCAAGGCGCTGGATAACCCGGAGTATGCCGATGCGGCAAAGAAAGCGGCCGCTTTCATATTGACGAAGCTGCGCAGGGAGGATGGAAGGCTCTTAGCTCGTTACCGTGACGGAGAATCGGCTTATCTCGGCTATGCCGACGATTATGCCTTCCTGGTATGGGGATTGATTGAGCTTTATGAGGCTACGTTTGAGCCAGACTATCTCCGTCAGGCGGTAGAGCTGAATGACGAGATGCTGCGGTTGTTCTGGGATGAAGCCAAGGGCGGCTTGTTCTTTTACGGAGAAGACGGGGAACAGCTCTTCACGCGACCGAAGGAAATCTACGACGGCGCTATGCCGTCGGGAAATTCGGCTGCCGCGCTAAACCTGCAGAAGCTGTCGCGCTACACCTACAATGCGGCATTGGCGCAAAAAGCAGAGCAGCAGTTGAAAGCCTTCGCCGGATCGGTGGAGCGCTATCCTTCAGGTCATGCGTTGTTTCTGATGGCAGTAGACTTTGCGTATGGAGCGCCGACGGAAATCGTGATCGCCGGAGATCCGGTAAAGGACGATACCCAAGCGATGATCCGGGAGGTGCGGCAGTCATTCCTCCCGAACGCGCTGACAATTCTTCGAACGTCCGATCCGGCCGTTGCTGAAGAGACCGGACGTTTGATCCCGCTCGTGCAGGATAAACTGCCGCTAGGTGGACGGGCAACGGTCTATGTGTGTGAAAATTACGCATGCCAGTCTCCGGTAAGCGATCTTGAAGAGCTGCGGGAGCTGCTAAATTTATAAAGAGTTCTTGCAAGGCCGAGGGATCAAATTTCCTCGGCCTTATTTATGTTCAGGCCCCTGAATGCGGGAAATCCTGTAACCAGGGGTTGACCGAACCTGATAGATTCCGGTACGATTTCTAAGAGAAATGGCAATCTAAACCAAAGGAGAGGTCATAGGCTTGATTAGAAAAAAAGATGGGCAGTGGCGGTTGCATTGGTTAGCGCAATGGGATTTGCCTTGATCATGATGTCGGTACTACGAGACGATGTAAACCGATTGGAACGCTTGGGGCCAAGCGAATATGGCGGCCGATGCTTCGTCCGGGCCTTCGATATGGCTTAGTGCCGGAGCACTGATGATTCTCGGAGTCGGATACAGCCGGGTCTATTTTGGCGTTCATTACATAACCGATATTGCCGCGGGATATTTGGCGGGGCTTTTCTGTATCTCGACGGCTTTTCTGATCATCAGAGATAAGCGCACCGCAATCTCCGGCTATCGTTACATAAGCTCCTACCGGAATTAGTTGAGCAGGCGGTCACCGGATTTCGGCACATCGAAAAAACGGACAACCGTTCCTTACGAGGAAACGTTGTCCGTTTTTATCATTTTATTTTTCTTGTATCATGGCATTCCAGAGTTCACGAGGCTCGTAGCCTAATCGCCATGCAGCTACACCGCCCAGATCATACTTCTTGGCAATGGCAAGACGGGCTTTGACCGATTCTTCATTTTCAAGCCAAAATACGTTGGTGAAGCCGTCCTGCTTGTACTCCACCTTGTATTGGTTAAACCGGCTGTCCCAAGTCATCGACGCCTTCTTCTCGGCAATCAGCTTGGGCAGGTCCTTCATGAACAAGGCCCGGTTGCTGACCAGCTTGCCCGAGGAATCCACCTGCCATTCCCGAACGTAGAAGGGAATCCCCATAATCAGCTTGTCCCTTGGAATTCCGTAGGACAAAAACTCCTTCACGCCTTCCTCCACCCAAGAAAGACCTGCGACCGAACCTGGCTCGGTGCTGCCCTTCCAATGATGATCGTAGGTCATCGTAATGATGTAATCAACGATGCCTGCGAGCTTCTCGTGATCGAAAGCCGTTTTATCATTCCAGCTGAGGCTGCCGCGCGGCAGGTCGACCGAGATGATGAGCTTCTGTGCACGTGCTTTTTGCGTCAGCTCCTGCATAAACGCGGTGAAGCGGTCTCTGTCGGAACCAGCCAGATTCTCAAAGTCGATATTAAGCCCGTCTGCGCCAAGAGCAACCGCTTTGCTGACCAGGTCGTTGATAAATTTGGTGCGGGCCTCCGGCTTAGCCAAAAACTGAGTCGTCAGCGCCGAATCGAACTGGTTTGCGACAAGGGGATATACGGTATATCCCTGCCGTTTGAGCCAAGCTACGGTTTCTTTGTTCGAGGAATCCGTGATGTTCCCCGTAGGGTCCGCGAGTTGGAAATAGGTCGGCGAAACGACATCAAGCCCTGAAGTGTTGTTGACATGAGCACGAATCGTCGCATCGCTGGAGGTGCCGTTCCAACCCCAGAACTGCAGCTTGCGCAGGTTATCCCAAATGCTTATTCCGTCGCTGTAAGTGCGGATCGAAGCATTGGCATAGCCTTTGGCATACCGTAAAGCGGCAGGTATCGTAGAGAAATCGGCAATCCATTTATCGTTTTGGTACACTTGATAATAAGGATAATTATTCCAAATAGGACCGGATTTGCCGCCCACGGCCGGCGCATTGTCGTTCATGATTTTGGTGTGATCGTAAAGCTTGGCATAATTGATCGCATCATTCAAGCTGAGAAACGATTGAAGAAAGTTATCATACTGATATACTTTGTAAGGTTTCACGTTGGAATAGACGACTTTACCGTTTTCCGTATTGCGAATGATAGAATTAGACCATTTCAGCGATTCGTTCACCGCATCGCCAAGGTATGCAAACTTCCAGCTATCTGTGGTGTATGTACCTTGGTAGACCTGATATATCTTCTTTCCGGAACGGCGAAGCTCCGATTTTCTGCTTTCCGTTACGTTATCCCATACCCAGCGGTTTGTATCCAAATCGACGATGTAGGAATTGGCCCATTTCTTGGCTTCGGCCATGGCTTCGGCCAAGGTTTGAAACTTCCAATGGTCCAGCGTGATTTCGCCTTGGTACACACGGTACTTCGGATAGTTATTCCAAATCCAACCGCCAGATTGCAAATCGCGCACACTGGAGAATCCCCATTTGGCGGCTTCCCTTATCGCCGCATCCCGCGTGGCAAATTCCCAGGCGGTTGAGCTGTAGCCGTGCTGGTAAACCTTGTAGCGGGGATAACTATCCCAAAGCCATTGACGTGTGGCGATGTCCTCGACATGGCTCCGATGATAGTTTTTGGCGTAATTTTCAGCAGATTTATAATCCGATGTCTCCAGTATGATGCGGTTATCCTGATAGACACGATACTTGGTCGTTTTGTCTGCGGCCATTACGGAGCCAGTGGAAGAAAAGAACAGGGTCAAGACCGACAAGGACAACAATGCCTTGCGCTTCAACATAGATCAACCTCTTTCTAGTAAGTCTACTCTATTAAACGTAAAAAGAGGGTGATAAGTTGCGTTGGAAATGAATAGGGTATTTTCATAGATAAAATAGATTGTGAAATAAACGAAAGCCCCCTGCCAAGATTTTCTTGACAGGGGGCTGGGGCTGCTGCCGTTATTGTACGATGTCTGCAACGATTTCGTCTTCCAGGTTAAGCTGGATTTGATCGCGGAACACCCGCATGTTGTACTCCTTCAGCAGATACCGTTCGATCGCTTCCAGCATATTGGCGGCAATCAGAATTTGGCTGCGTCCTTCCGCATGCACTTCCGCCGAGAAGCCCAAATCCTCATCCCACATGAGCTCCACTTCAACCTGCGTGGGCTGAATTTGCTTGCGTTCAGCAATATTCAGGCAAATGGCATTGATGATATCTTGTTCCGAAAGTCTCATTAGCGCGCTAACCTCTTTTGAACAGAGTTTTGTACATTACAAACGCTTCGGTTCTTCGTTGAGTTTTTCTTTTTTGCGGTCCTTAAAGAATGCGATAAGACGGAACACGATGAGAACCAGTGCCGCGATCGCAAGCAGGTTGACCATCATGCCGAGCATTTCGCCAAGGAAGCCCATACCGCCGAACAAGCCGCCGAACAGCATGCCTGCCAGACCGCCGATCATCAAGCCTTTCATCAAACCGCCGCCGAAAAATCCGGGTTTTTGCGTTGCCGCAGTACCAGCCTGTTGGTTGGACGTCGTCGATTGGTTTCGATTGATATTATTGTTTGGCGTTTGAGTTGTCGATCCCGAGCTTGGGCTGAAGCTTTTCTTCGAAGAGCTGTATGATCTTTTGGCGTCCGCCTGATCAGGCAGGGTGACCGTTGTAAACGATAAAGCGACCACGCTAGCCAACAGAATCATAGACAATTTTTTCTTCCACATCATGAGCATCCTCCAGTATATATAGTATTTTCAAGATGTACTACGATCAATGTTGACGATGGTTTCACATTTTAAACGAAAAGGTTAAAATAAAATTAAAATCTGATGAACGTCCAAAGGATGAATGCCGATGAACTTATACCCGAAAGCTTATATCGACTATTTGTTTCATTTTCATGCCGAGCGGGATTTTTTCGAATGTCACGAAGTGCTGGAAGAATATTGGAAGGAGCATCCGGAAGACCCGAACAGCGAAGCGTATGTCGGCCTGATTCAGGTGGCTGTTTCGCTTTACCATCAAAGACGGGGCAATCTGTCCGGAGCGGTCAAAATGCTAACCAGCGCCATCCAGCGGCTAGACAAGGAACGGCTGGAACGACTTGGCATCGATGGAGAGAAGTTCAGGGAGCGCCTTCAGGCTCGTTTGCAGGAATGCATGGATCCGGAGAGCTTCATCTACTCGGATCCGGACATCCCCTTGAAGGACGAGACACTGATAACCTTAT
The DNA here is from genome assembly GCF_001465255.1 of Paenibacillus naphthalenovorans. Classification (NCBI taxonomy): domain Bacteria; kingdom Bacillati; phylum Bacillota; class Bacilli; order Caryophanales; family Paenibacillaceae; genus Paenibacillus; species Paenibacillus naphthalenovorans. Next base: position 2,085,942 of record NZ_CP013652.1, on the reverse strand, counting down.
GCGGTCAGGCTTGCGCCCGCACCGGCAAAGTATGGGGACAGCCAACGGATATGAACGATGCGTTTCTGATTCATAAGCATACCTTGCGTGACCGCAGCACGGTCGTGGCGGAGCGGGAGCTTCAGAAACAGCTCAAGCGGAAGCAGCGGTTGAAGCGGGAGACGGATGATGGAGAAGCTGAAATAAAAAAATCATCGCAGTGAAGGCCGATAACGCATATCGGCAGCTCCGCGATGATTTCGTTTAGTCCATGGATACGTTCAGCCGATGGCCTCATATCCGTTGGAGATGATGTCCAGGCGGCCCGTTTCCGGATGGATGATTAAGCCGTGCACGGGCAAATCTTTGGGCAGCAGCGGATGGTTTCTGATCAGCTTTACGCTGTTGACGACACCGTCGTGCACGTAATCGAAGCCGGTCAGAAAACCGTCAAGATTGATACCCGCATTCTGCAGCGTATCGATCAGCTCGCTCGTTACGCCGCGGCTGCGGGCTTTGTTCAGTACATCTTTCGCATTCAGTCCGGTCATGCCGCACTCGTAGTGGCCGACAACAAAGACCTCCTTGGCATTGAGCTCATAAACCGCCACAATGATGCTCCGCATAATACTTCCGAACGGATGGGAGACGATCGCCCCGGCATTCTTGATAATTTTGGCATCTCCGTTGCGCAGGTTCATCGCTTTGGGCAGCAGCTCGGTAAGACGTGTATCCATACAGGTCAGGATGACCATTTTTTTATCGGGAAATTTGGTGGTTTTAAACTGCTCGTACGCTTTGGCCTCCACGAATGCCTGATTGTGTTCGATAATATCGGATAATATAGACATCTCTAGTCCTCCCCAATAGGTCAAATCTATGATCCAGTTTTCTTTGCTCTTTATATTATCTTTTGTCCAAAAGCCGCATGTGGGCATTGTAAATTTGGCCGCCGCTTGTCAATACGAAGCAATGACCGCTCTTTTTGTAATCTATGGTCATGCGCTCCTCGAAAAAGACTTCATGCTTGCGATCCATCAGCAGAGGGTAAGGCTCGTCCTGAACCGTGAAATCGTTGCTGTCGGGCTTGTCCGTAATCCATAACGTCGGCACGCCGCTGACCGCGCAGCCGCAGCCTTCCGCGTCATAGACCAGCTTCAGCTTGCCGCCGGCAGCGGCGCTCAACTTTGAATCAATCTCCCTAGCGGCCTCTTCGGTAAAAGTAATATGCATGGTGTTCACTCTCCTCCTCTATCTATCATACCCCATTTTGGAGAAATTTGCTTCTGTTTTCAAGAGGAAGTATGATCAAGATATACCGATAAAGGAAAGGGGCATGCCGAGTGACGACATCAAGCTTTGAAACAAAGTTGAACGACTTCAAGCACTATTTAAAAAAGATGAAAAGCTACGAGGAAGCCGTAGGACTCATCTATTGGGATATGCGCACGGGAGCGCCGAGAAAAGGGATTGCGACGCGCTCCGAGGTGGTAGGCGAGCTTTCCGGCGAGCTGTTCAAAATGTCGGTGTCGGATGAAATGGGAGCGTTTCTGGACTATTTTGCTTCCCCTGAGGTGAACGACCGGCTGGATCCCTTATATAGGAAGATCGTCAGCGAATGCCGGAAGGAGTACGACCGCAGTAAAAAAATTCCTCCCAAACGCTATCAGGAATACGTTGTGCTCACTTCCCAGTCGGAAGCGGCATGGGAAGCAGCTAAAGAACAGGCGGACTTTGCGGGCTTCCAGCCTTATCTGGAAAAAATTGTGGATATGAATCTGGAGTTTATCGATTTATGGGGTTACAAGGGACATAAGTATAACACGCTGCTGGATATGTATGAGCCGGGCATGACGGTGGAGAAGCTCGATCAGGTATTCGGCGCGCTCCGTGAGAAGGTTGTGCCGCTGCTTACCGCCATTCAGTCTTCGCCGCATAAACCGGATACGTCCTTTTTAAAACAGGAGTTTGATAAGGAAAAGCAAAAGCGGTTCAGCCTGTATATCCTTGAGCAAATGGGCTATGATTTTGAGGCCGGAAGACTGGACGAAACCGTCCATCCGTTTGCTACCGGTCTGAATCCGGGCGATGTGCGGATTACGACCCGGTATTTGCCCGACGATGTGAACAGTGCATTGTTCGGTACGATCCATGAGGGCGGGCATGCACTGTACGAACAGAACATTTCGCCGGATCTGATCGGCACGCCTCTGTGCACCGGCACATCGATGGGCATACATGAGTCGCAGTCCCGCTTCTGGGAAAATATGATCGGCCGGAGCCGTCCTTTCTGGACCCAATACTACGGGAAGCTGCAGAACAATTACCCCGGACAGTTCGATCATGTCGCTATGGAGGACTTTTACCGGGCTACCAATGAAGTGAAGCCTTCGCTGATCCGCATCGAGGCCGATGAGCTTACATATAATCTGCATATTATGGTCCGCTATGAAATTGAAAAGGCATTGTTCAGCGGCAGCGTGAAGGTGGCTGACCTGCCGGAGATCTGGAACGAAAAATACCGCGACTACCTTGGAGTCGTACCGGCCCACAATGGGGAAGGGGTGCTTCAGGACGTGCACTGGTCCGGAGGCGCTTTCGGTTATTTCCCTTCTTATGCGCTCGGCAATATGTACGCGGCGCAGATCATGCGTACGCTTCGGCAGGATTTGGACCTGGACGCCCTGATTCGGGAAGGAAATCTGCATCCGATCAAGGACTGGCTAACGGACAAAATTTACCGTCACGGCAAAAGCCTGACGCCAACGGAAATCATTACGCAGGTCACCGGAGAGGAGTTGAATCCCGACTATTTGGTGGATTACTTGCGCGAGAAATATTCGGATATTTACAGGCTCTAAACATTCATTCATTAACAAGGCATTCCTTGGGCATCCGGGGAATGCCTTATTCCATGTTGACGACTTTTTCCGGCGGTCCATCCTGAACCTTTCCTTGGGCGGGTGCATATGATGGCATCAAGAATTGTAGAAGCAGACAGGGAGGGACTGGCCTATGAAAACGATGCGGCGGGTAAAAGGGTATGCTTTTGTGCTTGCGCTCATACTGACTGTGGGTGCGGTGCTTGCAGGCTGCAGCCCGGAAAAGGCGGGAGACATTCAGAAGGTGCGGGTGGGCGAGGTCACGCGCTCGATCTTCTATGCCCCGGAGTATGTGGCGATCAGCAAGGGATTTTTTAAGGATCAGGGATTGGATATCGAGCTGACGACAACGTTCGGAGGCGATAAAACGATGACGACACTGCTGTCAGGAGGCATCGATGTCGCGCTGGTCGGATCGGAAACTTCCATTTATGTGCATCAGCAGGGCAGTGCCGATCCGGTGATTAACTTCGCTCAATTGACGCAAACAGACGGTACGTTTCTGGTTTCCCGCAGCAAACCGGCGGGCGACTTCGATTGGAATACACTGAAGGGGAGCACCTTCCTTGGTCAAAGAAAAGGCGGAATGCCGCAGATGGCCGGAGAGTATACGCTGAAAAAACACGGTATCGATCCGCATAAGGATTTGAACCTTCTCCAGAACGTCGATTTTGCCAACATTCCTACGGCGTTCGCCTCCGGAACAGGTGATTATGTGCAGCTGTTCGAACCGCAGGCGACGATGTTCGAGAAGGAAGGAAAAGGGTATGTGATCGCCTCGTTCGGGGCAGAAAGCGGGAAGCTGCCTTACACGGTCTTTATGGCCAAAAAAAGCTACATCGACCAAAATCATGAAACGATTCAAAAGTTTGCGAATGCGGTGCAGCAGGCCCAGAATTGGGTGCAGAAAAACGGTTCCGACGAAATAACGGAGGCGATAGCGCCGTTTTTCCAGGATACGGATAAGGAAATTATAAAAAGCGTCGTAGAGCGCTATAAAAGTCAGGGCTCCTTCGCAACCGACGGGATTGTCGATGAGCAGGAGTGGAACCATCTTCAGGACATCATGCAGGCAGCCGGAGAGCTGAAGCAGCGGGTGGATCACCAAACGCTTGTCGATACCCGCTTTGCCGAACAGGCTAAGCAAACCGTAAAAGAATGAGGAAAGACGGAGGATCAAGCAGCGATAGGGGCGGTCATGGAAATCAAAGCCGGGCGCCTCTTCGCTATCTTCATCAAGACAAGGCAAGGGAGGGATGAGCATGATATCCGCCGTGGAATTGAACGGCGTGTCGCAGGTGTATGTCAATAGGAAAGGCACTTTCACAGCGCTTAAAGATATTGATCTTACCATCCGTCCGGGTGAATTCGTGACCCTGATCGGTCCAAGCGGCTGCGGCAAGACGACCTTGCTTTCACTGATCAGCGGACTGCTACCCCCGACTTCCGGGACCATTCGCATTCTGGGGGAGGAGATTCGGAAGCCGACGGCCAAGGTGGGGTATATGCTGCAGCAGGACTACTTATTCCCGTGGCGCACCATTGATGAGAACGCGTCGATCGGTTTGGAACTGCTCGGCCGGCTGAATGAGCATACCCGTTCGTCCGTACTGGCGCTGCTGGATGAAATGGGCCTGAGCGATCAAGTTGACCGTTATCCCCACCAGCTTTCCGGAGGAATGCGGCAAAGGGTGGCGCTTGTGCGGACACTTGCTCCCGAACCGGATATTTTACTGCTGGATGAGCCGTTCTCCGCACTCGATTACCAAACCAAGCTGCAGCTTGAGGACCTGGTAGCCCAAACGCTGAAGGCGCGGAAAAAAACCGCGGTGCTCGTGACGCATGATATTTCTGAAGCGATTGCCATGAGCGACCGTATTATCGTGCTGCGTCCGAATCCGGGGCGCGTGCTGGCGGAGGTGGAAGTGCCCGAAGCGATCCGCAGGGCGCTGCCGCTCAAAGCACGGGAGGAGCACGGATTTCATGAATTGTTTCATTATTTGTGGGGGCTTTTTGAGCAGATGGACAAGAGGGGAGGGAACAAAAGTGGAGCGGAGTGAACGAATCGGACTTCGGAATGAGACCGGAGTCTCCATGGATCCGTTGGCCGAGCGAGTCTTCGAGCAGTATCGCAGCAGGGAGCGAAAGCTTGCCTTCTATGTTCGTTTGACACAGTGGACCATGCTGATTTTGTTTATCGGGTTATGGGAAGCGGCCAGCCGGCTTCAATGGATTGACGGGCTGCTGTTCAGCTCGCCCAGCCGGGTCGCAGGGCTGCTGCTGGAGAAGACGGCTGACGGAACTATGCTGGTTCACACTTGGGTAACGGTATGGGAGACGGTGGTCGGCTTCCTGCTGGGCACGGTCATGGGCGCCTCCATTGCAGCACTCATCTGGTTCTCCCCGTTTCTTTCACGGGTGCTGGATCCGTACATTGTCGTCTTGAACAGTTTGCCCAAAGTAGCGCTCGGGCCGCTTTTTATCGTGGCGCTCGGGCCCGGAATGATGTCGATCATCGCCACCACGCTTTCCATCACCGTGATTATCACGATATTGGTCATCTATAACAGCTTCCGTGAGGTGGACCCGAATTTGATCAAGGTCGTGCAGATCTTCGGCGGGAGCCGGCGTACGGTTTTCCGTAAAGTCATTTTACCCGCCTCCTATCCCACCATCGTTTCTACGCTTAAGGTGAATGTTGGATTGTCTTGGGTCGGGGTTATCGTGGGCGAATACCTCGTATCCAAACAAGGGCTGGGTTACTTGATCATCTATGGCTTTCAGGTCTTCAACTTCACGCTGGTGATCGGCAGCTTGTTTATCATTGCTATCGCGGCGACGGTGATGTATCAAGGCGTAGCTTACCTCGAAGGCAAGCTGGTAGGGAGAAGGCGGTAAAGAGTATACGGGAATCGGCTCAGCGGGCGGTTCCTTTTTTTGTGCTCAAGGCTCATTGAGGATAACATCTGAAAAAGGCAATATGCGGGGTACATGGTGTCGAGCTTGAATCTGCTCGAATACAAAGTGAGGGTGGTGCTGCTGTTCTCGCAGATTTTTAACGAGCTAGCGCGCCATTTGAGAGATACAGAGCATATTTGGAGCGGAGGCGGTGGACTGCTGGAGGCTGAAGATATGCTGGAGCAGGCGATCCGGGCGCCGCGGCCCGCCTATTTCTATATGCGCGAGCGGCAATTGGAAGCGATTCGGCGGAGGGTACAGCTTGTCGCCAGGGTCTATCAAATGCTGCCGCACGGAGAACTGCCGGCCGGCGTGTTTGAGGAACTCGCAGAGGACGTGAAGATGCCGCGCTGTACGGGAAGAGCGGAGAACCGGCTGGCGGAGCTGGAAAAGCAGTTCAAATCCATGCCGCTGCCGTCAACGCGAGAAGAGTTCGAGATTCGCGCCGAGCTGCTGCAGATCACGGAAGAGAGGAAGGTCTATTTTAGCGTAGCCAAACGGGAAAAACGTCCTGTGGGGCAGGACGCTTATCAACGGCACGTTTCTGAGAAACTTTTGAAATTCATTAAAAATGACAAAGAAAATGGCACACTAGACGAATGTCCTGCATACAAATGTAATGAATGATTGTATGGAGGAGGTTAGAAGGATGTCAATAGATAAAGATTTGCAGTGCAGAGAGATCTATACGAAGGCTGTCTGTGGCAAAGGACGCAAATTCTCACAAGTAACCAACTCGATCACTCCGCCTCATGCTCCGACAAGTATTTTGGGTGCTTGGATCATCAACAACCAATACGATGCGGTAAAGTCGGGTGAACATGTGGAAGTGGTAGGTACTTACGACGTCAACATATGGTATTCCTACGACCGGAATACCAAAACCGATGTTGCGAAAGAAACCGTATCTTATTCGGAGTTGGTGTCGCTTCACTATCTTGATAAAAAGCATAAGCCGTCTACAGCGGAAGTGTCGGCTATCGCTACCCAGGAACCGAACTGCGTGGAAGCAAGCATTTCCTCTCATGGAGATACTGTGCTTATTCGCGTGGAACGGGAATTTAAGGTGGAAATGATCGCAGAGACGAAGGTATGCGTGGTGGTATGCCCTAACGGCTGCGATGATTTCGACGACAAGCATGTGGATTTCGACAGCACCGAGGACGGCGATTATGAGGACCTGGATCCCGATCTGTTAGACGAGGAACTGGACTGATCCGATCTTTCCTTAACATCATATGCCGGAACAAGGCATTTCGGCAGAGGGCGTCAGCCCTCTTTTTTGTTCCCGGCGGTTGTCCGCTTAAAAATGGGCTGGTTGGGCAGGGCGGGTATGTGCCAAGACTGCTTGTCAGAAGTCCTGCCGGCTTGGCCATCGCCTGGGCATTACCGCAAACTTGAAGAAGGAGGACCTCCTTATGCGCGCATTTTTGCTGCATTCCAACGAACCTGCGCTGGAACTGTTGTTAGACAAGCTGACCATTGCTCACGGGAGCCGATTGCCTTCTGAACAAGAAGCATGGTTTATCATCCACTGGGGCGCTTACCATCCGGAAAGAGGCCATGCCGAGGCGCTTCAACCGGTCAAAAGCCTGCTCCTTTCTTTACAGCCTGCAAGAGTGGCAGAGCTGTTGAAAATGCATGGAATAGACTGTGCTTTGGAAGAGAACCCGTCCGCAAAGGGGAACCCGTCGTCAGCCGCGCGGAAGAACCTGACCGCCGCAGCCGCCGCTCCCGGGAAAGGGAGGCGCTGGACCCATATCTATGCGGTGCCCGTTTTTCATCTGCAGGCGCTATCCTTGTTTCATCAATCTTTTGGCGTATACTACAGTTCGGGCGCGCCTTCGGGGGTGCGGATTCGTGATGGGGCGGCGGCCGAATGGACGGAGCTCGGCACCGACCGGCCTACATATTACGCCGCGCATGCGATGCGCGAAGCCGTGAAAACGATCTATGCGCTTGGACTCGACTACGGCGTTGTCCGCGTTGGTGTCAGGCCGGACGGCACGATGGCCGTGCTTCGCCTGGAGGCGATTCCCCAATTGACGCCCCGGCTGGCCGAGCTGTTCGCCGAAGCGATGAACCGCTTTGACGAGCAGTTGGCTTCCGGCGTTTTCAGCCGGCACAAAGAAGTGATGCTGGGCGCGGACCCTGAATTTCTGCTGCTTACCCCGGGGGGGAAAGTCAAATTCGCCTCCCGTTATGTCGATAAGGATGGTCCCTTCGGCTGCGATGCCATCGTGCTCCGAAGCCGAAGGAAAATATTCCCCCTGGCCGAGCTGCGGCCGAAGCCGAGCACCGAGGTGCGGGAGCTCCTCATTCATCTTCACAGGACGATGCAGCTTGCCGCAAAGCGGATCACGGATTCGGATCTGCTCTGGGTGGCGGGCGGAATGCCCGTTCGCGGGCTTCCGCTGGGAGGACATATTCACTTCAGCGGGACTCCGCTGGACGGCAGGCTGCTGCGGGCGCTGGATAACTATATTGCACTCCCGCTGACCCTGCTTGAGGACACGACGACCGGCTGGCGCAAGCCGCAATACGGATTTCTGGGCGATTTTCGCAAGGCCAGGCACGGTGGATTCGAATACCGCGTCCTGCCGAGCTGGATGGTTTCTCCGACGGTAGCCAAGGGGGTGCTGGCCCTCGCGAAGCTGGTGGCCGAACATTACCTTGAACTGAAACAGCGGCCGCTTGCGGAGCCCGAGGTGACGAGAGCCTATTATCAAGGTGACAAAGCACGCATCCGGCCGCTGCTTTCGGCGCTTTGGCGTGATGTAGAGAAGCTGCCCGGTTACGCGCGCCATGAATCCTATCTCCTTCCGCTTCGCCGCATGATGCTGCAGATGAGGTCCTGGAATGAACGGGAGGACATCCGCCCCAAATGGAAAATCTCTCCCTTTGCATAGAAGAGAACGCGAGTGTTCTCTATCTTTTCGTGATATAATGATTGGCATGATAGAATTAAAAGATAGAGTAACGAAGGTTTGCAAAGCTTGGCGGACTTTCGGAAACTCTTGCTGCCCGCAGAACGCGGCTGTACATAAGAACACGACGGATCGTTAAACGCATGTTTGCGGGCGATTTCGCAGCAGGCATCTGGAGGATGAAGCATGGCCAAATATACACCCATGATCGAACAGTACCTCGCCATCAAGGCGGAGGTGCAGGACGCTTTTTTGTTTTTCCGTTTAGGCGATTTCTATGAAATGTTTTTTGATGACGCGGTGCTGGCTTCCCGCGAGCTTGAAATCACGCTGACCGGCAGGGACGGCGGCGCGGAAGAGCGCATACCGATGTGCGGCGTTCCGTATCATTCGGCGGAAAGCTATATTGCCCGCTTGGTAGAAAAAGGATATAAGGTCGCCATCTGCGAACAGGTGGAGAATCCGGCTGAGGCGAAGGGGCCTGTCCGGAGGGAAATCGTCCGCATTGTGACGCCGGGCACGGTGATGGACGCGCGTTTGCTCGGCGAGACGAGTAATAACTATATCGTTGCCGTCGTCCGTTCCGGAGAAGGCTACGGCTTTGCCGCTTGCGACATTTCTACCGGAGAGCTTTACGTGACGCGTCTGGAGGGCTCATTTGAGCTGCTGCTTGACGAGCTGAATGTGTACAGCCCGTCCGAGGTGCTGGGCAGTGCCGCGCTGCTGGAGCGAATCCGCAGCGGGGCGGCGGCTTGGATGAAATCGGCGGTGATGACACCGCGGGAGCGCGACGGGTCGTCGGCAGGAGGAGGCTTGTCTCCGGAAGGCCATTTCTCGGAGGCGCAGCTTCGCTCGCTTCCGGAGGGCGGCCGCGATACGCTGGCGCTCTTGATGGAATATCTGCAGGAGACGCAGAAGCGTTCGTTGACGCACATCAAGCATATCCGGGTCTATGAGCCCAGCCAGTATATGGTGATGGACCCGTTCACACGCCGTAATCTGGAGCTCGTCGAGACGGTGCGCGACCGGTCGAAGAAAGGGACGCTTTTGTGGCTGCTCGACAAGACGGTGACGGCGATGGGCGGGCGGCTGTTGCGCCGTTGGATCGAGAAGCCGCTCATGAACCGGACGCATATCGAGGAAAGGCTGGAAGCGGTGGATCTTCTGTACCGCCAACTGATCGTCCGCGACGAGCTCAAGCAGTCGCTGAAGGAGGTTTACGATCTGGAGCGGCTGACGGCCCGCATTGCCTACGGCAGCGCCAACGCGCGCGATCTGGTCGCGCTCAAGGCATCGCTCGCGCAGGTGCCCAAGCTCCGGCAGCTTTGTGAAACCAGCGGCTCCGCCACGCTGGCGGCGCTTGCGGCACGGATCGATCCGTGCCAGGATCTGATGGCCTCCATCGAAGAGGCCATCGTGGACGACCCTCCCGTCTCCATTCGGGACGGGGGGATGATCCGGGCGGGGCTGAACGCCCGCCTGGATCAGCTTCGCGAGGCGAGCACGAACGGCAAGCAGTGGATCGCCGAGCTGGAGAAGCATGAGCGGGAGAGAACAGGGATCAAATCGCTCAAAATCGGATTTAACAAAGTGTTCGGCTACTACATCGAAGTGACGAAGTCGAATCTGGCCTCTCTGGAGGAAGGCCGTTATGAACGGAAGCAGACGCTGGCCGGCGCCGAGCGGTTCGTTACGCCCGAGCTAAAAGAAAAGGAAGCCCTCATTCTTGAAGCCCAGGAAGGCATGGTCGATCTCGAATACGAGCTGTTTATCCAGCTGAGGGACAAGCTCGCTGCACACATCCCAAGGCTGCAGCAGCTGGCCGAGCTGATTGCGACGGTGGATGTGTACCAGTCGCTGGCACACGTGAGCAGCGCGAATCGCTTTACAAAGCCTGAAATCAGTGACGAATATGAGCTGCTCATTGAGCAAGGGCGTCATCCCGTCGTGGAAGCGGTGCTGGAAAACGGCGTGTTCATTGCCAACGAAACCAGGCTGTCTAAAGAGGATGGCAGCATCCTGCTGATTACCGGTCCGAATATGGCGGGTAAAAGCACCTATATGCGCCAGGTGGCGATGATTGTCCTGATGGCGCAAATCGGCTGTTTTGTTCCGGCGAAGAGCGCAAGGATACCGATCGTTGACCGTATTTTCACGCGCATCGGCGCGGCCGACGATCTGATCGGCGGGCAGAGCACCTTCATGGTCGAGATGATGGATATTCAAGTGATGACCGAGAAGGCGACCGCCAAAAGTCTTGTCATCATTGACGAGCTGGGACGGGGGACGTCCACGGGCGAGGGCATGGCGATCGCACAGGCGGTGATCGAATATCTGCACGACCAGATCGGGTGCAAAACGCTGGTTTCGACTCATTTTCACGAGTTGGCGCACCTGGAAGAAAGCCTGCGGGAACTCCGCAATTACTGCATGGCGGTGAAAGAAAGCGGACAGCAGGTCACGTTCCTGCGGAAGCTGATCCGCGGGGCGGCAAGCACCAGCTACGGCATTTATTGCGCGCAAATCGCCGGTCTGCCGTCCAGGATCATCGACCGCTCTTACGAGCTGCTTCATGCGTTTGAAGCGCGGGGAGAGCTGCTGCAGGGACAGCTTCAGGCATCTGCCGGCGAAAGCGGAGAACGCAATGAACCTAAGCCGCCTCCGCAGGTAAAGGAGTCCGAGCCGGTTCAGTCCGGGCAGCAAGAGGTCGTGCAGCTGAGCCTCTTCCCTATACCCGAGGAGAAGGCGGACAAGCCTTCCCGAAAGGAGGCCAAAGCGGACAAGGTGCTTGAACAGCTGCGTTCGGCCGATTTGGTGAATATGACGCCGATGGCGGCCATGAACTTTTTATATGAATTAAAAAAACAACTGTCCTCCTAAATCAAGATTCGCAAGGCGAAGAGGCTGTGGGGAGAAGGGACTAATCATGAAACGAACAATGAAAAACTTGCTCTTACGCAAGGCGATTCCTGCCGTACTATCGCTGTCGCTTCTGTTTCCGGCCGCAGCCCCGGCTTGGGCTGCGGGCGCGGGGAGCGTGACGGAAGTGCTGGAGCTGCTGGAGCAAAACCATGTGAGCTCCCCGAACGGAAGCAAATTGTCCGATGCGGCCATTCAAGCGATGATCGATGCGTTGAACGATCCGTATACGGTATACTTTACGCCGGAAGAATTGAAGTCTTTTGAAGCCTCGGTCGAGAATCAATACGTCGGAATCGGCGTCAGGGTAACCATGGAAGAGGACGGGCTCTACATCACCGAAGTGTTTGGCAGTTCTCCGGCCAGCCAAGCGGGACTGAAGGCAGGCGACCTGATTGTCAGGGTGGAGGGAGAATCCGCAATCGGGAAGACGTTGGAGGAAGTTACCTCCAGGATTATCGGTTTGCCCGGAACGAAGGTGAACCTCCAAATCACGCGAGACGGCGAACCGAAGGACCTGACGATCGAGCGTCAAAAAGTGCAGGTTCCCAGTGTAACGGCCGGGCGTTTTCAGCCGGGCATCGGGTATTTGAAGGTGATCGGATTTTCCAGCGACGCAGATGAGAAGATGAGTCAAGAGCTGGCGGCGCTCAAGGAGCAAGGAATCCAAAGCCTGATCGTGGATCTGCGTGATAATCCCGGCGGCATTCTGGAGACGGCTCAGCAAATGGCAAGGCTTTTCGTGAAAGAGGGTACGCTGATGCATACCAAGGACCGCGATAACGTGGACGACCCGGTGAAAATAACGAACGGGACAACGCAGCCTTTTCCGGTTTATTTCCTGGTCAACGAAAACAGCGCAAGCGCGTCGGAAGTGCTGACAGGGGCTTTGCAGGATTATGGCGCGATTAAGGTCATCGGAACGAAAACGTACGGAAAGGGCAGTGTGCAGCAGGTGGTTCCGCTGAAATCGGGCGGTGCCTTGAAGCTTACCATCCAAGAGTATTTGACTCCCAAGTTCAGAAAAGTGAACGGAGTGGGGATCGAGCCGGACATTAAAGTAGAGGGCGGAGACGTTCCGCAGCTGCTGACGGCTCTCCGGTTGGCCGGTGCGAACCGCATCGACCTGTCGCTGATGCGGCTGAACTTGACCGTGAACGGTTTAGCCGTGAACAACACCTTCCGGGTTATTCGTGAACAAGGTCAAACCTATGTTCCCTCTCGTGTGCTGGCGGCTCTGATCGGCGGTACCGTGGAGTGGAACGAGGCGAACCGGACGGTACGGATCGGTTCCGCAGACGGCCAATTCGAATTTGGTTCTGCCGGCGGAGAGCTTCTGCTGAAAGACGGTACAGGCTTTGTGAGCCTTCGTCAGGCGGCTTCCGTATGGAGTGCCCTGAAATGGAGCGATGACGGCAGGAATATCACGATCGGGTTTGAGCAAGTGAAGAAACCAACCGCGTAAAGGAGTCCGGGCATATGGGAAAAATCACCATTTTAGATGAACATATCGCCAACCAGATCGCCGCGGGCGAAGTGGTCGAACGGCCTTCCTCGGTCGTGAAGGAGCTTGTGGAAAATGCCATCGATGCCGGAAGCTCCCGGATCGATGTCACCATTGAAGAAGGCGGTCTGCAGCTCATTCGGGTGACCGACAACGGGTCGGGGATGGATCGCGAGGATTGCGAAACGGCATTTTACCGCCATGCCACAAGCAAAATCGCAAGCTCTCACGATTTGTTCCAAATCCGTACGCTCGGCTTTCGCGGGGAAGCTTTGCCCAGTATTGCGGCGGTATCGAAGGTGGAGCTGCTGACTTCCCCGGATTCAAGCGGTCTCGGGACGCGCCTTGTGCTGGAAGGCGGCAGCGTGCTGGAGCGTTCCGATGCCACGGCACCCCAAGGAACGGATATTACGGTACGGGAGCTGTTTTACAACACCCCGGCCAGGCTGAAATATATGAAGACGATCCAAACGGAGCTCGGGCACGTGACGGATTATATTTACCGTCTGGCGCTAGCGCATCCGAACATTGCCATCACGCTGAAGCATAACGGGCATGTGCTGGCGCAGACGCCCGGGGGAGGGGATCTGCTTCAGACCATTGCGTCGATCTATGGTACCGCTGTGGCCAAGAGCATGCTTCCGGTTTACGGCGAAACGCTGGATTACCGGCTGGAAGGCTTTATCGCGAAGCCGGAGGTTACGCGGGCCAACCGCGGCGGCATGACGACCGTGATCAACGGGCGCTATATCCGCAATTATCCGATGGTACAGGCTCTATTGCAGGGTTATCACACGCTGCTGCCGATCGGCCGCTTCCCGGTGGCGGTGTTGCACGTGCAGATGGATCCGACACTGATCGACGTGAACGTCCACCCGGCCAAGCTGGAGGTGCGCTTCAGCAAGGAGCCCGAGCTGATGCAGCTGATCGAGCGTGAAACGCGCGAAACGCTCGGCCGGCAGCGGTTGATCCCCTCGGCCGGATCGCCGGGAGGTGCGGGAAAGCGGCTGCGCGAGCCGCTCGTGCAGGAGCAGCTCGAGCTGTATCGGCCGCAGGCCCCCGCAGCCGCGGAGCGCCTGACGGGCACGGTCGGCCAGGCGCCCCGGGCACCGTGGGCACAGCCGCCTGCAGGCGATGCGCCGCGTCCGGAGCGCCCCGCATTCGCGGCGGAGCCGGCGCCGCGCGGTGAGCCGCCGGCACCTGTGCGGGCGGAGGCCCCGCGCGAGCGGCTGCAGCCGCGCGAAGCGGCCGCCGCTTCCGGCGCGCTGCTGCGCACGCTGGCACCGGAGCCGGAGACTCCGCCGGCGCTGCCGGGTTTCCCGAAGCTTCAGCCCATCGGGCAGCTTCACGGCACTTATATCGTCGCCCAGAACGAGGAAGGCTTGTTCCTGATCGACCAGCACGCGGCGCATGAGAGGATCAATTACGAGCGTTTCTTTGACATGTTCGGCAGGCCTGAAGAGGCAAGCCAGGAGCTGCTCGTTCCCATTACCCTGGAGTTTACGGCAGTAGAGGCCGAAAGACTGGCGGACAAGCTTCCGCAGCTCGAGCAGGCAGGGGTGTATTTGGAGCCGTTCGGAGGAACGTCCTTTCTTGTCCGCGCCTATCCGCATTGGCTGCCGAAAGGCGATGAGCAGGCGATTGTAGAAGAAATGATCGAATGGCTGTTAAGCGAGAAGAAGCAGGTGGATATCGGCAAGCTGCGGGAAAAAGCGGCGATCATGTGCTCCTGCAAAGCATCGATCAAAGCGAATCAAAGCATCGGAACGCTGGAGATCGAAACGCTGCTCGACCGGCTTGCGGCCTGCCGCAATCCGTACACGTGCCCGCACGGAAGGCCGATCGTCGTCAGCTTCTCCACCTATGAGCTGGAAAAAATGTTCAAACGGGTACAATAAAAGCGGGACGCGGAATTTGCGTTCCCGCGCAATTGCATTATAATGGTAGTGAATATTGAAGCATAACCGTAAAGGGTGATCAGCGTTGTTCGTTACTACCTCCTATGATCCCTGTCCCGCGCAGCTGGAAGAAGCCCGGCGGCTCGCGCATCTGCTGAACGGCCGCTATATTGAACGCCGGCAGATGTCTTTGTCGCAGTTGAGGCGGCGATACGGGGACGAGGAGATCCTTCTGGTGTCCAAGGAAAGGCTCGAGTATCATCATGCCCGGCGGGCACCCTTGTTTTTTCATCCCAGTATGGCGGTTATTCGCATCAAGCGGCTGCTCAAAGGCGAAAGCGATCCCCTCCTGGAGATCGCAGGCGTCAGACCCGGTGACCGGATTGTCGATTGTACGGCCGGACTCGGCTCCGATGCGCTCGTTTTCTCCTTTGCTGTAGGGGCGGACGGCAAGGTGACGGCGATTGAGAATGCGGGCATTCCTTGTTTTTTACTGCAGCAAGGTCTGAAGACCTATCATTCCGATGTGGCCGGCTTGAATGACGCCATGCGCCGTATTGAGGTGATCCAAATGGACCATTTGGACTACTTGCGCGACCTGCCGGACAGCAGCGTCGATGTCGTTTATTTCGATCCGATGTTCCGCAAGCCGATCACAGAGTCGGCTTCCATAGGGGCGATTCGCGGATTAGCCGACGACCGGCCGCTGTCGGAAGAGAGCGTGCAGGAAGCGATACGGGCTTCCCGCAGGGCCGTCGTCATGAAGGAGCACCGCGACAGCGAGCAATTCGCCCGCCTCGGTTTTGCCGAAGTGCACCTCTCCGGGAACAAAATTGCTTATGGAGTGATCAGATGCTGACAGAAACGGACCGGCAGCGGCCAAGGCTCCTTGTGCTGGTCGGCCCTACTGCCGTCGGCAAGACGAAGCTGAGCCTTACGCTGGCTGAACAATACAACGCGGAAATCATTTCTGGAGACTCGATGCAGGTATATCGCGGGATGGACATCGGCACAGCCAAAGCTACTCCCGAAGAACGGGCCAGAATCAGGCACCATATGATCGATATCCGTGATCCGGATGAGCCGTTTTCCGTAGCGGAATTTCAAGAAAGATGCACAGAACTGATCCGGGAGATCCATGGACGCGGCAAGCTGCCTTTTATCGTCGGTGGCACTGGATTGTATATCGAGTCGGTGTGCTATAACTTTCAATTCAGCGATGCCGGCTCGGACGACGCTTTCCGCGAAGAACAGAAGGCTTTTGCCCAAGCGCAAGGCGCGGAAGCTCTTCATGAACGGCTTAAGCAGGTAGACCCGGAAAGCGCGGAGCGTTTGCATCCCAACGATCAGCGGCGGATTATCCGGGCGCTCGAAATTTTTCATGTCTCCGGAGAGCGGTTGTCGGATCAGTTGAAACGTCAAAAAAAACAGTCGCCGTACGAATTGTGTATCGTCGGGTTGACAATGGATAGAGCTTTACTATATAAACGTATTGAAGAGCGAATCGATTCCATGATGCAGCAAGGCTTGGTGGAGGAGGTAAGAGGCTTGCTGGTACAAGGCTGCAGTCCGTCGTCGGTTGCGATGCAGGGGCTTGGCTACAAACAGATTGCAGGTTATCTCTTGGGCCATTATTCGCTTGAGGAAGCGGTTGTGCTGCTTAAGCGGGACACCCGTCATTTTGCCAAGCGGCAGTTGTCATGGTTTCGCCGCATGAAGGATATCGAATGGGTTGATGTGAGTGAATTGGCAGAATTTCCTACACACCTGGAACAGATTCATGCTATAATAGCACAAAAGCTTAAGCTTGACCGTTAATTATTTTGGAGGGGGCCCATGGATGAATAAGACGATCAACATTCAAGACACGTTTTTAAACCAACTACGCAAGGAGAACATTCCAGTCACCGTCTATCTGACCAATGGGTTTCAAATTCGCGGCGTGATTCGCGCATTCGATAATTTTACCATTATCATTGATAGTGAAGGCCGTCAGCAAATGGTATACAAACATGCCATCTCGACCTTTACCCCGCAGCGTGCGGTTTCTTTGATGCAGCAGCCGGAAAGCGGCGAGTAATCACGTTTGACTGCGCCAAGAGCACAAATTTTTGGAAGCAACATTTTGGTCATCCGGTACGTCTATTAGAATACAGTTCCCTGAGCAACCCTGATTCCTTGGGTTGTTCTTTCTTTAAGAGGCAGTGCTGCAGGTTCAGATCCTGTAAAACGCAAGAGACAGATAAAGAAAGGGAGTCGGGGCATGACGGAAAGAAACAGCAAGACACCGAGAAAAGCATCCATGGAGAAAAAACCGGCGTCGGGCAAGGTCAAAAAGAAGGCAAAGAAAGTTTCGATAGGAAAAGTGTTTTGGTGGACCTTCGTTGCAGGAGCAGTGGCAGCGATCTGTGCCATGGGAGTGTATATCTTTATTATCGTCAACGGCAACCGGATCTTGACCGAAAATTTGGATAAATTAGAGTTTAGCGAAGCGTCCCACATTTACGATGTGCATGGGCAGGAAGCGGGTTCGTTGAAAGTGGAAAACCGGGAGAATGTAGATTCGTCCGAAATTCCGGACCTGCTGAAAAAAGCTTTTGTTGCCACGGAGGACAAACGGTTCGAGGAACACGCAGGCGTTGACTTTTTGGGCATCGGCCGCGCTTTGGTCAAGGATATCGTCGCCCGCAGCATGGTGGAGGGCGGCAGTACGATCACGCAGCAGTTGGCCAAAAACGTGTTCTTGAGCTCGGACAAAACGTTTTTCCGCAAAGCGACGGAGATGTCCATTGCGGTAGCGCTCGAGCAAAGATATACGAAAGATGAAATTTTAAGCTATTATTTAAATCGTATTTATTTTGGCAAGCGAGCTTACGGTGTGAAAGCGGCGTCCAAAGTATACTTCGGCGTGTCGGATTTAAATCAACTGAAATTATGGCAAATGGCAACGCTCGCCGCTATGCCCAAGGCGCCGAATGCATATAATCCGTTGAACGATCCTGAAAAATCTATGGAGCGCCGGGCGGTTGTGCTTAAACTGATGCAGGAGCAAGGCTATATTACCGAAGCGCAGCGGGCGGAAGCGGCCGCCGTGGAGTATACGCCTCCGAAGGGTGTGGCGGAAAGCAATTACCAAACGTATATCGACTATGTGCTCAAGGAAGCGCAGGATATGTACGGCTTTGAGGAAGATGATTTGCTGCGGGGAGGGTATAAGATTTACACGACCTTAGACCCTGTAGCTCAGAGAATCATGGAACAAACGTATGCGAATAATAAATTTTTCCAAAAAGACGGTCCGCAGCAAAAAATGCAAAGCAGCATGGTCATTCTGAATAATGAGGATGGCGGCATCGTCGCCATGATCGGAGGAAGGGACTATGTGACGCGCGGGTTGAACCGTGCCGTGTCTCAACCTAGACAGCCGGGTTCGGCGTTTAAACCGCTTGTGGTCTTCGCGCCTGCAATTGAAGAAAAAGGGTATACGCCATACTCGCGGCTTAGAGACGAACAGAGATCGTACAACGGGTATTCGCCCAGAAACTACGATGGCGTTTATCGCGGCGAGGTCACCATGCAGGAAGCGATCAGAAGATCGATCAACATGCCTGCCGTCGATCTGTTGAATGAGATCGGGGTCAGGACCGGCAGGGATTTCGTCCGCAAATTGGGAATCGAGCTGACGCCCGAGGATAACAACCTGGCCATTGCGCTGGGGGGATTGCACAAAGGTGTAACCACGCTTCAGATGGCCGGAGCTTACAGCGCATTTGCCAACAATGGGTATATGAACAAACCTCATGCGATTATCAAAATTACGAATGACAAGGGTGAGGTGGCTTCGTTTAAAGAAGAGCGGAAGTCGCCTGTGATGAGCGCCAAAACGGCTTGGTATATGACCCAGATGCTGCGAACGGTGGTTGAACCCGGGGGAACCGGTACGGCGGCAAAATTCGAACGTCCGGTTGCAGGTAAAACCGGCTCGACGCAGCTGGATATCAAAGGGTTGGAACGATACATGCGGGACTTGTGGTTTGTCGGCTATACCCCGGAATGGACAGCTGCGGTCTGGATGGGATTCGACAAGACCGATTCGAAGCATTATGTATCGATGAGCAGCGGCAGCGCCGCGGCGATCTTCAAAGAAGTGATGCAGAAATCGCTGATGAATCGTCCGGTCAGGTCATTTAAGAGGCCGGCCGGCGTGGAGGAGCCTGCTGCGCCTCCAAAAGCAATCGGTGACTTGACGGCGGAATATCAACAGGATAAACGATCGGTCCATCTCCGTTGGAGCGGCGTGGGCTCCGGGGTATCGTATCAATTATTCCGCAAGGACAGCAAAATGCAGGATTTCCCGGCAGAACCTCTCATCACCACGACAGCAACGGAAGTAAACGATATTTCCGCCATACAGCCGGATACTTATCAATATGTTGTTGTGCCGCTGAATGGGGAAAACAATACGGCAGGCCCGCGTTCCAACGTAGTATCCGTCACGGTTCCGGAGCAAGGCGACGATTCGAATCCTTTGCATCCGGAGCTGCCGGGTACGGATCCGAATGAAGAGCAAGCGGATCCGAATGATCCTGGAACGGAATACCCAGACACTGGAGAGTCTGGAACAAGGCCGGGAGAGAGACCGGGAACAGGCCTGCCGGGAACCGATCGACCGGGGAACGGGTATGGTCCGGGAGGGCAGACGGGGCCAGGCCGTCAGAATGGCGGCAAACGTACACCGGACAGCGGCCAAAACGGTAGCGGCACCGGCACCGATAAACCCCGCACAGACTTCGATAATGGTACCGGCGGCACAGGGCCGGCTCCTCCGGCAGACGGCTCCGGCGGACCCGGTATCCAGTTCCCGCCGGCCTCCGAGCCTGGGGCCGTCATACCTGAGGAGCCGATACCAGGATGGGTACGCTGAGCTTCGAACGCTCAAAGGCAGTAATGAGGCACTTCGTTTGGTTTTTTAATTTGGCGTACATCCGTAGTATAATGAACACCGGATACTATCCGCATTTCGACATAACAGCATTGGAGTGAATTGCTAAGGATGAAAGCTTTGCGATTACGAAAAATAGCCATCTGGTTCTGCACTGCAGCGCTCCTGGCCCTGATGATGACGGGCTGCGGCACGAAAACTGCGCCTTCGAATACGGGGAACGCTCCTCAAAGCGGCGGCCAGCCTGCCGGGCAAAATGCATCGTCCCAAGAGCCGGCCGGGAAGAAATCCTGGTCATCTCCTCCAGAGATGAAGATTGATCCGAACAAAACGTATCATGCGAAGGTGACGACTTCCAAAGGCACATTCACGATCGAGCTGTTCGCCAAAGACGCTCCGAAGACGGTTAACAATTTTGTCTTCCTATCGAGAGAAGGCTTCTATAACGACATCACGTTCCACCGGATCATCCAGTCGTTTATGATCCAAACCGGCGACCCGCTCGGCAATGGAACGGGAGGTCCCGGCTATAAGTTCGAGGATGAACTGAATTCGCCTCATCAATATGAGCCGGGCATTGTCGCTATGGCGAACTCGGGCAAAAACACGAACGGCAGCCAGTTTTTCATTTGTACGGGCGAGGACAGCAAAGGCCTGCCCAAGAAATATACCATTTTCGGCAAAGTCGTGGAGGGCATGGATGTTGTGCTGAACATCGCCGCTACACCGGTGAAGCAAGGGAATGAGCCGACGCCGAGCGTACCGACGGAGAAAGTCACGATCCAATCGATAGAGATAACTGAAAAATAGAAAGCAGCGTGGTTCGCCACGCTGCTTTTTTGACATCAAACCCGGGGAGAAAGAGTCGTATGTATCCGGCTGTGGTTAAATATTTTTATGGAGAACGGAACGAAACGACAACTTCCATCGTCATTAAAGGGGAGAAGTACTTATGACGCTTCATATTAGCGGCTGCCCTGAACCGGATGCTTCGGCATCCGCTCCCGGCACGCCGTCATTAGATGGCCGCTGCTGTTTGCTGCTGCACGGATTTACCGGCGGACCTTACGAGGTCATGCCCCTGGCCGAGCATTTGCGCGAGCAAGGCTTTCATTGTCATGTGCCTACGCTGCCTGGTCATGATCAAGGCTTGAAGGGACTCGGTGACGTCACATGGCGGGATTGGCTGAGAGCGGCTGCGCGGGAGGCCGATCGGCTTGCGCGGCAGTTTGGGGAGATTGAGGTAGTAGGCTTTTCCATGGGCGGACTCCTCTCCGCTTATCTGGCCAACCGCTTCCCAGTACGCAGGCTGGTGCTGCTTAATGCCGCGGCGATTTACTTCAGCCCGTACTTGTTTATTCGCGATTTGGCCGGCCGCCTCCGCTGCAGGGACTTGGAGCCAATGTACCGTATTAAACATACGCCTCTTCCTGCAGCCCTTCAATTTACGAAGCTGGCTCGTTATACGAAGCTGCGTGAGCTGCCGCGGATTACGGTACCGACGCTGATTGCTCAAGGAAAACGGGATCCAATTGTACACCCCCGAAGCGCAGAGTATATTTACCGCAAGCTGAAGGGGGAAAGGGAATTGATTTACTTTCCGCATTCCCGTCATCTGATTTGCATGGAGCCGGAAGCGCCGCAATTATTTGCAGCGGTGGAGCGTTTTTTGAAATGATTGGGGTATGGGAGTGTTCGGTTTGAAAGTGAAGGTAAGAAGAGGAAATTCTGCGCCCCGGTTGGCGAAAGCTTTAAGGTTTCCGGTCAAAGTGATGCTGATGGTTACGGCCATCGCTCTCCTGTGGGTGCTATTCATTCAATGGAAGATGGCCAGCTTGCCGGAAGGCAAGCTCCCGCCCAAAGAGGTAGGGATCGTGCTAGGCGCCGCACTGTGGCAAACGGAACCGAGTCCGGCATTACAGGAGCGCTTGAACCGTGCGGTTCAATTGTATGAATCGGGTACCATTAAACATATTATTGTATCCGGCGGATACGATCATGCGAACGCCGAGCTTACGGAAGCGGAAGGCATGCGCAATTATCTGGTGGATAAGGGGGTCCGCCAGAGCGACATCTACCTGGAAAATGAAGCAACGAACACTTACGAAAATATGCTGTTCAGCCAAAAAATCATGCGCAGTAACGGCTGGACCTCGTCCGTCATTATAACTCACCGTTATCACGCCGTAAGGGCGCTCGATATCGCCCGGTTTCTGGGATATGAAGACCCCGCGGTCTCGCCAATGGATTCCAGGGTGCTCATGATGGCCTGGCATAAAGGCAGGGAGACATTAGCCTTAACCAAATGGCAGTGGGACAAGGTCAGGATGGTATTCGGACAGCAGACGGAAATCTGAATAGCGGAATAGAATGGCAGGTTGGCGAGGCACAATGCGGGAACGGTTTCTTTTCCATAAACAAGCTGATATAATAAAGCTACACCTGTTTGAACGTAAAGGAGAGGAATGACTTGCCTGGTAATATCGGTATCGGCGGTCTCGTATTGATCGTGATCGTAGTATTGCTGCTGTTCGGACCGTCCAAGCTTCCCGAGCTGGGGAGAGCCTTCGGCAGAACGCTGAGCGAATTTAAGGAATCCACTCGCGGCCTCGTATCCGGGGATAAAGAAGATAACAGCAAGCCCCAGGATGAGAAAAAATCATAAGTGTATTTACTGAAACTCCCTGCTGCGTATGCTGCTGAAAGCTTACGGAACAGGGAGTTTTTTATGCATAAAGTTATGATGAAGTCTGTGTACGATAATGAAACCCGTAGAGTCTTTTGTAGCCTGTACTGCTATACAGCCGAATCGCGGGGGCATTGTCGTTCATGACCTGCAAGTACAATCGGGAGGCTCCATGGTCGCGGCTCCACTGGGCCAATTCGTGCAGAAGCAGCTTTCCCAGTCCGCAGCCGCGTTCCTGAGGATGAATCACAACATTGACGAAACCTGCCCAACCATCCTCGGCAACGGCCATACCTGCCCCAACGCACCGCTCTCCGTCAATCAGGCTCACAAACCCTTTGTCGGGCTTCACCCGATGGAATAAGCCGTCATAAAAACCGGCAGCCTCGGATTTAAACCCTTCCATATGTATAAAATGCTCCACCCACGCCGGGTCATGCCGATGCTGGACGACCGTTTTGATTTTGGTGTTACGGGATGCTTCGGTCCTTTCGCAAACCTCGTCCGTATCGGCGATCATTACGGAGCATGGGGTTTCCTTTGCATATCCTTGCCGCTCCAGCCAAGCGTCCAAGCCCGCGGGCGATGCGTCGCTGATATGATATCGCAAGGGAAGAAGGTGCTTCCGGTAGAATGCCTCGGCCATCTTGGGCCTGGCGTCATCCAGCTGCCAAGGCCCTGTGCCGTCGGATGTCCAGATGCTGTTCGCCCGTCTGGTGATCCCGCCGGAGGCCCGAAAAAACCAACCGTTGTGGTATTCTTCCGTCTCCGCGGGCCATGTCCTCAGGGCCAATGACTCGATATATGAAAAAAAGGCCGTGCTCAATGTCTCGTTCGACTCCTCGTTTATAGGTTATATCCGACAATTCATGAATAAATATACGATAAAATAGATGAATATACAATGCATTTTCATACGCTCATTTACAAAAAATCCATACCGCCTTAATCTTCCTTTTACGTTTGACCCGTATGATAGCTTTGAAAACAATCATTACCAATACGGAGAAACGGACGGTGTAATGGTATGGAGATGAACAGAAGAAAGTTTCTTGCTTATTTGGGTACAGGTACGGCTGCGCTGGCCGCCGCATCTGCCGGACTAGGGTCCCTGACCGGCGGCGATAAAGCCTATGCCGCCAGGACGGCTGACCACTTGTTTGGTTACAAAAGCAACAAAGTGTCCGGTTTTTTTGAGCCGATTGCGCACAGTAAGGTAGACGATGTGATTCTTCCAAAAGGATTTAAATACGATGTGGTGGCTGCGTACGGAGACGTCATTAACGAAGCAGGAGATACGTTTGGTTTTAACAATGATTTTACCGTCTATTTTCCGATCGACGGCTCCAATACGCACGGCTTGCTGTGGGTAAACCATGAATACTCCAGCGATGTGTTCGTCCATGGCCAGCCGGGCGCCGACGGGAATTATACGGCGGAGCAGATCAAGAAAATGCTGTATGTTCAGGGCGGGTCGGTCATCGAAGTGCGCCGCGACGAAAAAGGGGTCTGGAAGCTCGACACCCAATCGAAATACGCACGCCGCGTGACCGGTTTGACGCCAACGAAATTAGTGGGTCCTGCTGCAGGAACGAAGGCGGTGAATGGGGCGGTGAATGTTCAGGGAACATTCGCGAACTGTTCCGGCGGCATGACGCTGTGGAACACGCTGCTGACCTGTGAGGAAAACTTTGAAGAGACGTCCGGACAAGCGGGGCTGGATGCTACGCACTACGGGTGGGTTGTGGAAGTCGATCCGTTTGATCCGACATTTGAAATCCGCAAGCACACCGCGCTCGGCCGCTTTAACCATGAGAATACGGCGATGGGCCTTAGCAAAGACGGCCGTGTCGTTGTATACATGGGAGACGACAAGAAGGATGCCTGTGTGTACAAATTCGTTTCCAAGAACAATTATGTACCCGAAATGGGTCGCGCCAATACGGCTCTGCTGACGGAAGGAACGCTCTACGCTGCGGATTTGAAGAAAGGCAAGTGGATTGCTCTTACTATCGAAGCCGTCCAGAAAGCATTGAAGGATGAAAAATTCAAGGTGCCTAGCCTGATTAAAGCGACAAAAGAAGAGCTCGCGGCCAAATTCCAGACGCAGGCGGATGTTTGTGTGAATACGCACGAAGCGGCCTTGATTCTTGGCGCAACGCCGACGGATCGTCCTGAGGACATCGAAATTTGTCCTTTTGACAATACCTTCTTCGTAGCTCACACCAACAATGACAATCACGGGAACATTCACGGGCACATCACCCGCTTCTTTGAGAAAGACAGTGACCTTGGCGCGATGGAATTTGACTTTGAGATTTTTGCCGCAGGCGGACGCCAAAGCGGCTTCAGCGCGCCGGACAACCTTACCTTCGACAGCAACGGCAATCTGTGGACAGTAACCGATATATCTTCAGGCAGCTTGAACAAGGGAGTATTCACTTCGTTTGCCAACAACGGCATGTTTGTGATCCCGACAACGGGTCCGAATATGGGAGTTGCGATGCAGTTTGCTTCCGCTCCGGTCGAAGCCGAGATGACAGGCCCCTGGTTTACACCCGATGAAAGCACCTTGTTCCTCGCCGTGCAGCATCCGGGTGAAAACACGACAGATCCAAGCAAACCGACCAGCACTTGGCCGCGCCGTCCGGGAGATACGATGCCTCGTCCGGCCGTGATCGCGATTACCGGTTTTCAATTTTAATAAGGAGCTGACTTTACATGCCGTTTGGTAATATCGGGATTCCCGGATTGATCTTAATCTTAATCATTGCCTTAATCATTTTCGGACCGTCCAAGCTTCCCGAGCTCGGAAGAGCTTTTGGCCGTACCTTGAGTGAATTTAAAAGCGCCACGAAGGGATTGATCGGTGGAGACGAAGAGAAGACCGATAACGACAAGACGCAGGAGAAACCCGCCTCCGCTGCCGTTGCCAACGCTTCGCCGGCTGAAACCAAGCCTCACTTGATTGCTGTCGAGAAAACACAGTCTTAATGCAAGCCAATATGCGCGCTTCCGGTGGACAAGCGGAACCCCCTCCGCTTGTTTCATACCGGAAGCGATCTTTTGATTACGGAGGAAATCTCATGGCACAACAAGATCAGGAATTGCAAGTAATCACTCATTTGGAAGAAATGAGAAGGCGTTTGATCGTGACTTTGTGCTCCTTCCTGGTTGCGCTTGCCGCCGCCTTTTTATATGCCAAACCAATATATGCCTGGCTGGTTCGCGACATGGAAGGCAGGCTTACCGTACTGGGTCCGACCGATTTGCTGTGGGTGTATCTGATGATCTCCGGCGTGTTTGCGATTGCGGTGACCATACCTGTTGCAGGCATCCAGACATGGGGCTTTGTCAAACCGGCGTTAAAGCCCGATGAGAGAAGGGCGGCGCTCGCTTTCATTCCCGCTCTTGCCGTTCTGTTTGCTGCAGGGATCTCTTTCGGTTATTTTGTTTTATTTCCGATGGTGCTCTCCTTTATGAAGGAAATGGCCCAGGATCAAGTACTGATGATGTATACGGCGGACAAATATTTCCGTTTTATGCTGAACCTTACTTTACCGTTTGGGCTGCTGTTTGAAATGCCGGCGATTGTGATGTTTTTGACGAAAATCGGGCTGATTAATCCTGTTAAGCTGGCGAAAGCGAGAAAAGTTGCCTATTTTGTTTTGGTTGTCGTTTCCATTACGGTCACGCCGCCGGATTTCATATCCGATATTCTGGTAATTATCCCGCTGCTGCTGCTTTATGAATTCAGCATTTCGTTATCCAAATGGGTGTATAAGAAGAAGCTGACGCTGGCGGCGGAGTCCTGATGGCTGCGTGCTGCGCTTGCCCCGGAAGGCAGGCGCTTTTTTGTTAGAAGAAAAAATATGCTATCCAAGGAACTCCGGACATAGTACGATAGTTTACAAGGAATGAAGGGAGATGACGAACGTGATCCAAGCGGTGGTGTTTGATTTCGACGGGCTGATTGTGGATACGGAGACGCCGGAGTTTGAATCGTTTCAAGAGATGTACCGGCAGCACGGCTGTGAACTGACTCTTGACATTTGGGGGCAATGCATCGGAACCGGACCGGAAGCCTTTAATCCTTATGATGATTTAGAAGCGCGAATAGGCCGGGCATGGGATAGGGAGGCAGCACGTCAAAGGCACAAGATGACCTATGAGGAGAAAATGCGGCATGCGGACGTACGTCCGGGCGTTCGCGCCTATTTGCAGGAAGCGAAAGAACTGGGTCTGCGCGTCGGCCTGGCCTCAAGCTCATCGCGAGCATGGGTTACCGGTTATTTGGAGCGTTTCGGTCTCCTTCCGTGGTTTGATTGCATTCGTACGTCCGATGATGTGACCAAGGTCAAACCGGACCCTGAGCTGTACAGGAAGACGTTGGAGGGGCTTGGCGTACGTCCTGAGGCGGCCGTAGCGTTCGAGGATTCGCCTAACGGAGCGCTTGCGGCCAAGCGTGCTGGCATGTGGTGCGTGATTGTACCGAACAGCGTTACCGCCAAACTTCAGTTCGGGGAGTATGATCAGCGTTTGAGTTCCATGGAAGAACTTCCCCTGCGTGAACTAATCGTTAGCCTGGCGTAATGCAAATCCGATGAAGAGGGCTCTTCAAAAAAGTGAAAACAAACCGACTGACGGTATGTATCATAAAAATACAGACCTACGGTCGGTTTTTTTGGAATTAGAGGAGGATCAAATGGATCAAAATACATTTCAATTTATTTTATCGACGACCGAGCAGCTGATTAAAGAAAAGGGATGTCAACAAACGACTCTGCAGGACATTATGGAAAGAACCGGCTTGTCTAAAGGAGCAATATACCATTATGTGAAAAGCAAGGATGAGCTGTTCGGGAAAATTCTATTAGGCTATATGGAGGAATTAAATCATAGCTTCCATGAAGGTTAATCAATCAAAGGACAAGGATGTCCGGAAGCCTGTTCAAGCTCTTGTATCCTCGTTTGCTGAGAGAGAAGTAAGTAATCTCATTTTTATTTATTTATTTATTAAGCCAAAGACATAATATGAAAACGGCAGCGATTTTGGAAGAAGTACATCAAAATTCTTTGTTGTTGTCTGAGCATGGATCAAGGTTGGGCAAGAGCACGGCGCCATACCGGTTGATGTAGATGCCAAATCCTTTGCTTCCATGTTTGTCACCTTGTCCTATGGATTACGCATAAACCAGCTGCTGGACAAAAATCCGGATCGTCAGGCTGCGAAGCTGCAGGATATGTTCCGTTTCATGGTTGGTACGCTTAAAAAAAGCGAGCAATAGGAGGAAGTTATGCAAACATTTCACATGGGCCTAACAACATTGGAGCAAGAAATGGTGGAAGGCGATGCGGGTTTTGGTTACCACGAGATTAATGCATATGAGAAGGGTTCCGATATTATTGTGGATGTTTGTATGTCGGAAAACGCCGCTGCAGTGAAC
Organism: Paenibacillus naphthalenovorans; assembly: GCF_001465255.1. Taxonomy (NCBI): domain Bacteria; kingdom Bacillati; phylum Bacillota; class Bacilli; order Caryophanales; family Paenibacillaceae; genus Paenibacillus; species Paenibacillus naphthalenovorans. The sequence continues at coordinate 2,057,800 of NZ_CP013652.1, read as the reverse complement.
AATTTGTTTATTGATCAAATGATGGGAGAGAAATCGGCGCAGTCCCATCCCAAGTTCAAACGATTCACTCTGCTTCCTGGTACATCTAATGCGCGGATTGAGATATTGTCTCCCGAAACGATAGAGCTTCCGGCTATTCCTTATCAACGCTTTAACGGACGGGAATATCGTTATGCCTATGGAATCAGCACAAGTCAGCTTCGTCCGGAAAACGTAAGCAACCAATTGATCAAAATCGATACGCATACAGGTGAATCCTGGATTTGGCATAAAGAAGGCAGTTATCCGGGTGAACCGGGATTTGTTCCTTCTCCCGGAGCAACAGCGGAGGATGACGGCCTCTTGCTTCCGTAGTTTTGGACGGCTTGAAAGGAAGGTCCTATTTGTTAGTATGTAATGCCCGCAACTTGGAGGAGGTAGGACGGGCTGAGGTTCCTCATCACATTCCTTTTGGTTTTCACGGCTTGTATACGAATGAGAGAGGGTTGTAATAGATGGATCGGAAAAGGGTGATACGAGGGATATTCATTTCTTTATTCATCAATGTCGGGTTGCCGGTATGGGTCTTCAAAGTCCTGGAGAATCATATGTCGGAAGTAGCGGCTCTGTCCATCGCTACATTAATTCCACTGATCGATACCCTGGTTCATCTGCTTAAACACAAGAAGAAGCTGGATGTCTTCGCTGCTTTCATGGCCACCGGGTTTATTCTAAGTATTGCAGCTGTTCTGCTGGGCGGCGACGGACAACACATCAGCGAGTCCTTTTCCGTTCCGGGGAAAGAACATCCTTACCGTTGGATGGGCAGCGATTTAGATACGAAGGACAAATTCATCTCCTATATCGAAGAGATCTATACGCCTGAACAGGCGGAGGCTTATTGGAAAAAGCAGACGGAGAACGGCTCTATTGTGGAAATTGAAGGGAAATTGGCCCAACCTGAGGCTGACGGCGGAAGTATGACGGGCTGGGCAGATGCCAAGGCGACATTAATCCAAGACGGCAAAGGAACGAGATCCTTCCGTTTCCAAGTACCGCTCTTTGATGAATTTGAAGAAAAAACAATTAAATTGCGCTATGTCGAAGGCAAAGGATGGCGTATCGATGAGCCGGTGGATACGATCCGGTGAAGCGCTAAAAAAATCAGGATGGGGCCTCTTGGGTGATCCGTACCGCACCGGAAGAGGTCACTGTAAGAAACGCGGATCTTGCGGGCGAATTGACTTTGACCAAAGCCAAGGGTACTGTCACGTCATCAATGATCAATTGAATACTCACGATATTCAGGTGGTCAGTGCTTGAAAAGGATGGGAGCTTGGTGATCGGAACGTATAACCGGTTTTCTCGGGATCAAGAAAATGGGGCTCACGGTATATACCGCATTGAAACGGACGGCAAAGTCGAGAAATAGAGCGACCTGAACGGCAGGCTTTACTCTGATCTGAACGGAAACATTTATGTGCTGGACCGTAAACTGAATCAGATCCGAATATGACAAAAGGCTGCAGCCAAACTTGGTATATTATAAACTGTTCTCCATCATCATCTCAAAGTGAGGTTGATGCCTTACGAAAAAAAGGGCGGTCCCTAGGGGCCGCCTCATTGATTATCAGCTCGCGTTTATAAATAAGCTTTCTGGTTCGTTATTGATGCTTTCCTTATTCCATTCCTTGAACATTCCCAAACTGAACCCCGCTGTTCAACAATGTCTTCAATCTCCAGCTCTTTTCGGTCCATCGTGATCGTCCCCGCCCATAAGTTCGTCAGTTCAATTTTATTATACAAAAGTCACGTGAGTAAACAGAAGGATGTGTCGATTATTGTCTCATCCCCTATTCAAAAATAGGAAGCCTTAGTACAAGCGCCAAAAGTTTAAAACATGATCTCAGCGGCTTGATGCATAAAATGAGTGAAGAGGTGAGAGCGATGGAGGAGGACACGCGTAAAATAACCAAAAGGGACCGTCAAATTAATGTTGTCTTCAACAACCAGGAACCGCCTGCAGCGCAGATGATCGAAATTAACGGGAAAACCATACCTGCGCATCTCGAAACATTTTCGGACATTTTTAAAGAGCTTGACGGCATGATTGGTCTTGAAGATGTTAAGGAACTGATTTTCCAAATATATGCGGTGCTTCAAATCAAGCAATTTCGAACGGAAGCCGGCCTGCATGCGGGGTCTCATGTGTACCACATGATTTTCAAAGGAAACCCGGGGACAGGCAAAACGACAGTGGCCCGAATCGTTGCCAAGCTGTTTAAATCGATGGGCGTCTTGTCCAAAGGGCATCTGATCGAGGTGGAGCGTGCAGACCTTGTTGGAGAGTACATAGGCCATACGGCGCTAAAAACCCGTGAAATGGTCAAAAAGGCGCTGGGCGGGATTCTGTTTATTGATGAGGCCTACAGCCTGGCGCGGGGCGGAGAGAAGGATTTTGGCAAGGAAAGCATTGACTGCCTCGTCAAGGCCATGGAGGATCACAAGAACGACTTTATCCTGATCCTGGCCGGGTACCCTGATGAGATCGATCATTTCCTGCAAACGAACCCCGGGCTGCCGTCACGATTTCCCATTCAAGTTGATTTTCCTGATTATCAAGTGGATCAGCTGATCAAGATATCGGAGAAAATGGCTTCCGAACGCGAATATGTGTTAATGCCCGAGACGATAAAAAAAATAAAAGAGCATCTTTATATTCAAAAGCTGACAGAGCTGCATTTCAGCAACGCGAGATATGTCAGAAATTTGATTGAGAAAGCCATACGGTATCAGGCGGTCCGGTTGTTAAGCAAAGCCCAGAAGCCGAACAAACAGGATTTAATGAATTTGCTCCCGCAGGATTTTAATCTCTATGAAGATCAGCTGACGAATCCGTTTAGAAAAAAACAAATCGGCTTATAACAATACGGTTAGGAGTCATCAAGAGGGTTTGTAACGCTTTCAGTCCGGAAAGAATCATTATAAATTCATCATTGAATTGTAATTCGGCGAAGGGACGTTTACAATGAACGTGAACGTTCCTTATTCCTGTTTCTTGCTTCAGTGCGAAGCAGTGGAGATTATAAAAAGGAGAAATATAAACATATATGAAAAAAACATCTTACGAAGTGATGCCGAACGCACAGGAAAAGGCCATCCTGGTCAGTCTCGTTACCGCTGAGCAAAAAATGCGGGAAGCCTATGATCCGGAATTTTCGCTTTCCGAGCTCGCCAGTCTGGCGGAGACGGCAAAGGTACAAGTGCTCGGCTCGCTTACGCAAAATAAGGAATATGCCGATTCCAAATGGTTTATCGGCAGGGGCAAGGCCGAGGAGCTCAAAGCCATGATCGAGGAAACCGGGGCGAATACCGCCATTTTCGATCAGGAGCTCTCGGGAGCTCAGGTGCGGAATCTGGAGCAATTTCTGGATGTCAAAATCATCGACCGGACACAGCTCATATTGGATATTTTCGCGCAGCGCGCAAAAACGCGGGAGGGGATTATTCAGGTGGAGCTGGCCCAGCTGACCTATCTGCTGCCGCGGCTGTACGGTCAGGGCAAAAATCTGTCCCGGCTCGGTGGAGGTATCGGAACGCGCGGTCCCGGGGAAACGAAGCTCGAGACAGACCGCCGTCATATCCGCAACCGGATCAGCGAGCTGAAACGGCAGCTGCAGGAGGTTGTCCGGCATCGGAGTCTGCACCGGGAAAGACGCAAGAAGTCCGGTGTGTATCAAGCCGCGCTGGTAGGCTATACGAACGCGGGTAAATCGACATTATTGAGGCAGCTGACCCATGCGGATGTATATGTCGAGAACCAGCTGTTTGCCACGCTTGATCCGACGTCGCGTTCGCTGAAGCTGCCAAACGGATTGGAGATCGTGGTTACGGATACGGTAGGCTTCATTCAGAACCTGCCGCATGATTTGGTAGCTGCTTTTCGGGCCACATTGGAAGAAGTCTGCGAAGCCGATTTGATTTTGCATATTGTGGACAGCTCTTCCAAGATGATGGCAGCCCAGATGCAGGTGGTCGACCAAGTGCTTGAAGAACTGGGCGCCCACGGGAAAGATCGGATAACGGTATTCAACAAAATCGATCTTTGCCCGCCGGAGCAGGCCGATATGCTGACGACGGAAGGGGAATTCCTGAAAATATCCGCTTTTCGGGAGGAAGATTTACTTCGGCTCAAAGAGCGGATTGAAGTCCGTATGACGGGCGGCAGCCGTTCCTTCCGGATTCCGGCGGACAAAGGGGATATGATCTCGCTGGTCTACCGCATTGGCGAGGTGCTTGAGAATGAGGTTGACGGCAGCGATATGCTGTTTAAGGTAAGAGTAAATCACAAGGCATTCGATAAAATCGGTTATATGCTGGCTGCCTACGATGCAGTCCGGCCTGCTGAGGGAGAACAAGGGAGAGACGTCTAGGGTATGTTTACGGATCGAGTGCTCCGTTTGATGGAGCAAGCTGAGCAAAAAATCGAGGAGAAGCTGAAAGATATTGACCGTGTGGTCGACCGGAATCAATGGAAGGTCATTCGCGCTTTTCAAAAGCACAAAGTGAGCGATTATCATTTTGCCGCTTCTACGGGCTATGGGTATAACGACCGCGGCCGTGAAGTGCTGGATCTCGTATATGCCGATGTGTTCGGGGCGGAAGCGGCCCTGGTCCGTCCCCATTTCGTATCGGGAACCCATACGATCGGCACGGCGTTGTTCGGCGTGCTCCGGCCGGGTGACGAGCTGCTCATGATCACCGGAAGACCTTATGATACGCTGCATAAGGTCATTGGGAAACCGGGTGACGGAAACGGATCTTTGCAGGATTGGGGAATTTCGTATGGCGAGGTGGGATTGCTCGAGGACGGATCGCCCGATTATGCCGAAATTGCCCGCCGGATCGGCCCGAGCACCAAGGTGGTCGGAATCCAGCGGTCGCGCGGCTATGCCTGGCGGCCGTCTTTCACCGTTTCCCGGATTGCCGAGATGGTTCGTTTTGTCAAGGAAATCCGTCCCGATATCATCGTCTTTGTCGATAACTGCTACGGTGAGTTCACAGAGCTGACCGAGCCGACCGAGGTCGGTGCCGATCTGATAGCGGGCTCGCTGATTAAAAATCCGGGAGGAGCCTTGGCGGAGACCGGGGGATATATCGCGGGCAAAGCCAAGTATGTAGAGCTGGCTTCGTATCGATTAACGGCTCCGGGGATCGGCGGGGAAGTCGGGGCTATGCTCGGTACGACAAGATCCATCTATCAAGGCTTGTTTCTGGCTCCTCATCTGGTTGGACAAGCCGTGAAAGGCTCGGTGTTCGCCGCCGCGGTGTTCGAGCAGCTCGGATTTACGACAAGCCCGCATTGGAGCGACCCTCGCACCGATCTTATCCAAGCGATTCAATTTACGGGCGCCGAGCATTTAATCGCTTTTGTACAAGGGATTCAGCAAGCCGCCGCGGTTGACGCTCACGTCGTGCCGGAACCATGGGACATGCCCGGCTACGAGCATCCCGTCATTATGGCTGCAGGCACCTTTATCCAGGGCGGAAGCCTGGAGCTGTCTGCCGACGCTCCGATCAGGGAGCCCTATATCGCTTATATGCAGGGAGGATTAACCTACTCCCATTGCAAGATGGGTGTGCTGACGGCCATTCAAAACATGATCGACCGGGGACTGCTCGCTTAATTCCCGCAGCTCGGCCAGCTATTTCACTTGCCAAAGCCGCGGACAAGCTCTGACGGCTGCTGCTCAGGAGCAGGACTTATTGCTATAGGAAGTTAGCCGCTGTAATCAAAAATAACATATGGCATAAACCTAACACAGCTTGACATATGTTTTCCGGTAAGGTTACAATAGAGGTAAGGTTCCAGAGTAGCTTAGGAGTGATGGTCATGACTGATGAAATCCGCAGAAATATGGCGCTCTTTCCGATTGGCATCGTAATGAAGCTGACCGATTTGACCGCCAGACAAATCCGGTACTACGAGCAGCATGAGCTCGTCATCCCGGCCCGGACCGGAGGAAACCAAAGGTTGTATTCGTTTAATGATGTAGAACGTCTCCTCGAGATCAAGGATTTGATCGAGAAAGGCGTTAACATCGCCGGGATCAAGCAGGTGCTGCTGCCGGTTGATAAGGATTCCGAGGATGCTACCATACTCAATGAGCAGACGGAAGTCAAGCGTAGAGAGCTGAGCGACACGCAGCTTCACCGGATACTGAAACAACAGCTCTTGGGTGGAGGCCGGCGTCCTAATCAAGTGTCCTTGATCCAGGGAGAATTATCCCGTTTTTTCAGAAAGTAGGCTTTGACCGGAGCATGTCCGGTACCGTTTTCAAGCGTACCGGGCATGCTCCGTTAATTTTGCCACTTAGTTTAAGGAGGAGATTTCACAGTGACAGATAAGAATTTCACCAAAGAAGATATTCTGCGCATCGCCAAGGAACAAAACGTAAGGTTCATTCGACTTCAGTTCACAGATTTGCTTGGAACCATCAAAAATGTGGAAATTCCTGTAAGTCAACTGGAGAAAGCCCTCGATAACAAAATGATGTTCGACGGTTCCTCGATTGAAGGTTATGTGCGCATTGAAGAATCGGATATGTACTTATACCCCGATCTGAATACTTGGGTCGTGTTCCCTTGGGTAACGGAAGACCGTGTTGCCCGCTTAATATGCGACGTGTATTTGCCGGATGGCCGTCCGTTCCCGGGCGACCCGCGCGGTATTCTGAAATCCGTATTGAGAGAAGCCGAAGAAATGGGCTTCACCGCAATGAACGTCGGGCCTGAGCCTGAGTTTTTCTTGTTCAAAACCGACGAGAAGGGCAATCCGACGACAGAATTAAACGACCAGGGCGGCTACTTTGACTTGGCACCAACCGACCTTGGCGAGAACTGCCGTCGTGAAATTGTACTTACGCTGGAAGAAATGGGATTCGAAATCGAAGCATCTCACCACGAAGTGGCTCCGGGTCAGCATGAGATCGATTTTAAATATGCGGACGCGATTAAAGCCGCGGATCAAATTCAGACCTTCAAGCTGGTCGTCAAAACCATTGCCAGACAGCACGGTCTGCACGCCACGTTTATGCCGAAGCCTTTGGTCGGAGTGAACGGGTCCGGAATGCATTGCCATCAATCATTGTTCAACGGCAAAGAGAATGTGTTCTATGATGAGAGCGATAAGCTGGGCTTAAGCGAGACAGCCAGACAATACATGGCCGGCATACTGCGGCATGCCCGCGCTTTTGCCGCAATAACCAATCCGACGGTCAACTCCTACAAGCGGCTTGTACCAGGTTATGAGGCGCCTTGTTATGTGGCTTGGTCTGCAAGCAACCGCAGCCCGATGATTCGTATTCCTGCATCCCGCGGCGTCAGCACACGCGTGGAAGTGCGGAATCCGGATCCGGCGGCGAATCCTTACCTGGCTCTGGCGGTCATGCTGAAGGCCGGTCTCGATGGCATCCGGAACAAAATGCAACTGCCGCCTCCAACGGACCGCAACATTTATGTGATGAGTGAAGAAGAGCGGGAAGAGCAAGGCATTCCAAGTCTTCCGCTTGATTTGAAGCAGGCGTTGGACGAGCTGCTCCGCGACGATGTCATTTGCGACGCGCTCGGCGATCACGCACTTGCACACTTCATAGAGCTGAAAGAGATCGAGTGGGACATTTACCGCACTCAGGTTCATCAATGGGAGCGGGATCAATATTTGACGCTGTATTAATCGGGGAATCCCTTGGCGCTTTAAGCGTTAAGGGATTTTTCTTTTTGTGGGCATTATTTGTTGTTTTGGCTGACCTCTGTAAGTAGAATGAGGCTCCATAGGCGCGGCCATCGCTTTTTCCCTTAGCGGAGTGGACGCAAGTTCCAGCCAGGCTGCACAGTTACGATCCTGCTGGAATACAATAGGCCATCTGAATAAGAAGTTCAGGAGGTCAATATGATACCCGTTTATCCCTATTATGGAAAAGAAACGAAATGTATCGAGGAGCCGGTTGCATTCCCGCCTCAACATCAGCCCGTGCAGCCCGGACTGGAGTACAAAATGACGCCCCGTCCGATTTTTGAAAACCCGCACTACGTCGGCAGCGGCAAGCTGCGCGGCAAGGTTGCAATCGTTACCGGCGGTGACAGCGGCATCGGTCGGGCGGTCGCCGTCGCCTTTGCCAAGGAAGGAGCCGATATAGCCATCCCGTATTTATATGAGCATCGGGACGCATACGAAACAAAACAGCGCATCGAGCAGCTCGGCAGAGCATGCTTGCTCATACCCGGCGACCTGAGGATGGAAACGGTGTGCCGGGAAGCGGTATATCAAACGCTCCGCACCTTTGGAAAAATCGATATCTTGATTTTGAATCAGGCCGTTCAGTTTCCGCAGGAAAGCGTGTCCGACATTTCCGCCGAACAGCTGCACAATACGTACAGCACGAACATTTACCCGATGTTCTATATGACGAAAGCCGCGCTTCCCTATCTGAAGCCGGGAAGCGCGATTGTGAATACGGCCTCGATCACCGCATATAGAGGTGCACCCGAGCTGATCGATTATTCTTCCACAAAAGGAGCCGTCGTCTCGTTCACGCGTTCGCTGGCTCTATCCTTGGTGAAACGGGGAATTCGGGTCAATGCCGTCGCTCCGGGGCCAATCTGGACTCCGCTGATCGTCTCCAGCTATTCGGCGTATGAAGTATCGCGCTTCGGCCTGGATACTCCGATGAAGCGTGCAGGGCAGCCGTTCGAGCTGGCTCCGGCTTACGTGTTTCTGGCATCAGATGATTCCAGCTATGTGACCGGTGAGGTTGTCCATGTCAACGGTGGAGCTATGGTGACGACGTAGATTTTTGGTTTTTCTAATTGAGGATCATATATAAACAAGCCTAAACAAGCCGCTTATCCGCATAACGCCGGAACAGGCTTATTTTACGCAGATCATATGCTTGCAAACGCTCAACAAGATTTCCTGCGGTGCACTGGGCTCATAAAAAGTGGATTTCAGCGGTAAAATCCTTCTTCGCTTTCCAAAGACTCGCCATAAATGCGTTGATATAAAAAATCCCTTTCAACCGGCGGAATCGGCGGTGAAAGGGAAAAAATTATTGAATATTTCTGAATACACCAATGACTTTGCCCAAGATCGTGACGTTCTTGAGTCTCAGCGGCTCCATCGTCGGGTTCTCAGGCTGCAGTCGAATATGATCCTTTTCCTTATAAAAGGTTTTCACTGTCGCTTCATCGTCTTCGGTCATGGCAACGACAATATCTCCGTTATTGGCGGTTTGCTGCTGGCGTACGATAACATAATCCCCGTTATGAATACCGGCCTCGATCATACTTTCTCCGATTACGCTTAGCATAAAGACGTTATCATTTTTTACATAATGGCTGGGCAGCGGGAAGTAATCCTCGATGTTCTCCGTCGCGGTAATAGGTACGCCGGCGGTAACGCGCCCGATCAAAGGCACTCTGGCAACCGATACGGAGAATGCGCCGTCCGCCGAGCTTCCGTCCAATATTTCAATAGCTCTCGGCTTCGTCGGGTCTCTGCGAATCATTCCTTTCTTTTCCAAACGTTCCAAGTGCCCGTGAACTGTGGAACTGGATGCCAGTCCCACAGCCTCTCCGATCTCTCTTACTGAAGGGGGATAGCCTTTTTCTCTGACCTCATTCTTGATAAAGTCTAGAATCGCCTGCTGCCGATTGGAAATTTTGCTCAAGATCATCACTCCATTTTTGGTAATCATTACTTAGAAGTATAACATAGAACCGGAGTTCGTACAAACATAAGTTCGAATAAATGGTTGACACAAACAAATGTTCCTGATAGATTAAAAACAGAACAAATGTTTGGAGGTCGATCATGATGATTCAAAATTCTCGGCTTATACATAACTATCATTCCCGCCAGGTAATGCTAACCAAGCATAATGATAATAATAAGGGAACATATGTTCACGCTGCCGTTTTGGGTGCCTTGCTTTTTTGTGCAGTGTTCTTTATCTCTACGATGTTCAGCTTCTTTTTTGACCAAGATGTTCATGCGGCATCCTCGCAGCCTCAGATATATTCTTACGTGGAGGTTGAATCGGGGGACACGCTTTGGAGCATTGCCTCTCAATATGCGGACCAAGGACAGGATATAAGGGAATATATACATCAGATCAAAGGGATCAACCATCTTAAGAATTCCCATTTGCAAGTAGGACAAAAATTGTTGCTTCCCTAATCGCTGCGCATGTGCCGTATTGCTTCTCTTGACAATCAGATTCGGTAATGTCAAAGTATAATTTGAAATGACATTACCGGGAGGATCGGCATGAGTGAATCGAATCATGATGCATTGGTGCGGCGAATTAACGAATTGGCCCGCAAAGCGAAATCGGAAGGGCTAACCGATGCCGAACTGGATGAACGCAATGGATTAAGAAGGAAGTATATCGATTCTTTTAAAACCTCCTTGCGTGGTCAACTGGATAACATCAAGTTTGTTGATCAGGAAGAGAAGAAGTAAGAAGGGGGGTTAAGGGATGAATTATCGTGTTTTGGGCAAAAGCGGAATTGCCGTTTCCGAGCTTTGTTTAGGAACAATGACATTCGGAAATACGACAAACGAACAAGACTCGATTGAAATGGTTCATCGTTTTTTGGATCGCGGAGGAAACTTTATTGATACGGCGGATGTGTATGTCTCCGGTGTTTCCGAAGAGATCGTGGGAAAAGCGATTCGGGAGCGTCGTTCCGATGTGATCTTGGCGACCAAGGTACGCTTTCCTACAGGTAATAATGTCAATCACGTCGGTTTATCCCGAAAACATATTCTCGACGGTGTGGAAGCCAGTCTTCGTCGATTAGGCACTGATTATATCGATTTATATCAAATGCATGTATGGGATCAAATTACGCCCATAGAAGAAACATTGAGAACTTTGGATGATCTGGTTACTTCAGGCAAAGTACGGTATATCGGCTGCTCCAACTTTTTGGCCTATCAGCTGATGAAATCATTAAGCATCAGTGACTTTAATCGTTATGCCCGTTTTATCTCCATTCAACCGCAGTACAGTTTAGTATGCCGTACAATGGATCGTGAGGTTTTGCCTCTTTGTTTGGAGGAAAACGTTGGTGTGATCCCTTGGGCTCCTCTTGGCGGCGGCTTCTTGACAGGAAGATATGTTCGTGGACAGGAACCGACGGAAGGGCGTTTGGCGTCTAAAACGGGAGAAAGCCGTTGGGAAATTCGCAATACGGAGAAAAACTTCCGCATTCTGGATGAATTGATTTCGGTTGCCCATGAGACGGACAAGACCCCGGCTCAGGTGGCATTGAACTGGTTGATTCATAAACCGGGCATCACTTCTCCTATTTTTGGCGCGCGGACATTGGAACAATTCGAGGAAAACATGGGAGCGGTGGATTGGAAGCTGGACGACTCCTTGTGGCAGCGTCTGGATGATGTAAGCGCTCTGGAATACGAATATCCAACCCGATTTATTGATAAATTTTCGCGCAAGGTGTAAATGACGATATAAGGGGCACTCATCATGTCACGTAAGTGGGAACGTATGGTTCGTAAAAATACGAAAATTTCTAATATGCAGCGGAGGAAGAGCGGAAAAGGTGAGATATCGGGAGTAAATGCCGACGGTTCGGTCATATTCAAAGGCCGGAGCTGGTTTTTGCCGATGCTGCTCGTGGCTACCGGTGTTTTTTGCTTTATCGTGTTTCGGAATCAACCCGGGCAAGAACAGCTGTATTGGATTACAGGAGCAAGCTATATATTTCTGGCGTTACTGATTTATTGGATTCGTCGCCCTTTTTTGAAAATCGATAAAAAAACCTTATCTTCCCGCCGATTTGGTGGGGACCGTTTTTATGACGCGGACCAAATCAAGGATATTACCATAAGCAAAGACGCGATAGTCATTAACTTTAAGGCAAAAGGAAAACGGTGGGTTTTCACCAAGATCTATCATATGTTTCCGATCGATTCCGCCAGAATCAAGCTTCAGGAGTATGCTGAAAAATACAACGTGACGTTAATACAAGATTAACATCTGGAAAGAGGAACACTTTTTATGGCGATCAAAGCAGTACTTTTTGATTTGGATGATACGCTGCTGTGGGACGACCGCAGTGTGAAAGAAGCTTTTCAAGCAACCTGTGCTGAAGCGGCTAAACATTATCAAGTGGATCCGGATCAGTTGGAGGAAGCCGTACGACGTGAAGCCCGCGCTTTATATGAATCGTACGAGACGTTCCCGTTCACAAAAATGATCGGAATTAACCCGTTTGAAGGACTCTGGGCGCATTTTACCCAAGGGAAACAAGAAGAATTTCGCAAGCTTCAAGCGCTGGCTCCCCAATACCGTACCGAGTCTTGGACACGCGGGTTGAAAGCGGTAGGCATTGAAGACAAGGAGCTTGGCTATAAACTTGGAGAGCTGTTTCCCGTAGAACGAAGAAATCGCCCTATCGTCTATGAGGAAACATTCGAGGTGCTGGAGCAGCTGAAGGGCCGGTACCAGCTGCTCCTTTTGACGAACGGTTCGCCCGATTTGCAACAGGAAAAGCTGGCAGGCGTTCCTGAGCTTGCTCCGTATTTTGATCATATCGTCATCTCCGGAGATTTCGGTCAAGGGAAGCCGGCGGCTGCGATCTTTGAACACGCAATGGGTTTGTTAGGGATTCAAGCGGATGAAGGTGTGATGATCGGGGATAAGCTGACGACGGATATTCTCGGCTCCAATACCGTCGGTATGCGCAATATGTGGATCAACCGCCACGGCCTAAAGCGTACGGATGACATCGTACCGTCGCACGAAATCAAAAGCTTGCGTGAGATTCAATCGGTCATCGATTCGTTGTAAATTGGTCCTAATACTTTATCATATTGTCGGTAAAAGAAAACCCCTCTGTTAGGGGAGGCCACTGAAAAAGTCCCTTTGGATTAAAAAAGGTACAGTCCCTAAAATAAATGAGAAGGCTGTACCTTTTTTCCTGTATAATTAAGCTATTCGATTCACCTGGTTTTATTGGCATGGGAAGATTAATGCTTGTGATCACACCTAATGTTCCCGTATTTTCTCTTTAGAAATCGTTTGGCCTGAAACCCCATACAATGATTCATTCCAGCCAATAGCATTTGGATATAAACCGTCCCCCGTACGGTTTGACTCAGTCTTAGAGCAACTGGCTAGTAAAAAGTTCAATATATGAAAAAGTAACCGACTTGATTGAAGTCGGTTAATTCGTTTTAATGCTCTCTGAATTTAGGAAGTACTGGTTCCGGCCATTCATAGTCTTTAAACTCGATGCCGCTTTTTGACCAGATTGTTCGGAACCTTGAATCGGATGGAGGTCACTGAGGTGACGGGGATACCCCCTTTTTTAATTTTGTAAAACAAAAAGAAGCCAAACCTTGGTAAAATGGAAGTGACGAGCAACCATTCAAAGGAGGGCTTCTTTTGTACATTCAATATAACATGGATCAACTCTGTCTGCCAATGGATTTAGAAGAAGATATTCCCGCGGGGCATCTGGTCCGCATTGTCAATGATGCGGTTAATCGGTTAGACGACAATATCTTTGCAGCTGCTTACCCGGGTGGGGGCAGGATAGCTGCCAACCGAAAATGCTTACGAAAGTCATCGTGTACGCCTACACCCAGCGAATCTATTCCTCTCGTCAGATCGCAAAGCCGTCCGCGAAAATATCATGTTCATGTGGCTTGCGGCCAGACAGCGGCCGGATTTCCGCACCATTAACCGCTTCCGCTCCGAGCGGATGAAAGATGTTCTCGAAACGGTTTTTACAGCCATTTTGGGTTTTCTTGTCGAGGAGAAGTACGTCAAGCTGGAGCACTATTCCGGAGTCGGGAGTGTACAGGCTGTCCTTTAAAAGACGCCTGCACGAAAGCCAAAGGGAACCGGGAAATCCGAGTGAGTCTCAAATACCATCGTTACAAGCAGCAGACGCGGGAAAAGCTGCGAAGTGAGGAAGGCTACGCGATGTCGGTTCGACGTATGATCGAACCGGAGAGTGTGTTCGGACAAATGAAAAACAACCGGAACTGCCGGCGTTTCCTGCTTCGCGGCTTGCCCAAAGTGAGCCTGGAGGTCGGGTGGCTTTCCCTTGCCCATAATTTATTAAAGTGGGCGGCGATGCACCAAAAAGGTCGAGTAAGAGAGCAAGTATAGCCCTCTACTCGACCTTTTTTTCTGTATGGAAACGAGAAGTTAAGAAAACAGGGCCGTCCCTGCGTAGCTAAAAGCTACTTTTGGGACGGCCCCTTTTTCGTCGTCCTGCTTTGGCTGCCCCGAGAAAAAGTGTAAGTTCTTCCGTGGCCTCCTTATATGGCGGGGTTCATTGTTATTTAATTATGCCTTCTGGAACGTCGGATCCTCGAACGGGTGTGCAATCCAGCCTTCCGTTTCAATAAAGAGGCGAACGGCCACGATTTGGCGGTTTTCCATCAAAGTGAAGAAGTGAGGCTTGTTCTCCGGTACGGAAATGACATCACCTGCTTCCAGTTCGACGTCAAAATAGCCTACATCGTCGCTGCCTTTAATAATGAATATGCCTTTACCTGCTGTAATGGCGCGCACTTCATCTTCCGTATGCGTATGCACCTGCTCGAATTTTTTAAGCAGTTCATCCAGGTTGGGCGTCGCATCGGAAAGAGCGATGACGTCCCATGTCCGGTACCCGCGGCGGTTTGCAAGATCGCGGATTTCCGCATCGAAAGTGGATAAAATTTGCGCTTTTTCATCATCGGTCAGTACAAATTTTTCTTGAAGCTCAGCCGGCAGCTTCGCAGCGTTCCAGTGTTCATACAGCACCTCTTGCTTATCCAAAAATGCCTTGACATTTTGCTCGCCGGTGATTCGTTCGTTGGTATTGCGAATTCTGATTTCTGCCATGGTAAATCCCTCTTCTCCTATAAGAATTGTTCGTTTCTATATATATTATAGTGAAAGGTGCCACATCTGTCGATGAGTATTGGAGAAAGATTTCAATCTTTTTGCATCGTGAGCTGTTGAACATGATGGAAGTTCCTTTTCATCATGGCATGTTTCTGGTACACTTTAGGGATAAACGATTTGCTGAATTTCGTGTTTATTCGACAGCGACGAAAGAGATGCTGGTTGAGAAAAAGAGACGACAGGTATGGCGGCAGTTTGAAAGGGGATTATTGATGGATAAGTCATCCTTGCAAGAGCAATTACAAAAGAAAATTATGATATTGGATGGTGCCATGGGTACCATGATCCAGCAGGAAAATCTCACTGCGGAAGATTTCGGCGGGGAAGAGCTGGACGGGTGTAATGAAATCCTTGTTCTTACCAGACCGGATATTATCCGTAAAATTCATGAAGCTTATTTTGCCGCAGGCGCGGATATCGTTGAGACCAATACCTTCGGAGCTACCAGCGTGGTGCTCGCGGAATATGGTCTGCAGGATCGTGCCCGGGAAATCAATCTGGCTGCAGCCAAGCTGGCTATCGAGGCAGCTAATAAATACAGTACACCGGAATGGCCGCGTTATGTGGCAGGCGCCATGGGTCCGACAACCAAGACGCTTTCGGTCACAGGCGGCGTCACATTCGATGAATTGATCGACAGCTATTATGAACAAGCGCTGGCGTTAATCGAAGCCGGCGTAGATGCGCTGCTGCTGGAGACTTCCCAAGATACGCTTAACGTGAAAGCCGGAAGCATCGGCATTCGCAAGGCGTTCGATCAGATGGGCAGGAAGCTTCCTCTGATGATTTCCGGTACGATCGAACCGATGGGGACGACGCTTGCCGGTCAAAACATCGAGTCGTTCTATATTTCCCTCGAGCATTTGGAGCCGATTTCGATCGGTTTGAACTGCGCGACGGGACCGGAATTTATGCGGGATCATATTCGGACGCTGGCCGATATCGCCGGTACGGCCGTCAGCTGTTACCCGAATGCAGGACTGCCGGATGAGAACGGAAATTACCATGAATCTCCGGAGACGTTAGCGATGAAGATGGCGGGATTCGCCGAGCAGGGTTGGCTGAACATTGCCGGAGGCTGCTGCGGTACAACGCCTGACCATATTCGAGCCTTGGCGGAGACGCTCAGCTCATACAAGCCTCGGGTGCATAGAGGGACTCACCCGCCGGCCGTTTCCGGGATAGAGACGGTATATATTGAAGACGCGAATCGTCCGTACATGGTTGGAGAGAGAACAAACGTTCTGGGTTCGCGTAAATTTAAGCGCCTGATTGCTGAAGGCAAGTATGAGGAAGCGTCGGAAATTGCCCGCGCTCAAGTGAAGGGCGGAGCCCACGTGATCGACGTCTGCCTGCAGGATCCGGATCGCGACGAGATGGCGGATATGCAGAAGTTTCTGGAGCTTGTCGTCAAGAAAGTAAAGGTACCGCTGATGCTCGACTCCACGGACCACCGGGTCATTGAGCTGGGCCTAAAGTATTCTCAGGGCAAGGCGATCATTAACTCGATCAACCTGGAGGATGGCGAAGAGAAGTTCGAGAAAGTCGTACCGCTCATTCATAAATATGGCGCAGCTGCTGTCGTAGGTACTATTGACGAACGGGGACAAGCTATTACAGCGAAAGACAAACTGGAGGTTGCCCGGCGCTCCTATGATCTGCTTGTGAACAAATATGGAATGAACCCGAACGATATCATTTTTGACCCTCTCGTTTTTCCTGTAGGTACGGGTGATCAGCAGTATATCGGATCGGCGAAAGAAACGATTGACGGCATTCGCATGATCAAGGAAGCGATGCCGGATACGGAAACGATCCTCGGTCTCAGCAACGTCTCGTTCGGTCTCCCGGAGGCTGGGCGTGAAGTGCTTAACGCCGTCTTTTTGTACCACTGTACGAAGGCAGGACTGGATTACGCTATTGTCAATACGGAGAAGCTGGAACGTTATGCGTCCATTCCTGAAGAAGAGCGGAGATTGGCGGAAAACCTCATCTATGATACCAATGATGATACGCTGGCCGCGTTTGTTGCGCATTTCCGCAGCAAGAAGGTCGAGAAGAAAGAGAAGATTTCCAATCTGACCTTGGAGGAGCGTCTGGCTTCTTATGTGGTAGAAGGCACCAAAGAAGGCCTGATTCCGGATTTGAACGACGCGCTGCAAAAATATTCGCCGCTTGAGATCATTAACGGTCCTCTGATGAAAGGGATGGAGGAAGTCGGACGGCTTTTCAATAACAACGAGCTCATCGTAGCCGAGGTACTGCAGAGTGCTGAAGTGATGAAGGCATCGGTTTCGCATTTGGAGCAGTTCATGGAAAAGACGGAGAGCGCCGTCAAAGGAAAAATCATCTTGGCAACGGTGAAGGGCGATGTACATGACATTGGTAAAAACCTCGTCGAAATCATTTTGTCCAATAACGGATATAAAATTATCAACTTGGGCATCAAAGTTCCGCCCGAGCAGTTGATTGAAGCGTACCGCAAAGAGAAGGCGGATGCGATCGGTCTGTCGGGACTGCTTGTCAAATCGGCACAGCAAATGATCGTTACCGCTCAAGACTTGAAGAATGCGGGAATTGATGTTCCTATTCTTGTGGGCGGAGCCGCATTAACACGGAAGTTTACCAAGACACGGATTGCTCCGGAATATGACGGCCTTGTCCTTTATGCCAAAGACGCGATGGATGGCTTGGAAATCGCGAACAAGCTCAGCGACCCGGAACAAAAGCAGCAATTGATTCGTGAGCTGAGAGAAAGCATGGAGTCGGATGTGAAGGAATCCGGGCGTAAGGAAGAGCAAATGCCTGAGCTGACACGGGTGAAGGTATCTACGTTAGACCGGACGGTGCCGGTACAGCAGCCGCCGGATTTGGAACGCCGCGTGCTGCGCGATTATCCGATCAGTCATTTGATGCCTTATATCAACATGCAGATGCTGCTTGGACACCATTTGGGGCTGAAAGGTAAAGTCGATCGATTGCTGGCCGAGAAGGACCCGAAAGCTGTTCAGTTGAAGGAAACGGTAGATCAGATTTTATTCGAAGCGCAGCGTGAAGGCATTATTAAAGCCCACGGTATGTATCGCTTCTTCCCGGCTCAGGCCGATGGCGACGATGTGCTGGTTTACGACCCGGAAGATCATACCAAGGTGCTGCAGAAATTTAGTTTTCCGCGGCAGCAAAAAGAGCCTTATCTCTGTCTGGCCGATTTCTTAAAGCCGGTAGAAAGCGGCGAGATGGATTATGTCGGTTTCCTTGTCGTCACAGCCGGCCATGGGATCAGCGAATTGGCGGCTGAATGGCGTGAGAAAGGCGATTATCTGCGTTCTCACGCATTGCAGGCGGCCGCTCTTGAAACGGCGGAAGCATTCGCCGAGCGCATCCATCAAATGATGCGCGACGTATGGGGCTTCCCGGATCCGGCGGAGATGACCATGCAGGAGAGGTTCGGAGCCAAATACCGCGGGCAGCGGTTTTCGTTCGGTTACCCCGCATGTCCGAACCTGGATGATCAGCAGCAGCTTTTCGCATTGATGCACCCTGAGGATATCGGCGTTCATCTGACGGAAGGCAGCATGATGGAGCCAGAGGCTTCCGTATCCGCCATCGTATTTGCACATCCCGATGCCAGATATTTTAACGCCTAAAGCCGATTTGGGGTATGCTATACAGGGTGGAGCGTGAACGCTCCACTCTTTTCACTGATTGGACTTTAACGAAACGGGAGTCGATGGATATTGGAACTTTATTTTCTGGGAACGGGTGCCGGAATGCCTTCCAAGGAACGTAATGTTACCTCCGTGATGCTGAATCTGCTGGCGGAGAGAAACGTCTATTGGATGTTCGATTGCGGGGAAGGAACGCAGCATCAGGTGCTCAGGGCTCCGGTCAAAATCAGCAAGCTGGAAAAGCTGTTTATTACCCATCTGCACGGAGATCACATCTATGGTCTTCCCGGTTTGATGTCAAGCCGATCCTACCAAGGGGGAGAGAGTCCCTTTACCATTTACGGTCCAAAGGGAATTAAAGAATTCATTGAAACGGCGCTTCGTGTGAGCGATTCCCATCTGAGTTATGAGATCGACATCGTAGAATTTAAAGAATCGGAGCCGTTCCTTGTATTTGAAGACGAGCAGCTGACCGTTACGGCGGCTCCTCTGGTGCACCGCATTGACAGCTATGGTTATCGCATAACCGAAAAACCGCAAAAAGGAAAGCTGGATGCAGCCCGTTTGAAGGAGCTTGGACTTTCCTCGGGACCACTGTTCGGCAAAATCAAGAACGGAGAAAACATCGAACTGCCGGATGGCAAGGTGCTGTATGCACAGGAGTTTATCGGTCCATCCATTCCCGGCCGCACGGTGACGATATTGGGCGATACCCAGCCGTGCACTCATGCGGTGAAGCTTGCAGAGGCTGCGGATGTGCTTGTCCATGAAGCGACATTTGCGGAGCAGAGAAAAGAGATGGCTGTAAAATATGATCATTCGACGGCGATCGACGCCGCACGTACAGCCCGGGAGGCCGGTGCGAAAACGTTAATTTTGACGCACATTAGTTCGCGTTATCAAGGTGAGCTGGCGGAACAATTAACGGCGGAGGCTCGTACTGT
The DNA here is from genome assembly GCF_001465255.1 of Paenibacillus naphthalenovorans. Lineage (NCBI taxonomy): Bacteria > Bacillati > Bacillota > Bacilli > Caryophanales > Paenibacillaceae > Paenibacillus > Paenibacillus naphthalenovorans. The sequence continues at coordinate 2,038,216 of NZ_CP013652.1, read as the reverse complement.
CCATGAGGAGACGTACCTGGCCTATGATCATTTTCGTTTTGAAATCCCTGTATCGCGGAGATCAACGAATGCATAGCCGCAAAGCTAATAACCTCCTCCCCTTTGAAGGGGGAGGAGGTATTTATGCGGTTTACTCTTCGTTCTGTTCGTTTGCTTCGTCTTTGATTTCGGAACGGAACGCGGCTAAGCTTTCACGGCGGCGGTCATTTTTGGATTCGATCTGCTGCTGTTCCTCCGGGCTGATTTCCTCGGCATGCTCGTCCAAATAGGCTTCAGCCTCTTCAATGTTTTCGATGGTGTGATTAATGTTTTTTTGCAGGTGTTCTACGTTGTCCGCACGATTGTCCGGCTTGGCCATGATGATTCAACTCCCGTTTTGGTTAGTGTCAATACGTTAGTGGCATTGCGCCAATTTTACGATACCACCCGAAAGGGCAAATTATGCATACGGCGAGTCCGGTATACGGCCATCATTGGAAGGAGTACGAAAATTATGATGGGATTTGCCATATTACTTGTTTTTTATATGCTGGGAACGGTACTTCATGAAGGGTTCGGAGTGCCTTTACCCGCCAATGTTATTGGCTTGATTCTATTTACGCTCAGCTTATTTCTGAAAATCGTTAAGGTGTCATGGGTGGAAGAGGCAAGCCAGTTCCTGATTCGGCATATGCTCCTGTTATTTGCGCCGATTGTGGCTGGAACGATGGTGTTTTTCTCCTTGATCGGGGAGCAGGCGCTGACGATCGTGATCAGTCTGTTCATGAGTACGTTCGGCGTGCTGCTTTTCACCGGTTGGACGGTGAAGCTGATGAGCGGCAGGAAGATGAAAGAAGGAGAACGCCGTTATGACCGTTCAAGAGCTTAGCGCCGAGCCGTTATTCGGCATTTCGTTAACGGTGATCGCTTATGCCGTCGCTTTAAAGTGCCAGCAAAAGTGGAAAGGGCTGCATCCGCTTCTTATCTCGTCTATCCTGATCATTGCGGTGCTGATGTTGATGCGGATCCCTTATGAAGCCTATAAAAAGGGCGGGGACTACATCGTTTTCCTGCTCGGACCGGCTACAGTCGCGCTGGGTGTCCCTCTTTACAAGAACGCCCAGCGAATTGGACGGAACTTTTTGCCTATCATCACTGGCGTTACCGTAGGCTCAGTAAGTGCGCTGATGATGTCGGCCGGGCTAGTCTGGAGCTTGGGAGGCAGCCGCGAGCTGCTGATCACGATGATGCCCAAGTCCGTGACTTCCCCGGTAGCTATGGAAATTGCACGACAAGCAGGGGGCATACCCGAGCTCACGGCGGCAATGACGGTGTTAACGGGACTGATCGGAAGTTTGCTCGGACCGGCTTTGCTGCGTTTGGCCGGGGTAAGAGAGGATATTTCACTCGGCACGGCCATCGGTACCGCCGCCCACGGTATCGGTACAGCCCGGATGATCCGGGACTCGGAGCTGGCAGGAAGCATTAGTGGGTTTGCCATGGGAGTAACAGCGATTATCACCAGCGTACTTTTCGTCCCGATATATATTTGGTTCAAATAGACGAATGCGTTCCGGAACCAAGGGAGAAGAAGAGGTTTAGATTTACAAAAAAGTATGAAGAACAGGGGATTGGGCAAGAATAGTCTCAGTAAAAATGTGGAGGAGGGATTGCGGTATGGCTTTCACAAGTCAGGATATCGCCGTCATAGAACAGGCTCTGCAAATCGCAATTCGTTCGCAGGGCGAAGAATCAGAGGCACGGAAGTTTCATGAAGTGCTGGACAAGCTCAAAACGAATGCGGCAGCAGCTATGGTATCGCCCCCTTTACAGACGACGGCTTCTCAAGACGGGCTTCGTTACGATTACGATGATTCCTCTGATTCGCTCTAAGGGTTTTTCCTAATTGCCCGGGAAAGCGCAGGAAGTGACACAATCCTGCGCGGCCATGGGTGCCGGCAAGGGTAATATTCAACATCTTTCGCGTTTAAGTAAAAAAAGACCTGAACCGAAACCCATCGGCTCGGGTTATATTTTTATTTCAGGGAAAAATAGGCCGTGCGGTAAGGATCACGATAAAGACTGCCATAGGGTGACGTCTGGGCTAATCCTTTTAAAAGTCTTTTCATATAAATATTTTATGATGTTAAATTTTATTAAGGCTGTGATCCGCCGGCATATGTCATTGCTAAAAGGTCTTTTGGCAGATCAAATGCAAAAAGGAATTGTAATACGAACATGCATTCTATATAATGGGAGTAACGCTGCCGTCAAAAGGAGTCGAAAAGATGAACCCATTGACCGGAAAGGTTGCTTCCATAAATGAATTGATAGATTTGATCAAGGCGACGCCTGAGCTGATGTCTCAGGTGACGCACTGGCATACGATTCCGCCTCGGGAAGGGCGGTACGAGCCGTTCCCTGACGAGTTAAATCCGCTTCTGCGAGAAGCGCTTGAGACAAGAGGAATCGAAAAGCTGTATACACACCAAGCCTACTCCTTCCGTGAAGTGAGCGCCGGACGGAACGTCGTTACGGTGACGCCTACGGCATCCGGGAAGACGCTTTGCTACAACCTTCCTGTGCTGCAGGAAATATTGAAGGATGAGAGCGCGCGGGCGCTCTATTTGTTTCCGACCAAAGCGCTGGCCCAGGACCAGGTTGCCGAGCTGCAGGAGCTTGCGAATGTTATGGGAGCGGATATTAAGACGCACACGTACGATGGGGATACGCCGCCCGCCGTGCGCCAGGCGATCCGCAACGCCGGACATATCGTAGTGACGAATCCGGATATGCTCCATTCCGCAATACTTCCTCACCATACCAAATGGGTGAAGCTGTTTGAAAATATCCGATTTATCGTGATTGACGAAGTTCACTCCTACCGGGGAGTATTCGGCAGCCATGTCGCCAATGTCATCCGGAGATTGAAGCGAATCTGCCGTTTTTATGGCTCCAATCCGCAGTTTATCTGTGCTTCCGCAACGGTCGATAACCCGAAGGAGCATGCGGAACGCCTGATTGGCGAACCAGTGGCGCTGGTGGATGACAATGGGGCGCCATCGGGAGAAAAGCACTTTGTGTTTTATAACCCGCCCGTCGTCAACGAGCAGCTGGGCATCCGCAAGAGCAGCGTGCTGGAGACGCGAAAGCTTGCCGGCCTGCTGCTGAAGCAGGGTATTCAGACGATTGTGTTTGCGCGCAGCCGCGTGCGGGTGGAGATCCTTCTTACATATCTGCAGGAGCTTGTCGCCCACGAGTTGGGCGCCAAATCGATACGCGGCTACCGCGGCGGCTATTTGCCCAAGCTGAGGCGCGAGATCGAGCGGGGGCTGCGCAGCGGGGAAATCCGCGGTGTTGTGAGCACGAACGCGCTCGAGCTCGGCATCGATATCGGGCAGCTTCAGGCGTGCGTATTAAACGGATATCCGGGAACGATTGCCAGCACATGGCAGCAGTCGGGCCGCGCCGGCCGCAGACAGGAGAACTCGATTACGTTTCTTGTGGCGAGCAGCAATCCGCTGGATCAATACATGATCCAAAACCCCCAGTATTTCTTTGAACGCCCGCCGGAGCAGGCGCGGATCAGTCCGGACAACCTTATCATCCTGGTGGATCATGTGAAGTGCGCCGCATATGAGCTTCCCTTCGAGGAGAATGAGAAGTTCGGGGACGAATCGCTTAAGGACATTTTGGAGTTTTTGACGGAGGAGCGGATACTGCACCGGGTAAAGAACCGTTGGCATTGGATGGAGCAGTCGTTTCCGGCGCACGATATCAGCTTGCGCTCCGCCGCGCAGGAAAATTTTATTATCATCGATATGACCAACGGTGCGCGTGTTCTCGGCGAGGTAGACAGGTTCAGCGCGCCAACGCTGATCCATGAAGAAGCGATCTATATTCACGAGGGCGTGCAGTTTCAAGTGGAGAAGCTGGATTATGAAGAGAAGAAAGCGTATGTCCGCGAAGTGAACGTCGATTACTTTACGGACGCCAATCTGGCGGTTCAGTTGAAGGTGCTGCACGTTCATCGGGAAGCGGCCGAGAGGGGACTGCTGAGGCAGTATGGAGAAGTGACGGTAAACGCAAAAGCGACGATTTTCAAAAAAATCAAGCTGGGGACTCATGAAAACATTGGATCTGGACCGATTCATCTGCCTGAGGAAGAACTGCACACCAGCTCCTACTGGTTCACATTTGATGAAGAAGCGGCTTCCGGGATGACGGCGAACGATATGCAGTTTGCGCTTCTCGGGCTATCCAACGTCCTGGTGCATATCGCTCCGCTGTATTTGATGTGCGACCCGCAGGATATCCGCGTCGTCCCTCAGGTAAAAGCCGTGCATAACAAGCAGCCGACGATCTTCTTCTATGATAGGTATCCGGGCGGTGTAGGTCTCAGTGAACGGCTCTACGAAGTGCATGGTAAGCTGCTTGCTGAAGCGCAGCGGCTTATTTCTTCATGCGGCTGCCTTAGCGGCTGCCCGGCTTGTGTCGGTCCGATCGAGGAAGTGGGGATGACCGGGAAGCAGCTGTCGCTTGGCTTGCTGCGTCGACTGGAGGGAGCGGGATGAGCTCGCTCAGGGAAAGGCTGTTGCGGCATAAGCGGCCTGAGGAGACGGCCGTGCCGGTCACTCCAAGCGAAAATCCTTCTACGGACGAGTGGAGTGCGGTTGGCGCGGTCATGGAACAAAGCGAATGGGGCGATTTCGTGCTGCGCCGGAATACCTATGAGGCCGAATACCGGCACGGCGGGAGCCGGCTGGGAGATTTGGCAAACAGCGGGGATGAGCTTTGGCGTTTGCTGGCTGCCAAAGAACCGGGGACCGGTTCTGCCGAAACGTCGGGCATGCCGCACGAACGCCTTCTTTTCATGGATACGGAAACGACCGGTCTGGGCCATGGCGCCGGCAATGTCCCTTTCATGATCGGGATCGGGTTCTATGAAGGGGACCGTTTCACGGTCGAGCAAATGCTGATCCGGCATCCCGGGGAAGAAGCGGCCATGCTTGGTTACCTTCAAAACAAGCTGAAAAGCCGTCCGGTGCTTATTTCTTATAACGGCAAATCGTTTGACTGGCCCATCGTCAAGAACCGGTACATTATGAACCGGATGCCGCTGCAGGCGGAGCCCGCAGGGCATATCGATTTTTTGTATCCGTCCCGAAGCTTATGGAAGCATACGCTGCCGTCCTGCCGATTAGGCCATATCGAGGAGGAGCGGCTGGGCGTGTACCGGGACAACGATGTCCCGGGATCGCTGGCGCCGGCGCTTTATTTTCAATATTTGTCAGAGCGGGACCCTGAGATTTTAAAGGGCGTATTTGTTCACAACGAGCTGGACGTTCTATCGTTGGCCGGGTTGGCCGTGCATTTTGCCGCCTTGCTGAGCGGAAAGCTGGATTGGATGCATGCCCGTGAATTCGGCAGGGAAGAGTGGTTCCGGCTCGGGCTGTGGCTGGATAAAATCGGGATGAGGGCGCAGGCCGACGAGGCTTTGAGCGCGTTAGCGGAGGAACTTCTATCAGACATTGCCCAAAGAGAAACAGGCGAAGTGGATGCTTGCCTGCTGCCTCTGGCTCAATTTTTCAAGCGGCGGCGTATGCTGTCTGAGGCATGCCTGCTTTGGAAGCATTATATCGCCTGCAAGGGCGGAAGCCGAACCGCATCCTTGGAGCCTTATATAGAGCTGTCTATGTATTACGAACATAAAGCCAAGGAGTGGAAGCCGGCTTTGGAGTACGCTCAGCTGGCACTCGATCTCGTATGGCGCCAAGGCGCGCTAAAGCGCAGCGGAAACCGGACGGGAGCCGTGAGACGGGAAGCTGGGTCGAAGGAGGCGGGGAACGAAGCGGCAGAACTGGAAAAAAGGATTGAACGGCTGAAAAGAAAGTCGGCTTCATCCACCACTTCCGTTTGGTCTCCTTCCGTGACGAAGCCATCAAGAAAACGGCAGCCCGCCCCCGGATTCGAGCAGTTGTCGATGCCTCTTTAAGGTATAATTTCCCTTCCTCTTGGAAATCTAGTGAAAGATCGAAAAGTTGAGGAAGGTGAAGTCGTTGCCGGAGCTGCCTGAAATGGAAAATTACCGCATCCTGCTGAACGGACGAATCGCAGGACGGACGATTACCGGCACGGAGATTGGACGCGAAAAGTCGATCAACGTATCTCCGCTACGGTTTGAACGCGAACTGACAGGCCAAGCGGTCCGGACGGTGGATCGCAGAGCCAAGCATCTGCTGTTTCCTTTGACCTCAGGCAAAGTCCTGGTGCTCCATTTGATGCTGGGGGGCATGATATTTTATGGCACGATGGAAGAAGCGCCTGAGCGAACCGTTCAGGTGCGGATCGATTTTGGAGACCGGCATTTGTTTTGCATAGGACTCCGCCTGGGATATTTGCATCTTTATGAGGCCGAGGAAGCTTCCGCCCTTATGGAAAAGCTCGGGCCGGAACCGCTCGATCCCGGCTTTACCGCGGAGAGGTTTGAAGAACGGCTGCGAGTGAAGAGAGGCACACTCAAAAGCAATCTGGCGGATCAAAGCTTGTTGGCGGGTATCGGAAACTGCTACAGTGATGAAATTTGCTTTCATGCCGGACTGCTGCCTTCAAGACGTCCGTTCGATTTAACCTCTCTGGAGTTTGGCCGGCTGTACCGGTCCATGAGAGAAGTGCTGATCGAGGCGACGCATTATGGCGGGTATATGGAAATGCCGCTTTTTACGGGAGATACGTTAACTGGAGGCTTCGACAGCCGATGCCGCGTATATGACCGTGAGGGGGAGCCGTGCGTACGCTGCGGACGTCCTATCGTGAGGCAGGATGTCTCCTCGAAGAAATCCTTTTGCTGCCTGGGCTGCCAGCGGTAAGGGGGAGAGGACATGAGGTTCGGCTGCCATATCAGTATTCGGAAGGGTTACCTGGAAGCGGCCAGGACGGCGGTCCTGTTGGGCGCGCAGTCATTTCAATATTTCCCCAAAAACCCGCGCAGCCTGATGGTGAAGGCATACAATCGCAGTGACGCGGAGAGCTGCGAGCGGTACTGCCGCGAGCATGGCATTCTCACCATCGCTCATACGCCCTATCCAACCAACCTTGCAGTAGACGAGGGCGAGCTGCGGCAGGCGACGATCGCTTCTCTTCGCAACGATCTCGAAATTGCGGATGCATGCGGTTCGGTAGGCGTCGTTGTTCATTTTGGCAAATACAAAGGCAAGGACCCGTTACAAGGCTATAAAAATATTATAGAATGTATTAATGAGGTGCTTGCGGGATATCCGGGTCGCGCCTTGCTGCTGATCGAGAATCAAGCGGGGGAAGGTTCGTTGATGGGGACAACCCTGGAAGAGCTTGTACAGATTCGGGGATTATGCCGGAGGCCCGAACTGATCGGTTTTTGCTTCGATACGTGCCATGCCTTTGCCTCCAAATTGTTCCCGGCGCTCCCGGCGGGTTGGCCGGAGTGGGAACGACATGCCGAGGCCGTTGGCTATTTGCCGCATCTTCGCGCCATCCATCTGAACGATTCCGTATATGCGCGCGGCGCATGCAAAGACAGGCATGCCATGATCGGCAAAGGCCAAATGGGTGAAGCGCTTTTTCTTCCGCTGCTGCGTTCCCAACGCCTCAAGAGCATGAATCTTCCGGTTGTCCTGGAAACGCCTTTGATGCGAGGGACGACGCATGCCGGGGAAATCCGTTATGTCAAGGAGCTGAGCGAAGGGTGATTCATGTTTATTTGGACGATTATCGGACTTGTCCGAAGGGATTCCTGCATGCACGCAGTGCGGAAGAATGCCTTCTTCTGTTGCAGGAATGCGAGGTGGATGTGCTTTCGCTCGATTACGACCTTGGATGGGGCAAGCCTAACGGGATGGATGTCGTCAGAGGCATCGTTGCTTCAAACCGTTACCCGAAACGCATTTATTTACACACATCCAGCGATTCGGGAAGGCAACATATGTTTCAAGCTTTATATGCGAGCAAGCCCGAGCATGTCCTTGTGGTGAATGGCCCCATGCCGCATGCGCTGCTTGAGGAGATTGCCCAAAACGTCAAAGAATAGGTTGTGGTCACTGGTGTCACAGGTCTTATCGTTACAGCAAATTCATTTTATCCGGGAAGACAGGCATATTTTATCGGGAGTTCAGCTGGAGATCCAAGCCGGAGAGCATTGGGTCATTCTCGGAAGGAACGGTTCGGGAAAAACGACGCTGCTGGAGATGATGAACGGATATGAATTTCCGAGCAGAGGCAAAGTACAGGTTCTCGGAAATACATATGGACAATGCGACGTGCGCGAGGTACGGAAACAAATCGGGTACATCAGCCAATCGCTTTATGAAAAGCTGAACCCTGCAGATTCCGTTTGGGAGGTGGTCGCCACCGGAGAATTCGGATTCCTGCGGTTCTATGAGGAAATACCTGTGCAGGCCAAAGAAAAGGCGCTCCACATGCTGAGTGACGTCAAGCTGCGCCACCTTGCGGATCAACCGCTGGGTACGCTTTCGCAGGGAGAGCGCAAAAAAGTGATGCTAGCCAGATCGCTGATGACACGGCCATCGATCCTCATTATGGATGAGCCTTGTTCCGGGCTTGATCTTTTTGAGCGTGAAAGGCTGCTGGAAAACATCAATGAGCTTGGTGAGCAGCAGATGACGGTCATTTACGTGACGCACCATATTGAGGAAATTGTTCCGATGTTCACTCATGTGGCGCTGATTGAGCAAGGGCAGCTGATTGCTTCCGGCTTAAAGCGAGAGGTGCTTACGGAAGACAATTTATATAAGGCGTTTCAGGTTCCGATCCGCATCGATTGGTCCGGGGACCGGCCCTGGATTCGGGTACTATGATGAACGCAGGCGTTTTTATCGGAACTGCCAACAGGGGATTTGCTCAGCAGGCGCAGGAAGAGCTGCGTCGGCTGCTGGGATCGGTAAAGTCCGAATGGATCGTTCCCGGGGAAGTCTTTCTGTTCGCAGCCGAAACGGATAGGGAAGAAGCGATTCGCAGGATCACGGGCAATGAACCGGTTTTTTTAAGGCATATGCAGCCTGTTGACGCACGAACGTCATGGAACGGTTCCATGGACTCGCTCATGGGCTTTGTTGTCGAACGGCTGTCTGCATCTCCTCCGTACACCGGCAGTAAGATTGCGGTGCAGGTCCGCAAAACGGAGGATGCCGCACCGGACATTTCCTCTTCCGTTGTCAAGACCGCAGTGGATGAGAGGCTTTCATCTGATTATACCGCGGAGCCCGTGGTCAAAGGAGCGGACTTCATTTTGTCGCTCTTTTTGACAAAAGATACCGTTTATTACGGCATGTCGCGTCCGGAAGAGAACTTATCGGATTGGTCCGGCGGAGCCGTTCGCTTCCGCAGGGAAGATGGGCAGGTATCCCGGGCCAAATTCAAGCTGCTGGAAGCGGAGCAGGCGTTTGGCCTTGATTTTACGCAGTACCGGTCCGCGCTTGATATCGGGGCGGCGCCGGGCGGGTGGACTTCCTTGCTGCTGGAGCGGGGGCTGAAGGTGACGGCGGTAGATCCGGCCAAGCTGGATGCCGGGCTTTTGAGTCATCCGAACCTTACGTATCATGCCAAAAAAGCGGATGAAGTGGTGTTTGCGGCAGACGCCTTCGATCTGCTGGTTTGCGATATGAGCTGGAGTCACCGGCAGATGGCCAAGCTGGTCCGCGGGTTGCTTTACGCTTTGAAGACGGGCGGAACGGCCATTATTACCGTGAAGCTGATGAACAAAAAAGCATTTCAATCGATCCGCGAGGTCATTCAAGATCTGTCTCCCGAGCTGGAGCTGCAAAAAGCGAAGCAGCTTTTTCATAACCGCGAAGAGCTTACCTTGTTTTTGGTGAAAACCCGCTGATGGTTCGCGGGATATTAGATTGATGATATATCAAATTCATTATTTAAGCGGAAGCACCGCTGTTTCAAGGTTCGAGGGAACCTTGGCGGCGTGTGCTTTTTTGAATTTCAGCTTAGCAGCCGACGGTCGGGGAGGGAATTGGGAGACGTGAGGATGAGCCCATTTCATAAACATGGCCAATAGCGATATTTTATCTCAATTTCCTCTTGCATTTTCCAAATATTAGGGATATAATACGATTAATTTCATGATATCAAGCGGAAGCACCGCTGTTTCAAGGTTGATGGGAACCTTGGCGGCGTGTGCTTTTTTTGTTGCCTTTTTTCGGCGCTAAACAGGAAAGGGAGTGATGCTGCTTGGCAAAAATGCTGCTGGTGCTGCTCGATGACGACGCGTATTTTGCCGATATGCTGTCGGCCTATATTCGTTCCTCGGAATATGCGGAACGCTTCAGCCTACGCGTATTTACCGCTGCGGAAGAGGGCTTTCGCTTTGTGGAAGAAACCAGAGAGCCGTTTATTATGATGGTCCATGAATCCTGGATGCCTTTGCCGGATTCGGCTTATCGCGTCAAAACGGGATGCATCGTCCTGATCAGCGATTCAATGAGAGCGGGCGGGCTGCTTGAATATCCGGTGCTGTTTAAATTTCAGCCGCTGAATCATCTGCTGTCGGGGGTTGCCGTTCATTATAACGAATATCGCAAGGACGCTCCGCTGCGCGGCAGAAGGGGCGCAAGGACCTTAGCGGTATACTCCGCTGTCGGCGGGAGCGGGAAGACCGTTACGGCTGTCCATCTGGCCCGTCAACTCGCCTTCCATGGGGAGAAGGTATTGTGCTTACCGCTGGAACGGCTTCCGTCCAAAGCCTGGTTTGCGGAAGATCGCGACGGGGAGTCGGAGACTTTCTCGCAGATGCTATATTATGCCAAAACGAATCCGGACATCCTCGCAGCCAAAATGGAGCAGTTAAAGCGCAGGCATCCGGAGTTGAAGTTCGACTATGTACCGCCATCATCACACCCTAAAGAAATGGTAGAGATGGAAAGCGCCGATCTGCAGCGCATTCTGCAAGGGGCGGCGGCATCGGGTATATACGACTGGATCATTCTGGATTTGGATTCCTTCCCCAGTCCGGTCACGCTCAAGGGCTTGCAAGAAGCGGATCATATTTTTTGGCTGGTGCTTGACGACTGCATTCATTTGCAAAAGACGGCGGAGCTTTTTGCAAGCTGGAAGGGGGAGGACAATCATAAGGATATGCTCTCGATAGATAAAATCGCCTTTTGGCTCAATAAAAGTACCGGACATGCGCTCAATGATTTTTCAAAGTACGGAATAACCCTTCAGGGAGAGCTTCCTTATGTGCCGGAGTGGAAAGCGGTGGCTCATGTAGAGCGGATGGTTTCAGCCGCCTTCACAGCTTCTATGGTCCAGGAATTATTGCGCGAGAAAGGAGAAGCCGGGCCGGATGAACGCAGCGGAAAGGAAACAGAAATTACTCAAAAAAATTCAAGAGAGCATGGATTACGGAAACACATTATCGGATGAGCAGTTGGTTGAAACGATCGAACAGCATGTGTTTGCGGATTCAAAAGAATCGTTTCTGACCGCTGGGCAGAAACGGCAGCTCGTTTCGGAGCTGTTTTACTCTTTTCGGGGCTTGGATGTGCTGCAGCCGCTGGTGGATGACAGAACCATATCGGAAATTATGGTCAATTCCCATGATCAAATCTTTATTGAAAAAGACGGGCAAGTGATCGCGACGGATATCCGTTTCGACAGCCGTGAGAAGCTGGAGGATACCATTCAGGCGATCGTCGGCCGGGTGAACCGGTTAGTGAACGAATCGAGCCCGATGGTAGATGCCCGGCTGCGGGACGGCTCCCGCGTCAATATTGTGCTTCCGCCGATTGCGCTTCAGGGCCCGGCCATGACGATCCGCAAATTTCCGGAGCGTCCGATGACGATCCGGGATTTAACCGCACGACAAGCGGTATCCCAGGAAGCTGCCGAGGACTTGATCCGGCTCGTGAAGGCTAAATATAACCTGTTTATCGGCGGCGGGACCGGGTCGGGAAAGACCACATTCTTGAATGCGCTGGCGCAGTTTATCCCGGCGGATGAACGGATCATCACCATTGAGGATTCGGCGGAGCTGCAGATTCTCGGTATACCGAATTTGGTCAGACTGGAAACGCGCAATGCCAATACGGACGGAAAAGGAGAGATTACTATCCGCGATTTGATCCGTACATCGCTGCGGATGAGGCCCAATCGCATCATTGTCGGAGAGGTGCGGGGAGCGGAGGCTCTGGATATGCTGCAGGCGATGAACACCGGTCATGATGGAAGCTTGTCTACCGGTCACGCCAACTCGGTCAAGGACATGCTCAGCAGGCTGGAGACGATGGTGCTTAGCGGGGCGAGCTTGCCCGTGGGCGTAGTACGAAAGCAAATCTCCTCGGCGATTGATGTGATGGTGCATTTGCAGAGGCTGCGGGACCGTTCCCGGCGGGTGACCGAAATCAGTGAAGTGGTGGGAATGGATGATGGGGAGGTGATGCTGAATCCATTGTACCTGTTCGAGGAAACAGGAGAAACGCCGGAGGGGATGGTGCTGGGTGAACTCAAGCCGACGGGAAATCCGCTGATGCGAACATGGAAGCTTCGGATGGCAGGCTTGGGTTAAAAAAAAGATGAGCTTCAGAAAAGGAGAATCGATGGCCATGTTCAAGGCAACGCCAGGGCGTACAAAGCTTCAAGTGCCGATTCCTTTTGTTCGGGGGCATCGGCCCCCGGCGAATTCAACACTTCAAGATTATGACGAATACGTTATGAGTCCAGGACAGATAACGATCGCCGCATTATGGGGGGCTGCGGTGATGGCAGCCATTGCTTACATTTTCTATAAGCATCCGGTCGCAGCCGCATTATTCGGAGCTGTCGGTCTGGGCTATCCGTCGATTCGCCGAAAGCAGTTGATCGTCAAAAGAAAAGCGCAGTTAAAGCTGCAGTTCAAACAAATGCTGGCGGCGCTCGCATCGGCATTAAGCGCAGGCCGGTCGGTGGAATCAGCATTGATGGAAGCGTTAAGCGACTTAAGGCTGCTTTATCCCGATTCCAAAGCCATGATCATCCAAGAGCTGGAGATCATGCAAAGGCGCATGGAAAACGGGGAAACGGTTGAAAGCTGCTTAACAGGATTCAGCGGACGGGCCCATATTGAGGAAATCGACAGGTTTGCGGAAGTGTTCGTCACCTGTAAAAGAACCGGAGGAAGCTTGGTTCAAGTCGTTCGCCGCACATCCGTATTGATTCAGGAAAAGCTGGATATCGAACAGGATATTCAAGTCATGCTGGCACAAAAAAAATTCGAATCCAAAGTACTCTCCGTTGCTCCGGTGGCTATTATCGCAACGCTGGCCTGGACGACTCCGGATTATATGGAGCCGCTTTACCAGGGTGGAGGATTACTGATCATGAGCTGTGCGCTCGCGGTGCTTTTTGGCTGTTATGTGCTGGCGCAAAAAATAATGGACATAAAGGTGTGAGTTGAGGTGTGGATAGCTGTCCTGTTTGTGCTGGAGCTGACCGCTGCTTTCGCTGCGTTATATATGGCACGTCCGCAGTACAGTTCGTGGGTGTATGAGCATCGGGGGACGAAACCGTTGGATGCGCTCAGCCGAATCTTGCCCGCAGGTCTTTGGGTCATGGACCGGACAAGACTGGCAGACCGGTTAACCGAGCCGCTCGGGCAAGTGCATTTGATCATGATTCAATTGCACGGAGCCAAAAAGGCATTGATCGAAACCAAACGGTTTGCAGCTCAGGCCATCGTGTATTCCTATGGTGCGCTGTGCTTGAGTACACTCCTGGGATGGGCCGCAGGCGGCCAAGCCGAAATGCTTCTGTACGGTTTGCTGTTGGCCGCTTTTATTCCATTTGTAATGTACAAGCAAATTTCAAATCAATGTCAGAAGCGAAAGCGGCAGATGCTGATCGAACTGCCCGAGGTGCTCAACCGTATCTTGCTGCTGGTCAGTGCCGGTGAAACGGTGCCTCAAGCCTTAATCCGTTCGGTGGAAGGCAAGGAAAACAGGGGAAGTCCACTGCTGACGGAACTTGCGGCGGCCGTCCAAGCTTTGAAAATGAACGGTTCTTTTTCCAAGGTGATGGAAGAGTTCAGCAAACGCTGCGCCATGCAGGAAACCTCCCTGTTTACGACTGCGCTGCTTATGAATCACAAGAGGGGCGGCGATGAACTTGTGATGTCGCTTCAAGAGCTGTCCATCACTTTATGGGATAAGCGGAAAGCGCTGGCCCGTACGCTGGGAGAGGAGGGTTCGTCGAAACTGGTATTTCCGATGGTGCTGATTTTCTTTGTCGTCATGGTCATTGTGGCGGCTCCGGCCATGCTGATGATGAACTGATAAATAACAAAACGTGTATAGACGAGAAGAGGAGGGTGAAGGATGAACAATTGGCCGATAGGTTGGAAACCATTGTGGGAAGAGGAGGACGGTCTCGGCACACTGGAAATTTTGTTGATTGTCGCCGTATTGATTATCATTGCGATTGCGTTTCGGAAGTGGATTATTGAATGGATCGATGGTTTATTTAAATCAGCAAACCAAGAAATTATCGATAACCAAAACAATTATGAATCGGATAAAGTCAGAATCAATCCTCCTGCTTCACAAAATTAGGTGCTCTGATGATGAAACGAATCCATCGCTTTCTCAGGGACCCGGCAGGTCAAATCATGCTGGAGGCGTCGCTTGCGCTGCCGGCCGTTTTCCTGGCCACGGTGCTGCTCTTATTTCTGGCGCTCTTTAGCTATCACCAGGCTTCGCTGCAGTATACGACAGCCATAGCATCCGAACGGGCGGCCTATATTTGGGATAACAGCAAAAAGGATCCGCTCACAGGCGCGGTGAAGGCGGGAGACAACGACGGTTTGTATTGGCGGCTTACGAACGATAACGTTTCTCATATGTTCAGTTTTTTGCTGCCGATGCCGTCGGCATCCGTCAAACTTCCGCTGACTCCAAACAACGCTTCCGCAGATAGCGGACCACAAGCGAAACTGGTAAGAGCAGCGAGTACCATTGCAGCTGATGAAGCTCAGGGAGAGCTGGGGTACGAAAATTTTGGCGTGCTGCGTTTTGTCCGGGCGGCGCTTCATAAGCCAATGCACCTTCCAGACTTTGCGCAAAGGCTGTGGGGCAGAGCCAACGTCAGCGGAGCCTCTAAATCCTATGTGGTCGATCCGGCGGAGACGATCCGCCTAACCGATCTGACACGAACGTTTATCGGAGAAATTCAAGGCAGAATCAAGCCTAAAGATGCGCTCGCGGCGATGGTTGAACCTAAAACCTCCGTTAAGGAAAAGCCCCTGATCGATAACGAAAAGAAGGCAGCTCAATATTTGCGTCTGCTCGTCAGCGGCACAGAAAAGGAGATAGAGGTTAATCCGGGAACCATGCGGAAGATTGACGCGTTGGATGCCGGAGGGGTGGCTCATCAAGCTTACTATACCTTTAATGAAAAAAATTTACGTGAGGTTCAAATGGTCAAAGATGCCGAGCTGCTCAAGAAAGGGACGGAAGTGAAGGGGGTCGTCTGGCATTTTTTTAAGTCATCCAAACAAGACAAGGTGAAATTATCGCCTGGCTTGCTGCGTGAACTGGAGCGAAACGGGATCGTCGTGGTCATTCATGAATAAAACGAATCGGGAGGTGGGTGAACTGAGAAGCCGGAACCGACTTTGGAAGGAGCAGAGCGGTGCCGTCTCGATCTATTTGATTGCGGTCCTTGTTCCCATATTTTTATTGTGCGGGCTGTTGATCGATGTGATGAGGTGGAAAAGCGCGGATAAAGAAGCGGAGAATGCGGTAAAGGCCGGAGTCCGATCTACGCTCTCCGCATATTCCAAATCGCTGCAGACTTACGGGCTTTATTCGCTTCATTCCGGAGGCGATGGGGCAAACCGGATCTTTGAACGGACCGTTGCCGGCAATGTGTCCGAGGCAGCAGAGCCGGATCGCTTTCGGTTTATCGATCAGCGGTATGAAGCGGGTTCCGCCCGGATCACACCCATGTATGCTCTCTCCAACCACGGCATATTTAAACAGCAAATACTGGAGGAGATGAAATACCGGGCTCCGATGATATATGGGCTGGAGCTGGCCGACAAGTTCAAGAAAACCGGGGTGGCCGCCCGATTGGGCCAAGCCTCCCGATTCGGTGAGCATGCCGCTAGGGTGGAGAAGCTGTTGGAGGAACGGGACCTGCGTCTGGACGAGGCTTGGGAGGCCTTTCTCGATATCCGTCAAAAGGCGACGGAGATGCATCCGTTCTATCAAACGCACTTGCGTGATTTGAACGAACTCAGCGGGCGAATCGGAATTCATACGATCGAGAATGTCCGGTCTACGCTCCAAAACGCCAAAGCCCAGGTGGAGACCATTCAAGAGCAGATCCGAAGCTTGAATGCATCGATCGCTGCAATGGTCTCGGCCGGAGCTGTGACTGCCGAGGCTTTAGCCCAGCTGAATCAAGCCCGTGTGAATCTTGAGCGGCAATTGGATGAGGCCGTGCAAAAGGTCATGGAGTACGAACAGCTTCTGCAAGATCTTATCCGATATGCAGAAGTACTCGCTATGCTGAAACTGAAATCCACGGCAGATATGAAAGCATTAAGCTCATTGCATGAAGCTTACGGCCAAGCGATGAGTCTGGCCAAGAAGGCAAACGACGAGCTCAACGCCGAAATCTCCCGGCTTGCTTCTTCTCAAGCGGAGGACAGCGGTGCATTGGAAGCCGAAAAGGTCTTTGGACACGTGCATCTTGTCGACCGGCAGGATTTGGACGAACAGGAAGCCGGCGTTAGCGCCTCGGTCTCCAAATTTTACGGAGTTCATGCCCAAATCCAGGACGGGTTGATGTTCACGCAGCAAAAATATGCCGCCACCATGTCTTCTCTGGATGGTTTCCGTCAGAAGGCGGATGAAGTATTTTCCAGATACAATCCGGGGCATGAGGAGCGTCAACGGATAAGTGGCGCAAACCGGACGGCCAAGCGGGAACAGCGGTCAAAAACACAAGCTGTGCTGGATCAGATTCAGCGAGGCCTTGGAAGCTGCAGTCTGATCAGCGGAACGGATCCATATGAAGGATATTACAAGGAGCTGCAAGGAAATCCGGCCGAGCGCGCAAGATCGGGGTATGTTCAATCCTATTTGGAATGGAATCAAGCCGCGAACGCGGCCGCACCGGTTCCCGACGTCAATCTGCGAACACCCGATGAAGCCGGTTTGTCGGCTTTAAGGCTTGTCACTGAGCTTGAGCAGGCCCTTATGGAGATCAGGGATGACTTTTATATCAACGAATTTGCGGTAAGCAAATTCAGTTATCGTACATTAGGGCTTGAAAAAGATGCCTTCGGTCAAATCAAAGCCTCCAAAGAGCTTTCGGCTCCTCAACAGCATCCGCTCACAAACCAGGAGGTGGAATACTTGCTTTATGGGGCGGGGTCATGCGCCGGTAATTATTCCATGGCATACGCGGAGATGTTTGCGTTCCGGCTGGCGGTTGGCGTGCTGGAATCGCTTCTCGAACCGCAGAGCAAAGTATTAACCGCGGGCTCGCCGCTGCTGGTTTTGCTCGCAGCCATTGCAGAAGGAGCGCTGCAGGCGCAGCAGGACATGGCTAGGCTGATCCAGGGCGAGCAGCTTCCCGTTTCCAGCAAACTCGGGAACCTTTTGACGATGGGATATAAAGATTATTTGCGTGTGTTTCTGCTTCTGCACAGCCGGGAAGAGACGCTGTTATCCCGTATGCAGGGACTTTTGCAGTTGAATACGGGCCTCGATTTGCGGGAAGCTTCGACCTATGTCACGGGCACGGCTTCGACCTCGTTTCAGCTTTGGTTTCTTCCGCGGGTAATGAAAGCGCTAGGGAAATCGGAGTTTTCCGGCTGCGTCATCGAAGGGAACAGGTGCCGAATCACCAAGACGGCGGATTATACATATTAGGGGGGCGGAAGAGCTTGCGTATTATGAAAGAGCAGCAGGGAAGCATTGTGCTGGAAGCGGCGTTGACGCTGCCTTTCTTTATCGCCTTTGTTACGCTGCTCACTGCTTTCATACGGCTGTCTCTTACGGAGATGGCATTGCAGTCGGCCGTTTCGGAATCGGCTAAGGTCGTTGCTGCGAATATGTATCCAGTAGAACAATTGTACAGAGAAGCGAAATCCCGGTGGTCAAACAGCCGTGCGAGCGTATGGCTCAGCCATGCTGCGGCCCAGGCGGATGCGGCAAGACAGAAGGTGTTGGATGCCGAACAATTTGTGGAGCAATACGGGCGATGGATTCCGGAGCCGCTTGTCCGCTTGGCTCAATGGGAGAAAGAGCGGAGGGAGCAGCTTGAGGCATTAGGGGGCTCTGCTGCGGCGGAAGCCAAGCAGGAGCTCGAGCGTCGGCTGGCGGAAGCGGCAACGCCTATCATTGCATCATTGGCCGCGACGGACCGGCTGGAGAGGGAGAAGCTGCTGGTTACGAGGCTTTCGTTTCCCGATTTCGATCACCATGAGGAGGTCTATGTCACCATTGAGGCACAGTATGAATACACGTTTGCCGTTCCGTTTTTCAAGAAAACGATCATGCTGCGAAAAAAAGCGCTGGAGCGTGCATGGGTGGGAGGGGAATCATGATGGCGCTGTGGCTTTCGGGCTTGTTGCTTTCCATTGCTTTTGTAACGGACATTACGAAGCATAAAATTCCGAATTGGCTTACGGTTTCCGGAACCGGGGCGGGGGTGGTTTGCCATGCCGCTGCCGACGGTTGGAACGGTTTGTGGTTCGCTGGTCTTGGATTTCTATGCGGCTTTGTTCCGATGCTGGCCTTATATGCGATACGTGCAGTAGCTGCCGGTGATGTAAAGCTGTTTGCCGCATTGGGATCGCTTGTTGGCGCGACCCTTGTATTGTATGCTATGGCAGCTTCCCTTCTGGCGGCCGGATGTATCGCCGTAGTAATTTTGTTATGGCGCAGCGACGGAGTTCAAAGGCTGAAAGATACGGCTGTGTCACTGCTCCGCATCGTCATTTTCCGCGATCTGCACCCGTCTGAATGGGCAGGGGATCCGGGAAGCCGTCTGCGCTTTCCTTTTATGTGGGCTGTAGCGCCGGGGGCGGCGTACACCCTTATTTTAGGCTGAGAGGAGGACAACGGAGTGGATCAGCAGCTTTATGGTCTGCAAGTGAATTACGTAAGCGAGCATGGGCATTATATGGTTCTCACTTTTCCTCATGGAGAGCAGGAAGAGCTATCCTCCTTTCAGGTCAATATGCTCTCGGCCAACCGGATTCCCAGACTGCTTGAGCTGCAGGTAGAAGCGAAGGATGGCCAAATACGGCTTCACTACAACATCACTGGCAAGAGAATGCTTGCCTATTGGCTCCGCATGGAGCAGTTGACGCTTCGCAGTTATTATAGTTTGCTGCTAAGGATCGTTGAAATCCTCGATGACAGTAAAGTTTATATGCTGCAGCCCGGACGATATGTGCTTAAGGAAGAGTACATCTACTGCGGCAGCGGATTGCAGGACCTGTATTTGACTTACGTGCCCAAAAACAATTTGACAGGCAAACATCCGGTGTCCTCGGATATTCAGCAGTTGGCTTCCCGTTGGATCCACCGCGTTACCGAGCTTCATGGCAACGGCTTTCAGGAACTGATGCGCTATTTGCAGGAGGATTCCTTCAACTTGCCCGAGCTGAAGCAGCTGCTGCACAACCAGTTGAACCTTCTTGAGGAAACTCCCGCAGCAGTTCCGTCCGGGATTCCATCGTCCTTGGAGCTGCCGGAGAAACCGTCTGCCGTTGATCGAAAAATAATGGAAAAGCCGCAGGAGCGCCGAGAATTCGATGATATGCAGCACGCGCAGGCCGTTTCGCCAATCTTGTCGACAGATGAGGTATACGAAGCCCGAGGCAGGGAAGAGAACCGGCACAAGAAGAAGCAGCTCTGGATCGTACTCTTGACTGTGCTGATGTGGGGATTGATTTGGAAGCTTTATGCCGATCAGCCCCAAGAACTTATGCTGTATGTCTGTGCCGGACTGACTGTGCTGTTCGGTGCGGCCGCCCTTGTCTTCCTGCGCCGGATTCGTCATGCTGCAGGCACCGAAGCTGAGGATGAGCCGTCTGTAGAAGATTGGGCTCCTGATTACGGGGATGCCGGAGGCGACGGCGGATTTTTCTCGAGAATCGGCCTTGCGGAACCGGTGCAGCGGAAGGAGCCGTTAAAAGAGGAGATCCAACCGGTGGAACCGTTTCCTTCCTTAACCCCTGCGCCTGATCTGGCGATGCGAACGATGCTGCTCAGTCCTCCCGACGCCACCGTATTCCTTGGAAGGCCTGCCCGAAAGGAAAAGCGCGCTGCGCCTTTCCTGGAATTCTTCAGGGATGGCGTTCGGCAGCAGGCTTGCATTCAAAAGCCCGGCTTCGTTATAGGACGCGCTGCTGATGAAGCGGATTTGATCCATGCCGAAGAGGGGGTGTCCCGTCTTCATGCGGAAATCTTACAGGATCAGGAAGGATATGGAATTCGCGACCTGGGTTCGCTCAACGGTACGACCCTGAATGGGGAAGCTCTGGTACCATACCAGGTGCAGCCTTTGAAAGAAGGTGATATAGTAAAGATCGTAACGACCGAATTTACGTTTAAAATGGGGTCTTGACGGGTGAAAAAAACGATTGCCGTGCATTGGCGGTACGGAGCGGCCACGCACTCCGGGTGGTTTCGCACATGGAATGAAGACCGCTCGCTGCTCCGGATGGGGACGAGCCGGGAAGGAAAGCCTTATGCCGCCGCAGCCATTGCCGACGGGATGGGAGGGACGGCCGACGGCGGTTGGGCCAGCGAGATTGCCGTACAAAGGGTAAAAGCATGGTTCGACAATCGCTTGCCCCAGCTTGTTTCGGCAGACGCTTTAACGGCGTTGGCGCAGGAGGGCGAAGCGCTTTTTCGTTCTATAAACAGGGAAATTCGTGATGCGGCGATCCAAAGAAACGATGCGCTCGGCACAACGCTCACGCTGCTCCTTCTTGTTGAACCTGTATATACCATTGTCCATGTGGGAGACTGCCGGATTTACCGCTTAAAGCCGAACGGCCAATGCGGCCGGTTGACCCGTGACCATTCATGGGCTGCCGAGCAGGTGCGCAGGGGACGGATGTCCGCGAAGCGCGCCCGCACGCATCCGAAGCGCCATGTCCTGCTGCAGTCGCTTGGCATGCGTAAGGATCCCGATATTTACATACGTTCCGGCTTGTATTCGGCTCATACGTTGTTTCTCGTAACAAGCGACGGATTTCATAATCTTTATTCCGATCCATCCGTTGCTTCCATGCTTCGCAAGCTGCGGCAAAGTGGAATGGACGCTCAGGAGATGTGCGATGAGCTACTCTCCAGGGCTTTGAGTAAGAAATCGGAGGACAACATCAGTCTGCTGCTGCTGGAGCCGTCGGGAACGGCGCCTGTTTCTGTCAGGAGACGTGTGAACGTCCATTTTCAGCTAAGCATTCTTTTCCTGAAAAGAATGCTTGGCGTATTTTCTGTTATTCTCCGCAAATGGAAGTCAGGATTTCAGTAGATTACGGGACACTTTCAATGTTATAATGAATTCTTGATAAAGAAATTTTCTTTTATAGGCAGTAAAATCCAATGGCTGACGAATTGCGCCGCTAACTTCGGAAAAATTCTGCAAATGGCAGATTATCCATATACAGCAGCATATCGACGCTATGAGATGCAGCAAAAAAAGATATGGGATATAAAGGGGAGAGAATGAGATGATAACCCATGTAGTGATGTTTAAGCTGAAAGACCGGGGCCCGGAGTCCGTAAAGGCGACTTACGATGTGCTCAAAAATATGGAGGGGAAAATTCCGGTGCTTCGCCATATTGAAGTGGGTACCGACGTGCTTCATCTGGAACGTTCCTATGACATCGTGCTGATTACGAAGTTCGATTCGCTTGAAGACCTGCAGGTGTACGACAATCACCCGGTCCATCTTGAGGTGAAAGCGCACATGAAGCAAGTGCTCGACGGAACCAGCATTTGCGTCGATTTCGAGAGCTGATTCCGGCATGAGCAGCGGTTACCAAAGCTGAGGCTTCATCACCATCAGCCACAACATCAGGAAAAGAACGAATAAATAGATGTACAGCGCCCGTCCCAGCTTTCGGACCAGGGCGATGCGGTCATGACCCGGTTCGCGCAGCTTGCGGATGGTTGGAGAAAAGGCGCGCGCCAGGAAGAACAGCGAGGCGAACAGTACGATAAACGTGCCTGCGATCCATGACGTGGTCCAAGGCCAGTCGCCCAGCCACATAAGGAGCAGCCCGGAACCGACGAGGACATGTCCGGCATGCTTGGTCAGGCGAACGGTGAATTGGAACGAATCCAGATAGGAATCCGTCACGGCTCCCTCGGAGCTTTTCAGCTTCCGGAGCATAGGAATAAGCACGATGTAAGGTCCGATCGACACCATCGCGCTAAGGGAATGAATGAATACAAGCCAAGGATACATGAAATAAGGCCTCCATCGTTAGGGAGTACAAAAACAGTGTAGCAGGCGCCTGTTGACGGGCGGGGTGCGGAGAGACCGCACCTTGGGTTGCCGTCGAAAAGGCGGCTACACTGTTTTTGCATATCATACCGCGCGGAACTCGTGAACCCACACCTTCATGTGAGGCAGCCAAGGCATTCCGGCATGCATGGACAATATGTAATTTTTGTATGCTTCCACATTAGGGTATCCTTCGGTTTGAACGGCTTCGTCCGTTAACTCGCCCAAGGACTGCTGGTATACTTTCGTGATTTCGAATTTACGGCCTTTCAGCTCCATGATCTCGCCGACATCGGCGTAGCGTCCGTTTCGGCGAGTCGCCGTTTTTTCGCCGCTTAGCACCTTTTCTACGTCGTTTTCCTTGGTCACCAGTTGGTCGATGCTGCAAGTTTTGGGCGGCAATGCTGTTTCTGACATGTAAAATTAAACCTCCTTCATTGTGTCCAAACGTAGCTTACACGAAAATGAAAATAGAAGCAAGAAAGGGGCGAAGACCTTGAAATGGAACGTCAATCAAGACTATGTGCTTCAGGTGCTGGACATGCTGCTCAAAACGCCGAGTCCAAGCGGCTTCTGCGGGGAGATCATGGACAAGCTTGCCCGGGAAGCCGATAAACTTGGGTATGCGATGGACTTTACCCCCAAAGGCTGCGGCATTATCGAGGTGCAGGGACGCCGTGAGGACCCGGTCATCGGCCTGTCCGGGCACGTCGATACGCTCGGTGCCATGGTGCGATCGATCAAAGGGAACGGCGCTCTGCGTTTGACCTTGATCGGAGGATACATGATGGGGGCCATTGAGAATGAATACTGCCGGGTGCATACCCGTGACGGAAGGACCTACGATGGTACGATCCTGACCCATAAGCCGTCGGTTCACGTCTTTTCGGATGCCCGTGACCTGAAACGGGAAGAAGCCGTCATGGAAGTGCGTCTGGATGAACCTGTAAGCAGTGCGGACGAGGTAAAGGCGCTCGGCATCGCCCCCGGTGACTTTATTTCATTTGATCCGAGAACGCAGTTTAAAACCAACGGATTTATTAAATCGAGGCATCTCGACGATAAAGCGGGGGTGGCTGCGCTGTTCGGGCTGCTTGAGCTCATCAGGCGGGAGTCGGTCGTACCTGCACGCAAGCTGAAGATATTGATCAGCACCTATGAGGAAGTCGGACACGGGGCGGCCTGGATTCCGCAGGATATCGAAGAAATGATTGCCGTCGATATGGGGGCCATCGGCGACGACCTGACCTGTACGGAGTTCGATGTGTCGATCTGCGCCAAGGATTCCTCCGGTCCATACGATTACGCGATGACCACCAGACTGATCGAGTTGGCAAAACGCGATGGACTGAAGCATGCCGTAGACATCTATCCGCATTACGGATCGGACGCTTCCGCAGCGCTTCGAGCTGGCGGCAACATTCGGGCGGCGCTGATCGGACCGGGGGTGCACGCCTCCCACGCGATGGAACGGACGCACGTCGAAGCGATCGTACAGACAACGGCCCTGCTCGCCGCATACGTGACGGAGCCCGCAGAACCGTATTCTATTGCGAAGGAGCGAGGAGCCTCGTGAACATATTGACGGTTGAACATTTATCCAAAAGCTATGGTGAAAAAGTACTTTTTGACGATATGACATTCCAGATCAATGAAAAGGAGCGGATCGGTCTTGTCGGCGTGAACGGCACCGGCAAGTCAACGCTGCTCAAGGTGATGGCCGGACTGGAACCATTGGAGCAGGGCAAGCTGATTCATGCCAATCATTTCCATGTCGAGTATCTGCCGCAAAATCCTTCATTCGATCCGGATTCTACGGTGCTCGAACAAGTGTTTTTCGGTGACACTCCGATCATGCAGGCGCTCCGGGAATATGAATGGGCGCTTGCCGAGCTGCAGCTGGCTCCGGAGGATGAAAAGCGGCAGGCCAAGCTGTTTGCCGCGCAGCAGCGAATGGATGCCACAGGAGCATGGGATGCGTCTACAACGGCGAAGACCGTGCTGACCAAGCTCGGTATCCGCGACTTCGGCCAAAAGGTCGGTACGCTTTCCGGAGGACAGCGCAAGCGTGTGGCAATGGCGCGAGTGCTCATCCAACCGGCGGATTTACTTATTCTGGATGAGCCCACCAACCATATCGATCACGAAACGGTGGAATGGCTGGAGGATTTCCTGGCAAAGTGGAAGGGAGCATTGCTGCTGGTTACGCATGACAGATATTTTCTGGATCGCGTGACGAACCGGATCTTTGAGCTCGACCGGGGCAAGCTTTACAGCTATGAAGGCAATTATGCATCGTTCCTGGAGAAGAAAGCGGACCGGCTTGAGCGGGAAGCGGCGGAAGAGGATAAGCGTCAAAATCTGCTGCGCCGCGAGTTGGCCTGGCTGCGCCGGGGAGCGAAGGCCAGATCGACGAAGCAAAAGGCGCGTGTGGATCGCGTTATCGAGCTGCGCGACCGCAAAACGGATGGACCGGCGGCGAACCTGGATATTTCGCTCGGCGCAAGTCGTCTCGGCAAAAAAATAATGGAGCTGGAGAACGTCACCAAATCGATCGGAAGCCGGACATTAATCAGGGATTTCAGCTATATCGTGCTTCCGGAAGACCGTATCGGCATTATCGGACCGAATGGCAGCGGGAAGTCGACGTTCTTGAATATGCTGGCCGGGCGTCTGAAACCTGATGAGGGCGCCATCGTCACAGGGACGACGGTGAAGCTGGCGTATTATATGCAGGAGAGCGTGGAAATGGATGAGAAGCAGCGCGCCATCGACTACATCAAGGAGGCGGCGGAGGTCGTACGCACGGCAAGCGGCGACACGGTGACCGCAGCGCAGATGCTTGAGCGCTTCCTGTTTACCCCTGCTCAGCAATGGACGCCGATCGGGAAGCTGTCGGGCGGAGAAAAGCGCAGGCTCTACCTGCTTCGCACATTGATGGGAGAGCCGAACGTGCTGCTGCTGGACGAACCGACCAATGATCTCGATATTCAGACGCTTACGATTCTTGAGGAGTACCTGGAGGATTTTCCCGGTGTTGTCATCACCGTATCCCATGACCGGTATTTTCTGGACCGGACGGCCGATCACTTGTTTGTGTTCGAAGGGGAAGGACGGGTTACCAGGTTTTACGGAAACTACACGGAGTACATGGAGTCCGTCCGGCTGACGAAGCAAGCTGAAGCGGAGAAACGGGAATCGAAGCCGGCCGAGGCTTCTGAAGCTGCCGCCAATGATAAGCGCGAGCCGAACCGTCCCCGGAAGCTTTCTTACAAGGAACAGAAAGAATGGGACGAAATCGAAGGCATTATCGCCGGGCTGGAGGAGCGTTTGGCGCACGTTAGACAGGAAATTGAAAAGGCCGGGAGCGATTACGGCAAGGTGCAGGAGCTGTACCGCGAGGAGCAGGAGCTTACCGTCAAGCTGGAGCAGACCATGGACCGCTGGGCGGAGCTGTCCGAGCTTGTAGAAACGATTGCACGGAACAAATAGACCGAAGCGTAAAAAAACTTACACGTATTGGGAACCGTATGCAACTTGTGCTATAATATAAATTTGGAAGCTGTCATCTTTTAAGGGATACTTCAGTCTATTTGGAAAGTAGGTTTTTTATCATATGATTACCGTTACGAACGTCACCTTGAGATACGGAAAACGAGCTTTATTCGAGGATGTCAACATCAAATTTACACCGGGAAACTGCTATGGCTTAATCGGCGCTAACGGTGCCGGTAAATCGACCTTTTTAAAAATTTTGTCCGGCGAGCTGGAGCCGAATAAAGGCGAAGTAAGCATTACTCCGGGCGAACGGTTGGCCGTGCTGAAGCAGAACCATTTTGAATATGAAGAAGTGGAAGTGCTCAAAACCGTCATTATGGGCCATGCGCGATTGTTTCAGATTATGGAGGAAAAGGACGCTTTGTACGCCAAGCCCGATTTTTCCGAGGAGGACGGGATGCGCGCCGCGGAGCTGGAAGGCGAGTTTCAGGATCTGGACGGCTGGCAAGCGGAATCCGATGCGGCCGAGCTTTTGATCGGGCTCGGTATTCCCAAAGATCTGCATGATCTGAAAATGAAAGAGCTGGACGGCAATCAGAAAGTACGTGTTTTGCTGGCTCAAGCCCTGTTCGGAAATCCGAACATCCTGCTGCTTGACGAGCCGACGAACCATTTGGATATCGAATCCATCAATTGGCTGGAGAATTTCCTGGCCAAATTCGAAGGGACGGTCATTGTTGTATCCCATGACCGCCATTTTTTGAATCAGGTATGTACGCATATTGCCGACATCGATTTCGGTAAAATCCAGCTTTATGTCGGTAACTACGATTTCTGGTACGAATCGAGTCAGCTTGCCTTGAAGCTTGTCAGAGAGCAGAACAAGAAGACGGAAGAGAAGCGCAAGGAGCTGGAGGAGTTCATTCGTCGTTTTAGCGCAAACGCGTCCAAATCGAAGCAGGCGACCTCCCGTAAGAAAATGCTTGAGAAGCTGCAGCTCGAGGATATTAAACCGTCCACAAGGAAGTACCCGTTCATCAAATTCACGCCGGAGCGTGAAGCGGGCAAGCAGCTGCTTACCGTTGATCGGATCAATAAAACGATCGACGGGCAGCAGGTGTTGAACAATATCAGCTTTACGGTCAATAAAGGCGATAAGATCGCTTTCGTTGGACCGAACGGCATTGCCAAGACCACGCTCTTCCAAATTCTGATGGGCGAAATTGAAGCGGATTCGGGCGAATTCAGCTGGGGCATAACGACTTCACAAGCGTATTTCCCGAAAGACAACTCCGCTTATTTCGATACGGACTTGAACCTGGTCGATTGGCTGCGCCAATACTCCAAGGAGCAGGATGAATCGTACATCCGCGGGTTCCTTGGACGCATGCTGTTCTCCGGCGAAGAAGCATTAAAGAAGGCGAGCGTGCTGTCCGGGGGCGAGAAGGTGCGCTGCATGCTTTCCAAAATGATGATGAGCGGCGGCAATGTGCTGATTCTGGATGAGCCGACAAACCACTTGGATCTGGAATCTATTACGGCGCTCAACAACGGATTAATCGACTTCGACGGAACGATTCTTTTCGTTTCTCATGACCATCAATTCGTGCAAACCATTGCCAACCGGATTATCGAAATTACTCCGAACGGTTTGATCGACAAGAGCATCACATATGATGAATATTTGGAGAATGAAGAGATCAAGAAGCAGCGTGAAGCGCTGTACGCATAACGGAAACAGGAAAAAGGATGAGCTGCCGCCGATCAAGCGGTGCTCATCCTTCTTTCCCATACGGCTGCGGAGCGCAAGACTAGCTCCCGCCGGTACGGCGCCTTTGGTTGTTTGGCTTTTTATTGTTCTGGCTGCGCATGACCGCATCGCTGCCTGCCCGCTGCTGGGCGTTTGCCCTGGCTTCGTGCTGCCCTTGTTTTTTCTGCGCGAGCTTGTTTTTAATGGCATCAGCCAAGCTGATCTTGCGCGGCTCGTTTATGTTCGTGGAGTCTGACATCTTTCACACCTGCCCTTGTCATATATAGCTACATTCTAATAGATTAGTACACAAGGAAGCAACATGTAAAAAAGATGGGGGAGCAGACGATGTTGCCGGAATGGACCGAGAAGCAGCTGTTGGAACGATCGGGCGGTAAAGCGGCGAAGCAGGATATTCGCTTTATCTATTTTTATACGCCACTGTGCGGGACTTGCAAGGTAGGCATGCGCATGCTTGAAGTCATCGCGGCCATGCACCCGGACATTCCTGTCGGCCTCTGCAATATCAACTATGCCCCGGGACTGGCTAACGGTTGGCAAATTGAGAGTGTCCCTTGTCTCGTCCGGATCGAGGACGGAAATCCCGCCGCGCTTCTGTACCGCCTGGGAAGCGTACAAGAGATTCGCCTGTGGATGCTGGACGAGAGCGGCAAAGTAACCGATCGGTCTTGAAGATCAAGCCAACCTATCATCCTTCAAAAGGAGACGATCCTAAAATATGGAATCATTCGCTTATGAACCGGGCACACGGGTCAGAGCTTCCTACAAAACCGGCGAATATATCGGTGAAGTGGTGGAGCAGACCTCCAACGCCAAAGCTGCGGTGAAAATTTTAGCTGTAGTCAAACATCCGACACAGGGGGATTTGCACACGAATATGGACCCCGACGTGGCGTTCTTTCATCAGAGGCGTGCGCTTGCATATCAGGAAATCGCGCTGATACCGTTAAATACGGTTCGGCCTTATAGCGGCCCGGTGCCGGATTACAAAGAGTCACTGCACAGTGCCCTGCAGCGGCAGGAGGAAGAACTGCGGCGGATGATTCGCTGGGCCGAGCGCTGCCTCCATGAATTGGAGCTTTTGAAAGGAGAATATAATTAGGACGGAAGTGTGTCAGCTATGCTGTTTGTAGTCATCGGACTATGGTCGATCGGCCTGCTCCTGATCGTAACCGACCCGAAGCGGCAGACGACACGGTGGATCAGCAGCATCGCATTTACCGGAGGGTCCGGCGGAATGGCCGCCGTCATCGGGGATCAGCTTATCCCTTATTTGGCCGGCCGCGGCTGGATGACGGAACTGCTGGCGGAGTTGCTTCCCATCGTGGAGACGGCTTGTTCGCGTATTTGTTACTACGGTTTGCCCTACACGTTCCTGATGTTTGCCGTCGTTTATTATCCGGGTTACTCGTTGTGGACCAAAAGACGCTATATCCCCTGGCTGCTTCTTGTTCCGGTTCTGCTCTCTTTGGCTTTCGAGCCGAAGCCGAACGAGCCTATTCCTTATAGTTACGTGACCCTATGGGCAGCTCCGTATATTTTAACTGGCATTGGGCTGCTTGTGGCAGCCACGCTGAAGGAACGCAATTCATTTCTACGGCGCAGCCGGATGATGACGACGGCGGCAGCGGCGCCTGCATTGTTTTTTGCGCTGTTTACGCTTTATTTACTGCCGCATTTCTTTGAAACGTACGAATGGTGGCGTTACAATGCCTGGGTCATTGCGTTTACTTTAGCCGTCATTATCGTCTCCAGCTTCCGTTACGGATTTATGGGACTTCAGATCTCTATCCAAAACCAAAAGCTCGATTATACGCTTCGTGCGATCACCTCGGGAACATCCATTCTGAACCATGCGATCAAAAATGATGTGGGCAAAATCAGGCTGTTTGGCGATAAGATCAAATCGGAAGCCGTGTCCGGGCAGGCGGATTCTTCTCGGATCATTCAGGATGTTGAAGTCATTTTACAGGCATCGCAGCATATTTATGACATGATATATCGCATACATGGACAGACCCAAGGAGTAGAGCTTAAGCTTGAGGAGGTTCGTCCGGCGGAACTCATGCGGCAGTGCCTGCGCATGCTGTCGCCGGAGCTTGCGGGCATTGAAGTGATTGAACAATATACGTATAACGGCACCATGTCGGCTGACCGGGTGCTGCTTGCAGAGGTTTGGACGAACGTGCTGACCAATGCGATGGAAGCGATGCCCGGCGGCGGACGGTTAACGGTCAGATTGACGGAAACAAAGCGAAAAATCGTCGCGGAAATCAAGGATACCGGACCAGGCATGGAAAAACATCAGCTAAAACGGGTGTTCGATCCGTTTTACTCTACCAAAAAAGGGAAAAACATGAACTTCGGATTAGGTCTGTCATACTGTTATAATATAGTTCAAAAGCACAAAGGAACGATTAGCATTCACAGCAAACCGGGTCAAGGAACCAGTGTGTTCATGCAGTTTCCGAAACGGAAACCGCTTGCGGCCGAAAGGGAGTTGGGTTAAATGGAGCAGAGCGGGATTCGCGTCGTGATCGTAGAGGACGATCCTGACTGGCTGCGCGGACTGCAAAGCTACCTGCAAAAGGAACCGGATATCAGGCTGGTCGGTCACGCTTCTTCCGGGAAAGCGGCGGTGGAGCTGCTGGAGAAGACGGAAGCGGACGTTGTTTTAATGGACATTATGATGTCTGATAGCCCGGAAGGGATTTGGGCTGCTGCGGAAATCGTCAAGTGCAGCGGCGCGCGCGTCATTATGCTTTCTTCCATGGAGGATAAGGAATTGATTTTCGACGCGTTCAAAGCCGGGGCCGTGGATTACATGGTCAAATCCAATTTCACCGAAATCCCGCAGGCCATTCGCAGCGCTTATGCCAACCGAAGCGCTATTCACCCCAGCGTAGCCGCACAAATGCGCGAAGAATTCCGGCGCCTCAAGCAGTTGGAGAAGGAGATGCGGGCCAAAGAACTGAAAAATTTGCTTACACCGACTGAAATTCAGGTGCTCGATTTGATCGATAAAGGGCATACCCAGACGCAAATCGCCGACAAATTTGTGATCTCCATACGAACCGTTAAGGTTCATGTCGGCAATATTCTTAAAAAGCTCGGGGGCAAAAGCAGTAAAGAAGCGGCGCAAAAGGCCAAGGATATGGGCATTTTGTAGCGCGTCTCAAGGAAGCGGCTGACGAGGGGAAAAGAGCCCGGAGGAAGCCGTTTTTTCAATTACCTTTTCCGCCCGGTATATGATATAGTAGGTACAGTTTGGATGCAACAACACGGCAAACGGAGGAAAACGCAAGTGATGAGTACAAATGATAAAATTCAAATCGGCATCATCGGTGCCGGAGGAATCGGAAATGTCCATCTTCAAGAATTCGGTAAAGTTTCCGAAGCGCAGATCGTCGCGGTCACGGACGCTTACCAGCCTATGGCGGTCGAACGGGCCAAGCAATACAACATTCCGAAAATTTATAATACATATCAGGAACTGCTGCAGGATTCCAGCATCGATGCGGTAATTATCGCCGTACCGAATGAGTCTCATGCTCCGATAGCTATCGATGCCCTGCAAGCCGGCAAACATGTGCTGCTGGAGAAGCCTATGGCGATTAACGCCGCTTCGGCTAAAGAAATCATGAAGACGTACCTCAAGTCCGGCAAAGTGCTGATGATGTCCCATCAAATGCGTTGGGATTCGTTAAATATGCAGGTGAAAGAGCAAATTGACAAGGGCGCATTGGGAAACATCTACAATGTCAAAGCGGGCTGGATGCGCCGCAAAGGTATTCCAGGCTGGGGCACATGGTTTACCCGGATGCACAAAGCAGGCGGCGGACCGCTGATCGATTTGGGCGTTCATATGCTGGATCTTTCGCTCCATTTCATGGGCAGTCCGAAGCCGGTCTCCGTGTTCGGTACGACTTATGCGGAGTTTGGACCGAAGAAGAGAGGCATCGGCACCTGGGGCAAGCCGGACTGGGACGGCTTCTATGATGTGGAGGACTTGGCTACGGCCTTGATCAAGCTGGACAACGGCAGCACGCTGACACTGGACGTAAGCTGGGCGGCGCACACGACTTTCCAGGATAACGGCCCGTACATTTATTTAATGGGTTCGGAAGGCGGAGCCTCACTGCGCGGCGGCAAGGGTGTACTGCATAGCGAGCTCTTTGACCGTACCGCCGATGTCGAACTGACGGCGCCGCAGGATGACGAAGGTCCAAGAGTCAGGATGAGCCGTCATTTTATTGAATCCATCCGCAATAACCGCGAGCCGATCGCCTCAGCGATGTCGGGGTTAACGAACAGCCTGGTGCTGGAAGCCATCTATGAATCGTCGCGCACGGGCAATGTCGTTACTTTGGACTGGAATCTGGATTAATGACTCATGAGTGAACTGATGGAGCTTCATTTACAACTATTCAGCCTGATCGGTACGATTGCGTTTGCCATTTCTGGCGCGGTAGTAGCCATGGAAGAGGAGTACGACATGCTTGGCGTATTCGTTTTGGCTTTTGTGACGGCTTTTGGCGGCGGCGTCGTCCGCAATGTGCTGATCGGAATTCCGGTTACGACGTTATGGAACCAGGGCTTCTTTTTAAAAATCGCGTTATTTGCCGCATTTCTCGTTTTTATCGTGCCTGTAAGCTGGATCCGGCGATGGAAAACCTGGGAGTCGCTTTTCGATGCCATCGGCTTGGCTGCGTTTTCCATTCAGGGCGCTTTGTATGCGACGCAGATGAATGTGCCTCTCAGCGCCGTCATTGTGGCTGCGATGCTGACCGGAATCGGAGGGGGCATCATTCGCGATGTGCTGGCCGGCCGGAAGCCGCTGGTGCTGCGCGATGAGATCTATGCCGTATGGGGCATGCTTGCCGGTCTTGTCATTGGTATGGGATGGTTTCAAGGCTCCTGGCCTTTGTTATTTTTGTTCGCGCTCATTGTCACCTTACGCATGCTTTCGGTGACTTTCAAATGGCGGCTGCCCCGGCGCTCGCTGCGGCTTTCGCCGGAACGATGGGATGATAAGATTTCATAAAGCGTAAAGGAGCTTGGATTCAATATGACATTGGGCGGATCTTGGACGGAGTGGAAACGTGTGCCTTCCCAAGTGCTTGGAGAGCGCTTGAAGACCGTTCGTTCCTTAAAAGAGCTTGAACATGAAATGTATGAAATTGCAAAAGATATAGAAACCGGAGAGCATTATTTGCACTATGCTTATCTGCACCGGAATTTCAAAGCCGTCGGGCCGGATTCGGGGCAGGAAGAAGTTTTTCATCAATTGATGCCTCTCACCAGCGATGATGTGCTCGGTCTGTTGTTTGGAGAGCAGCCGTACGATTATCCCAACCATTGGGATAAACCTTTTTTGAGGAATGGACCGGAGGGCGATTATGTTTGGTTTGATCCCTCTTATGCCGCGGAAGAAGAGGAGCATGAGGCGCTGGGACTGGAGATCGCGCAGCAGCTCGCCAAATTCAAGGCGGAGGGGGATCTTTCCGAGGACAGCGTGCGGAAGCTTCTGGACAAGCTGAATAAGGATGACGGAGAAAAAAAGGAATAATGCGCATATTTTCCGGACAGTGATTCATCCTAAGCGTGAGTCGATCAAGACAAGCAACAGGAGGGACGATCGAAGGATGAACATAAGCATAAACCGGAAGCGCCCGTTATTCCTTTTCTCCGCGGCAGTCTGTTTGCTGCTTCTCGGCGCGTGTGCAGGAAACAAGCCCGAGGCCAGCCGTCCTGGAGGAGGCATGGAGGATTACCGCCAGCAGGCGCTCTTTGACCGGGATTCGCGAAACAACGAGGACCCGTCCCTCGGTGTAAAGCAGCGCTGGGTGGATGAGCAGCAGAATCGTAAGGGTACGGAGTACAGCGGACGTGAGCAGCTCGATATGACCAACCCTCATTTGACGAATACGGCCGGTTTCGACCCGCAGTTGGCGGAGAGGGTGAAAAGCTTGCCCGGAATTCAGGAAGCGCAGGTGCTGCTTACCGAAGTGAACGGTTATGTAGCGGTCGTCATGGAAGGCCATAATCCGGATTCAGAAGCTTCGCCCGACATGATGAAATACCGGATTACACCTGCAGGCGGCGTAGGCATATTTGCTTCAGAGCGAGGTCCGAACCAGTATTCCTGGACGGAGAACGGCGGCTTATCGACAAGCTTGTCGGATGAAATCCGAAAGCTGGTGCTGCAGCATGCCCCGACAAATATTGATCAGGTATACGTGTCGGCCAATCCGAATTTCGTGCAGCGGATCCGCCTATACGCCAAGGAGGAGCAAGAGCGCGGCACGTTTACGGATTATATGAACGAGTTTAATACGATGGTTCAATATGTATTTCCAGACGATACGAATACAAGGAAATGACAAAAAACTCCTGTGTCGGGTAATCCAACCGGTACCAGGAGTTTTTAATATCCGAATGGCGATATGTGATTGGCATACATAAAAAACTTTTAATATCAACAGGATGGAAACGGGGTCACTTGACCCACGTTTCTCCCCACTTCTGCACGGCATCCATTACCGGCTCTAACGCTTTTCCCTTTTCCGTCAGCTGATATTCGATTCTTACCGGTGTCTCCGGATAAACATTTCGGCTGATCAGGCCGGCCGCCTCCAGCTCCTTGAACCGCTCTGCAAGCATCCGGTCGCTCATGCCGGGGATCATCTCGGAGATATCCTTGAAACGGCATGGTCCTTCGAGCAGAGCGCGGATAATCAGACCGCTCCAGCGCTTACCGAGTATTTCGAAAGCAGCTTCGAATTTAGGGCAAAGCTGCTGCCTGGCACATACAGGTTGCGAGTTTTCTGTCATCGTCTTCACCTCTTCTTGGTTCTATTTTAACATAATTAACTTGACAATTGTAAGGTTGTTAAAATATAATCTTAAGCTTTTATGTGCCGGCTTTCTAAAATTTTCTTGAAAAATCATTTCAAGTACAGTATAACTGCGTTAGGCATTAAAATGATAAGATTTTGGGAGGAACGTTTACATGTATGGTGCACCGCTATCTGGACAAGCCAAAAAAATGCTGCTGCTCGGTTCGGGCGAGCTGGGGAAAGAGGTAGTGATCGAAGCGCAGCGGCTTGGTGTAGAAACGATTGCCGTGGACCGGTATGCCAATGCTCCGGCGATGCAGGCGGCTCATCGGTCTTATGTTATAAACATGCTGGACGGCGAAGAGCTGCGGCGGGTCATCGAGCAGGAGAAGCCGGATCTGATCGTTCCAGAGATCGAGGCGATCGCGACCCCGACGCTGGTGGATTTGGAGCGGGAAGGATACAAGGTTGTGCCAACGGCAACGGCGGCCAGACTCACGATGGACCGCGAAGGAATCCGCAGACTTGCAGCGGAACAGCTTGGCCTGCCTACGGCCAAATTTGCCTTTGCCGACAGTTTGGAACAGCTGCGAGCCGCAGTCACTCAAATTGGCACTCCATGCGTCATTAAACCGATCATGAGCTCCTCGGGGAAAGGACAAAGCATTTGCCGCACTCCGGATGATGTAGAAGCCTCATGGAATGCCGCGATGGAAGGGGGACGCGCCAAAAAAACGCGTGTCATCGTGGAGGAATTTATCCATTTTGATTCGGAGATTACCCTGCTCACGGTTCGTTCGGTGTCCGGTACGACGTACTGTGCGCCTATAGGGCACATTCAAAAGGACGGCGATTACATCGAATCCTGGCAGCCGCATGCCATGAGCGAAGCGCAGATCCGGGAAGCGCAGCATATAGCAAAATCGATTACCGATGCGCTGGGCGGGGCAGGGATTTATGGTGTCGAGCTGTTCCTGGCTCCGGATCGTGTCTATTTCAGTGAAGTAAGTCCGCGTCCTCACGATACAGGGATGGTTACCATGGTAACGCAGGATTTGTCTGAGTTTGCGCTGCACGTCCGGGCGATTCTCGGTTTTCCTGTTCCGACGATTCGTCTTCTGACGCCAGGAGCCTCCTATACTTTGAAGGCGGATAGGGAGACGGAAACATTCCGGATCGGAGGGCTTGAGGAAGCCCTGGCGGTTCCGAATTCGCAAGTGCGGATATTTGGGAAACCGGAGACAAAGAAAGGCCGCCGTATGGCCGTGGCGCTCAGTTCGGCCGATACCGTTGAACAGGCGCGGAAGCAGGCTAAGGAGTCGGCATCGAGCCTGAGGATCGAATACCAGTGAAGGGCCTTTTCATGTGAATGACAGGGCAGGTCGCTTGACGGAGAGTGTTAAAAAACGATATGATTCATATTGCAAACGGATTGCCGCTTTAATACATAAAGGAAAGAGGTGCTGAAGATGGCATATAATCCTCAAGTCGTTGATGCCAAAATCGTCAGTCACAATTCGAAGAACGGTTTATTCGAAATCGTAGCTCAACTCAAGGACCGGACGGTTTGCCGTCTTATTTACGAACAAGACGTTTCCGGAGGCGCGAAGGTTACTCATATTAACCGTCTGCTCAAAGAGCCTTGCCCGATTTGCCGTAAAGATTATTTGTGCAACTGCATGGGACGTTTTAAAGAGGATATTTCCTCGCAAGCGTTGAATTTGACAGGCATGCCATAAGTACTTCATGCCGTCCGCAGACCGTTTGCGGCAGCACCCGTACAAACCATTACCGGACTGTATAAACCCATGAGCGCATAGGCTTATGGGTTTTAGTTGTCTGAGCCGCCTTGCGCATCAACGAGAAAGGCGGCTTTTCTCGTTGAGACGTCGGTAAAGAGCTTTTTCTTTTAAGAGCAATTATGGTAAAATAAAGGGATAAACAAATCAGGAAGGATGGGGTTCGATGCGAATCGGCGTCGTCTCGGACACACACATGTTCAGAAGGTCCCAATCACTGCCTCAAGATTTGGTAGAAGGTCTTCGGGGAGTGGACATGATCCTTCATACGGGCGACTGGATTGATGAAGAGGTGGTTGATCTCTTCGCCGACCTGGCTCCGATAGACGGCGTTGCCGGTAACAATGACGGACCCGCAATCGTCCGCAGATTCGGCCGCCGAAAGGTGCTGGAGCTGGCGGGTTACCGGATTGGCTTGATTCACGGCGATGGAGGTCGTTCAACCCCGGATACGGCTTTTCAAGCTTTTTGGGATTCGGATGGTAAGGGGACCGTTGATATTATTCTGTTCGGACATTCGCATACGCCCTATTTGGAAAGAAAAGACGGAATACTACTGTTCAATCCCGGTTCGCCAACCGATAAACGCCGGCAGCCCCGTTATTCCTTTGGCATTCTTCGCCTTGGCGCGGATGTGGAAGCCGAACATCATTATTACGATCATAAATAAAGAAATGAAAGGAAGCGGAACACATGGCACATTGGAAAGAGATTACGACGAACGAGGAATGGAACACCATTTTTGAAGGTACCACTTCGAAGCCGGTTGTGGTGCTGAAGCATAGCACGGCTTGTCCGGTCAGCGCCAACGCTTTGGAGGAATTTGAAGGCTATCTGAGCAAAAACCCGAATACCGATGTCGATTACATCCTTGTCAAAGTGATTGAATCCCGTCCGGTATCCAATCAAATCGCTGAGGATACGGGGATCAAGCATGCGTCTCCGCAAATTTTATATATCAAAAATAAAGTAACGGTCTGGAACACCTCCCATTGGTCTATCACCAAGCAGCATATGAGTGCCGTTCTGAATTAATGCGCACCGAAACAAGCAAAGGAGAGGGATCGAATGAGTGTGAAGCCGTTTTCGTTTTTTTCAGGCGCGTTGTACTCGAGAAAAGTTTGTCATGTCTACCTTCCTGCAAGCTACGAGCAGTCCGAGGAAACGCGGTATCCCGTTATTTATTTGCTTCATGGGCTGAATGGCGATGAAACCAGCTGGATCGTCAAGGGGAATGCGGAAGCTACGCTTGATGATATGATCTCCTCCGGAGCGCTCCGGGAAAGCATCGTAGTGATGATTAGCGACGGTGGATACGGGCACGGAACGTTCTATGTAAACTGGTATGACGGCAGCGGACGGTTCGAGGATTATGTACTGTACGACGTGATTCCCGCCATCGACCGGGAGTTTCGGACCATCGCTGACCGTACGCAAAGAGCGGTGTGCGGATTATCCATGGGCGGTTACGGCGCTTTCGTGCTCGCGCTGCGAAATCCGGACGTATTCGGTGCGGCAGCCAGCATATCCGGGGCGCTCATGTCTGCGAATTTGATGACCGAGCAAATGCTTCGTTCCGAGGTTGTCCGGATGACCGGTCCGGTGCATGGGTCCTACGTAAAGGAGCTTGACCTGCACGTGCTTGCATCGCGGCGCGTCCGGGAGAAAAATCGGCCGGCGCTGCATTTTAACTGCGGCTTTTCCGATTACTTATATCCTTTGAACTCCGCTTACAAGGCGCTGCTGGATCAGCTTGGATATGAGCATGAGTATATGGAGTTTGAGGGAGATCACAATTGGGACTATTTCGGAGGGCATTTGCCCGAAGCGCTGAGCTTCATCGAACGAAGCTTTCCTTCAACCCAAACCTGACCCTCAAACAGAAAGCCCGCTGCCTGGAACTCTGGCTGGTTCCCAGGCAAGCGGGCCTTTTTTTGTTTTTTTGAGCGAGGTGTGATTCCCGGACCGGGTAGGCCCCTTCGGGTTCTTCTTGATCCAGGGGATGAGATCCATCGGAGAACCGGCGGGATACCGCCCTGAGAAACTAACGCTTTTTTGGCGGGGAGGGCTTCGGATAAACGGTGCATAAACTCCAAGAACTGTTGTCTTTCAGCTTCGCTGAACTGCTCGAACGGTTCGGATAAGGTTTGCGCCCACAACGCTTTGGTTTGGCGAATCACACGTTTGCCTTCCTCCGTCAGCTTCACCCATCTCACGCGGGCATCCGGCTCGCTGCTTTCCCGGTAGGCCAAACCCGCTTATTCGAGACGGTCCACTGCGACATCGTACTGGAGCGAACGTCCAGATGACCGGCCAACTGCCCGATCGTTTAGGCTCCGTTCCGGTAAAGATTTCGCATCAGCAGCCATTGTACACGGGTCAGGGAGGTTTCCTGCTGATCGAACGTTTGGGAGCGTAAATGGCGGTTTATGGTTTGCAAATACATGACAAAATGCTCGATCGCTTCTTTGGATTCCATCTTTTCACCTCATCTGTATGATATGGCGGAACGAAATCATGCAGCAAGAACGATTCGTCTTGACTTTTCTTTGTTCGAGCTTACATTTTGATATATAATGAGTCTCATAGCAAATTTTACGATTGAGCGGAGGAAAAGCATGAAAGTGGCCATTGCAGGGGGAACAGGCTTTATAGGAAAACACCTGACCCAATATTTTTTAGATAAAAAGACAACCGTCTTACTCATCTCCAGGCAAAAGCACAAATCCGAGCATCCGCTAATCCGCAATATCACATGGGAAGAACTGGAAAAAAGCATAAAACCTCTCGAAGGGGTCGATGCGATCGTCAATTTGGCGGGTGAAACCATTAACCAACGGTGGACGCCAAAGGCCAAGGAGCGCATCCTGCAATCGCGGTTGGATTCCGTCGAGCGGGTACGAAGCATCATCGAACGTATGGAAAACAAACCGGTGCTGATCAATGCCTCGGCCGTAGGGATCTATGGCAGTTCGGAAAGTGCCAGCTTTACGGAAGACAGCGATCTTAACGTAAATGATTTCCTGTCCAATGTTGCGGATAAATGGGAAGCCGCGGCGGAGTTGATTCCGGATATTCGCGTTGTTCTTCTGCGGATCGGAGTGGTGCTCGCCAAGGACGGAGGGGCATTTCCGAAAATGAGCCTCCCTTTCAAGTTCGGCTTAGGCGGCCGTATCGGCAGCGGCAAGCAGCTGCTGTCCTGGATTCATATTCGTGATCTCGTCCGACTGATCGAATTCTGTATTGAAAAGGAAGACATCGAAGGACCGGTGAATGCCACGGCGCCGCAGCCTGTTACCAATGACGAGTTCGGAAGACAGCTGGCCAAATTCATGAATAAGCCGTATGGATTTCCGCTTCCTTCCTTCGTGTTGAAGCTCATGTTTGGAGAAATGTCGATGCTGCTGCTGGAAGGACAAAGGGTTATTCCGGATGTGGCGATTAACCAAGGGTTTCAATTTCATTTCCCGGTGCTTGAGATGGCGTTAAAGGATCTGTTGGATCCAGAGATCAAGGCGGTGAAGTAAAGGATTATGATTGCTTATGGGGGTACAGAGCTGAAAGAACTGCGATTTGAGCGGATGGAAGCCCGCATCGAACCGAGAGATGAGCAATGGATCGATGTCGAGGTGCGCTTCCGGTTGGCCGACGGATCAGTGCCGCCGGAAGGATTTGAAGAGCTCAGCGCATTGCTCATTTGTACGCATGACGGCGAGATCTTTGATATCGTGCCGCAGGACGAAGGGCGGGATTGCGAGTTTCGCTTCACGGAATCGGAGAAGCAGCAGCTTAGGTCGTTCTATGAGCGGGAGGTAAGGCATCGGATCGGTTAAGCGGATCGGGGATGAAGGCGTTTGGACCAAGTAAAAAGGGTTGTCATTGAGCTGACAACCCTTTTTTTCATCCTGCATTGGAGTGAAATTCGTGCTCCGCCGCTATTCCTGTTTTTTCTGCAGTGCGGCCCTGAACGCTTCTTCGAGGCTGGAGGTCAGCTCCACATTGTCACTATACTGCTTGGCTAACTGCGCTTGCTGGCGCTTCGCCGCGCGCCCGCCTTTGCTGCCCGATTCGCCAAGCATCTCTATAACGTTGCATGGACGGCACTGGGCATATTTGCCCGCTTTCCCCATATGAATTTCCATCTTTTTGCGGCATTGAGGGCAGCGTTTATTGGATAACGGCACCTCGGCTGCGCGCTTGTAAGAGCATTCCCGGCTGCTGCAAACCAGCATCTTTCCGCGTTTGCCCTTGATCTCCTGGAGCGGGTTGCCGCAATCAGGACAGCGGGAGCTCGTCAAATTGTGAGGCTTGTATTCCGCTGCGCTTGCTTTAACCTGATTCACGATGGCTTGCGTTTGTTTACGGATGCTTTCCATGAAGGCATCGGCGTCGCCTTTTCCTTTGGATATCCGCTCCAGTTCCTGCTCCCATGCGGCAGTAAGCTCATGGGAGCGAAGCTCGGGCACGACAAGCTCGATCAATTGAACGCCTTTGCCGGTAGGCTGCAGCGTGTTCATCCGCCGTTCGATCGTATCGGTCTGCAGAAGCTTCTCTATAATGTCCGCCCGTGTGGCCGGTGTCCCGAGGTTGTGCTTCTCCATGTGCGACAGCAAAGCTGCTTCCGTATAACGGCTTGGCGGTTTGGTCGTCTGCTTCTGTAAGCTCAGCCGGATCTCTTTCAGTTCCAGGCCTTCTTGAAGCGGTGGAAGCGATTGGCGGGAAGAAGTGTCATCCTCCGCAGCATCTTCCACTTCATCGTCAGCAGCCATTGAATCGGCTTCATACAGCGTTTTCCAGCCCGCTTCACGTGTAATCCGGCCCTTGGCATGAAAGCTTTCACCGCCGATATCAACGGTAACGGACGTTTCGTCATACCGGAAGGCAGGGTAAAACAGCGCGATAAACCGGCGTACGATCATGTCATAAAGCTTTCGCTCATCTGCGGTCAAGCTTTGCAGCTGCGGGCGCTCGTCGGTGGGGATGATCGCATGGTGGTCGGATACTTTGCTGTCGTCTACTATGCGCTTCGTTACCGGCAGCGGCTTGTTCCCCAGCGGTTTGACCCAGGCAGCGTAAGGCGGTAGCTGCAGCGCCTTAAGCCGATCCGGCAGCGTGGATACCATATCCGATGAAAGGTACCGGGAATCGGTTCTCGGGTAGGTGACCAGCTTGTGCTGCTCGTACAGCCGCTGCAGCACATTCGATGTCTGCTTGGCCGTAAATCCGAATCTCTTGTTCGCATCACGCTGCAGTTCCGTCAAATCGTAAGCGAGCGGATGGGGCTCGGTTTTCTCCGTTACCTTCAACCGGGATATTTTGGCGGAACGAACGGTGTTCAGACGATTCAGCAGCGCGTCGGCCGCCGATTTGTCGAACAGGCGCCCGTCCGGCTGCGATTGGCTTCGCCACACGGCTTGGAATGAGCCGAACTGTGCGCGCAGCATCCAATAATCTTTGGCCTGGAACGCTTTAATCTGCCGTTCGCGATCCATCAGAGCCGCCAGCGTAGGCGTTTGAACCCGTCCGGCGGCCAGCTGTGCGTTATGCTTGCAGGTTAATGCGCGCGTAATATTGAGTCCGATCAGCCAATCGGCTTCCGCGCGGCATACCGCAGAACGGTAGAGCGGATCGTAGGAGGGACCCGGCTTGAGCGAAGCGAATCCTTCGCGGATAGCCTTATCCGTCTGCGACGAGATCCAGAGCCGCTTGAACGGTTTTCTCCAGCGGATCATCTCCATGATCCATCGGGCCACCAATTCGCCCTCGCGTCCTGCGTCTGTAGCAATGATCAGCTCTTTCAGATCGCTGCGGCCGGCCAATTGGGCGATGGCTTTGAATTGAGGCGCCGTCTCCCGAATGACCTTCAGCTTCATGCGCTTCGGAAGCAGCGGAAGATCTTCAAGGTTCCAGCTTTTGTACTTTGGGTCGTATTCCTCCGGCTCGGCAAGCGTGACCAAATGTCCCAATGCCCAAGTGACCACATAGGAGGGACCTTCTATATAGTGCTTATGCTTCTGTGTACAGCCGAGCACACGGGCGATTTCTTTGGCCACGCTCGGCTTCTCCGCAAGAACTAATGATTTCATAAATGCTCCTTTCCGTTATCCGCTCACAAAAAACTGCCTTCCTCGAATCCTCAGTATACAACAGTTGTTCCCTCCGATAAAGCCTGCGGAATTTCGTCGGATCATGTCAAACTGTTCATGAACCATGGATGAAATAGCTGACGCTTGGATTTTCGAACAGTTGTGGCGGTACTCCCTGGAAATGAGAGTTCACTTGAGACACATCGTAGTTTTCTGCCGCTGATGATGGTATAATGATCGAACAAACGCCACCATCTGGAAGTGAGTGAATCCGGCTGCATGAATGTGAAGGAACTATTCGGAAATATGGACATTCATTTGTTCGACCAGCTGCTCAAAGGCCGGATCGTCCCGGGCATGCGCATTCTTGATGCGGGCTGCGGAGAGGGACGCAATCTGGTCTATTTCCTGCAGGAAGACTATGACGTATTCGCCGTGGACCGGTCGGAGCAGGCGATTCGCAAGGTTCGCGAGCTAGCCCTGGAACTGAATAACGAGCTGCCGGCGGATCAGTTTCGTGTGGAATCGGTAGAGAAGCTGAGTTTCGCCAACGGTACGTTTGATGTCGTGATTTCCTGTGCCGTGCTGCATTTTGCGGAAGACGAACGTCACTTCCAGCGGATGGTCTCGGAGATGTGGCGTGTGCTCAAACCGGGCGGTTTATTTTTTGCGCGTCTGGCCTCCACGATTGGAATGGAGAATCAGGTCCGTCCGCTCGGTGGGAATCGCTTTGAGCTGCCCGACGGCAGCGAAAGGTATCTGGTAGACGCCGGAGCGCTTCACCGCATGGCGGAGAAATTGCACGGCCAGTTCGTGGATCCGATCAAGACCGTACAGGTGGAAGGGCAGCGATCCATGACCGTCTGGTGCATGAAAAAACCGCACATATTGTTTTTCGACCCGATTCAGGATATTCTTGAAGGAACAACAGAAGAGGAGCCCGGTTCAGACGGGTCCATAATGGACATAACGGAAAGGAGAACAACATGAAATTAAGAGTATCGGCAGTTCAATATCACCTGCATACCATTAACAGCTTTGAGGAGTTTGCCTCCCAAGTGACTCATTATGTCAAAACCGCAGAGGAATTCGAATCGGATTTCGTATTGTTCCCCGAGCTGTTCACAACGCAATTGATGTCGATCGGCAAAGACGGAAGCAAAAAGGCGCTTTCGATCGAAGAGCTGCCTTCATATACGGAGAAGTACATGGAATTGTTCAAGTCTTTAGCGGCGGAAACCGGGATGCATATCATCGGGGGAACGCATATCATCGAAGAGCAGGGCAAGCTGTTCAATACGGCGTTTCTATTTTATCCCGATGGCAAGGTAGGGGAGCAGCGGAAACTGCATATTACCCCTACAGAAGTGAAAGAATGGAATATGCAGGCCGGAGATGGAATTCACGTTTTTGATACCGATAAAGGCCGCATCGCGATGCTGATTTGCTATGATATGGAGTTCCCGGAAATTGTCCGGATGGCCAAAGCGCGCGGAGCGGACGTTCTGTTCTGTCCTTCCTGCACGGATGACCGGCACGGCTTTCACCGGGTGCGGTATACTTGTCATGCGCGTACGATTGAGAATCAAGTGTACGTTGTCACAACGGGTACTGTCGGGTCGCTGCCGACGGTTGATTTTATGCGCGGCAATTACGGACAGGCGGCGATCATTACGCCTAACGACGTTCCTTTTCCGCCGGGCGGCATCATGACGGCTGGTGAAATCAATGCTGATATGGTCATTACCGGAGATCTCGATCTGACATTATTGTACGAGGTTCGGGAGAAAGGTTCCGTTACGACGTGGAGAGACCGCCGGACGGACTTGTATACGGATTGGAGTTAAAGGCTAGGGAGGAGCGGTAAGATGGCTTTTTACCGTAAGGAACTTTACGTGTTTGAACAGGATCGTTC
The DNA here is from genome assembly GCF_001465255.1 of Paenibacillus naphthalenovorans. Classification (NCBI taxonomy): domain Bacteria; kingdom Bacillati; phylum Bacillota; class Bacilli; order Caryophanales; family Paenibacillaceae; genus Paenibacillus; species Paenibacillus naphthalenovorans. The sequence continues at coordinate 1,993,810 of NZ_CP013652.1, read as the reverse complement.
CGTCAAGGCAACGATCCGCTCCTATACGGAGAATGATTTTGAAGGCTTGATCCGGATTCAACAGGAAAGCTTCCCGCCGCCTTTTCCTTCGGAGCTGTGGTGGAACGAAGAACAGTTGAGCAACCACGTGAGGTTATTTCCCGAGGGTGCGCTTTGTGTGGAAATCGAGGGGGAATTGGCCGCTTCGATAACCGGGCTGCGGGTGAATTTCGATCCCGCTCACGCGGACCATACATGGGAGGAAATGACGGACGGCGGTTATATCCGCAATCATGATCCCAATGGAAACACATTGTATATCGTCGATATTTCGGCCCGGCCTGCATACAGGAAGCTGGGACTTGGCAAATGGTTGATGATGTCGATGTACGAGGTTGTCGTGCAGCTCAAGCTGGTACGGCTGCTTGGCGGCGGCCGTCTTCCCGGCTATCACAAGTATGCGGATACGATGCCGGCAGAGGTGTATGTGCGCCATGTGCTTGACGGGAAGCTGAAGGACCCGGTGATGACATTTCTGCTGCGCTGCGGCCGTACGCCGGTCAAGCTGGTGGAAAACTATCTGGAAGACAAAGAGTCCCATAATTATGCGATGCTGATGGAATGGCGGAATCCGTTTATACAGCAACGCGGATAATGAGGTTTAGAGCTCCCCAAATTGGTTACAATGATCAATTGTACAAGTAACCGTTAGGAGGGAGCTTTTTTGAATTTTAAAGCGTATATTGCCGCAGCGGCCATAGCACTGCTATTGCTGCTGGTCGGCTGTCAAGCAGATCCTCGTGCATGGTTCGGCGCAGGCGGCGAACCAAAGGATCAACAACACGAAATGAATGACAGCGAGGCGGTCATGGCTCAAGAAACCAAGGATGAGGTCCATGTGCAGCTGATCGGTCTTGAAGGCAAACCGATTGGCCAAGCCAGGCTTACTCAGGTGAGCGAAGGGGTTCGTATTGAGCTGGAATCGGAGCATTTGACACCGGGCCAGCACGGCTTTCACGTTCATGAGAACGGCAAATGCGAGGCGCCGGATTTCAAATCGGCAGGAGGTCATTTCAACCCGCAAGGACACCAGCACGGTATGGGAAACGCTCAAGGCTCGCATGCCGGTGATCTTCCGAATCTGGAAGCGAATCCGGAAGGCAAGGTGAAATTCGAATATGTCGCAAAGCAGCTGACGCTGGTGCGGGATCAGCCGAACTCGCTGCTGAAATCCGGAGGGACTTCCTTGATCATTCATGAAAAGGCGGACGACAATAGGACTGAACCGGCTGGAAATGCAGGCGCCCGGATTGCTTGCGGCGTTATCCGATAGCACCGGCAGAACAATCGGGGGCAATGACGAAGGCGGAGCGGGATCCGGACTAAGGTACGGGAAATCTTGGACTAAACGGATATACGGATTGAAAGGGGCTGCTCATAAAGCAGTCTTTTTTCGTGTGGATTAGACAAAAAACTGCTGCGGCAGGCTTTTTTATTGGATCTTCTCTCATCAGCGGGGTGTTGTAAAATTAAACTATTTCATTCATTTAATGGTATTTATTATTGATTTAGTAGTATAATCCGAATAGAAAGGCTCTCTTTCTTTCGATCGTTGAGTTTAAAAATGGCACAAAACGGTGCGGGTGCATCGTTTGTGTGATGTCAATTTTCCCTATCGATTTGTAAGCGCGTTCATAAAACCCATTTATTTAAGCAGGTTATTTTTAACGGAGGGATCAATATGCAGATCAAAAAGACAATTGAAAAGGTACCCGGCGGACTGATGGTTGTCCCGCTGCTGTTCGGAGCTTTGTTAAATACCATTGATCAAATGCACATTCCATGGATTATGAATGCGCTTAAAGCACTGGGGGTGGCCCCCAATGCTAAAGGATACTACGAGTTTATGAGAATCGGGGGATTTTCGGAAGCGCTGTTCACGACTGGAGCTTTGACGCTAATTGCTTTGTTCTTATTTTGCGCAGGCAGCCAGATGAATCTGAAAGTGGGCGGGAGATCTCTTAAAAAAGGAATCATTCTAACGCTAACGAAGTACGCTGTCGGAGTCGCTGTCGGTTTTGCATTAGGCTCCATGTTTGATCCGATGTCCGGATTACTGGGGCTTTCAACGGTAGCAATTATCGGGGCCATGACTAATGGAAACGGGGGCATGTATGTCGCTTTGACCGGGCAATACGGGAATCGTTCAGATGTCGGTGCGGTATCTGTTCTTTCCCTTAACGACGGTCCGTTCTTCACTTTGATGGCCCTGGGGTTAATGGGGGCGAACTTCCCTGTGATCGCTTTTATTGCGGTTTTGCTGCCGATTGCGATCGGTATGATTCTCGGTAATCTCGATCCGGACATCAGGGAATTCTTGAAGCCGGGAGAAACCCTCCCTGTTCCGTTTTTTGCTTTTGCGTTAGGGGCAGGAATGAATTTAGCGAACTTCTTTAATCCGGAAGTTGTTGGCGCGGGGCTGCTTTTGGGAATAATGACAACCGTGTTAACAGGTGCAGGAATGGTTCTGGCGTTGAAACTATTCCGGGAGAAAAGCACTATCTCCGGTTGGGCAGAAGCAAGTACGGCCGGTAATGCTGCAGGAACACCAGCCGCAATCGCAGCCGCAGCAGCCGTATCCGCATCCACGGGGGCGATGGCTCCGGAAATGGCTAAAGCCTATGCCGACCTTGTTCCCATTGCTACGGCTCAAATTTCAATAGCAACGCTGTCTACGGCTTTAATGTGTCCGCTTGCGGTCATTTTGTGGGATAAATATCAAAAAAGCAGGGGAATCGACGGACGTCTCGACGATATTTAATAGGCAGATCTACAGAGCCCCTTGGCGAACCAAGGGTTTCTTTATTCCATCCATCCCTGTTAAAATGAAATAGACAGATGTTCGAAAGCGAGGACGACTTGATGAAGACAACTCTTTTGTATGGGACGGAAGGCTTAACGATTGAGGTACCGGATCATTCGGTGATTGTAGAGCCTAAGCATTTAGATGGATTGAAGGATGAAAAGAAGGCCGTTCAGGACGCATTGAGGCATCCGATCGGAACACCTCCCCTTCGGGAAATGGTGAAAGAAACCGATACGGTAGCGATTGTCATCAGTGACATCACAAGACCTACACCGAATCACAAGCTGGTTCCGTGGCTGATAGAGGAGCTATCGCATGTCCCTCACCGAAATTTTGTCATTATTAACGGGACAGGTACGCATAGGGATCAGACGAGAGAAGAGTTTGTACAGATGTTAGGCGAGTGGGTCGTAGAAAATATCCGCATTGTGAACAATCGCTGTCATGATAAAGATGCCTTAGTGAATGTAGGAAGAAGCCAATTTGGGTGCGATGTATACCTGAACAAGGATTATGTACATGCCGATTTTCGCATCGTGACGGGTTTTATCGAGCCCCACTTTTTCGCCGGTTTTTCGGGCGGGCCGAAAGGGATCATGCCGGGGATTGCCGGGATTGAAACGATTCAAACCTTTCACAATGCCCGAATGATCGGTGACCCGTTAGCCACATGGGGGAATATGAAGAATAACCCGCTGCAGGATATGACCAGAGAAGTGAACCGGTTGTGCAAGCCTCATTTCATGCTCAATGTTACCCTGAACGGAAAGAAAGAGATAACCAATGTCTTTGCTGGAGAACTTTTCGAGGCCCATGATCAGGGATGCGCTTTCGCCAAAGAACATGCGATGATTCGTTGTCATGAGCGATTTGATGTGGTCATCACTTCGAATTCGGGATATCCTCTGGATCAGAACTTATACCAGGCTGTCAAAGGGATGAGCGCGGCTCATAAAATCGTTAAAAAGGGCGGTACGATCATCTCTGCCGCCGAATGCCGGGACGGATTGCCAAACCACGGAAATTATGCGGCTATCCTGCAAATGCGTAAAACGCCGCAAGAAATTTTAGAGATGATTAACGATGACAGCTTCCAAATGTTCGACCAGTGGCAAGTCCAAAAACAGGCTGTAATCCAGGTATGGGCCGATGTATATGTGTATTCCACGCTGCCGGATGAAGATGTTCGAAAAGCGATGTTTAAACCGACCGCTGATATTGAGCAAACGCTTGAAGAGCTGAAGCAAAAATACGGGCCAAACATGACGGTGGCTGTCCTGCCTTTAGGTCCATTGACGATCCCTTATGTGGAGGAAGGATGAAAACTCTTCTCGTAACGGGGTACCGTGCGCATGAGCTCGGCATCTTCGACCAGAAGCATAAAGGGATCGTATATATTAAAAAAGCGATTGAGGCCAGGATTGTCCCTCTTGTGGAAGAGGGATTGGAGTGGGTGCTTACTCCGGGGCAGTACGGCGTAGATTTGTGGGCATGCGAAGTCATCATCGGACTGAAAAAAAGGTATCCGCATTTAAAGCTTTCCATCGTATCGGCGTATCTTCATCCCGAGGAGAAGTGGAAAGAGGATAAACAAAATTACTACCGTGACATTCTAAAAGACGTTGATTACTATGGCGCGGTAAGTAAGCAGCCTTATCATGGCGTATGGCAGTTAAAGGCCAGAGACGACCTGCTGCTCAGAAAATCGGACGGTATTCTTCTTTTCTATGATGAAGACGCCGGAGAGGCAAGCCCGAAATACTTCAAACAAAAAGCGCTTAGAAAGCAGGAAGAAGAGGGGTATCGTTATTTGAGCATCACCGCCGAAGATGTTCAAAGTATCGCGGATGAAGAACAGCGGAGCCTGCTCGATACCTATTAAAGCCGGAATGGACGGCTGGTCATGTCCGATTCCTCCTTTTGCCGGGAATAAGGGGATTGGCTTGCTTATGGACAAATTTTAACAGATGGGTCATACTCCTGTCATAATTTTTGTGTACAATGAGCAGCATATGACACTTAAAGGAGGCATCGACTGATGACAACCCTGCAGCAAGCGCATCCGCCGCGTCATTTTTCCATACAAGAGATTTTGAAGGTACCCGGACTGGATATTTATCAGCAGATGGTCTGTGTGGTATTAAGCACTTATGTCAATATGGCCGCCTCGGGCATTCCTTCGGTTGAAGAGATTGCCGCTCAAGGGCGAATGAGTACCAAGGAGGCGACCACCGCTCTGCAGCAGTTAGCTGAGCTGAAGGTGCTGCCGCATAAAGTATTCCGGGACATCGTAGGGGATTTTGGCGACAATCGGTTGTCATGGGCGGCAAAAGGCTTGCTGCTCTACCTCCAGGATCACCCGCGGGCAACCCTGCAGGAGCTAATGGACATCTCCGCGAATGATAAAGAAGCGATCCGTCAAGAATTGGAGAACCTGAGACGGTACGGTTATATTGACGAAGAGAACGAGGCTTTGATAGCCGATTTAAAAGAGGCGATCTAACGGTAATCCATTCGCATACACGTAAAAACAATCAAGACGTCTGGCCACAGGCGTCTTATTTTGTTGCCGCGGGGAGAAAAAGGGTGAATTTTCGAAAAGAGGCATGATGTGGTATGATAGAGGCTATAACACTCCGGGAGAAAGTGAATGGTTAAAAAACTGGGCTTAGCGGTTCTCTATCTGGGGATTGCTTATCTGATTTATATTTACGGGGAAGTCATTCTAGCATGGTTTCAGCATTCTACGAATATCGCATTGATAATGCTCATCGCCACTATCATGGCTTTATTTCCCGTTATTCCGTATCCCATAGTCGGAGGAGTGATCGGTGCTGCTTTTGGCCCTGTTCTTGGAGGGGTCGTAACGTGGATAGGCTCTGTTTCCGCTTCTATTCTGATGTTCTTGTTTATCCGCTACGGATATCAGGAATGGGGGGAAAGGGTGCTGCATCGCCATAACAGCCTGGGCAAAATCACAGTGCTTTTTGAAAAAAATGCGTTTGTGACGATCCTGTTTACCCGGTTGATTCCTTTTATACCCTCGATCATTGTAAATGCCTATTCGGCTTTAAGCCGTGTATCGTTTGCCGCTTATGCTACAGCTTCGTCATTAGGCAAAATACCGTCCATGCTGTTATTTGCATGGATTGGAGACAGCTTGATGACGGAGCCCGAAAATATCGTAGTCACGATTGCGGTGTATAGTATTTTTCTTGCGGTTACTTTATCTGTCCATCAACGATGGAGAAAGAACAGGGCGCCGGAGATGCCTGATCAGGAAATGACATAGCTTCAAGAGCAGCAGTCCCAGAGAAAAAAACTGGGCTGCATTCAAAATTTTTGATACGATATGAACTGGACATGGCTGTTGATGTTCCATACATAACGCAAAACGAACTTAGGAGTGGCACTATGGAGAATGAAATTCAATTGGCTGTAGAAAAAATCGAGCAGCTTAATATTCGTAATCAAAGAGCGATGATGGAATTAATCAAACGAAGCTTGAAGATGAATGATGATGAGTTTAATAAAGAACTGCTGCTGGCCTACGCCCATCAAAATCCTGTTCATATTCTGGAAGTGGCGGTAGCTCTCCAATATGAAGAGATCATTAAAGCTCTGCCGGAAAAATTCAATTAACCAGACATGATCGATGATATGGACTACAAGAATGGATTAAGGATACTCCAAGCCGCCCGGCGGCAGTCGGATATCCTTATTTATTTTTCCGCGGAAGTGTCTTATCTTATATCTCATAGTGCTTGCTAAACAGTGATCACATTCTATAAACCGATGGGGAGAACTTGAATATGCACAATCTGCAGGGTGACAGCAAAGAAAGACTAAAGGAGGTAGATATTGTGCGCGGATTTGCCGTATTGGGCATCTGCGTGGTCAATATACCGGAGATGCTCGGCAATGGGGTCGCTTTTGAATCGGAGTATACCGGCTCCAATGCCTTATTCCGGCTCCTCTACGATATGTTTATCCAGACCAAGTTTTATACGCTATTTGCTTTTTTATTCGGGTTGAGCTTTTATTTGTTCATGCGCAGTGCAGAGCGGCGGGGCTTCGCTGCCAAGAAAATGATGACCAGGAGACTGCTGCTCCTTCTTATCGTCGGTATTGTCCATGGGGTCTTGATATGGTTCGGGGATGTGCTGCATGTCTACGCCATACTGGGGTTCATCCTTCTGCTTTTCTATAGAAGGAAGGAGAAGACCGTTCTGATCTGGAGCCTGAGTCTGCTTGTTCTCTCCGGGCTCATCACTGTCGCAACCACCTTGCTCGCCATTTTATTTGTTCCGGATGAGCTGAGCAAGCCTATTTTTCAGACCGTTCCGGACCTGGCACAGCGCATCGGCTTTTTGCTTACCTACAGCACGTTGAATATATTCCTGAAAGGCCCTGAGATCGCAGGCTTGTTCCTGCTGGGTCTATATGCCGGCAAGAAGGGCTGGTTCGAGGGCAATGGGCTTTCGGCGGACAGGCTGAAATGGATGCAGTGGATCTCGCTCTCCTTATCGATCCTCTTCTTTATTCCGATGGTATATTACTATGTTTCAGGATCCATTTATAATCCGAACTATGTTTACCATTATACGTTCTTGTCCGGCAAATCCATGGCCGTATTTTATTTTTGTACGCTGATGCGTCTGATTCGTCATCCCGGCGAACAAAGATTCAAAGGGTTGGGCGCGGTCGGCCGAATGGCTTTCACGAATTACCTGACGCAGTCTGTTATAACGATGCTTATTCTTTATGTGTTTTTGAGGCAGGACGGTTCATGGCCTCTGTGGATTTGTTTTATTTACTCCGTACTTCTATTTTGGCTTCAAGCCTGGTGGAGCCGGGCCTGGCTTCGCCGCTACCGCATGGGGCCGCTGGAATGGGCATGGCGTGCAGGTACCTATGGGTATTTCCCGTGCCTTCGGGAGAAGCCGGCGGAGTTGAAGCAGGCCGAATAATTGTTTTATATCGGTTTTATAAGCGAATCAGAGGCGGCTCCTATGCTCATCGGGCCCAGGGACTGCCTTTGATTCTAAGATATCGTGTCAACAGCCTAATCGTACTTGGCATCTTCTATTCTGGTTTTATGGTCGACAATGAGTTCGGCTTCGGTCTCAAAATTTAAATGCAGCGGTGCGGGAAGCAGGTCGAGAATCTCCTGGATCATGGGCAGCTCCAAAAATTCCTCCAGCGTTTGCGGCTGTGGATCCAATTCATAAGTCCAGTCGCTTAAGGCATCGATAAAAAGATAAAAAGAAGATTCAAATTCATTGGCGGTTTCCTCGGCATCCTCATGCCTCGACCTCGACATGGCGTTCCAGTTTCTTAAAGTAACGTCTAACGCCTGTTTCACTTTTGCGTCCATCCCATACCTCCTGAAAAGACATAACCGTTCATCATTCTACATTATATAATACATAGCTCGTGTTACCAGTTTTTAAGTATTCCAAGGAGCGGGTCCTTATGAAAGAGGACATCAATAAGGCGCTTCGACCGGACTTTGAGCCGGGGTTTATCCCTTCGGGGATGCGCCTCCCGATCCAACGCTTGGCAACGGAGCCAGGCCGCTTCCTGCAGCGACACGGGCGACCCCTTCTTCGCAAACTCCGTAAGGCATCCAAGGGCATGATGCGCATATGCGCGGGATGTCCCCGGGCATCATGCGCTTTTCCAGAAGCTGAAGGATATCCTGCCACGCGATCTCTACGCCCGGCGCTAATCCGAGCCGCTCTAACACCGTGTCATCCCGATCATGCACACTGGTCGTCTCACAGTGATTGGGCTTGTCATCCGGATAGCAGCTGCAGAGATCGTCGCTGCCGCGCATGATTGTTACCATCGTTGCCGGTTCTGTTCGAAGCTTCTCGTAGATTTTTGTCATATTGCTTGTGAATTCTGGAGAATATCCCATTCCCCGAAATCCCAGCAAGCAAAGTAAATGATGGCCGCGTAATCGAAGAACCATTCGTCATCCTCCTTTTAACCTGACAAACGTATCCCTATGAGTATGAAGAAAAAGATCGTGCTGATGAGCACAGCCATCTTGTCCCATCGTCCTTCCGCTTTAACCGCCGGCACATGCTGTGGAGATCCGGTCATATATCCTTTCATCTCCATGGCCAGAATGAGTTCTTCTACGGCTTGAAATAACGAGATCAGCAGCGGAATAACGAACACCGGGATCTCTCTCATACCGATCGGTCCACGTCTGGAGGTCCGTTTGCCGCGCGCTTTGGCGATCATGGCAAACCGCTCCGTTTCTTCAATGATAAGAGGGATGAAGCGCAGCACAAGAGAAGCGGCCAATGCCAGCATTTCGGTGGGCGCCTTGATTCGTTTCAGCGGGCGCAGCGCGATCTCGAGCCCTTGCTTCATATGGGAAGTGCTGGTGGACAGCGTGAAAACAAGGCCGATTAAAGTAATTTCAAAAAAGGTGAACAATCTGCGCAAGGTTTCCCGGGCGGATTCAACGGAAAAACCGAGCCTGTCCGTCCAAGGAATTCCTTGTCCAAAACTGATCTGGATGCCTGAGGTCAAAACCGCTATGGCCATGAACCACAGTAGAGGCTTGGACATTCGCTTCAGCTTCCGGCGATCCTCCGGAAGGAGCAGCGACAGGCATAAGGCGGCGAACAGCAGGGCAACCCATAAGCCTTTCCACTGCTGCTGAAGTATGATCCCCACTGAGATCAGCATATAGATCATCCACTTTAACTTGGCATCCATGCTGTATATAAAGCTTTTGACCGGCCGGTCCGCTGCCTGGCTCCGAGGTTGGGCAGGCTGATAACCTGTCGGCGGGGTATTCTGTGTCGAACGCACCTGCGGCTGCTGCGGCATGCCGCATATCTCACGGGCAAGTGTGCCCGCTACCTGCTGCGGCGTTAAGGCACCGGACGGAATGGGAAGCCCTGCCTCGCGCAGCGATTCGGCAACCTTCATCGCGTCGGTAAGGCCGATACCGGTTTGAACCAGCAGCTGCGGGTTCGTATACAGCTCCTTGGGCGTCAGGTCTGCGACTACTTGTCCGTGCTCCATCAGGAGAACCCGGTCAGCGATCGGCAAAAATGCGTCCAAATCGTGAGTAGCGAGCACGATGCCCCTTCGCCGCTTCCACTGAGCAAGCTCCTCCTTCAGCCGGGCCAGCGAGCTTCCGTCCAAGCCTGCCGACGGCTCGTCCAGCAGCAGCCATGGGGTTTCGGGCGCCATGATGGTAGCGAGAGCCACCCGCCGTTTTTGTCCTCCGCTAAGAATAAAAGGGGAGAGGGACAGATATGAAGCGGGGAGCCGTTGTCCTTCCATGGCGGCGGCGGTGCGGCGAAGCTTTTCCGGCTTCGGGAGACGGTAAGCTCTTAAAGAGTAATCAAACTCGCCTTGAACGGTACGGGCGAACAGCTGATGCTCGGGAAACTGAAAAGCCAGGACGCTGCGAAGCAAAAGCTGACGATCAATCCGTCCTTGCTTCCATAAAGGGAGATCATCATAAAATACGTTGCCTTCGATGTTTTCCGTCAAGCCGGCCAGCGAGCGCAGCAAAGTCGATTTACCTGAACCCGCCTTGCCGATGACAAGCGTCATCGTCCGGTCTTGAACGGTACAATGAATGTTATTCAAAATAGTGCCGGTCCGCCCGTGATCCGTAAATACCGTAAGTCCGCTTACTTTTATCGGCATAAGCTCACCACGGCCTGACTTAATTGCTGGGGGAATAAGGGCCTGACAGGCAGCTCATGCCCGAGCCTGTGCAAAGCGCGGGCAACTTGCACAACATAAGGCGGCTCGAAGCCGAACCGCTCGCATGGGCTCGGTTCATCGGATAGGCCTTTCCCGTAAAAAAACTGTTCACATGTTCCATCAAAAGCGATGCGCCCCTGATCGAGCAGCAGCACCCTCTGCACAAAGCAAAGCTCCTCCATGCGATGGGTGACCCAAACGATCGTATGCCCTGACCTTTGGAGCTTGGCGGTTGCCTCCAGCACGGCCTCGCGGGAGTTGGGGTCCAGCATCGAGGTAGCCTCATCAAAAAGAATGACGTCTGCGCCGGCGGCCAGACAGCAGGCCATGTTCAAAAGCTGCTTTTGTCCGCCTGAGAGGGATTTGACCGGAGCGTCGGGCGGTAACGATAAACCGACCTCGTTCAGCAGACGGAGCATGTTCGATTCCCGTTCGGCAAGGGTGCGATCTTGGGTATCCCGCATACTTAAATGCATTTCTTCATCAATGGTTTCACCCAGGATTTGTGTTTCCGGATTTTGCAGCACCATATGTACCGAATGACCTTGCGCGACGATCAGCCGCCCTTCCGATATGGGGCTCAATCCGGCCATTACTTTGGAAAGCGTGCTTTTACCGCTTCCGTTGTTTCCAATGACGGCTGTCCATGAGCCTTTAGCCAGCTCCAGGGAAATCTGGTCCAGGGCCGGCCGTTCTGAAGCGCCGCCGAGATAATCGACGGTCACTCGCTCCAGTTGAATCACAGGTTGAGAAATTGCAGTCATCGGTCTATCCATTCCTTTATCAGCATGCTATAATGCGTATTGCATATTGTTAACCTAACCTATGTTGATGGGGTTGACAATCAAATTATCTAATACTTTATCATAATGAAGGGAAGTAACACAATTGGCAAAAACGTTAACTTTAAGAGGCGTTGCTTTCAGCGCCATATTCGCAGCTCTAGTCGTTGTTTTCGGTTATGTCAGCATTCCGCTCGGGTTTACCCCGGTGCCGATCACGCTGCAAACATTGGCGGTTATGCTGGCCGGAGGATTACTTGGTGCACGCTACGGCTTTTTCAGCATGATGATCGTCGTTGTCCTGGCCGCGCTCGGGTTTCCTTTGCTTCAAGGCAAAGGAGGCCTGCCGGCAATTCTCGGACCTACAGGAGGCTACGTGATCATGTGGCCGTTCGCTGCGCTTCTTATTGGGCTTTTGGTCAGTAAAGTACGCAGCAGCGGGTGGCCCGGATATGTGCTCGTCTTTCTGATTATGGAAGGCTTCGGCTCTTTGCTCTTGTATGTGACAGGGGTTCCATGGCTTGCCCATGCCGCAGGGTTTTCCATGAATAAAGCGATAGCGTTAGGATTTTATCCTTATCTTATCGGCGATGTAATTAAAGCCCTTGCCGCAACCGCAATCACCGTTTCCCTGCGGCAGGTATTCCCTCAGGCCCGCTTGACCGGCCATGGCCATGGTGCTGTCCGTCAAAGCCTGCCGAAATAAACACAAAGCTGCCCTTCTTGGGCAGCTTTTCCCGATTACGGAGAACCTGGCTGCAGGAATCGGAATGCTTGTTTCGTCAAATCAAAGCCTATTACTGAAAAGACGGCTTGTTATCCTTAGCAGGTATCCTGTTGGATAACAAGCCGACCACGTAAACGCCAAAAGCGCTAAAAGCGGTTAAGATCAAGGAAAATAAGGTCTCTCTTCCTCCGATGATAAAAAGGCTCAACGGATATACTGAAGCATCGATGAAAAAAATGGATTTGCTAAGCGAGAATCCGTAACGCAGGTTGAGCATCTTGCCAAGCAAAGATCCGCCTCCCAAGCTGGCGTTCAGCTTCGCGAGAATGCCCAGGGAAATTCCCATCCAAAAGCCGCCGACGATACTGCCGATCCAGATATTCTGGATTCCAAAAGGGATGATAAAATCCTGCAATAATCCGACGGCCAGGGAAAACACGATCATGCTTGCCACCGATTTGTAAAATAAATCACGGTATTTAAAAAAGGCGTAAATGAAAAGCGGTAAATTGAACAGCAGTAGGCTTAAACCGATATTTGTATGAAAAATATAGTAGGATAATTGGCTTAAACCGGTGATTCCACCGTTCATAATGTAGTTAGGAACGGCAAAAAGCAGATTTCCTATGGCAAAAATGAGGATTGCCACGATTAATAGTACATTGCGCATAAATACACCATCCGGGATATGAAATAGGTTTTATGTGCTATTGTAGCATATTATGGTTCACATTTGTTGAAAAAGCTTAGCCGGAACACCGTTCCCCGGTCCGACTAAGCTTTTTTGCTGTTGAAGATCGAGCGAATGATCCGTGACGTTCTTTTTCCGCCAGGTATCCTTATCAGCAGCACGGAACGATGAGGCCGGCTTTTATGCGGTCTATCCATGAACTGTCCAAGCGTCATTGATTCTTTACTCATGTGATCACCCCGTAAATGGTTATTTAAAAGCATATGCCGGAGTGGCTTTGTCCTATGTATAAAAAATTCGGTAATTGAAGCGGTTCAAGAATTGCGCAGCCGGATCCGGCATATGGATATGGTAAGGTTCAGGCGGAGTCTTTCCGGCTGGCCCGCGTACGTTTAACCATTTTAAGCGAGAAGGGGTACACAGGATGAAAAAAATGATCACACTTGGTTTGGCTGCGGTTCTGGCTTTTACAATAGCCGCATGCAGTTCCTCCACGCAAACATCGGGCACGAATGGAGGAGCCTCGAATCATCCCGCCGATCACAAGCAGGCTAACGGCAATGCAAATGCCAATCCAACGGGGACGGCGGCTGCCTGGTCTCCCGCCAAATCGATTGAGGTTGTCGTGCCTGCCGGAGCAGGCGGAGGGTGGGATACGACCGCGCGTATGGCGGCGAAGGTGCTGGAGGAACAAAACATCATCGGGCAAAGCATGGGCGCTGTCAACAAGGCCGGCGGCGGCGGTGCGGTGGCCTGGGCCGGCGTGCATGCGAAAAAAGGAGATAATCATACGTTATTTGTTACATCCCCGCCGATTATTTTCGTGCATCTGAACGGTCAATCGCAATTTAGTTTTCGCGATTTCACTCCGATTGCCAACCTGATTACCGATTACGGTTCATTTGTCGCCAGAGCGGACGCCAAGTGGAACAATTTAAACGAATTGTTTGACGATATGAAGAAGGACCCCGCTAAAATTACCGTTGTCGGCGCATCGGCACCCGGCAGTATGGACCATATGCAGTTCATTAAGGTAGCGAAAGCAGCCGGTGTGGATATTAGAAAAATCAAGTATGTTTCGATACAAGACGGGGGTGCACTGCCTGCTCTCTTGAATGGAAGCGTTGACATTTACTCTACCGGCATTGCGGAATCGGTGGAGCAGGTACGGGCAGGAAAAGTAAAAGTGCTTGGAATTACATCGGAGAAAAGGCTTTCGGGTGATGGCATATCCGAATTTAAAACAGCGAAGGAGCAGGGAATCGATGCGACATTCGAAAATTGGCGCGGTTTTTTCGGTCCTCCCGGAATGGACCCCAATGCACTCGCATACTATGAAGCGAAATTCAAGGAATTAAACACGAACTCCGCCTGGGTGGAAATACGCCAGAAATACGGCTGGAACGAACTGTTCTTAACCGGCGAAGAGTATAAAGCATACCTGGAGAAGGAAGAAGCAGCACTTAAACAACTGCTGGATGAGCTTGGCCTGAGAAAAAAATAAATTGGTGGAAGTCAATGTTCGGGTTACCTACCCTTACATTGACTTCGTTTTAAAAAGGGATGGTGAATGATTGTTGTTCAAGACAGCCAATCAAAAAATCGCTTCCGTTTTGCTGATCGTGTCCATTGTCTTTCTTTATTACAGCTTTAAATTGCCTAAATTCCCCTATGTCAACGTAGATTCTGATGTCGTGCCCAAATTGCTGGGATTTTTGCTGTTCGCTCTATCGATCGCTTTGTACTTCAATAAAACGGATGAAGCAGCCAAAGAAAAGCACAGCCCCGCCGATTTGCGCGTGCTGTTATCCGTGCTGGGTATGGCGCTTCTGTACATTTTGCTGCTTGAAGCCGTGGGGTTTGTCATTGTGAACGCCTTGTTTTTAATCGTTTGCACGAAATTTTTGGGCTATAAGAATTGGAAAGTCAATATCAGCGTCTCGCTTATTTATTCGTTGGCCATTTACTTCAGCTTTAACTATTTGCTGGATATCGAATTGCCTGCCGGGATATTGCCCTTATAGGAGGTAGCCGTGGATACTTTTCAACAACTGCTGCATGGCTTTCAAATTGCGACGAGCTGGGAATCGTTATTGTACGTATGGATTGGCGTTTCTGTCGGCACATTAATCGGCATGCTTCCGGGACTCGGGCCGATCACCGCGATATCCGTGATGATTCCTGTCAGCTACGGGATGAATCCTACGCTTGCACTGATCATGATGGCCGGCGTTTATTATGGAGCGATGTACGGCGGCTCCACCACATCGATCCTGATTAACACCCCGGGCGAATCCTCCTCCGTCGTGACGACGCTTGACGGCTACCAGCTTGCAAAACAGGGGAAGGCCGGCAAGGCGCTTGCCGTTGCGGCCATCGGTTCGTTCACAGGCGGAACGATCAGTGTCGTTCTGCTCATGTTATTTGCGCCCTATCTGGCGGAAATCGCTTTGTCGTTTGGTCCTCCTGAATATTTTTCGCTTGTTTTCCTGGGGCTCATTACGGTGTCCAGTTTGTTTGACGGCTCCAAGATAAAGGCGATGATCTCCGTCGTCGCCGGATTTATGGTTGCTACCGTCGGAATCGATGCCCAGACCGGAACACCGCGGTTTACTTTTGATTCCGTGTTCCTGTTGGAAGGGTTTGATTTCTTGATCATTGCTCTGGGACTTTTTGCGTTAGCTGAAGTGAGCTCCCTTATCATCCACCGGAATGAAGCCCTCCATGACAGAAAGGCCATCGGAAGTCTGCTGTTGAGCAAAAAAGAGATCAAGGAGATCACCGGCCCCACGCTGCGGCAGTCCTTTTTTGGCTTTGTGATCGGTGTTTTGCCCGGTGCGGGGGCGTCCATCTCCTCGTTTCTCGCCTATATTACCGAAAAACGCTTGTCCAAAAATCCGGCTGCATTCGGGAAAGGCTCCTTGGTTGGCGTAGCTGCACCGGAAACGTCCAATAACGCGGCGTCTGGCGGCGCTTTCGTCCCTTTACTGAGTCTTGGAATCCCCGGTTCGGGGACGACGGCCGTTCTGCTGGGAGCTTTTTTGGTGATGGGCATCCAGCCGGGGCCATTGCTGTTCCAGGACCATCCCGATATTTTCTGGGGCGTCATTGCAAGCATGTACGTGGGAAACATCTTCCTGCTGATCTTGAATCTCCCTTTAATCCCGTACATTTCACGGTTGATGTATATACCCAGAGCCATGCTGATTCCGCTCATTATTACGTTTTGCTTTATCGGGGTCTATGTGATCGGAAGCAATGTATTTGATTTGTATATGCTGGTCCTCTTCGGGATGATCGGGTATTTCATGTACTTATACTCATTTCCTGCAGCTCCGTTCATTCTGTCTTTTATTTTGGGAGAAATGATGGAGCAATCGTTCCGCCAATCGATGACCGCTTCCAACGGAAGTCTAATGATCTTTATCGACCGTCCGATCTCGCTTTCTTTACTGATCCTCACAGTCATCATACTTGTGTTTCCGATGGCAAAAAAGCTGCTGCTCAAGCGGCGTTGAAGCCGGCGTACATCAGCTTCTATTAATGGGCAGGCCATTATTGCTTGCATTAAACGAATACATAAGCATCCATGTTTCAACAAAGAATAATCACATCGCTTGTCTGTTACCTGGTGATGGCCGATCGAATTGACTCCCCTAAAAGGGAGTTTTTTCATTCGCTTTATTCGTATAAGGATATTTAAGATATCGAAATTCCAAACCTTTGATCATGGAGTGTTGCCTAAATGAAAGAATCCGTATTGGCATTCATCGCCGGGCTTATCGTCGGGGTTGTTTTTAAATGGATAAAATTGCCGCTTCCCGCTCCGCCGGTCCTGCCCGGAGTACTGGGTATCGTGGGTATATACCTTGGCGGTATGCTTATGCAGCGATTGCTTGAATGGTTGAAATAAAAGGCGACCGCGGGCCCTGCCGCGATCGGATGTTCGAACTTTTGTCTCTATGAACCCATCGGCGCCTTGTAGTATACTAGTAGTCGGTCTTCTGACCGGCGGCTTAACAATGTACTGATGAAGGGGACGCTTAGATGAAGTTTGACGTCGAGTATATTTCTTTTTTCGTAATCCAGGTGGAGGGAGAGGACGGACAAGGCGGCAAGCAAAGCAAGCATTACCAGACAATGGACGGGGATGACTACTCCGCAAGCGAGCTCAGCGCGTTTTTGGACGGAGAGTTCGCCAAAACCGCCAAACGCAAGGCCGAACGCAACCCGAAGTCGGAACAGGTGCCGACGAAGATCGGCCGATTCGTTGTTGAGCCCGGATATGATCTGGACAGCAACCCGAACTATAATATGTTTGCCCGGCTGCGCACGGCGGAGACGATCGATTCGTTTATGGGCCATGCCGATGAGCTGGTGACCACCTATATGAATGCGAGTGCAATTCGGGGCGGCGCGATGTTCATTGTGCGGGCCAAGGCAAATCAATATTTTGACGAGCCGTTTCTGTTCGTGTTCAAATGCGATTTCGAACAAAAAATTGCCCGGATTACGGACGAGCGCAGTCTATTGAATAAAGTGGAGATGGCGATCAACGCCAAAAATATGAAATCCATAATGTACCCGCACATGCCGGAGCCGGGAATGATGGAGGTATGGGAGCTTAAGATTCACCAATCCTCGCATGCCCGATATTTTGAAGACTTCTTGAAGTTCGTCGAATACGAGAAATCGGTGCCCGAGCTGATGAGCGATCAGGTGCTCGGCTTCGTGCAGCAGTACGTTGAGCAGGTATACGAGGATCATCCGGAAGAAAAGGAGCGCGAGCTCGAAGAAATGGAGCTGTGGGCTCATAGCGAGAAGCGGGAGCTTCAGGAAAAATGGGATCAAAGCCAGGTGATCGAAGCCGCTTCGATGATGGTCGAGCAAAAGCCGGACCTCGAGATGAAGCTGAAGCTGGGAAATATGACCGTGAAGGCGCTGCTCGCCGATTTTGGCGACCGGCTGCATATCGCCAAGCTGGGGGATCGATACGTCGTTGTGCTGGAAGGAGACGGACTGGAGTTTGACCGCGGGATCTCGCCGGTGGAGCTGCTGATGCCGGAGCCCCTGGATTCGCTTGTAGGCCGGCTCAAGGCCAAGGCTAGGGACGAAGAGCTGGCGGCAGCGGCATTGCCTTACTAGGGATTGGAAGAACGCTTGTTCGGATTGATCTCGTGTGATAAAATGGAAATTACAATTGAATCTTGGGTGGGCATGGTGTCCTTTCTCGACTGTAAGGTGTAACAGCCGAAGCAGGGAGGAGGTGAGGCCATGGAAATCAATGATGCCATAACGATGATGTTGTTATTCGGCTCATTTCTCATTGCACTGCTAACATACATTAATAATAACTACAAGAAAAAATGAGAACCCACCCTAAGGTTAGCGCCCAGGTGGGTTCTTTTCCGTTATGACCGGGAAGGGAAAACCCATCCAAGCCAATTGTGCGGACCAAGTGTTACCAGCACTTGGTCTTTGTTGTCTATATCATAACACGAACGACACCGATTGACAACGAGACACTCCTCCCGGATGGACTGCAAGGCATCCATTAATGACCCTTGAATACGTCGAGCAGCAGATCGCCGCTGCGCTGTGTCTCCCAGGAGGCGGCGAAGCGCACTTGATGCGAAACGCCCAAAATATCGTAGCACTGGGCGAGGTGCTGCCGCGCCGTGCCGATAATGAGCGAGTGCAGGCGCACGAGCTTTGTCTTGCCCAGCTCGGCCAGCGCATCCCGCACGGGCGGGGAGACGGAGCCGACACCGTCGGTGACCATGATGAAATCGGCGTCATGATAGCGGGGCTCCGCGCGCACCAGCTCGATGCCCCGGCGAAGCGGGGCGTCGAAGTGCGTACCGCCGCCGAAGGCCATCTGCGCCAAGGCGTAGAACGCCGGCCAGTCAGGCTTCCGCCAATAGAGCGGATGCTCGATCAGCTCGCCGCGGGCGCCGAACAGGAGCAGATGAAAATCGCGTTTTTCCAGCATGCTGAAGGCCGCGAAGGTGGCGATGAAAATCTGCGCAAGCCGGAGTTTGCTGCCCCGCATGGAATGGGAGGTGTCCAGCATGCAGATGACGGGACCTCTCTGAGGCTCCTCGGTCCAGCCGGAGATGTTATAGGTCAGCAGCTTGCTTTCCAGCCATTTGACCATAAAATATGCTTCGTAATCTTCATCGGCCAGCAGACTGGCCTCACTGGCAAGCATATGCGAGATATCTCCGGACTGCCGCAGGTCGTCATAGCTTTCAGGGATGCGAGGGGAGCGCAGCTTGCGGCGCCGGGCCTTCAAATGCTGCAATTGCCGGCCGACCTCCTGCAGGAAGGCGATCAGCTCCGGATGCCGTTTCAGCCTTTCAACCCACTGCATGTAATGCGTAAACTGCTGCCGATGCAGACGCCCCAGATCGCTGCCCCAGCGGCGGTTCGCAATCCGTTGACTGGCCTGCAGCAGCTCGAACACGTCCAGGCTTTCGGCATCTTCGCGTCCAAGCGATTCCTGCAGCGCCCGGTTCAACCAGCCTCCGAGCTGCTCTTCCAGCTGACGGACAGTTTCCCGCTCCCGCCGGCTGATACGCTCCAGCTGCTTTTCGCGCTCGCCAAGCTCGGCCTCCGCTTTTGCAAGCTTCTGCCGCAGCTTGTCACGGCGAATGAAGTCGGTCTTCATCTCCTTCTGAAGTGAGCGGATCCGCTCCTTTAATGCGTCGATTTCCGCATGGACCAAAGGACGGCTGTCCAGTGCCGCCTGCTTTTCCTCGACATTCCGCTTGCCTCGCTGCAGGGTGTACCCGACAAGCCGAAGCTGCTCCAATTGTTTCTCGGTAAGGTGCTCTTGAACCTGCGACTGCTCCTGGCCCTGCTGCCGTTTTTGCTCATTCATTCCGATCGTCCTGAGCTGCTGTTCCTCGTGTTTTCTCCGCTTGACTTCCTGTTCGAAGCTTTCTGTCAGCCACATGAGCGATTTGAGCGCCGTTTTGAAGGAAGCGTTCACTTCGCCAATCGTCCGGGGATGGATAGTCCGGTAAAAAAATTGCTTCTGCAGCTCTCCGACCAGCCAGCGGTGAAACGGGGTAGCCTCGCCGCTGTAGTCGGCCTGCGGATTCGCCAGATAAAAGCATAAGAAGAAATCGGCGAACAGCTCAATGGTAAACCACGGCGTCCGCGATTCGGCTTCACGAATCCACTCCTGCGCCGTTCTGGAGGAGTGAACGTATCCGTCAAACACAAAGCGGTCGATCCGCGCGCAGCGTATGATCATGATGCCACCACCTCGACAAAGTTAAAGCGTGTAATCATATTCGACGCCCGGAATCTCCCGGTCAAAGAGCGTGCGGTAGAGTCCTTGCAGCGTCTGCAGCGTGCGCTCGCCCTGAATCCGGAGGTGCGTGTATTTCACGGCGTATTGGGCGGTTTGAACCAGCAGGAAATTCCGGTTTCGGATATAACCCGGCAAATCCTTTTCCCGCTGCAGCCACTGCACCAGCTTGCCGCGAAGCTCGCGGGCCGTTTCCTCCAGCTCCATCCGGCATTCCTCCAGATTGGCATTCGCTTTCTCTTGATCCTCTTTACTCAAACGGCCGCCGACTTCTTTCTTGAATTGGAAAGCATGGAGTTCTTCCTCTTTGGCGAGCCAATGCTTCGCAATCTGATCGTAACGCTTAAGCGGCAGCTCCCTCTCCGTCTCCTGCTTCAAGGCGTCCTGGAATACCTTCTGAAAAAGCTCCCGCAATGTCCCGTAATCCTCCGGGAGGTCCCAGAGCATATGAGGGGTATAGACCGTATCCCAAACGCCGACCTCCGTGCGTCCGTTCAGCGCGGCCGACGTTTTCCAGACATGGCCTATTTTCCTCCAGCGCCGGTCGGACAGTACGAATTCCTTTTCTTCCATCCCGCTCTTCAGCTGATACAGCATGTAAATCAGCGGTTCCGGTATGGTTACTTCTGCTGCCGCTCTCCGTACGGTTTCAATATCGCGCAGGGAAAGCAGCGGGGGCAGGGGATCATTCGGGATCTGGAACATACGTTCGTAACTGGACATTTGCTTTAAATACCCGACCTCATACCGGATCAGGAACCGGTCGTACAGCGCCGCAAGCTGATCGTTTTCCTCCGGAAGCTCGTTGGAGGCCGCCATGAGGAACAGCAGGGGCACCTGCTCTTTGGTCTGGCCGTTAAAAAAGATGCGTTCGTTCAAAATCGACAGAAGCGCATTCAGTATCGCGCTGTTCGCTTTAAATATTTCATCCAAAAAGGCAAAATCCGCCGCAGGCAAATACCCGTCGGTCTGCCTTACATATTGGTCCTGCTTCAGCTGTCTCAAGGAGACCGGCCCAAATATCTCGTCCGGCGTCGTAAAGCGGGTGAGCAAATATTCGAACCACCGCCCGCTGCCGAACAACTGGGAAACCGCCCGCGCCAGCTGGGATTTGGCTGTACCCGGCGGACCGACCAAGAGCGCGTTCTCGCCGGCCATGAGTCCCAGCAGCAGCAAGCGGATCAGCTCCTCCCGCTCGAGAAAACGAGACTCTAATTGGCCGATGGCTTCTTCCAATTTATTTTGAATCGTCTGCATTTCATTCATAATCAGCGTAGTACCTCCTTCGGCCTTGTCACCCGGTATTTCTTCATTATTGTATCAGAGCGGACCATTTTTCTCTAATCGGCCAAGGATTTTTATTCCAATGGGGTTCATGGTACAATAGAGAAGTCAGATTCCATGCCGATAAGGAGAGGATAACATGTCAGTCTACGATTTCTCAGCCAAAACTATTGACGGAACAGAAAAGTCTCTCGCGGATTACAAAGGCAAGGTGCTATTGATCGTCAATACGGCCAGCGCTTGCGGATTAACCCCCCATTATAAAGGGCTTCAGGCGCTTTATGACAAGTACAAGGATCAGGGACTTGTTGTTCTCGGGTTTCCATGCAACCAGTTTGGCGGCCAGGAGCCAGGCACGGAAGAAGAGATTAAATCGTTTTGCGAGTTGAAATATCAGGTCACGTTCCCGATGTTCGCCAAAATCGACGTCAAAGGGGAGAACGCTCATCCGCTTTACACTTATTTGGTAAATAACGTTCCTGCAGATAGCCGCACCGGGGATATTGAGTGGAATTTCGTCAAGTTTCTGGTGAATCGTGACGGAGAGCCGGTCAAACAGTTCTCGGCCCGTACCGAGCCTGAGGCGCTTGAAGAGGACATTAAAGCGCTGTTGAGCAAGTAAATTTACTTCCTGGAGGAACAGTCTGTCTTGCTGCGATTGCAGGGCGGGCTGTTTTTTAACACATTTTTCATAATGATGAAGGGAGATCTAAAAAAATACCTTTTTCTCAGCTTCAAAAGGGTCTATAATAAGCAAGAGTGGATATACCAGCTCATACTCTGCAAACGTGTGCGACAGGGAGAATCCGATGGATTTCCCTGCATGATGAAAGGAGGCTGGAACTGGCAGTCATGGAGCAGCAAATAGAGCAAAAATATGAAAAACTTGGGGACATTCTCCGTTCTATGGACAAAGTCGTAGTCGCATTTTCCGGCGGTGTTGATAGCGCTTTTTTGTTGAAGGCGGCATTGGAATTTTTGGGTAAAGACCGTGTGCTTGCCATTACGGCCGATTCCGAAACGTATCCCGAACGGGAAAAGCATGAAGCGATCGCGCTGGCAAGCGAGCTGGGAGCGTCGCATGAAGTGATTCATACAAGTGAACTGAACATACCCGGATATGCGGAGAATCCGACAAACCGCTGTTATTTTTGCAAAAACTCGCTGTTCGATCATTTGATTCCGATTGCAGAGGCGCGCGGCTACAAGCATGTCGTATTCGGCGCCATTGCGGACGACTTGGGCGAACACCGCCCTGGACTGCAGGCCGCACATGAACGAGGCGTCCGCGCGCCGCTGCTTGAGGCGGGGATCAAGAAATCGGAGATCCGCCATTTGTCCCGCAAATTCGGATTGAAAACATGGGATAAGCCGTCCTTCGCCTGCTTGTCCTCGAGAATACCTTACGGCGAGCTGATTACGGCTCAGAAGCTTTCCATGATCGATCAGGCGGAGGATTTTCTTATTCAGCTGGGCTTCCGTCAAGTACGCGTGCGTCAGCATGACACGCTGGCACGGATTGAAGTGCCGGCCTCCGAGCTGGCTGAGGTACTGGCCGTCGCGGAGACGGTGCATGCCAAGCTTAAGGAAATCGGCTACGCTTACGTCACCTTGGATTTGAAAGGCTACCGCTCGGGCAGCTTGAACGAAGTGCTGCCGCAGGAGCAGCAAGCCGTTCAAGCAGCGGCGCAATAGGAGGCTAAGTGATCATGGGGAAACCGAAAATATATATAGCTAAACCGGTGCAGCCGGAAGTATTGGCATATCTGGAGCAGCACTGCGATTGCAGAATGTGGGACGGGCAAGGCACGGCTTCGCGCCAGGCCTTGCTGGCCGAGCTTTCGGACGTGGAAGGACTTCTGGCCACCGGCGTTCCGATCAATCAGGAGCTGCTGGATCATGCTCCCAAGCTGAGAGCCGTGAGCAGCATATCGGTCGGATATAACCACTATGATATTGAGGCCATGAAAGCACGGGGCGTTCTCGGCATGCACACGCCGACCGTGCTTGACGATACGGTTGCCGATCTCGTGCTGGCGCTCATGTTATCCGCCGCGCGCCGGGTCCCTGAGCTGGATGCGTTCGTGAAGCAAGGAAAATGGCAGCGGGGCAAAGGACTTACCGATGACATCTTCTTCGGTATGGACGTCCACCACCGCAAGCTCGGAATCATCGGCATGGGCCGCATTGGCGAGGCCGTCGCCAAGCGGGCTGTCAACGGCTTCGATATGGAGCTGTTATACTACAACCGCAGCCGCCGTCCGGAGGCCGAGGAGCTTTACGGTGCAAAATACAGCAGCCTGGAAGATCTGCTGAAGCAGTCTGATTTCGTCGTATTGATGACGCCATTGACGCCGGAGACGGTTCATTATATTCGTAAAGAGCATTTTGAAATGATGAAGCCGACGGCCTTCTTTATCAATGCTTCCCGCGGCCAAACCGTGGACGAACAGGCATTGATCGAGGCGCTTCAAACCGGCCGGATTCGCGGGGCCGGCCTTGATGTATTCGATCCGGAGCCGCCTTCACCGGATAACCCTCTGCTGAAGATGCCTAACGTCGTGACGCTTCCGCATATCGGCTCGGCCACAGCCGTTACTCGATTTGACATGGCCATGCTGGCCGCGAAGAATCTGGTGTCGGCGCTGACCAGTGATTCTCCTTCGAATGTGGTGAAGGAGCTGCGGGAACTGGTGAAGGCGTAGTTGTAGGAAACGGTTTGGCGGAATTAATTACCATGTTTTGGAAAATCCTGAGAAATCAGGATTTTTTGTTGCTCTACTAAATACGACAAAGATTCAGCATTTCCAGCATGTGTGTTTGGTGGATATATCGATCAATTCGTTTTATTGAATCTCTATTTACATTTTTGTGAAAAGCGCTGGGATGCTGATGTATAACAAAACCTAGATACATTGTCAAGTGCGATGTCTAAAGTTACAATAGAATTATTGAATTTTTAAGTAACGAGGTAAATGAGGATGAATCGGTCGCTCTATTCCCGGAAAGCAACGCTGTCCATGAAAATAACTGAATTTGAAGTGCCACCCATGCAGGACTTGCTGATTATCGGCAGAAAAGCTCCGGTTGGGCCTGAAGCCGTCCGCCGTATGGCCGAAGCGTTGTCACCGGATCAGTTTGTCATTATAAAGGTTGAACACCCTAAAATTGAGGCGGTACTGGTTCGTAAGACATTATTTGAAATGTTGGACAAAGACCTTCTGATGTCAATCGTTTTGGAGGAAGCGGAAGGCCTCATTAACGAAACGATGGTGCTTCGCTCGGAACTCAAGGTGGCTATTTCTGTTCAACGGGAGGTGGAGCTTCATTGAGAGTGGAGGAAATAATGAATGTTTCAGTCATGACGATTTCTTCCGACAAAAGTCTTGCTTACGTTGCGGAACGGATGAATGAGCATCGAGTAGGTTCTTTTCTTGTCATCGATCACGGGATTACGGTAGGTATTATCACTTCACTTGATGTCCGATCCGCGCATCCCAACCGGATCGTTGCAGACGCCATGTCCACCGAACTGATCACAGTTCCCCGAACGTGTTTTATTTGGGATGCCATCCAGCTTATGGATACACATCGAATTGAACGTCTGGTTGTCAAAGACGGAAGTGAGGTTTGCGGAATGGTGACACGCGAAGCGCTCAAAAGCGCTTTAAGTCAGCTTATCGACCCATTAACCGGTTTGTACCGTCAAGCATACATACATGCCGTGGCTGAACATTTCATTGAAAACAAACAGGCGTTCCAGGTACTATTCATCGATTTGGATAGATTCGGAGATATCAATAAACAGTATGGTCATCCCGTCGGAGACGATTTGCTGGTTTACTATGCCAGAAGGCTAAAGGAAACCTTGGAAGAAACCGACTATCTATGCAGGTATGCAGGAGATGAATTTGTTGTCGTATCTCTTCGAGATGAAGAAAGGGCATTATTATTGGCGGAGAATTTATCCGAAGAAATAAGGATTGGACATATTAAAGTAAGTGCCTCCGTAGGGGTCTTTCTTGGAAGCAAAGATAGGGAGAAACTGTTTTCGCTCTCCTTCCGAGAAATGATTACTCGAGCAAGCTTATTTTGTACGGAGATTAAAAAACGATGCTCCCCGGATTCTGCTAACCGTAAGACGGTATTTGAAATATAACCTAAGTTATCGTGATTTAGCAGAAAATGAAATACATATCGCCCATACAACAATCATGCGATAGATTATCCGTTTGGGCCGGAATTAGTATTCATTGCTGGAATTGAAGTCATACATATGATAAGAAAAGGGCAGGTTGAATGCCATCATTCGTCTGCCCTTTCTAAAGCAAAACGATTCATCGCTCACCCTTGCTTAAAAAATAAAGCCAATCTTACAAAATAAACGCTTTGTAAGATTGGCTTTTGTTTTTGAGACTTTTCTCGAAACACTTTTACAACTAAGTTTGTTTTTTTCATTTAAACGAAGTCTTAATAATAAAAAAAATAAAAAAATTGTCCTATGATAAGAAAAATGATTTCGAACTACAAAACAAAAGTATCATTTTGTTATATTTTGTGAAAAATGAACCGGTATCATCACGATAATTATAGACCATTGAGACTAATAATTCCAGTTATTTTATCAATGAATTTTAACAAAATTAGATAAAAAGAACTATAGAGAAAATGACTCCAAGGCTTCGTCTACCATGTCATCGTTAATTCCTATATATCTTAATGTAACAGATGGGCTTGAATGTCCAAAAATATATTGCAACATCGCTACGTCTTTAAAGCGTTGATAAAAATGATAACCGAATGTTTTACGTAGTGTATGAGTTCCAATAGCCCCTTCAACATTACACGTTTTTGCAGCTTCATGGATGATTTGCCATGCCTGTACACGATGTATCGGTTTCCCCCCTTTTCTGGATCGAAACAAATAATCGGAATCGGCAAGATTTTTTGTGTATTTTTCTATTTCCTTTCTTAGTGCATTCGTAATGATGATTTTCCTAACATTTTTGGTCTTCTTCTCTCTTACCTTCAAATGTTTCGTATATCTCACATCCAATACCTTTAGAGGGAGTATGTCACTTATTCTAAGACCGGAATTAATCCCGAAAACAAATAGAAAATAATCACGATAAGATCGTGCCAGTAAATAATTTTTTATTTCTTGAATTTTTTCCAAATCACGTATGGGTTCAACTGCATTTGCCCCAGATCTGGTTGCCATTGTTTCGAACACCCCAATATTATGATTTAATATAATGTTAAATTCAATAAGTTTGATTGAAATTCCTTTTTTTTCATGAAGGCACGGAATATAGGCTTTACTATCGGTTTTTTATTTCTTTTGAGAACTTATTTTAATATAACAAAATGATACTTTTGTTAAATTCAAAAGGGAGATAGCGTTCTGTCAAACGGAGTAAAATCGATTCCTATCGTTTGATAGTACCGGTGTGTGACCGTCCTTCATCCTGCCGCTCGATCAAAAGGATCGATCTCTCGGATGATAGATTCTCGACTCGGAAATATCCGATCATGTCAGAGCATCTGTGTATACCGACGCGGATGTTCAAATCTACGTCAGTACCAGATATGCACCATAGCTCAAAAAATGACATTCTATTTGATCCTCCTTCTAAAGATGATTGATGTCACTTTATAGAAATCATACCGTAGCTTCCCCTGTCAAGAAGATCCAGGAGTTTTACAATACTTGTAAAGGAAGTTATCTAAGAGGAGGAGAATTTCACGGGTATGATATCCTGTTGGAGGTGATTTGCTTCGGCAAGTACGTTTGGGTATCAAGATAGCTTGAAGTTTTTTTTCATAAAATCATAAACGAGGGCTACGAATGCAGCAGATTACCGATGAAGAATTACTAAAATTATTAAAGAACAGTGAAAGCGAATTGTATACATTAGCCGAAATTCATAAAACATTAATTCAAAGCAATATCCAAACGACCATACACGAGCTGCGCAAAAGAGTTTATTCATTATTTCGTGATGGGTATTTGGGAAATGAACCGACCGGAGATGGAGTTCATGTATACTACATCGTTTATTGCCCGGAGCCATGATGTTTGTAGCAATCAGAAGGCTTAGCTAATGAAAAACAGATAAGAACGGATATCAGCAATTGGATTACAAACGGTTTGGATATTACATAACAGCAAATATAAAACCAGGAGGCACCGTTATGGAAAAGAAACTTGCAAAACCCGCCGGCTCTCAAGGCAAAGGAGGCGCACAACTATCTGTTCAGGTTGATCAGTTCGAAAAAAAGAGAGAATTTGCAAGAAAGCAGGCCCTGGACAAGGTGAGGGCAAGAACATTGGCCAAGCAGCAGCAGTTGGCTGAGAGGATCGCAACTGCAACCGAGCAGCTTGCCGCAGGGATAGAAGAAGCCAGCAGTGCGGCAGAAGAGCTCAGCGCTAGCGTAGGCCAAATTGCAAAGGGCGCCAGCGAAACTTCCTCGGCGGCAGAAGAATCGAGGGCGGCCATTAACCAGATCGAAAAGTCGTCTGTTGTTGCGGACACAAACGCCAAGGAATCGCTCCATCGCGTGGATGCTGCGAAAGAACTCATAGAAAATACTTCCAATCATATTGAAACCATGATCAAAGGAATACAGACCGCCGCTGATGCCAATATTGAGTCGGGCAAACTGGTGGGAGATTTGGAAAAGCAGTCGGATGAGATCGGGAATATCGTGCAGGCCGTCGTGAGAATCGCCGATCAGACCAATCTGTTGGCCTTAAATGCCGCGATTGAGGCTGCAAGAGCTGGCGAACATGGCAGGGGATTTGCCGTGGTTGCCGATGAGGTCAGAAATCTTGCCGAAATATCTGAGAAGTCTGCAAGAAACATCAGAGAATTGGTTACTGAAATTCAAAACAATGTGAAAATTGTCGTTAGTGATATCGAAAACGCCGGGAAAGCCGCTAATGCAGAAGCGGAGAAAGCAAAGAAAACGACTGCCGATCTTGTGAAAATCAACGAGGAAATCGTGGTTGTACAGAAAGCTATTGCTGAAATATCACAAAATGCCATCGATGCCAACAAGGGTGCTTCTGAATTTCTTAACATTGTCGAACAAATTGCGGCAGCAGCCGAACAGCAAAGCAGCGCTACCGAGGAAGTAGAAAAATCCCTGCAATTGCAAAATAGAGCTTTTGACGAGTTGAATGCGGCTGCGTCCGAATTAGCCCAGATGGCTGAAGATCTGAAGGTATCTACAGACGCTCAAAAATCATCCGAGGCTCTTGCTGCTGCGGCACAGGAATTAGCGGCCAACGTGGAGGAGGCGAATTCAACATCCAGTGAGATTATGAAGGCTATGGAGCAAATTTCTTCAGGTGCCGAGATGCAAGCGGAACTCACAGAAAAGTCCTCCCTGTTTGGTGAAAAGCTTGTTGTGGCAGCAAGACAAATGAATGAAAGGGCATCAGCCTCTACAGTCAAGGTGGCCGATATGCAAAAATTGATTGAAAGCAATAAGATCGCGGTTGACGATATGATCGCGGGAATTTCAGCCTCGGCTGATGCAAGCTTGGTTGCTGCCAGAAACATCAAAAATCTGGAAGAAACCATCCGTAAAATTGATAAGATTGTGGATGCCATTGTGAATGTGACCATTCAGACCAATATGCTGGCAGTAAACGGGTCTATTGAAGCGGCCAGGGCAGGAGAGTTTGGACGAGGATTTTCTGTAGTAGCTGGCGACATACGGGCCCTTGCCAATGAATCCGCCGAGAATACGGATAAAATAAAGGATCTGGTAAGAGGCATTCAGAGTCAAATCCAAAGAGTTGCAACGGATATCGATGTTTCCAGCAAGACTTCGTTTACCGAAGCAGAGAAAGCAAAGAATATTACCCACAACCTGAATGTGATTGAAGAAAGCATGATGAAGATTAATACGGGTGCGAAAGAAATCGAGAAGGGCTCGGAAGAATCGCTGGTTGCTTTGGAACAGGCGAAAAAAGCTGTAGAGCAGATTGCTATTGCCGCCCAGGAGGCCAGCAGGGCTACGCAGGAGGCGGCAAATGCCGCATCCGAACAGGCGAAAGGAATGCAAGAACTGGCTGAAGCGATTGAGGAAATATCCGGACTTGCGGATGAACTTCAAAATATATAGCGGGCGGGAGGAGAAGTTATGGCGTCTTCCGGAAAAATAACAAGCTTTAACGAGCGCCAATTGGTTACCTTCCATCTCGGAGATGATGAATTCGGGGCGGACATCATGCATGTGAAAGAAATCGTGAGAGTTCCCGAAATCACCAGAGTGCCGTATGCTCTGGATTACATCGAGGGAGCCTGCAACTTGAGAGGCAATGTCTTGCCCGTCATCGATGGAAGAGCCAGATTCAATATGGAGAGGAAAGAAAAGGATGAGAACAGCAGGGTATTGGTCATTGATGTAAACGGCAAGGCAACCGGAGTCATTGTGGATAGAGTGTCCGAAGTCATCCGTGTCAGTACTTCGGATATTGAAGAACCCCCGCAAATCGTAAAAAATGTGGATGCAGACTATTTGCATGGGATTGTTAAGCTGGAAAACGGGAACAGATTGATCATGCTTCTTGATATTGTCCCTGTGGTCAATGGCGATGCGGAGGCAAAGACTCAAACGAATGAGAAGGACAACAAAGGAGAACCCGTTGTGAAATCCAGGGATGATTCAACGTCGGATGCCGCCAGCGATGAGCAATTGGTATCATTTTTACTTGGTAATGAGGAGTATTCGATCGGGATCATGCAGGTAAAAGAAATCATACGTTTACCTGAAATGATGAAGGTCCCGAGCTGTGAAGCCTATGTGGATGGTGTTGTATCCATTCGAAACCATCTTCTTCCCATTATTAATTTGAGAAGTTATTTTGGCCTGGACTCTAAGGAAACAACCGACCATACAAGAGTTCTGGTTGTGGATATGGGAGGCTTTACGGCTGGAATGATCGTGGACAAGGTATCCGAGGTTTTAAGGGTTCCCGCCGGCATGATTCAGCCCCCTCCAAAGTTTTCTGCGCAAAGCGGAGAGCAGCTTAAAGGGGTGGCCAAGCTGGACAACGGCAAGCGCCTGATTATGATGCTTGAGCCTTCCAAAATCATATCTGCCGATACATATAGGAAAATCAGCGAATTAAATGGCGTTTCAATGGAGAGCGATGGGGTTAAAAGTATTGAAAGACAGATTATGGATGAGGAACAGTTGGTTGCTTTCAAAATGGATAATGAAGAATATGGGATAAAAATTAAGGAAGTGCAAGAAATCAATCGAATGACGGAAGTAACCCAAATTCCACGGGCTCCTCACTACATTAACGGTATAGTGAACTTGCGGGGCAACATCATCCCTGTTCTGGATTTAAGAAAGTTTTTCGGACTTTCTAAAAAGGGAATGACGGATGCCACAAGGATCATCATTGTGGATTCAGCCGGCGTAAAAACGGGAATCATTGTGGATTCAGTATCGGAAGTACTGAGATTTGAAAAGGCGTTAATTGAGTCGCCGCCGGAACTATTCAGTAACGGTATTGACAGCAGTTATGTAGAGGGTGTCGGCAAACTCGATGACGGGAAAAGGATGGTTTTGATCCTGCGTCTTGATAAAGTACTGGATTTTGAGAAAATGTCAGCATAATGTGATGTTGCCCTAGGTAAAGTGTTTTTGGTCCCGGGGGCAGTCCTATGTTTCTTGTATTCGTGCAGGTGATTGTTGTGAAGTACAGGATAAAAGTATTAATTGTAGATGATTCTGCATTGATGAGAAAAGCATTGAGGGAAATGATCATGACTGATGAGGCTTTTGATGTCGTTGGTGTGGCCAGGGACGGGAAGGATGCCATTGAAAAAGTCAAGGAATTAAAGCCGGATGTGATCACCATGGACATCAATATGCCTGAAATGGACGGATTAACCTCGATGCAGTATATACTGGACGATAACCCTGAAATACCGGTGATTATCATCAGTTCATTAACGCAGGATGGAGCTCTTACGACCTTTGAGGCTTTGGCGCTGGGGGCCTTTGATTTTGTGGCCAAGCCTTCCGGAACTGTATCTTCAAATCTATATATTGTCGGAAGAGAGATTATTGAAAAGATAAAACTTGCCCACAAGCACGCCAATCGAAAGAGTCTGAAGAAAAGGGTCAGAACCAGAAGCTCTTTTTCAGAAACAAAGGCTTCTGAATCCCGGGAAAAATCTGTCGCGGCCCGGAACAATGAATTGTCCAAAGTCGTGGTGATTGGCGTGTCCACAGGTGGGCCGGGAACTTTGACGGAAGTTCTGCCCATGCTGCAATCCGATCTGAAGGCTGCACTTATCGTCGTACAGCATATGCCGCCGTCATTTACATCCTCTTTTGCCAAAAGGCTGGGGAAAGTTTGTCCTTTTCCATTTAAAGAAGCAGAAGCTGGCGATGTGTTGACTAACGGAAGAGGCTATCTTGCCCCCGGAGGGTATCAGTTGCTTGTTCACAAGGCCGGCCGAATGTTGCGGCTATCGACTAGCCCTGTGACACAGTTTATGCCCAGTGTGAATGTTACCATGGAATCCGTGTTGAGGGCATATGGCGGGAAAAATGTAGTAGGTGTCCTTATGACAGGCATGGGGGATGACGGGGCTGACGCCATGGTTAAAATCAGAGAGGCTGGAGGAGTTACTATTGCAGAAGATGAATCCACGGCTATCGTCTTTGGGATGCCAAGGGCGGCAATAGAAAGGGGCGGAGCCGAGATCGTAGTTCCTTCATACCGGATAGCCGACGAAATTGTTAGGGCTGTTAATCATATTTAAGGAATACAGCGCACATTCACAAAACTGCAATTGGCAGCTTCATGAGGGCGGTAAAATGATGGATCAATTATATGTTACATATCTTGAGGAAACGGAAGAATTGCTTCAGAAAGCGGAAGAATGTCTGATCAGGCTGGAGACAGACTACTCAAGCGACGATATAAACGCATTGTTCAGAATATTTCATTCCATCAAGGGTTCTTCGCAAATGATCGGACATGACGATATAGGCAATCTGACGCACAAGCTGGAAGACATGCTGGACATCGTTAGAAAGGGCCGAATTGATCTGGACGGTCAAATCCTGCAATTGTGTTTCAGCGGGTTGGATCATGTCAAACTCATGTTTGAGTCAAAAAAAAATCAGAACGACGATGGCAACAACGAAGTGTTTACTCATGCTGTTGAGATTTTGGAAGGAAAAATTGTTAAAATCCTAAAAGCAAATTCCGAAACGGAAAACCACAGGAAGGCTGCGTTTCAGGGTGACAGCATTGTCAGTACATTAAAGGGAATGGAGCGAACGGGGACAAACCGTTACTGCATCTGTATTTCTTTCAGCGATGATATTCCGATGCTTTCTCCCATTCTTTTTATGATTTTTAACAATATCAAAGACATTGGTTCGCTTGTATATACCAATGTATCCGATGAGGATATTTACGAAGCTTCTGCAAACACGCAGATTCCTTCTCTGGTGATGATCGTGGAATCGGATTGGGAGGAAGCCGAATTATATACGTATTTTGATGTGTTGTATGTCGAGAAGGTAGCCATTGCAGACATCTCGGAGCATCAAATGCTGAAGCAAGCGACATCGTTGGATCAGGATAGCCGAAGGTTCTTTGAAAATTTTTTTTTAGCGTTCCCCAAACTGTATCCGGTTTTGTTTCAAAACCGAAAGGACTTGAGTAAGGCTGAATATACTGAACTCATCCATGAGCCATTTCAAAAAATCCTGGAAAAAGTCGATAAAATCCCGGTAAGCGCAGTGGAAAAAAAACTGAAGCAGGAAATAGAAACATTCTATGATCTGTGTCTGCATGCAACGAGCGGGAAAAGTGCCTTACAAGTTGAGACCATAGAGCTTCTCTGCCAAAAGTACCTTGAACTGTTCGAAATGGCTTACGCTGATGTTAAAGGGAAGTTCTTCTATAAAATCTTCAAAGTAAAAGGGAGCCATTTTATAGATCATCTCAAAGGTTTTATTGAACGAATGAATAAATCATGCACGCGCAAATTGTTATTAGACTTAAGTCGGCTTGAGATGATTCATGAGCATGAACTCAAAAGTTTGATCGAGCTGAAAAGGCGTCTTCATGACATGGGGATCGTGATGAGTGTCGTTATAGATAGTCGCTTGCGAAAAAGACTGATCAATATTTTCGATTCCATTCAGACGATTGAACATTTTGCGTTGTTCGATACGGAAGTGGACGCGGCACTGGGTGACCACATTTCTGTTTTGGTCAATGAAAAGCGATGTATGGAGGATTTTATGAAATGAGCGGATACCGCATCATGATTCTGGATAATGAAAGGGCGATACTGGACCTTCTTAAAAGAGGCTTTGAAATGGCAGGCTATAACCAAGTCGAGATCTACACCGAGCCTGCAATTGCATTGGAAATGTTTAAAAAGAGAAAATATCACATCGTTCTTGCGGATATTATGTTACCGGGGATCGACGGCATAGAATTTCTGAAGAACATTAGGGAATATGATCCCCTGGCGCAAGTGATTATCATCACTGGCCATTCTACCTTGGACAGGATCTTGACTTGTCTGGAGCTTGGTGCGAATGATTATATTTTAAAACCTTTCAAAAGCGAAGATTATGTATGGGAAGTAATCGATTATTCGATAAAAAAATTGGAAAGATGGAGAGAAGCGATTAAAGGGTTGATTGCAGCCTCCTGAAGAAATTGGTGATGAAATGGTTCTGTCCGATGAATTATACGCTAAATTTGTGAAAATGGTTTATAAAGCAACGGGTATCTATTATGAGCACAATAAAAAGTATTACGTCCAGAAACGGATCGAAAAACGCGCCGAAAAGCTGGGAATAGACAGTATTCATGATTATTATCGCATACTAAAGTTTTCCAAAGATTCGACCGAATTTGACAAGTTGATCAATGATCTTACCGTAAATGAAACTTATTTTTTTCGGGATTATCCACAGCTTAGGAATTTCGCTGAAGAAGTGCTTCCTATGGTTGTAAGAAGAAAGAATATGAACAACGATAGAACTATCAAAATCTGGAGCGCTGCATGTTCGACAGGAGAGGAGCCGTACACCTTATCCATCATTCTTCAGGAAATGCTGGATGAACCTGAAAAATGGAATTTGCGAATTGTTGCCTCGGATATCAATACAGATGTGCTTCACACGGCAAAGAACGGCTTGTATGAATACAGGTCTGTCCGAGATGTGCCCCCTGAATATTTGGAAAAGTACTTTACGAAAAAGCATGAATCGTATTTAGTGAAACTCGGTGTTAAAAAGCTAGTTCACTTTATGAAAATCAATCTCATGGATTCGGTCGCCGTAAGCGATATAACGGGCTGTGATTTTATATTTTGCAGAAACTGCCTCATTTACTTTGATGACGAATCGAGAAAGACGGTTTTATCCGATTTCTACAGAAGCTTAAACCCTGGAGGCATCATCTATTTGGGTCATTCCGAGTCTGTCGGAAGGATATCCTCGGCATATTGCATGCAGAGGATTGGAGACACCATCGTCTATTCAAAACCGAAATAAAGAGGATGCCGTTATGGAATTGAGGATGCGCGAGGCTTTTTGGGGCGAATGAGGAGTGTATATGATGGGCAATACTTT
Source organism: Paenibacillus naphthalenovorans (assembly GCF_001465255.1). Lineage (NCBI taxonomy): Bacteria > Bacillati > Bacillota > Bacilli > Caryophanales > Paenibacillaceae > Paenibacillus > Paenibacillus naphthalenovorans. Next base: position 1,958,773 of record NZ_CP013652.1, on the reverse strand, counting down.
TAGTCCCGAGGATGTCGGTCTCTTGAAGATGCTTCTGGATGAATGGAAGGGATGCCAGGAAGATCTTCAAAAACTGATTCTCAAGCTCGAGGTGTTTCCTGATGACGTTGAATTAGCAAATGACCTCATTCAAAGGGTTCACTGTATCAAAAGAGGTTCCTCCTTTGTAGGGTTGGCATTCATAACAAAGCTAAGCCACGAAATTGAACGTGCAATTGATGCAGCCCTTGAGAAGAACATTAAGGTTGATTCCGAGCTTATTGATCATCTGCTGGCCGGCGTTGACTTATTAAGCAATCACATTTCCCGGTTGATCCGGAAAGTCGAATCGTATGATTCGTCAAATGAAGAAGCTGAACTGGTTATAGACTTTGAAGATGAAAAAAGTATAGATGAATTTGTAGAAAAAATAAATGTAATATTTGAAAAACAAAAGCAGCAAGAACAAACAGTGAATGAAACGAATGAAGCGGGTGAGTATGGAGCCGCAAAAACGGAGATATTGCAAGCCCAACAGTTTACGAGAAAATTATCCAGGGATGCAAAGGAACAGTTTCTGTTCGAGGCCTATGAACATATCGACAGGATTGAAAATCAATGTTTGATCAAGTTGGAGAAAGAAGAAAACAACCGGGACGCCATAAACGAACTGTTTAGGGCTGTTCAGAGCATAAAAGCCGGAACAGGCCTGTTTGTCGCAGCGGGGCAGAAAGAGAGTCCGCAATTTGCCGTCGTCAAGGATTTTTCCGATGTTGTGCATACGTTTGAAAACCTGCTTGGAGTCATTCGAGATCGGGAAATCCATTTTGATGAAAACTTATTATCCTTGTGTTACGAGACCGTGGACTATTTGAAAGCTTCATTGGAATCTATGGCGCTGGACAATCGGGTTTCCATACCTCATGCAGAAATATGGAGTAAAATTGACAATTGCATATCCTACATAAAGTCTCTGCCCGATCGGAAGGTCGGTATGGATTCGGGAGCCAATTCCGTAAAACAAGTTCTTCGTCAGGATCAAATGCAGAAAGCCGCTTTGGCGCAAAGCATGCAGAGTATCAGAGTAAGCCAGGACAAACTGGATAAGATGATGAATATGATATCCGAGCTGCTGATAGCGAAAAACGCCTTTATGCATATTGCCGCCAAATTAAATGCAGAGTATAACCTTCCGGAAATGTCAAAGGAAGTTAAAGGGGCAGGGGCTTCCATCAACAGGATATCGGATGAATTACAAAATGCCATCATGTCTATGAGAATGATCGAAGTAAAGACGGTATTTCAAAAAATGCCCAGAATCATTCGCGATATTTCACAAAGTACCGGCAAGAAGATGGCATTGTTCATGGAAGGTGAAAGTACAGAGATTGATAAAATGATTGTCGAGCAGATCAGTGATCCGATTGTTCATTTGATTAGAAACGCGGCTGATCATGGTATTGAGAATCCGGAGGACAGAAGGAGGAAGGGGAAAAGCGAAGCAGGAAAGATTACGTTAAGGGCATACAATAAAAACAAGCATGTCTATATTGAGATTGAGGATGACGGGAAGGGAATGGACCCCCGGTTGCTGAAGCAGAAAGCTATTGATAAAGGCTTAATAGCAATAGAAGACGCGGAAAAAATGACGGAAGGCCAGCTGATCAACCTGATCTTTCTGCCGGGGTTCAGTACCGCCGGTCAAATTACCGAGGTGTCAGGCCGTGGGGTCGGCATGGATATTGTGAAGAGCAATATCGAGAAAGTCAACGGAACTATTATGATCGACAGCGAAGTTGATAAGGGTACAAAAATGGTGATTCAGCTTCCGCTTACCCTTGCTGTTTCAAGGGGGTTGACGGTCCATGTATTAAACGAAACGTACATCATTCCCATCGATTATATTATCGAGACCGTAAAGATCCATAACAATGATATCCATGAATTCAATGACAAGTATTTTGTACACCTCAGAGGGGATGTCATTGGAATTGAATGGCTGAGCAAGCTGTTTTTGCTGGGTGAAAGGGACATGAATCATGAAGAGTTCAATACGGTTATCATTTCCAATGGGATGGAAAAATTCGGTTTTGTCGTGGATAAGCTAAAAAATGAACAGGAATTTGTCATGAAAACGCTGGGTGGGCAGCTGGCTGGCATACCCGGTATTTCCGGCTCGACCTTGCTCGGCAACGGACAGGTTGTATTAATTGTAAATCCGATCGAAATGATGCAGCTTGCAAAACATTAGAATAAAACAAATCCGCTATTCTTTTGCGGGAGGAAAAAATGAGTAAAAAGATGACCAAATTTGCTGTCTTTAACAACAAAGGGGGAGTAGGCAAGAGTACGATTGCTGTACATATTGCTCATGGTCTGGCTCTTGACGGATATAAGGTATTGTTGATTGACATGGACGGGCAGAACGATGCGAGCCTTTTTCTTGGTTTTACATCGCAGGATTATAAAAAAACATTTTACGATCTTATTGTTGGAAGAAACAAGACCAGGCTGCTTGAAGAATGCCTGATCCATGCCAGGGACAATCTGGATTTATTGCCCTCCAGTTATGTTGACAGGATCAATACGGAGTTGTTCAGATTGCCGAGTATAAATTTGGTATTGGAAGAAAAATTGAAAGATGTTGAAAGTTTTGGCTACGATTTCGTGATCATGGACTGCGGGCCCCAGCGAAGCAAGGTGAATGACGCAGTCTTGTGTTATGCGGACGGACTCATCATCCCCGTCCAACTGCAAGCCGCATCTGTGAGAGCTGTCGGGAACATTTACGAATATCTTTCGGATATGAGGCTGAACACCGATAGGATAAAGCTTATTGTGCCCAACATGTTTGATCAGAGAACCAATGATTCCAAAGAAAACTTAGCGTTATTGAAGGAATTTGTTTCGAACGATCATTTGCTGACCGAACCCATCCCTCGCAGGGTAAAGATCGCAGAGGCAGGGAAACTGGGGAAAACTGTTTTTGAATATGATGATGAATCTGCACAGCAGTTTCTGAGCATCGTTAAAAAGGTGATAAGCAGAAATGCCCGGGAAGAGCCATAGTAAAAAGGACCAATCGAATTTGGAAAAGATGAAAAATGAAATGAGAAGAAAAAAGGAAAAGGCGGAAAAAGCGGATAAAGATCCAGTCGCCGCTCGGATTGACGAGCCGACGGATATGCTGCAACTACAAGATATAGGGGGGACGCTGCCATCCCGTCCGGAAGAAGCGCTTTTGGCGTTTGCTGAAGGGGATTTTCAAAATCAGGCAAGCGGTGAAGTCTTACATAACGTAGAGGTTGGCGATGTTGAGTTAGTTGTTTTCCGGGTGGGAGCCGAACAGTTTGCGTTCAGGCTGAAGCATGTAAGAGAAATCATAAAGGTTGACGGCATAAGGAAGGTTCCCCATGCCCCTGCGCATGTCGCAGGCTTGTGTAGCCTAAGGGGCAGCATTCTGCCCGTTGTCGACATTCGCAGGTGTTTATATTTGCCAGAGAAGGAATTCAACGATGACAGCAAGATTATCGTTACTGACATTCATGGCAGAAATGTAGGAGTTGTAACTGATAGGATTTCCGAAGTGATTAGCCTTAAGGCTTCATCTATTTTGGAGCCGCCGGCCAACCTAAAGAATAATCAAAGCCGGGAAATTGGCGGAATTGTCTTGGGAGATAACGGAAAAAGCATCATTATGGTTTTAGATGCGGAGAACGTTGTGAAATTCGAACAGTTGAATAAAGATTTGATGAGCGGCAACGCATTGGATCGTGCGGAGTCTTTTTCTCCGGGCTCACATCATGTAGACGAAGTAGAGTTGGTCATTTTCCTTATCGGCGGAGAGCAATATGCCCTCGACGTCAGAAACGTCAAAGAAATCCTGCGATATGTTGAGCTTATAAACGTTCCCCATTCTCCGTCCTATGTGGAAGGCGTTATTTCTGTAAGGAACCATCTTCTTGCGGTAATTAATCTCGCCAAGCTCTTGGGGACCGGGCATTGCGGGGTTGATGAATCGACCAGAATTATTGTTGTTGATGCCGGCGATATTTCCTATGGGATGATTGTCGATAAAGTGTCGGAAGTGGCGCGAGTTCCCAATAATCTTTTTTACCAACCTCATCATGTGATTCCATATGCCGAAATGCAGTTTATACGTGAATTTGCCCATATCAATGATGGGAAACAGGTTGTTATGGCTCTTGACCCATACAAGATAGTACCCTGTAACGATTTGAAAGCATTTCGCTTTGAGAATCAGGTATGCGGAGAAAGCGGAAACGTTTCTAACCAAGCAAGGCCGCGGAATTTATATTTGGATCAGGAGCAGATTGTAGCTTTTAGAATAGATAACGAAGAATATGGCATAAACATCGATTTTGTATGTGAAGTGATCAATATTGATGAAATTTACAGCTTCCCCGGGGCTCCCGACTTCATCGACGGAATGGTAAACCGAAAAGGGGATATCATGCCTGTTTTAAATTTGAGAACATTTTTTGGGATAACTTCAATAAGAAAGAGTTCCAAGCTTTTGGTTGTTGAATACCAAAAAGAACGTATAGGTATCATTATCGATTCCGTTACAGAAGTCATTATGGTTCATAGGGAGCTTCTTGAAAATTGTACCGGAGCGTTAGATGCCGGGAATAAAAAGAAGTATATCCATGAAATTGCGAAATTGAACGAAGGGCAAAGAAGCATTCTGATTATTGATCTGGCGGCGGTCCTTGATTTTGCCATCGGATAAGAGTAAAGAATTTCTTGTTTTTTCAAAGCAGCCGCTTACTCGATCTGCGGATGTCTTTATGGTTCGGTATCCAAGTCTATGATTAATTGCAGGGAGGCTTTAATATGGAAAAAAAAGAAACTCTTAAACCGGAAAAATTCGAGGAAACTCTTCAACGGAAAGAAATCGAGGAAATCCTCACAGCGGAAGAAATTGAGGAAATCCTCACAGCGGAAGAAATTGAGGAAATCCTCCGTAAATTGGAGGTTGAATATCCGGAGTGGGTAAAACCCGAACAAACCGAAACATCGGAAAAGTGAGAGCACAATGATTGAACTCCAAAATATCCGGGACTAAAGACAGCTGAAGGCGTATATTAAGAAGTGGACATAGAACAATGGATTCTAAGACATCAGGTTTAAATAACTTGATGTTTTTATTATTTTAAGGATATCGGATCGGGCTACGCAATATCAGTGAAAGATTAAATCCAGTATAGGAGAACCCTATGCCATATCAAATCGAAGATAAATTCGTTACCGCCGTAGCTTCCAGTGCGCTGTTTGATTTAACCGAATCGGACAGCGTATTTAGAACCAGGGGCGAAGATGAATATAGACAATATCAAAGAGAACACGAAACGGATGTTCTAAACACAGGAGTCGCATTCCCGTTAATCAAAAGGCTTTTAAGCATGAATGGTGCGACTGCCGAAGACCAGCCCGTGGAAGTCGTGCTGCTATCGCGAAATGATCCGGATACCGGGCTGCGTGTATTCAAGTCGATAGAGCATTACAAGCTTCCCATCAGCAGAGCCGTATTTGTTGCAGGAAGAAATCCGTTTCAATATATGGAGGCATTTAATGCCTCGCTGTTTTTATCCGGAAATCCGGCGGATGTGAAAGAAGCGGTTGAACGCGGGTTTCCGGCAGGCTGCATTTATCCGACGGACTTTATTGATGATGATGAAGATCATTGGATATAAGAGTGGATGAGGCGTTCTTTCTGGGAGGCGTCGACAAACAGTTCCCAAGGACGGGACTACCGCAGAGAAACGATCGAAAGCTTCCGGCAGATGAAACCCTTCCTGCTGAAGTATTTGCCCGAGAGCAGGGTAACCGCCATTTTTGAGGATGTTTTGTGAGAATACGGGTTCATGCTCACCGGCGCTTTCAGGTGAATAATTGCCATATAAATGGGTAAATTATGCAAGAAAACAAAGCATGGTTGGTATCACCTGTTTTTAAAAAAAAGCGTTCAAATCAAGGTGGTCGAAATGAAATCCGATATCCCAAGCCAGATGTTGTCCGAAGATCTGTCCGTCAATGAAAAAAGCTTGAAAGAAATATTTCGGAATTGTACTGACGTTATATTTCGTCCGATAAGATTAAACGACAATAAACATCTATTGCTGATTTATGTCGATGGGTTATGTGATACCAAAACACTGGAAGAAGTTGTTTTAAAACCGCTCCTTGAAGGGATTCTTCAAGATGTTAGGTTTGTCATCGATGAGAGGCTTATTGCCGTTGCTCAAGTTCAAATGGCTTCATGTTTGAACGATCTGGTGGATCATGTTTTAAAAGGCGATGCGGCTATTCTTGTGGATGGAGAAAACCAGGCCATTATAGCTGATTTGAAAGGATTCGATAAGCGGGGTATTGAAGAGCCGACTACAGAAAGCACTGTTCGTGGGCCGCGGGACGGCTTTACTGAAACGCTTCGGACCAATACGATGCTTATACGCAGGAGAATTCGAAGTTCAAAACTCAAGATGGAAACCTATTCGGTTGGAAAATTCTCAAAGACGGATATTGTCATTGCCTATATCGAGGGGATCGTGCAGGATGTCGTGCTCGAGGAAGTCCGCAAGAGAATCAAACGCATACAAATCGATGGGGTAGTGGATTCCGGTTATATCGAGGATTTTATTGAAGATCTTCCTTATTCCCCCTTCCCTCAGGTGCAAAATACCGAGCGGCCTGATATTGTATGCGCGGGACTTCTCGAAGGAAAAGTGGCCATCATCATAGATAACACTCCATTTACATTGCTTGTTCCCATGACGTTTTGGGCTGGACTTCAAGCGTCGGAGGATTATTACGAGCGGTTTATATATACTACCTTCGTTCGTTGGCTTCGTTATTTATTGTTAAACATTGCTTTATTTCTTCCCTCGCTATACGTAGCAACCACTACATTTCATCCACAGCTCATTCCAACCAATTTGTTAATCAGCATTGCCGCTGCCAGAGATGGGGTACCATTTCCTGCTGCTGTTGAAGCGCTGATGATGGAATTTATGTTTGAAGGATTGCGCGAAGCGGGCATTCGACTTCCCAAACCGATAGGTTCAGCTGTAAGCATTGTAGGTGCGCTTGTTATTGGACAAGCTGCCGTAGAAGCAGGGATTATTTCTGCACCTATGGTTATCGTCGTGGCAACGACAGGGATAGCATCGTTTGCTATCCCGCGATACAATCTTGGAACAGCTTATCGGCTGCTTCGCTTTCCGATGCTCATCTTGGGGGGGACCCTTGGACTGTTTGGCGTAATGATTGGAGCGGTTTGCATATTAATCCATCTAGTTTGTCTGAGTTCGTTTGGAGTTCCTTATATGAGTCCGTTAGCTCCGCAGATCCCGGCAAACATGAAGGATGTATTAATACGTGCGCCGCGATGGAGTCTGCAATATCGCCCTTCTTTAGTGAGCGGACGCAACAAAAAACGAATTCCAGAGAATCAAAAACCAGGCTCAGGAACAGAGGAATAAGTAGAATGAAAAAGAAGCTGTTGATTCTATTAAGCTTGCTTTCCATTGTGATAACAGGATGCTGGGACCGTAAGGAATTAAACGATCTTGCCATTTTACTTGGATGGGGCATGGATTTATCCGACGATGGAACTTATTTCGGAAGCGCTCAGTTTATTTTGCCTTCTAAGTTAAGCAGTGACGGAAAAAGCGGACCGGAAAAAGCCTATTTTATTGAAACGGCAAAGGGAAAAAATTTAATGGATGTATCTCGAAGAATTCAAAACAAGCTTTCCCGAACCGTCTTCGGCGGTCACCGAAGGTCGATTTTTATCGGAGAAAAATTGGCCAGGCATGGGATCTCAAAACTGATTGATGAATACAGCAGAAATCCGGATGTCAGACTTAGAAGCGATATATTTGTTGTTAAAGGGGAGACGGCTAACCATTTTTTAAACGTTTCTTACCCGTTTGAGAAGGTACCTGCCATCGCTGCACATAAAATTCGTCTGGAAGCCGTTTCCGCAACCACAACCTTAGCGGATTTTCTTATGGCAGCAAGTGGCGATGAGGAAAGTCCGACAGTACCGACGGTTGAAATTGTCCGGAATAAAGACAGCTCAGCCATTCGGCTTGGCGGCAGAGCTATTTTTGATGAAAAACTAAACTTGATCGGATATTTGAGTTATAAAGAAGCGGTTGAACGATTGTGGCTTTTGAATCGATTGAAAAAAAATACGATTATAGCCCATATTCCTGAAGGCGAGGGCAATATTTCGTATGATGGGGACTATTTTAAAAGTACAATTAAACCGGTCATAACCGGAGATAAAATCTCCTTTGAAATCTTCTTGGAAGGGACCGGAAAAATACTGGAAAATAATACTAATTTGGATTTGAAGGAGCTCAATAATCTTAAAGTTTTGGAAAAAACACTTGAGGAAACGGTTCAAAAGGATATGCTGAACATGATCAAAAAGGTACAAAAAAATTATGGAACAGACGTTTTCGGCTTTAGGAAAGCTATCCATAAAAAACATCCGTACGCTTGGAAAAAAATGAAAGAGACATGGAACGAGAAGTTTCGGAAAGCCGAGCTGTCCATTAGAGTTGACCTGAAAATCAAAAATACGGGACTTACGGGGCTGCCGCTGCATCAGAAGGGAGGGGCGATAAAATAATGAAACTGTCAAGCCGGCAAATTCTTTGGCTGTTAGCCACATTCGAACTTGGAATGTCAATCCTGCTGACCGCCTCGCCCTCCATTATGGATGCGAAACAAGATGCATGGATTTCGTTTTTATTAGCAGGTGCCGCGGCCATTTTCATTACGGTGGTATCGGTAAAATTGAGCCTGCTTTATCCCGGCCTGACGTTTATCGAATTCAGCCAGAGCATCTTGGGAAAATGGCTTGGCAAAATCATTGTCATTCCTTATTTTATTCAATGGTATTCCGTCATTCCCATCATTCTCCGGCAGGCGTCCGATTTTATCGACATGATCATGTTCACGAGGACACCGCTTCTTCTTATTCTTATGCTGGTGCTTATCCCCGTAATCTATGTAACGTACCACGGCGGGATTCAAGGGATCGGAAGGTGCAGTGAAATCGTGGGACCGATTATATTTTTCGCTTTTGGACTTGTCTTGCTGCTGGGCGTCATCAATATGGATGTCAATCGGGTGCTTCCCGTTTATGCCGACTCCGGAAGGATAAATATATTAAAAGGTGCCATACCGCCTCTTGCCTTTTTAGGGGAGTCGTCTACCATATTGTTGATGTTAACCTGTTTTGTCAATGATCAAAAAAAAGTTGTGTCAAGAGCTCTGTGGGGAGTCGGCATCGCTTCCTTTTTTTTATCGTTGTCCGTATTGGCCAGCTTAATGACGTTTGGACCTCATTTGAGCGCAAAAATGTGGTACCCGTTTTTTGAGATGATTCGATATATTTCCTTCATGGAATTTATCCAAAACCTTGAAAGCATCATTGTCATTGTCTGGTTTTTAAGTGTTTGCATCAAATTATCCGTTTACTTATTTATTACGAGCTACGGAACAGCACAATGGCTGCATATTAGACAATGGAAGATCATGATTTGGTTTGTGGCGCTGGCGGGAATCATTCTCGCATTGAGCTATAACAATATCGTTGAATCCTCCATCGACTATCCCAAAACTATTTGGATGCCGTATATTTTCCCAATCAATTTTGTAGGCATACCCTTGGTTCTGTATATTGTCGGAACTGTAAAAAAACGAAAAAGGCTAAAGCTTTAATCGTTATGCCTCCCTTCCGGACGGAAAGAAGACTGAGCGGACAAACGTTTAAGCATAAGTATATGCAGCCCTGATCGCAGCAGTAATTTTCAATTCTCCCGGCAGGATCGGTGTGGCGGGCGCACTTTGGGCCATCAGCGAGGCCTGATAAGGTATGGGCTCCCGTGAACGGGCTTCTTCCTGAACCTTCACCGGAAGTGTAATCAGAGTCGCACCTATCGTTCTGGCGATGGTCATGGCCTTGGCTTCGGCATTTTTGACGGCTAAGGCAAGGGAGCGGTTATAATACATGTCGGGGTTCGCTAAGCTGAATCGGATGCCGGAAACGGAGTTCGCCCCATGGTTCACAGCCGTATCGACAACAAGTCCGGTTTGATTTATCTGTTCCAGGGTGATTTGAAGCATATGCGTCACTTGATAACCTCTGAGGATTTGTTTTCCCTCTACATAATTATATTGGATGTCGACTCTGTAAGTTACCGTTTGGATCTGTTCTTTGGGAATGCCCAGCTGTACGAGGGAGTGAACGATGTTGGCTATGGAGGCGGCATTGTCTCTTTGGGCGTCAGAGAGGCTCGGGTTCTCCGTGATGACACCTAAATCAATAACGGCTCTGTCGGGAGGGGCAGACACGGTTCCTTCACCCGATACCTCGATGATTTGGCGGTGATGGTGAACGGAGGGATTCATCCTTGAGGCCGGATGCCAGGGTTGAGTAAAGTACACAGGTTAACACCTCTTTCCCGTGCGTGGATATTCCTATTGTATTGGCGTCCGGACGTTAACATTCCTCCATGCGGAAGTTCAGTATCGTTTACGGAATCTTCTATCTGAATCTCTGCCGGTGTCATTGATCGGGACCGGGTTAATTGGCACTGTAAAGAAAACGAAGGTAGAGGAGCGTTCCATGGAACGCCCCTCCAGTTATTGCTCAAATCGTATTAATGAAACGCTCGAGCTCGTTAGCTACCGTATACAGGCTGGCCCGATTCTCGAATTCGTTCCTTGATTCAGGCAAGGGAAGATGCTTGTGGTAATCTCTGATATCGCGCAGCTTTTCGCGAAAAGAGGCGGTTTGACTGCGGTTATTCAGGTGATGGCTCAATTCTTGAACGAAGTCCCCGATCCGTATCCCTTGTTCCATTTGCACGGTTATTCTTGAAATGGAGGGCAGCATCCGTTCGAGAATATCATACTGCCTCTGCTTGTGTTCAAAGTAGGCTTGATTGGAATTCTCCTTGCGCAGCAGATTGTTCTCTGCATCCAGAATGGCCAGACGCTTGGCCTTTTGGAGAGTATCGGACAGCAAAAGCAGCTCCTTCCCGTCCCAAAGCGTATAGCCTTCTTTCAAGTAGCTGGCCATTTCGTTCAAAATCTTTGAAATCAGTTGATCCACTTCTTCTTTGTAACGGTTGAGCTCTTTGTCGATACTAGGCATATACCAATTGATCAGCAAGCCCACACCCAGCCCCACCAACATGACCTGAATTTCATTCCAGTAGAAGGAAGGCTCTATTTTCCCGTGCATATAGACATGCATAACGATAACGGAGCTGCTCGCGATTCCTTCCTGAATCCGGAAGCGAACGCAAAAAGGAATGAATAACAGCAGAAGTACAAGAAAGGAATAGGGCCGGTATCCGATCACTTCAAATAATAGGCTCGAAAACAAGAGACCTGCTATGCAGGCGAAAAAACGGCTGATCACAGCTTGGGTGGACTGCTTGCGGGATTTCTGAATGCACAGCAGGGTTAATATCCCCGCAGCCGTATAGTATTCCAACTGCAAGGCCTGTGCCAGCAGGATGGAAATGCTGACGCCAATCGCGGTTTTAATCGTGCGGAAGCCAATCCTCATGGTGATCACCCGATTTTGTTTTTGCCTTATTTTACACTTAATCGGGCGAAGGTGTAAACATAGTTTACATAAATGCAACAAAATGTATTGAACCGAACCTGCCTTCAATATGTATTTTCGGACCGATCCTTCAGCTTATCATGCAGCCGGATCGGTTTTTTAATTTCCGCATAATTTTCTTCAATATCCCGTTTAATGGATTCGAGGATATGCAATGCCAGTTTATGTTCATCATCATTTCCCATGGCTTGAATCATGGATTGAAGATAGTCCAGCCTGGTTTTGGTCACGAATCTCATGGTGGTATACCTCTTAGCTTCCAAAATTTTTAAGTCTTATTACATGATTCGATAAAAAAGGTTGTTTTTAGACGCCATTGCTTCTGTTATTGCTTATCAGGCTGAGGAACGGGGACTGTTCAAACTCCAGGATTAGCGTTATAATATCAAAATTAAACATCCGATGTTTGGAGGGTTGACTATTGGGGCTCAAGCGGGCATCGCGAACGACACTGGTTGAACAAGTCGTAGCTCAAATGGAGCTTCTTATTGAGACGGGTAAATGGTCGGTGGGATTACGCATTCCGGCTGAGCCGGATCTTGTTCAGCAGCTTGGAGTAAGCAGGAATACGGTACGGGAGGCTGTGAAGGCGCTCGTTCATACAGGACTTCTGATCGTTCGTCCAGGTGACGGTACATATGTAAGCTCTTCAAGCGGTCTTGGCGCCGTATTGCTGCGCCGCCTGCGCCGTTCCAATATTGTGGAGACGCTGGAGGTTCGGTACGCTCTGGAACAGGAAGCCGCTCGTTTAGCGGCCGTACGGCGTACCGATGAGGACATTGAGGTTTTAAGCAGATGCTTGAACGAATATGACGCAGCGGCAGCGATGAAAGACACGGACGCCTATTTAAAGGCTGACCTGGACCTTCACAAGATCATTATTGGTGCGGCCCACAACAGCGTACTCAAAGAATTGTATGAACATATCACGGAAGGTGTGAGAGAAACGATCGGCAGCGTGCTGGATCATTCTGTTCTTTTAGAGCATCATACCAGGATACACCGCGAGCTGATCCAGGCCATCATAGACGGTAATCCCGATGGTGCGGCGCAAGCTGTTCGCGATTATATAGAAGCTTCCCGACACATGCTGCAAAGCGACAATAGAGAGGAGTAACTGCTTTATGCTGCAACAGGAATTAGTGAATCAACGCCTGCAAACACGTGCAGGCTTTTCCATGCTTTTGGCAGGAATCATATTGGTTGCTGCAAATCTCCGTGCGCCGATTACGGCCGTCGGCCCGATCATTGGAGAGATTCGGAACGCAACAGGAATTTCGAATACATTGGCCGGTGCTTTGACCACCCTGCCGCTGCTTGCTTTTGCACTGCTCTCTCCGTTTGCACCCCGATTTGCCCGCAAGATAGGCATTGAATATACCCTGCTTGCGGGGATGATTGTACTGACCATAGGGATATTGATACGATCGATTCCTGGAATTGGCATGTTGTTTCTGGGTACTTTATTGTTGGGGCTTGCGATTTCGGTATGCAACGTACTTGTACCCAGCCTGGTGAAAAGGGAGTTCCCTGAACGCATCGGAGTCATGACAGGCATTTATGCCGTCTCCATGAACTTATGCGGGGCCATCGCTTCAGGAATCAGCATACCGATTACCGGAGGACTTGGATTGGGTTGGGGCGCAGCACTGGGATGCTGGGCGCTTCTTTCTTTTGCCGCGATTCTGATTTGGCTCCCGCAGCTGCGTCATCGCCGTCATACCCCCATTGCCCAGGTCAACAAGAAGGGCGGTCAGTTATGGCGCTCACGCCTGGCATGGAGCGTGACGATTTATATGGGATCGCAATCATTAGTATTTTATATGATGGTCGCGTGGCTCCCGGAAATCCTTCAGCAACGGGGAATGAGCAATGAAACGGCGGGTTGGATGCTTTCGCTGCTCCAATTTATCATTTTGCCGCTCACCTTTGCCGTTCCTGTGCTGGCAAGCCGATTTTCGAATCAGCGCCAATTGGTAATCATGACCGGGATCTCACTGATTATTGGCTGCCTCGGATTGCTTAGCGGCAATTTATCCTTGGTCGTACTATGGATGATACTGCTCGGTATTGGAGTAGGTTCCGCATTTAGTTTGGCTATGATGTTCTTCGTTCTTCGAACGCGCGATTCGCAGCAAGCCGCCGAATTATCAGGCATGGCTCAAGCTGTAGGGTACTTGATGGCGGCTACGGGACCGACACTTTTTGGTTTGCTTCATGATGTAACGAATGGGTGGACCCTTCCGTTGATCTTTTTGTTGGCCTCTGCCGTCATGCTGATGATTGCCGGTTATGGAGCGGCCAGCGGCTATGTGACTTCCAAAGAATCGTCTTAACCATGAAAGGATAAATCCGGAACCGGGGATCATTGCGATCCCCGGCTCATGTGTTTTACTCTCCTGACGGAAGGCAAGCCTCTTCCATGCGCCGTTAAGCCCCCGGTGTGTTCAGCCTTTGTCGAAACTTTATCAATGTATATTTCATAATAATGGGTAATCTATGGTAAAATGACATTAAACAAAGGAGGTAGCCCACATGGAATACAGAATTGAACGAGATACGATGGGGGAAATCAAGGTTCCCGCAGACAAGCTTTGGGGGGCGCAGACGCAGCGAAGCAGTGAAAATTTCCGCATCGGAACGGAACGAATGCCTGTAGAAGTGGTACGCGCTTTTGCGCTGCTGAAAAAAGCGGCCGCACAGGCAAATCTTAAGCTGGGCAAGCTTGAACCGGAGAAGGCTGAAGCGATCACGGCGGCGGCAGCCGAAGTGATCGACGGGAAGTGGGACGACCAATTTCCGCTGGTCGTTTGGCAGACCGGAAGCGGTACGCAGTCAAATATGAACGCCAATGAAGTCATCGCCGCTCGGGCCACGCAGCTGCTCGCAGAGAAGGGGAGCAGCATCCGTATTCATCCCAATGACGATGTGAACCGGTCGCAAAGCTCTAACGATACCTTCCCGACCGCAATGCATATAGCTGGAGTGTTGGCGGTGGAGGAGCAGCTGCTGCCGGCTCTGGACAAGCTGAAGGAGACGCTGCGAAGCAAGATGGAAGCCTTCGCCGATATCGTCAAAATCGGACGAACTCATCTGCAGGATGCTACGCCGCTTACTTTAGGGCAGGAAATCAGCGGCTGGTGGGCGATGCTGGATACCACCGGGAGGATGATTCGCCAAAGCGTAGAATCCATGAAGGAGCTGGCTATTGGCGGGACAGCCGTAGGCACCGGTTTGAACGCGCATCCGAAATTCGGAGAAACCGTAGCGGCAGAAATATCACGGGAGACCGGCAGGACCTTCGTCTCCGCCGCCAATAAATTTCATGGTCTGACAAGCCACGATCAAATCGTATACACTCATGGAGCATTGAAGGCGCTGGCAGCGGATTTGATGAAAATCGCCAACGACGTTCGCTGGCTGGCCAGCGGTCCGCGAAGCGGAATCGGCGAGATCAAAATCCCCGAGAACGAGCCGGGCAGCTCGATTATGCCCGGGAAGGTGAACCCTACGCAGAGCGAGGCGCTCACGATGGTGGTTTGCCAGGTGATGGGCAATGATGCGGTGATTGGATTTGCAGCAAGTCAGGGGAATTTTGAACTGAATGTATTCAAGCCTGTCATCATCCACAATTTCTTGCAATCCGTCCGGCTTCTGTCGGATGCGATGAATTCATTCAACGACCATTGCGCTGTTGGTATTGAGCCTAACCGCGCCGTCATTGACCGACATCTGGAGCAATCTCTGATGCTCGTCACCGCGTTGAACCCGCATATCGGGTATGAGAAGGCCGCATCCATCGCCAAGCTTGCGCATAAGGAAGGCCTGACTCTGAAGGAAGCAGCTTTAAGGAGCGGTTATTTAACCTCGGAGCAGTTTGACTCCATCGTACGCCCGGAGGATATGATTCATCCGAAAGAATAAATGACCTTGGACGAACATCCCTTTGCTTTTGAAGCTAGGGATGTTCGTTTAAGATCCTTATTTTACCGATATTGATGAGCCTCCATTCCCGTCGGATATTTGGCCTGCCATCCCGACGTAAGCAGGCCCGATGCGTCTATAGGCTGACCGTAGGCTCAAGCACGGCCAACGTATGGTTATACGTATTTAAATTCACCATCGCGCCGATGGGGAGCGCCGCTTTATATGGTCCATGCGCGGTTGCAAGGTTCGTCATGAGGGGTTTCCCCAGCGGGACAATGAATTCGTTGATCAGGTCTTCGTATGATTTGCCGTAAGCGAACTGACAGCCGGTGCATTCGCCCATAACGATGCCGATGCAATCCCGGAACTTTCCGGCCAGTTTCAAATGGTTCAAATATCTGTAGATGGTATTGGTGGGTTCGTGTGTGTCTTCTATGAGCAGAATTTTACCCCTCGTATCGATTTCAAAAGGTGTGCCCAACGTACCGACAAACGATGTCAGATTGCCTCCGACGAGAGGACCGGTCACATTGCCCTGCACTTTGCTGATTAAGGGGATTCCCGGGGGATTTTGAATGAGCCGATAAGAAGAATAGGAAGACGTAGCGGAAAAAAACTGGTTGAAATTATATGCAGGCGTATCGGGTCTGAAATCAATCAGCAGAAGGCTTTGAAAGGTGATTAAATTAGCTTGTTGATAAAGCACGTTTAACAAGATCGTGATATCGCTGTAGCCTGTTATAATTTTTGGATTATTATGAATTAAATGATAATCAAGATACGGAAGAATACCGGCGACTCCTACTCCTCCCCGCGACGGCAGAATCATATTGACCTGCGGGTTTTCAAACATTTTCATCAAATCCGAGGCCCGTTCCTGATCTGAGCCCGCAAGAAATCCGTTCCGGGAATAGACATAATCCCCCAGTACGACATTAAACCCCATACTTTTCAGAGTATCTACCCGCGCATTAATGACTTCTACATCTAATGGACTTCCCAATGTCACGACTCCAATCGTATCGCCTTTTTTTAATATTGGGGGCCGAATTGCCATAAGCATACATTCCTCCCGCTGAGCATATGAGTCTTCTATAACAATTATATGGAAATCATCGGTTTACATAACGAAAACTTTAGGTTTATGCCGAACAATACGGGAGCAGCGCTGAAAGTTTCATTCATAGGTCAGCTATTTGTATAAATCTGCAAAAAAACATGAAAAATGTATTGAATTAATGCAAATACCATAGTAAACTAAGTTTCAGGAAGTAATTGGGTTTTGGTATTGTATCCACGAACATCGATTACATCTGAAGTAGTCATTAGGTTAGGCAGGAGGAAACATGGATGACCGCATACAGCGCCTTGGCTGCAGTGGAACGTACTTTTCAAGTCATGGAAATTTTGGTGGGTGAAGTCAACGGCGTCAGCGTGACCGAATTGGAAAACCGGACACAGCTTCCGAAAAGTGTCATTTCACGGATTTTAACCACCCTGCTCGAGGGAGGGTATGTAGAAAGGGACAGCAAAACCCGTTACTACAAGCTGTCATTTTATTTCTTGAGCATGGCTTATCGCCACATCAATGCTCTGGAGATCAATGATATTTTTTATCCGATGCTGGAACGGATTGCCAAACGAACCGGCGAGCTGGTTCAATTGGCGGTGGTGAAGAAGGAGGGCATCTTTTTCATCGAGAAGGCGGAGGGAACCAATCCCTTAAGGGTTGCTTCCATGTTAGGCCAGAAAGCCCCATATCATGCAACGGCTGTCGGCAAGGTTTGGTTAGCGAGCTTGACCGATCAGGAAGTGATCTCGATTATCAGCCAAAATGGTCTAAAAGCATATACGGAGCACACGATCACTGATCTGGACACCCTTCTTAAGAATTTGGCGGAGGTTCGCTCCAAGGGCTATGCCATTGCAGATCAGGAAATCAATCAAGATGTCATTGCCGTTTCTGTACCGATCACTTTGGATGAACAAGTCGTCGCTATGCTGGTGACCGCCGCGCCTCACTTTAAAATGACGGCAAGCCGGATCGAGGAGCTTGTCCATATCTGCAGGGAAGAAGTCGATTTATTTGATGCGTCGCTTCTCAGGTCATTTGATCTGGGCTATAGCCCTAATAAATCGGGAAAGATAACGATGCCCTGAAACCATGTATATAAATTTTTTTAGACTGAAGAGTAAACTAAGTTTCAGGAAGAAATATTATTTTCGAAAAGGAGTGTCCCCATTGCCGCGAATTGTTGATCTGTCGCAAGAGGTTTTTAGAGGCCAGCCTGTTTATCCGGGTCATCAGCCCACCGTGATTTTTCCGATGACACAGTTAACCGTGAAGGAGGACGGTAAATGGACGTTTGCCGTCAATACGCTGCTGATGTCGGAGCATGCGGGAACGCATACGGATTCGTTTACACACATGGATCCGGACAAGAATGCTCTATCGATTGAACAAATCCCGCTGGAGAAATGTATAGGACCTGCGGTTTGTCTGGATGTAAGCCATGTCCCCGATTCTGCTTTTATTACGAGGAACGCCTTGCAGGATGCTTGCCGTAAAGCCGATTTGACCATACCGCCTGGCGGTACCGTACTGATTTATACCGGTACATACGAACGTCATTTTCCCAGGCCCGATTATCATCAGAAAAATCCGGGCTTGGACCGGGAAGCGGCGGAGTGGCTTGCCGATCAGGGAGCGATTCATATCGGAATCGATGCGGTCAGTATCGATGTCAGCCCCCATCAGGGAGAAGAATGGAAGCCCGCACATACCGTTTGCCGCGAAAGGGGGCTGCTTAATACGGAAAACTTAGGTGATTTGAAAGCGGTTGCAGGAAAGAGGTTTATCTATATCGGCTTGCCGCTCAAGGTTAGAGGCGGAACTGCCGGCCCGACAAGGGCAGCGGCTATTTTTGATCTGGCCTGGAATTCATAAACGGGAGGTTCAAGGAATGATCATTGAAGACAAGTTTGAAATTAAGGCGGACCAGGAGAAGGTATGGCACTTTTTGATGGATACCGAATCTCTGGCGCGATGCCTGCCAGGCTGTGAGGAAGTCAAGGATATGGGAAACGGGATATACCGGGCTGTAGCTTCCGTACAAATCGCTTTTATGAAGCTCCGCTTTCATCTGAATGTTCGGATTACGGAAATGACGCCTCCACAGCAGCTTGTGTCCGAGGTGGACGGGAAACCGATGTCGCTGGTCGGACAGCTGAAAATGAAAGCCCAAATGAATCTGACCGCACCGGCTGAAGGAGCTACTCAGGTTCATTACATCATGGATATGAGCATGGCCGGTAAGCTGGGCTCGCTGGGACAATCCGCATTTCGCTCAAAAGCGGCGGAGATGGGCGGGCAGTTCGCTGAGAATATCCGGCAGGCGCTGGAGCCTACGGAAGTGCAACATTAACCGATATTGAGGGAGGAGGATGGCAGGATGCTGAATGTTGAATGGGTGGAACCGGAAACGCTGGAGGATGTGAAGCATGCGCTGGCGTCGGGAGATGATCTGACCCGTGTGGTTAGCGGAGGAACCGCGCTTTCGTTGATCATCAAGCAGGGGATTTATCAACCGGAACGGTTAATCAGTTTGAAAAAGGTGAGGTGTGAGTTAAATTACATTCGGCCGGATAATGATGGGAACCTGCGGATCGGCGCGATGACCACGCTGCGGGAAATGGAGACATCTCCATTCATCGAACAAAACTATCCGGTCATTTCGAAAGCGCTTCATCATGTGGCTAACCCGAGAATCCGCTATGTGGCCAGTATTGGCGGCAATTTATCACACGGAGATGCCCATCTGGATTTGCCACCGATCCTGTTGGCCTTGGATGCCAAGGTGAAAGTGGAAAGTGTAAGGGGAGACAGATGGATTCCGCTGGCTGACTTTTTCCAAGGCTATTATGTGACGGCTGTCCGGCCCGACGAACTGGTCACGGAAGTGCTTTTACCCAAGACCGACCCCGGGTTGAAGGGGGCTTACATCAAATATACGACACTGTCCAACGACGACTGGCCTACGTTGGGGGTCGCCGCTTTTATTCAGCAGGAGCAGGGAATCCTTTGCGATGTGCGTATGGCGGTCAGCGCCGTAACGGATGTGCCTGCGAAGCTGGAGGCGGTCGAGCAGCTGCTGTTGGGCAAGCCAGGCAGTGAAGCATGGATAGAGCAAGCAGCCGAAATGGCCTTTCATGCGGTGGAGCCTTCCGAGGATTTACGGGGAAGTTCCTGGTATAAGAAGGAAATGCTGAAGGTCCATGTCCGCAGGGTGTTACAGCAATTATTGCCGGAAGGGCAGAAGGGGTGAACAGAATGCCGGTTATAGGACAATCTCATCGCCGGATCGAAAGTAAAGGGAAGATTACGGGCCAGGCCGAATACGTGATGAACATGGAGCTTCCAGGCATGCTGCATATCAAGGTGCTGCGAAGCACGGTGCCGCATGGAAGGATAAAAAGCATTGATACCAGCGCAGCGGAGCAAATCCCCGGAGTCATAAAGGTCGTAACCGGCGCCGATTTGCAGAATATGGACATCCATATGCATTACGGTCCTGCATTTCGCGATCAGCCGGTTTTGGCATTCGACAAGGTATGTTACATAGGTGATCCGGTTGCTGCCGTTATTGCCGAAACTGCGGCCATTGCCGCCGATGCGGTCAACTATATCAATGCAGATTATGAAGAACTGGAGCCTGTATTCGATGTGCTTGAGGCGGCCAAAGAAGGAGCGCCAATCGTTCATGAAGTGATCAGGCCCGCCGGCAGCTTTGCGGATTTGAAAAATCTGCTGCCTAAGGAAGGGAGCAATGTCTGCTTGCATTATAAGCTGCGTCACGGGGATCTGGAGAAAGGCTTCGCGGAAGCGGATCATATCTTCGAGGATACGTTCCGGACGCCTGCGGCGGTTCATCTTCCCATGGAGCAGCACGTGGCGGTTGCCCAACTGGATTCCAACGGCAGGATGAATATTTGGACGGCCAATCAAAGCCCTTCATTTATCCGCAGTGAGGTCGCTTATGTATTGAAAAAGCCGGAAAGCCAGATTCGCGTTCGAGTCCCTTATTTGGGCGGAGGCTTCGGAACCAAGCTTTATGTCAAAATCGAAGCCTTGGTTGCGGTGCTGGCGCTGATCGTGAAAAAACCGGTGAAACTGGCGCTGGCGATGGAGGAAGTATTTATTACGCTGACCAAGCATGCAACGGTCTTTAAGATGCGTACCGGCGTCACGAACGACGGACGCATTGTCGCCCGCGATTGTCAGGTGTACTGGGATACGGGCGCTTATGCCGATATCGGCCCGCGGATTACGCAAAAATCAGGCTTTACCGCAGCAGGCCCATACGATATACCGAACGTGAGCATCGACTCCTACTGCGTATATACGAATAATGTTCCTGCCGGGGCTTTCCGGGGCTTCGGCGTACCGCAGCTGGTGTGGGCATATGAATCGCAAATGGATATTATTGCGGCCAAAATGGGATGGGACCCGCTCGATTTCCGCCGCAAGCAGGTGCTGACCGAGGGGAAAATCCACGCCACAGGGCAAAAAATGACTTCGGTCGGTCTTGATCAAATTATTGAGGAATTGGACAGAAGCATTGAATGGACGGCATTTTATAAAGAAAAACAGGCCGGTGCCATACATCGCAGCGGCAGCAAAATCCGTGCCAAAGGAACGGCGATTGGACTAAAAGCCGTATTAACTCCGTCGATTTCTGGCTCGATCGTCAACCTGTTCGCCGACGGCAGCGCATCGGTATTCTGCAGCACAGTAGATATGGGGCAGGGTTCGGACACCATGATGGGACAAATCGCCGCCGAGGTGCTTGGATTACCTCTCGAAAAGGTCACCGTAGTACACCCCGATACCGATGTCACGCCTTACGATACCATAACTGCCGCAAGCCGCTCGACGTTTTATATGGGCAATGCGATTTTGAAAGCGGCCGAGGACATCAGGGATCAAATTTTTGCTCATGTTTCCGGAAAATATGATGTGTCCGCGGAGCTTTTGTCTCTTGCGGATGAAAAGGTGCATGTTGCAGGACGCCCCGAACTGGCGATGACGTTAAAAGAGGCGATCAAAGACATCTTTCATATGCCGGCGGGCTGTATCATCGGAAAATATGTATTTGAAAGTCATTATCAAAGCCCCGATCCTGAAACGGGTCAATCGGAGGATGTGGCCATTTTCTGGTTTCCGGGAGGAACGGCGGTTGAAATCGAGGTGGATACCGAAACGGGCAAAATCGATATTCTGCACATGGTGTCGGCCGGCGATGTCGGCAAGGCCATCAATCCATTCCAGGTCCATCAGCAGTTATATGGTGCGGCGGTGATGCAGATCGGGCAAGCGTTGTTTGAAGAATGCCGATACGATTACGGTCAAATGATCAATGCGAACATGGCCGATTACAAGGTTCCTACATTTAAAGATTTGCCGGGCAAATCAGAAACGATCATCGTGGAGGTTCCCCATCCGGAGGGGCCGTTCGGTGCCAAGGGAGTGGGCGAGACGGCATCCTTCGGCGTCCAGCCCGCGATCGCCAATGCTCTTTATCAGGCGACAGGAGCCAGGGTCAATAGTATGCCGTTGACTCCGGAGAAAGTCTTGCGGGCCATCAGGGAAGTTCAGCAACAAAGAACCTCGGAATTACAGCAGCAAATCTAAACGTAAGGAGCGATCAACTTGAACAAGCAAATCAGCTTTAAGTTAAACGGAAGACAGGTTTCCGCGTCAGTTTCTCCGGGTGAGAGCCTGCTTGATGTTCTGCGCAACCGGTTTCACTTGGGGGGGGCCCGCGAAACCTGCGCGCTCGGACTGTGCGGCGTATGCACCGTCATCGTTTCCGGAAATCCGGTCAGCAGCTGCCTCTATATGGCGCCAGCCGCAGACGGGGAAGAGATCGTGACGATTGAAGGCTTGGAAACAGAGGACGCGCTTCATCCGGTGCAGGAAGCTTTTATGGAGCATACGGCATTCCAATGCGGTTATTGT
This sequence comes from Paenibacillus naphthalenovorans, assembly GCF_001465255.1. Taxonomy (NCBI): domain Bacteria; kingdom Bacillati; phylum Bacillota; class Bacilli; order Caryophanales; family Paenibacillaceae; genus Paenibacillus; species Paenibacillus naphthalenovorans. The sequence continues at coordinate 1,936,169 of NZ_CP013652.1, read as the reverse complement.
ACGCCCGGCATGATTCTGATGGCCAAAAAATTGCTGGAGGAAAACCCCGATCCGTCCGAGGATGAGATTAAAGAGTTTATGTCCGGAAATATATGCCGATGTGCCAGCTACGGGCAGATCATTCAAGCCATCCAGGCGGCCTCGCAGATGATTCAGGCGGACAGAATGGAAGGAGCCCATTAAATGAAAGAACCAAGCATCATTGGCGGGATCGGTTTCGGCTTTATCGAAACATTCGATAGGGCGGATGCCGCTTTAATCCAACAACTGCAGCATGCAAGCTCAACGGACGTAACGGATTCGCAAAATCGGACAGGGGCTATGGACCCTGGGATCAAGCCGCTCGGCTCCGGAAAACGGGTGTGGGGCAGTGCCGTTACGGTCGATCTTCCTGCAAATGACAATCTGATGCTCTACAAAGCGCTGCAGCTGGCGCGGCCGGGAGACGTGCTGGTCGTCAATACCAATGGCGGGCAGCGCAGGGCCGTCTGGGGCGAGCTGATGACGCATACGGCGATGGCTCTGGCATTGGGTGGTCTGGTCGTAGACGGGATCGTTCGCGACGGCGCCGCCATCCGGCGGCTCGATTTCCCCGTTTTTTGCCGGGGCACAGCTCCGGTCAGCGTAGAGAAAAACGGTCCAGGCTTTGTTAATGGAGAGATGACTTGCGGCGGTGTTGTCGTTCGCCCGGGGGATCTCGTCGTCGGGGACGACGATGGAGTGGTCATCATTCAGAGAGAAGGGCTGTCTTCGGTGCTTGACAAGATGAAACAAACAGAACAGTGGGAGATCAAACGGAAGGAGGAGATTGCAAGGGGGCAGGCTCTTCCTGCCTGGTTGGATTCCGTCATGCGGGAAAAGGGCCTTGTGCCTGGGATTAAAAAGGAAAGACTTTTAGAATAAGGCCGTTGCGTTGGTTATGAGTTAATCATTGTGGGGAGGGGAAGCCGTATGTCATCATGGGATGATATTTTAAACGAGAGAGACGCCTGGGTTGTAAAGAACAGCATTTTTGGAGGAAGGCGCGGTTTTGGCAAGACTCCGGCTTTGGTAATTATCGATGCGCAGGTTCATTTTGTCGGTGAACGTCTTCCCATTGAGCAATCCATTGCCAAGTATCCTTCCAGTATCGGCGAGGAAGCATGGGATGCGGTGGACAAGACAGAAGTCTTGCTGAAGCTGGCCAGACAGAAGGGGATTCCGGTGATCCATTCCCGGTGGATTACAGCGGAAAAAGACGCCGTATATGATTCCTTCAGAAGGAAGATGAAGAAGGAAGGAACGCAGCGCCTTCACCGGAATGAAAGCGGAAACGAAATCGTAGCACCGCTGAAGCCTTTGGATCATGAAATCGTCATTGACAAGTTATATGCAAGCGTTTTCTTTGCTACTCCGTTCGAGACGATTCTCCGTTCATTGGGCATCGATACCTTAATTGTTACGGGATTCGTTACCGCAGGCTGTGTGCGGGCCACCGTCGTTGATGCCGCTTCATATAATTACCATGTGATTATTCCTGAAGAATGCGTAAAAGACCGAATATCGGTTTCGCATAAGGCCACTTTGCTGGATCTGGATATGAAGTATGCGGACGTCATGCCGGCCGCTGAGGTATCGGCAAAGCTAAATACATATTTATAAGGGGTGTTTCCAGTGAAAATGAAAGTAAAGCACGGTTTGGTCCTGTTATGGTTGATGTCTGTGATGCTCGTTAGCGCCTGCGGATCTTCTGCGCCTGCAGCGTCAGTCGGCAGCGATGGAGAACCGGCAGCCAAGCAAGGGTCCGACGTATCCAAGACGGACGGCAAAACCTACACGATGAGATTTGCCACGGCTACAACGAACGATCCGCAAACTCATGAAATGGAACTGTTTAAAAAAGCTGCCGAAGCGAAAAGCAACGGTCAATTGAAAGTGGAGCTCTATCCGGCCAGCCAGTTGGGAAGCAACGACCAGATGCTTCAAATGCTTACGCAGGGCTCCATACAAGGTATGGTGCAGCCTACGGCGTTCTTAGGCGGGTTTAATGAGCTGATGACGATCGTTGACATTCCTTATTTATGGCCAGATGTACAGAAAGCGACGGAGTTTCTGAATGGGGAAGGCGGAAAGCTGTTTGAAGCAAGCTTGGATAAGCAAGGCATCACGGCTCTGCGTTATTACGAATACGGCCCTCGTACGATTCTGCTTAAAGACAAGGTCGAAAAAATGGAAGACCTGAAAGGCAAAAAGATTCGCGTTATGGGTGCGCCTGTATTGGTAGATCAGATTAACGCCTGGGGCGGCGCAGGAGTAGCCATGGGCGTGCCCGAGCTGTTCACGGCACTGCAGCAGGGGACTATTGACGGTTTGGAAAGCGCCGCAAGCTTTTTTCATTCTGGAAAATATTATGAAAGCGCTAAATATTTATTGATGGAGCCTAAAGGCGCGGAGATCTCCATATTTATGGCCAACACGAATTGGTTAAACTCCCTGCCTGAGCATTTGCAGAAGGCGGTTAAAGAGGCTGCCGTGGAAATTACGGATGAGGCCCATCAATATGCCAAAGAGAGAGATCTCCAGTCGATCGAGGAAATGAAAAAAGAGGGCGTGACAGTGATCGAGCCCGGCGCCGAATTCCATCAGCAATTGGTGGAAGCTTCCAAGCCGATCATCTCTAAGTTTGAAGCCAGAGTTCCGGGATCGAAAGAAATTATCTCCAAAATCCAGGCACAATTCAAAACGAACTAATCGTTAAGTATCGGGGGAGTTATCCTTGAAAAATAGTGGGCTGAAGAGTGTGACGGAGCAAGCTTGGAAGGTCGTTCTAACCGTAATTGCCGTATGCTTTTTAATAGGGACTTTTCTCACCTTTGTCAATGTGGTCATGCGTAAAGCATTGAATAAACCTTGGATCGGCACGGAAGAGATGGACAGCATTCTGCTGGTGCTCCTCGTTTTTTTGCCGTTAGCCTATGTGGAATGGACCAACAAGCAGTTGAATGTGTCCGTTGTTTTCGACTTATTCCCGAAGAAAGTTAAGTTTTGGATCCGTAAATCGCATCATCTCTTAATATTGGCCGTATCGATTTGCCTCACGGCGGCTTCTTGGGAAGTCGTGCAAAGAAACATGGATGTAGGCAATAAAACGGCATCTTTAGGCATTCCTTTATATTTACTATTCGGGATTATATTTGTCGGATTTGCTTTAACAGCATTGACCAAACTTGTACAGCTCTTTATGTCGGATGAAGACGGTGGCCCCCATGATCATTAGTGCGATTCTTTTTATTGTGTTTTTGGCGCTGGGATTCCCGATTTATATTTCTTTGCTGACCACAGGGATCTATATCCTTGTGTTTGAAATGAACATGGACATGTCTTCCATTGTATTGGTTTTATTCGATAGTGTGTTTAAATTTACGCTGGCGGCTGTACCTTTTTTCCTGTTGGCGGGCGCATTAATGGAGACCAGCTCCATGGCCAAGCGCATGGTCAATTGGTTATTCTACCTGGTCAGCAGGTATCGTGGCGGTGCGCCGTTAACAGGGGTATTGGCAAGTGAATTTTTCGCTACGATATCCGGCTCGTCCGCTGCATCAACAGCAACGGTCGGTAAAATTCTGTATCCGGAAATCTCAAAAGCGTCAGGAGAATCCTTTGCACTCGGACTCTTGACTTCCTGCGGGGCTCTCGCGGTCGTTATGCCGCCAAGTATTACGATGATTTTGTATGGCGCCACAGCTTCCATATCGACAGGAGCCCTCTTCTTGACGGGGATCGTCCCGGCTTTACTGATTGGAGGCCTGATTTCGTTTTATATTATCTGGCGCTCGAACAAGGTGGAGACGGCAGAGCGGTTTTCTTTTAAAGAATTTATGCTGAGAACCAAAAATGCTTTTTGGATCCTTATTTTGCCCGCAGTGATTTTGGGCGGTATCTACGGGGGACTGTTCACGCCGACGGAAGCCGCGTCCGTAGCCGCTGTTTATGCCACGGTTGTAGCCATTTTTATCTACAGGGAAATGGGGCTGCGTACATTTTTCGGCGCGATAAAAGATGCAATGATGCTGAATACACAAATTTTTATTATCATCGCCTCAAGCACCGTGTTTTCGCAAGCCCTGACCTTTGCTCAAGTGCCGCAAAAACTGACGGCTTTGACGTCGGATTTGTCACCGGTTGTGTTTATATTAATTATCAATTTATTTTTGCTGCTTGTCGGGATGTTTTTTGATCCGACCTCGGCTGTTCTGGTCATTACCCCATTATTGGTACCCATCTGTAATGCTTTGGGGATTGATCTGATTCAAATGGGGCTGATTATGACCGTCAATCTTGCCATTGGCATGTTCACACCGCCGTTCGGCTTGAATTTATTCGTCAGTCAGGGCGTGTTTAAAAAGTCTATGGCCGAAGTGGTTGCCAGCTTGAAGCCGTTCTGGGTCTGGTATTTATTGTCTTTGGCGATTATCAGTTATATCCCGCAATTATATATGTGGCTTCCGGATTTAATGAAATAATGGCTCGCCTGTATTGTTCTCAACAGGTATCCTACATCGGGTTTCTTGGACCCAAAAGCAGAACCGAACGCATCCTGCATGAAATCGTAAAGATCGATTCAACACGATTAGAATCCTTACGTGATGTCATATACAGTCCTATCGGTTTGGATTTCGGTGCAGAAACGGCAGAAGAAGTCGCGGTCAGCATAGCGGCGGAATTATTGGCCGTCAGAAACCGGCGCTCTCCTCAATTTTTGCGTGATAAGCCGGGAGCCATTCACGATAACCGGTTAGCGGCATCGGAGGAGCGGAGGAATCCGGGGACTGCCGCCGGCGCAAGCATGAGACCTATCTGTGGAATATAGTGTTATATCATGAAGCACCTGAGCTGCAATGAAAAAATACGGCCTAAAACCGGGTGATTTTTTTGACGATATCAGCGATTGCAATTTTTATCGCGGTGTTGGCCCTGCTGGTTGCAGGATTCGCCAAAGGCATCAGCGGCATGGGACTTCCTGTTGTGGCCACGCCGGTTTTGACGCTCTTGTTTGATCTGCAAACCGCCATTGCGATTACCATCGTGCCTACACTTCTAACGGATATAATCATGTTGATCAGAACACCGAAAAATTGGGGCTTGATCAAAAACGCCGCTTCCTTGATGATGTTTGGAATGTGCGGCATCGCAGTCGGTTCCTATGCGTTGGTTCGCATCCATCCGTCCATTCTGTCGGCAGTTCTGGGTGTCATCATTCTTCTTTTTGTCGGCACCTCTTTTTTCGCCGTTTTTCCCGCGATCAAGCAGAGGAGACGGCTGGATGCGACGGTAGGGTTCATCGCTGGGACCGCCCAGGGCGCCGCCGGTGCCAGCGGTCCGATCATCAGCATGTATATGCTGCAGATGAAGATGAGCCGGGACGAATTTTTGTTTATGATCAACAGTTTTTTTGTGACGATTGATGTTATACAGCTTATGACCGTTTATAAACTGGGGCTTTACCATGGCCCGGTCATTTATTATTCGATAGGGGCGATCGTCCCGGCCCTGTTGGCGCTTGCGGCAGCCTTTGCATTGCAAAAGAAAATCTCCGATCAAGTGTTTCGTTATTCCGTGCTGATCATGATGACATTAAGTGCGTCGGCTTTATTATTCAAGTCGATTCAAACCATGTTATGAGGTTATAGACGGGGAGTTAACCATTGAAAAATTTGCTCCAGCGCTTCTTTTTGTCGGCTGCCTTGCAGAGGCTGATGCTCGCCGTCCTGGTAGACGATACTTGTCTTATCTTTTGAGGGCATGATTTCAAAAAAATGTTCAATAAGCTTGACGTTGACTACCGGATCGTATACATCGTACAGACATAATGCCGGGAAATGAAAATTCTGGATTTCCGTTATAGCCATTTTACCGTGATGCATCATTTCCGTACACCAGCGCGGAGTATAACAGATGGTCGGCAGCTGTTCTTCTTTTATGGCGTCGGAGGTCCAATCGGGCAAACTCGCCCGGAAGCATTTGAGTCTTCTTAAGATTTCGTTCCACCTGATCAGGTCAAGAGGCAGGGTTGGAGCGACGACCGAAAAAAATTCAATGCATTTTCTGATGATGAACGGAGGCGGATAAATTCCCAGGGCCGGGGAAGACAACAGAACGCCGGCTATGTTGCCGGGAAATCGTTGAACATAACGTATGGCGATGAGACCACCCATACTATGGCCGAACAGATAGATCGGCAATCCCGAATACTGCTTCTGCAAGCGGGAGACCAGTTCTTCCAGATCATCCAAATATTCCTGGAATCGAAGAATGTGCCCCCGTCTTCCCCCCGAACGTCCGAAACCCCGCAGGTCTGGCGCGGCGAGAGCGACCCGCCGGTTTAAACACTCCGTGCCGATACAGGAGTAATGTCCCGAGTGCTGTCCCGCCCCATGCAGAAAAATAATAAGTGCTTTAGCGTTAACAGGTATCCAGATACGGCAATATAAGGCATGCTGCCGAATGTTTGAAACATACAGATGATCAGCTATATGTTTAGACATGGGATACTACTCCTCGATTCCTTCGAATATGCACAACTCGTTTTCCAACTTAATATGCGCGATTTTCCCGCATCCGATACGCAGGACAGATTCCTGTGATGATGAGGGTAAGCTTGCGTAAAACGCTGTCCCCGAAATGAATGAAGAACCTCCGGAACCACTTTTAAATAATGGTGCCGGAGGTTTTATTATTGACCGGATTGAAGAGGGCAACACATACCAAATATACATCCTTCCGAAGCGAAATTTATAATTTGCAGCATAAATGGGAATGTTTTAACTGTTATAACTTAACCGTTACGGAGTCAACAGATCTTATAGACATGACTTCTTTAACATTAATTTCTGACTTTCTTTGGGAGGATGTATGAATCTACATACGGAACAACTCCGACAAAAAGCTCATGAACTTGCGCTAACCCATGAACCATACATCACGCGGCGCCTAGCGATGCGCATATGGCGGAATTTTACTACGGATATGGAAAATTTGACTGCGTTCATACGCTCCATGCATGGACGTCGCGCAAGTTGTTCGCAGCCGGCGGAAGAATGGTTCCTTGATCACGCGGAGTTCATTGAGGAACAGGGGTTAGTCATTAAAAGCCAGCTCACCGGAAGCTTTTTGCGGCGTTTGCCGCATCTACGCAAGACCGGCGAGCCACGGATTCTTTCGATCTGCGCCGATTATCTGAAACACGTGGACGGAAACCTGGACATGGACACTTTTGTTTCCTATATCAATTCTTATCAGGAAGTATCCGTTTTGACCATTGCTGAAACGTGGGCGATCCCGCTTATCGCAAGAATTGCCTTGATCCGGCGATTGGCCGAAGTGATGGAATTCATTCGCGAACGGCATGAGGTGTGTTCACTCGTCGAAAGGCTGCTGGAGCGAATGGAGCCGTCGAAGGTAAGTCCCGATGCGCTTAAGGCTGCGCTTGAACAAGCAGGCCAAGAGATGCCGCTCTCCGGTCCGATGATCGTCCATTTGGTCAGTCATCTGCGTGAATGGACGGACGATTCGGCACACGTACGTGAATGGCTGTTGTGCAACTTGGAAAACGGTCCTGACAGCCTGGATCGTATCGTCTCCTATGAGTATCAGCTTCAGGCGGCATATCAAGTGACGATAGGCAATGCCATCAGCAGTCTGAGAAAAATCGAACGCTGCGACTGGCACGAACCATTCGAGCAAATTTGCCTTGTGGAACAAACCATGAGGCAAGAAAACTCCGGTGACTATGTATTGCTGGATGATTCAAGCCGCAGCGTACTGCGGGGACGCGTTGAGCGGCTGGCCCGCCGCTTTAATGTGCCGGAGAATCTGATCGCCAAGCAGGCTGTGGAGCTGGCGGCACAAGAGTATAACCTGGCGTGCGCGGAACGAGAACAAGCCAACACCCATATAGCGGAGAAGGAGAGTGCCGCGGGTAGTGCGGTTCGTCCGGATGTGATGCCTCGTCCGGCGTATATCGCTTATTACCTGCTCGAACCGAGCGGCGTCAAAGAGCTCCAGCGCGCGCTGAAACAATGCAGCAGTCCCCGGCGTTTGTCGCATATAGGGCTGCTGCAACGGGCTACCGGCGTTTATTTCACCGTTCTTACAGGGCTGTTCCTGGTTGCACTTCTCGGATTCGCTTTGTGGATTGCAGGAGGCTTCAGCTTGACGCTGACCGGGTGGGCGGCGGTTTTGCTTTTGCTGTCAATACCCGTGAGTGAGTGGGCCGTAACGGCAACACACTGGATGATTGAGTGCGCAAGGCAACCGCGGCCGCTGCTTCGCTATGATTTCTCGCATGAAATTCCGAGTGAGGCGACTACAATGGTTGTCATTCCGGTGATCTGGTCAAACGTCGAACAAGTGCGGGAAATGGCGGATCGGCTGGAGCTTCATTATCTGGCGAACCGCGATCCAAATCTTCATTTCGCCCTTCTGGGTGATTTTGCCGATGCCGACGCCGAGAGTCTTCCGCAGGATTCCGCCATTCTTGAAGCTGCCCGCGCAAGTATTGAGAGTTTGAACCGCACGTACTCCCAAACGGAAGAAAGCAGTACGTTTCACCTTTTTCAACGTCGCAGATTGTGGAACCCGTCTGAGGGCGTATGGATGGGCTGGGAGCGCAAGCGGGGCAAACTGGTAGAGTTCGTCGAACTGCTAAAAGGGCGAACAGATACGACCTACGACTTCGTAGTCGGGGATGCCTCGGTTCTTCCGGGCATCCGTTATATCATTACACTCGACGCGGATACACAGCTTCCGATCGGCAGCGCCCACCGGATGATCGGTACCCTGCATCTGCCATATAACCAGCCGCGGCTGAACCGTTCGCGGACACGGGTGGTCGAGGGATACGGCGTACTGCAGCCGCGAATCGGCATTAGTCACGAATCGTCCTTGCGTTCGCGCTTGGCTTATTTATGGTCAGGCGATCCGGGAATCGATCCTTATGCGTTTGCGGTTTCCGATCCGTATCAGGACGGATTAGGGCAGGGGATTTTCACGGGTAAAGGGATATTCGATGTCAGTGCATTTGCGCAGGTGCTATGCGAACGTATTCCTGAAAACCGGGTCCTTAGCCATGATTTGTTGGAGGGCGGCTTTTTGCGGGCAGGCTTGCTGTCGGACATTGAATTGATCGATGACCAGCCTGCCGCGTTCAGCGCGTATCAAAGAAGACTGCACCGATGGGTGCGAGGGGATTGGCAATTGCTTTTATGGCTCTTTCCCCGCACGTCCGACCGGCGGGGAAAGAGCTTGCCGGTCGATCTATCCGCTCTTACCCGCTGGCATATGATCGATAACCTGCGGCGCAGTCTATTTCCGCCGGCGCTGTTCGCTCTTCTGCTGTTAGGTACGGGCGTCCTTCCCGGATCACCGGAACGCTGGTTTGTTTTTGGGTTTGCTACATTGTTTTTGCCGCTGATCCGCCAACTCGTGGCAATGCGGCATACTATTCGGCGTCCCCGGAGCCTGCTTGCCACGGCTTTGCAAGTTTTGGTTACCCTGTTGACTCTGCCGTTTCAAAGCGTTCTGCTGCTAGACGCGATCGGCAGAACTTTGTTCCGGCTATTCGTTTCAAAGCGTCGTTTGCTTGAATGGGTCAGCTCTGCGGAAATTGAACGCCGCAACCGCGGAAAGCGGCATATTGTGCTTTTAGGGATGTACCCGGGATATGCATTGGTGCTTGTCTTTGCGTTGGCAGCGGCGGCGAGCGGCGCTCCAGCGGTACGGTGGACAGGCTTGACGCTCTGTGCTGTATGGTTATTCGCTCCTCTTGTCGTCCACTGGTTGGACCGTCCCGTCCAACAGGCCGAGCTGACGCTCGAACCGGGAGAAGAGGAAGAACTGAAGGCGTTGGCCAAACAGATTTGGACCTTCTTCGAGGACTACGTTACCGCAAAGGACCATTGGCTGCCGCCTGATAACGTGCAGTTGGAGCCGCCCAATGGCATTGCACATCGAACTTCGCCCACCAATATCGGGCTTTATCTTGCCTGCACGCTCGCCGCACGGGATTTCGGATTTATCGATACGCCCGGGCTGATTGAGCGGTTGGAGCGTACGATCGATACGGTGGAGCGCATGAATAAATGGAACGGCCATCTTTATAACTGGTACGACACGACTACTCTAGAACCACTGCCTCCTCTGTACGTATCGACGGTGGATTCCGGTAACTTCGCCGGCTATTTAATGACAGTCAAAGAGGGGTTGGCCGAGTGGCTCAAAAATGACTTTACATTCAACGAAAAGCCGGAGTCGAATACCAAGGGTCAAGGTCAAGCGGAAGAAGCGTTCCATGTGGCATTCGCCGAGGATTTGGTGCCTTCACTGCAGGGTAAACTGACGGACAAGACCACGGAAACGGCAGACGCGGGAGTCGGGGGGAATAAAGACGGTTCCGGACGCAAAGCATCGGCAGAGGATTGGCCGGCACGCGGACAACATCTGATCTCACGCATGGCGCTGTTGATTGAGAAGACAGACTTTCGTCCGCTTTACGATCACAAGACCAAACTATTGACATTGGGGTATCATGCCGCGCTCCAAGAACGCGATAAGATTCTGTATGACCTGATGGCATCAGAGGCAAGACAGGCCAGCTTTATTGCCATTGCCCTCGGTCAGGTGTCTGTAGCTCATTGGCGCGCGCTCGGACGGACCATGACCAAAGTCGGGAAGCGCACCGCGCTGCTCTCCTGGTCCGGAACCATGTTCGAATATTTGATGCCCTGGCTGATGATGCGCACCTATCGGAACACCATCTGGGATAGCACCTACCGCGCCGTCGTAGAGCGGCAAATCGATTATGCGCACGAAAGGGGTGTCCCCTTCGGCATTTCCGAATCCGGCTATTACGCTTTTGATTACCAGATGAACTATCAATACAGGGCGTTCGGCGTTCCCGGTCTCGGCTTCAAGCGGGGCCTGGAACAGGATTTGGTCGTGGCGCCGTATGCCGCCATTCTGGCGCTGCCTTTTGCGAAACGTCAAGGGCTTAAAGATTTGCGTAAAATGGAGGAGCTTGGCGCGCGCGGCAAATATGGCTATTATGAGGCGATCGATTTCACGTCCGAACGGATGCCGAATAATGAGACATGCATGGTCATCCGCAGCTTTATGGCCCATCATCAAGGGATGAGTTTGCTTGCCCTTGCGAACATACTGCTGCCGGTAAAAATGTACGAGCGGTTTCACCGCGACAAGCGCGTGCAGGCGGCGGAGCTGCTGCTGCAGGAGCGGATACCCGCGCATCCCAAAATCATTAGACACCCTGCAATGGCACGTGAATATATGCCTGAAACAAGGCCGGTGCAGAATGATGCGCAGCGGGAATACCTCTCGGCAGATACGCGTACGCCGGAGGTGTGTGTTCTGTCCAACGGAACCTATATGACCGTCGTGACGGGCAGTGGCGGCGGGTTCAGCCGATATGAAGGTCTGGCCGTCTCGCGGTGGCGGGAGGATCCGGTATTGGACGATTGGGGGAGCTATATCTATATCCGTGACGTCGCCCGTGATGCGGTGTGGTCTCCGGCATTTCAACCGTGCCGTGTTCCGTCATCCGAACAACGCATACAATTCTCGCTTGACCGGGCCACCTTCATGCGTACAGACGGAGACGTGCAGACCCGTCTTGAAGTCTGCGTATCGCCCGAATGGAATGCGGAAATTCGCCGATTGACGCTGACCAACACGGGGAATGAGGCCAAGATCATAGAGGTCACAACGTTTACGGAGCTGGCCTTGGCTCCCCCTATAGCTGATGATGCGCATCCCGCTTTCAGCAAATTATTTATAGAAACAGAATATGCGGGCGATTCCGAGTGCCTTCTCGCCCGAAGAAGACCCCGACAGGAAAGTGAGAAGGCTGTATGGGCGGCGCATTCCCTCATGGCGGAAGGACGAACGCTCGGACCGGCGGAATATGAGACAGACCGGGCCAGCTTTATCGGCCGCGGACATTCCATCTCCCAGCCGCAGGGGATCCGTTCCCGCCTTCGCGGTACGGTGGGCTCTGTGGCGGACCCTGCCTTTATCATGCGGCGTCAGGTAAGCATCGAGCCCGGTGAACAGGTTCAATTGTTCGCTGTTACCGGGATTGCCGATTCCAAGGAGGAAGCGGTCGGCATCGTCCGCCGGTTCCTGGAGAACCAGGCGGTGGAACGAACATTTCTGCTCGCGTGGAATCGCAGTCAAATCGAGCTTAGGCATCTGCACATTACGGCCGCCGAGGCGGCGGCCTTCCAAACCTTTGCCGGACAGGTGCTGTATACTTCTCCGCTGAGGAAGGAACGGAAGGACAGAATCATGGCGAATGCCAAAGGGCAGTCCGGCCTCTGGGCGCATGGCGTGTCCGGGGACCGTCCGATGATCCTTGTACGGATCGAGAATCGGGCCAATATGAAATTTATTGCCAAACTTCTGATCGGACACGAGTATTTGCGCCGCTTGGGGTTATTTTTTGACCTGGTCATTCTGAATGAATCGGCAGGCGGATACCAGCAGGATTTGCAGAAAGCGCTGCGCAGTGCGGTAGAACACGGGATGGACCGGTATAACGCAGGGAATGGGGGAGTGTTCATTATTAATGCCGACCAGCTGCCGGATGTGGACAGGACGCTGCTGCTGGCCGCAGCCCGTCTTATCCTGCGTGCGGGCGGTCCGAGTCTGAAGGCGCAAATCAAGCTGCCGCGTCAGGATAAAGCCTGGCCGGCCCCGTTCGCAGCGACAGTGCCGTTAAACCGGTTCGGCAGCCCGCCGACGGAAGACGTGCGCGATTTGATGTTCTTTAATGGCTGGGGCGGGTTTTCACCCGATGGGCGGGAGTATCGGATCGTGATCAAGAACGGTAATCATTTGCCGGCGCCATGGATCAATGTCATCGCCAATCCTCGCTTCGGCTGCCTTGTTTCGGAGCTTGGCACGGGTTACACCTGGTGGAGAAACAGCCGGGAGTGCAAATTGACCCCGTGGTTCAATGATCCTGTGCTCGACCCGCCTGGTGAAGTTTGTTATTTGCGGGATGAAGAAAGCGGTGAAATATGGTCTGTTCCTTCGTCTGCCGCAAATCCGGACCAATCCTATACGGTTTCGCACGGTCGGGGATTCACGCGGTTTCATCACGAGAGATACGGTATCATGCAGGAAATGACCGTTTTTGTTCCGCTTCATGATCCTGTCAAAATCATCAAATTGCGGCTGCAAAACAAAACTTCCGAAAAAAGATGCCTTTCCGTCACCTATTACGCTGAATGGGTGCTGGGTGTACAACGTCAGGCGAACGCCTCCTTCATCGTTTCGGAATGGGACGAATCGGCCCAAATGCTCCTGGCTCGCAATGCATATCAGGAATCGTTTCGCGATGCTACGGCCTTTTTGGGTATGTATCTGCTGCCTGAAGCGTCGGAGGAGTCCCCGGATACAGCATCAGAGGTTCAGCAGTCTGCTCCAGTCGAACCGGCTGATCTGTCCTGGACGGCAGACCGCAATGAATTTCTCGGGCGCAACGGCACATACGAAAATCCCGCTTCACTCAGCCGCGAGCGGTTGTCCAAGACAACGGGAGCTCTTTATGATACCTGCGGCGCGGTGCAGACCAAGCTTACGCTGGAGCCTGATGCCGAACGGACAGTTTACATACTTCTCGGTTGCGATCAGTCGCGCGATGCCGCCATGAAATTGGCGCAAACCTACCGTCAAGCGCGTGTCAGCGAGCAGTCATTAGCGCTTGTAGGGGAATTCTGGGATGATGTGCTGGACCAGATTTCGGTATCTACGCCATCCCCCGAGATGGATGTCCTGCTGAACGGATGGCTGCTTTATCAGACGCTCGGCTGCAGAATGTGGGCCAGATCCGCCTTTTATCAAGCGGGAGGCGCATACGGCTTTCGCGATCAGCTGCAGGATTCATTGGCGCTTCTGCACACCCGTCCCGACCTTACGCGTGCACAAATTTTGCTGCACGCTGCGCATCAATATGAGGAGGGCGATGTGCAGCACTGGTGGCATGAAGAAACGGAGCGCGGCATCCGTACGTTATTCTCCGACGATTTACTATGGCTGCCGTATGCGGCTTCGCGATACGTGGAGCATACGGGGGATGACAGCCTGTTTGAAGAGGCAGTTCCGTTTCTTCACAGTGAGCTTTTGCGGGAAGGGGAACATGAACGATACGAGCCGACACGCGTTTCAGAACAAAGCGGAACCCTGTTCGATCACTGCTTGCGGGCCATCGACAGGGCCTTGCAGCGCTTTGGCGAACATGGGCTTCCGCTGATCGGAATCGGAGATTGGAATGACGGGATGAATTTTGTTGGGGCGGAAGGCCGCGGCGAGAGTGTATGGCTCGGTTGGTTTCTCTATGACATTCTCGGCCGGTTCACGGATCTTTGCAGGGAGCGAGGTGACGCAGAACGGTCGCAACGTTACCGGGATGTAAGGGATCGGCTCATTCCTTCACTCGACGAGCATGCCTGGGATGGACAATGGTATCGCCGCGCCTTCACCGATGCCGGGCAATGGCTCGGTTCTATCCACAATCAAGAATGCCGAATCGATGCGATTGCCCAGTCATGGTCGGTCATTTCAGGAGCCGCGCCAAGGAACAAGGCTCTGCAGGCGATGCAGTCATTCGATCGTGAGCTTGTGGATCGGGAGCTTTCCGTCGCCCGTCTCCTGACACCGCCTTTTGACCGTACGCAGCCTAGTCCCGGTTACATTCAGGGCTATCCGCCAGGAATTCGCGAGAACGGGGCGCAGTATACGCATGGTGTCATTTGGAGCATTATCGCCTGGTGCCAGCTTGGGAAAGGGGACAAGGCGTTTGAGCTGTTTCACCTGTTAAATCCGCTAAACCACACGCGCACGTCAAACGAAGTGCGGAGGTACGCCGGTGAACCCTACGTTATGTCGGCAGACGTTTATACGGCGAATCCGCACAAAGGACATGCAGGCTGGACTTGGTACACCGGCGCCGCGGGGTGGATGTATCAGGCGGGAATTGAATGGATTCTCGGACTTCGCCGACGGGGGACGCGGCTGTACATCAGCCCGTGCATTCCCAGTGAATGGCCGGAGTATTCCGTTCATTACCGGTTCGGCAGGACGCGCTTTCTCATTACCGTCAATAATCCGCTGCATAAATCCGGCGGTGTGACTGCTTTACAGATGGACGGTCAAGAAATGTCCCTTAAGGAGCACGATGCAAAAGACGGTTACTACGTTGAATTATGTGACGATGGGCAAGTCCACCATGTGGTTGTGACGTTGTAGTGCCAAGGTATAAGAATGGGGCGGTCGTCGGCGGATGAAGAAGGCAAGCCGCAGCTTTACGCCGGACGGCCGCAGTAATCTGTACGCTTGTCATCATGATCGGTTGGAGGGAGTTTCCACATGTATAAAATACGTAAAGCGATTATTCCGGCTGCAGGCTTCGGCACCCGATTTTTACCCGCAACCAAATCCCAGCCCAAAGAAATGCTGCCTTTGATTAACAAGCCTGCAATTCAATATATCGTGGAAGAGGCCATTGCTTCTGGGATTCAGGATATTCTGATTGTGACAGGACGAAACAAACGCGCCATTGAAGACCACTTCGACCACAATGTGGAGTTGGAGTATTTCCTTAAAGAACAGGGGAAATGGTCTCAATATGAAGAAGTGCTGGAGATCGCGAAAATGGCGGATATCCATTTCATACGGCAAAAAGAGCAGCGCGGACTCGGGCATGCGGTCTTATGCTCCCGCAATTTTGTCGGAAATGAGCCATTCGCCATTCTTCTGGGTGACGATATTATCGATAACCCTACGAAACCGGCGCTTCGGCAGATGATGGAACAGTTTGAGACCCATGGGAAGACGGTGGTGGGCGTACAGCCCGTTTTGCCTGAAGAAGTGTCCAAGTATGGCGTGATTGCGGGCATGCCGATCGATAACCATATCTATGAATTGGAGGATTTGGTCGAAAAGCCCGATACGGATAAAGCGCCATCGAATTTGGCCATCGTCGGAAGGTATATCATTCAACCGGAGATTTTCGATATTTTGGAGGAAACAGGACCGGGACGAGGCGGTGAAATCCAGTTGACGGACGCTCTCAAGATTCTCTGCCTCAAGCAGGGCATGCATGCGCGTCTTCTGGAGGGAGACCGCCATGATATCGGGGACAAATGGGGATATATAAAAGCTACTTTGTCATTAGCTTTGCGGTGTGAAGATTTGCATGATAAATTGCATCATTTTTGGCTTGAGCGGTCCAAGGGATCGGCAAGTAAATAATTTTAATGCATCATAGAAATACTAAACAGAGGAGGTGGAATAAATGGTGGCCAAGGAAAAGGAAAGAGATAACACGGATTCATCGGCTTTATGGATGGGATGGATTGGGATTATCGCAGGAATTATCGCTTTTTTCTTTTCACCGGTTCTGTTTGGTTGTGCTGCGATAATTCTTGGTTTGATCACCGTCTTTAGTCAAGCCAACAATTTGGGATGGTGGGCCATAGGCTTGGGTCTGGTCGGGGCAGCCGCGAATATGTGGTTGTATTAAAAAGTCGTAAGGTTAAACGGGGCTGTCCCAAAATTCACCGAGGTGACGGGGATACCCCTTTTTCAATTTTGTAAAACAAAAAGAAGCGGGTTAAAGTGGAATAATTAACCAGTCAGTACAATGAGATATAAAGAGGAGTACAGTATGATTTTTAAACCGAAACAACCTAATAAATGTGTCAATTGCATTTGGGGCCATTATGGCATACGCGGATTTGCCGGCCGATTTTCGCTGCGGCGAAATATACAGGAAATAAAACGGGTTTAACTTTATCCGACGGAACGATGATTCAAAAGGGGATATCTTACTAAAAATTCATTTACATAATGTCGTTCTATTAAGAGACATGCTTCCCTTAAGAAATGAAATCAAAAAGACAAGATTTCTGTACAGGTTTATTGATAGTTCGTTGCCCGATCTTGCCCTGTATGTTAAAAACCATCCTAAATCCCAAGATATCAAGGGGCTAATCGGCATTACGATGTTAAATCGGGGCTGTGAGAAATTAGGATTTGAAGCATTCCCGATATCCTCCACAGCATATAGATGTTTAAAATGGATGAGTTTGATGCCTATTTGCTTGCTATCGGTATCGCAGCCGTTTAAAAACTTGAAAAAGCATGTGCCGATCTATTTGTTTATGTCAAAGGATCAGCTTTTACAAAAATTATGTGGAGTTGATGATAAGCCCAAAAAGATCGTCTGAAACCAAAAGCACTATATATAGGTTTTATTTTACATTGCATCACAAAATATGGTGGGTTATACTTGAATTGTGGAAATCAGAATTGTTGCGCAATTCTATTTCCCATAATAGACTTTTCCTCATAACCTTTTTCTCACTTGCCTCCCCTGGAAGGGGAAGGCTTTTTTTGTTATCGTACCAGGCCCGCATCTCTGTCATACCGGGACAAAAATACCGGCCATTAATTACCGATGACATTGTCCGGATCATTTTCTATACTGTTAGATATAGAAAAGGGGGTTTCGAAATGGAATGGTATATCTTGTTGGTTTTGATCATAGCAGTGATCATCTGTTTATTATATAAAGCACATAAAAATACGAAACAGGTAGAGCTGACTCATATCCGGTTGCCGGAAAACAAGAACGTCTCTCGTAATGAAATTTTGAAAGTACTGCATCTTTCGGACTTGCACATGGAGAACATTTCGGTATCGCCTGACCGGTTATCGGATCTATTATCCGGAGACCAGCCGGATTTGATTGCATTGACCGGGGATTATTTGGACAAAGTAAAAAGTATTCCGAAGCTGTCCGAATATTTAAAGGTTTTGCACAAAATGAAGCCGAAATATGGAATTTATGCTGTTTTCGGCAATCATGATTACGTGTTGAAGCATCATGATTTCGATAAGCTGCGGAAGGTGTTGGAGGATAACGGGTGTCAAGTTTTACAAAATGAAAATGATCTTTTGTACGTAGACGGCAGACCTGTCCACATTATCGGAATCGACGACTTCAGCACGGAGAGAAGTAATTTAGATCAGTCCTTTCGGAAGGTAAATCAGGGGTTTCGGTTGGTTTTGACGCACGACCCTAATATTGTATTAATAATGGAGAAATATAACTTTGATTATTTGCTGGCCGGTCATTTTCATGGAGGCCAGATTTGGTGGCCGAAGCCTTACCATTTGATTAAGATGGGACGTCTGGTTCGCATGAATATGGTAAAAGGCTTGCAGCGTTATCGGGGCAAAGCGTTTTATATCAGTGAAGGATTGGGGCAAACAGGGTTAAATATCCGGGTTGGCAGCAGGCCGGAAATCACATTTCATCACCTATCTCTACAGGCTATTGAAAAAGTACAAACTCCGACAGCAGTATAGCGACCGGAGTTTGTACTTTTTTAGTCCCTGTGCGAGTATCATATCATTTACCCGACATGGAACAAGATTGCGCAGGTCGTCCATTCCCATGACAGCCATCATTTGCGCGGCGGAGTGAGGGGCACATTATACCGTTCCAGTTCGAAATTAGCTGTATGCCCTAATGAAGTTGGCATATGCTTTGCAATAACAACGAGATATTTCTATTCGTAATTGTATCGTAATAATGATCTGCATTTCGGCGCAATCCATCACATTGTTCCCGGGAGCTTAATATACTTCCCAATTGTTCTTCCATACTCGCCTCGTGCTTCCAATGGTCGGCCTGGACAATAAGCCCTTGCTGCTTTAAGCTTTGCAGATTGATTTTTTCTTGTCCAGGCAGCGCATGGTAAACAAAAATAGGTATTCTTTTATAAAGGCATTCACTGACCGTTACTCCGCCCGGCTTGGTAATGATGCCATCGATTTGATTGTACAATTCATCCATCTCTTCTCTTGATGTGATATAGGGTAAGGGAGTAATACGGGGATGCTTTAAATTTATCAGATATTCGTGCAAATGCTTATTTTTACCGCATAATACTTTATAGTGGATATTTCCCTTTTTTCCAATTTGACGAACAAGGGAAGGAATGACGCCAGCACCAAGGCTGCCGCCGGAAATTAATACGGTCATTTGGGAAGAGAACACCGATTTTTCTTGATTCTCAGTAATTTTCGGGTGAATCGGTATACCGGTAACAAAAATCCGTTCCTCAGGGACACCTTTTTGCACGAGCGACTGTTTTAGGTCCTTGTTGGGAACGAAATGGTAATCGATATTGCCGCATCCCCACAGATTATTGATAAAAAAATCGGTATATACATTAATAACCGGTACGGAGATTATACGACGGGTCTTTAGACGATTGAGAATATAAGAAGGTAAAGCATGGGTACAAATGATCATATGAGGCTGTTCCTCGCGAACCAGCTTTTCAACAAAATACTGAAAAAGCCACTCGTAGATACGGTAACGCTGCGGTTGCCGCGTCGGTTGGTATACCGACATTCTGTATATCCAGTTGTAGAAATTCGGGAACGAATGAATCCATTTTATGTAAATTTGTGATACGGCAGATTCCATCCTCCCATAGCTGTATTGAAGAATATCCACTTTTTTGCATTGGACAGAAGGCATTACTCCGTGAATATGATCTATTAAAGCTTCTGCAACCTGGTGATGGCCGGTAGATATCGAAAGAAAGGGCATAACCAATATTTTTTTCATCCTTCATTTCCTCCATCAGTAACGGCAATATGCGAAATACAAACTGGGGATAATACGGTAAATAGGATACTACATCATGGCCTTTGACATACATGGTTGTATGATGTTCGCGAGGAGACCGACAGATGGAGATGAAGATGAAGGTGATGACTTTCAACATACCTCATGGACAAGGAATAGACGGGAAGGTAAACCTGAATCGAATTGCCGGAATCATTGAAGAAAGTGAGGCCGATCTTTATCGAGATTTCCCATTATATCCTAATAACAGCATAAGCTTGGAAACGTTTGTTCCGGATTAAGGGAAGCCCGTGTTTTATTGGAAGCCGACGTACAAATAAGAGCGGGTTTGATTTTAGATGTGTAACCACTGCGATCGCTCATTCATGAATGGCCTTGTGAGAGGTTTTCTTAATCCGGAGCAGCATGTATAAGCAGAAACTGATTTTTTCCACCAATGAAATTCCTTTTCACAAGACAAAATAACCATATCCATTAAAACATTCCAAAGGGGATAAGGACATGAGGTTAAAGTCAATAGCCCTGACCGTTTGGGATATTCTTGATCCCATCTATTATGCCTGTACCCGGTTAAGATATATTGGCGGGGGCGACCGGAAAAGCAGCGCGTTTCGAGTGCGACTTACGTTGTACAAAGGCAGACCGGTATCTTTGGCCGACGGAACGACGATTCAAAAGGGCGATCTCTTGCTGAAAATTCATTTACATAATGTTGTTCTGTTAAAGAACATGCTGGCCTTGAGGAATGAACTGCAAAAAGCAAGATTTCTTTACCGGAGCATTGAAAGATCGCTGCCCGACCTTGCCTTGTATGTTAGAAGCCATCCGAAATGCCATGATATCAAAGGGCTGATCGGGATTACCATGTTAAATCGGGGATACGATAAATTGAATTTTGAAGCATTTCCCATATCCAGCACAGGGTACAAATGGTTAAAATGGATTAGTTTGATGCCGATCTATCTGTTATCGGTGACGAATCCGTTTAAAAACATGAAAAAGCATGTCCCCACTTACTTGTTTATGTCCAAGGATACGCTATTACAAAAACTTGTGTTGTTTACGCCTAGCGGCGAGCTCAAATCCAACATAAACCGTTCTTGATGATTTATTTTATTTGTTAGTCAAATTTTCAATTTTCTTGATATAATAAGTTGTACGTTCGATACAAGGAGCTGTAACTTCATTGAAATTAATCATCGCCGAAAAACCGGATCAAGGGGCCAAACTGGCCTCACCCTTTAAACATAAAAAACAGCAGGGCTTTATCGAAATATTCCCGAATCCGTTTTTTCCCGAAGGTGCGCTTGTAACTTGGGCTGTCGGTCATGTCTGTGAGTTGGTTCCTCCTGAAGCATATGATCCCGGCCTTAAAAGATGGAGCATCTCTTCTTTGCCGATCATCCCCGAGAAGTTCAAGCATCGGGTAGCTCCTTCCAAAGCCAAACAATTTCAAGTGATCAAAAGCCTGCTTCTTCGACCGGATGTTAAAGAAATCGTTCATGCCGGGGACGCCGGCAGGGAAGGGGAATATATTGTCCGTATTGCGGTTCAATTAAGCGGCGTCAAGAAGCCGATGAAACGGCTGTGGATCTCTTCATTGACCCCGAAGGCGGTAGAGCAGGGGTTTATGAACTTAAAGAGTGAAGAAGCCACCCGGCCGTTATACTACGAAGCGCTAAGCCGCTCTTGTGCGGATTGGCTTGTCGGAATGAACGGATCGAGGGTATACTCGTTACTGTTTCAGCGGAGGGGCATCAGGGAGGTTTTCTCCACCGGGCGCGTACAAAGCCCTACACTTGCTCTTATCGTTGCGCGCGAGAAGGAAATTCGAAACTTTAAGCCTGAACCGTTCTGGGAACTGAAAGCCAAGTTTGTTACGAAAGATGCACGTTATGACGGAACGTGGTTCAAAGGCGAGCAGTCGAGGTTTACAACTAAAGAAGAAGCGGAATTGGTCAGACAGTTTTGTAAGGGCAAAGAGGCCCGTGTCGTTGATCTCGTGAAAGAACGAAAAGAATTTCAGCCGCCGCAGTTCTTTAATTTGTCATCTCTGCAGGCTGCGGCTAATCAAATATACAAGTATTCCCCTCAGAAAACTTTAAACGCATTGCAGCAGTTGTATTTGGATGGATTTATATCGTATCCACGGTCGGATTCCGCCTATGTAACGCCGGAAGAGGCCAAGCAGTTTCCTGATATACTTGCCAGGCTAAGCCGGCTGGATTCGTTCAAAAGCTATTTTCCGCTTCCTGTACAATCGATTGCCAATCATAAGCGCTTTGTAAATGCCGCCAAGGTCAGCGATCACTATGCTATTATTCCTACTGAGGTCATTCCGCAGCCCAGCCGATTAAAGGACGATGAGCGCAACTTGTATGAATTAATTGTTAAACGACTCATCGCGGCCCATTATGATAAGGCGATTATCGATTATTCCCGTCTAACTACTTTAGTCGGCGGGCAGGAAACGTTCTTGACGAAGGGGAGGCAAATTGTTCAAGAAGGGTGGCGAACGGTGCTGTATGAACATGACTCGGGGGAAGAATCTGAACTTGAAGTCCTGCCTCCGCTGGTCGAAGGGGATACCGGAGCAGTAGAAGAACTGATGGTGAAAGAGGGTAAAACACAAGCGCCTAAACGATATACTGAAGGTCAATTAATTACTTTAATGAAAACGGCAGGCAAGCATCTCGAAGATTCGGAGCTCGAAAAGGTACTTGAACGAACGGAAGGTCTGGGGACGGAAGCCACCCGGGCAGGCATTATATCCGTGCTGAAGGAACGAAACTACATTGAAGTTAAAAAAAACTTGGTTTATGCCACAAACAAAGGTATGATGCTGGTTGAGGCCCTTGGTGACAGTATACTCGCTTCAGCAGAAATGACGGCGAAATGGGAGCAGCGTCTCCACGATATAGGACAGGGCAAAGCTTCGCCCCAATCGTTCATGGAGCAGGTCAGAAAATTATCTCAAAAGATCGTGCAAGACGCTCTGGAAAACGCGAGAACCTGGACCTTTACGGCTCAGCAATTAGAAGAAGGCAAACCGTTAAAACATACGGAAGCCGATTCCGAAGGCCTGGGTCCGTGCCCTAAATGCCAGAAGCCTGTTGTGGACAAGAAAAGTTTGTTTGGCTGCTCGGCCTATCCCCAGTGTAATTTTTCCTTTTCCAAGAAGGTGCTCGGCAAAACCATTTCTGAAACTCAAATCAAGAGATTTTTGAAGACGGGGAAAACGGCTTCGCTGAAAGGATTTAAAAAAGGAGATCGAATGTTCGAGGCAGCGCTGGTTTGGAACAAAGAGCAGCAGAAAGTGTCTTTTGAATTGAAGTGACTCCATAATCAGTTAGACGAAAGGTGGATCGGTCAAGATGAAAGAAATTCCTATTCCTTATGTTCGTGCGAATCAAACGGGGATTGTTTTACTTGTTGTTCTCGCCATTATATTTCAACAGCCCTTTCTAATCGCTGCGTTATGGGCGATACAAGTGATCGGCTTATGGCAGGGCGTACGCGCAAACCTGATTGTACAGCTGGCGGCGCCGCTGCTGCACGGCCGTATTGCCGGAGCTCAGACGGAAGCCGCAGAGCTGCAGCGGTTCAACAATTCGATTGCCGTGATATTATTGACCTTGTCTGTGGTTTCTTTCTGGCTGATGCCCGGCAGTTGGGTAGGCTATCTTTTTGCGGGAATGGTAGCCGCGGCGGCATTTGTCGCGATCTGCGGGTTCTGTGTCGGCTGTTTTTTATATTTCCAATTCAAGCAGCTCCGCAACAGATAAAGTGAAGTGATATGCAAACAGACCGGAGAGTGCCTGATCGGGCCTCCCGGTCTGTTTGTTGTTATTCGGGCAGAACATAGAAATAAACGGTAACGAAATGACAGATGCTGCCGGCCAGTACGAATATATGCCAGATCGCATGATGATAGCGGATTTTTCTCCATAAATAAAAGATGGTACCCAGCGTATACAGCAAGCCCCCTGCAACGAGCCAAACTATTCCCGCCTGAGCAAGCTCTTCTTGCAGCGGACCAAACGCGAACATCACAAGCCAGCCCATCGCGATATAAAATAGAGTGGAGAGCAGAATGAAGCGTTTGACAAAAAACAGCTTGAAAATAATCCCGGCGAGTGCTAATCCCCAAACGATCCCGAATAAGCTCCAACCCAGCGGACCACGCAGCGTCACGAGCAGGAATGGGGTATACGTGCCGGCAATCAGCACGAATATGGCGGCGTGGTCCATGATCGAGAAGATGTCGATCCACCGCTCTTGGCGGGCGCTGTGCAGCAAAGTAGAGGAGACGTAAAGCAAAATCAGCGAAACGCCGAAAACGGTAAAGCTGACGATGTGCCATACGCTGCCATTGCGTAAAGAATGGATCAGCAGCAGGACAAGGGCCGCCACGCTGAGGACGGCTCCGATTCCGTGGGTTACCGCGTTGGCGCGTTCTTCTTTCCAAGGATCGATGATCATTATCATTTCACTCCCATCGGAACATAGGGTCTCCGCCGATTCGTTCAAGGCCGGTCTAGCCAAAGCAGGAGACGTTGATTTCATTGTAACTCCAAACGGAACAAATGACCAATGATCAAATGCAGCGGGGAATCTTGATCCGGCACCCTTGCGGCGTTTGATTGCCCGCCTCATTCTTGAGCAGCCATAGCTCGGGGGTATCCCGGATCCCGGTGATATGCAGTTCAAACGATTCGACAGGGAACTGCTCTGAAGAAAGAACGACCCGATGCCCGTCGACTTGGTTCACGCGCACGGGGATTGCCGGTTCGCTTCCATGGCTCACATAACGGTAATGCTGGCCGCAGGAGGCCGTCCGTACGTCCACGCGTTTGTTGAATTCCAGCACGACGAGGCTTTGCTCGGGACGATGGGCGCGAACCGGCTGAGGTTTGTCCTCATACATCGGAAGCCCGATACTGTATTCGTATGCGGTCCAGAATTGATACCCGTGAGCTCCGGCGGCCGCCGCAAAACGTTCCATCCAGGCACGGCTGCGCCGCATCCGGCGAAGCGAACCGATATCGGTTTGCACACCGATCGGGATGGAAGCATGAGAAGCCCGGATATGGTCAATAAACGGTTTGTAATGCTTTATATAGTCGGGCTTCAGCCGTTCGCGCATCCAATCGGGCCAATGGGTTTGAAGGATATGCACGTCCGGACGCACTGTGCGGATCATAGCGGCGGCGTCAATGCCCTGGTATTCTCTAAGGGCTGGAACGGAATCGTCCCCCGCATTTACAGCAAGGGACCATGTCGCTATCCGTATCCCGGGATTGGTTTCCCGCACCCCGCCTGCGCCGTTGATGAGCTCGTTCAGGAAGCCGTTGACCGCCTGTACACGAAACTCCATCCACAGCAGGTAACGGGCACGGTCGGTTTTATAATAGGCGGGGGAGCCCGGGTAACGAAAGTCAGGCATTTCAGCTCCGCTGAACCTCTTGAACGCGGCTCTGGCCAAAGGACCGACATCCCCGTAAACCCCGCTGTCCAGACCGTTCCATTCCGGAAAATAGGGTTCCGCCACCTCGAAGCCGGTGAAAGGATGCCGGCTGATGAGACGGGAAACGGCGTTTTTTTTCCAAGCTAAATACTGGTGGCTGAACAGGGAGAACCGGTGGAATCCGTCATCTATTTTTTTCAGCAGCGTCATCTGCCAATCCTTCCAACCCGGGGGCAGGTGTCCGGTTCCATAGGCTCCGTTGCCAAGCACCATGGCCCACACCTCCAGGCCCCGATTGCGCAAAGCGGCAATAAGGCGTCCATTGACCTGGGTTTCGTTTGTTACAAAATAACGTACGGCCCGGAATCCGGCCAGCTCCAGCTCTGCCGCGACGCTATCCTCGGATCTGTCCAGATAATAAGCAAATGTTGGATCAATTTGGATGCTAGGCTGCAACTGATGGATGGCAGAGGGGGGTTGAGATTTTTTTCGGGGATCATATGTACGGATAAGCATGCCTCACTGCACCTCTTTCTCCGCTCGCCTTTTTTCTTATATTGTACGCTTCTATGCGTACGGTTTCCAATTTAGAATAAAAAAGGAGGGATAAACGAAGCGGGTCGGAATGGGCGGGACAACCAAACTAAGGTTGTAAAATTGACAGTATAAGACAGCGGGAGTACAATGTACCCTTGAAACGAAACCAAGAACGAAGGCAGAGTGAAGAATAATGAAGCAGCCTGTTTCTGTGCATATATTGACCGGATTTCTTGGAAGCGGCAAGACGACGCTGCTTACCCGGGCATTGGATTACTTCAAGCTCAACGGCAAAAAGCCGGCGGTGCTGATGAACGAGCTCGGGGATGTCAATCTGGACGGCATGATGGTCGATGAGGAAGTGCCTATGACGGAGATGCTTGGCGGTTGTATCTGCTGTACAATTCGCGGGGATTTGGGAATGGAGCTTAAACAGTTGATTCAGGACCATAAGCCGGATGTCGTATTCGTGGAGAGTACCGGAGCGGCCAACCCGATGGAAATGCTCGACGGAATTACGGATGCCTCCATGCTGACGGAGGTTGCGCTCCAATCGGTGATTACGGTGGTTGACGCCGCCCAGCTTGCAGAACGATCGATCAATCCGGCTGGAAGGACCTACCGGCTGATGGCCGACCAAATTCGCTGCGCAACAAGGGTTATTTTGAACAAAACGGATCTCATTCCTCCTTCCGAGCTTTTGCGCCTGGAAGCCGTCATTAGAGAGCTGAACCCTGTGGCTCCGATCATCCCGACCGTACGCTGCGAGATGGATCTAACTGTGCTGGATCATCCGGACGGCGGAGTGAAGGATCGGTATAAAGAGACCCAGGCCTGCCGGTGTGAAGAAGATCACGGCCATGACCGTCATGACACCGTCTGCGGGCATGAAGGGTCTCCGCCTCACCATCACAGCCACGACCATGTCATGGTATATACCCATTATTTTACCCGGCCGATTGACAGCGAACGCTTTGAGGAGCTTGTCGGCCGGCTGCCGCGCAACATTTATCGGGGCAAAGGGGTTCTATGGTTTACCGATACGGCCAGTCCATTCCTGTTTCAATATGCGTACCGCGAGATGGATTTTATCAAAATCGCGCCAAAAGAAAACGTTCCGAACGTTGCCGTGTTCATTGGCGAGCATTTCGACAAAACCGCTCTGGCAGAGCAGTTAACCGCGCTCGAAAACCGATGAATCTTGACTCACGGCGCGTATTCAGGCATTATTAATAGTATCCAGGCGCAAAACGGAGAGGTAGCTATGGCCATTCATGAGCATGACACGGAAACGACAATTGAAGAAATCTTAAAGGCAATGTCGGCAAAGGGCTGGCGCATTACCGACCAGCGGAAAAGTCTTGCCGGTCTGTTTGCCGAATCGAGAGGTTATTTGGCTCCCAAGGATGTCTATGAGTATATGAGACAGCAGTATCCTGGAGTGAGCTTTGATACGGTGTACCGCAACCTCCGGCTGTTAACCGAGATGGGAGTGCTGGAGCAAATTTATTTGAACGACGGATTGAAGTTCCGCGCCAGATGCGAGTCGCATCACCATCATCATCTCATATGCATCAGCTGCGAGAGGACGATTCCCTTTGAATTTTGTCCAATGAAGCAGATGGATGGCGTACCGACTGATTTTCAAGTGCTCAATCACCGGTTTGAAATATTGGGATACTGCGGCGACTGCACACCTGTGAATGCGAAGCAGCAATAACTTTTACTCAAATAGCATGAAAACTTCTCTGTCCGCAAAGGCAGAGTTTTTTTCGTTTGACAGTATATCGGGCAGGGTGCTATTATAGCGATAAAACACACTAAAAACATCGGAATAATATATTTTAGGAGATTTGTAAAAGGAGCGGAAGTCATCATGGAACATCATATTACGATACAAAGCGGGGAACAGGAGCTCGCGGCCACGCTTCACTACCCGGTATCGGGGAATAGGAACGGCAATTCTATAAATGAGAAGTACCCTATCATTATTATCGCTCACGGTTTTGTCGGAAGCAGGATTGGAGTAGACCGGTTATTCGTGCTTGCGGCCAGGGAATATGCGCGAAACGGATATATGGTGCTCCGATTCGACTACGGGGGCTGCGGTGAAAGCACAGGCGATTATGGAAGTGGCGGGCTCGATGCGATGATCGATCAAACGCGCTCCGTCCTTGACTATGCGCTCGATATCGATTGCGTAGATCCTCAAAAGGTGATTCTTCTGGGGCATAGCCTGGGTGGAGCCGTCGCCATACTGACCGCTGCCCGGGACAAAAGGGTCAAAACGCTTGTTCTTTGGGCTCCCGTTGCTTATCCTTTTAATGACATTGTAGGCATAACCGGCAAAAAGGCATACGAAGAAGCGGTAAAGCACGGTTCAACCGATTACCTCGGTTACTCGCTGAAGCCTATATTCTTCGAATCGCTGGCCAAGCATCAACCGTTCGAGCAACTGCGTAAATTCAGCGGCGATGTGTTCCTTGTCCACGGTACTGCAGACGAAGTAATTCCGGTCGATTACTGCTTCTTATACCAAAAGCTGTTCTGGCTCCGCAGTCAGGGACAATGCGATAAAGAAGTTATTTTTCAGGCGGATCATACCTTCAGCGGCGGTCAGGCGAAGGAGCAAGTCATTCATAAAACACGGGATTGGCTGCTCCAGATCGATAAACGCAAGAACGAATGGAACGATTGGGAGATTTGATTTATCCGATGCAAGCATCCTAATCGTCGCGTCTGCCGTAGCTTCTGGCATAAGCGACCATCCGGCGATAAGCTGCGGGATCGAGTTTTTTTAAAGGATGAAATTGGGGGTGGTTTGAATTCACCTCCAGCACCCATAAGCGCTGTTTGGAGTCATAGGCAAAATCAATTCCCGCTTCCTGCATTCCAGGTTCTTCGGTGACAAGGGCAAGGTCTGGGGAACCAGAGGCTTCAGCTCCTTATTGGCTCTCAAATCATGGCACACACGGAGCTTTCCCTTGATCGTCTTGCTTTTATACTTTTTTTTGTACGAATACATAGCGACCACCTCCTGTGTATGTGTGCTGTAGTTAAAAAAATTGTGTATTTGTGCATGCTTTGATAAACTTAGTCATAGTAAATCAGGTGAGGGGAGTGGCGGTTGTGGCGGAAAAATCGAAAAAATCGTACCAGGCCTTGGTGGATAACAAAATATTCATCGGCGGAGAGCAGGATGTGCAGTCGTTCATAGAAGAGGAAAAATGCGAGGTCATTGTCGACCTGAGGGCAGAATCGCCTGACGCGCAGCTGGATAAGGAAGGCGTAGTAAGAATCCATATCCCGTTGGTGGATAAAGAAGAGGGACAGGAAAAGTTTCTTAAACAAGCCGTTGAAACGATCGTAAAGGAAGCCGAGGCGGGGAAAAAAGTGGCGTTTCACTGTGCGGCGGGACGCAGCAGAGCCGGAAGCGTAGCCATCGGCACCCTTCTTGCCCTCGGACTCAGCGACTCGGTGGATGATGCCGAGGCGCGGATTCAAGCCATCCGTCCGGAAGTCGTGGTTCATGAGAAGCTGAAGAAATCGGTGGCTGAGATCTTTCAACTGGATGATGCGAAAACCGAATAAAACGAAAATCAGAAGCGGTATTTCCCGAAAATGGGGAATACCGCTTTTTCTATATTTTGAACAGGAATAAAATCCCATAGTATTCCAATTGATTATGGTATATTCCATAATAATACATCCTATTATCAACATTCGATATGTTGTAAAACTGGAATCTCTATTATATAATGTTGAAGTTAATGAGAAAGGAGAATTGACCAATGTCAAAATATAAGGCGATTGCACTTATGCTGATGAGCTTGCTGCTGATCATCACTGCCTGCGGGACAAAGCCTGCTGCGACGACGGAACAATCAGGCGGAGGAGACCATTCATCCCAAACCGCGCAGCAAACACAATCAACGTTGGAGAAAATTAAGCAAGCCGGCAAAATCGTGGTCGGTACCAGCGCCGATTATCCTCCTTACGAATTTCATAAAGAGATTAACAAAAAAGATGAGATTGTCGGCTTTGACATCGAAATAGCCAAAGAGATTGCGAAGGATCTGGGAGTTGAGCTGGAGATCAGAGACATGAAATTCGAAGGACTGCTGGCAGCGCTGCAAGCCGGTAATGTGGATTTTGTGATTTCGGGGATGACGCCGTCTCCTGAGCGCATGAATGCTGTTGATTTTACCAAAATATATTATACGGCTGTCCAAAAGGTTGTCGTTCGTGCAGAGGATAAAGATCGATTCAATACGATTGAATCCTTGAAGGGGATGAAA
Source organism: Paenibacillus naphthalenovorans (assembly GCF_001465255.1). Classification (NCBI taxonomy): domain Bacteria; kingdom Bacillati; phylum Bacillota; class Bacilli; order Caryophanales; family Paenibacillaceae; genus Paenibacillus; species Paenibacillus naphthalenovorans. Next base: position 1,906,144 of record NZ_CP013652.1, on the reverse strand, counting down.
GTGGGGGCCCAGAAAGGCGCGACTCAGGAAAAGATCGTGAAAGAACAGATGCCAGGCTCTGAAGTGAAGCCTCTTGGCAAAATTTCCGACCTGATGATGGAATTGAAAAACAAAAAAATTGATGCTCTTGTAGTGGAACTGCCTGTTGCTGAAGCTTACCTGACGAAGAACAAGGATTTGGTCATCTCGGATATCAAGCTGGCTTCTGAGGACAGCGGTTCTGCGATTGCCGTCAAGAAGGGCAGATCCGACCTTGTGGAAGCGATGAACCAAACGTTGGACAGGCTGATTCAGGATAAATCGATTGATAAGATGGTTGCCGAAGCGAATGAGCTGGTGGAAGCACAGTAATTCGGCCTGGTCTATGAAAATGATCGGACAAAAACCTGAGCGGAGCGTTTTCCGGCGGGTTTTTGTTCGGTTATAGGCCGTACATAAATAAAAGGAGGGGAACGGATGGATTTTTCATTTTTGCCGACGTACTATATGTTTTTTATTAACGGGGCCAAAATGACATTGATATTGTCCTTTTTTACCGTCATTTTCGGGGTCATTCTCGGTATTGGCCTCGCGCTCATGCGCATGTCGCGTATTTATCCGCTGAAGATTTTTTCCGTGTCCTATATTGAATTTATCCGCGGGACGCCGCTGCTGGTGCAGGTGCTTTTGTTTTATTACGGTTTGCCCAAGCTGGGAATCAAGTTTCCTGAGCTTCCTTGGCTGGGGTCGGCCTTTCCCGACGTGGCGGCATGCATCCTTGCCCTGTCGTTTAACAGCGCCGCCTATGTGGCGGAGACGTTTCGTGCAGGGATTCAGGCGATTGACAAAGGTCAAATGGAGGCGGCCCGCTCGCTTGGGATGCCTCATGCGATGGCCATGCGCTATATTATTTTGCCCCAGGCGTTCCGCAATGTGCTGCCAGCGCTTGGCAACGAATTCATTACCATTATCAAAGACTCTTCCATCGTATCCGTCATCGGGGTGGCTGAACTGATGTACAGCGCAGATACAGTGAAGGGCAACACGTTCCAGCCGTTTGAGCCGTTAATCGTTGTTTCGATCGTTTATTTTATGATGACCTTTGTGTTGTCCAAGCTGCTCGGACTAGCTGAAAGGAGGCTGAGGACCTCTGATTAAAGTAACGGATTTGCATAAGGCTTTCGGGAATAACCGGGTGTTGAACGGTATCGATATCGACATCGGCCAAGGCGAAGTTGTCGTTGTCATCGGCCCCAGCGGGTCGGGCAAAAGCACGTTCTTACGCTGTTTGAACTTGCTGGAACAGCCGACCGGCGGAGATATTGAATTCGAAGGCACCTCGCTGTTCCGCAGCAAGCATGATATCAATCTGTTGCGTCAGCGGATGGGCATGGTATTCCAGCAGTTTAACCTGTTTCCGAATATGACGGTGCTGGAAAACATTACGTTAGCTCCGCGAAAGCTGAAGAAGATGAGCAATGATGAAGTGAACAAGGTCGCACGGGAGCTGTTGAGGCGAATCGGTTTAACCGATAAAGCGGACAGCTATCCGGGACAGCTGTCCGGCGGTCAAAAGCAGCGGATTGCCATCGCCAGGGCGCTTGCCATGTCCCCCAAGGTAATGCTGTTTGACGAACCTACGTCTGCGCTTGATCCGGAGATGGTGGGCGAGGTGCTCGATGTTATGAAAGAGCTGGCTGCCGAGGGAATGACCATGGTTGTCGTCACCCACGAAATGGGCTTTGCCCGAGAGGTTGGCACACGGTTGATCTTTATGGACGGCGGCAAAATCGTCGAGCAGGGCAAACCTGTGGAAGTGTTCGCGAATCCACAGCATCCGCGGACGAAGGAATTCCTGAGAAAAGTGTTATGAATTTTGAATTTAAACGCACAAACAGAGGCAAATGAGTGAATGGAGCTGCTCATCTGCCTCTTTCTTGTTTCATGATGAATCCGTCAGTTCCCCTGGTGTCCGCTGCGAATGCTGCGTTCAAATTCTTCCCGGATGGAACGGAGCAGGTCGGGATTGACGATCACATCATATGCGGTAAAAGCCAGCACCTTGGCAGCCAGCAGCATGCCCTCGAAGGCACGCGGGAGCATCGCCAGATCGCGAAATTCTTTCGTATGCAGCATGTGGCGTTCATCCACTACCTTCACATAAGGATGAATGGTCGGACAATGGCGCGATACATTGCCCAGGTCAAGCGAACCGTGATCCTTGCCGGTTTCGATCATGTCCTCGGCAATGCCCATCGATGTTAAATTTTTCGTAAACAGGTCGGATAATACGCGGTTTGTGATTAATTCATCATATGAAAATTCATAGTTGGACCATTTCATCGTACATCCGGTTTGAAGAGCGGCTCCTTCGGCACAGCGAAGAACCTTCTGTACCACTTCATCGGTATAGGGTCGGTTTGCGGACCGGATGTAAAATTGTGCAGCCGCATAGTCCGGAATAATATTCGGAGCCTTGCCCCCTTCGGTAATGATGCCATGGATGCGGGCGTGGCTTCGCAACTGCTGACGCAATGCCCCAATCGATTGAAACAACAGCAGAATCGCATCGAGCGCGTTAATGCCTTCATAAGGACTTGCCGCGGCATGAGCGGATTTACCGAAGTATTCGAATTGGATCGCGTCCATGGCGAGCGAGCTGCCGGATTTCTCATATGTATGATAAGGGTGCGCCATCATGGCGATATCGACATCATCGAACAACCCGGCGGCAGCCATGGGAACCTTTGCGCCTTTCGTTTCTTCTGCGGGTGTCCCATAGACGCGGATCGTGCCGCCGATCTCGTCAATTACCTCTTTTAAGCCGACAGCCGCGGCCAGTCCCATGACGGCAATCAAGTGATGCCCGCAAGCATGCCCAAGCTCTGGCAGCGCATCGTATTCACACAGAAAAGCGATTGTGGGGCCCGGTTTGACTGATACGTACGTGCCGATAAAGGCGGTGGGGAGATCGAGGACCGGAGATTGGATCTCGAAGCCATGCTCACGCAGTGCTTCCTTGAGCCGGGACGAGGCTTCCCATTCCTCGTTTCCGAGCTCCGGGTGCTCTCCGATATATTTGGACAGGCTGGTAAACGATTCACTATAACGGTCGATGACCGACGCGATTTGCTGCTTCATTAACGATGTCGCTCCTTTACTGATTCCCTAGTGTGAATCCATTATATATGAAGAGGGCGGAATAAAACAAAAAGATCCTGATGCAAAGGGCTTGCATCGGGATCTTGTTAACGATTTCATTTCAAAGCCGATTACTGAACATTTCTGCGGCTGTCGATGATTTGCTCTTCGAGCTGTCTTTTGATCTTGGCCATGGCGTTGACCTCGAGCTTATGATTATCCCGGAATCGGACGCCGGTAAGAGCCAGAGCTTCATTCAAAGTCAGTTCAACGGAAATCTTTTTCTCCTGCGGTTGTTGATGAGCATCATAATTCATGGTGCATCGCTCCTTTATTATCATTTGAGTGGTGCATCAAGAGAGTACATCAAGCAGGGGGTACAAGGTGCGTATATTGCTTAAACCCTTGATTTTCCTTGTTTTTAATATAACATATCATGTAATATTTATCAAGCCGAAGCACAATAAAGAGGCTCATTGATTTCATTCAACGGCCTCGGATTTATTGGAGTTTGTCCTTCATTCGTAAGAGTTGGATAGATAGAACGAGGCAATCGATCTGTTGGCTAAGCTCGACGACCTTGGGGTCTACAAAGCTTCCCGTCTTCTCGACCAGCACATAAAGCTGGCGCTGCATTCGTTCCATGCGGCGTTTCAATTCAGCTTCTTCCATGAATGTCCTATCACATCCTATAATTGATAGATACCGCTATTCCTTAGAGTATTATAATACGAGGTTAGCGTGAAAATTGTAATTTTTTGTCGAAAACTTTGTTAAATTTTTATGACAAATAACAAAATATGCATAAAAAAGTATTATTATGAAATCATAACCTTAAAATGGGAGGTGATGCGGGACATGGAAAACAAGAAAGCCAATAAGAGAAACAATCCTGATTTCAGAGAAAATAAATTTACGCAAGAGGGTACGATCGTAGAGCCGGACAAAGCGGCCACTCATCCGCCCAGTCTGAATGAGGTCCCAAAGGAAACGAATCCTCAATAGTAAAAAGCCGTTCGCCGAATGAATCTAAAGCTGTCCGAACTGCGGGCGGCTTTTTCCCGTTTTTTCAGGATTTATTATATTCCGTGAATGGATTATGATAAAGGTCAGGGAGGCTGAGAGGAATGAATAATGACTGGCTATGCAAGCTGATCGATTATCATTTTTGGGCGATCGATGCCTGGCTTGCGTATTTAAAACAAATGGAAGAGGACGTGCTGTATACGCCGGTTCCCGGTGTATTTCCTACGATTGGAGAAACACTGGCTCATTTGGCGGATGTCGACGGTTTGTGGTTATCCCGACTTCGGCAGATTCCTTATCCGATGGAAAGGAGCGAACAGCCATCCATCGAAGAGCTGAAGCAGCGGTTTGATCGGCTTCGGGCGGATTACAGCCTATTTTTGCAGAGGGTAAGTGCCGGGGACAGGATCACTTATTCCAATTCAAAGGGTGAAGTATTCTCCAATTCGATACTTGAAGTCGTCCAGCATTTATCGAATCATGGTACATATCACTTAGGCAATATCGCATCGATGATGCGGCATTGGAGTGTGTCCGGCGCTTCCACGGACTTCATCTATTACTTAAGGCTGGCTGAAGGTGAATGAAGGCGCGGTGGTTTTCGGGCCGGGGATCATGGTATAGTATTAGAGATTCATGTGAGTAAAGGAGAATCGGACGGATGATCATTGTACGAAGTTTGAGCAAAACCTTCCCACCCGATCACCGCGTACTGCAGCGTATCAGCTTTCAGGCGGACGAAGGCGATTTGATCGCCCTGCTTGGTGCCAGCGGAAGCGGCAAAACCACTTTTTTCCGGTGTCTGATGCTGAAGGAAAAATGGGATGAAGGCCAATATATTTATGATGGTAAAGATATTACCGGTTTGAATGCTTGGGAGAAATTTCAGCTGCGCAAGCAGTGGGTATATCTGGAGGAAAAACCGGGCTTAAATGAAAAAAAATCGGCTGTTAAAAATGTGCTTTCCGCGCTGCTGTTCAAAAAATCATGGTGGCGCTTTCTCACCAATACGGTATCGGAAGACGATCATATGGAAGCGATGGATTATTTGGATCGCGTGGGACTGCTTGACAAAGCCCACGAGCCTGTTGAAAAGCTGAGCGGCGGGGAGAAGCAGCGGGTAGCCATTTGTAAAGCGTTGATTAAAGGGGCAAGGGTGATCTTTGCAGATGAGCCGGTGTCCGGGCTGGACCCCGAGGCGGCAAGCCGCGTACTGGAGGATCTGCGGACGATCTGCCGCAAAAACAAGATTCTCGTCTTCTGCAGCCTTCATCAAGTTGAGCTCGCAGAGAAGTTTGCCACCAGGATTTGGGGATTGTCGGGGGGAAAGCTGGTTGTCGATATCGCCGGACGCCGTCTGACGCAGCGGGAAAAAGATCTTATTTTTAAATAAGCGCAAGGAAAAAAGGCCGCCTGTCCTTAAAGCCCGGGGCGACCTTTGGAATGATTCCAATGTTCAGGTTTGTTTCTTTGAAGCGATATGAGCGGCAATGCGTCCGCCGTGCAGACGTCCGGTTTCGATGAACACTTCATTGGCATTGGAGCCGGAAGCCGCTACTCCTGCAATGTACAGGCCAGGTACCGTCGTCTCCATCGTGTCCGGGTCGTGCTTCGGCACGCCGCCCGCCTCTATGTTTAATTCGGCGCCTGCTTTGGTCAGCAGGCTTCGATCCGGCCGAAAGCCGGTTAGGGCCAGCACAAAGTCATTGTCCAGCGTTTGCTCCTGCCCGTCCGTTACCACAGTGATCGTCGTCTCCGTAATGTGCGTTACACGTGAACGGAACATCATCCGGATTTTGCCTTTGCTTACCATACTTTCGAATATGGGCAGAACCCAAGGCTTAATGACGGAGGAATACGTTTCCCCGCGGTAAATGACCGTCACGCTTGCTCCTGCGCGAAGCAGCTCCATAGCCGCGTCGATCGCGGAGTTGCTTCCGCCGATGACGGCTACCCGGGTACCGGTATAAGGATGGGCTTCTCTGAAATAATGCGAGACATGGGGCAAATCCTCGCCTGGAATGCCCAGCATATTCGGAGAATCGAAGTACCCGGTGGCCACGACAACATAACGGGTCTGTACTTTGTCAGATGCGCCGAATTTGTTCTGTACGGTCAGCTCGAAGGTGCCGTCGGCTTGACGGGTGATTCCCGTTACCGTCTCATACGAGCGGATGCGCAGCTCACTGCGTTGGGCCACGTTCCGGTAATAGTTTAATGCTTCCAACCGGTAGGGTTTGTCATTCGGAGTGGAGAAAGGATACCCTCCGATTTCAAGCAGCTCCGGCGTACTGAAAAATTGCATATAAGTAGGGTATAAATAAATCGAATGCACAACGCATTCTTTCTCAATAACGAGCGGATTCAGACCGATTCTCTGCAGCTCAACAGCGGCGGACAAGCCGCAAGGACCCGCCCCGATCACAACGACTTCTTCCACAACAAACACCTCGCCTACCTGTAATTAAGGGTATGTACAGCAGTTCCCTTATCATAGTAACCGATTTGACCAGCGGTTTCCAGTTTGCATTGACCAAGCAGTGTTCCCGGGCCGGGCAACCTCATCTTTGATCCTTTTTGCGCTTATTTAGAGTACCCAACCGCTCTTATAGGCGGCGTTGCGTCCGATCCGGTTCAACCCGTGATTCGCGATTTCGGGGGCATGTCGCATTTTGTTCATATTTTTGGATTTGTGAGGTAAAAATGCAACTTTCTAGATGTATGCTGCGTATTACTGATTGTGCACATTTGTTTGAAGTTTGGAGGGAGCATCATGTTGGAGCTGTATTGGGGACTGCTTATTACCGGCGTATTATTTGCGCTAGTGACGGTTGTGTTCGGCGACCTGCTGAGCAGCGCGATAGACGGGATGTTCGATTGGATGTCCGGCGACGTGCTGCATTACTTGCAACCGATGGTGCTGTTTAGCGGTTTGACGGTACTCGGTGGCTCGGGCATTTTGCTTACGAAGTATTCCCCTTTGGCAGCTGCTGCAGTGTTGTTCCTATCTCTGCTGGCCGCCGTTCTGTCCGGGACATTGATCTTTTTCTTATACGTCAAGCCAATGCAAAACACCGAGAATTCGTTGGCTTTCTCCATGCAGGATTTGGTCGGAAGGATCGGGGAGGTGTCGGTGCCGATTCCGGCCCAAGGCTGCGGGGAGGTTGTGATGCAGATGGGCGGAGGCGTTACGAATCAGATTGCGGAAAGCTTTGACGGTAACTCGATTGAGGCGGGTGCCAGAGTAGTGACGGTGGAAGTGAAAGACGGCACGCTGTTTGTGACCCGTCTGGACGAACCCAAGTTGTAAAGGAGAGAAGGGAATGGTATTAACTGAACTTCTGACAATTCCAATCATTGTTGTCGGTGTGATTGTCGTACTGGGGCTTGCGTTCTGGGCCCGGTACAAAACGGTAAGTCCGGATGAGGCGATGATCGTCACCGGATCGTTCCTCGGCAGCAAAAATGTATTGACGGACGATTCCGGACGCAAAATTAAAATTGTTCGCGGCGGCGGGTCTTTCATCCTTCCGGTATTTCAGCAAGCCGAATTTGTTTCGCTCTTATCACACAAATTGGACGTCTCCACCCCGGAGGTTTACACGGAGCAGGGCGTTCCTATTTAATCACTGTAGATAATTTATATGCTCAGTACGTTGTGTTATAATCTTCTGGGGTGATACTAAATATGTACCAATTTGGAAATGGCCTGATTAAATGCCTAAACTGTGGAGGAAAGTATAGAGGTAAACAACTTCGAAATCACAAAGCATACACATGTTCAACATATCAGAAAAAGGGAACTTTAGCATGTTCCAATTTCACTATAAAAGAAGAGGAAATAGCACATATCGTATCAACTCATTTAAAATTAAAAGGAGTTCGAGTGGAAGGATCATTGGGAGAGCATGTTCAAGTTATTGAAGTTAGAGACAGGGGGTATCGAATTTATTATAAAGACGGAACAAATAGTGTAGTAAATGATAATTCATCGCCTTATGGAACAAAGTTTAAATATTAGCCTCCCTCAAGTAAAATGTAAATAAATGTCGAAATGGGGGCAACATGCATGTTTTTAGTGAACACGAAAGGAGGGAGGTTAAAGCCGTATGGTTGTAGGATTTATGGAAAATTAGAGGGGGAACATGAATTATCAATTTCCGTAAAGAATAATCTATATGTAGTGTCTATTTTATACTATAGACACTACATATAGTCATGAGAAGGTAATAAAATCTGGCTTTTATTAGGTAATAGAAGAGAGGAGTATACTTATTTTTTACTCTTAATTAACGCATATTCAATGCTTACTTCAATAACTTTTTTTGTATTCTCATCCGAATGTACAAATTACACTTCCAATTGGATTGTATTAAACTTTAATGCCATTTTTACGAGTGAATACAATTGCATTTAACCATGTAAGTTCACTTAGAGTAATCTCTTGTTTATATGCTTTTTCAGCCCATTTATAATCCGATATAAGACCTTTCCTGTACCAGCCATCAATTGAATCACCAAGCATTTTCCATTCATTTAAAGTGAGTTTCATGTTTTCATCGCTCTCCAATCTTAAACAGTCATCGTATTCATTTTTCACATCTTTTAAAAACTGCTCATAAGTCAGCCCATTTTTATTAAGCGCATTATCAGGATCAGAACGTCTTTGAGGATCAAGAATTTTATGGCTAACAATATGTTTTGTAGGATCTAAGTTAAATTTCCAGCAAAGATATGCATGATACCATACAAACCGTCTATAAGCTTCTTGGAAATTAATTTTTCCTCCCCAACATAACTCAGCACCTATCGCTACATCATTCGCGTCTGCACCAAATAACTTATTATCATTGGTAGTATTATATTGTACATGCCATGCTTTCTCGTCTAATGGAACAATTTCAAGTATGTGTTTATCATCAATAAATGTGTGAGCAGAAGCTAACGGTTGTTGGTTGTTAAAATATGAGCGATTGTTATAAGCAGTACTTGCACCATTTCCTATATCATGAGCAACAAGAAAATGTACTCCATTAAGTTTTTGACCACTACGAGCATTTCCAATGCGAATATAATCTTGAATAATCTCATATTTCATTTTAAATTGAGTCATTACTTATCACCTCTACTGTCTTTAGGCGGATTCATTGACTTATTTTGAATATGCGCTGCACCAGCGGCTACTAAAAATGAGTTTGCAAAAGTTAAGACATATAATTTCCAATCCAAACCATCTGCTCCCAATGCCAATTGTGCAAACACTAAGACAAAAAAGGCAACCGCTATAGCATAAATATCAGTTGGTATTTTGAAATATTTGTCAACTAAATTTTTGGTATATTGAACCACAAAGAAAGTCAGTAAAGATGAGCCTCCCATTGTTGAAAGGGATTGCCAAGTAAAAAATTGTTCTTCCACTTTCTTCACCTCCATAGATTATTCTTGTTAATAACATGAAATTATGATAAAATTATAAGAGACGGTTATTATCTAATTACCTTGCAGTGGGCATAGTTGATAATTAAACCGTCTTTTCGTCTTTATCTTTTACCTCATTTTTTTGGTCTAAAACTTCTTTTTGCTTCTTCTTTACTAAGAATAGCAACCACTCTAAATCTTCATGTCCTGCATCAATTAAATTTTCAACTATTGACTGTGCTTCTCTCCAAAACATAAAAGTATAGCATACGGTTGTGAACAAGATTCCGACAGCATCAAGAGGTGAAAGCCGATAAGATAGACCACAAAGAATCATAATAACTAAAACACTAATTATTTTTCTTTTTGTTCCTCTCCACAATGATTCAGATGTCAATTTTTTGGTTTTAATTGCATTTTTTATTCCTCCATTGAGAGCGCCAACAGAGTAATATTTTGTTACTACATCTAAAATAAGAGCACCGATCAAAGCAATTGCTGCTGGAACGTACGACTCATGAGGAAATAAAATGTAAGATATTCCTGTAGATATAATTACAAATAATGGTTTTACATAAATAAAAGTTTTACAAATGTATATCCACACATCAGTAAAGGTTTCTCTTAATTCTTGAGACAATCCACTCGCCTACTTCCTACCATCAATATTATTATCATAAAAATAAGAGATCGCCCCAAAGACGATCTCACTTAATCTGAATTACAAATTTTTTTAATGTGTAATAAGACACAATAAAAATTTTATTATGTTATATAATGAACACAAAGCCACCGGGAATATTGTCTCCTCCCACAGTTAATGAGCTTGGTATTTCACTTATCCACTTTGCACGAACCTTCATCTGTCCCAAAATGTCGTAAGAGGCGTATTCAGGAATTGATATGCTCGCTCTTAAAAAACCCGATATAACAAAGATATTTCCCGATATCATACTAGCCCCAACCACATTTATGGAACCATGTAAATCTTTCCTATACGGAATTGTGATATATGAAGGAATGGTTGATTCGTCTGTTTGCTGTACAGTAATACTTCCCGGCAAATAGTCACTTAAAACAACCATAATACTACTTGGTATTTCTTTTCTTATTACTGAGATAGAACTATCGATTTCATCGAAATCACTTCTTTTAACCGCAATAGAGCCATTGATTTCACTGAAATCTCTTCTTTTAACTGTTAAATTTCCTAAAATTTCTTTTCGGATTATACTGATTTTGGCAGGAAATTTTTCACATCCTAATGCTCTCACCGTAACTGAAGAAGGAAGACTGATACGATATGGAATATTAATATGTCCTACTCTGTATGGAGCGTTAACTAATATACTTGCATCTCTGTAATCAGACTTTTTTTGTCTTACATTTAAATCTGAAGGTAAATCACTACGATATGGAATATTAATATGTCCTACTCTAGATGGAGCGTTAACTAATATACTTGCATCTCTTTGATCAAGCCACTTTTGTCTTACAATTAAATTTGAAAGTAAATCACTTTCATCACTTCTTCGAACTTGAATATTCGCTTCAATCTTTGGTCTATTTACCAAAATTGAAGATTCCATATAATCAGGATTGTAAATATGTATACTGGAGCGTAGTGTCGCTTTTTGATCATATTCTTGGATTCGAATAGATGAAGATAAATCTTTTTGTCCTATAGATTTTACAAATATATTTCCATCAATCTCAGTACGTCCAGCACTATATATAATTTTTTCCCGATAAGTTATTTCTAATATGGGCTTATTAATTTGACTTTCTCTTGTATAAAATTGTCCGTATTGCTGGATTGATTCATTTAAAGATTTTAAAATAAATCCATAGTTAACTTCTGTTCCATCGCACCAGTTCGAAACTTTATTTGTGACTTCAAATGAAATATATCCTTCAGTTTCATTAATATTTTTACTGTCAAGTATATTTTGAATTGCAGGTTGACTATTCCATGTAACACCCTGTTCAGTCCATGTAGAAGCAGCAGAAAATAATCCTACTTGATGATTTACTGATTCTTTATTAAGATTAAAAACCTTAAGTTCTGCTTTTTCGATTGTAATATTCTCTGGAAGTTGTGATAAGTCAAATTCCAGAAAAGAGCGATATCTTTCATTTAAATTCCTATTGTATCCAACAAGCATTGTTTGCTCAATGCCATAGTTAAGGGTTTTAACTCCCTCACGAACAAATGCATCCTTAACTGGATATAGTTGAGCTATTGTTTTAGGAGGTTGAACAATTTCCGTCCTGCCTGTCATCTTGTTTTTAGGATTTATCTTAATATTTCCAAGAATATTACTTCGATTTAAAATCCTAAGATTCGCTCGTCTTTGATTACCTAATCTTGGTGGATAAGCAATTCTTTCAACAACATAATCACTGTATACATATATCAAGCTAGGAATTTCATTATATCTTGTTACGGTTATAGAAGATACAATATCTTCTTTGCCCACCGCAATGATATTTAATTTTCCTGTCATTTTGTTATGAGGAGGAATAATAATCCTCCCCGATATATCAATAAAATCGTCTGACAACTTCATCACTTCCTATTCCATTGTATTGGAACGACTAAACTGGGTCAGCACTTACTCGAATATCAAATGTACCTCCGACTTGCGCCGATGTGTCTACTTTTAGTCTTACATAAAATTCTAATGAATCATTATAACTCATCACTTGACCGTATATGAGTGAACTGTTTGCAATAAAAGGATTATTTGTTTTGCTTAATTCTACTGCCAGCCCTTCGATTGAATGTTCTGACCACAAACGGATATTTTGTATGTTATATGGATATGTATTTTTTAGATTTACCTTTATATCCAATGATGATTGACCTGCGACCAATGTTCCGAAATCGAGATATTTTAAGACTTCTCCAATATCAGTTGAATAATAATTTCCGCCTGTGTCAAAGAATAATAGTCCCGTATATTCTCCTATAAAATTTAAAGTAACTTCACTTTGTGCTCCATATTTATCTAATACAATTATTTGTACAGTATTATTGCTTCCCAAATTTATTTCATTGCTGTGAAAGATTCTTTGATAATTTACAGGTGTCGGCACAAGAGAAGTATAACCAACATTAGGATATATTTGCACATCATTTAACACTACTTTAAACTGAACAGTATCATTTTCCGGATCTTCAATTGTCGCATTCAATTGCATACCAGTCATAAAGGCTGTTATTGTAGGGTTCTGACTATCAAGTGTAACCGTAGTAATCCAACTTGCTTCACTCCCTTTACTATTAACCATCTCTAATGAAATTTGATTACTTCCTAAAATAAATTTACTATTAGAGATTGTATAATTAATAGCGAGCGGAGAAGGCATAAAATCGGTATAGCCTTCTGAGGGATATTCATTAACACCGTTTATAAGAATCCTGTATTGAACACTATTGTTATCTGGATCAGAAATAGTTCCTGCTAATGTAACATCATCACTATGTATTGATGTCTTATCTATTCCCCCTTCAAATGTTGGAGGAAATATTAAAGGCTCTACTATTAACACAGGACGAAAACCATAGGTAACTGATGAAGTCGATGAAGAGATATGGGAATATGTATCAACACTAGAACTACCTCGAACTACACGGTTTGCGGCTTGACTAGTAAATGTCGTAGAAGTCCAACTACTTAATCCGCTCCAATTCCATACATTATTATCTCCTGCTGTAATTGTCCCATTTAAAGTTGAATTAACAATGTATTTATCCCATTCATTGTCTCTATCTGTCGCACTAACGCCACCCGTAGGTAGCCGAACAGATAGGTTATATTCGATAGCGTTATCTATCAATTCTAGCTCTGCAATTGAAACATAAGATTCCCCATTTGTATTGACAACACGTAGCCTATAGTATCTATAAAAATCTACATTTTGACAATTGTAAAATCTTTTCTCGTTAGTTAACCAACCTACCTCGTTATTTCTGTAATCAACCTGAATCCAATTATTGTTATTGTTACTTCCTTCCAAATACCAAGTTTTTGGTGCTTGTGTTGCTGATGCACCGCTTGTCAAAGAAATAATTGTATATCCAATAACTTTTTTTTCATTTCCATTACCAAGATCAATGGTTAGAATTTTATCAGTTGTTGGTGAGGTAGTATTAGAAACCCATCTGTCTGTCGAAGAATTTATAAATTTCTTGTCAAATGCTTTGTAAGGCTCGTATGCACTACCAGAGTTTCCGTTTGAAGATACTACATAAGGACTAGGTGTCGAATTAGAAGTCATCATAGGGACAACACTTTGGTATATTAGATAATTTATAGGTAGACCACTACCACTCGATACACCTATATTATTTAGTGTATCCCATGAAATTCCTGATTGAATATTACGATCTGGGATCAAATATTTTTTTCCATTCCAGTTCTCGGTCATAATAAAATAAAAATCGCCATCAGGTGTTAAACTGGAAGATTTCGGAATGAAGTCGCTTGTCTCTCGTCCTAACCCACTAAATATTCCCACTTGTCCACTAGAAGCTTGATAATGACAACGTATCCTTTTACCTACAACTAAATCATGTATATTGGTAACTTCATCTGGATGAAGAAGATATCCTGTAGAGTCAATGTCAATAGCCTCAAAGTGAATATCGCTTCCCCAACTTCCTTTAGTCTTATGAGTTACTACGACTTCATGTGTTCTTAATTCTAAATTTGTTTTTTCATATACTAAAACGGTATTAATTGCAGAACTCGAATAAAGGTCGATAGTTTCTTTTACCCCATCAATCGAAATTTCTATGACTCCCGCACCATTACCAACAGAATGAATATGCCTTAATTTCGTACCATAAAAAAGGTAACTTATAGTTCCCCCAACGGACGGAGAAACCATCGACTGTCCTTCATATTTATTGCTGTCAGCATACATAGAAAATCCATTATATTTAAATGAAGAATATCGTGATCCATATCTTTTCCATCCTGATTCGGGGGTAGTCAAACGTTCTCCAACTATAGCCACTTATCTTACACCTCCCTGTATTCAAGCACAGGTCTAAATCCTACGTTGGTTAAAATGTTAGTGTTTATTTGTGCTCCTATTCTCTCTTGTACATTTCCTTTTCCAACAATAGATCTATAGGTAGAACCGTTAAAAATTGTGTCCTGTGTCCAACTAAAATTATTCTCATAATGCCAGACGTTATCATCATCTGGTGTCGCTTTACCATTTAGATTAGACCTCATAATATATTTAACAAACTCGTTATTCGTGGGGTATCCTCCATATTGCCTTATATTAACATCAGTGTGTCGGTTTCCGTTTTCGTTTGCATAAGCTACTCCACCTGTAAGAGATCGAATAAGACATTCAACTGTGTTCCCTATGCCATCTACAAGAGACAAAGGTAATCCTTGAATTAACTTTCCTGTATTTAACGTTGCCCATGAAATACTACGCTGTACCACTCTATCAGCAATCAGCAATCCTTTATCTACTTTAATAAAATAAAATGAACCATTTGGTGTTGCTGTTCCTGTAACTGGAATTTCTATTGCAGGAGAACCCCCTAGATTATGAAACGTGCCTACGATTCCACTTATACTTGACGTGTAATTGCATACTATATAATCTCCAATTTGCATCTCAGAAGTACCTTGTCTTAAAGATCCGGCAGTTGCTGGTGCTGGCATTTTTAATCACGCTCACATTTTTAAGATTTTTATTTTTTATTAATAAATGAGAATCAAAAACATGTTAAACTGTTACCTGCCAATTTAACTCATATGCCACATTTTCTTCAGCATTGGCATCATATTCCGATACGACTATCCCATTTTTTTTAATCAATAAACATCCGTTTGAAAACTCTTGACTTGAAACCAAACGCAAATTTAAAAACACAGGTTTTCCATAAGGTATAGAACAAATCGCTCTAAAATTAAAAGTAACCCCATCTATATTTAATGTTTTCTTATATCCAAAGTTATATTGAGTTATTGAAGGAGTGACTGAATAATCCCCTCCCAATATATCAAAGTTACTTTCAGCATTTTTATATTGAATAATATCATTATACATTGTCATAGGCTGACCAGTTAAATAGTATTCTTTATTATTTGTTTTATCTTTATATATAACTTCAATCATTTGACCTGCAATTTTAAAAATTCCACCTAAAACTTCATAATACATATTCATTCCATATCCAACCATGCCAAATCGAATTAATTTAGATTTATCAATGCTATAAAAACTGTTTTCAGTTTTTGAATCATAAGAGAATTCTGATAAAAATGTGTTGTCGGCATATGTTGCAATCCAAATAAAACGATTTGTTGCTACAGGACTATCTAAAAATAAATTATTCATATTTTAATGGCACCTCATTGTATTGAGAATTAAAAAAGAGTCCACCTTATTTTGGTGAACTCTTAAAGAAACTGAAAATTATATTTTATACGTATGTATAGGCAACCCTGAGCAGGAAATCTACGTTTCCTGCTGTTGCAGTCGCCAAAGGAACAGCATGAAGTGTTACTTGAGCAAAATTTTCTGTTGCATTTGCCGTTGTACCGTCATTCGCAGTACCTTTAATTGTACCTGCTGGCGCACTACCTCCTGCTTTGATGGATTTTGTTGTAGTACCGCCAATAGGTGTAAATGTTGATTCAGACATTGTATCTACTCGAACATGAATCCATTTATTTGTCACTAACTCGCCTGTATCGTTGCCTCCACTATCTTTTGTTGTTATTGTACAACTCGTCATATCCGATACACCTGTAGAACCACCGCGATTATTCCAGATTAAAAACGTTGTGTCTGGAGATGTGCTTCCTGCATCTACTTGACCAATTGCCCAATCTGTAATTTGTGCTGCATTTATAGAATTCCACCAACTTACTTGTGGTTGTGCCATAATAAAATTCCTCCTATATCATTTTATTTTTATATCTAACTGAACAGTAACTCCTCTTATGTTATTATCTAGTTGCAATACATTAACCCTAAAATAATCATTCTTATTTACATTATTTGTTTTTAAAACAGGAGTTGTTCCTTTTGTTTGGTTTGGATTAATAAAGATATTCTGATTGAAAATACTTTGCCAAGCCCCACTATTATCAAATTCATTTGAAGATATTTTTTCAATAGCTAACTCTAATGGAGCAACAGTTCCTTCACCCACACAAAATGCATATGCTTTTATAATTTGACCTTCAAAGGGGAACTGAACTATATAATTTTGAATGCCATCAGATAATATTTTAGGCATAGCAAATACAATACTTCTAACTGTAAATTGCTTATAATCTTCTTTATCTAAAAGTCCAGTGGAAATATCAGAAGCAATTGGTAATGATCCAATAGAGTTGCCTAAGAACACCCAACTATCACTGAAGCCATCATATCTATAAACATCCCCAGTATCATTAACTGTGACGCGCCATCCATTTTCTGGATTAGAGTAGACGATATCCAAATCGTCATAAGTATCAACTGGTTCCTTATAAATCATTATGGTGCTTGATGCTGCAAAAAGAGCCTCATTTTTTGCATCAATGGCCTCATCTCTGGCAACGTTTGCTCCGTCTGTAGCTGTATTTGCATTATTTGTTGCATTAATTGCATTTTGTGTTACTACTTGTAAATCATCAATTAGTTTTTGATTTTTACTAATACTCTGATAAATCTCATCAATTATCTCTTGTAGGTTTTTCTCAGCAAATGGTGCGTCTTTATTATAAGAAATAATTCTAGAAGCAGGATAAAGAATCATTCCTCTACCTTTGTACGACGCATATACAGTATTAAATTCTTGAGAGGGATGGAACTGCACAATACCATTTGAATAATGAACAAGGTATTCATTGGGCAGTAATTCTTTCTTACGTTCAAAATTAGATTTATCCACTTCAATTAACCCTGAAATGTTAACCTTAAATGTTTCAGCAGGAATTTCTGTGAGGATAATCATGTTATTGATTATTTTTAAAGAATCTGCTTTGTCAACATACGGATCATCTGGCGTTCCTTTTCGCCATACAATAGTAACTGGGTTATTATATTGAACATATTGTTGAATCAAAAAATCACCCCCTTATTCATTCTTTTTATTACATTCCTCACATTCGCTTTCAGGTAGAGAAGATGGGATGTTTGTATTAAACAATAAATTAAAATCTGAAAGCCTCATCAATAATTCTTCTCTATTTCGATTGACTGAGATTCTTAGATATTCTCGGCTGTCTTCATGAATCTGTTTAATGATTATAATTTCCGTGTCCCCAACAATGCTTCTAACCATTGACATATGTTGTTCATCATGTAATCTTTGAATAAGAACTTGAATTTCTTTTTCGATAGTTTCATCACTTGCTGAATAGTCATATTTTATTTTATTGATATGATCATAGTATTTCTTCATATAATTTCACCTACACAATTAATACAGTATTTGAACCAGAAGTTACTGTTCCATTCCCACTAAAATGTCGAACTGTGTCTCCTTTACAGGCTATTGGAACACCATTTATGAAAACATTGCGAGAAGTTGCGGTAACACTACCTGAACCGCTACTACCGCCTATAGCTGAAAAACCAGAAGGACACATAACTGACTCAGTAGTTACACTTCCATTGATTGCTACCCTTGAACCATTAATATATACATTTGAAGCTCCATTTGAAATTGAACCACTTACTGTCCCCGAACTATATTCATAACATGTCGAACATCCAAATTGACCACAACCACACGCATAAGATCGCATGCAGTGACCACTTGTAGTAGTTCCACTGATCGTTGAACCGACATATGCAACTTGAAATGACATATATTCCCAATTTCACCCCCATTAAATTACTAATAAAATTCCCATTTCATGACACAACAAAAAAGCCACCCTAACTGTGGGGTGACTTTTAAATTTTGACTGGTATAGAATGTCTTCGTAATAACTCAGTTAATGTCTCTATCGAAAGTCTTTTCTTTGCAACTCTTATTGCTATTATGTATAATAAATTCTCAGATATAATAACTCTATAATTATTAATTAGCAGAAAAGTAAGTGCGCAGGCAACTCCTGTTCGTTTATTCCCATCTGCAAAATATTGATGGGTAGCAAATCCATGTAGATATATTGCTGCTTTCATAAATAAATCAGGGTATTGATCTTGGCTAAAAATCACCATTGATGGTTTATCAGCCATATAATCAATCATCCCTGATTCATGTTCGCCATAGATGCCACCATATCTAATCAAAGCTTCTTCATGAAGATATCTTATATCCTCTGAGTCTAAGTAAATAATATTGCTCAATTTTTACTCAACTTCTTAAAAGTGTTGTCATATTGCTTAAAAACCTCATTAGAAGCTTTTTTGATCAATTCTTTGTGTGCCATTTTTGCGGTATTATCAGTTAATTTTTTAGCCAGCATATCTTTTCCCTCCTTATCCATCACATATACCTCCTGCTTAAAAGTTAGGCTGAGTATATGCAACTTCTAAGGAAAGTATACCATTTTATATGATGAAAGTAAACTATTATCAACAATAACCGACATGCGAAAATGGTCAAAATGTTCCTACATATCTGAGACAAATGGAACCCAAACTTTGTTTACTTGGTAAAGGTTAAATCTTGGAGTGAGGCGCTTATATTCAATATACCACTCTTTTCCCTATGTTTCTCAATACATTTCGTTATATTTTAAGAGATTTTATTAGATTTCTTAGTTTTTTATGATTTTTTGATTAAAAACTAACCAGAAGGTTAGTTTAGTTAAATAATAAATAAAAGAAGCTTCGAAAAAATGAAACTTCTTTTATTTATTATAAATATTAATCTCTAATTCTTAACTTTCTATATTCAGCGGAATTTTTTTGAGTAAGGTCTATTGGCATTTTCCCTTCATTGTTTTTAACTTTTGCCTTAACGTTAAAATGATTTAAAAGTTCGCCCATATAAAAACTACTTTTTTCTAGAGTGGCAAAATGTAATGGCGTATTACCTTCTTTATTTGGTAATTCTGCGTCTACTCCATTATCTTTCAGCACTTGATATACAGGAAAATTATTTTCTATAATAGCAAGAATAAGCAAACTGTTTCCAGTATCTTCGTCCTGTGCATTAACAGAGAGTTTCTTTTTTTCAATTGCTCTTTTAATTAGTTCTGGATCAAGTTTACCATCTTTAGAATATTTTAGTTGTAAATCTTTAATATATTGTCCTGATGTATCACTCAATTGTTTAGTATCCTCCAATTTCACTTCACTATCGTTTTTGTTTTTCAACTTTTCCAGATGTTTTTGTCCGTCATTTTCAATCCCAATTATTCCATTCTCACCATCAAAGTCAACTTCATGACCAAATAAATTGCTTACTTCTCTTAGCGGAACATAACTTGTGCCATTGATTACAATAATGTCATTTTTTAATTCGACAAATTTCCCATTAAGAAGTACTTTGAATTTAGTTAAAGTCGCAACGACTTCTCCATTATTTGCGAATACTGGAACACTAAATGTTAGAGCACTTCCTAATAAAACCCCCATAATAAATTTTTTCATTGATGATTCCCCTCTCTTAGAATATTGACATACATAATATACCATATTTTAAGAGAGTTAGGAATATATAAATCGAAAAAATATTTATATATTTTATTTTAAGCAATGAAATGAATTTGCGAACCACCCAATGTTACATTTCCTGTGGCAGTCAAATTAATATCTCCAGTAATATCAGCAGATAAACCATTAGAATTTAAAGTGAAAGCACTGCCATTAGAGAGAATTAAACTAATCATGTCACCAGTCGCATTTATTTCGAATTTTGAACCAGAAGAATGAACTAGTTTTATAAAACCATTATCAGTAAACACAGAATAATTTTTCGATGAATTATTAATATCGCCTTCTTCAGAAAGCAAATCTACACTATCATCGAATAAAGTTATACTTCTCTCTTTTGCATAATTGCTATTGTAATATGCCTGTTTGTAAAAGCCATTTCCCTTTTCCGTATATGCTTTACCAGAATCATGTAACCCATCAGTTGAATTCCCTTGTCCTCCGTCTCCATTACCAATAATGTCTTTTGGATTCGCCAAGGCTCCTGATCCATCAAAACTAATTATCCGCTTTTCTTTGATGTCATCAAAACTATATGAATAAGCAATAAGTCCACTTCCCATATCTTCAGTTGTTGTTATCTGTCTTGAGGAATCTGTCCACCATAACAAGCGCCCTTTAGAATCTCTACTTTGTTGCTTTGAATTTACCCTCGCAGTGATAAACTTCATGTAATTGTCTTCAATTTTTATATAATCGACATATTGACCTATAGCAGCATCCTTGCCAAGCGTAACTAGCCGTGACACTGTTAAGTTGGAAATATAACCCTCTGCTGCGGTAATTGTGGTAACAGCAATCATTTCAGCAGTTAATTTACCGACACCATCAATGTCCCAATTATTCATGTACAATTTTGCATTTTCACTATCAATAAGTAATTTGTTGTTACCATCAGTTATGATAGCTTTTCTTGCCTTCAATGTTCCATCCAAGGTTACAGAGAAAGGAGCTTGATCAAAATTTTGATTACCAGCCCATATCCCTTGGAGGGGAAACACTTTAAATACATTATTGCCACTGCCAATTGTTAAATCCGAACCAACAATATGTCCATCTCTGAACCATGAGGATCTAATCTCTGCTGTTTCAGCGGTTAGTTTGTTCATATAGGCATTTCCATTCAAATCAACACGGAAAGGGGCTGTTGACCATGTTCCCGAACCTAATGCAATACCTTCGTTGTTGGCTGTAAAAATTGCATTACCTTCTCCAACCTGTAAGAAACCTTTGAGTGTAAGATTTCCATTTAAATCAATGTAAAATCTATCCACCCATGTAGGAGAAGTATCTGTCCCAATATTTTTTTGAATCTTGATTCCTTCGGTGGCGTTTAGTTTTGTCCTATAAGCAATATCGTTTCTTGTAACCACTAATCCGTCAGTATTGTCGAGGGTAATCCCATTATTGAGTATGCCAGACATATAATCAATTTTTACGCCGCGACCATTAAAATAACCGTCAATATCAAGCCATGCAGTTTTATCCCAATTTGAACCATCTTTGCGCTCAATGACAAATCCTTCATCTCTGTCAACAATGACCCTGTTAATTACTGTATTATCGGCACAATCAGAAGTAGCATATCGATTAAGTTTAATGCCGAATTTATCAGGATTTTCATCATATAATCCAATCTTCATTACTTCTCGATTACAACGATCAGTTATTATTGTTTTAGCGCCCTCTGTTAACCAGATACCATCATCGTCACCAATGATAACTCTTTGTGTAGTAAGAATTTTGCCCATGAGACGTTCTGCAATGATTCCATCAGGGGTTATCGCTGTTTCATAACGCAATCCCCCTGAACGTGTTAAAGCTAACACACCGTGGGTTGCTCTAAGAAAACGATTTGGGTCATTTGGGTCAATAATTGTAAGACCCTTACGGTCAATAGTAACATACTCATTACTTGCAAAATTGACTTCATTAGTAACCTTATTCCAAAAATTTTCAAATAACTGACTAATTTCGCTCGAATCTTTAACGGCTTGACCCCAACGATCTTTATTGCTACTAACAACTATAGAAGTATAATTAGAATTATATATATACTTCTCAAATAACTTTCTATTATCAGTAATTTCTTTTACATTTGCTATTGTTAAATTTATATCATAGTTTTCATAGTCGTATTCAATGCCTATAATTCGGGCAGTTACTTTTACACCGATTTTTTCATAGTCGATAGTAACAATGTCACCTAAAACAAGCTTATTCCAGTTATGTTGCTCCTCAACAATTCTTAAAAAATCTACAACACTTATATTAATTACTAATTGGGGTTTTTGGAATTCAAGAAATTTTTCTTGAGCATCTTTATATAAATCATGTTCATCTATGTATTTTTCATCTGAAAATGTTCCCTCAATGATATAATCGTTTAATTCTTCAATTTGCTCAGAAGTAAAATTATTTTCAAATGACATTAATTCTCTTAGTGTTGTTATATTTGATTCAACCGAATTAATCTGATTTATAACATTGGCTATTTCTGCTTTTTTAGCAGCAATCTGCATTTTTTTATTATCAATGCAGTATTTTTCGATTAATGCTGTCTCATTCCCAGAAGTGGAGTATTCGATATCGGTTATATTTGCAATCTGTATATAAATTTCATTATTTATCGAGGTTCCACTAGTTTCAATCGCTACAATACTTGAAAGTTTTGTTTTACCAATCACCATCCACTGTTCTGCAACTGTATTTACAATATTTCCATTTACTTTGACAGTGAGATTATTTGTATCATTTACTTTAATCATAAATACATATGCATTCAAGGGATTTAATAATGTTGTATTTAAAACTGACGAACCACTATGAATATATTTATAAAACCACATATTATTGTCTGCTTGTTGTAAAGAGACAATATTATCAACTGCTGCTTCCTGAATTTGAAGTGTTTTTAATTCATTTTCTTTTGTTGTTAATGTGGATTGTAATGATTCTTTTTGAGTGAGCAGACTACTGAATTCGCTTTTCTTGCTTTCAATTAGTTCACTATAATCAATCAGAGCATGGCACAATGAATCGCTCATATATTCACTATGATTAACCACATTTCTATTCTCATCTCGTTCAAACGGGAACATAAAGTAACTAAAATTTTCTATATAAGGTTGCCCCGTAGGATTCACATTTTGTATTGAAAGCCCGTCTTTACCATATGCTTTTAATCGTGTAACCATCATGTCGGAGTCAGATTCTTTTCCAAGTGAACGCAGATAATGACCATAAGAAAATTTGAGACCTTTATTGATACCAAATAATTCAGGTTTTACTAAACTAATTGTTCGATTTACCGTATCCCATAATATAATTGCATTATATGTTTCCGCGATTTTATATACAGCATCTAACACATTGGTATCTTGAAAGTCAAATTCTCGGTATGTTAGCTCAAAATCAGCGTCAATGTAATCCGTTCTCCAATTTGTATCAACAAGAACCTCTGTTAGCACAGTTTTAGCATGTGCCGAGTCATTATGATATCCTTTGAGCAACCTTCCTCTTAATTGATATCCCAATGAAGAGGCTTCAACCGTCATATAATCTTTATCTTCATCCATATTGTCATTTAATTTTGTAATAACAAACCATTCAATTTTAATTCCTCTAACAACTTTGAGCAGGTAACGTTCTTTCAAAAGATCTGCATTACTATTTCTGATTTGTTCTCCATTGAAGTCAATCTCATATGGTAGATCAAAAGTGATATCATTAAGCTGTAATATTAAATCCCGTTGTTTGATATTGTAAGCTTCACTTATTTTTGAAATTATCTCTCGATTTGGCTTTGCTAAAAATATTTGAGGCTCTATTGGTTTTCTATAAAGATTAACCTCGCCCAGATTACTTAGCATCAATTCACCTCCTAGCCTTGTAAAAGTCGATAACGATATCTAAATTGAATTTTTGCATCGCCAATCACCCTTAATACATTTTCTCCTGTCGGCAACTCAAGATAATTGTCATTAAAATTTGCATATCTGTATGTAGCAGCAAGAGAAGTTTCAATTTGTTCCCTCTCTCCGTTCACATAAACTGTTTCTTGATCGATTAAATCAATAAATTTAAATTCCTCATTTCCGTTAGATGTGTTAATAATTGAAAAATCCCCGTTCCCGATTTTTGTTATCCATATTTCCGGTCTTATTTTCACATCTCCGTCATTGGAGAAATAAATTACTGGCTCAAAGAAAAATACCACTTCATTAAGCGATGGAGTGGTATTTTTATCGTTTGTCTCCAAGAAAGCTCTGAATTGAATTTTAGCATGTTGTAATGCTGTCTGAGAGTTGATATCCGGTATGTATCCTCCGTTTACACACAACTTCCAATCCGTCCATGTAAATCCGTCATTAAAAGTTAACCTTGTTTCTATCCAAAGCTTAGTTCCAATTGGTTCACTCGAAACCCATGAAATATTTGCAATAGCACCATCTCCATCCAAATAAATTGGAAATTCAGGTGAGGTGCGATAACCTCTAAGATTTGATAAACTTAGCCATGTGCTCATTTACTTATCACCAACACTATTCAATTTTCCCAAATGGTTTAAAATTGCATGCAATACCTTTCTCTTGCCAAATCACTTTTCGATAACCTGTCCATACAACCATATTATCATCAACTGTGCCTCCATCAATTAGTGACCAATTTGGTTCATTTGAGCCTGATGTTCCTGCAACAGTACAAACGTAAAAGCGATTATTATCTAATGTGGGAAACACAACATCATACAAGTTGTACACTTTAGAGGGTTGCCATGTCGAACCGTTTTTTGTATCTTCAATTAGAGAGCCTTCATTGGTTAAGAATGTAGGCTCATTTACTCCGCTTCTTCCAGCTTGAATACATTCATAATAGTGTCCATTGTCTACGTTAGGGACAACAAAATCTCCTACGTTATATGCATATAGCGGTGTCCATTTTGGGGATGCTCGACCTTCTCTTGTATTAACCCACCCAACATATTGACCTGTTTGCGGATTACTATTCCAAACTTTTTCATTTAATTTATAAAAACCTGATGTTGGAATCTGTATGGCATATGTATTAGAAGCGTCATCTAATTTTTGAAAGTTAAAAGCTAAGTCTAGGATTGTTTGCTGTACTTCATCATTTAATGAAGGTATTATTAATTTTAGTTTATTTGAAAGTGTTGACATATTTTATTTTCACTCCTTTCATAAGTCGTTCCATGTTGTAGAAGGGGGAATATTTATCCATTTAGGTTTAGTTTCATTGAGAATTAATTGTCCATTATCATTTACTTTAACCCCTACTAATTCTCCGTTGCTGAAATTGTTGTCGGTGAAGGTAAAAGGAGTTTCGTTCCAATCATATATTTTGCTTGTTTTAAATGGCGAATAACTATAAGGACTATCACATCGAAATTTTACTTGAACATAGCCCATTTTTAGTCCATTGTGTAGAAGTTGTGAATCAGAAACTAGCATACAATAAAAAATTCGTTCTGGGTTGTCGCTAGTATAAAATGGACGATAATAATCTTGGTCTAGCCATCTTGCTACTTCACGAATCCGAACATTGTCATAATAATCTTCAAACGCAAAAGTTAAAGAAAACTCAAGAGGGGAACGTTGAACCTCTTGAAAGTAAGGTTTTTCATTCCCCCTGATAATTATTTCTTTAATTTGTCTCTCAGATAAAAATGGCTCCTCAAAAAAACCTGAATCAATTTTACAATTAATCAAACCCATGTCTACTGAATATATCCCATTATAATAAAAATCAATACCTTCTTTCATTTATTATACCTTTCCCTTATTCTTCATATTTTTAAATACTTCTTCAACAAAACTTTCGGCTCCTTTTTTATCCCCAATAACTTTATCAATTCTAAAAGTGTAGTCATGATAGACATTATTTCCTGCGGTAACTGCTCTTGGTGACAGAGAAAAATTTGAAAAATCAGGAGTCTTTATCTTATTTATAAGTTTGCTAATAATATCAACAGGTTTGTTTTTTATTACTAACTCTCCTTTTTTTAAAATAGATAATTCTTCATCTGAACCAAGATTGAACATTTTATGAAGTTTTTCTATCAATGGAATACTCTTGCCTCCAACAATACCACCGCTATGATAAAGAGGTAAGCCATTCTTAAACCATGTACCATTTTTATATGTAGCTCCGATTTGTTGTCCCATCCATTGATTCGCTTGTTCAAGTTCTTTCTTGCGAGTCGCGTCTGCACTGTTCCACAACTTAGAGTTTTCTTTCATTTTTTCGATTTTTGGTTTTTCTTCTTCTTTAGGTTGGTAATAAATACTATATAATTGCTTACCATCTTTAACCCATTCCCCATTTGAATCCATTGTAGCCCCGATACTACTACCCAACCTTTGATTTTCCTGTGATAATTTTTGTTGATCTTCATTGTTTGAATTGTACCAATTAATACTATTTTGTTTCATTTGTTCTATTGTTTTGTTAATATCACCCAATTGAGAAGTGAGATTACCAAACTTCAAATTATCCAAATCTTTGAATTTAGAGATAAGTTGATCAACTTTTGAGATCATAGTATCTTGTAGATTTGTTGCCATATTAGAAAAAGTAGTATTAAAAATGGTACTTGTTTCGCCAATTCTTTTTGAAGCATCGTCAATTTTATCAATCAAATTATTTGAAATGCTTTGACCAATAATCTGAGAGTTATTTTGTGTAAAAGTAGCAAACTGTCTCAAATCTGCTTTTACACGATCAAAATATCCTCGCTGTATTTCTTCACGAATCTGTCTGTATTTGCGTTCATCTTGAATTAAATTTTCATAGTATTGATCAGTAACTTCTCTTAAATTATCAAGTCGTTCTTTTTCATTCTCATATGCTTTATCCTCAATTTCTTTTTGAGAATCAATGCTTTTTTGTTTGTCAGCCAATTGTTCCTGAAGTGCCTTTTTTGCTGCCTCTCTAAGATGTTTCTTTTGAAAATCATCAATTTCTTCATTTTTTTCTTGAAGTTGTTTCAATAATTCGGCAGTTTTCGCTTTGTTTTCAAGAGAAGTATCTAGTTTCCGCTTATCAATTTCTTTCTGGATTTCATCTCGCTCTTTAGTAAGTTTAGTAAGTTGTTGCTGATAATCTTCTTCATTTGCTTGTTCATCAAGAGCTTTTAACCTAGCTTGAACAAGTTCATCATATTTCTTCATTTCCTCGTCAAGCATATTAATTTTTCTTTGATGCGATTTTTCTAAAGCTTTTTGCTCATTCTCAATCCCCTTTAGAGCCACTTCTTTTTGTTTTTTATACATTTCTTTATATATATCAACTACATCATCAGACAAAGTATTTAATTGTTCTTTTAAGGATTGATTTGTTGACTTAATTGAAGAGGCAATATCAATTTGAGCGAGAATAGATTGTTTTAATTGTTGGTTTAATTCGTTCCATTGCTGTTGAGTTAGACCAACGGTTTCCATTTGTTTTCGAATAACTTGTTCATGCGCTTCTTCTGCTTTAAGTTTATTTTGAAGAATTTGAATTTGGTTTTGAAGTTCTTCAGCATATTCCCTAGATTCTTCTTTTAATAATCCTATGCGATCTTTAGATATTTCTAATTGGTCATCATATTTTTTTACTTCTTCAACCGATTTATCGATTGTTTGTTTTAATAACTCCCAAGATAACTTAAATATTTCTTTTTCGATCTCTTTTCTTTTCGCAGCATTTGCTTCGCGCATATATTGAATATCTTGCTCATTGTCTTTATGATTTTCTAACATGCGCTTCCAAGCCGCTAATTCACCTTCTAAGTCAAGCATTCCAAACGCTTTACTATTTTCAATCCAAGATTTGGAAAAATTAAATTTAGCGTCTACTACTTTTTCACTCAAACCATCAATAGCATCGGAAATCTTTTGAATTTCTTCAGTATTACCGTTCCATGCTTGTTTAATAGATTGAATCTGACTAAATATTTTTTCATATAAAGATTTTTGATTTTCAAGTTTCTTTATTTGAACCTTTTGGGTGTCAGTTAGATTAAGTCCATCTCCTTCAATTTTTTGTATTGTTTTATCGATATCTTGGATTGTTTTTATAAAAACTTTAGAAGCGGTGGCATCGTCATTAAACCAAGCATCAAATCCTATACCGTCTTTAGCAAACTGATCTGCCAAGGATTGATAAGTTGAGCGAATATTATTAGCAGAAGACGATAGACGAGAATTCGCTGTATTAATGTCGTCGATTTTACTCTTTTGTTCATTTAAAAGTTGATTGGTAAACTCGATTATTTTATTGTAGTTTCCAGTTTTATCAGCAATATTAATTTGGCGCTCAAGAGATTTGATGTTATTATCACGAGCAGATATGACTTGGTTGATATTGTTTATTTCTTCTTTGGTGAAATCGGTTAGTGTGTGTAGGGTTGCCTGTGTATCTTGTTTGTCACGTTCTTTTTTAGGTTTATTCCCGCCATATGTAGCAAGATCAATTGGTTGCGACAACAAGGCAATCACAACCTCTAACTCTTTTTTGCGTTTTTCTGCATCTTTGAGGGCTTTTTCGTCAGCTTCTGTAAGTCCAAACTTTTTACCTTTATATGAATCTGCAAATAAGAAATTATTATCTTCGGTGACACCAGTTGGATTGCCCCATTTAGATGTAAAAGATTCGGATACTAAGAGAGGGTTTATTTTAGTGTAAAAAATCTCATACATCTTTCGTTTAGCTTCAAGAGCATTGTATGTATTATTTACGCTATCTAAAAGCCTCTGCTGTTCAGCTAAGTGAGCTTTACGTTCTTTCTCTGCAACCCATTGAAGAATAGCACCTCTATCTTGAATAATGCCATTATGCTCAGAAAGATAGTCTATAAGTTCAGGGTATTTCTCCATTAGATTCAGTGTTTCATCTAATGATAGTTGTTGACCCTCTTGTAATTTTTGATAAGCTGAAGCAAGTGTATTTATTCTTGAAAAGGTATCGCCTATCTTTTTATATAATTCTTCATGTTTATTTAATGACTCTTGGTTAACATCATTAGAATCTTCCATTGCACCAGAAGCGGCATCAATAGCAGCCTTTTGATTAAACAGTGCTTTAATTCCTGCATCAATAATCTTGTTTACTTGTTCTAATGTAAATCCTGCACTAAGCATAGATCTTCTCTGTGCATTCCAAGAGTCTGCTGATTCTATATTTTTTTTACTAAGTCGAGAAATAAAATCTAGTTGTTCTGGAGACATTAATTTTAATTCATCAAAAGAAAAGATGTTTCCAACATTACCTACTTGATTACGCAATTCAACAATTTTTTGAGAATATTCTTCAGTTTCGCGTTTTAAGTTTTGATATGAATCAATCATTGATTCATTGCTCTTAGTATTTTTAACTGTTTCCATTCCCAGTTTAATTTTCTCTTTTATTGCGTTTTGATCTTCTTTGGTTAAAGCATCAATACTTCCTTTTGTTCTAAGAACAGACTTGTTATACTCTTCAATATCACCAGCTAATTTTAAAAATATTTCCTTATTTTTAAAATCAATTTTACTAATATCGTTCAATAAACCAGTCTTTGCTTTTTCAGATAATGCAAATCCAAGTGTGTCTAGGTATGAACGATTGAGAGCAGCCGACTCAATATTTTGGAAAATTTCCCTTATTTGCTTACGTGCATTTTTGTCAAAATTATCCGTATTAGCTTTATCTCTTTGGTTTTGAAGCTCTTTCAGTCTCTCAGTTTCTAGTTCAATGGCTTCAGCACTTTTTAAATGAGCCTGACCAGTTGCATCAATTCCAGCAGTATAAGAAGGCATAAGGTCATTAAGTTCATTTTGAATTTTCAATAACTCTTCTGTTTGTTCTCTTGTCGGATTAATTATTGATGATAATTCTTTATATCTTTCAGCAAGAAATCTTACTTTATCTTCTTGAGAACTTAACGATTGAATAGATATTTTGTCTTGTTGTTCTTGTTTCTCTTTTACCTGTTGTAACTCTGACCAATTTCTAATTACGCCTTCTAATGCTATTCCTAATGCAACAAAAGCGGCTCCAACAACAGTAGAAGCAACCAAGCCTCTAAGAGCGACTTTTGCTTTCGCTGAAGATACACCTAATGCATCTATACCTTTACCTAAAGTTAACACAGAAATTGTTAGAGTTCTAAAATTTCTGTTTAAACCAGCAGCGGCGACTCCAACTGCCCCGAGAATAATCGGCAGAAAACCAATAGTGCTTACCGCTCCTGAAAAGGTATTTGCTAGAGATGTTAAAGAGCCAACTATAGCAATAATTCCATCGTTAATAACCGCTTCACCTATCGTTAGACTAAACTCTTGCCAAGCTGCCTTTAACTTTTCGATTCTAGCTTGCAAAGATTCCATATATTTGGCGTTTTCACGCATTGCACTATTCTCCGAGTGAAGGGCTGTTTGAGTGGCTTTGTGTGCTTCTGCTCTGTTCTGTACCATAGCAAGAAAACGACTAAGTTGGTATCGTCCGGCCAGCACAACAGCAGTATTTTGTTGTTCCTCTTTTGTTAGGCTATTGAATTTAGACGAGTATTCGTCGATAATTTCCGTTGCACTCTTCATTTCTCCGCTAGCATTTTTTACGTTAATACCGATTGAAGCTAATGCATCTATAGCGGGCTGCATAGTAGTAAGTCGGCTATAGATTGTTTTTAAGGCGTTTCCCGCAATTGCTCCGCTTTCTCTTGTAGCCAACATAATAGAAGTAGCGTCTCCAATTGTCTCTTCCATGGTTACGCCAAATGTCTTGGCTGTGCTCCCTGCCTTCATTAAACTTATGGCTAGGTCTTTTGTAGTAACCGCGAAATTGTTGTCTACCTCGTTTAACGCATCCACGATTCTGATCGATTTACTTGCCTCGATATTAAAAATGGTCATCGCGGCTGTCATGGCATCCATTGCTTCTTTACCTGATAACTCAGATATATTCGTTGCCAATGTTGCAGTTCTTGTGAGCGCTAAAACTTGATCTTCACTGAAACCCTGTCTTGCAAAGCCTATCATAGCCTCATTAACAGTTGTAATTGAGCGACCAAGTTCATTTGCCAATTCAATACTGCCACGAAGCATGTTCTCAAAATTAGTATCCTGATCCATTACTCTTTTCAATTCAACCATCTGAGAGTCTAGTTGTACCACCATGTCTATAGCTGACTGGAGTCCGCGAAACGGTGCATAGAAAGCGGTGGCAGTAACCATCCATATGGGGAATTTCTGGAATGCAGTTGATAGTGCTTCTCTTAAAGAAATACTGTGAGAAGTAGCGGATTTTGCTTGGTTTACATATTCATTCAATCGATGGTTCAATTTATTTAAAACCTGTTCGCCATTTTGGGCAAGGTTTAAAGATTTAGCGTCAACAGCTAAATTATTTAAGTTACTAACAAGATTTTTATCTCCTGAATATCTCCGCTGATATTCCCCTATTTTTAATATAAGATCTTCTTGTTTCTTAATTAAACTATCATATTGTTTCTTTGCCTTATTAACAAAATTCTCAGTATCTCGCTCTTCCTGCAATAGATTTCTTCTAATAGATGCTTGCAAATCGTCATAATCTTTTTTTACTTTATTTACAAAATTCTGATACTCACGTTCTTCCTGAAGAAGATTTGATCTAGTTGCTTTTAATAATTCTTCTTGTGTCTTAGTTTTTTTAACTGCATCAGAAATATCTCTGTTTTTTAATGCTTTACTCCACCAGTCCTCATATGCTTGACGACTTTTTTGAATCTTAGCAATCTCCGCTCTTTCTATTTCTGCATTCTTCTGTATTTGTGCTTGTTGATTTTCATTCCATTGTTTTTCAAAATTTCGCACTCTTTCTTGGCTTTTAATTCGAAATTCAGCCATTTGATTAGCGAGATCATTTAATTCTTTTGCTTCTGCATGAGCGGCATCAATTTCTTTTTTTCTTTGAGATTCTTGCTGTTTAGCAAATTTCTCTTGTGCTTTAATTCGACCATCTGCAATCTGATTTGCAAGTTTTTCGGCATCTGCACGTTCTTTTTCTGCATTATAATTACTTGTGTACCCAATGGTCTTAATTGTTCCATCAGGATTAATATATCTATTTTCAGTTACACTTTGATACTTACTTCCAGTTGTGATTGATTCACCAATTTTTTCTTTTACTCCATTAAATCTTTCTTGTACTCGTAACAGACTTTCTACAGCTTTTGTTTGCTGATTAATGGCTTCTGTTTCATTTTTTATTTTCTGTGTTACATTATTAGTTACACTACTTTGAACATCGGTTACTTGCGCAATTTTCTTTAAGTTGTTGGCAAATTCATCAAGTATTTTTACAAATGATGTGTCAATGTCAACATCTAGTTTAACTTTTATTTTCTGTAAACTTGGATGCTTCGAAATTGCCTGAATGGACTCATTGATGGACTTAACTGATAAACCTTTATTTAAATCAGCCTGTATTAAAATCTTTAGTGTATCTGACACAATAATTCACTCCTTTTCAAAAAATAGAAAAAGAAGCGAACTAAGTTATATCGCTTCTTTAAATCACTATATTTTATTTAAAAATCAAACAAAAAAGTGTGGCATTACGCCACTAATTATGAACCCACAAAAAATAACACTTTGACTACGTAAACAACATTATTATGAAATAAGCATTTTATCTTCTCTTTAACAAAATTAACCATACCTCAAGAATAGAGAGATATGGTCTGTTTTGTTAAAGAATAAAAAAATTAAATTAGAATTATATGGCCAATCCTGTATTGATTCTTAGTGACTTGCTAACTTTGAGTACTACAAGTGTTTTCGCTCCATTTAATGGGATTGTCACTAATATAAGGCTTATAAAGATATGGAGAAGCGGTATATGTGTAAGTCTGTTTAGGTTGAGTTTCAATAAGTTTTTTAAATTCAATCACTTCTTGAGGGGTTCCCTCAACTTCAAATCCATAAATATTGGCTTTCATTAGGTTCACACCTCACTATTATGCAAAATTAAACATATTATTTATCATTTCTTCTGAATGATCTTTCGCATAACCTTGCGTAGTTTTAGGGTCAGAATGATGAAGGAACAATTGAACTTCTTCAAGCTTAAATTTTTTCGGTTTTCCTTCTTCATCTAGGATTCTCAAATCTTCGCCTTGAAGTAAACATTCTGCCCTAGAATGTCGTAAACTGTGAGGGAAAAATTGAATATCTTTTCCTTCAATTTCACTTAGCACCTTAGACATATACACAACACGATCATACAAGACATCATAACCAGCAGGTTTCTTGTTTTCTCCGCTACCAATAATCCACAAAGAATCTATATCATCTTCGCCACGCTGTTTTAAATATTCAGCAATTAATTCTCTTGTATCATTTAAATAAACAAGTGGAAATGTCTTACCTCGTTTACCTACCACAATATTTGTCTTATTTCCATCAAGAAGTCCATGTTTAACTATTTGACTGACTTCATTGCGTCTCCCACCGCTATCAAACATTACCATAAGTAAAACAGCATATTGCAACTTACCGCGATTAATTAGTTCTTGTCTAAGTTTCATTACTTGCTCGAAAGTTAAAAAGAAATCATCTTCATTTGTTCTAACAGGTTCTTTCGGCAAGCCTTTAACTTTCTTTGCAACATTATTATCATAGTCATAATCATCGTCATCTTCACAATATGTAAGAAGGGAACGTACAGCGCTCATAAGTCGGTTTGACCTAGCATTACTTAGTTTTAATTCTTCACTTAACCAAATACTGAAACGTCTAAAATCCTTTTTACCTAAATCAAAAATACATTTATTACCCAATTTACGTTTAATGTAAATTAAAACAATCCTCAAGTCATTCTTATACTGGTCGATTGTGGATTTCTTCATCTTGCGTTGAGTATATTCTTCAAGAAAATCTTCCATAATATTTTTATTTTCTTGATTTACTTCTTTCCATTCTTCTATATTAAAAATTCTGTTGTATACTGTTCCACGTTCTGATTTGCTCACTGAATCACCTTCCTAAATTACATCAAACCCTCTTTTCTTCATACCCCTTTTATATGATTCAATATGTCTACCATTATGTTTCAAGAAATTAATAGTATCTTCGTAGAAATTACGCTCAAATGGTTGAGCACGATAAATTGCAGAATTTACCCAACTATAGCCAATACCTTTAGCTACAATTCTAGCTACATCTCTATCACCATCATGTCTTGTATTAATAATTTGTATTGTATCATTATCAATCACAGTTACTTCCATATTTGCAATATTGGATAGTTCGTGAGTTCTAACGTACTGAGTAGGGGTATATTGTTCATAAGTCACTTCTTCAATTACTTCATGCATTTGCTGTTTAACAGCGTCTGCCACTTCATTTTGTAGCACTTTACTGTTCTCGCTATGAATATATTTAAACAAATCATTCAGATTCGTGAAGTTCTTGTTTGCCATTTTCTTCACCTGCATTATTTTCTGTCGATCTTATTTTGTCTACTTCTTTTTTTAATTCTTGTGTAACAAATTTGAAAGTTTTTTCGATTTCTTCAAATATAGTTTCCAATTCTTTTCCTTCAAAAGAACTGATAATTTTCTCAAGGTATCCTCCGTCTTTTAAATAATCAAGCATTTCCATTATTCCATCATAGCCTTCTGCATCAGTCTCAATAGATGTGAAATGCTTGATTATTAAAGCAGTACCTAAAGCAAGGACAACACCAGAGTCTATTTTTTTATTATCAATCAATGCAGTGTGTACAATATCCATGAATTCTGCTGTAAGTAAATTTCTTCTGGAAGGGCGAAAAACAACATCAATATCAACACTAACCCCATCAAAAATAACCTTTTTCTTATCTTTGAATTTTTGGTTAACCTGTTTTTTTACCAAGTTCATAGAAAGATTTTTTGTAGTTTTACTCATCTAAATCATTCTCCCTTATTTTTTATTTTCTCGGTTTTTTCTTTTGTCTTCATAACTAAAAAAATAATAAAACTACTATCTTAATAGAATAATCTACATTCATATTGAATTCAGACTTTATATATAGAAACTATTTATCATTTTCTTCTTTAATTGGATTTGTTAAAACACTCATAATTTCATTTAATGCTCGATTTTCCTTCAATCCCTCATACTTAACACGATCAAGAAACAAAAAAATATTATTTAATACTGCATCAGAAATCTCAAACTTAGCCATTATAACAACTCCCTATAAAATGAGAATTTTATCATAGTTTTTTAAAAAAATAAGGCAGAGGTTATCTCTGCCTTATTCGGTAGGTTTGGTTATATTTAAATAATTTATTCTATATAATTATTATTACTCGTCCTCATAAATAGTCATGTCATATAATGTATCCACACCGTTGATTTTTACAGGGAACACATCAAATACCAATGATAAAGTAGAAGGGTCTCCTGACGGGGCACTGGTAATCGTAAAGTTAGGTTGCAATTTAGCCCTATAGTATTTTAATTGTGCAGATACTACTTCACCAGAATTTTCATCACTATAAACAGTGTCACCAACCATAAATATATATGGAGGAAATCCTTTTGCTGTAAAAGAAAGTTTGTGAGTGTTAGTTGCATTCCATCTATAATAAACTTGAACTTCATCACCGATATTAGCCGTAGAAGTTGAAGCTAATTGCAATTCTTTGTTGCTAATAGTCTCAACTGTTTGCGATTGTCCCAAGATACCGTTTTTATAGACAAAGACAGCTACATCATCGACTGTTCCCACTGGTATCTTGGACAGATTGATTATTTTGGTTCCTGTTCCACCATTTTCAACCGTAAGAACTTCACTCTTATAAATCTCATTTGCACCAGACACAATATTTTCACCAGCTAAAAGCGCCAAATGTTGCATAGTAAAAATTTGAGTCTCTACAGTAACAATTGTTTCTTTGTCTCCATGCCATGCAATACGTCTTGGATTCCCTCTGCCTCCTCTTGCATATACAGTCTCGGCAGTATTTTCTGTTTGCGAAGAAGTAGCATAATCCATTGTCATAATTGGAGCTTTTGTTAAATAGTTAAAAAGCTGTAAATCCATAACTTCCCTTGAACCATAACGACCTAAATCTAGCATTTATTTGTTCCTCCTTATATTATGTAGAATAAAAAAAATCTCCTTTCGGAGACTTTAATTAAATATGTATCTATAATTTACTTTTAGTAATCCATTCTGGAAGTTTATCGTCTTTGCTAAGGTATCCATTTGCCCACACGCGCAATAATCGAGTGTGTTGTTCTTTAATGTTTAATCTTTCAAAATGCTCATACACTTGATAGATCGTTAATTGTCCAACATTAAACACATTGACTCCATTGCCATCGGCATTACAAAGAATTGAAAGAATATCTTTAAGTCCTAACGAATCATCAGTAGTATTCTTTTTATATTTTACCCTTAGCTTTTCTCTTTTTTCATACAATTCTTTTGCTTTTTTATTTTTAAATTTAACAGACTTATTTTTTTCTTCAACTATCCCATTTAGCTCTGATATTACATTTGACACTTCAACATAATTCTCTTTATCAATAATGACTTGATTGTTGGCGACATATGCAAACAATATACTATCGAATTCAACATTTTCTCTTGTAAAAAAACATAAAGCATTTTTTAATACATCTCTGATTGCTGGAATAGATACAAATAATTCATAAGCATCTTCATTTTCAATTTCCTCATAATTTTCACTGGATAAATTGAATAAATTCTTAAATACCACTTCTTTATTGAATGTTGCAACAGCCAAATAAATGTTATATTGAATTTCTCCAATATCGTCAATTGCATCGATAGTAGGAGAATAAATATTAACATTTTTTATTTTTACGGGTCTTTTTCCAAGAAAATAACGTAAGCGATTATTCAAATAAATCACCTATCCAAAATCAACAGGACGATAATGCAGGTATGCTCCCATATATTGTTCATTAATTGTAATTTCTTTTGCGCCCATAAATTCCAGAGTGCCGATACCGACACCTCTTTTACCTTCAAACAAATCATCGATTTCAGAAATCAGATAGTCTGTTCTTAAAAATCCATAATCAGTTCTAAATAAATCTTTATGTGTTATTACATTAATAAAGATATTTCCTGCTTTAAATTTAATGCTTCCTGCTTTACGATAATCCGTTATAGATATTGTTATATATGTTTTTGCAACACTGAGATTATCAGCATTTTCTGGGATATAATTGTAAGGATAGATATTCTCATATAATAATTGTTCGGGTGCAACGTCAGGCTTCTCAAGAAAACTTCTATCTTGATAAAATACAGCCTTACATATATTTTGGTTTCCAACCAATCTTTCTATGATTGTATTTTTATACTTGGTTAATTCCTTAAGTCTAGACATTTACTCACCTCACAATTATTTTTAATTTACAATATAATCCCTTTCAATATGAAATATTAGATTGCCTCCAAAAGCTGTCGCGCGTGTGTCATCTAATGTAGTGATCACATTCATTAATGCAGTAAGTGGCATTGGAGTAGTACGATGAATTTCTTCACCCATGCTATTACGTGCAATCGCAATATAATTGTTTCCATTTGGGGTTAAGTTACCTTGTTCATAAGTTACACTAGCACAAGATAGTGCAGATATTGCACTTGTTTTGTCTGTATGCAAACTCTTATTAAATGCAACTTTTAACTTATTATCAGTCCCAACAGAAAACGCATATCCATACCCTTCTTCAATTGGTATATCCAAATCAGACTCAACAATTTCTATTGCAGGAGTAGAAGCCTTAAGAATAACATCGCCATCTAATCCACTGCTATGGAGTTTTGATTTAGGTAGTACATCATAGACAAGCCAATTATTCACTTCACCTTGAACAAAGCTCTCTACGCGCAACTCACCAAGCCTTACTATAGCTTCTGCCATTTTACACCATCCGTTTCTTATGTATATGATTTTATGTAGATTCTTTTGTGTCCTGAAATCAATCCATTCATACTGTTAACATGAAGTCTAATATAACCTGTTTTATTGCCAGCTAATATAACACATTCATTACTAACCTGAGAGGAGAGGGTTGCCAAATTCGTAGGAGAAAATCCATCGTCTGCAGTTATATAGAATGTGGCTTGCTCATCAATCACATGTCCGTTATTTTTGAATATCGGAGTATATTTAGACGATTTGTTATAATAGATAGAGTCATTTCCTTCCAAATCAACTGTATAATTATTGTACTGAATATCCCGAACAAAAATTACTATAGACGATGTAATACCCTTGTACTCAGCAGTTATGAGTGTACTTCCAATTGAAACAGGAGTAAAGAGTCCAGAATTATCAATAATTCCCACATTCGGATTATCTGATACAAATGTTATTTCATTGATGTTTACAGGAGTATTATTTTTTAATGCCTCAACACTTAGTTGTAAGGTTTGATTTAATTCAACAGAAATGTTGTTATCATTTAAAATTTTCAGACTATAATTACTTTCACGATAATCAGCAATTCCTAGATCCTCATTATCTGTAGCAGGATTAAATAAGTCATCTTGCATATTAAGATTCACAATTCCATCGTCACTAATAGCATCAAAATCAATCACTTTAAACACACTTCCACCAAACATAAATCTCATATGCCTTTTAAATTTAACAGTGTGCTCATTCCTTTGAACTATAACTTGTCTTCTGCCATTTGGAAGCATCATCAGTTTATCACTGCTAATCCCAAAATTTGATCGACTATTTGAAAAAAAGATACAAGGAAATATTTGTATATTTCCATTATCATCTATCCATTTAAGTTCAGCATTACACTCCTGCATTATACTTAAATCATATCCATCTTCTCTTATTTCAATAGTCTTCAAAAATAAATATGTTTTTCTTGCTTCATTATTAAATGCAAATTCTACAATGTCGCCAGCTCTAATATTGTCTTCATGTTTAGTTATAACTTCTCTGTAAAATACAAGCTGAATATTACTCAATGCTGATTTTTTTGGTAGATTCCCATAATCAACAATGCATTTGTATTCTAATCCATTTTTAATAATAGTGTTTGCTCTGTCAGAATGAATAATGATATCTAAATGAGAAATTGTCGAATGATATTGATTGCTGTAACGTTCTGCTAATTTTTGTAGAGTTTTATTTTGGTATGTGCCATTTTCTACATATTTTTTATATTTATTAATATTCGAAATGTTCATGACGAACCACTACCGTAGATACTTTTATAATTCCAAGTAATTCTATCTCTACTTAAGTAATTTTGAATGGCATCCACGGATGAGTTTTCTAGATCGCTTATCATATTTAAAACAGTTCTTCGTTCATTTGATGGGCTAAACACATTTAATTCGCTACTACGAAAAGTCAATTCAAAGGCAGTTACTTTGTTTTTTTGCTCTTCAAAGTACGAAAAATACATTAAATCAGAAAGCAGATCAATCTCTTGATTTACTAAATCAACATTAAACTCCTGCAATTCATCATTTCTATCATATAAGTTGATGTCTGGATTACCAAACTTATAAATGAATGAAACAGACCTATCCAATAGACTGTTTAAGTGGTCATTAATCATTTCTTCGACTTCTTCATCTGTCAAATTCTTATAATTAAAAAAATTTTCATCATTTTTAAGTTTCTTTATAAATTTTTTAAAAATTAACTCATATGAAGTTGCCAAATAATATCACCTACCCGTTCTTAGGTGGTCTTCCTGCTTGCTTTTTACTTTGAGTATCGTAGGACACTTGATTATTTTGGGTTAATTCTTCAACTTTTTTAAGCAATTTCTCTATGGCAGCTTGAGATTGAATAATTACTTCATTCTTTGCTTTAATTTCTGCTTCTTTTTCTTTCTCAAGTGTAGCAACTTTTTCCATTAGCTCATTTAAAGTATTTTGAAGTTTGTTTTCCTCATTAACTTTTTTCTCTGCTTCTAGAATTTTATTAATTTCGCTATCTGGATTCCGTTTTCCTCCGCTGATCAACTCATTTCCTCTTTCAATCACAGATGCAGAAATACGGTGTGGAGGAATCTTACCTGCTCTTTCTAAAATAAAAAGCATGGATTTCATTCTTGAAATCAAAGTTACTGATCTAAGATTACTAATACGTTTTACATTTTCAATAGTATCCGTCATAAGAAATTCAGCTAATTGTTTATCTGTCATTATATTTTCACGATCTTCAATTCCTAACTTTTGATATACTTCATCTTCTTCATCAGGATGGAAGCGAATCCTTCCTACTTTAAATAGATCGGACTTGGAATTTTCAGCTTCAATATCATCAAAAGCAACTCTTTCTACAACGAATTCCTCTTCTTCATCTCGTCCACGGAGAAATACTCCTTGTTGACTATGTTGACTTGGAAACCCAACTGGCGATAATTCATAGTTGTAGACTCTAATCTTTCCATTTAGTAAATCTATACTCATTCTAATCTCTCCCATTATTATTTTTAAATATTAAAGACGCTTCATCTAAAAGAATCAGCGTCTTTAATATTTCTCGTTTAATTAAGAAAATGTGATGCGTGCAATTTTGTCAAGATAGTAAATTACATAATCAAAATCATATCCTGTAAACTTCAACTCTACCTTCTCAGCGTTGTTATCGTAAGTTTCATACAAACGCATTTCACCGCGAATTTGAGCATCACCAATAATACCAGCAATACCGAAGATACGTTTATCAGGAACGAGAGTATTACCTTTTGCAGTTTTCTTGGCGGTTGGAATGGAAGACAGTTTTACACCATCAAACATTGCTAAACGTCCTACACGATTTAGTTCATTTTTCAAGTCGTCGCTCAAATACGATTCATATCCATTAAGACGTGCAAATCCATCAATATACTTCGAAAGACCAACCATAAATGGATTCCCCTCGGACATGTCACGCAAATAACGTGCCAGTGTTTCTGCGTTGGCTTGAGTTAGAGCAGAACCAGAATCAATGTCTTGCTCACCAGTCAAAGCGTCAAGAGCACCATCCACACCAGCAAACAAGCGATAAAACATTTCTTGTTCAAATGCTTCGCGAGTGAGTTCAGTCATTTTAGCAATCGATTTCCAACCATTACGACGAAGATCCGAATAATTCAATTCAGTTTCAACTTGCAGAGAAGTTTTAACCGGTTGAAAAACACCGGGATCGACATAAGATTTAGGTACATTACCACCACGCACGGCATCATACACTTTAATTGTATTTTTAGGTAGGCCAGTATACATGGCTTCATCAAATTCACCAATAGAACCCATATTAAAGATACTGGAGAGAATACTAGTTTCAGGCTGGAACACGAGTGGCTCTACTGTACGTTTAATAAGTTCACTAATAACAAAATTGTTATCATAGCTTTTACCAGAAGTACCAATCTCTTTTGCAAAAGTATCAAGCACTTCAATCATTTCCTTGTCACTTGCATCTAGTGTGTTTGTTTTTGCTCTTTCAGATAGTTCAATAATATTTGTTTCTTTAATTGCAGAAGCGATTTCGGTTGTAAATAATTTACTCATTATATATATTTCCTCCTTGAATTAACTTAATTTATTAGGCTACTGTGAAAGGGTTTACTACTTCAAATTGATATAGTGTGTGACCTGCATCATCATAAGTACCAACATACTTTAA
Organism: Paenibacillus naphthalenovorans; assembly: GCF_001465255.1. Classification (NCBI taxonomy): domain Bacteria; kingdom Bacillati; phylum Bacillota; class Bacilli; order Caryophanales; family Paenibacillaceae; genus Paenibacillus; species Paenibacillus naphthalenovorans. Next base: position 1,864,287 of record NZ_CP013652.1, on the reverse strand, counting down.
CGTAGATACTTTTGTGGCAACAGCCTTGATAAGCTTACCTTTGTTTGCAGCAGTTCCTGCAACCGCATAATCACCAACAGAAAAAGTACCAGAAACTTGATCGGTTGCCCATTGTGTTCCAACAATAGGTTTCACAAGTACCCCAAGCTCATTTGCTTTTACGGTATCCAGAGAGCTATCATATTGGCTAATTTCTACATCACTAAGATGTCCTTGTGGTTGATTATCCTTATCTAAAAAATAGATTTGTACACCCTCACCATCTGCTGGTTCAGCCTTTCCTGTACTCAAATTTTTTGTTACTACAGAACCACGCTTCAAGTCAGCACTTACCTTATAAATTTCTGTAACTTTGGAACCAGTAATAATATTTCTAAGCATTTTAAAATCCACTCCTTGATTAATTATTATTTATTTTTGAAATTGTTTTAATAATATAAAAATATTATTTTACTTTTGACCAATCAGACTTTTGATAATATCAGTGGCACTAACTAAAATTTTGTCACCATCACCATTATTTAGATCAGTCTTAGGTTTAACATTATTATGTTTTTCACTTGTTTCTAAGTCTGTAGATTCATTATTTAAGTCTTTTTGAGAATTCTTACTTGCTTTATACTTTTCAATTGCACGTCTACCTTTAATGATCTCAATCTTTTCTTGAGATGCTTCAAAAGTTTCAAGTGTCAATTCAGCAAAGATTTGTGCTAATTTTTCATCAGAATCTAGTTCATCTTCACTAATTAGACTATCTTCCAAAGCAAATGTTCTTAATTCTACTTTCTTTTCAGCAAGTTCCCTTTCTTTTTCTGCCTGTTCCATTTGTTCAACTTTTTCTTTAAATGGTTCAAGCTCGGCAATTTTCGCCTCTAAATCTTCTTTCTCTTTAGATACTTCAGTGAGCAGTTTACCTGCTTCAGCAATTTGCTTTTCAGCCTCATCGATTTTTCCTTGCAGTTCCGATACCTGCGATTCTAATTCTGAAACTGGAACAAATTTCATTTTTACTTCTTCTTGAGAAGTGATACTTACAGTGTCATCGCTATTAACTGTATAGGTGAATCTCACAAAATCTTCTTGGGACTCACGATCCCAGTAATAGCCAATAGCTGTGTAATTGTATGGATAAATAATTGACAAATAATAATATTTATCACTATTAGCGTTATTGATTGCACGCCTTACTTTCGTCCATAAATCTTCATGTGTTACATCGGACGTTTGAATTTTATCTTCTTTCCCCATTTGTTCTTGTCCTCCTTTGTCTGTTCTAATATTATCTTTTATACTTACATCGTCTTCTTTATCTTCGCTATAATCCCCCTTAGATAATGACAACATATCTTGTGACAATGCCTCAAAGAACTCATTGTCTTGCTCTAAACTTGCAACGTCAATAACTCCACTGGATTTATAAGCTGGTTGAACATTCTCTCCTAAAACAGCATGCCCAATGAATTCTCCTGAATCAATAACCTTGATATTTTTATTTTTAATTTTTTCCTTATGTGATTCATGGACATTAATTTCCCATGAAGTTTTCAGACCTTTTTTGCTTTCAACTCTATTCTTGAATACTTTATAGGCTTTCTTAAATCGTTTCCATATTTTAGCATTAGCTGTAATGTACTCAATATCATCAATGGTCTCGATTTGCACACTATAAAAAGAACCAAATGCTTGTGTATCAAATTCGATGGTCTTAATTTTATTTCCATCTTCATCTATTTCTTCAACAATTTTTGCATTATGCCCAGAAAAATCTTCTTTTCCGTCATAGCGAGTAATAACTTTACCTACCACTGGTTTATTGAGTAATGTATCTAACCAATTTTCAATTGTATTTCTGTTAAGAGAAATATTATTTCCATTTGGCTTAAAATCACAAATAATAAACTTTGCATCAACAGAGTCACTATTATTTTCTTCACTAAGTATAACGGTATAACTACTTGTTAATTTTATTGTTTCTAGATCCATCTTTATCCATATTCACCCCCTTTGACTAATTAACTAATTATCCAAATTCGATATTTAATTCTTCCAAGATATTACTAATTTCTGTATTCGATGTAGAGCTTATTTTTTCATTACTCAGCACAACTTCATTTGAATTTAATGAGACTATTAAAACTTCATTGCAACAAGGACATATTACTTTTTGATTATTTTTCATTAATTATTACCTCTCATTTTCCTTGTTGTATAAGCTATCATACTCTTGTCTACTTTTATCTTTATTACTTTCAGGTCTACCTGAATGATTATTTTCTGAGTCAGCAACGGTATAAGCATTAACTCTTGGATAAAATATCAAATCTGCATTTTCATCATTTTCTTTTTTCCTTCTCATATATTCTGTTTCATAGTCCTTACCAAGAATTTCAAATGTAGTTTTATAACTTGCTCCCAATTTATCAAACACAAAAGTCGCCAAGGAAACCTTTAATTCCTGCTCTAATAATTCTGAATCAATAACTTTAATTTTTGGAGTAAACTTTTCATCGATTCCATGATCAATAAGAAGTCCCTTATACCATTTTTGGAGAATTCTTTCCAGTTGACTACCGATTCGATTTATTACTTTCATTAATTCAGTGAGATTAATTTTTGCACTACCAAAAGAACCTTTATCAGCACTTAAATAAGCAATACCAACACTGGTCATAATTTCTTCCCTAAAACTTCTCTTAATTTGAACGTTTGTTTGTTCGAGTTTAGGTTCAATAAATTCAATCTTCTCAGTCCAAGGCAAACCTGTATATACAGATACACCATTAGCACTTAGTGCTTGCATTAAATCAGTATGTGCTTTAGCCTGAGCACTACTCCATGTTATATTCGGCATGTCTTTTGACTGAGTAATTAATTCTTTAACTAATTTTTGAAATATGATTTTTTTTCCGCGCACAAGAGTATTTTTATCATCTGATAATTCAATATTTTCTAAACGAACTACTGATTTCAGAGCTTTAAAAATCGGAGAAAGCCCATATTTTCTTTTGAGATTGTTAATTCTGATCAATCCTGAATTTTCAATCTTCAAAACTGCATACTGTTCTTTATTTTTAAAAGCTTTGTAAACTTCCTCGGGATATGTATCTCTAATTTCTTCATCCATATTTGCATAGAACAGGGCTTTATTTTTTCTATTTTTACTATAAATTTTTCTTAGTCTTGACTCTAGTTCTTTTATGTTGATTAAAACATATGGTTCACCATTTACTTCATAGTCAGCAACTTCACATATTCCTAATGGGTAAAAATCCACCTGATAATTATTTCTATCTATGTCTTTTCTTAAATAAATTGCATAATTACCTTCAAGATAAGTCATAGGGATAGCCTCAATAATTAAACGTTCTATATTAATCTTTTCATTAAAATCTCTTATTAATTTGTCTACAAATTCAACTATCTCTTTTTCTTCTTCTGTATATTTTGGATGTGCAATTGTCCATTCAGAATTTACGTTTGTTTCAATTGCTTCATACACTTTCCCTAAAATATCATTTTTATTAACAAAATACCTTACAATATTATTAATTTGTATAATATTGGACAAATTAGTTTGTGCATTTAAAGCAAGTCTGTCAATATCTTCAATTTTAAAATTGGTTACATTACCAGCATTCTCATTAAAATAAGTAGAATGAAAATTAGATTTATTTGCATACTCAAACATTGCTTGTTCAAGTGCTTTTTTTTCATTATTGTAAGTTGTTATTAAAAATGTATCTTGATCTATTTGACTTAAAATTTTATCAGGCAAATACTTTTCACCTCTCTTTCGTATATATTACAGTTTTATAGTCTGATATTCAAAGAAGAAACCTGAGTTGGAAGTTTAGATAAATCAACTTCATCTCTTTTTGATTCCAATTCTTTTTCTTTTATGCTAATAAAGTAGTTTCCATAAGCTAAAGAAGCATAACGATCCTTTCTTTTCCCAGACTGTTCTTTTAGTTTTACAAATTTTGGATGTTCTATCCTCTCAAGAAGAACCATTTCATTTTCCAATAACACAGTTTGAAGATATGGATTTAATAATTCAATCTGCTCTTCCACACTAAGTTTATTAAACCAAGGTTCGCTTGTAAAATACTCTCTAATATCATTTCTTGAAACTAAAAAATTAATTCTTTTATTTATAATTTTGTCTTTTAAATCTAGTGCAATATCATGGTTAAATTCTTCTGAAGGAGAAACAGTATATATTTTTTCTTCGTATTCATCTTCTGTATGAAAAGCTGATAATTTTATATCATCTTTTTCATTCATTGAATAAAATGGCATATATTCCTTTTTTCTTTCTTCATCATACTGTTTTCTGCATAGATAACCATATACACTTATACCATTACCCTGTCTATCTAATACAATATAATCACACTCAAAGTCTTCAAATAGTCTTCTTATAATAAAAGACTGTGTTTCAGGATGAAGTCCTTGATGCGATTCAATATTCAATATTTCTCTTTTATATCTTGTACCATTTTTATTTTTTTTAGCTGAGATTAAAGTGAAAACAGAGGAGTCATTAGCGTCTCCACCTAATAGTGCAATGTCACAACTGAGTACGCGTATTTCATTCTCTTCTTTCTTACGTATCATGTTTTTATTTTTAATAAGAAATTGCACTTCTTTTTTGTATACAGGAAATTGCAATACTTTTACTTCTTGTATCTCTTCGGTTTTGAAATATGCTTTTTCGCTTTCTCCAAAGAATAGGCAGTCCATTTCCATGAGCCACCCAATCTCGTCTAGATCATCTTCTGATAATTCATCAAGTAACTGTTCTCTGTTAGTCAAATTTTCCTTGATAGCTATTTGATAAGGTAGACCACAAATAAAATATTTCTTACCTTCTAACATGGCTTTAATAAATACTTTATATCTCTCATATGACCAGTTAAATTTGTAGTAGCAAGATGTTAGAAAAATCTCTTTATTTCTTTCTAAATATTCTTGTTTATTTTTATATTCTGGTTTTTCCAAAAATCCGGGTTGCCTTGAAGCTGCCAAAAACCTTCTAAGCACATTCTTGTATATTTTGGGGTCAATCATTCGAAACTCATCAAGTATTAAAATGTTTGCTCTTGCAGATCTAGCTCCCTGTGTTGAGGCAACTACTTTTATCCAAGAACCATTTAGAAACTCAACATTAGGATCATCGGTATTCATTGAAGTTCTAATCGAACCTTTAATTTCACGTTTCAACATCCCTGTTTTTGATTGATTAATCAACTCTGGAATTTTTTCAGTAACAATCTTCATGCCTTGTGATTTTTGTCCGGCAGCAATTACAACCTTAGTTCCCGGAAAGAGTATGCACATTATTACGCAAAAAAGGGCTGTTAAATAACTCTTACCTAAGCCCCTACTGGCAAAGAATGCTGTGTAATTGTATACAATCATGCAATATAGCAATATTTTTTGAAAAGGTTTAAGAGATAGTCCTAAATATTCTTCAGCAAAAATATCGGGTCTAGAACGGTAAAATGCTGCCCACTCTGCAATACCATTCATTAATTTCTGAGATTTAGTTAGATTATCTGATCCTTTATTAAAATTCCTTCCTTTGTCAAATACACCCACAGCCTTTGTTTGTTTATTCCGTTTAACCTGAAAATGAGGATAACTAGCCATTTCTAATCATCCTCATACTCATCATTTTTATTTAATTCATTAAAGTCGATAGTGTATTCAGACAAAGCTTTATCATATTTTTCAGTCATTTCATTATTTAAACCTTCCATTTTTGCTAAATGACCAATCATAAACGTGTCAATATAATTTTTCATTTCATCATCCAAACCTTTTGGAATAGGTCTATCATTTTCCCATTTCTTAACTAGGACTCCAAATGATAATTGATCATTTGCATCTGCTCCAGTTGCTTGAATTGGTTTCATTTTTGCATCATTCATAAGGTCACTTCTAGTTTTAATTAAATTACCAATTTCTTTACTACCTTTTTTGTTTTGTCTTAACTTTTCTATATCTAAATTGATAAAACATATATCACGCATAATCATTTCCATTCCATAGTCTGGACACTCAAAGCTAGACATTAATTTAATTTTTTCTTCTTCCAAATACCGATAATCTTCGTCGGAGTATCCTCTTCCCCAATATTCTATTAATTCTGATAAATCATCTTCATGAAGTGTAATTTCATCAAAAGAATTATTATCGGTATCTGATATACTATTACTATTTAAAAATATACTATCCTTAAATGTTAATTCTTTATACTGCTTCATTGAAGATAAAGTAGGAATATATCTTTGCCATTCTTCTCCACGCTGTTTCCATAAGTCAGCTAAGAATGGCTTATCTAGAAGTGCTAACATAGAATAAACTCTATGTAAGTATCCTTCCGAACCTTTTTCACCAATATAGCTATTAGTACATTCCTTGCATACTTCGAATTTATCCCAATTAAATAATGGATGCCCATTCATATAATAATTAACCGATGTGGATGCCTTTAATTTTCCACAATTTTGACATTTAATTTTTTCTACGGTATCTTTTTCGTCTTTTTTTCGTACGACCATAACTTCACCTTCTCCCATTTTTTTATTTAAGATTCGGTGGACAGGAACTCTCAGGGAGAATCAAGCCCACCATTACACATCCTTCAAGCAGAATGCTTCCACCGAAAATTGCTTGCACATAAGTGCAAACAAAAAGACACCTCAATTCTTACTGAGATGTCCTATCTTTGCACTTAAAGTATTATAATAAAATGAAAATTTTATCTTAAATAATCTCGTCAATAACTCCCCATTCAAGAGCACTAGAAGCTGTTAACCACCATTCACGATCTTTCATATCTTCATATTTTTCTTCCGTGATTTTAGTGTTCCGAATAATAAAATCTTTAACTTGTTGATCTTTTTCTTCTTGAAACTTTACATGGTCTTTAACCTTGTTTGAGCTACCAAAAAGAACTGTACTTCCATCATGAAAAAGTACATTTGAAAATTCATATGCTCGTCTACGCCCATGTTTAGCACCTGATACAAGCAATAAAGCTCCCATAGAAGCAGCATTACCAATTACTGTAATAGTGATTGGGGTTTCAGATTTCTCTATAACTGAACATAATGCCATTCCTAAATATACGTCACCACCGGGACTATTGAGAATAATTTCAATCTCTTTTCGCTCATTCACAGGAATATCTTTATCTTCACGATTCCATTTAATAATTTGATATGCAACACGTTCAAGCAGATAGTCATCGACCTCACTATTAAGGATAATCTCACGGTTTTCTAGTGCTTTAAAATATGTATATTCTTCAAAATCTAAAACAGAGTAGGGTAGTTTATTAGTTTCCTTTGAGTTTTCACAATTGCACATGTTTACATTCCTCCAAATTCTTTTTATGGAGGCATTGGCCTACTCTTTATGGTAAGAGTGTGCTTACCTATTTTCATCTTTAGTTGATTCAAGAATGCTTGCTTTTAGTTGTATATCACGTATTAACACTTCTCGAAGAGTACTAGTTCTAACATCTTTATAAAACATTTTAAAAAGCGACCTAAACTCACTCATCTTTCGGCAACCTTTTAGTGTATCAAGATAATCTTCAATTAAGTTTTCCTCAGCTAGTTCTGGATCATCTAAAATGATAACGTTAATTGGGATGTCATGATCATATAATTTCATTATTAGCGCATCCATTTCAATTTAAATAAATATCAACAGTGTATTTAATCCGATCATTATCATCAAATATGTGCATTTTTTGCATTGGTTCAGCATAAAAACGCTTTGATAAAGCATAGTCATCAATGCCCATCAAACTTCCGTTCGAGATAACTTTGGTTCGACCATATTCTTTTACAGTGTCATGATGGATATGACCACAGAAAACATAACGAGGTACGATACCCAAAATTTGAGGTAAAGATTTAGCCACACTCGATACATGGTCTAAATCACCATGAACATAAACATGAGATTGTTCAAATGTTTCATCTATAAAATATCCATCCGTATCTTTATAGATATCTACATTTTTAAAATCTTTAAGTCTAGTTTCTAAATACCAAGGAATAAGATTTTCTAAATTTTCTGTAAAAATAGATTGTGTTTTATCAGAGATTAGTCTTGCATGGTTTCCAATTATATTAATGAAACGAACAAATCTAAAGTGTTTTGAAATTTCAGCTATTGATTCTGCCATATATTCAGAAACTATCTGGATTTGTTTAATCACATCTTCACTAGACTGCACCCTTGTTGAAACATGAATTGCTCCTGAAATAAAATCTCCTAAAGCACCAATTGTCAATGTGTCAACATTATTCTTCTTTCCTTCTGAGATAATTTCAGAAACAAGAATCTGCAATCTTTGTTTAAATACATCGATGTTGTACCGATTCAAACTATTAGAAAAATCGGCCCCAACATGCCAGTCACTCCAAAGTACATTTGCTCGAACATTTGACAGAGTGGTGGGCGGTTGAATGAATGTTAATGGCTTTTGTTTAGAAATATCAATTATTGATTTATGTATTTCTTCTTTTAAGTGCTCAAATCTAGCTTGTTGTCTGATTAAATTTGTAAATTCTCGTTTCTGGTCTTGAAATTTAAATTTCTCTTTTTGAAAAGCAATTGTTTTTTCTTCAATTTCATTTAATATTTCATTGTCGGTAACTTTACGCTCAACAGCAAGATTGTACCCACGTTTTAGAATGTGATATTCTTTTCTCCATTTTGATTCTCCAAAGTCTTCGTCAACTGCTTCATTCATGTATTGACGAATAGTTAACCAATCAAGATTGTATAGTTCCTTATTGTCGCCAAGTCTAAGTAGATATTCATCTATAGATTCTGATTCTTTACGTTTCAAATCGGAATGATCCATTCAATCACTCCTCGCCTTCAGTTTCTTTCGGCTGAACTGGATTCTCTTCTTTAATAGTCAAAGAAACTTGCTTACCATCATATTCTTTCAAAGCAGCAAGCAAATCATAAACGAAAATTCCATTTTTATCCTCTTCTGTAATTTCCATTGTTTCAATTTCTAATAATCCTTTGAAAGCAATAGAGTTATTTTTCTTTGCCATTTGCAAAACTCTCCCTTAATATTTTTTATTTCAATCCAATAAGTCTGCTAATTTTGCAGTCTCCGACCTCTCAGTTTTATCAAGTGTTACTTGACCATATAACTTTTGCCCTTTCAACATTTTTAAAGCATTAACACCATTATTTACTTTAAATTTATCATGGTCAATTTGCCTTGTGTCACCATTGAGCCAAATCATACTATCTGATCCGATACGCCCTAATAGTAATTGAATATGTTCTTTTGTATTATTTTCACATTCGGAAACATATACTAACGATCTCTTAATATCTCTGCCGCGCATAAATCCAAGATGCTGAATTTCAATTTTGCCTTTATCTAAGAAAGAACTTAATCCATCTAATCCTCCAAGGTGGTCAGCAAGAGGCATGGCAAAAGGCATAAGTTTACTTTCCATGTCGGAAGGTAAAAATCCAATTGGATTACTATCCTTTACTTCAACGTTATTTCGAACCCAAACAATCTTATCAATCTTCTGATGCATCAGCATGTCAATAGCATGAGAAATCATAAGAAAGTCTTTTCCTACCCCGAATGAGCCGAAGCCAGCCTTTACGGTTGTATTTTTATCTTGAAGCAAGTCAAACATTAACTCTTGTTTAATATTTAAAGGTTTGATTGTTCCTAAAAACATATTTTCTATTTTCTTGAATTTAAGTTTTTGAAGTTTTTCTCCATTGAATTTAAATTTATCAATTACTTCATAACCTTTTAGATTACCAACTTCATCATATGTTGGTTTAGATTTATCCCAAACAATTAAATATTGATTTATGTATAAGTTTAAAAAGTTGTCTTCATTTTCATAAATTTTAGCAAGTGTTTCATTGTCGCTTTCCAATCTAGTGTCAATAAAAATTTCTTTGATTCCTTTATAATCACTGTCAATAACTTCATTATTTTCAGTTTCAAACACTTCAATATCTTGTGCTTGTGCTTTTAATTGAATTAAAAAATCTCCTGTTATAAGAATGGCATTATGCTCTTTTGCACATTCCACTATGCAATCATCATTGTTTCCTGTAATAATAGATGGATGAAATTTATTAAACTTATGATCATAGGAAATGTTTGCAAGTGATTTCAGCTTTCTAACTGCCTGTCTAGCTCTATAGGCAGTTTCATTTGAACCCATTTTTAATCTATCGAGTTCATGAAGAACAATCTCAGGGATTATTTTTTCTCCATCTAAGTCTAATAAGTGAAGATCTGACAACAAAGCATTTGTGTCATAAACATAAACTTTTTTCATAGGCAAATTTACCTTTCACGGTAGAATGGGGAAGAGGTATAGTCTACAAAGACTACACCTCTTGCGTATGATATATGAATTTTATGAGTATGTGAGTTTATTTATATGTATTATTTACCTGCAACAGTATCTTTTAGTCCTTTTGCAGGTTTAAATGCAGGAACTTTTGAAGACTCAATACGAATCTTTGCTTGTTCTTTTGTTTGTTCTTCAGGGATACCTTGTTTCTTCAATTCGTCAAGAAGTTTAAGATTATACCCATCACGAGCAGCGCGTTCACGCACTTCAAACGATCCGAAACCTACCAGTTGAACTTTTTCTCCGCTTGCAAGTGCTTCTGTGATTACTTCAAGAGTTGCTTCGATTACTGTTGTTGCATCTTTTTTAGAAAATCCTGTTTTACCTGCTACTGCATTAATCATATCTGTTTTGTTCATTTTTACATTTCTCCCTTTTGGATTATAGTTTATTTTTTGAAAAGATAGAATAGGAAAAATACTTATATATTCTATCCATAATAGAAAAATCAAGGCGAAACGCTGAAATCCTTGTGGCTGTAGGGGAAAAGGTACTTTTAAAAATGGTAAAGTTATTTATTTTTGTTTTTATGATAGTATCTTAGTGCCTTTTCTCTGTTCTGTTGTTCTCTGCGATCCTTCCAACACTCACGGCACATCTTATGATTCTTACCAGATGGTTTAATTGGCCTATTACATTTTTCACAATTGCCTATTTTTTCACCTTTCCATTTTAAATATTGATACACAAAATCTCTGAAATCATCCAATTTAATCTCCACTTCGCTGTTTTCATCTGCAAAACACACTTTTCTATTCGTAGAATTCTTTCTTTTTGACTTTTCAATTAATCCTAAATTAATCAAATCATTAATCATTAGTCTTTGTTGATGAGTTGAAGTATTTATCTTACTATCATCAAATATGTCTTTTCTACTTGCGTTAACCCAATTGCTATTATTACCATTCATTTGATTATAAATTTTACTGTACACTAATAAAACAAATGCGAGTTTTTCTAGATTTAGATTGTTTATATTTTGAATCGTTTTTAATTCATTTATTGTTATATTGACATAATCTATTTCTAATAATTTATGTTCTAACTTTTCTTCTTTTTTAACTAATTTATCAAGAAGATCGTTCCATTTAACCGAATTAAATCTCTTGTAATTATTTTTCATAAATTCTTCTATTGAATTTCTTACTTGTTCTTTATTCATTCCCATATTGTAATAATATTTTATTAGTATTTTTATGGTATTTGTTGGTTTCTTATCTATATAACCTTCATTTAATGCTTTGTACGCCGCTTCTTTTTCATTTAAAATGAGATTCATTTAATTCCTCACCTTCTATCAAAATTTTCTTCATACTAAATGTTTCTCCGCCGAATTCAACATCTCCATTTTCATCTAGAACAGGAATATGTATAATATTTTTATTTCTTTTCAGTAAATTGCTGATAATTTGCTCACCACAAATATCCCATGCAAATTGTTTAGAAGTATTCCTTTTATAACAAATATCAACAACAATATTGCACAGTTCATCGGCATCATTGCATATTGAATGAGCCTTTGCTATAAACTTTTGTTTAAACAAACTCCTTGAAAGTTGCTTTTCTTCATCAGAAACTCGGTCTTTTTTAATTTTTTGCATAAATAATTTTGTATCTTCTAAGTATTCTTCATATAAATTCTTAACCTGATTATATCTATGTTGACTATATTTTTTTTGTGATTTTAAAATGTTAAAATCAAAATCTTCTGTTTTAAAATTATCTTTAATTCTATCAAATACATTTTCTATTTTTCGACATATTTTATTCATTACTGAATCACTAATTGAAACTGGCATATGTCGAAAATATGATTGTAAAAATTCTTTTTCTTTTTCATTGTGATTTGACTTACTTATTAACTCATTTAGCGTACATCGAAAATTCTCCACACAGTTTTCTTCATATGTATTTACATGATTTCTATATACTCTTCTCAATTCAGGATAAATATAAGTAAAAAAATAAGGTTTTTTATCAGCTAAGATTTTTAAATTAAATTCCCTAACTTCTGACGGTAAATTTTTATTAGAGTGATAATCATACCATTCTTTAGGCATCGGTTTACTTTCAATGCCTTTTGTCTTATCAATGGCATTTTGCTGATAATTTTGACCACAGCGAATACGATAATCAAGTTCTTTATACTCTTTACTGTCTTTACTAAAATTTGCTCGAACATCAAACATAGATGTGATACGATTTGTTGTTGAACCTATTTCATCACCAAAACTATCTTTATTTGATTGAATTAAGTCTGCCTCCTCTGGGATTTTCTTCTCTGCTGTTTTTTGCACACATATAATTGCGTCAAGTTCCTCGATAGCATTGAGTATAATTTGATTATCTGTTGTAAGTACTGTATCTCCATCTCGGTCAGCACCATTTAAAGCGTGAGAAGTAGTGTCCCATGAATTAAAAATGGTGCAAGTGTCCATATATTTATACCAATATTTCATTTCATCTGTATTCTTTAATCTTAAAATACGTATATTATTATGGCATGTCATTGGTGCTCTGAAACAAGCAACTTTATCCACATTTTTATCATTCCAATATTTAGAATAAAACTCTCCGCTTTTCAATAAACCAGTTACTTCCATATCAAAAATACTTTGACATAGCGAGTATGGATCTCCTGAGATTGTTGAAAAATTTCCCCTCACTTTCAATACTCCAACTTTTGCTTCATTAATTCTTTTTTTAATCATATTATGGATTTTATTTTTAACAAATGGATCTTTTATCATTTCTTTTTCAATCATTAATGCTTTTACAAAGTCGGATTCATTATTATTAAATATATCTTCATTTACGTGTGAGCCTTTTAAAAATAAAATACTTTTTCTATAATCTCCGCCTAAAACATCTTTAATTTCTTCAACTGTTGGATCAATCAATTTATCGATTTGAACATCGCTCAAATCAAGAGATTGGATAAACTGATAATTAAGATTACGTTCATTTTCTAGTTCTTTGGGAGTTATTTTTGTCACACTGAATGTATACCCATTTTTCTCACAACATTCTAAGTAATGTTCAATACTATTATATGAATCCCATAATTTCAACATGGAAGTAGTGAGTACAACTTCCACCTGAGTAATGTCTTTTTGATTTCCCCAAGCATCAATTACAATGTTGTTTTTTGCGATATTTTTTGCAAAATCTAAAAAATCAAAAGTAAATAGCATACCTTTACAAAAACTATTTCTTATACAAAACCCACTAGCAATATAATCTTCTCCCAGTTCTTTTGACCATTTTTCACTTAATGAAGGCAATATCAAACCATATCCATCACTATCCACAAGAGATAATAGATAGTCTTTTTCTTCGGTAATTATAGGATATTGACTTTTAGTGTCATCAATTTTAATAACATTTGCTTTAAATGTCGTTTCACAATCTTTAACTACTAATACTCCTTTTGGATTTGAAACTGGAATACTTGCACTACAAGCTAATGATTTATATGCCTCAAATTTTGCTGGAACTAACATTTTATTTTTATTTCTTCCATTTTCAATTCTTTCTTGTAGTTCTTCATATACATTAGCACTTACAAAAACTACTGTGCTATTTTTTGCTCCACCAGTTGTAGCAAGCAATCTTTTAAATTTTACTCCATTAATATAAAATCCTTTTTTTGAATTCATCCTGTCATAATCTTGAATCCTATCAATCACAATACAAACATAATCTTTTACAAATAATAAATTGTATAAATCATCATATAATTTCTTAATTTTTTTTTTATTTTCTGAATTAATTTCTTTTTTCTTAATTTGTTTAATTTCATTTTTTATTTCTTTGATCTTTTTTTCTATATCATTATATGTATTATTATTTTTATTATTAATTTCTCTAATAAATCGCAAAACTGAACTATCTGCCAAAGAAACAATTTCTTCGTTTTCAATTGCTTGCTGTATCGTAAGATTTAAATTCCATTTAGATTTTCTCAATCTTGAAGAATGAATTTTGAATATATATTTTAGGCTCGACTGTTGTTTAGCCAATAATTCTGTCCTCCAATTCATTATATTCTAATTCCTATTCTTTTTTATGTATTCTCTTTTCCATTCCTTATATGTATCGTCTCCAAGATCGTCCAAATAGTCTAACTCTAATTCTTCAATACTATCCCATCCTTCATCAATTTTATGTTTAAATATTCTCTCTGTTTCCTCACAAAATGCATAATCATAATCTTTTAGTGTTCCATCATAATAAACATCCTGCCAATTAAGTCTCGAACTTTTTCCCATCCGTAATCTCCCTTGTATTCGTCATTTTTATCATCCCCTCTAATATTTAGATTCGGCAAGAAGTTATTTCTTCTTACATTGATAATTTAGCATTTTTTATATTTTAAAGTCAATACTTTTTAAAGAGAATATCTCTTCATTATATACAAAAAAAGAAAGTAAAAAATATAAAAAACTTGACAAAAACAACTGACTGGTGTATATTTTATTTATGTTAATCATGAATAAAGGAGGAGATAATGAGTGCAAAGTTTAGCGACTGTACAAAGTTTAAATATTGATTCCGTTTATGATGCTTTCATAACTTGGATAAATAAATATAAAGAAAATTCAAGAATGGAGTATATACGAAATGTAAATGAATTCTTTATGTTTATGCATGGGAAGACCATTGAAAATATTACCAAACAGGAAATTGAAACAGTAACCGATGTGACAGGAAAAAGAGTCAAACTTTTAAATATGCATGTGGAAAAATATAAACAATATTTAAAACAGAAAAAAAATACTGATTCTTCTATCATTAGAAAAATATACGCAATTCGTTCTCTGTATAAATATTTGCGAATCAATGGCTACGATGTAGATCATTTAATTTTTGATTCTTCTGCTTTAAAAAATAAGCCTAAAAGTTATGGATTCTACACTCCAGATGAAGTAAAAATGGTTGCAAAAGAAGCATTAAATGAACTCCATTATGGGGAAGAGTTATATATTTGTTACTTGTTGGCTGCACAAACAAGTATACGTCTTAATGCTTTGTTAAGTTTGAAATGGTCAAATATTAGCAAAGATGAGAAGAGTGGATTGTACATAATTGAAACGATTGACAAAAACGATGAAGAAGTTATTGCTCCATTTGAACAAGAATTACACCATCGGCTAATTGAAATTAAAAATAGATACAATTCAGATAAATTGTTCCCTAATCTTAAACCAGATAAAGTAGAAAAGTCATTACACAGGATTAATAACAGATTAGGGTTCTCTAAAACAAGAAGACTTACTTTTCATTCCTTACGTAAAGTAGCAATTAACTACGGTGTAAATGTGATGAAGGATATTAAGGGTGCTCAGGAACAGGGTCGTCATAAATCTGTTCAAGTTATGATTGATCGATATACACAAACTGAAACAGACTTTAGTACTCGTGCTGGAATTCAAATGATGAAAGAGGCTAATGAAGAAGTTTTTGACTTAGTTAATAAAAAAGAACTATTGGAGATGTTAAAGGAGATGAATATTGGAGTATATAATCAATTGGCATTGAAGATAGAGAGGATGGTGGAGTAGAATGGATGTGATAATTTCGTTTTATTTTTTGTGATTTTACTTCAATTAAAATAATATCTTAGTGTATGGAGAAATGAAGATAGTTAAGTATGATTGGATAGATGTGAAGAAATCTTGTTTAAATTAAAATGAATTTAGAAGCGAAATAAATAATATGTATAAAACGTTGACTTGATAAAATAAAAAATGTTATATTAAATTCGTACCGAATAGGTGCGATTTTTATTATTCACTTAAAAATTTTTAACAAGGGAGAGAATACCGTTGGACTACCAGAAGATTATTAAACAAAAAGGACTAAAACAAAAATGGATAGCAGAGAAATTGGGAGTAAGTAGTGCGATGATTAGCATGTATATAAGTGGTAAATCTGGAATGTCTTCAGAAAAAATTAAGAAATTAAATAGACTATTAAAATAATAGATAATCCAAAGGAGATGAAATATGGAAAATATTAAATTAGATGTAACGCCGATAAAATGTTTGTATCCTAAAACTTTTAACCCAACAAATGATTTTTATATTTATTCTTGTAAAACAGACAGTGAAGAAGTAGAGTTAAATAGATATGGAACTATTACTATAAAAGGAAAGATGCAAAGACTTGATCTAGATGTTACATATAAAGCTGAAATAGCATTTGGTGAAAATCATCCTACATATGGAGTTAGTTATAATGTTATCTCTGTTTATCAGGAATTACCGAAAACAACCGAAGCGCAAAAAGATTATCTTAGAGCACTTATAACTGAAAATCAAATTTATGAAATTTACAAAATTTATGGAGATCAGGACATTATTAAACTCTTTAAAGAAGATAAAATTGATTACAAAAAAATTAAAGGTTTTGGGGAAGTTACGTATAAAAGAGTCAGACAGAAAATTGTTGAGAATTTAGATTATCAAGAACTGTTGAGTAATTTAGGTAAATATGGTATCACCTATGACACAATTGTTAAATTAATGAAAGAATTCGGTAGTGCTCAAATTGCCATTCAAAAAGTAAAGAATAATCCATATACATTGACTAGAATTCATGGAATTGGATTTAAAAAAGCAGACGCAATTGCTAGAAATATGGCTAAAGAAGAAATTGAATTATTGCTTGAGGCAGGAAAAATAAATAAAAAAGAAGCAGAACAAATGTTTGTTGAAAAAGTGTTTGAAAGTCCATTTCGAATCCAGAGTGGAATACGACATGTTATAGAACAAGAACAAGGAAAAGGAAATACATACATAGAAGAAGATGAACTATTAAAACAAAGTGTTGAATTATTACAGGTTGAAGATATGTTGATTCAACAACAGATAAAAAACACAGAAGGATTACATTTGGAAGGAACTATGATTGCTTTAGAAAATACATATAAGACAGAAGAATTTATTAGTAGCTGGATTAAAGAAAAACTTAAGAACCCAAATGAATTAAATTTTAATGTAGAAGAATTTATTGAGCGAATGGAAGAGAAGCATCAGATTAAGTTATCACACCAACAGAAATCTTTTTTCTATAATGTTAAGAATCATTCTGTGCATTTACTTGTTGGTTACGCAGGCTGTGGAAAATCAAAATTACAATCATTGTTACGTGATTTATTAAAAGAACTAGGACTTACAGCAAAATGGCTTGCTCCGACTGGAAATGCAGCCAAGATCCTGTCAGGGTATATTGGAGAAAAAGCATCTACTGCACACAAAGCAATAGGCTATGGACAAAATAAAGAAGAAAAAGATTTAATAGAGATTATTGAAGACTATATTATCATTGACGAAACAAGTATGCTCGATGTATTTATTAATGCTTCAATTTTGAAAAAAATTAAAAATCCTGAAGCAAGAATCTTGTTTATTGGGGATGCATTCCAAATACCAAGCGTCCAGTGTGGCAATCTCCTTCATGATATGCTTGAGAGTGGAGTTATTCCCACAACTAAACTCGATATTGTCTTTAGACAAAGCGAAGGTGGAATATTGGATATTGCCACTAAAATTAGACTAGGAGAAAAATTTATTGATAATGATTTCAATGGTAGAGCTGTATATGGAAAAAACATGGTGATTCATTGTACAGAGCAAGAGTGGATGAGTGATGGGTATAAGTATTACTATAATAGATTTTTAGACAATCACAAACCAGAAGAAATTATGGTGCTCAGTCCAACTAAAAAAGGAAAGCTTGGAACAATAACTATTAATAAAGAAATACAACAAATTGTAAATCCGTCCAGTCCTTTAAAAAAAGAGATTGAGTTTGGGGAAGATGGGGTATTACGTATTGGAGACTATGTAATAAACATAAAAAATACATATGATATCATGAACGTTAGTAAAGAAGTTACTGAGATTGTAAATGGAGACAAGGGAATCGTTTATGATCTTATTACGGACTGGAATCCTAAACGTGATAGATACAATGGAAACAAAAGTAACTATGAACTAGAAGAAGACGAATTTGGAGATGAAGAAGAAGTTAATGAAAATGGAGTGTATGTAAAATTTGATTCAGACGAAATCAAAATCTCACTACAAGATAAGTTTCAACTTTTACATGCTTGGTGTTTGACTATGCATAAGAGTCAGGGTGGAAATGCTAAAGCGGTATTAATTATTTGTGATAAGTCTCATAAATTTCAGATGAGTGCAAACTTGTTGTATACGGCAGTAACAAGAGCAACAGATTATGTTGTAATTGTTTGTCAAGCAGATGTAATTAATCATGCTATGAGAAAAGTTGAAAATTTGAGAAGAAATACGAGGTTAGAAGAATTACTAAGAAGAGAAGTCGTGTAAGTACGGCTTCTCTTGTAGATTGTTAAATGTGAGGAGAGATGTGATGCGAATATTAGTAGACGATAAATGTTATACAAGCAAACCGAGCAACGCTGGAATTGTCACCAATAGTATTGTGAATCACCCTGTAGATATAACAATTGAAAAATTAGCAGAGGAAATTGTAAAAGGAAAATCATTCACACTTTCGGATTTTCATACAGTTGACGGAAAAATTAGTAGATCACAAGAATACTGGAAGTCACAACAATTGATTTGTCTAGACTTTGATAATGAAATTGTCAAGAAAATCAATGGCAAGCGAGTAAAAGTAAAGTGCATTACAAAAACATGGGAACAAGCAAAAGAAGAATTTAAAGAAACTGCTGCTTTCATGTATAAAACATTCAACTACACTGATAATCATCATAAGTTTAGAGTTGTGTTTATGCTTGATGAGGTAGTTATCAATGATAAATTGATGGATGGTATATTAGAGGAATATAAAGACAGATATCCTGATGCCGATCCTAAGTGTTTTGAACGTGCCAGACTGTTATATGGTGGCACTGAGATATATGTGTTTGATTACAACAATAGAATAAATGTTAATACATATATAGATAAGTTAAATATACATAATACATATAGTCAATCTGTTGATCAGGGGGTTTTGGGAGTACAATATTCATTAGATAAATACTTTAATGCTATTGTAACCCCAAAACCCCCCCCAAAGTTAATTAGCGTAGAAAAAAACCTGAGTTTAATAAGAACAAAGAATGTCAAAAGATTACATGAGATATTGAATCCTCAGCCAATTAAGTTTTATACATACAGTGAAACTGTGGAGTATATTAAAAAACAGGATATTGGTTTGTTACTTGGTATTGATACTCCGTCTAATTTTAGATGCATATTTCATGAAGACAATAATCCGAGTGCCAGTATATTTAAAAATGCTGATACTGGTGATTATATTTATTGTTGTCAGAGTAGTAACTGTACATTTGGGACAGGTATGGTAATTAAATGTATTGAGCGAATTTTAAAATGTAATAGGATACAATCATTAAAATTTTTAAGGGAATTATATAAAGTTGAATTTCATCAAACGGAATGGCAAAAAGAACAAATTGAATATTTAGACGAGAATATTCGATATTTACAAAGTCCAGACTTTCCACAAGAATATCCTATACAATACGGATTAATCAAAAATTATCTTGATGATTTAGTGAAGTTCATTAGTATATCTAAAGATTACATTCCTGCTGAACATTATTCGATTGAACATGCGAATGTTTTATTTTTTATGAGTCTTCGACATTTCGCTAAGATATGTGGAAAAAGCAATATTTCTCGTGTTGGTGATCGAATAGCATTGTTCACATATTTAAAATATATTTACAAATTAGATGAACATGAGATTCCAGTTAGATTATTAGAAAGAGCAAAAAAGGAATTAGTTATGAATAAGAACAAAAATAGTATTAGTAGCATGAATTTGATTAATTTTTATTCTATTCACCCATACTCAGAAGAAACACTGTCTGAAACAGAGAATAAGGCAAAAGAGTTTAGAGGAAATCATTTCACTATGAAAGGAATTTCTAAGGAAATGTTTATTAGAGCATTAGGAGAAGAAGAAGCAAATAGAATATATCCTCAGATGAAGGAAAAGAAAGTCAGTGAAAAGAGTCATAGGATAACTAAGGAATTAGAGCAGGCTGCTTTACAGTTGATTGATGAAAAGGGGTGGACTACCGAAAGTGAAATATTGAAGTTAATTGATGGAATAGTTGAGGGAAGTAAAGACTCTAAGCAAAGACAGATGAAAAAGATAATTGGTGAATTATGTATTAAATATGGAATAGAGAGAAAAAGAGCGAATAAAATTCTTTTGACAGAGTTGGGAATAGGTAAGATTTATAATGATGAAGGAATAGAATGTTATCCATTTTTGTTGATTAAAGTAGATAATTTATGATTGTGAAAAATTGTATGCTATAAAATAGAAAAATATAAATATATCCAGATTATAAGCATAAGATACTGGCTACTTTGAAGAATATTGGTAACGTTGAATAATAAACTTTCAAGGTGACTCTAAGTGTGAGTCATCTTTTTTGTTAAATATACTGTATATATTCATGTATATCATTGACTCATGTATATCATTGTTAAAAATATCCCCCCCTCATATAGGTTAAATCGGAACGTGAAAAGCTATAATCGACAATTATATAATTTTTGATGAATGTGGACGGAAAAAACTTAGATATTATAATGGTAAAATTGTGATTTAAGAGTCGCATTATGTGGTCAAATAGATAGTTTTAATCGTGAAAGTATAGGTAGAACAAGGGAAAATTAGATATTAGAGATGTGAAATTTGTTAATTATGGAGAAATTGTGAAGAAATATATGGTAAGTTCCATGAGGTAATGAGTGTTAAAAATGTAGTAATTGTAAGGATATTTGTAATTGGTGAATATAGTAGATACGATTATAGATACGATTATAGTAGAGTGTGATGAGAAGTGAAATTGGTATTTTGATGTAAATTTAGTGTAATAGTGTAATCGATTGGTAATTTTAGTTGGAGGTGTGGATGGAAGTGCTCACAGCGTAAAATGGAAATAAATGGTTGATTTAGTTGTAAATATACCCCCCATACCTATATTGTAAGAGATGTAAAAAGCCTTGTAAACACTAGTAAAAACACATGACTAACAATTATTAGTCATGGGTTATGGAAATAGATACCATTTGTTAAAATTTACTAATCTTGCTTTGGTCTATGATGCCAGCTTAATTAGGTTAAAATAAGTGTTTTATCGATCAGTGCAGAATGATACTAGACCATTAATGACCACCAGTGCAGACTACCAGAACTTTGTTTAATAGATAAACAAATCGTATAGTAACATGCGTCCATTTTTACAAGTGTTAACAAATACATATACATATATATACAATTGCAAATACATATAAATATATACACATATAATAACTTAATATATACATATAATATCATCAAAACTTTATATATATACAATTGCAAATACATACATATACAAATACATTATCTATATCACATCTTATCACTATATCACATTATATCCACAACTTTATCACAACAACATCACCTACAACAAACAAATAAAATATACAAAATAAACATAATATACTTGCTTTATATATATAAAAATGGTATTATTATCTTGTAAGGGAAATCTGATACATAGGAGGACTCGAATGGATGAAAAAACCCTTATTGCAATCTTATCCTTTATCCTAACACTAACTAAATTTATCTTAGATGAATACAGACGGTGGAAGGATAAACGAAAAGAGGCAGAGTTAAAACGCTTAGAACAACTAGAACAGCAAAAAGAAAATGGCGCCTACCCTCCGCGTAAGGATAGACACCACAAGCGTTAAAGCTCAACCAAGGAGACAGCGAGAACTTCGGTTCTCCTGTTTCCCTCCATTCTATTATACAACTCCTATGTATCAATATGCAACTATTCATTAAATAAATCCGAAAAGGAGGAAACGCCATGTTTAAACAGCACAATATTGTTAATTATTTATCAATCCTTACCAGCATCATTTTAATATGCTCTATATCCTCTAGTGACTCTGATATTACACGTTACAGTGTTTATATACTAGCAGTTATGACAATCATTATAAGCTTTATATCAATTTTACGGACTAGATCCCATAACCGTTAGTATTGACTCATAATGAGATAATACAATACATAAAACGTTTAAAGCCTATCTCTATAGGCTTTTTTATTATATTTTTATTAGCACTATTACATGGACAATCCATAACTCCACCTCACAGGACATATAAACTCCTCATACAATCCTATCTATCTATATCTACTCACAAAGCTTCTATCCTTGCTCATATCCTCTTATATGGCCTTTACTTACTCTTTATATCCATTATCATTTTACACGCTATATAATGTAATAAAAACATTAAACAAATAAAAATAAAAAATATAAAAAAGTGTTTGACAAATTAACTCACATCCTGTAATATAATAATCAAGAATTAGGGGTGAGTCTAGTCCGCATCATTATAGGAGGTTATCCAAATGAAAACATTAACTCAGTATATAATTGACTTTGCTACAGATTACGAAAATGTCTTTAATAATCGCGTAATGTCCATTAATACACATAACAATACTATCTATTTCCGCTTTCGTATCAACGCTAATAAAGCCCATTATTCCCTTGATATGATCAACGTATTTGCTAATGTAACTTACAACGTCGTTACTAACTCAATTAAAGTTGTAACCGAGAATAGCAAAGGATCACGAAAATATAACTCATACGTAAAATATGAGTGTGAACAACTTGTGAAAATGTTTGTTTCTGAATCTCAAAAGGCTTTAGACGTTGAAATCAGGGAAGCAAAAAGTCAATGTTATGACCGTTGTCACGTTGAATTATTATCTATGATTGACCAGACAAACACAACTCATAAAAATCTATGTTACGGTTATATCAATCAAATATTAGACTTATATCAAGCTGGTGCAAGTGTAGAAGAAATGGAACTAAAATTGATTGAAGTCAAAAAAGAAATGTTGTCAGATGTTAGACTATTTCCGAAAGTTGAAAATATGCAAGAAACTTCCAACACTCAAGACGAAACAACAAACAATAATACATACACAGCATATAACCGTTCATTCTCTTCCTATGATGAGGCATATAACTATTGCATTCAATCAGACTTTGATCCCGAATATATAGAGGCTGTTAGTGCTCCAGCCTCTCAAAACGCCTTACGACTTGACTTACAATTATTTGCATCTCCCATTGATAACAACGTATCAATCACTAACGGAATATGGATAAAAGGTAACTATACAGTAAAATACATAGTCGAACACACCAAACATGACAAAGACATAAATATAAATTATGATAATATAATCAAATTCGAATGTAAAAACCTACAGCAAGCGCACGAATTAGCAAACTTGTATAAAAGCCATGATTATAATAATATCTCAATATACTATACCGTTTATAACGCCAACAATGAGCCGATTATAGAGGATTATATCACAGATATGTCGTTTATCATGTCCGAGTCGGAAAAACGTCGTATAAGTCAAATAAAGCAAGATAACGAGCAATTAATAAAAGAACTGGAACTACACAAAAGTTTCGTGGCTCACTATAAATCCGAAAAGGTTTTTGATCAATTTAAAGAGAATATAAACAATAAAGAATAAGCCTATAACAGTCGCACTATTATGTTGTGGGCTTATTTTTAAAAAATTTTACTGTGCCTTAAAGGAGTGTCTAAAATGTCAACTCAACTAACAACATATTATCGCTTTACCAACTCTAACTCTCCCATGTCCGATTGGGGTCATGCAATGTTCGCAGAAGATCGTTACAAAGTTGAAAATTACGGCAAAAATGAATATACTATCACATCAGATAAAACTGTTGATATTTATGATATAAAAGATTTGATTATCAACAAATGGATTGAGTGTCAAGAAAATGAATACTTTGGGTCTCTGTCTGAAACGGGATATTGGTTAACTGTCGATGCAGAAGAAATATTTGAATCTTTTAATCCTACAAATATTGTTGATTCTGCCGAAGGTTATGATCATGACATTGTATGCTGGTTGTGGGAAATGGTACTAGAACCAAACAATATCATGGCTGTTAGAACATATGACGGAGCAGTATGTTTTGACGAAGAATTAATAGAAAAAATTATTGAAGCTGTATAATATACCACAATTTGTCTTGATCGGTCAATGAATAATACATACCACACTGTATGTAAAGTCGATAGATTTAGTGTAACAGTAACCTTCAAAACAATGCTAAATTTGAATTATTATTATTATTGTAAAAAAGATGAATAAATAGATAGATATAAAGCCCACCACTAGGGCTTTTTCTTTTTATTTCCTGATCTTTTATATAAGATTCACAAAATAAATCATTTAAATAAAACATACAAAAACAATAAAAATATATTGACTGATCAAATAGTAAAGTGTATAATTGACTTATACAAAAGGTGGTGATATAATTGACTCAGGATGAACTATTTATCTTAATCAAACGTTTAGCATCTGAACGAAAGTACAAACTCACTTCACATGCACTAATAAGACTAAAGCAACGCAAATTAACTCGAAACGACATCCTAGACATATTAGAAAATCCAAAAAGGCTAATAAGAGAAGATGTATCAAGCGATGGAGTACATACATATAAGATTGCAGGAGGAATAAACAATCACCGATTAGCAATAGAAATACAAGATAACGAACTAATTATTATCATCACGGCTATGAATAAATAGTTCATAGCCTTATCATAAACTAAAAGGAGTGCATAAAAATGAAATGCATCAAATGCAGATCTGAATCCTTCAATAACTTTTTAGACACTTTAGAATTTGAAATTGACGGTAAAATATTTGTTGTCGAAAACATACCATGCGAACAATGTACAGTATGCAACGAAAAATATTATGATGATGAAGCAAATCAATATATTGACAAACAACTTGAAATATTTAAAGCAGATGGATTTGAAAACAAGGCCAAAGAAGTTACAAAAGAAAAAGGATTGACTCAAGAACAGCTAGGTGAATTATTAGGAGTATCTAAGCAGCGTATCAATCAAATATTTAAAGATAATAATCCAGATGTTAAAACTATGATCAAAATTAGCAAAGCCATAAATGAGCCTATACAAAATGTATTTTCTTTTAATCGGGTTATCAAAAAGGACAATAAATTTTATCTTGACAGAAACTAAAGTAAAATAAACGCTTGACAAATATAACTCAAGCGTTTATTATATAAATATAAATAAAATATAAAAATATGGAGTGATTAAAATGACAAACATAATCCAAAAAGCTCTCACAACTTCTGGTTACTATGACATTGAACCAACAGTTTCTAATCTTATCGAATGTTACCTTGATTATGCTGACGCTTATGGTGGCGATATAGACGACATCCGAGAAGACATCCAGAATGGTGATATCACTGTCAATCAAATGTGTAATGCTTTGATCCGTTGCAACTAAAAAATATATTGGAGGTATACTATTATGACTCAATCAATAGAAATGGTTCAAGCCGAATTTGATTTCATTTTTAACCCAGTTAAACCTAATCCTCTAGATTCTTCACAAACAAACGAACGTAAAAAATATACTGTCACAGATGCAAATAAACAAGCTTGGTCTAATCAAGTTAAAACTTTTGAGCTAACCAATGTCAACCAAAAATACCTTGAATCTTTCCGAAACTCTAAATATCCAAACTATGAAACCGATCCGAAACATAAATCATCTTGGGCGCAATATAAATGTTCTTGCGGTAATTTTATGGAGTTTTTAAACGGTAAAGACGCTATTTCCATTACTCAAGAGGATATAAATTCTTTTTTATCTGATGTCACAAACGAGAATACAAGAGCCAACCGTACAGCACACATCAAATCCATGCTTACATATGCACTCAATAAAAATATCTCATTTTGTCGTCAACGTGCAAGCATATTTGTCTTATTGTTTACGGATATGATTCCAGAATGGCTTTTAAACGATAAAAATATGGTTAAACGACTTACAAGCGGAGAATAAGCAAATACATCTTAAAATCAATTATAGGAGGTTAAACATTATGTATAAATCAGGTTATCTGCTCAATGGTAAACTATATGTTAAATCTAAAAATGGCAAAGGATCTATTGAGTTATCACTGGCAGCTTATGCACATCACGAAAAGTAAATAATATAAATTAAAGGAGATAATCAAAATGAAAAAACTATTTCTTATTTCTCTTATCCTATTTTCCTTTTTCTCATCTCAAGCATTCGCTTGCAAACAAATCTCTAAAACTCTTGAAACTATCGATTATGTTTATTATGATACTCAATCTAACACCTATTACGCTATTACGGTTTCAGACACTTCAGGATCGTTTTGGGTACTTGATATCATGCAGAGTGATAAGGAGGATCAAAAGGTATTAAAACATCTTAATGACCGTTTTAGAGGCTTGAATGTAATCATTGAATATACAGGAAATTTAAATATTATAGATTATGTTGATATTGTTTCGTTTGAGTTTATAAACCATTGAAGATAAAATTTAATTTCATATAAAAATAAAAAATGAAAAATAATGCTTGACTTTATATATATAAAGAAATAATATAGAAATATAAATAAATAATACAATTGGAGGTCAGCAAAATGAAGATTCAAGAAATCGGATCATTGAACCTTAACGAGACAGTTTTTAAACTCAGCGAAAACAGCATTACTGCAAAGGTTAACAATAAAACTAAGGCGGTTATAAACGATGTTCAACTGGTTAGCAACTTACCATTTAATCGCAAAGTTGATTTAAACGTAAAATTCAATAGCGCATTGAATAAATTTTTCGATAACTTATACATAGGATTGGATAGCACACTTTACTATATCATTGACCAAAAATATCATGAAGCAGTTGCAAAAATGGCTAATTATGGAAATGACAGTGAATTAAAAGAGATGATGGAAAAGGTTAATGCATTATCTAAATTGAATGTAAATGTATTGTTTCTGAATGTTGCATAAGAGGGAAAGTTAATTCCCTCTTACCTTTAAAACATTGATTTTATTAGACGAATGGAGGAAAAGAAAATGTATAGATTCAAACTTATGGATAAATCAGGGAAGTTATATGACAAGGTTTTTGCCATTATCGATAAGCACGCATTTTTATTTAAAATCTCCAGTGATAACGAATATCAGGATAACGACGGGTATGTTATAGAATTTAATTCTTTACCTGCTGGAGCATATGAGGAGATAATAAAGTTAAAAGGAATTATAGAGTTATAAAAAGGAAGCAAAAAAATGTAAAGATAGCATGTTTGGCGATATTCTTTGTAAAGGAACGGTTTGTTCTCTTACTGATAAATCAGTAACTATTCGTATCTATCGGAGTAAAACAAAAGGACATACATTGCGAGTTGGCGATATCGGCATGATCACAAAAGTTGGGACATTTATAGTGATACATATAAGGAATTAGACGTTATTTAATTGAAAATAAAATAAACAAAATATAAAAAATGACTTTTTATGTATTGACTTTATAAATATAAAGTATATAATGTAGATATAAGGTTTGTACATAGGAGGCGGTTAGAATGTTTTTTCATAATGACAATCCTGCATATGTTGGCATTATTCCTGCTAACGCGATCTTTATTCAAACTTGTGTATGCTGCAATAAAAAACAATTTGATGAAGGGGAAGGCATTGTAACATCTGACGGTTGGGAAGTTTGCTCCATTGAATGCTTAATGACTTGGGAAGGTAAAAACTTCCCTAATCATCCATTAGTAACGAAAAATGACAAGTGCGTATTTTGCAATGGCAAAGGAAGAATCATGCATTATCATCACATCGAAAACGGAAAGTGCTTTAGGTGCAATGGTACAGGGAAGAAAAGAAAAACAAATTAGAGGGGAATTGTTTCCCTTCTAATTTTTAGTGAAGATTAAAATATATTGTATTGTAAAATGGGAGGTAGCATATATGAATCAAAAATTTCTGCATTATGCGTATTTGTTTGTAAAAGAGGAATTAAAAGTAATTGGAGAAAGTATTGAGTCAGAATCAAACATAAACATCAAAAAACAATTAATTAGTCGTAAAAATGAACTTGAAAATGATTTATTAAATATCGAATCTTTAAAGGAATAAATGAGGGAACGATTTTATAAAGAATGTGGTCTAACAAAACAATAAAATTTAATTTTATTACTCAAAGTGTATAATAATGATGAGGTGATAAAAATGGCTTTTAACTCAAAAAGAGGAAGTCATATAGAATCTATCATGTTTACTTTGCCCATTGATAAATTGATTGTAGATGGATCGATCAAAGAGTTAACACAAGATGAGTTGTTACAATTTTTAATGAGTAAAAATAATTATTAAACCGCCTAACAAGTGGCTTTTCTTTTTTTCTTCATCTTATCTCATTCCATCCACTCAAAAGCCTATACAGACCATTCTAAGCGTTTATAACCTGCTCCGCGATTATTCCACTATTGTACATATGCATCCGTTTAAATAGGCTTGTTGGCCTTTTAAATTGATTACATCTAAAGAGTAAAATATATAATAATAGTATTGCGTTTTATACGTTTATGGTTTATAATGGTTTTAGTTAGTTATTTATTTTGTGGAGGTTGAAACATATATGCAAGAAATAAAACCATATACAATGATGTATTCTACTATATTTAAGCAAAATGTCGAAGTTATTCGAGTTTATAAAGACACTGTAACAATCAGGGTAACGGCTGGAGGATTGCGCGAAGGTGAATTAATGACATTTCGGGGACAGAGAAAAGATACTTTGTTGCCGATAAAGAGATTAAAGAGTGAATAAATGATAAACTTTAATACCATTTAAAATTATGATAAAATAATAGCGGAGGCGATTTTATGAAAGTATTAACATTGAATTTTAACGAAGAAACAGAGGCGAGCGTACTAGAATTTCAGGAAGGTACATACGAAAGTTGGAATAACTATGTAAGAGAATGTTGTGAGAGTACTTTTCATGTAGAATTTAATTATAAGGGAATTGATTTCAGCGAGGAATTAGTTGTTAAAGCTTTAACGGATCATTTTAGTACGTTCGATGAACCTGTTAATTCAGAAGAGTTTCACAATATGTTTAGAGATCATAGCAAACATGTTAATGACAATGAGATGACAAAAATTAAACGAATTTGTTTAAATTACCTTAGAAAAGTATTATTTGAAGACTAAATTTTATACATGAAGAGATTAGTACGCTTGGAGCCGATCCAAGTATAAATAAGCAATAATGAGTTTGTTTCAATACTCACTATGGGAAAGAATACCTCCAAATTCTTGAGGAAGTGCTAAGAGAAGAAATAGGTGAATGGACTGTATATGAAATGGGATACACAGGACGAAAAACGTATAGATAAAACTGATATATAAAAAATAATAAAACCACTTGCAAAAGTGGTTATCTTGCTTTATAATTATAAATATAAAATACATAAATGGAGGTTTTGAATTATGAAACGTGAAAGACGAACTAAAAGAGATATTGAAAACATGCGCCATGAATGTACAATGTATCTACTTCAATACAAACTTGATCCTCATAAAGCATTTGAAGCAATGGTAAAGGATTGCTTAATATCTGGTCAGTCGATTCCATACTACATAAAAGGTATTAAAGACTTTATTAGA
Source organism: Paenibacillus naphthalenovorans (assembly GCF_001465255.1). Classification (NCBI taxonomy): domain Bacteria; kingdom Bacillati; phylum Bacillota; class Bacilli; order Caryophanales; family Paenibacillaceae; genus Paenibacillus; species Paenibacillus naphthalenovorans. Next base: position 1,834,177 of record NZ_CP013652.1, on the reverse strand, counting down.
GTATCCGAAGAATTAAAGGTTAAATTGAGCAGAACAGAAAAAGAAGAAGAAAAAGAACAAAAAGAAAATCCTATTGATAAACTAAAAAAGATCACACCAGAACAATATAAAGCAGAAATAATGCCGATATTTAAACAACAAACCGACAAAGAAATAAAAATAAGTCTGGTTAATCTCTGGCAATGTATCGATGGAAATTGTTTTAAATCAATTACAAATCAGGATATTAGATATTATCAAGAATTGAATATCGTATAGGGTAATAAAATTTCAGTTTCATTACCTTTTTAATAAATAAAATATGCAAAACATATTTACAATTATAAATCCTTGGTTTATAATATAATTATATTAAACAAATAATTATAGGAGGATAAAAAATGAAATATGTAAAAGGTGAAATTGTGGAACAATTCGGTTCATTATATTTAATAGAAAATGTTTATCAACTTTCTGATGAATACATGAAAAAACATGATTTATACCACAAAAACCGAGTAACACTAATCAAAATCAGCGGTATAAACGGTATGGATCGATTAGATTTTGCCATAACTCAATAACTCGTGCCAGCGAGTTTAAATAGACCAATAGGCTGGCAGCGTTCCACTCATAAAGAGTGGAGGAGGTAAGCAAAATACATAGTTTAAAGGAGTTGTCTAATATGCATTACAGCGACAAAAGAGAGGCTAAGGTAAGAATTTGCCACGCTTTAGAAGAAAAAGGATGGAAAATTTACGGATATAAAGAAGATAGAAGCGATTCCATGACTGACTATTATGATCCTGCTTCTTGGGATGGTATTGCAGAAAAGAACGGTTATATTCTGGTAATTGATCAATACAACACATATTACAGCGGTTATCAAGTTAAAAAATATAACTATAACAGCAAAAAATACGTATCTAACGAACGTATCAAAAAGCTTGAAGCTTTGATGAATGATCCAGCAAGCACAGAAAATGAAAAAGCTTCATGTGCTGTTCTCATTGAAAAGGAAAAAGAAAAGGCAGGAATTGAACCAGAATATACAATTTTAGAAACTTATCCAACATTTAAACATGCTAATCCAAAAGCTTGTTCATGGCACATAGAAAAAGATGGTCAAATCATCGCAAAGGGTAAGGGTGTTTTCTCTGTAAATGAATATGACTGGGAAGATAAAACTAAAACAGCAGCCGAACAAAAAGCCGAAAAGGTTAATGCATTCATTAACAAAATTGAATCGATTCTGACCGATGCAGACGCTTTACAACCAGAGATTGTAAAAGTTGAAAAGAAAGTCATTAAACCAGTTTTAAAAGAAGATCAAACAATTAACGTAAATGATATACTTTCCTTTTCATATCATGGACACTATTGGATCGTAACAGATATTTATACTGTAGGCGAACAGGTTCGCGTTACTTATGAGTTGTTAGGCAGTGAAAAAAGAGGCTATCAGCGTTTAAACGGTGCAAGTGTAAAAAGATATTATCAGCCATTGGAACGAATTAAAAAGCAAATGGAAGAAGGAAAGGCCAACGTTTACACACTCCAAGAGGTTACAGAGGTAATAGAAAAAACAGTATATAAAAAGACTAAACGTAAACAAAAAATGTCGGATGCTCCACAAATTGAAACAAGTGAGAAAACACCAGAGCAGCCACAAGAGCAAGCGCAAAATAACACAAATACATATAAAACAGATATCGCGGATCAGGCCACTAGCAAGCAATTATGGGCTTTACATTGTGCGACTAAACTGGATACAAGACAATTAAAAATAAGCAAGCAAAAAGCCTCTGAACTAATCAGTAAATCGAAAAACGGTCAAAGTATCATAGACGAGGTTAAAACGCTTCTAGGGTTAATTGTAGAATCTGAAAACGATATAACAGCAGACATACAAATGAGCCAAGAGGAAACAACTGAACAAATAAAAGACAATGTTATTTATCATGACTTTGGAAATGTCGAACAAGCAGACGAACAAACTAAAACGGTTATACAAGCGAAGCCACAAATACAAGAAGAGGAGCAAATCAAACCAATGAGCACATTTGATGATATTCTATCTAAATTTGATAACGTGAAAGTCACAACAGATTCAAAAATTGCCACTGATGATCTGGAATACTGCATTAATGAAGAAAGAGAATATAAAAAAGCAATCGACTTGATGATTAAATTTTCAAACGAGATTAAAGAAGTTTCGGGTCTCGACATTTTAAATGGTGAATGGCACAGGGAAAAGTCGACAAATACATATTTGGAAAGTTATAAATTAAGAGACTTCAAGCAAATTTCATCAGATATTAAAGATAAATTTATTTGTAATATTGCTAATTGGTTTAATGATAAATATAATGTAACAATTGATTATGACAAAATACAAAGGAAATATGACTTAAATGTAACATATCAAAATATTATAGATGAGATTATGATTCAACTTGATGGTTATAATTTTACTGAAAAAGCCGTGCAAGAGATAAAAGGAAATGCTAAAAAAACAGTTATAAATAGCGATAAAATAACAATTAAAAACAACAAGTTAATTATCGATGGATGGTTTTCTCATTTTGATTCCATATGGAGGGAACATAGACTAAGTGGAAAAAGCATAGACATATTTAACGCATTACAACATTTTGATAATGGTTCTATAAAAGGCAATGAAGAATTGAACAGTAAATATATAGGCTATAATAACGAGCGAAACCAAGCGAATTATGAACGCTATGAACCTATGACATTAGATAAGGTTAAATCAATTAAGTTTTTGAAAAACGGTAAATTAGAAATCGAATTTAAATCTAATCAACTATCTACACAATTTGCTAAAGAGTATTGCGGATATAATCAGAAATCAGCATAACAGCAGTAGACCATAATAACAGCCGCTTTCCTGAATCAATGGTAAAGGTTAGCGGCTCACAATAGGAGGTATATCATTTAATGCTCAAATATGTTGAAAGAAGTTTTTATAATGAGTGGGTATCATTCGAATATAAAAGAAAGACATACACAAGAGATTTAACAGACGTTATAGACAATGGCAAACAGTGTTTTGGGTATTTTGAATTCAATAATAAAAAGTATCAATTAGTTATTTTTGTTAATCCTTATGATGTTCATATTCTTGAATTGATTTAAATAACAGCAGCATATAACAGGAGCCAGCACTATCCTTGTTGGCTCCTTAGAAATAAGGTGATACAAATGTATAAAATATCTAATACTGTCATTCCGCAAAATAAGCGTAAAGAGATTAACGAAAAAATTCTTTACCTTATTGAGAATAACCTTACAACAAAGTATAATATAACAGCCGAAAATGTCTATAACAGTTATACAGGTTTTGGCGGTCTCCACGGCTTAAATTATTATGATTATGATTCTTATCATGCTTTTAGTGAAGCAAAAAAAGAAATTGAACTAGGAGCCTTTTTCACTCCTCATGATGTATCTAAATTCCTTGTAGATTGCGTGAAACCATCGAATCATGATCTAATTGCAGATTTGACGTGTGGCATGGGGAATTTCTTTAACTGGCTTCCCAATCATTCCAATGTATACGGATGTGAAATTGATATCAGGTCTTACAAGGTGGCAAAATTCCTTTATCCTGATATCAATATAACAGCCGATGACATAAGGAACTGGGCTACTAATGTTTCGTTTGATCTTGTACTAGGTAATCCTCCATTTAATTTAAAATGGAATGTAGGTAAAGAAGAGTATTTAAGCCAGTTATACTACTGTCTAAAGGCTTATGACGTTCTCAAACCTGCTGGAATACTTGCCTTGATTGTTCCTGTTTCATTCCTTGTTGACGATTTCACAGACTCAGGAATGATCAAAACTATTAACAATAGATTCAACTTTATATATCAGGTTGAATTACCTTCGGATGTTTTTAAAAATGTTGGCGTATCCTCGTACCGTACTAAAATCATGTTCTTTCAAAAGAAGTCTGAACACATAACAGTCGATAAACCATATAGCAGCCAATTATTAATAACAGAAATAGACCAAAAGAGCAGCGATTTTATATATAACACATACATAAAACCAGTTATCGAACAAAAGGAAAAAGTTAAACATAAACTTTTCTTTGAGAGTTTGCATAGTAACAGCGATGACTTAGAGTTTCAGGCTAAAGTTACAAAATATCTGTATGACATTAAGCGTAATCCAAATATCAATAAGAACTATGCCAAATGTATAGAATATGTTAACAGGTATCATACTCAAACTATGCCTGAAGGTATGAAATTTGATGAATGGCAAAAAGTCAGACTAACCAAAGAAAAAGTTTTATCTTATCTTAAACGCATTATCAAGAATCAACATAACAGCGAACGTGACGAGATACGGCTAGTTAAAACAAATTATGGTTTACGACTAAAAGGTTATTCACAAAAAGATAAGATATATTTGTCAAAGTATACTGGTGTTAAAGAAATGTCATTCACTGATATGATACTAAGTAACAGTTACCCATTTGATGATCAGACTTATAAAAAGTTGTATAACAGAAAGGTTAAAAAATCATGTCAGCAATCCGAATCATTTAAAAAAATAGGTAACAATCCACTTATAACAGAATGGTTAGAAAATTTTAGATTATATAATAATGAGACTAACCAGACAATACAATTAAAGGATTTTCAAAAAGAAGATCTAGGCAAAATTCTGCAAAAAGATAAAGCATTGTTAGCTTGGAATGTCGGATTAGGTAAAACAGAAGCAGGAATAACATGGATGAAATACATGAATCAACATAAGCACATTAGAAACACTTTTATTGTATCGTCTAGTATTTCAATTAAAATGACATGGACTAAACGGTTAGACCAATATGGAATCAAATATAAAAAAATTGAATCATTGTCAGATGTACTAAATTTAAAACAAGGTGATACTGTTTTATTCTCGTTTAATATGCTTGTTAAGTATCAAAAACATATTAAACATTATATTCGTCTACAGTCGCGTAAAATTGCCTTAATATTAGACGAATCACATCGTTGTATATATCCAAGCACAAAAACGACAAAAGCCGTTACAAGTGTGTTTCAGCGTGTTCCATATAAACTATTGGCAAGTGGGACACCGACAAAAAATAATGCTAATGAATTGTATCCTCAATTTATGATTTTGTATGGTAGCAGCAATAACTTTATCTGCGAATGTCCAACGATCCAACAGGAGGATAAAAAAACAGGAGAGTTAAAAGAGAATGAAAATAAATATTACATGAAGCCATTTCCTGCATATAATCAATCATTGTTTTCTGCTTGTTTTTCTCCTAAGAAAGCAACAGTTTTTGGAGTAGAAAAAGCAAATCAAGATATATATCATTCGGATAAATTGATCAAACTAATTGAAAAAACAATTATAGTTAGAAGTATGTTCGAAGTGTTAAATAAAGATATGGTCGAATTTGTCACTCATCGGATCAACCAAAATGAAAACGAAAAAGAAGTATATAGACAAATCATGGAAGAGTTTCACACTATGGTTAGATCATACTACGGAACAACAGGCAATTACCGTAAAGATGCCATGTTACGGATTATTCAACAAATTCAATTGTTACAAAAAGCCGTTTCCATTCCTCATAAATTAAAGGAATATAATGGATATAAAGAACCAAACAAATATAAAAAAATTAAACACATTATCAAAAATGCTGATAATCAAAAGGTTGCAATTGGAACAACTTTTATAGATGCATCTACTTATTATTTTCACAAGTTAAGAGACGAGTTTTCAGATCGAAAAGTATTCCTTATACTTGGTGAAACGTCATTCAAAAAGCGTACAGAGATTATTGAAGAATTTGAAGCAACAGAGAATGGAATACTGGTATCAACTCAAATGAGCCTATCTGAGAGCGTTAATATCCCTTCCTGTGACGTTGCAATATGTGAGGGTCTACAATATAACATTGCAAATATGATGCAGTATATTGGACGTTTTACACGCTTAAACAGCAAGAATAAAACGACAATACATTTTATAACGTACACGAATACGCTGGAGCAAAATATCCTAGCTTTATTAATGGCAAAGCAGCGGATCAATGAGTTTGTGAAACAGTGTGAGTACAAAGAAGATGCAGATATATTTGATGAGTTTGGAATCAGTTTAGACATATTCAATAGTATCATTACTAAAGAGTATGACGAAAACGGATCAGTAAAATTGAGTTGGGGAAGGCAAAATGTAATATAAGGAGAGGATAATTCCTCTCTAGTTTTACTAATTGAACCACCCATGACTTTAGTTATGGGTGGTCTCGCCAAAGTTATAAAAAATATCTTTTATTTCGATACTTGAAAATAAATTATGTTAAAAACAAAAAAAACTTTACATATATAAACAATGATGATACAATAATAAATATAAAGAATATACAAATACATAGGAGAAGATAACAAATGGACAATCAAAATATTTATCAAGAAAATGGATATACAAACAGAAGGGAATACCTTGAATCACTTGCAGAAGATTATGGTGTGTCACTTGAAACTGTGCTTGCAATTGCAGATATGTACGGCGAGTCTGAAGATTTTGACGGTCTACTCTCAGCGTTAGAGGACGCACAAGACATGGAATTATAAAAGATTATTAATATCGACTAGATAGAAAACTTGCAGATTTTCTATCTAGTCAAAAGGTATTAAAACGTATCTTTTATGATAACAGAAAGGATAAATAAATAATGAGCGATAAAGAATTTTATGACTTAATTCATTCGTTTATATGTAATAATAAATGTAGTCTAAACACATGGTACGAATTTAAACTAAAAGATGACAAAAAGGGAGTAAATATTCACTGTGAGGTAACGATACCAAACATAGGAAACATAAGAATAAGAAAACCATTTAAAATTGCTGGAACAAATGGGTATGGTGAAACAGTCTACAATTATTATTTGTGTCGCTTTACGAATAACAGAGAGTTAAAACACGAGGGAATTATTGAAGGATTGCGGTCTGAGGTTAAGAAAATTGTATAACAGTAGCCGTATTAAATCATTATGAAATTTGCATTTTATTTCTTGATAAATAAGTTATAAAAAAGTCATTATGCAAGTTAAATGCAAGTTAAAAAATCACGCAATAACAAGGTTTTTGGTTGATGGTTAAGTTGTAAATCAAGTTAGAATCAAGTTAAATACAAATGAAATATCTATATTCTTTACCCAAACAAAAAGATAAATTTATATTGACATTTCACGCTAGAGTGAATATTGTATAAATATAATAAAAATGGAGGAAATTAAATGATTAAAGTGGTTTCTAGTGATCTTGTTGAAAAAGATAATGTCGGACTTATTGCAATTGATGATAATTTTTACTTGGTTGATACGGATATATGCACTAATAAGGCTGTTCTTCTTCACTCTTTTGATATCGAAACATTTGCAGAAATGTCTTTCCAGTCATACGATAAAGAAGAAGAAATGGAACAATATTTTAAAGCAATCATGACGCAGGAAAAACTTAGAGAAGTGTTTAATTGTGATAACCCAAAGAAAGAATTTGAGAATATCATTAAAGAAACTTTTAATATTGAAAATGAGCAACATAATACAATCGATTTAAATGACCCAAGGATCATGTCATCTGCTGAAGCATGTGAACAATGGGGAATTGACGATTCAACGTTGAGAAAGGCACATAATCGGTTTCCTATTGGCTCTATTCGGAAATTTGGGCGCGATTGGGTGGTAACTGATTTTGGTATGAATCAAGTATTCGGAAGACGTAAAGAAGATAACGGTAAATGAATTGTTCATTTCCTAGTCTTATATTGTTCATGGTATAATAACAGCAATATAAAAATATTACTTTGCAATTATTAATTTACAATAAAAGGAGATGTTTAAAATGTTGTTCAAAATTAATGAAACATATGTTGCAATGGTAGATGAAAATGTTGTTCATTTTAAAGTGTTGGATCAAGTGAATAATACTCAATTCTTGATTCAATGGTTTGATGATAACGGCACGAAAAGAGAGAAGGAAGTCGCAGAAATCAATAACATGATTGAATGGATTAATGATTACAAAGCAAGCATTGAAGATGTTTCGATGAAATAATTGTTTTAAGGGGGCGCTTATGACTAGTCTAATCGATAAATCCTTCCGCTGGATCGTGCATTACAAAGACGGTACACAGCGTTACAGTAACCTACAGACAAAGAATGACGTTTACTTTTGGGAAAAGAAAATCGGCAACATAGATAATATGGACGACATTATAGAGAATCTTCTGTATGAACCAATTCAGCAGCCTAAATGGGATTAGTAAAATATATTGCTATTACCAATGTATAGGTGTAAAATTAAGACATAATTTCCATTAAAGGTGAGTGGACAATTTGGATAACTTTCCTGAACTTATGCGTACGTTGTCGAAACGTGTTGAAAAAATTAAAGATTCAATCTCTACCGAAGAAGCCACTAAGACATCTATCATCATGCCATTCTTTCAAGCTTTGAATTATGACGTATTTAATCCGGAGGAATTCCTACCTGAATTTGTAGCCGATGTGGGAATTAAAAAAGGTGAGAAAGTTGATTTTGCAATCATTCAAGATAATCAACCAATTATTTTGGTTGAAGCTAAGGCAATCAATGAAAAATTGCAAAAGCATGATTCTCAGCTTTTCAGATACTTTGGTACCACCAAGGCGAAGTTCGCTATACTTACAAACGGTGTTCATTATAAATTCTTCACTGACTTAGAAGAACAAAATAAGATGGATACCAATCCGTTTTTTGAGTTTAATTTATTAGATATTAGAGACAATCAACTTACTGAGCTTTATAAATTCAGGAAAGAAAACTTTAATGTTGATAATATCTTTAACACAGCTTCTGATTTGAAGTATACAAATGAGATTAAGCAATTCCTTGCAAAACAATGGGAGAATCCATCAGACGAATTTATTTCCTTTATCCTAACTGATATTTATCAGGGAAAGAAAACTAAACAAGTAATTGAGAAGTTTTCCGGTGTTGTAAAGAAATCGTTAAAACAGTTTGTTAATGACACTTTAAACGATACATTAAAGGCTGCTATTGCCAACACAAATGCAGAAGCAGTTTCGGAAGCAGTGGCTACTGTAAGTTCAGTACAGACAGTAAATGATGAACCAGAAAAACCAGTCATTGTTACAACTGAGGAAGAGCTAGAAGGTTATGTGACAGTTAAATTATTGCTGTCCGAATTCATTGATTCTGCAAGAGTATTTTATAGAGACAATCAAAGTTACATGAACGTTTTACTGGATGATAATATTAGAAAGTGGATTTGCCGTTTAGGTTTTAACTCCAGTAATAAATTTATTACCTTAAATGATGAAAATAGGACAACATTTAACATTGAACTTGTTTCGGACATTATTAGCTATAAGAATCAGATTATTGAAGTAGCAAAAAAATTTGATAAGTAGTTTTATTAAAAGGGTGGACGGATGTCTACCCTTTTAATCTTGAAATATTTTTTTATGATGCCCTTATCGCGGCTTTTATTTTCCTGATAAAAAGATGATTTTACTATAATAAATACTTAAAAATTAAGTAAAAACAATTGACATCTAAGTGAGAAAGGTATATATTGAATTCAAGAGGAAAAGAAAGGAAGGGGGTTAATCAAATATGCGACTTGGATTATATATAAAGGATGTTATTAAGAAGCAAGGAAGAACATTGAAGTGGGTATCAGATCAACTTGAAATGAATGAACGTACATTTGCTGGAAAATTAAATAGGGACAGTATAACAGGGGAAGAATTACTGAGACTTAGCGATATACTTGGAATCGATCTTAAACAATTAAAAGAGGAGATGTTGAAAATGAATATTACCGAATACACAGTTCTTGATTTTAAAGGAATGAAAGGTTCTGTGCCTTATCATTATAATGTTATTAAACTCGGTGAAAACATGTACTATAAAGGATATGACGAAGATAAAATTAAGGTTACGTCTGATATTAAGTGGGCATCCCATATTGTCCCAAAGTTTGGTGAAGAGACTGTAGGGTTTATTAAAAAGTTTTATGATGAAGAAGGAAGACGGAAAGATTCATAGGGAATCCATAGGAGGTTGTTGAATATGGGGAGGTACGATAAATATGTTGCATGTGAGTTCGGATACATGGATGATAATGGTTTTCGTAGATTAATTTATACGGGATCAGAAAAACAAGAATATTCAGGACTGGAATGTAGTAGATGTGGAAAAGAATTAAAGGGATACATTGCACACACTTTTAATGATGAAGATGAGGCTGAATGGAGATTTGGTAGTGAGTGCGTTAAATACGTTTTTGGGGCAGGATTGGGGAAATGAAAGGGTTATTTCATCATCTAATGAGGAGCGATAAATAAAATGGATAACAGTGTTCTGATTAATAGAATCCAAAAATATCAAGATAACACCAAAGAAGGAGTAAGATGTGGTCATTACTATACACATGGAAAAGTTGTTCCTATTATTCAAAAAGGCGAAGTAATTTTAAAATGCCAGCGGTGTAGTTGGAGCAGCCGATTCATCGCTCCTATTTTTTACAGAGACGATTTTGAGGAGGTATACAACAATTAATCCGATGAAATGACTGTTTTAATGGACTAGACGGAATGGCTAGATTTTAAGTGGTTTATTTTATTATGAAATTGTGCATAAACAATACTACAGATAGAAACTGCTTACGCTTAACAGTGTATACAGTTTTGTTTTTGTTTACTCATTACACAAAAAGAAACCACCTTCATTTAGAAGATGGTTTTTGTGCCTTAAAATGAATCTCTAGTTTATCGATCTCCATGTAAATTTCGTGTAACCAATCCCAATCATTAGTCATACAAGCCATTGAAGAATAGTTGTATAATCGAGATAATTTAAATATAAATTCAGCGTTAACCTTTAGACACATTGCAATCTCATCCATTTCGCTTGTTGTTAATTCTCTTTGCTGTTGGACAAAGTATAACTCTCCAAGCCGTTGATATATTGGATGCATGTAAACCACTCCAATCATAATAATTTGTTTTTAATCCAGTAATACAATCAGTACATACTTGTTCTTGACGTTCGTATGCTGTTTTCAATTCATTCTTTTTACAATAGATGCATTTCATATTGTTCACCTCCAGAATAAAACCATGTAATTGATGCAATTTGTATTTGTTATATGTATATGCAGAGCTGAGTGAAAAATACATACTTTTGAGTATAAAATAAATAAAAAAAAGCCTAATTCTCATCAGGCTTATAAATAATAAAATCCTGTATTTGCTTCCCTGTTTTAAGTTGAATCTTGAAACACCATTCCAAACTTGGCTGACCTTTTTGGTTTTCCCATTTGTTGTAGAGGTTTTTATTGACTCCTATAAAGTCAGCAAATTGAGTTTGATCCATTCGTAAGTCATGGCGTAGTTCTTTAAGTTTATTGTATATTGTCATTAAATCACCTCAAGGTTATTGTACAATCTTATTGGTGAAATTTGTGTCGAAATGTGTAAAATAAAAAAAGCAGAAATATTTCATATTTTTTTATTGTTTTCACTTGCTAAATGCAAAATATGGATATATAATATAAATAAATCAACGATAAATTTTAATGGTGATAGGAGATAGTACAATAATGATTACAAATGAATATAAAAAATTTGATATTTGGATGGCTGATCTTAGTGGAGTAGTTGGAAGTGAGCAAGGTGGGAGTTGTCGGCCTGTTTTAATTGTTAGTAACAATGTGGGGAATAAATTTAGTCCTGTAGTTACTATTGCAGTTTTAACTTCGAGACTAGACAAGACATCAATTCCCACACATGTTTTCTTAGATGCACAATTAAATGGATTAGATAGAGATTCCTTGATTATGCTGGAGCAACTTAGAACTGTAGACAAAAATAGATTGTTTATGAAAGTATCCAGAGTACATCCAAGTTTAGAGAAAGAAATAAATAAAGCAATAAAAATTAGTTTGGACACAGAAGATGAAATAACATATTTTGAACGTGGCTGTAGTCAAATAGTTAATAACCTTTGTTTCGCATAAAGAATATATGGAGGTTAAATGATGAGTTATTTGTTTATAGGAAAAGGGATGTTTAGTGAAGAATCACTTAAAGAAAAGTTGCAACAAATGGGATTAAGAGATCCAGAAAGCATACTTAAAGAGGCAAAAGAAAGGAAGATAGCTATACGTGGCAGACATAAGATCATGGCAGTCATTGCTTAAACTGAAGGAGTCTGTGAGATTATTATATATCTCGTAGACTCTTTTAATCTTTAAATTAATCTAAAATAATAAAGTAAAAAATACAAAAATATATTGACTTTATATATGTAAAATGATATTCTATAAACAAGAAGGAAATGCCAATACATAAAAATAAAAGGTATTAAAACTATATTTTTATGGGAGATGATAAAAAATGAAATTTGTATTCAGAAGTCGGCACAAGAATTATAAGGATGAGACAGTAATTGTAGATTCTTTAAGAGAAGCAATTGAATGGATTGAGCAAAAGCATTACTTTAGAGAACCTTTTTGGGAAGAATCTGAGTTCGTAAATAAATGCAGAGTTTGTTACACAAGTGAAGATGCTGAAGAGGTAGCATATGACGTATCTTGGTAAATAAAAAAGGGGGGGGTTAAGCCTCCCCAGATAGACTCAAAAAGGGAAATAAATCCTTTCATAAGGAATGATGATGTATGAGCAGACATGGGCGATATGGAAATCCAGACAAAAAAGGAACAGAAGCTTTGTTACAATCAGTTTGCGGATATATAAATGATTTGATTAAAGAATCGGATAAAAGTAAAGAAAATAAAGAGTCTATATTGGGGGAAATTAATAGAGCAAGGGAAATATTGTATGGAGATGGAAGGGTCTTATCTGATACACTTAAAGTAAGGTTTGAGTCAAGGTTAAATAATTTAGAAAAGAAGTTGATGAAATGAGGTTAATGAGCAATGTTAGTAAAAGTAATAAAAACACAAACGCTTGGTTTTGATAAAGGAAGTTATATAGTCGTTGAGCATTTGGACGGTAAAATTCAAAAAATTAATCTCAAAAAGGATAAGAAGCGACCTAATGACGGAAATCTTAAGAATCAATTTTATTTTCTTCAAGAAGGAAGCAGAGTTTATGTTAATGAAATAGTGGCAACGAGATAATTTTTTCATGGGAGACATTCAAGTATGAAACCAGAAAATATGATTGGTAAGCTTGTTGAAATAATAAGTGAAGAATCTGGATATAAAGGCCACTGGGGATTTATTAGAGAATGGGATGGAGAGGCATTTCATATTAGTGGAGGATCAATATCAAGTGAATATGGAGAAATAACGCCTATCTTTAATAGAGAGGACTTCAGAGTGCCTAGAAATATCCAAGGATACATAAGAGCAGGATACTTGACGGTTGGTGTTAATATTACAGAAGATGGTCGAGAGATTCGAAAGAAAGTGAAATAATCCTTTTGATGGGGAGTTGAGATAGTGTGAGTCGAGCAACGATTAAAGAGTACAGAGCAGCGAAAGGTGGTGACTATGATTGTTACGTTCTATCTAATGGCGAAACATACTGGTTGTGGTTAAAGGCTCCTTTTAATGGAGGGGAATCGGCACTTGTACATATAATGACGGACGATCCGACAGTAGAAGTTGGCATTGTGACAATCGAGAAGGATGTTAATAGTTGTAGGATGTCGCTGAATGGAAAGACTGTAGAAGTACCAATAACATTTAAGCAATATCTCAAACCCAACAAGAAGTATTTCTTTGATAAGGTAGTAAAAACATTTCTGATAAAATGAATATTTTAAATGGAGTGATTAAATATGAGCAAATTTAAAGTCGGAGATTATGTTTATTTTCATGATTGTCAAATGGCAGGAGAAGTTGAATCGATAAATAATGACGGTACATACGATATTATTTGGAACGAAGGAAATAACAGTGGCAGGTTGACAGTATTAGAAAATGATATGCAATTAGGCGAAAAACCAGATTGGAGGTATATTCCTGAAATGAGTATTCAAGAGTTTGATGATAATGTCAAAATTATTCTTGAAGAAATGAGGGAACAATATAAGTCAATGACAATAGGAGATATTCAAACAGTGATGATGTTTGCAAAAATGTTTAAAGAAAAGTGCATGGAAGATAAAAGTTTCTTTTAGAAAGATGATAAAAGGATTCTTTCATTAGGTAAATCAAAAAAAGGAGAATGAAAAATATGACAGCAGAAGAACTTAAAAATAAAATTGTTTATGCTTTTCGCTACTTAGATAAAGGAGAACAATTAAGATTAACAAAGCAAGCAATAGTCGTCAAGGATTTTTTAAGAAATTCTTATGGGGAAGCAGAATTAACATCTATGATGAATTTACCGTCTGAAACTTGGAAAGCAGCATGGAAATTGTTTGAAGAGTATCACGGGATTTTCACGCATGGTGATTATTTAGAAGCAACAAAATAGCAAATGAAAGAAAGTATTTCATTAAATAACGGAGGTTTTATTAAAATGTTCATAATAACAAGCGTCGTAAGTAAAGATGGAGATAATGAAAAGGTTTTATATGGCGAAAGAAATAAAGTAATGGAAAGAATAAAAAATGAATACACAGACTATATTGCAGGAACAAGTTTTTTTGAAACAAGACACGAAATGAATGTTATTTTAAGATTATTGCCTAATAATATAAATTTTATTGATTGCCGATAAAATAGTCTTTCAATTGGTGAAAGGGGGATAACACGGTTTTGAAATCGAGTATTAAACTAGATGTGAATCAGATGATTATTATCAATAATGCGCTAGATATTGCCATGAATGAACTTAAAACTATTTATCAAGATAAATGGTTAACAGAACAAGTTGCAGTAATCAAAAACAAACTGAATAAAAGAATAGAATATTTAGAAAACAAATGAAATAAAAAAACGAGTAAATGGGGGTTGATATGAAATGAATAAAGAACAAATGAAGGAATTGATTTACAATAATATTCCAGAAAACGATTATCAAGTATTGAATTGTAGTATTTATTATAAAGCAATGAAAGATGATGAAAATACATTTAAACAGGCTTTAAATGAATTGATTCGTGAAAATAAAGTACATATGGATGCGGAGATAGAAGGAGTAAAACTATATAGGAAAAAATATCCTTTAACGAAAAAATGCCAAGGAACATGCAACAATTACTTTGATAAAAAATGTAAAGGAGAAGTTTTGACTTACAGAATAATTTCTCCTGAAAATCATAAATATCCGAATCGTGATTGGGGATTGAATAATTATTGTTTAACAGCAAAAGAAAATGACGAGCGAAATGGTTTTGTTGTTACAGAAATAGAAGATCAGTTAACAACAGTATAACAAACCAATGAAAAAGCAATTTTATCTGATAACAGAAGGAGTTAACAAAATGTATGGCGAATGGGTGATGGTTAATTTAATTAATGAAAAATGGCAAATAACAGACAATTAAAGTAATTTCATAGGGAGTCGATATAAAAATGCTTTACACAGGTGAGAAGGAAATTGAAGAACGTGCTGACGCATTCCCGCGACTTTAGTCGTGTGAGGTTCACATGGGTGCTTGGTCTATCGAATTAGCAAATGAAAAGTGATTTCATCATATAACAGAAAAGGAGAAAAATCACCATGGTTAAACGTAAAAGATATATGAATGGACTCTATATTGACGGAAAACTTGTAGTATTCACTGGAACTAAATGGGAAGAATTAAGAAAACTTGCAGCGGAGGAGATTAAAAATGTTTATTAATAGACGATTTATCGAACGAGAATATGTTTTTAATATTGAAAAGAAAAATAATCCATACATATCAGACGAGCAAATTAATAACATGCTTGATTCAATGGATTTGGATTGGTGCGACCTCACATTTAAATTTTTTGAACGAAAGAACGGTTGGGATACTGTAATCATTGATAATAACACCAATAACAGAGTGGTAATCGACGAACTGAATGGATTTGCTTTTGATTTTTATATTCGCCAGATTAAGGAATTGTCTATAACACGAGCAAGAAAAGAGATACGAGAAAAATTATTTGCAGGAGTTGGAGCATAACAATGAATGAGAATGAGAAAATGGCAAGATTCTTAGAAATGCAGAAACAGCAGCTAGAGACGTTATTACAGAACAGCAAAGGGAAGTACGATCAGCGTAAAATTGACATGTTAGAGGTCGAGATTGAAGGTTTGACAGTAAGAATAAGAAGATGGAGAGGTGAGATGTGATGAGTACTATTGAATTCGCTGAAAATAGATTGAATGTCAGGTTAACATACCACCAGAAGGAATTATTGACTTTATTGCAAACAAATCCTGATGGATGGTATAACAGTTTGTGTATTGAAACTTTGGAAATGAAACAGGTGAGAGAAGTATTTAGCAAGTGGAGAGAAAGTGTGTTAATTGGAGCGTAAAGATTAAATTGATGTGAGGTGGAGAAATGTGATTACAATCCCCCAAGGAGTTTCATCATGTTTATACAATGGAATTATGAACAAAATTGAGTGGATTCAAAAACAAATTGAATATGATGTAAATAAAAAATATGAATTAAAAAATCATTTGGAGAGAATTTATAAAGATGTAGTCGAAGCCGTTGATTTTTACAATGAGCATTGTATCTTATCGGGGAAATATTTAAAAGATGCGTTAGATGAATTGACTTTAAAATATAATGAATATTTAGGATAAAATCGGTAATTCATCGTGAAAAGGAGATATTAAAAAATGAATGAGAATACTGTGGGTGCGTTAATCAACTTATTAAAACAATTTAATCCAGATGCAAATATTGTGATTGCTGTAAGGGCAGAAGACGATTATCAACCAATCGTAGATGCACAATATAATGAAAATGGAGACGTTGAACTGATATTAGAATAATCCGATAAGATTTCGTATTTGATAAGGAGGATAACTTTAATGAATAGCGGCAGAATTGATATGTATTTTTGTGTAATTATTATTCAGTTAGCAGTGATAGCAATGATTTTGGCGAATAAATGACCAGTTGATCGGGGAGTTATGTTGGGATGGAATTGGAATTCGCACTTTATGTATTCATTGGACTAGTTACAATTATGGTCGCTTCAATGGTGTACACGGCAGTATGTTTCTATAGATTAAGTAAGAGTATGAAAACAAAAAAATAATATAATTTAGTTTTTTATAGGAAAGGGTGAATTAGTTTTGGATCAGATATTAGAATATCGCATTGTAGTTGGAAATGACTTGGTGGTGGATTTTTGTTGTGAATGTCCAAGTAAAACGTTTCTAAATACACCTATTGCAGACATCATGAAGACACGCATCTATCTTTACGGATATAATGATGACTACTTTTTCAATGTAGTAAACAAGGAATCAAGAGAATTTAAATGTGAATGCGGTAGATGTTATTCTGTGCAATGGACATATGATGGGGTCAAAGTAGAAAGGCTATGAAACTCGTTTTTTATCGGAAGTTTTATTAAAAGGAGATTGTTAAATATGAATTTCAAACACGGTATAAGCCAATATAGAATCAACCATGCACGAGATTATGCAAAGTATATTCTAGAGAGCGTTGCAAAAGTTGAATTATTGTTTCACTTATCTCAAGAAGGACATATAGATGAAGTTAAAGCTGATAACGGAATTAAAAGTATTACCAAAGAAATTGAGCGTAGCACGAAAGAATTGCTTGGTTATTTAGAGTTACGTGATGATATGCGCTAATTCACAATTTAACATAATAAAATTAAAAGATAATAAAGCTCGTTTTTCTTCTGAATTGCAGAAAAAATGATAAAATGAGAGGGGTAATATATAAATGAATAAATTTCCAAAACAAATTAATAAAGAAGGTGGATGGACGGTATCACCTAAATATCTATAACAAATAAGTAAAGTAATTGCGAAAGTTTAAAAATGATTTACCATACCATGAGCCATCATGAGAGCAAATTAAAATGGTACTACTTGCCATTGAGAGCATCAAGCGGGAGAAGAATCATTATGTTAAAAGAAACTGTTTTTATTGCTAGAATACAAGATGGTGAGGGCATTATATGGATAGGTGAATTGCAATTTATTGAAAACGGCATAGCAAGAGTTGGATTATTTATGGATAAAGAATCTTGTGGAATCGATATTTCTGAAAGTGAATTATATAAATATCAAAGAAATGCAATTGATTTTTTAAAGGAATCGGGAATTGACACAAATGAAATAAAGTTTATATAATCCAATAAATTTTGTGTTTCATAGTAGAGGATAAAAGTAACCAATTCTTTGTATAAATAAAGAATAGAGGGATAATCTATATGATTAGATCACCTTGTTGCTAATCAAGTTACATAAAAACTATTAAAAATAAAATTTAAAGGGAGATAAAGAAATGGAATTCAAACAATTAAAAACGATGCTGCAAGAAAACTTTGCTCAAATGTCCAAGGATGCTACCCATTTATTTGAAGTCAACTTGGATAAAGATGAATTATGGAATTTGTATCTCGATAGTTTTCCTGAAGGGACAAACCCATATTTCCGTGAACGTCGAGAATATGACTGCACCTGCTGTAAACAATTTATTAGAAATATCGGAAATGCGGTTGTAATTAGAAACAATAAAATTAAAACTGTTTGGGATTTTGAAACAGGTGATACAAAATATCAACCAGTCTTGAATGCTTTGTCTCAATTTGTAAAATCTCATGCTGTTTCCGATGTCTACATTAGCGAATTCAAAAAAATTGGTACAGACAAGAATTTTGAGCAAGCGGCTGAAAAAGTAAAAGAGTGGAATCACTTTTATCTGGAATTGCCAGATCGATTCGTAAACAAAAGTAGTAAATCTGATGCTGAGGTCAAAGGTTCCTTTAGGGACACAAGAAATGTATTTAAACGTTCATTGGATGAGATTACAGAAGAAAGTTTGCTTACTGTTTTGGAACTTATCTCTCAAAATTCTCTCTACAAGGGTGAAGAGTGGAAAGGCGCATTGACTGAGTTCCTGAAATACAAAAAAGAGTATAACAAGTTGAAAGACACAACAGAAAAAGAAAATTATACTTGGGAGCAATCTGTAGGGGTAGGTGGTGCTATCGGAAGAATTAGAAATCATAGCATTGGAACGCTACTTATCAATCTTAGTGAAGATATGGACTTGGACGAGGCGGTAAGAAAGTATGAAGTTATTGTTGCACCTACCAACTACAAGCGTCCCAAAGCGATTTACACGAAAAAGATGTTGGAGGATGCCAAGAAGACAATTGAAGAACTTGGATACATGGAATCGTTGAGTAGGAGACATGCAACACTTGACGATATCTCAGTAAATAATATCTTGTTCTCAAATAAAGATTCCGCAAAAAGAATTCAGGATGCAGATGATGTTTTCTCTCAAATGAAAAAGGAGGTCGCAGTTAATCCTAAAAACTTCTCTAAGGTTGAGGAAGTTACAATTGAAACATTTATTTCCAATATTTTACCGACAGCAAAAGAAATTGAAGTTTTGCTTGAGAACAAACATTCAGTAAACATGGTTTCATTAATCGCGCCAGAGAACAAAGATAGTAAAACAATGTTCAAATGGAACAATGGTTTCAGTTGGGCTTATTCTGGAAACATCACGGATAGTTTCATGAAGGAAAATGTTAAGGCTGCTGGTGGCAAAGTTGATGGTGTGTTGCGCTTCTCTATCCAATGGAATGATAGCGAGTATGATGGTAATGATTTGGATGCTCATTGCATCGAACCAAGTGGATATGAAATTTATTATAGTGATAAAATTTCTTATGCTACTGATGGGCGATTGGATGTTGATATTATTAATCCTGTAAGAAATAAGCCTGCTGTAGAAAACATCACTTGGGACAATAAAGATAAAATGCAAGAAGGAACCTATAAGTTTTTTGTTAATAATTTTAGCAATAGAGGGGGGAGAAGTGGATTTAGAGCAGAGATTGAGTTTGATGGTCAGATTTACTCTTTTGACTATAGCAAAGAGGTGAGACACAAAGAAAATATTGTTGTTGCAGAAGTAACACTTAAAAATAGAGAGTTTTCCATCAAAGAAAAACTTCCATATAATGTTTCTTCAAGAGAAGTGTGGAGTTTGAAGACAAATCAATTTGTTCCAGTTTCGGTTGTTTGTTATTCTCCGAATTATTGGGATGAGCAACAAGGTATTGGTCATCGTCATTACTTCTTCATGCTGAAGGATTGCGTCAATCCAGAAGCACCAAATGGTTTTTACAATGAATTTTTGAAAGAGGAATTGATGCAACATAAGCGAGTATTTGAAGCGTTAGGATCGAAAATGAAAGTTGCAGACAGTGAAGATCAGCTTTCTGGTCTTGGATTTAGTTCAACCAAAAGGAATGATTTACTTGTAAAGGTTAAGGGACAGACAGAACGAGTTATTAAAGTGAAGTTTTAAAAAAATAAAGTATATAAAAAGGAGAAATGAAAATGAACATTTTCGAATATGCCGTAAAAAATAAGATCCGTTTCCCGTTTAAGGGTATGATTACTACTGAAGATCTTTGGGATTTGACAGTAGAACATCTGGATTCGATTTTTAAAACTCTAAATTCCCAATCGAAACAAGCGAAAGAGGAAAGTTTGTTAAACACAAAGACAAAAGAAGATAAAGAATTAGATATTAAAATTGAAATTGTGAAGTATATTGTTAATGAAAAATTGGAAGAGCAAAAAGCAAGACTTCAAGCTAAAGAAAAGAAAGAACAGAAACAAAAAATCATGGAGGTCTTGGCTGCTAAACAAAATGAAGCACTACAAAATAAATCTCCTGAAGAACTGATGAAGATGCTTAAGGAAATGGGAGAATAATTTGATGTGGAGAGTTTATGGGGGATGGGAAGTGATTCCCGTTCCCCATGAAACTCGTCTTTCATCAGGAAGGAGTGATTTTGATATTGACGAGAGAATTGACACCAAACTTAGAGTATCTTGAAAAACTTAGTAACATAATCCAGAAAGACGGATTAAGAGATCCTTGGATTATACAAGATAGATTAAAGCAATTAAACAGACAAGATGATACTGATGTGGTTGTGTTTGACTCTTATAACGAAAAAGGAAAATGTATTGTTTATTATGGCGTAAAGCCTGATTTGTCTGTAATTTACGCATATGAATTCAAACTTGGTAAAGTTTTGAAGGAATACAAAATAGAAAACATCTTAGAACTTGATAAATGGAAACAAAATTTTGATTCAGTTATTCGATATTCTATGATTACTCTAGATGACATTAAGAATGATGTTTTGCAATGGGTTGAGAAATATAAAACTAGGCAAAGTAGAGCATACAAGCAATTTATTGACACATTAAAGGTTTATCGCCATTACACCGGACAAATCATTGTGTATTACAAAGAAATGAATGGTGAAAACAAAAAATTAAAACCCATTGTTCGTAAGTATAAAAGTATATCACTTGATGACTTAATTGAGTTTGGAAAAAAGAAAAGCAAAGAACTGTGGAACAGAGAATTTACATGTAAGGTTGTTTTCGTCAAGGCTTATTGGAATAGCCAATTAGGAGTGTATTATCCGCACAAAGAGACAATTGCTTTTAGTGAATATATGTGTGCAACAATGACCGAAGATCAAATATATGACACTATGTTGCATGAAATGGTTCATTGGCATTTACATACTTCAGGAAGAAACTATCATGATGAAGATTTTGAATTTATTGAAGAATGTCTAAAAGTGGGTTGTGGATTATCACAAAGTAACAGCGCAAGAAAGGCTTATATTCAGTATCAGAAAAGTGTATAAAATTCGTAATTTATTAGGAAAGGGAATTTGTTATATGGACGTGGGGAAAGGTTGCGTTATTTCTGACAAGTGGATTCCAAAAGGTTTAGATACTAATTTGAGTGATATTAATGGCAATGCACTTAAAACGTCAGATAAGGTACATTTGAATGGTTGCACATCAAAATATGCTATTATTGGCAAGGGTATGAATGATAAATATATGCTGTACTTTGGTAGCGAACACGGTTCAGTTGGTTGGTATTTAACAGAAGAGACTATTATTAAACATAAGGTTAAATTAGTGTAGGGCAAATCCAATAAAATCCGCATTTTAATTTAATAACCCACCACTCCAAAATTGGAGGGCGGGTTATTAATACACTATATATCATTTTCACCAATAGTGTCAATCCAAGTTACATTTAGTTTTTTAACAACTATGGGTAAAATTTCACCACTGGTTGTATGTATGTTTCCCTCAAGGAGATGAATTCTCTTGCTGTTTAATATGTCTGATGTTGTTTGGATTGCTTCTTCATGGTTTGTGCATTGAGTTGGATGATAAATAAAGAACTCAACTTTACCCCAGACAGTTACGGTTCCTTCTGTTTTCATGCAATCATCTCCGATTCTTTAAAGTAAAATTTGTGAGTATTGTAATAACTGACTTTATTTTACCATATTCTCTCTAAAAAAGCAAACGCTTGTTCCCTTATTTTTTCTCAAATTTTAAAAAATAATTAAATTTTTTGGCTATTCGTAAAATATAGTAGAATCTTAGATTATAACTTTAACAATTTTATTATAAAATCGTAAAATATAGTGTAATAATCTCCTTGAATTTGTTATAATTAGTAGTTTGATAAGAATCATATTGTTCGTTAATTAAAGGATGGTGTATATTGATAAAACTATTATTAGCAACGGTAATAACAATTTTAGGATCAATAGCAATTTTGACTTTTGTAAAGCCGTCTAAAAAAGAGTTGGAAGCAGAAGCATTTGAAAATTTTGAAAAAGCAAAAAAAGAATTGTTCGATGCAATTGTTAAAACGTTTAAATTAGATATTTTTGTCGAATGGTTAAGTGAAAAACTAAAATAATTTAGTTTCATAATTCGAAAGAAAAGATTCCAAAGGAATGAACAACTATGTCACTACTACAATTACCAAGTTTTAAGGAAATAGAACTACTACAAGAAAATGATACAGATATGCTATTTAAGGTGGAGCTTAGTTCTCCACCTAAACGCTGTAAAAATTGCGGATTTAACAATCTTTACGAATACCCAATTTTTTTAAAGCAATATAATGAAAATAAAATATAAAAAATCAATTATTATTATTGACTTTATAGATATAAAGTAGTAAAATTAAGGTAATACAAAGGAGGAAAAAATGATGTTTGATTTTATTGTTGATAATAAAAAAGATAGAATGCACTGGAAATTCCGCAGAATGGCTTTAGGAATAACACAAACTGAAATTGCTAAACATCTTGGATACGAAAAATACAATATTATTTCAATGTATGAAAATAATAAGAAGCACTCAATGTCGGAAGATAAAATTGAAAAATATAAGCAATATATTATCGAAAAAGAAAAGGAAAAGAATTGTACTGGATGATCTTGAATGTGGTAAAATTAATATAAAAATATTCAGGTTTACGTGAAAAGGAAATAGTTAGAGATTAGTCTGTATGTTGTTGAACAACTTAAGAACACATTGAAAACTAAATAAAATTTCGTATTTTATAAGGAGGATAACGTGAAGATTGAAGTAGGGGATATAATTTACGCACATAATAAACGCTTATTGGTGGTTCATGATCCATTTGAAAGTGAAACAAATGAATATCCGTTCTTGCTAATTGACTTGGATAAATTCGAAGTTAACAACGGATGGTCTACACTGGATTCGATGGGGAAATCATTTAAAATTGATCGAGTTCTAAATACTTATGAGGTTGTACTAGCCAAATAAAATTTGATTTTATAGGGAAGGAAGAGAAAAGAATGGAATTATGGATCAACTGTATCTATGTTCATAAAAGTGAGGAAGGTAAGTGGGCAGCAACACTTATTTGGGACTCAATACAAAAAGTTGAATCCAGAAAAGAGCAAGGATATGTACGTGGGGATTTTAAAGGAGAAATCCAAACTCAGTATTTTGAAGATACATTAACAAAAGCAGTAGATATGGTTTTGGAAGTTGCAAAATACATGAATATAACAGAAGAAGTAATATCTAAACCGAAAATTTATTATACAGAAGATGATGAATTGCTGAGTAATTTTCCTTGTTCAGATGATGATAAACGAGAAATCGAACAAGAAAATATTAAACGAGGTTGGATACGATAAAACACGGAATTTATTGGAAGATTTGAGGTGCGATATTCGTGAAACCGGAATCCATGATAGGGAAACTTGTTGAAATAACCGATGAAGATTCTGGATGGGCAGGAAATTGGGGATTTATCAGAGCTTGGGACGGTCAAGTATTTCATGTTTCTGGTGGATCAATTCCTGAATCACAACACCCAATATTCGATAGAGACCAATTTAAAGTCCCAAGAAAATTGGACGCATATTTTAAAAAGGGTTGGCTTAAACTCGATGTCAATATCACATCTGATGGACGAGAGATAAGGAAGTAAAGGAGGGTTTTAATTGAGAATTGGATACGGAATGGATGAAGATGAAATTGTAGTACATACCAGAGAAAGATTCTTACATGAAGTGGCGAGGATAGTAAAGAAAAAAACTCTTGTAAATACAGTCAAAAAGAGTTGCGAGGCATATCAGAAGGGAATATGTTCAGAATGCATTGAAGATGTGGAAAAAGGCAAAGATGAATTATCTTATGGTTGTTTAGCGGCTTGGAAATTAACAATAGGTAAGGGTAGAAAAATCATTTGATTGATGAGGTGAAAAAGTGAAGGTTTATATTGTAACGTACTGTTCTCCATATGCGGAATATAACAATCAGATTTCGATTAGAAAAGCATTTACATCTGAATCTGCTGCGAAACAATACATTGAAAAAGAAAAGGAATATGACATAAAGCAAGCCGGGAACAATTGGATTGGAAATTATGATATCGAAGAAATTGAACTGGAAGATGGCGAATAAAACACATTGAAGGTGAATTGTAAATTGGAATATACACTCACAAGAAATGGAAATAGGAATGTAATATTGATTAGACTTGGTAATGATGAAAAATTAGACGAATCTATTCAAGCAACATTAAATGAAATTAATGATAATACTGGAACTTATCGCATGTATGTTACAAAAAAAGTAAGAAACGAGGAAAGAAATTATAACTATAACGTGGCTTATGGGTATTACAGAAGGGATGATTCTAAAAAAGGATGGACACATAAAAGTGGTAAAGAGATAACACTTGATGAATTTATTAAAATCAGAAATGAAAAGCAGATAAAAAACTGATTTTGAGAGGAGAAGTGAATTATGCATGATTTGAAAGAGACTATTTCAAGATATGAATCAACACTCGTTCGAAAGAAGAATTTAGTAAAACCATTTCATTTTAGAAAGAGTAAAGGTGAAGATCTAGACATAAGTGAACATACAAGAATGCTGATACTGGAAGCTGAAATTCAACAGTTAGATGAGATAATCGAAGATTTGAAATATATAGTAAGTCGATAAAAGGATTAATTTTATCGGAAGGGAAGGTGATTTGAAATGAAATTGTTTCAAGTACAAATTTGTTGCAGTTACGACGAAGATAGCGTGGATTCTAGACTAATCGTAGCAGAAGACAAAGAGTCAGCAGAAAATAAAATGAAAGAAATTTATGATGACTTTATGAGATATTTTCAGTGGGTAAACGCTGTAGAAATCAATGAAGTCGATGGTTGGAAGATTACAATAAGCCGATAAAAGAGTTGTTTGATCCTATTTAAGTGGGTGGATAGAGTTGCACAAATTGAAAGATATCATTCAGATGAGCGAAGAAGAAATTATTGATTACCATGATAAACATATGATTAATTATTCTTATGGTGGAGATTTCTTCGTAAATGAGTTTTATCGAAGGCAGCAAGAAAAATCTACAAAAGCAATTGAAGATATGACGAAGAAAATGCTCGACTACACAAAAATTATGACGGTGCTTACAGTTGTTAATGTAATTTTGGTGGTAGTTACAATGTTTAAATAAAACCTGAATTTCATATGAAATGGAGGTTATTAAATGTTAAAGGATTTGGATATTGAAGAAATTCAAGTTTTCTTTCGTGACTTGCTTTCAAAAGATACTGGAAAATTTCAATTAGCACAAATTTATGGAATGGCAAAAGCATGGCAAGAACAGAGAGAAAGAGAAGAATTAATAGAAAAACAGATCGAAAGAAGAACTCGTAGAATTATTAAAACAATAATAATTTCGGATGATTTAGCAATTGTTGAAGCAGAAGTTACAATCAATAATTCAAAAGAAATATCGTATTACCCTGTTGTTAATGGTAAATTTCATAGCGAATCAAGAATGACTTTTGACGAAGCATTACTTCTTGGTTTTTGTAGAAAATATAATAATGAACGTTTTGATTTGGCAATTTATAATATGCTGAGAATGGATTTGAAACAACGGGAGAATTTCAATAAAAACTGACTTTTTACGGAAAATTAGAAGGAGGAAGAAGAGTGCTTAAAAAAGGTGATTGTGTGTGTTTAACTACAGATAATCCACATGGAGGACATCTCCTCAAAGGTGACAAAGGAATTGTCAGGGCGGTCATAATGAAGAGGTAGCAGTGGAATTTCCTTTTGAGTTTCATGATAGCCATGATTGCGATGGTTATGTTAAAAGCGACAATGGGTGGTACATAAATGTAAAACATCTTCACAAAATCGGATGAAAGTTCATTTTCATGGGAAGTTCGGGAGGGGGTTTGTCAATGAGACAGGTGGAATTGAATAAAGCAGCACGAAAGATTGCAAAAGCCAATACAGCGCTATGGGAAGCAATCGGATTAATTAACGAAGCACTTTCCGATGAAACGATTACAAAGGTACTGGAGGCGTCTAATGATGAAGACATGACATCAATCGAGAAGCTTGCTCTAGCATATGAAAAAATCAATAAAAAGTATGATGGATTTATCAATGCTAGTATGCATGGTCGCGATTTAGATGAATTTGACGAATTAACTAGCAGAATTTCAGAAATAATTGAAGGGTAATAAAGTTCACTTTCATTAGGAGAAGGAGGGGTTTTGAAATGAAGACATTTGAAATGAGATTAATTGATAAAAACACTGGTGAAGAAATAGCAAAACAGACGTTTACAAATTCAGAAGGTACAAATATTAAATCAGGTAACGAACAAAAACTTCCCATGATTTTTGAGATTCGCGGTGACTTTACCATTTACAAAGAGTTTAATGTGGGTAAACCTATTCGTTTTAAAGCAGATGGAATCGATGAAGAAGTAAAGTTGATTGATATGACAAATGAGATGATCACCATTGAGACATCTTTTGAGGTCGGTAAAAAATTACTTCAAAAGTACATTTAAAATTAAAATAAAAAAATCCATTTCATAAGAAGAGGTGAAAAGTATGAATGACTTTAAACAGTATTATATTGATAGAATTATTAATTGCGCTATTGAAAACAAGCTGTATGAATATACGATTGAAAAGCTAGAGTGGAAAACGGAGAATGAGTTGATTGCAATTTGGGATAACCTAAGATGGAATTATGGGGATTTGACTAAGTTAAGATAAAAAGTTTCATTTTGATAATTTATTCGCCGCACACTCGTGACTTTAGTCATGAGTAAGGCGAATACATATGTTAAATACAATTAATCGTTAAACCCCTATAAATATTGACATATGTCAAATACATATATTACATTTATATTGGGTGAAAAACGTGGAAATAAAACATGGTAGGGGTTATGTTTATTCATTGCAATATCATATTGTATGGTGTGTAAAATATCGAAGAAAAGTGATTGTCGATCAAATAGAAACAAGATTAAGGGAAATGCTAAAAGAAATTGCAGATTCAAATGGGTTTACGATTATTACTCAAGAGACTATGCCAGATCATATACATTTACTTATCGATTGTTCGCCCCAACATTATATACCAATATAATAAAAGCACTAAAAGGTAATACAGCAAGATTTTTATTTAAAGAATTCCCTTCCCTTAAATCCAAGTTATGGGGAGGACATTTATGGAACCCATCATATTTTGTTTCAAGTGTTAGTGATACCACTAAAGAAACAATTGAAAAATATATCAATTCGCAGAAAGAGAGGTGAGACATCTTGCAAAAGGCATATAAGTTTAGAATATATCCAAATAAGAAACAAATACAACAAATAAACAAAACTTTTGGTTGTTCTCGTTTTGTATATAATTATTTTCTAGATAAACGAATTAAAATTTATGAAGAAAACAAAGAAACTTTGTCTTATGGCAAATGTTCATCTATCTTAACTATATTAAAGCAGGAAAAAGAATGGCTCAAAGAAGTGGATAAGTTTGCATTGCAGAATTCATTAAAAGATTTAGATCGGGCATATCAAAAATTCTTCAAAGAAAAAACTGGATTTCCTAAATTTAAATCTAAACATAATAATAGACAGTCTTATCGAACTAATTACACGAATAATAATATTGAAATAAATGAAAATAAAATAAAACTACCTAAACTCGGATGGGTTAAATTTGCAAAATCCAGAGAAGTTGAGGGTAAAATATTAAATGTAACTATAAGTAAAAATCCAAGTGGAAAATATTTTGCATCTTTTTGTTGTGAAGTTGAAATTGTACAGTTACCAACTTCAGACAATAAAATTGGACTAGATTTAGGTATTAAAGATTTTGTTATCAGTTCAAATGGAGACAAGATAGATAACCCAAAACATTTAATTAAATCTGAACAAAAATTAAAAAATTTACAACGGTCACTTTCACGAAAGAAAAAAGGAAGCAAAAATAGAAATAAAGTAAGAATCAAACTTGCAAAGCAGCATGAAAAAATTTCTAATCAACGATTGGATTTTCTTCACAAACTGTCAACCAAACTTATTAGCGAAAACCAAGTAATTTATTTGGAAGATTTGAAAGTGAAGAATATGCAACAGAATGAGCGCTTGGCTAAAAATATAGCAGACGCATCTTGGAGTAAGTTTAGGAACATACTTGAATATAAAGCAAAATGGTATGGAAGAGAAGTAAAGATACTTGATCGATGGTTTCCATCCAGTAAAACGTGCTCTTGTTGTGGATTCAAAAATGAAAAATTAACATTGGATATTCGTGAATGGACATGTGAAAATTGTGGTGAAAACCATGATCGAGATATTAATGCTGCGGTAAATATCCTTCAACAGGGATTAAAGTTAGCGTAACAAAATTAACCGTAGGAACTACGGGGATAGCTTGCTAATTCTATTCTCATTAGAGAATATGGCGCAAGAATCCCGCGACTTTAGTCGTGGGAGGTTCAATGGAAGTGAGAGAATGCTTGAAAATATGATTAATCAATTAAGTGACGAAGATCTTGAAAAATGTTTTTTAGAAATCGTTGAATGGCGGGAAAGCGGAGTTCTTCAAATGTATAGCATTATTCGTAAACAATGGGAAGAATTTAAACAAAAATCCGGAATTGATACATTCCCGATTCATATGATGAGTGAGCCAATTTTGTTTGAGATTGCAAAACGTAAATATAGGGAAGAAGGGATTAATGTATGAGCAAACTAATTGGTCACTATAAGAGTAGAACAGGATTCTATCATGCAATTGATAATGGAAGCGATAAGACTTATTGTGGTCTTAGGGTCGCAGATAATCCTAAGAGAAATTATCCGTATAGTACAAGAGCATGGATTGATTGTGATAAGTGTAAGAAGAAAATACCTGACGATGATGAATAACGATAAAAAGATTCTTTTATCTGGATAAAAAAGGAGGAGAAAAATAAAATAAAATATATGGAAGAAAAGAAAATTGAGTATAAAAAATGTATAAACAAAAATTGTTTAAATCCTTGGTTACCGAATACAGAAGAATTTTTTTACGGACAATGGTTTACTTACGCTAAAGGAAGAAAAGTGTATAAATTAAATACAGAATGTAAAGAGTGTAGGAAAAAGAGATCATTAAAATGGAAACATGATAACCCAGAAAAGAGAAAAGCAAATGACAGGAGATTTGATTCAAAGCCTGAAAGAAAAGAGGTGATGAGGAAGGCTGCAAAAAAGCAAAGGTTAGAAGGAAAACAAAAGGAATGGAGACAAAACAATCCTGATCGAGTCAGTCTCCATAACGAAAAAAGAAGACTTCATAAAAATCACAAAATAAAACAATCAGAGTGGGATGCTTGTAGATTATATTTTGATTATCGTTGTGCTTATTGTGGTATGAGTTATGAAGAACATTATGAAATATACAAACAAGACCTTCATAAAGAACATGTTGACGATGATGGCGCTAATGATTTAAGCAACTGTATCCCATCTTGCAGAAGTTGTAACAGTCAAAAATGGGAATTTGAATTTGAAGAATGGTATAATAAGAATAATCCAAATTATTCCGAGGAAAGATACAACAAAATAACGAAGTGGTTAGATGAGGACTGCAAAAAGTACATAATAAAGTAAAGTTCCAATAATATAACGGTTTTATCGGAGGTGAAGATGGTTGTATAAAGTGGTGATGTGGCGGTACGGATGCAGGTATATTGAAGAAGTTGATACGTTAAAAGATGCAGAATTTTTTGCTGAATATATGGATGAAGCTTTTGTTGAATACATCCTTGATGAACAAGATGTCATCGTGAATGACTACAAAAAGCATGTAATTGGAGTTTGGGAGAACAGACAGGGTGAGAAGTATATATTTAAATAAAACGATGATTTTATAAGGAGGATTAAAGTTGGGATTTACTGAAGATTACATGATGAAACTTAATAATTGTAATGTTATAACTGTTTTAATTGGAAGCGGAGAATTTCTAGATTATGATACAAACGAAGTTTATACAATTCATAATATCAAACTACCATTTACTTCAAATGGCAAACATATTTCTGTCTATTCTCAGAAAGCTGGTTTCGAAGATGTACTTGAAAATAGAGAATACTTTGACGGTAAGATTTTAAATTTTACGTGTACTAAAGTAGAACATTGGTAAAACAAATAAAATGACGATTTTAAAGTAAATTTAATATTAAGTGAAAAATATAGAAAACTATTGAAAATAAACTTATTACATGCTAATATATGACTAAGGAACAAATTAATTGCAGACTACATTTGATAAATAAAATAAATATTATATAAAACATAGGTTTTCACAAAGAATATACATATTTTCGTGTCTTTTTGGCATGGAAAGATGTATATTTTTCTTTTATAATGGGTTATAATGTAATTGTAATCAAATCAAAATATAGTTAATTTAGAAAGGGTGTATAACATGTCGGAAACAAAAGAATTAAATGTGGTTGAGTTTTTAACTAACTCCTTTGAAGAAATATCAAAAGATCGTAAAGCAATGACAGAGATTGATGACTTACTGTTTACTGTTTATAAATTTCCAATTGGATTTTTTCAAGAATTAGTTGTCAATCCTGAAAAATTAGATGAATTAGAAGAAGTGGAGTTAATTGTTTTACTCATTGCAATTAACAAAGTAATTAATTTAGAAATGTACAGTCCATATAATTATTTTAGTGAAAATAAAGTTAAAAAGTCTCTGAAATATAGATATAGCAAGCAAGAAGAACCATTGAATTTTCCACTTATTTATGAAGATATAACTGCTGGAAGCGATGTTGACTGTATAACATATTTATCATATCAAGAAATTAAGAGGCATGTGGAACAATTGTGGACTTACAATTTTGCCACACAAAGACTTCCAGTTGAAACTGTTAAGAAAAATGGGGAAATAACAAAAAAACCAAAATTATTTAAGAACAGCGTTAAAGAAATTGCCCAATTAATATCTGAGGGAAGATTTAAACCAGATGCTCCAATTGTTATTAATGTGATGAGAAATGGAGAAGATGAATTCTATATTGATAAAGATAATCATAGACTAATTATTGAAAAAGCCACTGAACAAAATATTGTGGATGGATTCCATAGAATCAGTGGTGTATTAGCGGCTTTGGAAAAAGACCCAGATTTAGAAGGATATTTATATGTTACGTTTAGAAACTACACATTAGAAGAAGCGAGTGAATTTTTAGGTCAGCACAACTCATTTAATGTTTATGATAGAACACATGTGAGGTTCTTAAAAGCTCTTGAACTACCTGATAAGATTGTAAAAGATATAGAGTCTAAATCAGATCTTCGTGGTAGAATAGCATATAAAACAGCAGTTGAACGCAAGAAAAATAAAATTACGAATTTTGCTGTCTTATCAAATGCAATTAGAGATACTTTTAACCCACAAACAGGGAAAGATCGTATTGAAGTAACATATGTCTTAGCTAGATTTTTCGATTACTTGTTAGGTAGTTATCCTGAAGCATTTATTGGGACTAAAAACGTAGAAGAAACTTGGAAAAAATCTTGGATCAATCACCATAACACTTTCGTTTTATATGTAACACTTGCTTATGGGTTGTATAAACATTTTGGAAAAGATTTCCCGCTTGATGAAATTACTAAAATTGTTGATAGTATTGACTTTACTAAAGAAAATGGACATCAATTCAACGATTTATTAACTGATGGTGGTACTGCACAAGGTAAAATAAATTCAGATCAGACAAAGCGTAAAATCAGACAGTTCGGAGAGAAGATAATTGCTGATATGTATGGAGCAATAAAAGAAGAAAATGTTTCATAATAAGAAAGGTGGATTTTACAATGTCTAATATGATATATGAAGACAAGATGTATAATGAAGAGATAAAAGAGGAATTTCTGAGTTATCTTGATAATGAAGGCTATCAAGATAACTACAGAAGATTTTTTAAAATAGCTTATCCCATAGAAAGTCAACTAAAAAAAGACTTATATGATTTTACAAGAGATGAACTTAGAGGTTATTTTTATCGTATAATGCCCAAGACAGTTAAAGCAAGTAGAACAATCGTTTCTCATTTAAGTAACTACATTGATTGGGCGATTGAAAAAGGATATAAAAGAACTAATTTGAATCCATTGTTACTGACAGATAACGAATGGAGAGAGCAGTTCGCACAAAAGCAACTTAAATCATATTGGACGGATGCTGAAATCAGAAAAATAGTTGAAAGTAGAGCAAATAATCAAGATGCGATTATTTTGCTTCTGCCATTCAACGGTGTTTATGGTAAGGGTGGTAGCGAGATATTAAATTTAACCTATAGAAATATTGATAAAAACAATAATCAATTAACACTACATGATTCGGATAGTGACAATTCTTGGAGAACAATAACAGTCGATGAAGATTTAATCAATGCTTGTCTTAAAGCTTATGAAGAAACGGATTATGAAGTAATGAATGGAAATCCAAGTCCTGATGCAGCAAGAAAAAGCATAGATTTGGTGGATAATGATTATATTGTTAGATTGGCTAGAACAAGAGTGAATGAAAATGCAAAAGCTGATCATAATATATTGCATAGAAGAATGAGAAAGATAGCAGATGAAATTAACGAACCTAATTTTACGACCAAGAATATAGTGTACTCTGGTATGATTGCAATGGCAAAAAATCTTTATTTAGAAAGCGGTAAGTTAGAGCAAGAAGAGTATGAAAAAATAATGAAACAATTTAATTTTGATACCACAAAGTTGTATAGATATAAAAATGATTTTTTGAATTTAGAAACGATAAAAGAGTTATACAATTTAGCCTAGAATAATCTAGGCTTTTTATATTTTTTAGTTATTGACTGTATAAAGTAAAATATGGTAATATGAAAATAGTTAAATGAATAATACATATTAGGGAGATGGTTTTGTGAATTATGAAGTTTATGGTAGGCTTGAAGTTCATTTTAAACATTTTGTTGATGCTGATTCTCATAATGAAGCGACTGAAAAAGTTGAAAAATTATTAAATGGTATCGCTAAATTGGATGGTGATTTATATATGAAAGATGGAAGAGAGCTACCTATAATTTCTGATCGAGTGAAAATTTTGTTGTATGATGTGACTAGGGAAGATGAATTATGATAGTTATGAATATAAATAAAAAATGTACATACTATAAAAAAATTAAAAGGAAATTATATTGATTTTTTAGGTAAAAAATTGTTATTATTGAATTAAGAAGAAAAACGTTGAATATGATGTTAAAATGGTTATTTTATAGGAGGAATTTTTGTATGGTGAAATTTAGATTTAGTGTAAGCACTGGATATGTTGGAAGTGAGAAATCAGAAATCATTGAAATTGACGATGAGGATTTGGAAGGACGAAGTGATGAAGAAAGAGCAAAAGTGATTGACGAATATTTTAATGAATGGATTTGGGAACAACTTTATACTGGCATTGAAGAAATTGAAGAATAGGTAAGCGAAAATAATACATTTATTGGGAGATGAGGAGTCATTAAGATGGTGCAGTGTGAAGCATTAGAAGATTTAATTTATCATGGTTGGGGTTATGATGAAGTGGTTATCGCCCAAGGTGGAATTTTTCAAGCTAAGTATTATGAAGGTGATCCGTATGTAATCGTGAATGCATCTGGTTTTAAAGATGGAGTCGAATTTGTAGGATTAGCAAAAGTAAGAATTATTAATGAGGATTGACGACGCTTTGATAAAACACCTTTTATGGGGAGATGAAGAAGGTTAATGGACATATGGAAAGTAGAACAAATAAATCGAGAAGATTGGTCGGGAAAAAATAACGCTGTATCAATTAAATTAGTTGATAATGAGTATAGAGATTCTGAAGCGTATATCAAATGGGATGGGTGTATAGATTTTAGACAATACTCGAATGGATATTCTCCAGACTCCGAGCACTCTAAAGAAAAAGCGGATAATTGTGACTACATACACATATGTGATATCGACAAAATGATTGAAAAATTACAAGCAATTAAAAAAGTCGCAGAAGAATATTTTAGCAAAGAAGATTTTGAAGCATATTGGAACACCAAATAAAAAGAATAATTTTATGAGGTGATGAAAGTGGCGAACCAACATGTTAAAGAGCGATTTACTCAAGTGCCCTTAGATAAATATAAGGAGTTTTTAAAAGTATTGGATGAGAAATATAATGGTTATCGGTATGTTCCAAATGTGATGGCAGAAAGAACAGAAATTTACTATATGGACGATAAAATATATAACAACATGATTGCGGTCAGGTATATGCAAATGTATGATGATCCTGAAACTTACTGGATAAAGAAAGAGTTAATCACAGAATAAAATAAATATTTATTAGGAGATGTTATCCAAATGTATAAAGTCTGTTTTGTCGTAAATGTTTTAGATGATATGGGAGACGTTATGAAAGGATATCTTAAGGTGTTGGAGTTGCCTTTTGTTCCAACAGTAGGAATGAAATTTAAGCAAGGAATTAGTGCGTGGATGTGGGAAACAGAACTTGGAGAAGTCGATCCTCCTATTAAAGAAGTGGTTTATAATTTGGATGAAGAAATGTTTTTTTGTCTATTTCATATATACGGACTATCGCTAAGGTCGAGTTTCTGGAAAGAATATAATTTAGAACAAATTGATAGGAGTTTTGAATTCTCTCAGATTAAATTAAGACATTGAAATAATACATTTATTGGAAATTGGGGTGAAGAAAGAGTGGGAATGTATTATAGTTTGAGATGCAAACTAAAATTAAAACAGGAGTTTATTCCACAAATCGATTCATTACTAAATGATGCTGACGCTGAGTGGAGCAATATAACGGACATCGAATCAATTAAAGATTATAGCACAGATTCGCGCTCTTCTTTCATTCCATTTGGTGTGTTAGCCTATTCTCCAGACAATTGGGATGATGAGCCGTGGAGAAATGAAATTGAAGATGACATTTGGACGTTTCAATGTAGTGTGAAAACTTCAAGTACAATACGTTCGTTTTTTAAAAATGTAGTTCCAGTTATCTCCGAAAAATCATTACATATTGAATATTTTTATGAAGAAAATGATTTTGCTGATTTGTATGAATTGAGAGATGGAGCGGTCGTTGCAACGGGAGAAAAAATAAAGTATGGATATAAAGATGAAGACCCTTGGCGACTAGTTCAAATAGAATAAAACATTTATTTGGAAAAGGTGAGATCATGTCAACACTAACAAGAGCTATCATTATGGCTACTGAAGCGCATGAAGGCCAAGTTGATAAAGGTGGTAATCCATACATACTGCATCCATTACGGTTGTTAACTAAAGCAAGTGATGAGAATGCAAGGATTGTTGCTGTGCTGCATGATGTAATTGAAGATACAGATCTTACACTGGAGCATCTGCGGAAGGAAGGTTTTAACGAGATTATTATTGAAGCCTTGGATTGTTTGACAAGATGTAAAAATGAATCATATGATGAGTTTATTCAAAGGATCAAATCAAACGACTTAGCACGGTATGTGAAGTTATTGGACTTAGACGATAACAGTGATATTACGAGAATTCAGAATCCCACAGATAAGGATTATGAGCGTTTGAGGAAGTATAAAAAGGCAGTATCTGATTTATTGTCATTATAAAATAAGACAACGAAACGAGTCTTTTATTAGGAGATGATATAAATGGGAATGTATACGAGTTTTCGTTGCAAACTGAAACTAAAAAGAGAGTTTGTTCCAGTTATCGAAGATATGATGTCTAAAGGTTTAGGTTGGAATGAATTGAACACTGACAATGCGGAAATAAAGGAATTTAGTCTATATAACAGAGCAGATTTTATTCCATATGGAGGTTTGGCTTATGCTCCTGATATGTGGGATCAAGAAAACAGTACCACTTGGAAACGTCAGATTGAAAATGGCATTTGGACTTTTCAATGTAGTTGTAAAAATAGTGAAACTTTTAGAGAATTTATGAGAAAAGTAGTTCCTGTTATTGCAGAGGAATCTGTCCATCTTGAGTTGTTTTATGAGGAAGACATCTATTCTACAATGTACCGACTCATTGATGGAAAAGTTGAGGAAATTGAAGAAAAGAATAAATATGGATACGATGACGATGATTATAAGAGTGGATGGTCGTCTCTATAACAATTTCTATAGCAAATAAGAGGTAATGAAATCGAAGTTTTATGATAAACAATTAAATAAAAAATACAAAAATAGTTGTTGTAAGTATTGACTTAGAAAATTGAAAAATGATATATTAACTATGCGAACGAGAGATATATTTATAAGCCAAATGAGTAAAAAATCATTTCATTAACAAAAAGAAAAGAGGAAATGATGTGACAAATTCACCATTAGTGATTTCAGTTGAGAAGATCATCAAGCAGCTAGGATTGAGTATAGATAAAGCTCTTGATGCAATTGGAATCAAGAATGGTTTGAAATAGTGATTACTTCATAAAAAATGTGAAAGGATGTGTCGTAAAATGAACACTAATAAATCTCCACCAACACCGAATTACGGTTCATTTGAGGTAAGAGGGATTGTTACTGGAACATTAAATGAACAACGTTTTTACTCTGAAGGAGACAAAAAAAATAATCCTTGGAGAAGAATACAATTTGGGGTGAAAGTAAATCATAATGCTTTCGTTTATGCTGAGTTACTTGGAATAAAAACTCCAAAAGTGAAATTAATATACCAAGATCCTTTTACTAAAAAAATAGATAAAAATCAACAGTTACTTGTTGATTTTGATGATAGATATAAAGTGAAAAATAATTATCGAATACATATGCCAGTAAAATTAAATCTAACAGCAAATAAATTGGAAGATAAAGAATTAATCCCATATGATGCTATCGAGTACATCAAAAATAATCTCAAAGAAGGTGATTCGGTTTTAATAAGTGGATCGCTTCAGATAGTAGAATATCAAGGTAAGCCACAAGAAAAATACATAATAAACGGAATATATTTGACCGATAAGATTGATTTTGATTGCAAGAACTATGAACAACAAGCATATTTTAACCAAGAGATTGTATTTACAGGACTCAAATATGACGACTATAGTAAGAAACATAAAATTTCATCAAATATAATATATAAAAAAGATAATCATTTAGATTATGTTCCATATGATTTTGCAATTAAAGATGAATATGTTGATGAATTAACTGATTATTTTAATCATGTCCCGTATGGATCAACAATAAAAATTCATGGACATGTTAATATAAGCGCACCAATGAAACAAATTGAAGGAAGATTTGTTGTTTGTGGAGCACCAGTTAAAGAGTTGATAGTTACAGGTGGTAATGCTAGTTCACTTGTGAAATCAAGATATGAAGAAAATGATTTTATAATTATGAAACAAGGAAGTCCATTTAAGGAAGCAGAGAAAGAATCTGTTGAAGAATTGCTACCATTTTAGGAGGTGATAAAGCATCACTGACTCGCAGAGAAGTCCTCCAATTGTATAGTTTGAAGCTAAAATATGGATTTTGAAACATAAAATAAAAAATAAACTATACGATTAATTAGGAGAGATTATATACATATGACAACTGAAAAAACCATGCGTGAAGCGACTAATATTGCAGAAGTTGAAGGATTGGTAAAAGATATTCGAATTGAAAAGAAACTTGTTAGTGGTAAAGACGCTATTACAGGTGAGATTGATATTCAAGTTGAAGAAGGTTCCGTACATACATTCCGAGTGTTCTCTTATAAATTGAACAAAGAAGGAAATGAAAGTGGACTTTATAAAGGTATTGAAACTGTAATGAATGAGTATAAGTCTATTGAGAAACATGGAATTGAAGATGCGGATAAAGTTCGCATTACTCAAGGTAAAATTGGTCTGAATGAATATTATGGTCAAGATGATCAACTACGTTCTTTCCCACAATTGTCTACAAATTTTATTAATCGAGTTACAGACAACTTTGAACCTAAAGCAAAATTTGAGCTTGAAATGGTTGTAGCGAGTGTGAAAGAGGAAGTGAAAAACGAAGAAGAAACTGGCCGAGCAATTATTAAAGGTTACGTTCCTCTTTATGGTGGAAAAGTCATCCCTTTTGAAGTTGTTGTTGCAGAGAAAAAAGCCGTTGACTATGTATTGAATAATTATGAAAAAGGTAACACGGTAACGGTATTCGGAAACATTGTTAACAATACAATTGTCACAAAAAAAGAAATTGAAGTTGGATTTGGTCAACCCCAAGAGAAGATTACACGTACAACAGTTAGAGAGTATTTGGTTACAGGTGGCACTTCTCCGAAGGATGAAGATGACGAAGCTGCTTTTGATATGGAATTGATCAAAAAAGCGTTGAAAGAACGTGAGACATATTTGAAAGAATTGAAAGAAAAGAAGAAACAACAAGAGGACAAAAAAGATAATGGTAATCCATTTGCTGAAGATAGGAAGAAAGGTAAAGTAACATTCGAGGATGACTCGGACAGCCTTCCATTTTAAAATAGGAAGGATAATATAGAATGAACAATATACATAATGAGATTGAGCAAGGATTGAAATTGGCGATGGCATCCCTGTCTATTGACAGGATGCCTACCGTTAAAGAGTTGAGAATGTTGGATATGAAAAAGTTAGAACAAATTATATCACGCAATGGCGGGTTCCTACATTGGGCTAGAAAACTCGATATTCCACAAAAGCAAATAAAAAAGAAGTGGAACGATCAAATGGTCGAAGAAGAGATTTTTAACGTAATGAAAGCATTGCAAATTGATAGGATGCCAAGCAGAAGTGAAATTAAAAGCGTTAAACAAGATGGAGCGTTACATAACAAAATATGTAAAACACTAGGATATAGAGGATGGGCAGAAAAACTAGGGTTAGAAATAAAAGATAGTGAAACTAAACTTGGTCAAGACGCTGAAGAAATTGCTATCGATTTATTACAATCCAAAGGATTTTCTGTTGAAAGAATGACAGCCAAGCACCCATTTGATTTACTAGTTAATGACAATGTAAGAGTGGACGTAAAATCTGGCAGAGCATATGATCTACGTGGAAGTAGATGTCACACTTTCGGCATTAGTAAAAAACATGCTTCATGTGATATTTATCTGATATTTGCTTTATCTGAAGAAGGAGAATT
This sequence comes from Paenibacillus naphthalenovorans, assembly GCF_001465255.1. Classification (NCBI taxonomy): domain Bacteria; kingdom Bacillati; phylum Bacillota; class Bacilli; order Caryophanales; family Paenibacillaceae; genus Paenibacillus; species Paenibacillus naphthalenovorans. Next base: position 1,794,141 of record NZ_CP013652.1, on the reverse strand, counting down.
GGAACGAACATTTGTGATTCCAAGTCATAAACTTAAAGTGGTCACACTGTCTATCGGTGCAAATTCAATGTACGATATTTACAAAGATAGATGGGATTACATTAATACATACGATAAATTTTATCAAAGTGTAATTTGAAAAATAAAACACATAAAAAAGGAGAATAAATATATATATGACATTTGATATCTTTAACCCACAAATTTCTGTTGTTGCTAAAGGGCTTGAAGGGAAGGTGTTGCTTGTATATGGCAGTAACAACTTGGGTAAGACCAAACAGGCAACACGCATGAAAAAACCATTTCATCTCGGATTTGAGCAAGGTCTTAATGCAATTGCAGGCGTACCTTTTCTTCCGATTAATAGTTGGGCAGATTTCAAAAAAATTAATAAACAACTCACAAATCCAAAAACTCTTGATAAAGTAAAAGAACTATATAATACGATTATTTTTGATGAAGTTTATGCATCTAGTCTTTATTGCCAATATTATATTTGCACTAAATATGATGCTGAAACAATGGGTGATCGAGTAGAAGGCAAGAATTTATATCAAGAATATGAACGAGAATATTTGCGTGAAATCGATAAATTGATTAAAGCAGGATTTACCGTTGTTTTCATTGGGCATGCTGAATTTGATAAAGATATGAAGCAAATTCGACCCAAAGGAGATAAGCGCAGTATGGGAGTTATCATCGACAACTCTGATATTGTAGTGTATTTAAAAAGCAATGGTGTTGATGATAAAGGAAATGTAATTAAATCAAGTGCTTATCTTGCTGAAACTCCAGAATATTTTGCTCGTAGTCGTTTTGACTATATTGATACATATATTGAAGAATATACCGCCGAAAATCTTGAAAATGTAATTATCAAAGCAATTGAAAAACAAGAAAAGAAAGATGGTATTAAAGCAGTATCGTTTGTTCAACAAAGGGAAACTAAAATCTCCGAGGAACTGGACTTTGAAACAGTATACAATGAAACTATTGCTACTTGCAAAGAACTTGCTTCAAAAGATAGTCTTGAAACAGTAACAGAGATCATTGAAGAACATCTTGGTAAAGGAAAAAAAGTATCGGATTGTACAAAATCTCAAGTTGGAATTTTAAGTCTGATTCTTGATGATTTGAGAGATAAACTTAAAGAGATTGAAGACAAAGAAATTGAAGATTAATATCAGCTAATAAAAGATTTTTATTACCATTTTTAGCTGAAAAAAGCTAGTAAAATCAAGCAATTCCTAGAGTGAAAAAATGTAAAAATAGCATCAATCTCTAGGAATTGCACTATATCACACAAAGGAGATGCCATGACGCAGATTACAAAGCAGTCTCTTGCTATTGTGCTATTGAGCAGCATTATGATTACATCGTGTACTCCAAAGGCAGGAGAAATGAAAACAGAGAACTTGAAACCCTTATATGAGTCGCATATTGCTGATGAAGGTTTGAGAAATTATATGAGACTTATTAGTAAAAATATTAGTGAACAAGAAGAACAAAATATCATGGAAGAAGAATCAAAACGTCCAGAAATCAATAATATACCTTTGTCATCTGAATTGTTAGATTATATATATGAATTATGCAATGAGTATGAAATTCCTTATACATTAGCATTAGCAATTATGGCTGTTGAAAGTGGTTTTAATCCAAAAGCTATATCACCAACATCAGATTATGGTATAGCTCAGATAAATAAATCAAATATACACAACTTTGCTAGAGCAACAGGAATTGAAAATGTTGATCCGTTAAACCCTAAACATAACATTCAGATGCAGGTATATTATTTATCATATTTGAAACAAAAATGGTCAGATCCTAAGTATAAATTTAGCGAAGAACAAAAATATTTTATGACTGTACTAGCGTATAACAGAGGGGAAACTAAGGCGCTGGAATGGGTCAGAAATAATGGATGGAATAATGCATATGTTAGAAGCGTGACAAAAGTAAAGGGCATGATTGAAACAAATACATATAAGAATGAGTGATACAATGAGTAAAAATACATATTGGTATCGTATTAGTGCTAATGAACTAATTGTATATACGGAGGATATTAAAACGGCAGAGAAGATACCTGTAAAACCCACAATGACATATATGGAACATAAGAATATGAGGGTAACAGGTTTTCAGTATCATGTGGAAAATAAGTCAGATGACTGGAGATTAGTCTTTGACGGACTCACGATTGGTAATTCAAACGAGAATAAAAAATATTCAGTAAAGTTAAACAGGAAAGGCGAGGTGATCGATTGATTATTTTAGTCTTAGAAGGGTTGGATAAATGTGGTAAGCACAGTCAAACAAAATTACTTACTACTCGACTTAAGCAAAATGATTATTTGACACTAAAAAGTGAGTTTCATGACTATTCATCTCCAACTGGAGAATTGATTATGAAGTGGCTTACAGGAAAATATAAAGCAGATCAAAAGGTAATAGAGTTTATCATGTCGGCAGATAAGCAAGCAAAACAATTATGGTTTGAGCAACTTGAAAAACAGTTAGATTATCTTGTTTTAGATAGATATACATTAAGCCAATATGTGTATGCAAAAGCAAATGGCATAGATCCTAATTGGACAGAGCAATTACAAAAGTACATGAGAAAGCCTGATTTAAATATCATTATCGACATTCCTGCTCAAGTTAGCATGAATAGAAAAGGAAAGCACAATGACGGTAATAATGACAAGTATGAATCTGACTATGAAATGCTTACTAGAGTTAGGGATAATTATTTATCTTATGCCGATTCACATAAAAATGAATGCATCGTATTGAATGGCTTAAAAACGATTGAAGAAGTTCATGAAGATATTTGGAACAAACTTTTGGAATTAGGAGTGGTTGAAAATCGAAAATAGAGTTGGAGATTGGATCGAGACATATACAGGTAAAAAACTATATCCTCTTGATCCACGCACAGAAGAGATTTGTATTAAAGATATCGCACACGCTTTATCCTTAATGACTCGCTTTAATGGTCATGGAAGATATTTTTATTCAGTGGCACAACACAGTTTAAATGTGATGTTCGCCGCTGAGTCAGATGGACATTCCAAAGACATCCAGTTAAAATGTCTGCTTCATGATGCAAGTGAAGCATATATTGCCGATATCGTTTCACCTGCTAAAAGATTTATGCCAGAATATAAGAAAATTGAAGAGCAGTTACAAAACACTATATGGAAAACATTTGGAATAGAAGTAACAGAAGAAGATGAAGAGATTATTAAATTTTATGATTTAGCAATGTTAGGACTAGAAGCAAAAACAATGATGTATTGTAAGAATTGGGATATTACAAATACGTATTTAATTGAATTAAATGAGAAACAGCCTTTAGAAATCATTAATTTGAAACAGGAAGATATGGAAGTTATTGAAAGTCGATTTTTGAGTGCTTTTAATTATTTGATGCTGCGGTAAATATCCTTCAACAGGGATTAAAGTTAGCGTAACAAAATTAACCGTAGGAACTACGGGGATAGCTTGCTAATTCTATTCTCATTAGAGAATATGGTGCAAGAATCCCGCGACTTTAGTCGTGGGAGGTTCAAGAAGAAATGTTCTTTGAAATAATTAGGATTTATAAGAGTTTTTAAAGAAGATAAACATAATAAAATTTCGGTTTTATTAGGTATTGTGAGAGGAGAAATTATTTGAACGGTAAGATTAATAAAGGCGACAATTTAAAGATTATGAAGAAAATTCAAGATAATTACGTTGACTCGTGCATCAGTGATTTTCCATATTGGCTTGAGTTTATGGGAAAGTATTGGGACAAAGGAAGTCCTTATGAATGGACTTTACCAAGAGCAAAAGAGCTTTATAGAATTATTAAACCCGGGGGATATGTTCTAATTTTTGGTCATCCGAAAACAAATCATCGTATGAAATGTGCGTTTGAAGATGTAGGATTTCAGATTGTTGACGAGATTGATTGGTTATATATGACTGGATTTCCTAAGAATCAGGATATCGGAAAATTATTTGACAAACGAGCAGGAGTAGAAAGAGAAATAATTGGTTTTGTTCCAACTTCAAAAGGAATTCGTCCCGACAGTCATAATCTCATAGGTGATAAATGGGAACACAAAGGTCATCCAATAACAGTGCCAACAACCGAATTAGCAAAACAATGGGACGGTTGGAAGACAGCGGGATTAAAGCCAGCAAAAGAACCTATTACAATTTTCCAAAAACCGCTTGAAGGCACATATTGCGACAATATTGAGAAGTATGGGTGTGGTGGGATGAACATTGATGCTTGCCGAATTCCGACTGACGATAAATTGGTTAGGCCGAGCATTCAAAGATTTGACAATGAAGTTTATGGAAAAGGACTTGGTGCAGGAATACAAGTGGAACCAGAAGGTAGATTTCCGATGAATATCATTACTTTAGACGAATCTATTTGGTTTAGCAAATATGCAAATCCCTTTCCACAGTGGACGGATCAAGAGCTAAGTAAAAAGACGCAAACCAAAGAAAAGACACTAACAGACGGAACAAAAAACACTCATCCTACAGTTAAACCTGTAGAACTGATTAAATGGTTGATTAAACTTGTTACACCTAAAGATGGGGTAACAATTGATATCGCGGCTGGAAGTTGTACTCATGGAGTAGCATGTGAAGAGTTAAACAAAGAAGGATATAGTCTGAAATGGTGCAATATCGAAATGGACGAAGATGAAAAAGGAAATAGTTTAGGATACATAGATATCGGTAAAAAGAGGTTAATGCAATTATTTAATACATAAAAAATGTTAATTAAAGTAGATATTTATTGGGTGAGGTGATAGGTAATTGCTAAAACGGAATTAACAACAAAACTTGAAAAATCAATTTACAGTACAACAAATAAACAAGGAACGTTCGGCTGCTTTGAAGTTACAATTGGTTGGTTTGGTAACGAAAGAGTTGACTACATTACATATGATACAAAGAGAATTTGGTGGTGCTATGAAATAAAAGTATCAAAAAGCGATTTCTATAGCAAATCAAAGAAAACCTTTGTTGGACATTTCAACTACTTCGTGATGCCGAAGGAACTGTACGAAGAAGTCAAGAGTGATATTTCAGAGCATGTAGGCGTTTATGCAGAAGGCAGTTATTCAATCAAAAAGGCTAAGAAGGTTGAATTGGGCGTTGATGAGCAGATATTAAAGGACTCGATGATTCGATCTTTAGCAAGGGATGTAGAAAAGCTTTTTAGGAGTGAAAATCAATCATATGTAGACAGAATGAACCACAGGATTAGAGAATTAGAAAAGGATAGAGATAATTGGCGAGACAAGTATCAGAGATTGATGAATATTGGATATGAGAAATATGGAAGTGGATGGTATAGAGAGTAAAATTGATTTTTACGGGGTGAAATATGGACAATGAAAAGTTTGCAGAAAAGGTAAAATCACTGAGAAAAAATCCAGATGAATACATTAAATTTATAGAGGAAAATTTTGGATTTAAGTTGTTATATTATCAAAAACTTTTCTTAAAGTTACTGATGAATAAAAAAATAAAATTCTTATGAAATAGAAGTTTTATTCATAAAAAAATAACCAGATAGAATCTGGTCAGATCAGTAAATAAGTAATTCTATTTTTTCTTACCAGATCTAGATTGAGCAAGAGCTGATCCTGCCAACGATTTAGTTAACGCACTTGTTGACTTGCTACTAAGTGCTTTTGATGCCTTTGTAGAAATAGGATCAGAAGTTACTTTACGAGTACTGCTTTTAGCCATTTATCATCACCTCAATTCATTCATGACGTTTATAGAAATATTTTACAACACAATATATAGTGTGTCAACCACTTTTGTTCTTATTTGTTCCTACTATATGTGGTGATAAAATTACACTTTCATTAGGATCGGAGGTAATCTTTTGATTGATTCACTACCTTCAGTATATGCAAAAGATGTACTATTTGATGGGGAAGTAGATGAATATACTCAAATACTAAATGCTTATCCAATCAGTCATCAAGATTCTATTGAGATTCTTAGATGGGTTGCCAGATTAAAAGGAAATGGATTATCAAATGATATGATTATTAACCGATTGATGAGAAGGGGGAAGTTTTTGATTTGAAAATTATCGCAGTAGACAATTTTGGTCGTGAAAGTGTTGCAGATAAATTGATTGCCGAAAATGTAAGTGAATATTGGGGTAAATATATTGTTGAGTTAATGAATGATAAACAGCATGACGATAGCTTACATTATTTTAAGCTAGTCAGTGATGATTATAGACTGTGGAGAGGTATGGAGGAGTTGGTTTGAGTATGTATCTATATGTTAAATTCACAGATACATTTGAAAGATATATAAACATGGTAAATGGAATTGATGGAGTTCCTGTTCATGAGCGTGTTGTAAGAGTTAAATTTACAGACGAACAAATTGAATTGTTGCATCCTAGAAAAGTTGGTGTTGATTGCGGCAAAGATGTCCTTGAATACAGGACATCGATTTAAACTCAAGAAGAATAGATTACTTTAAAATCGGATTTTTATTGGGAAGTGGATGTAACATGAAGAAAGATAAAATTAAAGTTCATTTTTATTGTGGGATGTATCGCGGTGAACCAAAGTGGAGATATGGTTATGATTGGTATAAAGAACCTGAAGAATGTTATAACGAAGGTATCATTGAAGTAGATAAAATTGATTGGGAAGAAGAATCTGTTAGTTATATTTGCCCTGAGTGTAAAAATGAATTATATCAATCTGATGGTCACTTTGAATTAGTAAGTGAGTAAGATTGAGAATTCTGATTGAGAGGATAACTTTGAAAAAAATGGATGGAGGATGATGTAAAAATGTTGCCTGAACACGAGATCAAATATCGAGTTTATTACAAAGACAAAACTAATAATGTTGCATGGTATTCAGACGATTCCGACTATGAATTAGCAGAAAAGAGATATGAATACAAAATAAATAATGATGAATATTATGATGTGAAACTTGTTAAAGAAACTATTAATAGAACTGTGTTGAGAGAACAATAAAATGGAAAATTTATAGGAATTGAGGAGGATTTAAAAATGAGAGATATAATCATTGAGACTGCCAAGAAAAATACTGAAATAAATTCTGCTAATGCTGCTGACCTACACTTACTAAAATTGAAATCTATCAAGGATTTAGATTGTGTGAAAGATTTGATGTGTGAATGGGCAGCGGAGTCTTTAGATGATAAAGAAAATAGAAAATGGATTAGACAAGATATTAAAGATGGTATCACATTTATCTTTTGGTACGATCAAGAAGGGAAATTGGAATATAGCCGTTGAGGTGGGATTAATGATGAATCCTGAAAATGATAAATTTACTTTGGATGAGTTAATCGAATTGAAAATCCATATTGAAAATCGAATTCAGCAAATAAAGGACAATATTGCCACGAGTGTACTAAACGATGCTGAAGATCGAATTATTCAATATCATAGGAAAAGACTGTCCGAAGCAATGACCAATTTAAGAAGGTTAAAAAAGTTAGGATTTAGTGTAAATTCAGAATTCGACCAAGAAACAATTAATATGAGCCAATTAATTATAAATGAAAAATTTGTATAATTTATAAATGGTCTCATTCTCATAGGGAGTTGATGTTTTGTTTATTAGAAAGCGCAAAGTGTTAGATGAAATTGAGGCAATGCGGAACGAGTTATTGCAGCATATTGATACTTGGAGTAAATCAAATAGCGAAGATAAGTGGGAGAGGTTAGATAAGTTTAGGTTTGCTAGTGATGAACTAGCAGAGTTAGCATACTGGCTTAAACACAATGAACGATATAGACCACGATAAAAGGCTGATTTTATTGGGAAAGGATAAATAAAAAAATGCCAATTGTAACAAAAGACAATACTAAGTATTTACAGTTTGGTTACGGAGACATTTTTGTGGGCGAAGCAAAAGATAGTGAAACAGGCATGACTTATGGAGTGGCATTTGTTCTGAGCGAACCAAGAGATATTGGTGCGGAATGGAATGAGGTTAAAGGGTTGACATTAGACCAATTAGATACTCATGTCATTATGCAGTTTGATAAAATAGAATCTCTTGATGTGGTAATTGAAACATTGCAGAATATTCGTAAGACAATGCAGATGCAAGATAACGCATACTAATCAAATAAATGATGGATTTCATTGGGAAAGGAGATAATATGAAAAATCGGGAAACTGTAAAGATAGGTTCGTTTCGAGATTTTGATATTTACAAACGAGACGATTTGAATATGTATATTAAGTTTCATGAAACAGGCGATGTATACACAATGGGATTTGAAGAAGGCACTTTGATCAAAATTTCCAATTTGCTTAAAGAAAAAATCGGTCTATAAAAGGTAGATTTTATATGGTTGGAGGAAAGTATGATTCATGAATTAAAAACTTGGTCTGAATATTTTCATAAACTTAAAACTGAAGAAAAAACCTTTGAGGTCAGAAAAAACGATAGAAACTTTAAAGTTGGAGACTTGTTGTTACTTAGAGAGTACAATCCAAATACCGGATATACTAATGAAGTTTGTTGGCGAAAGATTACATATATTCTCGATGATCCTAATTTCGTCAAAGATGGTTTTGTAATACTTGGGATAAAGAATGCAGAAGTTTTCTTTTAGTAAATGAAATTCATTTTCATGGGGTGGGAAGTGGTTTATATTAAAACTATTTATATTAAAGCAACGTATAAATCTGGAAGAGTACATTATTTTACAATTAATAATTTTGATAATTTTCGTTCAGCAATGAATCATATGCTTAAATGCAAATGGAATATATTCGATCATTTTGTAATTAATATTGATGAAGTTGAAACATTTGAAGAAACAACAGCCGATAAGCAAATCATTAGTTGAGCAAATCAAATTTCATATTTATAGGGAGGAAGTATGCAAATTCAATTAGGCAAAGGTGATGTAGCAATTATGCTTGCTACAAATGATGAAAATCGGAGTGCTAACGGAATTGCATTTGTTAGAAGAAATGCTGAATATCTGATTGCGGTTGATGTTGACTGCGATGTGACGAATGAAGAAATCGAGAATGGAACTTTGGGGTATATATTCTTTAGTAATCCCAAATCGATTGATGCTGTAATTAATCAATTAAACAAACTAAAAGAAAAATATGGACAATATATAAAATAATAGTTGGTAAATGAAATAGTGTTTTATCTGGATTCATAAGCAGATATGGGAAAGCAGATTAAAAAAGCAAGCGACTTACTTCTTTATTTTTGTAATGAAGATAAGATTTTTCTAACATTTCATAATCCCAAAACTGCACGCGGTTTTTTAAATTTCTATATACATTCCATTTAAGTGTTTCATAAAATAACTTCTCCTTCTTGCGAGGGGCGACAACTACCATCTCAACAGCAAAATTTCTAAGTTCGTTGAATTTATTTAAGGATTTTGAGAAATCGGTGGTATTCTCAACTTCAAAAATCTTTCTAGGAAAGAGGGTGTCTGTATTTCCATTAAGCCATATTACATCAATGGTTTTAATTCTATTTATAACTTCTTTGTAAGTAAATTCAGGCAATTTTGTAAAACTTGCCAAATTTTTTAACGGTATATCAATGTATTTTCGGTTTTGATCTTGAGCAGGAACATAGGTTTTATAACCTAACATATTCCCTGAAGTGATTAACATTCCTTGATTGTAAGAGTGTAAATTTAACTTAAAATCTTCATTTTGTTTATCATGTTCCATAAGGTTAATTACATTATCTGGTAATTTATCTTTAAACTCATTTAAAGCCCAAAGTCCCGGCCTGATCTTAAAAAAATACCTTTGATCTTGAACTATTCTTCTAATGGTCGCATCAGGCGTTTTAGTTTTCCAGTTAACATGCTTTACCTGTAAAACTTCTCTGTATAAATCTAATAAAGTGGTATAACCACCTTTTTGTTTCATAACATCAATAACTACTTGAGTCTGAGTAATTTTCTTCATTGTTTTTGCTCCTACAGGAAGAATATGTATATGTAAAACAATATCAAAAAATTAATAAAAATACTAGTCTATCAATGGAGAGTGTCTATTTGAATAAAAAATATATAAAATCGCCTATGAATTATATTGGGGGAAAATATAAATTACTCCCACAATTACTGCCGCTTTTTCCTGAAAATATTGGCACATTTGTTGATTTGTTTGCTGGTGGTTGTAATGTAGGAATTAACATTGAAGCCAAAAAAGTGATTTGTAACGATAAGGAACAAGCTATTATAAATTTATACAATGAGTGCAAGAAACATTCAAGCGAAGTAATGCTAGAAATTTTAGATAAAACAATTAAAAAATATGAACTTTCTAAAACAAATCAAGAAGGATATTTAAAATTAAGAAACGATTATAATAGTGGGAATAGATCGTGGTATATGTTTTACGCATTACTAACTCATTCCTTCAATAATCAATTTCGATTTAATTCTAAAGGCGAATTTAATATGTCTTTTGGGAAAAATAGAAGTAGTTTTAATCCTACTTTAAGACGACATTTTATAGCTTTTGTGAATATCTTAAAACAGAAAAATATTGTGTTTACAAATAAAGATTACAAGAAGTTAACTATTGGAAAACTAAAAGAAGGAGACTTTGTATATTGTGATCCGCCATATTTAATCACTACAGCAACATATAATGAACAAGGTGGATGGACAGAAAAAGATGAAAAAGAACTATTGTATATGCTTGATTATTTAGATATACATAAAGTTAAATTTGCTCTATCTAATGTTTTAATACATAAAGGAAAAGAAAATAAAATTTTACAGGAATGGTCAAATAAATATAAAGTGCATAAAATGGATTATAATTATGCAAATTGTAATTATCAGTCAAAAATAAAAAATAAAGACAGTACAATTGAAGTTCTTATTACAAATTATTAAAGATAATAAAAATCTGATTTTTATCTGTTAAAAATAAAATAATTAAGGATGGTGTATTTTGAGTAAAAAATTATTGGGAAGCTTAGAGTTAAATAGAGTTTATCAACGAGACACGCTTGAAGGTATGAAATTGATTCCAGATGAAAGTATTGATTTGACCGTCACCGATCCTCCTTATCTTATGAACTACCGAAGTAATCGGCGGGTTAAGCAAGAAAAATTCGACTATATCAAAAACGACAAAGATTCACATGAATTAATTTCTGAATACATAAAAGAATTATACAGAATACATAAAAATGATACGGCTGTTTATATGTTTTGTTCTTGGCATCATATCGATTTTTTTAAACAAGAATTTGAAAAATATTTTACCTTAAAGAATTTAATTGTATGGAATAAGAACAATCACGGTTCAGGAGATTTAAAAGGATCATATGCTCCAAAACATGAATTGATTTTGTATGGTCATAAAGGAAGAAGTTTATTCCGTGATAAACGTATTCCCGATGTTATTGATTTTGCAAAGATTCCAAGTGTCAAATTAACACATCCCACAGAAAAGCCAGTTGGACTTTTAGAAATTTTTATTAAAAATAATAGTGATGAAGGAAATATTGTTTTTGATGGTTTTGGGGGAAGTGGTTCGACGTTCGTAGCAGCAAAGAATTTAAAACGAAATTATATTGGATTTGAAATTGAAAAACAGTACATTGAAATGACAAATTTGCGTCTTGAATCAGAATATGATGAAGACACTGATTTTAAATTACTAAGCTAATAAAGGCAAATTTCATTGGGAGACTTTAGAGAGGGTGATTACAGCAGCCCCATAAACAGTTTCCAACTAAACCTAAGCTTAAACCTTACAGTCCCAGATTTTGTTTTTTCATATACTATTTCCATATACTCATCATCCTCCTACTATAAGAATCGTTTCTTCATTCTATATAGTTGCGAGAGAAGATAATATTACTCGATTTTGGTGTACTGTACTGTTTGTTAATAGAAACTTAATAAAAGAGCGATTTTAAGGGGGGTGAAAATTTGAATGAAGATCAAAAGTATAACTATTTCCGAGACAGTTATATTGATTTTATTACCGCTATGTTTAACTGTGAAATTTCTGCAATGAACGCAGAAAACAAACAACGTGAAGTTCAAGGTGATAGCATGGCTTACATTGAAGAAGATTATTACAAAGTTTCTCGAAGATATAAGATGATTGTTGATAAATATATTGAGAAAATGAATAAAGATATGAGAAAAATGAAAAGTCTATAAAACAATGCTTTCATGAGGAAGTGAGTTAAAATTCTGAAATATCAAGAGATGTACGAAAGAGCATGTAACTACCGTAAAGCCGCTGGAATGAGAGAGTTAACATATACTGAACGGATGGAAGAAAAACTATATTTTCTTATTGATCTGAACAATCAATTGCTTGAACGACTTCAAGGAAAGACAAATGAATAAAATAATAAGATACATAAATGAGAATGAGATTGACGATATGGTCACTGCAATTGTAAAGAGTGGTAAGGATTTAAAAAAGGTACTCTATGACATTCGTATGGCACGAGTTAAATTTCAAACAAAGTCACAACACTTACAATGGGCATTGGAAAAATATTTACCTAAAGATGAGGAAGAATAGAATGTCAAAATCAATTGGATTATTTACAAAGGAAATGTTAGATAAAGCTAAGTTTGATTGGTGTAACTTAAATGGAAAGTCGCTGCTAATCAGGGTTATAGAACAAGATGGTTGGAGATTCGTTTATGGTATGGAATCAAATAAGTTGTATCTTTTGGATCATAAGCTATTAAAATAGGGTATTCGGATTTTGTGGTGGAACAACTGGAAATAAAACGTCAATTGAGGTGATAAAATGAATCCAAAGTTTCAGACTATAGTAGATGAATTTAAGAAGCATAACGTTATATTCGGTGACGATGAATTGATACATGATATTCTCGAAAAAAGTGATATTTCAATTGATGAGTTACCCGAATTTGCTACGTTCTTAGCGGAGGAGTACGAAAGAACAAAAGACGACAAGGTAGAACAATTGCAATACGGAATTAATTTTATTTTTGAGACGAGAAGAGAAGGTTATAAAGTAAACTACAGATCTAAGTATATCAATTAATTGGAAACCATTAAGATTCATTCCACCACACAATCCGAAAAGCCTTAAAATAGTGTTTTTATTGGAAAGGAGCAAGGAACAATGTTTTGGATATTATTCTACTTAGTCACTGGAATCACAATATTGCTATTATTGAGGGGATATCAATATTTTTCACCACCTTCAAGACTGGTGCAGATTAATAAGGGTACATATCAATTCAAAGATTATATCGAGATGCCTGAATGGTTGTGGCGAATTATATTAACGATTTTTTGGCTACCCTACATAATTGCACTATTTATAACAATTAGAAAACATCCACCATTTTAAATCCTACGAAATGGTGGTTTTATTGGAGGAAAATAAAAAATGAAAAGAGTAAGTAGAATGACACCAGAAGAATTTAGTGACAGAGCAGATTTATTTTTAAGAGGAGTTATTGTGGGTGCAATAATTGCGGGTTCTGTTTGGTTAATTGCATCACATTATAATACATAAAATTATTCTTTCATAGAGAGTGAATGTGGGCTTGAGGAAATAGGTACTCACACATTGCGAAAGACATTCGGCTATCACTTTTACCAGAAGACGAAGGATGTGGCGATGCTGCAGAACATATTCAACCATGCGTACCCGTCGCTCACGATGAGATATATTGGTATCAATCAAGACATGATTGATAATGCAGTAAGCAAATTCACTCTTTAGGAGGGTATACATGAAAACGGTCATTAAACTCCCAAAGGATTGTACGTGCGGCGGCACTATATTTACAGATTCCATGTGCATGCCTTGTTTAAAACAAGCAGAGGAAAAGCTGCTTAATAAAATCGATGAACTTCAAGAACAGTTAGATGAGTACGAGTCTAGCTTGGACATAATCCAATGGCATATCCGGAATCCAATCTGCCCCGGCGGGTGCGGTGAAAACACTGCACATTGCCAGTGTTGTGAAGAGGAAGACGAAGAGTAATGCAAAGGTTTGAATATCGAAGGACTTGGGGGGATAAGAGTGAAAATTGATCAAGTTGAATACGAAATTCTAAAGGTATGGGTTGAAATGTTGGAGTGTGATGAAACTGCTGCAGTAATCGATGAAATGAAAGGTTTGATTGCAGCTTATGAACAATCGTGAATACGGAAATACATGAGGAGGGTTTGAACGTGATCGAATGGGTTGAATATGACAGGAACAGCAGAGCGATTGAAAGCCACGTTAATCACCTGATTACGGACGGCCGGAATGTTTGGATTGCCCAACATGCTAAATATAAATACCGTGATGGTTATGGCTGGCATGAAGATAGAGAACCACTAAGTCTGCCGGTTACGCATTGGGCGAAGATCAATTTACCTGAGGAAGAAATATGAGGAGATTGAGCAACATGGGCGGTGGTCGGTTCGAGTATCACCCAGAAGAATTAGATCGTAGGCGCGAAATTCGTGAAGATCGCTATGCAACAGCATTTTGCAACGTATTAACCGCAATTGAATCTGAATTAGCCAAGTGTGACGGTGACATTGTAACGCGTGACAGTTTGGAAGATTGGCTTTATAAGAGATTGGTGCAGGAAAGATTGCGAAAGGACTAAGGTCAAATAAAGGCGGCAAGCCGCAAAATAGAAGGAGGGATAGATACATGGATAAACAGAAGTCAGCAAATTACACTTACAAACTCTTCTACGAAGATATAGAGGACGGTTTCAAGGAAAAAGAAGCTGCAACGCTCGAAAGCGAAAATCCACTGGACGAAAAGTATCTCGAATACAAATGCAGCATGTACGCCGATATGTACGGACTTGGGTATGTCACTTGGCGCGAGGTGTAGATACATGGAACTGATTGATAAACAGAAACTGCAAGAAATCGAGCGGATCGCAGGCTCCAACGAGTTTTGGGCGCTTGGTTCGGGCGAGCATCTGAACATGATCGACACACTAATTGATTTTGTCCACTCCACCCAAGAGGAGATAGCCAAAGAATCGAAATTAAAGCACGAAGCATACAACAATCTAACTAGATGCCACGAACAGATGAGTGATTTTGCTGAGGAAATAGCCAAACTGAGACGGCAACGCGACGAGGCTAGAGAAGGGGCCGAAGAGTCGCAAAACGATTACATCAATGCCAAATACAAAAACGATGCCCTTGAAGCAAGAGCAATACAGGCAGAACAGGAACGGAATGCACTACTGGAAGGAATGAAGAAGATCGCAGAGTTCAAGAAAGGCGAGGCGCTTGTTTATGTGACGGAGATTAAAAACATCGCCCGTTCCTTCATCGCCAAGATCGAAGGGAAATAACCATATACGGCTACCGCTGTCGCTGAGTATTTCGGTCGACTCGAAGGCGGCAAGCCGCAAAACATAAGGAGGAACAAAGATGCTATGTAAAGCTAGTGAAATTAAAGTGTACCTTGTAGTCGAATATGTTGGGAAAACGATAGAAGACGAGATAGAGGAATTCCTCGAAAATCACCCCAATAAAGTGATTATCGATATCAAATTTGCGATCATGCAAAACGGTGAAAAGGTGAACGAGGTTTACCGCGAAGCTCTCATCATCTACAAGGAGGTTCCACATGGAACTGATTGATAAACAGAAACTCATGAAGAACGAATACGAGATTCGAGGTGAGATTACGGCTATCTTAATAGACAGTCCTAAGTATGGACGCAAAGAGGCTTTAATCAGCACATCGGATTTGGAGAAGGTATCAGCGCTCGCCGGAACATGGCACGTGCAATACAGGAAGTCTATCAACGATTTTTATTGTCAGATGCATACCCCTTGGGTCAATGGAAAAAGAGACGTAATCCTGCTTCATCGCTTTATCTTGGACTCGCTCGACGGAATGCAAGTAGACCACATGAACAACCGCACTTTGGACAATGGTACAGGAAGGTATGGAGTGGAAATGAAGACATAATTCAAGCATTAAGAAGTAACCTAATGTTTTGGTCGTTATTTTGGTGCGAGTCGAGGTGTGGTGGGCATCACAAATTCGTATTATCAAATATAAAATAATAGGGAGTTAAAGTAAATGTCGTTTAAACAAGATTGTGTTGAAGCATTTATTGAAAGATTAGAAGAACAAAAGTTGGATAGTTACAGTATTGAAATTGCTAAACAATCCTTTATGTCTGGTTTTGAATTTGGATCATTAAATGGAGCAAGTGATGATATAAAGAAGGGAGTAGTAAATCAATTGAAACCAATTAAGGATAAAAAGGCAAAAGAAATAATTGAAAAGTTAAGACTCTTTAGATAATGAAACTTGGCTTCATGAGGAGGAAGAATGAAAAAATACTGGGTTGGATGTTTTCAATTAACTCCATTTTATAACGATAGGTTACAAGAAAGTATTTTTAAAAATATGGTCATTACTGATGAATATCTTGATGAACTTGGAGACCAATTTCAAAACACAGTAGCGAAACACGAACGAGGATGGACTTTTGATGAGTGGTGTGCTGAAATGGTGGGTACATTTCTATGGGGAACTACCATCAAATAAAGAATTTATGAGGAGATGAAGATATGATAGATCATTTAAAGAAGCATTCACTACTATATGTGATTGGCATTATAGTTGTGGTTTTCGGTGTACTTTTTCCAGACTTCAGTATCGAAATTTACGGAGGATTAGCTTGGTTGGCAGTAATCACAAGCAATGTAGTTGGTTTATTAATGGTTTACTGTGGGATTTTCGGAGGAACTATATCTTATACCTCAGAAGGCTTAATCCCAACTCTAAGACGGTGGCTTAAAAAATCCAAATAAAAGCAGCAATTCATTAGAATTAATATAGGAGAAAATATAAATTGAATAAGAGTGTATTTCTGTATGTATATGGTGGAGATTTTTCTGCACAGGATTTTGAGCAGAAGTTCAATCCAGATGAATTTTATGAAGCAATGCTAATTGAAGATGTAAAATATAAAGTAATCGAAGATGATGAGTCTTACATTGAAGTGAAAATAAAAGAATATGATGGTGACATTAGCGATGAAGCTATTGAGTTCATCAAGAATTTGCTTTGTGATGATGATGACTTAAAACATAGTAATTTGTATAAGGTAAACTAGGATAAAGCTCAACTTTTATTAGGAAAAAGGAGAAATTAAATGGTTTATATTGTAACAGTTGACAATAAGGGATTTACAAGTAGAGAAGATGCTTTGAAATATCTTGAGGAGAATTTTTTGATTGAGCAATCAGATATGAATGAACCTGATGAGATTGTAGCAAAGATTAAAAATATTCTTCCTGATGGTATTACAGTGAATCTATCGTATAATACAAATGGCTGGGGTAAATACAAAATTGAAGTAGGTAATGATGATTTTATTATTGATACATATCTGGAAACTGAAAATAAAAATCCATACGGAGGATTATATACATCAATCGGTGAAGTAATTGGGTTTTATTCTTGGTCTATCCCTTGTGTACTCGAAATTCTAAATAAAGTAACAGAACGATACAAATTTAAACAATTCAAACTCGATAGGTATCATGATGATTACGGAAATGGACATTATTTTGAATTTCATTATGAAACTGTGGAAGGCAATTCATACCAAATAACATATGAAGGTGGAAATATTGATGAATTCATTGCTCAATTTGAGTAGCATTTTTTAACTGAACTTGTTGGAGATTTCGTAGAAGCTCGTGATAATGGATACTTTGAAGATTATTGTATTAATAATATTCCAATTAGAGGTCTTTTGGAACGAGCAAGAAACATGGGTAAAAAAGTAAAACTAGAAATTGTAGATTGACCATAAAATCGTGATTTCATTTGGAAAAAGGAGAAGTGTAAGATGCAGGTTATCAGGGAGCAAACTGACTATATAGTAAAAATCTCTGCTGAAGATTTGAAGGATATGTGGTGGTTTTTCAATGATTATTTGATCGAAAACCCGTTTAGATATGAGGACAATGAAACAAAGTGGGATGTCGCTAAGAAATACACTGACTCTTTTAAGTTTGTGGTAAGTAAATAAAATTGTAAATTTATTTGGAAGGTGGATTAATATGGAGTGGATTTTAGCATTAAAAGTTTTATTTTTATTCCTTGGTGTTTGGTGGACATTAGTTAATACAGGTAAGTTTTTCAAAAACAATGATATTCCAAGTTGGAATATATTTCTTCAAGCATTAGGCATCGTAGGTTTTATTGTTCTACAGTTTGATTTACTTCAGATAAAATAGAGAATTTCATCCGAAAGGAGAGGTAAAAATAATTGATCCAACTCAAGATGGAATAACTCATGTAAACATTTATAGTCAAGGAAAAACTGAACTTGGTAAAATGCTTAGTAATTTTTATCGATTCGATATAGCAACCAAAGATGGGAATTTTAGTTCTGTTGAAGGTTATTGGTACTGGCTAGGCATTGAGGATTGTAAAGAGAAAGAGGTATTAAGAAACCTCAGTGGATATTCAGCGAAAAAGACTGGAACAGAATTAAAAAAGAAATACAAAGAAAGACATGATGAAGAGTTTCAAAATAAAATATTGAAAGCAATATGGTATAAGGTAAAAAGAAATGTAGGTATGTTTGATAGTAAAATTGCTGTGCTACCATTAGAGCATTACTATAATTTTGGTGGCAAAGTTGTGGACGTAAAAGGAAAATACATATGGATGTTTGAAGGAATAGAGAAAATGAGAGATTATGTTTTAAAAAATACAATAAAAAGTTAGCTTCACGGGGAAATTAAAAAAAGGAGAGAATAAAATAATGCCAAATTTATATCAAGTAGCTGAACAATATAGACAATTTTATAATTACATGGATGAAGTCTTATCTTCAGATGAAGATTTTACAGAAGAAGATTTGCAACTATACTTTGAAACTTTAGAATCTATAGAAGATAATCTAGAACAAAAGCTTGAAAACACAATTAAATTCCTCCGTAATATTGAAGGTGACATTGAAGCATTTAAAAAAGAAAAGCAAAGACTTGAGCGTAAGCAACGATATCTTCAAAATACATATGATCGATTAAAACAATGGATGAAAGACTCTCTTGAGTTGAATGGAATCGATAAGATGAATGCAGGAAATTTCAAAGTTCGATTGCAAAAGAATAATCCTTCTGTGGAAGTGTATGATGTTGAAAAAGTACCAAAGCAATATGTTACTAAAACAGAAATCCATGTTGATAAGAAATTATTGCTTACAGAATTAAAAGAAGGTAAACAGATTGATGGAGTTCAGTTGGCTCCAGAAGGAAAACATATTCGGATTAGTTAATTAAATATAAAAATAAAATATACATAACTATTGATTTTAAAATGTAAAAAATGCTATACTCATCATGCAAGTGAAGGTGAAGAGTATAGCTTTAAAAAAGGAGAGTGAAAAACAATTCCTAAAAACATTGACAAATATACTCAAAAGTGATAAATTATACTCATAAGACATACGAAAGGGGTATCTTATGAGTAATCACTATAAGCCACAAGAATTTGCTGAAATGATCGGGGTATCAGTCAAGACCCTTCAGCGTTGGGATAGAGAAAAAACGCTTATAGCTAATCGTCATCCTTCAGGGAGAAGATATTATACTCATAAGCAATATGTGGATTATATAGGTGAAAGTCAACCAAAAGGTAAAGTCGTTATTTACACAAGGGTTTCCACTTCTAACCAGAAAGACGATCTAGCGAATCAAGTTGAATTTCTCAAACAGTATGCCAATTCAAAAGGAATTATCGTCGATGAGATATTCGAAGATATAGGAAGTGGGCTTAATTACAATCGAAAAAAGTGGAACAAACTTCTTGAAGATTGTATGTTGGGTCATGTCTCAAAAATCTTGGTATCTCATAAAGATAGATTTATCCGATTTGGTTATAGTTGGTTTGAGAAATTTCTTGAATCTAATGGTGTAGAATTAGTTGTTGTAAATAACGAAAAACTTTCTCCGCAAGAGGAATTAGTGCAAGATTTAATAAGCATAATTCATGTATTCTCTTGTAAAATCTATGGTCTTAGAAAGTATAAGAAAAAAATTCTGGAGGATGAAGATATTGCTAAAATCGTACAAGACAGAGATCATATTGAACGAGCAACAGAAGAAGATATTTAAGCAAACTATAGGCGTTTGTCGTTTTGCTTATAACTTCTTTATTGCACACAACCAAGAGAAATACAAAAAATCAAATAAATTCATTTCAGGAATGGATTTTTCCAAATGGCTGAATAACGATTTTATTCCAAATAATCCTGAATATTCTTGGATTAAAGATGTGTATGCTAAAGCAGTTAAGCAATCAATCATGAACGCCGATAAAGCATTTCGAAAATTTTTCAAGGGTGAAAGCAGATTTCCAAGATTCAAAAAGAAGAAAAACCAAGATGTAAAAATGTACTTTGTAAAAAATGATGCAAAGACGGTTATTCCATGTGAACGCCATAGAATTAAGATTCCTACTCTTGGATGGGTGAAGATAAAAGAGAAAGGATACCTGCCCACAAATGCTACTATTAAAAGTGGGACAGTTTCACAGAAAACAGATCGATACTATGTCTCTGTATTAGTAGAAGAAGATGCTGCGTCTGAGAGTACTGATAGTAATGATGGAATTGGAGTTGACCTTGGATTAAAAGAATTTGCAGTAATATCTAGTCAGGATAGGCCAGTTAAAAATATCAATAAAACAGCAAGAGTAAGAAAAATAGAAAAATCTCTGAAGCGACAGCAAAGAAAACTTTCGAGGAAATACGAAAGCGCTAAGAAAAATAAAAACAAAAAGGAGGAAACTGCTACTAGGCAAAACATCCATAAACAAGTTCTAAAGGTACAGAAACTTCATTATCGCCTATCTAATATTCGAGAGAATCATATTAATCAGACAATCAATATGATTATAAAGCAAAAGCCACGTTTTATAACGATTGAGGATTTGAATGTTAGGGGAATGATGAAGAATCGGCATTTAGCAAAAGCAGTGGCACAACAATGTTTCAATCAATTCAAAACTAAACTTGAAGTTAAGTGTAAAATTAATGGGATTGAATTGAGAATTGTTGATCGTTTCTATCCATCCAGTAAACTTTGTTCGTGCTGTGGACATAGAAAGGTAGATTTGAAACTATCAGATCGAATTTATGTTTGCGATAATTGTGGAAACACGATGGATAGAGATATGAATGCTGCTGTAAATTTGAAAAATGCTAAAATCTACAAAGTAGCATAATCAAAAGCTAGTGTAGATATGTACCGTGGGCTACACGGGAATTTACGCCTGTGGAGTGTTGATGAACCTGTAGTAGCGAGTATTTGGCGAGGCAGAGCACGTTGAAACAGGAATAATCTCGATATGGGTATATTTGTCCATATTTTGAGTAGCAGAGTGAAAAATGTTAATAAACAATCAAATTGAACTACATCAAAAAAGTGTAGATTATGTTAAAGAAGTATTTTCAAAATACATTGAAGTGGAACAATTAGACTCAATTGTAACAAATCCTATCATACATATTTATCCTAAAAAAGATACATATGAGCAAGATGGAAAATTGAATGGCTACATAGATGCATTGTTTTCTGAGTTTCATGTTTATGATACTGAGAAGAAGACCGTTTGGAAAAGTAAAAGATTGCATGATGGTATTTGTCCTTATGAAGATTTATATGTTAATCAAATTAAAATTTTTAAAGATTTAAGCACAATGATTTCCTTAAAAGGAAAGTACATAGTAAGTGGATCGTATACGACTTTCGATATTTATAAATACCGTTAAAATTACGTTTTCATTAGGAGGTGATAAATATGAACAAGTTAAAAATCGTAGAGTTATTTGCGGGCATTGGAGCATGGAGTAAAGCATTAGAGAGATTAAACATAGAACACGAAGTTGTTTATGTAGTAGAATTCGATAAAAAAACTATTGATTCGTATAATATTATACATAACACAAATTTTGAACCAATAGACATTACACAAATTAACCCTAAATCAGTTCCAGATTGCGACATAATCTTTTACTCTCCTCCTTGTCAAGCATTTAGTATTGCAGGAAAACAAAATGGATTTGGTGATCCAAGAGGAACTTTATTCTTCGATGCGTTCAAGATTATTCAAGAAAAGAAACCAAAATATGCAATTATGGAAAATGTTAAGGGACTCACGCAAAAGAAATTTCAGTTTGAGTTTGAAACCATGTTTCAACTTTTAGAACAAGAAGGATACAAAAATTATTGGAAAGTATTAAATGCAAAAGATTATGGAATTCCACAAAATCGGGAAAGAGTATTTATTATAAGTATTAGAAATGATATTGAACAAGAGTTTGAGTTTCCTAAGTCATTTGACAATGGGTTAAGATTAAGAGATTTACTGGAAGAAGAAGTTGATGAGAAGTTTTATATAGGTGCAGATAAAGTTGAAAAATTAATAAGAGAATTAAAAGAAAAAGACTTTCTTAACGTCATTGCTGTGAAAGGTGATTTACTAACAAGAAACAACCCTCAGAGACAATATGGTTTTAATGAAAAAATGTTTACAATTCGTTCTGCTGTTCAGCATGGGGTATTAATTATTGACGATACACAAGGATTTGACGGAATTAGATATTATGAAGATATTGTTCCCTCATTAAGAAGTCAAAGAAGTGGACTTAAAACCTTAGAAGTTAGACCGTGTTTAACTCCAGATAGAATTAATAAAAGACAAAATGGACGAAGATTTAAAGAAAATAATGATCCATCTTTTACCATAAACACGCAGGATAAACATGGAATATTACAAATTGGGTTGCTTGACATTAAAGGAAATGAACAAATTAGACGAGTATATAGCCCAGAAGGGATATCCCCTACTATTAGTACAATGCAGGGGGGAAATAGACAACCAAAAATTATACTAGTCAAAAAGAGTGACAAATATTATTTTGTGTCGATCAGGAAATTAACACCACTTGAGTGCATAAGGCTTATGGGGTTTGACGATGAAGACTACATAAAACTAAAAAATAAGAAAATATCAAACAGTCAAATTTATAAAATGGCAGGGAATAGTATAGTAATTGATGTCGTTGAAGCAATTTTAAAACAATTGTTTATACATAATAATGAAAAAGTAATAAATAAAAAATAAAATCTATCTGTTTTAATGGATTAATTTATCTTTAATGAGGAAACAAATAATTAATTTTAGGAAGTGAAAATAAAATGGAAGTTCAAAAAGAACAGCATATTAAAAAAGTCGAATATAAATGTCCAAAATGTCTTAACGGGATGCTACTACCAACAGGATTAATGTATATGACTTATCCTGCCAAGTATCCACATAAATGCACAGACGAAAAATGTAAATATCAAGAAGTGTTAAATGAGTTGTATCCGAAAATTGTATTTGAAGATAAATAAGATAAAACTTTGTTTTCATTAGGTTTGAGGTGGTAAATTGGCTAGAGTAACAAAGTGTCGAAGCTGCTTAGTTAAAGATCAGTCAGAAAAAGTAAAAGTTGATAACATGTATTTTCATGATGGTGAATGTTTAGACAAGTATCGAAAGCATAAACAGTTTCTTGAAAAAGAAAAGCAACAAAAAGACGAATTATTTTATAAACTTTTAAAAATACATAACATAGAAAAGACAATTGAAATCCCTCCACTTTTTTATATGAAAATTGAGGAAATTAGAAATGATTCGGGTTTACTTGGAAAAGTAGATAAAAGATATAAAGAGGGAGTTCCTTATAATGCAATAAGTTACACATATGATTACTGTAAAAAAAATATAGAGAATGTCTTATTAAACATGAATTTTGAAAATAAGTTAGGTGAAATGTACTATTGTCTTGCTATTGTTAGGAATAATATTGTGGATGCTTATAATCACAAACTCAATCAAATGAAACAAGAGAAGATACAAAAAGAAGTCGTAACACAAGACATGTCATTAGATTATGAAACACCAAAAAGAATAAGAAAAGATGAAATGGATATTTCGGATATTCTATAGGGAGTGATTTTCAATTACTAATTACATAGATGCATTTGTTGTACCAAGTGAAATTCATGAATCAATGTTTGTAGGATATCTTTGGAATAAACCAGCTTTATATTCAAAATATAAATCACATAAAATTGAGAAAAGTACTTTCACGAAAAGCATATGGTACTTTTATTATTACATAGGGAAAGAAATGTACGAAAACGGAATTAGATCTTTCGAAGACACTACAGTTTATTCTTTTTTAGTGTCCAGACCTCAAGAAGCAGGTAAAAAATCATTTTTAGACGCTTATAATGAGTTTGGTGGATACGATACCATATTTACGCTAATGGAAGAATGTAATAAGGATCGAGAGAATGATGAGTATCATTTTAGCGAAATTCAAAAGTATGAAAGTCTTAGAAAACTTCAAGAACTCAATTTTTTAAACGTTCACAGTGAAGAATTTATAAATAAATTAGCTAAACTCTCATTAAAACAAGTAATGTCGTTCTGCCAACACAAGTTTAAAACAGCATTTTCTCAAATTAATTCGGGAGATGTTATAGAATATAATTTGACTGAAGATATCGAAGAAGTGGTTGATGAATTGGATTTAGGTGAAGAAGTTGGACTACCGCTATTTGATTCTCCAAGACTGTCAAAAAAGATTAACGGACAAAAACTTGGGAATTTAATGTACTTGGTTTTATCTTCAGGTGTCGGTAAAAGTAGTATTGTTACAGAGAAATTT
The DNA here is from genome assembly GCF_001465255.1 of Paenibacillus naphthalenovorans. NCBI lineage: Bacteria > Bacillati > Bacillota > Bacilli > Caryophanales > Paenibacillaceae > Paenibacillus > Paenibacillus naphthalenovorans. The sequence continues at coordinate 1,769,344 of NZ_CP013652.1, read as the reverse complement.
GTGCTATCGATATTTGAACATAATATTAAAGCGCTTGATCCTGAAAGTGGTTTGAATTTTGAAAAAGCATTAATTTTTGTGAACGAAGAAGGTAAAAAACGTTGGCAAGCTCGCTTATTAGCAACTGTCGCTTCCAGAATACTAAAAAAACCTATTGCGCGTGATGTTGTAAACAGAGGTGGTTACAGTAAAGAAAATAAAGAAACATTAAAAGAGGCAGCAAAATGGTTAAAACAAAATCAACCTGACTACATTAAACTCATTGTTCTTAAAAAGTATCGAATTGAAGATGTAATCAGCAGAATTGAACTTTATCGACCTCTTGGATACAAACATATTTATTTCGACACATTTAAACCAGAGGTATCACAACAGGCTGACCGATGGTTAGCATTCTCTAATTCTGCTCAAGAATTATATGATTGTATAAAAGAAGAGGCGAATAATTGCTCTTGTTTAGCTACAGTTCAAATGAAAATTGGTAAAGAGTTTAGATATATTGATTTAGATAGTATTGGTAAATCAATGGAGATTGTTGAGGTTGCTGCAATTGTTATGGCTGGACGACTCATTTACGCAGATGAATATGAAGGTGGTAAAAACCCTATATATGCCTACAACTATGAAAAAGATGCTTTTAGTTCGAAATGGGTGAGAAAGACATATAAGCTTGATCCCGAAAAGAAATATCTAATCCTATTCTTACCTAAAAATCGTGAGGGATCTGAAGATGAGCAAATTGTATTTGAGGTTCTTCAAGATTTTAATATTTGGAGAGAAGTTGCCTACGCTCAAGTCAAAAACACGGGAATAAACAAATAAGGCTTCTTAAGAGGAAGTGAAAAATGGACAATGACTTCAAACTAATAAAACAAAAAATACTAAATGAAAATAAAGTTGAAGAATTGTTATTACACATGGAATGTGAACATGTAACTCTTAAAGGAAATCGATTTGAAGCTCAATTACCATCAAAATTTAAAAGTGATAATAAACGATCAGTACAAGTTTATTTAAATGAAAGAATATCATGTAGAATTCGCTCAAGAGGATTTTCTGAAGGAGATATTTTCAAGCTTGTTTCATTTATTATTTTTGAATGTTTCACAGAAGAATCTCAGAATAAACATAAGTATAAATCTAAAAAATGGATATGTGAAAAATTAGGATATTATGAATTCATAAACGGTAATTATTATTCACAGCAAAAACAGGAAGATCCCTTAAAGTGGCTTAAAGAAGTCAGGAAAAAAAGAGTAAAAAAGAATCTGAATAATACATATGAAAACAAAATTTTACCTGAAGAAGTATTAAATCAATTTGTAATGTTTCCGTATCTACCATACATTGAAGAAGGTATAAGTTATGAAACACAAATAGAATTTGAAATTGGTTTCGATATTCAATCTTCCAGAATTATATATCCAATACATAATCGGTTTGGAGACATTATTTCAATTAAGGGACGAACCATTGATCCAGATTATAAAAAAAAAGGCATTTACAAGTTCATCTATCTGTACAATTACAATAAAATAATTGAATGGTATAATTGGCATAGAGCATTATACTACATCCTTGAGAAAAAAGAAGTTATAATTTTTGAGGGAGAAAAATCTTGCTGGTTGGCAACACAATATGGTTATCGTAATTGTATTGCCATTGGGGGGGATGATATAAGTGATTTTCAATCTCAAATGATTAAAAACTTAGGGATTGAAATCAAGATTATCATAGCACTAGACAAAGATAAATCAGTAGATGATTTTAAAAAACAAGCAAAAAAGTTCGGAAACGCCAGACAGGTTTATGCTCTCTGGGATGGTGAAACAAATTTATTGTCAGAGGAGTTGAAACATAGTCCAGTCGATCTTGGAATAGATGTTTTTGAAAAACTTTATAAAAAATGCTTCTTTTATAGAATTATCGCATAAGAAAAAACCTTTGTTTATAAGGTTTTTTCATCTTAAAAACCTGATAAAATCCACCTTTTATTGTCTCACAAAAATAAAATCGAATTAAATATTAAACTAAAAAATACACAAACTTTATAAATGAAGTATTGTGTATTTTTTATTCTTATGATATATTCTAACTATAAACAAATTATAGAAAACGAGGTGATAAAATATGTTGTGGGGGGTTCTTTGTGTAGGATGGTTATTCGCAATATTGTTAATATGTAAGTTCTTTAGCGTAACTTCTGATAAAAAATAATACATAATAAAGGTGATTGAATACAGTGTGTTTCAGCAGCATAGATGAAATCATAGCACATTATACAAGTGAACTTCAAAATAAAAAAAGGAGAATGAATTTGAAAATTACACCAAAAGCATTGAAACAATTTCAAGAATTATGTCCGTTGAGTAGTAGTAAATGTAATAGTTATCATGAAATTGAGTATAAAATTCATCGTTGCATTCAGTTAGGTGAAATTGCTGCATTAAATAATGATGGATCGAGACAAGTAAATTATTATCATCTCAAGTTTACAATTAAAGGTGATAAAGTAATTGATATTAGAAAAGATAAAGGAGGAAGGTATGTTCACGTAAGCGAAAAAGCAAAAAATGAATATGATATAATACATAGTAAGATTATGGTTTAATAAAAAAGGAGGTTTAATTAAATGAAGATTTATATGCTTGGAAAAGGTGTGTATAAGGATTATCGTGAGATTGTAAAAGGAAATAAGAATATCACAGTAGAATTAGCACAAAGAAAATTAACTAGAAATGTGCATTTGTCTCATCGAGTAAAAATTAGCAAAGATATTGAATTGTGTTTTTATGGAAAACTACATATTTATATAAAAAATGATAAAAAGATTATAAAAATATTCAATGCAGGTTATACATATCCTTGGTTTAAGAGAGATAAAGAAAAATATAATCAATTAAACGAAGTATTAGGACTTATGAAAAAGAAATCTGAGACAACTAATAAGTTGGCGACAAACGCACAAGAGTTAACCGAAGCTATGAAAGATTTAATTCCAAAGAATATTACCACAAATGATGTTCATTTTATATGTATAGGAACAGACAGATCGACTGGCGATTCATTGTCTCCTATGATTGGTACAGAATTATCAAGGTTAGGGTACAAAGTTGATGGAAACTTGGAAACACCAGTACATGCCATGAACATTAATGAATATGTTGAGAAATTACCGAAAGATAAAACAATTATCGCTATTGGTTCCGTTTTAGGGAAATTAGAGAATGTAGAAAAAATCCAATTTTCAAAAGGAGGTCATAGAACAGGTGCAGGTGTGGGGAGGGAGGGATTACCAATAGTTGGTGATTATTCTATTGGTGGCATAGTTAATGTAAGTGGATATATGGAATATTTTGTGCTTCAAAATACACGTTTAGCAGTAGTAAATAAATTGTCTAAAATTATAGTTGAGGCAATCAAGAATAGATTTCCAATACAAAATGAAGTGGCAATATAGGCATAAAATATTATTTTTATGAGGTGATAAATTTTGAAGTGTAAAGATTGTAAATATATACGTGAGATAGATGGTAACGATCAAAAAAATGACATGTGGGGATGTATATTCGGCAATGGATTTTATCCAATGTTCTTAGATGAAGATTGCTCATTAAAAGAACCATTTAAAACTCAAGTTTACAATGAACATACTATAAAAGACTAATTTTATTTGAAGGAAAAGTTTATGACAAATGAAGAGATTGCAAAAATAATCGCACAATTAGTTTATCAGTTCTTAGCCAGAATACTACCTCTTTAGGTGGGAGATGAATGGCGAAAGTATTGACTTTTTAACATAAAATATAGTAAAAAATGTTATAGAGAGGAGGTGAAAAAAATGAAATTGTCATTCAAATTTAAACAAAAATTAAGCCAACAACAAATTAATATTATCGAAGAATTATCTTTTCACACAACTAAAATATACAATACAGCAAATTATATATGCCGTGAAACGGAGTATAAATCATATACTAAACTTGAAAAAGAATTGAAATCAAACTGGCATAACGAATATTTACACTCACATAATTATCAGCAATGTCTAAAAATTCTTGAACAAAATTGGAAATCTTATTTTGCTTCGATTAAAGACTATAAAAAGAATTCAAGTAAATATAAAGGAATGCCGCAACCACCAAAATATAAAAATAACAAAGATAAAAAGAATGAAGTCATATTCACCAATCTAGCCATTCGATACCAAGATGGGCTATTAAAATTATCTCTTTCTAAAAAGATTAAAGAAAAATTTCAGGTTCAAAGTTTAAATTTTGCTATCGAATCTAGCAAAATACCTGTGAATTTTTCTGAAATCCAACAAATTAAAATTAAATGGGATATCTCAGATAAAGAATGGTATTTGATTATTATCTACAACCAGCAAGAAGCCAACATTACAGAAAACTTTAAAAATATTATGGCTGTTGATCTTGGTCTTGATAATATCGCAACTTTAACATTTATGGATAATAAAGAATGTATTATCGTTGATGGTAAGGAAGCAAAAAGCAAGAACTCATACTACAATAAAGAAATTGCAAGATTAACTTCTGTTGCTATGAAGCAACAAGGAGATTCTAATTTTTTTAAGCGAACCAAGAAAATTGTTAAATTACAAAAGAAACGCAATAATTATATGAATGACTTTGTTCATAAAGTTAGTAAGAAGATTGTCGATTATGCTATTTGGAACGAATGCAAAACAATTGTAGTAGGTGATATTTCAGGAATTAAACAAAATAATGGTACTAAAACTTTTGTACAAATTCCTATTCAAAAGATTGTAGATAAACTAAAATATAAGGCAGAGTTGCTTGGTATTGAAGTCGTATTGCAAGAAGAATCATATACTTCCGGTTGTTCTGCTTTGGATATGGAAGAAATCAATAAGCAAAACTATGATAAAACTAGACGAATCCAAAGAGGACTATTTCAAAGCAAGTCAGGTATATTGATTAATGCTGATATGAATGGATCGTTAAATATTTTAAGAAAATATACTAAATGTACTCCCAGAGCAATTGAAAATGTGAGGGATAATGGATTCTTGAATAATCCAGTAAGAATAAGAGTTGTGTAACTAAACTTCTTACGAATCCCCCACTTCAACGAGCGCAAGCGAGTAAGTGGAGGGAGTGTTCAAAAACCAAATAATGATGAAAAAGATTTTGCCGTGCAATTACTGGTCGAAAAACTATGCATTCCAAGAGATATTAATAGTTACACAGAATTAGATGTAGAAAGAAATGTGTTATGGCATTTAAATATCCATGATGAAGTATACAGTGAGTAAACGAAAGAATGTCTTACAGAAAGAAAGGAGTAAGAAATAAATGATTATTATTGAATGTTCAGGTGAGTATGCATTTGGTGGAAGAACAGAGGATATATTTGTTATTGAAAATCATGATACGTTAGAAGAGCTTCAAACATACATACAAAATAAGCAGCCAATCAAATGTAAAGAACCAACAAACTATGTCAAAAGATTTATTATCGATAAGAGCGCACTACAAGATCGACTTGTATATCTTAATAATTATTTAAAAATCAGACAAGTAGATTTCGATTTAATGAATCGTGATGAAATTGATCAATTATATAATCAATCATGCAAGAAGTGTGCTAGTCATGATGGAACTTTATCCGATATACTTAAATGTTACTATTCCCCAGATGGGAAAGGTGGATGTTCACAACAATGGGAGCATTTTTCTTGGTTGAAAAATTTATCCAGAAAGAGCAAATGACACAACAAATTTAAAGAGGTGTTCTCTGAAAATGTTTAAACAAAGACTGAAGACATTTATCTTACATTTAATTGGTATTCCACTTGGGATACTTGTAATGTCAGTTTGGATTGCTTTTATTTGGGCTATAAGTGAATATACCCCTTTTCTAGAAATACTAACAATACTATTGGACAAATATCAGTATTACATATTGGGTATAGTAGTTCTGTGTTTTTCTTTAGCTGCAATATGGAAATTTGTATATTGACTTTTCATAGAACCATATAAAAATTATAAGTTAAATAAAAAAACAAAATGTATTGATGAAGATATAAAAGAAGTTAAGTACGTTGAAGTTGCAAACGGAGAAGTTAGTCACGGTGAACCGAGTTATGTTAAACAGCGAGAGGATAAATAAGGCGAGTTAATTGATAATAATGAAAGAATCGGGATTTAAAAAGGGAATGAAAGATAATATTGATTAGGGGAAAAAGTTTATGGGTGGCAGCATCTGTGTTAAAGGTGGGCTGATTATCGAAATGAGTGAACAATAGGAGGAAATGTATGTGCAAACACGGTGAAACAAAAATTGTAAAGTTAAATAGACCAAGAGAAACATCTGGACGTACAGAGGTTCCTGTAGATGAGTGTATTGCGGATGAAATTCAATGGTTGAATGATATGGGTGTTTGGACATTAGGGTGTTGTTGTGGTCACGGTACTGGCGAAAAAACCATATTGATTCATTACTCATCAATAAAGTTGACTCAACAATTAGGGTATGTAGCCGAGTATTATGACCATCAAGACACTTGGAATATCAAGAGATAATAAAACGAAAGATTTGATTGGAAGGTGAAAAATACTTTGTATCGGTGGAAAAGCTTTAAACGTAAAATCAGAAATATCATTAGATGGTTTCCGGTTTTGTTAGACGACCGAGATTTTGACTACAATTATCTGCTGATAATCATGAATAAGAAATTAAAACACATGGAGGAATTTTTTCTAACCGACAATACATACACTAAAGACGCTAGGAAACATGGTCAACAAATAAAAGTTGCAAGAATTTTAACAGATCGACTTATTACCGATGATTATTTTTCCGATAACCTATTAAATAAGAAAAATGTTGGTAAATGTATAAAACATCAAGATTATCTTAAGCAACAAGACCTAGATTATTTGTGTGAATTGATGAAAAAGAAATTATTTACTTGGTGGGATTAAGCAAATAAAACAACGATCTCACAGGGAGGAGAAATAAAACGCATGATACAGTGGATGATGGCTCATCCTTGGATGACATTCTTTATTATTCTAGCAATTGTTTTTTCTATTGATAATCTACATGTCAACTTAGTTAAATTACGAATGAAAAAGTATGAATCAGAAGACAAATGAAACACGATTTTATTAAGATATTAGGAGGTTTAAAAATGCATGAATGATGAAACAAGGGTTACTTTTACACAGGATGAGAAAGAAATTCTTTTAAAATCCATTAAGGATATTTCTTTTGTAGCAGCTTCGTTATATGAGTGGATTAAAAAAGACGCTTTAACTGAAGGAATGAGGAAGACAATCCCATCGTTAATTGAATCTCATTTTACAGATATTGCAGAAAGACTAAATTATAGTTCAACTCTAATTGAAGATGAGAAAAAACGTTACGACGATATTAGGAATGCTAATATTAAAATTAGAGAACTTGAGCAACGACTTGCTGATCACACTGACATAGATGGTATTCCAAAAGTTTTAGAAAATCTATATTGGAAAGTTTATGGCTGGTGGAGAGATTATGGATTTAATCATGTTAGTGACTTTCAGTTTACTAGCTATGGATCAATTTTGTGTAATTTTTCGTTTATGTTGAGTAGTAGAACATCTACTTTGTTTAGTAAATCTCCTGCGTCTGATAGGCAGAGACTTGCTGATTATATAGAATTACTTAAAAGTAAAGGATATGAAATGATTAAAGAAGATGGGTATGATTGGAAGGTGCTAGATACAGAAAATAATCGTAAGTTGTTAATTGATTTATTAAAAAACAGATTCCCCTCTATACATATTCATAAATTTGAAAGCAACTCACTTCGCAACACAAATCATTTTTATATTTGGCGTATTGAAGCGCTTATTAAAAACATTAAAGATGTGATTGAATATGAATCAACTTAAAATTAGATGGAGTAAACGTGAAAAGGATTGGATTATAGACTATCTTAATAAACCTGACGGTTGGCTAACGCATGGTTTTGTTAGAGGTGATGACACTTTTTCTGAGTGGATTAAAGAATTTAAAATACGTGGATATGACCTAACAACGCTAAAGATCAGTATCAAACGAAAATGAGGGGTGTTATAGATGTTTAGTTATATCATGGTGTTATGGTTGGTATTATCGCTTTCAACATACACGGTAATTATGTACCAACAGTTTAGAAGTAAAGAATGGAAATATACTTGGAGTCACTTGTTTTGGTTTGTTTATGGAATTATCTTTACAGTGATTCCATATGAATATATGTTGCATCAAATCCAGTTAAAATAATTGATTTAAGGGGAGTTGATTAATCTGATTAAAATTGTCGAAGGTGACTTGCTTAAGGCGACAGAGGATATTATTGGACACCAAGTAAATTGTCGTGGAGTGATGGGATCAGGCGTAGCTGCACAGATTAAAAGGAGATATCCTGCCGCTTTTTATCAATATTCTGCAATGTGTGAATTTTTAGGTTCGACTGCATTAGGAGTATGTCAAGTAGTTGAGGTATCAAAAGTAAAGTATGTTGCCAATCTTTTTGGTCAGAACGAATACGGAAGAGGAATTCAACATACAGATTATGATGCTTTGCACTTAGCTCTGGAGTCGCTATATAAAAGAGCGAAAAGAGATGGCTTGAGTGTTGCACTTCCCTATAAACTTGGATCGGATAGGGGTGGAGGGGATTGGGATGTTGTATATAAAATTATTGATAAAGTGTTTAAAAATTATGAAGTAACTTTGTATAAATTAGGATAAAAGAGTCATTTTATTTGCTAATTTAAAAAAGGAGAAGACAAAGATGAATAAACCTATTTTAAAACATGGTAACTCGTATTCACAAAATGAACAATTAAGTAAAGAAGGAAAATATATAAGTATACCATTTAAATTTTTGGATGTTGTGGAAACAGAGAGACAACGAGAAATAAGAGAAATAATTAACAAATATAATTATATGAGATCGGATGATGAAGTTGAATTGACGATGGATGCAATTAATGAGATGTGCAATGACAGAGAAGTGAAAATATCTGAACCATTTAATGGTGTACCGAGAGCTTATAATATTGATTTTGGAGATATTGAAGCATATATAACAATCACTGATGAGTATTGGGGTCAAGGGAATTATGATTATTCAATTTCTCTTGACGGTATTATTGTTAAAGATAATGTTTCGAATGAAAGAGTTGTAGAAGTTGCTACGTGGTTAGATGAGGCTTTTAACGGATAGCAAAAAGCATGGTCATGAAATTAGAGTCGTAAGAATTTTGACGGATCGAATACTGAAAGATGAATATTCTAACAAGTATTTCAAAGCATCCAATTCTGATCATTTTAGACATCATGAGTATCTGAAACAACAAGATATTGACTATCTATTTAAATTAATGAGTAGAAAAATTCGATTTTGGTGAGATTAAATTACAAAGAAAGGAAACTTTTCTATTGCGTCAAATCGATAAAGATTTGTTGACACTTGGTAGTTTAACTGTTCTTTTAGAATCAACAGGAAAAAATATCAAAGATTATGTTGAAGACTATGACGGGCTAAAAATCGTTAATTTTGCTGAAGAGTCTGAAATTTATAAAACAGATAAAAACACAGAAAAAGCAATTGTAGAATTAGCTAACGAATGTTATAAACGTATCAAAAAGAAATTTCCAAAGGAGGATAATAAAAAGTGAGTGATGGGAATAGGATTCAATGTAAAACATGTAAAGACATTATTCAGTCTATGAAACGACATGACTACATTCAGTGTGGATGTGGGAAGATTGCAATAGATGGAGGAAGTAGTTATCAAAAAATTTCATTTCCAAGTTATCCGACCGAAGATTGGGTAGAGTTTGATCAAGATAAATTTGAGTAAAAAAATAATGAATATATACTAAGTATTATATTGACTTTTTAAAACAAAAAATGCTAAATTATCTTTATAAAAAAAACATAGAGGTGATTATCTCCATGAAATTTTACTCAACCGAGACTGAGATATTAGAAGTTCCATATTTAGATTCTTGTGTTTGTAACAAATGTGGTGATACTTACACTAAAAATAAAATAAAAGATGTTACTTCTGTAAACGCAAAATTTGTTGATTATGGAACGATGTATGAGAATCAGATATGGAACTTTGATATGTGTGCTAACTGTCTTGTAGAGATTATCAAAACTTTTAAATACATACCAACAGGATTCATGGAAGATTATACAGAAGCAAGTTACATAAAGGACAAGCAAAAAGTTTTTGATAATTGGAAAGTTACAGGTGAGTGGGAGCCATATCTTGGTTATGAGTATGAAGAATTAATTGGACTTTTTGATGGATGGTATCATACAGCAGAGTTTATCAATGAGTTGATTGAGAAGTATTATCCAGATAAAGAAAGGCTTTAAAAGATACAGGTTTCATGAGGTGACAAATAAATGATAAAATATAAGGATTTATAAGGAGGAGAAATATGAATAGAATCACTCCAGAAATGGTATTAAAAGCATATCAGAAAACTGGTCTTAAGCCAATTAGAGGAGAATACTTTTCAGACGGTTGTGCTTGTGGCATGGGAGCAATCTATAAACTTCACGGTGGTAATATTATAAGTGGGATAGAAGTAGATAAATATACAATGAATTTAACGTCAATAAACTACATGGAGGGTTTTTATACTGGATTTGATGGAAAAGAAGACTTGACAGAAGAGACAGCTTTTAACAAGGAGGAATGGATGGGATATGTTGATGGTAAAGCAGCATGGGAAGCAGTAAAACATCTTGTATAAAAGCGATGAAACTAGAATTTTATCATAAAATAAAATATACAAACTATTGACTATAAATTAACATTTTTGCTATATTAACTAAGCAACAGGATATTAAATTAAGGAGTGATCAATTGAGTGAAGAAATAAAAGATGAAAAAGTCTACTCATTCAGTAGAATCAATGGTTTTGCGTTAGCAGAAAAAGGAGAAGGATGCTTTTACAATTGGTTTAAAACATACATAGAAGGTGATCGCGGAGAAAATAACTATTTTGGTGAATATGGAACATTATTTCACGAAACAATTGAAAAATTAATGAAAAACGAATTATTTGAATGGGATATAAAAAATGAATTAAATTCTAAAATGAAGCAGTTTGAATTTAAACCTCCATTTCTAGCAATGGGTAAATCGTACGTGGATTCAATACACCGTTTTTTCACTGATGGAAGTTACAGTGAAATATTCTCACAGTATCAAGTGTTGGAGTCAGAAGAGAAAAAGATATTTAAAGTTGGAGATATATTGGTTACTGGCTTTCCCGATCTTGTTGCTAATCATAAAAAATATGGACTAGTCATCGCAGACTATAAGACAGCTAAGAAATATGAAGGTGACAAGTTAGAGCATAACATTATGCAACTTTATCTTTACAGTATCCCGATTAAAGAGAAATATGGAAAATACCCAGATTATTTAATTTACATTTACCCGCGTGAAAAAGGTAAAAAAGAATTCGCTTATCCATTTGAAGTTAAAAAATTAGAAAAAACAAAACAATGGGTAATTGATACAGTAAAGAAAATCGAGTCTCATGGTGATTGGACTCCAAGATGTGTAAATGTAGATGGAACGAAAGACTTCTTTGCTTGCAACCTCTGTAACCATAGGAATAATTGTGAACATAGAAATGATTATACGAAAAATAATTTTGTATTCTAGCAATCAAAACAAATAATATAACATACATAAAAGGAGATAATAATTAATGAAATTTTATGCACTAGCTAACACAAAAGAAAATGCGACTACAGTATTGGAACTTCAATCAAACATTCGTCATCGGGCAAAAATTGAGGCAAAAGAGATTGCTCATGAACGTGGATTGGAATATGTTGATGTATATCATGTACGTGGGTCACATAAAGGAGCAAGCACCATGCAGAAGAGATTTTCTTCAGGAGATCCAACACCAAGAAGCAAGAGATAATAAGAAAGGGGTTTATCCTCTTTCTAAACATAATGAAAGTTCTCAATTTTATTATTAAAAATAAATTAAGTTAAAGGAGTAATGTAAATATGAACAACGAAATTACATTGATTTTGCCAGTAGAATTATCTGAAAGAAGAAAGGTGTTAGAAAAAGAATTGGCTAAAGTTGTAACTGAATTGTGTTTTACTGGTTTGCGAGATGAAATTAATAAAGTGTTTGAAGAGTATAATATAGAACCAAAACCAACGAAGATTAAATGGGACTTCTGTGGTGAGTATGATGATGAAGGTGGAACTACTTATTACCCTAATAATATTGCAGTCTATACCAATGGTGAAAAAGTTGAAATTGACAATTATACAATTAATAAAAAATCTAAATGGTCTGATAGTTATTATGATTATGAACTAGGTGAAGAACTACATGAAGTAATTTGTGATTACCGTCATGACCTCTATGAACACGATATTGAAGAAATTGACCTATAGGAGTTATACATATGAGTCATCCTGAAGTCCATGCAAAGAATTCTGTGAAAATGTTTGGTGGATCGGTTGAGGACTATCTTCCGATTCACCATTGGTTCGACAACTCCAAAGCTCACATGGCAGACATGAGACATAGGGCGCTTAAACATCATTCTGCTGGGATTTTTGAATGTGAGGAAGTATTCGGAAAATCAATCATTAACAGCGAAGGAAAAACTGTTTACACTCGCTATATTGGTGAGCAGCATGTTATAGAGGACTTAGGATTCATCCCCACACTTGAAGATTGGTTTGAAAATATGGAGATGCAAAAATGGATGATGAATACAGACCAACGCATTAAAAAAGTTGCTCGTAAGGGTAATAAATTACCAAAAAGCATAAAAGACGAAGTTGAAAAATCCTTATAAATAAAGGGATTTTCAAATCAAAAAAGACAATAAAATGCATATTTCAATAGGAAACAGAGGAGACTAATATGTTTAATGAGTCGAGTCACGAAAATGGGTGAATATCAAGTGTACGTAAAACCAAAAGAACCAGTGACCACTAATTATGAACACAACGAGCTACTATGGACTATTAAGAGTAATTTTAAATCAAATGGTGGCATTCCAACAATAGTAGGAGTGGTTTACGTGAGGAAAGAAATCAGATATAAAGTTGAGTTTCCAAATGGAATGATCGATTACTTTAGATTAGATAATTTTGATAAATTTTATGAACTCACAACTGAGAAATATTGAAATCAAATTGTTTTAAGATGAAAGAGCCATTTTATTATAAGATTGGAGGAAGATAAGTGGAAACTTATAAGTGGATTTTAAAACGTGAAAGTGAATTGGTAGACGCTATGAATCAGATTGCTCAAGAATTGGATACATTAAAAGTAGTGCGCGAATATTTATATAAAACATTTGTCACGAAAGCAGCACAAGAGTTGTTTGAGAAATATATTAAGCATATTGAGGGATATTGTAACTGGCAAAAGGTTTATATTGATGGAGTAGGGTATGAACCGGATGAAAAGTTAATGAGAAGCATAGAAGAGAAAATTGGAATTTCAGAAAATGATAAGAAATCGTTTCGCGAGGAAATTCTAATTAGATTATCTGCGTACAATAGAAAAGGGAAAATTTTTGATTATACATCTCATGAGGGATTGAAAGAAGCGATTGAAAAAAGTTTATAAAAAACAAGTTTCAATGGAAAAATGAGAGGAGATTGATTAAATGCTATTTTGGACAATTGTATTTTTTACAATAAGTTTGATTGGTTTAATCAAGGGGGGACTTTTTAGTTCACTAAAAAGTAGATTAAAGCAAATTGAATTAAAAAAATTAAATGGGGGTGATGAAAAAGAATATGTCGTAGAGTGGTTAAAAGCTGGCTGCTTTCCTCTGATTGTTGTAAGTTTCTTATTTATCGCTGAAGTTTTATATCTTGTAAATGCACTAGACTATGATCCATATAAATTCCCTACCATTACTGCTATTGCAATATTAATTATTGGAATAATTAAAACAAAGAAGAGTAAAAAATCTAACGATATGACAGAAGAAGAGTTAATTGTTTATAAAGCAGAATTAGTTAAAAAAGATAAGAGAACTTTTATGTCAGTAATTCGATCATTTTTGTGGGTTGTATACTTTGGATATATGTTTTATGTGTTGGTATTTTAAAAATAAAAGCAGGAGAAAACAATATATATGAATACAATTATTATCAACGGTCAGAGATTCAATACTAGTGGAAACAATATCTCCGTCACAAACAACCAAGTGATTGTCGATGGAAAAGTTGTTCAAGGAAATTTATCTGGTATCGTAGAAGTAAAATTCGAAGGAGATTTAGCATCATTAAAATGTAATGGGAGTGCTACAGTAAACGGCAATGTTTTTGGAAGTGTGAATGCAGGAGGATCGGTAGATTGTGGAGACGTTGGTAAAAATATTGACGCTGGTGGTTCCGTAACATGTGGTTTTGTTGGTGGGAATATTGATGCAGGTGGAAGCGTAAGATATAAAAAATAGACTTTAATACATACTAAAACGCATACTAAATATAGTGATTATGATGAATTTACATACTATATATTGATTTAAAATACCAATAAATGCATATTTCAATGAAAAAACGGAGGATTTAGTTAAGGCATTGTTGAATCAATTGAAATTCAATATAAATAAAGTATGGAGGTTATATGCCTAAATTTTATACATATATTCAAAACAATTCCGGTGGTTCATTTATTGTCAATGATGATGTTTGCGAGTATGTGATTATTGAAGCTGACAATTATGAACATGCAAATTGGTTAGCAGAAAAGAAATATGGAATATATTTTGATGAGTGTAATCAAGGTCTCGACTGCTCTTATTGTGGGGATCGATGGAATAAACAATGGAACAATAATTATGCTACCGATGTTCCAATGATTTATGGTAAACCACTTTCTGAAGTGGAAAAATCTTACTATAGAAAAAACTGTATTGTTTATTATCTGGATGGTCGCAAAGAATTGATTGATCTAAAGTAAATTCTATATATAGTATGATATAAATATTTTACATACTACATATTGATATTATAATCATAAAATTAACAATTGATTACAATTTAAAGGAGAGAAGAAAAAATGCAATTCGTTGACAAATTAAAAGATTTCTTCAAATATAATGAGGGAGCATACTATCTGATCACAGACAATACAGGATACAATACAATTTTGAGGGTAGATGATGTTGTTTTTGAGACAGTGAACACAGAAAAATTTATTGCAGAGCATATTGGAGAGATTGAAGAATATTTCTATACTGATAAGGACTATCGCTTAGATTTTACGGTAAAAGGTAAGCAATATTTTTTGATTAATTATGATGATGGAGTCGTATCAATCTAATAAAGAGTGGGAGTTGATGAATGTGTCATTACTTGAACAAATTCAAGAAATTTTAAGGTTACTTGAAGCAGCCAAAGATGACTTAGAAGCATGGGTTGATACTGTTGAAGAATTAGGTATTGATACAGATGAAACTAAAAACCTTATCTCGGAAATCAGATCAACTTTACATGAAGTAGGCTTCTAAAAAGCCAATAAATCAGTTCTTTCAATGGGTGATGACCTATCATCAAAGGAGGATAAAATATGGAAAATATTATATTGAAGGTTAGAGCAGATTCTAAAGCGGCAATTGCAAAACTTTCTCAATATCGCCAAAAAGGTGACATTCAAAATTATAAAAGTATGTGCGATTCCATTGAAATTCTAATTAATATGCACAACAAGAATTTTAGAAATGTAAAAGTTAATGAAAAGACTCAAGAATTTCTAGAAGATATCATAGTGAAGTTAAATGACGAGATTTCTTTGCTTTCAAATTGCATGGATTCTCTCTTACAAAAAGAAGATGTACGAGATTACCGCAATTATTTGATATCATTGGATAGGTTAACATCGATTCATGAAAAGACAAAAGGTGAGTATTTTTGGAATGCAAGGAATGAGAGATTAAGATTAAATCAATAATAAAGGAGAATACATATTGATTACACAAAATGATCTTAAACTGGCTTTTGATGCTGCAACAGTTAATGGTGATCGATTCGTTGGACTGAAGATTCAGATGAGTGGTTTTGAGAAGGATGAAATCATTATCAATGAGCGAGAAAACTTTCAGGCAAAACTTGAATACTACCAGCGAGTTTATGATGAAGATTTAAACCATAAGTTTTCTCAGGGAATCAAAATTCTTGGTATTACATCTGCCAATAGTTTTGATGAGATTCAAGCAGATTTAATTGATTAACTCCTATTGAAACTATGATTTCATATAAATAAAATATAAAAAATATTGACATTAATATGTAATAAATGATATATTAACTAGGCGATGAAGGGGGTGAAAAAGTTGATTGAAGTTTTCGAAGTTACTATTAAACAACACTACCCAATAGGTGTAAGAGAAGTTGAGTTCGCTGTTCCAGTTAAACTTAGTGAAGAAGATATTACTGAAGGAGTTTATGGTGATTGTGAAGCTGTTAAAATGGCATTGTATTTATTTTTGAGTGATTATGTCTTATCAGAAGGCAGTAAAATTGAAATTGTGAAAGTGATTAAAAGATAATGAAATGTTATTCAATAATGTTTAATTAAAAATACATAATAAGGACGATACAATATTGCTTGTAGTATATGATTCAATGACAGGAAATGTCGAAAGATTTGTGAAAAAATTGGGAGTAAAAAATGTAAAAATACATAAAGAATTAATTGTAAATGAACCTTTTATTCTAATTACATATACAACCGGTTTTGGACAATTACCTCAATCAACAACTAATTTTCTATCTAAAAATAATAGATATATCATAGCAGTAGCTTCAAGTGGGAATCGTAATTGGGGAAAAAATTATGGTTTTGCAGCAGAATTAATTTCAAAGCAGTATGACGTTCCAATAATATTGAAATTCGAATTAAGTGGAACAGAGGATGACATTAAGATATTTACACAGGAGATGCAAAAATTTGTCTAATGAATCCAGAAAATAAATTAGGTGAAGTATATTACTCTAATAATGGTGAAAGAGCGACGATTATCGGTTGCAAAAGTGGGAATTTTTTAGACTATAGTCAACACAATCAAAGGAGTAGATAGTATTAATGGATAAAATTCCAGATTATATCAGACTTAACAATGAAATTATGATTCAAAAGGATGGGAAATTTCAATTTGAAAAAGACAAAGAAGCTGTAAAAAGTTACTTTGTTGATTATATTAACCAAAACACAGTATTTTTTCATGATTTAAGAGAAAAATTAGATTATCTAGTAGAGAATGATTACTACGAAAAAGAGTTTCTTGATAAGTACTCATTTAAAGAAATCAAAGAAATTTTTAAGATTGCTTATGCCAAAAAGTTTCGCTTTCCTTCATTTATGAGCGCCTTTAAATTTTATAATAATTATGCACTTAAAACTTCTGATGACAAAAAGATTCTTGAAAGATATGAAGACAGAGTTGCGGTGAATGCTTTATTCTTGGCAGATGGAAATTTTGAAAAAGCGAAGAAATTTGTTAAAGATTTGATTGATGGTAAGTATCAACCTGCAACACCTACATTTCTATCTGCTGGTCGCAAACGCAGAGGAGAATTGGTTAGTTGTTTCCTTCTTATGGTTGATGATTCCATGAATGCTATTGCTAATGCAATTAACAACGCATTACAATTATCAAAACGAGGTGGCGGCGTTTCATTCAACTTGACTGACCTTCGCGCGTTAGGAGATCCAATCAAAGGAATTGAGAATCGTTGTAGTGGTGTTGTTCCTGTAATGAAACTGCTTGAGGATTCATTCTCTTACGCTAATCAGTTAGGTTCACGAGATGGAGCAGGAGCAGTATGGTTGAATATTTTCCACCTTGATGTCATCGACTTCCTCTCCACTAAGAAGATAAACGCCGATGAGAAGGCGCGTATTAAAACATTGTCTCTTGGACTAATTGTTCCTGATAAATTTTTTGAGTTAGTTGAAAAAGATTATGAAATGTATTTATTCTCTCCATATGGGATTCAAAAAGAATATGGGAAACGAATGAGTGAAATCGATATTTCTAAAATTTATGAAGAACTAGTCGATAACCCAAGAATTAGAAAAAAGAAAATCAATGCTAGAGATTTACTTACAATGATTGCACAAGTACAAGTTGAAAGTGGTTATCCATATTTCTTCTTTGAAGATAATGCTAATAGACAACATCCTCTTAGTAATGAAGGAAAGGTAAAATTCTCTAATTTATGTACCGAAGTATTGCAACTGTCTGAGACTTCAATAATTAATGATTATTATGAAGATGATGAAATTAAACGTGATATTTCTTGTAATCTTGGATCGCTCAATATTGTAAATGTAATGGAATCTAAAGATATTGCAGGAGCAGTTTCATCAGGTATTAGAATGCTCAATACGGTGGCAAATAAGACTCGCATTGAAGCCGTACCAAGTGTCGCTAAAGCCAATGATGAAATGAAAAGTGTAGGATTAGGAGCTATGAACTTACATGGTTTTTTAGCAAAAAATAAAATATCTTATGAGTCTAAAGATGCTGTAGAATTTGTTCATGCATTTTTTTCAGCAGTAAACTATTATTCAATTTTAGAATCTATGAAGATTGCACAAGAAACAGGATTTATTTTCAAAGGATTTAAAGGCTCAAAATATGATACTGGCGAATACTTTGAACAATATTTGCAAAATGATTATCATCCAAAAAGTGAAAAAGTAGAAAATTTATTCAAAGGAATTGAATTGCCTACAAAAGAAGATTGGAGAGCCTTAAAACAATTAGTTAAGGAAAATGGTTTAGCACATAGTTATAGACTTGCGATTGCTCCGACGGGTAGTATTAGTTATGTCCAAAGTTCCACAGCTTCAATTTCGCCAATCACAGAAAAAATCGAACACAGAACATACAAAGATAGTGATACATATTATCCAATGCCATTCCTTAATGAACAAACATTCTTTTTCTTTAAGGAAGCCTATGATATGGATATGTTTAAAATGATCGATGTTTACGCGGCGGCGCAAGAACATATCGATCAAGGAATTTCATGTACTTTATATGTCAAAGATACAATTACTACTCGTGAACTGTCTATGTATTATATTTATGCATGGAAAAAGAATTTAAAAACATTATATTACACAAGAACTAAAATGACAAATAACATTAATGAATGTGTAAGCTGTTCTGTGTAAGTAAAATATATTTGGAGGTTGTATAATTTGATTGAAGCGGTAAATTGGGATAATACAACTAGTGATTTTGCTAAGATATTTTGGGATCAAAACACTAAGCAATTTTGGCTTGATACAGAAATCCCTATATCTAAAGATAAAAAGACTTGGGAAGAATTAAGTGATATAGAACAAGATGTTTATATGAAAGTATTGGGAGGACTCACCTTGCTTGATACAGAGCAAGGTGGAGTCGGTATGCCACTCATATCTATGCATGTTCAGGACTTACAAGAAAAAGCCGTTTTAACATTTATGGCAGCTATGGAACAAGTTCATGCTAAAAGTTATAGTACAATCTTTACAACACTTGCAAGTAAACAAAAAATTGAACAGGTGTTTGAATGGGTTAAACATGATAAATGGCTTCAAGATAAATCAAGATTAATTGAAAGTTATTATAAAAATATAACTGATGAATATTCACTAGCACAAGCTATGATTGCCTCTGTATTCTTAGAATCTTATATGTTTTACTCTGGATTTTTTTATCCTTTATTACTTGCAGGACAAGGAAAATTGAAGAACTCAGGAGAGATTATATCCTTAATTATTCGTGATGAATCAATTCATGGAGTTTTTGTTGGTCTTCTGTATCAAAAACTCATTTCTAAATTTTCCGCCGAACAAAGTGAAAAATTAAGAAACTTTTCTATTGAACTTCTTAATAAACTGTATGAAATTGAGTGTCGATACACAGAAGAAATTTATGATATTTTAAATTTATCTTCAGATGTTAAAAAATTTATTAGATACAATGCAAACAAAGCATTAATGAATCTTGGTTATGAACCACATTTTGCAAATGAAGAAATAAATTCTGTTGTATTGAATGGACTGAGCACTGAAACACGAACTCACGACTTTTTCTCACAAAAAGGAAATGGTTATGCAAAGATTAAAGTAGAACCATTAAAGGATGAAGATTTTGAATTTATTTATAGCCTTACAAAAAAATAATAAAAGGAGTTTTTATGACAAGTAACAATAAATCTAACTATGAATCAGTACGTGAGTTCCATGCAGCATTTTCATATCCCATGCCTTCTGAACCAACACCAATGGACGAAGAAATGGTATTAAATCGAATGGGATTTCTTGGGGAGGAGATGATTGAGTTGCTTCATGCAACTTCAGAATCCCCGAAACAATTTAGAGAGATGTTTAAAAAGCTACTTGAAAGATTAGAACAATCATATGCAAAACAATCTTTAAAACCATTTCCTGAAGATAAATTGGTCGCTCAAGCTGATGCATGTTTAGATATGAGATATTTTAATAGTGGCGATTTCACGCTACTTGGGATCAATCCTGACCCACTGTTTGAAATTGTGCATAGTTGCAATATGAAAAAGTTATTTCCAGACGGTAAACCGCGCTATAATGAGCATGGTAAGATTCAAAAGCCTGAAGGTTGGAACCCTCCAGAACCACTTCTAGAAGCTGAAATCCAACGTCAAATTGAAGAAGCACAAAAATAATACATAATTGGGAGATGCTACGGTATCTCCCTTTAATATCACACTAAGGAGGATTTATGAAACAATACCTCGATTTACTTAAAGATGTATTAAACAATGGAACTATCAAAACAGATCGTACAGGTACAGGAACAATCTCTGTTTTTGGAAGGCAACTTAGATTTAATTTACAGGAAGGATTTCCACTTTTGACAACCAAGAAACTCCATCTTAAATCAATTATCCATGAATTATTATGGTTCCTGTCTGGAGAAACGAATATCCAATATCTAAAAGATAATGGTGTGAAAATTTGGGATGAGTGGGCTGATGAAAAAGGTAATCTTGGTCGTGTCTACGGTTCTCAGTGGCGCACATGGACAACTGCAGATGGGAAGACTATTGATCAAATAACACAGGTTATTAATCAAATTAAATTCAATCCAGATTCTAGAAGGCATCTCGTTTTAGCATGGAATGTTGGAGAAATCGATCAGATGGCTTTGCCGCCGTGTCATTATGCATTTCAATTTTATGTAGTTAATAATAAACTTTCTTGTATGTTTAACATGCGTTCTACAGATGTTTTCTTAGGACTACCATTTAATATTGCTTCATACGCATTACTTACAATGATGGTAGCCCAAGTATGCGATTTAGAGATTGGAGAATTAATTTATACAGGTGGAGATATACACATTTATTCCAATCATATTGAACAGGTTAAACTTCAACTCACAAGAGAACCGAAACCACTACCAACAATGAAGATTGATCCAAAAATTAAAGATATCTTTTCTTTTAAATATGATCATTTTACTTTAGAAAATTATGATGCACATCCTCATATCAAAGGAGAGGTATCTGTTTGATCTCTCTAATTGTTGCTCACGACAAAAACAGATTGATTGGTTCAAACAATTCTTTACCTTGGTATCTGCCTAATGATTTATCTCATTTCAAGAAAATAACTACTGGAAATATTGTAGTCATGGGGAAAAATACTTATGAGTCCATAGGCAAGCCTTTGTCTAATAGAATAAATGTTATTTTAACTAGAGATAACTCATGTAAAATTGAAGGTTGTATTGTTTCTAATTCAATTCATAAATTATTACAAAATATATGTGTTGAAGAAGAAATCTTTATAATCGGTGGAGCAAATGTTTATTCTCAATTTATGACTATCGCAGATAAATTGTACGTGACTTACATCGATCATCAATTTGAGGGCGATACCTATTTCCCTGAATATGAATCAAATTTCAAATTAATAGGCGATGAAAAAGGCATGAAAGACGATAAAAATCCATATGATTATTATTTTAGAGAGTACGTAAGAAAATAAAAAATAACATATTGACTAAAATATAATATCATGCTATATTTAATCCATAAGGTTTCTACCATATGGATTATTTTTTTATTCAATGGAAAGGAGAATAAACAATTGCAGAAACCCAATTTAAACGTAAAAAATATCCGTCTTACAACTCATGCACACGAAAGAATTGAAGAACGTTTTAAAATCAAAGACAAAACATCAGCACTAAATCATGTCAAATCATTGCTAGGTAGAGCTAAATACATAGGTGAAATTGTTGGTGAAGACGGTAATAGATCGCATATGTATACGGCTGATAAAATTGCAATACATATTAACTTAGACTTAACTGCAATATTAACTGTATATCCTATCGACTCGCACGGTCAATATTTTGGACTAAAAGAAAAAGTTAAAAATTTATACGAAAAAGAATTTAGAAAAGTAGATAGAATAGAACGTTCAATGTTAAGAAGAATGGAACATCTAAAACTTAAAACAGAAGCAGAAATATCAGCATTAAAGTATAGAAAATACAAAACACGATCAAAAAATGTAAAAGAAGAATGTGAAAAAATGATTGCTAATCTCAATAACCAAGTGAATGATTTAGATTTAAAAATAAAAAATATTCAAAATAATAAAAGAGAGATTGCAAGAGCATACGCAACAGTGGTATTATAAATACATAACATACATAATAAATACATGGGAGTAATATAATGCAATTATCCGAATCAGCAAAATTTTTTACTGACGAAAAATCACTAAATATCATAGTAGTTAAGGGGATGGGGAGTTGAACTGGAATTATATAAAAAGAAATAAGAAACTCAATAATGAAGAGTTAATCACTAAAGCAAAATCAGGTGACAATGAAGCAAAAGAATTATTGTTCAAAAATAATATTCCATCGATCTATAAAATAGTGAGAAGATGGAAGAAAATGGGGTGTAATATTGAAACTGAAGAACTTATCAGCATAGGCTGTCTAGGGATGCAAAAAGCATACAATTTTTATGACCCAACTAAAGGTTTCAAATTTACCACTTTGTTATATACAGCTATTAATAATGAGATTAAATATCATGTAAGAGCGACAAAACTTAATAAAAGAGATTATTATCACATTATCAGTCTTGATAAACCTCATGAAGACGGAGATACACTTTATAACATAGTATCAGATACTAATATTATTGATCCTTTTTCACTAACCAATTCTATTTTCTTACGTAATTTATTAATAAAATTCTATGAAACTGCCACCGAAAGAGAAAAAATCATTATACATAAAATATACTATGAAGGCATTAGTGGAAGAGAATTGTCGGATGAATTAGGTATTACCCATCAAAGAGTTTCACAAATACATAAAAAAATTTTAGAAAAATTAAAGTGTATGACAGAGGAATCAGCATAAAACAAAATATATACATTATTTGGAGTGAATGATATTGAAAAGAAAACTTGTTATTAGTGATATCCATGGTTGTTATGAAGAATTCAATGAACTATTGGCTCTAGTAAAATACAATCCCTCAGAAGATAGACTTATTCTTCTAGGCGATTACATTGATCGAGGCCTCAAAAGCAAGGAAGTTGTTGAGCAAGTAAAAGCCCTTCATGAAGAATGGGGAGTAATTACACTCAAAGGAAACCATGATCAAATGTTCTTAGACTCACTTGATAATCAAGATGACAGTACATTCCTTTACAATGGTGGTCTTGATACAATCAATAGTTACTGTGGAGTCAATTGGTTTGAGGATGGTTTTACAATGAATAGATTTCAAGAAGCAAAACAATTCATTCAAAAGCATTATGGTCATCACATTGATTTTCTTAAATCCTTGTCATACTATCATGAAGATGATGAATATATTTATGTTCATGCAGGTTTGAACCCTCTGTATGAAAACTGGAAAGAACAACCCAAAGATAATTTCTTATGGACTAGAGACGTTTTCTTAAATAACCCCACATTAGTAGATAAAACAGTCATCTTTGGACATACACCTACAATCAATATGCAAGAAACAGAAGACATCTGGTTTACTGGAGACAAAATAGGAATAGATGGTGGATGTTGCTTTGGTCTTCAACTGAATTGCTTAGAAATTAATGATGAAGATGGATACAAACAATACTATGTGGAAAGCAAAAATAAAAGAAGAAAATAATTAGAGTAAAGTGAGATGATGAAATGAGTTATGGAAGAAATCCTCATTGCATTGAAAGAACGATTTTAAGGGAGATGAGAGATAAGAAATGTTAAAGAACGAACTTAGTTTTATTGGTGAGAACATGAAAACATATTACTTCTTTATGAGCACCATTGGTACAATAGCAGTTATTTTCGGATTTATGGAAAATATACCAAAGTTCATTTACATACCATCAGTGATTATAGCAATTGGTGCTTACTTATTTTCATTACACTTCTTATTATTTGGTCATCGTAGCAAAAGAACAAAAGAAGAACGAGCAAAAATTTATAAAGAAGGCTATGATCACGGTAGATTCGATGAAGAGATGGATAAGACATATAGTATGGGAAAGTATGCTAACGAATCGGATAGTCCATTTAAAGGAAATTGCCCTGACTGTAGTTATCCACTACCTAACAATATTGGATTGTGCCATACAGGAGAATGCAAGAAATTACGTTGGATATTATTGAAAGGGGATAAATATGACAATAGATCAAGTTATTGAGTTAGGTAAAATAAATTATGATAGCAGTGTTTTTAGTTTAGATTATTGGATATGGTGGGTTATTATAATATTGCTCTTAATAATTGAATTGTCAATTTGGTTATTCGACTCTTTCTTAGATAATGAAGAAGTAAAAGGAAAATGTATCCTATTATCCGTTATAGTATTTATGTGTTTGCTTGGGTGGAATGGTCTCGCAGATATGAATAAAGAAGAAGAACTAATAGAGAAATGGAAAAGTGAAGTGGCCTATCCATATATCTCGAAACTTCCAGAAGAAAAAAGAGAAGTGGTTTACATTAAAATTGATCCTGAGCTAAGTCACAAAAAAACAGGTGGTTGGTTATATACATATAGTACTGAAGTGCAGCGAACACCACTTACTATATCATTTAAGGGAAATGGTGTAGAGACATATACGAATTGGTATGAGACACACATGGAGTTATCTCATGAGCAACGTCCATACGTCACATTTAAAAGGTTAGAAAGGGACTTAGGTCATAACGTTAACAAAGGATTGTATGATGTTAAAGTTTATTTGCCTGATAGTTATCAGTTTATTGAAATAAAATAAGTCACTTAAAATTCCAGTTTCATGGCGAAAGGAGAGCATGAAGTGAAAGTAAAACTAAGGAACATCACGCTTGGTACAGAAAATGAAAATCCTTTTGATCTAGAGGACGAAGGAGAATTTTATGGGGTTGCAAAATTAGAAATCGAACAGGAGGTTGGTAAAATATACAATCAAACAATAAGGTACAAAAATGATGAATTTTATTTGAATATCTCTTGTATGCCAGAGGAATTGCAATTAAAAGCAAAAGAATTTTTCGATCTACTTAAAAAAGAAATCTGTAAATTACGATAAAATACACTGTTTCATTAGAAAAAGGAGAATACAAATGAAAAAATTTAAAATGCGTATGTATGACAAGAAACACAATGTAATGGAGTATATTGACTATTGTTATTATTTTGAAGAGAACGGAATCCATGAATTGAGAGATTTTCGAGAATATGAAATTCCTATGTTCTCTACGGGTAAAACAGACAATGATGGAGCGGAACTTTGAGAGGGTGATAAACTTACTAATGGGTACGTGTATGGTGAAATTGTTTATTCGGAAGAACATGCTGCATTCATGATGAAATATCTTCATTTGAATGAAAACAATTTGATCACTCTCAAGGAAGCACTCTATAGGGGATTCTACAGGATTGGCAACGTGTACTATGATGAACATTAAAAGTTATGAAATACACTGTTTTATCAGGAGAAGGGGATGAAAAAATGGAAGTATGGTTTACCGCTGATACACACTTTGGACATAAGAATATTATTGCTTATGAGAATCGACCATTTAATTCTGTCGAGGAAATGGATGAAGAATTAATTGATAATTGGAATTCTTATGTGGAACCATACGATTTAATTTTTCACTTAGGAGATGTATTCTTTTACAATTCAAAAAAGCAGCAAGAAATGATTCCTAGATTGAATGGTAGAAAGATATTAATTCGTGGTAATCATGACGAGGGATATAGTGATTCAAAATTTCACCAACTGGGATTTGATGTACATAATTATTATATTTTTGATAAGTTTCTATTGAGTCATTATCCTCAACAAGAAGAAGCGCTCTGGGAACTAATTTTACAAACTGATATTATTGGTAATGTTCATGGGCATGTTCATTCACGGATTCAAGGTTTAGATCAGAATATTTATAAGTGCGTTAGTGTTGAATTGGGACAGTATAGACCATTTCATATAGATGAAATTTATCGGCATTTTGGAAGATGAAATATTTATATGTAGCAAATGAAACTCAAGATTTTATTAGAAAAGCAAGATGCAAGATGAACTAGTTCAATACTTCATTGTAAACTCGGAACTTGATATGTCAGTAGGAAAGATTGCTGCTTAAGTAGCTAATTATTGTATAAAAATTAATCTCAAATGGAGATTAGAACAAAAAAAATTATTTTATAGGGAGATGAATAAAAATATGAGAAATTATGAAGAAATCCTAGCGACTAAAATTGATCAAAAACTCAAATCAGTTGTTTGTAATAAGTGTGGGAAAACAAGTGAAGTCACATGGAATGAACATGACCATGAATACTGGGGCCATGAAGATATGCATCATGTAGATGTGACATTTGAAGAAGAAGATAACAAGTATCGTTCAAAATGTTGGTTGTTTGATCTTTGTGATGAATGTTTGGTTGGATTTGTGAAGACATTCAAACATGCTCCAGATTGGTTTAGAGGAAATTATGGACACAGCACACAAAGAATATTTGAAGAATGGGTTAGCAACGGTTGTAAGTCATACGATAGGTTTTAGAAAATTAAAATAAAAGATGCATTTTATTAGGAACAAAAAATAAAACGGAGAGTGATTTGGTGGGAAAAGAGTTACTTGGTAGTCTTGAATTAAATCGTATTTATCAAATGGATTGCTTAGAAGGGATGAAGTTAATTCCTAACGAGTCAATTGACATAATTTTATGTGATCTGCCATATGGCACAACAGAAGCAAAATGGGACAGTATAATTCCAATTGATAAACTTTGGATACAATACGAAAGGATTATTAAACCAGATGGAGCAATTGTGTTAACTGCTAGTCAACCATTTACAACAAAATTAATTCAAAGCAATTATGGACTCTTTAAATATGAGTGGATTTGGGTTAAGAGTAAACCGACAGGATTTATAAATGCAAAAAATGCCCCATTGAAAAAACATGAAAATGTTTTAGTTTTTTCTAAAGGAGCAACAGCGAATAGGAGTCCTCGAAATATGAAATATTTTCCACAAGATCTTAAACCTTTAGGAAAAAAGAAAAAATCAAAAAATAATCCAGATGATATATTCGGAACAAGACCCAGTAGAAATAATGATGGATATGTGCAAGAATTTACAGGATATCCAGATAGTATATTAGAATTTGCAAGTGAAAGCAAAACGGTTCATCCAACACAAAAACCATTGGCGCTTTTTGAATATCTTATAAAAACATACACCAATGAAGGCGATATAGTTCTAGACAATTGCATGGGTAGTGGAACAACTGCTGTAGCAGCTTTAAAAAATAATCGCAAATTTATAGGATTTGAAACGGAATCAAAATACATAGAAGTTGCAAATAAACGCATTGATTCAATATATAATGAAATTGTATAATGAAATTGAAGACAAAAAACTTTTATATGGAGAGTGACAATTATGTGGCTTACATATGATGAAAATGAATACATATCAAAACAATATCGCAAATATCTCGACAATAAGTTGTCACTTGATAAATTTAATGAACAGATTCAAAAGAAATTCAATACCGATTACGACTTTAGAGCAGTAATTAAGGAGTGTAAATTACAAAATAAAGGATCTTATGATATTGGGTGGGCATTACTTGATCTTGGGGAGAAATAAATGAGAATTGTTAACATTTTAAATGGAGAGATTGAATTTATAAAACATGATGATGACTTGGTTAAATTAGTTGAAAATCATATGGGATACGACATGTCATGCGCTATCAAAGACTTGGTTGAAAGAGCAGATGAAGTTAAATATAAAACAGAAAGCAATTTGTTGAGTTATGAACTAAGTCTTGAAGAAAGTAGAGAAGGATATCTAGAATTATGCGACATGTTAGAAAGGATGGTAAATACTTTAGAAAAGAAAAAAATAAATAAAACAACCTTACAAGAGATTATAGACAGAATGGAAAACATAATAAATCGACATATTTAAAACACTATAAAAAGATACTTTTATCAGGAAAGGAGGAGAACAGTTTTGACATATGAATACATTAGACCATATAAAGAAGATAAGCCTAAGAGATGCCCTCGATGTGGATGTGAAATCAATCCTTTTGGTATTATTTTAGAAGAAAACTGTGGTTTTCTTGGATTGGGAATAAAAAGAACTTCGATTAAGTCTTGCATGAAGTGTGACTATAAGATTAAAAAAAGAATATGAAAATACTCCATTTTATAAGGTGATTATTAATGATGGAAGATGTTACAAATTACATACAATCAAGATACTTAATGCCGATTAGCGATTTAATAAGTAAATATAAATTAAAAATTTATTCTGATGGTATGGCATACTATGTAATTCACAATAATGATGAGATTGGCTATTGGTTTTATCATAATAATGGAATTGATTTTCTAACAACCGTAAAATATGGTCTACAAAAACAAACATTTAATGATTGGAAAGCAGTTGCAGAATTTATTGAAAAGCAAATAAAAATTTATTTCGAAAGAAGATAAGAAAGGGACTAATTCCAGTCCCACTTTAAATTCATGTCTTGATATTCACCTGCTCTAAAATAGTTCCCGAAACTATCTCTATTAGGGAAACCTTCAGGATGAGCGGGATAAATAGTTAATTCATGTCTGCACTTGTGACACCAAGTTTTCTTAGAACTTTCATATACATAATGCGTACCTTTAAAGTAGCATGCATAACACTCATATCTTAATTTATATCTCTTTTTACCATCGTGTTGTCCTATTTTAATTCCTGTGATAAGGTAATCAGGTTGATCATTAGTTTCTTTATATGTAGATTCTAATTCTTCTTTATTTTCAGTTAGTCCTTTAATTAGTTGTTCTTTAATTTCATTCTTTTCAATTTCAGTTTTATCTATTCGTTGTGGTTCAATTGGTTTTACTTCATTAAAAAAGTTACTGTAAGCATCGCCTATTTTAGAGTAAGTATCAACCATCTCAAAAACATCAGATTCAATACCAAATAACCTAAAAACCTTATCAATTATCACAAGTTTACTTAATGAATCTGCTTCATTGATTTCAATTTCTGCTTCTTTACCTTTACCGTCATTAATAGAGATTTTTACATTAAGCATAGATTCACCTCTTTGCATATTAATATCTATTTTAAGTTAAAGAAGGGGAAATGTAAAATAAAAAAATTAACAAGTTTTCATTGGAAAACATTATTTAATTTAACGAATGACCAAGGTTCTTTGGTAAAGAAGATGAAATTTGAATTTTATGGGGGAAACATGAAAGCAAAAGAACGAGCAAGAGCAATTGGAGAAGCATTATTGGCAGTTGCAAGTGATACTGTAGTTTCACGAGATGACGAGAAATTATTCGGCATCCTCTTTGCAAACCATCTTCAAATGAATGGGTATAAAAAAGATATTGATCCAGACTTGCTAATCCTCTCGATGAGAGACGCATATCATGAGTTGCAGCATCACAAAAAACATAATCCAGAGGCAACAATTGAAACTGTATTTACAAAGCAATACATAGATAAACTGATTGAAAAAGGTTGGTATACAAGACCAGAGGATAAGGTTTTAGAATGGTAATAAAACAAGAAATTTATGAAGAAAAGGAGAGAAATGACAAAAATGAGAACTGAAACCGTAAAGGTTAATTTACAGTTTAATGTTACTAGAGAACTTGAAGATAATGAGGTCTTATGTCCTGTATGTAGCGGCACATCATTGCATATTCAAGGAATCCCATTGGCGCAAGTGACGAACGGAATTTATGAGATTAAAAAATTTGGCAGGTACGACACAATTGTTGGATGTGGCTCATGTTATTATGGGGTACAAAAGAAATGTGAACATTGCGATAACCTACTTGGGCGCAGTAATCTTTGTACGTGCGATAAATCTAGATGGGAACAAAGAAACAAAGAGGAGCAAAAAGAAAGGGAAAAATGGGGGAAAATTAATAAAATTACATACAAAGAAGCGCTAGATAAATATGAAATGATTTACATTGATGGTTTTGAAAAATATTGTGCTCCTGATGAGCTTTCAGAATATCTTCAATGGTATCTTGATGATAACAGAGAAGTTACAGTTGAAGATATACTTAGCCTGAGAATTTATGGGACGTATATTACAAATGCAATGTTTGATGCAACAAGCATTTTAGAAAATGCTACAGAGGAACTTCATGAAGAAGCATACGATCGTTCAAAACACATCTTAAATAAATTACAGAGCTACTTAGACGAAATAGCTAAGGAAATTCAGCGGGATACACTAACCTACTTTCCAGATGAAAAAGTAGGTATTCAATTGACCAGCAAAGATATTGAAAAGTTTGAACTACAGTTCAAATAAAAACTAGATTTTATAGGGAAAAGAATATGTGGATTTACTCTGTGTATCGTATAATATTTTCAACATTATATTTTTTCTCTACTCCTTGTGAATGAGCAATAAAATTAATTGTATCGAGTATTCGTACAAGTGTTTCTATCTTAATTGCTTTTGTATCACCACTAGTCAATTCTAGTATCAAATTAGGTCTTAGTTTAGCT
The DNA here is from genome assembly GCF_001465255.1 of Paenibacillus naphthalenovorans. Taxonomy (NCBI): domain Bacteria; kingdom Bacillati; phylum Bacillota; class Bacilli; order Caryophanales; family Paenibacillaceae; genus Paenibacillus; species Paenibacillus naphthalenovorans. Next base: position 1,738,212 of record NZ_CP013652.1, on the reverse strand, counting down.
TCAACAGCTAATTTATTTTTCGTAATTCCTAATTCTTCAAGTGTGTCATTTATAGTAAATTCAATTCTACTCATTATTGTTTTAACCTCCTATGTTGCTTTTATAAATAAATTATACAAAATACAATTAATTAATTCAATTAAATTATTTTCGATTAACTATTTACATTTAACGAAATTCGTTATACAATAATCCCATAACCAAATGGGAGGTTAATACATATGATCAAAATGGACGCAGAAGTAATCGAGTTAGGTAGGCAAATGGAGTCAGCAAAACAATCTAAACAGTCATTCATTAATTTTATCATTTATTTGGAAATACCTCAAGTTGATCCATGGGTTATTGGATGGTTAGAGGAATATTGGACAGATCAGATGAGTAGGGTGTTTTTTGAACGGTTTTATAATGGATCGTTGGATAGTACAACGTTGTATCTTGAGACAGGTGAAATTTTACCTAGTTTACTAGATGATATCGAGGAATGTATAAGGAGCTTTTCGAACTAATAATACACATCGAGAGGGGGTGAATTTTTGGAAATTTATAAAACTATCAAGTTAAGAATTAATTGCAATGAATACGATCTTAAAAGACTTGAAATTTGCAACAAAGAAAGTGCTCATATATGGAACTTGTGCATTAAAGAAAATAAAATGAATTTCGAGAAGAACAAAGAATTACTATCTAAAGGAGATTTGCAAAGTTTTGTTAAGAAAATAGATGTTAGTACTATATGCGCGTTCAATAAAACTTTCGTTTCCAGAAGAGTGTTTGAAGCATACAAAGCTATTTCAAAAGCTAGAAAATCTGGCAGGAAAGATCTGTATTATCCTTATAAGGATAAAAAGTTTTTTCCGACAGAGTGGGACTCTTATCGTATGCATTTTAATTATGCTGACAATATTATCTACTTAGCTACTGCGCGATACATTGGGAATGATGGAAAACCTCATAATGGGAAACAAATTGTCTTAAAATTCAAAACACCAATACCACATAATATAAAAACATTAAAACTAGTATACGAACATGGTCATTATTATGCTTGTATTTCTTATCTTATTGAAGTGAAAGAAAAGAAACCTTTCTTTAGCAACAAAGCATCAATTGATCTTGGAGAGATTCATGCTATTACATCTGTGGATAATAACCGAAATCAATTAATTATTACTGGTCGCAAAATTCGCTCAATCAAACAATTTCGTAATAAAAGACAAGCAGAATTACGTTCAAAAATGGATCGTTGCAAAAAAGGATCACGTCAATACAATAAATATCGAATTGCTTATGCTAAAATCAAATCAAAATGCAGAAAACAGCTTGATTACCATATTCATAAACTGACTCGCATGTATACAAATTGGGCCATAGAGAAAGGTATCTCTGTGGTATATTGTGGAGATGTGACAGGTATAGAATATGGGACAAATGCTAAGGGAAATAGTTTTACAAGGCAAAAAATTAACCAATGGGAATATGGTAAGATCATGAGATTACTAGAATACAAGTTAAGACTTGAAGGTATTCAATTCGAGAAAGTTGACGAGAGTTATTCTAGTCAAATTTGTCCTTGTTGTGGATTCAAAAACAAACCAAAGAATAGGAATTATAGGTGTGACAATTGCGAAGAAGAATTTCACAGAGACATTGTTGGAGCATGGAATATTTTAAGTAATAATTGTAAATTGGATTTTACACCAAGTAATTATACGAAGTATCTACGTATTGCTTAAGCAAAAAGTAGTAGACGGCAAGCATTTTGTCCATAATCAATTGATTTATTGATTATGTTGCTCATTGAAAAATGAGAAGTGGGCTTATAAAAACCCAATAAATGTAGAAGATATTTCAGAAAGAAAAAACTTTACATTTGTATATGAACCAAACACCAAAGAAGTACATACATACGATACATCAATCAATACTACTAGGAAATTACTTATGACTTATCGAGAGCACAAAGGTAAACTAGTGCCAACTTATTCATCAAATAATGCAAATTATAACACCAATCCATTAGACAAAAAAACTGCTAAAGATTATTTTGAAGCATTATACGAGAAATCACTTAAACCTAGTTCGTATTACAATATTTGTTTTCTTGGGTGGGTCAACCCAAAAACGTTTCAACCAATCGAAGAAGTGGAGGAGTTAAATAAAGGTATGGATTATCAATTTGAGAAGAATAAATTATATGCACATTTAGGCGATAAATTAGTCAAAGAACTAAAAGAATATAAATGTTTCATTGCTGGTGGAACAATCACAAGTTTATTCTGCAACAGAGAAATTAATGATATCGATGTCTATTTTCGTGATGAAGAATCATTAATTCAATTTATTGAAGATAGCTGGTCTAGTGGATGGGTGATAACGAACACTAAAAAGGCCACTCTCGTTAAATTCCAAGGTAAAGACGTTCAATTAATTCACTTTGACTATTTTAAAAACGCACAGGAGATTTTTGATACATTCGACTTTACGGTGTGCATGGGCGCTTTTGATTTTGCCGATGAGAAATTTTATCTTCATAATGATTTCTTAAAGCACAATTCGCAAAGAATTCTTATTTTTAACAAAAATACATCTTATCCAATTGTATCATTGTTACGTGTTCAGAAGTATAAAGATAAAGGCTATACAATCTCTAAACCTGAAATGCTGCGAATCGTCATGACTTGCATGAAACTAAATATTACTACTTTATCTGAGTTAAAAGAACAGATTGGTGGTATGTATGGAGTAAATTATGACAGACTCTTTGAAGGTGAAAGTGAGGATTTTTCACTTGAAAATGCAATTGATAAAATTGAAAATTTGTCATTAGATGATGATTATTTTAAGGCTCCAGAGTTTATGGAATTTGAAGATGCGGAAGAAATTATCGATGAAATCAGAAAACAGCCTATTAAATTCTTTAAAATCAATGATGTATATTATCGAATTAGAACGAATGGAACAATTAAAAAATCTAATAATAAGCCAAAAAATGGAATCGAAATAGATGCTGGAAATAAGCTTAGTAATATGAAATTATATAAGTTTGTTAAAAATGAAAATAATACATATAGAAGTTATTATGATAGTAAATTTGAGTATAAAATTGGTGAGATTGCAATACCACAAAATAGAAGTTATGGAACACCATTACTATATTTTAACGAACTTAAGGAAATCAATGAGTCACCTTTCAATTCGAGGAAAGATAAAGCGCTGCTTGAAGTTGAATTTGAAGTTGATGATTTTTACAGTAAAGATGGGTCACAAATTACCTTAAAAAAATGCAAAGTAATAAGAGAAGTTCCTAAAGAAGAATATCAACAATATCTTGATGATGAACAAGAAGATGATGATCCATTTGCATAAACCAAATAAAAGAACAATTTCATGGGGAGATGAGTTGAAAATGGATATGTACAAGCAGATGTGTGTTCAGCAAGGATATATTCCGCTTACGTGTACATTGGATGGTCAGTTGGTCTGGTTGTTGGTAAATAAAGAGGGCAACCCATGCAAGGGATGTAACGAAGATAGAGATATATGCAAAGGGCGACCTAAAACTGAAACACGATGAAAGGAAATATTTTATAGAGGGGAGGCTTCCAATTGATCGGATGTCATTGTCATACTGCAAAAGGCTCTAATTTACGATTAATTGACTCAACAAATAAAACTAAAGACTTAATAAAAACAGCGGCAAAAATGGGGTATTCAGGAATAGCAATCACAGATCATGAAAGCCTATCTGCTCATGTTGAGGCAATTAAAATAGTAAAAGAATTGAAAAAGCCGGATAAAAATGGAAATACTGTTATCCCCAAAGATTTTAAACTTCTTCTCGGAAATGAAATTTACTTATTAATGGAGCCACTAGAAGAAGTAAAAAATAATTATAAAAGCGGTAAAACAAAATTTCCTCATTTCATTCTTATTGCCAAAGATGCTATTGGTCATCGCCAATTAAGAATACTCACAAGTAAAGCATGGGAGCAGTCTTTTAAAACAGGTATAATGGAAAGAACTCCTACAGAAAAAGAATTCTTAGAACAAGTGGTTTCTGAAAATCGTGGACATCTTATTGCGTCAACTGCATGTCTTGGTAGTGAAATTAATATCTATCTACTAGAGATGAAAGTCGCAGAAGAAAATAACGATTTAGAAACAGTAAAAGAGTTAAAGAAAAAAATACATAATTTTATAAATTGGTGTATCAATACATTTGGAAAAGAAAACTTCTTTATCGAAATTCAACCTGCATGGTCGGAAGAACAAATTTATTGCAATAAGAAATTAATTCCTATTGCCAAACATTATGGTCTTCAATGGATTGTTACTACCGATGCACACTTTTTAAGACCAGAAGACAGAGAAATCCATAGGGCTTTTCTTAATTCCAAAGATGGAGAAAGAGAAGTGGATGATTTTTATGAAGCATGTTTTCTTCAAAATTTAGAAGAAATCAAAGAAAGACTAAATTATCTTGACTCTTCAGATGTCCAAATTGCAATTGAAAATACATTAAAAATTGGGGATATGGTTGAAGAATATGATCTATTTAAACCAGTTTCTATACCTAGAATAGAATTGCCTGAATTTGAAGTTCGCCATATCTTTAAACCAGCATATGATAAATATGAATACATAGCAAAAATGGCTTATTCAGATGAGCCACAAGACAGGTATTTGATTAAATTAATTGAAGACGGATTTGATGCTAAAGTTCCTCGGAACACTTTAACAAGAGAGAGTTTTCATCAAAAATTAGCACGAATCAATATTGAACTTGAAGAACTATGGCATATTTCTTTGTCTCTAAAAGAAGCCATGTCAGCGTATTATATAACCATAAGAGAAATTGTTTTAATTATGTGGGATGATTGCGGTGGGAATAGTCTTGTTGGGCCGGGACGAGGATCAGCGGCAGGCTTCTACATTAACTATTTGTTAGATATTACTCAAGTTGACCCTTTACAGTACAATCTTCCACATTGGCGGCATTTACACAAGTCGAGACCTGATTATCCAGATATCGATTTAGACAGCGAAGCAGCAAAAAGAAAACAAATCATCAATGCTCTGAAAAGAAAATTTGGTGAAAGAAAAGTAATTAATATTGCAACGTTTGGAACCGAAAAATCAAAAAGTGCAGTACTTACAGCTTGCCGTGGACTTGGCTACGATAATGACATTGCAATGCATATTGCTTCTTTAATACCTTTCGAAAGAGGTTCTAACTGGACAATATCTGATTGTTTATATGGAAATGAAGAAGAAGAAAGGGAACCTGTAAAAGAATTCATAAATGAAATTGAAAAATATCCGAAATTAAAAGAAACAGTTTTGAAGATCGAGGGACTTGAAAATAAAAGAAGTATCCATTCTGGTGGAGTCTTCATCTACAATGAAGATTTGATTGAAAGAAATGCACTAATGAAGGCTCCTAATGGACAATGGATTACACAATTCTCCATGAGTGATAGTGAGTACATGGGTGGTATTAAATATGATCTTCTTACGGTTGAAAATGAAGATAAATTAAGAGTATCTTTAAATTTATTATTAGAAAATAATATGATTGAATGGCAAGACTCATTAAAGAAAACCTACGAAAAGTATCTTCATCCTGATGTATTAGAATATGATAATCCTGAAATATGGAACAAAATGGGTAATGGTGAAGTCATTGATCTTTTCCAATTCAACACCCAAATAGGAGTCGAGACTGCAAAAAAAGTTAAACCTCAAAATGTACTAGAAGCTTCAATTGCCAACTCACTAATGAGATTAATGCCTGATGAGGGTAGTACTCAACCTGTTGATTTATATGTAAAATATAAAAATAATATTTCTCTATGGTATAAAGAAATGAGGGATCATCATTTAACTGATGATGAAATCTCAATCATGGAAAAGCATTTGAAGCATAAATATGGTATCGCAGATTCACAAGAATCTGTAATGATTATGGTTATGGATGAGAAGATTAGTGGCTTTGATATTGTAGAAGCCAACCTTCTTCGAAAAGGCATAGTCAAAAAAAACAAAGATAAAATCGAAGAAACAAGACAGCTTTTTTACAAAAAAGGGAGAGAAAGAGGAACTTCAAAACATCTACTGAATTATGTATGGGAAGTCCAAATTAAACGACAAATCGGATACTCATTTTCAGATTTACATACTACAGTATATACAATCGTTGGATTACAAGATTTGAATCTATATCATCGTTATGATCCATTAATTTGGAACACAGCTTGTCTCACTGTAAATAGTGCGAGTTCAGAAGATGAAAATAATGATGAATCCGATGAAGGAGAAGAAAAGAAAAACAAATCTACAAACTATGGTAAAGTCGCTTCTGCTATTGGAATGATGCAATCCCATGGAGTAAAAATTGGTCTACCAGATATTAATAAAGCATCATTTGGATTTAAGCCCGATTTTGAAGTAAGACAGATTACATACGGACTAAAAGGACTTGTTGGAGTTGGAGATGAATTAGCGTCTATCTTGGTTGAACATAGACCATATAAATCATTCGATGACTTCCTTGAGAGAATGCATGACACAGGATTAGTTAAAAAAGGACAAGTGCTTCAATTAATTAAAGCAGGATGTTTCGATTCTTTTGGTGACAGAATTGAAATTATGAAACACTTTATAACAACTAGAGTTTACTCACCAAAAGATAAATTGACTATGCAAAACTTTAATATATTAATTGAAAATAATTTAATTCCTGAAGAATATTCTTTGTACAAGAGGTTGTTTAAATTTAGAAAATACGTCACGAAAAAAGTCTACAGAACGGAAGGTAAAGATAAACTATACTTACTGGACGATATTTCAACTGAATTTTATTATGAACATTTTACAACTAACGGAATTGTTGAGTATAAGGACAATCTTCCTGTTATTTCTGAAAAAATCTTTAAAAAAGAATATGATAAAAAAATGGACGGTATTAAAGAATGGCTTCAAAGTGTAGATACATTAAATATGGTTAACAACCATTTATATGAAATTGAGTGGGAAAGTAATGCTTCAGGAACAATCAGTAAATGGGAAATGGATTCGCTATCGTTCTACTATACTGAACACGAATTAAAACACATCAATAAAGAAATATATGGAATTGAAGATTTTAATTCTCTTCCTGAAGAACCTGTTGTAGTCAGTCATTACGAATCTAGAGGACAACAAAAACCAAGGTTTAAATTATGTTGTATTGCTGGAACAGTACTTGACAGAGATAAAAATAAACACACTATTGCTTTGCTTACAACTGATGGAGTAGTTACTGTTAAGTATTATGATGGTGCTTTTGCTCACTATAATAAGCAAGTCTCCAGACTAAATGGAGATAAAAAGGAAATATTAGAGAAAAGTTGGTTTACTCGTGGAAATAAATTGGTGGTATATGGATATCGTCGCGGTTCACAATTTAAGCCATACAAGTATTTTGATTCACCTGTTAAGCACACAACTATGTTAATAACCCAAGTCAATGATGACGGAACAATTATCGTCAAAACCGAACGTGAGATATGAATTTTCTAAAATAACGTAATTTTATCTCTGTATATCTCACTAATACTCACTCATTCTCTTGTTTTTATCATCACAATACCCAATAAAATCACTCTTTTATTACCTATAAATTTACATAAGGGGAATGACACAACATGAAAAATAAAAAAACTAAAAGAAATAAGAAGAAGATCAAACCAAGTAAATACACAAAACATAAAAGAGTATATGCAAAATGGCTATCAAAAGATGGAGATTGGAGTTTTTATGTTTTTAGGAATCAGTCAAAAGAAGTGGTTGAAAGATTATTAAAATTTAAAAAAGCAAAATACATAAAAGTTAGCGAAAAAAGAATTGATAATCCAAATCAAACACATAATAAATTGATGATTAATAGTGCAATACATACATTTGAACAACATTATGAAGCAAAGGAGGTGATTTAAGTTTTGGATAGATTTGAGTACAGAGATGAAGGAGAATCACCAGAGGAATTTTCAACATGTGCTAACGAAAACTGTAGAAAAACTCTATATATCGGGGATGAGATATTAGAGCACTACGGTCTCGTGTGTTGTAGGAATATTAATTGTTTAATTGCAATCACTGAAACAAAAGAAATGATCGCTGAAAATGATGAGGAGTAAAGCATATGAAAAATTGTATATATAAAACAATTAAAACACTGTTACTAAGAATTTATGAGTTAGAAAACGAAAATAAAGGATTAGTAAATTCGGTTCGTGAACTACAAAATCAAATTCAAGTTTATAGAAATAATAAATAGAGGAGTGATTATTTGAGTAACCATCTATATGGTTTTGATATTTCAATGGAACAGACAGGTATCACAATTTTTGACTTAAGAACTTTAAAACCAATACATATAACATCCGTTAAAACTAATGAAAAACATACACATGGCATGAGGCTCTATACAATTGCATCGGTTGTTGAAGAGTTAAAGAATACATATGAACCAAAAGTGGTAGCAATTGAAAGAGGATTCTCAAGATTTAACACTTCTACACAGGTAATCTATAGAGCGCACGGATTAGTTAATTACCTAATGCGAGATTATGAACAAAACTATTACCCACCAAAGCAGGTTAAAGAAGCAATTGTACGTGGAGATGCCACAAAAAAGTTTGTGCAAGACATCATTCAAGTAGCATATCCAGATATTGTTTTCAATAATGAAGATGAATCTGATTCCTTTGCAGTAGCACTCACATATCTTATCAAAAACAAATTGTTGGAATGGGATAAAAAGAAGTATAAGGAAATGTTGAAACCAAAGAGAAAGATGAAGAGTAAAAAAGAAACATAGAATAATAAAGAAATAATTTCGTAAGGAGAATGAAAATTTTATTAAAATTAATTTTTCAACAACCACTTTTCTGTTCATTTTTCAATTTCTATACATAGAGATGCAGATATAATTATAAGACAATCTTGGAGGTGCATAGTTATTTGCAAGAGGTGATTACAATGGAAAGTAAGATAATTGACGATAAAAAACCTAAACTCTTGACTATAGAAAAAATCACATATGCTGGTAAATTTAATTATTATGAATACATAAAAAAAGAGTTTATTGAGTTAATAAAAAGAAAATGAGTTTACACTGAAATGGACTTATATATACTTACAATATCATTGAAATAAATGCTGTCATTATATATACTTATGATAGCATTTTTTTATTTTGAGGTGATACAATATGAAAACAGCTATATATACAAGAAAATCAACTTTAAAGGTTGGTCAGAAAGAGACGATTGAAAATCAGATTAAAATATGCAAAAGAAAAGCAAAAGAATTGGGATTGGTTATAGTTGATGTTAAAACTGACTCAGCAACTGGTACTGATGATAATAGTAGACCAGAAGTAAAGGAATTAATAAAAGACGCCATCAATGGAAATTACCAATGTGTAATCATGAAGGGAATTAGTCGTCTATACCGCAAAACTTCAAAAGGATTAGAATTAATCGAACGTCTAGATCAAAGTGGAATCAGAGTTGTTACTGTAGAGGAACATTTTGATTCATTTGCTCCTGAAAATAGGACGGGAACAGGTAAATTAGATTTGTCTAGATTGACTATGTATTTAATGTTTGCAGAAATGGAGTCCAAAAAACTTGCAGACAGGGTTAAATATACTCAAATTGAAAAAGCCTATGCAGGAGAATGGAATCAACCAAGCAGCGTTCCTTATGGATATGAATATGTACCCGAAACAAAAAAACTACAAATTAAAGATTCTCAAGCAGATATTATTAGATTGATATTTAAATTGTATATAGAAGGAATGGGTATGAAATCAATTGCCCATTATCTTAATGGTAACAACCAAGATAAAATACAGTATCCTTCGCCTAAATCTAAAAGGTGGAATGAATATACTATTGGCTTTATTTTAAAGAATGAAGTCTACATTGGGAGCGTTGTATATAATAAGCGAAGCAAAAAAGAAAGGCCGTATAAAAATCCAGAAGCAATTGGCAAAACAACAGAAGATATTTATATTGGCAATGATTTTAATGATAAAGATAAATGGATTACTGTAAAGAACGCTCACGATCCCATTATAGGTGAAGATACTTTTTCTAAGGCACAGGAGATAATGGGTGTTAAGGCCGCAAGAAAAGGTATAAGAAATAATGTATCCTTGTTTGCTGGTGTGGCAAAATGCGGGAAGTGTGGACATGGTATGACTTTTAAACGTGGTAAAAAAAACAGTGATGGCAAGGTAGTCACAAGAAATAATTACTATTGTATGAACTATATCCGATATGGGAGCCAGTACTGTGATTCTCATCACGTTAGAGCAGAAGATTTGGAAGAAACGATCTTTAACAAACTCGATGAGTTACGAAATAATAAAGAACAATTTGATCAAATATTTAATGATTCCATAAAACATATTGATGATGGGAGTGTTTCAGACGATAAGGAAATGAAAAGAATTGAAAAGGAAATTGAACAAGTAGCTAAAAAAATGGACAAGCTTCTGGAAAAAAACATGGAAGGAAAGATTAATGATAATCAGTTTGAATTGTTTAACAAGCGATACTCAGACGATCTAGATAGGCTTACAAGCAGACTGGAAGAAATAAAATTAAAATCTCAAAATAACATTGATAAAGAATTATTATTAAAAAGTTTTCGTAATCGATTAGATGAAATTGCTGATTATCGTAATAAATCACTTGAGGAAAAGAGATATACTATTTTAAAACTGATTGATTTTATTATAATTGAAGATGGGATTATAAAGCATTTGCAGTTTAATTTTAGTTATTAAAAGTATCTACACTGTTAGTATGGGCGTTCCGGTCATGGCCGACGGCGTTGCCATTATCAAAATCGGCGGATCCGTCGAAGATGTGGCAACAGCGGCGGAGCAGTTCTTGGGCAAGCCGACGGAAGCGTTGAAGGTGGAAGCGCAGGAAGTGCTGGAAGGGCACCTGCGGGCCATTCTGGGCTCGATGACGGTTGAAGAAGTGTACCGCAACCGCGACAAATTCGCGCAGGAGGTTCAAAGCGTAGCAGCCAAGGATTTGAAAAAAATGGGCCTCCAGATCGTTTCCTTTACCATTAAGGATTTACGGGATAAGCACGGTTATCTCGATGCGCTCGGGAAGCCCAGAATCGCCGCGGTCAAACGCGATGCGGAAATTGCCGAAGCGGAAGCCCTGCGGGATGCCAGGATTCAAAAGGCGCGTGCCGAGGAAGAAGGGCAGAAAGCGGAGCTGCTGCGAGATACGAACATTGCCGAAGCTTCAAAGGAAAAAGAGCTGAAGGTGGCTTCATTTAAAAAGGAGCAGGATACGGCACGCGCGGAAGCGGATCAAGCCTACCATATTCAGGAAGCCCGCGCCAGACAAAGCGTTGTCGAGGAGCAGATGCGAGTCGAGCTTGTTCGTAAAGAACGCGAAATTGATCTTGAAGGCAAAGAAATTTTGCGCCGCGAGAAGCAATATGATGCGGAAGTGAAGAAAAAAGCGGATGCCGATCGTTATGCAGTGATTCAGGCTGCGGAAGCTGAAAAGGCCAAGCAAATGGCGGAAGCGGATGCGAGACAATACCGCATCGAAGCCGAAGCGCGGGCGATGGCTGAGCAGAAGCGGCTCGAAGGTTTGGCTGTGGCGGATGCCGAACGGGCCAAAGGTACGGCTGAGGCGGAAGTCATCCGGCTCCGCGGTTTGGCCGAGGCGGAAGCGAAGGAGAAGCTTGCTCAGGCATTTGAGAAATTCGGTGAAGCCGCCGTACTCGATATCATCGTGAAGATGCTGCCGGAGCTTGCCGGAAAAGTGGCGGAGCCGTTGAAGTCCATCGACAAGCTCACCGTCGTCGATACAGGCAATGGCGAAGGTGCGGCGCGCGTCAGCAACTACGTCACGCAGCTGATGGCCACCGCTCCGGAGATGCTGAAGAACGTAAGCGGTATTGATTTGGAGAATTTGGTCAAACACTTAACGAAGCGTACGGAATCCAACGTTCCTGCCATCCAAGACGTTCCAGCCTCCGTACCGGATTCGAAACCACAACCATAGCCGGATTTACGCGCATTACTTTTTACTATATATTAACAGTATCATATCAAGATGAAACGCTTAAAGGCAGCTATTACAGCTGCCTTCCTTTCATAACATATACGAATGCAGCTTCGCCGAAACGGTTTCGGGCGGAAGCTTTTTTATCTTTGGAGGGGGTAGAGCATGTCTAAGGCGATGCCCGTAGAAGCCAATTTGACGGAAGGTCCGATCGGCAAAAGCCTGCTGTTGTTCGCGATGCCGGTGCTGATGGGAAACGTGCTTCAATCATTGAACGGAACGATCAATGCCATTTGGGTTGGCAAATTTTTGGGCGAAAGCGCCTTTGCCGCTGCATCTAACGCCAACAACATCATGTTTTTCCTCTTGAGCTTAGTCTTTGGCGTCGGAATGGCCTCAACCATTCTCATCGGACAGAGCGTAGGGGCCCGTGATGAGGTGCAGGCCAAACGCGTGGTCGGTACCAGCGCCTTGTTTTTTTTGTCTATGGCTCTGCTGATCACCATGGCAGGAGTAGGACTTAGCGCCTCGATTTTGGAGTGGATGCAAACTCCCGTTGATGCGATGACCTATGCCTTGGGTTACCTGCGTATCATTTTTATCGGTATCCCGTTCATGTTTTTCTTTAATTTCATCATGATGATATTACGCGGGGCGGGGGATGCGAAAACGCCATTCTATTTTTTACTTCTTGCCGTATTCCTGGATATCGTGCTCAATCCGCTTTTTATTTTCGGGTTAGGTCCCATACCCCGCATGGAGACAGCAGGCGCAGCGACCGCCACGGTCATTGCTCAATTCGTCAGCTTGTGCGGATTGCTCTTTTATCTGTACCGCAAAAAGCATTTTCTGCGGTTGACCGGGGCCGATCGGCATTACTTGCGGTTCGACAGCCAAATCCTTGGATCACTGGTGAAGAAGGGAGTTCCCATGGGTCTTCAGTTGATGTTCGTTTCCACCAGCGCCATTGCCATTGTCAATCTGGTCAACAGCTTCGGTTCTGTGGCTACGGCGGCGTTTGGCGCCGCCATGCAGCTGTCTACCTATATCCAAATGCCCGCTATGGCTATCGGTAGTGCGGTATCCACTTTCGCCGCGCAAAATATCGGTGCCGGCAAGTGGGATCGGGTGCACAAGACGACGTTATTGGGGATACTGCTTAATTTTATGATGACGGGGATGCTGGTGGCGCTCATTTATGTATTCAACCGGCAAGCGCTGCAGCTGTTCCTTCAGGACGAGGCTGCGATAGCTATAGGGATGAATATTAATCATATCACACTGTGGGCTTTTATTCTGTTCGGGATTACCTTCGTCCTTTCAGGTGTCGTCCGTTCAACAGGGGCGGTGATGATTCCGTTGATTACGACATTCCTGGCGCTGTGGTGTATCCGCGTCCCGCTGGCCTATTATCTTGGCCGACAGTACGGATTGGATGCGCTGTGGTGGAGCTTTCCGATCGGATTTTTCGCAGGGATTCTGCTGTCAGCAGGCTACTATATTTGGGGAAACTGGAAGAGCGCCAGCATGCTGGATAAGAAGAAGGCCATAGAATAATAAGCATCCTCTTGCGTATAACGCAGGAGGATTTTTTATCGTGAACATAATGAACGAAATGGTCTAAATGGGGTTTATTCAACTTATGATCATAAGCTATACGAATGAAAACGCTTGATGCTACAATGACAAAGCAATATGGAAAGCGCTATCATATCGAAAAAGAATATCAGGGAGGTCCTCAAAAATGATGTTAAAAACACTGTCTCGTCTTTCCTGGAAAATGGTACTGGCTGGCGTAATGGCCGTTAGCTTGACTGCATGCGGAAGCGGCTCGGGCACGCCGCAAGCAAGTGAAGGCAGTTCCAAAACCCCCTCGGCATCGAAATATCCGGAAAAGCCGATCATCGTGGTGGCTCCTTCCGGCGCAGGCGGCGGTTGGGACAAGACGGCGAGATCCATAGTCAAAGTGCTTGGCGAAAACAAAATGATCGGCCAATCGATGACGGTGGAGAACAAACCGGGAGGCGGCGGAACGGTATTCATGGCGGAATATGCCACCAAAGATGTAAAAAACAATTACAAGCTGTTCGTCAGCTCTCCTCCGATCCTGATCAACAACTTGAAGAAGGAAGGCAACAGCGCATTCGGCTATAAAGATACTACACCGCTTGCTCAATTGACGAAGGACTACGGAGCTATTGTGGTGTCGGCCGACTCCAAATTTCAGGATATGAAATCTGTTATAGATGCGTTAAAGGCCGATCCGGCGAAGGTGACGATTGCCGGCGGTTCCGCACCGGGATCCATGGATCATTTGGTTGCCGTACTGCCCGCATTTAAATCCGGTATCGATCCGAAACAAGTGAAATATGTGTCTTATGATGGAGGCGGAGAAGCCATGACGGCGCTGCTGGGTAAAAACGCCGACGTCATCGCTACCGATGCTTCTAGTGTAGGCGAATATCTGAAGGCCGGGAAAATCCGGGTGTTGGCCATTGCTTCTCCCGAACGCCTGGGCGGTCTTCTGAAAGATGTTCCGACGCTTAAAGAACAGGGAATCGATGCGGAGTTCAATATCTGGCGCGGTATTTTCGGACCGAAAGAGATGAGCCCGGATGCCCTTGCGTACTGGGACGCAAAGCTGAAAGAACTGAACGATTCGGAAGCCTGGAATAAAGAGCTTCAAGCGAATACCTGGGAAAAAGACTACAAAAACTCCAGCGATTTTAAGGCCTTCCTGGATCAGCAGGAGTCGCTTATTAAAGAGATGCTGACCGCATTGGATATGGCGAAATAAATAAGAAAAGAAATTCATCGATAAGAAGAATGAGACAGCCTGGATCAACGGCTGCTCTCTTCTTCGATCTTTTGGATGGTGCGGGGAGGAAAACACCTATGAACAAAACGTTTGACCGCTCGGCAGGCATTGTATTTTTAGCGATTGGCGCGGCGTTTGCCTTGGGCAGCCGCTCCATATCTTCCAGCGCCTACGGAAGCAACGTCGGGCCATCTATTTTTCCGTTAATTTTAGGCATTATTCTAATGCTGCTTAGTGCAAGATTGATTTATGAAGCCGTCAAATATCCGGCTGCCCAAGATCGTTCTTCAAAGCCTAAGCTTGACTATAAGCGTTTCGGTATTATATTATCTGCAACGATTTTATACGGTCTTTCTATGGAACATATCGGGTACGTCATCAGTACATTCTTATTTTTACTCATCGGGTTCCAAACAATGAAGCGCGACCGGTGGATTTCGGCCATCATTGTATCAGCGCTTTGCTCAGGCGGGGTTTATTATTTATTCGTCGTCGTGCTTCAGGGTACGCTGCCGGGATTCCCTGCTTGGCTGGGACTATAACAGGAGAGCGGCACCTTAGGAGGGAAACATTATGAGCACAATGCAATATTTAATGGACGGCTTTATCACTGCTTTTGCATGGCACAATCTGCTCTTCGCTTTCTTTGGCGTTCTTATCGGCACATCGGTAGGGGTTCTGCCCGGCATCGGACCGATGAGCGGCGTAGCGCTGCTGATCCCTATCACTTCGTCGATTACAGGAGGCATGCCTCCGGATGAAGCGGCAGTAAGCTCGATCATCCTTTTGGCGGGCGTATATTACGGCGCGATGTACGGAGGATCGACGACTTCGATACTGCTGAATACGCCAGGGGAGTCATCATCTGTCGTAACCGCCATCGACGGTTACCAAATGGCCAAACAAGGCCGGGCCGGAGCCGCATTAGCCATCGCGGCGATCGGTTCGTTCGTAGCAGGGATGTTCGCATTGATCGGTCTGATCTTCCTGGCACAACCGCTGTCTGCGGTTGCGATTCGATTCGGGCCTGCCGAATATTTCTCATTAATGATCCTTGGCTTATGTGCAGTTAGCGGTTTAGCCGGAAAATCGATGACCAAGGCAATGATCATGACGATTCTCGGACTATTGCTCGCAACCATCGGTATAGACAATGTATCCGGTGTGGCACGTTTTACGTTCGAACTTCCGGTGTTATATCAAGGTCTGGAATTTCTGACCGTGGCTGTAGGGCTTTTCGCACTGGGAGAAGTGTTCAAGACGATTTTGGAACGGGAGTCCAACGATGGCACTCTTGCCAAAATCAACCGTATCCTGCCGACGAAACAGGACATGAAAGACAGTGCGATGCCCATGGTCCGTTCATCGCTGCTCGGTTTTTTCATCGGCATATTGCCGGGCGCAGGTGCAACACTGGCATCCTTTTTCTCTTATATTATGGAGAAAAAGGTAAGCAAACATCCCGAGAAATTCGGCAAAGGCGCCATTGAAGGCGTAGCTGCACCGGAAACGGCAAATAACGCAGCTGCCGGAGGCGCAATGATTCCGCTGCTGACGCTGGGCATTCCGGGGTCCGGAACGACGGCCATTCTGATGGGCGCATTAATCATGTACAATGTTCAGCCGGGTCCTCTGCTGTTTGAAGAGCATCCCGGAGTGGCTTGGGGCCTGATCGCAAGTATGTTTATCGGTAATCTCATGCTGCTTATTTTAAACATGCCGCTGGTTAGAGTGTTCGCAAAAATTATCGAAACGCCGCCGAAGTATTTGATTCCGGGCATCGTCGCGATTTCGGTGTTCGGTGTCTATGCCGTACAAGCGTCGGTATTTGATTTGATGCTCTTGGTCGGATGCGGACTAGCCGGTTATTGCCTGTCCCGCAATGACTTCCCGTTGGCACCGCTGGTGCTGGGTCTCGTTCTTGGTCCAATGATCGAGAACAATATGCGGCGGGCGCTTACGGGCTCCAATGGCGATTTTATGATTTTCCTGCAGAAGCCGCTTTCTCTGGTATTCCTTCTGCTTGCGCTTCTTTGGATTACGATTCCTCTGCTGCTCAAGATGCGCGGCAAAAAAGTGCTTGTCAACGAAGAAGGATAATCGTATTCCGCTTTTCCGTCCCTTCACTGACTTTAACATCAGTGAGGGGATTTGTTTCGTTCATCGGCTGAATATTGTATGCTAATAATATTATGATCTGCGGAGGGAGAACGAAACGAAAGTGAGGCTGCAAACCAAGCTCATCGTACTCATCTGTTCGCTGCTGTTCACGGTGCTTGTTCTTTTAAGCGTCGTTATTGAATATATGGTGACTTCCTTGTTGAAGGATCAAATCGGCACAAGAGCCTTAAAGGTAGCCGAATCGGTGGCCTCGATTCCGGAAATCAGATATGCTTTCGACTTGCCGGATCCGTCATCCGTCATTCAGCCGATAGCGGAGGACATTCGCTCCAAAACAGGGGCTGAATTCATCGTCATCGGCAACCGAGATGGAATACGCTATTCCCATCCGTACCCCGACCGGATCGGCAAGGAAATGGTCGGGGGAGATAACGGGCCGGTGCTGCAGGGGATGTCGATCATTTCTGAAGCCGAAGGCTCGCTTGGCCCTTCGCTGCGGGGCAAAGTACCGATTCACTCCGACAATGGAGATGTGATCGGCATCGTTTCTATCGGTTTTATGATCGATGATATTAATCAATGGGATGACGTCTACCAGCGACAGATTTTTATCATCGCTCTTGGCGCGTTGCTGGTTGCGCTAATTGGGGCGGTGATGATCGCCAGAGGGGTCCGCCGTTCCATTCACGGATTGGAGCCGGAAGAAATCGGCGCTCTTTATATGGAGAAGAAAGCGATACTCGAATCGATCCGCGAGGCGCTGCTGGCGATAGACAGCAGCGGGCGGATCACCATGGCCAACCAGCAGACACTGCACATCCTTGGTCTGAAGGACGATGCAGAATTGCTGGGAAAACCGATTCAGGACGTCGTACCGACCACCCGGCTGCTGGAGGTCATCCGGACGGGGCAATCCCATTTTGACGAAATGATGCTGATCAACGGACAAGAGGTTGTAGTCAACAGAGTTCCTGTCTTCAACCGGAAACAGGAGGTCATAGGTGCTGTGGCCAGCTTCCGGAATAAGTCCGAATTGTTTCGTTTGGCTGAAGAGCTATCTCAGGTCAAACGATTTGCAGAAGGACTGAGGGCGCAAACGCACGAATATTCCAATAAGCTTTATGTCATCTCGGGTTTGATTCAGCTCGAATCGTATCAAGAGGCCGTTGAGATGATCTCAAGAGAATCCGACGTCCATCAAAACCTGATTCAGTTCATCATGCGTGAAATTCCCGACCCGGTCATTGGCGGACTTCTCATCGGCAAATATAACCGGGCGCAAGAGTTGAAAATTCAATTTGAAATCGACCGGGAGAGTTCTTTCAGGGATGTACCCGGATGGATTGACAAGGATCTGCTGGTAACCATCATCGGGAATCTGGCGGACAATGCCATGGAAGCTCATCTTGAGCATTCGATCGACGATGAGAAAAAAATCACCCTATTTTTGAGTGATCTGGGTGATGATTTAATGATCGAATGTGAAGATAACGGGCCGGGAATCCCGCCGCATTGGTCCGACAGCATATTTGAGAGGGGAGTATCCAGCAAAGAGGGCGAGCACAGGGGCATTGGACTTTCCTTGGTGAAGCACGCTGTGCAAAGGCTTGGAGGAACGATACAGCATGAGCCGTCCGCAGATCACGGAACGATTTTTTTCGTCGTTATTCCTAAACGGAACCCCAATGCAGTCCCCGCAGGCACAGCTTTCGTTACGAAGGAGTGATTTTGGATGGAGAATGAGATGGAGGGACGGTTTCCGATTCAAGTCCTGATTATTGAGGACGATGAACGCATTGCGGAAATCAACCGGCGCTTTGTCGAGAAGATCGAGGGATTCTCCGTCATCGGAATGGCTACCGATGAGACGCAGGTGGTAGAAATGCTGCAGGTATTGGAGCCGGATCTGGTGCTGCTCGATATTTATTTTCCCGAAACAAACGGACTCGAGATTCTCCGGATGATCGGACAAGAATTCAGACAAACGGATGTGATTATGATCACCGCGGCCAAGGAAGTAGATGCCGTTCGGGAAGCGATCCGTGGGGGCGTTTTTGATTATATCATGAAGCCTGTTCTGTTTAACCGGATGCGGGAAACCCTGCTGCGTTACCAGACCTTTTACCATACGATCCGTCAGCTTCGGCGGAAAAACGCCCATATCAGTCAGGACGAGATCGATCGCCTGCTTCAAGGCCCGGGGAAAAAAGAAGCACAGGTGGTCGGCGTTTCCCTTCCGAAAGGGATCGACAAGCTTACGCTGGATAAAATCATCGGAGCGATAGCCGAGGCCGACGCACCTTTAACCGCTGAACAAACGGCAAAACTGGTTGGCGTAAGCAGGTCCACCGCCCGTCGATATCTTGAGCATTTGGTTGTCGAAAATAAGCTGAGAGCGGACCTGTCCTACGGAGACGTCGGGCGACCGGAGCGAGTCTATCGAAAGTCTATAAATTAATTACATTAATCATTTATGACAATAAGTATTTTTTCGTCAAAATGGAAAGCAATTGTATGCCGGTTGAAGAGATCGGTCCCGTTCATTGATGTCGCGCAGCACCAGCCGTAGAATGCGCACGTCGGGATCTAGTCGTTTCGGCAAAACGAGCCGTTCGCCCGTTTTGCCGAAAGGAACTGTCCACAGGGGTTAGTACTAACATCCCGTTTTGTGGTATGCTAGTTTCATGGCATTATCCAGTATCTTATTCATACGTTCAGGCGATTCCGCAGCAGAAATACGAGGAGGAAGGAACGATGAACGAAAACTTTATTAAGATCAAGGCGCTCGAGGGCGACCTGAAGCTATCCCACAAGAAGCGCGATTTCGGTCTAACGGTATCCACCAAGGAATTGATTTTTCAAAAGCCTCATGCGAATTACCATATTATGCTGGAGGATATCATCAGCATCACTCCGTTTGAACTCCCTGCGGGCTCCCGTCCGGTTCGGCTAAGCACCAGCAAGTCTGTCGGAAGCGAGACCGTAAATACTCAGTCAGGCATGCAGCATTACCGGGTGTATGTAAGAGAAGCGGTGCTGCATAACCGCAGCGGCATCTTCAAGCTGGGCTCGTCCCAATTTATTCTGCCCATTCTGCACGATTTGGTGATAGCCATATCCAAGTACGGCGGATTGGAACCCATCTCGTAATATGGTTTAAATACCAAATACCCTGCAAAGGCATGGCTGCCGCTGCAGGGTATTTTCTTTATTCGGAATTTATTCGCTTGATTCGTTCATCAGCTTCAGCTTTTCCAGCAGTTTAAAGAAGAGGCTGATCAGAATGGCCAGGACAGTCGCGAGCGCCATCCCTTTGAGCGAAAAACTGCCGATCGTCAGGGTGGCTCCGCTGATTCCGATCACAAGGACAATGCTCGTCAAAATCAGATTGCTGGCTTTGGAGTAATCCACTTTGGTTTCGACCAGCATTCGAACTCCGGAGGCCGCGATGACGCCGAACAAGAGGAGAGATACGCCGCCCATGACCGGAACGGGGATGGTACGGATGATTTCGGTGAGCTTGCCGAAAAACGAAAGAATAATGGCAATGACCGCAGCTCCTCCAATTACCCAAGTAGAGTATACGCGGGATATGGCCAAAACGCCGATATTCTCGCCGTATGTCGTATTCGGTGTGGAGCCGACGAAGCCGGAGAGGATCGTCGAAATCCCGTTGCCGAGCAAGGAACGATCCAGTCCCGGGTCTTTCGATAAGTCTTTTCCGACGATGTTGCCGGTCACAATCAGATGCCCAATATGCTCTGCTATAACGACAAGCGCGGCCGGTGCAATAATGATGATGGCCGAGAGGTTAAACTGCGGGAAATAAAAGTGCGGCGCTGCAACGATATCCGCTTCCGCAACTGCTCCAAATTGAACAAAGCCCATAAACCAAGCGAGAATGTAGCCGCAGATAATGCCAACAAGAATCGGAATGATCTTCAGAAAGCCCCGGAATACAACGGAGCCTACAATCGTAATGAGCAATGTGAAGGAAGAGACGATGATCGCTTTAGGATCAGGCGACCATTCCGCAACATCAGCCGGTTTGATGAAGCCTGCCATTTCGGCAGCTACCGGTACCAGCTCCAGTCCGATAACGGTGACGATGGCACCCATGGCTGCAGGCGGAAAAACGATGTCCAACCAGCGGGTTCCCACTCTGCTGATCAATAAAGCAACCAAGGTGAAAATAATCCCGGATGCAATAAATCCTCCAAGAGCCGCTTCATAAGGCAGCCCCGCTGACAAAACAGCAAATACAGGAGACAAATAGGCAAAACTGGAGCCGAGATAGGCCGGTATTTTCCCTTTGCAAAGCCAAAGATACAGCAATGTTCCGATTCCGTTCATCAGCAGTATCGTGGCCGGGTCCACTTCAAACAGGAAGGGGACAAGCACGGTTGCGCCGAACATGGCGAATAAATGCTGGAGACTGAGCGGCAAGCTCTGCAGCAGCGGAAGGCGCTCATGAACCCCGATTTGTTTAGGTTGCTTCAAAACAATACACTCCTTGACGGTCCAGGTTAATGTACAAACACCTCAACTATCTTATCAAATTTCGGCCAAAATGCCATCCTTTTTTTGCACCTTGGCACTCCAAGGCTGTAATTAGCGGTTCATTCTCTTTATGGGTTGAAAATCGATCCGATATTCGACGTTAATCTTCATTCTGGGCCAATAAGAAGACCATTCTTTATTGCTTATAGGCCGGGAAAAGGGACGAAGGGTAAGTTTCCCCACCCCTATAGGGTCAACATTCCATTTTTGTAATTTATTCAGAAACATGATCGTATGCTTTTCCAAAAAAGTCTCTATCTCTTCATTAAGGCTCAAATAGTCTTCCGTTATAGACATATTTTTGTCCCCGCGGTATTCTTCGATTCTTCCTTGCAGATTCACCTGGATGGACATGGCCGAGAAATCCTTATTAAAATGAATTTGTGTTTTGGAGCGAACCTGACCTATACTTACAGCTAAATCGGGTATAGAAAGGTTTTTGAGGTAATAATCGTTGCTGATCAATTGAAAAATTTGATCATTTAGCTTGTCGATGCTTCCTACAAGTTTGTCCTCTTGAAAAAAAGCTGTTCCTTTATATATGAAATTGTCTTTACCAACCTTGAATACAGGCAGGAAAGGATCCGTGTAGGGAGAGTACAGTCGATTTTTGAATTCATGTAAATTCACGATGCTCATTTCACCTTGATGCCTATTCTCGTAATGCTTGAACATGCGATAAAGAAAAAAATCAAGGTGGGCTTGCTTGCTTATCTGGCCCTTGATGTAGTCTTCAAAACTTCCCTCTACTACGGCCACATAAAGGCGTTGAGAAATATCGGGATCGTTTAACAATGTATCTATAAGGGTGAGGGTTCCTTTTTTGGCAAGATTTTTATTGATTAATACCATCCGAAGCTGACCGGATTTAAACTCCCGATAATAAATTAAATTAAATTCCTTTCCCCCTTGCTTGAGCAGTTTCACCTGCTTACTCAGCAGACGCTTTTTTTCATTGATTAACGGAGGAACCAATGTACTGATTTTTAGCATTCCTTCTTCACCTTCATTGAAAGACCAAAAAACCACAGGGGCTATTTCTTCAATCGTATTGTTCTCTACAAACGGTGAACATCCCGTTGTGAACAAAAGGGCTATTAGCAAACACCTCTTGATCCAAATCATACTTAGACACGCCCCTTTAATTTGCCGGCAACCACAAGGATGGCCGGAACCAGTAAGTAGGATAATGCACTCAAGCATACCTCCAGGATGAGTCCGATGCTATGCTCGATTCCTTCCTGCCAGAATGACACATTGGCGATGAGCAAACATAGACAAATGAACATACAACTAGCATAAAAGCCCGTTCGGGTAGGCGGCTTATCCTGCTTCCCGAGCATGATTCGGGTAGCTCCGTAAAAAAAGAGAATAAAGATGGCAGCGACGAATACGAAATGAAAGAGGTTAAAGGAAATCAAAATCATATCGATCCGCTCAAACACAGGGGATTCCAGATAACGGATCATATTCACTACCGGAAACTCACTTTTGCTCAAATAATTGGAGCCATAAAAAAATAAAGCGGCTGCAAATATAATGACATATTCCAGAACGGAAAGCGCATTCGCGGCGAATACATATCTAAACAGCTTAGGGCCTTTGTCCAGCCATGGAAGCAAACAAACCAAGTATTCGGGACCTGACAAAGCCGACCATATGAACAACAAGCCTTTCCAGGAGTCCATGGACCAGTTTGTCGGTATGAGGGGATATAGATCGTAAAGCGAAGCAACCGGCGGTATGAAAAAAGGAACAAAAAATAAAATGATCCAAAATGAAGCTAGAAAAGTGATCACAACAAATCGTATTACTTTTTCCATTCCCGTAACGGCTAAATAGCAGCTAATGGAAAAAGCAAATAATATCAACCAATATATGTTCATAGAGGGGAAAACGAAATAATGGATCACTTCCACATAACTCAGTGTGATCACCGTAATTTTGACTAGAATGAGAACCCAGCCGACCAAAGCAAACATACGAACCGTCCGTTCGCCAAAAAGCTGAACAAAGCCGTGATAATCCTTTGGAGACGTATCCGAGGAGAACCATTTGGAAAGAAGGGTCAGATTGATTTGTGATAATATCCCCATGACAATGATCCCCCAAATCATATAGGAATGAATCAAATACATGGGAAGCATTAAAGCAAAGTAAAGCAGCTGCAACCGGTTTACGATAAGCATGGCATATATACCGCCATTGGCGGACGATTTTTCAAATATGGAAAATTCTCTCAAATGATCATCTCCTCCGCCAATATCGCCGTTTATCCAAAGGCTTCAACGAATCAGGACGGGTTTTCATATATGGCAAGGGCCCTCGAATAAAAAGATCCATCCATTCTCCCGCGTGAAATGGAGCTACAGGTGAAAAGTAAGGTTGTTTAAGTGAAGTAAGCCCATTCAGATGGATAAGTAATGCGATGAACCCTATCGCTATTCCAAAAATCCCGAGAAAAGCTGAAAGCACAAGTAAAATAAACTGGATGAGCGTGTTTGATTTGGTCATCAGATAATTGGGAACCAAAAAAGAAGCAATCGACGAAATCCCGACTAACACGATTAACACTTTACTGGCGAATCCCGCTTGTACTGCGGCTTGTCCTATCACGATACCTCCAATGACTCCCAAGGTCTGACCCGATTTCGTCGGCATCCGCAAGCTGGCCTCTTTGATGATCTCCAGGGTGATCAGCATCAGAAACGATTCCCAAAAGGGGGTAAACGGCAATTTACTTCTGGACTCCAGCAGAACGAAAAGAATTTGCAGCGGCAGCATCTGATAATGATGGGTAGATAACGCCACATAGAGCGGGATCAATGTGATGGCTAGAAAAAAGCTCAAATATCGGATGCACCGAAAAAAGCTGGCCACCATCCAGCGGTTGATATAATCCTCGGGGGATTGAAAAAGATGAAAAAAAGTAATGGGCGCGATAATCGCAAACGGTGTATTGTCTACCAGGATAATCAATTTGCCAAGCCCTAAAGAATAAACGCATGCATCCGGCCTGTCGGTTTGCATATACTGCGGAAAGACGCTGTGCGTATGATCATCCATGAAAGCGGTCACGTTGGATGACTCAAGGATCAAATCAAAATCGATATTGGATAATTTACTTCTTGTAGTGGAAATAAATTCAGGATTGGTCAAACCTTCAACATAGATCATAACGATCTTTGTTTTACTTAGATAACCTATGGAAAACATCTCTGTCTTTAGTTTTGCTATGGGCATGCGTCTGCGAAGCATGGTGATATTTTGCTCTATTTGTTCGCTGAAGCTATCTTTTGGACCATAGATAATGGTTTCCGTCTCCGAAGGCTCTATAGCTCGACTTAACGGATTCTGAAGAGGAACAGACCACCATTGATTAATGGATGAATCATGTACAAGGACGAAACCTTGTAAAAGCAGATTATGCGCCTCGAGTAACATACCTACAGCCGACGCATTGATGTCTGCAATACAATCATAGACTGTCTCCTGGGAACAACGATAGATCGGTTCGATAATGGCTTCATTCAAACGCCCTTGGTCGATCAACGTTCTTATGTATACAATATCTACCTTCTGGTCTCGGGTTGTTTGCCGTTCAATGAATTCAGCATCATACATGTTAGCCAGCATTTGTCTTAAGGCATCGATGGTTAGAACCGTTTCCTGAAGATCGTCAGGTTGCTCATGAACGTTTCTGCCCGCAGCCCTTTTCCAAAATTTGAACATAGCATCTCACCTAAAAAATTTATTGTCTATCCATTTATGTGAAGATTATTTCATTTACCGGATTTATTATGAACCGTTGGACTTCATTTCATCCAAAGCAAAAATTACGCATCAATGAATAGAGCAATCCTTTCATTTTCCAACGTTAATTTTTTTATAAATGGAAAGTCGTTATTTCGAAAAGAATCCAATGAGAACCGGTTTTTGAACAAATAGGACACAAAGACCAAAATGACCAAAAGAACCAATATGGTCGAAAGATTGTATTCTTTCTTTAATCCCACTATGATGAGTCTATAACTGAAAACGCTTACTGTAAGCGATTTTCTTTATAAAATGTATAGGGGGAATTCCATGTGAAGAAAAAATCGTTTGGCGGTATTCTGGCAACGGCTTTATTGGCGGTAGCTGTAGCCGGGTGCGGCTCGGCCCCAGCCTCGAAAGGCCCTTCGGGCGGTGGTGCTGCTGCACCTGTTAAAGAAGAACCGAAATACCCAACGAAGCAAATTGAAATCACCGTACCCTTTGCGGCTGGCGGAGGAACGGATATTTTCGCAAGAGCCATGAGTGATTATTTGAGCAAGGAATGGGGCCAGCCGGTGATTGTCGTTAACAAACCGGGTGCAGGTGGTGCAACAGGCACTCAAGCGGTTTTGAAGCAAGGATCGAAGGACGGATATTCCGTAGTGACTCAGAGCGTTTCCGCTGTAACGGGATTATTGGCAGGTGTTCCGAACTTGCCGTTCACAATTGATGATTATCAGTTTATTGCGAAAACGACCAATGACCCGCTGGCTTTTGTCGTGAAGGCCGACGCTCCCTGGAACACAATTGAAGAGCTGAATGACTGGGTCAAGAAAAATCCGGACAAGCTTACCTTTGCAAGCAATGGTCCTACGGCCATCGCAACCTTCGGCGTCATCCAGTGGCTGGATAGCATCGGCGGAGATTTTTCCAAAGCTAAGCTGATCGTCACCAATGGCGCCGGCGATGCGCTTCCCAAGGTTGCCGGCGGGCACATCACCCTTGGCGTTCAAGGGGTAAGTGAAGTCAATAATCTGGTTAAGGCAGGCAAGCTGAAAATACTGGCTATCGCCTCGGATAAACGCAGCGAATTCTTCCCGGATGCTCCGACTATGGAGGAAAAAGGGATAAAGGGAATCACCGCATCGTTCTGGGTAGGGGTTGCTATGCCGAAAGGCGTTCCGGATTATGTTGTGAAGAAATGGGAAACCACCATTGAAAAAATGCAGCAGGACCCTGCGTTCCAGGAAAAGCTGAAGTCGATGAGCGTTCAAGGCGCATATTTGAATGCTGCTGATTATGAAAAATACGTAAAAGAAGAAACGGAACTCTTCACGAAAATTGTAAAAGATAAGGGACTCATCAAGTAATCGATAGGAAAAACAATCTCCTCCTTTTGTTGGTAAACCGACAGAAGGAGGAGATTGCAAGGTAACGGGTCAAATCCAAACAGAAGGGGGAGAGTACATGCTGTCTGATCGTGTTGGGGGCATCATCAGCATTATATTCGGGAGCATCGCAATGTCGGAAGCGATTCGCTTGTTTCCGGCACGAATGGATACATTCGTCGGGGATCATACGATGCCGGGGATTGTTGGCGGCGCATTAATCTTGTTAGGTCTGCTGTTGGTTTTCTTTGTAAAGGGTGAAAGCTTTAAGGTAGAATTTCCGGACCGTGTGATCATGAAAAGCATGCTTCTCGCCTTAGGTTTATTGTTCGCTTATTGGTTTGCCATTCAATATTTGGGCTATGTGATCAGTACTTTATTGGTTTCTATCGGTTTGTTTAAAGTGCTTGGTTTTTTCAGTTTGGCCAAATCGGCGATTTACGCAACGATTTTAACTACGATTTTTTATTTCCTTTTCATTTTTTGGCTCGGAATGCCATTCCCGACGGGAATATTCAATATATAAAGAAGGGGTGAAACATGAACAATGGAAGCATTAAACATGCTTTTACACGGATTTGCAGAAGCGGTTACACCCCTTAACCTTGCGATGGCCATATTGGGCGCACTTGTAGGAACGTTAGTCGGGATGCTGCCGGGTCTCGGACCTACTTCCGCCATCGCCATTTTGCTGCCTTTAACAACGGTGCTCGGCCCGGTAGAAGGAATTATCATGTTAGCGGGAATCTATTATGGAGCCATGTATGGCGGCTCAACGACGGCGATTCTGCTTAACATTCCAGGAGAGGTTTCATCGGTGCCGACCTGTTTGGACGGTTATCCGCTGGCCAAGCAGGGAAAAGGCGGTCCGGCGCTCGGCATCGCTGCAATCGGTTCTTTCGTGGCCGGAACCATGGGGGTGATCGGACTTGTCTTCTTTGCTCCGATCCTTGCAGACCAGGCGTTAAAGTTCGGTCCGCCGGAATATTTTGCATTGATGTTGTTGGCGCTTACGGTCATTGTAAACTTGGCGGGCAATTCCATTATTAAGGGATTAATCATGGGACTCTTCGGTTATTTGTTCTCCATGGGGGGAATGGGGCCTTCCGGAGGTCAGATGCGGTTTACGTTTGGAAGCGATACGTTATCGGCTGGCATTGATATGATCAGCGTCATTATCGGGCTATTCGCCATCACCGAGGTCATTAAGGGGATGGAAGAAAGGAGCGGCGCCATTGCTCCGGGCAAAATCGGCAGCGTATATCCGAGTTTTGCGGACCTGAAGAAAAGTTACAAAGCGATGTTCCGGGGAGGATTTATCGGTTTTGTCCTCGGCTTATTACCCGGATGCTCCACTGCGGTTACGACCTTTCTGGCTTATGACGTAGAAAAGAAAGTGTCCAAGCACCCGGAACAATTCGGCAAAGGGGCGATTGAAGGGGTGGCAGCACCGGAGTCGGCCAACAATGCGACCAGCTCTTCCGGCTTTATCCCGCTTTTTGCTCTGGGTATTCCCAGTTCTCCGCCGCTTGCCGTTCTGCTCGCCGGCTTGATGATCTACGGACTTCAGCCGGGGCCGGTTTTGTTCGAACAAAGCGGAGGCTTCGTTTGGACGATTATCGCGAGTATGTTTATCGGTAATGTGATGCTGCTTGTACTCAATTTGCCGTTAGTTGGATTATGGGCAAAACTGACTACCGTACCATACGGTGTGATGGCTCCTGTTATCCTCGTATTAAGTATTATTGGGGCTTATACGGTAAGAAACAGTTTGTTCGATGTGTTCATGGCATTAGTTTTCGGCGCAGTCGGATACTTCTTGCAAAAATACCGTTGGCCGGTGGTTCCTCTGATCTTATGCTTTATTCTTGGGCCGATGTTCGAGCAGTCCTTTGTTCAATCCATGTCGATGTCGTCAGGCGATTTCTCCATTTTCTTTACACGTCCGATATCGTTGAGCATTCTGATCATGGCGTTCGTACTTCTCTTTGTTTCGCTGATCCTGATCCGGCGTACCAAACAACGGGTAAAAGCCGCGGTCGGTTCTGAGGTGGATATTTCCGGATAGATCTGCACAAATATAATAAACTTCAAAAAAAGGGAATTCGCTACCTGAAGGACTTGGTTATCCAATTGATTTAACCATCTCAAGAAGGTTGAATTCCCATTTTTTTTGAGTTAAACAGGATGGTGCCTAATGTTCAAAAAAGCATGGAGTTCACTCATCTCATTGGATCGGAATAACCGTAAGCAGACGTTCGTTATAACGAAGAAAAACCCGATGAAATCGGTCGGTATGAAATTGTTTTTGATTTTTTTTGCCAGCGTTGTCGTTTTGGTTGTCGCCATGGGAGCGTCATCCTATTTTATTTCCAAAAACGTGATTCAGGAAAAGGTAGCGGATGCGTCGTTACAGACGATTGTTCAAACCAGCCGCAAGCTCGATATTTTGTACAATTCGTTTGAGGATATTTTCAAACAGGCATTGTCCGACAGCGATTTAAAATTACTCATTCTCAAGTATTATTCGGCGCCTGAAGGTTCTTTCGATCAGATGGAAATCGGCAGCCAAATCATAGCACAGATATCCGCTTTATCCAACGCCGATACGATGTATGCCATCAGTCTGCTTGACAAGAACGGAAAAGCGATCGTTACAACAGGGAACCCGCCGAATACGGAGGTTACCGATACGGATTGGTTTAAAAAAGTATCGTCTGCCGCTGAGGGCGTTCCGGTTTGGCTGGAAACCCGAAACGACGGTTTTTTCGGAACACAAGGGGTGAAATCCTTTGCGCTAGCCGGTATCCTGCCGGATATTTCAGGCGGTCAGGATCATGCGATAGTGCTGTTTGAATACAAGTACAGCGTATTTCAGAATGAAATGAATGACGTGAAGATGGGGGAAACCGGATTCGCTGCGATTGTCAGCCCGGATCACCGAATGGTGTATGATCCTAATGAAGAGCTTGTAGGTTCCGGTTCCAAGGTGGCCGTCAATTTGGATCAGGCTCAATATTCCGATATTGTGGTTGATCCGTCGGGCGAAAGTCAGCTCGTTGTATATCAGCAGTCGTCAAAAACAGGCTGGTATACGCTTGGAAGCGTTCCGATGAATGAATTGTTGGCGGAAACCAAAAAAATCTCCGGAATAACGGTTTTGATGACATTGATTGCGGCATTGGTGGCTTGCGGCATCGGGTATCTGGTTGTTCGGATCATTGCCCGTCCGTTGGTCGAACTCCGAAACCTGATGAAGGAAGGGGAACGGGGAAATCTTGTCGTTCGCTGTACAGTGAACAGCCGGGATGAAATCGGCGAGCTTGCACAAAGCTTTAACCAGATGATGGAACAAATCACGTTATTGGTCCAGCAAACGAATCGCTCCGCCCAAGAGGTGTTGTCCACCTCAAGCGAACTTTCAGAGGCTGCCAGGAAAACGGCGGCATCGGCCAAAGAAATTGCC
Organism: Paenibacillus naphthalenovorans; assembly: GCF_001465255.1. Lineage (NCBI taxonomy): Bacteria > Bacillati > Bacillota > Bacilli > Caryophanales > Paenibacillaceae > Paenibacillus > Paenibacillus naphthalenovorans. The sequence continues at coordinate 1,708,008 of NZ_CP013652.1, read as the reverse complement.
GTGGCTACAGAAGAAATCGCCGGTGGAGCCGGCAGCTTAGCGGTCGAGGCCGAACGCGGAAGCGACATCATGCAAACGATCGGCAAGCAAATGGAGCAGGTTGTTGAGGTTAATAAAGATATGGTCAACTCAGCGACACAGGTGCAGCAAGCTAGTAAACAAGGAACGGAATATATGGTCGAGCTGATCTCCAAGACGAACTCTACCGAACAAATGACTCGTTCCCTGATTGAAAAAGTGGATCATTTAAAGGAAAGCACGCGTTCCATTCGAAAAATATTGGATGTATTACATAATGTAACCAAGCAAACCAACATCTTGTCGCTCAATGCTGCGATTGAAGCGGCAAGAGCCGGAGCCGCAGGCAAGGGATTCATGGTCGTGGCTGACGAAATCCGCAAGCTGGCGGATCAATCCAAACAATCCATCGACGTGGTAGGGCAGATTATCGAGACGATTCAAAGCGAAATCGATGAGACGGTATCGGTGCTGTCGACCGCTTATCCGTTGTTCCAAGAACAGATCGCATCCGTCAAGGAAGCGGATACGCTGTTCAATCAGGTGCAGGAGCACATGGACGGCTTTGTTCAGAAGCTGACGGACGTATCTTTATCGATCAACCGATTGGATGAATCGCAATACGCGCTCAGCGCTGCGATTCATAATGTCAGTGCTGTAGCAGAGCAGTCGTCGGCAACGACGGAAGAGGTCGCTTCACTCAGTCATGGGCAGACCCATATCAGCGAGGAACTCGTCAGGTTGTCCGAGAAGCTTGAGAGCTTGTCCGATTCATTGGAGGCGGCTTTAACGAAATTCCGGGTTTAAGGGCTCCTGAGCATGCGAAGCCGGGAGGTTCATGGGATTCAGACATTGACTTCGCTGAGGGCATTCATTACATTTATACCTATACTGATGCCGACAGAAAAAGAAGGTGAAATGAATGGAGTCCTATTCCGTCGAGAAGCCCATGCCCTATTATGATCAACTGTACCATGCGATCAAAAAAATGATTTTTGACGGTATATACAAACCGGGAGACCGAATTGTGGAGTCCAGGCTGGCCAAGGAAATGAATGTCAGCAGAAGTCCGATCCGGGAAGCGATCCGGGCCCTGGAAAAAGAAGGGTTGGTCATCATTGACGACAAATCGCGGATCATCGTTTATAAGCCGACGGTAAAGGACGTTGAGGATATTTATCAATGCCGTATGGCGCTTGAGGCGCTTGCTGTCCGTGTGGCTGTTCAAAAAGCGACGGATGAGGAATTGAAGCAGATCGAAGAGACGCTGAGGTTAACCAAATCAAAAATTGAACAGCCCCATGGATACGATAAGGACGAAGTGATCCGGTTAAACGAACAATACCATCATCTGATTATCCGGTTCAGCCGGAATGACCGTTTACAAAAACAATTAAACGACTTGAGATCCTTGATGTTTCTATACCGGATCATGAATTTCCAGGGCGAAGCCCGCGATTGGACGATTTATAACCAGCACGCGGAAATCTATGAGTATATGAAGCAGCGTAACGAAGAAGAAGCGTCAAGCGCCATGATACGCCACTTGACGGCCGATTATCAGCATTTGATTCAAGTTCTCGGGCATTCCGGCGGACCGCTTTAAAAAAAAACACGATCCGATTCAAAAAAAGATTCATAAATCAAATCGGATCTGTTATACTATAATTGTTTACTGTCGACAGTCTACAAATTTAGAGAGAGGAGGATAAATCAATGTCCTATCGGTTGATTTCTTTCGATGTATACTCGGCTTTGGCTAATATTGAAGGGAGTCTGATTCCCGAGCTCACAAAGGAAATTGGTTCAAATAAGCTTGATACGACGGCGTTTTTTCGGACGTGGCGTACCCGGCAGTGGGATTATTTATTGCTTAACAATTCGTTGGATACGGGATATTTAAGCTATGATACCATCACCCTCCGCGCATTGGACTACACAGCCAAGCGTTTCGGCATTCAGCTGGCCGATGAAGCGAGAGAACGATTGTTACTGGCTTGGACGAGACTGCGCCTTTGGCCGGAGGCGGCGGAGGTCCTGTCCGAAATCCAAAATAGAGGCTACGCCATCGCCATTTTGTCCAACGGAACGGAAGCGATGCTGCAAGCGCTTCAAGAGGAGATCGGCATTCATTTTGATTACATTTTTTCTTCCGATCAGGCCGAAGCATATAAACCAAGCCCCAAAATTTATCAGCTTCCGTTTACCCGTCTCGGATTGGATAGAAGGGAATTATTGCATGTTGCGGGCTCGGTGTTTGATGTGATGGGAGCCAAATCAGCGGGGCTTACCTGCGCCTGGTCCAACCGGCTGAATGATTATACGCTTGACCCCCGTTACAGCCCGGATTATGAAATGGCTGATTTAACGGGGCTGCTTCAAATGATAAGCCCCAAGTAGGGAACTGGAGGAGATAACACATGAACATATACGATATAGCGGTGATTCCAGGCGACGGCATCGGCAAGGAGGTTGTCCCCGCGTCGTTGGAAGTGTTAAACACGGTAGCGGAAGTTCACGGGGGCTTGAAATTTAATTTTACAAGCTATCCATGGAGCTGCGATTATTACTTGGAGCACGGGAAAATGATGCCTGATAACGGGATTCAAATCCTGCAAAATTATACTGCCGTATTTCTCGGAGCGGTGGGGGATCCGCAGAGGGTTCCGGATCACGTGTCCCTTTGGGGGTTGTTGATCAAAATCCGCCGTGAATTCGAGCAGGTCATCAATATCCGCCCCGCCAAATATATAAAGGGAATTCAATCCCCCTTACACTCTCCGAACGATTTCGATCTGATCGTGGTGAGGGAAAACAGCGAGGGAGAATACAGTGAGATCGGCGGACGGATTCATAAAGGAGAGGACGAGGTAGCCATTCAAGGCGCCGTCTTTACCAGAAAAGGAACGGAACGGGCCATTCGGTACGGCTTCAAATTGGCTGAGCAAAGAAAAGGCCGTGTCACCAGCGCAACCAAATCCAATGGCATCGTGCATTCGATGCCGTTCTGGGACGACGTGTTTAACGAAGTAAGGAAGGATTATCCCGGCATCGAGACGTCATCCTGCCATATTGATGCCTTGGCAGCATTCTTTGTCACCCGCCCGCACACGTTCGATGTCATTGTGGCAAGCAATCTGTTCGGGGATATTCTCACCGATCTGGGAGCGGCCATCATGGGCAGCATCGGCATCGCGCCGGCAGCCAATATTAACATCAACGGGAAATATCCATCCATGTTCGAGCCCGTACACGGTTCCGCACCCGATATTGTCGGCAAGGGGATTGCTAACCCCATAGGTCAAATCTGGACGGCGAAGATGATGCTGGATCACTTGGGCGAAGTCGAGGCCGGACGCAAAATGCTTGAAGTTATGGAAAGCGTCATTCAGGATGGCATCAAAACTCCGGATATCGGGGGCACATCGTCGACGACCGAAGTGGTTCAGGAAATTTGCCGCCGGCTTAAGACATTGTAATCGGTAAAAAACAGAGGCACAGCTGGTGCTTCTGTTTTTATTTTTCGCCTTTATAACCACTGCTTGAGAAAGTTCATAAAGGTTTGGCATGCTTTCGATAAGTACGTATCCTTGTTCCATGAAGCCCCCAAATGCAGATATACCGGCGGATCGAGTGAGACGGGAACCAGAGATTGATCGTCGTGCTTAATGACCATACGCAAAAACAAAGTGATTCCAAAGCCCTCGGATACCAGGGATTTGATCAGGGACAATTGATTGGTTGAGAAGGTGATATTCGGTGGGCTCGCGGCATATCGGCTTGCTTCCATAATCAATTCACGCTGGAGATAACCTTCTTTGAATAAAACCAGGGGCTCGCTCAAAATCTCCTGAAGGCGCAAGGACGAACGCTCCGCCAGAGGATGACCGGCCGGCAGACAAACCACCATTTCCTCCCTTAACAAAGGGATGACCTCGTGATGCTCCTGCTGGTGGTCGCCGAGAACACTAATTCCAATGTCCACCTCTTTACGATCCAACAGCTTTTGAACTTCCAGCGTTCCTGCTTCTACTACGCTGATGGTGAGAGCAGGATATTTCTTTTTAAATTCCTTAATGATCTGGGGAAAATAATAACTGCCAAACATGGAGGGGAGACCGATGCGGATTTCCCCTTTCTCGAGTCCTCTTAATTCCTCCATTTCTTTACGGGCTTCTTCTACACGGCTGAGAATGGCCCGGGCGTGAATAAGCAGCGCGCGGCCTTCCGGGGTTAGAGCCACTGCCTTTTCCGAACGGTCGAACAGGGTGAGCTGCAATTCCTCCTCCAGTTTATGAATCGATTTGCTGATCGCCGGCTGGGCAACCAGCAGCTTCTCGGCAGCTTTGGTAAAACTGCCGGAATTCGCAATCTCTACAAAATACTGCAGCTTTTTAAAATCCATCCATGGCTCTCCTTTGCGGAATAAACTATTCCCAATAGTTATGGAAATGATGAAATTAATATATTTTATTAATAGTATGTCATCATGGTATCATCTGTAGAACAGTCATGTAAAGGAGTTTTCGTTGATGAATTATGGTACAGGAGAATATTGGAGAGCTACGGCGGCGCTAAGCCTGGGGTCCTTCCTGGTATTTGCGATCGTTTATTTGACGCAGCCGCTGTTGCCCTTATTCGTTGTTGAATTTGGATTAAGCGAATTTATGTCAAGCTTATCGCTTTCGGTGGTGGTATTTTGTATCAGTGTGGCTTTGCTGATTTACGGGCCCGTATCCGATGCGGTTGGAAGAAAACCGATCATGGTCTGGTGCATGGCAGGAGGGGTCGTCTCCACGGTTCTGACGGCCTACGTCAGCGATTACTCGGTTCTCCTCATCCTGCGCGCCGTACAGGGCTTGTTTCTTGCAGGGCTTCCGGCTTTGGCGATGGCCTATATGAGTGAAGAATTTTCACCCAAAGCATTAAGTGTTTCCATGGGTCTTTATATCGCGGCGAACAGCCTTGGAGGAATGAGCGGAAGGATTCTGAGCGGAGTGATCGCAGAGCATTGGGGATGGCGCTCGTCCTTTGCCATGATAGGATTCTTGTCGGTGGCTTTATTTGTCGCGTTTGTGTTCTTGCTTCCCCGTTCCCGCAATTTTAAGCCTTCGCCTCTGCAATGGCGCAGTGCCGCGTTGGCTATGATCAATCATCTGAAAAACCCGACGCTGAGCATCGGAATGCTGATCGGAGGCCTGCATTTTTTTGTGTTTATCGGTTCGTTTAATTATCTTACTTTCCTGCTTAGCGAGGAGCCCTTTCATCTGAGTCCTTCCCAGCTGGGCATGCTCTTTCTGGCCTATGCGGCCGGCAGCCTGGGTTCCGCGGTGTCCGGAAGATTGTCCGACCGCTGGGGCAAAAGCCGCTGTATGATGGCAGGTATCCTGATCTTTGCCTCGGGTCTTCTGCTTACGCTTGTCGGTTGGCTTCCGGTTATCCTGATCGGCCTGGTTCTGCAGTGCTTCGGATTTTTCTTTTCCCATTCCGCCTCGGCAAGCTGGGTAAATTCCCGGGCGGCCTTTGCCAAAGCAAGCGCGGCCAGTCTGTACTTATTCTTTTATTATTTGGGCGGCGGCCTGGGAAGTTTTTATTTGGGCTGGTTTTGGCATCTAAACCGTTGGCCCGGAGTGGTCGGAGGCGGAATGCTGGTCTTTATCTTGACCTTCTTCCTGACCAGAAAGCTCTATGCGGAGGAAAGCCGAAGTCTGGTTCGGGTAAACGGGATGATCACAACGAAATAAAAATTGGACAACGCCGGAAACTATGATTTAATAGAAGAGTGCAATCCTTATTTTGAAACGGTAACGGAGTGACTTTCAATGCTAGTGGATATTAAACATAGGCTCGGCGAAAAAAATATACAGGAACTGCTCTCGTATTCGGTCTTTCCCGACTCCGGTTTGTTGGAAAAGGAACTGAACGCCTATGCGAAAGAGGACAGCCGCGAGCTGTATGGATATGAAGAGGATGGCCAAATGATTGGCCTTGTCGGGTTTATTGCGCATCCGAATGGGCTTCTGGAAGTGAAGCATCTCGCTGTTCATCCGGAATATCGCGGGCAAGGCTATGGCAGAGGACAAATATTGGAGCTGATCGAGCTCAAAAAACCGCGGGAAATTCAAGCGGAAACCGATGAAGAATCGGTGGAGTTCTATAGGAATATCGGTTTTTCCATCAGAAGCCTGGGGGAAAAATTCCCCGGCGTTGAACGATTTCAATGTGTGTATGAAGTGGAATCGGATGAGTGAACAAGATGCCGCTTAGAGTAAAAAATAGGGTTAATTCGCAGCTGCTCATTGCAGCTGTTTTTCTTTGGTCAGGATTGAACCGAATGGCGCTCGGTTACGCCTATATGAATAGAAACATTTAAAGTGAGGCGAGGCATATTGGACCGAGACAACGAACAACACTTCTTCCGGTCCTGGATTGATGATGGAAGACGGAAAGATGCAGCTGCCATTTTCCTCATCCGTGTTCTTTGACACCGAGGTAAAGGAGCTGTACCTGCATATAGGAACGGTACAAGTCTCAGAGAGAGAACCCAGCGGCAGCTTTGAGCTTTCAATGAATGGAACGTTCCCCTTAACGGTTCGATATAAGAATAAGGACATCGTCATTGAGAAGGCTCGATATCATGACGGATATCTTCACTTGAAAGTGAAAAAAGGAGCCCCTCATCAAGACCGGCTGGAAGGCGTGTATTTCTTCATAAAAGAGTATAACGATCAAATTTCCCAAAACGATCAATTAATGGAGAAAGTGAACAGCAATTACAAGCGAAAGCAGCAGTCCATACCTGGATCTTTACATCCCTGCCTCCAAGCAGGATAAGTACACGATTTCTTTACAGCGCGTATACGATCCGATTGTCATCAATAAAGATTATCCCATCTCCCTAAAATAGCTGGTATAAAAAAGGAAACTTCCAGGGTAAACTACATCATGGAAAAGGAGGGAAGAAAAGCCATGGCAAAAATTGCGGTTGAGAACAGCTTGGAGGATGTAAAGAATGCCCTGCAGCAAAACGGGCACGAGGTTGTTTCCATAGACAGCGGAAATTTGCAAAATTGCGATTGCTGCGTCATTTCCGGTCAGGATAAGAACGTGATGGGAATCAGTGAAACCGTTACTCAAGCGTCGGTGATTAACGCCCGAGGCATGACAGCCGATGAAATTGTACAAAGAGTAAACCAAAGCTTGAGCTAGAGTCTATACCATTCCTTACGCCCGCTGCCAGCGGGTTTTTTTGTTTGGATAACTATTCGGGACCTAACGTTATCTATCAATTATTGAAAAATCAATGAACAAAGGCTTTAAACTGTAAACTTATGAGTTCAAAAGAGACTCTTTAGTATTGACGAGGAAAAAATGTCCAATGTATAATCAGTAAAAGATGTTTAAACTTTAGTGTTCACAATGAACTCATTAGTTCTTTGAGTGAATATCCAGGAGGTTGAAGCATGCCAAAGCGCCAAGAAATCATTGATGCAGCGAGCCGGTTATTTTCCGAGAAGGGGCTTGCAGCAACCACGGTAGATGAGATCGCCAAGGAAGCCGGTGTAGCCAAGGGCTCCTTTTATAAAATGTTCGAATCCAAGGATGTACTTCTCAGCGAAGTCTTGACTCAATTTATCGATTCCATGCAGGAAATGGCGGACTATGTCATTCTGCTGGCGGATATGACTGCAAAAGAAAAGATCGAGAAGCATTGTCAGCTCACACTGGAACATATTTTTGAGCAAAGGCATTTCTTCTTATCCGTGATCTCTCCCCATGATGTGAGCTCTGCAAGTCTAGTCAAAACGAATTCCTCCATCGTCATATTTGAAAAACAAATCATGCATTTAACGAAAAAAATGCTGCTGTCTGCCTATGGTGAAGAGATCGATCCCTTCGTTTGGGATATCGTATTAGCCTATCACTCCTTTATGCGGGAATATGCCTTTCAAATCATTCATACTCAACAAAACGCTATTCCAGTTGTATCCAAGCTGATTTCAAATATCCTCGATATCCTCATTCAGTATTTTCATGAAAGCCGTATCGAGCCCGTGATTACTTGTGAACTAAGAAAAAAAATAGAATTTGTTGAGTACAGTCCTGTGGATAAAGAGAACCAAATCTTGGAATTGTATAGGATGATAGAGAGCAAGGCAGCGTCTCTTAACATCGAACCTCAGTCTAAAAAGGAAGTGATAGAAGCGATTGCTTATCTGAAGGAAGAAGCGAATCGTAATCGTCCAAGAACCGTGATCAAGAAGTCATTACTAAATTATTTAAGAGAACATAAACCCTTATCGGAGTTGTGTAACCGTCTCGAAAGACTTCTTTTTGACTAAGAGAGGGCCCACTAACTTTACAAAATATGTAATATAAGAGGGGACATGTATGACTACCAATACATCTGAGCCATCGCCGGATAAGGAAAAGGGTGGCATCAAGCAGTGGATTGCTTTATTCTCCATTATTTTTGCAACGTTTCTCGAAATGTTGGACCATAGCGTAATCAATGTCGCTATACCCAAAATGACCAGCTTATTGAATTCAACAATAGATGATATGGAGTGGGTGGTTACCGGATATACTTTGGCTACAGCCGTGGTCATCCCGCTCGGAGGATTCTTGGCAGACCGCTTCGGTTATAAAAAAATACTTATGATTTCGGTTTCGGCTTTCATAATGACTTCAGCCATGTGCGGGATGGCGTGGAATGATACCAGCCTTATCGTATTTCGAGTCCTTCAGGGCTTAGGCGGAGGAATCATCATGCCGGTAGGCATGGCCATGCTTTATCAGATTATGGATCGCTCCAAGGTGCCTATCGCGATGGGGATTTGGGGGATCTCTGCCATGGCTGCTCCTTCCCTGGGGCCAACGATTGGAGGCTACGTCGTAGAGCATATGCATTGGAGCATCTTGTTTTATATTAATATTCCGATAGGCCTCTTATCCTTATTGATCGCTTTTTTTCTCATTAAAGAAACACCCAAACAATCGCATTTGAAATTTGATTTTCCGGGCATTATTCTCTCGAGTATCTTTTTTTGTTCATTGCTGCTGATCATCAAAAAGGGTGAAGCAGAGGGGTGGACATCCCTATACATCGTTACGCTCATATGGATATCGGTTTCCAGCTTCATGCTGCTGCTGTGGGTTGAGACGGGGAAGAAAGACCCGGTCATCAATTTACGATTATTTAAAAATAAGGATTTTACCGTCAGTATCCTTATCTCTTCCCTGGTGTTTATTGCGATTCAAGGAGGAGCGTATATCCTTCCGATATGGTACCAGAATGTCGGGGGGCTAACGCCGTCTCAAACGGGAGTACAGCTGATGCCTCAAGCCATTGCCACCGCCTTGATGATGCCGCTTGTCGGTGCGCTATCAAACCGGATTGGAGTCATTCCTTTTGGAGTAACTGGTCTGGCGCTATTAACCTTTGGTACTTACAAATTGCATTTTATTACGGGTGACATCTCCAACTATGAATTGAACGTATACCTTGTTATTCGAGGGCTGGGAATCGGTTTATGCATGATGCCCATTATTGCTGCGGGATTAAATACGATGTCTAACGAGCTGATGGGCAGCGCGTCTTCGCTCTCCAACATCCTGCGCAGTGTGTCATCCTCCTTTGGGATTGCTCTTTTGGGGACCTTTATGTCGCATCGGACAACACAATACGGAGCAGCGATAACGGAGCAGATATCAGAAACGTCGCCGGCATTTGCAGTATTCCAAGGCCATATTGTACATAACTATATGATGCTGGGGGCGGATACGGCTGCCTCGCAGGGCGGATTCCTTGGCGTACTGGGTCAAACGATTCAGAAAGAAGCGTTAGTACGGGGCTTCACGGATACGTTTTTTCTTCTTGTGATCTTGGGAGCGATTTGCATCCCTCTCGTATTTCTAATGAAAAACAAATCGTCCCGTGAAGGCGGGGATGACATCATGATTCACTAAGGTTGAGTTCACCCGAGCTTATTGACCATACAGAACCATATCTATCGTTTGAAATCTTGGGGGGAGAAACATGAAAAGAAAACTGATCTTAATATTGATCATTATCGTCATCATAGGTTCAGGGGCAGGCATTGGATCTTATTTTTGGTATCAATCGGTTCATTATGTGAAAACGGAAGATGCGCGATTAGCAGGAGAGATCTATCGTGTCATGCCTAAAATTTCAGGGAAGCTAAACACACTGACGATCAAACAAGGAGATACGGTTGTTGCGGATCAAATCGTAGGTCAGCAGGACATAACGAACTTATCCAGCACGTTACTGGATCAAGCATCACTTCGCTCTCCGGTTAGCGGTACGGTAATTCATACCTCGGCAAAACCGGGCGAGGTCGTCACACCGGGCCAATCCGTAGCGATGATTGTGGATAAAAAAGCACTTTATGTTTCCGCCAATATTGAAGAGACGGAAATCGAAAAGATCAAGCTCGGCCAATATGTTGAATTCTCCATTGATTCATTCCCGAGCCATACGCTTACTGGAAAAGTCTATGAGATCGGGAACGCCACGGCGTCAACGTTCTCTCTTCTTCCTACGACAAGCACAAGCGGTAATTTTACAAAGGTGACCCAGCGGATCGGGGTCAAAATATCGATAGACGATCAGCGAGGGTTGAACCTGTCTCCGGGCATGAGCGCTGAAGTGAAGATACATATTAAGGGGGAGAACTGAGATGAACAAAAGGTTTCGTACGATCACCATATTATCCGTTCTTGCCGCTTCGACGATGGTCTTTACAGGCTGCGGCACCGATCTGCCTGCTAATGCCTCCGAACAGCAGATTCCTTCGGTTAAGACGATTACATTGTCATCTGTCGAACGTGGACTCATCGGTAAGGTTGTTGTGAATGAAACGGTAGAGATCTATTCCAAGCAGCCTGGAAGAATCGCTTCCATTTTGGTAGAGGAAGGGGCAAAAGTGAAAAAAGGCGATTTGCTTGTGCAGCTGGAGACAAGCGAATTAGAAGTGCAGGTGAGAAAAGCCCAGGCCGGTCTCGATGCAGCACAAGCCCAGCTCGCTAATACGCTTGAGGGAGCCAGGCAAGAGGATATCCGTGCAGTCCAAGGTGCACTGGATGCTGCCCATGCTTTGGTTGATCAATCGAAAGCGGCTTTTGACCAAATTCAAATTACGTATAATCAAGCCAAAAACCATTATGATATGGGCAACATCACGAAGGATGAATTGGAGTTAGCGACAACCAACTATAAAACGGCAAAATCAGCCTACGATGCAGCGGTAGCCAATGCGAGGAGTGCCCAGGCGAAGCTGGACTTATTAAAGGCCGGAGCTGCGGCCAGTACGATAGACCAGCTTAGAGCCCAGGTTGCAGCTGCACAAGCGGATCTTGATTCGGCCAATTTAATGCTGAGGAATGCCTCTATTGTTTCTCCGATCGACGGTATTGTGGTGAAGAAATATGCAAAAGCCGGTGAGATGGCTTTCACCGCCATGCCTTCCGGTGCCTCCCTTCTGCAGCTGGTTAGTTTGGATCCTGCCAAAGTCGAGGTGAGTGTTCCGGAGTCAGAGGTGAACCAGATCAAGGAAGGGGACTCCATCGATATTCAAGTCGCGAGCTTACCGGATAAAAAATTTCAAGGAACGGTTTCCTTCGTTAGTCCGGTTTCCGATCCTAACAATAACACGTTTACGGTAAGGTTAACCGTCCCGAATCCGGAAAATCTTCTCCGCGCAGGTAACGTGGTTACAGTGAACTTTACCGCCGATGCTGCTAAACGTGTAGAAATACCGAGAGACTCCATTATTGAAAAAGACGGAAAAAAACTTGTGTATAAGCTGGATGGAGATCAGGTCCGGGAGATCGCAGTTACAACTGAGGATAAAAATAAGGATTGGGTTTTTGTTGAAAACAGCTCCTTATTCCATCATGAAGACAAAATTGTGATCTCACCGCCGGCAAGCTTGTCCGATGGCACTAAAGTTGTGGTTGAATAGCAGCAATGAGAGCTATAACGGAAGAAAAAGGCAGAAATAACCGACATCAGACTTGACAGGAGGAAACCCAAGTGAAACACAAGCTGAAGAAAACCGTAGCATCTGTTGTAATTACCGCCTCGATGATAAGCACCGGTTACTCCGCTTTTGCGGCCGAGGCTTCAGAACCCGCCGTCAGCGCACAGACGGCCGTTACATACAAATTGACCCAGGTTTTGGATGTCGAGGTCAAAAGCGTATTGAACGAACGTGTACAGGAAGGGACGCGTCTGGGTGTCGTCATCCGGATGAAGAACAACGGCAATGCCGTAACGAGAGTTCCGGAATACGAGCTTCGCGTGAAGACGAGCGAAGGCATTGAATATACGCTGCAGCCCAGCGCCTCCAATGCCAAAGCGATTCAACCGAAAGCCAATACCGAGCTGAGCTATATGACGGTTATCGACCGGACCGACAGCGTCAGCTTAACCGAGGTCAACTGGACGGATGTAGACGTGTATGTCTATCCAAAGAAGGAGACGCTGATCGCAGCCGCTCCGATTCAAGGAGAAACGTGGAAAGGAAGCGATACGCCGATTACGGATCCCGCGGCCGTCAAAAAATGGTCGGACTCCTTCGTGATTCCGTCGGTGATCTCTCCGATTCAATATACACCGGTAGGCATCAACAAAGAATCGACCAAGGAGGGTACATTCTACGTCGTACAGCTTTTGGCTTACAATCCGGCGGACAAAAGAGAGATCGTCCCTGATTTTGTTATCGACGGTAAAACGGACGGCAAGATTTACTCCGGCAGCCGGGTAGAGCAGGGGATCGTTGCCTTGGAAGCGAAAGAAAAAAAATATATCCATTACTCCATTCCCGTTGATCAGGATGCCGTACTCACCAGCTTAAACCTTCTGACTCCCGAGTCGTTTGCCCAGGGCGGGGCAGGGGGACCGGGAGAGAAGGTGACCTACAATGTGGGACGCCTGAACATTCTGCTTCCGAACCAAGGAAACATCAATAACCATGAGGCTTACACGCTCGGTGCGCCGATGAAATTTGACAGCCTGAGCACCTTGATTCACCCGGATATGGAAGTATCCGTCGTTGAACTGAACATGCATGAGAATAAAGAGGAAGGCTCCAAGAACGTCACGGCCAAATTTAAGCTGACGAACAAGAGCGACCGTCCGATCGCCGTACCGAATTTCCAATCCGAAATCATAAGCGCGGACGGATACCAGTACAGCGGCAGCAGGCAGAGCATCAGCACGCCTTCGGTCCTGCCGAATTCATCGATTACGGTCAGCTTCCAGTATACGGTGCCGTTCTCCGAGACGGGCAAAGGACTGGCGCTCCGAGTATTGGACGCCAAGACGGCGGCTCCGTATAAAACAACCATCGCAACTTATAATGTGACGCTTCAACCCGAAAACGAGCAAAACCAATTTAGTGTTTATCCGTTCGATGTGAAGGTAAGCAGCTGGAATATCAGCGCGCTGTATAACTCGACGACGCTTACGCATTCCTACAAAGCCAAATTTTTCTTTGATATCGAGCGTCAGCAGCAGGTTCAGATCGATCCGAGCTTCTCTCATTTGCAGTTTGAGCTTTATGATAATTTAGACCGTTTACTCGGAACGGCAACCGCTCCTTTCATCGGTTCGAACCGGATTGTAAACGGAGAAAACAACTTTACCTTCAGCGGCAATTCCGAGCAGTTTGGTTACCCGTTATCCGTTCGCATCTACGAAGTGTTTACCACAGAGACAGGTGCAGAAGGTAAACGTCTGCTTGGCGTATTCAAGCAATAATCCGACTTCAATTCCACACGAAATCCGACCTCGCGAGGGGCGGATTTTTTATTTATGTTATATTTAATAACATAAATTCATTGAATTTTGGTGTTTTGCTTTGTATAATGTTATATAATATAACATATATATTCCGAATTCCGCAATGGATCCAGCCGCACGAATATCCGAGGTCATTTCCTGGGAGGGGAGTACCTATGCATCTTACCGTCGAACAGGCGTTGTCGATTTTTCCTTTGTCTAAAGGAAGGCTGATTGCAGGAAAAACCGGTACGTCAAGAATCGTGAAATCCGTCAATGTGATGGACGCCCCGGACATCACTGATTGGATAAAAGACGGCGAAATGTTGTTTACGACCGCATACCTCATTAAAGACGACATTGACGAGGGCATCCAACTGCTGCGCAAGCTGGACCAGCGGGGTTCCGCGGGGCTCGGGATCAAGCTGGGCCGGTTTTGGTCCGATGTTCCCGAATCCATCCTTGACGAGGCGGACCGTCTGGAATTTCCTCTCATAGAGCTTCCTTATCAATTCACGTTCTCCGATCAGATGAAAGGGTTATTTTACGCCGAATTGCAGCGCAATACCAAGGTGCTTCATTCGGTCCTCGAGAAGCAAAAAAAGCTTATGCAGTTCGCCCTCAAACCCGACCATCTCAGCAACTTTTTTCATGCGATACTGGGGATTATCGGGTATCCGATGGCTGTGGTCGCTTCACGCGGTCATCTGGTCTTTAATTCAACCTCGATGAGTGAAGCGCAGCTTCTGCAGGGGTGGCCTTGGAAAGACCGCAGCCAATGGGTTTACTCGGAGAACGGCAGACATTTCCGCATTCCTTTGACGGATAAAGAAGAAGGTATCGGTTACGTGCTGTTTTATCCTACAGAACCTCAATTGATGAAGGTAGAGGAAGGTCTTTTTCACCAGGCGGCAGAAATCATCTCTTACCAAATGAGTTTCGTGTACAAAGAATTTGTCGATCAATCCGTGCAAAATGACCTCGGGTACTTATTGTCGCGCTATTTAAAAGGGAACGGCACCATTGAGGCGCTTACAGAAGGGGCGGAACGCCTTGGGATCAAGCTTTTCGAAGGATCGTATCAGTGTGTGCTGGCAGCGGTGCCGCCGGAGATCCCGGAAAGCGACCGCTCCAAATGGCTTCGCGACCTTCGCGAAGAGCTTAAATTCCATCCTGAGCTGAAAAACAAACAGGTGATCCATTTTCGCATAGGAGAGGGGGAGTTCTCGATTTTTTCCGCGGATTCATTTTCCGGGAACGGGACGCTCCCGGCCCTTCTTGCCAAAGGATTACAAGGCCTGCTCGGAGCGGCGGACGCCACACGCAGGCCCCGGCTGTCGGTGAGCGGCAGAAAATGCAAGCCGGAGTCTTTGCTGAAGGCGTTTCAGGAATGTCAGGACACGCAGCAGATTGCAGAACGTCTCGGAATTCGCGATCCGGTCATTCAATTCGAAACGGTGGAGCTTGCCTATTTATTTCAGCATGTGCCCGACCGGAAAATGCAACTGTATTGCGATGAAGTGCTTCAAGCGCTGCTGGTCAAGGATCCCGAGTATGCGCGGGAGATGCTGCACACGCTCGAGGTCTTTATAGACAATGACGGGCAAATGAATGAAACCGCCAAACAGCTTTACATTCATCGCAACACCGCGGCATATAGGTTGGAGAAGATCGGCGAATTGTTGGGCGTCGATTATAAAAGCATAAGCGATTTGCTCCGGCTGAAGCTTGTGTTCGTCTTTCGGCAAATGCTGAATTCCTAAAGGCGTTACCCAGACGCAAGGAGGACATCCATGTCTAAACTGCTCATCAAGCAAGCTCAAATCATTACCATGAACAGTCAAGAAGAAGTATATTCCGGGGATGTTTGGATTGAGAATGACCGGATCGTTCATGCCGCACCTGATCTGAGCTCGTTGGAAAAGCAAGCCGATCATATCATTGCGGGCAAAGGGCGCGTGCTGCTGCCGGGATTTGTGCAAACGCACATTCATTTATGCCAGACGCTGTTCCGGGGGCGGGCCGATGACATGGAGCTGCTGGATTGGCTGAAGAAGAGAATTTGGCCTCTGGAGGCTGCGCATGACGAAGAATCGGTCTACTATTCGGCTTTGCTTGGCATTGGAGAGCTGATTCGCAGCGGAACAACCACCATTCTTGATATGGAGACGGTTCGCCATACGGATTTTGCTTTTCGCGCTATGGCAGAAAGCGGCATTCGCGCCGTAGCCGGCAAAGTCATGATGGATTGCGGCGCGGATGTGCCGTCCGCTTTACTTGAGCGGACGGATCAATCGATCCTGGAAAGCGTAGATCTGCTGCAGAAATGGAACGGAGCGGAAGGCGGACGGATTCGGTATGCATTTTGCCCGCGTTTTGTAGTATCCTGCACGGAGCGTCTGCTGACGGAAGTCAGGGATCTGTCGGAGCAGTACGACGTAAAGATCCATACTCATGCTTCTGAAAACAGAGGCGAGATTGAGCAGGTCGAGCGGGAGAGAGGCATGCGCAATGTCGTGTACCTCGATCATATCGGGCTGGCTACGCCCAGGCTGATATTGGCCCACTGCATCTGGCTCGATGAAGAAGAAAAGCGGATTATCCGCCAACGCGGCGTGAAAGTGACGCATTGTCCGGGCTCCAATCTGAAGCTGGTCTCCGGCATTGCGGATGTGCCGGATTTATTGTCTCAGCATACCCATGTCGGTCTGGGAGCGGACGGGGCCGCCTGCAATAATCATCTCGACATGTTTCAAGAAATGCGCCTTGCTGCGCTGATTCATAAAACGAATTACGGACCGGCCGCTATGGGGGCGAAGAATGTGCTTCGGATGGCGACGATGGGCGGGGCGGAGGTGCTCGGGATGGAAGGCGAGATCGGCAGTATCGAGCCGGGGAAAAAAGCCGATCTGATCCTGTTGGATCTCAACGATTTTCATGCGTATCCATCGTATGATGCCGATCCGTATTCTCGTATCGTGTATTCGGCAACCCGCGGCGACGTGGATACGGTAATCATTGACGGAAAGATCGTGATGCAAGGAAAGCAGCTGCTTACCGTAGATAAGAAGGTGGTACTGCAAGAGGCCGATCGGTGTATCGAAAGGCTGCTGAAGCGGATATAGACGGATCATAAGGTATGGTGACATGGAGATGCACGAATTGCTGGAGGTGTTGTTCCAAACCAGGCGAAAGACGGTGCTTGCCACGGTGATCGAAACCGAGGGACACGCTTGCCGTAAATCTGCTCCGGATCATTTGCATGATCCGGTCGGCTTGGATATCGGTAACGGCAGGTCCGGAAGAAATCACCGACAGCATTGCGGCCGAATGCTTTGCTCTAGGAAGATTTGAAATACCACGCACTCGATCTGAACATCGGGAGGGATTGGCCATGGCGATCGGCAACCGCATTCATCCTTCCGAACCGAGGGTTTGGCAGCCCTCCGGTTTGAGAGAAGCATGGGAATTGCGCCAAAATCTGCAGGCGGCAAGCACTTTCGTATCCGGCGGGTCGCTGTTAAGGACACAGTGGGAGTCCGGACAGACCGAGATGCCCATGCATTTGATCAGCTTGGAGGGCATATCCGAACTGCAAGGCTTGCGCGTACTGGAGAATAGAGGAGATGGAGTCAAGCTCAGAATTGGCAGTTTGGTTCGGTTGGCAGCGTGCGGAAAACAAGCGGAATCCCGGCTGCTCGCTGAAGCGTGCAGGTTGATTGCCGCACCTTCCGTGCGGAATATAGGAACGCTGGGAGGCAACGTGGCTTCCGGCATCGGTGATGCCATTCCTGCGTTATTAGTTAACGACGCCATCCTGAGTTGGTTTAACGGCAAGGGAATTGTAGCGGAACGGCTGGAATCCTGGTTGGCCGGACGGCGGAAAGGTAAGGCCGGAGAGGACAAACGCATCTTGGCGGAGATTGTCCTGCAGCCCGTGCCGGTTAAGGGAAGCGATACTGGCGTCATGGAATTTTATCATAAAGCTGCGCGACGGGAGGCCTTTGCTCCTTCTCTTGTTACGGTTGCCGGCACGGGGATTTTGCATCAAGACGGAAGCTTGTCTGAATTAAAGTTAGCTGCAGGAGGAGGCTCTTCTACGGCCTGTCGTCTGCCGTACACGGAAGCGCTGCTGACAGGACGGCCGCTCACGGAATCGCTTCTGAAACAAGCGCATGATTTAGTGAAATCGGAATGGAGCGGCTTCGCCGATCCATTCGCTGCTGCGGAATACCGGCGGACAGCCGCAGCCAATCTGATCGTGTCGGAGCTGTGGAAGCAGATGACGGCCAAACGTTAAATCCGAATTGCCGGGGAGGGAATGACGTGCTGTTGAACAAACCAAATGCGGGAACACGCTGGAAGATCCGGCCGGACGGAGCGGATAAGGTGACGGGAAAATGCATATATTTGACGGATATGCATAAGCCGGGGATGCTTTACGGCAAAATATTGCGAAGCCGGCACGCTCATGCCCGGGTGCTTTTCATTCGAACGGAGGAAGCCGAACGGCTTCCAGGCGTTCATGCGGTTATTACGTACAGAGACGTTCCCGGCATGAACCGTTTTGGAATAGCCATCCCTGATCAGCCTGTGCTTTGTGAGGATCGGGTCCGATATATAGGGGATGCTTTAGTTGCCGTAGCAGCGGACAGCCTCGAGATTGCGGAGCAGGCGCTGCGGATGATCGAAGTTGGTTATGAACCTTTACCGGTGCTGGATAATCCTGAAGCCGCACTGCGTCCGGATGCTCCGAAGCTTCATCCGTCAGGAAACGTTCTGCACCGAACCTCATATCGGCGTGGTGAAGTATCGGAAGCATTCACCCGCTGTGCGCATGTGGTGGAACATACTTATTACACGCCGAGACAAATGCATACGTACATGGAAACGGAAGGCGGATTATTCGTTCCTGGGGAGGACGGAAGATTGACGGTGTACGCACCGACGCAGCACGGTTATAAGGACCGGATGCAGCTGTCGAGAATTTTGGCGATGCCGGAATCCGGGATTCGGGTCGTTTCCAGTCCGATCGGAGGATCATTTGGCGGGAAGGATGAGCTTAACATTCAGCCGTTCGGAGCGCTGCTCGCATTAAAGAGCGGCCGGCCTGTCAAGATTCATCAGGAGCGCTTCGAGTCCGTTCGTGCAGGGTTGAAGCGTCATCCGATGAAGATTACCATGCGCACCGGCGTGGACGACGAAGGCCGGTTGGCAGCTCATCAGGTGCGAATGATCGCGGACACCGGCGCCTATGCGACTCTAGGACCGGCCGTACTGAATTTCGCCACCGAGCATACCATGGGACCTTACCGTATTCCCAACGTAGACGTGGAAGGGCTGTCTGTTTATACGAACAACGGGATATCCGGAGAATTTCGGGGCTTCGGGGGAAATCAGGTGATTTGTGCGCTGGAGGGTCAGATGGACCGGCTTGCCGAAAAGCTGGGGATGGACCCTTGGGAGCTGCGCCGGATCAATCTCCGCAAGGCGGACGATCCCGGTCCGATGGAACAGAAGATCGTTGCGACTGAAGGAGCCGGCCAAGTATGGGCCTCGGTCGAACAAAGCGATGTTTGGCGCAGAAGAAAAGAAAACGCGAAGGATGATCGGGTACCCTGGATTCGACGGGGAGTAGGCGCAGCTATCGCCATGCATGGATCGGGGCTCGGTTTTGGTTTGCCGGATTTCGGAGGAGGCAGGCTGTCGTTGAATCCGGAAGGGAAAATCGAGGCCGCCTTCGGCTACGAGGAAATCGGGCAGGGGCTGCTGGGAACGCTGGAGATCATGCTGACGGAACAATTCAGCTGTCTTGCGGAGGATTTGTCGCTTGTTATTGGAGATACGGATCGTGTGCCGCACAGCGGTTCCAGCACCGCATCCCGTACAACCACGATGATGTGGCTGGCCCTGCAAAAAATGAAGCCGGTCTTTATCGGCAAGCTGCTGTCGGAGGCATCGGCCATATTGGACATTCATCCCTCAGAGCTGGAAACAGGACCAGGAGGCATATGGAGAAGGCAGGCGCTTGGAAGCGAGTCGGACCGCCATTCGCCCGTCATAACTTACAGGGAGTTGGCCGAAAAGGCAGCGAAACCGATCGAGACTTTAAGTCAAATTCATTTTCCGACAACGCCTGACGCCGTCATGGGCGGCCATTTCCTTTACACTTACGCCGGTGCAGCTGTCGAGGTGGAGGTTAATACGCTGACAGGCCGTGTCCGGATCGTCGATCAGTATCATGCGGTTGCAGCGGGACCGGTTGTGAATCCCATGGGCTATGCGGGACAGATTGAGGGCGGGAGCAGCATGGCCATTGGATTTACGCTAATGGAGGATGCGGTTATGTCATCGGGACATTATGTCACCCGGAATTTGGATACGTACTTGATTCCGACCGTATACGATATGCCCGGGCGCTTTTGCCTGGATGCCATTGAAGAGCTTCCGGAAGGCGATCCCTATGGACCTCGGGGAATAGGCGAAATAGGAACGGTGGCTCTGGCCCCGGCGATTATTTCTGCCGTTCGGCAGGCCGTCGGTGTGTGGGTGGAGAAGCTGCCGATCTCTCCGGAGCAGCTCATTGGAAACGCCGATTTCTTGAATGGAGCGTGAAGCGGATGATTGTAGATGCCAATGCCGGAGCATGGAGTTGCACGATCAACGGGAAACCTGTCGTCCTGGAGCATATGCCTCCCACGAGAAAATTGCTCGACATTCTCCGGGATGAACTGCGTCTGACGGGGACGAAAATGGCCTGCGGAATCGGACGATGCGGAGCTTGTATGGTACTTTTGGACGGTAAACCGGTCAACAGCTGTTTGTTGATGGCCTATCAATGCGCAGGCAGAGAGCTGGTGACTATTGAAGGGCTGCAAGGACCGGAGCGCGATCCGGTGCAGCAGGCGTTTCTGGAAGAAGGCGCTTTTCAATGCGGCTACTGCACCTCGGGTATGCTGATGTCCGTCAAGGGGCTCTTAAAAGCGAATCCTTGCCCGAATCGTTCGGAAATTGAAGAGTCCCTGTCGGGCAATTTATGTCGTTGTACCGGCTATGGACCGATCATTCGGGCGGTAGAAAAGCTGTCCGAACTTAACAGGCAAGGTGCGAGGAATGTGGACCGTGAAGTATAAGCATGGGCATAGTGCGAAGAAATGAAACGGTTTGTCCTTTGGGTCAGACATTATGGCGTATGGCGTATGGCGTAATGGACGGAGCTGCCTTGGAAGGCAGCCCTGTTGATTTTTGGCTATTCATAGAAGGTTTCGCATGCATAGGGCCTGCCCGTGCGACAACTGGTGCAAGCCCCGCAGGAAGCAAAAGATAATACAACGTGATCTCCCGGCTGTACGCTGGATACGCCATTGCCTACGCTTTCCACAATACCCGAGCCCTCATGGCCTAGTACGGCGGGAAGCGGAACAGGATAATACTGATCTCGAACAATCAGGTCGGTGACAAATTCCCGCTCATTCGCTAACATAGACACCATCCTCCATGATTTCAAATGGCAACGTTTTCTTGCATTTAAAATATATCACAGGATGTTTGAAAGGAAATGATTTCAGCGTATTTGGAATGAAATATTTAACATCGCGATGATCATTTTTTTGAAATGCGACCGGTAAACAGCAGCATAATAAAGGAAATGAGAATAATAGCACCTGTCCAGGCCCACGCCATCGCCGTATTGCCCGCATCGACCGCAACATAAATCGCAGTAGGGATGGTTTGGGTTTTGCCGGGAATATTCCCGGCAATCATCAAGGTTGCCCCGAATTCGCCGAGCCCCCGCGCGAAGCCAAGGATATAGGCGGTGACTAATGAACGAAAGGTTAATGGAAGTGTGATGTACCTGAACACTTGCCATTCGCTTGCTCCGATGGAACGCCCCGCATCCTCCAAATCCCGGTCGACGGAAGCATAGCCTGTCTTCATCGTTTGATAGACGAGCGGAAAAGCTACCACGATCGAAGCGACCACGGCTGCCCACCAGGAAAAGACGACCGGCGCATCGAACAACCATTCGAAGAAACGTCCGATCCAGCTTTTTCGGCCAAGCATAACCAAGAGCAAAAAACCGACTACGGTTGGCGGAAGGACAAGCGGCAGCATAAATGCCGTTTCGAGAAGCGTCTTTCCTTTAAACGATCGCCGGGACATCCACCAGGCAGCACCCACACCTAATACAGCAACCACTATACTGGATAGCATGGCCACTTGCAGTGATAATCCTATCGGGGACCAATATTCGTTCCAACTCCAACTCATGCCCATCACGATCACTTCGGTATGGAAAATCCGTATTTGACGAATACATCCAGCGCTTCTTTCGATTGCAGGTATGTAAATAAATCTTCAGCTTCTTTACTATACTTCGTCGCTTTGACAATTCCTATCGGATACTCGACGGGAGTGTAGGTAGTCGGATCGACGGCAAAAGCGATGGTGACCTGCTTTGAAGTCAAAGCGTCCGTTTTATATACAAATCCGGCTTCGGCGTTCCCGGTTTCCACGTATTGAAGCACTTGTCGCACGTCTTTTCCTTGTACGGTTTTGGACTGCAGCGTATCCCACAGTTTGGCGTTAGTAAGCGCTTCTTTGGCATAGTTTCCGGCCGGGACGCTTTCCGGAATGCCGATCGCCACATGTTTTACTTCCGCTTTCGCTAAATCCGCTATACTTTTAACCTCCGTTTTCCCATCTGCCGGAGTGACGACGACCAGTTCGTTGTTCAACAAATTCTTTTGTTTATTCGTATCGATCAGCTGTTTGTCAACGAGCGCCTGCATGTTCTTGGGCGCAGCGGAAAGGAATAAATCTGCCGGAGCCCCTTGCTCAATCTGCTGTTGTAAAGCCCCGGATGCGCCGAAGTTAAAGTTCAATTTGATATTTGTATTCTTGGTTTCGTAAGCCTTCTGGATTTCCTTGAGCGCATCGGTCAGGCTTGCTGCCGCAGAAACGGTCAATTCCACAGTTTCCACAAGCTGCTGCTGACCGGTTTGGTTCGAATTCGGGGCCTGTGCACTGTCACCGGCGTTAGCGGCCGGTTTTTGCTCCGTTCCGCAACCTGCAAACGCAAACATTATTACAGAGATAAATAATAAGATCATATTTCTTTTAACATTTCCAAACATTATTTCGCCTCCTAAATTATAATTAGATATAATATAACATAAATAATTATATTGTATATAGAGTCTTTACATTGTAAACCTGTATAAGAATCTTTTTA
Organism: Paenibacillus naphthalenovorans; assembly: GCF_001465255.1. NCBI lineage: Bacteria > Bacillati > Bacillota > Bacilli > Caryophanales > Paenibacillaceae > Paenibacillus > Paenibacillus naphthalenovorans. The sequence continues at coordinate 1,684,948 of NZ_CP013652.1, read as the reverse complement.
TGTCCGGATGTGATAAAATAAAGTCGGACGAATGAGCGGCAATGACAATGAGCAGGGAGGATTAGGATGTCTAACGAACAGTCCTACACGACCGAAGAAATCGCTAAGCTATTGAAGATATCCAAACTCACGGTATACGATCTGATAAAAAAAGGGGAGCTGCCCTCTTACCGTGTTGGCAAGCAGATGCGGGTGGATGCGGCCGACCTCGAAGCGTATAAGCAAAGAACCAAAAGCATCAAGGCCGCCGAAAAGCCGGCACTGGCTGAAGTTTCTGCAAGACCCGCGCTATCGGCTTCCCATAACGGAACGCGCGCTGTCGTTATCACCGGGCAGGACATCAGCCTGGATATTCTGGCCAAGCATATGGAGAGGAATATCCCCGGCGTACGGCCATTGCGTGCCTATGTCGGAAGCCTCGACAGCCTGATTTCCATGTACCGGGGCGAATCGGACATCGTCAGTACGCATCTGTTGGATGGCGATACGGGAGAGTATAATCTCCCCTATATCCGTAAATTGCTCGTCGGCTCGTCCTATCTGGTGGTGAATTTGCTTTCGCGATGGGCCGGATTTTATGTCCAGCGGGGCAATCCGCACAATCTCGGCAGTTGGAGCGATCTAAAGCGGCCGGGCTTACGGCTCATCAATCGTGAAAAGGGTTCGGGAGCACGTGTTCTGCTTGACGAACAGCTTCGTCTTCACGGCATTCCGCCGGACCGGCTTAACGGGTATCATAAAGAGGAATCCAATCATTTAGGGGTAGCCGGAAAAGTGGCTTCCGGGGAGGCGGATGTCGGCATAGGAATCGAAAAAGCCGCTTCCATTGTCGGCAATGTCCAGTTTATCCCCTTAATTCAAGAACGGTACGATCTCGTTATGATGAAAAAGCCTGAGAATCGGGAATGGATCGAATCCTTCATTTACATTTTGCAGTCCGATGCATTTCAGAATGAACTGCGCACCATTCACGGGTACGACTTGTCTTTGACGGGTCGAATCCTGCTCGAAACATAAGCGAATAAGCTGATATAATGAACCAATCAATGGAAGCCGGGTTTTCCGCAATAAGGAAAATCCGGCTTATTTTATTGAAACTAAGTCTTTTGACCTCTAAATATGGCATATATATGTAATTATATATAACATATGATTATGGTATGACGCACAAAACTGCACTATAATGTTATGTATTATTACAAAAACACTCATATTCTATTTACCATTCATAACCCATCTAATACAATAACAACAAATGGAGGTGCTGAGCGAGAAAGAGATATCGGTAAAGCCACGCTGATGGTACCGCACGACGAATGAAATCAGTGAACGGGTACGGGTCGTATCAGGCGCATGAAAACATTGAAGCTGAGAGGAGCGAATCAGAGCATGGCTGTCGAATGGGAGAAAGAAATGATCGGTTTGCTTGGGGAAGCGCGTCTGTTGCTCGATATGGAGTCCAAAGAACGTTTGTCCAAGGACTATTATTGGTATTCGCCGGTGCTCGAACGTCAGTTGAAGGAAAAAATCGCCGACGGCATCGTCATCCCGAAGGATGAGCGCGAGGTATCGGCGGTATTGTCCTTTGCCTACCGGCACCGCATACCGGTTACAGTTCGAGGGGCGGGCACGGGCAATTACGGCCAGGCGGTTCCTCTGGAAGGCGGTATTGTGATGGATATGAGTCAGCTGGATGAAATCCTGGAAGTTGGCGACGGATACGCCCGCGTGCAATGCGGCGTACGACTCGGCTCGCTGGAGAAGCATCTGAGGGAGAGGGGACAGGAACTGCGCATCTATCCAAGCACCTTCATGAAGGCGACGGTCGGCGGATTTGTCTGCGGCGGTTCCGGCGGCATCGGCTCGATCACATGGGGCAACCTGTGGGACGGCAACGTACTGGAGGCGGCCGTTTATACAATGGAAGAAGTTCCAAGACGGTTGGTTGTCCAAGGACAGGACCTGTATCCATACATTCACAACTATGGAACGACGGGGATCGTCACGGAGCTTACCATCGCATCGGCCCCGAAAACGGAGTGGATGCAGACCGTTATTCATTTTAACGATATAGCGTCGGCGGTGCAGTTCGGCGAAGCGCTTGCCAAAGAAGAAGCGATTCCCAAACGTTTAATCAGCCCGATGGAGTGGCCGATTCCCGCGTATTTTGTACCGCTCAAAAAAGTATTGGAACCCGGGGCGGCGGCCGTGTTTCTGGAAATCGCCAACGGCACGCTGACGGCTGTTTCCGGGCTGGCCCAAAGCATGGGCGGGCGCGTCGGGCATATCATCGAAGCGGAGCAGTACCGCAAGACAATCGGTCTTTCCGATTTTACTTGGAATCATACGACGCTTTGGGCGCTGAAGATGGATCCGGCGATCACTTATCTTCAGGCCGGCTTTGCAGCCGACCGTTATTTGGAGCAAATCCGGCTGATAAAAGATGAATTCGGCGACGAGGTGCTGCTGCATTTTGAATGGGTGAAGAATGGAGGCCGGTTAAGCCTGGCATCGCTTCCCCTTATCAGATTTAAAAGCGAAGAGAGATTATATGAAATCATCCGTTTTTTTGAGGCCAACGGCGTGAACATTTTTGATCCCCATACTTGGGTGCTCGACAGCGGGGGACGCGGCGAAGTGGGAGCCATGCAGCGGAAAAAACGCGAGAACGACCCCCTGGGATTGCTGAATCCCGGAAAAATTGTTTATGAACCGTAAGCGGAAAGGAGGAGATCATCGAAAATAAGGGAACAGAGAGGAGCGGCGAATGAATTCATCCGAACTTCATTTGATTAACGCACGGCTTCCGTTACTGGATGAAAACGGCCTATATGAATTGAAAGCTTCGGACGGAAGCTGGACTTCGATTGCTTTGCAGCAGCAGGGAACGATTCCTTGCGCGGACCCTTTCCTGCCTATGGATGAATGGTTCTCGAAACCGTTTAACGCCGGATCGGACTGTGCGTTGGATTTGCAGGGCAGGGTGCTGATTCCGGGCATGGTGGATGCCCATATGCATCTGGATAAGGCCTATTCCCTCGCCAAAGTAGGCAATCGTTCCGGAACGCTTCACGAGGCGATAACGAATTACAGGGCCGCCGTTCAGAGCTTTACCAAAGAAGAGCTTAAAAACCGCATCCGTAAAGCGGCTTTGCGGGCTCTTTCTTTCGGCACTACAGCGCTTCGCAGTCATCTGGATTTTCCTGTCAAGGCAGGACGGGAGACCGCTTTTCGTGCTGTGCATGCCGCGCTTGAAGTCAAAGAGGAGCTGCAGGGTGTGCTGCAGATGCAATTTTTCCCGATGTGTCCTTACGACAAGCTGACCAAAGAGGAAATGGAAATGATCGAAGAAGCGTTAAAGCTGGGCATGGACGGGGTCGGCGGAGCGCCGCACCTCTCGATGACACCGGAGGAGGATATGGATCTTATCTTTGCGCTGGCTGCAAAATACGGAAAACCCATCGATCTTCATGCGGATGAAAGCGATGACCCGACTATTCAAACGATCGCTTATATTGCGGAGAAAACGATAGAGTACGGTTATCAAGGGCGGGTAACGGTAGGCCATTTATGCTCCCTGTCCGCGATAGATCAGGCACGTGCCGGGCAGTTGATCGAGCGGATGGCAGATGCGAGGCTTGGCGCCGTTACGCTTCCGGCAGTCAACCTGTACCTGCAGGGACGCGGAGATCAAGGATTAATCCGCCGGGGAACGACGCGGGTGAAGGAGCTGCTGAATGCCGGTATTGCGTTGGCGGCGGCCTCCGACAACATCCAGGATCCGTTCCATCCTTTCGGCAAGGGGGATTTACTGCAAATCGCCTTGATCACCGGCTATGCCGCACATCTGGGCAGTCCTGCGGATCAGCTTGCGCTTTTGCGGATGGTTACCGAAACCCCCGCTTCCATTCTGGGGCTTGGAGCATACGGGATCTTCGCCGGAGCCTCCGCCGATTTTGTTGTTCTGGATGCGCGGTCCGCTCATGAGCTGCTGACGGAACAGCCTTCCGGACGCGCCGTTTACCGGGGCGGAAGATGGGTGTATGCTTCAGCGCAAACAGAGACTTGGGGATCGAATGTACTCGATCGATTGGCTTCATTAATTCAAGGGTAAACGATATGAATGATGGGGGTATATATATGAAAAAATGGAATTTATCATGGTCCAAACGCCCGGTTACTGCCGTATTCGCCGGTTTGCTTATTGCCGGTGCCGTACTTAGCGGCTGCGGCGCCCAATCGGAAACGCAGCCGGCTTCGGCCGATCCGAAACCAGGAGCCCCGTCCGATGCAGAAAAGCAGCCGGTTGCCGTTACCCAGGTGACGAACTGGTTTGCCCAATCGGAGCACGGCGGCAATTACACGGCCCTAATCAAAGGCTTCTATAAAGAGGCAGGTTTGGACATGACGATCCAATCCGGAGGTCCGGGCATCTCGGCAACGCAGATTGTCGCTTCCGGGAAAGCGCAGTTCGGCATGGGGCAGGCCGATGAAGTGCTGTTTGCAAGAGAAAACGGCCTCCCTCTGGTCGCGATTTTGGGAACCTTCCAGAAAAATCCCCAGGGGATCATGGTGCACAAAGATCGGAACATCAAAAGCATGGAGCAGCTGAACGGCCGCAAAGTTTATGTCGGCAGCGGCGTCGCTTATTGGGAATACATGAAAAAGGCGTTCCATCTCGATAAAGTTCAGGAGTTGAAATATACGGGGCAATTGGCCAACTTTGTGAACGATAAAGAATCCGCCACACAGGTATATGTGACCTCCGAGCCTTTTGCCATGAAGCAGGAGGGGGTTGAAGTGGAGGTGCTGCTGAACGCGGACTTCGGCTATGCGCCTTACGGCAACATCATGTATACCACCGAAAGCTTTATGAAAGAAAACCCCGAGGCGGTGAAGGCCTTCGTCGAAGCGACGGTGAAAGGGTGGAATTACTACAAAGACCATTATACGGAAATCAACCCGTTCATCCAGGAGAAAAATCCGGACACTCCGCTGGAAAAATTGGAATACAGCGCGACGGCGCTGCAGCCTCTCGTCTTTGAAGGAGATGCCGCCACTCACGGTGTAGGCTACATGTCCATGGAACGTTGGGAAACGCTGAACAAGCAGTTGGCCGATCTGGGGCTTCTGAAGTCGCCGCTCGATGTTAGCAAAGTCTTTACTACCGAATTTTTGCCTAAAAAGTAAGTCGTGCATGTACCTTTTCATCTAAAAGAAGGAAATTCGGAAGGCCGTAATGGAGCAGTTGAGATTCGACAGTGGAAGCAGGTGTCGGTGACATGAAAATTAGGCTGAACGCACTGAACAGCATGGAGAAACACGCGTTCGTCGAGACGATCGGATGGGTGTTTGAGCACTCCCCGTGGATAGCGGAGACAGTTTATGCCGCACGTCCGTTCTCCAGCGTGAAGCACCTGCACGATGCGATGCTGGAGGCTGTACGTTCCGCCAGTCCGAAGGAACGACTTGCGCTGCTGCGGGCTCACCCGGATTTGGCGGGTAAGCTGAGTATGAGCGAAACGTCAGTGAAGGAGCAGCAAGGGGCAGGGTTAACCGGCTTGACAGAAGCTGAGTATGCGGAATTTTCCTCATGCAACGAAGCATATGTAGGCAAGTTCGGATTTCCTTTTATTATGGCCGTTCGAGGACATAACAAGCATTCGATCCTGGCAGCTATGCAAGCCCGTCTCAAGGGCACGACAGAAGAAGAATACGAAATCGCATGGAGAGAGGTAAGCAAAATCGCCCTCTTTCGCTTAAACGATCGGATCGAAGAGGATACCGTCTCATGTTCCGGAAAGGGGAATGCGAATATGATGATAAAACCGAACGAAACCGGACGCACCATGTATTACGGGAAAGGAGATGTGCTGGTTTACCGTACCTTTGCCAAACCGCTCCAGGCGATCAGGCGGATTCCGGAGTCCGGTTTTATCGGCAGCGATAACGTCATCTTTGCGCTCAATGTGAACATTGCGGTGCAAGGCGATGCGTTTCTGCCTTCATTCACGGAAGGGGATAATTCACTCGTCGTTGCCACCGATTCGATGAAAAATCTGATCCTCCGCCATGCGGCAGATTACGATGGCTGTACGGTTGAAGGCTTCCTGCTGCATATTAGCCGTATCTTTTTATCGAAATATCCCCAGATGACTACCATTCGAATGCGTGCGGATCGGATTCCCTTCGAGACGCTGCCCGTGCCGGGGCCTCAAGGAGATCTTATTGAAAGCGGATTGGTGTACCGGCGTTCGCACAACGATCATTCCTCGGCGGCTTTGACCGTAGAACGCTCGGGTGAAGGGATTGTGGTGACCGGCCATCAGTGCAGTGTCTCCGACCTTCAGTTGATTAAAGTGAAAGGGAGTTCGTTTGCCGGTTTTGTCCGGGATGAATATACGACCTTGCCGGAATCGCATGACCGGCCTCTGTTCATTTGGCTCAACATCGGGTGGAAGTACGGGAAGGTTGAGGATGTCATCTCGCCGGGAGAAGAAAGCTATGTCGCTTCAGAGCAAATTCGCGATATTGCGCATACCGTTTTCCACGAACAAAACAGTCCGTCGATCCAGCATCTAATTTATCATATCGGACTTCGGATCTTGTCCCGGTTTCCACAGCTGTCGGAGGTTCGCTTCGAATCAAACAACCGCACGTGGGAAACGGTCGTCGAAGAAATCTCCGGCTCGGAAGGACGCGTATACACGGAACCGAGGCCGCCTTACGGCTTCCAGGGCTTCACGATGACACAAGCCGATTTGACAGAGGCGCACGCCGGGACGGCAGCGGGCGAACAGAAGGGAGTTACAGCGTGAAGGGCGGATGCTTGACGACGCATGTGCTGGATATTTCTTCCGGACGTCCGGCCGGGGGCATGAAGCTGGAGCTATGGCGGATAACAGCAAACGGAACCAAAGAGCGGATACGTAAGACCATGACCAATACCGACGGCCGCCCAGACGCACCGCTGCTTGAAGGCGAAGAGTTGACCGCAGGAAAGTATGAGCTTGTTTTTGCCGTGGGGGATTATTTCGTTGACCTGGGCACTGCGGCATTCGATGCCGGCGAGCCGTTTCTGGGCGAGGTGCCGATCCGCTTCGGTGTTCAAGATCCCGATAAGCATTATCACGTGCCGCTGCTGGTCGCGCCAGGCGGATACAGCACGTATCGCGGCAGTTAATGAGTGATAAGCCTGAAGAAAAGTTTAAAAATAAACGCCCGACCGAAGCTGCGAACGGTTGGGCGTTATTACGTTTTGGCATAGGTACCGATCGCATAAGAATGACCATCTTTGTAATGTTTTATAACAGAATTATGCTGTTTCATAACAGATAGTTTCATATAAAACCTCATTTTCAGCTCATTTTAATAAAAAATGGGACGAATTGCTCTGTAACCAATAAAACCGGTGGTTCATAATTGTAATATATGGAAATTTTTTTGGTATTCATGTTAGATTTTCTTCAAAAAACGCTTACAAAATTGCCGGAAACTCTATGCGAGAAGAATAGAAACTGATATACTGTTTTCGTAGGAATTGTAAACCTTTTCAATTTTACGAGGGGAGTTGAACTCATGAGGGTTCTACCGAAAACGAACGAACTCGGCTTCTTTGAAATTCGGCTCGAATCCATCGGCGGTCTGGGCGCGAATCTGGCGGGCAAGATGCTGGCAGAAGCAGGCGTTGTTGGAAGCGGTTTTAACGGCGTCAGTTTTTCTTCTTACGGTTCCGAGAAAAAAGGATCGCCAGTTAAAGCGCATATTCGTTTTTGCGATATGGAGACGAACATTCGCGACACCACGCCGGTTGAGCGTCCGCACGTAGTAGGTGTGTTTCATGAAAATTTATCCAAAACCGTGAATGTGGTCAGCGGCATTTATCAAGACAGCGTGGTTTTGGTCAATTCCTCCAAGACTCCCGAAGCATTGAAGGAGAAAATGAAGCTGATCGGCGGTACGGTTGCCGTGGTCGATGCCACCGGCATTGCGCTGGAGGAGAAAAACCGCGTTAACATGGCGATGCTGGGCGGCTTGTTCCGGCTCTGCGAATTCCTTGATTTCGAGCATATGAAGGGGATTATTCGCAAATCCCTAGAGAAAAAATACCCTGGCGCGGTGGAGCCGGCTCTTAGAACATTCCAGCGCGGCTACGACGAGGTGCAGTTTCAAACCTTCGCATTGCCGGAAGGGACGGAAATGCCGAAGCCTACGCGTTGGGATATCCCGGTGCTGGGCTATGCCACGCAATCGATCGGCGGAATGGTCACCAATCCCGGCAACAGTATTTTGAAGGATCTGAGTATTTCCCGGAACGGAATGATGCCTCATTTTGACGAGGACAAATGCATTCACTGTGCGGCCTGCGATACCGCCTGTCCCGACTTTTGCTTCGTCTGGGACGAACTGCCCGACAAGAAGGGCCGTCCGCAAATGTTCCTTCAAGGCATTGATTACCAATACTGCAAAGGCTGTCTGAAGTGCGTTGTTGCCTGTCCGACGGAAGCGCTCTCGGCGAATCGCGAGACGGATGGCTACGCTGAAGCGCATCGCGTTCCGCATCGTTTCGTCTTGGCGAACTGACAAGCTTACGATAAACAGGGAGAGGTGAAAGCATATGGCAATTGAAATCAATAAAGAGGTCAGCCAAGGAACGGTAGAGCAGCGGATGGTATATGAGTCCGGTAACGAAATGGCCGCTTATGCCGCTCACCAGATCAACTATCATGTGATGGGGTACTTTCCCATTTCCCCGTCCACCGAAGTAGCGCAATTCCTTGACTTGATGAAGGCTAACGGCCAGCATGACATCAAACTCATTCCGGCAGACGGAGAGCATGGGTCCGCAGGGATTTGTTACGGGGCCTCCACCGCAGGCGGACGCGTATTCAATGCAACCAGCGCTAACGGCTATCTATACATGCTGGAGCAGATGCCGGTTCAATCCGGAACGCGTTTTCCGATGGTGATGAATCTGGTTTGCCGTTCCGTATCGGGACCCTTGAATATACACGGCGACCATTCCGATTTGTACTACGCGCTGAATACCGGCTGGCCGATCCTGATGTGCCGCGATCCGCAAGCCGTTTACGATATGAATATCATGGCAATCAAGCTGGCGGAAGATCCGGATGTCCGTCTTCCGGTTATCGTAGCCTCCGATGGTTACTTTACTTCTCACCAGAAGCGCCGCGTACAAACCTTCGCACATAAGAGCGATGTTCATGCCTTTATCGGGGAGCAGCCGAAGCAGTTCCCGCACGTGCTTGACCGGAATAATCCGATTACCGTCGGGCCTTACATGAACGAGCCGGACTACATCAATAACTGTTACCAGCAATCCGAGGCGATGTACAGAGCAGGAGAGGTATTCGACCGTATCCGAAAAGAATACAGAATCTTGACGGGCCGCGATTACCCGATCCTCGACCTTTACCGGATGGAAGACGCGGAAGTGGCCGTGTTCCTGATGAACTCGTCGTCGGAAATTATTAAAGACGTTGTCGACCAGCTGCGCGCCCAAGGCATCAAAGCGGGGTCGATTGCACCGAACATGATTCGCCCGTTCCCGCAGAAGCAAATTGCGGAGGCGCTTAAAAACGTCAAAGCCGTGACGGTCGGCGACCGCGCCGATTCCTACGGAGCTTACGGCGGCAATATGTCGCTGGAGATCAGGGCGGCGCTTTTCACGCACGGCAACCGCGATACGATGGTCATCAGCCGTATATACGGACTCGGCGGCAAAGATTTCTATGCCGAAGACGGCCATGCGTTCTTCGAGCTCGCCATCGAGGCGGTGAAGAAGGGCCGTGTCGACGTGCCGTTCGATTATTACGGACATACGCCCGGCGATCCTAACAACAAGCCCAGACGTGTTCTTGAGCCGATGAAGTATGAGGATCTCAAAACGGGCCTGATTACCGTCAACAAAGACGAAGAAACGGGACAGCTCAAAGTCAAAGTGCCTCCGATCCGTCAGCTGACGAAAAAGCCCAAGCGTCTTGCTCCCGGCCATGGGGCCTGTCCGGGATGCGGTATTTTCTCCGGTCTCGAACTGTTTTTCAAAGGGATTGAAGGCGATATCGTAGCCTTGTTCCATACAGGCTGCGCGATGGTTGTTACGACAGGATATCCTTATTCCTCCCACAAAGCGACGTATATCCACAACCTGTTCCAGAGCGGTGCGGCAACGCTGTCCGGCGTGGTGGAAATGTTCTGGGAGCGTAAACGCCGCGGCGAGCTGGAGTATTTGAACCTTCCGGACGATTTCACATTCGTTATGATCACCGGGGACGGCGGTATGGATATCGGGATGGGACCTGCGATCGGCGCCGCGCTGCGCAATCATAAAATGATCATTCTTGAATACGATAATGAAGGATATATGAATACGGGAGCTCAGCTGTCCTACTCTACGCCACTGGGACATCGGACGTCTACGTCCAATGTCGGCAAGCATCAAGGAGGCAAGCTGTTCCACCATAAGGATACTCCGCAAATTATGGCGGCGACCAATATTCCTTATGTATTTACCGGTTCGGAAGCCAACCCGCAGGATCTGCTGAAGAAAGCGGCTAAGGCGCAATATTATGCACAGAATGAAGGATTGGTATACGGCAAAATCCTGATCACCTGTCCGCTCAACTGGCTGTCTGAGGAACAAATCGGTCAAACGCTGATCGATCAGGCCGTGAATTCCTGTTTCTTCCCTCTCTACGAAGTAGAGAACGGAGTGACGACGATTACGTACAACCCGGAAGAGAAAAACAAGCGGATTCCGGTTGGCGAGTGGCTCAAAAATATGGGCAAAACGAAGCACCTGACCAAGCCCGAATACGCCGAAGCGCTTCAATCGTTCGAGAACGAAGTGGAACGCCGCTGGAGCCGTCTGAAGGCGAAGCACGAAAATCCTTACTTGTAAGGCACATGCTCAGGGCGCAAACTCTTCATTGAGCTTGCGCTTTTCTTTTTATCCCATAAATATGGAGGGATGTCCGTTGCTATATGTCCTTCGGCATACCCAATCCGGCGAGATTGCAGCCTGCATTCAAAAAAACAACTATGATCTGGATTATTACGGCGCCAAGCATTGGGATGACGAGAGCGCGGCAGAACGGGAAAAGGATGATTTCTTATCCATGACCGGCCGTGACGATCTTGACTTGTGGCAGCTTCTGCCTGTTAACGAAGGCCGGTTAAAGCTTTTTAATGTAAAGCTGAAAAATGATCCTTCCCGCAGGCTTTGTTTAGATCCGCAAGGGAATATGACCGTCCATTCCGCATGGGATGCCTAATGATGACGCAAAGAACGGGGAATAAAAAGCTGATGAATACGAATCTTTTTGATTTATTTGAAGCCGCAACCACGGAGACTGAACTGAACACCTTTCAGGACACCATTCGAAAGGGCGGATTTACGTCATTTCGGCTGTTTATCGATGGATTTCGCGAACGGTTGAAGCGTTGCGAGGATAACGACATGGCGAACATGCGCCGTCTGGTAACATTGGCCAAGAAGCTTTTTCCGCAGCCGCAGCTATTCAGTCCCGCTTGGGCGCAGATTTGGGATGAATATGAGCTTATCGTCACCTATAAGCAAACGGTTCTCGAAACCGTCCCGGCAGATCAACGGGATGGAGAATGGCAGATTATTCTCGATAATCCCTATACCAACTCGGATTTAATCTGTTATCCCGGCCTGTCGTTCCTGGAAGGCGCTTATATGTTTGCTTATTTTCGAACGGATTTGAAAAATAACGAATATATTCGCCTGCAAAAAATTCAGCATGTCATCATGGCTTTCGGCAGTGAACGGGCCGAATCCGCAGGAAAAGAGCAATGACCGCTAAGAGGCGGATCATTGCTCTTTTTTTTGCCGGAGCGGAATAAAGAATGAACCGCTTGGACATGATGAAACCAAACGACGAGAACAATGGAGAACGTATGGCCGATTCCATTCTTATTATTGAAGATGATGAGCATATATCGCGGGTATTGAGACTGGAGTTGGAGCATGAGGGATACCGGGTCGGTACCGCATTTGATGGCAAGGAGGGAGTAAAACTGGCTTTGGAAGACTCCTGGAGCCTCATCCTGCTGGATGTGATGCTTCCCGAGTGGAACGGGCTGGAGGTGCTGCGACGGATCCGTCAGGCGGATCAGAGCGTTCCCGTTATTTTGTTGACGGCCAGAGACGCCACACCGGATGTTGTCAGCGGTTTTGAACAAGGCGCGAATGATTATGTCACCAAACCGTTCGCCATCGAAGAACTGCTTGCCCGAATCCGCAATCTCATTCAGATGACAAGTCATCCCAAGCCTTCGGGCAATGTGCTGGAAGTCGATGATTTGCAGGTGGACCTGGTAGCGCGTAAGGTCACGCGCGGCGGCAACGCCATTGAGCTTACCCCCAAGGAATTTGATCTTCTTCAATATTTGATCGAGCACAAAGGATATGTGGTCAGCCGGGAGCAAATCTTGTCCGATGTCTGGGGATATGATTTTGTCGGGGATACGAACATTGTAGACGTATATATCCGCTATCTGCGCCAAAAAATCGATAAAGGCTACCAGCCTAAGCTGATTCGAACAGCGCGAGGCATCGGATATGAATTGACGGTGCCTGAGCCATGAGTCTCCGCACAAGATTGATTTTGATGACCGGAGCCTGGATACTGTTGATCGTGCTGTTTTTTAATTACTTTATTTATTTTTATATTCTGAAGAAAATCACAGATGCCGAGGTGGAGCTTCTTTGGAACAAGGCGCAAATCATTCTCCGCAATCCTGAAATAAAAATTCCGGAAAATTGGTCGAATCCACATCTTCTCAAAGAGTTTCAAGACCCCGATTCACTTATTCGGATTATCACTCCAACCGGTGCCATCGCTGCCCAAAGCGTTTCCAACGAACAGCTTGCAACCCATCCGCCGGTTTATCGGACTGATTACCATTTTACCGTTGAAAACGGCCTTGACCAGTTGTTGTTCATACAAGTACCTATTATAGAGAATGGCGTTCAAATCGGGCTGCTGGAATTGGGAAAGGCGCTCGACGTCTTGGGAGATTTTATGGAAATCTTGGCTACCGGGCTCATGGTGACCACGGTTAGCGTCCTCCTGTTTTCATTGGTAGGAGGGGTATTTTACACCCGGGTCATCATACGGCCGATCCGGCAGCTGCTCGAGACGATGAACACCGTCCGCAGTAAGGGCCAGTTCATTCAACTAAGCTCACAATTTACAACAAAAAATGACGAGCTTGGAAGACTGGGCAAAACCTTCAACCAAATGATCCTTAGTCTGCAGGAAAACGACCTGAAGCAAAAACAATTCGTTTCCGATGCCTCCCATGAACTGAGAACGCCGCTGACCGTCATTGAAAGCTATACGTCTTTGCTTCGGCGGTGGGGAGGAGAAGATCCGACCCTTCGTCAAGAAGCGTTGGACGCCATTCATTCGGAAACCGTCCGTCTGAAAGGTCTGATCGACTCCCTGCTGCATATGGCGGAGATCGAACGTCAACCCGAGATCCGGCTGCGCAATATCAATTTGAAGCCTTTGATTGATGCGACAGCCGAACAGCTGAGCCTTGCGTTCAAGCGGGAGATTAGGGTGGAATCCGCCTCCAAGGAGCTTTATTGCATGGCAGACGAGGAAAAAATCAAGCAGCTGCTGATTATTCTTCTGGATAATGCGATTAAATACAGTAAAAAGCCTGTAACGATCGTGTGCAAAGAAGAAGCCAATACGGTTATATTGCAAGTGAAGGACGAGGGGATCGGGGTTCCGCGGCGGGAGCTTGGTCAGCTGTTCGAGCGTTTTTACCGAGTGGATAAAGCGCGAGGACGGGGCACGGGAGGATCGGGCCTCGGACTTGCGATCGCCAAACGGATCGTAGAACAGAACCAGGGTACGATCCGGCTGGACAGCGACGAAGGGAAGGGGATGACCGTTACCATAACTCTGCTAAAGAAGGAAAAGGAAGCGTAATAATCTGAGCAGACCATGAGAGAATTCTCATTGAATTCTAATAATCAAGCCTAAAGCCAGTCATAGCAAGGAATCGCCTAACTTTGGGAAAATATCCCTGATTTTCATCTGTGCTATAGTAGGTTATGGCCAAGCAGCCACAACTTACTCAAGGAGGACGTTACAGATGAACAACCTGATGGGAAAACGCTGGGGACGTCTTATGATGTCAGTCAGCTTAAGCGCTGCGCTGCTTACGACCGGTATATTGGCTGGACCTGTAAACACCGTTGAAGCTGTATCCGCATCGAAAGCACAGAGCATTATTTCCACAAGCCAAAAATATCTGGGTACGCCTTACGAGTTTGGTGCAAAGATGGGCCAAACCCGAACTTTTGACTGCTCTTCCTTTGTGAAGACCGTGTTTGCAAAGCATGGAATTACGCTCCCGCGTACTTCCAAAGCCCAATCCAAGGTCGGCAAGTATGTGCCGAAAAGCCAGTTGAAGCCAGGCGATCTCGTCTTCTTCTATAAACCGATCCACCACGTCGGAATTTACATTGGCAATGGTAAATTTATACACACATATGGCAAGCCCGGAGTGACGATCTCCGATCTGAATAGTGGTTGGTGGAAGAAAAATTACACGACCGCGCGTCGCGTTTCTTAATCGGAAACGACTGAAACCTCCTTTTGTCTGCGGACAAAGGAGGTTTTCATTTTGTTTAATTGACTTGAGAATGAAGCAATTCAGGGGAGTTCTGCTTTTCATTCGAAAGAAGAAACAGCCAAACGCCCAACAGCAGCAGGACTCCCGCGGCCGCCTGCAGCCAGGTAACAGTTTCGCCCAGCAGCAGATAAGCAAGAACGGTAGCTCCGAGCGGCTCGCCGAGTACGCTCATCGATACGGATTCCGGACGCATAAACTTGAGCAGCCAATTAAACAGATAATGGCCGAACAAGGTGGGGACGACAGCCATCAGCAGGAAAATTCCCCATTCCTTCGCATCGTAGTCCGTAAAGCTAAATCCAAGTCCCAGATTGTAGACGGCAAGAACCGCCGCAGCAAAGGCAAACACGAAGAAGCTGTAGAGAAAAGCGGGAACCCGGTTCAACAGGCTTTTGCCCATAAGCATATGTATGGCGACGGCGATGGTGCCGAGAAGTGAAAGCAGATCTCCAAGCAGCGCCGGCCCGGTGAGTCCCCAATCACCGTAGCCGATCAGGATGGCTCCGGTGATTGCGATCAGCATGCTGATCACTGCAAACGTGTTGGTCCGCTGCTTCAAGAAGAGGCAGGCTCCGATCAGGACGAAAACCGGCTCCAGGGCGAGAATGGCCGTGGAGCTTGCTACCGTTGTCAGCTTAAGCGAGCCCATCCACAATAAAAAGTGCAGCCCAAGCGCAAGCCCCGATAAAGCCAGCCCCAACCAATCCCGAATCGAGATTCGGCGAATCTCTTCACGATATTTCCATAAGAAAGGAAGCATGAGCAGAGTAGTTAGGACGAGCCGGTACATAGCGGTGACGGATACCGGCGCGTTCGACCACCGCACGAATATAGACGAAAAAGAAATAGCCACGATACCGATGAGCAGCAGCAGCGGTAAAGCCATAGGTACATGCGGTTTGGCATTCATCAGGCTGTAATCTCCATTCGTTTAGACGACGGTTTTAACCGACGGTTCATAAAGTACACACCGGTAATAATCAATACGGCTCCGATCAGATGGTACGCACGAATCGATTCTCCGGCGAAAAATGTAGCAAAGATCGCACTGAACAGCGGAATCAGGTTCAAAAAGCCGGAGCAGCGCGACGGACCAATCATGGCGATCGCCGCATTCCATGCCGTAAAGGATAACAGGGAAGGAAAAATACCGATAAATACCACGCCGGAGACAAGCCCGGCCGTCCACTCGATCTCGGAACCGCGGATCATCCATTCTGCAACCGAGCTAGGAACAAGGACGATCAATGCCATCACCAGCGTGGCCACGAACAAAGCATGCACAGGCAGCTCGCCTGCAAACTTTTTCATGCCTACGGAGTAGAGCGCCCAACAACCTATGGCAGCCAGCATCCACAAATCGCCGCGGTTAAAAGAGAGGCCTGCGATCGCCGACCAACTGCCGCGCGAAATGATCCAGATTACGCCGAACAGGGAGAGCAGAATCGCGGGAAGCACGCTCCAGTTGATTCGTTCCTTCAGCATGAACAACGAAATGACGACGATCATCATAGGCGTCGCCGCATTCATCAGCGATGCATTAATGGAGCCTGTGTATTGTACGGCAATATAGGTTAATGTATTGAACCCGGCAATACCTGTGAGCGAAAGGAACAGCGTCATCCGCCATTTTTGCATAATCTGCTTGCGGTATCTCCAGCATTCCGCCCCCCAGAACGGGAGGATCACGAGCAGGGCCAAGATCCACCGCATTAGCGCCAGCAAAAAAGGAGGAACCTCGGTTACGAGCGTTTTGCCTACAACAAAATTACCGCCCCAAAAGCAAGTCGCGATGATAAGCAGTATGTATGGCGATTTCCACAAGGTTTTCACCATTCGAAGTTCAGCTCCTTTCTCAGACGACGATCCTTTTTCAGAAAAACGTTTTTCTATTATATCACCATTCAGCTCATTCTCACTAGCACTTCCTTCTATAAATATGAAAAGATCGATCCTAAATTTAAGCAAAAACGAAAAATGCCACCATAATCAGGCGGCATTAGAAGATGAATAACATTAAATATTAAAATCCAAAGTCAATTGTCTTGCCCGTTTCAGCGTATGTCTTAATATTGCTCAATATCATGGGCCAATGTGATTTGGTGTCTTCATAGCTCCGTCGGCTTTCAGAATGTATTTGGCCTAAACAGCAAACCGTTGGAAGAGGAAATCCTTGAGCGTGATGATGCGCAGTGAATGGTAAATCTCGTGGAATCGTTTATATTCGAGCGGCTGCCTGAGCCGGATCCGAACGTTGGGCTGGTCAATGACATTGCGAGCGCGATTCGGGAGGACCGAACCCTGATCAAAGTGGAAGATGCGGTGCGGCAAACCGGTCTGCATAAACGAACGCTCCAACGATTATTTGATCGGTATGTGGGGGTAAGCCCCAAGTGGGTCATCCGGCGCTATCGGCTGCATGATGCTGCGGAGCGGATGGAACAAGGCGACCCTCCGGATTGGCTTGAACTGTCCTCGGAATTAGGCTATTACGATCAATCGCATTTTATCCGTGATTTTAAATCGATTGTAGGTACGTCGCCTCAGAATTACATCCGTAATCATGAATAGGAGCTGCTTCCGAACTCCCGCTGGTGCAGCACGACAACGCCGAAAACAACAGGTTCATCCATGACAAATCGCTAAGCTCCGCGGCTTCCATTATGAAGCACGGGGCTTTATGGGGTTCATCCTCATTGGACTTTTCCAACTATTTATGATATCACATTAAGGAGGGGACAAGAACGTACGGATGCATACAGAAAGGGGGAATGCAGCATGTCCCGACGCTTTGTCATCGAAGCGGTCCTGGTAGCCATTTACGGCGAGTTAATGGTACCGTCTCGGCCGGTGGAATATTTAATCCCATACTCAAGTATATTGGAGCTATATGAAATGAAAGACAGCAAGGAGCCGGTGATGCCGGAGGCGGATGACGATGCGCATGTGAAAGAGAAAATCGGAGAGCTGATTGCCTTTTTTGACGATCCGTTTAATAAGAAAAAGCTCGAACGCGCGCTTCAGGCGCCTTGGCGCAGCAGTCCGCCGATTCCGGTGAACGAGCGGGTGACCTTTATCGTCGTTCACTCGATTGAGAATGCGCAGTACGGCGAGGCCCTGGATCCGATCGAAACGGAGATTGTTCTTACTTCTTTGCGTGAAAAGGCACCCGTGCTGACGGATCAAATTGAGCTGATGGAAAAAATCATTCAAGCCGAAATTCCGGTACAGGTTTACGATGTGTACGACTTCGAATTCGCAGTGGAAGACGGGATTACGGCGGACGATTGGATGAAGCCGTAACGGTTATTGCCAGCATCCCCGAAAAGGGGATTTTTTGTGTTTCTATACTTAAGGAAAGGAAAGATCAAGCCGCCATGCAATTGTATATCATTACCGGCACCACTTCCGGACTTGGGGAAGCGCTGGCTAAACGTTTGTTGGCCTCCGGTCGTTCGGTGATATCGGTCTCCCGGACGCTTAATGAGTCATTGACCGAATATGCCAAAGAAAAGGGGGCTATTCTGACAGAGTATCTTTGTGATTTAAGGGAGACGCCAAACCTTGTGCCGTTCATGGAACGGATCATGGGCATGATCGATGTATCGCAGCTTTCCAGCGTCACCTTGGTAAACAATGCAGGGGTACTGAATCCGATCATGCCGCTGGAACAAGCCGGATCAGAGGAGCTGACGGACCATCTGCATATCAATCTGCTGGCTCCAATGCTGCTGACTTCGGCGTTTATCCGGGCGACAGGCTCCTGGCCGGTTACCGTTTCCAAAACCGTGGTAAACATCTCTTCCGGCGCGGGGAAAAAACCGTATTCCGGCTGGAGTGCCTATTGTACGGCCAAAGCGGGGATCGATATGATGACGCGGTGCGCGGGACAAGAGCAAGGGGACGTCCCAGGTGCGGTAAAGCTGGTTTCCATAGCGCCGGGCGTTGTCGATACCAGAATGCAGGAACAAATTCGCAAGACTGCCCCCCAACGTTTTCCGGAAGTGGGCCGTTTCATCGGGTTGAAAGCATCCGGGAAATTATATTTGCCGGATGAAGCTGCCGAGCGGATTATATCCATACTGGATAAAGGAGGCTTTGGCCAGGGGGACGTGATTGATGTCCGCAATTATTCCGGTCCGGCGCGTTAATTCACGCCGGTGCGCTGTGCTGCGACATCATCCACCACCTTCTTCACATTCGGGACCGTTAATCCCATGAAGTGTTGAAATCCGCCTTCCTGTAAGGAAATCAGTTTACCGTCCCGTACCGGGTACAGGCCCTGCCATGGGCCGATAAGCGAATATAGGTTCGTACCGGGCACCTTATGCAGAAAACATAGGTATTCCCCTTCAGCCAACGGTCCGGTGTAAGTAAGATTCAATGGATCCGATGGCTTCGGCAGCGGCTCAACGCCGTCTGTCAGCACGGAGACCGAAGGCTGTGCCGGGCCTTTGAGGGTTTGCAGCACGCGCAGCGGCTGGACATAATTGACCAGCTGGCCCGATCCTATCGGGACACCGGTAGGATAGGAAGCCGTACGGGTGCCGAAGCGGCCGAATACGATCACGTCTGCGGAACGGATCAGCTCCTGGTATGAACCGACCTTTTTGTGGGGCAACCGCAGCTTGCTCAAATCCGGTTGCGCGGCAGACGGAAAGGCAGGCCAAATGAGCAGGATGCATGCGGTAATGAACAGGGATGCTATGCGTTTCAAGCAAAATCTCTCCTTTGAGGACAGGATAGGAACGATTCTAGTTTCAACAGAATGCAGCTATTTATTCCATAAAAGCCGGAAAAAAAGAGAGGTGCTTACGGTTTTGTTTGATCCAACCATATACGATAATTTGAAGGTTGTATTGGAAGGCCATTTATACGATCTGGACGCCGAAGGAAAGATCAGGGTCGTCGGAAGAGAAGATTTGGTCGATTTGGCGAAGATGGGGCGAACATTTCGGATGAAATTTGTACTGCAGTGCGGCAGAGACGGCTTTATGACAACCATTGCACTACATAGCGGATTAACGGATTTTGCCGGGGAGCTGCGCGGACTTCATGCAGCGGGGGAGCGCCCGGGAGCCGGGCTGGAGCTTCAACTGGATATGCCGGCCGAGCTCTCGGAGCACTTGCGGGACATCCATGAATATGTATCGAGCTTGTGGGGGCAGGGATGGCTCATTCGATATGAGCGGCTGGAAGAGCTGTTTCCGCCATCTCTTGAATCCGACAGCAAGGTCCTTCATGGCAGCTATCGGATCAAGCTCACCTCAGCAAGCAAAATTGACGAGAGTCACATGGACGACATGGGGGCTCTTCTTGAACATTTGCTTCAATTCGCGATGGATATGAATGAAATGTATGAACGGGGCGGATGGCCCTGATCATCAACATATCGCTAAACGCGGATACCCAATTACGTACTCGCCCCCGGCGTTATGTTTCCGGTATATTTTAGCCTTTGCGCTTCACGAATTCACGTACCATTTCTTCGGTCACGAAGATCCGGGTAGGGGAGATCCCTTTTTGAGCATGGCTGTTAATAAGGGCCGTTACCGCGTTGATCGGCTCTACGCTGAAAGGCAGACCTGCGGCACACTGCGCAACCGCTTGTTCAATGGCGCGTTCCCGCTCATTCTCCAGCTCGATAAACCGCTCAAGGTGGGCATGCTGCTTCCGGGTATGGTTGGTAATGGCTTCATGGACGTTCATTGATCATTGCAGCTCCTTCTATCATTACGTTATAATCGTTTTCATCTTACTATAGGATAAAGCGTCATGGCAATCCTCGTCCAGGCGCCGCATCAGACGGAAAGGGAACGAACCGATATGAACGCAAACAAGTCCGGTGAACGTTTGGATATTTTTGATGAAACGATGAATCTTATTGGAACGGCAACACGTGCGGAAGCACACGCCAAAGGCTTATGGCATCAAACCTTCCAGTGCTGGATATGGGACGATGCGGAAGGGGAGGGGGCATTGTTGTTTCAAGAACGGCATCCGGATAAAGAGACGTTTCCGGGCTTGCTCGATATTTCATGCGCGGGACATTTGCTCGCCGGAGAAAGGGTGGAGGATGGTGTCCGTGAGCTCGAAGAGGAGCTCGGTTTAAGCGTACCGTTTGAAAAGCTGTTTTCGTGCGGTATTTTCCCGGAGGAAGACCGCATTTCCGAAAAGCTCATAGACCGTGAGTTTTGTCATGTATTTCTTTACCCGTGCAGCCGGCCTTTGACGGACTACCGCCTGCAGGAGGAGGAAGTCACGGGCTTGTATCGTATTCGTCTTGCCGACGTACGCCAGCTGGCATCGGAACCGGACTTTGAGGCAACCGTTCAAGGCGTGTCGCCTGACCCGCGGAAGAGGGGCCGGATGCAATCCGTGGAACGAACGGTTAACCGGAAAGATTTCGTACCGCACCCGGAAGCTTATTACAAATTGCTGCTGCAGGCCATTGAGAAGCACCGGCAGGAAATTTCCCCGGAGGCCGGGAAATAAACAAGGATTCATTTCCCGGGCAAGCGCACGAGTCGATAAATAATTTCAAATTATCTGATATTTTCGACAAAACCGCGTTAGTTAACCTCGAATCCTATCTAATCCTTGACTAAACGGGCGGCAGAGGGCAGGCGGGAGCCTGCCTAAGCTGGCATGCTCATGCGGATGACCACCCCAACCTGCCCCTGGTTAATCACTGATTGCGTTCAATGGTCAGGAAGGTTTTGTGGGTTCCCCTCGGAGGAACGAGAACCAGCTCCTGCTTCCGATTCAGCTCATCCGTCTTGGCCATCCAGGGCTCAACGCAGACGAAATCTTTGCCAGCCACGGACCACAAGACCACATACTTAAAGTCGTCTCCATAGGTCATGCGGATGCGGCGATCCTCCGTCGGGCTGAACGTAATTTCCCGCTTTTGGGGATTCAAGAATACGACAGATTCCGGCAGCCGGTCCAAATCGATCGCTTTTCCCTCATAGGGCTTCTCCGTTCCGTCATTATAATCATAGTAACGGCTCGCGTCGGTTTCGTAAGCAATGGCTTTGCGGGTGGCCGCAAAGTACGGATGAAAGCCGGGATACATCGGCATAGCTTCGTCCGATTCGTTACGATATTCTTGCTCAATCGTTAATTTTCCGTTTTTTAACCGGTACGTGAACCTCAGCTCAAAATCAAAAGGATACGAATCCCGCGTGCTTTCGCTGCTTTTTAACGTCAAAGTGATAGCGGCGCCGTCTTGCGTGCTCGTCTGCTCGATCTGCCAGGGATGGGTGCGCGCCACCCCGTGATTTTTCATCGTATACCGCTTTCCATTCCATTCATAAGCACCGTCCGTAAGCTGTCCGGAAATGGGAAACAGCACCGGAATCCCGCCGCGAATATTGGCGTTCGGGTCGTCGAAGGTCGCTTTGTCCAAATACAGAAGCTCTTCGCCGTTGGTTCCGTAGCTGATTACGATCCCGCCCCGCTCAGGGGCGATCTTGAACCACGAACGGGTGTTCGTTTCGATTAATTCATAGATGGGGTAAGTATCCGTATAGGTACGGATTTCGTATACAGACATCGCTGTTCCTCCTCTCAAATGACGCAGTGTATTTTACCCTTTATTTAATTTGCCCAAATTCATCCATTTATTCTGTCATGATCGGGGCTCAACTCGGATTGAAGCGTTGAACTCGCCAACCTGTTGCGGCCGCGCCGCATAATTTTCTTATACATGAAGATACTGGAACTAAAACCCATAAGAGGTGTTCTTCATGTGCCATCGTTTCCTATTAACTACAGACCTTTCGGAGCTGTCGCATCGTTTTCAAATCGGTCAAGTGATGTTTCCCTATCAACCGCGCTTCCGCAACGTACCGACTCAACCTGTTTCCGTCATTATCGCCGAGCGGGAGGGGCGGAAGCTGGAGGAGCACCGCTGGGGACTCGTCCCGTTCTGGGCCAAGGATGCCGTTAACGCCGACAGTGCCGTGATTCACGAGAAGCCGGCCTACCGCAAAATGTTTTCCAACCAGCGCTGCGTCATTCCAGGCAACGGTTTTTATGTATGGAAGCGGAAAGGGAAAGCCAGGCAGCCGGTCCGGATTGAAATGAACGACAAACGTGCGTTCGGCATGGCCGGATTGTATGAAGTTTGGAAAGACGCCCGGGGAGGCGAGTATCGTACGTGCACGGTCATCACTTCGGTATCGAACCGGCTCGTTTATGAATACGACGAACGGATGCCCGCCATTTTAAATGAGCGTGATATCGATGCATGGCTTGATCCCGCTATGAACGGAGAGCCGGACTATCTGCAAAGTCTGCTCAAGCCTTATGCACCCGATGACATGCAGGCTTACCTTGAACCGACTCGAAGCCTTCCGGGCGATGAAGGGGCGGAGGAGTTGCTTGAAGAGCCTCCGGCCAAATACGCCATGATGATCAAGAAATAACATGCGGACTTATAAAAACCAGCCTTATCGGCCGGAATATGCTAACCGGTTCAGTAAGGCTGGTTTCCTGACGGACATTCCTAATCCTGCAAAATGGTTTCTATCCGATCAAGCACATCCTGCGTAAGCACGACATCGGAAGCGCCGCAATTCTCCACGACTTGCTCCGGACGGCTCGCTCCGACCAGAGCGCTCGCCACGTTGTCCTGCCTGAGGATCCAGGCCAAAGCCAGCTGTGAAACCTTGATGCCAAGCTCGGCGGCAACAGATTCCAGCTGCTCCACTTTCAGCAGCTGATTTTCTTGAATGCGGCCTTCCTCCCAGCCTTTGCTTGCTGCACGGCTGTCTGCGGGGATCGCCTGGCCCCGACGATATTTACCTGTGAGCAGTCCTTGTGCAAGAGGGGAGAAGACCACTTGACTGATCCCTTTTTCCAGGCCTGTAGGGATGATTTCTTTTTCGATATAACGGTTAAACATGTTGTATACCGGTTGATTGACGATGATTCGGTCAAGTAAATATTTATCTGCTATACCGAGCGCTTCGATCATTTGCGCCGCAGTCCATTCACTGACGCCCACATAGAGCACTTTTCCTTGGGTCACCAGATCGTCCAGCGCTCGCAGCGTTTCTTCCAGCGGCGTTTCCGGGTCGTACCGGTGGCAGTAGTAAAGGTCAACATAATCGACACCGAGGCGCTTCAAGCTGGCATGGCACTGTTCTATCACATGTTTGCGCGACAAGCCGCGGTCATTCGGTCCTTCACCCATGGGCCAGAACACTTTGGTGGCCAGCACATACGATTCCCGGGGGTACGCTTTGAGGACTCGTCCCACTACTTTCTCTGCTTCGCCGCGTTCATATACATTGGCCGTATCGAAGAAGTTTATGCCCAAATCGTAGGCTTGCTCGATGGAACGGACCGCTTTTTCATTTTCCACGTATCCTCCGTACGTCATCCAGCTGCCCAAACTGATTTCGCTCACTTTCAATCCGCTTCTACCCAATTTCCGATACTTCATTCTTCGTACCTCCTGACCGCATATTTTTTATAACAATGCCATTATATACGAACGAAATGAAGATGATAAGTAGTGAAATAGGTGTGTATAAGTTACTTTCGGGTAAGTAGGACGGTAAATCCGGTGATTCACATGTGATAGCTTCCGACCGGCTTGTTCAATACCCATTCGAGCAGCATGATTTGATCCTCAAGATGAT
This sequence comes from Paenibacillus naphthalenovorans, assembly GCF_001465255.1. NCBI lineage: Bacteria > Bacillati > Bacillota > Bacilli > Caryophanales > Paenibacillaceae > Paenibacillus > Paenibacillus naphthalenovorans. The sequence continues at coordinate 1,660,595 of NZ_CP013652.1, read as the reverse complement.
TCAGCTCGGATTGGAGCGCCGGCTTGGCGTCATCCGCTGCAGCCTGGAGACGGCTTTGAAGGGACTTCCTTTGCATAACAAACTCATTCAGCTTTCTCCTGATTTGATCTTCTGTTCTCATCGCATGTCCCACCTTGGTTCATCATGTTTTACAAGCACCATGGTAGCAGATGGAGTGAACGGATGGAAGAAGGAATCAATTAGTTTACATATTATTTATTATGTAAACTCTATAAGGGCCGAATGCGGCGGTTTCCACGGTGTGTTATAATTGCAGAGATAAGCTGCGATAAGGAGCGATTCACCCCATGCATATCGTTACCTCGGAAGAAATGAGACGGATTGACCGTTATGCCATCGATCACATCGGAATGCCTGCCATGGTTCTTATGGAAAACGCGGGCCGGGCGGTGTCGGAAGAGGTCATTTCCTTTTTGGAAGGACGTCCCGGACGCATCGCCATCCTTACAGGTAAGGGCAACAACGGCGGGGACGGGATCGTCGCAGGCCGCCATTTGAGCGAAGCAGGTTATCAGGTGCATCTCATCTATGCCGAATCTCCGGACCGGTTTCAAGGAGAAGCGGCGCTTCAAAGTCAAATTGCACACAAATGGGGGCTGCCCCATTATATATATAGCGAGCAAGAACGAATAAACTGGGAATTATATGACGCGGTGGTCGACGCCCTTCTCGGAACAGGAAGCAGGGGAGCACCCCGCGGCGTTTACGCCAAGCTGATAGAGGAAGTCAACCGATCCGGACGCCCGGTGATCTCGATCGATATTCCAAGCGGTCTTGACGCAGATACGGGGCAAATCCACACGCCATGCATACGTGCCGATCGTACGGTCGCTCTGGCGTTTACCAAACGCGGGTTAGAGCAGTATCCCGGCGTCCGCCAGGCGGGCACCGTGATTGTACGATCCATCGGAATTCCGCAGGGAATAGCGGATCGGATGAACGTTAATACCTATCTTATACAGGAGCCGCTTCTATCGGCAAAACTCGCTTTAAACGAGTATCGGCACCGGCAGTCCGATACACATAAAGGAACTTTCGGTCATGTGCTGGTAGCCGCAGGCAGCCGGGCAATGGCCGGCGCAGGACTGCTGTCCGCCAAAGCGGCGCTGCGCAGCGGCGCAGGACTTGTTTCGTGGGCGCTTCCGATGAGTATGGTGGAGCCGTTGCTCGGCCATCTCCCTGAAGTCATGCTTCAGGGGGTTGCGGATGAACAGCATGGGGATTGGAGGGCCGCCGATCCCAAGGAGCTTATTGCGATGGCACAAAAAAAGAACGCGATGCTGTTCGGTCCGGGCACAGGACGGTTTGCGCAGGATGACCGGTTTGTGCGCAGGATTTGGGAGGAAACGGCATGCCCGCTCGTGATTGATGCGGATGGATTGAATATGATCGCGGCGGCGGCCGATTTTGATTCGTGGAGCCGGAGGAAATCCCCGGTTGTGCTTACGCCGCATCCCGGAGAAATGGCAAGGCTATGCGGACGATCCGTCCCGGAAGTCCAGCAGGACCGTATTTCTTGCGCGAGAAACTATGCGGTTCAGTACCATGTTACTCTCGTGCTTAAAGGAGCCCGGACCGTCGTAGCGACGCCGGACGGCACAGTCTACGTAAACCCTACCGGCAATGCGGGTATGGCCACAGGCGGCTCTGGCGACGTGCTTGCAGGGCTGATCAGCGGCTTGCTGGCGCAAGGATATACAGCTGCCCAGGCCTCGGCTCTGGGTGTTTACTTGCATGGAGCTGCGGGAGATCGTGCGGTGCAAAGACGCTGTCATTCGGCGTCGTTAATTGCCGGCGACATTGTCGAAAATTTATAGTTTCAATCATTAATTAATCTAAAAATAAACCATATAAATCATTTATGACATTAATTAATAAGTGATAATCATGAGCATACCTCTGAAAATCGGCATTTTATCCGAATGATTATAAGAACAGTTTTTGATTGATCGAAACCCGTTCGATGAAGAACCATTCGTGTTTTTAACTGAAATATTATTTTTTTGCAGGAGGTTTTCATGGAGAAACGCATCAACCGACGTTACGAGCTTCTGAAGCCGATCGTTCCGATGCGGAGCGGTATCTTATACAGCGGAAATGACTTGTCCTTAAATAGAGAAATCATCATTTTTGTCGTGGAAAGCCGGGGGGAAAAGCATAAACAGGCATATCTTCAGCTGCTCCAACAAGTGGCCATGTTCAACGACAGCCGGTTTCTTCATATTCTCGACGTAGGCATTGAGAACCAGCGTATTTTTGCAGCGCTAAAAACGTTTGCCGGCAAACCGCTGATCCAAGGTTTGAAGCATCATTCCTTTTCCACCCGCGAGATCATCGCTATGGTATTTGAGCTTGGTAAAGGATTACAGGATGCGATGGAGCACGGGATTTCCGGTTTCTCCGTCCTTTCGAGCAATGTATGGATCGGCGACGACGGACAGCTGCAAATGATCAACTATTGGGAAAAAGGGGAGCCTGCGGAGCGGGGGGTTCAGGGCTTGGCCGGGCTGCTCTATCAGCTGATGACCCGTTCCGAAACGCTGCCGGATTCGCTGCAAGCTGCCGAGCATTCGCTGCGCTCCGCGCTCAAAGACATGCCGGAGAGCTACCGTGAAATGTTCATGATGACCTGGAGAAGAGCATGGAACGGTCAAAATACGCTGTCTTCCTTTATTCTTAGCTTGCAGAATGCAGCGCAGGAGCCTTGGACTAAAGAAACGCAGCCGATGGAAGAGTCGTTCCCGAATGAATATGAAGAACCCGACGACATGGAGGAAGACGAAGAACAAGAGCCGCGCCAAAGAGGTTTTTTGTGGCGCGCAAGCGCCAAGCTGATGATTGGAGCCGCAGTGGCAGGATTCTCCATACTGTTCCTCATTTTTCTATTCGGCCTGGGCGGACCGGATAAACAGGATCCTACGATTGCGGGTCAATCGAATCAAAGGGATGCTGCATTAAATACGTCTCCGGCTCCTACCGAATCTGAACCTGAGCCAGAGCATGAGCGGGAAAAGTCAACGCAGACAGAGGATGAGCAGGAAACGTCGGCGGAACCTCCCGAGGCAGCGCAAGAGCCGCCTTCCTCCGACGGGCCTGTATTTGTGCCTAACCTTATCGGTCTTACTAAACAACAAGCGGAGAAGCAGGCTCTGGCTTCAGGTCTTCGATACCAATTCTTCATAGAGCCGAATGAGAGTCCTGCCGAAACGGTGTTTAAGCAGGACTTGGAGCCCGGTCGCAAAGTGAATAAAGGGGAGCGCATCACCTTTTGGGTCAGCAGAGGCAATTAACGGTTTAATCCACTCATACAGCGCCGGAGATTAAGCGCCGTCGGGCCTTTTATCGATGGCTTCGGCCATTGTTTTGTCGGTCAAATGCGCATAAATTTGAGTCGTTTCGGGGGATGCATGGCCGAGCTGCTCCTGTGTCTTGTATAAATCATTGCGCAAATAGTAATCCGTCGCAAAGGAATGGCGCAGCTTGTGCACGGACAAATACGGTTTCCCGAAACGTTTGGCATATTTAATCACCATTTCCTGAATGGCGCGCTTCGTCATTCGTTCGCCTTCTTTTTTGCCGTTCGCCACGGCAAGGAAGAGGGCTTTTTCGCGTTTCGGCGCTTTGTACTGCGTCTGGCGCAGTTCCATATACTTTGTGAGATCGTCGATCGCTTCCTGACGGAAATAAACCGGCGTTTTGAACGTATCGTCATTTTTCCCTTTGCGGTAAACATAGGTCAGCTTTTTTTTCAGGTCGATGTCGTCCACATTCAGATTGACCACTTCGGATACCCGCAGTCCGGAATTCAGAATTAAACTGATGATGCACGCATCGCGGATTTTGTTCAATTCGTAAAAATAGAGAGCCTGCTTGTTTTTGGCGACATCCTGTCCGTATCCTTGCTGGACATACCTGATAAATTCCGCGATTTCCGCCTCCTGAAGCAGCTTGCCTTCGAGTTTAGCCGCGGAATCCTTCGGCTTGTGCGTCCGCTTGATTTCCACCTTCGCCATGACATTCCGTTTCAATAAAGGATAGAAATTCTCATCCTCCGCAATTTGACTCAAATAATGAAAAAGCGAACGGAGAGAAGAAAGCTTGCGGGAAATGGTTGTTTTTCCGTTGGCATTCTCTTTACGGGAGGACAGAAACATTTTGAAATTATCGATACTGTCCATATGGAGCCTTTCCAAATCTTCAATCGGAATCTCCCGAATAGATGAAGCAGAAGTAAGTCCCTCCGCCATCAGCCAGGAAAAAAACGTCTCATAGTCCCGTACATATTCCAGCAGCGAGGATGGTGAAAGGTCAGGTAATTTATAGTTAATAAATTTTTCCACATACCACGGCATCAAGGGTACCTTTTTGTCCAGCTCGTTGCGGTCTTTGATTTTAATGATATTCATGAAGCGTCTCACCTCTGGCAGCGGGTTATTATGGTTTACATAATGATTATTATGTAAACAAAATTCATGTTCTTACTTGTCCTATTATCATAACATCAAGGGGAGAGGGGTTCAAAGCAATCCGACTTAGTGCCGATGAGCCGTTCCTTCGCTGCTAAGTGCTAAGATATTAAATATTTATATATGCTGCCTTAATATTTTGGATTCATGGATTCCCGATGATTCGATATAGTTTTCATGTAAGCGCTTATCTCGAATGAAAAAAGGAGGTCTCCTGCGTGGGCATCATGCGGATGATTCAAATCGGAGCCGGAGGATTCGGACAATCGTGGCTCCAAATTGTGAAGGACTGCCGGGCGGCGGAGTTAGCTGCGGTGGTTGACATCATGCCGGACAATCTGGCCCAAGCGGCTCAAATCACCGGTTTGCCGCAAGAGCGATTGTTCCATCAGCCGGAAGACGGCTTCCGGGAGATCAAAGCGGATATCGCATTAATCGTTACCCCGCCGCAGACACACAAAGCTCTAGCCGCTCAAGCGTTGGAGGCGGGGCTTCATGTATTGATGGAAAAACCGATGACCCATACGTACGAGGAAGCGATAGAACTGCTTGAAATCAGCCGAAGGTACAACAAACAGATTGCGGTAAGCCAAAATTACCGGTGGAGAGCCCCTGTTCAAACCGTAAAACAGCTTCTGAACGAGGGAGTGATCGGATCTGTCGGTTATGTGGAATATGAATTCCGAAAGGCCATGAAATTCGGCGGGTGGCGGGATAACTATTCCGAAATTTTATTGGAGGATATGGCCATTCATCATTTTGATATCATCCGGTTTTTGCTCGAGGCGGAAGCGGAAGAGATCCTGGCGCATAGCTTCCGGCCTTCATGGAGCTGGTTCAGCGGCAATCCGTCCGCCAGTGTGGTCATGCAGCTGGAAAGGGGAATTCAGGTGCACTATTTTGGAAGCTGGGTTTCCCGGGGAAAGGAAACGAGCTGGAACGGGGACATTCGCATTGTCGGAGATCACGGGGCGATCGAGATGATCAATGATGAAATCACGCTTTGGACAGGGGAGGCTCCCGAGAACGCCGTATGCCGTGTCATTGATCAAATCCCTGCAAAGCTGGGAGACAGAGCGTCGTCTCTCGATGATTTTGTAACGGCGGTTCGGCAATCCCGTATTCCGGCAACGCCTATTCAGGATAATATTCGCAGCTTCGAGATGACCTGTGCGGCGATTCAGTCGGCGAAAAGCGGAATGCCGGTTCGTCTGGCCGATTTCAGTCTTTTGCGGGACTTAAAACGATAACAGGTATGGGAGGGATCGTTATCCATGTGGAAAAAAATCAGGCTGGCGGCCATCGTATCGGTTTTGGGACTCACCACCGCATGCAATCCCGGCTCAACCGGGGATGGATCGACTGCCCTTTCAGGGACAACAGCGCCTAACGGACAAACTAACAAACACGGCGAGACGGTGAAGATTACCTGGTGGGATTATATGAGTTCCGATGAGATGGTCGAAGCATTAACCAAGGTCATCGACGATTACCAGAAAGCGAATCCTCATGTGAAAATCGAACGTACTTACGTTCCGTTCGGCGATTTGAAAAATAAGCTGCTGTTAGGCTCCGCCGCAGGACAGCTTCCTGACATCGTATGGATTGACAACCCGGATCATCAGGCGTTCGCCGCAGCGGGAGTCCTGGCCGATATCACGGCGGAAGTCAAGGAGTGGGGGCAAGCCGACCAGTACTTTGACGGCCCGTGGTCCTCGACGGTCTACAAGGATAAAAATTACGGCGTTCCGAACAGCAGCAATAACCTTGCGCTCTATTACAACGTCGACATGCTGGAACAGGCGGGCGTGAAGCCTCCGGCCGATTGGAATGAACTGCTGGATGCCGCCAAGAAGCTGACGAAGCAAGGCGTTTACGGCATGAGCGTTTCCGCTGTGCGGACCGAACAGGGAACGTTTCAGTTCCTGCCTTTTGTGTGGCAATCCGGTTCGGATGTGACCCATTTCAACAGTCCGGGAACGGTGGAGGCGATTAAGCTTTGGAAAGAGCTGCTTGACAGCGGCGCCATGTCGAAGGAAATTCTTGGACAAGATCAGCAGGCCTCAATGCTGCAGTTTGCTGCAGGAAATACGGCCATGATGGTCAATGGGACATGGCAAATTCCGGTTTTGAAAAAGGAGGCCAAATTTCAATGGGATATCGTCCCGCTTCCTGTGAACAAACAAGGTGGCACGATTCTCGGCGGGGAAAACTGGGCGATTACCTCGACGTCGAAGCATAAGGATATCGCTTGGGATATTGTGAAGTTCGCCAACCAGGGAGAATATTTGAAAAATTTCCTGAAGGCGGCGGGCAGACTACCAAGCCGCAGGGATTTCATACAGGATCCTTATTGGCAAGGCGACAGGTATTTCAAAATATTCGCCGACGGCATGAATGTCGCTAAGGCACGGGCGTACGGACCGAACTATCCGAAAATCTCAGATGCGATACAGGAGATGATTCAGCAGGTGTTAACGGGAGTGAAGTCGCCGGAAGACGCGGTGAAGGAAACGGATGCCAAAATCAAACCGCTTCTTCAATAACAGGTAAGGGGTGGAGCCGGACGGCTTCATTCTTGCACAGGGAATGGGGGAGATCATGGAGAGAGAATTGTCACCTGCTTCAACCGAACGTGTGCCGGATGCTTCCCGAAGAAGCTTGCGCAGCTTATGGAACCGCCTGGCCAATTATGTATTTGTACTGCCCGGCGTATTGTTTATGGTCATCTTTCTTGTGTTTCCGATTTTGTACAATTTGCTGATCAGCTTTCAGAATGTCACCTTGATGAATTTGAGAGGCGAACACGATTTTGTCGGGCTGCTAAATTACAAAACGATTTTTCAGGATGAAGTGTTTGCCGTTTCATTTAAAAATTCAGCCATTTTCACGGTGCTGAGCATCGTTTTCCAATTCGGGATCGGTTTTGCATTGGCCTTATTTTTCAATCTCCGGTTTCCGGGACGCGGTATGATGCGTTCGCTGATGCTGTTAGCCTGGATGATGCCGATTGTCATTACAGCGACCTTATTCAAATGGATGCTGGCCGGCGACCACGGCGTGATGAATTATCTAATGCAGCTGTTCGGCATGATCGACAGTCACCGATTCTGGCTCACGGAGGAAAAAACCGCATTATATGGCACGATTCTCGCGAATATCTGGATCGGCGTACCGTTTAATATGATCATTCTGCTCGCCGGGCTGCAATCCCTGCCGGATCATCTCTACGAAGCAGCCAGGATCGACGGCGCGGGGCGCTGGCGTCAGTTCCGCGACATTACCTTGCCGCTCATGAGGCCTACGATTCTGGTGCTGCTCATGCTCGGGCTGATTTACACCTTCAAAGTATTTGACCTGATCTTCATTATGACCGGAGGAGGTCCCGTTAACGCATCTACCGTATTTCCTCTTTATGCGTACCGGTTGGCCTTCATCAACTTTGAATTTAGTTTGGGCGCCGCGGTATCCAGCATCATGTTTTTTGTGCTGATGGCTTTGTCGGCTGTGTATCTGCGGATGATGCGAAAGGAGGAACATCATTGAGCGCGCATGCCAAATACCGCAAACAAGAATACGCGCTTACGGTCATCGGAGCTGCGGTCACCCTGCTGTTTTTGTTTCCGGTGTACTGGATGATCATTACGTCGCTTAAGCCGATGGGGGAATTGTTTGCCAACCCGCCTCATATGTTCCCTCATGAGCTCACTTTTGCCGCCTATACCGATAATTTTGTATCCAACCGTTCCATGCTGGGGTATATCGGCAACAGCTTTATCATTGCATCGGGCACGATGCTGCTCACGCTGATCCTGGCCGCCCCGGCGGCCTACGGTTTGGCCCGCCTACGCATGTGGGGAAAGGCCGCGATCCTGATTCTGCTCCTGGCGACCCAAATGCTGCCGACCATTATGCTCGCGATGCCTTTGTTTATCGCTTTTTCCAAAATGCAGCTGATCAACAGCTTCCCCGCTTTGATCGTGGCCAACACGACGCATTCGCTGCCTTTTGCGATCCTCGTGCTGCGGCCTTATTTTCTGGCGCTTCCCTCGGGGCTTGAAGAAGCCGCATTGATTGACGGCAGCGACAAATTCAGCGCCTTTTGGCGGATCATTCTGCCGCTTGTAAAGCCTGGATTGCTGACGGTTGGCGCATTCTGCTTTCTGTGGGGGTGGGGAGACTTTATTTTTGCCCTGACGCTGACGACCAATGAAACCATTCGTCCGCTGACCATGGGATTATATAAATTCATCGGGGAATACGGAACCGAGTGGAATAACCTCATGGCCGCAGCGACCATCGCCGCGCTGCCGATCATCCTGATTTTTATCACCCTGCAGCAATCTATTGTCAGCGGTTTGACCAGCGGGTCCATGAAGGATTAGTACGATCATCGGCTACAAATTTATGGGAAAAGCGGCACCAAAGGGAAGGTGGACGTCGATGATGCCTCGGTCTTTATCGCCCGGTTCGAGAACGGAGCGCTCGGGACATTCGAAGTGACCCGATTCGCAGGCGGAAATAAAAACGGCAAGCGCTTTGAGATCAACGGGGAGAAAGCATCCATCCGCTGGGATTTGGAGAATATGAACAATCTTGAAGTGTATTTTGCCGACGACGAGCCGGGATTACAGGGGTACAGGCTGATCAACTGCACGGAAGAGCATCACCCCTATGCCGGAGCTTATTGGCCTGCAGCGCATATTATCGGATATGAGCATACGTTTATCAACCTGGTGCATGAGCTGATGAACGGGATCGCCAAAGGCTATCAGCCCGCTCCCAATTTTGAAGACGGGTTTAAAAATCAAATCGTTCTGGAGGCCGTTGAAACCTCCTCGACGAAGAAAAGCTGGGTTCGCATCGACAGCATCAATTAAAACGGTAGTGTCCGAAGGGAGAGTATACGATGAAATTAGGCGTTTTCCTTACCTTGTTTAGACGAAAAACATTGGAAGAGGCTCTCGCTTATGCAGCCGAATGCGGAGTTCAAACCGTGGAAATCGCAACCGGCGGCTATGTGGGCAACCATCACTGCAAGCCGGAGGAATTGCTGAATAACCCGGGAGAAATTGAGCGCTTCCGCCAATTGCTTGACCGATACAAGCTGGAAATCAGCTCGCTGAGCTGCCACGGAAATCCCCTTCATCCCAACAAAATCGTTGCCGAGGAGCATCATCGCGATTTTCAAAACACGATTAGGTTGGCCCAGCGGCTCGGTGTCCATACGGTCGTCAACTTCTCCGGATGCCCGGGCGAATCGGAAACCTCGCAGCGCCCCGTTTGGATTACGTGCCCTTGGCCTACCGATTTTGCGGAAATCGTAGAGTGGCAGTGGCGGGAAAAGGTGACCCCGTATTGGAAAGAGATGAGCTCGTTTATCCGTGAGCACGGCGTCAAGGTTGCCGTTGAGCCTCATCCCGGATTTGCGGTGTACAACACGGAAACCGCATTACGGCTTTGCGATATCGGGGGAGAGCAGGTCGGCGTGAACTTTGACCCCAGCCATCTGTTCTGGCAGGGCATGGATCCGGTATCGTCCATCTTGGCGCTCCAGGACCGGATCTATCATTTTCATGCCAAGGATACGGCAATCTTCCCTAATCGTACCGCACTCAATGGCGTGCTGGATACGAAGTCATATAAGGATATATCCGCCCGTTCGTGGGCCTTCCGGACGGTAGGCTACGGGCACGGAGCCGACACTTGGAAAGCGATCATCAGCACCCTGCGGCTGGTGGGCTATACCGGAGCGATCAGCATCGAACACGAAGACGGGCTCATGTCCGTACAAGAAGGCTTTATCAAAGCGGTCCGCTTTCTTGAAGAAGTGCTGATTACGGAGACAACTGGAGAAATGTATTGGGCAAATTAATGATTTATTATTGCCCGTTTCCTGTATAGTATAGATTATGTCCGATAATAAACAAGCAGGATCCTGGTTTGCTGTACAGGCAGACATACGGACGGCGCAGCAATGAGAAAGGGATTGGCCCATTGCTGCGCCGTCTTTGACAATGGAGGGGAGTATGTCTGAAATGAACATTCTAGTGGTCGAAGACGAACAGGCAATCAGAAAAGGGATAGAGAGGGCCATTGCCCAGCTGAACGATGGATTCCGCGTATTGAGTACGGCAGACGATGGGGAAACGGCCTTGCAATGGCTCGAGACAGCCAAGGTTTTGCCCGATTTGATCATCACGGATATTTATATGCAGTTTATGGACGGCATCGAATTGATCGAACAGGTGAACAGACGTTATCCGGGTATTCCCTGCGCGATATTGTCCGGTCATGAAGATTTCAGACTGGCGCAAAAAGCCATAGATTTAAAGGTATGCCGGTATATTACTAAGCCTGTGCAGCCGGCAGAGCTGCATGGCATCTTATGCGCGATCCGAGAGGACATCATGAAGGCGCGTTTGCGCTTTGCCTCTCAACAGCACGCGGGCAAACCGTCACGAGCCAACACAGAGAGCTATGTGCGGGAGAAGCTTCTATCGGATTTGCTGGAAGGCAAGCTCCTTTCCATGGCGGAACTAAAGGAGAATGCCGACTGCTTTAACTTTCCACTCGATGGGGAGTATTTCGGCGGCGTCGTCCGGCTGAAGAAAAGCGAGCCGGAGCTGTCGCAGCGGGATTTGCTGCTGTACTGCACCGGAACCAAGCATCTGTTTGGCGAAACCGTCCTCGGAGACGTCAAAGGCTTTGTCTTGATTAAGGATGAACGAACGCTGGTGTTCGGCATTCAGCCTGCGGACTCAAATTCATGCGACAGCATTCAGAATTTTGCTCTTCTGGCCGACAAGGTGCTTGGCATTCCTGTGGCCACAGCCGTGGGAACGGTTGTTCGCGGCATTGTCCGGATTCCGCAATCCGTAAGTCAAGCCTATGATCTATTGGAAGCCCATTCCTTGGGGGAACCTTCCTATCCGTTGGAGGAGGAGCAAAAATTCCGCATGGCGCTTGGCACGGGCAGAACGGAAGAGGCGCTTTTATCAGCGCGGCAATTTCTTCGGATGCTCATGGCGGGCAATGCGGGGGACGCTCATGCGCTGCAAGGCTTTTATAAGCTTGCGGTCTCCGTGGAAAAACTGTTTCAGGAACTGGGACTGCAGTGCCCCGCATTGCCACAGTTGCACCGGCACTCCATGGCTGTAGCGGCCAAACGAATGCAGCGGTGGCTGGAAGCTTGCGTGATCAGCCGCGGTACGGTGACGAAAACCGGCGCAGCCTCGGATGTTGTTGACAAGGTAGCCGCGTACATAGAACAGCATTACCACGATTATTCGCTTACTCTTCAATCTCTTGCCGATGTCGTTTCGCTTCATCCCAATTATTTGACGCAAACGTTCCGCAAACAAACCGGTTTTTCCTGCATGCAGTACCTGGCAAAGACGCGTATGGAAAAAGCCAAGCAGCTGTTAAACAACACCGATCTGAAAATATCCGAAATTGCGGAGAAGGTCGGCTACGAGAACCCCCTTTATTTCAGCAGCTACTTCAAGAAATGGGTCGGTAAAAATCCATCAGACTACAAAGAGGAATCCGGTTCCTATGCTTAAACCGCTGTTCAGACATCTCTCTCGATGGTACACCACACTCAACAGTAAAATTTTCATTAAGCTCATCCTCATCATTTCGGTTCCGAATCTGCTGTTGATTGCTGTCATCGCCCAATTGATGTCCGATCAGATCGAACAAAAAGAGGCGGAAATGAACAATACGCTGTATGTGCTGGAGCATGCGGCAAGCAGAGAAATACGGGCTATTTTTAACGATGTGACCACTTTGACGAACCAGATTCTGATTGACCCCGACGTGCAGAGGATATTAGCCTCGGCCAAGAAAACCATGGAGGAGGGAGATGCCGGCCGCCCGCTTGATGAAAATGTGCGTCTACAGGAGAGATACGCCAACGAGCACACCATGAGGAACCTGCTGTCCAGATCCCGGTTGGTTTGGAACAATATTTTTTCCATCGCCATCATCGATATGAACGGAGAAGTATATTTGAATACGTCCGAAAATTACCGGATCTATCCTGAAGATTTGGAGCGTTCCGAGCTGTTTAAGACGGTGATCTCGGCGGAGCAGTCCGGTTTGGCATGGAGCGTCAGCGATGCATTAATCAAAAACAAGGATATGATCACCATCGCGCGTAAAATCTATGGCGTAACGCAGCCGACCGAGATGATCGGTTACGTTATTGTGAATCTTTCTTTGGACGCCGTTCGCAGCTCCTATGAGACCTACAATTATTACGGCCAAATGATTTTCGGCATGATCCATGCATCGGAAAACGGGTGGATGGTATACGACAATAAGAAAATCCAGGGCGGCACCGGCCCTCTGATCGATCAAGCAGCGGGGGATATCGCATCCAAGCTGACGGAAGTTCGCCTAAACGGCCGCATATGGAGAACCGTTCTCATGCGGATGGACCAGCAGGACTATCTTTTTGTCGGGCTTGACAAGGAATTTATCCATAAAGAAACGAAAGAAATTCGGAATAAACTGATTTACGGTTATGTGATTTTTCTATTTCTTGCATTGATTGTATCCTTGTGGGCGACGAAAATACTGTCTCAACGGCTCAGGCAGCTGATTAAGGCCATGCGTAAATTCGGTCAAAACATGTGGGGAACGCGAATCTCGCTCAAGGGAAACGACGAGATCCGCATCATCGGAGATCAATTCAATCTGATGGCGTCCGAAATCGAGGAATTGATGACGAATTTGAAAGAGCAGCAGCGCTTAAAAAGGCTGTTTGAGCTCAGAGTTCTCGAATATCAGATCAATCCTCATTTTTTATACAACACACTGGATTCGATTCATTGGCTCGCTCAGGAGAATGAACAGCCCAAAATCAGCGAGATGGTCAGCGGCTTGTCCAAGCTGTTCCGCATGATTTTAAGCCAGGGCCGGGAAACCATAACCTTGGCCGAAGAGTTTGAAATGGTGCGCGTCTATCTGCAAATTCAAAAAATCAGGTTTGAAGAACGCTTCGATTTTACCCTTCATTTGGCTGATGAAGCAGCCCAATATACGATCGGTAAATTGGTGATGCAGCCCCTTGTCGAAAATGCGATTGTCCATGGGATGCGGCGTTTGAGAAAGAAGGGTCTGCTCCTGATCACGGGTTATCTCGAAGAAGATGAGGTCGTCGTCGATGTCTCCGATAACGGAGTGGGGATGACGGTGGAGCAGTTGAATAAACAACGGGAATTGTTGAATGGCGACGTTCTGGAGGAGGAGATTATTTCCTCTTCCGGATACGGGATGAAAAACGTGGATTCCCGCCTCAAAATGCTATATGGCTGCTCCTATCGGATGATCATTCGTTCATCCGGAGAAGCGGGAGAAGGAACGAGTGTTCAAATTCGGATCAAGAAACAAGCCATGAAAATCTGATGGATTTCATTTACCACTTTGCAAACCAAAAATCTGTTCCGGTACCGGGCCTGGCAGACTTTTGGTTTGCGCTATTTGCATGCGGAAATGACAAGCCCGGATAGGAGAACAAATGGAATTGGGCGGCGCGTTTAAGCTCTGCCGACGATCGGTTGGGTCTTATTTTTTGGCGACGCGCGGACGCTTTTGAATTTCCTCAGTGACGACCATGGCGAGTTCATCATTACCGAAAAGCGACAAGACGCCCAGCAGCGTTTCATCGGCAATTTCGCCGGCCTCTTCTTTAGGCACGGTCAATGCGATCGCCTGCTGCAGCGAAGGATTAGCGTCTTGCTGCGGATAGGCACGGCGGTACAATGCGGCCGGATCGAGATCATGATTAACGCACCACTGGGCAAACACAAGAATCATCATTTGCTCGTCGCGCTGGTAGTTGCGAATGATTTGTTGCTCAAGTTCGTTTTGACTCATTGAAAAATCTCCTTTTACACGGTAATATGGGTTCATTATAGAGAAAGTTCAGGTGCGCTGACAATGATCATGAACGAAAAAAATAAAGCCTCCGAGTTTCACCTCACAGGACCAAACGGGGAAGACCTGGGCATCGTCCCGACGAAAAAAGCTCTGGCCATGGCCCAAAAACTCAAGGTTGATTTGGTATGCACCTCATTCATGAGCAGTCCTCCGCCATGCAGGCTGATCGGTGCAGGAGCGGCCAGGCAGGAGGCGCAGCAGCCCGGAAGCAGGATCGCGTGCCCAAGCTGAAGGAGATTCGTCTTACACCCGGGATTGAAGAGCAAGACTACGAGACCAAATTGCAGCAGGCACAGAAAATCCTGAAATCCGGCGATTCGGTGATGTTCGTTGTCCGGGCGCAAGGGAAAGAAGAGGGGAGGGGAAAAGCGCTTTTAGAGGATATACTGCGGGATCTCAGCACGGCAGGCCGTAAAAAACGGCGATTCAGATCAGCGGTAAGCAAGCTGCCGTTCAAATCGATCCGGTCTGAAGGAGAGCACGACAGCCCACAGCTTGATTGATCAATGATAATTGGGGATGGAGATGGGAACACGTGCTTCGGATCGTTTTGTTTTATGTTCCATTGGGCGCGGAACGGCTGGACCGATGACGGAAGATACGGGGCTGTCATTTTTATGGTCGGCGTGATCATCGAATGCATGGTCTCCGTCTGGGAAGGATCCGCCCTCAAAAAACGCCTTCCGGAGCGAAGGGACCATCAAAGCATTGAGCTGGCGCGGCATTTGCTTCCTTTTTATTTGTGCTTCCATCCATCAAATTGTTATCCAATTTTATTCGTCGGATCGCCGCAATGTTTTGATTGTCGTTGCCTGCTTATCCATATTATCGCCCGCTTTTCTCCTGACGATCTCATCGGATGCAGGGGGAAGATGGCTGTTGGAAGGTGTTCTTGGCGTGCACGGGCCGTTGCTGCAGGAAGTTCAGATGCTGTTGAAATTATTGTCCATACAGAGTTTGCTGTTTCCCTGGATCGATTTTTTAGCCGGGAAATGCATGCTGCTGGGGAAAACCAAACCGATTATGGCGAGCAAAATGGTATCTGTGCTGTTCTCCGTCGCTTTATTGATTTTGTTCGTTTTTACGATTCCTCATCTGAACGGAGGACTGACCGGTCTGGCTGCCGCCATCGCGGCGCCATTGGAGCAGGCAACGGTATATGTCCTGCTTCACCGGCTGGAAAAACAGTCCGACCCGTTCCTGCTGAACCGCTCAACAGGCTCCGCCTTATAGCAGCTCTTTCGTATGGACAGGATATAAAAAGACTTTGATGAATCTGACACAAGGCGAAAGGGGATGAAGAACCATGAATTCCAGAAAGCTGGAGGAAGAATTGGCGCAAAAACTGACGGAAGGCCAAATGGAGCAGGAGGATACGAAGGAGGCCGCACGCAAACGGCTGCCGATCAAAACCGAGATCCGCATTCAGGCACAGATTGATCCGGTGCTTGAAGAGACCAGAAGGTTTCGGCAAATGGCCTCGGAAGTGGATGATCGATATGCCAAATATGACCGGTTGGTCAACGAATCCAAAGATAAGGAAGAGCAATGAATAGATGAACAAAAACGGGTTAAAGAGCTGCTGCTCTTCGACCCGTTTTTGCTTTAGGCAGGAGAGAGTCTAGGATTGCTCCATCCAGAGATAGAGGATAAACAGGAGGAACAAATGCGCCGGATAGAAGCTGCGGTACAACCATTTTTTAATGGATATCTGGTAATTAGGGATAGGATAAGCAAACAGAAAAGTCCCCAGCAGGCTAAATAATTGAATCCAGGCGCCCGTTCCATATACGGCGATAAACATCATGTTCAGGGCCGTATGATAAACGATCAATTTCCACCCGGTAAAATACCGGTAAAGAAAAACAAGCAGCACCCCATAAAGCCCGTAATCCATAGGTATCAGCAGGGCAGCAAGCAGTACTCCGGCCATCAGCAGGGCTTTATATTTCTCATCCTTGATGCGATCCGCTGCATATAAGCCAACGATCGACAGCAAAAGAGTAAAGATCACATTTAATTCCCAATCATCGAATGCCAGGGAATACGGAATCTGCGACAAGCAGGCCAGCCAGAACAGCCTCCGCATATAGTTTTTCAGGCTGCTCGTGTGAAGATAGCCTTGGACCAGAAACCAGCAGTAGAGCGGAAAGGCAATGCGTCCGATAATGCGGAACAGATCCGTATGAGGAAAAAAAATGTACCCGACATGGTCAATCAGCATCGTGGTCATAGCAATAAGCTGCAGCATGATGGTATCACCTTCAACTTTGGTTCCCGGGCCAAGCGTTTAGGATATCTTTTACAGCTCATGGGAAGCGATCTTCTTGGCCAGCTGTCGGGATATCTTAGCGATAATATGAAATAATTGATCTTGTTCTTCCGAAGAAAGCGGCTCAATCATCTCGGCCAGCAGCCGGTTTCGGACGTCCAGCACCGTTTCAATAAACCTTTTTCCATTGGGAGTGAGGGTAACCATGACTGTGCGCCGGTCCTCATTGCTCCGCAGCCGCTCAATCAGATTGTCCTTTTCCAACTGATTCAGCGAAATCGTAGTAGCTCCCGAAGACAAATGCAAATGCCGCGAAATATCCGTTACCATGCAGCTTTGGCGCTGGTATATCGTTATCAGTATATGATATTTGGTGCCATTCATACGAAGCTGCGGGTCTTTATGATGGGCATCCAGCAATTTCATTTTATATCTCAAGAATGTTTCATTAAAATGATCCATGGCTTCGATTTGCGCGGTCATATCTTTTTTTCCATCTCGCATTCCCATTTTCCTTGTTCATCCCCAATTTCTTTCCCGATGAAATGACATAAGTTAAGTATACAGGATTACTTTACTATTTGTATTCTTTTTTTTATTATGATAAATTTATTTTGTTCTAAAATACTTTGTTACAAAGTAATTTATATATTAAACCATGGAGGGAGAAAACCTATGAAAGGTCGTTTGTTTGCAGCCAATCTGATTGGCATTATCGTCATCGTTGCTTTGATTATGGGAGGTTTCTATTACTATCTTCAAAGCTCACAATATATTAAGACAGAGGATGCGCGCGTCGCAGGGGATATCATAAACCTGTCCGCACCGGCTGCAGGAACCCTGACTAACTGGGACGGGAAAGAAGGGGACGTGGTCGCAAAAGCCAAAGTTGTGGGCCAAGTGAGTGACGGAACCAAGACGGTCAATGTAAGTCCGGCGCTCGAAGGCACTATTGTGAAAAACCAGGCCAAAGAAGGCCAAATGGTTCAACCCGGCCAAACCTTAGCCCAGCTCATCGATATGAAGAAGCTGTATATCGTAGCCAATATTGACGAAACCGACGTGAAAGATATTCAAATCGGTTCAGACGTCGAGGTAACGGTTGACGGTGATTCGAGCAATACGTTAAAAGGCAAGGTAGAGGAGATCGGACGGGCAACGAATTCCGTATTTTCGCTGCTTCCCGTGAGCAATACAAGCGGCAACTACACGAAAGTAACGCAAAAAGTGCAGATTAAGATATCGATCAGCAACTACTCGGACAATGTACTTCCCGGGATGAATGCTGAAGTGAAGATTACCAAAAAATAATGTAATGATTTGGAAAGGAGGAGCGATATGGCTGCTCAAAACTCAGCCGTGAAGAGCAGCGGCGACGGTATTTCCCGGCACATCCCGCTGTTGACCGTGTTGATGCTGGGTTTGTTCCTGGCGATTTTGAACCAGACGTTATTAAACGTTGCTCTTCCACATATGACAGCGGATTTCGGTGTAACGACGAATACGATTCAGTGGCTTTTAACCGGCTATATGCTGGTAAACGGGATTTTAATCCCTTTATCCGCATTCTTAATCGAAAGGTTCGGAGTTCGTTTGTTGTTTTTGATCGCCATGTTCTGTTTTACGCTCGGAGCTCTGATATGCAGTCTGGCCCCGAATTTTCCGCTTATGCTGGCCGGTCGTCTGATTCAGGCCGTTGGCGGGGGAGTGCTTTCCCCTCTTGTCATGAGTGTGATTCTGTATATCTTCCCTCCGGAGATGCGAGGCAAGGGCATGGGGCTTTTCGGGCTGGCTATGATGTTCGCTCCGGCGGTCGGCCCGACATTATCCGGTTGGGTGGTGCAAAATTATGACTGGCATCTACTTTTTTCGGGGATGATACCTCTAGGGGTGCTGGTTCTTATCATTGCCTTTTTTACGCTAAACAATATCGAAGAACCGAAAAAAATAAAGCTGGATTATTTCGGCACCTTTACCTCTTTAACCGGAGTTGGATTGCTTTTGTACGGCTTGACGGAAGCGGGAACGAAAGGCTGGACGGATATCGCAGTCCTGGCTTATCTTGTTATCGGTTTGGCTTTGATCTTCATCTTTGTACTGCAGCAAATGCAGTCCGATACGCCTATGCTGGATATGCGCGTGTTTAAATACAGCATGTTTTCGTTATCCACCGTCATCAGTGTGCTTCTGACAGCCAGCATGTTCGCAGGGATGATTCTGCTTCCCATATACTTGCAAAACTTAAGAGGCTTTACGCCTATGGAGTCCGGACTTCTTATGCTTCCGGGTGCGCTGGTCATGATGGTCATGTCGCCGGTGTCGGGAGCTTTATTCGATAAAGTCGGCCCGCGGCCGCTTGCGATCATCGGCATGATCATTACGACCGTCACCACATTTGAATTTACTAAGCTGACAATGGAATCGACGTATAACTTTATTATGATTCTGTATATGCTTCGTTTCTTTGGGATGTCGTTGTTGATGATGCCGATTATGACCGCAGGGATGAACCAGCTGCCGAAGGAACTGAACAACCACGGTACAGCCATGTCCAATACGCTGCGTCAAATTAGCGGCTCGATTGGCACAAGCTGGATTACGACGATTTTCACCAACCGGTCGACTTTCCATTTTGCTTCGTATACGAACCGGATGGATACAACCAATCCAGCCTTTATGGATTCGTTTAATTCGCTGGTTCACAAGATAGCCGATTCGTCGCACCTGCCGCTGGAACAGGCACAAGTCCAAGCCATTTCCCAGCTTGCTGGACAAGCCCAGATGCATTCCACGGTTATGGGGATCAACGATGCTTTTTTCTGGACCTCCATCATTTCGGCCGCCGCCCTGCTGCTGTGTGTATTTCTGAAGGATGTGCGAAAAGATAAAAAGACTGCGGAAAGGGAAGAGGCAGCAAGTACGGAGGTCATTATGCTTCCGGCTCCTGGTCAAACCCGGCAAGGTTAACGTATGGTTAATTCTTGAAAGTCTCGTGAAGCGGAGGCGGTTAAATGAAAATTTACATTGTATACGATAGTGAAGGCGGACATACGGAAGCTTTGGCCCGATCCATCGCTGAAGGGGCCTCGAGAGAGGCTCAGGCGGAGGTGCATATCCACCATGTTCATTCGGCCAGTGTCTACGATCTCGCCGATATGGACGCCATCATTTGGGGGTGTCCCGGGCATTTCGGAACGATTAGTTCGGGGTTAAAAGCCTGGATCGATAAGCTCGGGCATCTCTGGGCGAACGGCAAGCTGATCAATAAAATCGGGGCGGTATTCTGTACGACGGCAACTCAGCATGGCGGGTTGGAGTCCACCATGGTCAGTTTAATGACTCCCATGCTGCATCATGGGATGATTATCGTAGGTCTTCCCGGCAATATTCCCGAGAATGCCCTGTACGGTTCTTATTATGGCGTCGGCATCACTTGTCCGATCGATAAGGATGAGCTCATAAGCGAGCAGGGAAAAGCGCTCGGAAGAGCATTGGGAGAACGCGTCGCTCAGGTGACCAAAAAATTCATTCATGTGTAGTGAGGGACATCAGTGTGGAAAGGGGGAGAGGCGGTGATTGTTCCCATATTGAGCATTGCCGTCGGCCTGATCCTTATCGTGATTCTCATTGTTTATAATCTTCGTTCGCTCTCTTCGACCCCTAAAAGAAGCGAGCGGCAATATCCCATAGTCCGTGCTGAAGAAGATTTGGCGAAACCCGAATCGTCAGATGACGCGAGCGCATCCGCGGCAGCACCAAAGCATGCCCGGCCGTTGGCCAAAATGGAAAGCATGGAGCCCCAATCAGAAGGAATATCCGTCACTGACGATTCTTCGGTACTTGAAAGCACGGATTCCGGGCAAACGCGGCGCGCTCCGGATGACGGGAAAATGGCCGATCGGGATTACCGGCAGGCGCTTCAAAAATTTCGGAAGCGGGACCAACGCGAAAGCTCAAAAAGGATTCGGATCATACGGCAATGAAAGATGACGATTTTCGCGCCGCGCTGCGTTCGATGATGAACGACAGATCGGAAAAACCATAACAGGAAAGGCCCGAAAGCTCATTCGGATGAGCCATTCGGGCCTTTTTGTACACTTGCTATGCTGCGTCTTTTGGCTGTTATTATGGGAGAAGTCGAATTTCTGTAGTTGCACTCTTGTTGTTCGGTAAATGCGCGGTTATATCAAATTGCGTGACGTTTCCGACGACATGAACCCTCCCATCCGGATCTACCGTCACCGTGCCTGTATCGCCTTTGTCCAGATCTCCAACAATATGATCCGCGATAAGCACTACAGCGAGGGCAAAATTATACTTCTGCACTTCATCTTTCTGGTACTTGATGCCGTAGTTGTCGTATACTTTAAGGTTCATCGCAGTAAACGCG
This sequence comes from Paenibacillus naphthalenovorans, assembly GCF_001465255.1. Taxonomy (NCBI): domain Bacteria; kingdom Bacillati; phylum Bacillota; class Bacilli; order Caryophanales; family Paenibacillaceae; genus Paenibacillus; species Paenibacillus naphthalenovorans. Next base: position 1,639,498 of record NZ_CP013652.1, on the reverse strand, counting down.
TTAAATTCGGCGGAATATACGTTATCCGATACCGTCATTCTTTGATAGGCTCTCGCATCGGCTTCAACCTGACTTGCGGCCACGACCTCGTCTTTTACGTTTACGGTTACCGATGCGACTTTGCTTTCGCCTTTATTGGTCTTGTAAACGATATTCACGGTCGCCGTTCCCGCTTTATTGCCCAGAACATAGCCGCGGTTGTCATTCGAGCGACCGACTTTGACCACATTGGGATCGGACGAGGTGATCGTCTCGATGATGCCTGGAATCGCTACGGCGTCTCCAGCCGCATTGGTCACATTAAATTTGATTTCCTTGGCAAATTTGCTGAGGGTCGGGTCTTCGGCTACCGTCCTTGTGACAAAGCCGTTGAGCCCGGTAGCCGCACTCGTTAATCCGCTATCGATCACGTTGGCGATAGTGCCGGGATTAGTGATAGATACATGGGGATCATTGGTGCTTATCGTTCCGGAAACGGTTAACGTCGCTGTGAGCGGTTTGTCCAGACCGGTTACTCTAATCGTGTACTCGCCGGCGGTTAGCTCAGCATCGTTAACGGTTAAATCCGCTGATTTATGGTCGTTGGACCACTTGGTTGTTGTAGAGAATTGCTGGGTATCCTTGGTAAGGGAAAAGGCGACCTTGGAAGGATCCACCGGCTGGTTCAGTATCACTTGCACGGTCTTATTGTCAACCGATTTGACAGAAACAATCGCTGCCGGAGTTGCGTTATCCTCTTGCTTATGGAACGCTTCATAACCGGCATAAGCGGCTGTAACCAGATCGGCACGGGAAGCCGCAGCACGGCCGTCTTTGCCGGGCGGGTGAATGCCCAAAGCCTGAGCTTGCCTTACAGCATCCTCATACCAGGGACTGCCTGTCACGTTCACCGGCTTACCCAAACCGGTGACGAAAACCTTATCCAGCTGGCCTATCGTCACATCATTTCCCGGAGCAAATTCCGTATCCGTCATCCCATCGATCAGCCCGGCCTTCTTAGCGGCTTCTATGTACGGGATCGCCCAGCCATGTTGCGGATCGTCGGCTTTCACATCCGCAAAGCTGGAGGTAGTGATGCTGTAATCAACATCCAAATCGAAGACCAGTGCAGCCACTTTCGCAAACTGGGCACGAGTCATGTTTAGATGAATCCCGAAGGTATCATCCGAAACTCCTTCAAATATCCCTTTAGACAGCAGCGAATCTATCTTTGCTTTCAAAACCGGATCAATATTGGATAAATCATTGAAAGCATAAGAGACTTTTGCGTTAGCAACGGCAACGGCCGACTTATTTTCTACCGGATTGGCCAGGGCTGCGGAAGTCAGCATGGCAAAAGCCATTGTCGAACACGCCAAAATTTTGAAGCTTTTATTCATTAGAAAGGCCTCCTTCATCATTCAATCTGCGAAAACCGGGTGGAAGAGCGTGATAAAGTTGGGAATGAGTACAACGATTTCATTATACATTGGCAAGAATACCAAAGTCATCTGGAAATAAATTAACAGCCGCTTGAACAGCAGCTTGCCAAGGATGGCCGCCTCATTGTTTACATAATATTATTTATGTTAAGTTTAATCGATTGACCATAAAGACCGGCTGAGGATAAATCAATCAAGCTTTTGTCATCCTGACCCAATCGACGAGTAGGATCAGGTCGTCGGTCATGGTTTCAAACGTTCGGATTTCTTTGCCTTCCGGTGTGATGATGCAGGCGACGATGTTCTTTTTGTGAACGTCAAGCCCGCACACATGGCTGTAAACGACGTCCATTCAAGAAACTCCTTACGGCATGTTAGATTGAAGGGCTGGTGCAACAACCACCGGGTGCCGCGTCAGCGGCATGGATGTCTAATACTTTATTTTCTCAGGACAGCTTTTTTTGTTAGACATGAAAGCGGTTTTAGTAGACAATATAGATATTTCACCTGTTGTTTGTTCCATATTCAGACTGCTAAATTCATTAGCTGGACAGGAGGACATTCCCATGTTTAACCTTGACAACAAAGTGGTCATCGTTACTGGAAGCGGTTCCGGCATTGGCAGAAGTATAGCTCTGGGACTTGCCCAGGCCGGAGCTGATCTGGTCATTACTGAACTTCCGGAGAGATTGGAAACCGCCAATGAGACTGCCAGGCAAATCCGCAGCGCGGGCAGGCGAGCCCTGGTCGTTGAACTGGATGTAACGGACGTGGGCGGGATCGGGAAGATGATCGAGCAAGCCTGTGATTATTTTGGGAGAATCGATGTACTTGTGAATAATGCCGGAGTGATCATCAGGAAAAAGGCTGTAGAGGTGACAGAAGAAGAATGGGACAGAGTAATGGACGTCAACCTGAAGGGCGTTTTCTTTTGCTGTCAAGCCGCGGGCAAAGTCATGATCCGGCAAGGAAGCGGGAAGATCATCAACATCGCATCCATTAACGGGATGATCGGTTCCGCCGAACGGTCCTCGTACACCGCAAGCAAAGCAGGGGTGATCAATTTGACCCGTACCCTGGCAGCCGAATGGGCTGAATTCGGCATTAATGTCAATGCTATCGGTCCAACATATTTATTAACGCCGTTAACTGAGTCTTTATTTGCACAAGAGACATTTAAAGAGGATTACCTTCGGCGTCAACCTATTCAAAGGATCGGAAAACCGGAGGATCTTCTGGGCACGGTCATTTATCTCGCCAGTTCTGCATCTGATTTGGTCACAGGCCATACGGTCATGGTCGACGGAGGATGGACGGCAGTATAAACCGTATCGGTAACGCTCCAACAACAATCGTCAAAATTCAACGGATATAATACAAAACAAAAATGCTTTTCCTCACTATTTTTGAATATCCGACACCCTGATTTCGACTGTAAATTCATCTCTTTGAATCTACAATGAAAGAAGTAGAGTTGAAATCTGGATTAGGTGTTGCGAGTTTTTAATAGGGAGGGAGTATTGTGCAATCGATGCTGGAATCTGAAAACGAAATTTCTGTTGAAGCCTTCTACAGTACCAAACAAGTTGCTGAAATGACGGAGCTGTCGGACGATCTAATCCGTGTTTACCAAAAAGAATTTAATTTGCAAGTGGAGCGTACCTCTCGCGGACACCGTCGTTTTACGCAAAAGAACATTTCCGATTTGCTGGCGATTAAAGAAAAAATTCAAACCGAAGGCTGGACCTACAACCAGGTGCGTGAATGGCTTGAGGGCAGCGTAAACATGGATAAAACACCGGAGGCCAAATCGAATTTCGAAAAACAAGTTGAGGACCTTGCGGAAAAGGTTACGGACCAAAACGGGCTGCTTCAGATGCTGATTCAAAAGCTGGACGAGCAATCGAAAGTGATGGAACAGCAGCAGCGGTATATTGAGGACTCCTTAAAAATGCGCGACCGGCATCTCACGGAACATCTTCGTTCCCAGTTTGAAGTGGCGGTTGCCGTTGAGGCACCAAAACGAACCGGCCGGGGCAAGCCCGGATTTTTTCAACGCTTGTTCAAAACCAGGTAGGAAGCCGATGCGCCGTAATTTCACTTACAATAAAATCCGCATGCCGGCGGTTCAAAAGCGTGCTGGGGTTATTCGCTCTATCAGCGGATAGCCCCCGGCATATCTTGCTTTTATTGGGCTGCCTTCAAATTTGCTTTATTCCGACTTACCAAATCAAATCATTTTCTAAAACAAAAAAGAAACCGCTATAAATGAGATATGAATTGCCAAGCAAATACAAGCGAAATCTATTTTCCATTTTCTTGATTAAAGCATCGGATGAAAAGGAAGAGCAAGAATCTAATATTCGATCTAATATTGCCAGTGTTCCGGTTCGCTGGAGAGCCGGTCAGGATTGTCAGACATGTCATTTATTACAGAAGAAAAATGATGTCCTTTAAGACATTAATCGAGTCAGTATGAGGAAAATGTTATGGAAGTTCGTATTTAGTTGTACTTGACAATTGATCAGAGATATTATTTGGAATGTCGATATTGTCAGTTATACATTTTCACAAAACTCGTATTTTGTACATATGTCTATAAATCGATTAGGCCCCCTTGTATGGCATGCTTTCATATATCTTGTTACACAATTTGATGTGATTTTTCGTACATTAAAAAATAAGTTTCGATGATCCGATCCACTATATTTAAACAAAAAAAGCCGACCAATTTGGCCAGCTTTTTTTGGGTAAGATATTTTCATGTTCTTCACATATTTACCGGAACTCGAACTGACTTTCTTCTGCTCTCCCTAATTTATACCACCCCCTCTATTATTTCTTACTGCACTTGGCATTAACAAGATAATGACAATGACTTCTTTCCTTAGTTTTATATATAATTCTAATTCTACAAAAAATGGAATATTGAATGGAATGCCTGAGACAAATCCAACCAATCTATGTTCGATCTGAATATTGATCCTTTTAGTGTGCTCAATAGTATCCTTCACCCATTATCTATAATTAGTAGATTTTGTCTATAAAATAAATTGTCTGATAATAAAGGATGAATGTCTAATTGCTTGTCAAAAAAGGGTGGATTGCCGAAAGAAATTGGGTTTAGTGATTGTATCATCGTAATGACTGTGGAAAATGTGTGTCGTTGCCGGTGAAACCGGAGGTATTAGCCATGACCAATCCCCAGTAAGATTTCGTCCTTCGTCAGATTCGATCTGCTCAAAAAGTTGAAATTGTTTCGCTGCAGTGTGGTGATCGACAATGGTGACACCTTGTTCATTGAAAGAGTGCAACACAGCGATGTTTAACTCGATCAGTGCCCTGTCCTTCCACAAGGATGTGTCCGTTTTGGTATTAAGCCCCATTAAATGAGCCACCTTGGGTAACATGTTGTACCGCTGAGTATCGGCGAAATTACGTGCACCGATCTCTGTTTCCATATACCAACCATTGAACGGTGCTGCTGAATAGGTAATGCCGCCTATTTCTAATGCCATGTCTGAAATCATTGGAACAGCGTACCACTTGAGTCCTAATTCAATGAATTGAGGTAAATCCGGATGACGAATATCGACTTCCATTACTAAGTCGTCAGGAATAGGGAACCATACAGGCTTTTCCCCATTTACTTGAATAACTAATGGTAACACATCAAATGCCGTTCGTTTACCTCGCCATCCTAACTCCTCACAAATACGTGTAAAACGCACTGAATGTGGATCGCCCACGATACCTTGATCTGTTTCATAACCGGCGTAGCGAATGAGTTGGTGATTCCAGATCCGAATCTTAGGGTCGAACACTGTGATGGTTGGCCTGATTTTTCCTACGTTCGTTGCATATTCAATATGGCGATAAAGAGCAGTCACAACTTCCTCAGCGGTTTGTCGACTTCTTTCGTCAAACACTTTGAGTGACTGCCAAAATAATCGTCCTATACATCGATTGCTATTTCTCCAAGCCATTCTAGCCCCGTGTTCCAATTCCTCAAATGAATGCTCATAGGTTCCATCCTGTTTGATCATGTTCCATATTTCCGATATTCTTTCGTGAGTTTCGTCTATCCCCTTTCCGAGTTCCTCATAGCAAGTGATAATGAATTTTCTTGATTCTTCGTATAGTTCCATGCTGAAATGTTCCTTTCAAGTCCGCCGGTAGATATACTTTTCCACTGTATAGTATACTCCAAATTATACCCATTTACTATTGAGCTCTTCTGCCCGTTAGCCTAATACACTTTGCCAGTCTAATATTTATTCTCTTAGTCTAATGTTGGAATCCGATCGACATCGCTCTACGATGTTGTGGTACATTCGCATTCAATCTTTACATAATAATTATTATGTAAAGATTATGGCATTATGATCTGCCAACACATGGAGGCCTGGTACGTGAGTCAAAAGGACAAGCGGGACCAGCTTAAGCAGATCATTCCTCTCAACCTGCACCTGCCAATTTTAAAAAGACACGTTCTCAAAATTGGGTTAGGCTGCCTTTTTGACGGCATGACTCTTAGATGCTTGAATGAATTTGTTCCGCTGTATTGGGGAGATATTCCTGCTTGTCCCCTTCTGATTCCTCCACGTGCTTGGGAAACGTAAGTATGATCAGGAAAACTAAAATCAATGGGATACTGAACAAAATGAAGTAGGTTTTGAATTCAAAGTTCAAAGCCAATAAATAACCGCCTATTGCGGTCCGAGAATAGAACCGATGCGGCCGACGCCAAGCCCCCAACCGACGAAGGTCGAACGCATTCGGGTAGGGAAAACCTCTGTCTTGAGCGAATGGATAATGTTTTGACCGCCTACGATCAGCATGGCGGCAAGTCCGTTGAACACATATAAAGCGGCAACCGTTTCGATATAACCAAAATCCACAGGCTGACCGCCCCCATTTTCATTTTTGAATTTTTGAATCGAGCAGGCCTATGCGCACTTAGGTTTTTTCACTCGAAAAAGCACTTCCGGAGCAATCATCAGCAGCACCATCGAGCCGTATAATCCAATCGTGTAGCTGGTCACGTAAGCGAAGCCGATGATCTGGTGAAACACAAAGGTGAGCAGATGGATCAGCATATTCGTATAGCAAAAGGCATAGCTTCGAATCATCCACCGACGATGCTGAAGAATCCGTTTTTTAAAGATGTGGACAAGAGCAGTTGCCGTTATGACCAGCCAGAGAATATTGAGAACATTAAAGCCTATACTGCTTATTTTTCCTCCCGTGGCATAGGGCGCCATGTATCCGGATGTCAGCACGGCAATAAGCACGGACGAAACATAGACGCAGCCGTTCACGCGATGAAAACCACGGTGCTTCTCATAGCTGCGCCTTGAACAATTGATGAGACCCGAGCCCATCGCAATACAGGCGAAACCTGCATGAATATACATGACCATTAGCCAGATCCGAGGTTTAAGCTCATACTCAAGACCTGCTTTATGACTTAAAAACGTCTCGGCACCTGGATCGACAACGAAATTGTTGACCAAGACATAAAGGATGTAAATCATACTAACGCACGCGATCAGCTTGTAGAAGGTTTGGCGTCTGTTCATGCTTTTACCCCTTATATTCGCTTCCCTGTTAATTTGGAGGCCGGCAATACATCGGCTTTGGCGAAACCGGTCATAATGTCATTCACCGATGTGCCTTGAAGGCTCGCGGCGTTTGGGTCACGGACCGCCGATCCCTTACGCGGGGGGATACCGATGTTACGCCAGACCGTTCCTCTCCGTTCAAATTCGAACAATTGCTCTACTGCATGTGCAATCCGAGGCCCCAGCTCCCGCTCAACGAGATGGAGCGCGATATCCAGCCCCGAGGTTACACCGCCCCCGGTAACAAGGTTGCCGTCATCGACTACGCGAGCCGGAACAGGTATGGCACCGGTCGCCCCAAGCACATCCATTCCCAAGTAATTCGTTACCGCCGGCCTTCCTTCCAGCAGTCCTCCCATGGCCAGCACCAAGGAACCCCCGCATACGGTAGCCACTACGATATCCGGATGCCCGAGTGCCTGCTTAAGTATTCCGGTCAGTTCCGTGTTCACGGCACGGGCCAAAATGGCAGGAATGGAATTTGGGCTGTCTCCTTCTATCTCACCGGACGCGCCAGGCACGAGAATGATGCCCTTTCGGTATGGGCTCAGCCTGCCGCCCGCTTCAATTTTTAACCCGTTTACGCCACTTGGGACGAGCCTTGGCCCTTCCGCAGTGACGAATTCCACACACAACGCATGATCGGCAACCATTCCGGCCGCGCAAAATACTTCGTAAGGTGCAATAGCATCCAGAAGATCGAAGCCATCGAACAGCACGATTTGTACAGTCAACATCCATATAACCTCCTTTTATTCACTCCACTGATAGGTAGGATACCAAAAGAATCTCTCAAACGTAGCGCCAAAAAGGTAACAAAACCATAAACAAACCGTCACAATATGCGCGGAACTCGTTTTTTTGGCGGAAGAGATGATACACTTATATATATATTCGGTAAGGGTCAATCCTCGGAATGAAGGCGGGATCGATATGAATGAAAGACCTACGATCTTGGTCGTGGACGATGACCGGAGCATCGTTGAACTATTGAGAGACTTTTTGGAGAATGATCATTTTCAGGTCGTAATGGCTAATGACGCGGCGCAAGCATGGACAGCGTTTCAACAGAACACGGTTCATTGCATCATCCTGGACGTTATGATGCCGGGACAAAACGGATTTGATTTCTGCCGGCGCGTTCGGACGGAAAGCCCTGTTCCGATCCTGTTCTTGAGTGCCCGCAGCGATGATGTAGACAAGATTCGCGGGTTGACACTTGGCGGCGATGACTATATCGTCAAAACCGCTTCACCCGGCGAAATCGTTGCCCGCGTAAAGGCTGTTCTGCGACGCGCCGGCAACCAGCAAGCAAGTGCGGCCAAGGTGTTGGATTATGGCCGTCTTAAGCTCGATTTGTCTACTAGAGAAGTGTTCGTCGATAGAAGGAGAGTCTCGCTCACGCCGAAGGAATATGAGCTGCTGCGATTGTTTGCGGAGCAACCGAGACAGGTGTTTACCTATGATCAATTGCTCGCGAAATTCTGGGATGGCATCGGCGATAAGCATACGATTCGCGTCCATCTGAGTCGTCTTCGCGAGAAGATCGAGCTGGATCCGGATCAGCCGCAATATTTAACCAACGTATGGGGCGTTGGTTATCGCTTCGAGGGGCGTATAACATGAGGAAGCTTCGTATTCGTACCTATGCCTTGTTCAGTTTGGTGCTCCTTCTGCTGCTGCCATGGGTTTTCTTTGTGGCAGCTCACTTCATCACGACCCAATCGCTGCATATTGGAGCGGGCCGGCCGGATTCCTATGCGGTTCCCATTGTGGCTGCGTTTGCAGGGCTTCTGCTCGCTTTCTTTATTGTAGGCATTCGCATGCGAAGGCTCCTTCTTATGCCCCTTGAGAAAATGAGCCAGGCAGCTCGGCAAATTGCCGAAGGCGATTGGGACGTTCAGCTGCCCCCATCGACCATCAGAGAGATTGCCGAGGTTCGAGAGGGATTCGAAGTCATGGTGAACGGTCTGCTAAGCTCGCACCGGAAGCAAGCGGAGCTGGAGGAGGAACGGAGATTCGTTATCGCTGCTGTCGCACATGACTTGCGGACACCGTTATTTGCCTTGCGCGGTTATTTGGACGGGGTTGAGCAAGGCATTGCGCAAACACCGGAACAAATCGCAAAGTATGTGGATGTTTGCAAGGAGAAATCGGCGCAATTGGACCGGTTGGTCGAGGATCTTTTCACCTTTACGAAGTTGGAGTACCTGGAAACGGAGTTAAGCAAGAACACAGCAGGTTTTAACGAAATTGTTCAGAAATCGATTGACAGCCTGGAGCCGCAAGCGCAGAAGAAGCACATCTCGATCGTCGCCCATTATGCGCCGGATGATTGTTTGATTCGAGCAGATTCGCACTTAATGGAGCGCGCGTTGAGCAATTTATTGGATAATGCCGTGCGGCACACGCCTGCTCATGGCCGCATTCTCGTTCAGTGCCGCCAGCAGGGAGATCGGGCAGCGTTCACGATCCAAGATTCAGGGCCGGGCTTTGCGCAGGATGAGCTCAAACGTATCTTTGAGCCTCTTTATCGGGGAGAGCAATCGAGAAATCGTGCGACGGGAGGAGCCGGATTGGGGCTGACCATATCCCAGCGAATCATCCGCCGGCATGGAGGCGAGCTTGCTGCAAGCAACCACCCGGAGGGAGGAGCCATCCTCTCAGGCTGGATTCCTGTCGCTAACCGATAGGAAGACCGGCTCCAAATAACCAAGGAAGCAAGCGAAGGCTGCCAGCAAATATTCGGTATCCTTCGCTTATCGTTCATCGTCCCAGCAATTTTACTATTTAGAAGGGATCAGCACGGATCCCTCCATGAGTCTTCGAGCACTGCGGCTCATGACCACTTTTTTCACGATCCAGCCTGTTTCCTCTTGTGCGGCATCAGCACCTGCCGTTAAGGTACCGGAGGGGTGACCAAAACAAAGTGCTGACTTGGTGTCACCTAAAATCTTACTGACAATCGTTCCCGGAATTGCAGCTGCAGCGGCGATCGCAACAGCACCCGTACCGGTCATGGCATGATGAAGTTTACCCATGGAAAGAATGCGTGCCAAAATATCAATCCCCTCCGCTCGCACTTCTTTTCCGTCGGACGCCGTGTAGCTCGCCGGTTCTCCGAAAAATGCGATTTTCGGCGTGTGCTGACGCTTCGTCATGACATATTCGACGTTATCGGCCAGACCCATGGCCACAGCTCCATGAGCCCGAATCGCTTCAAAGCGGGCAAGAAGCTCCGCATTACCGTTGATATCCTGCTGCAGCTCCGTTCCCGTTAATCCCAAGGATGATGCCGAGACAAAGATAGCAGGGTTTCCGGCATTCATTAAGGTGACCTCCACCTCTCCCACACCTGGTACCGGAAGTACATCTATTGGATTTCCTGTAGGGAACATGGCTCCTCCCTCCTCATCCCCATCGCCCGCACCCGGATCTAGAAATTCCAATTTAATTTCCGCTGCGGGGAAAGTGACACCATCCAGCTCGAAATCACCCAACTCTTGCACCTCTCCATCCTTCATCGGGACATGAGCAATAATCTTCTTGCCGATATTTGCTTGCCAGATATTTATTGCAGCCACTCCATCCCGCGGAGTGTCTACCAGGCCTCTATGTATGGCAAAAGGCCCTACAGCCGCAGTAAGATTTCCACAGTTCCCGCTCCAGTCCACCAACGGTTGTCCGATGGCAACCTGTCCGAATAAATAATCTACATCACATCCCGGCCGATTACTTTTACTGATAATGACGACCTTGCTCGTACTCGATGTAGCCCCGCCCATACCATCAATCTGCTGACCATACGGATCCGGACTACCTATAATACGTAATAATACTCCATCACGCTCAGTTGGATCGGCCGGTAAATCATCCGGTACGAAAAACACCCCCTTGCTTGTTCCGCCACGCATATATATTGCCGGTATTTTGATTTGTCTTCCCCATTTACTCATGACCGTTGTACCTCCATTTCCTTTATCTTTGCCTCTCTTCTTTTTGACTCAACGCCAGTTTATTTCGCAGCACCATCTGCAACACTCCACCGTGGCGATAGTAATCAATCTCGACTTCACTATCGAATCTTACCGCTGCTTCAAACGTTTTTTGCGTTCCATCCTCGTCCGCTGCCGTTACTTTAACAAGCTGCCGCGGCTTGATGTCTCCGAGCAATCGACTCCGGGCATAATCAGCAAGCCTGTTGTCTATCGCGGTTTTGAATTAAACTTAGAAATTTAATGAATTTATAACGTTACATTATACTTTAATGCATCTGGCGTCCCAAACTTATCCACCTGCTCAGCGTGGTCAATCACCAAATCAACCGGAATCTCCGGATTAATCTGCTTCGGGTCTCCGCCCATGTTCGCCATGGCGGTTCGTAAAGAAGCCAAGTCCACGACAACAGGAACGACGGTATAATCCTGAAGGACCATACGAGCCGGCTTAAAAGGTACTTCTACATTTTCTTTCGCATCCTTTGTGCCCCATTTCGCTAAATTCTCAATGTGCTCCTGCGTGATCGTTTTTCCGTCATACTGACGCAATACTGACTCCAATAAAATTTTAATCGAGTACGGAAGTCTGGATACTTAGCCTATACCAGCTTCCTCCAAAGTTTGAAGCCGGTAATAATGAACTTGTTGAAGATATCTTGAGGTGTTCTCATGGTCTCCCCCTCTCCTATCCTGTTGTAACGAACTTGAGATTATTATAGGCCGGACCCAGAACTAAAAGAAAATATCAATTCCTTATGACCGGCGATACCCATTGGGAATATCTAAAAATAAAAAAAGAACCAAACAAGACAGACTGCAATTGTCTCATTTGACTTCTTTCTTTACTCTTGCAAATCGGTTTCTTTAACGAAATGAACAAACGCTTTCGACAGTATTCATTTCCAGCGCTTCATTATAGTAAAACATCCAGGTTTGTCTTATGATGCGGTTTCCCTCTTTGTCTGTGATGTCTACTTTATTGATCTCCGCATCCTTAGCGTTTCGTGATGGAAGGTTGAGAAATGAATAATTCCTCAGCGGTTCTTGTGATATTTTTATGCTTGTAAAGCACCCGCAATATGAGCCAATCTTGTTCCTCCAATGTCTTAGCCCCTCTTCCAATCTATAAATAACATACTATATATAGCTGAACGAAAATCAGATATGCAAGTTGGTTATGTCTAACCATGCAAAATTAGTATTTTTAATTCATTATACTTCTATGATTAAATGTTAATAGGCAGCTACTCATGTTAAGAACGGAGGAACATACATGAAGGATATTGTGAGCTTGTTTCAAGAAATTCCGACCACTTGTATATCCGATGCTTTGCAAGGAATGAATAACCTGGATCCCGGCATTAAACCTTTAAAGGAGCAGTATAGAGTTGCGGGCAGAGCTTTTACAGTTAAAATGCCTGTTGGAGACAATCACGCTGTACTTCGGGCAATATCCGAGGCTAAACCCGATGATATTCTTGTCATCGATGCTAAAGGAGATACGTACCGTGCAGTGGCCGGCGACTTTGTCGTGGGCATGGCACAAACCTTAGGAATAAAAGGTTTCGTTGTTGACGGAGTCATCCGCGATATTCATGGGATCAGGGAACTGAATTATCCGGTCTTTTGCAAAGGGACCACGGTTGCTGCGAGCGGCATAGCGGGAGGAGGGGAAATTAACGTACCTATCTCTTGCGGCGGAGTTTCGATCCAACCCGGTGATATCATTGTCGGGGATGTGGACGGGGTTGTCGTTGTCCCTAAGGACATAGAAACAACGATTCTCCATAAAGCTTTGGATAAGTTGAAAATGGATCAAGAGCGAGAAGAGCTTGTTTCCGGGGATCAGGAAGCAATAAGAAAGCATCTTGATTCAATACTCTCCAAGTAAGACTTATGGGCAAAGAGAAAAGCTGATCTCCTATGCGGAAATCAGCTTTTACTTTTGTCTCTATCCTCTACCGTAAAATGTTGGGCTTCATTCCCTCATTCGCCCGATTCCCTGCACGATCCGCTCAGGTTATGTAACGGCGGAAACAATATAGCTTTGCCGCCTATCCGCCTCCAATGATTATCGTATCAAGTTCCCCTTCCACCTCCATATCCTCCATTCGAATTCGGCTCATTCCCCTTCTTTGACGAACCGCTCAATCCGGCTTTTAATGGAATCGCGAACAGTACGGAATTGGCTCATTATTTCATCTTCCGTTCCAACAGCTTTTGCCGGATCATCAAACCCCCAGTGCCATTTTGTAACGTTCTTGTTGGAGATTACGGGGCAATGCTCATCGGCGTGGCCGCACAAGGTAATGACATAGTCGGCCCGATTCAAAATATCGGGATCGATCACGTCCGAGGTATTGTGACTAATATCCACACCGGCTTCCTTCATTACTTGTACTGCCCGAGGATTTACCCCATGCGCTTCAAGCCCTGCGCTTTTTACTTCGTATTTATCACCACCTAATGCTTTTAAAAAGCCATCCGCCATCTGGCTTCTGCAGGAATTGCCGGTACACAAAAAGTAAACTAACGGTTTTTTCTCCATGATGGAACAATCTCCCTTTTAAATTGAACTATTCATGCATTCATCTGCAGATGCTGCAGAACATACAGCCATATATAAAGACCGGTAAGCGTAATGAACAATGTAGGTACTGTTAGCAGAATGCCGATTTTAAAATAATAACCCCAACTAATTTTTACGTTTTTCGTAGAAAGCACATGCAGCCAAAGCAGCGTAGCCAATGAGCCGATCGGTGTGATTTTCGGACCTAAATCCGAACCGATCACATTCGCATAGATGAGCGCCTCACGAATAAATCCGCCGGTTTGAGTGCCCTGGATCGCCAGCGCGTTAATCATGACTGTTGGCATGTTGTTCATAATGGAGGACAGGATTGCGGCAATAAAGCCCGTACCTACGGTAGCCGCAAAAAGTCCTTGGTCTGAGACCGTTTGAATGACACTGCCGAGCGCATCGGTAAGTCCGGCATTTCGAAGGCCATATACGACTACATACATACCGACGGAGAAGACCACAACTGCCCAAGGAGCATTCTTCACCAGTTTCCATGTATGGATTGCAGGGCTTTTTCTCGCAGCAAACAAAAACGCAATCGCAGCGATGCCTGCAATCAAGGATACAGGGAGCGAGAAAAATTCGCTGACGAAATAAGCGACGAGCAGTGCGGCTAAAATGACCCAAGATAGTTTAAATAGCCGCGGATCTTTAATGGCTTTCTCCGGTCTTCTCAATGAGGTCAGATTATAGTTTACCGGGATGCTTTTATGGAAATACAGATAGAGCGCAACGAGGCTTGCGATGATAGAAAAGAAATTCGGAACGATCATACGGCTGGCGTATTCGGCAAAACCGATGTTGAAATAATCCGCGGATACGATATTGACTAAGTTACTGACGACAAGCGGCAAAGATGCTGTATCGGCAATAAAACCGCTGGCCATAATAAACGGCAAAATCATCCTTTCATCAAATTTCAATGCCCGAACCATTGCAAGCACAATCGGCGTGATAATCAGGGCTGCACCGTCATTGGCAAACAAGGCAGCGACCGCCGATCCCAACAGAATGATAAAAACAAACATGAGGAGTCCGTTTCCGCGTGCTAGCCGTGCCATATGTAAGGCTGCCCACTCGAAAAAACCAATTTCATCAAGAATCAGCGAGATTAAAATGATAGCCACAAAGGCCAATGTTGCATTCCATACGATACCGGTTACGGTGCCCACGTCCGTAAAGCTGACCACCCCGAACAATAAAGCGAGAATAGCTCCGGCACTCGCCGACCAGCCGATATTCAGTCCCCGCGGCTGCCAGATGACCAACGTCAAGGTAAATAAAAAAATGAGAAATGCGATGATCGCCATGTGTCCCCCACTTATTCGCAACAGTCGTTTTTCTTCTGATCGATCTTTAGTTTTAATGACGGGATATATTCTAAAATTGTCTGAATATATGGTTTATCATCAATATTTAATGAGTAATAAACCCATTGGCCTTTACGTGTTTCGTTGACAAGCCCGGCTGATTTTAGTTTGCGCAAATGCTGGCTTGCATTCGGTTGAGACGTTTCCAACAAATCAACGATGTCGCATACACAAAGCGTCCGCTCTTTCAATAAAGCCATGATCGTTAACCGTGTTTTGTCTCCGAGCATTTTAAAGCTTTCCGACATTTCATTTATTTGTTCCATAGAGAACCTCCAATAAATCACTATAAATCTATTGGTCTTTTAAGACTTCAACCGTTATAGCCACCTCACAGTCAACATCAAATGAATGATAAAATAAATATATAATAATTCAATTATATAATCAATTGATTATATTTTAAAAAGATTGTAAAGAAGTTTATCATTTACCCCCTACCGAATCAGCAATGAGTTTAAATCCCCCTTACCATTAACTGAACTTCAGCGGACTACATTCTTGGCCTAAATCAGGAATCGGAACAGATTCTTGACGTTGAATTGTAACAAGAATTTGTTCCGATAAAATAAAAGCCCATGATTTAGTTGCTTGTAATTTGCACCGTCTTTGTAGTTTCCTTCCACTCAACTTTTGTCCCTAGTGATTCACTGATAAAGCGAACTGGCACAAGGGTCACGCCATTTTTTATTATTGGTGGAGCATCTAACTTTGTTAATTCACCATTAATGATTGCAGAATCACTATCTATCGTTAATTGTATGGTGGTTTGCCCTTTATGTGCAGTTACTGTAGAAGTTTCGGCATGCCATTCTATTTCGGCACCCAAAGATTCAAAAATTTTGCGCATCGGAACCAAGGTTGTTCCATCAACCAATATAGGTAGTTGTTCGAACTCGAGTACCTTTTCATCAATTTTAACGCTAATTAAGTTGTCTACAAAATCTTCATTCTCATTACTTTTAATCCAAACTGGTTCTGTCCTATACCATTGCGTTCCATCTCCCGTATAGCCTCTGCCCCAAGAAAATAAAGTCCCGTCTTCTCGAAGCGCCATAGAGCGGAAACCTGTACCGTGTGCCGCGATCTTTATTATTTTATGTAGACCTTTAACTTAACAGGTACGTTGCTATCTTCATAAGATCCTATTCCTAATTGCCCGCCTAAATTTTGACCACTTGCCCAAACAGTTCCATCTCTTTTTAAATAGAGTGGTCCGCCTGCAGTATCTCCGATGGAAGATTTTTTGAAGGGGCGTCAAATCGATACATTGATTCTCGCGGGTGCGACGACAAGCGGAAGCATCCGGGCGACGGCTGTCGAAGCGCTGCAGAGGGGATACAAGGTGGTCATTCCAAAGGAGGCGGTAGGTGACCGCAATCAGACAATCCAGAACATCACCCTATTGGACTTAAATGCGAGATACGCCGACGTCGTGAACGCCGACAAGGTACTGAAAAATATGAAGCCTTCCCTCGAATCCACTTAATATAAACATCGCAGTCCCAGATCAGTCACTCCTTCCCGCCCATTCCCGGGCATAAAAATAACCCTGATCGGCCTCGGGGTTCCACTCCTTTATTTAACATGCGGACTTTCGTTAGTTGAATAACGGGCAGTCCTTTATTATTCTAATTTTACCGAAGGAATCAAATTTTGCGCCCCAGTTTGCAATTGCCCGTTTGCGCGCTTTTGCGTTTGGGTTGCTTTTTCTCGTAAGCACGGAGAGCGGCGCTTGTCAATGGCGACGTTACTGCCATCCAGGATGTCTTCCTGTTGACAGCGTGTGACCAAATCCTCAAAAAGCTGTTTTGCCAAGCCCTTCTTCGTCAGTTCTGCGAAAACTCGGCTTAATGTGGATATGGAGGGAGCTTCCCGATCCAGAGGAAGACCACACTGATAACGAAACCGGTGATCCGTATCCAAATGATGATGCAATCCCGTAAAGGTATCGATTCCTTCAAGTGGCGCAGCCAAGAGTGCTCGTAGAATACCTTGTCTGCAGTATCCGTCAGCGCCTCGGGGTGAACGGCTCCTCAATTCCTTGGCATACGCTGAATAAGATGGGCAATCGCTCCTTGGGTTGTATTTTTAATAGTTCTTCGAAGGAACACAGACATACTTGGAGAATATACAAAGTGACTTCCTCCCTTGGTTGTTTTCGGGTTTGGTCACTTGAAAACTTCTCCAAGTTGGGGTGTCTTGGTTAATTTCAAAATCTTTCTTGCTTCATCGGGGGTTGCGATTTCCTTGCCTAATTCGGCAACAATACGTTCGTTCTGTTCACAAACTCCGCATTGGATTTCGCTAAGACTCCGAGCTCGATTCCGCGGTAATCGACAGCTCGGGCGACATGCGTTTTCTTGGCAATGTCGGCTCTGACCACAAGGGTCGATTCGGTAATTTGTAGAATGCGTTGATTCTGCTTTTTGGATTGCTTATACTTCATGTAGAGCGTCCTCCTTTAATTAGGGCAGTGAATGTGCATCATTCCGAGACCCAGCATACAGGAGGCGCTTTTTTCATTCATAGCATGTAAAAGGCGTTTATGTTTTCTTATCGATTGCGTATTTTCGCCGTTTCAAGCTGCTTTTATTCAATGCTTCATTCCAGGCATGCTGCTCATATTGTGTCCGTTTTCTCCACCCGTATCAGGCTGCGTTCCCGCATTGGCATTGCCGCTGCCATGTCCTCCATGGCCTGCTCCGGATTCGGAGACGATCTCCAGCATGGCATCTATTTCCCCTTGTGCCGCGGCGCTCAGCACGTCTTCGCCCCCTGTTAACCAGGCATGATTGTAAGGTCCTTCCGCAGGAGTCCTCTTATACTTCGGCTGAATCGACATGACATAGGACATGACGGCCTCCGGCATGCTGTCCTTATCCGTCCAAAGCATCGGCGCATGTTTGCCCAAATGGGAGAACGGTGCGGCAGCCAGGGCCAAAGCCGGGGAATCCTTGCTCACGAAAGAGAAGTTGTGTCCCGGTGTTGTTATTCCCCACCCAAAATCCGTAACGGGATCTTTGTATTTCGCGAAGGCAACGGCATTTTCGTAAGGATCTTTCCCGGCGATCCGGACGACACTTCCGAATTGCCCCAATTGGGTTTCCACACTGGCCGATACCACCGATTCCGGTCCAAGGATATAGATGTTTGCTTTTCCTCCCCGCGTCTTTAAAGCATCGACGGTTTCCTGCGGAATTTCGTCTTTTGTGACATAAAGCAGCGGTTCCGGCATATGGGCGATCCAGTTTACAGCAGGCATGGTATATTCCTGGCTATCCATCGAACCCACGATCACTGAAGGAGGATTCTCTTTAGTGACATGCGCATAATAGGCATCAACCGCTTTGGCCACCGCCGCATGATTTCCGCCTGCAATCTTGTCCGTTTTCAGCCCAAGCTCCTTCACCTGTTCTTCTACCTTTGGATCGAGATCGCCGACCAGAATGACCTGGATACCGTTGTTCATGGGCACACCTGCAGGCTTTAACCGCTTCAACTCATTCAAGGTGACTTCGGGAATCCCGTCTTTATCCACGAAAAGCACTGGGCCGTTATTCGGATGATGAATCAGATTCGCACTGACAAGCGCCGTTTGCCAATCGTCCGGATTCGCGAGCACGACACCGCCCGGTCTGTTCTCGTCGCCGGTAGCCATCCACAACGTTTGCGAAACCAGTACGGCCGCCTCCGCGGGATCACTCGTATTGATGCGTGTCGTGTTTTTCGATCCCACCCACGGCATGTTAACCGCCAAGACCGGTTGACTTTGTCCGGAACCGGCCTGCTGCTCCACATTCCCCATGTTATGCCCCTCGTGCTGCGGGGAAGAATCCGTAGCATGGAAGCATCCCGTTAAGGCCAAGGCCGTAACCACGGAAACAATTCCGACTTTCATTGTTTTGTTCATTACACTCCACCTTCCTGTCTTTATGGTTTTTCATTTTGCGAGATTGTGCCCGCTAATGTCCAAACCAATCCGCTGCAATAAGAATAACCACCGCTTTTGAAGATCTTGTGAAGAATGATGATTTGCCGGTTAAAAAGAACGGCTTACTTTAGGAATTCGGATATAAAACGTGGTCCCCTGACTGCTTTCCGCCCAAATCTGTCCCCCGTGAGCGTTAACCAGCTTCTTTACGATGGTTAACCCCAAACCGCTGCCGCCGGTTTTCCGGTTTCGCGACTTGTCCCCCCGGTAAAACCGCTCGAAAATATACGGCAAATCCTCCCGCGCAATACCGCTGCCCGAATCCTGAACGGCAATAAGTACGTGTTGTTCCTCCTCTACAGCTTCAATTCGCACTTCCCCGCTCTCCGGAGTGTATTTGAGGGCATTGCCAAGCAGATTGACCAACACCTGAATCATGCGTTTGCGGTCCGCAACAATCCGGATGTCCGGACTGCAGCTAAACGAAAGCTTAATCTTTTTTTCAAGATAAGCGGCGGAAACCAAGTCCACCCCTTTGGCAATCATGGAAACCAGAGGCTCTTCTTTTCGTTCCAAATGAAATGCCTGAGATTCCATATGGGTCAGGTCTTCCAGTTCTGCTACCATGTCCGTCAACCGTTCAATCTCCTCGTAGCAGGAATGGATGCGTTCCGGAGTCGGTTCCCAAACGCCGTCTTCAAACGCCCGCATATGGCTTTTTAAAGTGGCGAGCGGCGTTCGAAGTTCATGCGCGATGTCTTCGGTCATGGTGACCCGAAGTTGCTCTTGTTTGTGCAATTGCTCGGCCAGTTTGTTTAGCGAACTGCCCAATTCCGCAAGCTCGTCCTTGCCGTCGAGTTTCACCCTGGCGTCCAGCTGGCCGTCCGACATCCGTTCCGCGACCCGTTTCATGTCGACAAGGGGGGCCGAAATACGTTTCGCTGTATAAAAACCGATCAGAACCGAAAGGACGATGGAACCGGCAAACGTCCACAAGATCGATTGAATGAGCGCCTGTTCCAAGTGATAACCCAGCTGCGGAAAATCATGATGCGCGCCTGCAACCTGTGCCTGATACATGGAAATATGATAATGGGTTCCCCAAATAATGCTGACCGTCGAAATCAATAAAATGCCCGTCGCTATTGCAATGATCAGCATCGCCAGACGGGTGTGCAAGCGCTTATTCATCGGGCACCACCTGAAAAGCGATAACCGTAACCATAAACTGTAACGATATATCGGGGGTTTTTCGGATCCGGCTCGATTTTGTGGCGTATATTTTTAACATGCTGGTCAATGGTCCGAATATCGCCTTCGAATTCATAACCGAGCACTTTATCTGCCAATTCCTCACGTGAAAAATGCCGCTGCGGATATTTGGCCAAAGCAAGGAGCAGCGAGTATTCGTTCGGCGTTAAATTCACTGGTTCTCCATTGCGAAGGACGATTCGTTTCAGCGAATCGATCACCAAATGGCCATTGTTGAAGGCTATGCGGTCAGCAAGCAAATGACGGTCATCCGTTCGGCGCAGGATCGCCCGGACCCTGGCCACGACCTCGCGCGGATCGAAAGGCTTGGTCACATAATCATCGGCGCCAATGGACAAGCCTTTGATTCGATTGTTTTCCGACACTTTGGCGGTAAGCATGAGAATTGGAACGGAATGGTTTTGACGTATGGTTTGGCATACAAGCTCCCCCTCCATATCCGGCAGCATGAGATCGAGTATGACGAGATCGACCGGCAGGTTTTGCAGAGTATACAACGCCTCTTTTCCGGTTGCCGCTTCTAATGTTTTAAACCCTTCCTTGTTAAGATAGGACACCATGACATCGCGAATTTTCTCCTCGTCATCCACCACCAAAATCGTTTTCATGACCATCCTCCAAACACGTTTCTTTGATTACTTTACCACTGACTTGTGAAGAAATGATGTAGGCTTCCAACAATTCTTTCCATTCGCTTATATTTTTAATAACCTTGTTCCCTACTCATCCTATTTTCGTGTGAAAAAGCACGCCAGCCGTCACTTTTTTTCACGAATTTCTTTGCAGATCTGCTCAGCGATTTCTTGCACGCTTTTTGTCCCGAGATCCCCTTCCCCGCGTTTTCTGACGGCTGCTGTGCCGGAGGTTGCCTCGTTTTCACCGAGTATCAGCATATAAGGAATTTTCTCCAACTGAGCCTCGCGGATTTTGTAGCCCAATTTTTCGTTACTCCCGTCGACCTCGACCCGTATACCAGCGTTCCGGAGCGCTGCCTTCACTTGAAAAGCATAGTCGAGGAATGGAGCCGACACCGGCAGCAGCTTCACCTGAACCGGCGCAAGCCAAAGCGGAAATGCGCCGCTGTAGTGTTCCGTTAAAATGCCAATGAACCGGTCAATGGAACCATATACGGCACGATGAATCACGACTGGCCGGTATTTCCTGTTGTCTTCGCCGATGTACGACAGGTCAAATTTCTCCGGCATCTGAAAATCCAGTGTGCCCCGGACAATTCATCGGTTTGAGCGCGAATTTTGTTTCGTCAACCTCGGTAAAGTACATATTTTCACGGTAATGATCCCAGTGGCCTGACTTCTCCTACAGCCTTTGTTTCATGATAAACGGTGTGCGTACTTCTTCATAATCCCGTTTTTGCTGCATATTGCGCAGGAAGTTTTCAAGCTCCGTCCGGATGACCATCCCTTTTGACAAGTAGAATGGCATACCCGGCGCTTCTTCGGATAACATAAACAATCCGAGCGCTTTGCCCAGCTTCCGGTGATCGCGCTTTTTGGCTTCTTCAAGAGGTTTCATATGCTCATCGAGCTGCCCCTTTTTCGAGAATGAAGTCCCGTAAATACGCTGAAGCATTTTATTCTTTGAGTCACCGCGCCCATAAGCTCCGGCAACATTCATCAGTTTGAATGCTTTGATCCGGCCGGTGGAGGGCAGATGCGGTCCGCGACAAAGGTCTGAAAACTCTCCCTGCATATATATGGTAATCACTGCATCCTCGGGTAAATCGCGAATAAGCTCCAGCTTTAGCGGCTCTTCAAGTGCTTCGAACATGTTTACGGCTTCTTCGCGACGAATCACACGACGGGTGATCGGCAGGTCCTCCTGCACAATCTTCTCCTTCTCTTTTTCGATCGCATCAAGGTCGTCGTTCGTGAGCGGCTTCTCAATGTCGATGTCGTAGTAAAACCCGTCAGCGATAACGGGGCCTATTCCGAGCTAGACGGCCTTAACCCCGTATATGCGCTTCATGGCTTGCGCCATCAAAATGCGCCGTACTGTGACGATAGACCTCCAGCCCATCCTTGCTGTCAAGTGTAATGATTTCCCATCCTCTTCAATCGGAGGTTTACATCGACCAGCTTGCCATTGATTTTTCCTGCCACGGCTTCTTTCTTCAATCTTGCACTGATGGACTCCGCCACTTGCTCAATAGTTGTGCCGCGTTCGTATTCCCGAATCGCTCCATCGGGTAGTGTCACTTTTATTGCCATTAGAAACCCTCCGTCATCCATTTGATCTTTATTTTGAACGCAAAAAAGCGCACTTGTCCGAAAGGGACGAGTGCGCTCGTGGTTCCACCCTAATTTGACTCGCAAAGAAGCGAGTCCTCATTCGTTTCTATAACGGGAATACCCGGCGAAGTTTACTCTCAAGGATGTTAACCCTGATTTCCATATCGCAGCTACAAGGTGGTAAATCCTTAGGATTACCGAAGAGGCTTTCAGCCGATGACCTCTCTCTCTCTGGTCGGATCTCGTTAAGAATTCTTGCCCTTGATTACAGCTTTTATTTTTCACATATAATATCGCTTCGAGTTTATCATGTCAAGCCAACACGATTCATTTGCAAGAATAATAACAGGAGCAGCTCACTTTCATGCTGATCCATCGGATGACAAGGATTTGTTAGAACATACGTTTCTCTCTACTGGATTTATCGTGCCCTCCTCTACACGGTCCGCCTCATACTCGCTCCCAAATTGCCGCGATGCCTTGCCCCCCGCCAATACAAAGGGATGATACGCCAAATTTCTTGTTTCTGCGCCGCAGCTCGTACACAAGTGACAATGTAATTCTCGCACCGCTTGCCCCAAGCGGATGCCCTATCGCGATGGCCCCTCCGTTCACGTTGCCGAGCTCCGGATCGAAGTCAAGCTCCTTCTGGCACGATAAGTATTGAGCGGCAAAGGCTTCATTGATTTCGATCAGATCCAGAGACTGTATAGACATGCCTGCACGCTTAAGTGCTTGCCGAATCGCTTCTACCGGGCCAATGCCCATGATTTTCGGCTCTACGCCGACAATTCCCCATGAAACTAATCGAGCGATGGGTTTCAGGTTGCTTCTTTTGATGCCGTCCTCCGATGCGATGACCGTCATGGCTGCACCATCGTTGATACCGCTTGCGTTGCCGGCTGTGACGACCCCGTCCTTCGTAAAACGAGCAGGCAGCTTTGCCAGCGCCTCCATGGTCGTTTTCCGTGGATGCTCATCCTGATTCACCACCGTATCGCCTTTACGAGATTTTATGATAACCGGTACAATTTCCTCCGCAAAAACACCCTTCTCGATGGCCGTTAACGCTCTCTCCTGACTGCGGAGGGCAAAGGCGTCAACTTCTTCTCTGGTGAATCCATATTTGACGGCAAGATTTTCTGCTGTCATCGCCATCGTGCAATCGCCATAAGGATCGTAAAGCGCCTCCCACAGATAATCCTCCATCGTTGATTTCCCCAGCGGAATGCCCCACCGGGCGCCTCGAACAACATGCGGCACCTGACTCATATTTTCCGCTCCGCCGGCTAATGCCAAGTCGGATTCACCAAGCATGATCGATTGCGCCGCATTCACGATCGCCTGCAAGCCCGAGCCGCATAGGCGATTGACTGTCAGGCCCGGCACGTGCTTGGGCACGCCCGATTTTAATCCAGCGTGCCGGCCCATATAAATCGCATCCGTACTCGATTGAATGACGTTCCCGAGGACGACCTGGTCGATCTCTTCAGGAGCCACATTCGCCCTTTCCATCGCTTTCTTAGCGCTTTCCACTGCAAGTTCTATAGCAGAGACATCCTTAAAGGAGCCTCCAAAATCCCCGAAGGCGGTGCGCGCCCCGTCTATCAAATACACCTCGCGGTTCACCATGCCTTTCCTCCTCCGATATGGAATTTCCCCTGCAGTACGCAGGGAATGCGTTTCGCGTATTTCGCCACTCCGCCATCAACAGCATAATTTTGTCCAGTAATAAAAACTGCATCGTCGCTTGTGAGGAAGAAGGCCGAACCAACGAGATCGTTCGGTGTCGCGACCTTCTTAATCACTTGCGAAGCTGTTATTGCGAAGAAACTTTTGGGCGCTCGACAAGCTTCCGTTTCATCCCGCCCTGCGCAGCCAATGCACCTTTTTCCACCCATTCGATATGGGCTCGGAACACTAGCTTCTGGCGGATCGCGAGCTCTATGTCGAGTTTTAATGCTTCCAATTCTCCCGCATCGGGTTCGTACTCTACCTGAATTCGTACAGGAGGCTGTACGTTCGGGCCTGCTCCGTCCGCAAATATCCGTATTTCCCCAGTGGTCCTCGGCCTGAAGGAAGAAACGACATCCGCTACCGCGGACGGATATACATTTACACCTTGTACAATCAGCATGTCGTCCGCCCGGCCTACGCAGCTAATCCGTATGCCTGTTCTACCGCAATCACACGTTCCGTCGCCCACCACTTCCACAAGATCTCCAATCTTAAACCGGATCAACGGAGTACACTCACGATGAATGGCTGTATACAGCAGTTCACCGACTACACCCTTTTTCGCCTCGATCACCTCTCCAGTGAGCGGATCGAGCAGCTCCGGAATGATATAGCCTTGACCGAAGAAATGCATGCCGTCTTGGCATTCACATTCGCTCCAAATGACAGTACAAAAGTCTGCCGTTCCCATGCAGTCGTATACTTTCGCGCCCCACGTTTCTTGAATTTGGCGTCGGACGTCGGGCAAGCCGGCACCCGGCTCCCCGCCCAAACCAATGTTCTTGAGCCCTATGGATCGAGGATCCAGGCCGAGCTCATCTTGGGCAAGCCGAGCCAAATAAGTAATAAACGAAGGGGTGGAGATCGCGAAGTCGGCGCCTGTGATTTGCAGCACGCTCAGCGTTCGCGCCGGTTCGTTGTTTCCGCTCGGAAGCACCGCCGCCCCGAGATGCTGCAAGCCTTCATAAAAGCTTAAGCCTGCGATCCACCAACCGAACGTCAACGGCACCCAAGCCCGGTGCTCGGGCCGGCAGCCCATCGCCCACATGCAGCGGGCGACCAGATCCCGCCACATCTCCCGGTCTCGCGCCGACGCTCCAACAAGCGTAGGCTTCCCTGTAGTGCCCGAGCTCGCGTGAATGCGTCCGATTTGTTTCCAGTCGACGCACGCATGACCGCCAAGCGGAGGATACAATTCCTGACTCATTCGAACCTCTTGTTTCGTCGTAACGGGAAGCTTAGCAAGATCGGAAAGCTTGAACGTTTCTGCATCGATTCCCTTGAACTTCTCTTGGTACATCGGCGAATGTTTCAACACCCAAGAAAGCTGCTGGCGCAATCTGCTCTCCTCCAGTGAATGAAGCGAACCCGGTACGCTTGTTTCCAGATCTGGGGCCCAATAGATCCGATCCATCGGATCACACCTCCTTGATTATGGATTAATCAGCATTTTCCATTGGTCGATGCGGCTTTGAAATTCACGTGCCGTTACTCGCCCGAACCAATCCGATTCACTTGTAAAGAGCAGACAACCAGGTTCCAGGGCAAATGCGCGCAGCGCAGCCGCCTTATCCGGTGTTAACGGATCGTTACCTACTATGGCCCCGTACGTGCCCACGGATTTCAGCGCATCCGAGAGCTTCGGAGAACGGATCGGGTCGATGCAAGGGATGACGCCCCTGTCCGCATCAAGCATCGTGTCGAGCCAAAGATCGGCGGAACCGGCCAGATGCAGCGCGGGAATGGATTGATAAAATCGAATCGTCCCCCAGATCGGCGCCGTTACAGCGAGGTATTCGTCGGTATCCTGCGGAGGGTGCTCGCCAGCCTCTACCAGCCAAATCAAATCTGCGCCGCTTTCGCACACCACGCGAGCCATGCGAAGCACAGCATCTGCAGCCTTGTCCAGCGCGACACCCCCGGCGTCCGAAATCCGCCGCGGCCCTTGAAGTGCCACGGCCACCGCCGCTTTGTCCCCGAGCATCTGCTTCAACCGCTTGACCGTCTCTACCAGCACAGGCATCCGCCCCCCAGAGGCGAGGGCGGGATCGCCCTTGAACGGATAGGAGTTCGGACGAGGCGGATATACCGACCAATCCAGTTGCGCCCCGAACGCTTCCCACTCGATGTTCGATCCCGATTCCACAACGACCACGTCCAGCCCCAGCGCCCGCTGCAAATCGCGCAGCGTATTAGCCATCTTGGTCGAATTGCTCAAAAATTCCCTGGGCGAGAGACCCGCCATTTCGCCGGCCGCAGCGCAGACGAGCGGGGCGAGGAGCTTCCGCCCCGCCCGTCCGCCCGTCAATACGGTATTCAACAATTCTTTAGGAGAGGACATGAGTCAAGTGCCTCCTTCTTACATTCTCATCATCATGTCGGTCGATTGACCTTCCGGCCAGGAGCCGAAAGAGTGCAAGATTTCTTCCGCAGGCTTTAACTTTTCCCATTCCTTAATGAATGCAGAGTACGGTTTGCCGCGGCCTCGGCGAGCGGCTCTCTCCTCGTTCCGGAGACGGTTGGTCGCTTCCACGTCGACCTTATGCGCCCTTTCATCAAAGATGACCTTATACATTTCGGCGGCTGTTTCATTCGTGATAATTTGGTTGATGACGTCTTCTCCGACCGATTCCGGATCGGCTTCAAGCGGATCTCCGTAGCCGGCGCCGCCTGCGGAGAAGCCGTATGCCATCACGTCGCCTTCGTTATAGGGGCGAGCGGATCGGCCGAAGAACTCAATCTCCCAGCTGCCTTCAATCCAACGCTCCGTCAGTGTTTCTTTCACTTCCAGACGATGACTCGTTCCTTCCTTCATCTTCTGCACGACATCCGCATTACGGATGCCGATGCCCGGTACCGTGCAAGGCGCATACCCGCCGAACAAACCTTGCGGCGTCTGTACCTTCGAGTTGTCGGCAATTGCCATAAAGAATACTTGCGGGACTTGGTGCGCAACCCACATCTGAGCGGTGCCGACGCCACCGCGGTTTTTGCCATGGCCGCAAGAATCTTTCCAGTGCTGCGAGAGCGGAATGAGCAGCGGGAATTCGTTCTCCATGAGCTCTACGTTCGGAGCGCGGCCGAAAGGGCACCACGGGAACCCGAACGCATTCATCCCTTTGAGCGCGGGGCGACCGCCCTGGCCCTCCGTGTTGATCGAGTAGGCAATCATGTCCGCGAACGGCAAGCCCCATTGTGACAAGCCGGCGATCACCATCGCGTTGCCGGCATTAGAGGACGAGGCTACAACCTTGTCGGCATCCTGCGTGCAGAACATCATCTTGGCGAACGCATTCGCGCTGGCGGACATGACGCCCGTACAGATCATGACCGCATTGGAGGTCGCCGCCTTCGGATCCGGATTCAGAATGGTTCCTTTCGGAATGCGAAACTCGATCGGCTCAAACGTGGCGCTCGAGATCGGCAAATCATAGAACACGTAGGAATAAATGTAGTTGGCCACGTGACCGACAACAGCCTGCACATGAGCATGATAGCTTGAATAGTTTTCCGGCGACGTCCCCGTGAAATCGTAGATCAGTTTGTCGCCTTTCTTCTCAAGCGTCAGCGACGCATTGCGAATTAAGCCGTGCTTTACCCCTACCGCGTCGGAGAACGTAACGCAGCGGAATTTGCCGTCCGGCCAGGATGCCAAACGTTTTGTCGCGCCTTCCCTAGCCACCTCAAGCATTTTTCGCAGCAGGCCAACGACGAATTCAGTGCCTTCACGGTCCGCAAGCTCGATCAGGCGCGTTCGTACCCGGTCCGCAGACGTCGCCCGCGCCTTCAAATCTGTCACCATCATCTGCGGCGCGCGAATGCCGTATGCCGTGAACACTTCAATCCAGTCCTCCCGAAGCTCGTGATTCTCTCCGATCTTCACAGGCGGGAGACCAAGCCCTTCTTCGAACCTCGAGGTTGCGGATACAGGCATTCCCCCCGGCTCAATCGCTCCGGTCTCGGTCATATGGCTCGCCGCTCCGGTCCAAGCGATCAGCTTGCCGTTGTGGAACACAGGCGTGATACAAACCATGTCCGGGTTATGGATACCGCCATAGAGCGCGTCGTTTGCAAACCAGACGTCGCCGTCGTTGATACCCGGGTTTTTACTGTAATTCTTAATGATGTATTTGATAATAATCGGCTGAATGATGGCGTGAAGATAAGTGCCCGCCGCGGAGTTGACCAAATCTCCGTTCGCGGTAAAGATCGCTAGCATAACGTCGCCGGACACCCCCATGTTCGAACGCGAGGAACGCTGGAATACCTCTAACGCTTCATCTACGATATCGTTCGTCCGCTGATAGCCGATTTCGTAATCCCCTGGAGAGAGTGTCTCCATCGCCGCAATTTCTTCGGGCGTAGCTGGCTCCATTTTAATCATGGTCAGTTTCTGTTCCGGTGTAGGCATTGGCATATCGACTTGCCTCCTTATCCTTGATTCGCTGCCGTACCTGAGAGGGCCGGCACACGTTCTTCATCCCGTTCCATGATGCCAAGTCCGTAGGGGTCAACGCTGTATTTAAGCCCCGGCGGAACGACGACAGTCGTATATTCGGACTCAATAACGGCCGGTCCGTTCACGATGTGACCCGGCTGCAGCTTCATCTGATCGTACACCGGCGATTCCGCATGATCCGTCAGCTCCGGCCAGTACATCGACCGATGCTCTTTCAACGCGATCTCCTTGCCCACCGTTGCCGGAGGAAGTACCGGAAGATGGAACGGCTGGGACGGTACGGCTGCCTTCAATACGAACGATTCGATGTATACGCCGCCCGACAGGTTGATGACATGCGGGCTGAACGCTTCGCTGAATTCTTTTTCAAACTGCTTATAAAACCTCCAGAGATCCTCGTCATTCGTAATATGGAGACCTGGCGTCGAGGTACGCTTTGAGTTGATTTGTCCGCCGTAGAGCATATCCAGCTCCAGCGTGAAGACAGCCTTGTTCGTATCGAGCCCTTCCGCGTCAAGCTCCTTCTTCGCCTGCTCGAGCAAAGAGTTCACCGTCGTATTGAATTCTTCAAAGTCAAGCGCCGGCTGCTCCGTCATCGGAGCGATGAACGGCATCTTTCTCGACGTCTCATACACGTGCATCGTGTCCATGATCGATGAACCGAATGCGCAGAATACAGGCGAGTATGGGAAAATGACGACCTTCGGAATCTCATCCTTATATCCCGCCGCATGCGTTGCGCCGCCGCCTCCCATCGCAAAGATCGCGAAGTCGTCCGGGCGATAGCCCCGCAGTACCACCTCTTTGCGGATGGCGGAAGCCATCTTCTCGTCAACGAGCCTCCGGATTAAGGAAGCGGCTTCCATGACGGAAAGACCTAGCGGTTCCGCTATCTTCTTGCGAATCGCACGTTCCGCAGCTGCCTTATTCAGCTTCATTCGGCCGCCGAAATAATAATCCGGATTCAGGTAGCCGAGCACCAGATCCGCATCGGTCACCGTTGGTTCGGTGCCCCCGAGGTTATAGCAAACAGGCCCAGGGTATGAACCTGCAGACTGCGGTCCCACTTCCAGACGGTTGCCCAGCTGCTGATTGATCCATGCGATCGAACCGCCGCCTGCGCCGATCGAAATCGACTGCAGCATGTTCGCGCTCACCATCCAGCGATCGACGACCGGATTAAACTCATAGTTTCGAACGCTGGATTCCATCACGAGTCCGATGTCGAAGCTTGTGCCGCCAACATCGGCCGTGACCGCGTTTTTGATCCCAATTTTGTCCGCAACGAACTGCGCCCCAACAAGGCCGGATACCGGACCGCCGTTGTATGTCTTGCTCGCCGTCGTCTTGAAGACGTCCGCGCAGCCGCCAGTATTATGCACCATCATGAACGGCCCGCGGTACCCTTTCTCGCGCAATTTATCCCAAGTACCGGACAGCTCGATCTGCATGGAACGCTGCAGGTAGGCGTCGAGTATCGCGGTATTTGTTCGCTCATATTCGCCTAATCGGCTCACGACCCCGTGTGACAAAATGACCGGTAAGTAACCAACGTGGTACTCTCGGTACTCCTCCCGAATGATTTCCTTGATCCGTTTCTCGTGCGACGGGTTGACAAACGACCACAGCAGTGATACGACGAAGGCACGGGCCCCCCGATCGACGAGCGTCCGAACCTTGCGGCGGACGTCGTCTTCATCCAGCGGTCGGATGACCTTGCCCTTTGCATCGATCCGCTCCTTCACCCCGACGATCATCTCACGATCGACGATCGGCTGCGGCTTCTGTTGAATCGGCAGGTTACGCCTTTCCGCTAGGCGCGTGCCGTCGATCCACTGTGCG
This sequence comes from Paenibacillus naphthalenovorans, assembly GCF_001465255.1. Lineage (NCBI taxonomy): Bacteria > Bacillati > Bacillota > Bacilli > Caryophanales > Paenibacillaceae > Paenibacillus > Paenibacillus naphthalenovorans. Next base: position 1,609,011 of record NZ_CP013652.1, on the reverse strand, counting down.
CCGCGTCCGATGTGAACCGCATCCTCATGACCTTCGGTCGTAATTAAACCAAGACGCGGACCCTTTCGCTCAATGAGACGATTCATGGCAACGGTCGTCGAATACCGAACGATATCGAAATTCGGGAGAATTTGATCTGCTGTCTTATCAAAGTGCTTCGCCCCTTCTTCAATCGCCTGAATAAAGCAAACCGATAGATCATAGGGAGTCGTCGGCACTTTGCGGAAAATTTGCGTACCGTCATAGGTCATGACCATATCGGTAAACGTACCGCCTACGTCTACGTCAATCGTATTGCGAGCTGCGTTTGGTTTCGTCATATCCTGCTCACCAGCCTTTTATCGTGGATTTCCAATTCACCTTTCTGAAGACGCTGCTTCAAGCTGTCGATATCGATCTCGATATCGTGGGTGATCGGGTGCCCCGGAGGTAAATATTCCGTCTCAACCTGTGTACCGCAGCCCGGACAATAAAACTCCAATATGCGCATCCAGTTCGGATCCGGAGAGAACGTATACTCTCCCTCGATAACCTCCTTGTGAACCTCCCTTGGATCACGGTTATACACCAGCAGACCTTCCTTGTAATTTTTGCGGGCAGAGATCAGAGCGTGCTCGCATCGATTGCAGTGCCACATCTCTGATTCGAGATCGATATCCAAGTATTCGGTAATGATCAATCGCTTCATGACTTACGCGCCTCCTTTGGTGAACACGGCGTTGCCGTATCCGTCAATCTGGACATCCCAGCCCGGGATGACCATGCAAGAAACGGTTTCGGACTCTAAACAAGCCGGACCTGTGAACGAACTTCCCCTCTGCAGCTGCTCCCAATCGTAAATCGGCGCATGATCGGCCTGCTTCGGCCACAGCATGGTACGGCGCTGGTCCGTTTTCGCTCGCTGCGAGCTTATATCCACGTGCGGCAGCTCAAACTTCGATACCGGGGACAACCCTTTGACCGAGACACGTTCGAGCGTCGAGCCCGAACGGCTTTCAGCGATTTCTTGGAACCCTCCGTTTAACGCTTTCTCGATGGGGAGCTGAATGACCTCCGATTCGTCATTGTTCTTTGCAATGATGAATTCTACGCTCAATTCCACGTCGGCGGCAGACAAGCCCTCGCCTTCCAAATCGCGGAGCACGCGTTCTTGGCCGAGTGTAACGAGCTTATACACCTCTTGAACCGAAGCTTTGTTCAGCGGCTGATACGGCCATTCCTCGTGAATGTGACAGATGTCGGATACAGAGGAGCCAAAAGCGGAAAGTACGGGACCGAGACCGAATACGTAAGCGTTCTTCAGGTTCAGCTTGTCGGCCACGCCGGAGGCGAAGTTGGAGCCGTTACCGCCGAATGAGAACAAGCTGAAACCTTCCGTTGTATAGCCGTATTCCTTGAGCGTTTCGTTGCAGCAGTCGGTCACCATCTCCATCGCTCTCTCGATAATGGCCTGAGCCGCTGCTTCAATACTGATATTGAGCGGACCGGCCACCTGCTCTTGAATCGTTCTGCGCGCTTGCTCCATCTGAAGCCGCCGGCGTCCGCCTAAGAAACGGTCCGGATTCATCGCACCGGAGACAAGAAACGCATCGGTAAGCGTTGCGGATTCGCCGCCAAGGTTATAGCACGCAGGTCCGGGGTAAGCGCCCATTGACTCTGGACCGAGAGTTACCCTGCCGTTCTTTACACGGGCAATGGAACCTCCGCCAAGCGCGATGGAACGAAGCAAGATCCACGGCGTTTTCAGTGGAATACCGAACAAATCACCATTCGGGACGGTGATGACTTCCCCGTTAAGGATCAGTCCGATCTTGGCCGTCGTACCGCCTACATCAACAGACAACACTTTATCCAAGCCGTATCGCTTGGCAAAATACGACGCTGCGTGAAGTCCGAATACCGGACCGGATTCGGTTGTATCCACTCCCTTCGTCTTTGCTACTCGCGCTACCCCGCCATTCACGTGACCGATATAAACCGGCTTGCGATATTTGTGCTGAAGAAGAAGTTCGTCCTCCGCTTTAAACAAAGCTACTGCGAGCGGAGTATGCACATACGAATTGATGAGAGACAGATGGGTTCTTGTCTGGCTGTCCGGGTGGTGCAAAATATCGCTTCCTAACAAGACGGGGACAGCACCCAAATAGTGGTCAGGGAACTGCTCATCCACGAGCTTCTTAATACGCTGCTCTATAGACGGGTCTTCGAAGGCGCCCTTCAAGCTGACGCAAATGCGCCGAACGCCTTGCTCGAGAAGCGCTCTTACTTTGCGAAGAACTTCTTCCTCCGAAATCGGCTCGCTTATCTGTGTGATGTTCTCAGGTGACAGTACTCTATTTATCGCCGGACTTACTCCATTACCGTACAGATCCGTTCCATGACCTTCGCTGATGAGGAGACCAAGCTTTGGCCCTTTTCCCTCCGCAAGTACATTCGTTGCGATCGTACTTGACCAACGAATAACCTTCACATCGGCAAAAAAATCCGTCAGGCTCTCGTAACCAAGACGATTGGCTCCCTCTCGAATGCATTCAAAAAAACAAACGGTAAAATCATGTGGAGTTGTATCCACTTTCGTTGCGATAACCTGCCGGCCGTCACTGAACAGACCATCTGTCAACGTTCCGCCGATGTCGATATCGACTGTATAACGCATACTGCACCTCCCAAAGGCGTTGTATTTGAATACGCTTACATCCTACCTTTCGGCGCGATTTCTTCATAGATATCTTGAAGTACAATTACCGCTGTCTCCAAGGTATAAACTTCTTTGAAACAAAAACAACCCTTTCCGACATCTTACCGGGAAGGGTTGTTTGAGACATCAGTCTTATTTCACCAAGCAGTCTTCGTCAGTCACTAGCATAAGCCTCGTCGTGTAAATTCCGCCTATAATTCCAATATCTCCATCGCACGCAGTGCGAAATCCAGCTTGAAGCGTTCGTCAGGGTGGCTTAAGTCAGCATCCAGCATTTGCGAAATTCGTTTTAGCCTGTATTTCACTGTATTGATATGAACGAAACAAAGCTCCGCCGCCTGTTGAATGCTTCCGCCGGTGCGAAGATAATGCATTAATGTGGACAGCAATTCGTCGGATTGTTTCTTTTCAACGCGCAAGAGCGGCCCCATCGCTTTATGAATGGTATCCTCTAATGATGCTCGATCCGTGTTCAACAGCAACCGGTATACGCCTAGGCTCTCGTAATAAACGACCGTATTGTGCTTTCCCCACTTCCGTGAGAGTGCCAAGCTTCGACGAACTTCGTCGAAAGCGCTTCGTAGATCCTCCATATCCCGAAATGAACGGCTTACACCCAGCAAGATCGGAATGTCGTTGGCCCGCAAACGATCGTAAATCGCCTTGGATACAGCCTTCTCATCCGCATCGAAATCAAGAAGAATGACAATCGTCTCGGCATATACTCCCGAATAAAAGGCACAGTTCATTCCGCCTACAGCACTCTCGATCAGCGATCTCAGTTCACTCATGCTTCTGTCTGTCTTCTCCGGTTCAATGATGATGATTTTGTTCATCTTTTGGATGTCGCAGCCCTGCAGCCGTGCCTGCTCCAAGGCCGATTCCGTACTGGAGTACTGTCCCGCGAGAAAGGCTTCCAGGAAGGACGGCCGTTGCTGCAGCGTTTGTTCGAATTGGTAGAAATAGGAAAGTGTCAGAGCTACTCCCGCCATTTGAATCGTATGGGCAGTCTCTTTAGGTAAAGGTGGAAGCACACCCCTCCACAACAGATAACACCATACACTCGATCCGCTCTGCAAAGCAGCTAACCAATAAAGCTCCCTCGCGCCGTTGGATGAGCTTTCCAACGTAACGGGGATCATATCTCCCGACTGTACCCGCCGAATTGCATGCTGAAAAGAGGGACGATCGGCGAAAGCCGGGTCCAATCGACGCTCCTCCAAAGACCGGATCCAAGCCGTCTCTAACGGCACGGGTGGCGTGTACGACGCCAATAATCGCAGATCTTTATCCAATAGAAGGATCGGCTCTTTCAAAAGCTCGCCAAGCTTTCCGACAATGGGATCAAAGCCATCCACGACTGCATTGAGATCTGCGAATTGTTTTTGAAGCGTGAAAAGCCGATCATATTTGCGTTTAAGCTCTGCCGCTTCATTACGGGTTTCCTGCAGGAGGTTAACCATCTGCCTTTCGCGTTGGTACAGCCAACAACGATTGGCCGCCAGGTACAATTGGGCCGATACGTCTTCAAGCATCTTCCGTTGTAATGGCGGCTTAGCATCATAAAACAGCCCGATCATTCCGCTCAAATCTCCATGCCGATCGACGGGGATGGTCACGCACGCTCGAATGCCAAGCTGAAATCCGGAAGCAAATTCCCTAGTTACCTCTTCCGCTCCATATTCTGCATATTCCCAGCTCCCTCTCTCCAGCCAACGACGTAGATCCGATACAGTAGGCTCCGAAAGAGGACCTTCAAATTGAAATATCGTTTTACCCGTGGGTTCTCGAAAAACAATCGCAACGCAGGGGCTGCCGCAGATACCGGATATGACCTTCACAGCATCCTTTAATAACTCCGATAACCGCGTTTGACGGCTCCATTGTTCTCCCAACGAATCATATGAATAGGCGAGCACGGCTTCTTCCCCTCCCCATCGGCTAATCACATGCGGATAACGTCTCGATTCGGTGAAGCATCCGGCCAATTCCCATAGTAACGCAATAACTCCTCCGAAGGCCGAAGCTTCTCCCAATCACGCATAAATCTGCGGTAAGGCAATCCCTTTTGACAACGATAAGCCCTTGCTTCTTTTCGCCGCTCCGTCGTCCGTTCGTCATCCAGTTCAAAGGTAAGCGGGTCGTACGATACCAGATACACCTGATCCGCAACCCATTCGGAAATGATACCTTGTTTGATATCGGCCAGCACGCTGTGAGCCTCTCGCTCTAAAACATCTCCATAGCCAGGTCCCCCGGAGGAAAATTCAACGAAAATATCTCCCCGTTTCAAAAGTTGAACGGGACGATAATGCGTAGTAAACATGTATTCGCCTGAAAGGCTTCGGTTCATGATCAGATCGTGGATGTCATGTAAAATCTCTTGGTCGCCTTTCTGCCATCGAGCGAATAAATCGGTATTTCGAATAACGATTCCCGGAATCACCCGAGGAGGGTAGCCTCCAAACAATCCTTGTGTAGTGTGAAGGCGCGAATTTTTGGAAATGGACATTTGTGCCAAGTGCTCTACATGGTGCGGCGTAACCGCCATCTGCGTTCCGGATCCGCCCCTGTGTCGACCAAAGCCGCAGCTATCGCGCGCCAGTTTCTGCGTAATGCATATAATGGGATAATCGTGCTCCTCATCCTCTACATTGGATGCTCTGCCCGAGGGGCACCAAGGAAAACCCATCGCGTCGACCCCATCGGAATCCGCCTTCCCGCCTCCGCCTTCCGTGTTGAGCGGATACGCCAGCATATCGGAGAAAGGTACGTTCCACTGGCTCAAGCCAGAAATGACATAGCCGGAACCTGTATTTCCCATGGCAGCGCTTACCAATTCCCGTTGGGGACTATCGAACATCATTTTGCTAAAACAGTTTGGCAAAAGCGACATGACGGCGCTGCCGATCATGACGGAATTCGAGGTAGCTGCCTCGGAACTCGGAGAAAGCGCTGTTCCAGGCGCAAATTTAAATTCGCAGGAGGCCAGCGTGCCCGACGATCTCGGGAGGTCGTAAAACGGCCAGCCGAATAAATAAATGGCGGCATGCGCCGCAGTAGCATGCGGAAAGGCATGATACGAGCCTTCATGCTCGGGAGAGGTGCCGTTGAAGTCGAAGACGAGGCTGTCTTCGAACTTTGTCAACGTGAGCGAAACGCGCTGCAAGCCCTCTTCCAAGCCAATACTGTCGGTAAACGTCACTGCTCGATAAATTCCGTCGTTCCATCCTCGAATCCGAGCTCTTGCACTGGTCTCCGCTTCAACCAAAATTTTTCGGAATAATCCGGTTAAAAAAACGGCTCCTTTAGCTTGAACTAGCTCCTGAATCCGAATTCGCACTCGGTCACATGCGCTTACCCGTGCCCTTAACTCGATCATGAAGGTACGAGGGGATCGCGATACATAATTCTCCATCATCTGAAGCAAATCCGGCCGCAATTGATAACGCTCCCCGATTCGGAAAGGCGCCATCTTCATCCCTTCGTCAAATCGGCTGCGCGCTGTAACGGGCATGCCGCCGGGTTCTGTCGCCCCTGTTTCTCCCGTATGCGCGGTCGCTCCGGTCCAAGCTACCAACGTACCATTATGAAAGATATGCATCATAACGATTTGATCCGCATTGTGTACGGCTCCGTATAAAGGATCATTGCAGAAATAGAAGTCCCCTCCCCGAACGGTCATTCCTTGACTGTGGCGCAATTTTCGCATGATATATTTAATCGGAAACACAGAGCTTACCACATGCAAATAACTTCCTACGTTACATGCGACCAAATCCCCCTCCGGCGTGAACAATGCAACACCGACGTCTCCGGCCATGGCCAAGTCGGAGATCCCGCACCGAACGAACATATCCATGGCTTCCGACAAGATTAGATTCAATTTTTGCTTATAGACCGCGTAATCTACATCGTCAATTCGTTCAGAGCAATTGATTTCATAATCCGACGGAATTTCAGGCTTTAACCATCCCAATAACTCTCTTTGATCGACGATAGTCATCCGGTTCACCCCTATGTATAGCTAAAAATCATGTCATGCCTTTTCAATGATGCCGGCTTTATGGCGGTCCAAAGAAAACCGGTATCCCAGTGGGATGACATAGGTCGTATACGCACCTTCAGCAATAGCCGGACCCTCTAACAAGTTACCTGCACTTAGCAAATCAAAGGAATAGATCGGCGTCGACATCCACTGTTTTTCATAAATCCAAAAGACATCCCTTCTTCCCTTTAACGCGCGAGAAGGACCGGAAGAAGCGGGAGGAAACGTTGGCAGCTCCGCTGCTTCTCGCGGAATTGAAGCATGTAAGGTAAACGCCTCGATAATGACCCCTCCTTCGACATTAAGTGAAAACGGACTGAATCTTCGTTTGTAGGACTCAATGAATGTGGCATAAATCAGATCCGCGTCCTTCACGGATTCAATCCGAAGAAGAGGAGATACGATTCGCTTCACATGCACTTGTCCCCCGAATTTCATATCGAGCTCTAATGTGAACTCCAAATCACCTCTGTTTACTGATTTTGTGCCCAAATTTTGATATGCCAGTGCTTGAAGCTCTTTAACGGCAACATTGAAAGCGTCAAAATGATCCGGCCACTGCTGTCCGGGATACATAAGAAGAAACGGTTTCGATTTACTTAAGGTAAGGCTGTGCGACAATAGTGAGCTGGCAATTGCACAAAATACAGGCGAAAAAGGAAACGTTACAATTCGTTTGGGATCCAAGACTCTCGTATAGTCGCAGCAATGTGTTGGGCCTGCGCCGCCGTATGCAAAAACGGTAAATTCTCTGGGGTCGAATCCGCGCATCAATGTTTCCTTTAACAATGTGTGTCCCATAAGATCGTTCGCCATGCGCCGCATTCTAGCAGCTGCATCTATGACAGATATGCCTAGAGGACGAGCGATTCGTTCGTTAATGCAGCGATAAGCGCGATCCCGGTTCAGCTTCCGTTTTCCTCCGGCGAACGTATCAGGATCCAGGTATCCCAGGATGAGGTCCGCATCCAGCAACGTCGGATCACTAGCTCCGAGATCGTACGCTGCGGGTCCCGGCACCGACCCGGCGCTTTGCGGCATCGCTTCAAGCTGACCGTTTCGTTCTAGGTTCACTTGGAAAATGGTGCCGCTGCCTGCTCCGATCGACGTTACTTCCAGCATATTGGCTCCAATGAGCCATCGATCGATGACTGGGCGCAATTCGCTCGTCATCGGCTCTCCAGCGCTAATGACGCCGACGTCAAACGTCGTTCCTCCCATATCGGTCGTAATGATGTTTTCGCCATATTTTTTCATCAGATTCGTTGCCCCGATCAGTCCTGCCGCGGGTCCGCCTTTGAATACGGAAACAGGAGCAGTGGACCATACATCGGCTAGCCCTGCATTATTTTGAACAAGGGAAATCTGTCCCCGAAAGCCATGCTTACGCAGCTCTTCGATCACACTGTACATTTGGAAGCGCATATTTTCCATCAAAAATAAATTAATTACTGCGGTCATCGTTCTTTGGTATTCTCCGCGAACCGAAGCTGACTCGCTTGAAAGGACGACAGGGAGCGCATATAAGTGGTCCGGGAACTCCTCCTTAATGATTTCACGCACCCTCAGTTCATGGCTCGGGTTTAAAAACGACCATAAGAAAGAGACGATAAAGCCTTGCACCCCTTCCTCTACTAAGCGGCTCACCTGCTCGCGAACCATCTCTTCGTCTAACGGCCGAATGACGTTGCCACGTGAGTCCATCCTCTCCAGGATGCCGACCGAAAGCTCACGCGGAATTAATGGGGACGGTTTCCGCGCCTTCGGCAGCAGTGATTCCCGTTCGATGTCACGTACCCCATCGATCCATTGCGCTCCCATTCCGATATAGATTGCATCCTCTGCCCCGGTTGTGGTCAACAGTCCAATTTTAGGCCCTTGTCGTGCTACAAGTTGATTCAACGCGGCTGTTGATGCATATCCGATCTCTTCCGTACTGGACAATAATTCGCTAAGGTCAATGCGCAGCTCGTCTGCACATTCGCGCAGCGCCTTTACCAGCACTTCACCGATTCGATTATGCGCGCTTGGACGTTTAGAGGATACAATACCCTGCTGATGAATGACGACACAATCCGCGAAAGTGCCGCCGATATCGATAAAGATCCGGTAGGTCATCCTACTCCCTCTTTCGTGGAAGGATTTGACTGATGTTTTTGCTTTAATTTATCTAAATCGATCTCAATGTCGTGCGTAATTGGATGCCCCGGAGGAAGCATTTCGTTCTCAAACATGACTCCGCATCCAGGGCAATAAAATTCCACAAGACGAGCCCAATCGGAATCGGGGGCAAAGGTGTACGTTTCGCCTTCGACAAGAGGGCGGAAAATCTCTTTCGGATCCCTCGCATGGATCAAACAGCCCTCTTTATAATTCATTCGTGCATCTATGAGCTCGATTCCGCAACGATTACAGCACCACATCTCCGAATTCAAGTCAATATCTATGCTTTCCGTAATTCGAATTCTCATGGCGACCTCCGAATGAGCATAGCTCTTCTGCTTGATACGGGCTTGTAGATCCAACCGGGAGCTACCAAGCATTCCGTCTCGAACCCCTCTATATAATGAAGACCTTTCACTTCTTCTAACAAGGCGACCTGAGTTCCCTGGATGCTCGGGGACGACAGCCAACCGCTGTTCGCACTCCATCGGATCGTTTTTGCAGTATAATTCTTTGTGGCATTAGGGACCAACGGCCTGCCCAGCGCCAGAGACAGATTCCTTATCCCTAACAAATCCGCAAGTTGACAAGCAACCATACCGCCGATCGTGCCGGAAACCATAAGTGGTGTATCCGAGAATAATTGCCCTCCTTCAGCCATTATCTTTCTCTTTACGAAGCTCGCAAGCTCTTGAATCCATTGGGATAAGTAGCGAATAGGTCCGTTTCCTTCGCTATAAACTTGTTCCTCTTGACCAGGCAACAATCCGGCGGAAGCCAAAAGGTCGTGTACCGGCTCCTTCTTTTGGTTATGAGGAAACAAGGCGCGAAGTGGCGTGCAGTCTGTAATTGAACTTGACTTGTAAGTCCCCCCTCTGCCAATGATAGCGGTTACAATTTTGTATAAATCGATATGGATAGCTATTCCCTCGCTTACGTCCTCCTCTTTCAACCATTGACGGATATTGGTGAAAAAACAATGTCTCTCATGAGCCAGCATGTCCCAAGGATAACATTGGTGGCTTGGAACCAGACGATGATCGCCCGTAAAAGTTAATAATCGACCTGTAAATCCGTGCTCTCGCAGCAGTTGCCTAACTTCTTTCACTTGTTGCAAAAGGTTACCACGAACATACCCGCTCACGACAACAGACTCAAGCCGATCCCATTCGCTTAGCTGCTGTGCACGATGTAAAGGAATTATTATAGGAATGGAACCTAACATATGCGGAGGATACAGGGTGGTGAACTTTTTCTTTAATTCTTCTTCTTGAAACTGCTGATCTAGTAATGGTGTTATACAAATGGCAACCGTTTCCGCGCCGTGATAGAGAAAACGGTTCACAGCGTCCCGAAGTGAAGCCGTTTGGTCAACGACACCCTCCGTCGGCATTACATAAAGGAACTCTTGAGGAATTTGAAGTAAAGAAAATAGTTTTAAAGCCTGTTCCTTATAATAATTTGAGGTGATCAGACCGACAGGCTGGCCTGTGAGGGAATAAACAGATTTACTAACACAATTGGTTTGAAGACGAATTTCAGGACAACCGCGTAAGAAATGAGAGGTATCGATCAAGTCTATCTCTGCAGCTTGATTTAGTACGCTTCGAATACCATGCGCCGCACCCATACGACCGATATCCGATACGGAAAGCGTACACCCACGATCATCAATCAACGCAACAGCACGATCCAAAATCTCAATTAGATAGGATGAACGGGCAGAATTCATACGTCCTCCTTCATTCCGAAATCGCGAGTTAACAATGAATTAATCATTGATTATTCCTTCATTTCGATCGGTTTCCATCATATAGATTGTGCCCGCCCGGATGTGAGTAGTATATTGTTCATTACGTTAATTTATTTTTCGTCTAATTTCCATTAATATACCATCTTACTCAACAATACGTCAATCCGTAATGACAACTCATTTGTACCTTTAGGACAGTCACGTCTTCGCTTCCCACATTCCACAGACCTTCCCCATTTATTTAACCTCCATCCTTCCCTCTTATAGATTTATAGTTGTAAAGAAAATGCCCGTTGGAAATACTGGATAGGACATGAAATTTATTTTTTTGCTCCCCTTGTTTACATTTTAAGCTTTGATTCGTTGTAATAACGAAAGGATGAGGATGGTGGTTCAAGGATTCAATGAAGAAGTCATCAAAATGGTCATGAACAAGATATATCATTATCTTGTGAAAATCGGAGCGAACCCGGAGGATGCAAAAGACATCGTTCAAGATTCTTTTTACAAAGCAATCCTTTATATCGAAACCATTCCACCGGATAAATTTTCTTCATGGATGTTTAAAGTCGCGACGAATCAATTTTACGATCTGAGAAGGAAAACGAAAAAAATAAGCCATATCGAATTGGAAGAAAATTTAACGGCCAACCAAAAACTGATTGAGGACATGCTGCTTGCTCAAGAAGAAAAGAAAAAGATTTATGAAGTACTGCAGCAAATGAGCGATATATACAAGCACCTTCTGCTGCTCAAATATGATTTGGATTTATCGTACAAGGAAATCGCAAGTTTATTGGATATGAAAGAAGAAAAGGTGAAGACGTATTTGGCAAGAGCCAGACAGCACTTTAAAAAAAGATTTGGGAGGTACTACCATGAGTAACGAACATTACAACGATCACACTGACGCAGCGGACGAACCGTTCGATACACAGAAACTGCAAACGATCGTGAAGAAAGCGCAGCGAAAAAGCCTGCTTCGAACGGCTATAACTTCAACGGTAGTTTTTTTTGCAGCGGCCATTCTCCTGTTCATTGGGTACATTATCATTCGAAATACTTTAAATGAACAAGGCTATCATGCACTGGCAAGCAGAGAACATTTGAAAAAAATTTCAGGACCGAACACCTATATTATAAGTGCGCAATTTCAGCCACGTTTGTTTAAAGGTGAGATGGAATACATGTTAGTTAAAAAAATGGAAGACCGGATCATCCCCTGGGGTACCGTGAATATGGAATACTCCATTTTTGGAACGATGTCGAAAAGGTTCGGCAGCCATGAAGATGTACAAATCTATGAATCCAATGGTACAAGCAGGGTTTTCAACAAACAAACCGGAGAACGGGAACTGCTGTTTTATCATCCCTCTCTTCCGTATACATCGATAATTAACGATTTGACGGTACTTCCGGCTATTCCAAATGACAAATACATTGAAATCGGATTATCTTTCGATAAATCGTATGCCTTGGAGGATGTGGAGCGCTTATTGCCGGATGAAGTTCATGTGACCTGGTATTGGGTTAATACGATAGATGCAGAAGAATTGGCAGGATTTCATGACGATCAACAACCGTTAAGAGCGGAAACCAGTTACGGGTTTGATCGTTATAGAGATGGTTTAACCGCCAATGATCCGGCACAAAAACAAACCGAAGAGGATTTTATCCGATTCGTCAAAACGGCTATAGAACAAAAGGATTATTATATTTCTGAATATCAAAGGATCTATAACGCCATAGAAAAAAACCAAAAAGACGGTTTAATTATTGGAGCCGTAGTGACAGGGACTAGAGAAAGCCTTCTTACGCTTAAAGATCAACCATTTATCAGAGCAGCCGTATTGGGCGCTACAGTAGATCAATTTTGAAAAGCAAAAATGGCTGCAGAAAGGAAAGTGAATACGTTGAAACATTTATTAGCCATCGAACTTAAAAAAAGGTTATCGATTAAGGTTGTAATGATTAGCCTGGCTTTTATATTTTTGCCGCTTCTCGTCGGTTTACCTTTAATCAACGGTGCATACGTCTTTTTTAGACCTATAGAGGTACATTCCCGGTTATTTGAGACCTCGGCCATCTCGTTATTATTTCCGGCATTGTTAGTTCCACTGCTTGCGAGCTCCTATGCCAAGGAAAAGAAAGATCATTTCCTTTCCTATGTACAGCCAAGGACTGATTTATCCGATTATGTTGTTGCAAAGGGACTTGCAAGTGCTATTGTGGCTTTTGTTGTCGCTTTCCTGATGATATTTATTCCCTTTTTATTCATTCAATATGTAGACCCGCTTTTTAATATGATCCAGTATACAACAGAATATTTCGAACGTGTTCGGGTCGGAACGTTTGAATTTTTAGCTGAAAAATCCTTTTTTCTTTATGGCGCAGTGTATTCACTATGGGTAGCCATCCATGGGGCACTTTATGTAACGATGGGTTATTTGCTTTCAATATACATTAATAACAAGTTCGTTGCTTTATCCATTCCATTTTTATGGTGGTTTGTTGGGCACTATGTTACCGGGATATCCGGATTAGAAAAATTTTCACCGATTTATACCGTTTTTCCATTTGGAATAACTCCTCAGCCGATCTGGACAGTATTTGTTCCTTTTACAGCTTTGATTCTAGTCATCGTTATTTTGCTAACTCTGATAAAAACGAAGCAGATCGTTTGGGCTGATGAATGATGAAAGTTCAAGTGAAACTAATTTCATGGAAATGGTTGTTTGCTGCTATCCCGATTATCCTATATTCCTTAAGTGACAGACTGTCGATGCCGCTTTTCGAGCAGGAATACAACGTTTCCGCTAACTTTTGGGATTATGTATTGATACCGGCAAGTCATCCATACTTTATCCTGTATTATTTTTTCCCACTCATTGTGTTCGTATCTACGCTTTTTATCAATAATACATTTGAATACACGATGCTTATACGGTTGGGCTCATATAGGAAGTGGATTTCTAAAAAGTTATGGGAACTGCTCTTTATTAATATTTTCTTTATGGCTATACTCATTGGATCTTTGCTCATCACTTCAATAAATACGCCGTTTTCAATGAATTGGAGCGATGTTGGCACAATGAATGTAGCTGGTAATGACATTCTTTATCATTTGCAATTACATTTTGCAACACCATTTATCGCAGCATTGTTACAAATTGTTTTGTTTATGTTTACACTCATCACGATTCAGCTTATGCTGTGCATCCTTTTTACAATATATAGGAAGCAGTCCATCCTGCATATTTTGAATGTACTGCTGTTCCTATGGGGTACTATTGGCTTTAAAGTTTTGCCATCCTCCATGAAATGGTTTTCCGTTGTAAACTATTTGAGTTTATTTCACGGGGTACTTTCTTTTCATAGTATAATCGCGCCTTTTGGGATCATGGCCTTAACTCTGCTGATGTTAGTCTTTATTGCCAACAAGATCGATTTAAATCACAGCAGCATAAAACAATATGCAATAAAAAAATCGCCATTATTCATTTATGGATTACTCTGCTTAATGGGGATATGGTTGAATACAGGCAAATACGCAAATGAGGGTTTGTCCATTTGGGACATTTTTATAGGCACATTTATGGGAACGACCAATGAAAGGTTTAGCCTTCTCTCCTTTACTTATTACGTAGTCGTTTTCTTAGGGGCGGTTTATCTTGTTCAATTGTTATTGCAGCAGCATCTATCGGAAATGAGTTTTTATACCATGATAAGATATCACTTTATGAACAAGTGGTTTTTAAGTTGGTTCCCCAAAATATTAAAATCAATCATCCTATTATTGCTGGCACTGCTTGCTGTAACCATGTTCATAGGGATGCTAAAAGGATATTCTCTTACCGTTCCGGAGAATGTATACCAAATTCTGTATCATTTTATGGTTAACGGGTTTTTGCAGCTGCTTTTTTATGTGCTTTTAGTCATCCTCATCTCTTTTGTTACAAAAGATGTCTTAAAAAGCTTTATTACTATATTAGTGCTGACGATTTTTATGCTGCCGGGCTTTCGAATCCACAATATCATTCCGATGGGGTTAAATAGCATGGGTTATCTCCTTGAAAGCTCTTCAATCTATTTAACGTCAGCTCAGTTAGCAGCTTTTGTTGCGGCTGAAATCTTCATTTTATTATTTCTGTTAAACAAGAAAGACTATACCCTATAAAAAGAAAGGTGAAAGTGATGAATGGAATAGAATTAAGAAATGTAAGCAAATCATTCAAAGGATTATCTTTATTTGAGAATGTATCCGTGTCTTTTGAAAAAGGAAAAATATATGGAATTGTGGGCCACAATGGTTCCGGGAAATCTGTGCTTTTTAAAATGATGTGCGGTTTTGTTTTCCCCGACCAGGGAAGTGTTTTGGTCAATGGAATAGAGCTTGGGAAAAATAAAAGGTTTCCTGAGAACTTTGGAATCATCATTGATAAGCCTGGATACTTAGGTGATAAAACCGGGTTTGAAAACCTGAAGTATCTGGCTGCTATACAAAATAAAATATCTGATGAGAAGATCAAAGAAACGTTGGAAATGGTAGGACTTCAATACACTCTAAAACAAAAGGTTAAACATTATTCCCTTGGAATGAAGCAAAAATTAGCTATTGCACAGGCGATCATGGAAGACCAGGATGTCTTGCTTCTGGATGAACCATTTAACGGGTTAGACGTGGATAGTGTAGAAAATATTAGGAATCTGCTAAAAAGTTTAAATCAAGAAGGGAAAACCATTATCTTAACCAGCCATCATAACGAAGATATAGAGCTTCTTTGTGAGCATGTGTTTAGAGTGAGAAATTGTACTTTAGAACAACTGAAATAGAGAAAGCCACTCTTCTCCCGAGTGGCTTCTCATTTCCCGGTTCGCTGCCATACCCGCGCAACGGCCACTCTAGTGCCACCCCATCTGAAAGGCTGTTTCAACAGGGAGCTTCATTGTTGCTCTCCTTGCTTTTCTTCTTCGCCTTTTGCTGAATTCTCCCTCTCTTTCAGGTAAGGGATCAGATCGGCCCAGTCGTAATCTTCGACGTAGTACTCCTGGACGCTGTACTTGCAGGTGTTGGTGTCGGCCAAGGATTTAGGGCCTGGGAACCCGATGACCTTCCAGTTGACATGATCCTTGTTGCCCCCGTAGACCGGGTCGCAATAAAATCCCTGCCGGGTGTGGAGCACCAAAGCACTGAAGAAGTCCATGCCCTCGTCGAACGAGCCCTGAAGAAAGGTACTGTGGTCCCCTTCCGTAGTGAGGGAAATGGGCTGCGGCTTCGGCCTCCCTGAAAGGGCCACCAGAACCTCATCCTGCCGGTCGTCGCTCAAGTCCTTGAAAGCGGCGCCGAACTTCTCGCGGGAGATTTCGTCCAGTTTCCGGATCCCCTGACGGTAGTTCTCCTGCATTTCGGCGATACGCTCCCGCCAGGCATCGGCCTCTTTGCCCTCCAGCATCAGAAATCCGCTTCCGTCGGCAGCTGCATAGATGTAGTCAATGCCCGAAAGGTAATGGTCGATGAAGCGGACCACGCCAGCCTCCCGAGCGCCGGGGTCGTGGTCAGTTGGGATGATCCGGGCAGTCGCGGCTTCGATCGTCTCCCACTCATGCTGCTCGAAGAACAAGGGCTTGTTGGATTCGTGATCCACTGGAGACCCCATGACGGGCCAATCTGCTTTGCTTGTCATGAAACCTACCTCCTCTATGTTATAACCCGGCGGCTTGCCGTTTCTGGCGGCCTTTGGCATGGATTTCGGCGATATACTCGGAGCACCGCCAGGCGTTAGCCATCATCGTGAGCGTCGGGTTAACCCCCAGGGACGTTGGGAAGCTGCTCCCGTCCAGGATGTAGAGGTTCTCGACATCGTGGGCTTGGCACCACTTGTTGAGCACGCTCTTGGAGGGATCATTGCCCATCCGCGCGGTACCATGCTGGTGGCAAGTGTTGCCGGTCAACGAGTTTTCGGGAATGACTTTGATGGTTTTCGACGCCCCTGCAGCTTCAAGAATCTCCGCGTTTTTGTTGATCATCCATTTTGCCATACGAATATCGTTCGAGTGCGGTTTGTACGTAATCCGCGCAACCGGCATGCCCCAAGCATCCTTAACCTCGGGGTCCAGGTCCACTCGGTTGGACTCTTGAGGCAGATCCTGAAGGATAATCCCGATCTTCATGGAGTAGTTGTAGAAGTCGCGGTCCGCATCCTTCATGGCCATCCCCCACTCCGGCCTGCCCGGGAAAACCCAGTTGATCGGGTGTCCTACTTGCGACGCAGCGAGGATACAACCGCCGATGTGCCCTCTCTTCTCATCGGTCTCGTAGAACTGCATCGAGCCTCCGCTGATGTAGTGACCGGCAAACCCGTAAAGAGGATCGTGCACTTCTTTGTCGAAGAGGCCGGTCGCGAACGCGTATTCGTGGAAGGTGGCGTTCTTTCCGACCAGTCCGCTGCTGTTCGCCAAGCCGTCCGGAAACAGGTTGGACTTGGACAGCAGCAGCAGCCGTGCCGATTCTATGGCACCAGGGCACAAAATCACGATGCTGGCCTCCTGTTCGACCTCGCGCCCTTCCGAATCGAAGTAGATTACCCCTTTGGCACGACCGTCTTTATGCAGGGTGATTTCACGGATGTAGCATCCGGTTCGCAGATCGCACCGTCCCGTCGCCAGGGCTTCGGGGATAAAGGTAGTCAATGTGCTCGACCGAGTGGTTCCCGGGTCGCCGTACTGATTCCAGAATCCCGTCCAGTTCGTCGGAGTCCTCCCCTTATGGGGTTTCGTGATGATGGCATGTGGAATCGGGAACGCATTGATCCCGAGCTTCTTGCTCCCCTCGTAAAATTTCTTCCCAAACCTCGTCGGTGGCAGCGGCGGGGTAGGATATCCTTTGCTTCGGCGCGGTTCATACTTGTTTGCTTCAGCAAGGCCGGAGATACCGAACTCCCACTCGACCTTGGTGAGGTAGGGCTCGAGATCATCATAGGTGATCGGCCAATCCGCAAGGCTGGCGCCTTCAATATCGCCATGCAAAGTGTGCATTTTAAAGTCGCATTCCAACGGACGCGGGACCCATCCGGCCCAATGCACCGTACCACCGCCGACCATCTGCGGCGTAGGGGAAAACTGGAACCGTTTCGCTTTCGTGTGTTCATCCGGCCGCACGGTCCTCGGGCTGATCTTCGGATCCGGCCAAAGGTAGTTCCGGTTAACATACTTAAGTTCGTCACCCGAGAAGTTCTCCGGCTTCATCCGGGGACCTTTCTCCAACACCACGACTTTCAATCCTGCTTCTGCCAGAACCTTAGCGGTCGTGGCGCCGGTTGCACCTGCCCCCACGATACACACGTCGACCGGTTCGGGCTTCTTTACATACGTCATATCCTATCTTCCCCTTTGCAGACGAATTCGTTCCCGCGAAAGGGATGGTTCTCGCTGCGCCCCCATCGATTTCGCGGGTGATGGTGATCATTCAACTGTTTCACAGCTGCGCCCACTGCCTCGGACGGATGGCGGTACCAGTCCTCGTCCATCGGTTCATCGCAGCCACGTGCGCCGTCCTGCGTGCCAGCTTAGAAGCTGCTGCTCACCGACGCCCGTTCCAGGTACTTGACGATTTCCCGGGCGAAGGCCGGCAGGTCCTCAGGCGTTCGGGACGTAATCACGTTCCCGTCGCATACGACCTCTGCATCTACCCACTCGCCCCCGGCGTTGACCACGTCGTCGCGAATCGGCAGATAGCCCGTCACCCGCCGCCCGCGCACCGCACCCGCCGACGCGAGCATCCATCCGCCATGGCAGATCGCCGCCGTCAGCTTCCCGGACTCGTACGCCTTGCGGACGAGATTCACCATCGGCCGGGAGAGCCGCATGTGATCCGGGGCGAACCCGCCGGGAATCACCACCGCATCGAACTCATCCGCCTTGACCTCATCCGCGGACCGGTCCGCTGTGATTGGATAGCCGAGCTTGCTGTGATAAGTAGATTTCCTGCCCGATCCGACGATGACGACCGTCGCACCCTCCTCTTGCAGCCGGAGTACCGGATACCAAGCCTCCAGCTCCTGGTAATCATCCTCGATCAGCAGCGCAACGCGCCTGCCGTTTAACCTCATAGCTTTCGCTCCTTCCATTCACTTTCATTATCAATTCATCTAGCACGCCCCCAAGCAGGCCGTTGCCGTTCCCCGTCCGGGTGAGCATTACGCTCTCTGGTATTTGCCGGGCTTCTTGGCAGCTTCCAGCCTTTCGAAGAGCTCCCCGCTTGTGATCACGTCGCCGTAGTTCATTTGGATATTCCGCAGCGCTTCCCAGTGCTGCCCGTACCCCAGAGGCACATCGTGCGTATGGGGACTAGGGACCGCGGTCGTGCAGTCTGCCAGCACGATAACCTTGTAAGTTCTGTTCCATGCGTCGATCGTGGTGGCGTGGACGCAGTTCGCCGAGGTGATCCCGGCGATCACCAGAAACTCCGTTCCCAGCTCCCGCAGGTATTCTTCAAGCTGCGTGCCCACGAAGACGCTGAAGCGGCTTCTCCGCAAGACCGGTTCGCCTTCCCGGGGTTCCAGCTCGCCTGCAAAATGGTCTGTCTGAGGGTTCCCCCAGCTTGCGGCCGACTCCGGCGTGCCCGGATTCAAGGCCGGCCATTTCAAAGCGCAGATACCCTTATCCAGACCCTCAGGACTCAGGCCCCACTGAGACCAGATGACCGGACTGCCTTCTTCACGGAACCGCTTGACGACCCGCTCGACCGGTTCGACCGTGTCCTTTCCGCTCGGGGCGCCCCCCACGCTGGGAATGGCCAGCGCACCATCGGGATCGGTGCATACGGGCTGCATATCCATTACGAGCAACGTCGCGCGCTTCGGATCGATCTCCGGCGCAACCATAACACTCCTGTCAATGACCTTATCAATATTTTCCAGCGTGAATTTCAAAGACGACATGCGAATTCCTCCTTCTGAATTTTAGAGTTGGTTCGAGCCTTACTTCCCGTTATGGATGGTCATTCCTTGCGGTTTACATGACTTCCACCCCCTTAAAATGCTCTACTTTTTTAAAATTCGCTGCCATATTTTGATACCGCATCTAAATTGACTTCAATTCCCAGTCCGGGATTATGGGGAACCGGCAGTTTTCCTTTTTGCAAGGTGATCGGTGTTGTTAAAAGTTCATCTCGGAGAGGATTAGGGTTTCGATCGTACTCGACGATCGGTTCATTTTGCAGCGGAACGGGATGTGCCGTATGCGGACTTGGCGGGATCGATGCCAATACATGAAGCGCCGCTGCCAGGGCGATTCCCGACCCCCATACATGGGGGATGACCGTTACGCCAAAGCTGGAGGCCAGTGCCTGTATTTTCATCCATTCGGAAAAACCTCCGGAAACGCAAATATCCGGTTGGGCTATATCTACACAGCCCCCTACAAATAAATCCCGGAAACCAAATCGGGTAAACTCGCACTCACCTCCTGCAATGGCAATGCTTGTTGAAGATCTGACCTCGCGGTAACCCGCCCGGTCCTCCGGCACCACGGGTTCTTCCAACCACCTGACATTAAATTTTTCAAGTTCCTTCGCCATTTTCACTGCCGTAAAAACATTATAGGCATGGTTGCAATCCACCAATAGGCAAGTGTCGGGTCCGATGGCCTCTCTAATGGTTCTCACCCGCTCTATATCCTCTTCTATGGACAACAAGCCTACTTTCATTTTTAAAATCTGAAATCCCGCGTCCACGTAAGAACGAGCTTCTTCAGCCAACTTGGGCAGTGATGCCTTGTAATTGAGAACATCCTCGCCTCTGTAGTAGCAGCCTGTGGCATAGGCCGTTATGCTTTTCCGAAACGGGCCTCCAATCAAGTTATGTACCGGTTGATGCAGCATCTGGCCATAGATATCCCATAAAGCGATATCTATTGCGCTTAACGCTTCAATATACGTTCCTTTTTGTCCGAAATCCCGCGTATCTGCATAATGCTGTTCCCAAATTTTCATCGGATTTTGCAGCTCTTGATTGATTAATTTGGGTGCCAAGACGTGTTTAACAACAGCTGCGACGGGTTCGGGAGGACCGTATTGCCCTCCCTCCCCCCACCCCACGAGCCCATCGTCCGTCTCTACTTTTACGATGAAACTGTTTCTCTCCGGAAAAGAGCACTGGGAAGAGTAAAAACGTTCATTACCCAACGGCGTTCGCAATATATACGTTTGGATACTTTTTATTTTCATATCGTTCCTCCTCACAAAGTTGGGGGTTCATTCCATATTTCCCAAAACCTTCTGGTTGCCCGCCACGTCAAGGACTAGCTCATGCAATTGGTTTCCCAACTCAAAGGACTGCTCCTTGTTTCCGCTTTCAGGTTCTTGAGCGGCCTTCTCCAGTGCCTCCTGCAGCAAGTCTATCGTTTGATCATTCATTACACTTGCCGCAATTCCGGCGCTTAACATAATCATAATATTATGTATACAATGATGTTGAAATTCGTTATATAATTCGACATTTACTGAATATCGTATGGTTCATATTCAAAGTGTATACTGCAATATTCGTTTTCATGACTCAAATTGGATTTCATTGTATACAATCATGTCAACGCTTCCAATTTAACACAGCTTTTAAAATTAATCAACATCTTTTTCAAAATTTAGCAATAGGGTTCCGATTACGGACAGGCATGAAGTAAAAGCCGTTTGTTTGGTGGCGGAACGATCCCAAGTGAATCATTCTTCACTTGGGACGTCATTTTAGTCGCTGCCCACCAATCCGTTTATTTACGTTTTGTGCCAAGCGCCCAGTCAACATAAGCTTCTCTCATATCCACATTATCTTTATCAACAATAACCGTCGGAACATTCTGAATCTTATCAATAGAGAAGCCCAGAACTTGGTGCATAAAAACAGATTTAATTAATTCACGCCCCATATCAACCGTACCGACATCAACAGTAGCTGTCAGCTTCCCTTGACGGATCGACTCAAAACCGGACTTCAGGCCGTCCGCACCGATAACCATAATGCCTTCCTTGCCATCCCACAGCTTTAGACCGCGTCCTTCGACGGCCTGCACGGCGCCCAGAGCCATTTCCTCATTCTCTCCATAGATTAAATCGACATTCGAATGTGCTTGCAGCAGGTTCTCGGCAGCCTGCATCCCTTTGTCCCGAACGTAATCACCGCGTTGTTCTCCTACGATTTTCATATCGGGATACTTTGAAATCGCCTCCAAGAAACCATTTTTACGTGAAGTAGCAAAGTAACCGGGTAAACCCCATACCAACAAAATATCGCCTTTTCCGCCTAACTTTTCAGCTGCATATTGACCTACAAGATACCCTGCCTGGTAATGATTGTTGTAACTGATTACCGAGACCGCCTTCAAATCGTTTTCATCCCACATTTCAGCCGGCATATTAAACAAATAAATCATGGTTCCCTGTTTCATCGCCTTCTCATAGACGGCGTTCATAGAATCAAAATCACCGGTAGTACAAACAAATATGGCATCAAATCCTAGTGACGTCCAGTTTTCGATGGTTGCCACTTGCGACTCTACCGACTGAAAATTACCCGGTGCTGCCATCTGAAACTCGAATTTCACACCAAATCGGTCACTTAATTCATTCATCATCGTATTGGCGGCATGTTCAAAAATGTCATAATGCTCGGAAGCGGCCGGCGGTGAAAATCCGATTTTAAGTGTAGTCCCGTTTGCTGCTTCTCTCACAAATTGTTCAAAATGGCTGTCTCCCCACTGATAAACGCTGCCAGATGGCAGACTGTAATTCTCTTGAGGCGCAGAAGAATTGTCGCAACCTGACACTGTCAAAATGGCAAATAAAGATAAAAATAAAATACTCCATCTCAATTTTTTGAACGACATAAGATAGACCTGCCTCCTTCATTTTAATGGAATTTTTTCTGTACAGCTTCACACGTCCCCGCTCACCTTCTAAGAAATATCAAGGATTAAACGTTTTTTGTCTCTTTGTCTCACCCCCTTTCAGCTTTCACTTTGTCTTTGAAGTAACCGGCCAAAATCGGTACGGATACGGCAAGAAGAATAATGAAGCCTATAACTATGGTCTCCCAATACGGATTCACATTGTTAAGATTCATGGCATTTTTGATCATAAATAAAATAATGGCCCCGAGCGCAGTTCCGATTAAGGTTCCTTTCCCGCCGGCTAATGCCGTTCCTCCGATGATCGCAGCAGCAATAGCCTCCAACTCGTAGCCCTTGCCCATTTCAGGATTTACCGTGGTAAGACGCGAAGCCAGAAGAACACCTGCTATTGAGGCGGTAAGCCCGGATAGTGCATAGACCTTAATGCGCAGCCTATCGACCTTGATACCCGATATACGAACCGCCTCTTCACTGCTTCCCAGAGCCAGAATATGGCGGCCAAATTTCATTTTCCGATATACGATTAGGAGCGCGATAAGCAGAACAATCGCTATAATCACAGGAAACTGCACGCCAAAAATGCGTCCCGAGCCAAGAAATTGAAAACCGTTGGTCATATATGAACGGAAAGGAATGGCTCCAGTCCAAACGTATAAGATACCTCGCAGAATAATCATCATGGCTAACGTAGCCATAAAAGGAGATATATTTAATTTAGTAATGGTAAGCCCGTTTACGGCACCTATGAATACCCCAAGGATTAAGGCCGTTGCAACCGCTATGACAACATGAACATCCTGTTTAAGCAACCATGCAGCCATTCCACCGCATATACCGCATATAGATCCAACCGATAAATCAATACCGCCCGTTGAAAGGACAAAGGTCATGCCAAAAGCCAATATCATGACGAATGAAGCCTGCTGCAGCACGTTGAAAAGATTTGTATGAGTTAAAAATTTTTCCGAGAAAAACGACATCGCTATTATGATTACTCCCAGGACTATGAAGAGGCCCAGGAGATGCCGGTCGATTTTTAGGGAAAACCCGAAGGCGTGTTGCCTGCCCATCATTTCCAAACCCTTATTTTCCAATGTCACACCCTCCTCTTGACGTATCTTTATTTTCGACGGTATGGCTCATATCAGTTTTTGGCGGCTAAATAACGTTCAATCGCTACTGCAATAATAATGATCAGCCCGGTAATGATTAAACGATAAAACTGGTTCACGGAAAGAAGATCCAAACCGTTGGATACAAGTCCAAGGATTAAAGCGCCAATCGCCACCCCAACCACACTTGCCTTGCCGCCAAACAAACTTGTGCCGCCAATGACGGCTGCAGCAATCGCATTCAGCTCATATTCTGAGCCCATTAATGGCTGCACAGACGTTAGACGTGAAGTCAGAAGGATACCGGCTGCTGCTGCGAGCAATCCCGAAATGGCATACACACTGATTTTGATTCTATCCGTGGACACACCGGATAAGCGTGCTGCTTCTGTATTGGAGCCTGTGGCTATAACAAGGCGTCCGTAACTGGTAGATTTGAAGATAAAATACAATACCAGAAAAATGACCAATGTGATTAAGACCGGCATCGGAATTCCCAGCACTTTTCCTTGAGCAAGAAAGGCAAACTCCGGAGTGACAAAATTACGAATGGGTTCATCTTTCGTGAGCAGGAATAACAGTCCCCGTGCGATATATAGCATGGCAAAGGTCACCAAAAAGGCCGAAACCCCCAATTTAGTGATGATGAGCCCATTGATGGTCCCAATGAGTAAACCTACAAATAATCCTGCCGGGATGGCGATCCACATGGTTGAGCCACTCATCATTAACCAACCGGTAACTCCGCCAGCGAGTCCAAGCACCGACCCGACAGATAAATCAATGCCGCCCGTTGAAAGCACAAATACGGTTCCAAAAGCAACCAGCATAACGAATAACGATTGCACCAATACGTTTAATAAATTTCCGACCGTCAGGAAGTTTGGCGCCGTCACGGCCAAAAACAGAAATAACAGGATGAGGATAACGGATACGCCAACCCCGTCGCGTGTCATAAGGATAAAAAAACGATTTTTAGAATGAGCTGCTTTATAGGAATGGGTTAAAATTTTAGGATTCATCATCATTTATGTCCTCCTGAAGCGTAGTACATAATGTTCTCCTCTGTAGCTTCCTCACGTGAAAATTCATGTACAAATTCTCCTTTATGCATTACATAGATCCGGTCGGAGAGTCCCATAAGCTCAGGCAGGTCGGAGGAAACCATAAGTATTCCTCCCCCATTACGTACAAACTCTGCCATTAAATGATAAACCTCGACCTTTGCGCCTACATCAATTCCTACCGTCGGTTCGTCAAAAATCAACACTTTGGGCTTGGTGAAGAGCCATTTAGCCAGAATGACTTTTTGCTGGTTGCCGCCACTTAAGAACCTTACGTTTTGATGCACAGAAGGGGTCTTAATGCCTAAACGTTTTACATAATCCGATGCGATATCTAATTCTGCTTTTTTCTTTAAAATAAACTTTTTAGAAAGAATTTGTTTCATCGAAGCGAGGGTTATATTTTTGCTGACTGACATTTCGATTAACGCCCCATGCAATTTCCGGTTTTCCGGGAGCAAGCCGATACCGGCACGAATGGCATCACGCGGAGACTGAATTCGAATGGGTTTCCCATTGACTTCTATGGTTCCTGAACGGATTGGATCAGCACCTGCAACTGCCCGTACGGTTTCCGTTCGTCCTGAACCGGCAAGCCCGGCTATCCCTACAATTTCTCCTTCTTTCACATGGAAACGGATATTTTTTAAAACCCCTGGCTGGTTTACATCTGTCACTCGCAAAACTTCTTTGCCGATTGGAACGGTTTCTTTTGCAATGAAATTCGATATCTCACGCCCTACCATCATGGAAACGAGCCGGTCAACATCGGTCTCTTCGGCATTCACTGTTGCTATGTGCCTTCCGTCACGCATGACATGAAAGCGGTCGGCCAGCAAGAACAGCTCTTTGAGATGATGGGATACATAAATGATCGATACGCCTTGTTCCTTTAGGGCACGAATAAAGTCGAATAAAACTTCGCGTTCGTGTTCGGCAAGAGCAGCCGTTGGTTCATCCATAATGACGACAGAGGCCTTGACAGAAAGTGCTTTCGTAATCTCGATAACGCGATTTTTCAGAGCGCCAAGCTCGGCTACCGGCCGTTTCAAATCCTCTACGGTAGAAAAGAAATTCCGGTAAAGCTTCTCCGTTTCCCGGTACATTTCTTTTTCATTTAGAATTTCCACTGCACCGCCGAGATACGAGTTATAAATTTCCCGTCCGAGATATACATTCTCCACTGCAGTTAAATGAGGGGCTAGCGTCGGCTCTTGAAATATGGTACTAATCCCAAGTTCTTGAGCATGTCTGGCATCTTGTATTTCTACAGATTTCCCCCGAACCCGGATTTCCCCGCTATCCTTGCGATATAAACCCGATAAAATCTTTATCAAAGTAGACTTGCCGGCACCATTTTCTCCTACCAGCGCCAGCACTTCGCCCTTTCGCACTTCGAGCGAAACGTTTTCAAGCGCCTTCACACCGGGAAATTCCTTGGTAATTCCGGTCATCGAAATAAGCACGTCATCATCTTCTACTCCCATTTGCGATCCTCCGTTCCTATAAATTCCCGGGCAGTTGAAGCTGTTAAGCATAACAAAAGTTCATCTTCTTTCATCTAAAAGAGTCCCGGTCTTATTGGGACAAGAATAAGGCCAAGACTCTTTTTTTGCTGCACCAAAAACAATATTGAAATAAAATTTAAGGGGTACTCATTTCAAGCTCTTCGATGGCCAGGAGCGCCGCTTGCGCACATTCGGCGTCTTGATCTGCCGTACCGCCCGAAACTCCAATCCCCCCTACCAATTGCTCCTCGATATATATGGGGCAGCCCCCTCCAAAAATCGTCATTCTGTCGGCGTGTACAAGTCCATGCAATAATGAAGGGGTGTCTTTAATGATCGGGTACCAATCCGCTGTAGGGATGCCAAAGCCAACGGCTGTATAAGCTTTGTTTTGGGCAAGTTGACTGGGAATAAGCTGGGCTCCATCCATTTTTATGTATCCTGCTAAATTCCCGCCGTCATCCAGAATAGCAACGCATATTTGTATATCCAGCTCTTTCGCTTTGTCCATGGCATAATTTAACATTTTACTCACTACTTCTTGCGGCAAAATCGTTTTTTTCGGTATGGACATCGATTTCAATCCTTTCGTTATGGTTATAGATTAAAAAGATCAAAGCCATTTGATAGGTAGTAGATGAGATTGCATTAGTTTACCCGATCTTCGAGGACGGATAAAGCTCGTGTACCTTAGGGTCGTGGGCCGGCAGTACGATCGCGTCCATCCCGCGTATCAGATCCATAGCGGCAACCACATTTTCGAAGTTATAGTAGTAACCGATGGGAATGTCGGCTTCGAGGTTCTCGTACATATAGATTTCGTCGCCGGGGATGATGACGATTCCCTGAGCGGTCTCGACGGTCACCATCTGGTGGCCGGGGCTGTGGCCGCCGGTCCAGATCACCCGGATGCCCGGCAGTACCTCCACTTCGCCGTCGACTAGCTCAAGGCGCTCCCACGCCTCGTTCGCCAGCCAGCCGAACGCCTCGCGCGGGAAACCAACCCGGGGAGCGTAACGCTTGTTTTCGGGCATAAGAACATAGAGCCACTCGCGACGGTTGAGGATGATGCGAGCATTCGGGAAAAGGCGGGCATTGATGTAATGGTCAAAATGCAGATGCGTCAGGATCAGCGTATCCACGTCCTCTGGCGCCACGCCGGCTTGTCGCAGCAGCGCTTCCGTCGTACGGCTTGGAGCGGAAACGCAGCGCCTTATTTGCTCTTCGGTCAGGTAGCCTTCTAAATTGTCTATGCCGGTATCGATGAGAATCGTGTGTCCTCTGCCTTGGACAAGAAAGAAATTTTGCACGATCTTGACCGGATCGTGTCGACCGAAGGCGTGCAGGTAGATCACGGTTCCCGGCGCGACCCACTCCCCGTTGTTCAAGATGGTCACGGTGTACATGAGCTCTGTTCACCCTTTCTGCTTTTTTGCGACCCTTTTACGAGTATCGGCCTCGGCTAACGAGTCGGTAAAATTCTCTTCCGCGTCGGATGCCGGCTCTACCAAACCCGGACGCTCAGAAGGCGTGCTCACGGGTCTTTCATCGGCTCTTCCCGCCCGGTCACCGTACGTGTTAACCCGATCAGCAGGAGGGCGAGGGCGAGTTATTCAGTGAGCATGGACCGACTGTCGAGAAGTACTCTGCCGAGAACCTCGCTTTCCCTATACCCGCTAAACTCTCACCGTTGCCAATGACGTTAAGCTTTGATCGAACCTTTTCGAACACGGTACTGACTCGCGCTAGTTCAAAAACCCGGTGCATCCGCATTGCCGGGTGTGACCTTCTGCGACAGGATGTGGGAATGACGCCTCTTGATGTACTCGGCGCAGCGGACGGCAAGCGCCTGCAAGGTACTGGTCGGATTGACGGCGGCGCTGGTCGGCAGCGAACTGGCGTCGACGATGAACAGGTTAGGTACGTCCCAGGTCTGATTGTATTTGTTGGTTACCGAATCTTCCGGCGTATTTCCCATCCGGCAGGTGCCCATAATGTGCCATCCTGGCGGTGGTTTCGTAACGCCTGTAACCCCCGTACTGCTTGAATCGGTTAGGCCGCCGGCGGCCTCGGCAGCCTCGCGCGCCCTTTGCCTGCCGAACGCGATGAGTCGAGCGTCGTTTTCGGGCAGCTTGTAGTGCAAGTGCGGCGCGGGAAGCCCGCTTGAATCGGTGACTTTGGGGTCCAGCGTGACCCTGTTTGTTTTTACCGGGAGATCCTCTCCCTGCACATAGACAAGCACATGCCGACCAAAGTGTTCGTTGAAAAATTTCCGGTGATCCGCCCCCCACGGCGCAAGATAACCACTCGTCGTTCCCATCGCCGTATAGGCTGAACCGTTTGCCCGCCCGACTTGCAATGAGAATCCGTTGACAAAGTTATGATTTGGATTCGTGTCGTAGAACTCCTGACTGTACAGGGACGCTGGTTCGGGGCCCTTGAAATCTTCTATGGGCTCGTCGAACCAAAAATCTTCGAAAGCCCAGCTGTGGAACATGAGGTGCGTGCCTACAAGTCCGTTGCTGTTCGCCAAACCGTCCGGGTGTCCGTTCTGGGCGGACATCAGGAGCAAGCGGGGGGTACCGACGGCATTCGCACACATCACGACGATGTCGGCACGAACCTCGTGCCGCTCGCCGGTGATCCGGTTGATGTAAGTCGCGCCAGTAGCACGCCCGTCTTTGCCAACGTTAATCCGCTCAACCCGCGCGTTGGTGCGCAGATCGACACCGTTTCGGATGGCCTTGGGCCAGTAAGTGACATCAGTAGAGCCGATCGAGCCGCGCGGGCACCCGCTTAAGCAGGGTCCGCACGCATTGCAGGGGAGACGGCCGTCTTTATGCCGGGTCAGGATAGCGTAGTCTGCCGGCCACCAGTGCCACCCGAGTTTCCCAAACGCCTTTGCCATCTTCAAGCCGAGCTTTCCCGGGGGGATAGGAGGACCATATCCCTTCAGCTTTTTGGGATTCCCCAGGTCGCCGACTACACGCGCCACCCCGAGCTCCGCGTCATTGATATTGTAGAACGGCTCCAGTTCCTCGTAGCTGATTGGCCAGTCGATCGTTCCTTCCAGCCCGTGCTCCGTCCCCTTACGAAAGTCAACCGGTTTGAAACGCGGCCAAGCGCCCGCGAAGTGTCTGGTTGAGCCGCCAACAGCGTTAAATACATACGGAGTTGCGTTGCCCGTGGTCGGATAGTCCTCCGGAAGCCTGCGCTTGTTCGGGTCGAAATCCCAACCTCGTTTCCTCTCGATCTCCCATTCGTGGTGGAAATGCGGGTGGTCGAGCGGGTGTACCCAATCGCCCTGCTCCAGGCACGTGACTTTGATCCCTGCGTCGCTCAGCCGTTTGCTGACTGCGCCACCGGCCGCGCCCGCGCCGATTACCAGCACGTTCGTTTCTACATGTTTCGCCATTTTGATCCCTCCTCCAGAGTCATTTATTCCGACATGCTCGTTCTACTCACCATTTCATAACGACGGATTAACCTCAACAAACGGGATGGCCTTTACCTTGGCAAAATCGGCAGGCTGGAGCCAGAAGGGTTCTATCCGCTCACGGCCAAGGATGACATGCGTCTCATGCTTGTTTTCATTAGGGGCCAATGCAACCCGGTATCTATTTTTCTTCATTACAGGAAGGCTTGGAATGCTCCTCACTTGATGGTGGCTTGCCCCCTGCAGCTCCCGGCTGATCCGGAGTCCGGACGTTCACACACTTGACATCTTCTGTCCGGATATACGAGCCTTTTACTTGCGAGAACAACGATTCATCCCACGGTTCGATCACGTCCAAATAGCCGTAGGGCTGCGGAGAGCTCCGGTAATCACGGCCTGCCTCGAGATTCTCGTTTATTGCCTTCGTGACCTCGGGCCGCGAGTAGTACCCATAGTAAACCAGATCTCTGAACTGCGAGAAGAAGGTTGGCGACTCCTGCTCGATACGTTTGAGAATTTCGACCTGCATGGCCGCGTCTGCCTGGAGAAAGTCTCCGCCGAGCTTATCCAATTCTGCCTTGAAGTTATCCTCCCCGGCGAAAGGAAACCATTTAGGCTCCTCGCCGCTCGGCGTGATGTAGCGCGCGATAAAGCGCACTATCCCGACTTCGCTGGGCCAAGGAAACCCCTCGCCGCCGGGAATGATTCGATCAGCCGCCGCATTCAGGACCGCCACTTGTACCTCCGTGAACTCGATCAGCTTCACAAAACCGCCTAGACGCGGCTTGAGCGGGGCGAATTGTTCCTGTGGCTCCTTCGTTGGTCCAACATTTGTATTTCCTAGTTCCTCCTCGGGAAAAGACAAAGACGACACGCTAACTCCTCCCTCCAAATGCTAGAGTTACTTGTGTCACCATCCCCGCGAAAGGGATGGTTCTCGCTGCGCCCCCATCGATTTCGCCGGTGATGGTGATCATCTTCGGTCAATCTTCAACTGTTAATTCACAGCTGCGCCCACTGCTTGGTACCAGTCCTCGTCTCGGTTCATCGCAGCCACGTGCGCCGTCCTGCGTACCAGCTTAGACGCTGCTGCTCACCGACGCCCGTTCCAGGTACTTGACGATTTTATCAACTTTCATTATCAAACCATAAGACCGTTGCCGTTCCCCGTCCGGGTGAGCATTACGCTCTCTGGTATTTGCCGGGCTTCTTGGCAGCTTCCAGCCTTTCGAAGAGCTCCCCGCTTGTGATCACGTCGCCGTAGTTCATTTGGATATTCCGCAGCGCTTCCCAGTGCTGCCCGTACCCCAGAGGCACATCGTGCGTATGGGGACTAGGGACCGCGGTCGTGCAGTCTGCCAGCACGATAACCTTGTAAGTTCTGTTCCATGCGTCGATCGTAGTGGCGTGGACGCAGTTCGCCGAGGTGATCCCGGCGATCACCAGAAACTCCGTTCCCAGCTCCCGCAGGTATTCTTCAAGCTGCGTGCCCACGAAGACGCTGAAGCGGCTTCTCCGCAAGACCGGTTCGCCTTCCCGGGGTTCCAGCTCGCCTGCAAAATGGTCTGTCTGAGGGTTCCCCCAGCTTGCGGCCGACTCCGGCGTGCCCGGATTCAAGGCCGGCCATTTCAAAGCGCAGATACCCTTATCCAGACCCTCAGGACTCAGGCCCCACTGAGACCAGATGACCGGACTGCCTTCTTCACGGAACCGCTTGACGACCCGCTCGACCGGTTCGACCGTGTCCTTTCCGCTCGGGGCGCCCCCCACGCTGGGAATGGCCAGCGCACCATCGGGATCGGTGCATACGGGCTGCATATCCATTACGAGCAACGTCGCGCGCTTCGGATCGATCTCCGGCGCAACCATAACACTTCTGTCAATGACCTTATCAATATTTTCCAGCGTGAATTTCAAAGACGACATGCGAATTCCTCCTCCTGAATTTTAGAAATTTAGAGTTGAGTTCGAGCCTTACTTCCCGTTATGGACGTGGTCATTCCTTGCGGTTACATGACTTCCACCTCCTTAAAATGCTCTACGGTTTCACATTCTTCCGCATCGGGACGATGCTCTACAGCCGCTTTGCGGACCGCCGACGGACGGCGAGCCAGGATGCCTTGATCAGGGCTTCATCGCCGTTTGCTTGTTCTCACCGTCAGACATGGTTCACATGAACAAAGAAAGCGCTTTATACACCCCAAGAATCCGCTTTCAAAAAATAGTTTGGATTGTAAGCCCTTTCATTTCAGGGTGACAACGATTTGATACCACATTTAAATTGACTTCAATTCCCAGTCCGGGATTATGGGGAACCGGCAGTTTTCCTTTTTGCAAGTGATCGGTGTTGTTAAAAGTTCATCTCGGAGAGGATTAGGGTTTCGATCGTACTCGACGATCGGTTCATTTTGCAGCGGAACGGGATGTGCCGTATGCGGACTTGGCGGGATCGATGCCAATACATGAAGCGCCGCTGCCAGGGCGATTCCCGACCCCCATACATGGGGGATAACCGTTACGCCGAAGCTGGGGGCCAGTGCCTGTATTTTCATCCATTCGGAAAAACCTCCGGAAACGCAAATATCCGGTTGGGCTATATCTACACCGGTAAACTCGCACTCACCTCCCGCAATGGCAATGCTTGTTGAAGATCTGACCTCGCGGTAACCCGCTCGGTCCTCCGACACCACGGGTTCGGGAGGACCATATCCCTCCCCCCACCTCACAAGCCCATCGTCCGTTTCCACTTTTACGATACAGAGTTGGGGGGGCATTCCATTTCATATGGTTTTAATATTATTTTTCACTGCAAATAGGATGGATTCTTTGGTTCCTCTCACATGTTTTCTCATTCTGCGCTCCGCAAGCTCACCATCTCTGGCTTGAATAGCCTCAAATATTTCCCAATGTTCCTTATTGGATAATTCCAATCTTCCGGGAATATGGTTGGAAAAATAATGAAATCTCTGAATTTGGTTTTTAAAATCGGAAACGATCGTCAAAACCTTCTGGTTGCCCGCCACGTCAAGGACAATCTCATGCAACTGGTTTCCCAACTCAAATGACTGCTCCTTGTTTCCGCTTTCAAGTTCTTGATCGGCCTTTTCCAGCGTCTCTTGCAACAAGGCTATCTTTTGTTCATTGATCACACTTGCCGCAATTCTGGCGCTAATCCCTTCAAGCGCTTCTCTTACAGTAAAAATTTCCTCAAGATCTTTTACCGTTATTTCTTTAACCAAGGCCCCTCTTCTTGGAAAAAACTCGACCAAACCATCCTGGACCAGATGCCTGATCGCTTCCCTGATGGGCGTTCTGCTCACCTGATATTCCTTGGCCAGTTTTTCCTCGACCAAGGGTGTATTCGAAGGCAAATCGCCTTCCACAATCTTTTTCTTTAATGTTTCATAGACCACACTAAACCTCGAATTGCCCTGATCTTTGTTAGCCATTGCTTCTCTCTTCACTTTACACACTCCATTTGAATTTCAACTCATGTATACAATTATGTTCTAAATTCTTCATTTCAACCAATGTTGACGAAATATCATTCGATCCATTTTCGAATTGTATACTGTTATATCTGTTTTAATGACATTAATTATATATAATTGTATACAATATCGCTTGACGATTTCAATTTAACACACCTTTCCAAAATAATCAACAACTTTTTCTAAAAGCGGATTATGCAGACACTAAGGACAAAAAGATATCCTTAATCTGAAAAAGCCGCGCAGCGCGCGGATCTTAATGCATATATGTTGTTTGTCCCCGACATCATACAAGTCCAATGACACAAACAATGATGCCTCAACAATCCCCCCCTTTGATGTTCTTGCCACAAAAATTCCCGCAAAGGTCATTGAACAAAAATGGGAGACCGGTTTTCCCTGTCTCCCGTTTTTTTCCTTTTCAAATACTAGTCCAGACGATCAGTTTTCATCGAAAACCTTCCCCAATGACATGTTATCCTTTACAGGAGGTTATTTCCAAGGCAGCAGTTTGCGCTCCAACCGTTCCAACGATCGGTTAAACACCAGGCCAAGCAGGGAAAGAAGCAAGACTCCAACCATCAAATTCGTCGTCATCATCAGATTGCCATAATGCAGAATCATCGAACCTATCCCTTTATCCGCCGCGATCATTTCCGCTGCAACGAGCAACAGGAGGGAATTTCCCGCAGCCAGCTTTAACCCTGCAAAAATGGTGGGCAATGACGCAGGCAGAGTGACCTTGCGGATGACACTTAAATGATTTGAACCGAACGTTACCGCCGCTTTGATTAGTATCGGGTCAACGTTTTTCACGCCGGCATACGTGTTAATCACTACGGGAAAGAAGACGCCCAGCGCGATAATCGTCAGCTTGGGCATTTCGCCGATGCCCAGCCACAGAATAAACAAGGGCAGCAGGGCGATCTTCGGAATCGGGTATATCGAATAAACGACCGGCGTTAACACCGAATCTACCCAACGGAAGAAACCGAGCAATAGCCCGATGACAATACCGGCAAATGACCCTAGGGCATAACCCGCTGCAATCCGGAATAAGCTTGCCAACACATTTTCAAGGATTTCCCCCGTCATCAGCATTCCCCATCCAACTGTAACAATTGCCGAAGGCGAGGGCAAAAACAACGCCGGCACCACGCCCGTACGGCAAAGCGCCTCCCACATGAGCACAATGCCGACGATCCCGAGCGCCGAAGCATAAGCCGGGGTCCGGTTCTCCAGAAAGGCTACCCGGTTGCGAATCATTTGCCGTCGAGCCGGAACTGCTGGTTTGCTTGCTTTTGTTTGCGCTTGTGCTTGCTCCATATTATTCACCATCCTTCAGCGCTTCTTGCGCATCATGACGGATGAGCTGCCAGATTTGATCCACATAACGGTCAAATTCCATGCGGTATTCCTCCTGATTGCGTCCGGCTTTTGGCAGATCGATGCGGATAATGCTCTTGATTTGCCCAGGATGTCTTGACATGACAATGACCCTATCCGCTAAATAAACAGCCTCCGGGATGTTGTGGGTGACATAAAGCGTGCTGAGTTTGGTACGGTTCCAAATGGCCAGCAGCTCTTCTTGCATAATCGTCCGCGTCTGCGCGTCAAGTGCCGAGAAAGGTTCATCCATCAGCAGAAGATCCGGCTCAACGGACAACGCCCTGGCAATCCCGGCACGCTGTCTCATGCCTCCGGACAGCTGCTTCGGATAAGCAGACTCAAACCCGGTCAGGCCTACCATCTCAATATAATGCCTGCCTTTCTCCTGCAGCTCCTCTTTGCTTGCACCCAGCTCCTGGAGGCCGAACACCACATTTTCGTATACGCTTCTCCAGGGGAATAAAGCGATTTCCTGAAACACAATCCCGATTCTCGGAACCTTATCCCCCTGCAGCCCGTCGAAATATACTTCACCATCGCTGGGGGACAACAGTCCCCCCACAATATTCAATAGAGTAGATTTCCCGCATCCGCTC
Organism: Paenibacillus naphthalenovorans; assembly: GCF_001465255.1. Classification (NCBI taxonomy): domain Bacteria; kingdom Bacillati; phylum Bacillota; class Bacilli; order Caryophanales; family Paenibacillaceae; genus Paenibacillus; species Paenibacillus naphthalenovorans. The sequence goes on along the minus strand of NZ_CP013652.1, from coordinate 1,573,852 downwards.
GGGCCCACAAGCACCACAAACTCCTGTTCCGCTATGGTAAAGTTGATGTTTTTCAGGGCGGTCAACTCCCGCTTGCGCGGATCGCCAAAGCGTTTCTCCACATTTTCGACAACGATTCTCATAGTTTATTCCCCCACCAACTTCAACGCTTCATCCAACATTCCGGTGTTAACGAAATCGTTCACATCGATGACCTTCGTCACGAATTTCTCTTTAACATACCAATCGATTTGCGCCTTAATATCGTCAACGTTCAGCTTACCGTCAGGAGCGATAAATGAGAAGGTTCCCTTAATCACGTCCTCCTGTTGATCCGTATACTTGGCGACGATCTTCGTTACTTCGTCAAAATTCTCCCCCTTCACCAGCTTGCCGTCCTTTTGCGTAAGTACAGCATCGTAATAGTAACGCGCTCCTTTGATATAGGCTTTGAGAAAGCGTACGCCTGCCTCTTTGTTAACCGCAAATTTCGGCGAATAAAAAATCGCGGCCGATTCAGGGTTTATCTCATCCGAAACCCATGTCAACACTTTTCCGAAGCCTTCGTTCACCGTAATCGAAGCGGTCGGTTCGCTCAGTACAACGACGTCCATATTCTTGCTTCTCAATGTTTCCATGAGACTGCTCACGGAGTTCATGGATACCCACTGAACATCCTTGGTGTTCAGACCGTGCTTCTCCAGAATACGTCCCATATTGTAATGATTGGTGCTGCCAATCGACGTGACGCCGATCTTCTTCCCCTTCAAATCCTCCACCGTACGGATCGTAGAATCTTTATGCACCACTACTCCGCCATAAGAATATCCTTTCTGTTCGCTGCCTTTATTAGCCACGATAACAATCCTTTGACCCGAAGCGATCATATTGTACAAATCCGCGGAAAGACCGCTCGCCCCTACGTCCACACTGCCTGACGCCACACCCACGTTGACATCCTTGGACGCATCAAAAAATTTAAATTCTGCATTGATGTTTTCGTCTTTAAAAAAACCTTTTTCCATTGCAATATACAGCGGCGCATTCGTCGTATATTTCAGCATACCCACGCTTAAAGAAAGCGTTTCCGATTTAGGAGGCGCCGTATTGGCCGATTCAGCTTTGCCGGTTTGTGATTTAGCCGTCCCGGATTCTGAGGCGTTCCCTTTCACGGCCCCGTTTTTCGCGCAACCCAACAGTACAGTCGATAGAAGAACTAAGACAAACAGCAGCGATACGGACACCTTTTTCATGGTTCAAACCTCCAGCTCAGGATAATGGTTATGAAGGATTAGCCAATTTTGTTATTTCTACAATGCCGTTATCGGCATCCACCTTGATCCAATCACCGGTTTCGATAATCGTGAGCGGATCTTGATCGAGATCGGTAACCGCTGGCGCCCGGGTTACCACCGCTCCCAAGGCTACCTTTGTCGTTACGACGTTGAAAATCATGGCCTTGGGTGCCGCACCCGCGAGCCGGGCGGTATGAAAACTGACGGACCAGCCCGACGACCCTTTGGCTCCGGGAAATACAAGCACTTTATCTTTAAAGCTTTGGCCGTACAGTTCATGCCGCAATTCGGTAATCGTACCCGTCAGCGGATTGAGTCCACCCCAGCCGGATATCGTATCTTTGGTGACAAGGGCTTCACCTTCCGCGCACCCGCCTACAACTTTTCTTCCACGCAAAATAATTTTTTTCATCTTAATTCACCGCTCCATTTTCCCGTTATTGCAGCATTGATGCAGTCTTCCAGTAACCCGAACCAGGTTTGAACCCCCATGATCGCCGGCAAATAGTGTGCCTGCTTGGCTGAATCCGTGGCAACTACCTTTGTTCCCTTGGGCAGCAGCTGCCCTACAGCCGGACAAGAATCGCTCATCAAGACCCCTCCGGCATCGCTTATGATTTTGGTATACCCGTTTCGGTCGGCCAACTGCTTAATGGATCTCGGCGTGAAAATCCATAGCATCGTATCGCGGTTTACGCGTTTGCCATTCAACAGCTTGCAGATTTCCCAAATTTGTTCAATCGACGCGTGTGGACAGCCAAGCATAATAAAATCTACTTCTTTATCCTTTGCCGAGTGATTTAAATGTTCGTATGCTTTTTGCCTTTCCGCCTTCCCAAACTTGAAGCTGAACTTTGGCTTCTTTTTTCCGAAAGCCTCCTCCAGCGAATTGGCTTCTGCCGTTATTCCGGGGATGTGGAACAGCTCGACTCCGCCCGATGATGCGGCCGACGCCCCGAAATGCTTGATCCGGTAAAGATTCGGTACATGCCGGACACCGCTTAAGACCGGAATCCGTTCCCCCACCACCTCGCCAATGTAGTAACCCAGGAGTCCCCAATCCATCATGCTTTGGACATCCCATTCGACTTCCACCAAATCCGTACCCAGGCGATTTTCGTCAAGATGATAGCCCCAATACGGGATCTTTCCGGTTAGCATGGCGGCTCCGGTGCTTTCTCGTCCTTCCACATTGGAGCGAGCCCCCAGCACCGAGTTAATGTACACAACCGCGGAGGATTCCATCCATGCACAATGCTCGCCCTTAACCGGCACATTCCCAACCTGATATGGCGTACAGGTACTCATCAGTTGTACGCCGATCCCGGCGCTAAAGGCCTCATTTTTTTGACTTAACTCGTAACGATCTTGGGAAATCCCCTGGATTTCCCAGAGATCCTGATCAAAAGACTGAATAAGCTGGCAGGTGTGGGCCTTGACCATAGGAATTTCGACGACCTCTGAACTATCCAGGTTGAACTCGGAGAATACCGCATCAAAGCCTCCTGCTTTGGCCGCAAATTCCCGCATAAAGGGATTTGTCGCCACTACCGTACCGCACACGTTGTTGGTGTCGACCAGCCTCTCCGCTCCCAAAGCGTTCCCGTAACGGACGAGTAAGTCCATCGCCTTCTGTTTGGCCGAGCCTTCCTTGCCATCAAGCATTGCTTTTTCGTCATCGGTCAGTTTCATTTTATGGCCTCCATTCTATGATCTGCGAGAATGCCGCCACTCTGGGGCAATGGCTGGACCAAGCGCCGATAGATTGCAAGCCATCCGCGTTCGTCCGTCACGGGTTTGTTCTCCAGGCGCGAACGCCTCACCGCAAGCTCACTTTCCGGCACATCGAGATTGACGAATCGCTTTTCCACATCGATCGAGATCATATCCCCATTTTCCACAAGCGACATTGGCCCGCCATCGGCCGCCTCAGGGGAAACTTCGGCAACCACGATTCCCTTGTTGGACAATCCCGATTGCTGTCCGTCATGCACTAGCGCCACCTGTTCTCCTAACCCCTTTCCATCAAGAGCGAAGACCAGGGCGGTGACCACTCCCATCCCAGGAGTACCTTTGGGGCCGAGCCCTCTGAGTACGACCACTTGACCCGGTTTGACCTCGTCTTTGTTCACGGCGTCGACAGCTTCCTGAGTTGAATTGAACACGATCGCCGGACCGGTAAACTGAAGTTTTCGATCATCGGCAACCGCGAGCTTGACGATTCCGGTGTCCGGCGAGAGAGATCCCCGTACAAGTACAATAGAGGGCCTTTCGGCGAGCGCTCTATCCACCGGACGGATAATTTCCTCGTTGGCCACCACTGCATTACGGAGGTTTTCTTCCACGGTTTGGCCCGTTACCGTCATTGCGTTTTTGCAAAGAAACCGTTCAAGCTGCTTCATTACCGCTCTTGCGCCGCCGGAAGCCTCAAACTCCTCGATCGTATGCTCACCGTTGGGGCGGATGGCGCTCAGAAGCGGAATGTTATCGGCATACTGTTCGAACAAACGGTAAACATCCACTTCGCACTGAGCTTCTTTGGCCAATGCCTGAAGATGCTTTACCGAATTGATCGAACCGCTCACCGACAGCACCACCATCACAGCATTTGCAAAGGCTTCCGGTGTGAGGATATCGCGGGGCTTCAAGTCGTCGTCCCATACCATTTGCACAATTCTTTCGCCAGCTTGCCGCACCGTGTTCCACATCTTCGGACTATTGGCTAATACAGGTGTGCTTCCGGGGAGAGCCATCCCTAGAGCCTCGCAAACGATATGCATGGTATTTGCAGTTCCCATTCCTGCACATACTCCAGGTCCAAGAATGGCGTTCTCACTCATCTCGTTCAGCTCCGATACCGTTATCTGATTTCGTCCGGTTTCCCGATGTACGGCATTTATCCAAAGATCCTCAATATCCATATGTTCGCCCCGATATCGTCCGCTCGGCTGATAACCGCAAGCGACTACGATGGTTGGAATGTTAAGCCGTCCTGCCGCCATCAACTGCCCCGGCACCGTTTTGTCGCATGACACCAGGCAAACCATGCCGTCCAACATCGCCCCTTCCACTGCGACCTCTATGTCGTTTACGATTAAATCCCGGGCAGAAAGAATATAACCGCCTCTGTGGCCCGCGCTAGTGACGAAATCGACGGGCGCCGCCGTGCGTACCTCAAACGGGACTCCGCCAGCGGAGCGGATGGCTTCTTTCATCTTCGCAGCAATACCGTCAAGATGGGCAAAGCAGGCCGCCAGATCGGAAGAGGAGTTCACAATTGCAATCTTCGGCTTTTCCATGTCCTCCTCTGTGACACCGAGCACTCCCCATTCTGCCCGCCTTAATGCCCATCTTGCACTTCCAGGCTCAAAAGTACTCCTCAGCTTCTTTTTCATAGGATAGCTTCCCCTTTGCTTACTATATTAAGAAAATGGCTCAGCGCCATTGGTTCTGCTGCGCTTATTCAATCGGTTCGTATCACGTTATCCTTTACCCGCTCTTGCAAAGCAGCGTTGTCGATTTGATGCACGCTGCCTGTGCCCGCAAGGTCTAGCGCGTGTGCCGCTGCAGCACCCATTGCAATACAAGGTCCCATTACCCGAACGCTGGATAAAGCGGCAAGATCCCCGTCGATGCAGCGGCCAACCGCGACCAGATTGTCAACGTCGGGTGGTGTCAGACTCCCCATTGGCACGTAATGAACATGGTCCTCAGAAAATGCCTCCCAAGCGTAGCCTTCCAGCCGGTCATGAAGCTCAAGAGCCCATCCCGTTCGTGCAATGGCATCCGGGAAACGCCTGCCTGTGCGCACATCGTCGATCGTGAGCTGCTGCCTCCCGACGATCCAGCGCGTTTGGCGAATCCCGGGAAGCCCGTAACTGCGCACGCGGGCATTGCCGAAAGCTTCAGGAAATTCAAGCTTTAAAAATTGCACGGTTTTATCAGCCTGAGCCTTTCCTTCGATAGCTTTCGCAGCTGCCGCCACAGGTTCCAACGGTGTCTCCACATGTGTCATGTTCACAAGCGCCGTACCGCGTCCCGGGAAGGCAAAGGCGAAACCATCCCTGCGTATTAGCCCGTAATCCCCGGCCCGTTCCTTAAGCCGTCTTGAAATTTCTTCTCTTTCCGGATACTTTTCTTCGTTGATTCCTTCAACGACCACCATATGGGAACCGTAAACCGTACCCTTCTCCGGCTCACGGCATGGAAGTCCCGCATGCCAAGCCAGAGCCGCATCCCCCGTCGCATCAACGAAAGCGTTTGCAGTCAGGCGTACGTCACCATAACGCGTGGCAAGATCAATATAACGTATGCGTCTGTCTTCATTGCTCACTCCCCGTAAGACGGCGCCAAGAATCAATGTGATTCCCGCAGAATATACTGCATTTTCAATCCAACGGGACAAGGCTACCTCATCATACACAACTGTTGTCCAAAATCCGTTTTTGCGATAATGCAGCGCCCCCGCGGTGCCCAGATCACGGAGAATGTCGTCGGCGATGCCATGGGTCAATTGGTAGCCGTCGCGGCCGTTGGCAAACAGACCGCAAAAGGCACCGATGATCGAGTTTACCGCTTGGCCCCCCAGAGCAGGCAAGCTGTCAACCAAGGCAACGTGGTGTCCCAGACGTGCTGCCTCCAGAGCAGCTGAAACGCCGGCGATACCTGCTCCCACGATACAGGTATCCGCTTTCAATTCCCGCAAAGAACTTCCGGTACCTTTTCGAATCACGCGTGTATCCGTTCTAAATTCCGAATGATTCACCATCATCACTCCTTTCTGTTCCTAAGGGATAGTGAGAATTTATCAAAAACCATCCCTTTGTATCAATCTGTTTTTCTTATACAAAATATTGTCAAAACAGATAGGTTCAATTAGTATACATAGTATAAGCTACCATAAATGGTATTTATCATTGTGAAAAGAGCCGGCCCAGGGAGGCCTTATCAGATAGGCCGCGCATTGTGCTCGTAATCGTATATCCCAAATTGCGATAAGGGGTGACCGAAATGGAAATTCATCAGTTGGAATATTTTCTGGCCGTTGAAAAATACCGCAATTTTTCTACCGCCTCACTGGAAATATGCGTATCCCAGTCAACTTTGTCGCAGCAGATCAAGAAACTTGAGGATGAATTGGGAGTCAAATTATTCATACGCTATTCCCGTTCGGTGCGACTAACCCCTGCCGGCGAGGATTTCCTTGTTCATGCGCAGCGAATCGTATCGGAGATTCAACAATCCAGGGAAACGATTCAGAAGTATATAAGTTTTGATAAGGGGAGCATCAAAATTGGTGTGTTTCCTAATATGGCGTGTTTGGGTTTGAACAAAATTATTACCAGCTTTTTTAGAACTTATCCGGGTATTGATTTTGAAATACATACGGCCAATACGGATGATTTACTGAAGGGGTTACGCGAAAAAAAGGTCAATGTTGCTTTTATTAACTCGCCTTTTCCCAATCATTTTGAAATCGATTTCTTTCCCTTGATGAATGATCATATTGTAATGCTTATTTCCTCCCAACATCCGCTTGCCAATGAATCGTTTGTCGATCTGAGCGATTTATCACGAGAAAAGTTTTTGATGATAAAAACGAATGCCTGGTTTCGTAATACCTTGATTCATGCATGTAACGATGCAGGGTTCGAGCCTAATGTTATTTTTGATACCAACGATGTCGAGATCATACGAAGTTTTGCGGAAGATGGCGTTGGGGTGGCGCTCATGGGATACCGCGTTGCCCGCTGCATGTCCAACCCTAACAATTCTATTGTGCCTATTAGACAAATGTTTGAACGACAAAGCGGTCTGGCCATTCCAAAATCCACACGGCCGCCTTTGGCTGCCAGTCTCTTCCGGGACTTTACCCTAAAGGAAATGAGCCGGACTTTAAATTCGTGGTGAGCGTGCTGCGGCCCGTCGAAATAAGTTTCACCATTGCCGGGGGACAACAGTCCCCGGCAATGTTCAATAGAGTAGACGTCGATTCTCATGGTTTATTTCCCACCAGCTTCAATGCTTCATCCAGCATTTCAGTGTTAATGATTTCCTTCGTATCCACGGCTTTGGTGATCAGCTTTTCCTTGGCATACCAGTCGATCTGCGTCTTGATATCGTCCACGTTCATCCTGCCGTCAGGGTCAATGAACGACAATGAGCCCATAATAAGATCTTCCTTCTGCCCCGTATATTTAGCCACGATCTTGATCACTTCCTCATAATTCCCTCCTTTTACCCTTTTGCCGTCTTTTTGAGTCAGCACTGCATCGTAATAGTAACGCGCTCCTTTGATATATGCCTTTAAAAAACGGATGCCCGCATCCTTGTTCGTCATGAATTTCGGCGAAAAGAATATTCCCGACGATTGATAGTCGATTTCATCCGCCACCCACGCAAGCACCCTGCCGTAGCCCTGATTGATCGCTATCGAAGCATAGGGCTCACTAAGGATGATGGCATCGGCGTTCTTGCCCCTTAAGGTTTCCATGACACCGCTAGTGGTGTTCATCGGCACCCACTGAACGTCCTTTGTGGTCAATCCATACTTCTCCAATACACGCCCCAGCATGTAATGGTTGGTACTGCCTATCGTAGTGACAGCGGCTTTTTTTCCCTTCAATTCCTCCACCGACCGGTAAGGAGAATCTTTATGCACGATGACTGCGGAGAAAGGGTAGCCCTTCTGTTCCCTTCCTTTGTCGGATACAATAGTCACTTTTTGTCCGGCCGCCATCATGTTGTACAAATCTGCGGTAAAACCGACCCCGCCTACGTCCAAATCGCCCGATACTACAGCCACATTGACGGCATTGGAGGATTCGAACCATTTCACATGAACTTCCAGGTTCTCTTCTTTAAAGAACCCTTTTTCCAAAGCGATAAACAGAGGCGAATTGCTTGTAAACTTAAGCATGCCCATGTTCAAAGAAACCGGTTCGGCTTTAGCCGGCTCTGGTTTGGCCGGTTCTGTCGAGGTTCCCTGGACTTCCTCCCTGTTCCCGCAACCGAAAAGCATTGTCACTAGGAGCAAGAGAACAGCAACTGCCGATATGGCCCCTTTTTTCACATGATAAACCTTACCCATACCACCACCCCCTAATGAAAGCGCTTTAATAAATTTACTGTAGCTTATGCTTGGGATCCATTCAATCGTAATTAACGATAGCGGTTATTGCTAACATCGATAAAAGGTGACAAAAAAAGCGCGGCGTATCGGACCATAGTTGCGCATCAGGAGTCTGACTCGTTCAATACGCCTGCCGCCGAAGATATTCTATAACTGGATCAGCGAAAGTACGATGCCAACCGCAAAACCGCACAGCGCTCCGTTCACCCGAATCCACTGCAGGTCCTTTCCGACTTTGTGTTCCAGCATGCGTACCAAGGCTACATCATCCATTTGATCCAAATTTTCTTTCACGAGTTGACCGATGCGATAATGATTCGCTTCCACCCATTCAATCAAGTAAGCTAACAAGCGATTTTCCCAAACGGCCATCGAATCCTGTTCGGGATTGAAATTGCGCACGATCCAGCGGTAAGCAGTAATTACCGCCCTGCCGCCCTTCAAACGGTCTTCCTCCAGCTTGTCCAGCCATTGATTGCGGATTTCACTCAAACGCTCATGCAGGAAGACAGCGCCGCGAGCTCCTTCCAATTGGTTTACGATCCATTCCTTCATATTCGCTACAAGCAACTCGTTATCCGCTAGTTGAGACAGTTGGATGCGGATTTCCTGAACAAGGGTCTTCCGGAAAGCATTATCTGTATGTTGGAGACCCCGAATTCCTGAAAGCATCAAGTTTTGGAGGAAGCTGCCAAGCTTTTCTTCATCCATGAAGCCGACAAATGCCTGTAAAGCAAACCCCGTTAAGCCCCCCGCTTTTACTTCGGAGAGCTTTTCGCTTGCGAACTTTCCCAACATCATCCCGGTATCCGGACGTTTCGCCCAGTCGGATGCTTTATGCAGGACGTAATTCAACGCCTTTTCGTCGAATCTGTTCTCGATCACCTTCGTCAGGATGGCATCGGCTGCAGATCCCACATCCGCTCTTCGGATCGCAGCGGCTATTTCCGACTGAAGATAAGGAATCGCTTTCTCGAGCGGCAACCGGTAAACCCATCGGATCAACAGATCCAATAGGCCTACCCGTACCTTCCGTTTGCCAAGCAGCTTAGCCAGAGAGGATGAAGCGAGCTGCAAAAGCTGGAGCTGCCGGAGTTTGTTTTCGATGCTTTGTTTGTTGAGCAGCTCATTTTCCAACGCCAAAATCAAGGATTGGATAATTTTGTCCCTATTCTTAAGGAGTAAGGATGTATGCGGCACCGGTATGCCGAAAGGATGACGGAAAAGAGCGGTCACGGCAAACCAATCCGCAATGCCGCCGACCAAACCGGCTTCAAAGCCGCCTTTCAACAGAGCAACCAAAGGAGTCTCCTGAAGAAATAAAGTGATTAAAAAGCCGCCGGTCATAAAGGCCAATGACAGTCCGGCCAAATATCTTGAGTTCATCTGCGGCCTCCTTCCGGTTATTTATGGAGATGGTAAGGCACTGTAGCGATCACGACGTCTTTATGATTGAATAAGTAAGCCCTTAACAGTAACCCGGTCTGATTATGGAGGAAATAATGCCACCAATGCCTGGTAATGAATTGCGGAATTAATATGGTAATATGATCCGTTTCCGACGTTTTCCACTCCACCGTTTCAATGAATCTCATTAACGGCCTGATGATGCTTCGGTAGCTTGAACGGAGCGTAATCAGCCGGACGCCCGGGTTCCATTCTTCCCATTTCTTCTCCATCCGTGCGATATCCTCATCGTCAAATCCGACATATACGGCGACAACATGATTGGTTAGAGACTTGGCATAGCTGAGCGAATTCATAACCACCCGGGTAATGCCGGCTACGGGAACGACGATCGTGCTGCCTTTTATCACTGGTTTTTCCTCATCCATGTCGATTCGCAGTTCGTCCGCTATGTTCAGGTAGTGCCGGTGAATTTGGAAGAAGAGGAAAATGACAATCGGCAAAAAGATAAAGATCATCCATACTTGATTGAACTTGGTCAAAATGAAGATCAGCGTAATCGCCAGCGTCGTGAACATCCCGATCGTGTTGACAATGAAGCGGATCAGCCAGCCCGCCGGCCTCAGCTTTACCCAACGGACCATCATCCCCAGTTGGGATAAGGTGAAAGGAATAAACACCCCTACGGCATAAAGCGGAATCAGGTTCTCCGTATGTCCTTGGAAAAGAATAACAAGCAATGCCGACAATACACCTAAGAAGATAATGCCGTTAGAAAAACCGAGCCGGTCGCCGCGCACCATAAACATATGCGGCATGTATTTGTCTTTGGCCAGCATAAAGGCAAGCAGCGGGAATGCGGAATACGCTGTATTTGCCGCCAAAAACAGAATCAAAGCGGTGGTGCCTTGGATGAAATAGTAAAGGATGCCCCGGCCGAATGTGTTTGCCGCAATTTGGGATACGACCGTTTCTTTTGGAGCCGGCGTGATTCCATACCAATAGGCAAGTAAACTGATACCGATAAACATGGCACCTAGAATCGTGCCCATCATCATTAGCGTAGCGGCTGCATTGCGCTCAGCCGGTTGTTTAAAGTTTGGAATGGCATTGGATACGGCTTCTACTCCGGTTAGCGCGGAACACCCTGAACTGAAAGCCTTCAATAGGAGGAACCAACTGATGTTCGAAACGGCTGTGCCCAGTTCAGGCACTTCGGCGTGTCCCCCGCCCGATATATATTTGATGACTCCCGAAATGATAAGAACAAAAATGGCGAAGACAAACAAATAAACGGGCAGTGCTAAAACGGATGCAGACTCCGTAATTCCTCGCAAGTTCATGATGGTAAGAAACAGGATCATCGTCAACGCAATAAGGACCCGGTGTTCATGCAAGGATGGAAATGCCGAGGTAATGGCATCCGTCCCGGCCGAGGAACTGACAGCAACAGTCAGGATATAATCCACCAACAGCGAGCCTCCGGCCATCAAACCGATGGAGACGCCCAAATTGTCTTTGGCTACGACATAAGCTCCTCCCCCTTTGGGGTAAGCAAAAATCGTCTGCCGGTAAGAAAAAATGAGAACCGTCAGCAATCCGAGAACGGCTATGGAAATGGGGATCGAATACCATATTGCGGCAAAGCCTGCAGCCATCAATATGATCAAAATTTGTTCGGTACCGTAAGCAACAGAAGATAATGCGTCTGAAGAAAGTACCGCAAGCGCCTTAAACTTGCTTAGTTTTTCTTCTTCAATCTCGGTTGACTTCATAGGCCGGCCGATTAATAATCGTTTTATTTTATTTAGCATACTGTTCCCGCCCTCATTATTTATTAAGGAGTTTTGTAAACAAGATCATCACAACAAAAAAACCCTTAAATCTCCAGGAAGAAACTTTACTTATGGTTTCCAAATGTGTTGTTAATCAATCATCCTCCAACCTATCCCGTTTTTAGACAACAAAAAAACACAGAGGCTTGAGCTCTGTGTTTGCCTATCAGCAGACAGCACGTTCAACTCCTCTCTCATACAACGCTTACGAGGTTAGCTGTCGGATTCGGGCTATGAGAGCAGCCCTACGTGCGGAATAAACATGTTCCTGCACGATTCACCCCATGGACATCCAAATATATGTCCTTATTGGTTCCCCCGTTTTCCTGTTTGGAAATTCAGCAAGGTGATATGTTCAATGGTTGAATCTTACACCTTACAGGACAACATTGCAAAGCAAGAAATCGGATAAAACCTTTGCTAGATATGAATTGCTTTGTAAATGAGACGCTTTTATAGATCGCTTTCTTTGTTTTACTTCAAATTTCATGGATTTTCTTTATATTTCAGGATTTTTGCGTTTGCGGGCTGTTGCGGATGCTTGAAAACCAATGGATTGGAGTTGTTTTCCCATTCCTTTTTGTTCCCAGCTGAATTTGAATAAGCCATGGAATAAAGCACATAATAGGGTGCGTATACCAAGTATACCCATGAAAGGGGAATCCTCATGAGAAAAATACTGCAGTGTTCCTTTGTGTTTTCGTTTCTTGTCTTTGTTGATCTTTATGGTGTTGCAGCAGCACAAACCGCACCATTTTCATCGCCGGGAATGCAGGTGGATCAAAGCCATACCGCTTTGGTGATCACAGATCCGCAAAATGACTTTTTAAGCCCGAAAGGTGCAGCATGGAATTTAGTGAAAGACAGCGTTGCTGAAAATCACACGATTGAGAACATTGAATTATTATTAAAAACAGCAAAAAAGAATAAGTTTAAAGTATTTGTGTCCCCTCATTACTATTATCCCTATGACCAAAAATGGTTATTTGGGGGTGCTATGGAACATGTGATGCACGATATCAAAATGTATCAGCGAAAAGGTCCATTATCGCTTGAAGGCTTTCAAGGTTCGGGTGCCGACTTTCTGGATAAATATAAGCCTTATCTAGAAGATGGACAAACCATTATCACCAGTCCGCATAAAATTTTCGGACCCGAAGCCAACGACTTGGTTTTGCAGCTGCGAAAACAGGGAATAACCCGCGTCATTCTTGCAGGTATGTCCGGAAATCTGTGCATTGAATCTCATATGCGCGAACTCATTGAACAAGGATTTGAAGTGGCCGTGGTTCACGATGCCACAGCTTCCGCAAAAATAAACGGCTTGGATGGGGATAAGGCTGCAAAAACCAATTTTCGCATGATTGCCAACGCTTCATGGTCAACCAGGGAGACTATAGAGAAAATGAAATCCATTCAAAGATAAGCCTCCAGTTTGGAGGCTGCCATATCCCGCAGCTAATTTAACTCCGAATTAATATTCCTCTGACAATGGATTGATAAATATGAGGTATTTTAAACCTATATCCAATTGTTGAGGAGGGGTATGATGCGAATTGCTTTATTCTCCGACACCTTTTGGCCCCAAATGAACGGGGTTGCATTGACGTTAAAAAGACTGGTCGAACATCTGGAAAAACGAAATATTTCACTCCGGATTTTTGTGCCCAAATGCACGGAGGAGGATTTTTTCACAAGCAATATCCTGTCTTTTAGCAGCCTCCCCTTCATCCTCTATCCGGAATGCCGGATTGCGCTTCCCAATTATTTCACGATCCACAGCCAGCTCCAGCAATTTCAACCCGACCTGATCCATATCGCCACGCCCTTTAATATAGGGCTTTGCGGACTTTATTATGGGAGAAAATATGCTATTCCTCACGTTGCCTCTTACCATACGCACTTTGACCGCTATCTGAATTATTATCACCTGCAATTCGCCTCTTCCCTGTTATGGCGCTATATCCGCTGGTTCCACCAATCGTGTCTGGCCACCTTTGTTCCGTCCGTTGAAACGGCCGAAAAATTGGAAGAACATGGAATTCGAGACGTGGCCTTATGGAAGCGCGGAGTGGACTGCCGTCTTTTCAACCCCGATAAAAAAACCGGATTGATCCGCGAAAAATATAAGATCGACGAACGTTATATTTTCCTATATGTTGGCCGTTTGGCACCTGAGAAGGATTTGGACATTTTGCTTGAAACGATGAAGAAATTACCCGATTATGTTAGCGGCAATGTCCGCTGGCTGTTGGTCGGCGACGGCCCGCTGTTGAAAGATTTGAAAGCGGAAGCCCCATCGAATGTTACTTTTACCGGTTATATGAAAGGAGAGAATCTAGCCGAACTGTATGCGTCGGCCGACTTGTTCGTATTCCCTTCCGGCACCGAAACCTTTGGCAATGTGGTACTGGAATCTATGGCATCAGGCACTCCCGTCATCGGAGCCAAAGCTGGCGGGGTACAGGAAATCATTCAACACGGCAAAACCGGCCTGTTATGTCCTCCCCGTAATTCCGATGCTTTCGCAAATGCGATTACATCTATGCTGGAACATCCGGACCGGTTATGGGATTTTGGCCAGGAAAGCAGGCTTTACGCCCTTTCCCAATCGTGGGAAGCTATTTTTGACGATCTCCTCCTCCGATACATTGAAATCCTGAACGCTGACCCCACAAAACGAAAAACCTTTTCCGCTTGATTATAGGGGAGGTAAGAAAACGATATGCGGAAACCTCACGGACCTCCCGCGGTCTGTATATTCGACTAAAAAAGGAGCGCTGACCCGAGGTCGGCACTCCTTTATCACCGTTTAGAGGCGGTACCCTTGTTTTATTTACGATTAAGCGGATAAAAAATGACGTCGATCGGGAACGCCGATCCCGAGGCCGGAGAAAATTCCAGATCCAGCGACGGTTCGGTCCCATTCGTCCTGGCAATGATCGTATATCCCTGATAATCCATCATGACGCCCGACGGCGGGGCTTGAACGATTTTGCCATTCACCAGGAACGGACCTCTAAACACGCCGCCGCGCGGAAGAATCAGCACGGACATTTTCGGCGGAGCATCGATATGGATTTTGTAAACCACCCCGTAGTTGCCCAGATTGAGCGCAGGCTTCTGGCTGAAGAAGTCCGTACCGGTCACAAATTGATCCGACGTGCCGTCGCCGATCGCGAAGCTCGAAGGCCTCCGGATCGAGGAAGCATCGATGTTCCATTGCACTTCCGAACCGCTGAACGTCCCTCGGACATTCCCTTTATAAGCCAATCTCGGGAATACGCCGATCGTATCGAGCCCATCCTCCTGCTCCATCGCTGCGAATGAAAAATACACCTCACCGTCCGTCTCTACATCATAGAGCACATTCATCCCTTGTCCAGGGTAGAAATCAGGCATGACTTTATAATAAGCCGTTTCGTACGGCCTGAGCACCATCGTTTCCACAGCCCTTTTCCCTTGCAGAAACTCAATCGTCGGTTCATTGCCCATCAGGTTAGCGTAGATCGAAGGGTACACCTCCCCTTGATTGGTCGTCTTGATCGTAACACTGCGGACAGGATCGCTATTTCGTACAATGATGGCAAATTTCATTTTTCGATCCGTACCGTTGACATGGGTTGCATACAACCGGGCTTTCCCGTTGACTTTCTCCTGGTACAAAAAGCCTTTCTCCGTAAACGTCTCCGGACTGTCGCTCACAATCAGAGGACGGTCCGCAGGCTTCTGCTCCTGCTTGGGAATCTGCGGGATGCCGCGCAAATATTTGCGAAGCACCGCTTCTTCCTCCCGGACGTAGGTCCCAACAGGCGCGTAATATACCTTGTGCTCAAACGCATCCAAGTAAGGCTCGTTCTTGACGAGTATATTGCGGGAATACGTATCGCTGACATTGCCAAGGCTGTCTTTTACCGTGAGAGAAACCTTGTACAGTCCCGGAGTGAAAATCGCCTGCGCATTACCGATCCATTGAATGTCTCTTAGTTCCGTTCCCTTCGGATCATAGCTGAGATTGCTGTAATGAATCGGTTCGCCGATCCGGTACGCTTCCTTGTCCACGGTGAATTTGGCAACAGGCTTGACATTCGGCGCCGCATCGTTGGTAAACCGCGTCCGGTTCGCCTCCGGCTTGACATAGCGCAGCTCGACCCGTTTCAGCTCATGATCGACCTTGCCATGAAAAGCAATATATTGCTGCAGCGCGGCCATTTCAATGTACAGCCGATTTCCCTGAAGCTCGGCATCGGTGCCCCACTTGCGGCCTGTACCGTTCTCAAGAACCGTCCGGTCGGCAAGCGAGTACTCCAGATAAGCCTTCGGCGTCGTGATTTGCACCGCCTGCCTGTCTCCGTCCCACTTCACCGGAATGCCAAACCAGTTGTTCAGCTCTGCGGCAGGCAAGTAAATCCTTCCGTCGAGTTCAAGCGTTGCCGCTTGAGCCTGCGTTTTCGATCCGTTGATATAAACTGCCGTACTGCCGGGATAAAGGATCAAGTGACTGTCCTCCGGGGCAGCCGAGGCTTGTCCGCTCACGACCCCTATCGCGATAGCGGCAGCAAATGTCAGCCACAGTTGACGTAATGGTTGCATCAGCGCATGAATTCCTTTCTATGTTTACTTATTATCTTTCAAAGGATAAAAAATCCATTCGACCGGAGACGTGCTGCCGGGAGCGGCCAACCATTCGATATGTACTTCGGACTCCCTGCCCTCCGGCCGGTAAACCACAAAAATGCCGTCCTGATCCGTGAGGCCGCCTTGAGGCAAAGCTAGCACCCGGCCATTTACTTTTAAGATGCCGTCGACATAGCCATCCTTCGCCCGAAAGGCAATGACGGCTTGATGCGGTTGGTACAAGTACAAGGAATACACCGTACCTCTGTCGGAGGTCTGAGGGGTGTCCGGCGTCCATTTGGACAACACCGGTAAGCTCTTCCCGTCGATATCCGCGTCAAGACGTATATCAGCTGCATCATTAACGGTCCCGACGGCACCTGCTCCGAAATAGGAGTCATAAGGCTGCATGGTTTCGGTTTTGTCCGCCTTCATGACGACAAAGCTGATTTCCGCCAGACCGTCCGCCTCGATGTCCTGAATCGCAGCAAAGCCCTGCCCCGGCTCAAGAGCGACCTGTTTTAATACCGCCGTTTCCCCCGGTTTCACCTCGATGCTTTCCTTCAAGGCCGGCTGGGTCATATAATTGACCGCCGCTTCTTTGGTATTAGCCCGATGCAAGAGGGTCGGCTGAAGCAGTCCTTCACGCGTGATATGTACCGTTCGAGTCTGGCTTGGGTCCGGATTATGTATGACCGCTGCGAACTGCACCTTTTCCTCCATTCCGTTGCTGTGGTGCATAAATAGGCGGGCTTTACCGTTTACGGATTGCTTCCCAATGAGTCCCGGATTTCGAATGATTTGACTTTCCCCGCTGATAATTCGCTTTCTCTCCGTGGACTTCGTCACCATAGCCGGTAGCTGAGGGGCACCGGATAGCGCACGATTCCATTGTTCGGCTTCATCCTTGATGACGCTGCCTGCCGGCCG
This sequence comes from Paenibacillus naphthalenovorans, assembly GCF_001465255.1. Taxonomy (NCBI): domain Bacteria; kingdom Bacillati; phylum Bacillota; class Bacilli; order Caryophanales; family Paenibacillaceae; genus Paenibacillus; species Paenibacillus naphthalenovorans. The sequence goes on along the minus strand of NZ_CP013652.1, from coordinate 1,556,657 downwards.
GGTATACCAGGGAAATTCCGATGCGCTTAAATAGGGCTCATCGATCACCTTCACGCTCTGGACTGCAGGCTCGCTCCAATTCCCGTTCCCGTCGCGCACCTGCAAGGTAACGGAGTAGATCCCCGGTTCAAAGAAGGCCGGCTGGTTGCCGGTCCATCGATATTCCGGAAGCCCTTCGGCGTCGGGGTCATAGCTCAAATCAATATAAGAAACCGGCTCGCCGAGCCGATAAGACGGCTTATCGGTAGTAAATACAGCGATGGGACGTGAATTCGGCAAGGTGTCCTCGGAGTAGCCCGATTCCCGATAGGCGGTATCCGTCGGCTGCACGTAGACGATGTCCACACGGCCGGGATCCGGTTGAAATGCATATTGCACTTGCAAGTAGGGCGCGATCCAGCTCAGCTTGACCAGCAGTGCTCCATCACTTATAAAGGCTGTCTCCTTCAAAGGCATCGAAGCTCCGTTGACACGGACCGTCTGGCGCGCCAAGTCCCACTCCAAATAGGCGCTTGGCGTGGTAAGTCCCGCCGTCCTGCGCTCCTCGTTCCACTTCAACTCCAGTCCAAGCTGCTGCGCAGCCCAACGAACCGGGATGTAGAAGCTTCCGTCCACGATCCGAGCCGCCGTCTCTAAAGATACGGCCGAACCGTTGACCGCCGCGGATAATTGCTCATCCTGCAGCTGCAAATGCAGCTTGGTGCCGGATACTTGAGCTGACGCCGGATGCTCCCGGGCCGCCAAAAGCGCTAAGATCAGAGTCAATGATAGCAGGTGTTTCTTGTTCAAGAACCTATTTCTCCTTTCGTGTTTTGCTTCAAAACCCATTTCATGGATTGCTCCACGATTTGCGCAACCCATGATTCCTTGCCTTCTTGATATTTATGTACATTATCCGGAAACGCTTCAGCCAATGTTCTTTTTAGCTCACCGTATTTTTTCGCGACTTCCGGGTGTGCAAGTAAGTATTCTTTAAAATTCAGATGTCTATCAATATGTATATTTCCATTCCCGTATATATGTACATGATGGGTTCTGGCATCCCCTCCCTTTGTAAAATAGCGTCTTCCGGCAATTCCTTGCTCGCCCCTGCAGGCGTATCCGATCGCAGCCATTTCATGATTGTACAAGTCGACCTTATGAATATCTCTGACGATTACCAATATATCAATAATCGGTTTAGCATATCCTATTTGCGGAACGGATGTACTCCCGATATGATAGATGTCTATCATTTCGTCTATGAATATGCGTTTGATTTTTTCCGATTCCGAACGGTACATTTCGTTCCAACGTTCAGTCCACGCAACGATATCTGTTTTCCGCATATACGCCTCCATCCCATGTTCTCTGTATTAGTCCCACTAGATTGTACCATGAATTTGGTTTATTGCGGCGGCAGTCGTTACATTTTTTTAACAAGGGGCAAGAAATTGTGGCATTATTTTACATAACATGTGTTTTTTGTATAAATGCAATTTTGTTGGGTACAGTAAAGATGAGGCCGGGCTTCTTCTTCATCCCAATCAAGGAGGTTCAAAATGTATTATTTATACAGCGGGCTTTTACTCTTAACTGGATTATTCAGCGTCAATTTTATCTATGGTTATCAAAGCAAACATATCGATCCGCATTTTTGGGCTACTTTAAAGTATCAATTGCTTGTGCTCCCTCTGTTCCTGTTCATTAATCTGTGTATCGGGTATGGCATTAAATTTGGCTACAAGGCCATAGGAAACCTTTCTTACGTGCTTGTCGCATCCAAAGGCCTCGAAATCCTCATCTCCCTATTGATCGGGTTTATCTTATTGAAAGAAATACCGACTTGGAAAACATGGATAGGCCTTTCTCTTGTCCTTGCCGGTTTTGCTATTGCCAAAATCAAATAAAAGCAATGCAATGGCCGCCGCAAAACACGAACCCCCGCATCTTTCGATACGGGGGTTCGTGTTATATCTCAGAGTTTGCTTGCTGCAGCCGGTGTTTTTGGCGAAGGATTCTTGGCACCACCCCGTGGGTAGGCGAAAACAGGATCGCAAGCAGCAGGAACGCGCCCGCTACCGTAATCATGCTGGCCGCGATGGAAGCGTCCAGCCATTTGGCCAAGTAGTACCCCGCAACCGCACTGGCCGAGCCAATCAGAACGCTGTATACGATCATCCGGCTCAGCACTTCCGTTATCAAATAAGCGGCCAATGGCGGTACGACGAGCATGCCGACCACAAGGATGGCCCCGACGCTCTCGAAGGAGGCGACCGTCGTCACCGAGACGAGCCCCATCAGCAAGTAATGGAACAACGCTACCGGAATGCCGACTGCCGCAGCGAGTCCCGGATCGAACGAGCACACCTTGAACTGCTTGTAAAACAATCCGATGACAGCCACATTGAGAACCAGAGCCAAACCGACCAGCCAGACGGCTTTGGGTCCGATGTCGACGCCCAACAGCTCGATCGTATTCCAGGGGACATAGGCGATTTCTCCGTAGAGAACACAGTCGAGATCCAGATCGATATTGCGTGTGTACAAGCTCACCAACATGATACCTACCGCAAATAATGCCGTAAATACCACTCCGATGGAGGCGTCCGATTGCACGCCGCTCTGTTGGAACATCTGGATCAGGAATACGGTCAGCAGCCCGAGTGCGGCAGCTCCGAGCATCATCGCCACGGAATCCCGGCTTCCGCTGATGAGAAAAGCGATGACGATGCCGGGCAAAACCGAATGGCTGATGGCATCGCCGATCATCGCCATTTTGCGCAGCACAAGAAAGCAGCCGACGACACCGCAAGCGCTCGCCACCAATGCGCCGGTCAGAATGACATACAACGTATTCACGCCGATTCCCCCTCCCGGACTGTGATCGGACTTTCGATCATCATTCTCCGTTTCACCGCAAGACGGGTCAGCAGTTTCGAAAGCATCCCTCTTCGGGGAGCAAAAACAACCGATACGATAAACAATCCGGTCGCGCAAAGGACGCTGAGCGGTCCCGTCGGCAAATTGGCGCCTGCCGTGCTGATCCATGTGCCGACCAAACCGGAAACCGCTCCGAACACGCCGGCCAAGCACATCATTACGCCGAGCTTTTCTGTCCAATAACGGGCCGACACCGCCGGAGTAATGAGCAGCGCAGCCATCAGAACGACGCCGACCGCTTGAATTCCGGCAACAACGGCTACGACGATCATAACCATAATGGCCTGATCGAGCAGCCCGACGGGCAAGCCGAGTCCTCTGGCGAATCCCGGATCGAAGCTGATCAACTTAAACTCCTTAAACAGAAGCGTGCACATACCGATGAGCAGAACAGAGATGATCGTCATCGTATATACGTCGGATAATACCATCGTGGCCGCCTGCCCAAACAAGAATTTGTCCAGTCCGCTCTGATTGCCGCTGCCGCTGTGCTGAATTTCAGTCAACAGCATGATGCCGAAACCGAAAAATACGGACAAAACCGCCGCGATGGCCGAGTCCTGTTTGATGCGTGTGTAGCGGGTCATGAAGCCGATCGCGAGCGTGGCAACCACGCCGGCGACCGCCGCCCCGATCAGGAAGCCGAAAATCGATTTCGAACCGGTCAGCATAAAGGCGATGCATACGCCCGGCAAAGCCGCATGCGCCAGCGCGTCGCCCATGAGCGATTGCTTGCGCAAATAGGCGAAACTGCCGATGATGCCGCTGCCCAGGCCCAAAAGCATGCACCCCAGCAGAATCCATGTGGTGTTCGGATCGGCAAACATGTTCAACCAACTGTTCATTCCTGTCACCTCGATTGGATCAGTATCGGTTCGTCATCGCGGTCCAAAATGGTTAACTTGCCGCCATACGTCCGCTGCAGATTAGGCTTGGTGAAGACCGTTTCCGTCGGACCAAACTCGATTATATGAACGTTAAGCAGCATGACCCAGTCGAAATATTCTTTGACTGTAGCCAGGTCGTGGTGGACGACAAGAACCGTCTTCCCCTGCCGCTTCAACTCGCCAAGCAGCGTAATAATCGCTTTCTCGGTAGCGGCATCCACTCCGACGAACGGTTCATCCATAAAGTACAGCTGCGCATCCTGCGCAAGCGCCCTCGCCAGGAAGATCCGCTGCTGCTGTCCGCCGGAAAGCTGGCTGATTTGCCGGTCGGCGTAATCGGTCATCCCAACCTTGGCCAAACATTCGAGCGCAATCCGTTTTTCCTCCGTACCGGGACGTTTAAACCACCCCAGATGCCCGTATCTTCCCATCATCACGACATCCAGCGCATTTGTCGGAAAATCCCAATCTACCGATTCCCGCTGCGGTACATAGCCGACCAGCATCCTTTGATCTTTATAGGGTTTGCCGTAAATCGTCACGTCTCCGGCAAGCCGGGGAATCAGACCGAGCGCCGCTTTGATCAGCGTCGATTTCCCCGCCCCGTTCGGACCGACGATGCCGATCAGCTTTCCTTCCGGCGCTTCGAACGTTACATTGCGGAGAACCGGCTTTTTCTGATAAGCGACGGACATGTTGCTTACCACCAAAGGTGAATGTCTCATATTGCTGCTTCTCCTCCTATTTGTTTATTTCAAAGCTTTCACGATCGTATCGACGTTATGCCGAACCATGCCGATATAGGTTCCCTCCGGCGTTCCCTCCTCACCCATGGCGTCGGAGAACAGTTCCCCGCCGATCACAATCGTGTGGCCTTTTTCCTTCGCGCCCTGAATGACGGCGTCGATCGCTTTGCGCGGTACGCTCGATTCGATGAAGACCGCTTTGATTTTGTTATTGACCAGATAGTCCCGCAATTCGGTCACATCTTTGGTTCCGGCTTCCGAAGCGGTGCTGATTCCCTGCAGGCCCATCACTTTGATCGAATAGGCATCGCCGAAATAACCGAACGCATCGTGAGCCGTCACGAGCACACGCTGCCCCTCGGGAATGGACGCGATTTGTTCCTTGGCATAGGCATCCAGCTCCTTAAGCTTCGCCAAATATTCTTCCGTGTTTTTCTTGTAAGCATCAGCATGGGCCGGATCGAACTTGACCAGTTCGTCACGAACCGTCTCTGCAGCGGTCATCCAATGCCGGACATTGAACCAGATGTGCGGATCGTGCTCGGTTCCTTGCTCCGGGTCGCCCGCTCTGAGCTTTGAAACCGGGATGTTTTTCGACACCGCAACCGTCGGCTTATCCTTGGCCATCTTTTCGAAAATCTCAACCATTTTCCCTTCCAGATGCAGGCCGTTATAGAAAATGATTTGTGCTTGATCCAGCTTGCCAATGTCTCCTTCGGATGCCTTGTACAGATGGGGATCCACACCCGCCTTCATGATTCCCGTAACTTCCACGTGTTCTCCTCCGACATTTTTAACGATGTCCGTAATCATGCCGATCGTAGTCGTCGCCTTCACTTTTCCCCCGGAAGAGGCTTCGTCTGTCGTGGTCTCTTTGGCTCCGCAAGCATTCAGAACGACCACTGCCGCAAGCACGGTCACTACAAAAGCCAGCTTCGCCAATGATTTGCGAAATCTTCGTACCGAATTCATGTTTCATCCACTCCCTCAAATGTTTATGTAGGACAAACTTTTTTATTCAGGCAATTAAATTGCCCTAAGTCGACAATATAGAGTATACACAATATTTTTGCCTTTGTGCAATATATTTGTTAAAATTTACATGGTCATATGAACGATGGAGAAATTTTCGCTTTAAAAATCGAACACACCCAATGATTTTGAGCCACTATCGCATATGATGGTGGTAAAGCCAATTCATTGGATTAAACACATCCCAAAAGAAATCAAAGACCTGCTTCCCTTTGGAGGCAAACGGGGAGGAATAACATTGCCAAAATGGTTAATTGCTTGTGTCGGAGAAAATAATCGCCTATTTCACTTTAGAATGCTCACGTTATTTAAAACGATTAAAACCTTTGGAGGTGAATTAGCAAAAGCAAAATTAGCAGCCTGTTTCGTTGATGAGGCGGATCAGTCCATTTCTCATGAGCTGGACAAGATGGGCGTTCATATCCATATCGTGAAACCCTACCACAGCAATTTACAACGGCACTGCAACAAAATTAGAATGCTTGAAATCGAGGACGACTATGATGTTATGGTGGCGCTGGACTGTGATACTGCCGTAACCCGGGATTTTTCTGCAGAAATTTCTGCAGATACGATCCGTCGCTGCGATTCGTTACTCGATCCGCTCGATATCAATGAATGGAAATATATGTATGGTTATTTTGGTCTGGCCATGCCAAATGATGAAATGGCCGTTCATGCCAACAGCGCGGTCCTTTTCATCCCAAGAAAGGATGTACGCAATCTAAGAAATGCATGGCTGCATTATGCCAACTTGATTACCGACACGTTTCATTCTAACGAGCAATGGTCCAGGTTTGCCCAACACAAATACTACACGGATCAATTCGCGCTCTCCATGGCTTTGGCAGATCTAAAAGCAGACGTACAATTGCTGCCTGCTGAATTTAACATTCATATTAATGGGGCTTATCAAGGCTGGGCTGATCAGCTTCATCCATATATTCTCAGTTACCACCACAATGTAACCGAGGATGGGAAGCTGAAAACGACGGGGATGACCGTGCCGGATCAATATATAAGCAAGGTGAATGCGATCTTGGGAAATCATTCGCAATCAGGCTGAAGCGGCCTTAGTCTTCAGATAAACCAGGGATCGTTTTTACGATAAAAATCCCAATATGACAGACTGTATAAGGGCTCCCCTCGGCGGCCTGTCATATCGGGATTCAAGTTGAACCGGCGTTTATATAATGACTCTGGATTTATAGCGTTTGGTGCGTGCGGCAACGGAACACCAGCTTAAAAGGGTATCGTCATCTTCTTTCCATGTATGGCTATCTTTATTGCTTCTTCTCAGATAAACCAGATTATACTTATCTGCCGAAAAGATTTTAAACCCTTTTTCCATGCTGTCTTGACAAAAATATACATCCTCGTTAATGGAAACATCCCGATTCCGAACGTGTTCATACACTTTTCTTTTTACGATTTTTTTCCCGCCATCTAAGAATGAATCGGCATCCAAATATTTATATTCTTGAAATCTGTTCCGGATGGCAAGGATTTGTTTGGTTTCCAGATATAAATAATAGGTGAGCTTCCCGACAATATCGGCATCCGTGTATTGAAAGGCATGCATCAGATCGGTCAAATAATGCGGAGCATAAAAATCATCGTCATCAAAGGTGGCAATATAATCATAACGGGCCTTTTCTACGGCAAAATTGTAACAATATCCCAAAGAGGCTTCTTGAGGCAATTGGTAAACGGACACATGATCATATCTCTTGGCCCTTCTCTTCCACCTATGGACGTCCATATCATCCCGGTTTAAGATGATAATGAGCTCTTTGATGCTCCAACATTGATTTTGATAATTCTGAAATATATTACCTATAAAATCCGGTTTATTCGTACAAGTGATCATCGTAACACCTTCCATAGGGCCTTTTGAAAATCTGTCTCTTAACCCCATCAAGAAACATTTGCCGTAATCCGGAATATCCAAAAGCTCTGATATACTCTTTTTTTCATCCTCAGCAGATTTAATGGCAACTATACTTTTGAATAACCGTTCGATGGATTGTGTTGTTGGACCCATGCCATCCTCACCTTTTCTTTGATGTGTAATATGATATGAAATAAATGAGTGTAAGGAGACGTAACAACCTGCCAATCGATGCCTAATTCCATTAACCATGCCTGGTATGCCGGCCTTAAACAAGGAATAAACGACATGCATTGCGAGGTGTGCTCATTGAGAAACCTGTTGGTGATGAATCATTTCCCCACCATTTTCCCTCCGGATACCGGCGGCGTGCTTCGATATTTTCACATTTACCATCAATTAAGCCAATGCTATGATATTACATTATTATCCCAGGAATTTACACCAAAGGTGGAGGTTATCCATTACTCCGATACGTTTAGAGAGTTCAGAATGCCCGTGGAAGATGCTCATTATCGGATTACCGAACAATTGAAGTCTGAAGGTACAGGACCGGAATTCTCTACTCATGCCGCTCTGTGTTGTGCCCTCATCGACGAACCTGCACGTACATTCCTCCACTACTATCATCGCCTTTATCCAACCGCGGATATCATCATTCATGACTCCCCTTTCTTACTGAAACATGACGTTCATTTCGGTTCGGATCACAAACCGAGGATATACAACAGCCATAACCTCGAATCCGAATTTGCAAAGCATGTTTGGTATGGAGCGCGTTCTCATGACTATATTAAACTCGTAACCCGGCTGGAAGAAACACTGGTTCGGCAGGCCACGCTGGTTTTCGCAACGTCGGAACAGGAAAGAGACGGCTTTATCAAGGCCTTTTCATCCGATCCTTCCAAAATCAAAATTGCGCCAAATGGAATTCATCCCGGAGCATGGAAGCCAAGAAAAAAGAAGCGGACCGGCAATGCAAGGGTAACAGCCTTTTTTATCGGGAGTATGCATCAACCGAATATTGAGATTGTACATTTTATTATTTCTCAATTGGCAGACCTGTGCGGACATATGGATTTTATCATCGCCGGTCCATGTGGTGATGATTTTTCCCATGTGGATAAGAAAAATATAAACATATTGGGTCAAATTGATGAAAAAGAAAAATTGCAGCTATTTTCCGAAGTGAATATCGCTATTAATCCCGCATCTTTTGGTACTGGGACAAATATAAAAACATTGGAATTTTTGTCTGCCGGAATTCCATTGGTTTCTACCCAAGTGGGTGTAAGAGGTTTACATCTCGTCCAGGGAACACATTATCTCCATGCTGAAAAGGAGAATTTTGCAATGACTTTAAACCGAATATCAGGAAATAAAGCTTTACTGGAAAAAATCGCCCTCCATGGGCAGAGCTATGTAAACCAAACATACAGCTGGGAAGGAATTGCGAAAAAGCTGAAGGAGCAAATCGATTCTTTATAACCGATCCTTTGGCTGCCGGTTTGCAATAAGGAGGCTCAATGAAATATGAAATCCATCAAAAGCATCAAAGAGCTTTTATCCATCGTAGACAGTATCGAGGGGTGGCTGACAGCATATGAGCAGCTTGCATTATTACACTTGCCTCCTTCCGTTGACCATCTGTCCGGAGATATCGTCGAGATCGGATCATTTAAAGGAAAGAGTACCATTGCATTAGCTCTCGGAAGTTCGTTCATCAGTTCTAAGAAACGCCCGATCTATGCGATTGACCCGTTTGTTGTCCCCCCTTTTCAGTATTTTTGGGATAATGTTAAGCAGCATGGGCTTGAACATGCCATTATTCCCATAAAGAAGCATAGTGAACATGCTTTAGATGATTGCCCCAAATCCATAGCGGCGATATTTATTGATGGGGACCACGAATATGCTGCTGTGAAAAAAGACATTATTCATTATACCCCCAGAGTTGTACAGGGCGGATTGGTCGTTTTCCATGATTATTGCGATTATTGGCCAGGCGTCCTCCATGCAGTGAATGAACTTTGTAAGCCTGAGCATTTTGAGTATGTAATGATATATGACAGCTTATTAGTTCTGCGAAAGCTTTAAAAAATAGGAAATGACCCGGGGTTGAACCGGGTCATTTTTGATGCTGATGGCATATTGCGATACGATGTACTGTCATTCGGGCAAACCAGTGTTGGCTAATGTTTTCATGACGGCGGTATCCGGTATCGAGTAATCGCGGGGCAAATACAGCAAGAGCTCTTTCCAAATCCGGGTATAAAAAAGGATATCGACCTCAAACCTGAATATGCTTTCCACATCATCCCGGTGAATACCCGGTTGGCGGATCAGACCATATTCCCCTTCTGGAATCGTGTCCGTCGTTGGCTGTATGGTTTGGATTTGCTCTAACGCGCGATGATAGATGTCGATCGTTTTCGTTAGTATATTGCGGTTGTTCCATTGCGTCATCCCCCATGTTTGCGCATGGCCTCCCAATTGTTGGCGCAGCGATGGATTGTTCATTAATTCAAGCAATTGCTCCGCCAGTTCTACGCTGCTTCCTTTTTCAAAAAGAAGCCCCGTTTCTCTATGCCTGATCATTTCAGGTATGCCTCCGACATGAGATGCAATAACGGGTTTACCGGCCAACTGTGCTTCTATCACAACAAACGGCAAATTATCATGTAAAGACGGGACGACAACAATATCGGTCTCTTTTAACAGGGTGGAAACATCATTACGCTCTCCCATGAAAATGATATGGTCGGACAATCCTTTTTGCCCTGCATACACCTCAAGCTCAGTCTTGAGCATGCCGTCTCCTATCATCCAACAAATGAAATCATGACGTTGTTCTTTCAATAGCCCTAAAGCATTGATCAGTATTTCATGCCCTTTCAAAAGCACGAGCCGACCAATACATGAGATCACGATTTTCCCGGAATGATCGTTGGCTAAAGGTTGATTATGTTGATGGTGCAAAGAAGACATATCGATGCCATAAGGGATAATATTCATTCTTGGATAAGGGATGGCAATTTCTTTGCTTAATTCCTTAGCGAGCCATTGTGAGGGAATAATGATCTGTTCTGCCGCAGCCGCTCCAAGAGATTCTTTTACACAAAGATACTTCCACCATTTTTTGGCCAATCTGCGATTTTCATTGTAAATATCTTCATCCTGCAGCAATTCTTTAGAATAAAAACCGTGAACGGTGGCAACGATGGGAACGTGCCGCGGTTTAATTCTGGATAATGCGCGTGTGCTGATCACATCCTGCGTATGAATCAGATCATATGAAGCAAAATCGAATAAAGATGCAGCCAATTCAAATGTATACCGTTCCGCTTCCTGCCAAATCACCCATGGATCAACATGCGGAAAATGCTTATTAAAATACCGGTTCAAGACATGATCAATAAAATCCCGGATTTTTGTTTTGTTCACTGACTTTCCATTCCATTTCGGATCTTTACTAATGAAGTACAGGTGATGGGAATCGGGATGGGAGGCTAAAATATCCACTTGATGACCTTGGCTCTCAAGAGTGTTCCTTACCACTGAAACGTACGTAATGATTCCGCCGGAATGTGGAAACGGCCAAAATGTGGCCAACAAGATTTTCAAAGGGCTCACCTGCTTTAAGTCGTCTCGTGTTACCAATGGTCATCCGATTCATATCCCAAATAAATTAACAGTTCTCCGGCCGTCTGTTTGAATACACGTTTAATTTCATCCGTAAAATACCGTTTCCACTCCCCCGTTGTGGCATGCTGAAGCGCCTGAGACACCGGAGCGTCCTGCAAACGCTGAAGATATTCCGTCTTTGAACGTTCCGAGAGCCGGGTATCTTTCCATAAATAGTCCGCTATCCGATGCATCTCAGCCAAATAACCGGATGGGGCATTTACCAAATTTTCATACGGGATCGTACATAGGTTCGGATCTTGCAGCCAGCGCAAATAAGGGATAAATACATGGTTTATATTACTATATCCTATATGTTGAAGACCGTAACGCCGGGCGTTAGCTCTCGTATCGTAAAACCCGGTAATCATCTTCATTAGCCGTTCATCCAAGGATTTCATATGTCTTGTGAAATATGGATAATACAGATGTTTGTTGTCTTCGTTGAGAATAAAAGAAAGCTGGTCTAATAGGACATCTCTGGGATCGCGATAAATAAAGATTCTGCGAATCCGATGGTCGTCCAGCCATTGCTTCATTTCCCGGCTGTAATCGAGATAACCGGCCCACACCTCTCCATCCCTTATGGTTTTCAGTCTTGCATATACATCTTCCTCCCATTGGTTGATCCAACCGCCCGGACGTAACGGAGGCATCCCCGAAACCAGTTCATTTAAAATGTGAATACCGCTGTCGGGCACCCCAAGCAGTACTACTTTCGGCATCTTGATCGTCATCACCTCTTTCTCCGGCTGAAGTTTCAGGCGTTGAGGAGATTTCGCTTCCGGTAATTATCGGAAAATGAAAGCCGGCTGCCTCCCATGCTTATAGCCAAATTGACGGCTTCAATATGGTCGCCTATGATCAATTGCCGCACTTGATGATCCATTGCCTTGTTCGTTTTGGCAATCACATTAATGCTTGCCGCCGTTCCTACTCGAAGCCCCTGCAGGATGGCCATGGCTTGAGCCTTCGGCGGGACAGATAATGCCCGACCTACCGCTTCCAGGGCTCTTCGCGACAAGGCGTGGGGAAACGTGTTCAGCGAATTGGCCCCCAGTTCCTGTCTTTTCAGGCAGCAATTCAGAAAATATTTCATGATCGTAGGTTGGTCCCAATGAGCAAATACGGGGAGATAGGGAGTAATATCGTTTAAAGCTATATCCATCCCTTCGCCTACCGCATGAATAAAGGGAAGCAATTGTTCAGCTTTCATGGGGATATCCCCGTCCAGAAACAGAACAATATCCGAATCGGTCATTTGGGAGCCCAGAGCCCGTCCCGCATCATCTCCCGACTGCTTCTTATCATGGACAATAATCGCTTTGGAGTGTTTGCCAACCTTGCTCAGCAAGGATTGGTTTACATCATGGACCATCACAATAATTTCATCTAACGGAAGCCGGTTTAATTGCTCAATCCAGTTAACGACGGTGTCTTCCTCATTCATGGCCATAATAACGGCGGATACGGAACCTTGGACGGGTATCAACAGTCCTTCTTTTAAGGATAAGCCGGAGCTTTGACAATATCCGTCCATATAACCTTGTACCGCTGCCTTGTATTTTTTCCAATTGATTTTTCCGGGAAAAAGTCTTTCGCAGTGACGAATCCACAGCTCATTCAAGGCTTTTTGAGGATAGGCCTCTCCGTTTATCGGTTGGGTTATGGCATCCCCCCAACCGGCTTTAAAGCAGCGTACCCTCCATTTCGCCAAGGTGGTTGGCCGGGTTTGGGCCGAGCGGCCGAGCGTTTTTTTGAATACCCTCTTTCTTTTTGCCGTTACCTTACGCATCATCATCTCACCTCACCAAATGCCTCTTATTGGGTAGATCAGGTATGCCGCCCCTGGCGTCTGTGGCTTGAATCACCCTTTCCATAGCTTCCAGATGGTCGCCAATGATCAATTCCGCCAATGGATCAAAACCGTTTTTGATCCTGTTCCGTTTCCGGTTCATCTTCCCTACCGGCACACGATTCACCCGCCTGATTTTAAGCCCTTTCTGCACGGCTATGGCCATGGCTAAAGGCGGAACGGCTAACGCTCCGGCTCCAATCATCGCAAGCGCTTTTCTTGCCATGGCATGAGGAATCGTCGTCATGGACGCTCCTTTGAGATCGGAACGGGACAACATGACGTTCAATGCGTATTTAGCAAGTACAACACTGTGTACCTCTTTTTTATATATTGGACCTGAATGGTTATTCAGGGCGATATCCGCCCCATTCTTAATCGCCGCCACCAAAGGAGTGAGCATTGACGTTGAAACCTTGATATCGCCGTCCGTAAATACTAAAATATCCCCCTTCGCTTCCATCGCCCCGATCGCTCTGCCGACATCATGGCCTAACGGCTGCTTGAAACTGATGACTCTTGCCCCTGACAGCTCAGCCAGCTCTTCAGAGCTGTCCGTCGATCCATTAGCTACCACGATAACTTCCGTTTTGGAGTGAACCCGGCTGGCTGCCCGGATAACATGGCCGAGCGTCTTGATTTCGTTCATCACGGGAATGATAACGGAAACCTTGGGCGCCTCGCTGTTATGAAAGAATGTTTTCACCGGCCGCTTTGATTTCGGTTTGTTCGCAGTCGTCTGCTTCATCACTAGGTTTCAGCTCCTTTGTGCTAAAGGATAACCTGTACTTTCCATATCCTATGAATTTTCTTCCATCGTGAGAAGGGCTTTTGTTTAGAAAAGCTCTTTTTGGGCAACCCCTATCGCAGGTAAAAAAATAACACCTCTGCTGATAGAGGTGTTTGATGGATTGGTGAATCTGATAACAAGAACAATTGTTCTTATTTAGTTTGCTGTCGCCTGGCCATTACAATAAGAGGTTTGCCGGGCTTTTCCTCAGACCGATTCATCCTTACTCAGTTGATAAGTCTCATAAAGTCCTTGAAAAAGATCGTACAGGGGCTTCCAATTCAGCAGGCTTACCGCCTTCGCATGGTTCAGGCAGCTGTGCTTGATATCCCCCGCCCTCTCGTGCGTATAAACGACCGAAAACTTCTCGTGGTGGATTTTACGCAGCATGAAGACCAGCTCGTTTATTGAGGTGGGTACAGAGGTGCCGACATGAATGATTTGCCGGTCGCCTCTTTCTATGGCCGCAAGATTGGCACTGACAACATCCTTCACATAAACAAAGTCGCGCGTCTGCTCTCCATCCCCAAAAATGTTCAGGGGCAATCCCCGTTTAATCCGATCAAAAAATATCGCTACTACGCCTCCTTCCCCTTTGGGGGTTTGCCTGGGACCGTAGACGTTCGCGTATCTTAAAATCGTGTACTTTAATCCGTACAGCTGATGAAATACTTGAAGATACAATTCGGGTGCCCATTTGGAAATGCCGTAGAAGGAAATGGGCTGCGCAGGGTGATTCTCATCGATCAAGGATACATTCAAATCTCCGTACACCGCACAGGATGAAGCATAGACGACTTTCTTCACCGATGCTTTCGCGCAGGCCTGCAGGATATTGGCCGTTCCTGCAATATTGATGGAGGCATCGTAGCCGGGATCGGCTACGGAACGCTGCACATCAACCTGAGCGGCTTGATGGAACACGATATCCGGACGCTCTCTAAGGATGAGTTGTTCGGCTTCCTTGCTTATGATATCCACCTGATGCCATATCGCTCCGTCCGGGACATATTGCGAGTTTCCCGTGGACAAGTTGTCGATCACATGCACGGTGATTCCTTTCGCTGCAAGAGCTTCAGCCAGATGAGATCCGATGAATCCGGCACCGCCGGTGACGAGAGCCTTCATGTCCCGTTCACGGCTTTGTCTTGTTGTTGTCTATACCAATCGATGGTAAGCCGCAGCCCTTCATCCAGCGTAACCGTAGGCTCATACCGGAGAATGCGTTTGGAGCGAGTCAGATCGGGAATCCGTGCCCGCATATCTTCATAGCCGACGCCGTACGCCTTCTCATAGGACTCGAATAGTATCGGCGAGGATGAACCCGCCAGATCGCGGATTTTGTGCGCCAAGTCCAGAATGGAAATGGGATTTGCGGAGCCGAGATTAAATGCCAATCCGTCGGCCTTGGAATCCATAGCTGCGATCGTTCCGGCAACCGTATCCCCGACGTAGGTGAAGCAGCGCGTTTGCTTTCCGTCACCGTACACCTTGATGGGGCTGTTGGTTAACGCCGCCTTGATAAAACGCGGTACGACCCCGCCATATTGCGAGGAGACCTGCCTGGGTCCATACGCGTTAAAATACCTTACCACCGCAACCGGAAGTCCCATTTCCGCATAAGCAAAGCACAGATGCTCGTCGATCGCTTTAGCGGTCGCATAACACCAACGGTGAATCGACGGAGATCCGAGAACACGATCCGAATCTTCCCGGAAAGGGAGGTTATCGTTTTTGCCGTAAATTTCCGAGGTGGACGCAAACACCACCTTCATTTTTTTTTCATGAGCAAGCTCCAGGACGTTGCGGGTTCCGTCGATATTGCCTTCGATGACCTTGAGCGGATTTTCGACCGTATTTTTCACACCGAGGACGGCCGCCAGATGGAAAACCGTATCGCAATGCCGCATGAGCTCCCGAAGCAGGTCTTTATCCGTCACTGAACCGTGCACCATCGTATGTTGGCCGCTCTCCGCAGCCTTATCCAGAAATCCGCTCTGACCGGCGGACATATCATCCAAGGTCCACAAGCGGTGCCCCGATGCAATAAGCCGCTCCACCAGATGGGATCCGATAAAACCGGCTCCTCCTGTTACAAGAATGTTCATTTGGTACCTCCTTGGACCTTAGATTAAAACGATATTGTCGCGATCCTTTACCTGTTTGGTAGCGTTGCGCGTATCGATCACAAGCCACGCATTGGCCGCCAACGTCTCGTAAGGAATGCGGGAGTGATCCGTAAGGATGAGCACGCAGTCATGCTGCTGAATGTTTCTCTTCGTAAGCGAAACCCGTTTGAGCCTGTGGTCGCCTGCTTGAATTTCATCGATATACGGATCATGGAAGTTTACTTTTATCCCAAGCTCCAAAAGCTGCTGTATGATGGGAATCGCAGTAGACTCGCGAAGATCATTAACGTCTTTTTTATACGTGACGCCGAGAACAAGAACTTTATTTTCGTGAAGGGGCTTCTTGGCAGACAAACATTGCTGCACTCGCTGTACGACATACGCCGGCATGTGTTCGTTAATCTGATGGGCCAAATCAATAAATCTCAAATCGACATCGAATTGCTTCGCTCTCCATTTCAAATAAAGCGGGTCTACGGGTATACAGTGTCCGCCAATCCCCGGACCCGGATAATATGGGGTAAAGCCGTACGGCTTCGTACTTGCGGCTTCGATGGCCTCCCAGAGATTGATCCCCAGCTTCTCGGACATCATGGCCAATTCGTTCATAAAAGAAATATTAATCAAACGCTGACAGTTTTCGAGTATTTTGGTTAATTCGGCTACCTTGGGCGAGGAAACGATCACGACACGGTCGAATATGCTCTCATACACCGCTTTGCCCAAAGCCGTGCATTTCTCGGAAACCCCTCCGAGAACCTTCGGTATTTCACGCATCTGCATCCTTTGGGCACCCGGATCGATACGTTCGGGAGAATAGGCCAGATACACATGCTTTCCGACCTTCAGCCCCGTTGATTCAATTAACGGTTGAAGTTCTTCTTCCGTAGTCCCCGGAAAGGTCGAGCTTTCCAATACGATCAGCTGTCCTTCATGCAAATGCGGCAGTATTCCATTGATGGCCTCCCTGACATAGGTCAAATCCGGATTGAAGTCTTTATCCAAAGGAGTAGGGACACAAATAATAATGGCATCGGCATGACTTGCCTCGCTAAAGGAAGTGCTGACATGGAATTTATTGGCAGAAAACATGTTTCTAATATCTTTTGTTGTAAAATCGGATAAGTAGCTCTGCCTGTTGACAAGCTTATGAACCTTTCTCGCATCCACATCAATTCCATAGACAACATGTCCATTCTGAAGAAATAATTGGGCGAGCGGAAGTCCGACATATCCCAAACCAAGAATCGCAATGGTATGCTTTCCCGCTGCATTCACTCTCTCCACCCCCTTTTATCGTAAATCGTGAATAATCTTATTGTACGCTTGAGATTTTTTAAACGTTATAGAGTGATATCCCATATGAGGAAAAATAGTAGAATGACTATGGATCGGATGGTTTCCTGTTTTTTTCATTGTCCTCCCTCCTTTTCTGCTAAGTTACCATATCATACGCTGGAGATCTTTTATGCGTCATAGATTGATACCCCATAAGGAGAAAAATAGTAGAATGACCATGGACCGAATGAACTCCCGCTTTTTTTATTGTCCAATCCCCTTTTCCCGCTGGTTGCCCTATCGTGAGCTTAGGATCTTTGATGTGTCATAGATTCATATCCAGATTGCCGAAATATAGTAGAATACCCCTAAAACCGCCTGTTATAGGCTTCCAATCTACCTAAAAGCAGATCATGCATGAGGTTGATAGCCTATTAAAATGGTTGTTTATACCTTACAGCATTGCGAGACGGAGCATACAATGAATCCGAGGGCCGATAAGGAAGGGATGAGGATATGAAAATACTGTTAAGCACCTATTTTTATTTACCTCACGTAGGTGGTGTTTCCACTTATGTGGATATTTTAAAGAATGAGCTGGAAAAGATGGGGCACGAAGTGGACGTATTCGCTCACTATCCTGACATGGAAAAGTATTATATGCCGAATAATGGCCGAACGCTGGAGAAATTTAAAATTAAAGAGTTTGTTTACGAAAAAGTGTACACCTATTATGAGCAAAAAATGGCCCACGTCGATCCCTGGATCCGCTGGAGAGAAATCGAGAGATATTGCTTTGAAACGGCAGCCGTTTCCTTCGGTCTAAAAAAATACGATCTGATCCATACGCAGGATATCGTATCGACCAAAGCGCTGTGGCGAGTCAAACCCAAAGGCACTCCTTTGATTGCAACGATTCACGGGTGCCTCGCTAAAGAGTTTATTTATTCCGGGGAAGTTACCGGAAAAAACACGCTGCCATGGAAATACGCATCCGCTGAGGAATATTATGGAGCCGTCTCGAGCGATATGACGATCGTTCCAACCAGATGGCTCAGAAATTTGAACATTTCGGAGTTCAAGGTTCCGAAAAATCATATGAAGGTCATCCCGTACGGTATGGATATTCGCGCATTTCAGGGAAAGATGGAACAAGGAACAACCTTAAAAAACCCGCCGGATAAAAAAGTGCTCATATGCCCCGCCCGACTCGTTCCCGTGAAAGGGCACAAGCATTTGCTCGAAGCACTGTCCCTGCTGAAACAGAAAAGAAGCGATTGGGTATGCTGGCTTGTGGGGGATGGAGAACTGCGCGGCGATTTGATGCAGCAGTGCCTAAACTTGAATTTGCAGGAGCACGTCCTGTTTTTGGGAGCAAGATCCGATGTGCCTGCTCTGCTTAAACAGTCGCAAATTTTTGTTCTTCCCAGCTTGCAGGATAACCTGCCTTTCTCGGTCATGGAAGCTCAGGTTGCAGGAAAAGCCGTTGTTGTTTCCGATGCCGGCGGCATTCCGGAAATGGTCGAGCACGGTAAAACCGGTTTAGTTTCCCCCGCAGGCCAAAGCCAAGCTATGTATCGAAACCTTTTACGCGTTCTTGAGGATGATCTGATCCGGAGGCGGTTGGGCGAACAGGCCAAACAATGGGCGTTGTATCACTGGTCTATAGAAAAGATGATGGAGCAGACATTCGATGCTTACGAATCCATAGTATCCAAAAGAATTGTACGGCGAGGAGGTACTCATATTGGGCGATAAAGTGAGAGTAAGTCACCGGAATCTGTTAAGCAGAAAGCTCAAAGCCATCATCAGTCAAAACAGGCTGATGAAAATTTTGAAGGAACTGAAAAAAAATGCCTCGGTGTATAAAATATCCGTCTCAAAAAGACGCAAAGCCAAACTCCTATCGAGGAAAAAAATAGCAGATGTGAAAAAGATATTACTAAGAAAACGCAAGCTGAACACGGTGACAAAATTGAGGAAAAGTTCGGCAGCAGAAAACAAGAAAATACGAAATAAACGTAAAATCATGCGGCTCAAGAAAAAATTAGCGGCCAGAAAAAAGTTGGGCTCCAAACGTGTTAAACAAAGAAAATGGACGACGAAAATGAGATTGCTCCGAAAAGCGGCGAGAAAAAGACAGATGAAGAAAAGGAAATTATTCAGCAGGCAGCCGGGCAAAGATCTTCAGTTAGTTGCAGGAGACACGGTAAGCATCCCCGTTTCTCCGGTCTGGCCGGCCGAAGAGTTTTCATCCGGTGCGCTCGCACCCGCGGATCAATACAACTCCCTGTTTTCGTTTGAGGTAGACACCTCGAACAATATCCAGGTAAACCACGAATTGTGGGATTCGATCGTCGCAAACATGCCTAGCAACTATTCCATTCCGGATTCTGATTTTGTTAAAAGATTGTCCCTGCCGGCGGAGCAGATCAGTTCTGCGGAGAAGCAGTCTTCCTTACGAACGACAGCGATAGAAAATGATGTCTCTGTGGAAGGAATGGTGGAACCTCCTTTAATTGACTTACTTTCAGAGGGGCCAATATCGACCGCAGTGGATCTGCCCTCCGCTGCCGCCGGCGGAGCAAATGAACAAAAAAATGATGGAGACAAATAACGGTTTACGAGGCAAAGAGGGTTCAGCAAGCTCGGCATTATTTGCCCAAAACAGAAATCAAGCCGGATATTCTGTGAGCATATCCGGCTTGATTTCCGCTAACTTTCAAACAACCTTTTTAAAAGGGTCAGGTCGGGAATGGAGTAGGTTTGCGGGAGCCTCTCCAAAACAGATATCCAGAAAGTCTCCTCCCCGTCCCACGGCCCGGGAATGCCGCAGTTTTCGATGAAAGATTCGACCGGCATCGTCGGTTCGAGCGATTGGAGGAACGAAGGATCCAGCAAAGTATAATCTGCAGGCAGTGTTTCTTCCAACCTCGACCATAGCTGCGGGTTATCATGATCATAGAAGTCAAAAGAAAAAATCATGATTTCTTCACCTTCTTCAGGGCTTCATCGTATACCGCCATTGTCCGTTCGATTAAGGTAACGGAAGACCATTGCTTCAGCGCCCATTCTTTTGCTTGCGCAGCAAGACTCTCCCTCAATAGCGGATCGTTCATCATGCTTACCAACCGGTGGGCCAGCTCCTCTTCTTGATCCACCTCGAATAACAGTCCTGTTTTTTCATGTTGGATCATTTCCGGAATACCGCCGGTATTGGAAGCCACGATGGGAACGCCTGACAACTGCGCCTCCATTATGGAAAACGGCAAATTATCCTGAAGGGAAGGCAGCACCATAAGGTCCGATTGGTTCAGGAGATAAGGTACGTTGGTCTGATCTCCAAGCAGCGTTACCCGCTCCGTCAATGCGTAGTCTATAATCAACTGTTGAATATCATTGTGCAATGGTCCGTCTCCGATGAGCCAGCAATGCCAGGACGGATCCGAAGTTAATCTGCGCAAAGCGCCCAGCAGTATACGGTGCCCTTTCACAGGAACAAGCCTTGCTATACAGCTGATCGTAAACGCCCCCTTCTTGTCCGCCTGCCCGGTAAAAGGCTGCTTGAGCCGGTCTTCGAACGCTTGAGTATCCATCCCGTAGGGGATGACCGTCAGCATTTGCGGCGGTACGCCGAATTGAGCCAATTCCCTGCGCAGCCAATGTGTAGGTACAATCGTGGAATCCGCAGAGATGCACCCGTAATACTCTTCATCCGATGCATATTTCCAGGCTAAACTTTCTTTACTTCTGATTTCACCCGATATCAAATGCTCCTTGGCCAGCAGACCGTGAATCGTAGCCACCAAAGCGGTTGAGGGCGGTTTAACTCTGGATAACGCACGAGTTGAAATGATATCCTGCGTATGAATCACGTCATACTGCTTTAAATCAAACAGCGATGCCGCCACCTCGAAGCAGTAACGCTCAATTTCACGATAGCGGATCCAGGGGTCTACATGGGACAGGAAACGTTGGAAGAATCGCATCACCTTATCGTAAATGACCGATTTAATCGGCCATTTTTCAACCATTTCCCCTCCATTCACCAGGTAATAATGCGCCATATCCGGATGATGCGCCAGCACGTCCACCTGATGACCTGCCCGCTCTAATTGTTCCTTCAATAGTCGAACGTACACGTCTACGCCCCCCACATGGGGCAGATACCAGTACGTGGCCAATAATATTTTTTTCCCGGCTTGATCCCCGGAGCTATTGGATGTCGGAGTCACCGGAACGAGGATTGGAGCTTCCCGGCTTGGTTCAATGGGAGGTACGGAAGACATGAAATAAACGCAGCCTGACATAAATTTTTTTTGATTCATACCGGAAATGGCGCCGATTGCGATCCAAGCCCCTTCATGATTGCGTGTGCTCGAAACCGAATAACCAAATACTTCGGCTTCGCTGCCGTTAAACTCATGAACGACCTCTCCGCCCATATTCAATACATAGCTACTCCCGGCTCGGGCTCCGGCCAGTACCATCGGAGTGCCGGTTGTTCGATCGACTAGAGGAAAAACGCTTGATCCCAGTTCCTGAAGCCCGAACCAGCCTTCCTTTTCCAAAAGTATTTTGTTTTGATAGACGGAAATTATCGTGATCGTTCCGCATCTTACTTCTTCACCGCTTGCCTTGGGCGAACCCACGATCACCTCTTGCGCTCCGTCTCCATCCATATCGTATACGGAAACGTAGTATCCGAATTCATCATAGGAGCGTCGCCCCGCGGACTCGTACAGTAAACCCTTGTCCTGGGAATAGATAAGAACTCTTCCCGTTCGCTCCGCTCCGGCTTTTGAAAAGCGGGGGGCGCCGATCACGATCTCGTCCCTCCCATCTCCGTTAACGTCTCCTGATGCGAGCGCAAAGCCCAAGCCCTCCCGCTCCACTCCTGTAAATTGCGCCAGAACGCTCTTGTCGGCACCTGAAAATATCGTAACCCTCCCGTTCCGTTCCAAGCCGTCGGGATCCATGTAATGGGACGAGACTGCGATATCCGGCACCCCATCGCCGTTCCAATCCAAAATCGTGATGGCCGTTCCGAGCTTGGCGTAATCTTCTTGGCCATCCCATCGGTCAAGCAATTCTCCCGTTCTGCCGGAAAAAACCGATACTGTTCCGCACTCGATCCGGGAACCGGAGCTTGATCGCGGCGCGCCGACAATAATCTCGCATATGCCGTCGCCATTCATGTCCGCCAACGCAACAGAAGAGCCGAAGCACTCCCCGTACTTCTCCCCTTTTAAAATAAACAAAAGCCTTAATTCCTGCGAGTACACGTACAGCTTTCCCGTATAATAATGGGGGATCGGATTCACTCCGTATTCATCTTCGATATGTGTCGCCGTGCTTGCCGCAATGATCCATTCATCGTGGCCGTCTCCGTTAATATCTCCCGAAACGATCCGATGTCCGAATCGGTCATGCTCTCTTTCACCTTCTAACTGCTTCCATAAATAAAATGGCTTCTGATTGCTCAACCCCTATCCCTCCAAATGTAGTTATGGTTTACCCGGAAGTACGATTTCGACCGAAATCGGCTCTTCGGCCGAAACGGCTGTTTTTACCGTTCTGCTGCCAAGATTTGCCGCAGAGCAAACCAATGCATAATTGCCCGGTTGTACGTCAGGAAACCAAAAATGTCCGTTGTGATTGGTTTGAGCGCTGCAGAGAACAACCCCGGACATATCGATCAAATGGACATGGGCGCCAGGAACTCCGCGGAGAGGATCGGTTTGAACAACAACGTTTCCTTTCACGGCCGTAACGGATGGAACCGGTAGCTCCCGCTCCGTATCGAATAACTCCCAGAAACGGACGGTTAATCGGTTGACAAAATCCTCTTTCCATTCCATTGCTTTCTGGTTACCGATCGCTTCTTGATACACTTGGAACGTACGTTCGGTCATCACCTGATCATTCCATACCTTATGAGCAAATGCTTTGGCTGCGTTCGACAATCGCTCACGTAAAGCGCCGTCTTCTACCAGAAGAAGAAGCTTTTCATACAGTTCTTGCGCATTCCGGGGGCTCACGAAAAATCCGTTATTGCCGTCTTCAATCATTTCTGCGATGCCGCCTACTCTGGAGGCCACCACCGGCTTCCCTGCACTTTGCGCCTCTATAATGGAAAACGGGAGATTATCCTGCAATGAAGGAAGCACGACAATGTCGGCGGATGCCAGAAGCTCCGGCACATCGGAACGCTTGCCCAGGAGCTTTACATGTTCATGAATGCCGAGTTGATGGATCTGTTTCTCCAAATCCTCCTTCATGAGGCCGTCTCCAATGAGCCAGCAGACGACGCCTTTCCGTTTGCGCACAAGCAAGGCCATCGCCTCGAGGAGATATGTTTGACCTTTAATGGCAACTAAGCGGGCGGGACAGGCGATAATGATGGGTTGAGGTTCCCTGGATGTGACATTTATTTTCAAACGGGCAGGCTGAGAACGTTGAAAGGCATGTTGATCAATACCATAAGGGATGATATGCGTATTCGCATGGGAAATGTGGAATGAGGACAGTCGGTCAACAAGCCAGCGGCTCGGCAAGATCAAGGAATCTGGAGACATGCAGCCAAAATACTCTTCTAAAGCCAAATACTCCCGCTCGATCATCGAAAGATAACGGGCCTCGTTATTTTCTACCCACTCGGTCGCCAGGCAGCCGTGAATCGTCGCGACCAGAGGGATGTTGGCCGGCTTTACTCTGCTCAGGACAAGCGTCGAATAAATATCCTGCGTATGAATCACGTCATAATGGTCAAGCCGGGTTTGCAGGCACGCCAGCTGGAACGCATATTTCTCGCATTCCCGCCGAAACATCCATGGGGTAAGCATCGCCGGGCTTTCCTCGTAATGGCTCAAAACGATAGGCTCAGCCTGCCGGATGAGAGAGCTTTTTTTGAAGGTTAGACTATTGTTCAGAAAATAGTAATGAGTCATATCAGGATGCTGGGCAAGGATGTCCACTTCATGACCGGATTGTTCAAGACATTTGGCAAGGATGGTCACATATGTGGATACTCCGCCGACATGCGGCAGATGCCAGTATGTCGCGATTAATATTTTCATATCACAGTTTCTCCCCTCGCCGTACCGTTGGCGGAGTGATTTTTGCCATCTAGGCAATCCAAACGTTTCTTTCCGTTTCCTGATCTTTCCGGCATTACGATCTAGCGCGCATCGACATAGAATAGAATTGGCCTCATAGAACAGACTATGATTGCAGGTGAAGACATGCTATAGATAGCGGCTGAGTTTTTCTAAAATTGGTTTGCGTTACAACCGGGACAATTCATACTCCTCCAGCTGCGGCCATCCTATCCGGCATCTCCGCCCAGAAGAGGAAACGAAAACGCCGTTTTTCATCTGCCGCCGACGACGACGATTTTTTCCGCTAACCCGCAGCGCGAATGAACAGCTTCGTGTATTCATGCCGCTCTTCGTGCAATATTTGGTCAGCTTGAAACTGATCTACGATTTGTCCGGCTTTCATCACGATCATCCGGTTACTGATCATGCGGACGGCCGTGAGATCGTGGGAAATAAACAAAATGTACATGCCGAGCCTGGTTTGCAAGCTTTTCAGCAGCTTCAAGATTTGGGCTTGTACAGATACATCCAGGCTGGAGGTCGGCTCATCGCAAATCAGCAGCTTGGGATTCAAACTGATCCCGCGGGCTATCGCCACGCGCTGTTTTTGCCCGCCGCTCATCTCATGCGGATACCGCTCCAAGTAATTTCCGGACAGACCGACCATCTCCAACAGCTTGGCCGCCGTTTCTGGTCCGGAGTGCCTTACATCGGCCAGAAACGGCGGGATCACCTCAGAGAAATTATCAAGCGGCTCCATGATGGAACGCCAGACGGGAAGCCGCGGGTTCAGCGAAGCCGTCGGGTTCTGAAACACGACTTGAATATGCTTTCTCATCCTGCGCATGGCTTTTCCTTGAAGACCGGCAAGGGATACCCCCTGGAATCGGATATCTCCGCGGTCGGGTTTGTCCAAAGCAAGCAGCTGCCTTCCCAGCGTACTTTTACCGCTGCCGCTTTCGCCGACCACGCCAAGACACTCCCCTTCTCCTATTTGCAGGGAAACTTGATGTAAAGCCGCTACCTTTAACACAAAGATATTTATGTAATTATTACGATTATAAAACGTAATAATTATGCATATCGGATACCTCCTATGCTTCATTTGATGAAGAAACTGAAATCTCAATCAATAGTAATTATTACACATAAAGAGCATACGGGTTCTTATCTTTTTTTGTCAATATACTAAACGATGTTGGGATAGGAGCTGATATAATCACAATGCCAGGCTTCTCCCGCACACCGTCCCTTTAATGTTTAAAAAGCGGAGCAGCTGCCGGGGCATACTGCTCCACTCTCGCTTCCCGTATGTTTTGATGCCGAAAGACTCCGGCTTGGCCACCCGGTCATCCTGCTGCCGTTTACGATCACCCCAAACTTCACGCGACTATAATGTCGTTGAAACCGGCATTTCCAATAAGTAAAGCTTATGAAAATTATCCAATATGCTGTGAAGCATAGCCTCGGAGTCTTTATGCCGGTACGTTTGCAGACTGATCTGCTCCTTATTTTGAATATACTGAGCGTCTATTAATTCAGAAGACCATTCTGACACCATGGTTTCAATACATTTCGGCGTGGATTCAAGATGAAACTGTAAACCAAGTACACGGTCGCCGTAAGCAAATGCCTGGTTCTGACATGCCTCCGAATAAGCGAGGTGCAGTAATTCAGAAGAAAGCTCAAATGTATCGCCATGCCATTGAAAGGAATAGAAGCGATCGGGCAAGTCCTTCATCAGAAAGTGGGATTGACCTGTCCGAAAAACCGGATGCCAACCAATTTCTTTTTGTTCGTTTTTATATACTTTGCCCCCCAGAACCTCCGCTAACAGCTGGGCTCCAAGGCATATACCCAGTACCATTTTTTTCAGATGAACAGCTTTTCGGATAAAAGCTTTTTCCGCGGATATCCAGGGATGTCTTTGCTCATGATAAGCACTCATCGGACCGCCAAGGATAACTAATAAATCAAACGAAGAAACATCGGGGAAACGGCGGCCTTCAGAGGGCACAAAAGTTTCAACGTAACCGTGATGAGTCGATGCCCATGTCACAAAACATGACTCGTCGTCAAAAGAAAAATGTTTCAGCAGAAGCAAACGCATAGAACCGCCCCTTTTTAGTTCATTTTACGTTATGTATTATAACACTAAAAAAGTTAGATATCTATCCTTCGACATAACTACCCGTTTTCCCCTCTCATTCTACTAAATCATTTGCTGCGTCCGGGCCGTATTGTCATTTATTGGTTTATAGCACCTGTTCTATTGAGTTGATGCCGGTTCACACAATGGGCCGGTTCTTTGCCGTTTAATACGGCAATGATTTCGTCTGCGGCTCCTACAGCCATTCGAATTAAAGCGTCTTTCGTATGAGCGGCCATATGAGGAGTGACGATCACTTGCTCCAATTCCCATAACAGGTGCTGCTTCGGCGCAGGTTCGTCTTCGAATACATCCAGCCCGGCGCCCGCGATATCACCCGATTGGATGGCATGATAGAGGGCTTCCTCATCCACCAGTCCGCCTCTTGCACAGTTAATGAGATAAGCTGAATTCTTCATTTTCTTCAATGCTTCCGCATTAATAAAATGGTGCATCTCCGGCAAGTAAGGAAGGTGAAGTGAGACAAAATCCGATTCCGTTAAAATCGTCTCGATGGAATCGACCAGACGAACGCCATCCAAATAAACCTCTTTTACATACGGATCATAAACGATGGCGTTCATGCCTAAACCTGAGGTGCATTTGTTCACGACCAGCCTTCCGATATTGCCGTAACCAATCAATCCTAACGTCTTTCCCGCAAGCTCGGATCCGATAAAAAGGTTACGAACCTCAAAACGCCCTTTTCTAAGCTCTTTATCGGCTTTAACGATATGGTGGGCAAGGGCAATCATCATTCCGACCACATGCTCGGCTACAGAGTTGGTATTAGACCGGGGAACGTTCGTAACGAATATCCCTTTCTCCGAGGCAGCCGCCATATCGATGTTATCCACCCCGATCCCGTGTCTGGCAATCACCTTTAGCTGAGGACATTGCTCGATCACCTGACGGCCAATTTGCGCAGTCCTTATGAGAATCGCATCGCAGTCTTCCGGAACCTCCAACAAGCGGTCATCGATAGGCTGCTCCGGATAAATCACTTCCAGACCCGCTTGCTCCAATCTTTCCAATCCTTCCTTGGCGATCGGTTGGGCCACCATCACTTTATAACGTTTCATGGGTTATCAAATCCTCTCTGTTCATTTACATCTCTACATCGCTGGCAAGCATTCCCCTTTTCTTCTTCACCACACTGATGATACTTCCAGCCAGAACGACCAGGGCCACGATCATAAGAACCGCGGATATCGGTCGTTCAAAGAAAATCATTAACGAACCTTCCGACATCGCCAGGGATTGAAGTAAGGAGGTTTCGATCAGCGCTCCGAGTACGAAGGTCAATACGGTTGCCGCGATGGGAATATCCAGCTTTTTCATAAAGTAGCCGATGATTCCGAACATAAACATGACCCCGACATCCCATAAGCTGTTGTTAACGCTGTACACACCCAGAATAGAAATGATCAAAATGATCGGGAACAATAACTTATAAGGAACCAAAGCGATTTTGGCCCACATTCCGGCCATCGGAAGATTCATAAATAACAGGATCAGGTTACCTATAAACATACTCGCGATGACTCCCCAGACGAAATCCGGGTTGTTCTGGAATAATTGGGGACCCGGCGTCAAGCCGTGGAGGATAAAAGCGCCTAAAATGACGGCAACTGTTGGCGAGCTTGGGATCCCCAGCGTAAAGAGCGGAATCAGGGCTGCACCGCTATAGGCATTGTTCGCGGTTTCCGGTCCTGCCACACCCTCAATGGCTCCTTTTCCAAAACGGGTGGGGTCTTTCGCCATTTTCTTCTCCAGGGAATACGACATCAGTGACGCAATGACCGCATTAGCGCCCGGGATCAAGCCCAATATAAAACCTAACCCTGTACCGCGCCCGATCGCTTTCATCGTCGGCGCCCATTCCTCTTTATTTGGGAACAGTCCCTTGACCTTCGGCGGCTTACCCACTTTCATGGCGTTTTCGGCGTTTAGCAAAATCTCCGAAATCCCAAAAAGCCCCATCGCAATGGCAACAAAATCAAAACCATTCAACAATTCCATTTGGTCAAAGGTAAAGCGAATCGATGCGGAGACAGGATCCATTCCGATCAGGGAGAGGAGAAGTCCAATAATCGCTGCAATCATACCTTTGACCAGCGATCTTCCCATCAAACCGATGAGCATTAACAATCCTACCATCATCAAAGCAAAAAATTCAGGCGGACCGAAACGCAGCGCGAAATGAGCAAGTGGCGGACCGACAAAAGCAAGTCCCAGAATCGCCGCCGTCCCCCCGATAAAGGAGCCTATGCCGGCCACTCCGAGCGCAACGCCTGCTCTTCCCTGTTTAGCCATTTGATGACCATCAAGACAGGTAATCACCGACGCCGCTTCCCCGGGGGTGTTAATTAATACGGAGGTGATAGTCCCCCCGTACATCGCGCCGTAAAAAATTCCGGAAAGCATGATAATCGCCGACATCGGGTCCAACCCGAAGGTAAGCGGAATCAGGATGGCCGTACCTGCCGTCGGGCCTAAGCCCGGCATAACTCCGACAAGCATCCCTATCGTGACGCCGACCAAGCAATATAACAAATTCCATCCGGAAATCGCATGTTCAAAACCAACGAACAAATTCGAAAATAGTTCCACGGCATCACCACCCCCAGGCATTAACCGGTATCGGCACAGACAGCAGTTTACAGAACACCCAGAACAGAATAATCGAAATTCCAATGGAAATCCCAAGGCCGGCGTACCATTGGTACTCTCTTGCCAGCAGAATGAAAAGAAAAAGGGTCCCGGCCATCACAAAGCCAATCGATTTAACGGTTAGTAGAAAGAGAAGAAATGACCCGATGATGGTTACGATATTGATGAAGCCCTTCCCTCTCGGCAAAATATCCTTGAACCTGGTAATATGCTTTATGGAATTCATCATGTAAACCACCGAGAGAATGATGAGAAGCCCGCTTAGCCACAAAGGAAGAAGGCCCGGTCCTGGCCCCTCCGGCCCCATATAATCAAACGAAAGAGACATCCAAAAGAACATCAAGCCGAACAGAAAAATGAAGATCGCCGCCCAAACACCGGCATTTTGTCTCATCAAAATCAACCACCTCTTTTGCCGATGATAAGGGCATATCAGCACGCAGCACAGACATGCCCTTTAAGAAAATTACTTGATTAGACCAATGGACTTTGCCACATCGCCGGTCGTCTTGTTCGTTTGAGCAATGATGTCGGCAAATTCTTTGCTATCCGCGTAGGCTGGTTCAAGACCAATCCGGTTGAATTCCTCTTTGATCGATGGATCTGCCATCGCCTTCTTGAACACCTCACGAAGAATATCGACGACTTCTTTCGGTGTGTCTTTGTGAACAACGACGCCGGACCAG
The DNA here is from genome assembly GCF_001465255.1 of Paenibacillus naphthalenovorans. NCBI lineage: Bacteria > Bacillati > Bacillota > Bacilli > Caryophanales > Paenibacillaceae > Paenibacillus > Paenibacillus naphthalenovorans. Next base: position 1,526,835 of record NZ_CP013652.1, on the reverse strand, counting down.
GTGTCCAAACCTACAAATCCTTTATCCTTTAAGAATACCGCATCCTTGAAGGCCTCAATTTTGCTTGTGCCGGCGTTAGCGAGTACGCGCACCGTACCGGAGTCCACATGCGGTTTGGCTTCCTGTGTCAGAACGACCGCCCCCTGCACATGACCGCCTAACAAAGCCGTAAGTGCAGGCGCCGCACCGTCAAACGGTACATGCTTGGTTTGGATGCCTTCCAGAATATTGATGCCTTCCATCGTTAAATGCTGAGTATTGCCTGCCCCTGGCGTCCCGTAGGTAAATTTGCCCGGATTTTTCTTCACCCAATCCAGCCACTCGTCATACGTTTTCCAAGGAGCGTCAGCCTTGACCACCAACAGGTTTTGTGCGGAATTAAATCGCGCAACAGGAATGAAGTCGTCTATTTGAAATGGAGTTTTGCCGTAATTGGGTTGAATCGCCAGGTTACCGGTCGTTACGGAACCGATCTTATACCCGTCAGCATTCGACTGCAGGATATCGGCCAAAGCTATCGTTCCGCTGCCTCCCGTTTTATTGGATACGACAATCGATCTGCCACCCGGCATGTATTTGTTGGCAACGTTTGCAACGATTCGCGCAACGGCGTCTGTGCCGCCGCCTGCGGCAAAGCCAACCACGAGTTCGATATCCTTTTTCGGAAAATCGGTTTTGGTCTCTTTGTTCTGTGTTTCCGCAGCTTGCTCAGCACCCGTTGGTTTTGTTTCAGGAGCATTGGAACAGCCTGCAGACCCCAAAACCAGCGCGCCTGTGAGCAGCGTGAATAAAAAGCTTTTCCCGATTTGCATATAAACCCTCCTCAATAGTGTAGTAGACTCTATAGGCTTATCATACTTAATGAAAGCGGTAACAACATATTTTCAAGACGAACTGTTGATATGAAATAACTAAACGATTCATTATGGCGACAAAATCACCGCTATTTAACTAAACCGATGACTTTAGCTACGTCTCTGGTTAACTTGCTTGTTCGGGCAATGATTTCAGCAAATTCTTTGCTGTCCGCATAAGCCGGTTCGAGGCCGATGTTATTGAATTCTTCTTTGAGCAGCGGATCATTCATCGCTTTCCTAAACACATCCCGAAGCGTATCCACGATCTCTTGCGGGGTGCCTTTCGCCACAACCACGCCCGACCAGGTGTCCAGGCCGATAAATCCTCTTTCCCTCAAAAACACGGCATCCGGGTAGGCTTTCGTCGGGGACGTCCCCAAGTTCGCCAGTACGCGCAGCGAGCCGGCATCCACATGCGGCTTGGCTTCTTGCGACAGAACGATCACTCCCTGCACATATCCGTCCAACAAAGCTTTGATCGAAAGCGCTGCGCCGTCATAGGGTACATGCTTGGTTTGGATGCTTTCCAGGATGTTAACAGCTTCCATCGCCAGGTGCTGGGTATTGCCTGCTCCGCTTGATCCATAGGTAAACTGGCCGGGATGCTTCATTACCCAGGCTAACCATTCATCGTAGCTTTTCCACGGGGCATCGGCCCTAACTACAAGGATATTTGGCGCGGAGTTAAACTGTGCGATCGGAATAAAGCTGTCGGATGCAAACGGGGTTTTACCGTAGTTCGGCTGGATCGCCAAGCTGCCTGCGGATACAGACCCTAACTTATATCCATCTGGATTCGCTTGCATAATGTCGACAAGGGCATTCGTTCCGCTATCGCCCGGTTTATTGGTTACTCTTATGGTTTTACCGTTTGGCATATACTTTTCTGCAGTCTTCGCCACGATACGAGCCACGACATCCGTGCCTCCGCCCGCGGTATATCCGACAACCATTTCTATATTTTTAAGCGGATAAACCGGTTTAACCATTTCATTCACAGGCTTCGGAGCTTGTGAGCAGGCCGTTGTCCCTAATAGCAGTACAGGAATAAGCAAAGATGATCGAAAGCTTTTACCCATTTGCACGATGTACATCCCTCCCGCATATTTGCTATGTGAAATCCCTGAATGTTAAGAAAAAAGGCTATCTCCAATGTGCAACTTTTTTGGGATAGCCGGCTTAGAAGTCTAAGTATTCACGTATTTCCTTGATATAGGAACGACTGACCGGAACTTTGGAACCGTCACTCAATAAAAGGTTATACGTCCCGTTAAACCAAGGTTCCACTTCTTCTACAAAGTCCGCATTCACGATATACCCCCTATGGGTACGCAAAAAAGGGAAGCTTCCCAGCTTATGGGTCATCTCATATAACGGAGCATCAATCTTGAACCTGGCGTCCACCGATTTCAGTACAACCTGTCGGTCTTCTGTTCCAATATATACGATTTTGTCCATGTCAACCATAATGATTCGCTCTCCTTGCGAGACGGCAAGCTTGTTTTTACGCTTTTCAGATGGTTTAGAATGGGTTAGAGATCCCTCCGCTTTCTGCTGCTCCGTCAGCTTTTTGACTTTCTCAATGGTTTGCTCGATCCGATCCTCCATAAATGGCTTGGTGATATAATCAATCGCATTCAATTCAAATGCTTCCAATGCATGCTGATGAAAAGCCGTAGCAAACACAACCCATGGAGGACGTTTTAGCCTGTTAATTTGCTTTGCAACCTCCAGGCCGCTTCCATCCGCAAGGCATATATCCAAAAAAATCACATCCGGCTCTAATTGTTTAATATCGGAAACGGCTTCCTCCATCGTATCCGATTCTCCTATGACCTTGACTTCTCTCAATCTGGCAAGCAAATATTTAAGTTCATCCCTAGCAAATGGCTCGTCCTCTATCAAGTAGGCTCTCAGCATCCCCATACTCCCCTCCATCTGTTCGTAGAAACCGCAGTTCAATTTGAGTTCCTTTATCCTTCTCACTGCTAATCTTCATGGAAACATTGGCTCCGTAGAGCCCATGCAGGCGTTCATGGATATTATGTAATGCAGTGCCTGTGCCTTTATGAGAATCAACCGCTTTTTTCCCCAATAGGTTCAGTCTTTCCTTATCCATTCCTTTTCCGTTGTCTTTGACCTCAATCACTACATGACCTTGGTCATTGTAAACTTGAATATTCACCATTCCTCCTTTCCTTCTGCCTGCAAATCCATGGCTGATTGAATTTTCCACCAGCGGCTGCAGAGTGAAAGGAGGAATTAAGGTTTCCTCGAGTCCGGGTTCAACTTGTATATTTAAACGATAGCGTCCCGGAAAACGGGCCTGCTCTAAGGCTAAATAGGCCTGGACATGCTCCAGTTCTTTCGACAGCGGAATGAATAACTGCCTGGCGCCCTGTAAATTACTGCGAAAAAACGTCCCCAAATCCAACAACAGTTTTCTTGCCAGCATGGCATCGGTTCTGCATATGGAAACTAACGTATTAATGGAATTAAAGAGAAAATGCGGATTAACCTGTGCCTGAAGCGCCTTGATCTCCGCATCGGCAAGCAGCTTTTTCTGCCGCTCTACCTCACCCAGTTCCAACTGGGTAGAGAACAGCTTACTCAATCCTTCAGCCAGCTCTTCCTCCGCAGCACTCATGGAATGCGCCTTTCTGTAGTACAGCAAGAGGGCGGCGATCGGTTCTCCACTGACCACAAGAGGCAAAACGATGACCATGGCAAAGGGGAATGTCTGCTCCTCCTGTTTGTTCCGGCGCTTAAAAACGACCCTCTGGCCGGACACCAACGCGTTTCGAATTAAGGATTGATGCATCCGCTGGGACACGTATAGTTCTTCCTCGCCGCCGCCAACATAGGCAATGATTTCCAACCGGTTCGTAATACCAATAGCGTCGGCGCCGCTTTGCCTATGGATGATTTTCGCCGCTTCTCTACATGAGGAAGCATGAAGTCCCTGACGGAAATAGGGAAGCGTTTTGTCTGCAATAAACAAGGCTTTATGCGTTTCAAAAGCGCGTGCTTTCGCATCTTCCTTTAGAACGGTCTCCAATATTTGCGCAAAAATCCAAACCCCTAGTGAATTAATGACGATCATGGGAATGGCGATTAAACGTACCAATTGAAACGCTAATATATCCGGCTCGGGGAGAAACAAAAGGATGGCCATATGAATCAGTTCTAAGAACAACGCCACCCATAAGGCCGATAAAGGAGTCACTTTACCTTTTCTCTTCAAATATGCGCCGGCCCAACCAGCCAGTAACCCTAATATAAGGAATGAACCCAGCGTAGCCCAATCGGCGAATCCGCCATATAGAAAACGATATCCTCCAATGACCAGGGCAATTCCCAAACCGATCACGGGACCTCCTAATAGCCCCCCCATGATCGTGGCTACGGGGCTGGTGTTGGCGATGGAAGAGTGACCATTGCTGGTTCCCCAATTCCATGCGGTAAGCGCGAGATGATCCGTCATGATATGGATTCCTATGTAATGGCTCACAATTCCAAATAAGGCAAATGTGGCAAAAATGATCACTTTACTTTGTTGATTTAAACCCTTTTGAAAAATAAGGTGAAAGGATTTGATCCGGGTCAACAGAAAGGCAATGGTTACAATCATCGCCATGTTTTCCGCTAGCTGACGCAGTAATTCCCACATGATGAATCACCTCCTTAGCTAGTAACCAATCGGAATCCTATAAAGCGCTTCCATAAAACCTGCTAAGCATTTCTCATTTACGGTAGAGGTAACTCCGGAAACGATCGTCCCTTTACGAGGAACTATAATTTACAAATTTATAGATGTCAATCAGATATTTAACTGATATATCTGAATTCATATTAATTCTAATGATCGTGCGATGTCAATAACGATTTTATAATAAACAAATAACCCACGATGGCACGTGGGCTGTTCAGGGGATATTTTCTTGCACTTCATCAACAACACAAGAATCCGTTAAGTGAATGCCATATGCTCCATTACTTCTGGAGTTCCTTGACATATAAAACCATTGCCGACATATCCTTATCTCCATGTGAGCTTTCTTTTGCCTGTTGAAACAAAGATGTGATTGGCTTCCCTATAGGCAGGTTTATATCATTGTCTTCGGCCATTTTTTGTACCAGCGTCAAATCTTTAAACAGCAGCTTCAAAGCAAACCCCGCTTGAAATTGATTTTGGGCAATGAAATTCGTGTAGTGTCTCTCAAAAATCCGGCTCTGCGCATAGCTTGCATTTAAGATGTCGAACATCAATGGCCCGTCGATGCCCATTTTTTCTCCAATGATGAACGCTTCGCTGGCTGCTTGCGTATGAACGCCGACCATGTATTGATTGATCAATTTGATAATCGTTCCGCTGCCTACAGGTCCGGTATGATAAATTTGTTTCCCCAGCACTTCAAACAAAGGATATACCTTATGGAATACTTCCTTTTTCCCGCCGACCATTATGCTTAATGTTCCGCTCTCTGCTCCGAAATTCCCTCCGCTTACAGGCGCGTCCAAAAACTCTATCCCCTTCTTCGCGGCTTCCTTCTCTATTTTATGGTTCAGGTCCGGAGATACCGTGCTGAAATCGATCAGGATTTGTCCGGCATGTCCGTTGGCTACGATCCCGTCGGAGCCGAGGAAAACCTCCTCCACATCAGCGGGAAAAGGCAAACAGGTCATCATCACATCAGCAATTCGCGCTAACTCGGGAAGCGAATAGCCCGTCTTCCCCCCGGCCTCGGCAAAGAGCTGCTCGCGGCCCTTGCTGCGATTCAGCCCATACACTTCATAATTAGCCTTAACCAAGTTTTTGGACATGGGCAATCCCATATTCCCGAGCCCGATGAAAGCAACCTTCATATGTTTCCCTCCTGTGGTTTGTTCAGAATACGCTTACGTAAAGGGTCCTATAAACCGGAGTTCATAGGACCTTGCGAGAAGCTTTTACGATTCGGGAAGAATCGCCTCCGTTACCATTTCCCATTCATGGATCTCATAACCTCTTGCCTGGTGAATCACATAAGGGTCCTGTTGGACGATATGCCTGACTTCCTCTTCCGAATCGGCTTTATAAATGACCAGACCTCCGGCTCCGTCCAAGAATCTGCCATTGGCAAAAATTTTTCCTTCCTTGCGCCTGATCGCCAGATAATCAAGGTGCTGCGGACGGTATTCCTGGCTCTTTTCCGGACTAAGCATCGGTAAAAAGACAGCAAAATATTTCAATCATCCTCATCTCCTTCCGGATTATTTTGATCGGCTTAACGGATTACCGGCTTTTACGACTTCTCCGAGTGCATTATACAGCACGGGTGTAATCGCAATACCGATATAAGGAGCTCCCCACTGCTGTTTTTGGGTCACAGCCGGCGCGCTCGCCACCTGAATCCCCACCGTAACCCCATGCTTCCGTCCTGCCGCCATCACGCGGTCCATCGCTTGTTGAACCTCCGGGTGCTCCGGTCCTTCAGCACTGTACCCCATCGTGACCGACAAATCCGTTGGACCGATATAGCAAATGTCAATTCCCGGCACACTCATAATCTCATCAATATGGTCGACGGCTTCCGGCGTTTCAATATGTACGGCGATCAGGATTTCTTCATTGGACTGCTGCAAATAGGCAGCGCCGCCTCCTTTACCGTATTGTGCCGACCTGCATGAATAGGCCGTGCCTCTTCTGCCAACCGGAGGATATTTTGCTTTTTGCACAACTTCTTCCGCTTCTTCCTTCGTATTGACCATCGGAACATGAAGTCCCATCGCACCGCGGTCAAGCGCTTTTTGAATATCGGATTTATCGTAAGCCACCCGTACAATCGGAACGGTTCCGGCCAATTCCGCGGCGCGTATCATCTCTTCGACTTCTCCCCAGCTAAACGGGCCATGCTCGTTGTCAATAACGACAAAATCAAAACCTGCATGTCCGAGTATTTCGACTACTGATGGAGAATGAAACCCGATAAAGCAGCCCGTGGCACACTGTCCGTTTTTCAATTTCTGTTTCACCATGTTCGGCATCATTCATGCCCTCCCTCAATGCATAATGGTCAGCTTCTCTAATTTGTTCTGTAATGCCATCATACTTGATGAAAGAGGCAGCGGCCTATTTTCAGGACAAACCGCTAATTTAAAGTGACTAAATATATGTAAAAGACGACAAACTGTTTTCAAAATTTGTCTTTATAAAAGTTATAAAAGGTGCCAATAAAAGTTAAAATAAAAACCAGCACCCTCATAAGGGTACTGGTTAAAGGTTGTGATTATGCATCCTCCAACGGATTAACGCGCAAAAATATGCTTACCGATTTTCAACACTTGCGGACGCGTCCAAATCCATGCGCTCGTTGCCGTGTCGGGATTAAAGTAATAGAGCGAGTTTTTCGTCGGATCCCAACCGCGTACGGCGTCGAAGGCTGCCAGATAGGCGCTGCGGTCGGGTGTTAACCAATACTGTCCGTCATCTACAGCAGTAAAGGCTCTTGGCTGGAAAACTACGCCTTGAATTGTATTCGGGAATAAAGGCGACTGTATCCGATTCATGACGACAGCTCCTACGGCCACCTTGCCCATGTAAGGCTCACCGCGTGCTTCGCTGTGTATAACGCGGGCCAGGATATCGATTTCTGCCTGATTTAAGCTGTATTTTTTAAGCATAGCCCACGTGCGGTCCCCAACAATGCCGTCCACCGTGAGGCCGTAATTTTTTTGAAAGCTGCGTACGGCGGAGGCTGTGTGTGCTCCGTATTTACCGTCTAGGGGCTGCTGGTAGTAACCCAAAACCTTCAGCCGGTACTGCACATCCCATACATCCCCATTGGAACTGCCCATATTGAGCGTTGGTGCGGCGTTTGCGTGATCCGCATATACCGCAAATGAAAAAAATAAAAGGAATGAGAAAAGGATGGCCATCGTCCATTTTTTCATGGTATGATCTCTCCTTTCATCCTTTTTCATTGTACCGGGTGATGGTATCGGGTCACAACCCGCAATTATTGGCATTAATTTGGAAAAAAATAAGCAAGCCTCATCCCGGGGCTTGCTTACATGAAAGAGTGTTACGGTTGTGCTCCCAACTGCACTTCTTCTATGTAATTCACTTTTCTCCAGATTTCTCCTAAGGTTACAGGTCTTCATGATCGCCATAAACAACAAAGGAGCCGCGCTGCCGATAGCTCCATTTACATCCTTCATTTTCCTTGAAAATGCATCATTCCCTATAATCCTTCACGGCAATGCTCTCCATATTTCTTTTGTTTTTATTTATCGTTTATATTTAAAGTTCCCATAATCGATGACCACGACCCGATTATTCCGTTTTAAACGCAGGTTAGGCGTATAGGGTGTATGATAATCGCGTACACTCCTTGAGGGAAGGATTCCATTTTTATGAAATTTCTTTACTAATTTCTTAAGTTTTTTTCTATATTTAGGAATATTGGGGAATTTTTTATTATACTTTTTCATGGTTACCCAGCGATATGACGTGTCGTAATCGATAATTCGGGCAAGGTGTTTTTTTATCGGTCTCTCGGATGACTTATACAAGATGACTTCCGTTTGATTAGACCGGATTCCCTTTTTGGATTTGGCTACTTTAAACACACGGCGTTTGCCTAAATCGTATACGATTCGTGTTCTGCCGGCCCCAATGAATTTCTTTCCTTTTATTTTCTTTTTCATGTACCTGTCCAATTTAATCAAGGTCGACTCCCTCCTTTCCAACCCTATGTTGAATCATCACTTCGGGAGCTGCGTATTTTATCAAAATATTATTTTATTGTAAATTTAGTATATGTTGAGAAACAAAATCCGAACTGGGTATTCATATCACTAGTAAAAAATGGTCTTGAAGCTGGCTATATGGAGGGTCATCCGTTTACCGCATTTGCCATTTCTACTGAATCACCTTTATCGATTGATCTTTTGCAGACACCATGAGAATGAAATCATGATATGCAAAAACATCTGACGCCTGATCCGTAATGGCCAGATGAAGATCCCCGGATTGATCCAATACCTTAACGCCATATTCTTCTCCCGCTGCAAGCTTGCATATGATTTTATCATTCACAAATTGGACGCTTTCCACCGGCTCTTTGATTACAAGCGCATCTTCTTTGGACGGTTCCACCCTGTAAAGATGGAATTGCCCTTTTACATTGGCAGCGGTGTAGTACACCTGACCGTCGATTTCGTCATACCAATTGGCAACGGGAAGATCGGATAATTTTTGCTCATCCGTTCCATCCAGGTTCGCTGAATATAAAGAATGATCCGCATCTTTTACATAGTACAGCTTGTGATTCAATATTTTAAAATGGCTCACTTCCGCATGGATGATCTTTTCCGTTTCATTTGTCTTGATATTGATCTTGTAAATCTTGTTTAAATCCCCATGTTCAACAGGATACGATGATGCCAGCACATAGACATCGTCTCCGAGAACGGTAGTGGAGCGATCTGGGCCAAAGCTTGTGGACGTACCGTCATTCGTTACATGCCATCCGTAGATCAGATTCGGATTCCCTATCCGTTTGCCATGTTGATTCTCTTGCCCGGCCGCAGCCAGCAATAGATTATTCCCTCCTGGCGGCACGAATTGATGGATAGTTAAGGTTCCATTCGGAGTCTGTTTAAAATCGAGATACCCTTGTTGCTCTATTGCAGCCTTTCCATTGTCGTTTACCTTGCAATAGACATCGTAGCCCATGATTGCTCCGCCAACATGATAAGAGAACCAGAGTTCGTCATCTCTGATCTCAAAATTCAAACGCTTATTAAAGCTGTATGAGGCATCCACATCATAAGAATATACCGGTTCTTTATTTGACGTGTTATGAACAGGCGCTCTGTATACATGGTTCGTGTTTCCTATGGTTTCTGCAAAGTAATAATATCCTTTAAATACGGCAACATCATTCTCACCTGCAAAGGTTGGGAGATCCACGGTTTTCACCTGAGGGTTGCCGGAATTTATATTCAGACCTTCGTTATCGTCCCACACATATTCCCAACCCCATTCATCATGTGCAAATTTCCAGGTCAGAGGGAAATAGATCACGTTGTTGAAGCTTAAAAGGGGATATTCTTCTTTGGAATTGTCCACCGTCCTGCCGTTGATAGTAATCTTAAATGCAGGGATGGCTGCCTTGTAGCCGCCCGAATGTTTATGATCGGTTTTGTAAGGAACATAAGATGAAGTCACTTTTCCTTTAGCAATGTTAAGCCCGTCCTGTTGCGTCCATTCCGTTTCCAAGCCCAAAAGTCTGGAATCATACCATGTCATCGGAACATAGGTGATATCCCTATACACGAGTAACGGATATTCCCGGTATTCATTTTCGACTTTATTTCCGTTAAGCTTCACCTCAAATGTTGGCAATGTAACGCTTACACGATGCTCCGCAGCGAGACCTCTACCGGAAGGCAGAAGCAAACTCAAACAAAGCGTCAATGAACCGGCCCATAAAAACATCTTCTTTCTCACAGGAATCGTCGTCCTCTCTAACGTTTCTTTAGAATTACTTTTGTCGTATATTTTCCGGCTTCCACTGCAAACGAATCGTTGGATGCGATTAATAATTCTTCAATTAAAAGAAAGACCCGGTGTGTAAATAAAGCTTCCGCCAACCTTTAACGCGTTTAGAATTTCCATATATTTTCGAGCGTAGGCTTCGAACTTCCCGTCGGTTTTTAAATGATGATGAGTAAAATGGTTTGAAAAAGCCTTATGGGAAATGACAGTCCCCCAAGTGTTTGAAGGAAAAGTAGATTCAAGCCAATTGATTTGAAATAAGAAATTTGAAGTCTTCACCAAGTTTCTGTCCATTCCATAGGCCTTTACATTTTCCGGCTGCCTTACTTATTCGTAAGGCTCTGCAGATCGGCATCACTTTGATTTAATATATTATCCTCCAGCACCGCATATTTATCGCCATATTCTTTGATGATATGTTTTTCTCCCCAATCACATAAGGCATCCAATATCGATTTGAGACTCCATCCGTATTCACTGAGCTCATATTCTACCTTGGGCGGGACCTGGTTATAGACGATTCGGTTCACGATGCCATCCTCTTCCAATTCTCTGAGCTGCTGAGTCAACATTTTTTGTGTTATTCCGGGCATCAGGCGTTTTAAATCGCTTGTCCGTTTTTTACCGCGCGTTAAATGGCACAGGATGACGCATTTCCATTTTCCCCCGATGACCTCAAGGGTAGCCTCAACCGAGATGTTGTATTTCTTTTTAGTCATCGTTCATCTGCCTCCTTGGTGTATAGGAACTTTTGAGTACCTATGGTACTTTAAAGTACGTACTGTTCATTTTTGTCCGCTGGATACATAATAACATTTGCCGGCCGGTAATTACCAGATAGGAGTGGAACGAATGTCTTTGGATAAAAATAGAAGTACGTTGGCGCTTCTAGCCTTGGCCATAAGCGCCTTTGCGATTGGAACAACCGAGTTTATCAGTGTGGGGCTCCTTCCCCTGATCGCTGAAGATTTAAACATCTCCGTTACCTTAACCGGGTTAACCGTTACGTTATATGCCCTGGGCGTTACTTTCGGAGCGCCGGTATTAACAGCTGTGACATCGGGCATTCCCCGCAAAACGCTGCTGGTGTGGATCATGCTTGTTTTTATTATAGGCAACAGCCTTGCCGCTCTTTCCAGCGGAATTGTAATGCTGCTTACAGCCCGCGTCATCTCCGCGCTCTCTCACGGTGTTTTCATGTCGATCGGTTCGACCATCGCGGCCGACATCGTACCTGAGAACCGCAGGGCCAGCGCTATTGCGATCATGTTCTCCGGGCTGACGGTCGCCACCGTTACCGGTGTGCCGCTCGGCACCTTTATCGGCCAGCAGCTGGGCTGGCGCGCAGCCTTTATTTCAATTGTCGTCATTGGCATTGTTGCTTTCATCGCCAACATGATCCTTGTCCCTTCCCATTTGCGCAAAGGCGGCAAGATACAGATTCGCGATCAAATGAAACTTGTCACTAACGGACGGCTGCTGCTTGCGTTTATGATTACCGCCCTCGGGTATGGAGGAACCTTTGTCGTTTTCACTTATTTATCCCCGTTACTGCATGACATCACTGGATTTAAGGAAACGACGGTAGCCTTCATTCTCCTGCTGTACGGAATCGCCATCGCCATCGGCAATGTCATCGGGGGCAAGGCGGCGAACCGAAAGCCGCTTACGGCCTTGCTGTGGATGTTTGTTTTACAAGCTCTTATACTCTTTCTTCTTACATTCACCGCCCCGTATAAAATTCCGGGATTAATCACCATCTTCGGCATGGGATTGCTGGCTTTTATGAACGTACCCGGACTTCAGGTTTATGTCGTCACGCTGGCAGATCGTTACGCCCCCAGGGCCGTCGATGTCGCATCTGCCGTTAATATTGCCGCCTTTAACGCAGGCATTGCCATTGGAGCCTATCTGGGCGGTATCGTTACGGATGCCATCGGGCTTATTCATACAGCTTGGATCGGCGCAGTCATGGTATTGGCAGCCGTGGTCCTCACAATCTGGAGCATGGTTCTGGAAAGAAGACAGAAAACCGCAGCTCATGCGGGAACCTGCTTATCAATACATTGAACCATTGAACCGCATGAAATACTGACATAAATAAAATAATAAAATCTGGAGGCAGTCCTTATGAACCAACATTTACAAAGCAAAATTGCACTGAACAATGGAGTTCAAATGCCCTGGCTGGGCATCGGCGTTTTTAAAGTAGAAGAAGGCTCGGAGCTCGTCGAAGCCATTAAATCAGCGGTAAGACACGGCTACCGAAGTATCGATACAGCGGCGATTTACGGCAATGAAAGCAGTGTCGGACAAGGAATCCGCGAAGCACTTCACGAGAACAATCTTGCCAGAGAAGAGCTCTTTGTCACTTCTAAAGTATGGACGGTCGACCTGGGTTATGAATCCACACTGGCCGCTTACGAGACGAGCCTGAATAAGCTGGGCTTGGCATATTTGGATCTTTACCTCATCCACTGGCCGGTGGCTGGCAAATATAAAGATGCTTGGAGAGCTTTGGAGACCCTTTATCAACAGGGTCGGGTTAAAGCGATCGGGGTCAGCAACTTCCAGATTCATCATCTGGAGGATCTAATGAAGGATGCGGAAATTAAACCCATGGTGAACCAGGTGGAATTCCACCCGTTCCTGACGCAAAAAGAGCTGCTCAGCTTTGCGAAAAAGCATAACATACAGCTGGAAGCCTGGTCGCCGTTAATGCAGGGACAGCTGCTGGATCATCCGGTTCTCAAGGAAATTGCCGACAAGCACGGCAAATCTGTCGCTCAAGTCATTCTGCGCTGGGATCTGCAGCATGAGGTTATCACCATACCGAAGACAACAAAAGAACACCGGATCATCGAAAATGCATCGATCTTCGATTTTGAGCTGACGAAGGATGAAATGGATCAAATCGATGCGTTAAACCAAAATCGCCGTGTCGGCCCGGATCCGGACAACTTTGATTTTTAATTAGAAGCCGATCAGATCAGGACGCCGTCCCTTCCCTTGCGGAAGGACGGCGTTTTGAGCCTTATAGAAGGTTAATCCGTTTCTTAACGATGATTGTATTGAAAAAGCCGAGTGAGGAAATTATTCATCAACAAGGGTAGCGAAATCAGGATAGGAGGATCATCCGGACGGGGAACGTGAAGCATAACATGCTGATGGGGTACGGAGCCATAGGGTGCGACTACGATCGGCTGTTTTGACCGGAAGCGTAAGGTTGTATGCGGAAGCAGAACATCCATGGTTTGCATCCCCCAGGAGATGGATGTAGCCATCAGATAATAGGTGCCCGGTTTGACACCCGTAAAACAAAAATGTCCTAAAGAAGAAAGCAGTGTGCCATAAAGGGGAAGTCCTTCCGGAATCGGTTTGGCAAACAAGCCGATCAGAATGACGCCTTCAAAAGGCTGCTCGGCTTGGACGGTCCCTTGTATTCTGGCGTGTTGATTGGAAGCAGGAGGAGATTCGTACCAATGCTTAAGCGTCCGCAGTGTATGGAAGTGGCTCTCCGCTTGCAGCAAGGAGGAATTCCGAAAATCCGACGGTGTCATGCCTACCCGTTCGGTAAATCGGGTGGTGAAAGTTCCCAGACTCTGCTGTCCGATCTCCAATACAATATCGCGAACGCTCAAATTCGTGCGCAGGAGCAGCTCTTTTGCCTTTTGCAGCCGGAGGGATGAAACATAATATAAAGGCGGAATGCCCGTTCTTTCTTTGAAAATGCGCGTGAAATGGTATGGACTGTAGGCGATATGAGCGGCCAGTCGGGAGAGCGAAAGCGGTTCGTCCATATGCTGATGAATATAAGCGATTACCTCGTCTATTTCTGCATATCGGTCAATCCGCATTCCTGCATCTTCCTTCCGTCCGTATTTTAGGTGATGACCAGTCAACTTGGATACCCCACACGATTAAAGCGCTTTACAAAAATTATCATATCAAACATATGTTCTGTTGTAAATCATTTCCTTCCGCAGAACAAAATTTATTTGCATGGTCTCCCGCATTGAGTTATGCGCCCTTCAAAGCTTATAATAGGACGAGAAAAAGTTAAAAGAAAAGGTGTTATTTATGAGCATATTAAATGTAGAACGGCTAAGTCACGGCTTCGGAGACCGCGCTATCTTCAACGACGTATCCTTCCGGCTGCTCAAAGGCGAGCACATCGGACTCATTGGCGCCAACGGTGAAGGAAAATCTACCTTCATGAACATCATTACGGGCAAACTCCAGCCGGATGACGGCAAGATCGAATGGTCCAAACGCATGCGCGTCGGGTATCTTGATCAGCATGCGGTGCTCAGCAAGGGCTTGACGATCCGCGATGTCCTGAAGGGAGCCTTCCAATACCTGTTCGACATGGAACAGGAGATGAACGACATGTACGCGAAAATGGGCGATGTTTCACCGGAAGAGCTTGAGCAGCTGCTCGAGGATGTCGGAACGATTCAAGATACATTGACGAATCAGGATTTTTACATGATCGATGCCAAGATCGAGGAAACCGCCCGCGGACTGGGACTTACGGATATCGGACTGGATAAGGACGTCAATGACCTTAGCGGCGGACAGCGAACAAAGGTATTACTCGCGAAGCTGCTGCTCGAAAAGCCGGACATCCTGCTTCTCGACGAGCCGACGAACTATCTCGATGAGCAGCATATCGACTGGTTGAAACGTTACCTGCAGGATTACGAGAATGCCTTCATTTTAATTTCTCACGACATTCCGTTCCTGAACAGCGTCGTTAACCTGATCTATCATATGGAAAATCAAGCATTGACCCGTTATGTCGGCGATTACAACCATTTCCTGCAGGTCTATGAAATGAAAAAGCAGCAGCTTGAAGCAGCCTATAAGCGCCAGCAGCAGGAAATTGCGGACTTGAAAGACTTCGTAGCCCGTAATAAAGCAAGTGTTGCGACGAGAAACATGGCGATGTCCAGACAAAAGAAGCTCGACAAGATGGAAATCATCGAGCTGGCAAAGGAAAAACCGAAGCCGCAGTTCAACTTCAAGGAAGCCAGAACCTCCGGTAAGCTGATTTTTGAAACGGCGGAGCTTGTCATCGGTTATGACCATCCTTTATCGAATCCGCTTAACCTGCGCATGGAACGCGGCCAGAAGATCGCGCTTGTGGGTGCGAACGGGATCGGCAAGACGACGCTGATGCGCAGTATTTTAGGGGAGATTCAGGCTCTGTCCGGTTCCGTCCAGCTCGGAGAAAGCTTGAGCATCGGCTACTTCGAGCAGGAAATGAAGGAGGCCAATTACAATACATGCATCGAGGAAGTGTGGAACGAATTTCCTTCCTTTACACAGTTCGAGGTGCGCGCGGCGCTGGCCAAGTGCGGACTCACAACCAAGCATATCGAAAGCAAAATTGCCGTGCTTAGCGGCGGGGAAAAGGCAAAAGTGCGGCTTTGCAAGTTGATCAACCGCGAAACAAACCTGCTTGTTCTCGACGAGCCGACCAACCACCTGGATGTGGATGCCAAGGACGAGCTCAAGCGCGCCCTCAAGGCTTACAAAGGCAGCATCCTGATGATTTCTCACGAACCGGAATTTTATCGCGATATCGTTACCGATACATGGAACTGTGAATCCTGGACGACCAAAGTGTTTTAAACGATGTTTCCCAAGCATATCCAACCGCGCTAGGTCGGATATGCTTTTTTTACAACAGAAGTATGTCGATTTGCCTCCATACAAAAGCAGTCCAAGACCTGAAAACAAAGTCTCGGACTGCTTGATGTGAAGGACTCCATCCTCCATTGCGATGAGGCCCCGCGACAATCTTTTTTACACGCGGACAAGGATGCTTGGATTCAAGTCAGCAACGGTATTGCTTCCTGAAAGAGCCATCGCCACATCCAGTTCGCCTAACAAGGTATCCAGTACGCTTGCAACGCCTTGTTCCCCCGCGACAGCCAAGCCCAGCATAAACGGACGCCCGATCATGACCGCATTGGCCCCTAAAGCCATCGCTTTGATAACGTCCGAGCCCGTGCGAACGCCGCTATCCAGAAGTACGGGAAGCCGCCCGTTCACCGCTTCCGCAATTCCGGGCAGTGCTTCCAATGCGGAGACAGCCCCGTCGAGCTGGCGCCCGCCGTGATTGGACACAACGATGCCGTCTGCTCCATGCTCCAAGGCAAGCTTCGCATCCTCCGGATGAAGTATGCCTTTTAACAAAATCGGCAGGCTGGTATGCTCGCGTAAAAATGCAATGTCGCCCCAGCTCAATGCCGGATGGTAGATCCCACGGATAATTTCTTCTACTGCATTCTCCGGGGTGACTTCCGTCAAACGAGAGCGGAACACAGGGTCCTGAATATAGTTGGCCAGCCCCTTCCCTTCCCGAAGCGGAGAATACCCGTTGCGTAAATCACGGCGTTTCCATCCTTGCATGATGGTATCTACCGTCAGTACAATCGCAGAATAACCCGCTGCTTCCGCCCGCCTTACCATGCTTGCGGACACTTCGCGGTCGTTGGACCAGTAGAGCTGGAACCAGCGGGGAGCATCTCCCATCGTTTGTGCGATCTGCTCCAACGAATAAGAGGAAACGGTGCTGACCACAAAAGGAATTCCAGCCGCCGCTGCAGCTCTGGCCGTCGCAAGCTCGCCATCCGGATGAGCAATGGCCTGCATGCCGACCGGCGCCAATAGAACCGGAGTACGCAGCTGTTGGCCAAAGAGCGTGATGTGAGCCGAACGATGGGTGACATCCCTCAACATCCGCGGGACAATCGCCCACCGGGAAAACGCTTTAATGTTGGCTGCCAACGTCTCTTCCACACCCGACCCGCCGATGATATAATCAAATGGACCGTCAGGCAGAATCTCTCTTGCCTTCAATGCCCAATCTTCAAACGAGACCGGAAGTGATTTCGTATTTTTGTCCACTCTTGTGAACAGATAAGTTTCTTTATTGTCCTTTGCTACTGCCACAACGCACTCTTCCCTTCCCCTGGTTAGCGAATACCGCTATCCCAAACTAGCTGTCTAAATTCATGCAGCATCGTAGATTATTCTACAAATAACCCTTAAATCCTGCAAAGTGAATCCATCCGACGTGAACTTCGATGGATGCCCTTGGTTGGGTCCAGCCTATCCCGCAGCAAAAAAACAGAGCAGCCGCTCTGTTTTAAGGTATTTCGATCCGATTGAATCCGCATGCCCTAGTGTGCAGACACTCGCTTGCCTTCCGTATCCCCTTCCGGCGACGCGGCTCGTTTAAGAAAAAATGATATTGTCCAAGCGATGGCGACCAGTCCAAATGCAAGCAAGAACGCGCTTTTCATTCCGGCCATCATGGCTGGAATTTGCAGTCCGGCCGCTTCTTTCGCAGCCGCCGCACGTTCCAGAAAGCGTTCGGAGCTTTTGGTCATCACGGTGACCAGCAGTGCGGTACCGATCGCGCCCGCCACCTGCTGAAGCGTGCTGATAATGGCCGTACCGTGAGGATATAGCGGGGGCGGAAGCTCGTTCAAAGCGTTGGTCATGACCGGCATCATTAACATCGAGATCCCCAGCATCAACAGCGTGTTCCATACCATGATCATGCTGTATGAGGTGGACAAGGTGATAAAGGCAAACTGCCACAGCGAATGGCCTATCAGCGCCAATCCGATGACCGCAAGCCACTTGGCGCCGAATTTATCAAATAACCGGCCCGTAATCGGCGACATCATCCCCATGACAATACCTCCGGGCAGCATAACCAGACCTGCCTTCAACGGACTGTAGGCCAGCGCGTTCTGCAAAAAAATCGGCAGCAGCAGCATGGCGGAGAACATCGCCATCATAACGATGATCATAATCAGAGTCGACATCCTGAATATGCTGTATTTAAATGTTCTTAGATCCAGCAAGGGCTCTGACACCGTCAATTGCCTCCATATAAACAGGCCTAAAGAAACGATCCCGGTGGCAATGGGAATAAGGACCCCGTTGCTTGACCACCCCCCGTGTCCTTCACCGGCACTGCTGAAGCCGTACACAATCCCCCCGAATCCTACGGTTGAAAGAAGAAGCGACACCGCGTCAATCTTCGGCTTTGACGTCTCCGTCACATTTTTAAGCTTCAAAAATGCAAAAACAATGACAAACAGAGCGACCGGCAAAACGCTATAAAAGAGAACCCGCCAGCTGAAATGCTCGACAATGATACCGGACAAAGTGGGGCCGATCGCGGGAGCAAATGTGATCACAATGCCGATCATCCCCATGGCCGAGCCTCTTTTTTCAATAGACACCGTGGCGAATACCACATTGGTCAATAAAGGAAAAAGCACCCCGGTTCCCGCGGCTTGAAGCACCCTTCCGATGAAAAGCAGGGCGAACCCCGGTGCGATAGCCGCTACGAATGTACCTGCTGTAAACACGCACATGGCTGAAAGGAACAAGCTTCTTGTTGTAAACCGCTGAATCAAAAAAGCGGTGACCGGTATGAGCATACCGATTACCAACAGATATCCGGTTGTCAACCATTGCGCGGAGCCAGGCGAAATCGCGAGGTCTCCCATGATTTTGGACAAAGCTACACTTAGGAGCGTTTCATTCAATATGGCTGCGAACACGCCAAGGATCATAACCATGACCACTAAAAAGTTGCTTTTGCTCCCAAATGTCCCTCCGTCAGCATTTGATTCGTACTGATTTTCCACAGTCTTTCTCCTCTCATGTCTAATGCCGCCGACTGAACTCTTTATACGTCAGGATTGATTTTATATCTTCTCTATTCTAACATGCAGCAGGGGTCGAGGCTTCTTACCGATTGCTCTATTCCCCTTTCAAGCCAGTCCCTTTACCAATATGTATGCATGAATGGAATTACATTTCCGTTTTGACAGCATCAGTCGCGTTCACGCGGGCTTCAAGCCATCGCAACAAATCCCCGGTCACTTCATCGCGATTCGTTTCGTTCAGCATCTCATGCCTCCCTCCGGAATAGAGCCTGTAGGTTACATCGTGCACCCCTTGTCTTTGAAGCTCGTATACAAGCCATAAGAACGATTTGCCCATACCGCCTACCGGATCCTTATCCCCGGCAAACAAGTAAACCGGCAGCGATTTCGGAATGCGCCCCAGTCGATCGGAACGGTAGGCCTCCAACAAACCTTTGGTCATATACATAATGAACTCGTTCGTGATCCCTGCATTGCACAGGGGGTCTTTCATATAGGCATCAACCTCCGCTTCGTCCCGGCTTAACCAGTCGTACCTGGTGCGGTTCGGACGAAAAAACAAGTTGTACTGACCTGTTACCAGCCAGTTCAACAACCGGCTGCAGTGCTTTTCTCCTTGCAGGGTTGAGAACAGCTTGCCAAGCAGGAAGCCAAGACTGTGCAGCAAGGTTTGCCGCCCTTTCGTCCCGGATAATATCATCCCGTCCGCTTTATGGGGATAACGCTCCATGTACAATAACGTCAAAAACGACCCCATACTGTGCCCCAACACGAAAACAGGGACCCCGGGGTATTCGGAGCGGATGCGATCCGTCAGCAGGGCCAGCGCCTCCACCATCCTGTCGAATCCGGCATGGCCAATATGCGTAATCCGCTCGGACGTCCCCGCCGTCAAACCGTGCCCGCGATGATCATTCGCATAAACGGCATAGCCCGATTGCGTCAGCTGCACCGCCAGCCGTTCGTATCGCTGTGCTCTTTCCGCCAGGCCATGGGCAATTTGCAGAACGGCCTTTACCGGCGTCCCTTCCTCCGGAAGCCAACGGTGAACCGTAATCGACACACCTTCCGCATCATGGAATGTGAAGATGTCACTGATCATCAAGACGCCTCCTTTTTTTGATTATAACTTAAATCGGATTGCGAATATAGAAAAAGCCCACATCAACCTCTGACGTATCCCCCGTGGAACGGACATTGAAAAACGCTTCATGCCGCTAAATGGCTAAGGGCTCACTTCAAAACGCCATAAGGTTTTGTGGGCTGTATGATATCGATTGGTTGGCGTTGTTCTAAACCAACTTTTTGAGTACAATCCTGCCGGCTGCATTCATCTCCCATACGGGCCTGTATTCATTACCCCAGCTGATCAACATTTTCTCATAAAACATTTTCCTCAGATGATTATAAATCTTGATCTTGCTTGCCGATTTATTCAGATCATACCTGACATTGTGCAAAAACTTCGGTACATGCACCCATTCAAATTTCCCAACCAGCCGCAGGATCATCCGGGCATCCTCATAATATCGGCCCTTCCAAGGGTCATCGGGATCGTCTGTAATCCATCCGCCCACTTTGCGTACACAAGAAACCCTGTAGCACCTTGGATTTAACATATATCCCAGCTTTAGGAGAAAGTCGTATTTGGAGTTAAAAGAAGGCTGTATCACTTGATCCCATAGCACGGATTGTTTGTGTTCATTGATGCTCCACAAACGATGATTTCCATAGGAAAAAGCAGCACCCGGCCGATGTTCCAAAGCTTCGATTAATGATATGGCCGCATTCGGTTCCAACCAGTCATCCCCGTCCAGCTGGATCATATAAGGAGTGCGTACCTTTGCCAGAGCGGCATTGAGGACAACGGAAATCCCCGAATTTTGCTTCATCCTGACCACCTGAATCCGTTTATCGTTGGCGTAGCGGTTGATCACAGTCATGGAATTATCAGAGGAAGCATCGTCATATATTAGAATGTCGGCAGGGGGATGAGTCTGGTTGATCGCACTTGTAATCGCATGCTGCAATTGATTCTCCATATTATAAACCGGAATTACAATGGTATAGTCCATTTTAGAGCTCATCCTTTCTTTATTTGTTCGGAACCAGGTCAACTAAAATATAAGCGTCCCCATCCTTTTTCCAAATCGCCCGATACTCATTTCCCCATTCTCTTAACATCTGATTGTACAAATCATAGCGGTATTTCCATCTCATCGGACGGCTAGTTTCAAAAGCTCTTATATTTTGGGCATACTTGCGTCTATGGTATAAAAACTGGTTAAGCCATACCATCGGATACTTGGCGGACAATCTCAATAAGATTTGGACGTCTTCCGAGTAGATATCCTCTTTTTTCTGCGACAACCATCCTCCGATATCCCGCACGGCTTGGGTCAGGTAAAATCTCGGCAGCAGGGTATGATTCATATGTTTTAATAAATCGTAACGGTCTGTATACTGCCTGAGCACAATAGGTTCCTGTTTTATGACCTTACCGGCCTCGTTTTCCCAATATACAATATTGTTTGCATAGATTAATCCTGCATGGGCAAAAGCTCCCGCAGCATCGACCATTTGCCCGAGCGCTGCTTGATCCAGCCAATCATCCGCGTCAAGTTGAATAAAATGAGAAGTTTCAATCTGTGTCAGGGCATAGTTTAGCGCATGCGCCTGGCCCAGATTTCTTTTCAGCGTTATGCATTTAATCCGTCGGTCCTTCAAATAAGGCTCAATCTTAGCCAACGAATGATCGGTGGATGCGTCGTTGATGATGATCAATGTCCAGTTCGAATGGGTTTGATGCAGTACGCTTTGAATCGCCCGATCTATAAATTTTTCTTTGTTGTACAAAGTAATCACCACGGTAACCTTCATGTGGCGAATCCCCCCTTCCTCTTCGGAACAAGCCTTACGGATTGCCACAGATGTTCGGGTCCGACATAATCCGCCGTATAAAGATCGCCCCACCGAATAAGCGCTCGATCCGTGTACAGTTTTCGAAGACGATTATACACATGGGCGTTGCTGTCCAAACTTAAATTCGAATGATGGTAGCGGAAATGGTATAAGGGACGGTCTACATAAGCGAATGTAAACCGGTCAAGCAACCGCAAGAGCATTCTGCGATCCTCCATCATCCGGCCTTGGGTAGGATCATCCACCTCCCACCCTCCAACCTGTCGCACGCATGCCGTGCGATAAAATCGCGGCTGCACCATCGGATCGTAAGCGGCAAAATCATAGCGGTCCCGAAACGGACGGTGGCGAACCAGTTTATGGTAATAGTCCACACCGCCGATTTGATGCCAATGGATGGTATTGGCATAGGCCAAGGCTACCGAGTCCGGCTCCTTCTCCATCCGGTGAATAAGGCGTTCGAGCGTATCGGGAGCGATCCAGTCGTCTCCGTCAACCTGAATGAAATATTTCGTATTCACCATAGACAACGCCTGGTTCAAAATGTGGCCTATTCCCCGATTTACTTTGTATTGAACAAGTTTGGCCCGGGGTGTGGTCAAAAGGGATTTTACCAATTCGGGCGTCCGGTCCGTCGAAGCATCGTCGATGACGAGCAAGCGCCATTGGGTATACGATTGCTGATAAATGGAAAGAAGCGTTTGTTGAATAAAGCTGGCTTTATTGAATGTCGGCACGATGATCGTTACCAGATCGTTAATAGGTCATCACGTCCCCGGACCGGTTCCCGGACCGGTTCCCGGACCCGTTCCCGGTCCCGTGTTGGGGGCTGTCCCTGGACCGGTGTTGGGGCCTGTGCCGAGTCCGGTGTTGGGGGCTGTTCCCGGTCCCGTGTTGGGACCCATGCCGAGTCCGGTGTTGGGAGCTGTTCCAGAAACGGTGTTGGGGCCTGTGCCGAAACCGGTATTTGGTTTTGTACTGGCGGTGGCGGATGTGGGATGAGTTGATTGATTTTGGACCTGGAGAACCGGACTGGGGAGTACGTTGGCTGCAGTTTTTTTCACAGGTGATTTTGTTTTCTTAGGAATTGTTTCTTGTTCAATGAGTCGATCCAACTTTGTCCATCCTGCCCCGTAAGTTAAAAAAACGGGTTTATACCGGCTTCCCCACCTGCGTAAAGCATCATTTACGGCCCATTTTGTCATTTCCGAATAGACCGCAGTCTGATTCGTCTGGTTATTGTTGTGCCGGCGGCAATTGTACAGCATGTGATCGACCCAGTGAAAACGGAAATGCTCAATCAGCCGGTACAATACACGCTTGTCCTCCAAATGTCTGCCTTCATAAGGATCATCCGTCGGCCAGCCGCCGATATGCCGCAAGCACGAGGTGCGATAAAACCGCGGCCATAAAGAAAGGTTGGCCAGCAAAAAATCATATCGGTCCTGAAACGACCTGCCCTTCATTACGTCATTGGCTATGCGATTTCCGTACGCATCCTCAAATACGATGTTGATATTGCCGCTTACGACGGCCACATCAGCAGGTTGTTTTTCCGCTTCTCTCACCAGCACTTCGAGCGTATGCGGATAGAACCAATCGTCACTGTCCAATTGGACGGTATACGGTGTATCCACTAATTTCAGGCCTTCATTCAGGCTTTTGGATTGACCGAGATTTCTGGGGTTGCGTATTAAGGTTATGCGCTTATCTGTTACATAGGATTGAATTTGGGAGAAATATTCCTGCGTCGAACCATCGTCTATCAAAATGAGCTTCCAGTTCTCATACGTCTGCATCAATACGCTTTCGACAGCTTCCTTCAAATATTTTCCCGGATTGTAGAATGGAATCAATACCGTAACTTTACTCATGAATCGGACCTCCTTAAATGTTATAGCTTAAAATGAACCGCTTATTGCTGAAAGTCTCTGCATTTGTACATAAAATCAAACCAGTGCGAAGCTATAATTTTGGGATTGGACTTCCGGCTTTCCGCAATAGCGTCTTTAACCAGCTTTTTATAGCGGCGGGAGTCGTGCAATACCTCTTCCAAAGCGGCCGCAAAGCGCTCCAGCGACTCCTGCGTCCACACAACCCACTCCGGTTCGACCGGTTCCCATTTCATATGTTTCAATAAAATTTGGCTTCCGGCCACCTCCGGCAGCGCACCTACATCGCACCCGATAACGGGTACTCCGCAAGCCATCGCCTCCTTGACGTGCGTTGCGCCGGTCTCCCATTTACTGCCGCATATAAGCAGATGCCATTGACTGATCATATCCCTCATCTGGTGGTGAGGAACCTGCTCGTAGATGGTGAGGTTTTTGAGCGGGACCGGCTGCCAAAGATGGCGATAAGCCGGCGGTTTGGCATGAATCATCTGAAATTGAATATCCGGGAATTTCCGGGCAAGATAGGGAATGACTTCCGCTCCTTTGGTAGACCGGCTCGGGTGGTCATAACCGATCCAGCCAACAGTGAATTGCCTGTTTTTCTGCCCCGGCTTAAAAAGCTCGTGATCGACCATGGTGGGGATGACCTTGATCAAGTCATCCGGATAATCTGTCCAGCTTTTCAAAAGCTGATTTTTCTGATATTGCGAATTAACGATAATCGGAACGTGCTGCGTTGCTGTTTTTTGGGGATTGATGTTGGGTCCCAGGCTCCAGTTGCGGGTCTCCTGCTCCATTTGCCAAGAATTAAAATAATAATGGTTCCACCAGCCGGACTCATTTTTGGGAACGATCCGGAATTTGTCTGAATGATACAGCGGTTTTTGTCCGGCGAATGGGGAAAATCCGATTTCCAAATCCTCCGGGCACAATTGCGATAACCATTTTGCTCTCATATTTGATGCAAGTGTAGGTCCTGTAGCAAACGGCAGTTGAAAATAGTCTAAAATAAACCGAAATCTAAACAAAATACGGCCTCCTTTCAAGCGCTGACTGCCTGCGAAGGTTATTTTTTATTCAGGATAAACCGGAAAATCTTTGAGCGAAAATTTAGCAATTTCGGGAACTTTATGATAGCTGGAAGATGAATATAGTACTTTTTTTCCAAGCATTGCCGCCGCGATCATAACATGTGCCCTGTCTGTTCTTACAGATTCGTATCGGGCGATGATTCGAAGCCAATCTTCATGATTTTTACAAATAGATCTTCTGGATATATCATAATTATTGTTCGGAACTGCTGAACGAGCAGATTCCCCATCGGTGCGATAAGCGACAAGCTCCCCTTTGCCAGGTGCCCGGTATGGAGCAAAATCAAAAAATAAGGCACAGTCATACGCAATATCGGCATGACATAAGTCTTTAATCTGACGATACGATTCTTCCTCTCTGGCAAAAACCAGTGCGCGAGTAT
This sequence comes from Paenibacillus naphthalenovorans, assembly GCF_001465255.1. NCBI lineage: Bacteria > Bacillati > Bacillota > Bacilli > Caryophanales > Paenibacillaceae > Paenibacillus > Paenibacillus naphthalenovorans. Next base: position 1,501,441 of record NZ_CP013652.1, on the reverse strand, counting down.
TCGAAAGCACACGCTGAACTGTATATAAATCACGATCAAAAGAGGAAGGAAGAACGATGACTTTCTCGAATCTTTTCTCAATTTCGGGCAGAAGCTTTGGCATCGAACCATGCGATTTGCACCATCCGCCGCTTCCCGTCATAAGTGCCGTATGCCCCTCGGCTTTTATAAGACCTTCTTTTGTTATTTCCTTGTAACTTACTTGTGTCAAGAGCTGTCTCGTGCCGGCCCAAATTAAATAATCCCCTATATTTCCGCCGCAAGTAATAAATGTGATATCCTGCGAATCGGCAAGAGCCTGAGTAAGCTTTGCTCTGCTGGTCTCAAGTCCTTTTTCAAAATTCGAAAAATCTCCTCGATGTTTATTCAATGATTCCACCTTCCTCTCTTATTTGTTTCCTCTGCCGGACATTTGGTCTGGGTGCAAGCGGTAATAGTAAAGTACTTCCGGAATATTCTCAATCCTATAGCCCTCTTTCAAGCAACGAAAAATAAAAAAGTAATCATGCCCGGTAACCTTGCGCTTGCCCCGAAGTGAACGGAATAGACCGCCTACCCGATCAAAAACCTCTCCTTGAAATAACAAAGTGCCGTAGCAAGCGCCTGAACTTCCGTTTTCATAGCTTTGTCTAATTTGATCAAATCCGTATTTAATCCATTTCACCTGAAATTTCGTTTTCGGGTTGCCAGATCGAAATTCCGCGATGCTGGTTCCTACTAGATTTACCTGTGGATGTTGTCTGAGGAACTCCATTTGTTTACAAATACGATCCGGATGCGACAAATCATCGGCGTCTTGAATTGCAATATACTCTCCCCTGGCTAAAAACAAACCTATCGAATTCGCCCCGGCATATCCGGTATTATAAGGTAAATTCAGGATTTGGATTCGATGTTTCGTTGCAAACCGTTCCTTAACTTCAGTCGTATTTAACCATGTTTGAATCACGGACTTTGTATTATCGGTTGAACCGTCATTCACGATGACGATTTCAAGATCACGATAACTTTGTGACACGATGCTGTTTAAACAATCCAATAGATAAGGTGATGCGTTATAACATGGAATAATGATGCTCACCAGTCCCTTGATTCTTTGAAATAACATCCCGACCCTCCTTTCAATACTAGCTATTGACTATTACTATATTCACTTCAGTTTTGATATGTATAGACAGATCAATTAGTAATCTATAAAAATGAACTCTCGCAAATAAACCCCTCCTTCTTTCAGAATTTCCATCTATTTCCAGGAATGATAGTTGCCGCGGAGTCGAGAAATTCATATTGAAAAAAAAGACTGTTGAGGCCTGCTCAACAGTCGAACCCGCGTTAACACGCGGGCCGGAGTGAAAATTTGGGATAAATTCGGAAGAGTGCCGAACCGGGGTTGCCTGACCGTCTTACAACCAGGTAGTTTTGTCTTCGATTGCCGTCCGCTTGGTTTCCGGACTGTCTGCGGCCGGATAGCCCACAAAGACGGAGCCGACAATTTTGCGATTCTCGGGTGATCCGATCAGCTTATGTAATCGTTCGTCTCTGGCAAGGCCGATTCCTCTTGTCCGCCACACCAGTCCCAGCCCAAGCTCCTGTGCAGCAAGCCACATGGAATGAATGGCACATGCAACGGCGTATTCGTTATCCTCCGAGGACGCCTCATCACCAGGAATGATATCCGAGGTGACTACAATGACAAGCGGCGTTGATTCCAGCACGGCGATCGATTCCTTGACCAAATGAGGCTTTGTCGGGAACCGTTCTTCCAGAAATTCGCGGGCAATTTGCTCATATCGCGTCTTGGCTTCCCCACGGATCACATAAAAATGCCACGGCTCGCGCAAACGATCATTGGGCGCCCAAACAGCCGCTTCCAGCAGCCTGGTGATTTTCTCGGTTTCGACTTCTTTCGGCTCATAGTTTCTTACTGCTCTGCGGCTTTTTAATATGTTCATTACAGACATGTTTCCTCTCTCCTTTTTACTAGGGTTCATAGGGTTTAACCGGCAAATCCGGACTCCTCTAGCGGACGGGCGGATTTGACGAAATAGCCTCCGGTTCGGTACTATCTTGTATGGAGGCGTTGTTCATGAAGACGTTAATTATGCTCGGAAGCTTGAATATGTTCATCGCGGTTGCTTTAGGCGCTTTTGGGGCGCATGCCTTAAAGAAAAGGTTGTCCGAAGACATGATGAAGGTGTACCAGACGGGAATCCAATACCATATCGCCCATGCGCTCGGTCTGCTTTTGCTCGGACCGATCTCGGAAAGCGTAGAGAATTCTTCTCTCGTCATCATGGCCGGTTATGTCCTGTTCGCCGGGATATTTCTGTTCTCCGGCAGCCTGTATGCTTTAAGTTTATCCGGCGTTAGAAAACTGGGTGCGATAACACCGCTTGGAGGGCTTGCCTTCTTGGCGGGTTGGATCATTCTAATGATTGCCGTAGCATAAGTAGCATAAGCATATGCTGCGAAGCGGAAAGCGCAAATCCCCGGAGAACCCGGGGGATTTTTGCATTTTCCGGAGGGCTTCAGGAACTGGACTCCAGCTGCTTGAAAGCCTCGACAAATTCAGAAGGATCTGCTTTGACCATGTAGGAATAAACGCCCTGCTTAGTATGCAAATACAAAATCCCTTCCGTACCGCCCAACTTTCGATAAGATATATCAAATACTTCATGAATGGGAAATTCCCGATAGTGTGTCACAACTTTGTCTTCATACAAATACATCCACCGCTCTTGCGCTTCCGTTATTTGTGAGATGCCTGTCATCTGCCTTTGAACCTTATAATAGAGCTGTTTGGCAATCCAGTTCATCATTTCCCCCCTTCGACAGATTGTATTCGGAATCTAAAGTTTACCATACCGCAGTCGAATGTGGTATGCAGTCACTTCATTGGCCAGACGCATTGCTTCTTCATACTCTTCTTGTGTCATATTTTTAAGCATTTCATTGGATTGGTTTACGGAATCTTCTCCATATTTAACAGATCCAACTGCTTTCTTTTGTCAAGGAGCTTTTTACGATGTTCTTTTAGTGCTTTAGCTCTGTTAAAGGAAGGGGCGGTCATGATTTCTTTAATTTGTTCCAAACCGAACCCCAATGCTCTGTAAAACAAAATCTGCTGCAGTCTGTCAACTTCCGCCTGACCATAGATCCGGTATCCTGATGAGTTGATTCTTGCCGGCTTAAGGATGCCGATTTCATCATAATAGCGAAGCGCTCTGGTGCTGATCCCTAGCTTTTGCACGGTATATTCCATCTGTTCACCCCCTGACATAAATAACGGTAAACCTTTACGCAGCGTCAAAGTCAACCCTTTTTTTAGATCACAGGCGGACCCGATCACACTTTAGCATAGCATTGCATTAATGTTCTAAATAAACCTGCAGCATGAATAAAAAACGAGAGCCTATGCTGCGCTCTCGTTCTTTTCTTAGCCCGTAAGCTGTTTTAATTTTACGTTTCTCTCTTCCCGCTCTTCTTTAGACGCAAGATCATATTTTTTCAGCAGGTGAAATAGTTCGTTTAAGGTATGCTGCGAATGTTCTCTCAGCAAAAACTGCTGCAGATCCGCAGTTAAGGATTCGGGTAAAAACTCTTTTTGGCTTTCGAGCTTTTGTGCCACATCTTCATGAGAATGATCAATACTGCATTTTCCCATTGAAATCACCTCTCGTCATCATTAATTTACGGCATAAATTTACGGCATATGGAAAAAGTCCTTCTGATAAGTAATACTACAGCGATCCTGTCAAGAGCACAATCCCTAATTTCAAGAGCCGCCATGTGTTGGGATCGCGACCTCTTCACAATGAAGCATAAAGAGCCCCCAATGTTATGTAAGCTTATAGCGACAACCGTTTCATTAGGCCATGCGAACATCGGTGTCTTGATCCGGATCTGTTCCTTTGGTTTCTTTACCTAAGAACAGTACGACTAATGCTCCGATGACAATCGAAACAAAAAACACCATAAATATAAAGGTCATCGGAAGCCCTCGCGCCAATAGGATACCTACAAGGAATGGCCCGATGATGCCTCCGATCCTGCCGAAGGAGGAGGCAAGTCCGACACCGGTAGAGCGAACCGACGTCGGGTACAATTCCGGCGTGTAGGCATAGAGTCCTCCCCATGCGCCAAGATTAAAGAAGGAAAGACAAATTCCGGCCGCCATCAGCATGCCTTCCGTTTCGGCACTGCCGAACCATGCGGCGCTTGCTGCCGTCAGCAGCAAATAGGCAACAAGCACAAACTTGCGGCCTAAAGTTTCAATAAAGTAAGCGGCGGTAAAGTATCCCGGCAGCTGTGCGAGGGTCATGATCAAGACGTATTGAAAGCTCTTCACCAGCTCGAAGCCCTTCATGACCATAACCGTCGGAAGCCACAGAAACATGCCGTAATAGGAAAATACCACGGTGAACCACACAATCCAGAGTGTGACGGTTGACCTGCGGTGTTTGGGCGACCATACGGATGCCGCCCGTTCCATAAACGAGAGCTTCCGGCTCCGCTGCCCGATATAGCGGGGAGAATCCTGAATAGCCCGTCTGAGGTACAAAGCATACAAAGCCGGTAATGCACCGATAATAAAGGCCGTCCTCCAGCCGTAATGCGGAATGACAAAATAGGCAATCAGCGCCGCGACGATCCAACCGCCCGCCCAGAAGCTTTCGAGAAGCACAACCGCACGGCCTCTCTCATGAGCTGGTACGGACTCGGAAACGAGCGTCGAGGCAACCGGAAGCTCGCCCCCAAGACCGAATCCGGTCACAAAACGCAGGACACATAAAACGGCAAAGCTGGTGGCCAGAGCGGACAACCCGCTGGCTGCAGAGAAAATAAGAAGCGTCCAAATCAAAATGGACCGGCGTCCATAACGGTCCGCAAGAGAACCCGCAACGGCCGCTCCTACAGCCATTCCGATCGAATTCAGGGCCGTTAGCAGTCCAATCTGCTGTGCGGCCAGATTCCATTCGACAGCCAAGGCAGCCACGATAAACGAGATGATGCCCACGTCCATCGCATCGAACAGCCAGCTTAGACCGGCGCTGAACAGCAATTTGCGTTGTTTCGGATCTCGAAGTAAGGCTGTGTTTTTCATGTTCAAGCTTCCTTTTCCCTTGGTTTAATCGTGCATCGGCATCTTCCAATTCTTTTATTATTTCCATAGATTAGGACTTCAAACGCAGACGCCTTTCAGAATCACTTTAAACCGATGGAAGCCAAAACGTCAATCACCCTTCATATAAAAAAAGCCGTACTCATGTTTAAAGCGGGCGCTTGCCTCAGCACCCGCTTTAAATAGAGTAAACTCGTCAACCAGAAGCGTCGGACGCCTCGCTCAGCTTCAATGCGTATGCGCCGCTCTCTTCACTTCTACGCAGCGCGAAGGCTTGGGGAACAGCTTATCCGGATTGCACAGATTATGGGGATTGAACACCCGCATGATCTCCACTTGGGCATCGATCTCTTCTTGTGTGAAGATTTTGGGCATGTCATGCTGCTTCTCGATTCCTACCCCATGCTCGCCTGTTATGGTGCCTCCCACGTCGGCGCACACTTGCAGCACTTCCGAGCCGACCTTCACGGCCAGCTCCGTTTCTCCCGGGTTGGCTGAATTAAACAAAATAAGCGGGTGCAGGTTTCCATCTCCGGCGTGGAATACATTGGCGATACGCAGCCCGGATCTCCTGCTGATATCCGAAATCCGCCGCAGCACTTCCGGCAGCCGGCTGCGGGGAATGACCCCGTCCTGCACCATGTAATCCGGGGAGATTTTCCCCATCGCTCCAAATGCCGTTTTGCGGTTGGCCCACCAAAGCGTTCTTTCCTTGTCCGATTGCGCCACCCGCACTTCACGGACGTGATATTGCCTGCAAATGTCGACAATCTGCTCCGCCATCGCTTCCATACCGGCGGTAAGGCCATCCAATTCAATCAGGAGCACGGCCGCCAGATCCTTCGGGTAGCCGACAGGGTAATTTCCCGCTTCCACCCCTTCAATGGCGACGCGGTCCATCATTTCGAGCGCTCCGGGGATGATACCGCTTGCAATGACAGCGGAGACCGTCTGGCTCGCATCGTCCACCGAATCATACAGGGCAACCACGGTTTTGACGCCCTGCGGCTTCTTGAGAATCCGGACGACGATCTTGGTGACGATGCCCATTGTGCCTTCCGAGCCTACGATTAAGCCCGTGAGATCATAGCCGGGCATGTCGGGTACTGCTCCGCCTAACGTTACAATTTCACCGTCGGGCATGACCATTTCAACACCGAGGACATGGTTGCTGGTGACCCCGTATTTCAGACAATGCGGCCCGCCGGCATTCTCCCCTACGTTTCCGCCAATCGTACAGGACATGCCGCTTGAGGGATCCGGAGCATAATAATAGCCTTCATGCGCTATGGCATTCGTTAGCTTCAAATTGACATGTCCCGGCTCCACCACCGCCGTCCGGTTCTTGAAATCCACGCTCAACAGCCGGTTCATCTTAACGAGGCTGATCAATACCTCGCCGTTTATGGGCGTAGCCCCTCCGGAGAGCCCTGTTCCGGCACCGCGGGGAATAAACGGAATCCCGTTATCGTGAAGCAATTTCACTACGGCAGCAACCTGTTGGGTATTATTAGGAAAAACGACGGCCCGCGGACGGGCGCGAACAATCGTAAATCCGTCACATTCATAAGCAATAAGATCATCCGGTTTATGGATCACTTCCTTGGGACCTACGATTCTCTGCAGTTCGGCAACTAATTGTTCCTGGTTCATGTTCCCGTCCTCTTTTCCGCCTCATATGCCCGATCCAAAAGGGTAATCGTATGCACAACTTCCTGATCCATGGCCTTCCGGTGAACACCTACGGACATCTGCATCATACAGCCCGGGTTGCCCATAACAAGGCATGCGGCCTCCGGAGGGACATTGGCCATTTTTTTCTCCAGGATAGGTTCAGCCATGTCTGGATGGGTCAGGTTGTAAATCCCCGCAGACCCGCAGCACACATCGGAATCCCGCATTTCGATCAGCTCCACTCCCGGAATGGAACGCAGCAGCTGGCGCGGTTGGGTTCGAACCTTTTGGGCATGGGCGAGATGGCATGCGTCATGATAGGTAACCTTTGCGTCTATTTTACCCTTTGGTGGTTCAAAACCGACCTCTACCAGAAATTCAGCGATGTCCCGGACTTTGCTTACAAACTGCCCGGCTTTGCTGGCATACTCCTGATCGCTGTGCATCAATTCTTCATACTCTTTCAACGTCGCGCCGCAGCCGGCCGCATTAATAATGATATAATCCACTCCGGCTTTCAGGAAAGCGTCGATGTTCTGCTTAGCCATCATCTTGGCCGTAGGCCGTTCCCCCGCGTGTACCTGAAGGGCTCCGCAGCAGGTCTGGTCCTGGGGGACCATGACATCAAATCCGTTGCGCGCCAGCACACGAGCCGTGGCCAGATTAATATCGGAATAAAGGACATCCATCACACAGCCGAGGATCAGCCCGACGGTGCCCCGTTTGACTCCGACGGCCGGAAGAAGCGCAGGAAGCGCTTCCCGTGAAGTGCGGGCGGACACCTCCGGCATGACCCTTTCCATGTCCTGCAAATGCTTGGGTAACAGCTTGATGGCTCCGGTACCGCGGACCAGCTTCCGCATTCCGGATTTTTGATAAAATCGGGTCAGTTTGCCCAAGGCTTTCAATCGGCCGGGTTTCGGGAATATGCCCTTCAGAAAAACGCCGCTCACCATCCCTTTCAAGCCTGTCAGAGGCTCAGCCTGGCGGATTTGGCCCCGTGCCTCCTCGATCAAGATCCCCACCTGCACCCCCGATGGACACGCCGTTTCGCAAGCCCGGCAATCCAGACAGCGAAATACAGGATCGATAAAAGATTCATTGATCGCCATGCGCCCCTCGGAGACCGCTTTAATTAAATCCACGCGTCCTCTGGGAGATTGCGCCTCATTGCCTGTTTCCAGATAAGTGGGGCATGCCTGCAAGCACAACCCGCAATGCACACACACGGAATATTTATCTGCACCGGGCGGATCCGGCCACTTGAAATGGTTGTTCACGCTACAGCCCTCCTGCATACCGTCCCGGACTTAGAATGCAAGCCGGATCGACGGTTTGTTTGATGCCTTTCATGATCGAAAGTCCGTTTTGGATCGTACCCCATACTCCAATTTCCTTTTTAAGCGGGGCCTCCCCGTATTCCACGACCAGGTAGCCCCCTCGCTCTTCCGACAGCTCTCTTAACCGCAGCGCTGTCTCAACCAACGCAGAAGGAACCGTTGAACGAAGGCGAATGCGGAGCGTTCCGACACCCAGACTTGCGGCAAATTCCATTGAAACGTTCCGTGCAGACGCCTCCTTCTCGAACAAAGAGAGCCGGTCCGTCATGTCCGGGATCGGACAAGCCGCTCTTAACAGCAAAGAATCGGGCTCCAGCCCCTTCCATCGGGTCCGGTATTGAAGCTCATATGGCTCTACCGGTTCATTCATGAGACGGGTAAATTCAACGGCAGCTCCCAGGGTGCCGGCAAGAGCGCGAATCCGCTCCGCCTGATAACTGGCAGCGCTCCCCACTTCATCACAGCCGATCGCGAGCTCATACCCTCCTGCCGCAGGATTGGATGACAGCTCCAGACGGCTTGGAATACATTCCGAGGCGAGCACCAAAGCGGCAAGTTCAGTCAGCTCTTTCAGACGATCACTTTGTGCTATGAGTATCTCCTTGTGCTTCGGATAGGGGCGTACCCTCAAGGTAATTTCACTTATGAAGCCTAAAGATCCATATGAGCCGACAAACAATTTGTTCATGTCATAACCCGCGACATTCTTCACCACCTTGCCCCCCGTGCGAATCACGTTTCCGTTCGGGTATACCACTCGGAGACCAAGCACATTGTCCCGCCAGGATCCGTATAATATTCTTTCCGGACCGCTCGCGGCCGTCGCCACGAGCCCTCCAACCGTTGAATCATCTGCGGCAGGCGGCTGGATGGGAATGAATTGGCTGTGCTCTCTAAGATAAGTCTGAATTTCGGAATAAGGAGTCCCTGCCCGTACGGTGATCGTAAGATCCCCCGCCGAATGCTCTACAATCCCTGTAAGCTGCCTGGAGGATAGCAAAAAATCCACTCTCCGCGGATTCTCTCCAATGTGCAGCTGGTTCCCGCTGCCCATGGGAATCACGGCAAGCCCCCTGCCGCTGGCGTGGCGCAAAATCCCGGCTGCCTCGTCTTCACTACAGGGCTCGGCAACCGGGATGTCCGCATTCTCCGGCTGTCCCAGACTCTTGATCATTTGATCCGTACACTTGGTCAACCTGCACGATTCTATCAACTGCTGTACATCGAAATTCGTCATCCGATCCCTCACCTTTGCATAAACTGGTTCTTTTGCTTGGATAAGTCAAAGTAAAGCGGCCGGGACAAACCAAAGCAGCCTCGGCCCTTTTCTATTGACCATGAATCACAACAATCATGTTTACTATATTCTATGGTTCACAAGAGCAAAAAAGACCCATAACAGGCGTCCTTGAAGCGATCGGATCATAGCCATGCCGATGAGCCTTACTTTGTAAATGGGGGTAAGCGATACCGGTTTGTGAAAAAAATACAAACAAAAAGACAGTCAAATACCGACTGTCCATTTGTCTTTTTAAGTTTTGATTCGACCCTTATTGTACGTTCTGCTTTAAGCAGCTGATCATGGCAGGATGCACCTTCCCGTTGCTGCAGATGATATGTTGAACAGACAGGCCAAACTCGCCTCCTCCGATGTCGGTCACCATGCCGCCGGCCTCCCTCACAAGTACGACACCTCCAGCCAAATCCCAGGCATTTAAGCCGTACTGCCAGAATGCCCCGAGTCTGCCGCAGGCCACATAAGCCATATGTAAAGCGGCCGAGCCAAGCACCCGAATTCCCCGGAATTGCTTGCCGAAGGAGGCTAAGCTAGGAATATTCAGCTCCCTGTACGCCGGCATAAACCCGGTGGCGATTACGCATTCAGCGGCATGTTCCGCTGCCGATACCTTTATCGGATTACCGTTAAGATAGGCCCCTTTGCCTTGTTCTGCCCAGAACAATTCATCCCGGCTTGGATCATATACGACACCGAGTACAAGCTCCCCTTTGCAAGCCAGCCCAATGGAAACTGTAAACCCCGGAATCCCATGTACAAAATTTGTCGTTCCGTCGATCGGATCTACAATCCATAAGAATGGAACGTCAACCGCCGCTTCAAGAACTTCGTGCAGAGGACGGGAGGAATGGTAGGTCTCTTCTTCGCCAAGAAAAGCGTGATCGGGATAGGCCTCCAATATAGAAGCACGGATCAGCTGCTCCGCTTTTTTATCAAATTCGGTCACCACATCAAAGCTTGAGCTTTTCTCTTCTGCGGCCAGTTCACCTCCCGCTCGGGAACGAATCATTCTGCCTGCTTCTTTTGCCGCCTTGCAAGCGATTTCTAAATAACTCATGTCTGCTTCTCTCCCATTCTGATTGTTTATATTAGAGATCTTGCTCCATCAATATAAATTTCTGTACCGGAGATATAAGCCGCTTGCTCCGAAGCCAGAAAGGTAACCAGATCAGCAATTTGACCGGCATGGCCTATGCCAAAAGGGTATTTACCCTCAGGGTACTCCACGGGGATAATGACTTTCGAAAGCTCGTCTGATCGAACCAAATGATCATTCAAACCGGTCTCAACAGCACCCGGGCTAATGACATTCACACGAATTTTGTAGCGTGCCAATTCCAATGCGGCCGTTTTGGCGAAAGCCGTCAATGCGGCCTTGGAAGTGGAATAGACCGACATCCCGTAGCTGTTAAAAATACGGTTGCCGTGTATGGAGCTCGTTACAATAATGCATCCCCCATTGTCTTTCATGAAGGGGATCGCGTATTTCACTGTCAAAAAAGCTCCCTTTACATTGACCGTCATAATTCGATCCCATTCTTCCTCGGGCATATCTTCTATCGGAGTAAGCAGACCTACAACGCCGGCATTGGAAAACAAAATGTCAAGTTGTTTTCCCCACTGCTGAAATTGATGGAACGCCGACTTCATGCTGACATGGTCTGTAACATCAGCCGTTACGGCGATCACATTGCATTTTAACCTTTCCAGCTCTTCTTTTACCTGGTTCAATCCCTCTTCCTGAATATCAACCAGACAAACGTTAGCTCCATGACGGGCTAATTGGATAGCCGATGCACGACCGATACCTGAAGCAGCTCCAGTGACGAAGGCTGTTTTTCCATGGAGTGATGTCACCGATGATTCCCCCCTAAATCATCCATTTATTGATCCTTCGGCTTTCCGCCGCATGTACGCCGGACTACCAATGAAACCGGAAGCGTGATCTCACATCCAAGTCCCCTATATCCGTAGAATTTTAGCACTATTTGGCACTTTCGTCCACATATGAATAAAGCCCTAGAACTCTCCTGCTTGGGAGATTCAAGGGCTGATAACGAAAGTGACAAGCTGTTGTTCAAACGATTGTTTTTATTGACTTGCCGCTGATTGCGTTTTCTCTCTTACATAGCGGCTAGCGGAGGCTCCGGCTGCTTTACCAAAAACGGCGCCTGACATTAATCCTGATCCTCCGGGATAATTATCATAGAATAATCCCCCCACCATTTCACCTGCGGCATAGAGACCCGGAATAGGCGTACCCTCTTTGCCGAGAACTTCTCCATGCGTATTCACATGGATACCGCCAAAGGTAAACGTAATCCCGCAAGTAACCGGATAAGCATAGAAGGGTCCTTCTTCCAGCCGCAGCGCCCAGTTCGATTTAGGCGGTGTAATTCCGGCCGTACCTTTCCCATCTTTCACGGTAGGATTGTAGGCGCCTTCCTGCACAGCTTGATTGAACTCCCGGATCGTTTGTAAGAATTGCGTCTTATCTACTTCAAGCATGTCCGCTAATTCTTCGATCGTATCCGCTTTTACAAACGTGGCTTCCTCGATCAGATACTCCTTGCGGAGCAGAGGATACACCTGGGCATCGAAAATTTGATAAGCCATGCCGCCCGGCTGCTTTAAAACTTCCCGTCCATATTTGGCGTACGTATAATTCCGGAAATCGGCACCCTCGTCGACAAATCTCTTTCCCTCTTTGTTGATCAGGAGGCCAAGCGGAAAAGAGGACTTTTTGTAAATGTCCCCCGGCTTGGAAAAATCGCCTACCTCCGGTGCTTTGCAGTCTGTTCCGATGGAATGGCATCCAGCCCAATCGCCGTAAGGCTGTGCTCCGATATCCAACGCCATCATAAGCCCATCCCCGGTGTTATACTCGGTACCTCTTACAATCGCAGCGTTCCATTCGGAACCAAGATGCCTGGCGCGCATTGTTTTATTCGCCTCAAAACCGCCGCAAGCCAAAATAACGCTTCCCGTACGTACGGTCACGACTCCGTCCGGCTGTTCAATTTGAATCGCCGTAATTTGATTGTTTTCCTCCACCAGCTTGACGGCTCGAGACTGATACCAGATATCAATTCCCAGTTCTTCTGCACGTTTATTCAATTGTTCAATGAGCCCGACCCCTTTATTTTGCGTTTTAAGAGGAAGGTTGCCCCAGAAGGTCAGTATCCCATCCTTCTCAAAGGATTGGTTCTCATTGAGCTCAAAGATCACTCCATTGCGCTGCATCCATTTGACCACCTGAGTGGATTGTCCCGTCATGTATTTCGCTAATTGAGGATCGCTTTTGCCGCCGGTTACCCTCATCAGATCATTGTAAAAATCTTCTGCATGATAGATAGGGATCTGAATTCTAGCGGCTTCTTCATCCGTCATTTCCGGGATAATTTCCCGGATATCATCCAGATTTTGAAAGGCAGTCCTTATAGCGCCGTCCGTAAAAAAGGAATTTCCGCCGCGCTTATGCTGCGGCCCTCTTTCCAGGATTAAGACATTGGCGCCTTCCTCTTTAGCGGATATCCCGGCACAGAGTGCCGCATTGCCTGCGCCTACAACAACCACATCATACTGTAAAGGATATTCATTCGACATGATTCCTACCTCCGGGGACTTTTTTGGGGTAAAGATGTGCAAGGTGATAATCACCTTGTTTATAGTCTATATCAATCGTCATCATAAATATAATATTCATATTTTATGAAATGTAATAAGTTTTATTTATACTTTTATGGCGAATAGGTATTATTTTTCCATACCTATCGCTGTTAATAACTCCTTAATTTGCGCTTCCTGTTTTTCCAGGAATGCTTTAAAGTCAGCCGGGTTCTTATAATCGCCCTCCCAATTGTTGGCTTTAAGCTCTCTTTGCCAAGCTTCCGATTGGACCATCTCTTTGAGCTTCGCTTCCCAATAGTCAAAGGCATCCTTACCCATCTCCTTGGGACCGAACACGCCTCTCCATATGTTAAATTCAGCATCTACCCCCTGCTCTTTCATTGTCGGTGCGTCCTTCAACTCTCCGCCTAAACGGGACGGCGAGGCTACCGCCAGCACCCGGATTTTACCCGCTTTCAGGTAATCCCCCAGACTGGAAGCGTCCGTACTAAGCACATCCGCATGGCCGCCCAATAGAGCCGTCATCGATTCACCCGTGCCATCGTAAGAAACGTACTTGATTTTCTTCGCATCGATGCCGCTTTTCAATGCGGGAAGCACAGACACCATATGGTACATGGACCCCGGAGCGGAACCTCCTGCAAACGTGACTTGGGATGGATCAGCCTTTAACACATCGATCAGCGATTTCAAATCCTTGAATTTGGAATCGGCGTTCACCACGATCGCCCCGTAGTCTTTAATCAACTGCGCCAGAGGCGTCGTATCCCTGTAACCGAAAGGACTGTTTCCTTCTTTCTTCAGATGATTGAGCAGGATTGGAGGCGAGCTGATAAAAAGCTTGTAATTGTTCTTTTTATCCTTCGTCGCATAGTCTGCCAAAAACACCGCTCCGCCGCCGCCCGGCTTGTTCTCCACCGTCATGGACTTGCTGATTAATTTGGTTTCGGTTAATACTTTGGCCGTCACCCTTGCCGTTCTGTCCCAACCGCCTCCCGGTCCGGAAGGAGCAATCATGGTTATCGGCTTTTCGGGATAGCTGGATGCTTTGCTCGCCTGTACCGGCCCCGAATGTACAATCTGCACTTTCGGTTCCGATGAATTGCCGCAAGCGGCTAAACCAAGAGTAAGCAATCCCGACAGCATGACCTTCCAAACCTTAATTGATAGCGCTTTCAATAACATTGTAAGAATACCCTCCTTACATCATTTTTTTGTGCTTGTGAAACTGCGGCCGAACGCAACCTGCTCCCGTTTCAATCATCAGGAAATGTTACCTCCCCCATGCAGCTGGTTGCTTTTCCGCGTAAGGGTATTGTAATATAATCCCATTGATAACAAAAATATTTAATTCTTATCATTATCCATAAGTTTTATTTAAAAAGGAGCCCTCAAATGGATGAAAAAGACTTTTTACTGCTAAAAACGCTGTATATGGAAAAAAATATCAGCAGAACCGCTGAAATCCTGTATATTTCCCAGCCGGCCATTACGTATCGGATTCAAAATCTGGAAAAATATTTTAATACCCCCATCATCTCTAGAGGAAAGAAAGGTGTGGAATTTACTGCCGAGGGGGAATGTCTTGTCAAGCTGGCCGATCAAATTTTGCATGAAATCCGAAAAACAAAAGAGAAAATACAAAACATGGGCCATCAGGTTCAAGGTACGCTGAGGCTGGGTGTTTCAAGCAATTTCGCACGATATCGCCTGCCCGCTTTGCTCAAACGATTTGTAAAGCTTTACCCGGATGTTGAAATTATAGTAAAAACCGGATGGAGCACGGAAGTCATGAATTATTTGTATAAGGATGAAGTCCACATCGGCATTGTACGCGGGGATCATCATTGGCATGAGCACCATTATTTTTTATACGAAGAACCCGTTACCATAGCTTCAAAAGAGCCTATCCATCTGGAGGACCTGCCGACTTTAGCAAGAATCAACTACAAAACGGACAGCCATCTCAAGCAAACCATCGATCATTGGTGGCACAAAACCTTTCATCACCCCCCTCTGATCACCATGGATGTCGACCGAATCGATACCTGTGTCGAGCTCGTCAAGAATGGATTGGGTTATGCTATCATTCCCAGCATCAGTCTCAGCGAAATCGATTCCTTGCACACCATTGACCTATACTCCGAAGAGAACCAGCCCATCTCCCGGAAAACCTGGATGACCCATCGTCATGCGGCTTTGGAGCTGTCCGTGGTGAAAGCTTTTGTTGATTTTATGAAAAGTCAATATAACCAGGAGACACCCAGGTAACGCCCTCGCCTTTGTAAATGAAAGATATAGTATACATAGCACGCATTTCCTCCGAAGGGACCATGTTATATAATATTGATATGCGCATGTCCCCCGCCCGGGACTTCTCTCCGGGATGAAATCGAATGATAGGAGATCGAATGCCTAATGGAAATAACCGACATTTTAACCGACCTGATTGATGAGGATACCGATCAGCCCAGATATCAATTTGACGAAGAAGCACTGCAGGAATTAATGAAAAGCATTGAAGAGCTTGGCCTGCTGTCACCCATTAAAGTCAGAGCCACGGGTAACGGCCGCTATAAAATCATATACGGGAACCGTAGATACAAAGCCTGCAAAATGCTGGGGCGCCCTACGATCCCTTGTCTTGTCTCTACCGTAACGGATGAAACGGAAATTTATCTGGAACAAATTGCGGAAAATTTGACGAGAGAAGGTTTCTCCCCCATTGAAGAAGCCGAGGCGTTCAACAAGCTTCTTCACGATCCTAAGTTCAGCAGCTCGATCAAATATCTGTCCAGCAAGCTTGGCAAGCCGGAAGCCTACATCAAAAACAAGTGTGATCTGCTGAAGTTCGGCATGGCCGTAAAAAAGCTCATCGTGAGCGGAACGGAAATCCGAAAAGACAAACTGACGGAAGATCAGCTGCTGCCCATTAAAGATTTGCCGATCGAGTACCGGGATCCGCTCGCCTTGATTATCGCCAGAGACGAGATGCCTGTGAGTGATGTCAAAAAGATCGCCCGATTATTTAAGGATAAAAGTATCTCTTCAGCAACGAAAGACAAGCTATTGTACAAAACAGGGCCCGCATTGCTTGAAACCTGGTCCATATATGAACAAAATAAAGCGGAAAGGGAAAAGAGCGCCGTACCGAAGACGACGAAGAACGCGCCCCGGAAAAAGGATACGAAGCCGGATAAGAATGAACAACAAGAACAACGGTCGGCAGCACCGATAGAGGATCAGCTGCAGCGATTACTCGCCTCCCTTCTAGCCCATACTCCGGTGCCCGCAGACAACATGGACATCAATACAAACCATAAGGACGTTTTTTTGAAGGACGTCGATCAGCTGATCGACAACCTTGAGAAGCATCTGGCAGAATGGAAAAACATCAGGGACCGGGTTAAAAAATCGATCCAAATTTTCTAATAATTATTAAAAAACATAGAACCCGGGCTAAAATCAGACAACGGCTTCGAACCCTTTGAGGACCGTCGGGAGCTGTTCCGGCCTTATTGTTTTGAGCGTGTACGGTGACTTCCCCGGTCGGATAAACATCCCTGAACACGCCATGCCGTCACAGCAGGCGATCCCAAAAAGGAATAGGAGGTTGTTTGAATACGATGAAGAAAAGTTCCGTCATTGCCGCATTAATCGGTGGTTTCCTTGGCCTTACGGCCATGGCGATGCCGGCCGGTGCAGCAGCGCTGGAGAAGGGCACGCAAAGCGAGCATGTCCTCGACTTGCAGCTGCGGCTTAGTACGCTTGGCTACTTTCAGGCCGGCGCAACCGGCTACTATGGATCGATTACATACGAAGCGGTAAAAAAATTTCAAAAACAGTCCGGCTTGCCTGTTAGCGGTACGGCCGATTCCAAGACCTTATCGCTATTGAAACAATCGGCCGCTCCAAAGCAAAATGTATTGGAGCAATTGGCACGATTGATCCATGCCGAGGCCAGAGGCGAATCGCTTCAGGGCCAAATTGCCGTAGGCGCGGTCGTCCTCAATCGGGTGCAGTCCAATGCATTTCCCGATTCCATTACGGAGGTCATTTTTCAACCGGGTCAATTCTCCGCCATTCTGGACGGACAGTACAACCTGACGCCGGGACCTTCCGCCTACCAGGCGGCCAGGGCCGCTTTAAACGGATCGGATCCGACGAACGGAGCTCTCTTTTACTACAATCCCAAGATTGCAACATCGGCCTGGAGCAAGAGCCGTCCGATAAAAGTCCGTATCGACCAGCACGTGTTTACTCTTTAAGTATCCCCCCGGCACTCCTGCATATCTCCTACACGCTCAATAAGAAACCCTCTAACGAGGCCATTCATGGATAACCGACAAAGCAGGTTTTATTTTGTGAAAAGAAAGAAGCTCTTGCATCCCGCATGAGCTTCTTATTTCCAAACCCGTTTCAGCTGAAAGGCTTCTTGCAAATACCCCCAGACTGCAATGGGACTTGTCAGCATTTGATATCCCAACACAAATAGAACAAAGCCCAACTTGTTTTTCCGGATCCGAAGACCTAACGACTTAAAGACATTTTTCTGAAATTGATACAGAACGAAATAACTCAAAAGCGTGATCGGAAGGACGAGAAGCGTCAGAGGCCCGACGATCCAAAACACGCCGAAAAAGCACAAAATGAGTCCGGGAATCCAAAAGAAAGTGTAAGATACATCAATAAAGGGCATGACAAAATTGATCCCCGTTAAAAATTTCGCAAACACGTTGGGCTGCTGCCAAGGCTTTACCGTTTTAAGCCCTTCGATCATTCCGCGGGCCCACCTGCTGCGTTGTTTGGCAAAATGGTCCAACGAGACGGGAACCGTTGTAAATGCTACCGCTAAAGGTTCAAAGTATACCTTATAGCCGGCCTTCAGGCATTTCCAGGTCAGCACGATATCCTCTCCGATCACGTCCGGCCATCCTCCGATTTCCTTGACCACTTCGGTTTTATACAAGCTAAACGCCCCTTGTGCTACCAGCGTCTGTTGATAGAGACCTTGAAGCCTTTTTACAGAAGAAATGGCCAAAAAGTAATCCCATTCCTGCAGCTTTGACAGCATATTGTCTCTGCTGTTCCGAACCAATACCGTTCCCGCGACGGCACAAACCTCTTTTGGGGCAGAAAGCATTCGGCTCACAATAAACCGGAGAGCCGTTTTATGCAGCAAGGTATCCGCATCCAGCGTAACCATATATGGAGTGTTAACATACTTTAGCCCTTTATTTAGAGCATGGTGTTTGCCCTTATTCCATTCAGGGATGATTTGCAGCGAAAGGCCGAATTCCTTTGCGGCATCTTGGGCTGCTTGCACCGTACGGTCCGTGGAATGATTATCGACAAGAAGAACGTGGATGCTTCCCTCATAATCCTGGCAACTGATCTGCCTTAACGTATCTCGTATTCCTTTCTCTTCATTGTGAGCTGTAATCAGAACCGTAATATCGTTTGCCGGATACTGATGTTTAAAAGGCGGTTGTCTATCCAAAAGAAGACTTGAAACCAAGAAACTGTTCATATAGCCGGGAATATAGGCAATGCCGGCAATGATCAGGATCGCCGCCGGGATACTCACGATCTGTCCTAATTCCATAATCCATCGTTGAGAAATCCAAATGGAGAAGAACAACCACCCCAATGAAAAGAGATGACTAAGTATGAACTTTGCTAAAACAGAAATATATAGGTTTCGATTCTCCAGCCTCTTATTCATCTAGTTATCCAATCCTGTGACTGTATGACTGTGAATCATGACGAGCCATGCGAAAGATATGATTTATAAGATTAACTTTTAATCTAATTAACTATTAATGTATCGTAATTTCTTGAAAAAGGCAATAAAAAAAGCCGTATTTCTACGACTTTTCCGTGTCTTTTAAGCGGTCGTCTTTGAAGCAGCCTTCCTTTGCCAGCCCACCCGCCGCTGCAGGTAACCCAGAAGAAAATCGGCCAACAGGGCAAGCGCGGCCGCCGGAATAGCTCCTGCGTAGAGACGGGCTGAATTATCCATATTGATGCCGGAATAAATTTCACGTCCAAGACCTTCTCCCCCGATCAACGGGGCGATCGTTGCGACGCCGATCGCGATGACGGCTGCCACCCTTATGCCCGTAAACACAAATGGCAGAGCAAGGGGAAACTGCACAAGAACCAGCAGCTGCAAGGGATTCATGCCTACCCCCCGCCCGGCTTCGGTAATCGCCGGGTCCACCTGGGTCAGTCCAACATACGTATTGCGGATTACCGGCAGCAGCGAGTACAGGAACAATCCGATGACCACGGTATTGAATCCGAGCCCGAATACAATCATCAGCAGCACCAGCATAGCCAGGCTTGGAAAAACCTGCACGACATTAGCCGAGGCTAAAATGACACCGGCCAGCTTGGGGACTCTTGCAGCAAGTATACCGAGAGGAACTCCTACCATCAAAGCTAACAGCAAGCCCGATACAACCATCAGAATATGCTGATAAGTGAGTTCAACGAGGTAAAGCCAGTTTTCCCCCACATAGCGAAAAAACAACTCCATACAGCCACCTCTTGTCTTTAGTCCAGCAGTCCGACTTTTTTCAGATATTCTTCGGCTACTTTTCTTTCGTTTCTTTTATTGATGTCGACCTCATAATTCAACTCGATCATCGTTTGCACATCTATCTTACCCGCCAGCAGACTCATGATTTCATTCAACTCCGGATGCCTGGCGAGAACATCGTTACGGATCACCGGCGCCGCATCGTAAGGAGGGAAAAACTGCTTGTCGTCTTGAAGTGATTTCAGATGGTATTCCTTGATGCGGGGATCGGTGGAATATGCCAGCACGATATCCACATTCTTATTCGCCACCGCCTTGTAAACCAGCGCCACTTCCATAGGAATCGTTCTGCCGAAGGTGATCCCGTAATGCTTGCGAAATGCGGGATAACCGTCGCTTTCCCGCTCCAGCCAGGTCGTATCTACACCAAGGGACATATTGGCGGCTATAGGCGCTACGTCGGAAATCGTGTCGAGTCGGTTTTGTTCCGCTACGTCCTCCCTTACGGTAAAGGCATACGTGTTCTCAAAGCCGTACGGATCAAACCAATGTAAGCCGTAATACTTGTCAAAGCCTTCTTTGGCCTGCCGGAACACGCGTTCGCGGTCCTTGTCGGGCTCAACCGGAAAATAACGATCAAAGATCATGCCCGTATACAGCACGGCCATTTGGATATCGTTGTTTATTAACGCCTGGGTGACAACGCCGCTGGATGCCAGATCGGGTAATACATCGACCTTGAGGCCAGTCCTGTCCTCGATCATAAGCTTATGCATTTGCGCTAATATCTTGGGCTCCGAATAGGTCTGAGTGCCGATGATAATCCTGTCTTCGTTCCCGCATCCCGAAAGCGGAAAAATGAGGAAGACGGCAAGGATGGTTAGGCATAACGAAGAAGCAAATTTCTGCCGGATCATTGGTTTTCCCCCTGGGCTGCCGTATGGGTGTTGGCTGTAACCCGCTTTTCTGCAAGGCTCAGGAAAAAGTCCGCAACCAACGCCAAAATAACCGCCAGAACAGCACCTGTAAAAATAAGCTCTTTCTTGTTGGTCCCCATGCCGGCAAATATTAATTGCCCCAGCCCTCCGGCGCCGATCAGTGTCGCCAATGTAGCCCAACTGATAATGTAGACCGTCGTTACCCGAATCCCTGACATAATATAAGGAAAAGCAAGCGGCAGTTGAATCTGGATTAACATCTGCCTTCGGTTGTAACCCATTCCTTTGGCAGCCTCCAGAAGATTCGGATCGACAGATTGAAAACCGGAATAGGTATTACGCAGAATCGGCATGAGTGAATACAGGAACAGCGCAAAAACGGCGGGTGTGCGGCCAACTCCCAACAGTGGAATAAGTATGGCCAGCAGGGCCAGACTGGGTATCGTTTGCAATATATTGGCTATGGAGAAGATGATCCCGTTTATCCAGGAAATCTTGTTTGCGGCCAGCCAAATTCCAATGGGAATCGCCACCGCAGCCCCGAGCGCCACCGATACAGCCGAGATCACCAGGTGTTCCTGCAGTGCCCGCAAAATATCTTCCTGACGGTTAAGGACAAATTCAAAATATTGAGCGATCATAGCGTCTCGCCGCCCCTCATCTCCTGAGTGGATTGCTCCCAATGCATATCGGATATCGCAGCCTCAGGCAGCTCCGATTCCGTTGATTCAGCCGGCGCGTACACTTCGGCCAGATGCCGGACAAGGCTTCCCTTGGTAATAAGACCGGCAAAACGTCCGTTGCGGAGCACCGGCACATAGGGCAGCCTGTGTTCGTTCATAAGAGAAATGGCGGCTGTTACCGGCATACCCGATTCCACCACATGCTCAAAAGGGCTCATGACGTCGGCCAACGTGGCGAATTCTTCCCGGTACATGTCCAGCACACTGAAGATCGAAGCATAACCGAGTAAATCGTTGTTCCGGTCTACCACAATCAAAGAATCGACTTTCCGCTTTTCCATCAGCTTGATGGCTTCGGCCAAGCCGCGCGTCGGATATGCGGTTACAGCATTCTCCGTCATGACATCGTCTACTTTAAGCAATTGATCGGCCGTTCCGGTTTGCAGCCTTTTCTTGCCGATGAAATTTCTGACAAAATCATCGGCCGGATGCCGCAGAATTTGTTCGGGCCGTCCCGTCTGCACAACCTCGCCCTCTTTCATCAGAACAATGGTGTCGGCTATTTTAAGCGCTTCATCCATATCATGAGTCACAAAGACGATGGTATGTTTGAAGTCCTGCTGAAGTCTGATGAGCTCATCCTGAAGCTGCTCACGGCTGATCGGGTCCAGCGCGCTGAACGGTTCATCGAGCAATATAATTTCGGGGTTTGCGGCGAGCGCCCGAATGATTCCGATGCGCTGCTGCTGTCCGCCGCTAAGCTCTGCAGGATACCGGTTACGGTAGGTATCAGGGTCAAGATGAACAAGGCGCAAAAGCTCATCCACCCGCTGATCAATGCGGTCTTTATCCCAATGAAGCAATCGGGGAACGACGCCCACATTAGCCGCAATCGTCATATGTGGAAATAAACCGATACTTTGGATGACATAGCCTATACTTCGCCTCAATTGGATCGGGTCAATGCCGGAAATGTCCTTGTTGCGGATCAATACTTTTCCCTGACTCGGA
The DNA here is from genome assembly GCF_001465255.1 of Paenibacillus naphthalenovorans. NCBI lineage: Bacteria > Bacillati > Bacillota > Bacilli > Caryophanales > Paenibacillaceae > Paenibacillus > Paenibacillus naphthalenovorans. The sequence continues at coordinate 1,479,202 of NZ_CP013652.1, read as the reverse complement.
TGATTCAGCCTGTTGATCAGCTTCATCAATGTGGTCTTTCCGCAGCCGCTTGGACCGATCAGTACGGTTAATTCGCCCTCTTTGAATTCAAGATTAATGTTTTTCAGAGCCACAAATCCGTCTTCATAGACCTTTCTCACTTTCTCAAAACGAATCATCCCTATTCCCCCCTTTCTAATTTTTTACCCATCTTTCAACGAATTGAAACATTCGAGGCACATTGGAGCATCTCACACCTATGCCCTGCTTAACGTTATATAAAAAAGGACCTCATCCCCGCCTTCAGCGGGATTTGAGGTCCTTTCGTTTTCCTATTCGGGATGTTCCATGCCATGCCAATGCTTGGGGACAGCCCCTTCCGGATACGGTTATCAGCTTTTGGTCTTTAACCTGACCCTGCCCGGTGTCTTGTTCACAAAATAGATGCTGACGAGAATCAGCACTACCCCGCCCAAAAGAGACAAGGTTATCGGCTCGTGAAGAAACAGGCTTCCGGCCAGAATGGCCACGATAGGTATCATAAACGTGTACGAAGACACTTTGCTTGCCTCACCGGAGTCAATGAGTCTAAAGAATACGAGCCAGCCTATCGCGATGACAAAAAGCGAAATAAACAGAAGCGTCAGAATAAAAGCAGGTGTCCAGACAATATCGGTCCAACGCTCTACACTTAAGCCCGCAGCCGTCATGAAGAGCCCGCCTGTGATGAATTGGAGCGTCACCAGCCAGATCGGGTCCACGGCCGAAGCTTTTTTCTTCACATAAACGGTCCCTATCGCCCAACTGAGCGCAGAACCCAGGGCAAACATAATGCCTGTGAAGGAGATATGGCCGGATATACCGCCCGTACTGATGAGTCCCACTCCGGAAAAACCGAGAACAAGGCCCGCCATTTTCAGGCCGTACATCGCTTCCCCCAACCACATCCATGAGAATAGGCCGACAAGGACAGGTTGAAGGAACACAAGCGCAGAGAACAGGCCGGCAGGCAGATAATTCAGCCCGATCGTTTGCAGCCCGTAATACAAAACGACATTAAACAAAGCGGACAGCAAATAGACCGGCCAGGTTTCTTTGAAATGGAGTTTTTTATATCTTGGCAAAGCAATCAGCAGCAGAATAAGACCCGCTAACAACGTTCTGAGTCCCGAGAACAATACCGGCGGTGTGTACAACAACGCAAATTTGGATAACGGCCAATTCACTCCCCAGACAGTAACTAAAAAAATAATGAATAAAACGGTTTGCGTCCGGGAAAGTTTCCCCATGATCATTGTCTCCTCATGATTTAACCCGTCCTACGTACAGAAGGTTGATATGAAATCCAGCTTTAATTATACCCCTTCGATCTCTTTTGACAAAACGGGATATTCCAAGAATTGGACGATGATCGTGGTTTTCAAGCAAGTCCCTGGTATTATCCTCATGATCTCATCGTTTTTCGTTATACTTTGCTTTTGACATATGAAATGTTTACATTCTAATCAATCCGGGAGGTGTCATTGAGATTCGCTCGCATCCCGTTTCCGTAATCAGATAGGTATCTTCGGTGCCGACGACTCCACGGCCGGGAAAAGTAAATTTCGGTTCAACGGCAATCACCATTCCGGGTTGAAGCGGGTACGTGAATTTCTCGGCCAGCACGGGAAATTCATCAAGCTCAAGCCCGATGCCATGTCCCAAAAATTTAGCCCTGTCCGCCTTGAATCCCATGAAGTGATCGACCAGCCCTTCCGCTTCAGCCATCGTTACCGCATCCAGGTAAAGCCGCTCGCAGACGGTTCCGGCCCGCATATTGGTTTCAGTCTGTTTGGCGATTCGCTCGGCGGCATCATAAGCATACTGCAAATCGTCAGGCAATTCCCCGAACACTATGGTTCTCGATTGGTCAATATGATACCCGTCTATACAGCAGCCAACATCGATCAATATGGGAACATTCTTTTCAAATGTTCTGCGGCTTGCTCCGAAGGGAAAGGCTGCACTCAGCCCTTCTCCTCCCGCAGGCCCGTCAAAGGATGTAGGAAATGCCGCAGAAGCTCCCGATACGATAATTCCGGAGGAATTTTGCTGATTATACGCTCTCATCCGCATAAGGCCGATATGCCCCAGCTGTCTCATATCATGCTCTATGCGGCTGATCATCTCAAGCTCCGACATACCGACATGAATGTACGATAAGGAGCGCTCAAGCGCAGTGTGGAGCACCATGGCGGACTCCTTGATTTTGCGGATTTCGTAAGGCGTCTTGATCATTCTGGTCTCGCGGGTCAGCATTGTGCCGTCCACCCATCTGACGCCGGGCAGCGCTTTTTGCAAACGCTGATAATACGATACGGGAAGCACATCAAACTCCGTCGCAAACACAAGCTCCTTGCCGCGATACAGGTCGGGCCGCTCCTGTTCCAACCGGGATTGAAGTTCGGTCAACGACTCCAGCGGCTCCACCCTTCCCGCATATTCGCTGCGGGCGCGGGATACGCTTTTCCGTACAAAGAATGTGGCTTCCCCCTCGGAAGGGATCAGCAAATATCCCGTTTGCATGGAGCCTGCGAAATAATAGAGTCCTACATTATGGGTAATCACAAAGGCATCCACTCCGCGCTGCTTCATGAGCTGCTGCAAGCGCTGCTGCCGGTTTAGCAATTCATCCATCATCCTTGTCACCTCAAGAGCACAACCACGGATCCGCATTCAGCGGCGGAAAAGGCCGGTCCTCTTCCAGAACCGCACGGTAGGCTGCGGGAATTTCCACTGCTTTGATGCTGCCATTTGCTTCCTTTACCCATCCTCGCAATTCATACCCATGACCTGTGCGAACGCCGCGGGCAAACACTTGATGCGTCAGCTTTATGGTTTTGGGTTGGACCTCCGCTGCTTCGGTCATCACCGTGATGATATCGTCGTAATAAAGCGGTTTCTCAAACGAGCAGCGGACATCCAGCAGAGGCAGGATGACGCCATCCCGCTCCGATAAAGTCGAAGGAGAAAGACCGATACTCCGGAAAAACTCGTGTGCTGCAATATCAAACCACTTAAAATAATTCGGATAATATACAATGCCCGCCTTGTCGGTATCTCCCCAGTTCACACGCAAACGAAACTGGTTTCGTCTCATTCTACCACCACCTTTGGGTTTTCTGCCACCCCTATTTCCTATTGTAATGCAAAACTTCGAATGATTCCATTTTATTTTTCTGTTCGTCTTAAAAACATAATATAAAAATCGTGCATAACCAGACGATCACAGACTCACAATAACGCTCGTTCTACAATTTCTGCGATATCCAAGGTTTGAACCTGGATTTCCAACCCTTTACTTTTCACGCCGTCACTCATCATGGTTAAACAATAGGGGCAATTGCTCCCTATGACGGTCGGACGCGCCTGAAGCGCTTGCTCCGTTCGTTCGACGTTTACGCGCTTGCCCTGCGATTCCTCCAGCCACATCATTCCTCCCCCTGCGCCGCAGCACATCGCGTCTTCCCGGTTCCGTTCCAGCTCCAGAAGCTTCACGCCGGGAACCGCCTGGAGAATATGGCGCGGGATGTCGAAGATTCCATTGTAACGGCCCAAGTAGCATGAATCGTGATAAGCCACCGCCTCTTCCATTTCCTTCTCCGGTCTTATGCGGCCTTCTTGGATGAGTTTCCAGATCAGCTCCGTATGATGGAAAACCTCCGCCTCCAAACCAAACTCCGGATATTCGTTTTTAAACGTGTTGTACGTATGCGGACATATCGTTACGATTTTCTTTACTCCATAGGCTTGAAACGCTGCGATGTTTTCTTGACAAAGCTGTTGGAACAGCATTTCGTTACCCATTCTTCGCGCGGAATCGCCCGAATTTTTCTCTTCATTGCCGAGTATCGCAAACTTCACGCCCGCCGTGTTCAAGATTTTGGCGAAGGATCGGGCGATGTTTTGGCTGCGGATATCAAACGAGCCCATCGAACCGACAAAGAACAAGTACTCGAAATCGTCTGTTTCCTCCACTGTCGGGATCACGAGATCCTCGCGCCCTTCACGCCATTTGATCCGGTCCTTGCGGCTGATCCCCCACGGATTGCTTTGCCTCTCGATATGTTGAAAGTACCGTGCCGCTTCGTGAGGCATGTCTCCCTGAGTCAATACCAGATAACGGCGCATGTCGATGATTTTCTCCACATGCTCGTTAGAAACAGGACATTGGTCCTCGCAATTGCGGCATGTGGTGCACGCCCACAGCTCCTCCTCCGTAATCACGTCGCCGATTAACCTTTTCTCTTCGAGACGCTGATCCGCAGCTTGCCTGGTCCCGGCCGCAGCGCCGGATGCAAAGGATAACGAAGGCATCCAGGGAGTACGGGAGGTTACGGCCCCTTTCTCCGTTAAGTGATCGCGCAGCTTGACAATGAGATCCATGGGAGACAGCGTCTTGCCCGTGTTCGAAGCCGGACACATCTGGGTGCAGCGACCGCATTCAACGCACGCATACAAATCGATCAATTGATTGCGCCGGAAATCTTCCACTTTGCCTGCACCGAAGGATTCCTGGGTCTCGTCCTCCAAATGGAGCGAGCTCAGTTTCCCGTAAGGTTTCGTTTCACGCAGCGCAATGTTTACGGGCGCAAACAAAAGATGTGCGTGCTTCGATTGCGGCACATAGACCAAGAAGGCCAGCAGCGTAAGCAAATGAACCCACCAGAATATATAAAAAGCTGCGCCAGCCTGACTTTCCGACAGTCCTGTAAACAAAGCGGCCAATAAAGAAGAGAAAGGCGCATACAAGCTGCTGTCTGCCCCTAACCAAAGCCGCTCAAACGCCAGCGACAGCAAGATCGAGCTCATCAGCACGGCAAGGAATAAAATGACGACCCCCGACTTCAGCCCTCGTTTAAGCCGGGAAAGCTTCTCGACATATCTCCGGTAGAAGGCATATGCCACGGCCAATAAAACCAAGAAGGTTGTCACCTCTTGAGTTAAACTGAAATAAGGGTGTGCCGCTCCAAGCGGCAGCTCGAACCCTTTGATAAACCCTTTTACGATCAGCTCAACTGCGCCGAACTGCAAAATAATGAACCCGTAAAACATCACCATATGCATCATGCCGCTCTTTTTGTCTTTCAGCAATTTCTTCTGACCGAATACTTGGATTAAAAATTCACGAATGCGTACGTCCAGGTCCTGCTTTAATTCGTGGGGCTTGCCCAGTCGAATATAAGTTATGCGGCTGTACACCACGGCTGCGAACCAATAGACCGCAAACCCCGAAACGGCGATAAAAGCAGCGAAATTCAGCAGAGGCCACATGTGGAAACCTCCTGTTACGACGTTATCAATGCGCTTCTAAATTCGTTCGACAATAAAGGTACGATCTCGAAAAGATCTCCGACGATGCCGTAATCGGCAATTTTAAAAATCGGCGCTTCCGGATCCTTATTAATGGCGACAATGATCTTGGCGTTGGACATACCGGCAACATGCTGGATCGCACCCGATATGCCGCAAGCGATATATAAATCCGGCGTAACCACTTTACCCGTTTGCCCGATTTGCAAAGCATAATCGCAATAACCCGCATCGCACGCCCCGCGCGAGGCCCCTACGGCAGCGCCGAGCACGTCGGCCAATTCCTCCAGCGGCTTGAATCCGTCGACACTCTTCACTCCTCTTCCTCCGGAGACGATAATTTTGGCCTCGGCCAGATCCACCCTCCCGAGCGATTGACGAACCACATGCCGCACGGTAGAGCGAAGATCCGTGAATTCCACCTTGAAATCCACCGTTTCCGAAATACGGGATGCATCCGGTTTGCCGACCTGAATGTTGTTTGGACGAATGGTGGCGAAGACGACGGCCTCCGTCGTTTTTTTCTTCTGGAACGCTTTACCTGCGTAGATCGGACGGGTAAAGACCAATTCGCCGTCCACGAGCGCAATATCTGTGACGTCGGAGATCAATCCCCATCCAAATTTAGCGGCAACACGGGGAGCCAAATCTTTGCCGATCGCCGTATGCCCCATAAAGACGCAATCCGGTGCCGTCTCTTTTAATAACGCCGCGAACGCCTGGGTGTACGCATCCGGAGTATAATGCCGCAATGCCTCGTGCTCCACCTTATATATACGGTCAGCGCCCTGTTCTCTCAATGCAGATTCGTGCACGGATACTCCTGCTCCCAATAAAGCAACGTTTACCGTTCCGCCCTCCGCGGCCAGCCTTGCTGCGCCCAGCGCCTCGAAGGTCACGCTGCGAATGCCGCCGTCCCGAATTTCCGCCAAAACAAGTACGTTTCTGCTCATCGCGTTTCCTCCTCTTATATCACTTTGGCAGCGTTTCGAAGCAGCTGCACCAAGTCTGACGCCTGGGTCTGCGCATCGCCGGCCAGCAGTTGACAGGCACCCCTCTTCGGGGGGACGTATTGATGGATTACCCTTGTTTTCGGTTGGACTTCCCCGACGTTCACTCCAAGTTCCGCCGCACCGATCCGATTGATCGGTTTCTTCTTCGCCTTCATAATCCCCGGCAAGGAAGGATAGCGCGGCTCATTCAGCCCCTGCTGCGCGGTGACAAGCGCCGGAAGGCAGAGCTCGACGGTCTCCGTATCCCCTTCCGCATCCCGCTCCACCGTGAGCCGGCTGCCTTCCACCGTCAGCTTCGTAACAGACGAGACATGCGGGATATCGAGCTCTTCTGCGACCCTGGGTCCCGTCTGACCGGATCCGTTGTCGACAGACATATTCCCGGTCAGAATGAGATCGAACGGGCAGCTGCGGATCACCGACGCCAGGACTTTCGAGGTTGTCCATTCGTCGCCGAACAGCGACTCGTCATCGACAAGGACACCTTGATCCGCACCCATCGCCAATGCCGTTCTCATCGAAGCTTCCACACGATCCGGCCCGATAGAGACGATGGTAACCGTACCTCCGAATGCCTCCCGCAATCGTACGGCTTCCTCCACGGCATATTCGTCGTAGGGATTCATAATAAAACGCACTCCATCTTCCTGAATGCGTCCTTCGACCAGCACCACATTTTCTTCCGTATCCATCGTTTGCTTCATGATCACAATTATGTCCATGGACTTCTCCCTCCGAAATGACAAACGTTCTCCACTTGTCAGGATAAAATTTCTTTGGCGATAACGACACGCTGAATTTGGTTCGTCCCTTCATAAATTTGCATAATCTTCGCATCCCGAAAATATTTCTCGACCGGGTACTCGCGGATAAAGCCATAACCACCATAGATTTGTACGGCGTCCGTTGCTACCTTCATGGCCGTATCCGCAGCGAAGCACTTGGCGAATGAGGCGTGCCTGACGGAAGGACGGCCTTCCTGCAGCAGAAACACCGCTTTTTGTACCAGCAAGCGGGACGCTTCAATATTCATCGCCATGTCAGCCAGCATAAATTGAATGGCTTGCAGATCGGTGATCGGCTTCCCGAACTGCTTTCGCTCTTTTGCATATTGCACAGCGGCTTCATAAGCGCCTTGGGCGATTCCGACCGCCTGCGAGCCGACCATCGGTCTGGCATACATCAGAGCCTTCATGAATATTTTAAAGCCCTCCCCTTCAGCGCCCAGACGTTGGGCCGACGGAATCTTCACGTCTTCGAATAGAACGGATGCCGTATCGGATGCACGAAGTCCAAGCTTTTTCTCTTTCTCTCCCACAGAAACACCTTCAGCGTCCCGTTCGACGATAAACGCGGTAAACGCTCTTGATCCAGTTTCGCCTTTCAGCTTGGCGAGCACGACATAAAAATTCGCTACGCTGGCGTTGGTGATAAAGCACTTTTCCCCATTCAACACGTAATCGTCGCCGATTCGTTCTGTTGTCGTTCGCAGCGAGCTTACATCGCTGCCGGCGGCAGGCTCCGTCAGCGCGAAAGCCGCATACTGTCCTTCTTCCGTCAGACGACGCAAATAAACGCGCTTTTGCTCCTCCGTTCCTCCCACCAGAATCGGATAGGAGGCCAACGAATTCGCATCCAGGCTGGTCGCAACACCGGCACATGCTTTCGCGATTTCCTCCATGATTAACGCATGGGATATCTTATCGATCCCCGCACCGCCATACGCTTCGGGGATCGCCAGATTAGACAGGCCGGTCTCGTAAAGCTTCTTCATGATTTCCGCAGGGAAGCTTTCCGTTTCATCATAGTGTCTTGCGCGAGGCGCAATCTCCTGCGAGGCGAACTCTCGCGCAAGCGATTGAATCGCTTCCTGTTCATCGGATAGGAAGAACATCCCTTTCACCTTCGTCTGTACATCACTCATGCATTTACCGCTCCTTTGGTTTCGTGAACTGTACCAAGATATGTCTTTTGAACCATCGGATCGTACAACAGATCAGACGGTTTGCCTTCCAGTACGAAGGTTCCCCGATCCATCACATACACCCGGTCCGCCACCTTCAAGGCGGCTTTTACATTCTGCTCCACCAAAATGACCATCGTCCCGAGGTCGTCCCTGATGCGCTGCAAAATGACAAGGATCTCCTTCACAATGAAAGGTGCAAGTCCCATAGAAGGCTCATCGAGCAAAATAATTTTCGGATCCGCCATCAGCCCTCGGGCGATGGCCAGCATTTGCTGCTCCCCGCCGCTCATATTGCCGGCCGCTGACTTATAGTGCTTCTTCAAACCGGGGAACATCTCCAGCATCGCTTCCAGCTTCGACTCCACCGTGTGCTTCTCTCGCTTATATTTGTGATACATGCCAAGAATCAGATTTTCTCTGACGCTCAAGCTCGTAAACACCTGCCTTCCTTCGGGCACAAGGCTGATCCCTTTGCGGACGACCTGATGCGCCGGCAGATGCTCGATCCGATCTTTCCCCAGGAGAATCTCTCCTTGCGCCGGCTTATATAAGCCCGCAAGAACCCCAAGCAGCGTGCTCTTCCCTGCGCCATTCGCTCCGATGATGGATACCATCTCGCCCGGATGGACGGACAGGCTGACCTGATGCAGCGCGCGGATGCGGCCGTGGTAAGCGGTAATGCCGTTGGCCTGCAGCATCATTCCAACTCCTTCCCTAAGTAGGCGTCGATCACCTTAGGATGGTTTCTTATTTGCTCGGGGGACCCCTCGGCAATCTTGACCCCGAAATCGATAACGACGATGCGATCCGCAATTTTCATGACGGCGGCCATGTCGTGCTCGACAAAAAGAAAAGAGTGCCCCTTATTTTTCATCTCCAGCAGGAACGAAGCGAGCCGGTGGCTTTCCCCGTCATTTAAGCCCGCCATCGGTTCGTCGAGCAGGATCAGATCCGCCTTCAGCACAATCGCCCTGGCCAACTCCAGCAGCTTGCGCAAACCGTAAGGAAGGTTGCCGGCAATCTCCGCCTGTTTGTCCTGTAAGCCAACCGATTCCAATGCCTGAAGCGCTAAAGAAGCCGCGGTTTCGTCGTCTTCTTTCACCACCGGCAGCCGAAAGCCGGCATTGAAGATCGTCGTTTTGAGCTTTGTATGCGTACCGAGCATGACATTTTCCAGCACCGTCATGGACTCGAAAATTTGAAGATTTTGGAAGGTCCTCGTGATCCCCTTCGCAGCCAGCCGGTGAACCTGCGTTCCGGTTAATTTCTCTCCCTTGAACCAGACCTCGCCCTCGCTTGGCTCCAAAATAGAGGAAATCATGTTAAACAGCGTCGTTTTGCCCGCTCCGTTCGGACCGATAACCGCTACGATCTCCCCTTTTCGAACGTTGAAAGAAACACCGTCCACCGCTACAATGCCGCCGAAACGTTTGGTTAATTGCTTAACTTCCAACAGTGCGCTGTCCATGCGGCCCGCCTCCTTCCGGGAGCTTCCTGCGTCGGAAGCGTTCCTGTATTGCGCCGATCATCGGCAGCAAGCCTTTGGGCATAAACATCATGACGAGAACCAACAGAAGACCGTAAATGATAATTTCAATTTCTCCGCCGACATCCATTACCATCGGGACATAATGGCGCACGCCTTCCGCCAGCACCGTCATCACGAAAGCGCCAAGGATCGCGCCCCAAATCGGTTGAGCCCCTCCGACAACGACCATGATCAGCAGTTGGATCGATGCCAGCACGTAAAATGTTCCCGGTGCGAGAAAATTCATAAAATGGGCGTACAAGCTTCCGGCTGCAGAAGCAAAAACCGCGCTTAACACAAAAATTTGCAGCTTATATTTCAATACATCTATTCCCTGCGTGAGCGTCGCGATCTCGCTGTCGTGAATCCCCCGAAGCACCCTGCCGATATGGGATTGCACTAAATTAATGCAAAACGATGCCAGGAGAAGCACAATCCCCCATACGAGAAAGTAATAATTCCATTCCCCGCGAATGTCGAAGCCGAATACCGAAAATTTCGGAATCCCGGTTAAACCCGATGCCCCGCCGGTCAGGTCGTACATGCCTAAAATGACGATGTATACGATAATGTTAAAACCGATGGTCGCCAGCGCCAGAAAATGCTCCTTCAGCTTCAGCGTTGGAATGCCGACTGCAAAAGCAATCAAACCTGTCAACAGAATCCCGGCCAACATCGCCACAAGCGGCGCAACCCCGTACTTAACGGTCAGGATGCCCGAGGTATACGCTCCGATTCCAAAGAAGGCCGCATGCCCAAGCGAGATTTGACCCGCATATCCCATCAGCAGACTTAATCCCAGCGTAATGATGCTGTAAATCCCGATCAGCACCAATACCGTCAAATAATAAGGAGAATGAAAAAGGACCGGCGCAAGCACGATGAGCACCATCAGGATGAAAAGCGGCTTGAGCCGGCTGGCATACAGCGTTTGCTTCTTCACAAGACTCCCCCTTTCTTTAGACCCGTTTTCCGGTTGCTTTACTCATCATGCCGTTCGGTGAAATGAACAATACCAGCAGCAGGAAAGCAAAGCTGATCGCATCGCTGTAGGAAGTGGAAATGTACCCTCCGCTGAACGCCTCGATCACGCCAATCAAAAAACCGGCAAAGACGGCGCCGGATATGTTGTTCATCCCGCCGATGACCATGGCCATAAAGCCCTTTAGGCCGAGCAAGAGGCCCATATCGTAAATGGCTCCTGTGATCGGAGTCACCACGATGCCGGCCACAGCGCCGACCGCAGCGCTGGCCGTAAACGCAAAAGCTGACATCGATCGGGTATTGATTCCCATTAGCTGCGCGGCCTTGGGGTTGATGACGCATGCCTTCAACGCCGTGCCGAGCACCGTTTTTTCAAAAAATAAATACAGCATACCCAGCAGCAGCACCAGTGTCGCAAACACCCAGATGCTTTGCGGAATCAGGACGGCGCCCAGGATCATAACCGGCGAGCTGTCGGAAAACGGCGGGAGGCTTAACGGCGTGTTTCCCCAAATCAGCAGACCTGCCCCCCTGAGCACGATCGATACGCCAATCGTAATAATGATCAACGTTACAAAATTCGCATTTCTGACCGGATAGACCGTCGTTCTCTCCATGAAGAAACCGAAACAGGCCGTAAGAACAATGGCCAGTATGATACTGAAAACCAGCGGAACCCCCGATTGAACGAAGGATACGCATAGAAGAGCTCCAAGCATCGTAAACTCTCCTTGCGCAAAGTTAATCACGCCGGTTACATTATAGATGGTAACGTAACCGACGGCGATAAGCGCATAGATGCTCCCCGTCGTGAGGCCCGTAATGAGATATTGCATAACTTGGCTGATCGTATCCATTTTGTCCCCTCTCTTCTATATGAGATATAGACACATCGCACTGACCGGAAACGATATCCTATGTGCCTTTATCCCTCCGGGTAAACCGCAACATTATCTGGCCGGTTCCCAGCCCTGCTTCGCTACCCGCAGCAGCGCCAGCCCGTCGCCTGCCGCCGCGTCATGAACATCCGCGCTGAATTCGAACGTTCCCGTGACACCTAGGTGCTTTCCAAGACCGCTCTCAATGTAATCGCGAATGGCCTGCGGACTTTCATGGCCATTGGAGATGGCCTTGAGCACCAGATGGATTCCATCGTACATATACCCTCCGAACGGCCCCGGGGAGGTACCGTATTCTTTTTGGAATTCATCATTAAACTTCATTAACAGTTGTTTTTGTTCCGAATCCGGAAGGGCATCCAGAATATTCATTTTGCTTCCGATCGCCAACACCCCTTCCCCCTCGGCTCCGATCTGCTTCAGGAAGCCTTCATTGCTTACCGCGTGGCTTTGAATCATCGGCACGTCAAACCCGAGCTGGTTGAAATTTTTGGCGATGATGCCCGCCCCCGGTGGACGAGACCATACGATGACGGCGCCGGGTTTTTTCGGTTTAATTTTGGTCAGCTGTACGGTCATATCGGTGGCTGCCCCGTCGAAATCCTCCACCGCGACAATCTCGATGTGATTCGCCTTCGCCAGCTCCTTGAAAATCGGCAGACCGCTTTGGCCGAAGGCATCGCGTGCATTCGTCCAAGCAACGCTAGTGATGTTGTTGGATTTTAGATAATCAATGATCGTTTGCAGCACGGTAGCGTTGCTTTGCGTGACCTGGAATACATACTCGCCAAGCACCTCCTTGGATAAAGGCGCCAAGGCAATCAGCGGCAATTTGTTTTCCTTCGCCACTTCGCTGATGGCTACGCTCGTGCTGGTTTGCGTCCCTCCGACGATGGCGATGACTTTATCCTGCGATACCATTTTTTTTGCGATAACGACCGCGTTGGTATCGTTCGTTTCATTATCGCTGATGATCAATTCCACTTTTTTACCGTTGAACAACTGCCCTTCGATCTGTTTCTTAAGCAGTCTTGCCGTTTCAGCTTCAGGTTTGCCCAAAGAGGAAGCAGGTCCCGTCTCGGAAACGATGACACCGATTTTGATGGTTTGCGCCGATCCCTCCGATGGGGTTGCTGGAGCAGCCGTATTCTCCGGAATCGAAGATGCAGAGGAGCAGCCGACCGTTGCAATCCATAGAGTCAAAGCCATGAGTGAAGTCCACAGCCGTCTTTTCATCTTCTTCATCTCAACTGACCCTCCAATTCGATTTTCAATTGCTGTTGCAAATCCATTTTTTTGATTTTTCCGCTTGGCGTCATGGGAAAATCATGCATAAAAACGATTTTGTCGGGCGTTTTATAATCCGCCAGCCGCTCACGAATAAATTGCTTCAATTCTTCGGCTTCTACCTTCGCGCCGCTTTTCAACCGGACTGCGGAGCAGGTGATCTCCCCCAGGACCGAATCGGGAAGTCCGACGACCGCCGCTTCCAGAACCTCCGGGTGCTTGTATAGCACCTCCTCGATCTCCCTTGGATAAATGTTGTATCCTCCTCGAATGATCATTTCCTTGCTTCGTCCTACAATGCGGATGTACCCGTCCTTATCGATCGTGGCCAAATCTCCCGTGTATAACCACCCCTCATCGTCAATCACCGCCTTGGTTTCCTGAGGCATTTGATAATACCCTTTCATCACCCCGAATCCACGGCAGGCTAATTCACCGACCTCTCCGAAGGCAACCGGTTCCCTTTGTCCATTGACGATTTTCACCTCCGCTCCCGGCAGCACTTTTCCGACCGTCTCGGACCTGATCCGATCATCATCGTTGAAATCCGTGATGGTCAGCGTCGGCGAGGTTTCCGTCAGCCCGTATGCCACCACGATATCGCATCCCATGTCCGATCGAATACGTTTGACGACTTCTACCGGGCATGGGGCTGCGGCAATAATGCCTGTGCGCAGGGAGGAAAGGTCATAAACGGAAAACGCCGGATGGTTCAGTTCGAGGATAAACATCGTCGGAACGCCGTGGTGTATGGTAATTCCCTCGTTTTGTATCAATTCCAGCACATCTTTCGGCTTGAATACGTCCACAAGCACCATCTTTCCGCCGCAGGCGAAATTGGTAAGAATGCTTGGCGTAATACCGAACACATGAAAGACGGGAACCGCCACCAGCATAACGTCATCCGGTGTACAGCGCATCGATTCCGCGGTGATGGCGGCCGTATGCACAACGTTCGCATGAGTAAGCATGACACCCTTCGGCCTGCCGGTGGTTCCGGAGGTATATAGAATCCCGAAGACATCCTCCCGCCGGTCGATCGCTGCAAAAGTAAGAGGCAGATGCTTTCCTCGTTCCAGCAGCTGATGATAAGAAAGCATTCCAGGCCGTTCGAACCTGACCGATATCATCTGCTGAAGCGTCTTCGATGACTTCAACAAGGTGGAGAATTGCTCATAATGAGGGACGCCGCCGAACTCATCGGTACAGAAAACCAGCTTCGCGCCGCTATTGGACAAGATATATTCCACTTCTTCCTGCCGATACCGTGTATTGAATGGAATCAGGATCGCACCAAGATGTGAAAGAGCCAGGTAGATCACGACAAACTCGTGCCAGTTCGGCAAACAAACCGCCACCCGGTCCCCCTTCTCCACTTGAAGATCCTGCAGCGAAGCAGCCAGCTGTATCGATTCTTCACGAAGCTCTTGATAGGTCAGCCTTCGGCTGCGATCATAAATCACTTCTTTGGAAGGATTTAACTTGTAAGCCCTTTCAAATAACTCTGTAACGGTAAGTCCATAGCAGTCTTGATACATTGATGATTCACCCCTTGAGACTTTTTATGATCCCATCCCTGCATCCGTTTCAGACTCGCTCCCAGATCGCTGCGATCCCTTGGCCGCCGCCGATGCATAAGGAGGAAACACCGAATCTTTGGTTTCTGCGGCGCAGTTCGTACAGTAAGGACAGCGTGATTCGGGCACCGCTGGCTCCGAGCGGATGGCCTAACGCAACGGCGCCGCCATTCACGTTGCCTTTCTCGGGATCAAAATCGAGCTCCTGCCGGCAGGCGAGATATTGAGCTGCGAACGCTTCGTTAATTTCAATCAAATCCAACTGCTGAAGGGTCATTCCCGCTCTTTGCAATGCCTGGCGAATGGCGTCGGCGGGTCCGATGCCCATCATGGCCGGCTCCACGCCTACAATGCCCCACGCCACCAATCGCGCGAGAGGTTTTAAGCCGCGCCGGATCACCGACTCCTCCGAAGCGATGACCGTTACGGCCGCGCCATCATTCATGCCGCTTGCGTTGCCGGCCGTGACGACGCCGTCTATCGTAAATCGGGAGGGAAGCCTGGAGAGGGCTTCCATCGTTGTCGATCGAGGATGCTCATCCCGGTCAACAAGGATATCGCCTTTTCTCCCTTTTACCGTATAAGGAACGATTTCTTCCGAAAAAATGCCTGTTTCTATAGCCTTCAGCGCTCGCTGCTGACTCCGGACGGAGTAAGCGTCCGCTTGCTCTCTGGTAATCCCGTATTTAACGGCCAGGTTTTCTGCAGTGGTCGCCATCGTGCAATCTCCATAAGGATCGTAAAGCGTCTCCCACAAATAATCCTCCATGGGAGCTTTGCCAAGCGGAATACCCCATCTGGCGCCCCGAATCACATGCGGCACCTGGCTCATATTTTCCGCGCCGCCAGCAAGCGCCAAATCGGCCTCTCCCAACAGAATCGATTGGGCCGCACTGATGATCGCCTGCAGGCCGGAACCGCAGAGGCGGTTCACCGTAAGCCCCGGAACATGCTTGGGGACACCCGACTTTAAGCCGACATGTCTTCCCGTATAAACGGCATCCGGGCTGGATTGAATGACATTGCCGATCACGACCTGATCGATTTCCTCCGGCGATACATTAGATTTTTCCATCGCTTTACGGGCGCATGCCGCGGCCAGATCAATAGCCGTGACGTCCTTGAAGGAACCCCCGAATTCACCGAAGGCGGTTCGCGCGCCTTCGATGAGATAAACCTCGCGTTTTGCCATCACTTCTCCTCCTAACGTCCTGAGAATTGAGCTTTGCGTTTCTCTACAAAGGATTGCATGCCTTCCCTGCGGTCCTCACTGGCGTATGCGTTCCCGAAGCATGCCATTTCCAAATCCAGTGCTGTCTGGAGGTCCGCATGATATCCCGCGTTCACCGCCGTTTTCATCATCCGCATCGCCACCACAGGCTTTTCCGCAAGCTTTTTCGCAAGCGCCACGGCTTCCGGGAGCAATTCCGCAAGTGGAACCACCCGATTCGCCAGTCCGATCTCCAACGCTTTAGCCGCATCGATCATCTCGCCGAAATAGAGCAGTTCCTTGGCTTTTGCCTGACCAATCAGCCTTTGGAGCCTTTGTGTTCCGCCCCCGCCGGGAATTATGCCAAGATTAATCTCCGGCAATCCGAATTTGGAATGCTCTGAAACCAGTCTTATATCACAGGTGAGTGCCAATTCGCAGCCGCCGCCGAGCGCCAGACCGTTGATCGCCGCAATGACCGGTTTGGACAGAGATTCGATCTTGAAGAATGTGAGCCGGGACACCTGGCAAAATTGCAGCACTTCGTTGGCGTTCAGGTCCATCATATCCTTAATGTCCGCGCCGGCAGCGAATGCCCTGTCTCCTGTACCGGTAATAATAACGGCTTTGATGTCCGCATACTGCTCCAGACGATCGAACAGATGCGACAGCTCACGGAATAATTGTCCGTTTAGAGGGTTGTACGGAGGGCGATTCAAGTAAACGATCGCGATGTTTTCTTTTACAGCCAGTTCTATCGTTTCATAGGTCATGTCCGGTTCACGTCCCTGCTTATTTGTTGTAATCATACCATCCCGCCCCCGTCTTCTTTCCTAACCGTCCGGCGCGCACCAATCGGCGTAAGGATAAAGGCGCTGCAAAACGGTCATCCTTAAATTCCTCATAAAAATAATCCATGACGTTCAGGCCGATATCGACGCCTGCGAAGTCCTGGAGCGTAAATGGCCCCATGGGATAGTTCAAGCCGAGCACAATCGCTTTATCCACGTCTTCGGGCGACGCCACCCCTTCTTCCACTAGACGAATGGCCTCGATAAACTGAGGAATCATGACCCGGTTGACGATAAAGCCCGGGCTGTCTTTCTTGACCTCGATCGGGTCCTTTCCGAATCGAATCGCTAATTCCTTCAATTGCCGAACGGTATCGTCGCCCGTCTTGAAGCCGCGTACCACCTCTACCAGCTTCATCACCTGAGGGGGATTGAAAAAGTGCATCCCCGCCACAAGGTGCTGGCGTTTGGTCGCTTCGGCCAGGACCGTGACGGACATCGAAGAGGTGTTGGAAGCGATAAGCACGTCTGGCGGCAGCAGCTCGTCGAGTTGGTGAAACAATTCCTTCTTTGCCTCCAGGTTTTCAATAATCGCCTCGATAACGACTTGTACCGGTTTCAAATCTTCCAATCGCGTCGTAGATACGATACGGGACAGCACCTCCGCTTTTTGGTCTGCTGTCATCTTCCCTTTCTCGACGGATTTATCCATCAGCGTCTCCATGCGTTGCCTCGCTTTGTTCAAAAACGCGTCCGCCACGTCGCATAAAATGACTTGGAAACCGGAAAGCGCGGCCAAATGGGCAATGGCGCCTCCCATCGTCCCCGATCCCACTACACCGATCCGTTGAATGTTCATCCTATCAGCCTCCTGCGTCTGCTTGAAATCTAATGTAACCGCTTACTGAAATCATAAGGGTATGGAGGCTCATTGTGTATCTTCATTTTGTAGGAAAACCGGGCGTCATTTTCATCGAATTTGCGGAAGAGTGAATCGATGAAGGTCGAATAGCTTATAGGCCAGCATGAGATTGAAACGCTGATCCGAATCGTTTAAATCGATCTGCAGCAAATCCCGGATTTTATCAAGTCTGTAGAGCAGTGTACTTCGGTGGATAAACAGAGCGTCCGACGTTTCTTTGATATTTCCGTTACGTTCCAAATAGACGCGCAGGGTATGAAAGAGGTCTGCCCCGTTTCCGTCAAAATGCAGCAAGGGTGACAATTTTTTCTTTACAAACAACCGAATGGATGACATATCGTTGATCTGGTGAAGCATGGTATAGGACTCAAGCTCCTCGAACAGGGCAACCCCTGTCTTGACAAAGCGATGTCGAACCAAGTTATTCGTTTGCACCGCCTGTTTGTATGAATCGTTATAATCTTCAATTCGGTTGGTTTTGCCTCCGACGCCGATATAGATTTGAATGGACGGATTGACCGAATGGGTGATCTTTTTCAGGCTGCCGAATACCCTCTTCCAATAAGGCTCGGTTCCCTTTGTTTCGTTCGTAAGAGGACTGATGAGGATAAATTCATCCCCTTTGCGAGACGTCATCATATTCGTATATTCCGAACTGATTTTGAATTTGATTTGGTCCCAAAGCTTTGATTTGGTCTCTTCGCGGTCAATCAGGTGCAGATGATCCCCCTGCTTCTCCGGCAAAGTCATGGACAGCACGGCGACTCTGTGGGGATCCATAATATTCCAATGGGTGAGACTTGCATATTGAACGATCTGATTCAGGTCCTCGACCTGATGTGAAAACAATTGGTTGATGAAGCTCTCTTTCACCTGTTCCTTAGCGTCCAGGACCAGCTTTTGTTTAATGAATTCATTGGCAAACAGGCTTATCGCGTTGTTAATGGTCAACCGATTCACGGAATCCCACAATTCCGGCCGGGAAATCACAACGAAATAGCCAAGCGATTGTCCGACGCCTGTAACCGGCCAAATTCCCAAAGTCGGCTCCTCATTTCCCGGCAGAGCAAGCCAGAGCTCTTTCGAACGCAGTGTAGCAATCTTCATTTCATGTTCTTTCACTGCTTGCAGGATGGGATTCAGCATGTCTTCTTCCCCGTGAAGGAAACAGTGGGAAATCGGGCGGATAAAGCGATCCAGCAGCAGGATGGAGCAGCCGAACAGGGAGTTCACGGTTTTGGTCATCTGGCCTAACGATTCCTCTTCAATCGCTTTTTTCATCAGCTCTTGCTGATGGTACATAATGCGCTGCAGCCTGGATCGGCTTTCGATCTCATTTTGATAAAGCCGGGCGTTCTCAATCAAGGTCGATACGTGTAAAGACAAAAACTCCAGCAGATCCAAATCTTCTTCCGTAAAATATCCATTCTCTTTGCCGCTGACGTGCAGCACGCCGATCGTTTTCAAATTCACGACCAGGGGCACGGTCAGTTCGGTGCCGCCTGCCAGTTCGAGATAAGGGAAAAGGGTCATGATCGTGCTGTTTTCGTCCATTATGAGATGTTCCCGGAAGGTTTCCAAACCAAAGCTTGGAGGCTGATAAGTAAAACGGAAATGTTGATCGTCATATAAATAAACGCAGGCGGATTGAGCCATCGTCCCCTTTACGGCGCGGTCCACAATTTTTTCAACCATTTGCTCAATCGATGAACCGGGGAAAATATTTTCCCTCAGCCATTCCATCCCTTTGATTTTCCGTTTTTGCCGTTCTTTCTCTTTAGCCAAACCGATCGCAACCGCCACGTCCCTGCCGAATTCCACGAAATACGTTTCAGCTTCCAGAATCAGCGGAACAAAATTGCGAAAACCGATGATACAGAGTCCAAACGTTTTTTCCCGCTCTTTCAGCGGTACCGTAAACCAGGTGGAGAGATTTTCCGCCTCCAGCGCCATGTGAAATTCTTCTTCCCCCTCCCCGATACTGCCGTTGGGCCCCCATAAGGCTTCCTGCAACAGCTTCGATTCCGAAGGGACTTGAAAATAAAGCGCCGTCTCCACCTGCCGTGTCTCCCCTTTCCAGGCTTTCGGCACAAGAAGGTTGTCTGATTTCAAGAGAATCGCTACAAAGTCGCATGTAAACTCCATCCAAAACGAATCCATCAAGTAATTCAGCGTTTCCTCCAAGGTATCGAACTTCACCAGCTGTCTTGCCGTGTGCCGAAGATGGGATTCAATTTTCTGTTTCAGTCGTTCACGCTTGTTCATGTTGTTCATAAAGACCCCCTTTATGTTGGATATCGATTTATAGCGGCGGCTTTGTAATGGAACATCCCCCTTAACGGTAATTTAACGGAAATCGGAACCATCCAACCAACCCCGGGCATATAGCGGCTTGATAAGACAAATACGCTGCGCTCGGGCTTCTCCCGGATGGATCCGGCTATCCCTCGGTTTGTCAAAGCTTCATCCGTCGATTAACATTTCGGAACTTCTCAATCGTTTTGGTTTGATGGGTATCGGCCTAAAGGAAATGAATTGAAATCAGGAGGTTTTTTGTGACTGAACATCGATGAGTTCATGACGAGGCGGGTGTATTTATTGCCAACATAGGCACAGCAGTTCATTCAGCGTTTTTTTCATGGCGTAATCTGAGCGTTACATCCTATGACGTAATCATAAATGAAAACACTTCAATGATCAAACCATTTGCGTAATCCTGCATCTATACCGGCCAACCATCCCATGATATGATAAGTGAAATACAGTTCCGGAGGTCCGACGGAGAAAATGTCAACGAAAACCAATGCTTGCCGAATCTTGGATTCCCTTCACATTTCTTATACTTTACATGAATACGAATGGGATGAAAATCAACTCGATGCGTTCATTGTTGCAGAAAAAGTCGGTGTCATGCCCCGTCAAATGTACAAAACGCTAATACTCCGCGGGGATAAAACAGGGATTATCGCGGCCTGCATTCCAGGGGATAAAGAATTGGACTTAAAAACATTAGCCAAGGCAAGCGGGAACAAAAAGGTGGAGATGGTTCCGGTGAAAGAAATTCAAAGGCTTACAGGGTATATCCGCGGCGGCGTCTCGCCGCTCGGAATGAAGAAAAAATACCCTTTATATCTGGATAAAACCGTAACCGGCGTGAATCCTGTCAGTATTAGTGCAGGTAAGCGGGGACTTCAAATCTTTTTGGACGGGAAAGATTTGGCGGCCGCGTCCGGGGCGTTTCTGGCAGACATTACAAATGGATAACTTGAAAAAGGATAGCCTGCTGCAGACGGCAGTTCAGATCCTCGGGTTTAGCCAGACGCCCCAGCGGAATACGATTCAGACCTCTTCCTTGAATGCCGGATCTTCGAACATCGGTTCGGTCAATGGGGTTTTAATGAAGGTGGGTGCGATCGCATTTACATTAATTCGATCAGATGCCCATTCGGCGGCCTGACTGCAAAAAATGCGCATTTCAAATATAAATCGAGCGCAGTTTAGCTATCTCGCTGCCTATGCCTTGACTGGCCCCGGTCACCACTGCGGTCTTGCCAGTGAGATCGAATAATGCATTGATGTTGATTTTCATCTTCTTTCCTCCTCCGAGCTTGATCAGGACAGGCAGATTAGAGAAAAACATCCGCAATATTCTGCGGATGTTTGGTTCAGTTGAGTTTACGGATAGGCGAGCCGGATAAAAAGGCCTGGATATCTTCCACGGCTTCCTGAAAGTAGGTATGATAATTTCCCTGAGACACGTATCCGAGATGGGGTGTCGCCAGAACATTGGGCAGCTTTCGAAACAGGCTGTCTTCCGGCAAAGGCTCGATGTCAAATACATCGATACCCGCGCCGGCGATCCACCGGTTCTGCAAGGCCTCGATGAGCGCCTGCTGATCCACAATCGCCGCCCGTGAGGTATTGATCAAATATGCGGAAGGACGCATCCGCCGAAGCTCTTCTCTGCCGAGCAGGCCTCTCGTCCGATCGCTGAGCACAAGATGGATAGAGACAATGTCGCTGCTTTCCAGCAGTTCTTCTTTGGAGGCTGCTAACCGTACTCCTGCAGCATCGGCCTGCTCTCGGGTCAAATGTTGGCTCCAGGCAGCCACCTCCATCCCGAACGCTTTGCCGATGCGAGCCACCTTGCTTCCGATCTTGCCGAGACCAAGCACGCCAAGCTGCTTGCCATGAAGATCCGTTCCGATGGTGCTCTGCCATGGACCGTTTGTCCGAAGGGCGCTGTTTTCTTGCACAATATGACGTGCAAGCCCAAGGATCAATGCCCAAGTCAGCTCTACGGGAGGCTCGGATTTGCTCCCCGTCCCGCAAACGACCACACCGTGCGAAGCCGCAGCCGCAAGGTCTATGGATGCATTCCGCATGCCGGAGGTGATGAGCAGCTTTAGCTTGGGCAAACGTGCAAACAGCGATGCCGGAAAGGGAGTGCGTTCGCGCATGATCACGACGATGTCTTCATCGCCGAGCAGACTGACGAGCTCCTCCTCCCGATCCACATGCCGAACGATCGACCGGACTTCTACCGACTCCGAAATGGTTGACCAGTCGGCCATCGTTAGTGCGGCTTGCTGGTAATCATCAAGAATTGTACAACGAAGCTTCATTATTCCTTTACACCTCCAGTTGCAGTGGGCCAGCCGAATTCAGCAATGAAACAGCGGCTCCCCATTGGCAAAAGTAAGCTCCACCGGCTCCGAACTAATCTCAATGTTCGGGTTGGCCCTGGCTTCTTCCAATAAAGGCTCGCTAATGATTATCTCGCCCAGCTCCAGGGTGTTTTTGATCCATACAATCTTATGCCGGTATGGTTCAATGCCATTACACATCTTGACCGCGATGCGCAGAGCGTCCTCCGGCGTGGACGCCACCATCGGAATTTTGACCGGGGCGGATTCCGTACTGGTGAACGCATTCGTATACATCGAAATGAAGTCAATCTTATCAAACAGCTTGCGGGTAATGACGTCTGCCGTTCCCACACCATTCGCGTTGCCATGCGTCTCTTCCGTTAAATCAAAAATGACGCAATTCTGAAACTCGGGACCACCGCTGGCAAACTTGGTGATATAAAGTCCCGTGACGTTCGGGTCCTGTCCGTCGCCGCTGATGTTTTTGCCGATCTGCTCAATAACCAATACATCAAATTTGGGAAACAGGATCTTTCCCATTTTATTCTTGCTTTCTTCCAGCAGGGCTTTTTCTCTTTCCAACGCAATCGCATCCTGCTTGGGTATGACTTCAATTTTATAGGTTTCTTCATACGCATTCTCGACGATGGATACGGAAAAAAGAAATCTGGTTTTTTCGGCAATCATGCGGCCGATGGATGGAATCAGCTCTGCAAAACGCCCAAATCCCTGACGGTGTACAAGATCGGTGCCCGCTTGTTTTCCAAGCCCGATGACAAGCATTTTGCAAATCCCGCTCTCGACTTCGCCACGGAACGCCGTATGTGCTTTAATTCTCGGAATGATAACGATGCCGTCGGCTTCCAGCGCGCTTTTGGCGACATAGACCTCAAGTCCCGGCTCAATCTCGCCAATCGATTCCACATCCATCGACGCATCGATCTCCACGCCCATGGTCTCCTCGGAAATGCCATAAGCCTCCAGGATTTCGGCTTGTCCCTCCGGCGTCGCTCCGCCATGACTCCCCATGGCCGGGATAATAAACGGGTGCGCACCCGCCTGCTTCAACTGATCGACTACGCATTTGGTAATCAGGTCGATGTTATGGATTCCCCTGCTTCCTACACCTACAGCGATCCGTTTGCCCGAAAGATTCTCCAGATAAGGGGCCATATTTTTTTGAATCTCTCCGGGAATATCGTCCAGCTTCTGACGGTCAAAATGTTGTTTGACTTTAACAAACCGGGGCAGTTCAATTTTAGGGTATAAGCTCAAATCCAGCGATTGCACTATTTCGTCCTCCTTTGTAACTTCACTCAGCTGACTGGGGTTCCGCGCCATCGGATACCCAAATTTTAACATAAGCTTTCCCGAAAATATGCGTTTTCTTAACATTTCATGTCCCAGAGGGATACCCTCCTGCAGAGTCACGAAGTAATCGCCTATACGATGGTCCCGGCTGTCATCCCCACTTCTTCTGACTTGATGCCGATGGAATAACCTCCGGATTAATCAAGTCAACCGGTATTTGTCCTGACAAACCGGCTACAAGGTTCCTGGCGGCCTTCTCGGCCATTTTGGAACGGGTTTCCAATGTAGCGCTTCCAATGTGAGGCACGGTCACGACATTTCGCATTTGGAGCAATGGATTGTTTTTATCTACCGGTTCTTTTTCAAAAACATCCAGCGCGGCGCCTGCAATCCGGCCTTCCTGCAGTGCGCGGATCAAGGCCTGCTCATCTACGGTTGCTCCTCTTGATACATTAATAAATATAGCATCGCGCTTCATGAGGTGAAACTCACGCTCGCCGATCAAGCGGGTTGAACTCGGGCCCAGCGGAACCAATACAACCACATAATCGGATTTTTGCAGAAGCTCATCCATAGAAGTATAAATGACCCCTAATCCGGCCTCGGCGTCAGGCTTCCTGGAACGGTTGTAATATAAAATATTCATATCGAAGCCCTTAGCCCGGCGGGCTACCGCTTCTCCGATCCTACCCATCCCGATGATGCCGAGCGTGGAGCCGTAGACGTTTTTCCCTAGCAATAAACTGGGCTTCCAGCCTTCCCACTGCCCGCTTTTTACAAAATGATCCGCTTCTGCAATCCGTCTGGCCGCGGCCATAAGGATGCTGAAGGCAAGATCGGCCGTCGTTTCGGTCAACACCCCGGGGGTATTGGTCCCCATAATGCCCCGTTTGGTCAGTTCTGCCAGATCCAAATTGTCGTACCCGACGGCAATATTGCTTATCACCTTTAAGCGAGGCGCATGCTCGAGTATGGAGGCTTCAATCTTCTGGCGGGAATAAATCATAAGCCCTTCCGCATCTTGAAGCCCCGCGATGAGTTCTGCGTCAGAAAGCTTCTCTTCTGCATCCCGGTAGTCTACCTCGCAATGTTCTTGAAGGTAGCGGAGCGCTTGTTCCGGGATTTGGTTGGGGACAAATACTTTTGGTCTGCTTCTGCTCATGTATAAAATTCCTCCTAGGCTTCCACAACAGATGTTGGGTAATCGCTTTCTTTGTTTTATATTATAAAACTAAGTTTTATTTCTTGTTCACATTTCTTGTTCACATAGAGACGTGTGCGAGTCCCAAGATATCAAGGCAAAATATAATGGCACAAGCCTCTTGAAACGGTTGCAGCGGACACGCCGGCTAAACCGGCTATTTCTTTCATGGTGATATGGGACATATTCACCCCTCTGGCGTAATCGTTTTCTCAATTATAGTCTTATCATAATGTTCCAGTCTGAATTTGTAAATACATGTATTTAAAATTGGATAATCGGATAAAGTCTCTACTAAAGAACCGATAATCGTCTTCATTCTCTTGCAAAAACTTAATCCATTCATCCTTGTTTTCATTTTTATAAATTCAAAAGAATTCCCATCAGAGAATAGATGATTACCGTTGAAAATAAGATCGTCATATGAAGAAGGGAATAAACAAACATTGATTTTGCCCATCTCTCTGAATCCATCTTTTTATAACCGAAAATACTTAAAATAAGCCATAGAACACTTAAAAGAAGGGCTACTAACATAAGACCGAGGCTTAAAGACCCAAAAAGAAAACTTGCTGCAATTAAAACAATTAAATAAATATTCGTTTGTATATATGTTCTTTTTATGCCTTTGACTACGGGAAGCATAGGAACCTTCGCGGCCTTGTACTCATCGTGCTTCCGAATAGCTATAGCATAGAAATGCGGCATTTGCCAAATCACTGTAATCACAAAAAGACCAAGAATGGCTGGATGTGTGATGTCCGGATAAATTGCGGCCCATCCTATGAGTGGCGGCATCGCCCCGGAAATACTGCCAACCTCCGTATTATAAATGGTTCTTCTCTTGCTCCACATCGTATATGGGACAACATAAAAAAACAAACCTAGAAAACCTAGGAATGCTGCAAGGGGAGTTGTTAATGCAAGAGTCACTATTCCGAAGACAGACATGAAGATACCCAGCCATAATACTGCTTTGGGCTTTATTTCTCCTGTTACAGTCGGCCTGTTTTTCGTTCTCTCCATAATAGAATCTATATCTCGGTCGTATAAGTTATTAAAAGCTCCGGCTGCCCCCATGACTAAAATCGAACCAATCAAAGCAAATATCATTTCCGGGAATTTCTCTAAAAGACGGATTTGATATGTATATAATGCCAATGTTAATCCAGCAAACATCGGAATCAAGTTTGATTTAATAATCCCTGTTTTCATCGTTTGTGCCAAAATTTTGGACAAAGTCTGTTTCTGCGTTGCAAGGTTTTCTTCCCTCCGCATGATTCCCCTCTTCCCCTTTATTGTTGATGGTTACTTCCAATAATAATGATCTATTATAATTTTCATACTGTTTAGTATTTATATACTATATGGTATGTTAATGTTATATAGTATGATTGTCAAGAGAAAGAGGGAGGGAAGAGAAATGATCAGACGAAGATTAACCCATGAGGAGCGAAAAAAGGAGACTCGGCAATTACTTTTAGAATCAGCTGTCGAGACCTTTGCTCAATTAGGCTTTCACGGAGCTTCTGTTGATAAAATTGCAGAACATGCCGGATTTAGCAAAGGGGCGGTTTAT
This sequence comes from Paenibacillus naphthalenovorans, assembly GCF_001465255.1. Taxonomy (NCBI): domain Bacteria; kingdom Bacillati; phylum Bacillota; class Bacilli; order Caryophanales; family Paenibacillaceae; genus Paenibacillus; species Paenibacillus naphthalenovorans. The sequence goes on along the minus strand of NZ_CP013652.1, from coordinate 1,452,954 downwards.
GCTCATTTTAATTCCAAAGAAGAGCTCTTTCTAGCCATATTGGAACAACAAATGAAATTACATGTGAACAACATCCATCAAGTAATAGACCAACAGCATTCATTTTCACATTTTATCGAAACCATGGATGAATATTTCCTTTCAGTTAGGCAGGAAAATCGAACATGGAGCATGCTTAACATGGAATTTTTTCTTTATGCGATGCGTGAAGAATCGGTACGTCATAAATGGTCTAACCTGATAACAGAATCGGTGGAGCAAATTTCCAAGGCCATTGAGAAATTGAAGTCGAAAGAAAATCATAAGTCTACTCTGTCTACGAATGAACTGGCTTGGACGATTCTTTCGTTAGAAAATGGGTTGGCTATATTTTACTATATTAGCGAAGACCGTGTGCCCCGTAATTTATATGGAAAAGCACTGCAAAATATGCTCCTGTCCACACGTTAGAAAAATAAGAAAACCCTCTAATCGAAATTGGAGTATGAGATTTTCAATGAGACTTCTGAAGATCGCAGCGGCTGCTGCCGCATTCCGTTTCTCTATACGGCACAAATAGGTTTTACCGACCCAAAGGGTATGTCATAATGATCGTGAAAACGAATACATGCCGGCCGGAAAATTCTGTTCAAGGTGGTGTTTTCTTTGGCGCAAAAAGAACCTCTTTCTTCCGTTAACAATGCGATCCGTATCTTGCGGGAATTTACTTTAGCGGATAAGGAGCTCGGCATCACGGAATTGAGCAAGCGTTTGGGATTGGCGAAAAGTACCATTTTCCGGTTAGTCAGCACACTCCACGGCAACAATCTTGTAGAGAAAAACAAGTACACGCATAAATATCATTTGGGGATCGGCTCCTTCGAGCTTGGTTTTGCCGTATACCATGGCAATGAGCTGCGCTCGATCGCTGCGCCCCTTCTAAACAAGCTGATGACAACCTACCGTGAGGCGGTTCATTTAGGTGTCTATGATCGCGGAGAAGTCGTATTTTTATGCAAAATGGTTCCTGACGATCATCATGGAACCGTATCGAAAATAGGAAAACGCATACCAAGCCACTGCACCGCTTCAGGCAAAGTGCTTCTTGCCGTCCAGGCTGAGCAGGAAATCAGCCGCGTCATTGAACAAGGACTTGACCGGCATACACACAAAACCATTACTAGCGGCGAAGCGCTCCTTGAACAACTGCGCGAAGTGCGCAAAAGCGGCTATTCTACCGGAATGTCCGAGTATAAGGACGGTATTTGCTCCATAGCCGTTCCGGTGCACAGCAGCACCGGTCTGGTCATTGCAGCCGTTAGCTTTGCCGTAACCAAATCGTATTTGTATCCCGTACAGGTACAAAACTATGTCAAAGATCTGAAAACCTGCAGCAGACTAATCACCGAGCGGCTAAGTTAAGATATGCCTGATCCGATACGTGATATTGTTGCCGATTTACGGGATGGATTCGATCCATCCCGTTATTTATTGTTCCATTATCTTTTCTTCCCGGGCGATACGGTGACAAGAAGCGGACCGGGTTCGCCTTCTCCCCCCGCCGTTTTTAAAGCCAAGTCCGTTTCCTCCAAAGCGAAATCGTGAGAATTCATGATCCGCAGCGGAAATTTGCCCGATGCGATAAAATCGACGGCCATTTGTACCGATGTATAGCTGTGTCCCCTTACGCCTTTAAGCTGAAGTGTTTTCGTGATGACCGAGTCGATATCGAATTCGGGGATCTTCGTATATTTGTAAGCTCCAAACATGACCATACCGCCACGGCCGGCCGCAGCCACGGAGGAGATGACCGGCTCTGACCCGCCGGAGGTTACATCGATAACCACATCGGCCATCCGGCCGCCTGTGATTTCATGGACCCGATCTTCTAAACTTTCGGCTTGAATATTCACGATATGATCTGCACCGAGGCGTCTGGACAATTCAAGCCGCTTCATACTGGTAGATCGTCCGGTGACGATCACGCATTCAGCCCCGGCCACCTTGGCCGCAAGGGTACAAGCCAACCCTTGCTGGCCGGGCCCCTGAATGACCACCGTTTTCCCCGGGCCTACACCGCCCTGCAGCAGCATCCATTCAAACCCGTTGGCCAGAGGCAAGGTGAGGGCGGCTTCTTCCGGAAGAACATGCTCAGGCATGGCATGCAGCACCGAGTTCGGATGAAGATACATAAACTCGCTGAAGCCGCCCCATAAGGACGGCTGCCGATCCACAGGCGTAGCACCGTATCGGATACCGCCGGTTCTCGGATCCGTCGACGGGCAGGAGCGATACATGCCTATCCGGCAGAAAGAGCATTGGCCGCAAGGGATATATTCCTCGAGTGCCACCCGATCCCCCTCCTTCACCCCCCAACGCGCAGCCGCCTTTTCCCCTACCCGCTCAATAAAGCCGACGATATGGTGACCCAGTATGCGGGGAGATTGCGATTTCTTATAGTAGGACACATCCGTTCCGCACACGCCTACGGTTTCGATGCGAAGCAGTCCGGAATCCTCCGTTGCCTCCGGCAGGTCAAATTCCCGCAGTTCCGTCCTTTGAACTCCGGCCGCAACTGCGGCCAATGAGGTTCGCTTCATGAAATCAGCCTCCTTTCCTTCATCCTCATGGTTTACCCCGCCTTAGATAAGTGCTGCTCGGAAATGGTCGGCGTTTTCTTTGGACCTTGTACCATTAGATGGTGTACTGCTCCAAGGTCGACTTCACAAATAAATCTTCCACTGAAAGCTTGGTTTTGATAAGCCCCTGTTCATGAGAATAGTGGACCAACGCTTCCAAGGCAGCGCGGTTTTTCTCTAATCCGTAAGGCCAGAAATCATCGCCCATCAGTTGCTTCGTCCGTTCGACTTCCGGCACCAGCCAAGGCAGCGTCACTTTTAAGGCCGCGGTTTGATTGAAGCCCTCGTACACCTTGTTCTTGGCTTCGACGAACGCCTGATACAGGTTTTGCGCGGCCCACGGGTACCGTTCCAGAATTTCGTTGCGAATAGCCACAACATGCATAATCGGGAAAATGCCGGTTTTGCGGAAATAATCTTTTTCAACGGATACGTAATCTTCGAACAGACGTTTTACGCGCGGTGACCCCTTCAAGAAGCAGGACGGCGCCCGAGGAGCAATAAACGCGTCCAGATCGCCGTTCTCCAGCATTTGGTTTAGTGTCTGCTCCGGACCGATCGGCTGCAGGCGAATGTCCGCGGGCAGCTCCAGCTTGAACTTTTCGACACGACCGGGCGTCTCCTGCCCTCCATAGAACCACTCCGCCTCGGTCGGATGAACACCGTATTCATGCTGCAAAAATCCGCGAATCCAGACGCAAGCGGTCAACTGATACTCGGGAATACCGATGCGCTTGCCTTTTAACTCCTCCGGTCGACGGATTCCTGCTTCAACATTCACATAAATCCCCGAATGACGGAAATACCGCGACGGAAATACCGGAATGGCCGTAAAATGGGGAAATCCGCGGTCCCTCGCAAGAAGATAGGAAGAAGCAGACAGCTCGGCAACATCGAATTCCTGGTGGCGCATCATGCGGAAAAACGTTTCTTCCACCGGCATGCTGAGAAAGTTCAGTTCAATGCCCTTGGGACGGACGGAGCCGTCCATTAACGCTTGAACACGATCGTAGTCCCAGCAGGCGAAGCTTAAATTCAGTTTAGCCATGGAAATCCTCCTTATGTAGATATGGAATGGTGATTACCGGTTGATGACTCCTCTTGTGGCGCAAACCAAATGAGCAGGTTCGCAATGATAATCGTACCGGCCACAAAATAAAATGCCGCAAATAAACCGAACTTGTCGGAAATGATGCCTCCAAGCAAGGGGGATACCGATTGGCCCAGGGACTGCATGCCGAACAGGATGCCTATGCTGGTCCCGGCCATTTTTTGGGGAGACGATTCCATTAGCCAAGCCTGCATCACGGGACGGACCGCATAGAGAAAAAATCCGAGAACCGCGATAAATACGATGAACAACGGCGATTTGCCAAAAGCCGCCATAGCAATCAAAATAACGGCGGATACCGTCATGCTTGTCGTCAATACCTTTTTGCGTCCCCATTTATCGGACAAATGACCGGATATCGGAGCGGCGATAAAGCCTCCCATCTGGAGCAGGAATATGCCTGATCCGACCCACAAAGGGGAAAAATCCAGCTCATGCGCCAAATACAACGGAAGAAAGGTAAGCAGCGCGTTTTGCGTCATGGAACGGAAGGCGGAGCTCGTTGAAATGAGCACCAGGCTGCGGTTTTGTACCAGTCCCTTCAGTCCGTTGAAATATTCCTTTACGGTTTGTCCCTGCTTCTCCTCGCCAGCCCTCGCCTTTTGTTTTTTGAGGTCCAATGGTGAATTCCGCAGCATGATCACAATAAGCAGCGCGATGATCACGCCGGGAACGATATTGAGCACAACGATTTGCCTCCATGTAAATAGAGCCAGCATCGCACCTATCGCAAGCGGGGCGAGCGCATCGCCTGCATGGGCTCCCATGCCGTGAACCGAGAGGACAAAGCCTCTCCGCTCCGGATAGCGCTGCGATAATGCAGGGATCGCCGTCGGATGCCACAGGTTGTTGCCTATGCCGACGAGCGAGATGCAAAGAAGCAGCATCCAGTAGGTACTCGTGAAATTCATGAACAAGTAGGGAAATCCGACCCAGAAGAGCGATAGTGCCATCAGAAGACCTTTTTTGCCGACCGTATCGACCAGCATGCCTCCCGGCACATTGGAAATCGTGCTCGCCATATATTGAAACGTAATGAGCATGCCGGTTTCGGTATAGCTGAGTCCCAGCTCTTGGCCAATCACCGGAAGCAGCATATAAAAGGTGGCCGGATACCAATGGGTTAATCCGTGACCGATCGTGATCAGCCACATGTCCTTCAAGGAAGGCGACGGCGATGCTGCGACGGGTTCAGTCGATTCGCTCAAACGATGAAATCCCTCCTTTGGTTTACCACACTTGTATGATGTCGGAAGCTCCGATCGCATTCCACAGGTTCATCACCTTAAAGCCGTCCTGCTCGGCACGAGGCCACATAACATCCCTTTCACGCAAGCCGATCACGACCTCATAGCCTTGCTCGCGCAGCCGCTTTGCATATTCGGCCCCGTCCTCGCTGTAGCCAAGTACGGCAATTGTTTTTCCTGCAAATTTTTTAGGCATCGCCATGGCGTCTCCCCTCTCTGCCAAGCCAATCGGAAGTTATTGCCGTAGTTTTACTTCATAATAATCCCATACCTTGCGGTAGAGGGCTGGCTTCCCTAAATGACGGGCACAGGCCTCGATTTCCTGATCGTTCAGCTCATAGGGCATGCCCAAAGCTTGAGCCCTGTACTGGCGCTGAGCGTTCTCTTCCAAGTAAATGCACAAGGCGAACGCCTCCTCGAGCGTGGAGCCGGTGATGACGCTTCCGTGAGATTTTAACAGCATCGTGCGGCTGCCCCCGAGCGCCTCGGCCAACCGGCCGCCCAGCTCCGAAGTGTTTATGGAATCCACGCGGTCAAACGTCGAAATCTCCCCCAAAAGAGCTGCTTGAGGAAAAACAGGCTTAAGCGGTGTTCCCGTTATACTGAACAAGGTCGACCAGCGGGGATGGGCATGGATCACAGCCTGTACGTCGGGCCGTTTTTTATAGATTTCCGTGTGGATGTGATATTCCATCGGCGGGACTTCGCTCCCTTCCAACGGCGTGCCGTGTACATCCATAATGACGATATCCCCGGCGCTCAAATCGTTCCGGGCACTCGGTCCCGAATTGATCAGGATATGCTCCGTACCGGGAATACGCACGCTGCAGTGGCCGTTAAAGTCGATGATCTCTGCCCGTTCCAGCATCAGAATGCATTGTACCAAGCTCATTTTTAATGATTCCAAACCAGTAGCGAGTACCATATTCGTTCCTCCCCTTTGCTAATGGGCCGCCTAGAATTTGGCTGTCATTTCTTCGAGCAGCGCCTCTTTCCAATCCACACCCTTGGGCAGAAATTGATCGCAGCCTCTAACCCTGCTGTGTGTTTCCGGATCCGCCCCGCGCGGCGTTTTACCCGCCTCCACGTCTCTGGTCGCCTCCAAAAGCAGCTGGCGCGCCGCAATAATGGCGGTATCCGCGGTACCCAGCTTTTCCTTGGTGCGATCGCAGAATGGCTGCTCCATCGTTTCCTGAAGCGCGTAGTCCTGGGTGTTGATTCCGGAGATGCCGGTAAAGGTTTCGGTTCGCTGCACCTCACGGTCAATGAGATAATCGTTGGAAGGATTGCGCACCAGTTTATACCCCGGCAGCATATCTTCTTCTCCGCGACCGAAGTCCTTTTCGTGCTTCTTCACAAATTCAGGAGTGAATGGAATATGGACATCCGATGAGTATAAAATGTTATACACCCATACGTTAGCGTCATCGATAGGCACCCACACATGGCCTGCGATGGACGGAAATTGCTCCATTTTACCATCGGTCCAGCGGATCATGGCACCTCTCATTTGCTGTGCAGGCATAAGAAATTGATAAGCCCTGACATAATGGTTATCTTCCTTCAAGTCGCGAATTCCTGCGTATTTGAAGCCGTAATCGGTTTTGACCACCTCGAGCTTTGGCGCGGTAGCCCTTGTCCGCAGCGCGTTTTTATCCGCTATGTTATTGTTATGGGCAAACGAGGAATGGGAAGTGTCAATGCCTCCTTCCAGGGCTTGCAGCCAGTTGCACGCTTCGAAGGTTTTCGATACGTTGCGGCAGTTTTCCGGAGCTCTCATCCATTCGTAATCCGGGTAACCCGGCTGCTGCTCTTTCGGCCCCATGTAGGTCCAGATGACGCCTGCTTTTTCATAGACAGGATAGGCTTTCAATTTGACGCTATGCTTGAAATCGCTGGTTGGCGGCTCGTTCGGCGTGTCCAGGCATTGACCGTTTGTATCGAACTTCCAGCCGTGATATACACAGCGGAGTCCGCATTCTTCATTGCGCCCCCAGAACAAATGGGCCCGGCGATGAGGGCAGTACGCATCGAGCAGTCCGACTTTGCCGTTCGTATCGCGAAAGGCAACCAGATCCTCCCCCAGCAGCCGGACGCGAACCGGCGGGCAATCCGCTGCCGGCAGCTCTTCGCTCAAGACGGCAGGAATCCAATAACGGCGGAACAACTCGCCCATCGGTGTTCCGGGACCTACCCTGCACAGCCTTTCGTTGTCTTCTCTTTTTAACATAGCCATCTCTCCCTTTGATTTCTTCGACAGGGTCGACCAAATGGCACAGGCCGCTCTTATCACCTGTTACTTCGCATAAAAGCGTTCATCCACCACTTGATCGACACTCATTTCTTTCACAAGCGCACCGGTTTCCTTTACCGTATCGATAGCCCATTTCATGCCTTCGATGTTTATTTTTCCCTTGTCTGCGAGTGCCGGCAGTACGAAATCGAACGATTTTTCCGCATCGGCTCTATTCATTCCCAGCTCTGCCATGGCGATTTGCAAAGCTTCTTCGCGGTTGGCGCCATCCTTTATGAACTTCACGGCCTCGGCGTGCGCCGACATAAAGGCGTAGACCACCTCCGGCGTATTTTTAATCAGGTCCCCATTGGCGGCGATCATATTGTGATTGTACGTTTTAAGCTCGTCGCGCATTAAGGCCAACCTGGTGAAACCGAGCTCCTCGGCCTTCAAATCGGTAGGCTGGCTTAAAATAGTGACGGACGCCTGACCGGTCTGCAGTGCCTGCAAGCGGCCCGCGTTCTCCCCTGCGTTGATAAGCCGTACGTCCTCGTTGGGCGTCAGCCCGTTTTTCTTCAACCAATATTGCAGCTGAATGTCTGTTCCGTTACCCGGTACGTTGCTCGCCGCCGACTTTCCCTTCAGATCGCCGGGGCTTTTGATATCCTTGGATACAAAGATCGAATACATCGACTGATCGTCGAGCGTACCGATCATTTTGACGTTTGCGCCTTCCGCCACCCCGGTAATAACCGATTCCGGAAGCGTGGAGATGATCGGATATTCTCCGGTTTGAAGTCCTCTTAGCGCAAGAACACCGCCCTTGACATACTCGAGATTGACTTCCAAATTGACGTTCTTATAAAATCCTTTCTGTTGAGCTACAAAAATCGGAAGATAGCTCATGTTTTTCGACGGAAGCCCCAGCTTCACCGTGGTCAGCTGATCCGGCATGGTCTTCATGGCCGCTGCAGCTCCCGGGTTTCCATTCTTGCCCTCTGGTGCGGGCGAATCAACCGTCTGGCTCCCGCATCCGGCAGCTGCCAATAACATCGAGGTACAGGCAAGCAGCCTCAGCGTATGCTTTCCAGTCCTGCTTAACGAATGTCGAATCCACCTCTTCATCCCACTCGCTCCCCTTTCAGGTGTCGGAGGGCCCGGTCCCCACACTATTCATGATCGCCCTCTTCAATAAAATACCTCTCCGCAAACGATAAAAACAGGGGCGGTTCTTGTATAATGAACAATGCCAAAAGAAAATCAGTTTCGTCTCAGGTCCTAAACAAAAAACAAGCTGACATCCACGGAATGCGGACGCCAGCTTGTCAGCTTGTTGGTTTAATTTTCTATGCCTGTACCTCTTTAAGATCCTTGACTCCCGATTTGGTTAGAATCCTGCGTAATTCGTGCTTTAATTCCAGATCCACCTTATCGCTTGCTAATATGGATTCAAAGGTAGAACGGACAATTCCGCCATTCTTCGGGTTTCTGAATAATGCATAGGTTTCCTGAAGCTCGTTAATCAATTCCTGCACATTCTCATTATTGGCTTCGACCGAGATTTGACCGATCAAGCTTTGCAGTCTTCTTGCCTTTTCAGCCTGTTTGGCCAGTCTTCGTCTTCTGTATCTCATGATCAGAATGAAGATGACTATATTAAGTAAAATAAGTGAAACGTTTACAACATTGCCTTCCACACCGGAATCCCCCTACAAAATGGATATGTTATGTATTTTGCCTGCGCTTTCATGTCAAACGATGCCTATCGGCCTACTGTACTTACAGAATTGTAGTATAAAAAAATCACCGAAGTCAATTTTTTCATCTCTCACTTCCATATGCAGCGCCAAACCAGACAGTACATTCATAGCAACAAAAAAATCCCATGTAATTGGGATTTTAAAAAGAACATATGCCGTTTATATGACGAGGAACCGCCCTGGACCGGTTTGTTTCATTGTAAATATTTTGTTTTTAACGCATCGACCACAACGGCAATAAAGATCATCAAGCCCCCGACCATCGTCACATAATAGGAAGAAATTCCCAGTATTTGCAGGCCGGTTTGAATGACGGTAAGCAGCAGCACGCCTCCTAATACTCCGGAGATGCTTCCCCTCCCTCCCGTGAGACTGACGCCTCCGATGACGGCTGCAGCCAGCGTGTACATGAGCAAATCGGAGCCGAACGTCATCGTAACGGCACCCATATATGCGGAGAGCAAATATCCCGAAAAACCCGCCAATCCGCCCGAAATGGCAAAAGCATAAATCTTGATCCGATCTGTCCGGATCCCGCTCACATAGGCGCTCCGGCTGTTACCGCCCGTTGCGAACAGGCTTCTGCCGAACACGGTCTGCTTCCATATAAAATAGACCAACAAATAGATAAGAAGGAACGGGATGGGGAGTACGGGAAGACCGGCGACGGTTCCTTGTCCGATCCATGTATAGGCCGCAGGAAAATTAATAATGGAACGGCCCTGGGTCAAGGCCATAAGCGCTCCCTGCAGAATAAGCCCCATAGCCAGCGTTTCAATCAAGGCCGCAGCCTTCAATTTGGCGATCAGCCAACCGTTTGCGAATCCGACGCCAACCCCGAACAAAACAATGACCACAACGGCAAGAAACCAGGGAAGCCCGCCGTTCATCAAGGTGGTGCCCAATCCGGCGCTAAACGCCAGAACACCGACAACCGATAAATCGATCTCCCCGATAATCAGGACAAAAGACATCCCGGCGGTCAGCACGCCGAGCACAGCCGTTTGGACCAGAATATTTTGCAAAATCGATTTGGAAAAAAACGTGGAGTCGATTAACCCCATAATAATAATCCCGAATACAAGGAGAAACCAGACAATATGATTGGCAAACAGCCGGACCAGCCTTTGTTCGTTCTGTGCCAACGGCAGCGGAGGCTGCGAAACGGCAACATTGCTTTCTTTGACGCTCATGCTGCACCACCCTTTACTGAATCTCGCATTTGAATCACCTGCTCAGCCGTGAACCCGTCATTTTCCGCTTCACGGACGACCTTTCCGTCGGAGAAAAAGATTAAGCGGTCCGCTACCCTGAGCAGCTCATTGTAATCGTTCGTCAGGTACAGAACGCTTAATCCCGACCGGGTAAGCTCATCGATCAGAAACAAAATCTCCTCCCGGCTTTTGACATCGATCCCGATTGTCGGCTCATCGATAATCAATACGGACGGTTCCACACTTAGTGCCTTGGAAATCACCACTTTCTGCTGATTCCCCCCGCTCAAATTCCCTACCAATTCATAAATAGAGCCGGCTTTAATGTTCAGCTGTTTAAAATAGCCGGTAGAATTGTCGATCTCTCTTTCCTTATCCACCAATCCCATCAGCTTTTTGAGCTTGGACCCCAGGATGGACAAACTGATATTTTCTTGAATCGGAAGCTGCTGCACAATCCCTTCTTTATGACGATCGTAAGATACATAGACGATATGATGCTTCAAGGCTTCAGCCGGTTCTTTAGGTATGCCGATCTCCCGGCCGTTCAAATGAATTTCCCCGCTCTCCACCGGATACAGCCCGAACAGGCCCCTGCATATTTCCCTTGCGCCCGATCCGGGAAACCCGATCAAGCCCAAAATTTCTCCACGGTGCAAACGGAAGGATACGTCCTTCAGGTCCTTTCCCTTGATGTTCCTGCATTCCAGAATCGGTTCCTTCTCCGCTCCCGGCTCCCGGGTACGGGTACACAGCTCAACATCTTCGCCCACGATCAAATTCGTCAGCGAGCGCTCGTCAACCGAATCCGCCGCATAACCGGTAAAAGACAGACCGTCGCGGATGACGGTGATCCGGTCGCACAGCTTTAGCACCTCTTCAAGATAGTGAGATATAAAAATAATGCCGGTACCCTGCTTTTTCAGCTTGAGTACGAATTCAAACAAGCTGTTTCTCTCATCCGCCGAAAGTGCCGTCGTCGGTTCGTCCAATATGATTAATTTGGCCTTGCTGAACAAGGCTCTGACAATATTGAGCTTTCTTTGATTGACAAGAGACAGATCCTTGGCCTTCATCCTGGGATCGATGGGAAGTCCGTATTCACGCAACTCCTGCTCCGCCTTCTCAAACATAGGCTTCCAATCCACGAGCCCTGCTTTTTTCCGCAGCCATACGCCCAGAAACAGATTCTCGGCGACGCTGAATTCGGGAATGATGGTGGCATGCTGGGGGACGACATAGATGCCCAAATCTTGTCTTTCGAGAACGGAAAGCTGGTCGATCGGCTGTGAATCCAGTTCAACCGCTCCGCTGTCGCAGGAGAGAACGCCCGAGATGATATTGACCAGCGTGGATTTACCTGCACCGTTTTTGCCGACCAATCCATGAATTTCACCATAGTCTACGGCAAATTCGACATTTTTCAATACTTCCTTCCCGCCGAAGCTTTTGTACACATTGGAGATTTGAAGCAGCAAACGGATCCCCTCCACTATCATAAATCTTTATGCGCATAAGATGGAGAGAGCGGAACTCTACCCCATCTTATACCGTGTATGAAGCCTTAATATCTCCTTAATATCGTAATCCGTACTTGTTCCAGGCTACATTGCCCCAGTGCGCATCATTGTCCACATTGGTGCTGTCAATGACATAAGGATCGATGACCATGTGCGGGCCGGTCTGACCTTCCTTGATCGGCGCTTCTTTCCAGAAATAGCTGTCGTTCTTATAGGTTTCGATCGGAACCTTCTGTCCCTTTAGCGTATATTTGTCCAGCATTTCAATCACCAGCTCGCCGTAAGCTACGCAATCCTGATTAATCGAGGCATCATACCAGCCCTCTTGAATCCGCTGCAGCGCAATCGGCTCCGCATCAATCGTGACAAAGATGACGTGTCCTTCTTCGCCCACCTTTTTCAATTGATTGGTCTGCTTCAACGCTTCATAAAGTCCCATTGCAGGGTTGTCGCTTGGCGCGTGGACAGCGTCGAGGGTTTTGTACTTCGCGATCGCATTCAACGCCACATCCTGCGTCTTTCTCATATCTCCTTCGGCAGGCATAGCCAGATAATTGATGTTCGGATATTTCTTCATGACCGCATCGAAGCCTTCCTTACGCGCTCTCCATGCCGAGCTGGACATGGCCCCGTATGCATTCAGAACGTTGCCTTTGGCTTCTCCGTACTTTTGCTCCAGCCGTTTTACGATTTCCATGGCCGCCATTTCACCGGCTTTATAATTGTCGAAAGCCACTGTAAACGATACATTGCCGCCTGTCGTCGGCGTATCGAAAATCGCAACCGGAATGCCGGCCTGCTCCGCTTTATCGATGGCCGTAACCAGTCCTTCGCTGTCATTGGGATCGGAAATAATGGCTGCCGGCTTCTTGGAAATAAAGTTGATAAATTGGTTCGTTTGTTTGGCGGAATCAAAGTCGGCCACGCTCGCTTCGAATTGGTAGCCGAGCTCTTCCGCTTTCCGCTTGGCCGCTTCCTGCATCGCGACAAAGGCATAATAGTTCAAGCTTTTGTGGGATAAAGCAATCAGCCCTTTGCCATTGGAGCCGCTCGGCGACGTACCGCCTCCTTGTTCATTCTGCTGTGGAGGCGTTGAGCCTCCGGCGGTTTGCTGCTGCCCTCCTCCGCAGGCGGATATGGCAAGCGACAGCAGGAATACGGCAATCAATGCGGCAAAGCTTCTTTTTCTTAAATGTTTCATAGACATCCCCCTATTCTGTTTCAAGTTCTCCTCCAGCTTTCGCGGACTTACATGACACCGCGAAGAACGATGCTTTTGATTTGCGTCAGCTCTTCAAGCGTATACAGCGTTCCCTCTCTGCCGATCCCGCTTTTCTTATATCCGCCGAAGGCGCTGCATACCGGACGGTAGCAGGTTCCGCCATTGACGGAAACAATCCCGGCCTCGATTTGATTTCCCCCCTCCATCGCCTTGTAAATATCCCTGGTGAAAATGGAAGAGTTCAAGCCATATTGACTGGCGTTTGCGATGTCGATCGCTTCCTGCAGATCTTCAAACGCGATCAGAGCAAATACGGGACCGAAGATCTCCAGATCCTTGGCAATGTCCATATCCTTCGTTGCTTCGAGAACGGTAGGCTCGATGAACGTTTGCCGAACCCGCTTTCCTCCCAGTGCCAGCGTGGCGCCTTGGCCGATCGTATATTGAATTTGCCGTTCCACTTTTACTGCTGCGGCTTCGTTAATAAGCGGTCCGACATCCGTTCCTTCTTCAAGCTGATGGCCGATCCGCTTCGCAGCCAGTTTTTCAACCAACTTGGTTTTAAATTCCTCATAGACGGATTGCTGCACCAGCAATCGTTTGTTTGCGCAGCAGACTTGACCGTTCGCCAACAGCCTTCCGAATATCGCATGATCGACGGCTGCATCCAGATCGCCGTCCTCGCAAACGATCATCGCATCATTTGCGCCAAGCTCAAGGAACACCCTTGACAAGTTTTTGGCGCCGTTTTGGGCGATGATGGTTCCCACTTCCGTGCTTCCCGTAAAGCTGACGGCTTGAACCGCCGGACTTTTAACCAAATAATCTCCTGCCTCTTCGCCATAACCGTTTACAATCTGCAGCACATCTCTCGGAACACCCGCTTCATGCAGCATCTCCGCCATGCGCGTGACCGTTAACGGGTCATCTTCCGGCGGTTTGACGATAATCGCGTTCCCGGCAGCCAAAGCAGCCCCCGCCTTGTGGGCAAACAATTCCGCCGGGAAATTGAACGGGATAATGCCTACGATGACGCCCAGCGGTTCCCGCTTCGTAATCATCAAATCTTTTTCAAGACCGGACTGGATTTCCAAAGGAATCGTTTGACCGAACAATCTTTTGGATTCTTCGACAAAGCCTTCAAAAATGGCCGCCGCCGTATCCAGCTCCCAGCCTGCCTGCTCCAGCGTCTTGCCGTTTTCTGCGCTGAGCAGCCGGGCGAGCTCATCGCGTTCGGCCCGCAGATGTCTCACAAAGCGGTTGATGATCTCCGCCCGTTTATAAATCGGCGTCCGCGCCCAAGCCTTCGCTCCAGCCTGCGCTGCGTCCAGCGCCTTCTGAGCGTCCTCCATCGTTGCGGCCGGTACGGTGTCAATCAGTTCCATCGTGGCCATATTCCTTACTTCAATAACGGCACTGCCCGAAGCACCGCGTTGTTCTCCGTTCAACTGAATAGACATAACATGTATACTCCCTTTCCTTTTGGATTTGTGAAGCGGAACGGTTGGGATACTGCAGCTAGATCCACGGATTGATGGCAATTTTGATCACCTGATCTTCGCCGTCAAGGCGGTACCCTTTTTTGCTCATTGCCGTAATGGCGTCTCCGATTCGATTCAATCCAAGCGTTTGCGTAACCAGCTTATCGTAAGGCAGCTCCATTTTCTCAATGATATTCAGCGTCATTTCCATATGCTCTACATCGCTTCCCCATACCCCGTGAATGTCGGCGTTGTTCCGGAGAATATGCCAATGCGGATTGATATTGGCTGTGCCTACGTCTGTAAAATGGCCCAGCTCCACATAGGATGCGCTGTCGCGCAGGTAAGAAAGTCCTTCCGGAACAGAAGCCGGGAATCCCGAGCACTCGACGACCATATCGGCTCCGCGACCGCCCTTGGTTTCCTCCTTGACCAATTGGATACGCTCTTTGGGATCGCGGATTTCCTCGATATCAATCGTGACATCCGCGCCTAATTCCCGGGCCAGCTCCAGACGGCGCTTCGGCCCTCCCACGGCGATCACCTTGGCGGCACCCGACCGTTTGGCGAAAGCGACCGCTCCCAGTCCGATGGCTCCTGTCCCCTGCACCACCACCGTACTTCCGAAGCGAACGCCGCCGGCCCGCTGAAAACCATGGATACAAATCGAGAGAGGCTCCGTCAGGACGGCAATATGCGGTTCCATGTCCGTCTTGAAGAAAGACGTGCCCCGGTATTGAATATGAACATATTGGCTAAAGCCGCCGGATAATAGATGCGGCGCCTGATCGGGCATGAACCCGTAAGCTTTCACATTGGCGCAGCGGGTCGGCGTTTTGGAAATTTTGCAGTAATAGCAATTTCCGCACGGTACTCCCGGCACAATCACCACCCGGTCGCCTTCCTTTACCGGTCTTCCGTTCGAGTCTTCGACTACGCCCTGTCCAAGCTTCTCAATGATGCCGCAGAATTCATGGCCCAATATGATCGGATACTCAATTGTATTCAAATGCCCGTAATAGATATGAACATCCGTTCCGCAAACACCCGCATATTCCGTCCGTAAAATGAATTCTCCGGCCTTCGGCTCCGGTACCTCATATTCTTTAATATGAAAATTCCCTTCGACTCCGTCCAAAACCGCTGCTTTTCCGATGATTGGCATGGTTGCTCCTCCTTCATGTCCGTTGTGTATAATAGCGCTTACAAATTCTTTTAAGGAATCAAGACTACTTTAATCGCCTTTTCCTCGCGGTTCGAAGCGCATTGCAGGGCTTGTTCCGCTTCGTCTAAAGCAAATTCGTGCGTAACCATCTTCTCAATGGGGAATCGCCCGCTGGCAATCAGATCGATGGCCCCTTGATACCCCCATGCACTCAGGAAAGACGTCTGCAGCTTCAACTCCTTAAACGTCATCTGATTGTCGGTTTCAATCGTAACCGGCCTATTCCCCGTTAATCCGAGATAATTGACCGTTCCGCCTTTTCTGGCGTAATTCAGACTATCCTTTTGCGCCTGCGGCGTTCCCGCCGTTTCGAATACGAGATCGGCTCCCCTCCCTCCTGTCAGTTCAAGCAATCTGGACCCGGCATCTTCTTTTCTAAAATCGATGACCTCATCCGCACCCAGCTGTTTGCCTAGAGCAAGTCTTTCATCCCGCGTGCCGATGAGAATAACCGCCGCCGCCCCTGCCGCCTTGGCCGCAACCGCCGTCAGCAGCCCGATCGGCCCCGCGCCGATCACGGCTACGGTGTCTCCAAGCTTCGGCGGCGTCAGGTGGACCGCCCTGACCGTCACAGCAAGCGGCTCCGTCAAAACGGCTCTGTGCCATGGAACGTGATCGGGAATCCGGTGAACGATGGCGTTGGAAGGCACATACAGAACCTGCGACCATCCGCCGAATAAATGAGGCTCCCGGGTGCAGCTGATATTGCAGCCGTACTGTCTTCCCTCCTCCCGGTCTTTGACGCACAGATTGTAAAATCCCTCTTTGCACCACCTGCACGCGCCGCAAGGAAGAATCATCTCTACTGCAACCTTGTCCCCGAGCTTGACCCCATGCTTTTGTGCGGCGTTTTTGCCTAATTCCTCTACGGTGCCCACGAATTCGTGACCCGGGATAATCGGATAAGGCTCGCCCCAATCTCCACGGAAGATGTGTTGATCGGAACCGCAGATTCCGCACATGTGGACTTTGACAAGCAGCTCTTCATCGTTCAGTACGGGTTTAGGAAAAGTTCTTATCTCCAATGCGCCCCGTTTGTGAATAACAGCTGCTTTAACCGCTTTCATTTCCTATCTCCCTCCTTCTGTGATTTGATTTTACTCCATTGACAAATACCGCAACATGGATGAAAGTTTGGATGCAGGTGTTCATTTTTTAGATGATTCGGAATATAACGGAGAAAGGTGCAATGATTTACGGCAGGGTGTAAAATTTTTGGGCCTCCACACAAAAAAAAACGCGCAGGTCCATTGGATGACCTTGCGCGTGTGCCTGATCTTTTATTTTTCGATGGCTTCTTTGTACTGATTCGGAGATACGCCTGTGATCCGTTTAAACGATTTGGTAAAATATTTGGGGTCCTGAAAACCAACGGCCTCCGCGACTTCATAAATTTTCAGATTTGTTTGCCGAAACAGCTCTTTGGCTTTTTCGACACGCAGCTGAAGCATATAATCAATGAAGCTTTCACCCGTAACCTTTTTGAAGTAAGAACTTAAATAGCTCTTGCTCAGGCCGACATGCTCCGCCAATTGCTCCAGCGTCACCTCCTCGTGGAAATGGGTTTCAATGTAGGCAGCCGCTTTGGCTATTACCTTATTCACTCCGCCAATCAGGACGGATCTCTCCGCTTCCAGATGACCGATGCCATCCATAAGCCATTCCGTCAATTCCTTGAACGTCGGAATTTTTTTGACTCTTTCCATGTAGTCGAATTTATTGCTTCCCCATAGAGAGGATATAATATGACTGTTCGATTGAAGCCCTTCCATAATGGCCAAAACGATATCGATCACCATCATTTTTACAGATTCGACACTGGGCTTGCGGTCCTGAATCAAAGCTGTCACTTCCGCAAGCATTTCCTTCAGCCTGCTCCAATTCCGGATCATGGCCAGCCGCTTGACGTCCTGCCCGTTCACATAGGCCTGGGCTTCAAAAGCTTCCGGAAGCTCCATGCCGTGCGTATCCTCCACGGTTCCAAGCTCATGGTAAAAGGCGTGCTGCTCCGCAAATTGCAGTAGATTCGAATATTCGGCAGGAAGCTGATCCATACTGCGGGAGGAACGATAGTACAATTGAACCTGACCGGAGGCCGGAGCCAGGCTCTTCAAGGCCGCATATACCGTTAATACTGTATGATTTTCCCATTCCATCCCCTTCTGCTTGCTGATATTCGCCGCTTTTTCAATCAAAACCAGATAGGACCTGTCACTTAACCGTACCGCCATAGCATTCGCTTCTCCCAGGCCATCCTGTAATGCTTTGGAAACGGTCTCTTCGGCGGCATTGACATTTTCTTTATACATGATCAACAGGAGCAGGCACGGCTTATCGAGCCATCGGAGGGCCA
The DNA here is from genome assembly GCF_001465255.1 of Paenibacillus naphthalenovorans. Classification (NCBI taxonomy): domain Bacteria; kingdom Bacillati; phylum Bacillota; class Bacilli; order Caryophanales; family Paenibacillaceae; genus Paenibacillus; species Paenibacillus naphthalenovorans. The sequence continues at coordinate 1,434,967 of NZ_CP013652.1, read as the reverse complement.
GCTTGTCGCTTTGCTGCTTCAATTCGGTATAGTGATCTCCCGTCAGAAGCGACCTCAACCATTTCTCCCGCAGTAAGGGCAGGGACTGACTGGCTTGTCTTTGCAGTTCCCGAACCATTTCCTGATTCGTCTTCATCTGCTCAAATTCGGACCGGATTCTGGATAAAGCGTTCTCCAGATGACCGTCCTCTTCCATTTCTGTTTTAAGTAAATAACCCGAGGCCCCGATTTCCAAAGCCTCCTTCACATATTCAAAGTCATTGTAGCAAGTAAGCAGCAGTACCTTGATATGCGGATAATCCCGCTTGATGATGCGCGTAAGCTCCAGCCCGTCGATGATCGGCATCCGGATATCCGTAATGACCAAATCGATGGGCTGTTGCTTGAGAATGTTCAACGCCTTCTCCCCGTTGGCCGCTTCGGATACGACCTCCATGCCGAATTCACCCCAGGGGACCAGCGCTTTAAGTCCTCTTCTAACAATCATCTCGTCATCAACCACTAAGATTTGTATCGTCAAGCTCCTCTACCCCTTCCTTTAGCCTGCAAGGCAATACGATAGAAATCCTCGTTCCCCTACCTTTGACGCTATCGATAGATAACCCGTACGAATCGCCGAAGTAATGCTTAATTTTATCGTCCACATTCTTGATTCCGATTCCGCTGGAATGCTTTCTTTCCACATCGGGGGAAAATAAGGTTTTCAGTTTGTCGGCATCGATTCCTCTTCCGTTATCCTCCACAACGATTTCAACCAGATCCTCCTTGCGGCGGGCGCTGATTTCAATCCTTCCTTCATTGTCGGAAAGGCCGTGAAAGAATGCGTTTTCTACCAGCGGCTGCAGAACAAATCTGGGCACAAGGGCGGCCAGTACATCCGTATCGATCCGGTAAATGATCTTCACCTGATCGTCATACCTGTATTTCTGAATACGGGCATAGTAGGACAACACCTCCAATTCTTCCTCCAGCATATGCGTATAATTGGTCGTATTTAAACTCGCGCGCAGCAGCTTGATTAAAGCCGTCAGCATTTCGCTGATTTCCGGCGCCTTGTACTCTTTGGCCAGCCACTGCACGGAGTTTAACGTATTGTATAGAAAATGCGGATTAATCTGATATTGAAGGGACTGCATCTCGATTTGCTTCTTCTTTCGTTCGGATTCGGAGATTTTATCAATCAGGCTTTCGATCTCGGCTACCATTTGATTGAAGTTGCGGCTGAGATCACCGATTTCATCGTCCGCATCAATGGCAGACCGCGTATAAAACTTGCCTTTCTTTACCTGCCGCATGTCGATCTGCAATGTTCTCAGCGGTTTGATCAGCCGGTCTGACAATCCCCAGCCCAGCAGGATCGATATGACCAGAAAAATGCCGATCAGCATAAACACGATTTTCCGGATGGAAGCAAAGCTTTGCTCTATCTTCACATTCGGAATGAATGCGGCGACCTTCCATCCGCTGAAATAATTGATGTCATAGATAAAGCTGTATTCATCGTTTAACCCGCCGAGCAGATTCGTATTCGTAATATATTGATTCGAATATTCATGCTCCGCAGGCAGCAATGACGGATCCGAGCTGTACAGAATACGGCCATATTTGTCGATCAGCAATACTTTACCCAGGCTTCTTAGGGCGGGACTCTGAAACAGCTCATCGAGCTTATCTTGTTTCATTTCGATAATAATAACGGCCGGCGACGAACGCTTGGGAAGGATAAAGGGATACACAAGGGATACGACCCTGTCCGTTTTCGGTTCATTCAGGGAGTAATCGTTTACATGCGGTCCGACCCATGTCTTCTCTCCCGGATTTTGCAAGGAGCTGATATACCAATCTTTGGATTTCAACAGCTCCTGCCTCAGCACGGACGCAGTCGAATAGTATTGATCCCCTTCAATCACATGAATTTCATCAATGAAGGTGCGGTTATTTTTGAGCGCCAAAATAAATTGGCGGAAATCCTCGCGATGGATCTCGCTTTCTCTCCCTTCTTTCTCAAAGGCGGCAAACACCTGATAGTACACCATTCTCGACATCAAGTCCATCTCGTTCAAATGGTAGTTAATATTCTCATTGAGCTGATTCACCGTAATCTGCGCATACTCCAATACCTGCCCCTTCACGACTTCGGCTGTTTTTTGATAAGGGATGAAGCCGACGATCACTATAGGCAGAATACTGATCCATACAAAGCAAAAAAGAAGACGGCGCTTAATGCTTTTTCTAAAAAAATGAATGATCCGTCCCATAGGCGTCCTCTCTTTGTTTGATGTCATGGTTAATAATATTTGATTCCCCAGTCGTTAAAGGCGATATTCCCCCACAGCCGCTTGTCGTCCACATTGCCTGTATTCACTTCAAACGGCGGCAGAATCAGGCTTGGACCGGAGGCGGTTTGCATAATTTGCGCCTTCTCCCAGTAGTACTTGCTGTTTGAATATTGCTCCAGAGGGACCTCCTTACCCTGCCGGGCATACTTATTCAGAAGCTCGACGCATATTTCCCCGTAAGCAATCGGATCCTGAGAGATGGTGGCATCCAAAATCCCCTCCTTAATCCATTGATGTGCGATCGGCTCCCCGTCTATGGTGACAAAAATAACGTGCTCCTTTGAACCCTTGGGATGGAGCCTGCCTTTTTCCTTCAATGCCTGATAAATACCGCGGGCGGGGGTTTCGGAAGGCGCGTGGACGGCGTCAAGCTGTGGAAATTGGGACAATATTTCGGCGGTTACATCATGCATTTTCGTTAAATCGCCTTCGGTGGCGCGGCTGATTAACTCGACATCCTCATAGGTTTGGATCACCGCTTCAAAGCCCTGCTTTCGAAGATTCCACGCATGGCTCTTCAGTTGGCCAAAACAGTTGAGTACGATCCCTTTAGGCGTTCCGTACTTTTCTGTCAACAGCTCAATGATTTTTTGGGCGGCCATTTCCCCGGCTTTGTAATTATCGAAGGCGATCGTAATCGAGGCTTCGCCGGTCATGAGCGGCGTATCGATAATTCCCACCGGAATGGCTTCGCGCCTGGCTGCACTCATCGTTTCTTCCAGCCCTTCGCTGTCTACCGGATCTGCCACCACAGCGACCGGCTTCTTGGCCAATATATCCCGAATTTGCTGATCCTGCTTGGACGGATCGAAATCGGCAACAGAAGACTGAAAGCCCCATCCGATCGATTGAGCCGCGCGGTTAACGGCCTCCTGTTGAATAATATAAAAATAGTACCCCAGACTTTTATTGGAAAAAAATATAAACGGTTTCTGTTCCTCCGTATCCGGGTCCTCCAAGTTCAAGCCGCCGCCTGTAATCGATTTCTCACAAGCGGCAAGCAGCGTTCCGTTCAGACAAAGACCCACCCCCAGCACAGTCCATTTCGTCATCTTTTTGAGGAATTGACGTCGGCTCATGTAAGAATTCAAATGTACTCCACCTCCACAAATGATGTTCAGGTTTCAATGTTAAATTCTTACCACCAGGTATAAATCCCCAATAATTAAAACGCTTTCAAAATAGGTCTTTGGACTTACATATTCTGACAAATTTCTGATGCTGAGATCATAAAATTGGAAATCAGTGGATTAACTTGCTGATGGCTATGATTGGAGTCCTATGTATGGGATTACAGGTCACAACTTAAATCTCAGGGGCCGGGATGCGTGTATATTGGTATTTTTGGAATCATTTTAATTCAACATCCAATACGTGTCAATCTTACTCCAAGCGCATCTGCCGACCATACCACTGGAATTTTCTGTTCAATACAAAAAAGACAGGCCGCAACGTCACCTGTCTTTAGGTATGCTTCCAGAGTCAATCTGTATTTGACCCCCTCGTTATGCAGATTTCAAGTCTTCCACAGGATTGCAGCTCCTCTACGTCGTTTACATTTCAACGTCATTAGCCAAAAATTCCTTTTTCTTCTTCAAGCCTGCTATAAAGCTTATCATCAAAATCAGGATGGAAATGGCCAGAATGGTACCTGAAATCGGACGCTGGAAAAAGGAGAAGAAGTTTCCGTTAAAGATGATTAACGACTGCATCAATGCGTCTTCCATCAGCTTTCCTAAAACAAAGGTTAGCACCAGAGGCGCCATAGGAATATCGACCTTCTTCATAAAATACCCTATAATACCAAATGCGAGCATGACTCCGACATCCCAAAGGCTGTTATTCACACTATATGCACCCAAAATTGAAATCATCAGGATAATGGGAAAAAGCAGCTTGAACGGAACGGTTGCAACTTTGGCCCACAACCCTGCCATAGGCACATTCATGATGAGCAAAATAAAGTTGCCTATAAACATACTGGCAATGACGGCCCAGACAAAATCCGGATTATTTTGAAATAGAGTGGGACCCGGGGTAAGTCCATGCATAATAAACGCTCCCAGGATGACGGCAATCGTAGGCGAGCTAGGAATCCCAAGCGTGAACAAAGGAATGAGAGCACCGCCGCAGTAGGAGTTATTGGCTGTTTCGGGTCCGGCTACGCCCTCAATGGCTCCCTTTCCAAAGCGAGCAGGATCCTTAGCCAGTTTTTTCTCCAGGGAATACGACATGATGGCAGGAATAACCGAATTGGATCCGGGCAGCAGCCCCACTAAAAATCCTAATCCGGTGCCTCGTCCAATGGACATCAATGTTGGACGCCATTCTTCCCGTCTAGGCAAAAGTCCTTGCACTTTAGGAGCCTTCTGCGCTTTTGTATGGATTTCGGCATTGGTTAAAATTTCGGATAAACCGAATAACCCCATAGCCACCGTCACAAAATCGAAACCGTTCATTAATTGGGGCTCCCCGAAGCTGAACCGGACCACACCGGACATGGTATCCATCCCGATCATGGATAAGGTTAGCCCCAACACAGCAGCCATCATCCCGGTTAAGAGCGATTTGCCGATCAGACCGATCACTAGGGTCAAGCCCAAAACCATCAGAGCAAAAAACTCCGGCGGTCCAAATTTCAATGCCATTCGGGCGATCACCGGCCCGAGAAAGGCAAGCCCTATAATCGACACGGTTCCCCCAATGAATGACCCGATTCCCGCTACTCCCAATGCGGTTCCGGCCCTTCCCTGCTTCGCCAAAGGATGCCCGTCCAAACAGGTAATCACCGATGCGGCTTCGCCCGGGGTATTGATAAGAACAGACGTAATGGTGCCTCCATACATCGCCCCGTAGTAAATCCCCGATAACATAATAATCGCAGATATGGGGTCCATGCCGAAAGTAATGGGGAGCAGGATGGCCGTTCCCGATGTAGGGCCCAGTCCCGGGAGGATGCCGACCAGCATACCGGCCGTAACGCCAAGCAAACAGTAGACCAGATTTTCCAATGTAAGCGCTGTACTAAATCCCGACAATAAATGAACGAATGACTCCATGGTTTTCCCCCTTACTTAGAATCCCAATGCATTCACCGGCAGAGGCACATTGAGGAGAAATTTGAAAACATAAAACAGGGATACCGTAACGGTGGCCGAAACACCCAGAGCCATAACCCATTTATAATCTCTTATCAGAATAAAAGACAGCGTCAGGATACCCGCGATCGTGAAACCGGCAAAAGGAGCGGCGATAATAAAAAAAAGCACAGCAGCGATAATGGTCAGAATATTCCCGAGCCCTCTGCCCCTCGGTAAAATCTCCGGGAACAAAATAATACTTTTCTTGAGCGACTTCATCATAAACAGCAGCGACAAGACCATTAAAACCGCACTAAGCCAAAGCGGCAGTAATCCTGGTCCGGGTCCAAGCTCGCTGTAATAGTCAAGCGATAAGGACTGCCATAAAATCAGGGATGCAAAAAGCAGGATCACGATACCGATCACAAATCCCGCATTTTTCAACATCAGACCACTTCCTTTCCCCGCATCGATCCCTATGATTTCAAAGGCATGGTGCAGCTTTTACTTGGACTTTATGCCCATACCTTTGAAATCAGGTCTCATTCGCTTACCAATTCAACAGTTTCTTCAGCTCCATAACGCCCGCTTCCTCTTCCTTCAGCATGTTCTTGTACTCTTCTCCCTTTTTAAAATCCACCTGGAGGCCCATGTCTTCCATTTTTTTCTTTTGCTCCATGTCGTTAATTCCTTTTTCGAATGCGGCGATCAGCTTCTCCATAATTTCCGGACTGACCCCTTTGGGAGCCGCGATGCCCCGGGCAGACCAGGAAACAATATCGCCAAATCCGCTTTCCTTTAAGGTCGGCGCATCCGGAAGATAAGACGAGCGTTCCTGCGCCATCACCGCAATAACCTTCAACTGCTTTTCATAATGAGGTTTAACGACTTCACCGACATTGGCAAGCATTACATCCACGTGCCCTCCGAGCAGATTGCTCAAATTTTCGCCGAAGCCCTTGGTATGGACTGCATTGAACTTCGTACCCAATCTTTGATTCATGCGTAAAGCCGCATAATGATCGTCACTGCCGACTCCCGTAGAGGTTACCGTTAATTGGTTTGCCTTGGCATACTCAACTAAACTCTTGATGTCCGTGAATCGGGTTTCATTGGACCGGATAGCTATCGCGCCAAGATCCGTCACATGATTGGCAATGGGTTCAAAGCTGTCGAGGTTTTCCTTCCGGGCCGTAGAAGGATTCACATAGCCTGTAATTAAATTAGGCGTGTTAATATATCCGATGGTATAACCGTCGGGCGGCGATTTAACCAATTCCCCCCAACCGACCCAGCCGCCGGCGCCCGGTTTATTGGATATAACGAGGGGCACCCCTAACTCCTTCTCCACATATGGAGCCAATATTCTTGCACCTACGTCGGTGCCTCCGCCTGCCTCGAACGCTACGATCAAGGTAATCGGCTTATTCGGATAGCCATTGGCTGCCTGCTGTTTTCCATCGCTGCCCGGATTCGCTTGATTTCCTTGGTTTGTCGTCCCTTGATTCGTCGCACCGCATCCCGCAACCATCGTTAATGCCGCAGCCAGAATAAACGAAACCAGCTTTTTCAAGAATCACAGCCCCCTCTTATTTCACGCTTTGAAACAGTGGATTGTATACATGCAGGCGATTGGCAACCTGGACCATTTCCTGGACAACTTGTGTCGATAACGGTATTCCGTTTTTCGTGCGGTCATCCATCATGCCCCGTTCCATTTCGCCTGGCATGTAAATTTGCTCTACTCCTTCAATCAACGGAACCTGCCGAATTTCCCTTATCATCTGATCCATGCGGTCTTTGAAAATCTGCAAAGGCTGAAATAAATCGGCACGCATGACCATAAAAAATTGTCCCGCATGCTGATGCCGCTCAAAGTTTCGGTACAAATCGCCGATATGCGGCCCAAATTGCGCTCCTGTAAACAGCCCGGACAGAATGTCGACCAGCATCGCAATCCCGTATCCTTTATGACCGCCGACCGGCAGCACCAACCCTTCCAAAGCCTCCGTCGGATCGGTTGTCGGGTTGCCCTCCCTGGAAATCGCCCAGCCGACGGGAATGGTTTGCCCGTTTTTCTGAGCATTGATGATCTTGCCTCTGGCAACGACACTGGAAGCCATATCGAAGATGATATCCTCCTCCTCGCCCGCCGGGATTCCATAGGATAAAGGATTGGTCCCGAAGAAGCGCTCCTTGCCTCCCCATGGAGCCATATTCGCCGGGGCATTGGTCGTTGCCAGCGCAATACAGTCGTGCTCTGCCGCATACATGGTGTAATCGGCAAGCATGCCGCAGTGATTCGAATGGTTGATCCCGACCACCCCGATCCCCGTCTGCTTCGCTTTATTTACAGCGATCTGCATTCCCTTTGTTGCTGCGACGATACCCGAAGCGTTCTGAGCATCGAATAAAGCGAATGAGGCGGTTTCCCGGACGGTTTTCAATTCGCACTTTTTATTGGTCATCCCTCTGTGAAGCCTATCAATGTAAATGGCGACCCTGCTGACGCCATGGGAATCAATGCCTCTTAAATTGGCCAGAACCAGATGTCTGGCCAACGTGTACGATTGTTCTTCATCCAATCCTGCACATGTGAAAATCTGGGAAACAAAATCTTGGAGCTCCGCCTTCGGCACCTTCACTACCCCATTACTCAATGACTTCACATCCTTTGGCTTGAAGTGCGGCATCGATCCATGATCTATCCCATTTGCCGTCATAAATCGCTTGAATGGTCGCCGCTTCCTTCTCCTGCACCGCCCGGGCTGACTTTAATACTTCCTGCGCCTCTGCTGAAGGGATGACCACAACCCCGTCATCATCACCAACAATGACATCTCCCGGTGCTACCGGAACATTGCCGCAGCTAATAACGGTGTTGATTTCACCAGGCCCTTCCTTGTAGGGGCCGCGCGGTGTCCCGCCCCTGGCAAAGACGGGAAAGCCCATCTCAGCAATGGCATACAGATCCCTCACGGGACCATCGACAATAAAACCCCCGAGGCCCTTCCCCTTGGCATAGTGACACATGAGCTCGCCGAGTATCGCATGACCCATATCCCCGGAAGCATCAATGACGATCAAATCTCCCGGTTTGGCCAGGTCCATCGCCTTGTGCACCATTAAGTTATCCGAGGGATGCGTTCTGACGGTAAAAGCGCTTCCAACAACATGAATGCCCGGCTTGTTCACACTTTTAATCGCATGATCCATAGCGCGAAAGCGTCCCATGACGTCCGCAATATTCGATGCGGCAATCCCTTTAAAGCCGGCGATAATGGCCGGATTGATCCTGTCGACACTCTTGCATATTCGGAATCCGATATTGGACAATACTATGCATCTCCCCGTTTTCTGTCTTGAACGGAAATCAATTTTGGGCGAAAACGCCTCTCTGCCGCATTAACTCCCGGTACAGATCCGTATTCTTTTCAAAAGCCTCCCGGCCATGAAGCCAGAAGTGGTTGTTCAGTATGACCAGCTGTCCGACAGGCAGGTTTACGGCGAGCGTTCCCGGACTATTTTCCATCGATTCCTGAATATGTTTAAGATACATCGCCTGCTCTATCGTTTGCGGATGGACACATTGGTGGTTGTAGCGCATACAGATGGTATGGTTCCGTTCATAGAAGGTGGGATTATATACGGCACTTGTTACGTTCTTGCTGCCTCTGTCGGAGTAATCGTACTTATAAATATGTGAGGCCAAGGGGTGTTGGCTGAAAGCAGGCAGGTCCTCCCAATCATCGAGGTGAAGCAGCCGCGATTCGCCCCCGACAGCATTTCGTTCCACGAATTTCATCATGATCAGCCAATCCGTCGGCTCATCAACGAAAATGCCGTCGGTATGCAGTTCCAGCACCCGAAAAGCCTGACGAAGGTACGTATCGCTATCGTCCGAATGCTGCACAGCAAATCTGGCGTAAAACTTGCCCGACATCGCGTCATGATTGGAAATCCCGATGAGATAGGCAATCGCCGTTGCAAATTTAAGATATTCATCCGTATCGTCCGTTTGCTCCTGGACACCTATGGTAAAGCCTCCGCTGCTGCGGTCTTGCAGAATTTGCCGGATGGTCTGCTGAAATGAACCTCCAACCGCTTCTTTAAGCTGATCGGCCAAATAAAATCGTTCAAACGGAACATATTCGATTCTTTCGATGTCGATGTCCTTAACGGATTGAAAAAATTGCTGAAGCGATGCGTTGCTCAACTCAACATGTTTCAAGCGCTGATGCTCCGGATGCGGTTTGATTTCATAATTCAATGTGCCAAACGGATTCATGGACCCTCTTCCTTTCTTCAGGGGATGGTTACAATCACGGAATCGTTTTCTATCGTCGCGTCATATACGGCAATTCGCCTCGTGCGGTCGGCCAGGCACTCGCCCGTTTTCACATCAAACTCCCAGCCATGCCAAGGGCAGGATACGACCGGTTCCTCGTAATCATTGTATTCCACGATGCGCCCGTTAGCCTGGATCGCTGCTTTTAATGTAGGGAAAATGCCTCCGCAGGCCGGGCCGCCCTGATGAGGACATAAATTGCGTAATGCATAAAATTTCCCCCCCGTGCATACGATGCCAACCGATTTCCCTTCCAGATCGACTATTTTAACGGTTCCATCTGAGAATTGTCCGACGGGACCGATGATATGTTTTCCCATTTTTTGATTCCCCCTTTTCTAAGATTGAACACCTTCATGGCATTGCCTGCCAAAAATTTGGCTTTCGCTTCCTTATCCAGAAACGGCATGCGATAGGCAATAGAAGGATCATCATAATCAAAGTGCGGGTAATCACTGGCATACATGAACTGATCATAGCCGTTGGCCATGTCAAACACGGCTTTCAAGTGCTGAGTCTGCTTGGGCATTTCAATAGGCTGGCTTCCAAAGTATATTCGGTTCAAAATATATTCGCTCGGCAAGCCCTTGAGTAATGGAGCTTCGGAACGGCGTTTCAAGTAATATTCGTCCAGACGATACATCATCATCGGTACCCAAAACAACCCGGATTCCTGAAATACGAATTTGAGCTTTGGAAACCTCTCCGGGATCCCCTGCATCAGTAAGCTGGTGAGCTGAATCATGTTGCTTACGGCAAATCCCAATGAATGGGACTCGATCAAACGTTGAAATCCATCGGCGGGAGACGCCCCTTCCACCAGCGTCAATCCGGGAGCGGAATGAAATACCATAGGCAGGTCATGTCTTTGGGCAGCGTCATAAACCGGATCGTAGCGAACATCTCCAAGAGGAGGGTAAGCGCCGGAACACATAAAGCATACTCCGACCACACCGGGATGATGAGCTGCACGCTCAATGATTTTGGCGCCTTCTTCAGGATCCTGCCATGGAACGATGACCATGGTGTAAATCCCCTCATCAGGATCCAATACTTTATCGATCATAAAATCGATGTAGCCGTTGCAAAGTGCCACGACCAAATCTCTCACCGGAGTATGCCCCATCGAGATTAAGTGGTTTGGAACAAAAATAGAAGCGTCGATTTGCAGCCGGTTCATGGCCGCCTTGACTTCGCCTTCCTTGTTCGATCCAATATGGTAGTTGTAATCCATATCTTCCCTTCTGATCCGGCCCTCCATCATTCGATCCCCGAGCGTCATGGGCAGCAGCCGGGTCGGACTCACCCCTTTGATCCGCGATTTCCAAACGTCATCCGCATAATCGGCAAGCTGTTCGATGGGCTCCAAATAATGTGCGTCCGTATCGACGACTTTAAGTCCTCTGATGGCCATAGTAAGCTTCTCCCTTCGTGCTCAATGATTTCTTTTCATGTGCAGTGAACGGACCCATCCATATTGTCCCCATGAACCACCACCTTTTTTTCAAATATTTAAACTTTTGTTCTAACTATTGAACTGATTAAATCTTACTCCTTATCTCAAATCTTGTCAATCACAAAATTGGTAGCGGTTTCAGAAAGGTTCTCATCAAAGTCAGGGTTATGGAGAAACAAGCAAATGGGGGTTGTCCGGTGAGAAACCGGGAGGTTGGGGAAATCAATGATCGCTGGATCACGCTCAAGGCGGCTACCGCTATGGTTTGAAATCAAAGCTCCCGGTTGTCGGCCGCCATCGCAGCTATGAAAGGATTTGGTTTGAGGTCGCTTTTATGAATTACATTCTTGCAATCAAGTGTTTCCAATTCAATGCGGTCGTTTCCATGCCGTGACCACGATTCCATGGTTGTCCGCCCATGCGGTTTGTAATTTTCTCCGCTGTCTCTTTGACATGATTCGCCAAAAAATCGAGCCGTTGTTCGCCTGCTCTGTCCGTTGGAATGGAAATCACCACTCCGGCCGCCATTTTTCCGGATTGGTCAAGAACAGGAGCGGCAATGCCGACAATGCCATCCATGTTTTCTTCATAGCTGATGGATAATCCATACGTGCGAACGGCTTTGAGGTGCTCTCTGATCTGTGCAGGATCCGTCATTGTTCTTTCGGTCATTCGAACCAGCTGTTTTTTTTGAAAATAGGCATTCAGTTCGTCATCCTTCATACTGGCTAAGTAGAGTTTACCCATGGAAGTACAATAAAATTGCCTGCGGGTGCCCACGGGGATGTCATACCGGATGGGATGCGTCCCTTTCACCTTATCGATATAAACCAATTCATCCCCGCTCACAATTCCCAGGTATATGTCTTCCCCGGTTTTGGTCCCCAAATCCTCTATATACGGACGCGCCAAAGGTTTGACAGTAAAATGATGCACGATGGATGAAGCCAGTTCAATCATGCCGCCCCCAATCGAATAGAGCTTTGTTGCATCGTTGTAATACACATACCCGTGTGAAGCCATTTGCTTCAACAAATTGTGCATGCTGCTTTTGGGGATATCGGCAAACTCATTCATCATTTCCGTGAACGATAGCCCGTGTGATTTCTTGCTTAACAGACGCAAAATGGCAAATATCCGGGAAACCGTTCTAAATGCTCCGTTATCTTGTGTCATAGCTCCACCTTCATGATTCGTTTATTTGAACTACTGTCCATATATTGAAATTAACGAACAAATGGGCTTTTGTCAAGAAAAGTACCGGAGCGCTAACCCCTCGGCTCATTGAGGAATCCGCTTACTTTTTGTTATAATTTAAGTAAATTAAGACATCAAATCTTATGCTATCGGGATGTGTACAGATAAACATGGAAAAACGACCGACGATTCCCCTGTCTGAAGGAAATGACCAAGAACCGGTCAACCCTGCTCTTTCTTCCAATATGCAATCTTTTTTGTCCCAGTTAGAGACGAATGAGGAAACTCGCCTGCCGCAGCGTGCCTACTTAGCCGTTCGCCATGCGATTCGGCATCTTCAATTGGCACCCGGACAAACGGTACTGGAAGGGACATTAGCCGAAATTCTGGGCATGAGCAGGACACCCGTGCGTGAAGCTCTCGTTCGTCTGGAAATGGAGGGCTGGGTCCGCCTGATCCCGCGCAGGGGCTTTACCGTTGCGCCCATTGTAGCGGATGATCTGCAGCAAATTTACGAGGTGGTTGAAGCGCTGGACGGCATTGCAGGCCGTCTTGCCGCCGGCCGTGTCACTTCAGAAGAACTTCATCAGCTCGAGCTTCTCGTTGATGAGCAGCAAAAGGCACTGGACAACGACGATCTCCTTGCCTGGACAGACCTGGATGATCAGTTTCATAACTATATCGTGGACCTGGCCAAAAATCCGCGTCTTAGAGGCATTATGGACAGTCAAACCGATCAGCTTTACCGCGCCCGGTTGTATACGATACAATACAGGCCCAAGCCTACGCGCTCGATGATCGAACATCAAGCGATCCTGGCTGTCATGAAGGCCGGAGAACCGGAAGCCGCCCGTACGATGCTGCAATCTCACCGCTACAGGGCCCGCAATGAAATTCTGGAAGTGCTCCGGACGATCCGCGCCACCTAAAGAAAAGAGCTGAGGTTGATTTTCCGGAAATCAACCTCAGCTCTTGGATTATTTAAGACTGGCAGCTTTATTGGACAGATTAGCTATAATCGCATCAGTAACCTCCGTGGTTCTGCTGGTACCCCCTACATCAGGAGTAAGCTTTCCTTGTCCAGTCGTTTCTTCGATCGCCCGATTGAGAAGTGCGGCTTCCTCATGAAGGCCGAGATGCTCCAGCATGAGCGCCCCGCTGGCAATGGTTCCGATCGGATTGGCTATGCCCGCCCCGGCAATATCGGGAGCAGATCCATGGACGGGTTCGAACATGCTCGGGTAGCGTCTGTCGGGGTTGAGATTGGCGCTGGCGGCAAGCCCCAGGCTTCCGGCAAGAGCACTGCCCAGATCAGACAGAATGTCGGCAATCAGGTTGGAGCCCACGACGACTTCCAATGTTTCCGGCTTCAATACAAAGCGGGCCGCCATAGCGTCAACCAGCCATTGCTCGGTTTCGACATCCGGATATTCCTGACTCACACGCGCAAACACTTCATCCCAAAGCACCATTCCATATTGCTGTGCATTGCTTTTCGTTACACTGGTCACTTTCTTTCTTTTACGAGTGCGGGCCGTCTCAAACGCGAAACGAATAATCCGTTCGCAGCCTTCCTCCGTAAACACCGACGACTGAACCGCCACTTCCTTCCCTTTCCCCCGCCCTGTGAAATTCCGTCCGCCGAAGCCCGAATACTCGCCTTCCGAATTTTCACGAATCAAGATCCAATCCAGCTCTTCCACATTCGGATGGCGCAGCTTGCTTTCCACTCCCGGCAGGAAGCGAACAGGCCGGATATTGGCCCACTGATCAAAGCCTTGGCAGATCGCAAGTCTCAATCCCCACAAACTCACATGGTCCGGGACATTTTTCCAGCCGACGGCGCCGAAATAAATAGCGTCATAATCCTTCAGCTGCTCCAACCCGTCTTCAGCCATCATTCGGCCGTGTTTAGCGTAATATTCGCTTCCCCATGGAAAAGAATCAAACTGGAAAGAAAATTTTCCGTTGGACGCTTGGGCCAAGTGCTCCAGTACACGCTGTCCTTCTTGGATTACCTCTTGCCCGATACCGTCACCAGGGATGACTGCAATTCGAAAATGTTGTTGTTCACTCATGCTTCGGCCTCCTGCCATCATTTTGTAATATGCTTGATTTATTGATGATCTGTATGTTCATTATCAATTAACGTATACGTTATTGTCAATAGTTTCTTGTATTTTCATCCTCGAAATTTTAAACCCGCGTAAAATCAGTTTGATAAAACTTATAAAATTTCAATACAAAAGAAAATCTCGCTTTCCGAATCTCGCTCATGATCTTAAATTAATGAATACATTAATAGATTTAACCAACCAAAAAAGAGAGGCGATAGTACCCTGCCTCTCCTTCATATCGTGCGATGCCTCATAAAATGCGATTTGCTGTCAAATAAACATACCGCCGTCTACTTTAATCGTCTCGCCGGTCACAAAATGGGAATGAGCAATCACGGAATAAACCACTTCGGCAACATCCTCCGGAGCAGCCACTCTCCCTAACGGCGTCCCTTCTGCCAAGCGCATCACATGATCCTCCTGGCCTTCCACCCACCTGGTCTGCACAACCCCAGGCGCAACGCTATTCACTCTCACTTCGGGTGCCATCACACGGGCCAGTGATTTGGTCACGCTGATCGCCGCCGCTTTGGAGGCCGCATAGGCGATGGAACTGCCTAAGCCTGTGATTCCTGCTACGGAAGTGATATTCACTATGCAGCCTCTCTGTTTTTTTAATTCTGCGGCGGCAGCACGACAGCAGAAGAACATCCCCTTCACATTGACATCCATGACCCGATCCCAATATTCTTCCTTCAATCCTTCCAGATCATCGTGCTTCACAAAATCGGTCACACCGGCGTTGTTGACCAAAATGTCCAATCGTCCAAAGGTATCTATCGTTTGCTGAACCATGTCCCTTACTTTCCGGTCATCCGATACCGTGCCTTGAATTACTATGCAATTGACACCTAATGCCTCGATCTCCTTTTTGGTTTCCAAGGCTTCTTTTTCCGATTTGGAATAATTGACTGCAATATGGACGCCTTCCTGCGCCAAACGGCACGCTATGGCTTTCCCGATACCCGTAGCCGATCCGGTAATCAGTGCGGTTTTTCCTTTCACCCGTATTCCCTCCAATATTCAGAAAGTAGGCCCTATCCGGTAAATGCCGAAATCGTGCTGCTTCAATATTTCCGATTTGGTCCATTTACCGGAACATACTGAAACCATTTCGTCAAACAGACGTTGTCCTACAGCTTCGATCGTTTCTGTTCCGTCTATGATCGTACCGGCATTAATGTCAATATTGTCGCCCATCTTGTTAAAAATGGCGGTATTCGTAGAGATTTTGATCACAGGCGCGATCGGAGAGCCGGTAGGCGTTCCTCTGCCGGTAGTGAATAGCACGATTTGCGCCCCGCCGGCTACCATCCCGGTTAATTGTTCGATGTCATGGCCTGGCGTATCCATCCATACGAGTCCCTTTTTGGTCGGGGCTTCCGCATAATCGATGAGCTCCTGAAGCGGCCTGGTTCCCGCTTTATTCGCTGCGCCCAATGATTTTTCCTCCAGCGAGCTTAAACCTCCCCGGATATTGCCCGGACTCGGATTCCCCGTACGTATATCGACCCCCATCTTGAACGCGCGGCTTTCCATCGCCTGGATAACCTCATAAACTTTTTTGGCTACCCTGTCGTCTACGGCTCTATTCGCCAACAAGTGTTCCGCTCCGATTAATTCCGTCGTCTCCGCTAATATGGACGTTCCTCCATGGTCGACGATCATATCGCTGACTACGCCTACCGCCGGATTAGCGGATAGTCCTGAACAAGCATCCGAGCCCCCGCACTCGGTGCCGACAATCAATTCACGGAGGTCAAAGGGTTCCCGATGAAGCGCGGATGCATCCTGCACCATCTTGGCAGCTATTCTTGCCCCTTCCGCTACCGTGTATAAGGTGCCGCCGTGGTCCTGGATCGAGACGACCTCAACCGGTTTGCCCGACTTGGCGATTTCCCCTGCAATGCTTCTCGCCTGATGGGTTTCACAGCCCAGCCCGAGAACGACAACACCGTACACATTCGGATTGGTCCCCATGCCGACATAGGTGCGGAACGTCTGCTCGTAATCGACGCCTACCTGCGCGCAGCCGTGCTGATGAATAAAGCTGACCGTCCCTTGAACAAGCTCCGTGATATGCTTTGCCGCTTGTGTGGCGCAAACAATCGTAGGCAGGATCAACACGTGGTTGCGAATGCCTACCCGGCCGTCAGGACGACGATATCCCCAAAATGTCACAGCATCAAGAGACAATGCGGTCACCCCTTCCCCGTTTCCCTTCCAGGTTATGAACGTGCACATGCTCCCCGACGGCGATATCCTTCACCGCAACGCCGATCACTTCTCCATATTTCAAGATGTCTTGCCCGCTGGATATCGGCGCGACCGCAAATTTATGACCGAATTCGATATTTTCTTTCAGCTCCACAGCGATCGTGTTCCCGCCGCAGTTGACCGTTACTACCGTCCCGCCAGGAATATTCGTCAAGGCCACCGCCACATTGTCAATCGGTTTCATCATGACCGTGCTGTAGTTGGTCTCCATGCCGCATCATCTCCCCACCCGCTTATTATCCATTGGTTACCTTATCCCTCTTCCCCAAAACCAATCGAACGGCCAGCCTCATGGCATGTGCCATGGCTCCGGGATCGGCAATGCCCTTGCCCGCAATATCAAATGCGGTTCCATGCGCAGGGGTCGCCAGAACGACAGGCAGCCCGCCGCTGACCGTCACCCCTTTGTTAAAGCCCATCAGCTTCATGCCCGTCTGCGCCTGATCGTGATACATGGCAAGCAAAGCGTCGAACGGGTCCTTGGGAAGACGCAGGAAAATCGTATCCGCCGGATAAGGCCCCGCGACATTGATGCCTTGTGCCTGTGCTTCTTGCACCGCAGGAATCATTTCATCGATCTCCTCCGTCCCGAAGAGACCTCCGTCACCGGCATGAGGATTGAGTGCGGCCACCGCAATTCGCGGCTGATGATAACCCGCTGCCGTAAGCGTTTCATGGGCAAACCGAATCCGCTGACCGACACTTTCTTTCGTAATCAGCTCGCTTACTTTTCGAAGAGGAATATGGGAGGTTACGCGGAATACCCAAAGCTTCTCCATGACATTAATTTCACCGAAACCGTCTTTAACGCCCAGCAGGTCGGCAAGAAAATGAATATCATCCTCAAAATGAAGGCCGCCCCGAAACATCGCTTCTTTATTCAAAGGAGCATAGACCACGCCTTCCAGATGATTCCCCTTCACGAGCTGCAAAGTGTATTCCAGCGTTTTTCCGCTCGCTAACCCCGCTTCCGGAGAGAGGATGCCCTTTTGGAAATCATCCGGATTTATATTTTGCAGATCGATTAACGGAAGCTCATGCTCCTGGAATGAAGCCTGTTCGATGGAATCGATTTTTCGATAGTTTAAGGTGACCCCGGCGAGCTCCGCCCCCTGCTTAAACACCCGTTCATCACCAACCAGCACCCATTGAGCCAAACTGCGAATTTCATCCATTTGCAGCGCTTTAGCGACCAGCTCCGGCCCGATTCCTGCTGCATCGCCGTAAGTCAAAGCCATAACCGGTTTTCTTTGAGTTTTCATACCTTATCTCCTTTACCGTTTATTGATTGATGTAAACGTTTTTTTATCATTATAATTTGCATTGTTACCTTTGACCACAGTTATGTGGCATCGATTTGTTGCATTTTTAATCATTGGTTATAATCCAGGACCTTCTGATTCTTCATTTTCAATTTTCGCCAAAGGGTTGTTCGATTGATGCCGAGCCTTTTCGCCGCTTTGGATTGGTTGTATTCTTCCTCTACCAGAATCCTGTAGATGATATCGCTTTCAATTTCCTCCAAAGTCTTGTTGAAGAACGAAAATACTGCGGGATTCCTCGTTTCCGTGCTGTCCGCCAATTCCTTGATTACCGGTTCGATCTCGTCTTTTTCGATATACGGTCCGTCGCTCAAAAGGCACATTTTATGGATGGTGTTTTTCAACTGATATACGTTTCCCGGCCAGTCGTACGATCTTAAAATGTCCATCACTTCCGGTTGAACTCCGACGATTTCCTTTCCCGTCACGACATTGGCCGAAGCGATAAACATCCGTATCAAATCGGGCATATCCTCTATTCTTTCACGCAGCGGCGAAAGACTTAAAGTAAATGTATTGATAACGCGGTACAGATCCGACCTGAACTCCCCCCTGGAGACCAAAGAGATTAATTTCTCTTCATGTTCTGCAATCACGCGCACCTTGATCTCCCGTTCTTCACTGCTGTCTATTCTCCTGACCTTATGGCGCGTCAGAATGTGAAACAAGGTCGATTGGAGGCTCAGAGGCAGCTTGCCAATATTGGACATATACAAGGTGCCGCCATTGGCGAGCTCAAAGGCACCCGGCTCGGAACCCGCCCCCAGCATTTCTTTTTCCAATATCTCGGGTGAATGGGAATGGCAATCTATGGTAACAAACGCTTTCGTTTTTAAATCGCCTTCATTATGAATGCTTTGGGCTAAGACGTGTTTTCCCGTACCCGGCTCCCCGTAAATCATGATCGGCAGTTCGGATTTGCTGATCCGTTTGGCGCACTCAATCAGCCTGACCATCGTCTGTGATTTCCCGACCAGTTGATTGAAGTGGGCGGAAGCCTTTGCTTTTTTTACAAACCGGTACTCTTCTATTTTTTTCCGCCCGGCTTGATCAGGGTTCCATTTCAATACAGCGGCCGCTCCTGTCATCCGTCCGTCAAGATATAACGGAAATCCCTTGATGTCCAGCGATTTATCAGAAAGCTGCACTCTTTCGCTGCTGTGAACGGCCTCCCGCTTCATCACGTCGCTTAAATTCATGGATAAGCCTGATGCTTTGAACAGCGTATCCACCGATTGGTCCTTGTTTACATTTAACAGTTCACACGCGCGGGCATTGATGAATTGACATTCCTCCTGCGGACTGACAATGATTACGCCTTCCTCCAGCTGATCCAATACGGATACCAGCCCTGCATACTTTTCTTTTACTTTATTCGTATAATAAACCAATCTCTCCGCATCCTGGATGGCTTCAATCACAGCTTCCCTTCCGGAAGTGATGAGAATGCCGTGAAGTCCGAAGCTCCTGGCCGCCTGTGTGGATTTAACATCCCCGACGATCACTTGTACCCCGTCTTCCATGGCCTTTTCCAGACATTTTTCACACTCGGCATCGTCGTAAAAGGTTAAGTCCATATTCAGCAGCTTGCCTATAAAGTCCGCTCCTTGAATCACCTTCAAATGGCTCATCACGCCAATTTTCCCTTCAAATCCGTTCAAGAGCGTAAGCGTTCTCAAGATGTCGTACCCCGATATTTTGATTTCCGCTACCGGAATGGAACAATGCTCCCTCAGCAGATTTACGGTCGCACCGCGGCTGATGATCATATCATAACCTTTGGTTTCCAGCGCTTTGGCTATGTCGAGCCCTTCATACCAATCTCCGATTTCAACATGGATGTTTTTCTTTAAATCCTTATTCACTTCCAGAATTAAATCCTTCAACCCTTTATATGGAGCTATGGCAAGTATATTCAATTCCTTCACCTCTCAAATAAAGATTTTTGCAGCACATGAACAAGTGTTTAAAAATGCAACAACATCCATCATTCTAATCCTATTTTCTCATGTGCTCGCCCTTTACGCAATATATTTCGTTCCGCAAAAATATCAAAAAAACCGGATGACTCCAGTCCATATCCTGAGTCGGCTCCGGCTTACAAAAAAACACAGTTGAACAGGCCGTCAATCCTGTCCAACTGTGTTTATCTTTATTGGGGAAATCCTGTTTAGGACTTAAGTAAAGCTTCAAGCCGGTTAAAGTCGCTGTCTACGATCGCCTCGTAGGTTTGATTGCGGCCGACCTCGATCACCGGCACATGACGAATACCGTACTTGACTTCAAGAACATCCCTTAAGTAATCTTTCCCTCCCACATCCACATTGGAGTAAACGTATCCCTTTTCCTTTAAATAAGCTTTCGCTTCCTGGCAAGCTTGACAGCCTTCGCGGCTCCACAATACCAATTTCACATTCTCTGCCATGTCCATACCTCCAAATTTTAACCCGATTTTATTGGTTTAGATTCACTGCGCAGGCGTCTTTCATGTTGAACCCGCCTGCTAAAATACTGGGCTATCCCGCTGCGATCCATGCTGTTTCATCGGATTCAAGAGACAGCCGGAGATTTGCCCCCGATCACTTTAAATAATGCTTGCGTGCCGCTATCCTCTTCTCCCAGTTCAACTAATTTCTCATAAAGGGAGTGGGCAAGAGCCAGCCCCGGCAGTTCAAGGTTCATCTCCTTGGCGGATTCCAGGGCAATTTTCATATCCTTAACGAAATGCTTAACGTAAAAACCCGGCGTAAAATTACCGCCGATGATACGCGGAGCCAAATGGCTCAGCGACCAACTGCCGGCCGCTCCGGTCTCAATGCTTTTCAGTACGGTGGAAGGATCCAATCCGGCCTTTTGAGCATAAATCAACGATTCGCAGACGCCGATCATATTGGAGGCAATCGCGATTTGATTGCACATTTTCGTATACTGCCCGGCGCCTGCGCCCCCCTGATAAACAATGTTCGTCCCCATGGACTTCAAAACCGGCGTTACCTCATCGAAAGCTTCCCGCCGCCCGCCAACCATAATAGACAGCTTACCGTCCCTGGCCCCTATATCGCCGCCCGACACGGGAGCATCCAGCGAAAATAATCCGCGCCCAAGCGCCGCCTGCTCAATTCGCCGGGCCAAGGCCGGGCTGGAAGTGGTCATATCAATTAAATAACTATTGGGCCGGGCATGATGAATGATTCCATGTTCCCCGAGATACAACTCTTCCACGTCATGGGGGTAACCGACCATCGTTATGATGATTTGCGATTGTTCGGCCAAAGATGCCGGCGTGTCATGCCAATTGGCCCCTTCTAAGAGGAGCGGTTCCGCCTTAGACTTGGTGCGGGTGTAGACATGAAGCACATATCCGGCCCGAATTAAACGGCTGGCCATACTTTTTCCCATGACCCCGGTGCCAATAAAGCCTATTGCCGGTTTTTGTGATTTTTGTTCCAAAAGAATCAACCTTCCTTTTCCACGATTCGGTCCTTTGGCCAAAGTCCAAAGCCGGTTTGTTTACGGGGCGAGCTCCTGCAGCTTGCCTAACAGCCGTTCCCGCGGAATTTCCCCGATCAACAGATCCTCGACGATCCCGTCCCGGCCGATGAGATAAAAGGTTGGCAAGTACTCCACCCTGTATCGTTCCGTGACTTCGCCTTTTTCGTCAAGCAGTACCGGAAAGGGTAAACGATGGGCCTGGACAAAGCTTCTCACCTCCTTCAGATCGTCCTGATGCGTCATATTGACGGCATAAAAAGCGATCCGGTCCTTAAACTCCCCGTACAATTCGCCAAGTACTGAGGCTTCCTTCTTGCAGTACTCGCACCAGGAAGTCCAAAAAACCAAAAATACCGCTTTTCCATCCGCATCTTTACGGATATCCACCCATCGACCATCCAGATCAGGCAGCTTCACCTCGGGAGCGGCGGCGTTCGGTGCCGCAAAAGCACTGTCCTCTTGCTTGTTCCAAAACGAATAGCAGGTGAAAACCAGCAGCACGACAATGGCCAAATTCACGATGGCATTTCTTTTCATCTCATCCCCGAAGCTCCTTAAAAGAACGAAGAGGACTGCGGAAATTGGCCGTTCAGCGCCCAATTTCCCAATTCCTTCAGCTTGTATTCGACCGGATCGTGAAGCGTATGCGTGCGAAGATTGCGCCAAAAACGGTCATAACGGTATTCGGACGAAGTCGCCCGGGACCCCATCACCTCGAACATACGGCTTGTAATGTCCAGCCCGACCTGCGTAGTCATCACCTTCGCCGTTGCAATGCTCATCATGCATTCTCCCCGTTCCCGTTCCGTCAATCCCCACTCCTTCTCCCAGGCCGATTGAAAATCCCGGGCGGCCCGTTCTACAAGCACTCGGGCGGCTTCCAACCGGACCCACATGTCGCCGTAATGGCGAAGAAAATACGGATCCTGAGCAGCGGAGGAGACGCCGGAAGCAGGCCAGGCTCTGGCGCTTGAAGCCGTGTATAATTTGGCCTGTTCGAACGCCCCTTCCGCGATACCCAAATATACATGCGTCAGAATAATTTGCGAAATGGAGCTGCGAAGTTTGGAAAATTCCGTCCCGATCGGACCCGGTGTGTCAAGCACCTCGCCTAATTCTACCGGAACCCGGCTAAATTCGATCCCCCCGCTGTCCGTCTGCCGCTGCCCCATATTGTCCCAATCATTCAATACGTTCACTCCTTCCCGACGGGTAGGAATGACGGCAATCAGAGGGCCGTTTCCCTCTTCATGCTTCGCGGAAACGAGCAGCAAATCCGAATCCGTAGCACCGGAGCAGAACCGTTTGGTTCCGCTCAAGTAATAACGGTCGCCTTCACGAACGGCAACAAGCCGTTGATCCAGCGGATTAAATGCGTTTCCCCAGAACAAGGGTTTGTTCGCCGTTTCCATATAATATCGGCGCTTCTGTTCCTCGGTTCCATACATATGCGGTGTGACCAAATTCAGAAAATGATATCCGAACAAATGCGCAATGGAACTGTCGACCCTGGCAAATCGTCGAACGATCTCCAGTACGGTTAGCCATGTATCCCCACAACCGCCAAAGCTCTTGGGCACCAGCAAGGCGAGCAAGCCGCTTCTCCTGATCAAATCCCGTTCCGCTTTCGCCGTACCTCCTTTGATATCCCGCTCTATGGCGGTCAGGGAAAACGTATCAACCAGTTCATCGGCCACAGCCAAATAATCGATGGGGGCCTGATGCGAAATCGTAGTCATTGCGAATCTTTCCCTTCCTTGAAGTGAAGGGCTGATCAGCCAAAAGCGGTACAGCCCGTTTCTTCCTCCCTCCGGCTGTGCGATGCGGAGGGCCATTTGGATGCGCTATAGTTATAAAGTTTTGTCATCGAGCTGCGTCCAAAACAAGTATTTGTTTTTGATCTTGTCAAAAATGAGCATGATGGCCAGGATGACCAGGCTGTTGAAAATCATACCCGCAACAACGTTTTTATAATCGGAAAAATCACTGTAGTATTGAATAAAATACCCCATGCCCGATTTGGCGCCGAACATTTCCGCCACGGTCAGAATAATGAAGGCGAATCCCAGCGCTACGCCCGCTCCGTTAAAAATGAACGGCAGCGCCGCCGGAATGATCACCTTTGTGAGAAGCTTTCCGCTTCTTAGCCCTAACGCGCGGGCGTTGTCCAGATAATGCCGGTCTATAAGCAATACGCCTTGAATGGTACCGAGCAGGATAGGCCATAACGCGCCGGCGAAAATCAAAAACACGGATGCGGATTTAAACGTAGGCAAAAGCGCTATGGCATACGGAATGTACATCGTAGGGGGAATCGGGCTCAACGCATGGAAAATCGGCATCAGCGGTTTCCTCAGCGCAGGATGCAGCGCGACCGCCAACCCTACCGCTATTCCCGCAATGACGGCGGAGAAATATCCGCTTAGAAACAGCTGCATCGAGCTGATGAACCCCTCCAACAGCAGCCCTTTACTTTTCCAGAAGGCAAGCAGGACGGCCTGCGGATTCGGGAACAGCACGGGATTGATCTTTTTGGCGACATCCGTAAAGTAAATCCATGCCGCCAACACGGCGGCTACGATAAGCAAAGTACCATAATACGTTTTAACAAACCGTTTCAACGCGAAAAACAGCTCCTTATCCAATATTTTGCTGGTTGAAACGCTCCTTTACTTTTTGGAAAAACGGCTCGTCCGGCTCGGAAGCGATCAGTTCTTCAACGGCTTCTTTGTACAACGACGTATCGATGTATTTGGTAATATCAATGTCTTTTCCTTCCTTGATATAGCCGATGTCGTTCATGTTTTCCCACATTTTGACGATTTCTTTCTTGTTCGGATCGGAATGATTCAGCATATGCGGTTCGATGATCGACTTCTCCATAATTTTGTCGTCAAGCCTGATGTGGGGCCTGCTGGCGTCAATCGTCACCTTCGGATCTTTTTCTTTGTCCCGTTCCGCCTTAATGATCGCTTTCAGAAACCGTTTGAAGGCTTCCCGCTTTTCCTTCACGTCGCCCGTCTTGGCCACGATGCGGCAGCATACGTGATCGGGCTGCAGATCGTTGCTCCATGTGACGGCGACCAGCCCCCCTTCCTCCGCCTCGTATAACGTGCCCGGCGATCCGACCCCGACATCGACTTTGCCTGATTTAATCGCTTCAAGCAGCATGGAATTGTTTTTGAATTCGATCAGTTCAATGTCTTTTTTCCAATCGATTCCGGCTTGGCTCAAAGCGGAACGGAAGACGATATCGCCGGTATACAGACGAAGGGTGCCCACTTTTTTCCCGCGAAACCCTTCGATCGTCTTGAACTGATCCTGGTTTTCTTTTTTGGCATAGACCGGGCTGCCGCCGGACAAATGCCCCCCGATAATTGAAAAATCCGATCCTTGGGAGATAAATGTCAACGGACCTGCGGTTCCGAAGGATACGCCGACATCGATTTTCCCGGCCTGCAGGCCGTTTAATCCGTCCGCTGTAGACGCAAAAGGCACAAAGTTGACTTTCAGGTTTTGCTCCTTAAAATACCCCTCGTATTCGGCAATGAATCCGAGCTGGGTGCCCAACGATTGGCCGTAGCCGACATTGAGTTCAAACGTTTGATCCTGTTTTTGGGCCTGATCGGACTTCCCGGCTTGCTCCGAGACCGCAGGCTGCGGAGCTGCCGACTGCTGGCCGCAGCCTGTGACGAGCACTGACAGGGCAAGGCCGGAAGCGAGTATCCAGGCAAATGATTGTTTTTTCCGATGAACTTGAACTTTATACACCCATGTTCCTCCTCTATTATGTTTTTTACGAATTCAGATCCGGTCACCCGGATAGAAGACCGTTTCCTCTCTTTCCAGCTTTTCGAATAACCCTTTATTCATGTGATCCATCAATTGATCCCTCAGTTCGGTAAATTCCGGGGATTGGAACACCTTTTTCCGCTGCCGGGGCCTTGCGAACGGAATTTTCAATTCATGTGCAACGATGCTGGGAGGACCGGGCGAAAACAACAGGATCCGGTCTGCCAAAAACAGCGCTTCTTCCACATCGTGCGTCACGAACAGTACGGTCTGGCGGCGATCCTGCCATAACTGCAGGATGAGATCCTGCAAATGAACGCGGGTCACCGGATCCAGCGCGCCGAACGGTTCATCCATAAGCAGCAGATCCGCCGACAAAGCAAGCGCCCGGGCGATGGCGGCACGCTGGCGCATTCCCCCCGATAATTGTCCAGGGTATTTGTCGAAGGCATGTTCGAGCTGTACCATTTGCAGATATTCCTGCGCGACCTGTTGAATCTCCTTTTTTTTCTTTTTCATCACCTGGCTGAGTGCAAGCATGACATTTTCCCCAGTTGTCAGCCAGGGAAACAAGGAGTAGTCTTGAAACACGATCGCACGCTCGATCGACGTGTCCCGAACCGGTTCGCCATCGATTTCAAGCTTTCCGCGCGTTGGCAGGGATAAACCGGACACCAGGCGGAGGAATGTGCTTTTGCCGCATCCGCTGGGTCCCATCAAAACGACAAACTCCCCTTCGCGAACGGTAAAATCAATATTTTGCAAAATGTCCTGATGACCATAGCCAAACCCGACATCGTTTGCCCGGATCTTGATTGGGACATCTTCAGTCAACGGTACATCTTTTAGCAAAGTCTTTGCCAAACGGGAGCCCCCCTTCTTCCAACATTCGTTCCCATAAGCGTCCGATAGGTTACGGATTTCTTCAGATATCTCTTCCGCAAGCCGGCAGTCCCGTTTAAGGGTCGACTGCGTCAAGCCATTCCTTGAAAACTTCTTCCGTATGCTCGCCCCTTTGCGGAGGATGGCGGTATACGGAAAAATCGTAGCCGGTCACCTTGACCGGGAACGGAACCGTCCGGGTTGTTAATCCGTTGGGTAACTGCAAATCCTTCACCAGCCCGATTTGATGAACGGCCGGATCATGCAAAATGTCCTCGTAATCGTTGATGGGCGCGCACGGTACGCCTCTTCGGTCAAACTCCTTCAGCCATTCCCCGGCCGTCTTCCGCGAAAA
Organism: Paenibacillus naphthalenovorans; assembly: GCF_001465255.1. Classification (NCBI taxonomy): domain Bacteria; kingdom Bacillati; phylum Bacillota; class Bacilli; order Caryophanales; family Paenibacillaceae; genus Paenibacillus; species Paenibacillus naphthalenovorans. The sequence goes on along the minus strand of NZ_CP013652.1, from coordinate 1,408,310 downwards.
GGACTGCTGCAGCAAAGAAGCCAGCTCCTTTTGGTTTTTGGCACGGAGGGTCTGCGTCACAAAGCGGGGATCGTCAATAAGCTCGGGGCGATCGGCGGCTTCACATACTTCCCTCCACAGCTTGTCATTGCCTGCGGCGATCACAAACGGTTTGTCGCTTCCGTAAAACCCCTGGTACGGGGCGTTGCGCGGATGGGCGGTCCCAAGCCGCTTGGGAGAGATCCCGTTGCCGTAATATTCACTGTGCTGCAGCGCAGAAATACCAAGGACGCTGCCGAGCATGGAGCAGTCGATATAGGCGCCTTTACCGCTTTGACTCGCTTGCAGGATGGAAACGGCGATGCTGTAAGCACCGTAAAGTCCGGCGGCAAAGTCGGCTATCGGCACTCCGCATTTGACAGGTGTACCGGTTTCTTCTCCGGTGACGCTCATCAAGCCGCTGATCGCCTGAATCGTCACGTCAAAAGCGCCCTTCTGCGCATACGGGCCCTCTTGGCCGTATCCGGAGATAGAGCAGTAGACCAGTCCGGGATTTTCCGCCGACAGCGCATCGTAACCCAAACCAAACTTCCGCAGCACCCCGGGACGGTAGTTTTCGATAATGATATCGGCCTTTCCGCACAATTTCCGCAAAGCTTCAAGCTGTTCCGGGTCCTTGAAATCGACCGTAATACTTCGTTTGTTGCGGTTAAGGGAGGCGAAGTTTGCACTGTAGGACTCTCCCTGTTCATTCACAAAGAAAGGCGGCCAATCGCGCATGCCGTCTCCGCTGTCAGGTCTTTCCACCTTCACCACGTCGGCTCCCAAATCAGCCAGAAGCATGCCTGTGAACGGGCCGGCCGCGATCTGCCCGAACTCGATGACCCTAAGCCCCGAAAGCGGCCCTCCCTGTAATGTGCTCATGATTGCATCTCACCTCCCTTTCTACACATCGGCATAGATCGGCACGTCATTATCATGCTTCGTGACCACATCACGCAAAGCGCCCGTTGCGGGATCGTGGATGTGCCGCTCCTGCTTGCCGATATCAGCGCCGTATACATGGATAGTAACCGCCACTTCGCTATGTGGATTGGACACGCCGTGAATATCGTAATCCGGAGGATAAACGAAGGAGATATCGCCCTTCGTGGCATGCACCGTTCCCACTTCCTCAAGCGTATAGCGCCTCGGAGCCGCTTCCCCATGATCCACTCTCCGGTAACGCTTCTCTTCCACCGCTCCCTTGTAGATGCCGACCAGCCCCCATACCAAATGATCGTGCACCGGGGCTACCTGTCCGGGCCCCCATACGAAGGCGATCACGGAAAAGGCTTCATCCTCGGGCTTATACAACAAATATTGGGCATATTTGTGCGGTAATGGCTGCTGATACCTTTCAGGCAGGAGTTCGTCGGATTGCAGCAAAGTTTGTAAAAATGGGCGAACTTCATCCACAATGGTTCGGAAATCGCCTGTTCGGGAAAGAACGGAACGAATGTCGGCCTCCAACTCCTTAAAACCGTATGCTGTGCTCATTAGTGAAGTACACCTCTCTCGGATGGTATTTCATTTTTTTGCAGCTTCGCATGCACTCTTGGAATCACATCTCTTCCAACGGCCTCAATGGTTTCCAGGTGCGGAAACCCTCTAAGCAGCACTTTATCGAATCCCAGGCCGACATATTCTACGATCCGGTCCGCTACTTGATCGGGTGTGCCGACCAAGGCGATGGAATTGCCGCTGAGCACCTGGGTCAACCCGGCCCATAAATTCGGACCGATCCGGAAATGATTTTCCTTGGAATCCAGCATCAGTTGATGCAGACGCTTCAGACCGACGGATTCGCCTTTGTCGCTGGCTTCCGCCTTCTTCTGAATGACGGCGGGATCGGCCTTGCTGATCAAATGATTGGCATTTTCCCACGCTTGCTCCTCCGTATCGCCCAAGACGACCTGGAATGAAATGCTGTAGCTGAGTTTCCGATTGCGAACGGCCGCCAACCGTTGGATCTCCCCGATTCGTTCGCGGATATTGTCCAGCGTCTCCCCCCACATCATATAGACATCGGCGACGGAAGCCGCGACCGCTTGGCCGGCTTCCGAGGCGCCCCCGAAATAGATCTCCGGATTTTTCTGAATCGGCTTCGGATAGAGAGACGCATTTTTTAGCTTGTAAAATTCACCTTCGTGATCGAAGTTTTCTTCACTAAACAAACGTTTCAATACCCGAATGAACTCATCGGTACGCCGATAGCGGGTAGCGTGATCCAAAAAATCGCCGTCGCCGGCAAGCTCGGCGGGAGACCCTCCGGTAACGATATTGACCAGGGCACGGCCACCGGACAAGTAGTCAAAGCTGGCAAACTGTCTCGCAAACACGGACGGGGCGGTAAAGCCGGGGCGCACGGCGAACAGGAAGCGGAGCCGTTCCGTGGCGGGAATCAGCGCCGTTGCGATGATCAACGAATCGAGGCAGCTGCTGCCGGTCGGAAGCAGAAGCGTGCCGAATCCGCCCTTCTCCGCCGCCTGCGCAATGCGTGAGATGTATTCCAGGGTAGGCTCGCGTTCGGCCGTCGTGCTCCATGCGTCCAGCCTTTGAGCATTGTAATTGGAAGTTCCCACGTACTGGCCGTCCCCGAAGGTAGGCGCCATCGTAATAAATTCAACCATTTCCAATTCCTCCTTTAACGAATGCGGGATAAATTTCCTGAAGCGCCGCTTTCACTTTGCTTCGCAAAACATCCAATTGCTGCGGGGACGGCGCTTCGATGCGCGGAACGTCGCCTTCGATCCCCAGATCAAAGCCTGTTTTCCCCTGCACTTCTTCTGCCGTCGTTCCCGGCGCGATCGCGGACAATTGCAGCCGGCGCGTAAGCGGAGCGGGCCTCAGTACGGCAAGCGGGGTATATACTGCTTCCAGACGCCCAGCGCCCTCCTGCCGGAAATCAGGAGAAGCGCTGCTGCTGACAAAATCCAATCGTTCGGGAAACCCCTTTGCATGATGGTCGGTTTTAAAAAGGAAAATCCTTTTGCAGCGGTAATACACCATAGATGAACCGGCACCTCCGGGAAGCCTGACCTTCGGGCGGGCATAGTCGCCGATGACATGTAAATTGATATTGCCCCAACAGTCGATTTGGGCCCCGCTCAAGAAGAACACATCGACAAGGCCGCGCTGGATGTAATCGAAAAATTCCTTGGTCCCCTCAAACGGCCATTCCCGCTCATACCCCATGATGTAGGTTTGGGCGCGGGGGGCATGGGTTTCTTTGGCCAGCAGGGCCGCCGCCGCCGGCACCGGAGAACTGTTGCCTACGGCGATCGTTTCCCCGTCATGAAGCTCGCGGGCCAAAGCACAAATCATGAATTCTTCAGTCGAGTATTTCATGCTGACTCTCCTTACGGCTGCAGTAAACGGAATAGTCCTCGTGCCTCGTGTAAGAAAACACATACTGCTGCAAGTACTTTTCAAACTCGTTCGGATGTCCGGCCGCTTTCAAATAAGTTTGCATATGGGCTTCATCCGCAGGGTAAAAGCCTGGACAGCTTGTCGGGTAGGCTCCGAATGGCGCTTCTACCACAGTATGGATGTACAGCGCCGGAATGAACGTTCCCTTTTCACGATCCAATTCCCCGGGAGCCACCACCTCCTCTACCGTCACAATGACATGGCGCGAGGCTTGGGCAAGCAGCCGGTTGTTCTGCAGCCTGCTGGCGACCACGTTGCCTTGCGTATCCGCCTGGTAAGCGTGAAATATACACACATCCGGACGGATAGCCGGTACCACGACGACTTCCTCTTCCGGCCGATAAGGGTTGCGAATGAGACGAAAATCATCTCTGACCTGCAAATAGTCCGTTCCCAGCAACCCTGGAACGGGGATAAACGGAAGCCCCATGGCACCCGCCTGAATCGCAGCGGCCATAGCCGGACAAGCGTGTTCGCGAACCTGCAGCCGCCCCTCCTCCACCGCACGGCGGTAATGGGGAGCAAAGCCGAACTCTCCCAGGATGATTTGCGACGCTTCCACCGTCTCCACACATCCGGCACCAATCAGCAGATCGGCGTTAATGGCCGCCGATCCGCTGCATAGGAGGTGCAGGCCGCTGGCCCCGGAGCGGATCAGCTCGCGCAGCAAAGCCATGGGCGACATCTCCATGCTGCCGCTGATCGCTACCGTATCCCCATGATGTATAAGCGCAGCCGCTTCCGGCAGCTCCAGAAATTTCGTTCCCATAGAAGGGCTTCACCCCTTTGACCTCTAACTGCTTACTGATTTTTCGGTATCCAGACATTTTCCCTGACGTTGATCTTCTTGGAAACAAGTCCGATCTTCAGGAATGTATCTGCAACGCTCTGCTGATCCTGTATGATTTCCTCATCGATCAGCTTGATGGTGAGAGGCCTTCTCCGCAAAGATTGTTCCCAGACCGCCACGTCAAGCTGCGTTTCCGCAGCAAGCAATTTGGCGACTTCCCCCGGATTTTGGTTAATCCATTCACTGATGTTTTGGAGCTCCTGAACCAGCGCTTGCAGCACCTCGGGGTGCTTTTCAGCGAACTCTTTTCCTCCCAGGTAGAACGTTCTGTAAATGACGAGCCCTTTCCCATCGGCCAGAACCCGATTTCCGGCAAGCTCGGCTGCCGAGAAGAAGGGATCCCAAACGACCCAGGCATCCGCACTTCCCCGTTCAAAAGCGATGCGTGCATCCGGAGGAGCCAAGTAAACCGGTTCGATATCATTCAGCGTCAATCCGACCGAAGCAAGCGCCTCATTGATCAAATACTGGGAAATCGACGCCTTGTTGAACGCTACTTTTTTGCCTTTCAGATCGGCGATCGTCTGGATCGGCGAATCCTTTTTTACCAGAATGCCCTCGCTTTGCGGACTGGACGGTTCACTGGCTACATACAGAAACGGCAGACCGCGCTCTTGTCCGAACAATACCGGCGCATCGCCGGCGATGCCGAAGTCAATGCTCCCGGTGCCCAGCGCCTCCATGACTGAAATGCCTGTGTTAAATTCAGACCATTGGACCTTCGTTCCAAATGGAGCCAATTTTTTTTCCAGCTCGCCTTTGGCCTTCAATACCATCAATGTTCCCGACTTTTGATAACCGATCCGAAGGACCGATTTTTCCGCATTCGGTTTGGCGGTCTGCCCGCCGGATGCTTGACTGTTGTTATTTGCGGTCCCGCAGCCGATCAACATAATGGATAGCGTGAACAGAGCGATAACGGATAAGATCATGCTGCGCTTCTTTCTTTTTCGTTTGAAATTCATAAAGCCAACCTCCCCAGGCATCCATCCCGGAAAACAAAAATTTGACTGCAATAAAAAAGAGACGCCAACATAACAAGTATGCTGGGTCTCCGGGGGGTCCGGTGGATCCGAAAATGTATAATCATGTGTTCAATCAAGCAAGTCTTTCATCTCCGGTTGTCCGGCAGAATTTCACAGTTATCCGATCGGGTTAATATAAGCATACAATAATTCATCAGATTTGTAAATTTGATAAATAAGAACAAAAGCTTCAAAAATTTTGAACTTCTTTATTCTGTACTCCCGTAATTTGATCGCATTTTTGATTTAGCAAACCGTCCCTTAACGTGCTGATCAGCTTTTCTCCTGCAGATCCAAGTGCCTTATAATCAGACTTCAGCAAAATGCCTGTCACCAGGCCGGTATCCAAATCATGGATTGGTTTTAGCACCGTTCCTTCCGGGGGAGGCGTTACTGTAATGATCGGAACCACCGCAATGCCAAAATTGGCTTGAACATAATATTTCAATGCGGACATGGTGCTGATTTCAATACCAAAATACGGACTTCCGCCTTTTTCCAGCAATGCCGCTTCCAATTTTTTTCGGTATGGACAAATCGTAGTCGTAAGCAGCAGCCGTTTGCCCCGCAGGTCTTTTAAATAAATCTCATGTTTCCCCGCAAGATCGTCCTGCTTGGGAACAAGCAGCGCAACCTTTTCTGCGAAAAGCGGCTCAAACGTGGTTCCCAAACCTGTATCCGGTACACTGCATATGGCCAAATCAATTTTGCCCTCGATCAGCATTTCCCGCAACACGTACGTATTGCCGATTTGAATGCTGATTTGCACCTTGGGATAGCGTTCCATGAATGGAGCAAGGATTTTGGGCAGCCGATAGCTGGCCGCAGGTTCCATTACACCTAACCGAACCACACCCGCTTCCCCCTGAATCCATTCCGTCATGGCGCTTTGAAGGTATTCATAATCTTTTAACAGCAGATCCGCCTTCTCATGAAACAAACGTCCCGCCTCCGTCAAGCAGACTTTCTTGCTGCGTTCAAGCAATTTGACGCCCAGGTCGGATTCAAGTTTTTGGATATGCATCGTTATGGTGGATTGCACATATTTGAGTTCTTCCGCCGCTCGTTGAAAACTTCCCAGCTTGACAATCGTTTGAAACGTTTTTATCGTCCGCAAGTCCATCCTATCACCTTTACCTTTTTTTTGTTGAACCAACTTCATCTCTTCTTGCGTCGGAACAACCTTACCGATTCGGATAATAAAAAAAGCATGAGGATAAGATTCCCCATGCCTCCGGTTTACCGGTACGCTCTTCATATCTGTTCGAATAAACATTAATGTATTAAATATTTTAATGACACCTTATCATCATTTTTTAAACACGTCAATACAAACCAAACCATTTTAAATCCATTTCAACTCCGCGTCCAACGCGACTCCCATCGGAACTACGCCGCGGGACGCATCCGTACAATCGCGCAGCCGGTTCGATGCCGCCACGCGCTTTTGTCTTTTACGCAGCTGCTCCATCCGGGATAATCCCAGCTCCGTCCGCTCCGTCCGAAGCTCTCCGGCATCCTGTACGATATGGCCCGAAGCAAAGCTCCCGGGATTCAGCAGATCGATGCGCTTCTTGCGGAACTGCAAATGCAGCAGATCTCCCTCCTGCAGATACAGCAGCCCGCCGCCATGAAAAGCTTCCGGAGTCATATGCCCTACAGCAGCGCCAAATGTCACTCCCGAATAACGGCCGTCGCTGATTAGAGTCGTCAAACGCTTTAACTGACGGTGTGCGTTAATATGCTGCATCGGCGTCATCATTTCCGGCATTCCGAATGCTTCCGGGCCTTGACCGGATATAATGACCGCCAGCCTGAGCCATTCCTCCCGAATCATCCGGTCGAACAGCTCATCATAGCTCAACGCTTGCAGCGCTTCCAAAGAAACGGATGCGTTGTAGGAAGCCATCCGCTTCATATGTTCTAGCCCGAAGCTTCTTTGGGCCTTTAGGCGATCCAGCATGTTCACGTCCAATAACCGATGATTCGCTTCTTCTTCATTTTCAAAGTAAAGCACAAACGCGATCTTATCGTCGAATTGATCCAGCTGCTTTGTAGGCATCCCGCTGATTTTAACCACTGCATGGTTGAAAAAGTTTCCCCGGAGGACATCGACGCCGCTGAAGCCGCGTCTGGGCCTGCTCAGGATGATGGGATTGTCCTTCACGCCGTCCGCGCTCAAGCCTTCGGTATGGGACAGCCTTTCTCTCCAGGTTTGGCCTGTTACCGTCGGCGCATCCAAAGCCATCGGAACCCCGTTTCTTGTAAGCTCATAGATCAGCGTCTCCATGCCGCGGATTTGACCCGAGCAGCACTGCTGCGCCAATGCATAAATATCTCTGCCTTCGGTCAGGCTGTAATCGAATAAATCGGGAATCGGATGTTCGGCAGCAATGCGTTCCATGTCTTCCAGCGTAAAGTCAAATCCGGCATAGATCATCGCCCCGACAATATGCATCATTAGGTTGGTGGAACCTCCTGCGGAACTGTGGATCCGGATCACATTGGCGATATTGGCCCGAAGCAATTCACTTACGCTGCATTCCGGACGGTCAATGATGGAAAATAAGGATTCGATCGCTTTATTGACTTGAGCCTGTGTCGGCGGTTCCGTCAGCAGCTCCAGCTCCGGACATACCATACCGAACCCTACCGTAACGTCCCGGGAGCTGTTTCCCGTTCCATGAAACGCACAGATGCCGCCCTTGGCGTCACACGTGCTTACCGCCAGCCTTTTTTCAAAATCCTTATGCCGTTCCTCAGTCAATAGTCCGCATTTGACGGCGCGTTCAAAAACCCCTTGGAATGAGGTGTTCGAGGAGCACTGAAGGATATAGCTCACCGCATCCTCAATGTCGGCGGCTATATCGTCATATCCCGCTGCGGCGGCCTGGGATACCAACTCCGCCAATTCCAGCTTCAAATCATCCGGAATCGTTCCCCCCTTGAGCACGTGGGAAGGGGCAAAGGTAGCAAACACATGATGCTCGCCGCGATTGCGCCGGACCCGGTCCAGATGAGCAAGCCCGCTTAATACGCCCAGCGGCTGCTTATCGCAACCCTGAATCACGAAAGCCCCGTGGTATGATTGCGCTTCCATTTGATTTACCACGATTTCCGCAATCGCGTTGCGGCTCTGTAATGAATAAGACATTCCCATGTTGTTTTGCGCTGTTCCGTCACAAAGCACCGGCGTGCTGAAATAAAACGGCACTCCGCCTTCCTGCCATATTTTCAAAGCAGCTTTGTACACCGTCTCATGGTCCAGAATGTGGGCCGGATGATCGGAGGAGCCGCCGATAATGGCGATCCTCGGAGAATTGTGCTCCAGCCGGTCATAAATGTTGTCAAGCGTCCAATCCGGCTCCCCGCCTTCGTATTTCCCGCCGAGACCGCGGCGTGCACGGTCCAGCAGCCCGGCTACCGTAATAGGCTCGTTCGCCTTCCCCTGCACATTGCCCTGATACGGATTAAACCCTCTGATTGTTATCATGATCTTTCCTCCCCTTCCTTGGATTCAATTCGGCGGCGGCTAGCCAGCCTTCCTTGAGCTTCATCGAATCCTGACGAACATCCTGGAGATGCGCCTTCATCATCTCTTTGGCAAGCGCGCTGTTTCTCTGCTCTATGGCCAATGCAATCAGCATGTGAAAATGTGCCGCTCTCTCGGCGCTTCCGGGAATACGCGTGGTTTTCCTGCGGCTCTCCAGAAGCAAGTCCGAGATCCCTTTCATCACCTGAGCCATGACTTCATTCGAGCAGGCCTCGGCGATATATTCGTGAAAGGCAATATCTGCTTCGAAATAATCTTCATTGTTGGCTACATCTTCGATCATTTTTGAAGCGGCCGCCTTTATATTCGCCATTTGTCCGGGAGTGGCTCTTTCCGCTGCAAGCGCTGCCATTTCCGGTTCAAGAACGGCCCGGAATTCCTGCAGGGAAAACATATCTCCTACAGAAAGCCGAGTGAGATCCCATGCGGTTTCCTGTTTCCAGCAGTTTGGATTGCGTACGAACATTCCTCTGCCGTGCTCAATGAGAATATACCCTTTGTTTTCCAAGATGCGCAGTGCCTCACGTACGGTGGAGACGCCGACCTGAAATTCTTTGGCTACGGCGGCCAGAGAAGGCAGCTTCTGTCCGGACTTCCACTCTTCCTGCTCAATCCTTCGGGTCAATTCATTCAAAATTTTGGTACTTGCCAGCTCCTTAATCATCATCACCAACTTATATGATATGTTAATAAACTTATAATATCACTTAAATCAGCGCAGGACAATCCGCAAATTCCATTCGCGAAATAGAACTTGGGATGACCGGCTATACCTTTTTGAACCGTATTTTACTGACCATTAGAATCGATAGAACCAGAGCAGCGTAGGCCGTAAAGCCATACAAGACGGGAAACCATAACAAAAAACATACGAGTAAACCCGCCGCCGGAATCGGCAGACCCTCAAAATATCCTTTGGTGGGACGTGTATTGAAACGGGCCAATCTAAGAGCACCCGCTATGGGGAATACCATTAAAGCCATCGTCGATGCAGCTTGATGAGGGATGGTTTCATAAAGCGCTAATGCCGGAACAACCCCAAAACTGACGATATCCGCCAAGGAATCAAGCTCCACCCCAAATTCACTGGTCACTTTGAGACTGCGTGCTATTTTGCCGTCCAGCATATCAAATACGGCTGACAAAACAACGAACAGGGTAGCGATAAGCGGCAGATGATTGACAATGAAAACTAAAGCAACGATGCCGCTGCCTAAATTAGATAAGGTAAAAATATTTGGAAAATAACGAATGATCCGGTCCAACAAATCAAATCCCCTCGATAGGCTGAATGATGCTTCACTATTTTCCCCAATGGAAGGATTTTGATACTTTTTTGGAAATCAGAAAATGACGCATTTAAACTCTTCCTGTAGCCTTTCGTCTCACTATCCCTAACAATTAAAATAGAGCAGCAGCCACTTACGTGCATAAGCAAGGTGCTGCCGCTCTTGTATTTTTAATAAATGAAAGATAATTCCTATAATTCTCTGATCGCTTCAAATTGTTTGTGGTAGCCAAACGCTTCACGTCAACGGCAGAGAGTGGACTTTATCATAACCTCTCAGCGCCTGACAAAGAATCCCTCTTGTGTTCACGAACAGATAGGGTAATATTAGCCCAATACTGTCTGCACAAGAGGGATTCGATCATTCCGGTGTGCTCCAAAGCGGCATTGCGTTCACTGATGAATTGTCGTCACCGTCTGTTCATACTATGAAATTTCCTTCAAAAAATGAATGCTCTCCTTTAATGCTGTTTCCAGTTCTTCTGTTATGCCCTGAAACGGATGAACGGCCCCGAACGTATGATTTGCACTAGGAATGGTCAAGATTTGATGCTGAGGCGCAGCTTGGCGAAGCCGTTCAAACCCTTCCTTCAGGCGCGGAGAATCCTGACCGCCCTGGACCAGCAGTACCGGAATTTTTAATTCGGCCAAACGGCGGACGATATCAAACCTCTCCGCATTGCGGGACAAGTCCTCATAGAAGCTCGCCTGGATCGGCATGTCTTGTTTCGTTCGCACATTCGTTACGTAGGCAATGCCATGCTCGGCTATCTGAGCTTTAAACGCATCGTCGAACAGGTCGGCCGATGCAATCCCGTTCCAAGTGACGACAGCCTTCACCTGAGGATGCTCAGAGGCAAAAATAATGCTTCCGCCTCCCCCTTTGCTGTGACCCAGCAAGTAAAGACGCCGCGGATCGGCGAATGAAGCGAGCGGCAGCGTTCCCGACTCAAGAGCTTGAAGCAGGACGGCAAGATCCTCCTGCTCCCGTGAATAAGTATTCCGTGCGAACTTATCCAGCTCGTCAAAATCCCATTCGTTCACTCCGTTGCAGGAGTAATTGAAGGTGACTGCGAAGAAGCCTTCCCCGGCAAAACGCTCCGCGATATACGGAAAGAAAGACCAGTCCTTAAAGCCTTTGAAGCCGTGGCTGATAAATACAACGGGTCTGGCGGTGTCCTCCGTCCCGCGCGCTGCCCTCACCTCACCGCGAATATAAAGCGGCTCACCGGTATCCAAATGGCCCGCCTCCAGGATAAAAGGTTCCCGTATGATCGAATTCGGTGTCTGGCTCATATCAATGCCTCCTTATGATTACATATTACATAAATTGGGTTGGATTATTTTTATTGTAACATAAGGATTGACTTTGTGATGACAATCATTTGCTTCAAAGGTGTTTTTCTGCATGAGCGGCTAATTAAATCGGCGTTACCAGCAGCGTTGGGATCAGAGCCGTATCGTAAACGGCCAGCTTTTCTTTAAATTTCGCCTCGCCGTTCACAAATGTAACCTTATCCATATATTGGCCGACATTATAAACCTCTGTTATCCCATCCTGTCTCGTTTGGAAAACGGCATAATTGGCGCGCACCAGATAAGTATCACCCTCCTGGCCTGCCATGCGGATACCGCTTACCAAGTGCTTATAGGTATGCGCCTCATAGATATTCGCGTGTCTGTGGGCTGTAATCCGGTCCTTCAGCATCCCTTTACTGTCGCAGTATATCACGCAAGTCAGAAGATTTCTCGCATAGTTTTCTCGGGAAATCACTTTATATAAGCATTCCTCTGTAAAAAAGTCCGGCCATTGCTCCAATTTATCATTGTCGATGCATTCCACGTAGGCGTGGACTAATTCTTCTATGGCCGCTTTGATTTCCAATGCCGGTGCATTCACTTTCTGTTGATTCATGGATCTGCACTCCTTTCCTTCCGATTAATATCCCATCAATTCACGATAACGCTTCCAAAACCCGCGGATCGACGTTTCGGTAGCACGGAATTCCTGACTTTGTACCGTTTTGCCGCCCATTTCGACAAATGAGCTTTTATCCTTATCCCGGACGATTCCTCTTTGTACGAGCTCCCCTACTCCCCCATCCTCCAAAGAAACAAAACCGGCGGGACCTACCAGATTGGATTGCTTCATACGCATCGTTGTCATTTGGTCGTCATCGTCCTCATAACCGAAATAAGTCCAATGCAGCTCACATTTCTCCGGGCCCTTCGGCAGTAATTGACGGACCGCAAGCGTATTATGAATTTGCTGCAGTACCATGCCCGGAAATATCGACTGGATCGCAAGCGTAATTCCGTCCGCAAACTCCTTCCGGCCTTCCAACATGGTAGGATCTTCCAATTTATATTTGGAATTAAAGGAACGAAGGTTCGCTTGTTTATATGTGTCCTCGTTCTCGTTTGATGAACCGTAGGTATAGCTCACATGATGCATTCCTGTATCGTCCATATCAATACCGCCGCGTTGTGAAAGGCGGTTCAGTCCAAAGGTGCTAAAGAACGTATGAAGGATACTTGCATGATACGAATCTTTGACATTCTCGAAATAAATCTTCCAATTATTATTCATCGATTGGCGGTTATAACCGAGAACATGAACCGGTCGATTGAAAACACGCCGAATATACCCGCACATTTTTTCACCGAGATATTCCTGCAGCGGCATCACATGAGGATCGAAGGAGCCGAAAATCACACCGCAGAAGGTTTCGATTCTCAGCTTGTGCAAAGCATGTTTGGATGTATCGAAGTCCTCCGGCATGCCGCCCTTGCCTTCCACACCGCTGCGGAAAGGGACTCCTTTCAGATCCCCTTTGGCGTCAAAGGCCCAGGCGTGATAGACGCAGGTGAAGGTTTTGGTATTGCCGCAGGAATCCATACAAACGGTTGCTCCCCGATGCGAACAGCGGTTGACAAAGGCTCTGATTTCTCCGTCGCGGTCTCTGGTCACGACGACCGGCGTGTCGCCGACAAAGGTGGTCTTATAATCTCCGCTTTGCGGCAGCTCTGCTTCTAAAGCCAGGAAGTTCCAGGTTGGTCCGCGGTAAATCCTCAGCTGCTCCTGCTCGTAAACCGATGGGTCCATATATACCTGATAAGGAACTCTAGTGACCCCCTCCTCAGGCCAGCTGATTATCTCCGTCGTCTCAGTACCAAGTTTTGACATGATCATGTTCCTTTCTTATTGGAATGTGAGTACTTTTATATTAGAGAAGCGACGGACCGATAGACAGCAGACGATTCAGCTATGCGGAACAAAAAAATAAAATTTTGTTGTTTTCCATGATGCCTGCTAATGTAAATAACGGAGTTTCTTCGTTTGTTCCACACCCAGCTGCTCGGTAATCAAACGGCTGTACATTCTCATCTCTTTTAATAGAGGTGGGATGTTGGCATTCGTGATTTGTCCGGTGGGCCTTAAGATACAGATGGAGGCGATAATCGAATCGTAGTCATCGAATACGGGAACGGCTACGGAGCTCATGCCTTGACTGAATTCATCGTGTGACACGGCATAACCCTTTTTTCGGATCCTCTGCAGCTCCTCGCGCAATTTATCGGGACAGGTGATGGTTTTGTTGGTGAACGCTTTCAAATGTGTGCTCAACACGCGGCTGATTTCCGTTTCGTCCTGGAAGGCCAACATCACTTTGCCCGATGCAGTGCTGTGGGCCGGCACCCTTTTCCCCATGACGTTTAATATTTTACCGTCCCGGTGTTCGGGAAGCTTCAACAGGTATACAATGCCGCCCTTGTCATAAGTAACCATTTGAATGGCCGCCTGCACCGCAGACAGCATTTTTTTCAACAGCGGAAAAGCAATTTGGCACAATTCCATCTCATTGTAAACCACAGAACCAATCTCAAAAGCAGTTAAGGACAAATGGTATTTTCGGGTTTCCGTATTTTGAACGACCATATTTTCTTCGCACAAAATTTGGATCAAACGGGATACGGTACTTTTGGCTATTCCCAATCTTCGGCTCAATTGGCTGATCCCGAGTTCCGGTTCGTTCTGGGAAAATTCCCTTAAAATCCGAATCGCTTTGTGGACCGAGGTCATCGAATCTTCCCTATTTTTTAATTTCATAAAATATCCCTCCAAAAATTCATTTTCTTTTCCGCATGCTTGAACAAGAGGCTTTCTGCCAATCGCCTTAAAAGCTATCCTATGAATACGGAGCACTAAATATATGCTGCAGGAGGAAGCCCTTATGAATAATCAGAAACCCGTCATTATGATAACCATCGGCGACCCCGCCGGGATCGGTCCGGAAATTTCCCTTAAGGCTCTCTTAGACAAAAAAACGTATGAAATATGCAATCCGATTCTGATCGGAGATAAGAACTTACTGGCGTGGTACATCCGTCTTTTACAGGCTCCGTTAACCCTGCATCCGATTACGGAACCGGGTGAAGCTCTGTTCCAATACGGGCTTATCGATGTGATACATATGCCTAACGTCAAGATAGACCGGCTGCAAATTGGAGAACCTGCCGCCGACTGTGGACTAGCCATGCTGGAGTATACAAACAAGGCATTACAGCTGGCATTGGAAGGCAAGGTACAGGCAGTGATCGGAGGACCCCATACCAAGAAATCGGTAGAGCTCGCCGGGGTCGAATTTGACGGGTATCCAAGCTACGTTGCCAAGGTAACCGGCACGAAGCCTGAGGAAGCATTCTTGATGTTAGTCTCCGACCGACTGCGCATTGTGAACGTCACTCTGCATGTGTCACTGCGAAGGGCTTTGCAAATGATCAACAAGCAGCTGGTGCTCAAAGCGATAAGGGCAGCCGACAAAGCGGTGCGCAGCATGGGGATCCAAGCGCCTCAAATGGCAGTAGCCGGTTTAAATCCGCATGCCGGTGAACAAGGAATGTTCGGAACAGAAGAAATCGAGGATATTGAACCGGCTATCCTGCAAGCACAACGGGAAGGCATTCATGCCTTTGGACCATATGGAAGCGACACCCTGTTTCTTGAGCATTGTGAGCTCAAATACGATGCTTATATCGCTATGTACCACGATCAAGCCCATCTGCCGATCAAGCTATTGGCATTCGATAAAATTACCGCGTTTACTATCGGCACCCCTGTTTTCTTTTGCACCGTCGGTCATGGCAGCGCACCGGATATTGCCGGCAAAGGTGTTGCTTCCCCGAACAGTTTACTGGAATCCATCCGTCTGGTTAGTCATGTTCCGGTAACGGGTTAATTCCTCGGAACCTCTGCTAATAAGCTAATAAAGCAATAACCAATACAAGAAAGAACCCCAACGCTTGCCAAACGCTCCAGCCTGCAACATGGAATGGACTTTTCCCGATCAGGGAGGATACGACGCCAATCGTTCCGCTGAACGGGCCGATCAGAAAGGTCAACACAGCCCCTCCCGTCAGCGCAATCGTCAGAAGTTCCGGCGACAAACCAAGCAGCACCGGATTTAGCGATTCGCCTAAAAGGGTAATGACTGCAATGGGGTGCACACCTGCAAGCGCGAAGGACAGCGTCAGCAGCGGCAATAAAATCAAGAATGCGGGACCGCCCAGCCCGTGATTTAATTCTACAAAGCACTGATGAACATAATGATGATAGCCGGATTCATTCAGGGCTCTCACAAAAAAGCCCGCACTCAAAAAAATCGCAAACTGCTCCGACATCGCCGGAAGCTGATCCTTCACATAGGAGGAGGTTCCCTTCACAAAATGGGAGCCTTTTTTTAACAAAATCGACCATCCATAAGCAAATGGCAGTGCAATTACGGTTACGATAAGAACAATACTCAATAGAAATATTTTGTTCAGGGTCAAGACCAGAACAATCAACAGTGCAATGGCCCATACGATCTGTACCATTTTCATCGTTGGATGAATAGCGTGCGCCCCATCGGGCTCCAAAGCGACGGCAATCTCCGATTCTCCTTCCTTCATGACATCCGAATGCCCAACTCCCCCATCAGCCAAACGAAACCGTGGACCCAGACGTCTGATCACGAGGTAAATCAGCCAGCTGGCACCTAAACCGCCGATGCTGATTCCCCATAATGGCAGCATGATGTTCTGCCACTCCACCTTGGTGATGGTAAGCACAACGCCCAATACGCCAGATACCGGCGCCCACGCAACCGATACGGCATAACCGTGAATAATGGACGATAAAACAAATTTATTGGTTTGTTTTCCTGCCCATTTTTCCACCGAGTTCTTAATGCTATGATACATGATCGGTACCGTGGCCAAACTAAGAAAGCTGCCCATCAGGAACGAAATGACGGTAATAAAACCATAGTATTGAGTATCAGACCTCTTTTTCCGTTCCAAAAACAGCTGTATGGCTTCGCTATACCTGCCGATTTTGATCGGGATGGCCAAAACCGGAACAATGGCAAACAGCGACAGCAGATAAAGCATGTCTCCGAAAGACAAGATGTACTCAAACACACTTGCTCCCGTTTGCCATAGAAACCATGTTCCCCCGCCCAAGAAAAGCAGGGTGAACGTTATAGCGCTCTTCCCGCTTTTCGGGATGGAAATCAGAATCGCCATCACGGCCAGAACAGACAATAACGGTTCCAACATCTGAAAATGGAAAAAGGTAAATACCAGATAGACGATAACCGACGTGATAAAAACAACGGATCGGACCGTAGACCACGGAATTTTACGGAAGGCAGACATTGTTCTCACAGGGACCTGTTCAAAGAAACCGCTTCGTTTCGTTTATACAGATGCGAGAATACGAGCAGGAACACGATTAAACCAATCCCCGCCATGTTGCATAGAGGGTTAGGAATAATGATCAACCCTCCGGCAGCAAGAGCCCAGGCCCGGCGAAACCATCCAATCCGGTGATGAATATACCCTTGAAACACGATGCCGAAAGCAACGACTCCCAAGACTCCGCTCGAAATAGCCAAGGCGATATCTCCAACGCTCCCGATCAATAGATAGGCAGGATTGAGAACGAACATAAATGGAATGACGTAAGCTACAAAAGCGAGTCGGGTTGCGGTCATCGCGGTTAACATCGGTTTCGCATCGGCTACAGCCGCGGCTGCGAAGGCGGCCAGAGCGTCAGGAGGTGTAATGACCCCGACGGAAGCCCAGTACATGACAAACATATGCGTGAGAAGTACAGCATTCGCGGCAATCGAATCTACACCGGTTGCTTCCAACACGGATATGAGAGCCGGAATGCTCACGGCGATTTGAACGATATAAGAAGCTGACGGAGGCAGCCCCAAGCCCAATATAAAGGAGGTAAGAGCGGTTAAGGCAAGAGCCAACAGCAGGTTCCCTCCCGCCAGCTCTCCGAGTGATACCGAAAAACGCAGCCCCAGGCCGGTTAGACCGAACATTCCGCTAATCATGCCTGCTGTCGCTGTAGCTGCCGCGATCATCAGCATGCCTTTGGCCCCGTCTTGAAGCGCATCCAGTATCATTTGAAATTTCATTCGCGTTTCTTTGCGCAATGCGGAAATTATGATGATACTTAATATGGCATAAGTCACAGAATATGATGGACTATAACCCAGTATCAATAAAACCAGCATAAGTACAATCGGCAGCAGCAGATGACCACGGCGTTTGAGGCTGGCTTTCCAATCAGGAAGCTCCTTCCTGGGGATTCCCTCCATACCATGTTTCGCAGCCTCCAAATGGACCATGACGCCAATCCCCAAAAAATACAGCAGCGCCGGCAGAAGAGCGTAAAAAGCGATTTGGATATAAGGAATACCCGTGTACTGCGTCATAATAAAGGCAATAACCCCCATAACAGGCGGCATGATTTGGCTCCCGGCGGAAGCTGCGGCTTCTACCCCTCCCGCGAAATGAGCTTTATATCCGGTCTTTTTCATGAGCGGGATGGTCGATGTTCCCACCGTCATGACGTTTGCGACTGCGCTGCCGGACAACATGCCGTGCAAGGCGCTGCCGATAATCGCAACCTTGGCGGGACCGCCTTTCGTATGGCCGGCCAAGCCCAGAGAAAGATCCATCAATAGCGTACCGAGGCCTGATTTGGCAAGGAATGAACCGAACAGGATGAAAAGTGCAATATAGGAGGCGCTTGCTCCGAGCGGAATACCGAAGGTGCCTTCCGTCCCCATGTAATTTAAATCGATAATGCTGTCCAGGTCATATCCGGCATGCGCAAGGATACCCGGCAGATAAGGTCCGGCAAAGCCGTATAGTAGAAACAATAAGGCAATGATGGGCAATGACGGTCCCGCAAGCTTCCTTGTAGCCTCCAAAACCAACGCGATCATCGCGATGCCCAACAGGGTCTCCATGGTAGTTAACGGCGTGATCATTGGATATCGTTCACCAAGAATATAATCGTAGTTCAAATATAAATAACCCATGGAAAGTATAGTCAACAGGATCGTTGTACTGTTAAGAATCCTATTGATGATGCGGCTTCCGGTTTTATAAGGATACAGCAAAAATATAAGAAACATAGCCAAAGACAGGTGGACAAAGCGCTGCAGGAACGTCTCGAACGTACCGAAGAACCCGGTGTACAGATGATAAAAACCGAAGGCATACGTAATGAATAGCACGAGCTTTTTCAAGTAATGCTGCATTTTCACCCAGCCTTTCTTGTATAATCTTGCGTGGAGCCACACCATGTAACGTTGGTCTTACAGCGTATTATTTCAATAATCCTTTTTCCTGAAAAAATTTCTTGGCTCCAGGATGCATCGGAACGCCAATATCGGCCGGCAGGCTTTCCTGATCCACCGGTTTCAAAGCAGGATCGATTTTTTTCAAATCGTTCAGGTTATCGTATATGGTTTTGGTCACCTGGTATACCAGATCCACCGGTGCATCCTTATTGGCTATAACCACTAGCGGGGATTGAACGGTCACCACATCATGATCCAGACCTTTATACGTTCCCTTTGTCAGGATGGCTCGAACCAAACCGGGATTGGACGAGGTCATTTGTTCAATTTTGTCCTCGGGGATCGCCAGCAAGTCCATATCCTTGCTTTGAGCCAGATCGGTCAATACCGCAAAGGGAGAAGGCACCGTCCAGAACAGTACGTCCAAGCGCCCGTCTTTCATCTGCTCGACGGAATCTGAAAAGGACAGATTTTGAACGCTGGCCATATCCTTATAGCTCATGCCATAAGCCTTAAGAATTCTGGCCGCAATATCTTCGGTCAATAAACCCTTAGGACCAACATTGATTTTTTTGCCTTTGATCTCTTCGATGTTGGTGATTCCTGAATTTTTCAGCACAACGATATGTGTGGTATGCGGGAATAACGAGAGCACATACTGCACATTCTGATTCTTTTCTTTAAAGGGCGGATTACCGGCATAACCGTCAACCGTCGGCATAGCCTGTGAGAATCCCATTTGTCCCTTTCCGCCGTTGACCGCAATTACATTGGCAACACCGCCGCCGGGTTCAATACTGACTTGCTTTAACTGACTCATGTTCTTCTTCAATCCCTCTGTAATACCTACTGCTAACGGATACCATGAACCGGATTGTGGAGCAGCCATGAATCGGAGGTCTAAAGGCTGATTGGAGACCGGGGTCGAAGCGCTATCTCCATTGGTCTGTACTTGTGCTTCCTTCATTGTCGCAGCCGGTTCAGCACTGCACCCGATCACAAATACAAATACAAGCGCCAGAAAAGTAAACGTTTTCAATTGTACGTTTTTAAACATACCCGAATGACCCCCTTGGCAAAAGTAGATAAATGATATGAGGTGAACACTTTTATCATCGTTTTTTTGAGCGGTTTAAACAAGATATTTGTTCCGTATTTCGGAACATGCCGCTCTAATTTTATGAAGAACCCGGGGGCTTAAATATTCAGAAGCGGAAAAAGCTCCCCTTCAGCAGCAGGTTTTCATGATTTCACCTGTCTACTTTAAGGGGAGCATATCTCCAAGGTTGAATCCGACGGAATTGAATTCATTTATACAAAAGGAGGATCCCACGCCTTCTTCCTCCAGCCGAGGGAGTAATCAATCACCTTCAACTCACGGTCAAGCTGAACATCTACTCCAAACGGCAATTTACGGTTGTACCAAAAACGGACATCGCTCCATTTTACTTCATAACCGTCGTTGTGTTCCCTCCAGGTAACATGAATGCGCTGGGCAAAGCCCAGGAACGTACGGACTCCATCTATGCCCATCGTTGCTTGGATGATATGGTTTCTTTTTTCTTTTGTGTACACATCCTCCATCCTGATCGTACGAAAAACAATTTTACCGGTATAAAAGCACTCGTCTGTTTCTACGACAAAGCTCCAGCGAAATCCGCGAAGATCAGGAAGCACATGGCAAATGCTCTGCCGGCCGACCATATTTATAACTTGCTTCACTAAAAGATGATGCCACCAGGCCCGTAACCCGATATATCCTATACTAATCGCATAGACCCAGGTAAAGACGCCCGCCGGGTCATACCCGGCCCACCATAATCCTAATCCGAAGGCATGAAGGAAAAATAAAAACGGATCAAAAATAGCGAGAACATCCAGATGCATCCATTGGCTGTTAAAAGGCCGCATACACTGTACACCATAAGCATTCAACCAATCGAGCCCTACGTGAAGAATAACCGCGGCAAAAATCCAGCCGTAAAGATGCATCCAATCATCCCAACGGCTGTAGGCCATCATCAGCGGCAATGTAATGAACGCAGGCCATATCAACAAAGCGGGTATCGAATGGGTAATTCCCCTGTGATATCTGATATAATACGAGAATCCCTTAATCCGTAGTATCGTGTCCAAATCGGGGGCATGAGAGCCAATCAATGTGCCTACCATAACAGCCTGGGCCAAACTTGGATTATGCGCCACTACGGGGTCCACATAAGCAAGTCCCGCCAATGTCGCGCCAATAATCAAATGGCTCCCTGTATCCATGTTCTTCATCAGCCTCACAATACCTTTGGTCTTGTAACACGAGTACCCATTATGAAGCGGATTCTATTCCTTTGCTGCTTTGTTTCCGTTCCGGGTGACAGTCCCATCTTTCCTCGGTATTAAACCAGTAAAACCATTGATCCGGAGCCATCTTGACCTTTTGTTCCAGAATTTTATTCAACGCATTGGTTGCCTCATACCGCTGATCCGTTTGAAATTGCCCGTTCAAGTCCAGTGGTGCGTCAAAGACGAGCCGGTGACAAAATCCCTTGGTCCGGTATCCGTAAAAAGAAAGAATCGGAACGCCATATTCCAATGCAAGATGTGCCGCACCGTTAGGACTCCTTGTGGCCCGGTTGAAAAAAAAGGCAGGAGGAAAGCTTCGGCGGTAAAAATCTCCCATAAGGAAGACTACACCATTTTGCTTCAAATGGCTCCGCAGCCTGCGAATAAGCTGCAGGGGCGGGACGTTATCGTAATCCAATCCGCGGCAGCCCAGCCGTTGGAATTTGAGATACAAAGGACGAAGCTCCTCACTCCCTGCCGTAGCCACCGTCAAACAGAGATACTTTTGTGACAAATACCAGTAATAGAAAAAAAAGTTGCCGATATGCGGAACCGTTAATATAACTCCTTTTTTGTGCTTGAGCGCCTCTATGAGATGACATTCGCCTTCAATTTCAAAACGCTTCTCCCAATGCCGCAGCAGCCCGGAGGAATCGAATCCTATTTCGTAAAGCGTCAGAAGGACCTGATAGAAATACGATCTGCAGTAATGGCAAAGCTGAAGCGTACCGGTGGTTTGAAGCAGCTGCTTCATATTACTCAGCACCTTTTTTCTCCATTTCACTGCAAACATAAAGAGCAGCCAGCTTAAGCCATAACAAGCTGAACGAATAGCCCAACGGGGGATGAAGCCGGCCCATCGGTGCAATCGATGTTCAAGCCCTGCCATTTTTCCTATCCAGACGTACAATGGAAAGCCTCCTCTGGAACGATGAGTTGAAATCACCTTAGAAATTTCTTTTTGTAGCTGTTCGTGATCTTTTCGGCCTCCAGAATAATGAAAAAATCCGCGGTATCAAAAATCTCGTCATAGGCAGGCTCGCCGCCGATTTCAGCGCCTAACCACTTGTAGCCTTTCATTAATGGAGGCAGCCTACGAAATAACTCCTTTTCGCTAAGCTCCATGTTTACCAGCTGTAAACCTGGAATGCGATGCGTTTCAAGCGGGGTAATTCCAAAGCGGTCCGTAATGACGTGATTCACTGCAAGCATCGTGTACAGCTCATTCAGTTCTTTAATGGTGCCCATATGAAGGCTCGCACATCCTATTAAATAACGGTATCCTTTTTGCTTGATATAATCGGCAATGCCTTCCCATAGCAGTTGAATGACCCTTCCATTGCGATATTCCGCCGCCACACAGCTTCTGCCCAATTCCAGGGTATTCCATTTATAATCTTCATAGCGGGACAAATCAAATTCTGTTTCCGAGTAAAATCCGCAGTGCTGAAGCACCCTGGGCCCGGGAAGCAAGCGATATGTGCCGACAACGGCCTGCGAATTCAGATCCTTAACAATGAGATGATCACAAAATTCGTCATACCGGTCCTGCTCCAAGCCTGAATCGTTCATTAAACGAAGATTACGCTGCTCCTCGACAAAAACCTGGTACCGTAAACGTAATGCTTGCTCAATTTCATCGGAACGATAAGCCAATTTAACTTCAAAAGGTAAAGAGTGCAGCTGTGCATTTCCCATTCGTATTGTCATCGGAATCTCACCTTTCTGCGATGTCTTCCAGCGGGCATCGGAAAAGAAATGGAACGCTTTACTTTGACTTTAGCCTTGAAGTATCAACTCATTGTTATACAGAGATTAATTTTTTGTAATTTCTGATTTTTCGATTCATCATTTCGGGTTCTTACAATAAACAAGGGGCCTCACCCAAGTCTTCGACTCAGATGAGGCCCCTTGTTCATTATGCGGATGGGTTTAGTGCTTAACAGCAATACTCCGTGCACGCTGACCCTGCTTCAGATTAACGATCCCGATACCCGCAAGTATCAGAACAATCCCTATTAAGACGCTCCAGCTCAACCGGGTTTGGAAAACGAGCGCGCTGGAAAAAACACCGACTACAGGCACCAGCAATAAACTCATGGAAGCCTTGGTCACATCAATTTTGCTTAAAATATAAAACCATAAGACATAAGCCAGGGAAGATGCGAGCACCCCCGCAAAGAGAACGGCGAATATGCCTTCTCTGCTCCAGGTGATCGCATCCCCTCTTTCAAAAGCCAATGACCCCAAAAGCAGCAGTATGGCGCCGATCAGCATCTGATACCCTGTAAACTGAATCTTATCGTGGGAATGGAGCACTTTTTTCATGATAATATTGCATATCGCCCAGCCCACCGCACCTAATAATACGAATACCTCCATCCACAGCTTCATCCCATTGCCGTCAAACTGAGCCGGATTTATCTCCATGACCATAACCAGTCCGATGATGCCGGTAAATACGCCTAACAATTTCATTTTCGTCAAACGTTCATCAGGCATAAAAAACGGAGAGATGAGCGTCAGCCATAGGGGCATCGTAAAATTCAGAACAGATACAAGGCCCGTATCCATATAATGAAATGCATATTGGGAAGCCGTATAAACATAGGCGATCTGTAAAAAACCGCATATTCCGTACCATTTCCAGTCTTCTTTTTTGGGCAATGGAATCCGCTTAACCCATATGACGGCAAATATGACCAGAGACCCTACAAGAAAACGCAGTGCGGAAAACATCATCGGCGGAAAATATTGCCCCCCGATATTCATTACAACCCAGTTAAATCCCCAAATCGAACATAAAAGAATAATAAGCCAATTCACTGTTGCTCATCTCCATAAATAAAAAAAAATAGGGAGGAAAAATACTCCCCCTCAAGGTATCAAAAAGATTTTTGCATGAGGTACCCTTCCATGAATCAAATCCTGAAACGCCCGGTCTCCATCCCGTAAGGAACGGATTTCCGACCAATCCGATTCGTTAATTTTGCCGCTCTTCAAGAGCTCGAGAGCATCGTAAAAGTCCTGTTTATCATAAGAAAAGGAGCCCAGGATTGATATTTCATTGCGAATACAAACATTGATCGGAATTTGCGTATGATCAATGCCAAGACCGATGTTCATGATGGTTCCGCCCAGATTCACCAGTTCTACAGCCGCGGAACGGGTGGCCTGGAATCCCGCAGCATCGATGATGACGTCAATTCCGGAGGGTCCCATGGCTTCCTTGATTTGATGCAAGTAATCAGGAGTATGGGGAGTAAATACCGCATGGGCGCCCAATTTTTCAGGCGTTCTCAAGCGGGCCTCGTTCGTATCGACGACGATGATTTTGGAGGCCCCCAAAATTTGTGCGGTCAGAAAGCTTAGCAAGCCGATCGTTCCCGCTCCAAATACGACGACGTTGGCAAACGGATGTCCTTCCATCGCTCTTCTGGCCGCTCGCAGCGAACACGCCAGTGGCTCAGTCAGAGCCGCCCGAAAAGGGCTTATTCCCTCCGGAAGAAGATGAACGGCAGATGCCGGCACATGAACATACTCCGCAAATGCCCCCGGCCGATGAATGCCGATGATGGCCCGTTTTGCACACAGCTGCACCAGCCCTTTGCGGCAGGAATTGCACGCACCGCAGGAAAGAAGCGGGTTGACTACAACTTTGTTTCCTTTTGAGAACCCGTTGGTCTTGGCTCCTACGGCCTCAACCGTGGCACTGAATTCATGCCCCATGACCAGCGGAGGTACCCGGAGGCTGTTATGTCCCAGATAGCCTTCAATTTCGGATCCGCAGATCCCTACGGCATCTACCTTCAACAGCAATTCATCTTCCCCGAATGCGGGAACGGCTGCCTCCTGTACTTCCATTTTTTCAGGACCTGACCAAACTAAAGTTTTCATCTTTCATCATACTCCTTGATCATGATAAATTCAACGCTTATCTCTTCCGCAGAGACGGCCTGGTTAGCAAGAAAGCCGGATGGGAAGACTCCATCGGAATGCGGATTTATTTCCTCCTTGTAAAACGCTTGCAAAACACTATATCGGCGAAAATATGACGCGCTCAGCATATTAACGTAAGACTAAATGATATGTATCGCTCACCATTCGGTTTATTATAATAAACCTAGTTTTATATACAAAATGTTACAATTATAATACCATAGGATCAATCCATTATTCAATACATTACCCAGGCAAAAACTTTGAGATGCCCTTTTGGCGCTTGGTCAGTTCTTTGTCCAGTTCGTCCAGCAGGATGTTGGCCAGAAGCAGGGTTAACGGCCCGCCTTGCGGCGTGCCCTCTTCCATCCTCTGACATCCCCCGTTATCCATGACTCCGGCGTTCAGGTAAGCCCAAATCAGTTTCAGCACACGCTTATGGAGTTCGGCTTTCACCGTTTTCCAGTGGATATTCAGGTAAGCTTGTAGCTCCACTACCGTTACGCCGTCCACACCGGGGGCTCCTCCGTTTTGGACCACTCGCTTGTAAGCGAGCCGTAGGTTGTCCCCTTCGAACATCCTCTCCAGTGTTACGAAGTGACTTCGCATATTCCGCAGGCCTCCCCAGATAAGAACGTCATCTGTCTGCCCGCGACCACTGGAGTCTACAGGATTAGCCCTTGGCGGCTTTGGATTTCATTATGTTTGGGCAACTCATCCGACTAACCCTGCCTCAAATCCAGTTCGTGTACCTTGACCCGTGCATTTGCCCCCGGCTTCCTTCGGATTCCGCCTCGCGGCGGACACCCTTTCCCTTAGCTACGGTAGGCGCTCGCCAGCCCCCGTTCGGGACTCTCACCCTAAAGATGACGCCCATGCTGGGCGTACCAAAAAAAGACTGACCAATGGCGGATCAGTCTTTTTTGGATGGGATGGCCGTACATCCTGCTTCGCCTGCTAATTCTTTCAAATCAAATCTGCAGGTTTATCATCGCCGACCGGCTCTTGGCAATAATTGACTTCACTGGCAGCTCCCAAAGGCGTAATTTCGTAAAGATACCGGCGAATCAGTTCTTTTTCCATCACGGTAAACGGCACAGATGAGCAAAGATCAAAATGAATGGTTCCCGTGATCATATCGTAGCTGTTAAAGGTCATCCTTCCGTTGGAAAACAGCTCATTCATCACCTCGACGATGCGGTTTTGATTTAAGCCTCTGCTCATTGCCGCTTGAACCACAGCCTCCGGAAGCTCACCAACTTGCGGGACCCGGTCAGCTTCAATCTTGTCATAGGATTTGACTTGATAACAAACGTGCTGAGGCAAATAACCGGAAGCGAATTTCTTCAACTTGGTTATTTCTTTATCGGGTAATTGCAAATTATCGTTCCATGCATAGATCGTGGCTTTATTGTTGCCGTCGGTATGAATTCTTACATATCTCAAATGAGGATACTGTTTTTTAATCATATGCTCCGATAATAAGCGAGTTCCCACTGTAATCACCTCGTTCCCGTAATGCTGAAGAAGCTTTCACACTATGATTGTTAACGCTTACAATCACGTCCTTAGCTTTCCGCTGCTATGTGCCCCTCCTCCCGTAGAGACATCGATATTTCATTGTATTTAATTGACATTCGATTCAGAATCATTCCTTGAATTTAAATCTACGATCGTTGGATGTAAAGTGCGGCCGGGGAAAAATGAAACGGTGCATGCGAAAATTCGGATCATTTTGATTCGACGCAAACAGGGTACCCGTTACAACCATGAACGGATACCCTTGCGATTCAATGATCAAGTATGGCAACGGCTCTCACCGGAGACCCGTCCCCGTGCCTAATTTTAAGAGGGAAGCCATAAAACATGAAGCTTCTTCCGTAAGGCAGCAATTCCAGATTTACCAGGTTCGTATAGGTTAGGATTCCGATCGCCAACAGGTTTCTCTCCACAGCTTCCGTAAGGTTTCCTCCTACAAAAGGCGGATTGGCTTGTTTAATTCGTTCAAACTGTTCCATTCCGCATTCTTCTATAAAAAACAAGCCTTGACGAACCGGCCACTCCGAATGTAATTTTACAAGCTGTGCCGTTCCGAAAAATCGTTCGACAGGAATCTCATCGATGGATTTCCCCCCCTGATGCATATGTGAGAAAGCATCGACATGCGTTCCGGTATGTGTGCCCAACGTCAATTGACGCAGCTCCCATGTATGCTCTTCGCGGGTATGAACCACTTCAACCTTCACTTCGGGATCACCCGGGTAAACGGTCATTCCATCCATTATCATCTCCGATAAATCAATAACCCTCATGTCTTCCTCCCCAAGAATTCTCGTTGAATCTTTGATGTTAATCCAACTTCACTGCATCTACAACTTTAATCAGACGCGCTTTGTTTTCTTGAGCCTTACCGGTCTGATAGATTTCATAATCATCGATGATCAGCGTGATCTGATAACGTTTACCGTTTAATTTTAATGATTCAAGCTGCCGGGCAGGGTTATCGGTCAACGAAAAACCGTTGCGCTGCTTCCCGACATCAGTTACCGGAATTTTGGCGGCGCAATGGCTGCTCGGGGTAAAATAATTAAGCAGTCCCCACCCTTCACCGGATTCATTATCGTCGATAAATACAATCTCTCCGCAAACCGTGGTCTCGCCTTTAAATTTGACTACAGCCCAATAATCCGACTCGTTGATCGGTTGAACATCCAAATCTTGGATCGTCATTCCCGCTGCGGTTTGACCGACCCTTGCCTGACGCGCATCAAAAATGTAATCTTCATGAGAATCGACCGGATTTCCCGGATTCATGATCAACAAGAACAAAAGCAGGATGTTGATCATATCCGCATTCCTCCCTTATCCATGATTGGCTAACGGCCTCAGCTTCTGCTTCAACTATCCAAAGATACAATGTATATATTCGGGTTCCTTGCGGAATATCCTCTTAGGCGTATAAACGAAATGGAGAATCGAGTAGGAGGGGGCGGCTAACCCCCGTCCTCTCACCTATGAAAACATGCAAGTCCCTTGTTCAAAAAATATGTATTGCTTGATTTGGATCGAAAAGGCGAGGAGGCGATTAAACACACCTCTGACTCTCCAGTGTTACGAAGTGGGAGATATCCGTCCCAAAAACCGAACGTACATTCTATATTGACATAGAGGGTCTTGCCCTCAGCTACGGTAGGCGCTCGCCAGCCCCCGTTCGGGACTCTCACCCTAAAGATGACGCCCATGCTGGGCGTACCAAAAAAAGGCTCCCGGCATATCACCGGGACCCTTCAGCTTCTTCAAACGTATCAATATACAATTTTTACGGTCCGCGTTTCCGGCAGATACTCTACCTGCGCACCCAAAACCTCGGACAGCAGGCGTACCGGAATCATGGTGAGTTCGTCTACCAGTCGGGCCGGCGATTCCGTAGTATGTTCAATACCGTTAATGGCATACACGTTACGACCCGTAAAGAAAGTGATTACGCGGCCGTTTTTTGTATAGACCGCCGCTTTGCGTTCGTCATCCCAAGTCACTTCGGCTCCCAGCGCCGCGGCCAAGTCCCTGACCCATAAATAGGACGTGCCTTCCTCGATAAACGGAGCCCTCTTCAACGGGAACGGCACGTTATCCACTGTATAGCTATCATCGTCCAGCTTGAAGGTGACCACGTGCTGAATTCTGTCTTTCTGCTCTGTCAGCTTCACATACGCGGCGATGTCTGTATGCAGCTTCTGCTTCCCGATGCCGCGAATCGGCTCCGTATGAAAATTCCAGGCTTTCTCGAGCGTTTGGGATACCCCGTTCACTGTTACGCCCAGCTTCACATATGCAGCATATGAAGTGTCTGGCTTTAGGGGCTCGGGTGGAATTAAGATGACGCTGTTGGTTAAATGATCGTCATTGCTCGGACTGTTTTGCAGCAGCTTCACCGGTTGACCCGATTCATCCTTCAAAGTCGCTTCAAGCAACTGGACTTCGCCAACGCCTTTTCCCGTTACGACTACCTTAAGCGGATACCCGACGGGATAATCTCTTGACGTATGCATACGTATTGGATCCGGATTTTCGTAACCGTCAAAAATCAGTGGAACATAGGGATCCCCGGGGGCAGGAGAGACCGTCATCTCCGTTTCGGAGTTTTCCCCATAGCCAAACATGATGACGACATAATCCCCGACCATCTCTATACCTGCTTCCGTAACATGCGGCATTAAAAAGGGCTTGCGGTGATACGGCGCATCAAACAGCTGGTCGATGGAATCCACGAGATTTCCCGTTTTAAAAGAAACATTTTCTCCGACGCCGCGAAAATATCCGGCATAAACCGCACGCTCGGAAGGGGTGGCTCCTATATAACCGGGCAATCCCTTCTTTTGATCATGCAGCGAAACCGAAGGCGTCGTCTCCCCTGCACGGTTCGTGAACAAATATTGGGCATGGAGTTGGGCAGCTAACGTCAGATTCCCGTTGAGCTTGACCGGCTTTAATCCGTAAAGCATGCGATAATCGTTGATCGCTTTCAGACCCAGTTGACGGGTCTGTGAGTATGCGGCGGGAACTTCGCTTATAGGGTTGTCTGCTACCGTGAACGTCCAATTCAAATGAACCGTCTGATAACCGGTAAATTGCAGCTGCACTTCAACCGAATGCTCCCCTGGCGTTAATCCCGCAGTCGGTGTATATGTAAAACTCATCGTTTCTTTATCAAAAGTCCCCGAAACAAGCTTTTGATCCAGCTTCATACTAAACGAACCAACCTGCAGTCCGTTCCTTTCGCCAAGCTCAAAACCGATGGTTGGCTTGGATATGCCCACCGTTCCTTTCGGATACCCGAAATAGGAGAACGATTCCGCGTCCGCTCTCGGGGCCGGAATGGTCAGCATGGCGATCATCATCCAAAAGGCAAGCCATACCTTCCATGTCGTGGATGTAAGAACCTTCTTCACTTCTGATTTCCCTCCAATCTTGTATGCTTCGGCTCTTCCTGCCCTTCATTAATTTTAATTCATTACCTTCCCCTCATTTTCCTTCCGTCCTATCAAAAAACAATAATTTGTAACATTTTCAGCTGTCAAAAGCCAAAATAAGCCACCGGCGGTGACCTACTCATCTCATCGTCATACGATTCCCGAATGATATATAGCTCTCGTATGATAGGCGAACGAATGTACGGAGTCTCTTTGAATATGTTCCAATATCATATCCTGGATGGTGAGAAACACCTGAACATAATGACCGTCAAATTGCGAATAACTCTGGTTCAGCAGTTCTTCGCGAGCGTGCTGTATGGACATCCCTTTTTTATAGGGGCGATCCGATATCATACAGTCGAAAGCATCCAATATCGAACAAATGCGGGCATATACAGGAATGTCGTTTCCCTTCAAGCCGCTGGGGTAGCCTGTACCGTCCCAACGCTCATGATGATAATGAATGGTATCGATGACATCCTGATCGGTAATTCCTTCCATGATGGCCATCTGAACTCCGAAAAAAGCATGACACTTCATATATTTCCACTCTTCCTGTGTGAGCGAGGATTTCTTTTTCAAAATGGAGTCATGGATGTGTACCTTGCCAATATCGTGTAAACAGCATCCTGCAATCAATTTTTGGGTTTGCAATTCATCAAAGTTCAGATAGGCCGCCATCAGCTTGGCCATTTTTCCAACCCTTATACTATGCTCATAGGTCACTATATCTTTGACCAGCAATTGTGTTAGTCCGTTTACCGCCTGTTCACCGTTCACTGACATCACCCTTTCCGTAAAATACCTCTCATTGTCCTTATTTCATTCATGTCAATCGCTTGATATACTCTTGGTATCTGATCACCGCACAATCCAATTCCTTGCTTAATGCTTTAACTTCCGGATCGGATAAACAAAGCTTGATGTTGAATATGCCATGCATTTTGAATCGAATTCTCTCAATTTCTTCCGATAAATGTTTCAATCGCTTTTCATTAAAAACACCGTACATGGCCTCTCACCATCCTCACAGGCTATAACATCCTCTTTTTAACGAAGCCATCTTTTTCGATTACAATAAAAAAGAAAACCCTCCGAATGAAGGGTTTTCTTCCTCATTCCGGCGGCTGGCTGGCATGGTGTGTTTCCACACGTTAGCCCCTTTAGCTTTGCGACACCACTTTTCAATGGCTGTGCCTTGATCGGACTATCATTGTTTGTACATTGTTACAATTTGGTGCAAAAGAAATATGTATATTGGCAAAACTATCGACATGGATAGTGTTAATTTATGGTGTTTCGACATCTTTTCTTTTATTCTAACACATTTTCCACAATTTGACTATCATTTTTACGAGTCTTTAGTACTATATTTTAGAATATCATCTAGGTCTTTTTACATTAAAAAACACCAGTACGAAACTAAATTCGCAGCTGGTGTGTTTTGCATGCCGATTTCCAGTCCCCTGCCGGTTCGGAAGTTTTATATTTCTCGGCTTGTTGTCAACCCCCTAAAGCGTCCTTGAAGAGCCCCATTTCATTACCCGGGTGCAAACCCGTCCGATCAAATGCTTATCATGACTGATCACAAGCATTCCCATACCGCGCTTTTCGGCCGCCTCTAGCACCGCATGCCAGATTTGGGCCTGGGTTATGGCATCGAGCATCGTGGTAATCTCGTCGGCAATCAAAAAACGGGTGTTAGGACCAAGGGCCCTGGCGATACAGAATCGTTGGAGCTCGCCGCCGGACAACTCGCCGGGCCGCCGGTTTAGCCATTCCTCCTCAATGCCTAAAGAGGCAAGAAGCTGTTCATCGGGGTCCCAGCTCTCCTTCAGTACGGACCGCATGAGCCATCGCGGGTTGACCGCTTTTTCCGGATGCTGAAATATCAGCTGAACCGGAAGAAAGCCTTTGGAAGGCAGAGGAGCGCCATTCAACAGAACGCTTCCCTCCTTGGGCTTCTCATAGCCAGCCAGCACGCGGGCTAAAGTGGACTTGCCGCAACCGCTTGGCCCGACCAGCCCTACCACTTCACCGGGCTTGATCATGATGTCCATCCCCCTGAATATCCAGGAACCTTTTTCGTAATGAAAACCCAGATTTCGCCCTTCAAGAAGCATGGATGCACCTCACCGATCCGCCGCGCAGCCATCGCATCTCGGGCAGAGAGTTCATGCATTCGTTCGTAGCCATCGGACAGCGCGGAGCAAACCTGCAGCCTTCAGGGAGCGCACCCGGATGCGGCTGAAAGCCCGGGATCGGATCAAAACCGTTTTGCGGGAGCGCTCTCCACAATGCCTTGCTGTAAGGGTGCCGAAGCTTTTCCCCGCTGCCGGCGAAATCATCCGGACGGGCCGTCTCTACGGTCGTGCCGGCATAAATGATGGCTACTTTATGAGCGATCTGCAGGGCTGCTTCGATATCGTGAGTGATGAACAACACACCGCATCCCTGATCAGCCAGCTCTTTGAAGAAGCCAAGCGTCTCCTTGACAACGCCGGCGTCGAGACCGGGAGTCGGTTCATCGGCAATGACAAGCTTTGCACCGCTCACGCTTGCCGTGGAGACAAGAATCCGCCTGGCCATTCCGCCTGACAGTTGAAAAGGAAACATGCGTTCCACTTCAGCCCCCAGTCCATACCGTTCAAAAATCTCCCGCTGTTTCTTGACCGCTTCTTTAGCGTCTCCGCGGTTCGTCCGAACCTGCTCTCCTACGCGCATCAACGGATTTAGATAATTGACCGATTGCGGGACAAGAGCAATCTCGCGCCCCCTTAAAGCAGCTTGTCTGGCTGTCGTAAGCTCTTCTCCATCATAACGAATGGAGCCGGAGGTCTCCGCACTGTCCGGGAGAATCCCCAGGATCGCATGGGCCAACAGGCTCTTGCCTGCACCGCTTGACCCGACTAACGCAACGATCTCTCCGGCATGGACGGTAACATTCAGCTCCTGTACCACGTTCAGCTTTTTTTGCTGAAAACCGCGGGTATACTGCAGGAAGGAGATGCTTAAATGATTCACTTCCAAAAGAACGGACATTTCCGCACAAAACCTCCCTTACGTATGACTCATGACCCCAAAAAACTACTCATTCGACCTGTGCGTTTCCAGGAGCAGCCGCAGATTTTCACCTGCCGTATCGAAGGCCCGTACAATGATCAGCAAACAAAGGCCCGGAAAAAACGCCAGCCACCATAAGCCGGTCGATAAATATCGCATAGACTCGGACAGGATGATACCGATGGCCGGCTGATGAGGAGACAATCCCATGCCCAAGAACGAAATCGCCGCCTCATGCAGGATCGCATGCGGAAAAATAAGCAGCAGGCCCACCAACAGCTGAGGGATCAAATGAGGCGTCATATGTCTAACGGCTACCCACCAGCGGGACTTCCCGAATCGCCGCGAAATCTGAACAAACTCGGACGAACGCAGCTGCAGCACTTCGGCACGGATAATACGCGCCAGACTCGGCCAATGGGTCAGGGCAATCCCGATGACAACCCCTCTGACTCCGCCGCCCAGAACAAAGCTGATCAAAATAAGCGTGACCAGATGAGGCACACTCAAAAACAAATCGATCAACCAGCCGATGATGCGATCAACCGTTTTCCCCATCGTTGCGGCGAGCAGCCCCAGAACGGCGGCAATGCTTACACTCGCAACCGCAGCCATCATTCCGACTTGTATGCTCAGGGTCAATCCTTTTAAGGTGCGTGTAAACATATCCCTTCCCAGCCAGTCCGTGCCGAAAGGATGAGCAAGAGACGGAACCCGATTGCGCAGTTCCAGATGGGTCGATAAGCTTACGTCACCCAGCCAATGCCCAGTGAACCATGTTCCTGCTATGAGAACAGCCGCAGACACAGCCAGGAACAAAGCCCTCTGTCTTGGATTGCATTTGGATGCAGAACGGAGGATGCGGCGTTCGGGGGCGATATTCCTCTTCATACGGAACGCCCCTCCCTGATCCTGGGATCTATCGCGCGATAGATCAGATCTGCAACTGTATTTCCCGTAAAGACGAACACCGCGCTGAACAGGACGATGCCAAGCAGAAGCGGGACATCGCCCCGAAGGCCCGCTTCCACCGTGGCCTGACCCAAACCCGGGTACGAAAACACCTGCTCCGCCAGCACGGCTCCGCCAAACAGCTCGCTAAAGCCTGCAAACTGTAAGGTCACTGCCGGCAGCGCCACTGCGCGCAAACCGTGTCTCCAAAACAGCCGAAATCCGCGCTCTCCGCGGGCTCTGGCAAACAAAATATAATCGCTTGCGAGCACATCCAGCAGCTTCTGCCTCGTATGCAGCGCGATGGGGGCGATGCCGATGACGCTTAACGTCAGTGCGGGCAATGTCATATGAAGCAATCTATCCCCCCATGTGACGTTCTCGGCGAGTACCCCGACCGGAACACCCAGGCCGATCGGAAACCAGCCCAGCCACACGGCAAAGAAAATCAGCAGCACCAGACCCAGCCAGAAGGCGGGAGTGGAAGCCAACGTATAACAGTACCATTTGATCAGCTTGTCCAGCCATGTATCTTTATTCATCGCAGCGATTACACCCGCAGTAAAACCAATGAGTCCCGATAAAACCCACGAGACTCCCATTAGCGCAAAGGATGCGGCAAACCGTTCGGCGATCACTTCCCCAACCGGAAGGCGGTACATCATGGAGATTCCCAAATCCCCCTGCAGCACGGCGGCTCCCCAATGAAAAAAGCGCTCCAACAAAGGCTTGTCCAACCCCCAATATTGGGCAATTTGTTCCCGCTGCTCCGGACTTACCCGCATCATATCGGCTCCGACGTAGGCTTGAATCGGATCGATCGGAGAGTAGCTTACGAGCAGAAAGGAAATAAAGCTGATGGCCACCAGGAGAAAGACAAGCCGTATGCTCTTCATCCATATAAATGTAATCATGCTTCGCATCATGGGGTAATGACTCCGTTCTCCCTCTATTTCAGCCATTTCCACTCTTCGATGTTGTCCGTCACCGGCCATCCGTGACCATGAGGGTGTATTTTCTGCTTTCCGATATCGAGTCCGTCCTTGACCAAATACAGATGATCGATATTCACAAGCCATGCCCAAGGCGCATCGCCCAAGGCGCTTACACCGGTGGTACCATCCCACTGCGCTTTTTTCCAGAACTCCATGGCCGCTTCCTCACTGGTCGCCTTCAGCGCTTGCTCCATATATTGATCGACGACCGGATTACTGTAATAGCCGGCGTTGTAATATTCGATACCGCGATATTTCGTGCTGAACAGATTGTACATCTCGAGCGGGTCGTGGCTTCCCCAGCCGAACAACACGGCACTGGAGTGCATCATCGTTTTGATATCGTCCCAGCTCTTGCCTTCGACCTTGATGTTAATGCCTATCGCCTTGATATGATCCGCTGCCGCAATCGCAAGAGACTGGCGCGTCACATCGCTGGCCGGATAGATGAGCGGGAATTCCGCTTTCAAGCCGCCCTTCTCTACAATGCCGTCGCCGTCGGAGTCCTTCCAGCCGGCATTCGCCAACAGACTTTTGGCTCCTTCCAGATCAGCGTCCGGGAAGACCGTTTTCGGGTTTGACCAAGGAAGACCGTCGTTGACCGTGTATGCCGGGGTTCCATACCCCTCCAGCACGCCCTTTACAAGGGCATTGCGGTCGATCGCCATATTTATCGCTTTGCGAATGGCGATATCGGCCGTTACATCGTTACCGATCGGATGACCGTCTTTTGTTTTGCCGCCGGAAGGGACAACAGGAAATACAATCCCTCTGTTATCGACGGTGCGTACGGCTTCAAGGCGCATTCCTTCCACCGTCTGCTTGCTGAATGCAGCGGGGATGTACGAAATGTCCACCTTACCGGCCTTGGCTGCGGCAAAAGCAGCATCCTCATTCAGAAACAAAAACGTCAGCTTCTTAAAGAAAGGCTTGGTCCCGTAATATTCCGGATTCGCCTCCACAATCAACTGCTGTCCTTTATCCCACTGCACGAGCCGATAAGGCCCCGATCCGACCGGGTTGGACGCATAATTCGGGCCGTGCGCATGCTTCGGAACGATCCCTGTCGTAACCAGCAAATAGATGAAGGTCGACTGCGCTTCTTTCAAAGTAAACTGCACGGTATATTCGTCGATGGCTTTTACGCTTTGCATATTCGTCAGATCAATGACCGAGCCGCTCTTTGCAGCGGTCTCAAATGTATACTGCACGTCCTGCGCAGTTAACGGCTTGCCGTCGGAAAACTTTGCATCGTTGCGAAGCTTCACCGTCCATACCTTCCCGTCTCCGCTAATTTCGTAGCCGGTCGCGAGGTCATTGACGATGCGCAGTTCATGATCCCGCTTCAGCAGTGTGCTTTGGAAAAGCGGCGACCCGTAACGTCCCCAGCCGGCAGTCGGGTCAAAGCCTGTATCCGGTTCGGAACCGACAGCCAGTATAAGTTCTTCATTGTTCGTTTCCGAACGCTGCTCCGTTTCCTTCGAACAGCCTGCCATAAGGCTGATCAGAAAACATGCCGCAATGAATACCAGGGTCATGCGAAAGAATTGCCTCTTCACTTTTTTCCACTCCGAATCTTTTTATATTTGATCGTGTCACGAATAATTAATAGTGTAACACAGACGTTTCTTTCCGTCACTAGCCGCAGCATAAAAAAACACTGCCCGAAACCAGTTCAGACAGTGTTTTTCGATGAAATTAACAACGGGAAGCAAAACATAGTCCATTCTTGCCTCCATAGACATCCTCCAACATCGATAGGACTCGGAGCCGCATCAGGCTGAGCCGAAATAAAAAGCGATCGCCGCGTTAAAGACAACAAGCAGCGGAATTCCGTATACAAAAGAAACATGCTTTGTCTTATGTCTCCATTTTCGCATACCGAACCACATGCCTAAAGCTCCTCCGGCCGCAGCAATAAGAAAAAGCGTATGCTCGGCTATTCTCCGGCTGCCTTTTTTCGCCTGAGATTTATCGTATCCCATGATGAAAAATGCGACAAAATTGATTGTAATCCAATAGATCATCCATAATTCCACCGCGGCTCCCCCTGTACGGTTTGATGGTTGATTTCCGCTGCCCAAATCCAGAAACGTCTTGGCTCATAGAAAGACGATATCCGCTCCGATGCATTCTGTCAAGTCTGCTTAGCGAGTAAAGGCGTCGCCGATCCATGCAAAAAAACCGCCCTCAGGCGGTTCCCGTACGCTTGTTTAGCTGCCATTGCGGTGCTGTTTGGTCGACAGCTCTTTTTCCGGCTGTTGAAAACTATGGGTATGCTTCATTTGTGCCGATTTTTCTTGCCGAAAGGCAAGGGCAGAGCGAACGCAAATGTTTTGCAGCTTGGCCTCCGTTTTCCTTCCTTGTGACAATGCAGCACGGCATTCATCTCGCCCCCCAGCACGATAATCATGCTTGACAAATAAAGCCACATGAGCAGCACAATGATGCCTCCGATGCTTCCGTATGTTTTGGTGTAGCTGCCGAAGTTGTTCACATAAAACGAAAACAACAATGATGTAACCACCCAGCCCAAGGTCGCGAAAACGGCCCCGGGCAGCACTTCCCTGAAAGTCAGCCGCAAATTCGGCGTATAGCGGTACAAGAGCGCGAACACAATTACCATAACAACCAAAGGAATGGCAAACTGGCCGATTCTCCAAAAGGTCTCGAAGCTGCCGGGCATAAGCGAGAAGCTGTATAGCGCCTCTCCGATCAGTCGGCCGAAAACCAGCATGATGAACGTAAATAATATCCCCATCGCCAAAATAACGGTGAACAGTACGGAAATACCGCGAACCTTCCAGTAAGGTCTGTTCTCCTCTTCATCGTAAGCCTTGTTCAAAGCCTTGATGACCGCATTGACTCCGTTGGACGCTGACCATAAAGCGGCCGCTAAACCGAGAGAAAGCAGAGAACCGCTGTTCGAGCCATCCATTTCTTGAAGCACGCTCTGAATCAACTGGATGGACGTGTCCGGCATGATCTGAGCCAGGCTCCTGATCCCGTCCCGAGTGTGAAGATCGGTAAAGCTGAGAACCGCAATAACGAAGATAAGGAAAGGAAAAAAGGACAGTATCAAGTAATAAGTCAGCTGCGCACCCATGGCGGGAACATCATCGTCTTGGAACCGGCAGTAAAGGTTTAGCAGAAAGCTTGTCCAGCGAAGCCGCGGTTTTGTGGATCTCCCCATACCGGGAGTTTTGCCGGAGCCGCCATAAGAAGCTTGTCCTCCTAAGTCCCGCTCCACTTTAGCCGGCATCTCTCCTTCCCCCTTCCCGATATACACATGCAGTACTTCACCTCGGAGTCCGGTCATGAAACAAATTCCAAGGTTTGAAAGCTTCATGTATTCCTCGCGCAGTCATTTCTTAACTTCATCACCAGATTACTTATTCACTACGGTCATAACACCATTATATTCCTCGTTTACATAACCGATGCCTACCTTCGCCATTCAAAGCTCATCGCAGACACGAAACGGATAAGCCGACAAATCCCGCAATCCCCGTTTCATGTAAAGAAGCGAACTGATGACCAAGTACTAGATCAAAATAGTACTTTTTGCACGAAGCTTCAGGCCTTAATATAAAAATGATCCTAGCTAGGGTTAGGCTCAAGAATACGGCGGTTGCTTGGGAGTATGGTTGAGATGCAATGGATGGAAGCAAGTATGCTGGTCTTAAATTATTTGCTGGGAGGCTTTTTTGCAGGGTATTGGATCGTCCGCTTAAAGGACGGGAGAGATTTACGTACGCTGGGCAGCGGCAATGCGGGAGCACGCAATGCCGGAAGAAGCCTTATCGGGGCAGTTCGCTTTTATATGGTTTAATACGTTTCTTGGACCGTTATTTGAGCCGTCATGAGTATGATATGGGCATCATTTCGGGTACAACCCGGGAGCTCAAGCTTTATCGTCATCTGCCGCTGGGATCTGGATTTTGATGTCATTCCATCCCCCTATGGAGAGCCCTTGGATTACGAGCGTTTGGAGGAAACCGCGAACTCTGGAGGGTACGGATGGATGTGGGCGGTTCATGGGGAGACTTCCACCGGAGTCTTGAACGATCTGGATCGATTGAAACAAATTAGCAGCAGACACGGGCTTCTTCTGGCGCTGGATTGCGTCATCTCGTTCGGAGCCGTTCCTTTTCAACTTGTACGACCAAGGCTTTGAACTGCAGTACGAGAGCGATTATTTGCTTAAACGCAATTGGCTTCAGATCGCTGCGCTCGGAGCACTGAAGGACAAAGATATCCGGCGAATGCTGGAGTGCTTGAATTATTGCATGAAACGACCTGCCGCACGGGATTTTAGTCTTCTTCATACTCCTTGGTAAATGACAACATCATAAGATCAATATGAGGAACGCAGCAACAGCATAAAAGAGCCGCAGAACAAATAAAGGGTCTATTGCTCTTCTAGTGTGAAGCGGTTAGCGCTTCAGAATTTTGGTCCAGAACCCGCCGCGGAACGTCCGAGGTTCATACGAAATCACGAAGGCCTTGGGCGCGATATTTTCAATGAGCTTCATCAGATTTTTTTCTTGATTCCGTTTGGCAAGCACCTGCATGACCAACCGGGGGCCGTCCCGGCCCTCCGCCAACCAGCTCGTCACGCCAAAGCCTTTCTCACGCAGCTGGAGCGGA
Source organism: Paenibacillus naphthalenovorans (assembly GCF_001465255.1). Taxonomy (NCBI): domain Bacteria; kingdom Bacillati; phylum Bacillota; class Bacilli; order Caryophanales; family Paenibacillaceae; genus Paenibacillus; species Paenibacillus naphthalenovorans. The sequence continues at coordinate 1,368,585 of NZ_CP013652.1, read as the reverse complement.
AGCAAGTTTGCTTCATGATCGACTACAATCTGCAGAGTCGTATACCCAAGCGCCAGCCATTCCTCTATTTTAATGCCGAGCCATACGCCTGCACCCCAGCCAAGACAATACGCGGCCAGATTAATTGGTTCATCAATATTTTTCAGTACAATATTTAATGCCATTAAATAGATGAACACTTCAGCCATGCTGATCAAAGCGGCCAACAATCGCCTTGCTTTCATTACGAGAATGATACGGATCGTAAATAGAGATACATACACCACGTTCATAACCACGATGGTACTCACGATTTCGAGCCCGTTCATGCGGCAAGCCTCCTTTTCTATCGCCCGATGTTTGGAAATGATGGAGTTCTCGTCCGGTACAGACCCTTACCCATTGTGAATCAAAAAAGCGGAATTTTCAACCTCTTTCACAAGCTATATTTTCCCTGTCTCCATGATGAAACGAACCGACAAATTGAACATATTCCGAACAAATAAATTCAGCCATAGATCTGCCGCAAAATTGGTATATAATGAAAGTATTGTATTATAAGGAGGTGTGCATTTATGACATGGAGAACGCCTTTAGGGCGTCTTCGTCTCGCCGCTTTGTACGAAGGGATATCTTATCTTGTGCTCCTCTTGATCGCCATGCCGCTCAAATATTTTGCCGATTTTCCTATGGCCGTCAGGATCGTAGGAGCGCTGCACGGGCTGCTCTTCATTCTATTCCTTATCGCGGTTGCGCAGGTGATGTTCGTGCATCGTTGGTCGATTATGCGGGGAATCGGCGCTTTGATCGCATCGCTCGTTCCGTTCGGCACGTTTGTGCTTGATGTGCAGTTAAAACGCGATCAGCGGCAATAACCTCAAAAACCCCGATCCCGCGGGTTCATGAAATTAGCCTTGTTCGCGCGGTGCATCTTGTTTCTCCAATAAGAGAATGAGATGCTCCAACGCTTCAAGTTCGTCTTTTCCTCTCGTTTGAACCGTCAGCTTCGTACCTCGCCGAATGGGAAGCAGCATCATCCCCAATAAACTTTTGGCATCCAATTGAAGATTCAGGTTTTCATACTTGAACATGACATCCGAACTAAATAGGCTGGCTTGATGCGATATCCACTGCAGCTCCTGCGCTTCCATATCTCTGCGTACGGTGATTTCACACACTCTCATATGCTGCATCAGTCCTCTCCTATGAATAAATTTACTATATCATAAGTTATACGGTAAGCGTTTGCAAGGCTATTTTTCGGGTCGGGGACCCTGTAATTAAAGCATGGCGGCTGCATTCATTCTCTCCTTCAGCCAGCGTTGGATGCAATCCGTCATTATCTCCAGATTGGACACGCCTTCCCCAGAGACAAAAGGATCATGGCGCCTGAAATAATCGGCATGGCCTCCGATTAAAGAAAGCTGAACACGGCTTGCCGGCGCGTACTTTTCCGGATTCCAGCGCCACCATCTTCCCGCCGCTTTTTCCCATCCTCCCCAACTGCCCATACGGGTCACGGGATCCGTCCTGCGGCCATCCCCGCCGAATCTGATATAGAGCGTGTCCCGTTGATCTTCAGGATGCACAGCACACTTAGGCGAACCGATTTGAATAATGAAGTGCCTGAGATCATCTTTTTCAGCATGATTCTGCAGCAAAAGGCGGGACGCATGCGCTGCTGCCACTCCGCCCCCGCTATGACCGATGAACACGCGAATTCCGCGAAATGCCGCATGGCCTCTGCTAACCTCTTGCGCTGCCCGGCGACCTCCGACAGAACGTGCAAACTGTTTAGGGCCAAGCGCCGTATCATGGGTAATCTCGAGCATTTGGGCAGCCGCTTTGCGGCTCCAATCCCCGTACGGGAATAAAAGCTGCGAGGTCGCGGACAAGCCCGCTTTTATCATCCGTCTGCTTAGCTCATACCGGAAGTCTTCCATAAAATCCGGTGACGTGGCCATTCCGCACATCAAGTATAGCTGCAGCTCCTTATTTTCTTTCTTCATGAATCCGAACACCTGCAATGCGTTCCATCAAGCTTGGATGGGTGGACCGGAACAGCTTCACCAGCAGCGGCGGATTCATTTCACTAAGAGAAGCTGCGGCAAGCTTCTGGTACATTGTCACCGCTCCTTCCGTACTGCCGATTAAACGAATCGCATACTCGTCAGCCGACCGCTCCGCCTGTCTGGATATGAAATTGGCCGCAGGACTGAAGGCAAAGGAAAGCAGGGAAATAATGAGCAGCAGTACCGGAAGGGCGGCAGCATCACCCGCTTTTCGAATGCCCCATCGAGAGCCCCACCGCTGAATCATCGCCTTATAGAGCATGCTGCCAATCCAAAGCAGGAAAAATGAGGAGGCAACGGAACCCAAAGCACTCCACTCCAAATGGTGCATCGCATAATGACCCATCTCATGAGCCATGATCAGCAGAATCTCATTCTCGTCCAGCCTCTGCAGCGTCGTATCCCAAAGCACAATCCGCAGGCTGGAGCCGATCCCGTTGACATAAGCGTTCAGCGCATTCGTCTTCTCCGACACCTTCACTTCATACACCCTGTGCGCCGGAATATCCGCTTTATCCGCCAAAGCTAAAATTTTCTGCTCGAGCTGCGGGTTGGAAAGCCGGTTAAACTCGTTGTAGAGCGGATCAATAACCACGGGCTGTATATACATCAGAAAGAGAATGAACGGCACGGACAGCAGCCACAGCTTCAGCCACCAGCGTCCTCCGCGGCGAATAAAGAAGAATGCGACGGAAGAGACAAGCGCCAGCATCACATAATGGATCGAGAATGAAACCGCATTGTCCCGGATCCAGCTCCAGACTGCTTGGGTCGATACGCCGTAGTAACGGGCCAGGGCGTATCCGGCCAATCGAAGCGGCAGCAGAGCGGCAAAAGAAACAATGCTCAGCCAAAGCACGAATACAGGAAACCGGACATAACCCGGCATGGCTGTGTTCGCCAGCTTCTCCTGCCATCGCGCGGCAGTACCGGTGAACAACAGCACGAGATAAATCGCCCATTCCCAAGGATAACCGATAAAAAAGAGCCAATTGCGCAGTACGGAATAAACCTCGCTTTGCTGCAGCTGAGTTTCCGTCAAAAATGTGGCGGGATCTGCGGCGGTTCCTTTAAGGGCATCCGGGATCTGATCGCCTGAAGTCAGCCACAAATAGATGCCAATCAAAATGGCATACAGAGCGAATAACCCGAAATATATAGTTAAAAACCTGGATTTAAACGCCATGTCGTCTCCTTTTATCCATTTTATTACTAATTATATCGCTCTCTGAAGAAAATGCCTAATCCCATGAAAACAGCTCCGGACCCGGTGCTCGACCAAGGTCCAGTTAACGAACCGTCTTCGGACGGTTTTCAGCCAGCCGCCCTTCGTTTACAATAAAAACAAAGACAATCCGTAAAAGGACGGGTGAACAGCGATGAAATGGAATATAAAAAGCGTGAGCGGTGCCGTTATGATCGTGATCGGGGTTTGGGGATTAATCGCTTGGGGCGGATTGGCCGCTCTGCTCGCTTATCTGGTCGCTCTGGTGATGGTCGGCTTCGGCTACAAGCTGTGGATGGAGGCGGATTCCACTTTGAAAAAAGTCTGCAGCGCTCTGATGATGGCCGCCGGGGTCGGACTGATGCTGTATTGGCTGTTGAAGCTGCTCAATTTGGTGATTGCCGCAGTGTTGATCTATTTGGGTTGGCGGCTTCTGCGCAGCGGCCAAACGAGATCGAATGTTTTCCGCTATTAGCATAAAGCAAGCCGCCCGGGAAATCCGGTGCGGCTTTTCCTATGTCCTTTGCGATGGGGCAAATTCAGGTATCATCCATAACAGCCGCCGGGCTTATGCCTGGTTTCGCGGCTTGGCGCGATGCGTCGGAATGGCGGCGAGCGGATCATCCGGCCAATAGTGCTTCGGATACCGCCCCTTCAAATCTTTCTTCACTTCAAAATAAGCCTCCCGCCAAAAGCTTGCTAAATCCCTCGTCACTTGTACGGGGCGTTGCGCCGGGGACAGCAGGTGCAGCACAAGGGGCACTTTCCCCCCTGCGATACGCGGCGTCTCCTGAAGTCCGAACAGCTCCTGCAGGCGTACGGCCAGGACAGGTGCGTCGGGATCGCTGTAATCGACAGGAATGCGCGAGCCGCTCGGCACCACGATATGTGTCGGGACACTCTCATCCAAGGCTTGCTTCTGCGGCCACGACAGCATGGATTCGAGCGCAACCGTCAGATTCACCCGCTGAAGATCGTCTCGGCTTCTCATGCCATACACATGCGGAGCAAGCCAGTGTTTCAGGCCGGCGATAAGACCGGACTCCGATACGTCAGGCCAATCGGGATGATGCCTCTGCATGTAACCCATACGCTGACGCAGCTGTTTGGCCCCTTTGGTCCATGGCAGTATGGTTAAGCCTTCCTCTGCGATTCCGTCAAGCAATGCCTCCAGCCATTTATCCGGATCCGGGTTTGACAGAGGTTCCTCCCGCAAAACCAGCGCTCCGAGCCGATCGCACCGTCTTGACCTAACCGACTGGGAACCGCCATCCCAGGCGACCGTATCTTCCGTTACAATACGTTCCGCATGATGTCTGTATATGACATCCGCATCCAACGGAGCCGCCAAGTGAATTCGGCTCTCCGCTCCTTGATCATCAAGCTCGGCCGCAACTGCATAAGGCGCATAAGATAAGGGCTGCTGTGTTCCGAAGACGGCCCCCCGACCGCTGCTGAGCAAATAACGTCCGCCGCCTCTTCTTTGTGCTATCCGGTCCGGGTAAGCGTAAGCGAGCAGCCAGCCGCACGCTTCGGCAATTGCCGCTTCCTGCTGCAGCGGTAATCCGAGCGAATGCTTCCAATGCTTGGCTTCCATCTTCACTCTTTGCCTGATCGAGGGGTCGACCGTAACCCCGGCAGGAAGTGCCTCCGGGCGGGCCAGCGCTTCCACGCGCAGCCTCAAATCCGCATCGGGAACGCCAGCCTCAAAGCGCAGCATGTCCCGTTCGCTAAGCAGCGCCGCAAGTTCGCAAGCCAGCCCTCCATAGCCCAAAGGAATCGCCTGAAGCACCATATGCGCCAATCTGGGCGTCATCCCGAGCTCCACCATCCGGCGTCCGTAAGCCGTGATCGCTCCCGCTGCATCGAGTGCGCCAAGCTGCTTGAGCAGGTTGCGGCCCTGTGAGTACGCAGCGGCCGGCGGCGGATCCAGCCAGGATAACTGTTCCGGATCGGACACGCCCCAGGCGGCCAACTCGAGCGCCAGCGGAGCGAGATCGGCTTCCAATATTTCCGGCGTTGTATACTGCGCGAAGTTTCTCTCTTCCTGTTCCGTCCACAGCCGAAAGCATAGGCCGGGTGCCTGACGGCCCGCCCGCCCGCGCCGTTGATCCGCTGAAGCGCGGGAAACGGGCACCGTCTCAAGCCGAGTCATTCCTGTACGCGGCGAGAAGCGCGGCACCCGCATCAACCCGCTGTCCACAACTATCCTTACCCCTTCCACGGTGAGGCTGGATTCGGCGATCGACGTCGCCAGTACAATCTTGCGTTCGCCGGGACCGCATGGCGCCACCGCGCGATCCTGCGCTTTCTGCGGCATTTGGCCGTACAGCGGAGCCACTCGGATATTAGCTCCCAAGTTCATGCCGGCCAGGAGACTTTCTACCCGCCGAATCTCGGCAGCACCCGGCAAAAAGACCAGAAGATCGCCTTCCCCTTCCGACAGCCCGCGGATGATTTCCCTTACGACCACAGGTTCTATTCGTCCTTCCGGCCGACGGCTCAAGTATCGGGTCTCCACGGGAAAGCTTCGGCCTTCACTCACGATGACCGGCGCATCATGCATCAGCGCGGCTATGGGCGCGGCGTCCAATGTGGCGGACATCACCAGCAGCCGCAAATCCTCACGAAGAACAGCCTGGGCTTCCAGACATAAGGCCAGTCCCAGATCGGCCTGCATGCTGCGCTCATGATACTCGTCAAAGATGACGAGTCCTACCCCTTCCAGGGAGGGATCGCTCTGCAGCATACGGGTCAATACCCCTTCGGTGATGACTTCGATTCGCGTTTTGGTACTGACGTTTGTATCCGAACGCACCCGGTATCCGACGGTCTCTCCCACCTGCTCTCCAAGCATCGCAGCCATGAAGCGTGCAGCGGCCCTTGCGGCCAAACGCCGGGGCTCCAGCATAATGATCTTGCGGGAGCCAAGCCAAGGCTCGGAAAGAAGCTCAAGCGGTACGCGGGTCGTCTTCCCTGCCCCCGGCGCAGCAATCAGCACCGCGTTGGTATGCGTTTTTAATTTGTCCTTCAATTCCGGAAGGATCGATTCTACAGGCAGTTTCAACAATGAGCATCACTCCGATAATCCAACAATCCAACCCTCATTGTACCACAAGCAGAAGCAAGAAAAACGTATTCATTCAGTTATTGTTAAAAGAATGCAATACCGAGCAGTCCTGACAAGACGATCACCGCAAACGGGTGCATCCGGTATTTCAGCAGCGCAATAATACAAAGCGCCATGATAATCAAGGTACCGGCTGTTTGCCAGGAAAGCAAACCGGAACCACCGTTCGGTATGCCAAAGTGAATCGCTGCGTAAATAATCATTCCCGTCACTACAGGCTTTAATCCGTAAAACGTCGCTTTCACCCAATCGGCCTTTTGCACTTTATAAAAGAAAGCGGAAATCAGAATGATAAGCAGCAGAGAAGGAAGAATCATTCCCAGTGTGGAAACCGCCGCTCCGGCGAGACCGGCCGTTTTATAACCTATTAAGGTTGCGCTGTTGGTGGCAATCGGTCCAGGCGACATCCCCGCAAGTGCCACCAGTTCGGAAAATTCCTTTTCGGAAATCCACCCGTATTGAAGAACTTGATGACGGATGACAGGGATCATCGCATAGCCGCCGCCAAACGATACGAACCCGATTTGCAAAAATACATAAAACAAGCTCCAAAGCATAGGGGACACCCCGATCCGTCAAATCCCGTCGGCTATATAATAATCCGCATATTTATAGCCCGTAGATGTCGTAGTTGCTGCAGCTTCTTTATTGTAGCGCACAACAACCCCAAGTTTGTTTTTAATAAGAACAAGTAAATGTCCGATGATGAGCCCGGCGACAATGACAAGCAGAGGGGACAAATGAAACACCAGCAGCAGGACGACCGTACATGCTGCCGTGACCAATGTCGTTCGATCCACCACGGATGATTTGCCCATGTTGTATGCCGAGATGATAATTAACGCCGCAATCGCGCCTTGAATGCCTTGAAATGCCGCAGTTGCTTTTGGATAATCAACCACCTGGCTGAAGCCAAGGCTCAATAAGAACACGATAACGAACGTCGGCAGTGTCATGCCGGCTACCGCCGCCGCAGCTCCCGGAATTCCCGCCAATCGGTACCCGATGAATGCGGCTGCGTTGACCCCGATTCCTCCCGGCGCCGACCCGGCCACCGACAAGACTCCACTCATCTCATCCTGCGTAATCCAGTGCCGCTTATTGATGACTTCCCTTTCGATGGCTGGAATCATCGCGTATCCGCCGCCGAAGGTGACAGGGCCGATTTTGAAAAATGTCCAAAATATATTCGCCCATTGGTTGAAAGTATGTTTCCGGCTTTTCACGAGACTCCCTCCCCGCTTTCCAATATCGCACCTCTATTATACCTAACTTTATTTCAATTTGGAATAATCAATTCGTCTATTTTTGGAATGATGCCAATAAAAACGAAAATTTCTTTCAATTTTATTTAAAATAAATAGTATATAATCCATTTTTATCTAGTGTTTTATCCATAATGGAATAATGTAGGTAAACTCATCAGAATACACTGAATTCGTCGGAATTAAAAAAGACTCGGCCCATGAGCCAAGTCTCTTCTTTCAACACTCTATCCTTACCCCTCTGCAGGTTCGTAGCCGAGTCCGGTTCCGGTAAATCCCTTAAATTCATGGGTATGCGGTTTTATCCGGCTTACCGTAACATAATAGCCTTTTTTGAACTCAAAAGGTTCCTCGTCAACAATAGCGTCTATGTCATGATAATGCGAGCCGTCCGGCAGCGGGATTGCGCAACCTGTCCTTCCGATGAAACGATGAAAGTGTCCGACAGCTACTGAAGTATGACCTTGATATGTATGCACATGCTGATCCGTCGCGCTTCCGTTGACCGGATAAGTAAAAAATTCGACGAGATGGACATGGCCAAGCACGAGTGAGGACCATCCCTGAAACAAATGGGCATGCGAAGGTGGTCTTTCCGGATACAACGGCAGTCCATTACAATGATCCAAAGAGGCTGATCCAGGTCCTTTGCTCATTTGCCCTTTTTACCTGCTATCCAGAAAGCTAAAATCACAAGAGGAATCAAAATAAACCAGGGAATGTTGATTGTACTCCGTGTGATCCATGCGAAGACAAAAACAACAATGAAGCCGATCACAAGGTACAGACACCCTCTGCCGAACGTTTCCATCCGCAAACTCTCCTTCCCTCTGCTGTTTTCATTGTACGCGGGAAGGCTGCAAACTATTTCTATTCAGGGCTTGATGATTTGCTTGACTCGTCCGACTTGGCCGTCTGTCAGCCTCACTTTAATGCCATGCGGATGCACAGATGACTTGGTCAGCAGATCCTTTACGATTCCGCGGGTCAGCTTGCCTGTTCGCTGATCCTGCTTCAGCACAATATCCACTTCCGCACCTGGCGCTATATCTTTACGATTACGTCCGTCCATTGCGTTTACTTAGCCTCCGGCAGAGCAAGCCAGCCATTAAAGATCGCATAGTAAAAGAAGAAGGCGCTAATGAATCCAAGAGCTATGAAAAGAAATCCCAAGGTCTTTTTTTTCTGAAAAAATAGAACAAAGGAAACACTGAAGAAAGAACCCATCACAATCAAGCAAAGCAGCAGTATGATTGTCGCCATGTAACGTATAGACCCCTTTCGGTTGCGGATAGCTGATTTTTGCTTTTGTCTATCAAAATACCACAATTCCGTTCGAAAAAATACTTCGTCCTGCGTTATTCGATGACAAATTTATGAAAGAAGCAAGAGGATTTTTTCCCTAGTGTCCCCTTCTTCACCTATTCTGCTCTTAGCCGACAGCCCGTCAGCCGAACCTCCTTTGCTCCATTCATGGAGCCTACCCTATTTTCATCCCGCGTTCGTAACAAATGAGGACCCGGTTAGCGATAACTCCGGGTCTTTGATTTATGTATGCTGATGCTTTGATCCGGTTGATCCGTGTTCATCCACGTAAGTAACGGATAACTCCGCGTATAAAACGCCCTTTTGCACCTGAATTTTTTGCTTTAACTCTCTTAATTCGGAAAGATTGCCGCGGACAGCGATAATCTCCAGACATTGGTCGTGGTTCAAATGCACATGCATTGTCGAAATAATAGAATGATGATAATCGTGCTGCAGCTCCATCAAATATAAGGGGAGATCCGTCACATGATGATCGTACACCATCACAATCGTTCCCGCCACAAGCTGATCCCCCGGCAGCCCCCCGGGTTCAAGGAGCACTCTTCTCACCAAATCCCGTATCGCTTCAGATCGATTGGTGTAACCTTGGTCCGTAATGTACTGGTCAAACTGCTTAATCAATTCCTCCGGCATCGATACGCCGAACCGGGTTAAAACGTCTTTTTCCACCGGGATTCACCTCATCTCACATCACGCTTACCGCTATATTGTAACACAACTGTCCGACAAGATGAATTCCGGGGACTTTTCCCCCACCCATTCAAAGACCCTCAAGTCTCGAACCGGAGAAGGGTCCATTTTTAGGGTTGCTCTACTTCGTATTGCAGGTCGTTCAGCTCTTCCAATAGCTGCTGTTTCTCCGTTTCCGTGAGAATGGAGTGGGCATTGATTTCATCCATCAGAGCCTTAAGCTCGGCCTCATTGTTCGGGTGTATCGTAAATCTGACGAGATCCACAACAAAGCCTCCTTTCAAGTCTAAATTTTCTGTAAAAAAAGCATATCCGCTTTTCCCGTATTTTATTCCTTTCTTGCTGTCACCACCATTTTCAGGCCGTTCTTAGGTCGAAGTGTCACAAGGGGTTCCGGCCGCACCTCGTGGTGATCGGGCGCTAACCGCAGCTTGTAACGGCTCCCGATGGTTGCAAGAAGCAGCGTAGCTTCCATCAGAGCGAAATGATTGCCGATGCACACCCTTGGACCGCCGCCAAACGGAAAATAGCCAAACTGAGGAATTTGCTTGAGCAAGTCCCCTTCAAACCGCTCTGGAAGAAACCGGTCTGCCTCCTCATAATATTTGGGGTTCCGGTGCATGACGAATTGGCTCATCATCAAGGTGTCGCCCGGCTTGTAAAGGCGTCCGCCAATCTCAACCTCCTTGACCACTTGACGGTTCACGGCCCAGACAGCAGGGTACACCCTCATGGACTCCCAGACGATCTGCCGGGTGTACTTCAATTGGTCTATATCGTCATGTGTCGGCCTGCGGCCGCCCAGCACACGATCCAGCTCTTCATGAAACTTCTGCTCCGCTTCCGGATTCTGAGAAAGCAAATACCAGGTCCAGGACAGCGTGTTTGCCGTCGTTTCATGTCCAGCCAGAAAGATCGTCATCACCTCATCGCGAACCTGCTTATCACTCATCCCCGTTCCCGTTTCTTCGTCCCTGGCCTCCAACAGCATGGACAGCAAATCTTCTCTGTTGGCATCAGGCTTTTTGCGCCGCTCTTCAATAATACCGAGGATGACACGGTCCAGCGTTTGGGCCGACCGCTTAAACTCCACATTACTCTTGGTCGGAATGGATTCCGGAATATCCAAAAACGACGAGGCCTTATGGCTGACATATTTCATCCCGACTTCAATCGCACGGCCGATTTCGTTTATACCGCTTGTAATACCTGTTCCAAACATCGTATGGGTGATGATATCGAGCGTCAGCTGCATCATGTCCTCCGTTACGATGCGCGTCTCGCCGGGCCGCCAGGTCTGCAGCATGTGTTCCGTATAGTCCACCATCGCTTCCGCATACTGGCCGATCCGATCCTTGCGAAAGGAAGGCTGCAGCAGCCTTCGCTGCCGCATATGCTTTTCGCCTTCGCTCGTGAGAATCCCTTCGCCCACAACCGCTTTGGCCGTTTGCAAGCCCTTCGCCTTATGAAATGCGTGCTGCTTGGTAAGCAAAATGTCCTTGATCTGCTCCGGGTCACTGATCAAATAGACATGACGGGACGGCCCAAAGCGAATATACACTACATCTCCGTATTCGCGCTGCACTTTCGTAAGAAAACCCAAAGGGTCTTTTCGAAACGCAAACAAATTACCCGAAAAGGGCAGCCCCTTAGGACCCGGTATAGGATTCATCGTCGTTGACATTTTCGTACTCCTTCCACTTTTTTCTCAATAGTATCTATTTTCCGCTCCAATCATATACCAGACTCTGTAAAATAAAAAGACCGACATGCGCCCTATGACAATGCACAATCGGTCCTATAGTTACATCTTGGTTATATCTTAGTCACTGCAGGAGGAGCTGGTTACCGTTCCTTGCTCAACCGTAATCGTTTCTGAAATCGTATCTCGAATCACTGTCATTACAAGCTGAAGCAGATAGTTGATATCCTCCTGAGACTGCTTGAACTCACTTACGATCGGAATCGCGTCAAGCTCATTTTGCAGTTCCTCGATTTCCTTCTCGATTTTGTCCACCATTTTCTGATTCTGGAAAGTCTCGAAAGCTACGATTTCCTTCTGCTTTTTCTTAATGGCGCTGATCAGTGACTGGATATGATCGTTATTGGCGATCTGCTTCTCAGCCTTTTGAAAAAACTGAACCTCGTTGGAAGTAGACAAAAGTGCCGCAAGCTCCTTCGCTTTGGCCATAATATCCTCACGGACGATTAGATCCTTGTTGTGGTACAATTCCATGCCGCAATTCGTATATTTTTGCTCCGCCATATGCGTCACACGCCCCTAATCTTTAACTTAATGAACTATCGCTTCCTGCACCCATTCGCCTTTGATATAGAACGTCGGGGTTTCTGTAATTTTCACTTGCACAAACTTTCCGATCAACTCCTTCGGCCCTTCAAAATGCACCAGCTTGTTCGTACGCGTGCGGCCGGCCAATACGTTCGGATTGTTTTTGCTCTCGCCCTCAACCAACACTTCAAGCGTTTGGCCCTTCAGCTTCTCGTTGCTAGCCTTACTGAATTCATTAAGGACATTGTTGAGGCGGTATAATCGTTCTTTTTTCACTTGAAGAGGAACATTATCTTCCATATCCGCAGCGGGCGTGCCTTCCCGGGGAGAATAAATGAACGTAAACGCGCTGTCAAAGCCAACTTCACGCACAAGCGAAACGGTTTCCTCGAATTGCTCCTCGGTTTCGCCGGGAAAACCCACGATAATATCTGTCGTCAAGACGACATCGGGGATTGCTTTCTTGATTTTGCTCACCAGCTCCAAATAACGCTCACGCGTGTACTTGCGGCTCATTCGCTTTAAAATTTCGTTGCTTCCCGATTGCACCGGAAGGTGGATATGCTCCATCAGGTTGCCTTTCTTAGCCAGCACCTCGATCAGGTGATCGTCAAAATCGCGCGGATGCGAGGTAGTGAAGCGGACCCGCGGGATATCTATTTTACGGATATCGTCCATCAAATCCCCAAAACGGTAATTGGAATCTTCAAAATCCTTCCCGTATGCATTTACATTCTGGCCGAGCAGCATAATCTCCTTAAAGCCCTGCCGCGCCAAATCGCGTACCTCTGCAATAACATCTTCCGGACGGCGGCTTCGTTCCTTTCCGCGCGTATACGGCACGATACAGTAAGTACAGAACTTGTCGCAGCCGTACATAATGTTGACCCATGCTTTGATTCCTTCGCGCTTCTTAGGCAGGTTCTCGATGATGTCGCCTTCCTTGGACCATACCTCAACAACCATCTCTTTGCTGAACATCGCTTCTTTCACCAGAACAGGCAGGCGATGGATGTTGTGCGTACCGAAAATCAGATCAACGAACGGATGCTTCTTGAGAATGCGGTTCACCACCGCCTCTTCTTGAGACATACAGCCGCAAACGCCGAGCAGCAGCGACGGTTTCTCCGTCTTCAGGTGCTTCAAGTGGCCGAGCTCGCCGAATACCTTATCTTCCGCGTTCTCCCGAACGGCGCATGTATTCAGCAGAATAATATCCGCTTGCCGGCGGTCCTCGGTCGCTCGATAGCCCATCTGCTCAAGCAAGCCCTTGATCGTCTCCGTATCATGCTCGTTCATTTGACAGCCGTACGTTTGAATCAGATAATACTTGTCCTTCCCGAGCTCACGCAGCTCTTCGGGGATGTTGAAATCGTAATGAACCTCAATGTCTTCTTTCCCTCTTTTTTTGGCGTCTGTGAGAGAAGGAGGCTGAAAATATATCGAATAATCTTTCTCGGATTTTTGTTTTGTCGTCGTCATTCCTCGAATTCCTCCTGAACTGCAATTTGCCGCGAAGATCATACCCTTTATTATATCATTAATACGGCATGCATTTCAAAAGAATCCTCCGCATCCTACGACAATATAAAACCGATATCCCCGGTCTTCACGCCCGCGGCGTTGGCTTCATCGGTATCAATGTGCATATCAAGCGCAAATTGATCTGAAACACGGGCGATAACCTGCTCGAATGTAACCGCGCGTTCCCCCTCAATTCGAACGGTCAGCTTCTGTTTATCCGTAATGCCCCACTTGGCCGCATCGTCTGTATGAAAATGAATATGTCTTGCCGCTACAATAACCCCCTCCTCCAGTTCGACCTCCCCGGCAGGGCCAATAACTCTGATCCCCGGCGTTCCCTCAATATGCCCCGATTCTCTTACAGGCGGGTCGATCCCCAGTGTAAAGGCATCGGTTCGGGATATTTCCAGCTGCGATCGACTGCGCGCCGGACCAAGAATGCGGACCTTATCTATTTGCCCTTTGGGGGTAACGACAGTAACCGTTTCTTTTGCCGCAAACTGTCCGGGCTGCGACAGCTCTTTCAGCACTTGAAGTTCATAATCCGGACCGAACAGCAGCTTAATATGCTCCTTCGATAAATGAATATGTCTTGCGGACACACCGATAGGCACCTGCTTCATACCCTACACTCCTTTTTCTTCCGCCTGCACTTCTCTTCACATTATACCCAACCCAAGCGAAAAAAGCATACGGCCAGCGCCGTATGCTTTAATAAAGTTCGGAAAATTATTTAAATTCAGCCACCAATTTTTCAAAATCTTGTTCGCTGATCTTCAAGTCTTGCTTAGCAAGTCCTTCTGGCTTAAAGCCGGCGACCAAATTCTCATAGCTCTTTTTGGTTTTATCTTGATAGATCAAACCGGTAACCAGGCTGTTGGTTTCCATGATCTTGGTCATTGCTGCAATACGATTGGACGGATCGTAATCCGGCGTCTCCTCCAGATCAACGATATGCTCTTTGAACCACTCATAGGTATTCACTTTATTGAATGTAACACATGGGCTGAATACGTTGATAAAGGAGAAGCCTTCATGTTTAATTCCTTCTTCGATCAACGTAGTCAACTGCTTCAAGTTACTCGAGAACGATTGACCTACGAACGTTGCGCCTGCAGCCAGAGCCACTTCCAGCGGGGACAGTGCGGATTCGATCGAACCTGAAGGGGTCGATTTCGTCTTGAAGCCCTCAGCGCTGCGCGGAGAAGTCTGACCTTTGGTCAAGCCGTAAATTTGGTTGTCCATGACAATGTAGGTAATGTTAATGTTACGGCGGATCGCATGAACCGTATGACCCATACCGATGGCAAAACCGTCGCCGTCGCCGCCTGCCGCGATAACGGTCAATTCGCGGTTAGCCATTTTCAAGCCTTGTGCGATAGGAAGCGAACGTCCGTGAACACCATGGAACCCATAAGCATTAATGTAACCGGAAATCCGGCCGGAGCAGCCGATCCCTGAGACAACGGCAAGCTGTTCCGGTTCCAGACCGACATTGGCAGCCGCTCTTTGAATCGCCGCCTGTACGGAGAAGTCACCACAGCCCGGGCACCAGTTCGGTTTGATATTGTTGCGGAAATCTTTTAACGTTGCCATACAAGGTTCAACTCCTGACAGTATTTTGTGATTTCAGCCGGCAAGAATGGGTTACCGTCATATTTCAGCATGCTCTTGATTTTATCGGCATAGCCTACGTTAAGTTTGATCAGAGAAGCCAGTTGGGCCGTTGCGTTGTTCTCAATGACAATAACGTTTTTCGCTTTTTCAATATAAGGCTTCAGTTCCTCAGCCGGGAACGGATGAAGCAGGCGAACCGTGATGTGGTTCGAGGTGATGCCTCTGCCGTTCAAACGGCCTCTGGCTTCGTCGATCGTTCCGCCGGTGGATCCCATACCGATGATCAGGAGATCCGGATTTTCATGCTGAGCATCCACTTTGATCGGATCGGTTACTTTCACATGCTTCAACTTAGCCATCCGTTTGTCCATCATCTTTTTGCGGTTTACCGGGCTTTCGGACGGACGGCCGTCTTCAGCATGCTCTACCCCTGTCACGTGGTGAATGCCATACTTTTGACCAGGCAGCGAACGAGGGGAAATGCCGTTCTCAGTGAAAGCATAGCGCTTGAACATTTGATGCTCTGCAAGCTGCGGCAGATCGCCTGTTTGCAATTCTCCGCGGTTAATTTGAATTCTATTGTAGTCGAGCAGTTCGCTCGTTTGTTTGCCCAGCGACAATTGAAGGTCTGTAAGCAAAATGACAGGACATTGATAAATTTCAGCCAGGTTAAACGCCTCAATCGTATCGTAGAAGCATTCTTCAATGGTAGAAGGAGACAATACGATTTTCGGAATTTCACCATGTGTCCCGTGAATCATGGCCAACACGTCGGATTGCTCTTGTTTGGTAGGAAGTCCCGTACTCGGACCGCCGCGCTGCGTATCGACGATAACGACAGGCGTTTCCGTCATACCGGCAAGACCGATCGCTTCCATCATCAGAGACAAGCCGGGGCCAGCCGATGCCGTTAATGCGCGAACCCCGCCGTAATTGGCTCCAATCGCCATCGTACAGGCCGCAATTTCATCCTCGGTTTGAATGACCGTACCGCCAAATTTCGGCAGCGTCTTGATCAGATATTCCATGATCTCGGAAGCCGGGGTGATCGGATAAGCAGGCATGAATCGGCAGCCTGCGGCTACTGCGCCTAGACCAATAGCATCGTTACCGATCATGAACAGCTTCGTTTTGCCATCTGCAGGCTCCAATTGAAACTCCGGAAGAGGACCGCCCGTAAGTTCAAGCACAAATTCCGCCGCTTTACGAACCGCTTCTACGTTCTTTTCAACAACAGCCGCGCCCTTGCGTCCGAACTCTTCTTCCACCGCTTTATTAAATACTTCGAGAGGCAAACCGAGCAGTGCCCAGGATGCGCCCGAAGCAGCCATATTCTTAAACAAGGAAGTGCCCAATTCTTCAGCGATTGCCGTAATCGGAACCGGGAACAATCTGGCTTTCACGCCTTCAGGAACTACCGGATTTACTTTTGCATCGGCAATAATGACGCCGTTCTCACGCAGCTCGTGCGCATTCAAATCAATCGTCTCTTGGTCAAAAGCTACGAGTATGTCCAAATCGTCAGAAATGGCTCGAATCGGTTTTGTACTGATTCTGATTTTGTTGTTTGTGTGCCCGCCCTTAATCCGCGAGGAAAAATGACGGTAGCCGTACAAGTAGTACCCAAGTCTGGTCAATGCCGTGGAAAAAATTTTATCGGTACTTTCCACGCCTTCCCCCTGTTGTCCTCCGACCTTCCAAGATAATTGGCTAATCACCGTTGTCCACTCCTTTTAAATTCGCTGACGCTGCAGCTTGACACTAAAACGCTTGTGAAGCGAGATAAAAAATTTTTCTCACCTGTCAAACAAATTTTATGCCGTAAAGCATTAAAAAGCAAGGGTTTAGAGCATTTTTTAAAGATAGTTATTTTAGATTAAATCCATATCAATTTGAGAATGTATTAGTTGTCTTATATCTATAAAAAAGATGTTAAATTTCAGTGAATGGGAAGGTGTTGACTCAAAAATGTGTGCCAGTTCTTATAAAAGAATCCTTCTATTTGCTCTTTTGTGAACTTTTTGTAAAGCGCTTCAGCCAAACGGTCATATTGGCCAGTATGCTCCAGGCCCGGAATGTGACGGTCTATCCCGTCAAAATCCGAACCCAGCACAAGCTGGCGTTCACCGCCTAACGCACAAATATATTCCATATGCCTTACGACATCGTCAACGCTTGCCTTCCCGCTGCTTTCCACGAACCATGGTACAAATGTCACTCCGATCCGCCCGTCCACACGAATCAAAGCTCTGATCTGCTCATCGTCCAGATTTCTGGGATGTCCGCACAGCCTCTTGACGTTGGAGTGCGTGGCTACGAACGGCTTGGCGGAAGCTGCCGCCAAATCCCAAAATGCCGCTTCCGACAAGTGGGACACATCCAATAGGATGCCCAGATCATTGCAATCTTTAATAAAGCTTTTTCCTTTGCGGGTAAACCCGCCTTGCCGGGGTTCCAGCACCCCGTCCGCCGCCCAATTCGCATAATTCCATGTCACTCCGATCATGCGAACCCCCAGGTGATAAAGAGTACGCGTATAAAGGGGGTTTCCGTAAAGGGCATCGGCACCTTCCAATGTCAGCAGCGCTCCGGGAACACGGCCGTTCATGACCAATTCCAGATCCCCGCGGGTTTTGACGGCCTGTATAAGACCGCTGCGAACGATCTTTTGATAAAAAATATTTATATACTCCAAATAATGGTCAAAATGAGGCTGAGTTATACGTTCAGGCAAATAAATTGCAAAACATTGCAGCTTTACATTGGAATGAAGCATTCTGGAATAGGTAACGTCCATCGGCGAGGTATGAACGTCGTAAAAGTCGATTGCCGGATCCAAGTACATTTTTAACAGCACATCGCAGTGCCCGTCGATCACCTTCATCAGCTTTTCCTCCCTGGCTCAACATAGAAAAAACTCCTGCACGGAGTCCGTTTAAAAGATGCCCAACCCTTTACAGACTCCGCCTTCTAGACAAAAAACACCTGTCTACAACGTAAACAGGTGTTCTGGCGCAACCGTATATGCACTTTTTATTTTACCTTGGTTCTACAATCAATTTAATGGCCGTCCGATCTTCCCCGTCAATTACAATATCTGTAAACGCTGGTATGCAGATCAAGTCAACCCCGCTGGGAGCCACAAATCCTCGAGCTATGGCTACGGCTTTGATCGCTTGGTTCAGAGCGCCCGCCCCGATGGCCTGGAGCTCAGCAGCCCCGCGTTCACGCAGCACTCCGGCGAGTGCGCCGGCAACGGAATTTGGGTTGGATTTTGCTGAAACTTTTAATACTTCCATGAAAAGTACCTCCTCGGGAATGATGATTGCTTCCAGTACTATTCATATTCTAGGAATTTCCCGATAATTCCTTCTCTCTGAAGATGGGCCGTCAATTCCTTCTTTTTCATAGCCTGGTTTATTCGAGGAGTACTCCGTCTTCATCCATCCGAATCAGTTGAATTTTTTTACCCAGCCCGCTTGCCGGATCCAAATCGATGCAAGCCGCGTGGAAATGCCATTTTCCTTCATCCACTACAAACCGGACTGGCAGCTGCGTTTTGAATTTTTGAAGCACGGCATTACGCTCCATACCAAGGATGCCGTCTCTCGGACCGACCATCCCTACATCCGTTACATAAGCCGTACCGAGCGGAAGTATACGTTCGTCGTTCGTCTGTACATGCGTGTGCGTACCTACAACAGCCGTCACTTTCCCGTCAAGATGCCAGCCCATAGCCAGTTTTTCCGACGTGGCTTCAGCATGAAAATCGACTAAAATATACTTGGTTCTTTTCTTTGCTTGCTCCACCAATTCGACGGCTTTTTCAAAAGGGCAGTCGAGCGGCGGCAAAAAGGTGCGTCCTTGCAGATTAATAATGGCAAGCTCCTGATCCTTCACCTTAATGAACGTCATCCCCCGGCCCGGCGTTCCCTTTGGAAAATTGGCGGGACGAACCATTCGGTCTTCCTTGTCGATGAAATCGTATATTTCCTTTTGATCCCACGTATGGTTTCCCATCGTTATCCCTTGCACGCCAAGCTCAAGAAACTCTTTGGTAATTGCCGAAGTAATTCCCCGGCCGGCCGCGGCATTCTCTCCATTGGCAATAATCCAGTGAGGGTTGTATTTTGTTTTCAGCTTGGGCAAACATGTTTTGAGCGCCTTACGTCCGACGGAACCGACGATATCGCCAATAAATAAAATTCGAATGACTTTCTCCTCCTGCCTGATTTCGGTTCGTTATGTAATTAAAGAGAAGTGGCTTTTCAGCCACTTCTCCTCTAGTGTATGCAAATTATTTGGCATATTCTACAGCACGTGTTTCTCGGATAACCGTTACTTTGATATGACCCGGGTAATCCAACTCGCTTTCAATCTTCTTCGTGATGTCTCTGGCCAAACGGAACGCTTCTGTATCATCGATCTTCTCCGGCTGAACCATGACGCGAACCTCACGGCCTGCTTGAATCGCATACGATTTTTCTACGCCCTCGAACGACTCGGAAATTTCTTCAAGCTTCTCGAGACGCTTGATATACGTTTCGAGCGTTTCCCTGCGAGCTCCCGGTCTGGCGGCGGAAAGAGCGTCTGCCGCACCGACAAGCATGGCGATGACCGATGTGGCTTCACAGTCGCCGTGGTGCGATGCGATACTATTGATCACCACAGGATGTTCTTTGTATTTCTTTGCAATTTCGACACCGATTTCTACGTGAGAACCTTCGACCTCATGATCAAGCGCCTTGCCGATGTCATGAAGAAGTCCGGCACGCTTCGCCAATGTCACGTCTTCTCCCAGTTCTCCAGCCATCAGCCCGGTCAGATATGCAACTTCCATCGAGTGTTTCAGTACATTCTGGCCATAGCTTGTACGGAATTTCAGGCGTCCCAAAATTTTGATCAAATCCGGATGGAGTCCGTGGACGCCGGTTTCGAACGTAGCTTGCTCGCCGTATTCGCGAATGCGCTCGTCGACTTCCTTGCGGGACTTCTCCACCATTTCCTCAATACGGGCCGGATGGATTCGTCCGTCGGCTACCAGCTTTTCAAGCGATGTTCTGGCAATTTCCCTTCGGATCGGGTCAAAACCGGACAAAATAACCGCTTCCGGCGTATCATCGATGATTAAATCGATGCCCGTAAGTGTTTCCAGAGCCCGGATGTTACGACCTTCACGACCGATGATGCGGCCTTTCATCTCTTCATTCGGCAGAGCTACAACCGATACGGTAGTTTCAGCCACGTGATCGGCGGCGCATCTCTGGATGGCCAGCGTGATGATTTCTCTGGCTTTCTTGTCGCCTTCTTCTTTGGCCTGTTGTTCAATTTCTTTAATTAACTGTGCGGATTCGTGACGAACCTCCTGCTCAACGTTAGTCAAGATGATGTTCCTGGCTTCTTCCATCGTCAGTGTGGAAATCCGCTCTAGTTCGGCAACCTGATCTTTATAAATCTGATCAATTTGCACTTGGGTTTCTTCGATTCGCTTCTCCTTGTTGGCAATCTGCTCTTCTTTTTTCTCAAGAGATTCTAATTTTTTATCCAGCGATTCCTCTTTTTGCAACAATCGTCTCTCTTGTCGTTGAGTTTCATTCCGACGGTCACGAATGTCTTTTTCAGCTTCGGTTCTGAGCTTGTGAATCTCGTCTTTCGCTTCCAGAACCATTTCTTTCTTCAGTGCTTCCGCCTCTTTGCGAGCATTATCAATAATTTGTGCGGCAGCTTGTTCAGCACTGGAAATCTTCGCCTCTGCAAGGGACTTGCGGATAAAATAACCAATCCATAAGCATAGAGCACCAACAACGAGAACAATCAGGATCCAGATGACTGAGTCTTGCATCCAGTTCACCTCCTCGTTGTTTCTCCAAGGGGTAAGCTTGGGATAATCAGGTTTTTTATCCATTTTACAAGCGCTAGGAAAAAGTAAAAATTGGCGATTTTACTTTGTGAATATTCCCTTTGGCTGGTGGGGAAGATTCTTGTGTATAAAGTTTATACATAAACATTTTATCTTTTGAGAAAGAAGCTTGTCAAGAAGATTGTCGTTTTCTTGAATTTTGATATACCACATTAATTATTAAAGTCATTTAATAATTGGATGAAAACTTCATCCTAATCTTCGTCTATATCCGGTTCATTCCGCTCTTCTTCTTGCCCCTGGACAGGCAAACGGTTCAGTACTTTGCTCACTACCGCCCCCGGGTAACCTCTGCGCTGAAGAAATCCTGCAATTTTGCGCCGGGCTTTAAGGGCATCCTTCTCCAGCTCAGCTCCGTACCGCTTCATCGTCAACTGATAGGCTATCCGGTACTCTGTCTCTTCATCTACCTGCTCCAAGGCCTCTGTGATATGTACTTTATCAATCCCTTTTTGCTGAAGCTCCTGTTTAATCCAGCGTCTCCCTTTTTTCTGCGACTCCAGCCGCTGCTTGGTCAACTGCTCCGCAAACAGCGAATCGTTCAGGTAACCTTCCTTCCGGAGACGTTCAACCGTCAGTTGATAGATTTCGGGCGAATACCCTTTTTGCTTGAGACGCGTCAGCAGCTCATGTTCGGAGCGCAGCCGGCTGGACAACAGCCGGATTGCGTCAAGATAGGCTTTGTGAACCTCTTCCTCGTACAATATGTGCTGCAGCCGGGAAGCATCGACGACTTCCCCTTTCAGAAGCCGATGCTTGACCAGGACATCTTCATGTACGGAAAAAGCAAACTTTTCGTCAATAAACAGGTTATAACGCTGTCTGGATCTCCGCTGCTGTTCAACTTTGGTGATGACTCCCGGTGCCAGACATTCGTCTGTATGATCCGTCACCTGTAACACGCTCCTTACAAACGGCAAGGACACCTTTCACTCATCGTAAAGGTGCCCTTGCCCTGGTTGGTGAAATCGCTATGTGCAATCTACCGGCGCATCGGAGTAGCTGATGTGACGTGGAGGTTATTCAAAAGGTACGGCGAAATCCTCTTCTTCCTCTTCATCCATGTTCGCTCCAACCGAAGTGACCAGATTGCTGTTATCCCGGATCTGCTTTTCGATCTCATCCGCAATGTTCTTGTTCTCCTTCAAGAACTGCTTCGCATTCTCCCGTCCTTGACCAAGCCGATCATTGTTATAAGAGTACCATGCACCGCTCTTCTGGATGATATCCATCTCGGTTGCAATATCTATGATGCTGCCCTCTCTGGATATGCCTTCGCCATACATGATATCAATCTCTGCCTGCTTGAACGGAGGGGCTACTTTGTTCTTGACCACTTTGATCCGCGTGCGGTTCCCGACCATATCATTTCCCTGCTTAATCGTCTCCACGCGGCGCACATCGAGGCGAATCGAGGAATAAAACTTCAGGGCTCGTCCGCCCGGTGTCGTCTCCGGGTTTCCGAACATTACGCCGACCTTCTCCCGCAGCTGGTTGATGAAGATGGCTATCGTCTTCGATTTGTTAATGGCTCCGGACAGCTTGCGCAGCGCCTGAGACATTAAGCGAGCCTGCAGCCCGACATGGGAATCCCCCATCTCTCCTTCGATCTCGGCCTTTGGTACAAGTGCCGCTACAGAGTCAATAACAATGATGTCGACCGCTCCGCTGCGCACGAGCGCTTCCGCGATCTCGAGCGCTTGTTCGCCTGTGTCCGGCTGGGACAGCAGCAGTTCATCAATGTTGATGCCAAGCTTGCTGGCATACAGCGGGTCCAAAGCATGCTCCGCATCGATGAAGGCAGCCGTCCCCCCTACCTTCTGCACCTCGGCAATGGCATGCAGTGCTACCGTTGTTTTACCGGAAGATTCCGGTCCGTATACCTCTATAATTCTACCTCGAGGAAAACCACCGATCCCCAGGGCGATATCCAATGCAAGCGAACCGCTAGGAATCGTCTCCACCTGCATATGGGCAGATTCACCCAATTTCATAATGGATCCTTTACCAAACTGTTTCTCAATTTGACGTAGTGCATTCTCCAAGGCTGCGCGCCGGTCTGTCAAGAGACTCACTTCCTTTTTCATATTCGTATAATTACATCATAGCGGGTTTTTCACCCGTTGCCAAGCTGTTTTTCGAACATACATTCGCATGTGGAACAAAAGAAAAACCGTAACAAAGGTTGTGGGCTTGTTACGGTACTTCCGCTATAATGTATTATACCTGATTTTCCGAATGGTGGCAACTATGACTTTAAAAGTTTCCAGAGATGGTAGAGCGAACTTTTGGATGCTCTCAGCTTTATCGTCTCCCGGTTGCCGGACTGCTGCAGCTTGACGACAGAGGCTTTCTCCCCCCGCCTGGCAATGCCTACGTAAACGAGTCCGATGGGTTTTCCCTCCGATTCGCCCGGGCCGGCAACGCCGGTAATAGAAACGCCATAGTCGGCTCCGGTCAGCTCCGCTACATTCTCGGCCATAGCGGCGGCGGTTTCTTCACTGATCGCGCCCGGCGCCCCGTCGCCCTCCAGCTGCTCCATAGGAATCTTCAAAAGCTTATGTTTCGCTGTATTCGAATAGCTGATGATACCTCCTACAAACGCATCCGAGCTGCCGGGAACGGAGGTCAGCATGTCGCTCAATTGCCCGCCCGAACAGCTCTCCGCTACGGCCAGCTTCTTGCCTTGCGAGGCCAGCGTCTGCAGGATATGCTGCTCCAAAGAAATATCCTCCGCCGCATAAATGTATTCGCCAAGCCTGCTGCGGATCTCCTGTTCCAGCGGCTTAAGCCTTCCGGCCGCTTCATCGGCCGACGCCGCCCGGGTCGTAAGACGAATGGCCACCTCCCCTTCTTTGGCGTAAGGAGCGATCGTCGGATCGGACTGGGCTTCAATCAGATCGATCAGCGCATGTTCAAGTGACGATTCACCGATTCCTGCAAATTTCAGCATCAAAGAATAAAGAGGCTGTACATGATCCATCTTGGACTCGATCCATGGGCGTGCATAACGATCAAACATCGGCTTCATTTCTTTTGGGGGGCCCGGCAGCAGAATATAATGCGTTCCCTCATGCGTCACGGCGTTGCCGACCGCAAGTCCCGTATCGTTGGCAAGAGGATCGCTATGCTCGAGCATGAGCGCCTGACGCATGTTGCTCTCAACCATGGGAATTCCCCGGCCTTCAAAGAGAGTCTTCATCTTGTCCAGCGACGGCTGATGAATCACCAGGCTTTGTCCGAGCACCTCGGCAAGGACGTCTTTTGTCAGATCATCCTGCGTTGGACCAAGCCCGCCTGTGCATATAATTAAATCCACGCGACTTTTGGCAAGGCGCAGCGCTTCTTTTATCCGTGAAGCGTTATCGCCTACTACCGTCTGAAAATAAACGCCGACACCGATATCCGCAAGTCCGCGTGCCAAATATTGTGCATTCGTATTCACAATCTGTCCCATCAGCAGTTCGGTTCCGACGGCAATAATTTCCGCTTTCATAATACGTTTCGCCTCCAAATAAAACAAAAACAATAGGAACACCTACTGTTTTTGTTCGTCAAAGTTGAGCACATGCTTATTTTTAACAAAGTAATCGATACCCGAATAAACGGTAATAATTGCGGCGATCCAGCTGGTGACAACGTCAAACGGGAAATCGATGAAAGCGAATGGAAAATTGTTCAGGAGCAGTGCGATAATCGCCGTTATTTGCGCCGCTGTTTTCCATTTTCCCCACTTGCTTGCCGCCATGACGATGCCTTCAAGCAGCGCAATTTGACGAAGGCCCGTGACGGCGAACTCGCGGCTGATGATGACAATGACAATCCACGCCCCAAGCTTATCCATCTCCACCAGGGAAACCAGAACGGCAGACACCAAAAGCTTATCCGCGAGCGGGTCCAGAAGCTTGCCGAGATTCGTGACAAGCTTCCGTTTCCTGGCAATGTAGCCGTCGAGACTATCCGTACTCGCAGCCACGATAAAGATCAGCGCCGCGATAATCTGGTTATACGTAATGCTGAACTGATCGATCCGGATGTGGGGAAATTTCACATTAACGAGCAAAAAGAACATAATGATCGGGACTAAAAATATTCTCGCCAACGTGATCCGGTTGGCCAAATTCATGCCACGACCTCCCCGGACAAGTCAAATTCGAATGAATGGGTAATTCTTACCTTCGCAATTTCGCCGATTTCAAGCTTCGTCCCGCGGGCAAATACCTCGCCGTCGATTTCCGGAGCATCGTACATGGAGCGGCCTACATAGACATCGCCCCTGCCGTCATATTTCTCAATCAAGACATCGATGACTTGACCGATCCGGCTGCTGTTTCTCTCGCTTGAGATTTCCCTCTGGATTTCCATCAGCACGTTCGCGCGGTATTCCTTCACCTCATCAGGGACTTGATCAGGCAGACGCGAAGCCGGCGTATCTTCTTCCTGCGAATACGTAAATACCCCAAGACGGTCAAATTGAACTTCGCGGATAAACGCCTTCAGATTCTCAAAATCCTCTTCGGTCTCACCCGGGAAGCCGACTATGATGGACGTACGAAGCGACACTCCTGGAATACGTTCACGGATTTTTCGAATCAATTCGCGAGCGTCACGCTGCCGGCCCGGCCGGCGCATCCGCTTCAGGATACGGTCCTCGCTGTGCTGCAAAGGCATATCCACGTATTTGCATACCTTTGGATTATTGGCAATCACGTCGATCAGTTCGTCCGTAAAAAAGCCGGGGTATGCGTAATGAAGCCTTACCCACTCGATGCCAGCAACCTCGCTTACCTTGTTCATTAGTGTAGGAAGCATGAACTTGTCATAAAGATCCGTACCGTAATTGGTGGAATCCTGAGCAATCAGACTGATCTCCTTTACACCTTGAGCGGCAAGCTGTTCCACTTCGGCAAGAATCGACTCCATACTGCGGCTTCGAAACTTTCCGCGCATGATCGGAATACTGCAGAATGTACAGGCGTTATCGCATCCCTCCGCAATCTTCACATAGGCTGTATAACGAGGCGTGGTTAAACGTCTCGGCAGTTTCTGCTCATAGTTGAATACCGGATTTCCTACCATAACCGGTTTTTTGCCTGACAACGCCTTATCGACAATATCGTTGATTTTGTCAAAATCACCGGTTCCGACGATCCCGTCGATCTCCGGCATCTCATTCATCAGCTCTTCCTTGTACCGCTGCGTCAAACAGCCCGATACGATCAACGCTTTCAATTTGCCGGTTTGCTTCAGTTCAGCCATATCCAATATCGTATTCACCGACTCCTCTTTCGCCGCATCGATGAATCCGCATGTATTGACAATAATGACCGTAGCTTCTTCCTTTTCCGATACCAAACTGTAACCACGTTCGTGAATAAGACCGGACATGATTTCGGAGTCAACCAAATTTTTCTCACAGCCCAGGGTTACTACTTTAACTTTCTCTGTCATGTAACATCCTCCACCTGTTCCTTCTCAACGACTAGTTACAAGTATAATATAACCGTTTAAAGAGTGTCAAAATCATAAAAAGCCTTACGAATGCTTTTGTCCGTAAGGCAATCCGCACGTCTTCGGCGCTTACCTGAAATTGATGAATTGCAATTCAAGAGGCAAATCGGCTTTCCGGAGCAGCTGCATGACCTGCTGCAAATCATCCTTGCTCTTCCCGCTTACCCGAATCTGATCTCCCTGGATCTGGCTTTTTACTTTCAGCTTGGAGTCGCGAATCAGCACATTGATTTTTTTAGCATTGTCCTGATCGATGCCTTGCTTCAACTTGATCTTCTGGCGGACCGTTCCCGATGCAGCCGGTTCCACCTTGCCATAGTCCAAATTTTTCAAAGAGATGCCCCGTTTGGCCATCTTGGAATGAAGAATGTCGAGTACATTCTGAAGCTTGAACTCATCGTCGGATATGACGACCAGTTCCTCCTTCTCGAGAGCTATACTGCTCTTGCTCCCCTTGAAATCGAATCGTGTGGCGATTTCTTTTTCCGCCTGATGAATGGCATTGTTCAGTTCCTGGATATCCAATTTGGATACGATGTCGAATGAATTTTCGCTGCTCATGCATGATCTCTTCCTTTCTTGACATTCTGCACCAAGAAAACCGCCGCTAATCACAGTCCGTCATCTTGGCAAAAGATTCCGACAGAAGCTTTTCTTAATCATAACAAAAAAGACACCTTCAGCACAAAGCCTACGAGTGTCTTCAGCTGTATAATATGTGCAAATCCAAACCATAAATAGCCAATGGCGTAATCCCCTTATGCTTACACTGCCGCAGAATCGCGGCTGCCTCTCCATGATAACCGTTCACGCTCAGGAGGCAATCCAGGCTAAGAAGGCTGCAAGTCGATCTGAATTCGTTTGACATTCGCTTCGTCCCCTACATTAATCGGGATGCCGTTGATCTTCAATTCCACAGCACTGGCTCTTCCCAAAACCAATCGCGCGGTATCCGGAACAGTCCACGTTTGCGTATTTCCGTTCAGGAAGTTTTGCGAAGCGAGCACTTTCTTTTCATGGCCCGCGGACTCCACCTCAACCCAGCACTTCTCGCCGGTCACCGTCATTTCGATATTCAGCTCCTGCACTCCCGCTACCGAGTAATAATCGGTGTTTTTCTCGCTTTTGACCAGCTTTACTTCGCTTTTTGGAAGTTCAGGCTGCACGGGCACCTGTGCAGGCGTTTGCTGCGCTGCAGCTCCCGTCTTGGCATTGGCGTCCCCATCGACTTCCGCCGTCTGGGGAGCGGGCGCTACCTTATCGGTAATCGTCTTGGGCAAATCGTCCGAGGCATCTTTGGAGCCGCCGGTATAATTAAGATTAACAAAATAATAGATAATCCCCAGGATCAGCACGACAAAGGAAATCACCATTAGGTTAGAGGCCCATTTGCCAATCCATTCCGTGTTACGGGTCGTCCGCTTGCTGCGGATCGGTTCAGTCATTGGCTCAGGCTCAAGAGACGGAATTACATTTTGATAAAGCTTCAGCACCTCGTTCGGATCCAGACCGACAGCTTCAGCGTAGCTTTTAATGAACGCTCGTACATAAAAATTCCCGGGCAGTACCTTATAGTTGCCATCTTCGATGGCTTCCAGATACCGCTTGCGAATCTTAGTCGTCTCTTGTAAATCATCGAGCGATATTTTATTTTCCAGTCTGGCTTTTTTTAACATCTGACCAAGATCGGACACGTTGTCACTCCTTTCAAGAACAGTGGAAGCAACCTTATGGACAGACGCCAGCTCGCGTCAACCATGCTTAATAATCGTCGATCCCTGATGTAAAGATCTCATATGAAATTTCTTCATCCGGCGTATTGCGAAGCTCGACGATACAGTCGAAATGATCATACGTATATTCGGACTCACGGATAAAAATATCCGGATGCTCAATGACTTTGGTGGACGGCATAGCCATAATTTCCTGCAGGAGAGCATAATGTTTCTCGTTGGAACGCAGGGTCGACACAATACCGTCAATAATAAACACGTTGTTCGGATTCATCTCTTCTTCGGACAGCTGGCTGCGCACGGTTTGGCGAAGCAAGGTGGAGGAAACAAAGGTCCACCTTTTGTTCGAGCATACGCTGCCCGCAATGATCGATTCCGTTTTGCCTACTCTCGGCATGCCTCGTAATCCTACGACATGGTTTCCCTCCCGCTTAAATACTTCGCCAAGGAAATCCACTAACAGTCCAAGTTCATCCCGAGTGAAACGGAACGTTTTGCGGTCGTCCGAATCCCGTTCAATATAACGGCCATGCCGTACCGCTAAAATATCAACCAGCTTCGGCGTGCGCAAAGCCGTTATAGTTATATTATCCACTTTTTTCAGCATTTTACCCATCAATTCTACTTTTTCTTCATCTTTTGTTTGCAACAGCATCCCGCGGGTCCGGTCTTCCACCCCGTTGATCGTAACGATATTGATATCAAGCATCCCCATTAAAGATGCGATATCTCCCAAAAGTCCCGGACGGTTTTTATGTATTTTGTACTCCATATACCATTGTTTAATCTCTTGATTTACTTCTATTGTCATGAGTTTATTCTCCGATCCGTAATTTTTGCAACTCGCACCACAAAAATATTCTACAAAATTCGATAAAATCCTCTCGAAAGGCACTAACTTATTCACGTTTCGTGATAAATTTTATTTCCGCATTGGTATAAGGCTGAATCCCCGGCTGCCACCGTCCTTGCTCCAACATATCCCTGACCGAGGTCAAAATGCCAGGCCACTGCAGTTCAATCCGGGTCGAAGCCAGATTCATCACCGGAACCCGAAGGGAGTTCAACCGCTGCAATTGTGCGGCTTCAAGTGGAGCATATACGGCAATCCATGAAGGCCTGTTCGCCTGAACCTGATATTGCAATTGCGAAAACCAGCCCTCTGCATCGGCCAAGCTGATGTATTCCGCTTCTTCGGAAGGCGCCCACTCCGAAGGAATCGGATAGGCCGAGGTGGTAACCCATTCGATATTTCGTCCGCTTACAAGCTGCTGGCGTACCCATTCGTCCCATTCAGCCTGAAGCTGTTCCTCTGTCACCAGCTTGAGCGAGATATTCTGCTCAGATACAGCAAATGCTTTCCGATCTATAACATCATCGAGCAGCAACCAGTTGCGCTCAGGTACTTTTCCGGCTTCCGGCAGGACATTGCGGACCAACTCATGTCCCGCTACTAAAATCATATCATAAGGCCGAGTTCTAACATGATCCAGCTGTTCTTCCGTCAGAGCCGACGCATTTTGCATCCATTCGAACGACGTTTGCTTTTGCTCGCGCCATTCAAGCAGCGTGCTTTGCAGCGTATTCTTGACTGGATCCGAAATTTCCGGTCCGGTTATGACAAGAATTGATTTTTTGGACTCCAGCAAGGCCGGATCAATCTCCGGGATTTGACTGGCGCATCCCGCCGCCATGACGGCCATACCAAGCAAAGATATTCCAATTATCCATCGTTTTAAAGTTTTCTTCAAAACGTATATCAACCTCTCTTCTGTCAACCCATGATCCCTTATCCAGTATAACAGAAAGGCTCTGTTAAAGGCTAATGTGATCTTTGTCCACACCCATGTTCGGATGTTGAAACAAGAACAAACAGGTATGGATAAGCTCAATAAAGCTGAAAGGAGTCTCGACCCTCCTGAATCATATCCGTAATGGCAGCATAAATGTTGGGTGGATATTCAGCGATTCTATGGCAATCGGATAAAGTTCGGTAGATTGTTGAACGTACTCCTTGATTTCCAAATTTCGAGCAATGGATTTCAACGCATCTGCAAATTGCTTTTCAACGGATGGAAGAGCCATAGGGTGTATCCCTCGTTTCATTAGAATTATCATAAAAATTATAATTCAAATGTCGAGACAAATACAGGCCGGATTACTCTCTAAATATCGCAACAATCTTTAACATGACCAATGGAAAAAGCAAGGAAAAGCCTCCCCGAGAGGAGGCTTTCAACAATACCGGTATGATTAATTATTCGCTTTGGCCAACTTGACCATGATCTGAGCCAACACTTTTCTTTCCTGTTCGTCACTGACATCCCAAAGCTCTTTCAGCACGCGCTCTTCCTTGTTCTCGGGATCAATCTTGTCGGCCAGAAACTCGCCGATTTGGAAGGCCAGATTCGAAATCGTCTCCTCTGTCATTCCGGCCTTTTCAGCCTGCTTTACGCGCTCACCCAAGAATTCTTTCCAACGCTCGAACACCTTCAGCACCGTAGCCATGTCGCAATTCCTCCTTGTAAGAATGAATGGTCGTTGCAACTATAATGTCTGCAATAACAAAGGGGATTATACGGCAGGCTTACGTCAGCCAACCGCCGTTGGGGCTGATGATTTGTCCGGTAATATAACCCGATTCCGGCAAAGCAAGAAAATAAACAAGCGAAGCGATTTCGTCCGGACGACCGAATCGGCCTGCCGGAATTTCATTTTCGATGGCAGCCTTCTCCGCAGCATCAAACCCGGCCATCATCAGTGTATCCACAGCGCCGGGAGCCACAGCATTGACGGTAACCCCCGATGGCGCCAGCTCCTTGGCCAGCGCTTTCGTAAAGGCATTAATGCCCCCTTTGGCGGTAGAATAAGCGACCTCGCAGGAAGCCCCGGAAATGCCCCATATGGAGGATACATTGATGATGCGGCCGTATTTTTGAGATACCATATAGGGCATAAACTGGCGGGTCATGAGAAAGGTTCCTTTCAGATTGATTCCCATCATTTCGTCCCACTGCTCTTCCGTTACGTCGGCGAGCATTCCGTAATGCGATACGCCTGCATTGTTTACAAGAATATCAGGTATCATTCCGTGATGCAGCAGCTTCTCCTTCATTCGCTCCACCTGCTCCTGCGACCGCAAATCGGCAGTCACCGTCAGCACGCGGGCTCCCTGGCTCATACAGCTACGAGCGGTTTCATTAGCCGCTTCATGAGACTGCAGATAATGAATGACTACATTCAAGCGCGCAGAGGCAAAACGGCGGGCGATCGCCGCGCCGATGCCCCGGCTCGCCCCCGTGATCAATACCGTTTGTTCCGTAAATGGTTTGTTCGCGTTATGCTCCATTGGAATCACTTGTCACGATGGATGCCGCAAGGCGGTTCCAATCAAAATGGCTGTGAAGCAGCTCGTTCACATCGGCGTGCTGCAGCTCCTCGTAAACGGGCAGAATATCAAACAGCTCAATACCTTTAAATCGGTACTTAGTAAATTCATTAGCGATCGCTTCCGGTGAATTGAGCTGTCTCAGGAATGCGCCGATCTTTTTCTTCTTGCTCCGGTCAAAATCCGAGACGGCGATGCCTTCCGATTTGACACGGTCGATTTCTTCTTGGACCCGGGAAATTAATTTCTCAGGATCCTTTGTGTCTCCGCCCATCACGGTAAAGGCATAGTTTTCCGCTATGTTGTATTCCGAACCGAAGCTGTCGGAAATCAGCTGCTCGTCGTACAGCTTTTGATAAATGGCCGAGCTTGGGCTCACAAGGATATCAAGCAGGACCTTCATCGCCAGCTCCCGCTTCAGCATCTCCCGTCCTCTGAGCGGCTGATCCGGCTCCTTGCAGCCGAAAAGGCATTTAGGCAAAGAAACGGGCAGCACGGCCACCTTGCGCGGCGCCTTTACCGCGGCCGGTTCCTCATCGAAATATCTGTGGATTTCCCCTTGAGCTTTGAACGATTTGGCCGCCTGGTTTTGCCTTACCAGTTCCATGATTTCCTCCGGTTCCACTCTGCCAACGACGAACAAGCTCATATTGCTCGGATGGTAAAAGGTATGGTAGCAATCATAAAGCATTTCTTTGGTAATTTTCCCGATCGATTCCACCGTACCGGCGATGTCTATATGCACGGGATGGACATGGTACATCGTCTCGATTAACCCGAAATACACGCGCCAGTCCGGATTATCCTTATACATATTGATTTCCTGACCGATAATGCCCTTTTCCTTCTCCACGTTCTCATCCGTAAAATACGGATTTTGAACAAAATTCAGTAGCGTAGTCAAGTTTTCCTTGATATGTCCGGTGGCAGAAAATAAATAAACCGTCCGGTCAAAGCTGGTAAATGCATTTGCCGAGGCTCCTTGCGCCGCAAATACGGAAAAAATGTCGCCCGTCGGCTCTTCGAACATTTTATGCTCGAGAAAATGCGCAATGCCGTCAGGAACTTTTCGCCGCTCTCCGCCTTCTACCTGAAAGTGATTATCGATAGAACCGTATTTTGTGGAAAAGGTAGCATACGTTTTCTGAAAGCCTTCTTTCGGCAGGATGAAAACGGAAAGTCCGTTCGGAAGCTGCTCCGTATACAATGTTTCTTTCACATGTGGATAAGGGATGACCTGCATTTATTCTCCTCCCTTGCGGTCGCGCAGGAAATAAATCGTATCAAGCTGAACCTTCTGCGCTATATTCCGGATTTGCTCCGGGGTCGTCTGTTCGACTTGTTCGATCAGCTTGGGAACCGTACGCTCCGCACCTGACAGACGGTTGTTGAAATCAAAAGCAATCCATTCGAATGCGGAATCCTGCAGCTCGCGCAAATGGCCCGAAATCATCGCTTTGGTTTGCTGAAGCTCCAAGTCCGATATCTTTCCTTCTTCCATTGCTTTTAATTGCTCTCTGATGATCGTAACGGCTTTCTCATAGTTTGCAATCTCAATTCCCGATTGGATCGTCATGATTCCTTTATGGCCGTCCAGACGCGAGGAAGCGTAGTAAGCCAAGCTTGCTTTCTCCCTGACATTCGTAAACAGCTTGGAATGCGGATAACCGCCCAGAATACCATTGTACAGCAGCGCAGAAGGATAAGATTCGTCCGCGTAGGATGTCGGTATGCGAAGTCCCATGTTCAGTTTGCCCTGACTTACGTCAAGCCGCTCAACCACTTCTTTGACCTGCGCCGCATTTCTGTGTTCGATCCTGAGACTGTACGAAGGAGCCGCGGAACGCTGCACCGAGAAATAACGGTCAATCCATGGAAGCACTTGCTCCAGATTCGTATTTCCGACAACATAGACATCCATAGGTGCGCTCTGCAGCAGTTCGTGAAACCGCGCCGTCAACGGCTCGGCTTCGATGGATTCCAACACATCAAGCTTGCCCAGCGGATGCAGCCGGTAAGGCTCCTCGCTGCACATTTCTTCAATGCAGCGCTCGGCCGCATATTTGACTTTGTCGTTTACGATCGCCTGCAGCCGTTTCTCCAGCGTGGTTTTTTCCGATTCAATATACTTTCGGACCAGCGTGCGGCCTTCGAGCGCAGGCTCCGTTATGGCGCCGCCCATAAACTCGATCGCCTGCTCCAGCAGCGAGCGGCTGCTCGAAACGAATTCATCCTGGATTACATCCATTCGGAACTGCAGCATTTGATAATCACCGCGTTTATAGATGTCAAAACCAAAGCCCGCACCGTACATGTCGTCCAACCGTTCCCGGAACTGCTTTGTCTGCGGGTAAGCTTTGCTGCCGCGCCGAAGAACGAACGGTATCAAAGCTGTCGGGGTCACCGTCTCCTCGTCAAGCGGACTGCCGATATACACCGATAACGCGAATGTCTTGAACTGCTCCGTCGGGAGCACATGTACACGTACGTTACGCACCGTACCTCGCTGAAATTGGGTATCCTTCAATGGCGAAACAACTCCTCTCATGATCGCGTCCATCCGCCTTCCTTCACATGATCCATTATATTCCTCTATAAACAGAAGAAGCAACCGCAGCAGGGTTACTTCTACTTGATGCTTTATTTGCAGAAAATATGTTTTCCGATTTGTTTGACTTGAGGACGCGTCCAGATCCAGGCGGACGTCGCTGTCTCCGGATTGAAATAATACAGGCAGCCGTCGGTAGGATCCGAGCCATTCAACGCATCTTGAACGGCCTTGCGTGCCGTATCGTTTGGAGTCAGCCAGATTTGTCCATCGTCAACGGCGGTAAATGCTCTAGGTTGAAAAATGACTCCGGAAACGGTATTGGGGAAGCTTGGAGACTTCACGCGGTTTAAGATAACAGCCGCAACGGCGACTTGGCCGATATACGGCTCCCCGCGGGCTTCCCCGTACACAGCGTTAGCCATAATATTCAGATCCTGCTGTGACAATCCGAAACGCGTTGAGGGCGTCATTCCTGTCGGTGCCCCGGATGCCCGCTCCTGGCCGCCGCCTCCGCCCGAGGCTTGACCCTGCCGTCCCCCGGTAACCCAAGGAGGCAAGTCCTCGGCTTTGGGCTTCCAGGCCTTCGTCGCTTCCCAAAGCTTCAATTTGGTTTTACTTCCGGCGATACCGTCAACCTTTAACCCGAACTCGGATTGAAACCACTTGAGCGCCTTAAAGGTCTGATAGCCGAAATCGCCGTCCACCCTTCCTTTATAAAAGCCCAAAAACTTAAGCCTTCCTTGAAGCTCGTACACATCCGCAGTGGAGGAAGCTCCATAACGGATTTCGTTCTTGCTGAACGTTTGCTCCGTGCTATAGCGATGCTTAAGTTCAAAACCGGCAAACAAAACGAAAATTAAACAAACGGTAATAACAACCAATCGTTTATTCATTGTAATCATACTCACCTTTCCCACTTCATTTTGGCAACCTTTTTACGGTTATTATGAGAAAGGGAGTCAGCTTCTATTCAAGCAGAATTGGTAATCTCTGGGTGTTATGTACGACCTTCATCACGAGCTCATGCGGTTGATCTGATACTGCTCGAGGGAAACAAGCACTTCGCGAGGCTTGCTGCCTTCATACGGACCGACAATCCCGCGGGCTTCCATCGTATCGATTAACCTCGCCGCACGCGTGTACCCGACGCGCATCCGGCGCTGCAGCAGGGAAACAGAGGCTTGCTTGGCTTCCAGGATGATCTGAACCGCCTGATCATACAGCTCATCCTCAAATTCATTCTGCTCTTCCTGCCTTTCTTCCACTTGAGGCACCATGTCCTCGACATATTCGGCTTTTCCCTGCGTCCGCACAAAGCTCACAACGGCCTCGACCTCGGCATCGGACAGGAAAGCCCCTTGCACACGCACGGGCTTGGAAGCGCCCATCGGCAAATACAGCATATCCCCGCGTCCCAGCAGCTTTTCAGCTCCGACCGAATCGAGTATCGTCCGGGAATCCACCTGGGATGAAACGCCAAAGGCAATCCGTGAAGGAATATTCGCTTTAATGACGCCCGTGATGACATCGACGGACGGCCGCTGGGTTGCGATGATCAAATGGATCCCTGCAGCCCGAGCCATCTGTGCAAGACGGCAGATCGAATCCTCTACGTCGTTGGCAGCGACCATCATCAGATCCGCGAGCTCGTCCACGATCACCACAATATACGGCAGCGGAGCTCCCGTTTGGGTTTCCGTCAGCATCGCATTATAGCCCTCAATGTTTCTCGTGCCGCTCTTGGAGAACAGTTCGTACCGCTTCTCCATCTCAACGACAACCTTCTTCAGCGCCAAGGAAGCCCGTTTCGGATCCGTAACGACCGGAGCCAGCAAATGCGGGATGCCATTGTACACATTCAACTCCACCATTTTCGGGTCAATCATCAAAAATTTAACTTCATCCGGCTTCGCTTTATACAATATACTCGTGATGATGCCGTTGATGCAGACTGATTTTCCCGAACCCGTAGCTCCGGCAACGAGCAAATGCGGCATGCGCGCGAGATTGCCTACAATCGGCTGTCCAGAAATATCCCGGCCCAGTGTTATAGACAATTTGGAAGCGGCATCCTGGAACGTAGGGCTCTCCATGACCTCGCGCATCGTAACGACGGACACCTCGGTATTCGGCACCTCGATCCCGATAGCGGATTTCCCCGGAATCGGCGCCTCCATCCGTATGTCCTTGGCAGCCAGGGCAAGCGCAATATCGTCCGTTAAGCTCACGATTCGGCTCACCTTCACACCGACATCAGGTTGAATTTCATACCGGGTCACGGCCGGACCACGGACCACCTCAAGCACTTTCGCTCTAACGCCGAAGCTTTCCAGCGTCGCCTCCAGCTTACGGGCAACGGCTTTGTAATCGAGCGCATCGCCGCCTTTGCCTGACGACGGCTTGGATAACAGCTGGAGGGACGGAAGCTCGTATGGAATCTCCAAAGGCTTGTTCTTCATATCGAAATCTTCCGTTCCGCCTTCGTGTTCGGCCGACTCTTGAGCTGCGGCTTTAGAGCCGGAGGAAGCGCCGCCTTCTCCCTTGGCTCCCGTGGCTAACACCGTCTCCTGCTGTACCTGCTCCTGGAAATCGCGGATAAC
Source organism: Paenibacillus naphthalenovorans (assembly GCF_001465255.1). NCBI lineage: Bacteria > Bacillati > Bacillota > Bacilli > Caryophanales > Paenibacillaceae > Paenibacillus > Paenibacillus naphthalenovorans. The sequence goes on along the minus strand of NZ_CP013652.1, from coordinate 1,331,761 downwards.
CGGGATGGCAGGATCATTGAATTCAGCCACAGGAGGCTCATTTCCCGACAGAAGCGATCGTTCATCCTCTGCTCTGGTATACACGGTCACCATCTCTTCCTCGCTATCGGAAGAATGGTCGGAGTCCGGACCTCCTGACACCTTATCAGCCGATTTGCTGCCGCCTTTGGAGGGATTTAACAGCTCGAAGAAAAGCGCGCGCTTCTTTCCAGACCCGCGGTTTTTCTTTTCCGGCTTGTACGTTTCCTCGTCATATTCTTCATCCGGTTCCGGAATATAAGCAACAGCCGGTTTTCTTTTCTTCACCTTATTGACAGCTTGCCTCCGCTGATGACGTTCCAGCAGCTTCCGTTTGATATACTGACCTAACAGCGTATCGGCAAAAGGCTTCCGGCCTCTTACCCGGTTGAGTACATCGCCCAGCGAGATACCTGTCACCAACAGAAACCCGGCAATAAACAACGTATACTGGATCAGCCGCGCCCCCAAATTATCAAACAAATAGTACAGAACGGAGTAGATCAAGGCGCCGATCATCCCGCCCCCTACCCCGGCAGTCAAAATTTCCTGGCCCTGCATCGTCGGTTCAAGTCCGTCAATCATGCCGATCCATGTTTGCGACCAGATTTGACCTGCGGTAAACTCCGCTTTTTCATAAAGCTGGGCAAACAGACTGATATGGCTCATCAGCAGCAGGGAAAGAAGAATCAGCAGCAGACCCGTTTTACGGGATGTCCTCCAGACCGGCCACGACCGCTTCATCATCGCATACAAGGCAGCGTATATAAACACTAACGGTATAACAAAGTCCCACGTTCCGATCAGAAAGCGAAACAGATAAGTCAGGGCGCGGGCTACGGAGCCCTCACGGGATAAAGCGATGATTGACAATGTCAAAATCAATATGCCGTACAGTTCAAATTTCAAATTCGTTTTAAGTCCTTTGCCCCTCTTCCTCTTCTTGGACAAGACCGCTCACCCCCCGAGGATTCATTATACCATAAACTGGGGTGAAGCTGAATGTAAGGAATGTAAATTCGATCCTTAGCCCTGCAGAAATGGCTGAAATTCAATCATTCTTCCGGGTGCATACTGCGGGTTCAAATAGTCCTGCAGGTTGCAGCTGATTAAACGGACGATCCTCGCCTGCCGGGCATTGATAGGGTGCACCTGCATCGTGACTCCATTCATGACGATTTCAACCGGTCTTGGAAAGTCCTCATGATCAATGCCTTCCATCACTGCTTCAAGCGGAAGCACCGTATAATGAATCATTGGACCATTCCTCCCTGGGCTCTGCGCCGTTCTTCGATCATCTCGTTGAGCTTTTGAATCGCTTCCCCTACGCCGCCTAACGCGTCGATTAAACCATAGCGGACCGCATCCGATCCGATCACCGTCGTTCCGATATCCCGGGTCAGCTCCCCCGTTTTGAACATCAGCTCTTTGAATTTGTCTTCCTCGACTCTGGAGTGGCGTGTGACGAAACGAATAACCCTTTCCTGCATTTTGTCCAAATATTCAAACGTTTGCGGCACTCCGATAACCAATCCGTTCAGCCGGATGGGGTGAATGGTCATCGTAGCCGTCTCGGCAATGATGGAGTAATTGGCCGAAACGGCTATGGGAACGCCGATGCTGTGACCGCCGCCCAGAACCAGCGTCACCGTCGGTTTGGATAAGGTGGCGATCATCTCCGCGATGGCAAGCCCCGCTTCCACATCGCCGCCGACCGTGTTCAGAATGATCAATACGCCTTCGATTTTCGGATTTTGCTCCGCCGCTACCAGCTGCGGAATGATATGCTCATACTTTGTCGTTTTATTTTGCGGAGGAAGCACAAGATGGCCCTCTACCTGGCCAATTATCGTCATGCAGAAGATATTAGACTCGTTGGTTGGAACATTCGTTTGTCCTAACTGCTGAATAGCATCGACTGTAGCGTTCTTTCTCGCGTCTTCTGTCATGGGCTGCGTCTGCTCTTGATTATTTTCAAATGCCATGTCACATTCCCCCTAGAGTGTTAAAATCTCCCCTTAGTATGATACGGGAGCGCAAAAATATGCGCCGAACCGCATAAAGACCGCTCTGCGTCGATGATGGACACAGGCGGTCTTTTTTCATGTAAGTGACATTTATTAAGTTAACGGTGCTATGACTGGTGGACAGTTTCAGACTTCCATAATAATAGGGAGAATCATCGGTCTTCTTCTGGTTTGTTCATATAAAAATCGTCCGAGCGCGTCCTTCACATGAGTTTTGAGAGACGCCCACTCATTCACATTTTCATTCATCAAGCGATGCAGTGTGCTGGTCACAATGCGGTTCGCTTCTTCAAGCAGCCCTTCCGATTCCCGCACGTATACGAAACCTCGGGAAATGATATCCGGGCCGGACAAAATCGCCCCATCCTGCTTGCTGAGTGTCACCACGACAACGAGAATTCCGTCTTGTGAGAGCAGTTTGCGGTCGCGCAGTACGATGTTGCCTACATCGCCCACGCCCAGTCCGTCAATCAGAATGTTGCCGGCAGGAACTTTGGAGCCCTTGCGCGCCACGCCATCTTGAATCTCCACGGTATCCCCGTTGTCCACGATGAAAATATCTTCCCGCGGTATGCCCACAGACTCCGCCAACATCCCGTGCTGACGCAGCATGCGGTACTCCCCGTGAATCGGGATGAAATATTTAGGACGCATGATGTTGAGCATCAGCTTCAGCTCTTCCTGGCTTCCGTGTCCCGAGACGTGCACACCTGTGATGGAACCCGGTCCGTAAATCACATTTGCGCCGATCCGCATCAACTCGTCCACTGTACGTCCCACATAGCGCTCATTGCCCGGAATCGGTGTGGCCGCGATGATGACCGTGTCTCCCGGTAAAATGTCCACCTTCCGGTGGGTCGAACGCGCCATGCGTGTAAGGGCTGACATAGGTTCGCCCTGAGATCCTGTCGAGAGAATGGCAACACGGTCCGAAGCGAGTTTATTCACTTCTTCCGGCTCAATCAGCATGCCGTCCGGAATATGCAGATAGCCGAGCTCGCTCGCGATGCTTACTACATTCACCATACTGCGGCCGATCACAACGAGCTTGCGGCGAGTGCTCTCGCATGCGTCGATTACCTGCTGAATCCGGTGAATATTGGACGCGAAGGTTGCGATAATGACACGCTGCTTCGCTTTGCGGAACACCTCTTCAATCTCCGCCCCGACACTGCGTTCCGAACCGGTATAGCCCGGGCGTTCCGCATTCGTACTGTCCGATAACAGGGCCAGCACGCCTTTATGTCCGATGGCTGCCATCCGGTGGAGATCAGCATGCTGCTCGTTTACCGGTGTCTGATCGAACTTGAAGTCTCCGGTATGCACAACATTCCCTTCCGGAGTCTCCAAGCACACCCCGACCGAATCCGGAATACTATGATTCGTTTTGAAGAATGTTGCGGTCATGCAGCCCAGCTTCAATTCGGAATCGGCCGTAATGACGATTCGTTTGGTTTCGCCAAGCAGACTCGCTTCTTTTAATTTCGTTTCGATGAGTCCCATGGTCAATCTCGTACCGTAAACAGGTACATTCAAATGCTTCAGCACGTAAGGCAATCCGCCAATGTGATCCTCGTGTCCGTGGGTAATCAGAATGCCCCGGACTTTATCGCGATTTTCCGTCAGGTAGGAAATATCCGGAATGACGATATCGATTCCGAGCATGTCCTCTTCGGGAAATTTCAATCCGCAGTCAATCACTACAATATCGTTCGCGTATTGCACAACATACATGTTCTTTCCGATTTCACCTACGCCGCCCAAGGCGAAAATCGTTAATTTGTCTATATTTTTCTTGGACAAGTACATAAACCTCCTCAAATTAATTGACGACGATTCAGATATGAGCTAAAACCAAAAATATACCGCACCAGTCACTTGCCACCATTATACATGAACAAATTAACCATTTACAAGCTGATCAGCATCACGCCGTCCGCCGTTAGTTATTCGTATTGTATCCAAAAAAAAGAAAACCGATGCCGGAATGGCACCGATTCATTCGAAGACCTCATTCAAACAGGGATGCAATGAATTGTCCTTCTTGTTCGGTAACATTCACGAGAGGCAAACGCACGCCTCCCGTCGATACTCCTTTGAGTTGAAGCGCATGCTTCACCGGCGCAGGATTCGGCACGCGATGCGGACAGAAGAACAATCCTCTGAATATCGGAAGCAATTGACCGTGAAGTCTTGCCGCACCCTGTACATCTCCCTGTACATAACATCTTATCATATTTTGCATTTCTTTTCCAACTACATGGCTCGCTACGCTCACGATGCCATGTGCTCCAACCGACATGGCCGGAAGCGCAGCACTGTCGTCACCGCTGTAGACCAGAAAACCCGGAGCAGCTCCGCTTACGATCTGGGTCAGCTGATCCGTATCCGCACAGTCCTTCGTGGCAACGATATTCGGGATATGAGACAAGCGGATCGTCGTATCGGCGTCGATGTTCACACCTGTACGTCCGGGAACGTTATACAAAATGACCGGAATGTTTACCGACTCGGCAATCGCTTTAAAATGCTGATACAGACCTTCTTGAGAAGGACGGTTATAATAAGGAGCCACCAACAGCAGAGCATCTACACCGAGTTTTTCCGCTTCCCTGGATAAATGGATGGAGTGGGCGGTATCATTGCTGCCTGTGCCTGCGATAACAGGGCAACGACCATTGACATGCTTCACCGCGGTCCGGAAAAGCTCCAGTTTTTCTTCCTCCGTCAACGTCGGAGATTCCCCCGTTGTACCGCTAACCACGAGGCTATCGCTTTGCTGTTCGTCGATAAGGTAGTCGATCAATTTCTCAAACCCAGCGATATCTACTTTCAGGTCGGTATCAAAAGGCGTTACCATTGCCGTTATAAGTCTTCCAAAATCCACGACAAAACTCCTCCTACTTCATTGTTCTGTATAGTTTGAACTGCTTATGCAGCGCTCTTACGGCTCTGGCCATGTCTTCCTCCTGAACCAGCACCCAGATGGTGGTATTGGAGTCCGCGGACTGCAAAATTTGCACATCTGCCTCCGTCAGCGCTTCAACAATATGTGCCATGATGCCCGGAACGCCGTTCATGCCCCCGCCGATGATCGACACCTTGGCGCAATTCGGCGTAATTTGGGGACTGAGCCCCATTTCCACCAACGTATCGGCCGCCCGGTTGGCCTCATGATCAAAGACCGTATACACTACTCCCGAAGGATTCACATTGATGAAATCCACGCTGATTCGTTGACGGGCCATCGCTTTAAATACATTCAGTTGAAGGTCATAGTTGCCTTCCTTTGCCGATACGCGGATCTGTGAAATACCCGGCACATGGGCTATCCCTGTAACGAATCGGTCTTGAACGGTTCCCGTTGCAGCCTTGATCGCGTCAGGATGCGTGACAAGCGTACCCGGATCCTTCGAGAACGTGGAACGCACACGAACCGGAATACCGGCATGCATGGCTACTTCTACCGCTCGGGGATGAATGACTTTGGCGCCGAGATGCGCCATATTGCATATTTCCATATACGAGACGACCGACAGGGGCTGTGCGTCGTCAACGATTCGCGGATCAGCCGTCAATATGCCGCTCACATCGGTAAAGATATCGACAATCTCCGCGTTCAACGCAGCGCCCAAAGCGGTTGCAGACGTATCGCTTCCGCCTCGTCCCAGCGTCGTAAAATCGCCGTCAGCCGTTTCGCCTTGAAAACCGGCAACGATGACAACGTTTCCTTGGTCGAGCAGTTCAAGTATACGCCCCGGCTGCAAGGATGTGATTTGAGCGTTGCCAAACGTATCGTTGGTTCGTATTCCGGCTTGCGCGCCGGTCAACACCGTCGATGGAATGCCCGCCGCGTTCAACAGGCTGCATAAGGTCGCCGCCGAGATCAGCTCTCCGCAGCAGAGCAGCATATCCTGTTCCCTGTCAGGCAGCCGGTCTCCGTTCTGACGGATCCATTCCAGTAAAGTATCCGTTGCATAAGGTTCGCCCTTGCGTCCCATAGCCGATACGACAACTACTAGTTTGTATTCTTGCTTCAATGCGTCCTGGATATGCTCGATAACGTGTGCTCTGGCTTCAGCTGTGGAAAGGGACGTGCCTCCGAATTTCTGCACTAGGATCTTCATCAAGATCTCCCCTTCTTGAGTAGCCTTTCAAAGATTGAGCAAAAACCAAGCTTCCCGCATCATGCAGGAAGCCGATTTGGTAGCCGAAGTTGTCCGTGATTATTTTTCGATCGCGATATATTCCGCGATTTGGACCGCATTCCAAGCAGCGCCCTTCAATAAATTATCGGAAACAATCCACATGTTCAGCGCCCGAGGGTTGCTCAAATCGCGGCGTACACGTCCAACGAATGTCTCCAGCTTGCCTGCCGCCTCCGTAGCGAGCGGATACAGCTGCTCCGCCGGATTGTCCTGCAGAACGATTCCCGGCGCTTCAGCGAGGATATTCTTCACTTCCTCCACGTCAAAGTCGCTTTTCAATTCGACATATACGGACTCCGAATGTCCATAAACGACCGGAATGCGCACGCAGGTGGCGGTAACCTCCAGAGATTCGTCGCCCATAATTTTTTTGGTTTCGTTGATCATTTTCATTTCTTCATACGTAAATCCGTTATCTACGAATTTATCGATTTGCGGAATGGCGTTAAACGCAATTTGATGCTTGACCGGAAGCGATCCGACCGGCAAAATTTGCGGTTCCACCGGCTGGCCGTCGAGTACGGCACGGGATTGGCGCAGCGTTTCCCTGATCGCGCTTGCCCCTGCACCCGATACAGCCTGATATGTGGAAACGATAATGCGCGAAATCCCGTAACGATCGTACAACGGCTTTAGGGCCTGCACCATTTGGATTGTCGAGCAGTTCGGGTTCGCGATGACTCCCTTGTTTTCATTAATCTTATCAATGTTCACTTCCGGCACCACTAGCGGTGTATCCGGGTCCATCCGGAAGGCGCTGGTGTTATCCACGCAGATCGTTCCGTGCTTGATCGCTTCCGGCACGAGCGCGCGGCTTACGTCGCCCCCGGCGCTGAACAAAGCGATATCCACATTCCGGAAGCTTTCCGGCTTGGCTTCTTCAATGGTAATTTCTTGACCCTTGAAATTGATTTTCTTGCCCGCTGACCGTGCGGATGAGAGAAGCTTGAGTTCACCAATAGGGAAATTCCGTTCGGCCAGCAAACGGATAATTTGTTCTCCTACAGCACCTGTTGCACCTACTACAGCGACATTAAACAATTTTTGATTCGACATGTGTACGTCTCTCCCCTATGATGATATAAGTAAAATGTATGATCAGTAATTAAACCGTTCAATCAGCAGCGGCTGCAGCTGCTTGCCTTGAAGCGCCGCTTCGCACGTTTCCATAATCAAGTCCATCCGGGCCACAAGCGAATTCGGTTTGGCTTGCGGATTGTCCTGACCGAAAGGGACAAAATAAATATTCTTCGTAATGAGCAGCTTGCCCACATTCATCGCGTTCAGGCCCAACCCGTCATTCGTCGATATCGCCAGCACCAGCGGCCGGCCGTTGCGCATTTGCGCCTTCGCCGCCATCAGTACCGGGCTCTCTGTCATGGCATTGGCCAATTTACTTGTCGTATTTCCTGTACATGGAGCGATAACCAGTACATCCAGCAGCTTCGAAGGTCCGAGCGGTTCTGCATCTACAATTGAAGAAATAATATCATTTCCTGTGATCTGTTTCAACTGTTTTTGCCAACTTTCCGACGTTCCGAATCGCGTATCCGTCGTCATGATCGTATTGGATACAATAGGAATCACCTTGGCTCCCGCATCCACAAAACGCCGAATTTGCGGCATGACTTCTTCAAAAGTGCAGTGAGAGCCCGTCATAGCGTAACCTACCGTAAGACCCTGCCAATTCATTTTACCTATTCCTCCTTGAATTTGCATCCTCCATAATAATCCGCGTAATGGTGTCGCCAATGATGCGTCCTGCCGTTTTCGGCGCAACGATGCCCGGAAGCCCGGGGGCAAGGATCGCCTTGATTCCCCGTTTTTCGGCAAAACGGAAATCCGTTCCCCCCGGCTTCGAGGCCAGATCGATAATGACGGCTCGATGAGGAATGTTGGCTATAATCTGGGCCGTAATAATCATCGACGGAATGGTATTGAAAAGCAAGTCGACATGAGATACATTGGTGATCAGGTCCTTGGTATAAAAAGGGTTCATCCCCATTTCCAAGGCCCTGGCATAATATTCCGGTTTATTCACGCCAACCCTCACTCTGGCGCCCATGCCCTGCAGTGTTCTGGCTACCGTTATCCCTGTCCGGCCAAAACCAAGCACCATCGATTCGGAACCGTGCAGCGTAATATCCGTATTTTGAATCGCCATCATGATGGCGCCTTCGGCGGTGGGTATCGAATTGTATATGGCCACATCATCCCGGTCAAATAGCTCTATCAGCTCTATACCCTCCTTGGTACACAGTTCACGCAAGTAAGTCTTCGCCATGCCGGCAAATACCTTTGCCTTCTTCGGCAGCGCCGCTATATGTTTACCCTCTATACGCAATTCCTTTGAAGCAAAGAGACTTTCTACATGTCCATAGTCGTCCGTACCTACAGCAGGCAAAATGACGGCATCCATTCCCTCAAGAACCTCGGGCGTCAGTTCTGCCTTGGTGATTCCGCTGAACCCGTTTTGCAAATTGTCGAATCCGATCAGCACTACGGTAGCATCCAGCTCGGAGCATTTGTGTATGACTTCGAGCTGACGGGCATCGCCGCCGATCAGCGCCACATGAATCCCGGTCAGCATCATTCTCACCTCTTTCTATGTCGCTTTCGATAAAACATCTTATGCGTAAGCCCAAAGATGGGTTCCAAGGGGCCGGCCGGGAAACAGCGGAACTCTGAAAAAATCCGGCTAATGCCCCTGCCGCATCTTCTCCTGAACAAAAAAAAACGTTCTCCCATTCCGAGCCGTGGCTTGGAACGGGAGAACGCCTTCTTCCGGGATATGATATTATTTTGTGCCCGTATGCCCGAAGCCTCCTGCTCCGCGCACCGTATCGTCCAGTTCTTCAACTTCCGTAAGCCGGATTTGCGGCACCAGTTGGAAAACCATCTGCGCAATCCGTTCCTTCCGCTCGATAATGAAGGGCTCCTGACCGTGATTGATCAGCAGCACCTTCACTTCTCCCCGGTAATCCGCATCAATCGTCCCGGGGCTGTTGAGGGAGGTAATGCCGTGTTTGAATGCCAGCCCGCTGCGAGGCCGGATTTGCGCCTCCAGCTCGTCAGGCATGGCAAGCGCAAAACCGGTAGGAATCAGTGCCCGGGCGCCCGGCTCAAGCGTCACAGGCTCGGTTACCGCGGCATACAGATCGAACCCGCTTGCCAGCTGGGACATTTTCTGTGGAAGCGGGATATCCTCATTGCCCGGGAGACGCTTGATTCTAACTTCAAATGCATTAAACAAGGCGATCCCTCCCGAACCCGGCGATGGCTTCATCCGTTTGCCCTACCATTGCCAAAGCGAACGGCTCGGAAAGCAGCCTTGCCGTCAGCTGTTGAATGTGCTCCATCTCTACCCTTTCAATCCGCTCGATCATCTCATCCAAGCTGTAATGCTTACCCAGCATCAGTTCGTTCTTGCCGAGACGGTTCATACGGCTGCTGGTGCTTTCGAGACTTAGAATGAGACTGCCCTTCATTTGTTCCTTGCCTTTTTTCAGCTCCGCCGGCGTTAAGCCGTTTGCTTTCAAATCAGCGAGGAGCTCCATTGTAATCTTAAGCACCTCTTCTGTTTGCTTTGGAGCCGTTCCGGTGTAAATCGTGAACAAGCCGCCATCCTGATAAGCCGTATGATAAGAGTACACGGAATAGGCAAGTCCGCGCTTTTCGCGAATTTCCTGGAACAACCGGGAGCTCATCCCTCCGCCGATCGCATTATTCAGCAGAATCATTGCATACAGTTGATCATCCTTGGCTGAAAAACCCGGGAACGAAAGGCAGATATGGTTTTGTTCCGTCTTTTTCTGAAAATACTGAAGGTCGCTGCGAAATCCTGGCGGAGGCGTGATGCGGTCCCCGCCTTGAACGGAAAATTCACCGAAATGACGTTCAATCAGTTCAACGACATTGTCATCTACATTACCGGCAATACTGACCACCGTGTTCTCTATCGTATAACGGGATTTCATATAATCCTTGAGCGTATCGGAACTCATGGCCGCCAAGTTGTCCTGCGTGCCGATGATCGTAAATCCGAGCGAGTGGTTGCCGAAAGCCGCTTTGGCAATCAAATCGTGAACCATATCGTCCGGCGTATCTTCATACATGGAGATTTCTTCATAGATCACATTTTTTTCCTTCTCCAGCTCCACGGGGTCAAACGTGGAACGGAAGAACATATCGGCTAATACTTCCACCGCCATCGGCAGATGCTCATCAAGCACTTTGCAATAATAGCAGGTATATTCCTTGGACGTGAATGCATTCACGTTGCCGCCGATACCGTCGAAAATTTCGGCAATATCCTTTGCCGAATATTTATCCGTACCTTTGAAGAGCATGTGCTCAATCAAGTGCGAGATACCGTTGTTCGTTTCATTTTCATCGCGAGATCCGGTTTTGACCCAAATGCCGAAAGCCACCGAGCGGCCTGTCGGTATTTTCTCTACCACGACTCTCAGCCCATTGTTAAGCGTATATTTGTCCAAGCCATCGAGCCTCCTTAAGTCCTGCTATGAATGATACGCTTGCGCATAATATTTAGATATTAACATTAATATTCAGCCGACTCAACCTTGGGCACCCGCTGCGGGGAAATGACTTCACTGACGGTGCCAAGCTGGAGCCCCTTGGATTTGATCACGCGAATCATTCCCGGGAGCGCTTTACTGCTGGAGGAGGTCGGATGCATGAGAATAAGCGAGCCGGGTTCTATTCTTGTCTCAATTTTACGGACGATGCTGGAAGGTTCAGGGTTTTTCCAGTCTACGGTATCGAGCGTCCAAAGGATGGTTCTCAGCTTCATGCTGTGCGCGATCTCCACCGTAGTCTGATTGAAGTCCCCGGAAGGCGGTGCAAAAAGCTTATTGTCTACACCGAGTTCCCGCTTTAACAGTTCTTCGGTTTTACTGATCTCGGCGAATGCCTGCGCCCGGCTTAATTTACTCATATCCTTATGGGAATACGCGTGATTGGACATCTCATGCCCCTGCTCCATGATGGTCCGGGCCATGGGAATATTTTTACGAAGCCACGATCCGTCAAAAAAGAACGTTGCGCGCACATTTTCTTTCTTCAACGTCTCCAGGATGACCGGTAAATATTCTTCCCCCCAAGCGACGTTGATCATAAAAGCAGCCATCGGCTTATTCGGATTCCCCTTGTAGACCGGATGAGGCCCGAGCTGCTCCAAGCCGACTTGAGGAGGAACCTCCCTGAAAAGAAGTTTGGGCGGGTCTGGAAACGACTCCCGCTCGGCAAGCTCCAACGTTTTCTCCACATCGATTTCAAGTCCGTTATATCCGGGTATCGCCTTCCAAACCCGGTCGACCTTCGCGTTAATCGGTGCAACGTTCAGCCGCTTCGCCTCCGCTTGAATATGCTCGAGCAGCTTCGCTTTACGGGTATCCGGGTCTTCTCGCCATACCTGCCTGGCTAATTGGCCCAGAGGAGATCCGATCAGATTCGTTGAGGCACTGCTTTGTATCGCATGCTGCACAAATCGTTCCACTTGAGGCGATTGCTGCACCAAGACAAGCACCGCACCGAAGCAAGCTGCTGTGAACAACAACTGGTAGCGTTTCATTCGCATTCTCCTGTCGTTCCTCATTTGTCCCATTCATATGCCTTTTGGGACAAGGTTAGAACCGGAGAACCAACAGGCCAAACAAAAAAGAGACAGACTGCTCTGACTCTTTCTTCATTCCCGCTTTATTAAGACTATGAGATTTAGTTTTGTGCCGGAACTTGTGCCGTCAATACCGCTTTGCGCGATAAATTCACGCGGCCCTGGGCATCAATTTCAGTGACTTTAACCGTAATCGCGTCACCGATCTTCACTACATCCTCTACCTTGCCAACGCGTTCGGTAGACAGCTGCGAGATGTGCACCAATCCTTCTTTGCCCGGTAAAATTTCAACAAAGCAGCCGAATTTCTCGATGCGCTTGACCGTGCCAAGATAGGTTTCTCCTACAACGACTTCGCGGACGATGCCTTCGATGATTTGACGAGCCTTCTCGTTCATCTCCTCGTTCGACGAGGCAATGTACACACGGCCATCCTGCTCGATATCGATTTTCACGCCGGTTTCCTCAATGATTTTGTTGATGATCTTACCGCCTGCTCCAATGACATCGCGGATTTTGTCCGGATTGATCTGCATCGTGACAATTTTCGGCGCATATTGCGACAACTGGGATTTCGGCTGATCGATGCGCTCGAGCATTTTGTTCAGGATGAACATTCGGCCTTTCTTGGCCTGCTCCAGCGACTGCGACAAGATAGCCCGGTCAATGCCGTCAATTTTGATGTCCATTTGCAGTGCCGTAACGCCTTTGGCCGTACCGGCCACTTTAAAGTCCATATCGCCGAGGTGGTCTTCCATCCCTTGAATATCTGTCAAAATGGAGAAGTGATCTCCATCTTTAATCAGTCCCATGGCAATACCTGCCACCGGCGCCTTGATCGGAACGCCTGCGTCCATCAAAGCCAGTGTACTGGCGCAAATACTTGCTTGCGACGTCGAACCGTTGGATTCCAATACCTCCGAAACAAGCCGAATGGTATAAGGAAATTCGGATTCCGAAGGAATAATCGGCTCAAGCGCACGTTCGCCAAGCGCTCCGTGACCGATCTCACGACGACCCGGAGGACGCAACGGCCTCGCCTCGCCCACACTGAACGGAGGGAAGTTGTAATGATGCATAAACCGTTTCGATTCTTCCAAATCCAGCCCGTCAAGAATTTGCACATCGCCCAGTGCCCCAAGCGTACAAACGCTGAGCGCCTGTGTTTGGCCGCGGGTGAAGAGTCCTGATCCATGCGTACGAGGCAGCAGATTGATGTCGCACTCGATCGGGCGGATTTCCTCCAATCCGCGTCCGTCCGGACGCACCTTGTCGTGCGTAATCAAACGGCGCACTTCTTCTTTTACGATATCGTAAAGCGTTTCTTTCACATCCGCCATCTTTTCCGGAGTTTCTGCATAAACTGCGGCAAAGTGCTCTATAGCATCGTTGTTTACCGCATCGATCGCATTTTGTCTGGCGTGCTTTTCTGGAACCTTCACCGCTTCGATCAGACGGGCAGCTGCAAACTCGCGAACCGCCTGGCTCACTTCCGCGTCCACGCTGTGTAGCTTGACTTCCATCTTCGGTTTGCCGACTTCTGCAGCAAATTGCTCTTGTACGGCAACGATTTTACGGATTTCGTCATGCCCGAACATGATCGCTTCGAGCATCACTTCCTCGGGAACTTCTTCCGCACCGGCTTCCACCATCATAATGGCATCCTTGGTCCCGGCCACTACCAGATGAATGTCGCTTTTCTCGGCCTGTTCCACTGTCGGATTGATGACGAACTGTCCATCTACCCTTCCGACAATCACACCGCCGATCGGACCGTGAAACGGCACGTCCGAAATGCTGAGCGCCGCGGATACGCCGATCATCGCCGTAATCTCCGGCGCGCATTCCTGATCCACGCTCATGACCATCGCTACGACCTGCACATCGTTACGGAAACCTTCCGGGAACAACGGCCGAATCGGACGATCCGTTAAACGGCTGGCGAGTATGGCTTTCTCGCTCGGACGTCCTTCCCGCTTGATGAATCCCCCCGGAATTTTCCCTACAGAATAAAGCCGTTCCTCATAGTTTACCGTCAGCGGGAAAAAATCCAAATCTTTCGGTTCAGCCGATGCCGTAACCGTGCAAAGCACGACCGTCTCACCGTAGCGGGCTAAAACAGCTCCGTTGGCCTGCTTGGCCAAACGTCCGGTTTCAAGAATCAGCGGACGCCCCCCGAGATCCATTTGCACCTTCTTCTCCATAAACAACCTCCTAAAAATTTGCGTTCGCTCCATGAAAAAACATATACACGAGAAATCGCTTATGTAGTGTTAGCGACCGTCTTCGGAGAAATTTACCGCGGCGGCCGGATCGAGTTTATCTATAATGCATTCTGCATAATGATTAGTATTTCCTTCTTTTGCGAAAATAGTAGCCGAAAAAAAGCAACCCCGCAAGCCTATGCATCCATCGCCATAGGCCTGGCGTGCACAAAGGACAAGCGTGGTTGCTTTTGTTATGACCGTAAATTAACGGCGCAAGCCGAGCTTTTCGATCAAGGCGCTGTAACGCTGAACGTCTTTGTTTTTGAGGTACGTCAGCAGCTTACGGCGCTGGCCTACCATCTTGAGCAAGCCGCGACGAGAGTGATGGTCCTTCTTGTGCGTCTTCAGATGGTTGGTCAAATTGACGATGTTTTCCGTAAGAATTGCGATTTGCACTTCAGGAGATCCTGTATCGTTCTCATGCGTCTTATGAGTTTGGATTAATTCCTGCTTGCGTTCCTGAGTCAATGCCATTCCAATTCACCTCCATAAATAATCTAATCTCCTTTGGCCCAGAGATCGTTGGAGTGTTCGATTCTCCACGCCAAGGTTTCTCTATTGTCCCGCTTGTTATCCCCAGAGATATGCACTCGGGCAACGTTACAAAGTATATCATATTCCATCTGTAAAAGTAAAATCATATTATAAGTTTTGCATGGATCTGCGTTCTGCTATGATGAAACGCGCTTGGTCCGCATCCTGGCGGATTTGGGAAATCAGCTCCTGAACGGAGCCAAATTTCCTTTCATGTCGAATAAATCCGAGCAGCTCCACCTCTATGGTCTCACCATAAACCATATCGGAGAAGTCAAACAAATGCGCTTCCAATACCGGCTGCAGCAGGCCGGTATCGAATGTCGGCTTGACTCCGACATTCATAACACCGCCTACTTTACGTCCCCGAACGGTTGCAACAACGGCATACACGCCATTGGCCGGAATCACATAGTCTTCCGACACCTCAATGTTAGCCGTGGGAAACCCGATCGTGCGGCCGCGGCCGTCTCCGTGAACTACTCTCCCTTGAAGCTTGTACGGGCGGCCCAAAAGAAGACCGGCTTCTTGAACGTCGCCGCTTAGAAGCAGGTTGCGGATTTGCGTACTGCTCACCTTTTCTCCGCGAAGCTCGAACGGACGTACCACCTCTACGGCAAAGCGCCCTCCAGCGAGATTGCAAAGCGTGTCCGATGTGCCCGCGCCCTTAAAGCCGAAGGTAAAGTCAAACCCGACAAATACGGTATTCACCCTCAAAGGAATAAGCATTTGTTCAACAAACTGCTCAGGGGATACCCGCATCAAAGTTTCGTTAAAATCGACGATGTACGTCGTATGAACTCCAAGTGCTTCAAGCTGCTCCTTTTTGGCAGCAAGCGGTGTCAGCAGTTGAGTGTATTTATCTATCCCCAGCACTTGACGGGGATGCGGATGAAACGTCATAATGGCAGCCGGAAGGCGCAATTCGGCCCCACGCTCGACCGCACGACGGATCACTTCCCGATGACCGAGATGTACGCCGTCAAATTCGCCGATAGCCAGCACCCGGGAGTCTGCAACACACGCCTCAGGGAGCGGAAACGTTAGCTGTACCGTATGCATCGTATTTTATTTCACCTACATTTCTTATAGGGCACGCTTTGCCGCCCATCTTCAAGAAAAGATTTTGTTTGGTAATAAAAGACCGCGCCGCGGATCCCATTCAAAAATACCGATCAACCGGCCTTCGCCGGAGAATCCGGCAATAGGTTTGCCGGAATCCGCATGTGAATTGTCCGTCTGCGGCCAATGAGCCGGCTCCAAACGAATTTTTTGTCCTGACAGCGCTCTTCGGGCTGATTCATCATCCAAACGGACCGATGGCAAACAGCTCAGCACATGTTCCATCGGTATCAGCTTATCCGACAGCGCCCCCCGTTCGTGAAGCTCTTCCACCTGCTCCAAGGTCAAGCACTGCTCCGGACCGATGTTGCCCGAAGACGTTCGCACCAACTCTCCCATCACCGCAGGGATTCCGAGCGCTGCACCAATGTCGGCGCACAGCGTCCGGATGTACGTACCCTTGGAACATTTCACGCGGAACCGGACTTCGGGAAATTCTCCCGACCAATCCGTTTTCAGCACTTCTATACTATAGATCGTAACGGTGCGTGCCTTGCGCTCGATTTCAACGCCTTGCCGCGCCAACTCGTATAAGCGCTTGCCCTCCACTTTCACAGCGGAATACATAGGCGGCACTTGTTCCATCGTTCCAACGAACTGTGCTATCGTCTCGGTCACCTGCTGAGGAGTCACCCTTCCTCCAGGATTCTCCAATCTTTGAAGCACTTGTCCGCTCATATCTTGCGTATCCGTACAAAGACCCAGACGGAGTACGGCTTCGTATGCCTTGGGCATTTCCTGCACGTACTCGACCAACCGGGTCGCACGCCCGATACAAAGCGGCAGCACGCCGGTCACTTGAGGATCCAGTGTGCCCGTATGGCCGATTCGTTTAATTCGTATGATCCGGCGAACCTTTGCCACCACATCATGAGAAGTAAAGCCTTTCGGCTTCCAAATCGGTAAAATGCCTTCGAGCGTCATGAGAGCTCCTTCCCTACTTCCTTGACTACTTGCTCAATCGCTTCCTCGAGACTGCCGCTGATCGTACAGCCCGCGGCACGAACGTGCCCGCCGCCCCCGAACCGCTTGGCAATGGCAGCCACATCCGCTTGGCCCGCTGACCTCAGACTTACTTTTACAGATCCGGGCTGCTTCTCCTTGAACAGCATACCGACCTCCACGCCCTCCACATTACGGGCATAGTTCACCAGCCCGTCCATATCCTCAGAGGTCGCTTCGGTGGACGACAAATCGTCCAGTGTCACATACAGCCAGGCCGCCCGATTATTATGGGCGAAAGACAATGTACTCAAGCTCCGCTTGAGCAGCGAAACCTGACCGTAAGTCATCGTTTCGAGCAGCCTTTCGGCGAGCTTGTGTCCTTGCACGCCGCGCGCCAGCATGTCGGCGGCAATTTGCAGCACTTTGGGAGTGGTATTGGCGTAACGGAAGCCGCCCGTATCGGTAAGAAGACCGGAATAAATGCAAATACTCAGCTCACGGGTCAGCTCGACGCCAAGCTCCAGTGCCAGATCGTACAGCACCTCGACTGTAGCTGCAGCATCGGCCCGGACCAGATTGACTTGCCCGAAGTTATCGTTTGTCGCATGATGATCGATATTTAAGAGCTGCCATTGCGGGGCAAAGCAGCTCCGTACTTGGCCGATACGCTCAAAATCAGCACAATCGACCGAAATAATCGTCCTGAACGTCCGTTCGGGACGTTCCAATTCGTAAGGTATGACAGAAAACGAGCCGGCCATGTACATGAACTTCTCCGGAATCCGGCCCTCATTGATCAACGTGGCCTTTTTATTAAGGGACTTCAGCAGCCATGCCATAGCGAACGTGGAACCGGAGGCATCCCCGTCAGGCTGGACATGGGATACCACCAGGAAATCATCGTTATTGCGGATAAACTCAGCCGCTGATCGGAGCTGAGCTTCGTAACCGGCGGTCATATATTCGGGTTCTCCTGTTTAATTTGCTGAAGGAGCCCTTGAATCTTAGAACCGTAATCAATCGACTCATCGAATTTGAACAGGAGTTCCGGTATCTTGCGCATCCGAATTCGCTTGCCGAGCTCCGAACGGATAAAACCGGTGCTGCGGGTCAGTCCCTTCAACGTTTCTTCCTTCTGCTCATCGGTGCCGAGAACGCTCAAAAAGACCTTCGCCTGAGAAAAATCATTCGTTACATCCACGCCCGTCACCGTAATAAAACCGATCCGAGGGTCTTTTAACTCCGACTGGATGATTTGGCTCAGCTCTTTTTTGATTTGTTCTCCGACTCTGCCCACGCGAATTTTAGCCATATGCGGATCACCTCTCTACAGTTTCCATTACGAAGGCTTCAATCGTATCTCCTTCTTTAATATCATTGAATTTGTCTAGAGATATACCACATTCGTATCCTTGAGCAACCTCTTTGGCGTCATCTTTGAAACGTTTGAGTGAATCGATTTTTCCTTGGTAGACGACAATGCCGTCGCGAACCAGGCGCACTTCCGCATTGCGTGTAATTTTGCCGTCGATCACCATACAACCGGCGATCACGCCGACTTTGGACACTTTAAAGGTATTGCGCACTTCCGCATGGCCGATAACCACTTCTTTATATTCAGGATCAAGAAGCCCTTTCATAGCGTGCTCAATTTCTTCCATCACTTTGTAAATAATGCTGTGCATACGAATATCGACTTTTTCCTGCTCAGCCGTATTCTTCGCCTGCGGCTCGGGACGAACGTTAAATCCGATGATGATCGCATTGGAGGCCGATGCCAAAATAACGTCGGATTCCGTAACCGCGCCTACACCGCTGTGTATGATTTTAACCCGTGCGCCTTCAACATCGATTTTTTCGAGCGAGCCTTTGAGCGCCTCGGCAGAACCTTGTACGTCCGCCTTAATGATGACGTTGAGATCCTTGATTTCGCCTTCTTTGATTTGCTTGTACAAATCATCGAGCGTTACACGGGCATTCGCCCCCATTTCGGATTGACGCAGCGTCACCGCACGCTTCTCGGCAATGGCTCTTGCCTTACGTTCGTCTTCAAAGACAAGGAACGGATCGCCAGCCTGTGGAACTTCGGTCAAGCCGGTAATCTCAACCGGTGTAGAAGGTCCCGCTTCTTTAAGCTTACGGCCCCTGTCGTTGACCATCGCCCGTACGCGGCCAAAGCAAACGCCGGCTACGAAACTGTCGCCCACCTTCAGCGTACCGTGCTGAATCAGAATGCGGGCAACCGGCCCTTTACCCTTATCCAGCTCTGCCTCGATGACCGTGCCTCTTGCCCGTTTATTCGGATTGGCTTTTAATTCCTGAACCTCGGCGACAAGCAAAATCATATCGAGCAGGTTCTCAAGACCGATGCGCTGTTTAGCGGAAATGTTGCAGAAGATCGTATCCCCGCCCCACTCTTCAGGTACCAGTTCGTATTCTGTCAGCTCCTGCTTGATGCGGTCCGGATTAGCATCCGGCTTATCAATTTTGTTGACAGCGACAATGATCGGTACTTTTGCCGCTTTGGCATGGTTGATCGCCTCGACGGTTTGCGGCATGACGCCGTCATCCGCAGCTACAACGATAATCGTAATATCCGTCACCTGAGCTCCGCGGGCACGCATCGACGTAAATGCTTCGTGGCCCGGAGTATCCAGGAACGTGATTTTTTTGCCGTGAGCTTCCACTTGATACGCACCGATATGCTGAGTGATGCCTCCGGCTTCGCCTTCCGTTACGTTGGTCTTGCGGATCGCATCCAGCAGTGTCGTTTTACCATGGTCAACGTGACCCATAATGGTAACGACCGGCGGACGCTCGAGCAGATCGGCTTCGTCGTCAATTTCTTCAAACTGCTCGAACTTGTCTTCCTCAACCGGAATCTTCAGTTCCACTTCGACTCCGTAATCAGAAGCCAGCAATTGAATCGCATCCAAATCAAGCTCCTGGTTGATTGTAGCCATCACGCCCAGGAACAACAGCTTCTTAATCACCTCGGAAGCGTCCTTGTGAAGCGCCTTGGCCAACTCGCCTACCGTCATGGTACCGCGAACGATAATTTTCTTGGGCGTATTGTCGATCTTCGGCTTCGGAGGCTCGGAGTGATTTTTACCGCCCTTGCCTTGATTCTTTTGATTGCCGCGGTTTTGAAGCCCTTTGCCGCCCGATTTAAAATCGTCAAAACGTTTTTGTCCCAGTTTTGTTTTCTTGTTGGCTGCGCCTTTAGCTGCTACATTATCGTCGACATCCACCTGAAGCACGCTCCCCAGCGATCGGGACTCTCCAGACCCGGGAGTCCGATTACTGCCTCCGCGCTGGTCCAATCCGTTTCTGCGGGCATCCGGTCTTTGCCCCTGCTGACCTCCGCCTTGCTGACCTTGCGGACGCTGCCCGGGACCCCGGCCGCCTTGGCCGCCGCCACGGTTAAAGCCGCCTCCCTGACCTTGTCCTTGACCGGAGCCCGCCGGGCCACGGCGTTCGCCTTGAGGGCGTCCGCCGCCTTGGTTTCCTTGACCGCTTTGACGATGCTGGCCCTGACCTTGTCTGCTGTCGCCCTGCGGTCTGTTGGAGGAGGATGGCCCCCCTTGACCTTGACCGCCCTGCGGTCTGCCTGACTGTCCGCCGCCTTGGCCTTGCGGTCTGCCCGATGAAGGCGCGTTGCTTGGTCGGGTTGCCGCCGATTGCACTTGCGCCGCCGACTTTCTTTGCTCCGGCTTGGATTGAACTGCAACCGTCTGCTGCTTAGGTTCCTGTCGTCCTGCCGGTTTGTCGGCCGATTTGGCGGCCGCCGCTCCATCATTTCTCTTTGCCGCTGCATTTGCCTTTACATCTTTGAAAAATTTCTCCACACTTTCCACCGCATCATTCTCCATTACGCTCATATGATTGTTCACCGGCTTGCCCAGTCGTTTTAAAATCGTAATAATCTCTTTACTGCTCATGTTCAAGGATTTCGCATACTCATACACTCTAATTTTATCTTTATTGTTATCTTGTTTTGTCAATACAGTCCACCTCCGTGCGTTCTCCTACTGCTTCAACATGCGCGCAAACCCCGCGTCCGTTACCGCAATAACGACCCGCGTTTCCTTACCGATGCTTGCCCCCAGCTGATCCCGACGGCCGTACTGATAAATAGGAACCCCATAATAACTGCATTTATCGTTAACTTTTTTGAATGTACCTTCGGAAGCGTCTTCGGCTACGATCACCAGCTTCGCCTGGCCGCCTCGTATTGCTTCAATGACCATATCTTCTCCGGTGACCAGTTTTCCTGCCCTCATAGCCAGCCCCAAATTCGAAAAAAATTTATCATTCTTCATCTTCGTCGTCCACCGCATCTTTTCCGGCAATAAACTCGTCTTCCACCTTAATGAAATCCTGTTCAAGCGCATCGTAAATGTCCGGAAGGACCGCAGTCTTCAGTGCGCGGTCCAAGGCACGCGACTTTTTGGCCAGCCTGAAGCAGGACTGCTTTCCGCACAAATAAGCTCCTCGCCCCGCTCTCTTTCCCTTCAGATCGATATGGAGCTCGCCGTCGGGAGTCTTTACCACTCGGATGAGTTCTTTCTTTGGCATCATTTGCTGGCAGGCCACGCATTTGCGTAGAGGTATTTTTCGCTGCTTCATCGTTTCATTCCCTCCCGTATGCTAATCCACCGACCCGCCTGATTTAGTCGATGCTGACCGAATCCTGATGCATTTCTTCGGAGTTGGCTTTAGGACGCCCATACTCCTGCTCCGCTTGCGTTTCGCTCTTGATATCGATCTTCCAACCGGTCAGCTTTGCGGCAAGCCGGGCGTTCTGCCCTTTAATTCCGATAGCAAGAGACAACTGGTAGTCGGGAACGATGACTCGTGCCATTTTTTCCGCTTCGAACACCTGTACCTCCAGAACCTTGGAAGGGCTCAAGGCATTGGCCACATATTCTTCAATGTTTTCCATCCAGCGGACAATGTCGATCTTCTCGCCTTTCAGTTCGTTGACGATCGTTTGTACGCGCATGCCCTTGGGACCTACGCAGGAGCCGACCGGATCAACCTCCTCGTTGCGGGAATGCACGGCGATTTTGGAACGGTACCCGGCTTCTCGCGCTACCGAGCGGATTTCCACCACGCCTTGGAAAATTTCCGGAACTTCCAGCTCGAACAAACGTTTAAGCAGACCCGGATGGGTACGTGACAGCACAATTTGCGGACCTTTGGTCGTATTTTCCACTTTTGTGATATAAGCTTTCACACGGTCGCCCTGTTTGAATTTGTCCGTAGGCATCAACTCGCCAAGCGGCATCACCGCCTCAATCTTGCCGAGATCAATGTACAGGTTGCGTTGGTCCTGACGCTGTACAATCCCGTTGACGATGTCTTCTTCCTTGTCCACATAAGCGTTATATATCAAACCGCGTTCCGCTTCACGGATCCGCTGCGTGACGACCTGCTTTGCGGTCTGCGCCGCAATACGCCCGAAATCCCGCGGCGTCACTTCGATTTCGACGATATCGTTTAATTGATAGTTTTGATTTATCTCCCGTGCGGCGTGAAGTGAAATCTCCAGGCGAGGGTCGAGCACTTCATCCACAACCGTCTTGCGCGCATAAACTTTAATCAGACCCGTATGGCGGTTGATATCGACGCGCACGTTCTGCGCTGTATTGAAGTTGCGCTTATAACTGGAAATTAGAGCCGCCTCGATGGCATCGATGAGCACTTCTTTGGAAATGCCCTTTTCTCTTTCAATTTCATTTAACGCTTCAATAAAATCCATGTTCATTTGAACGGAGTTCCCCCTCTCGTATAATTGAGAAATGTGACTAACGACAATTCAATGCTTTATCAGAACACAATGGCAAGCCGTGCGCTTGCCACTTTCGCAAAAGGTATAACATGCTGTTTCTTGCCGACTTCAATCACTACCGTCTGCTCGTCGAACGACAGGAGCTTGCCCTCGAACTCTTTTAAACCGTCAACCGGTTCATAAGTCGTAACGAAAACATGCTCCCCTACCGCCTTGTGATAATCCTGGGTTTTCTTTAAGGGGCGCTCTGCTCCCGGGGACGACACCTCAAGGAAATAGGCGTTTGGTATCGGGTCCTTTTCGTCCAGCCTTGCGCTCAAATATTCGCTGATGCGCCCGCAGTCGTCAATGTCGATGCCGCCTTCCTTGTCGACGTACACCCTTAGAAACCAGTTGCCGCCTTCCTTGACATATTCAATGTCGATCAGTTCAAATCCGTTCTCGTCCAAAAAAGGCCGGACCAGCTCTTCCACTGTGGATTTGATGTGTGTGCTCAACCTGCTTCCTCCTATTCACTCGCTTGAATGCCTTATACAAAATGTAAAGAGTGGGTTTCCCCACTCTCTGGTTACGAGATATAACATTACTACCGTAGAAGATTATACCATAAGTGCCGTTCAATTTGCAATAATGATGAAAACGACAACCTCTTCCGTTTAAAACAGCGAAAGCTGGTTTGTCTCCGGCAAACCTCGGAAGCAACCCATGCCGGCCAAAATTTCTACAATCGTTTTCGACGCTTTACTGCGCGTTTGGAAATCCTCGATGGACAAGAACGGACCATCGTTTCGGGCCGCTGCGATATTTTTGGCCGCATTCTCGCCGATTCCGCCAACAGCCGAAAACGGCGGTATAAGGGAGTCTCCGTCAATCAGAAACTTGGTAGCGTCCGATTTGTACAAATCGATGCTTTTGAATGTAAACCCGCGCGCAGTCATCTCCAGCGCCATCTCAAGGATCGATATCATATTTTTTTCTTTCGGGGAGGCTTGAAAGCCCTTTTCCTCGATCTCGATCAGCCTGCTGAGAATCGCGTCGTAGCCCTGGCACAGGAGCTCAATCTCAAAGTCCGTCGCCCGAACGGAGAAGTAGGTCGCATAGTAAGCAATCGGATGGTACAGCTTAAAGTAAGCGGTACGTACGGCGGAAATGACATAGGCAGAGGCGTGCGCCTTCGGGAACATGTACTCGATCTTCTCGCAGGAGTCGATGTACCACTGCGGGACATTATGCTTCTTCATCTCTTCTTTCCACTCTTCGGTAAGCCCTTTACCCTTACGCACGCTCTCGGTAATTTTAAAGGCGAGTCCCGCGTCCATTCCCGCTTTATAAATCAAATACAGCATGATATCGTCGCGGCAGCCAATTACCGTTTTGATCGTACATATGCCTTTTCTTATCAGCTCTTGCGCGTTGCCGAGCCACACTCCGGTGCCATGAGACAGCCCGGATATTTGCAGCAGATCCGCGAAGCTGCTGGGCTTTGCCTCTTCCAACATCTGACGCACGAACTTCGTCCCCATCTCCGGAACGCCGTACGTCGCTACGGGTGTCCGAATCTGTTCCGGCGTGACGCCAAGCGCTTCTACGGAGTTGAACATGCTCATGACCTTCGGATCGTTCATAGGGATCGTTGTCGGATCGACCCCCGTCAAATCCTGCAGCATCCGCATCATCGTTGGATCATCGTGTCCCAGTATATCAAGCTTGAGCAGATTGGCATCGAACGCGTGATAATCAAAATGCGTCGTCTTCCATTCCGCGCTTGTGTCGTCGGCCGGGTACTGGACCGGCGTAATATCATTAACATCGATATAATCCGGAACGACCACGATCCCCCCGGGATGCTGTCCTGTGCTTCGCTTAACCCCCGTACAACCCATAGCCAAACGGTTCAGCTCCGCTCCGCGCCACTTTTTGCCGTGCTCCTCTTCATATTTTTTCACGAATCCGTAAGCCGTCTTTTCGGCAACCGTACCGATCGTTCCGGCCCGGAATACGTTTTTCTCGCCAAACAGCACCTTCGTGTAGTTGTGAGCATGCGGCTGGTATTCGCCGGAGAAGTTCAGATCGATATCGGGGACCTTATCCCCTTTAAAGCCAAGGAACGTTTCAAACGGAATGTCCTGACCGTCACCTTTCAACTTCTCGCCGCAATTCGGGCAATTTTTATCCGGAAGATCGAAGCCGCTCGGAATCGACCCGTCGAGAATCCACTCGCTGTGTTTGCACGATTTGCATACATAATGAGGCGGCAGGGGGTTGACCTCGGAAATCCCCAGAAACGTAGCCACGACGGAGGAGCCGACGGACCCCCGGGAGCCGACGAGATAGCCGTCTTGGTTGGATTTTTTCACAAGCCGCTCGGATATCAAATAGTTCGCAGAGAAGCCGTACTTGATGATCGGCACCAATTCCTTCTCCAGCCGCGCCGTCACCACTTCCGGAAGCGGATCCCCATAAATCTGCCGCGCGGTTTCGTAGCAAGTGTTGCGGATTTCTTCGTCCGCACCCTCGATGATCGGTGTGAAAAGCTTCGTCGGGAACAGCTCCAGCTCCTCGAACTGGTCGGCAAGCTCGGAGGTGTTTTTGACAACGACCTCATAAGCCGTCTCTTTACCCAAATATTCGAATTCGGCCAGCATTTCCTTCGTAGTCCTGAAATGAACGTCCGGCTTGCGGATGTCTTTCAAAGGACTAAAGCCCGTAATCCCGTGAATCGTAATGTCGCGCGATATTTTTTCACGCGGATGCAGGTAGTGCACATTGCCGGTTGCAATGACCGGTTTGCCGAGCTTGCGTCCGATCTCAATGATTTTACGGTTAGCATCCTCCAACTGTGCAGGGCTTCCAACCAGGCCTTTTTCCACCAAATGCATATTGATGCCGGTCGGTTGAATTTCCAGCACATCGTAGAACGCTGCAACGTTCTCCGCTTCTTCCAACGATTTATTGAGCACCGTTTCAAAAAACTCGCCCTTTTCGCATCCGGAAGCGATGATCAGGCCCTCGCGCATTTCCTGCAGCTTACTCTTGGGAATGCACGCCACCCGGTGGAAATATTCCGTATGCGATAAGGATACCAGGGTGAACAGGTTCTTTTTGCCTATCATGTTCTTGGCATAAATACAACAGTGGAACGGCCGTTGGGTAGCCAGGTTCTTGCCCACCTGATCGTTAAGCCGATCCAGCTGCGTGTATCCCCTATCCGCCGCTTCCTTTAACAGATGGAAGAGCACGAAGCCAAGCGCAATCGAATCGTCGATGGCCCGGTGATGGTTGTCCAGACTCACCTTGAACTTATCCGCCAGTGTATTGAGACGGTGGTTCTTCATCGTCGGGAACAATAAACGCGCCAGCTCCAGCGTGTCCAGCACCGGATTGCTCACTTCCGGCAGGCCAAGCCGCTTGCAGTTGGCCTGAATAAATCCGATATCGAACCTGGCGTTGTGCGCGACCAGAACGCTATCCCCGACAAACTCGATGAATTTAGGAAGCACATCCTCCAGTTCCGGAGCGCCCTTTACCATATCATCGGTGATGTTGGTCAATTGCTGGATATTGTACGGAATCCGTTCGTGCGGATCGATGAATGTAGCAAAACGGTCAATCTCCTTGCCTTCCTTCATTTTGACGCCGGCGATTTCAATGATTTTGTTGCTGGTCACGGACAAACCGGTCGTCTCGATGTCGAAAATAACGTACTCCGCGTCGGCAATCGCGATGTCGGTCGCATTCATGACCACTTGGACCGAATCGTCAATCACATTGGCCTCCAGTCCGTATATGACCTTAATGCCGTGTTTCTTCGAAGCTTTATAAGCCTCGGGAAAACTCTGAACGCCGCTGTGATCGGTGACGGCGATCGCCTTGTGCCCCCATTTGGCCGCTGTTTTAATATACTGATCCACAGGAGTAATCCCGTCCATCGTACTCATCGTCGTATGTAAATGAAACTCTACGCGCTTCTCCTCGGCATCATCCATACGATCCGGCGGCGCCACGATTTCGTTTATATCCGATGGAATCATGACCAACTCGGGTGTTTGCATAAACCGGTCGTACTCCACCCGTCCACGCAGCTTCAGCCATTTGCCGTTGGTGATGAGGTTGTAGATTTTTACGTCTTCCTTCGTTTTGGCGAATGCCTTCACCATAATGGAATCGGTAAAATCCGTGATGTTAAACATATATAAAGTGCTTCCGTTTTTCAGCTCCTTGACTTCCATGCCGAATACGGTTCCCTGCACCGTAATTTTCTTTTCCTCGTCCTGTACCTCTTGCAGCGGTACGGCCGGTTCCTTGATGTCATAGCCGACCATCAGCTTAAGTTCTTCATTTGACTGCGATGCCGCTTCGTTCTCCGCTTCCACCGCCGTCATGATGACACTTGCGACCTCTTTTTCTTCCTGAGCGATCTGCTTCGCGAATTTCTCCATTTCTTGCTCCCGTGACCCGCTCACGGCATACTTCACATAAAAATCAACGCCGAAGAATTGGCTGAAATAGTTCTGAATCAAGCCGCCGATATTTTTCTTCTTCGCCAGCTCAAGCCCGATGGAATCCAGCAGATGAAGCGTCAGCACGTTATCCTTCACTTCAATGTGCGCCTTGGTCATCCATCCGTTGATGGACGCCGCCTCCCGCTGCACCCACTCGATAAACATGCTCCAATACTCATGCGCGACCGCTTCCGGTTTGACCTCCGCCGTGTACTGCAGCACGAAACGTATCGCGGCAATATGTGAAAATTTATCGCGTATCATCTTGCAGAAGGAACGATAGATGTCAGAAGGGACGATTTGGCTTTTCACGATAAAGAAGACCCATTCTTTATTTTTACGACTCGTCTCTACCTTATCAATATATCCGTCCGAAAAAAAAGACTGAACTACATCCGTCGGAACGCCCGCCTGATGCATCAGCATCTCAAACCTGTCGCGTTTATGCGCCGTACTGCTGCTGCTCATCTTGACCTCCTATCTAAAGAAAAGCTCCTGATCAAAGCCCTTTCGTTAAAGAACCGTTCGTGGTTTAACTGCAGCTTTTCTTGCGATTATAGAATCCTCCGGCTCCGTTGAAACTTTCAGATGATGTATTCTTAAAAAATAAGGGGCTTGTATGGACAAACCCCTAAATTGGTTTCGTATTTTAGTACGCTCGTCCGAATACAACGGTATGCTTGGCATCCGAACCGCAAACAAGACATTTGGTTTTGTTCGTTCCCGGCTCAAACGGGATATTGCGGCTTGTAGCGCCTGTCTCTTCCTTCACGTGCGCTTCGCAAGTCTCCGATCCGCACCAGCCCGATAGCGCGAACCCCCGTTTCTGTTCGAAAAACGACTTCAGCTCGTCCACGGAGTCCGCCTCTGTCATATGCTCGTCGCGGAAACGCTTGGCCCGATCATACATTTCCTGCTGCGTTTCCGTCAGCAGCTTTTGCACTTCTTCCGTAAATTGATCCTGGGCCACGATGCGCTTCTCGCCGGTAATCCGGGAAACCAATACCACCTGACCGTTCTCCATATCGCGCGGTCCGAGCTCGACGCGAACCGGAACGCCGCGCATTTCGTATTCATTGAATTTCCAACCCGGGCTTTGGTCCGGACGGTCATCCACTTTCACGCGCACACCGGCCTTCTTCAACTGATCATAAAGCTCGTTAACCCGGCCGACCACCTGATCGCGTGTTTTGGGCGGTCCAATCGGGATCATAACCACCTGCGTCGGAGCCACTTTCGGCGGCAATGCAAGCCCGCGGTCATCTCCATGGACCATAATCAGGGCCCCGATTAACCGGGTGCTGACGCCCCATGAAGTGGTGTGGCAGTATTGATGCTGGTTTTCCCGATCCAAATATTTGATGTCGAACGCTACGGCAAAGTTCGTGCCCATATAATGGGAGGTTCCGGCTTGTACCGCTTTTCCGTCCTTCATCATCGCTTCGATAGAATATGTATCAACGGCTCCGGCGAACTTCTCGGAAGGTGTTTTTTGTCCCATGATGACAGGAATCGCAAGGAAATTTTCCACAAAATCACGGTAAATCTCCAGCATCTGCATCGTTTCTTTGCGTGCGTCCTCCTCATTCTCATGGGCCGTATGGCCTTCCTGCCACAGGAATTCGCTTGTACGCAGGAACGGCTGGGTACGCTTCTCCCACCGGACAACGTTTGCCCACTGGTTAATGAGCAGCGGCAGGTCCCGATAAGAGTTAATCCACTCGGAATACATATGACCGATCATGGTTTCGGACGTCGGGCGAATGGCAAGCCGCTCCTCCAGCTTCTCTCCGCCCGCTTCGGTTACCCAAGGCAGTTCCGGATTGAAGCCTTCGACGTGTTCTTTTTCTTTCTGAAAAAAGCTCTCAGGGATAAACATCGGAAAATAGGCGTTGCGGTGTCCGGTTTCTTTAAACCGCGCATCCAGTTCCTTCTGTATATGCTCCCATATTTCATATCCGTCCGGTTTAAACACGATACAGCCGCGGACCGGAGAGTAGCTCATCAGATCCGCTTTTTTGATCGTGTCAATGTACCAGCGCGAGAAATCTTCGCTTTGCGGCGTGATTTCCTTTACAAATTGTTTTTCCTGTTTTGAATTCGACATCACTCTGATTCTCCCCCTACAGAAGGCAGTTCTTACCCGTTCATCAAACGCAAAATATCGTTATACGTTACGGCAATCATAAGCAGCATCAGCATGGCGAAGCCGACAAAATGGACCATGCTCTCACGGCTGGGATCGACCGGTTTGCCCCGCACCGCTTCAAGTCCCAAAAAGACTAGGCGGCTTCCGTCCAAAGCCGGAATCGGCAGAAGATTGAAAAGCCCCAAATACAGACTCATAATGGCAGTCCACGAAATATACTGCGCCCATCCTGCGCTGGCCTGCTCGCTTGTAAACTCGACGATCCTCACAGGTCCTCCCAAATCGTCAAGTTTAAACTGCAGTGTCGCGAGCTTGCCGAATCCATCCAATATCAGCATGGTAGCGGAAGAAAGGCTGTTCCAGCCGCTTTTCAGTCCTTCCATTACGGTAGCCGGTCTCGTCTCGGCAACGAGCGTAACGCCGACGCGAATCACCCCGTCCTGGTCGACAGCCGGCGTCACATTCTTCCTGATGATCTCCCCGTTACGTTCAATCGTCCAATCCATGGGTTTATTGACGGAGCTTTGAATAAGGGAGGTCAGCTTGTTTCGATCCGCTCCGATGTCCACTCCGTTTACGTTCAAAATCAAATCCCCGGATTGAAGCCCCGCAAGCTGAGCGGCGGAACCCGGCACCGTACCGGCAATTTTCACTTTATGCGGCACGCCGGCAATAAACACAACGGTCACGAACAGAATGAACGCCAAAATAAAGTTCATCAAAGGGCCGGCAAATATCGATAGAGCCCTCTGGCCTACCGTTTTGCTGCCAAATTGGCGGTCCCAGGGAGCGATTTGAATTTCCTTGTCTTTGCTGATCATCATCGCTTTGGGATGGACGGAAAACCGTTGGATGTCGCCGTCGACGTCCAGGCGGACAAACAACTTTTTCTCCAAATCGATCTGTTCAACCACACCTTCCAAGCTGCCTGTACGACTGTCAAAGTCGTTTAAATAAATGTGGGTAACTTGATCGTCGGTCAGCTTTACGGCGATGCGTTGTCCCGGATTGATTTGAACGATTTCCGGATCTTCTCCGGCCATTCTTACAAAACCGCCGATCGGAAGAAGACGCAGTGTATATCGGGTTTCATCCTGTTTGAAGGACAGCAGCTTCGGTCCAAATCCAATGGCAAACTCTCTGACCAAAATGCCTGCACGTTTAGCAAAATAAAAATGTCCCCACTCATGAATCGATACGAGAACAAAAAACAAGAGCACAATTTGAAATATATTCTGCAGCGTCGCCAATACTTTTACGGCCTCCTTAAGCACGAATGTTCACATCGATAGTTACGTAAAAGGCGTTTCCTTATCTTAAGATTAACATTAATGATGAAAGGAATACAAGCCGCCCCGTGATATGAACCTATGACCGGTTTACCGGAAAAATGCTTGCTGCTTCAGGCTGCCATTATAGCTGTGGCATGACGTTCCGCGCGGCCAGCCTTGCCCATTTGTCGATCTCGAAGATCGCAGGCAAGTCGGGGAATGCGACCGGTTCGTGTTCGGCCATCACTTGTTCAATGACGCGCTCGATGTCCAAAAAGGAAATCTCTCCTTTTAAGAACCGTTCCACCGCCACTTCATTGGCTGCATTATACACCGTCGGCATAGATCCGCCGATTCTGCCGCTTTCAAAAGCCATTCGCAGGCACGGATACCGCGAGAAATCCATCTCGCGAAAATGCAGTCTGCCTATATCTTTCAACCGCAGCCGCCCGGCAGGTGTTTTCATCCGGTTCGGATACGTCAACGCATATTGAATCGGCACCCGCATGTCGGGCAGCCCCATCTGTGCGATGACGCTGTAATCTTTAAACTCGACAAAGGAATGAATGATGCTCTCCGGATGAATCAGCACTTCGATCTGGTCGTAAGACAAGTCAAAGAGCCAATGAGCTTCAATCACTTCCAAACCCTTGTTGACCATGGTCGCCGAATCGATCGTAATTTTGGCGCCCATGGCCCAATTCGGATGCTTCAATGCATCCTCAACCGTAACATGCTTAAGCTCGTCACGAGTACGGTCCCGGAAGCTTCCGCCGGAAGCGGTCAGCGTAATCGTATGTATTTGTTCTTGGCGCTCACCCTGCAAACATTGGAAAATAGCGGAATGCTCGCTATCGATCGGCAAAAGGCGAACGCCCCGCCGATTCGCAAGCCCGGTTACGAGATGACCGGCACTGACCAAGGTTTCTTTATTGGCCAGTCCGATTTGTTTCCCTGCTTCTATAGCCGCGATAGTCGGCGCCAAGCCTTGGCTACCCACAACCGCCGTGACGACAAACTCGGCATCCGTACCTGCCGCGATCTCGATGAGCCCCTCTTCTCCGTAATATACCTTTACATCCGAGGGGATTTCCAGTGATAACTGCTCTGCCAGCTCCTTTGTCGCTACCGAAGCCTTGCGCGGACGAAACTGCCGGATTTGTTCCGCCAGCAGCTTAATGTTATGTCCTCCGGACAAGCCCTCCACCGTATACTGCTCAGGATAATGGGAAATGACATCCAGCGTTTGCGTGCCGATAGAGCCGGTGGAGCCCAGAATGCTGATTTTTTTCACAATTGTTTACCTCCGGCTATATTATACGTGAGGGATCCATGACAGCAGGTGAAGAAACGGAAAAACAATCAACCAGCTATCCGTCCGGTCCAGCACGCCGCCGTGACCCGGAAGAATCGCACCCGTATCTTTAATGCCTTTTACCCGTTTGTAAGCGGACTGCATTAAATCCCCCATTTGGCCAACGACAGCAATCATCAGTCCAATCCAAGCCGCGCGAGCATAATCGAGAAGCTCGGGTTTAAACGAGGCGAAGATCAACGCAACAAGGATCGAAATCACCACTCCGCCAATGGCGCCTTCCACTGATTTTTTGGGGCTGATCGCCGGCCAAAGCGGTGTTTTCCCAAACTTTGATCCAACAAAATAGGCGCCGGAATCTGTTGACCAAATGCAAAGGAATACAAGCAGCGTCCAATACAACCCGTTTTCGGTCAGGTCTCTTGTCGCAATCATGTAATGAAATCCGAAACCGATATACACCATGCCGATGAAGGCCATCGCAATATGATCTATCGTTGTTTTGTTTTTGGAAATGACCGTTGCGGCCATAAAAAGAAACATGAACAACCAGACCAGTTGACTCAGCGTAACTCCGGTATGCTGCCACTGCAGGGTAAGGCAAAACACCCCTAAATAGCCGATGATGACAATGGCTTTGTTTCCCTTCAGTCCGTTCATCCGCAGAAACTCATCGTAACCGATCATCGACAATATCAAAAGAAGCCCGGCAAACCAATAACCGCCCAAATAAAGCATGATGAAAAACCCGATCCCTGCGACGATCCCTGTGACGATTCTCTGCTTCAATTCCATTCCTCCATAGAACTACAACCCACCGTATCTTCTGGCCCGGCGCTGGTACTCTTGTATAGCTTCGAAGAAATGCCGCTCCGTAAAATCAGGCCAGCAAAGATCCGTAAACCACAGCTCCGAGTATGCGAGCTGCCACAGCATGAAATTACTGATGCGTTTCTCCCCGCTCGTGCGAATTAACAAATCGGGGTCCGGAAGCGGATCGGTCAGCAAATATTTGGAAAACAAGGTTTCGTCGATTCCGTCCGGATGTACTTTGTTCTCTTTCGCATCTTGTACAAGCTGTTGGATGCCCCGAAGCATCTCTTTGCGGCTGCCGTAGTTCAGTGCAAAATTTAAAATAAGACCTGTATTCCGCTTCGTCTGATCGATCGCGTCTTCAATGGCTTTAAGCGTATGATCCGGAAGGCCCTCTTGCCAGCCGGTCATACGGATTTGGACGTTGTTGGCTATGAGTTCGTCGATTTCCTTGGGGAAAAATTCAAGCGGAAGTTTCATTAAATAGTCGACTTCCTCTTTCGGCCGCTTCCAGTTTTCCGTGGAAAAGGCATACATCGTAAGCACCTGCACACCGATGCTGTCCGCCGCCATCGTGATTCTCTTCACGTTTTTCATCCCGGAATGGTGTCCGGCAACCCGCGGCAGTCCGCGCTTTTGCGCCCAGCGGCCATTACCGTCCATAATCACAGCCACATGATTTGGAATATTATCTGCATCGAGCTGCCGGGCGAGCTCCTCACCCTCCGGTTTGCTTCCAAACCATTTCTTGAAAGGTATCATGCTAATCCCCCATCAGGAAAGACTAAAAGCCCCCTCAAACAAGGGGGTCTTCACCAATTACACTTCCATAATTTCCTTCTCTTTAGCTGCGAGCACTTTGTCGACTTCAGCAATATACTTATCCGTAAATTTCTGAATATCGTCTTGATGGCGACGGGATTCGTCTTCGGAAATCCCCGTCTTTTCCAACTTCTTGATATCGTCATTGGCATCGCGGCGAATATTGCGGATGGCGACTTTGGCCTCCTCGCCGTACTTCTTCGTCATTTTAACCAGCTCTGTACGGCGCTCTTCCGTCAATGCCGGAATGACGATACGAATGGAGCTGCCGTCATTGGTAGGTGTAAGGCCAAGATCCGATTTCATGATCGCTTTCTCAATAGCGGACACAGAGCTTTTATCCCAAGGCTGGATCATCAGCGTCCGGGAGTCCGGCGTGTTAATATTGGCCAGTTGGTTCACCGGGGTCATCGTACCGTAGTACTCCACCTGCACACGATCGAGCAGTGCCGGTGTTGCGCGCCCCGCACGAAGCGAAGCCAGCTCCTTCTTCAGCGCACCAATCGCTTTTTCCATACGGTTTTCCGCATTTTTCTTTATCGATTGAGGCATCGTTATACACTCCCTTTTACTATCGTACCGATTTTTTCACCGAGTACCACTCGCTTGATATTGCCGCTTTCCGTAATCGAGAAAACGATCAACGGTATGTTGTTGTCCATACATAAGGAGGATGCGGTTGAATCCATTACACCCAAATTTTTGTTGAGCACTTCAAGATAAGTGAGCGTTTCGAACTTTTGAGCATCCGCATGTTTGAACGGATCCGCGGAATAAACGCCATCGACTTTGTTTTTCGCCATCAGGATAACCTCTGCCTCGATCTCAGCCGCTCTGAGCGCAGCTGTCGTATCGGTGGAGAAGTACGGATTTCCTGTGCCTGCCGCGAAAATAACCACTCTTCCTTTTTCCAAATGACGCATTGCTCTCCGGCGGATATAAGGCTCGGCAACCTGCTGCATCGTTATCGATGATTGAACGCGGGTAGGCACTCCGATCGTCTCCAGAGCATCCTGAAGCGCCAGCGCATTCATCACGGTCGCAAGCATGCCCATATAATCTGCGGTAGCACGGTCGATGCCTCTCGCGCTGCCGGCAATTCCGCGCCAAATGTTTCCTCCCCCGACGACAATGGCAACCTCGACTTGCAGGTCCACAACTTCCTTCACCTGCTGGGCGATGGATGAAATCACTTCAGCGTCGATGCCGTATCCCTGCTGTCCTGCCAAAGCTTCACCGCTAAGTTTCAAAACCACTCTTTTATATATCGGATGTTCCAAACAACAACCCTCCGTTTCAATCAGACCGCATTCCCTCTCTTGTTAAAAAAGAAGGAACACCAAGTGTTCCCACATTTCCTTGCCTATTCACTTCGATCAACGTTTTACTTGCGACATAACTTCTTCCGCAAAGTTTTCCTGCTTCTTCTCCAAGCCTTCTCCGAGCTCATAACGAACAAAGCGGCGGATCGAAATATTCTCTCCGATGGTGGCCACTTTTTCGTTCAGAAGAGCATTGATCGTTTTGTCCGGATCTTTAATGAAGGACTGCTCCAGCAAGCAGAATTCTTCAAAGAATTTGCTCATGCGGCCTTCCACCATCTTTTCAACGATGTTAGCCGGTTTGCCTTCATTCAAAGCCTGGTTTTTCAAGATTTCGCGTTCTTTATCCAAAGCTTCCTGCGGAACATCCTCACGGCGAACATATTTCGGATTCGCCGCTGCAATTTGCATTGCGATGTCACGGGCGAATTCTTTAAAAGAATCCGTTTTGGCCACGAAGTCGGTTTCGCAGTTGATTTCAACCAGTACGCCAATTCTTCCGCCGGCATGAATATAGGATTCCACAACACCTTCCGTTGCAATCCGGCCAGCCTTGTTTGCTGCCGCAGACAAGCCTTTCTCACGAAGGATCTCAGCCGCTTTCGTCAAATCTCCGTTTGCTTCCTCTAATGCTTTTTTGCAATCGAGCATACCCGCTCCGGTTTTTTCGCGCAATTCTTTTACTGCTGCCGCATTAACTGCCATAAGTTTGGCCTCCTCGAGTTCAATATGTAACCCTAAAAAAAGGGCGGTGAAAGGATTTTGCACCTTCAAACCACCCTTTCATGTATTCAATCCATTAGGCTGTCGTTTGTTCGCCTTGATGCGCTTCGATGACTGCGTCAGCGATTTTGGCTGTCAGCAGTTTTACCGCACGAATAGCATCATCGTTACCCGGAATGACATAGTCAATTTCGTCCGGATCGCAGTTTGTATCGACAATACCGACGATCGGAATACCCAGCTTGCGAGCTTCGGCAACGGCAATCCGCTCTTTGCGAGGGTCGATGACGAACAGAGCGCTCGGCAAACCTTTCATATGCTTGATACCGCCCAGGAATTTCTCAAGGCGATCTTTTTCTTTACGCAGGATAATTACTTCTTTCTTAGGAAGCACATCGAATGTGCCGTCCTCTTCCCATCTTTCCAGTTCATGAAGACGGTTGATCCGGTTTTCGATCGTTTTGAAGTTCGTCAGCGTTCCGCCGAGCCAACGTTGGTTAATGTAGTACATTCCGCAACGTTCTGCTTCTTCCTTAACGGAATCTTGCGCTTGCTTCTTCGTTCCTACGAACAAGATTGTACCGTTCTCTTCAGCAATGGATTTGACGAAGTTATAAGCTTCCTCAACTTTTTTGACCGTTTTTTGCAGGTCAATGATATAAATTCCGTTTCTTTCGGTGAAGATGTATCGATCCATTTTCGGGTTCCAACGACGGGTTTGATGACCGAAGTGCACCCCAGCTTCAAGCAGCTGTTTCATGGAGATTACTGCCATCCTCACGCACCTCCTCTGGTTTTGGTTTTTTGGTTTCCTCCGCCAATCTCATCTTCGCGGCAAAACTCCATTGACACACCAACCATCATGTTATGTAATAGCTGTTGCGATTGCCCTCAGAGCACCCTTGCCGGAATTAATCAGCGTGTGGATTTTAACACCGACAACTAATATACCATAACTGACATTGGTATGCAACACCCGCGATTTTAAACCTAATAACGACAAAATCGGACCCGGTCAGCCGGTTCCGATCCTAACGTGTAGTCAGCTTCGTAATTACTTCGGAAAGCTCCATCGGGCTCTTGAATACATGAATCCCGGTAACGATTTTATCATTTAACCGCTTGCGGCGCATCTCGTCCGCGAACGCTTTTCTGTCCGTAATGATACCGCTCGCCAGCAGCATATCCGCCACATGGCCCGCTGTCAGGCCGCCGGAGATATAAATGTAGGTTTCTTTGACCGGTGCGGAAGCCGCAGACTGCTGTTCGGCCGCCAGTTTTTCCTTTTCCTGCTGCAGTTTTTGCAGGACCAATGCATCGAGTTGGGTCTGATCATACAGCTTCTGGTCTTTGTCATACACCTGAAAATATACGGACGCGGCTTCCTTCAGCTGCGCCGGATTCATTTCTTCCAGGTCGGGACCGGACACTGCCGTTGAGGAAGACGCATTCATCAATTGAAGAAGCACCGCACCCAAAATCATTCCGGCGCCGAGTCCGGTAAGCATCGATTTATTGTTAGCCATCGGACAGCTCCTCCTGCTTGGCCAGTTGCAGAATCAGGTTGATTTCTCCTTTGTTCTTACCGAGCTTCTTCGCAATATAATCGGTCGATTTGCCCTGTTGATACAATGCGAACAGCTCACTGTACCGTTCCTTCATATCCGAAACGAACGATACGGCAGGCGGCTCCTGCGTGACCGGCTCAGGAGGGCTCGCCGCATTCACCGCTTCGGCATGCCGTTCGGGTTCAACCGAACCGGCGGTTTCACCAGAGTTTCCCGCATCGCTTCGCGTTTGGTCAGACAGCCGCGCTTGAAGCTGCTCGCAAACATACCCTATCCGGCTTATCTCCTGCTGAAGCTGGCTCCCTTGCTTTTCGAGTGTTTCTATGCGGTAAACGAGCTTAGCCGAATGCAGCTCGTATTCCTTCTTCGTTTCGGCAACCATCTGAATTAACGCTTTGTTCTGTTCGTCAAGCTCGGCGGCAAAATGGTCCATTGTTTCTTCCATTTCACTGAGCATGCTGCCGCTCTGCGATTTGCTTCCTTGGTTTCCCGAGCTTCTCGGAACCATTCTGGCATACACGATCAGCACGAGACCGACAAGCACAATATAAATCCAAGGTTGGTTCACTGCATTCACCTTTTTCACACAAGGGTTAAAGCGACAAATCGATATGCTGTCCTTTGAACGGATGGTCTCTCCGGGGCTCAGGCCTGGCGCCGCTCTGACCAGCAAACTTGCCGTCCCTACGGCGTTTTTCTTGCCCGTGCTGCCGCTTTGGCCCATCGTCCTTCACGGTGGAGCCGTTGGTCTCCTCCGCTTTGGCAGCGACTTGTCGCTCTTTCAACGTATGTTTTTCAGCTTCATTTGAGAGCACCGTCTGATCCTGAACAGGCTTGTTCATCAGTTGATGCTGCTTTAGTCCGGCTTCATCATTCTTATGAAGAGCGAACTGCATCTCAATGGATTTTAGGCTCATTTCAGGTACCCTCCTTTAAGCCGGGGCTTACATGATCAGCCGTTAAACGATTGGAAGCATGGCAATATCTCCGTCGAGCAATTGAAATTTCACCCGATGCGATGTGTCTTTAACGAATTTCGTATATCGCCCGATCACGATTTTCGCTCCGCTGTAGATCGTTGAAATGACTTCCACCTTGGCTTTTTCCGAATCCTCCAGCGACTTCTCGATTTCGAAGATCCGATTTTTGGCTGCGGCCATCTCTTCGGCGGTCTGCTTTTTGTTGTGGTTCAGCTTGATGCGCATGGACACTTTATCCGGCCCAAGCTGCCCGGCGGCAGCCAACTGATCCAGCAAAGTAAGTGCTTTCTCCGTTTTTTCCATATTCTCGCTCATGGTTCTAAGATGGGCGCGAAGCTGCTGCAGCTCATTGCGAAGCTCAGGAAGCACCCCTACCTCAATGACTGTCGTCGTTGACATGGAGTTTCCGATGGTGCGGGCAGCGACCCACTCTCCCGCCTGAATCATTCCGCCGACAATGAGCCCTTTCGTGCCTTTGCAAACCACCCGCTTGCCCGCGCGGATTTGCGAATGCATAATGCTTTGACTGACGAGAATTTCCTCTCCCGCTTCCACCGTGGCGTCTTGAATAAAGGAGCTTTTCACCCGGTTGCCTGCCCGAATGACACTTTTGTAATGTCCAAGAATGCCGGCGGTAATTTCGATGGAGCCTTCTGCTTCCAGATCGGCTCCGTCCACGCTTCCGGTGATCCGGATATCGCCGGCTGCTTTGATCCGAAAGCCCGGGAGCACACTGCCGCGGATGACAACCGCCCCGACAAAGTCAATATTGCCTATGTTATAGTCCACGTCCCCGTTCACTTCAAAAATCGGAAATACGTTGATCTTATCCCGGTCCGTTTTCGTCACCATACCGTCGATGGCCGCGTACATGGCTGTTTGCTCCGGGTCCACAACAACGTTTTTGCCGATTTTGAATTTGGCTTCTTTGCCGTCTTTGGCAAACAAGGTTTCACCTGTAACCGCTCTTCCCGGCGTGCCTGGAATGGCAGGAACCTTTTGAGCGATCAGCTGGCCTTTGCGTACATTGTGGATCGACGTCACTTCCTTGTAATCCACTTTGCCGTCGTCAAGCTCCGCCGGTTTTTTCAATTTGTCATCCAAATTGTACAACATGTGGATATGGCCGTCCTGACCGTCAATCGGAGGGTGGCCTTGGGCAATCAGCGTCCTGGAATTGAAAAAGGCTGCGGGATTCTCGGCGATGGCAGTCAGCTTCTCCTCATCGATTCCGAACACGATATGGTGAGATTTTAAAAATTCCTCCAGCGCTTCACGCGAAATCTGAAAGGATTGGTCACAATTCGTTAACTGTAAATATGCGGACAATTTATCGTCTGACAAGGAGATATCCAAGTAAAAACTGATCGGCAACTCCGAATCACTCATCGTTACTCCGCCTTCCATTGGTTAATCGTATAACAAATGGGTCTTGTGCCGGCTCAAAGCGCCCTTCAAGCGCTGAATCGCTTTGGAATGCAGCTGGGAAATTCGCGAGGGGGAAAGGCTCATGACCTCGGCAATCTCGCTTAAAGACAATTCTTCATAATAGAAAAGCGAAACCACGGTTCTTTCCTTTTCCGTCAACCGCTCTATCGCTTTTGCCAACGTTTCCTTTATATAAACCTCGTTTACTTTGAATTCAGGGTTTTTGGCCTTCTCATCGATCAATAAAGAAAGTCTCGTCTCCGAATCCTCTTCTCTAATGGGATCATCAATGGAACAAACGGTAGAAACGGCAACGTCCTGCACCATTTGTTGAAAATCGTTCTCGCTAACTCCCAAATAGTCGCTCATTTCGGTATCCGAAACGGAACGTAAATAGCGCTGTTCGAGCACCTGGTAAGCTTCTTCAATCTTTTTGGCTTTCTCGCGCACTGAACGGGGAACCCAATCTCCTTGACGGAGGCCATCGATGATAGCGCCGCGGATTCGCCATGAAGCATAAGTTTCAAACTGCAATCCACGCTGATAATCAAATTTTTCTATAGCATCGATAAGTCCCATCACGCCGAAGCTGGACAAATCTTCTTTGGACACATTTTTGGGCAGGCCGATGGAGAGACGGCTGGACACATAGTCCACAAGCGGCAAGTACGTTTCGATCAGTGCCTTTTTTGCTTCCAATATCTTATTTTCTCTCCATTGCACCCATACGTCCATATTGGCTAAGTGGGATTTTTGGCTGATCATGACGGACTGTCACCACCCTTATTCATCAGACATTCGACGAACCGCTTGCGCCATCTCTTCCGGATCCGGCTGTTTTTTTACCCGGAGCTTCGGAGGATTCAACGGAGTAAAGTCAGCCGCTGCTGATTTCGGATCGGCTCCGGGTTTTAGCAGCTCATGCAGCTCCTCGTCCTCGTCAGGGGTCACCGCATCGACTGCGATACCTTTGGCTTCCGTTTCCCCGGCTTCCTGTTCTTGTACAGAAAGACGGTTCAGTCCGGCAAAGGTGCCCAGCAGAAAACGACACAAAAACACGAGAATAAACAGTATCGCAAAGCTGTAAAAGCTACGAATGATGGTTGTTAGCCAAATATTTTTGGACATGGAAAGTACAAACGTGACAATAAACGCCAAAGCGCCTATGATAAAATTCCAACGAATCGATCCAATCATGGTTCACAATTCCTTCACGCCGTGTTGTACGCTGCGAACTACAAGAATACCCGTTTGACAATCAAACTCTATCGTTCTGCCATAATTGGCCCCGGTATCTTCCGCCTTGATCGGAATGCTGTAGCGGTGGAGCACTTCTTTGCAGGACTCTACATTCCGCGGACCGATCCGCATCGAGTCGGATTGGGTGACGAATGAAAACATTTGTGCGCCCCCGGCCATTTTGGCTTCCATACGCCGAATCTCTGCACCAAGCGCTTGCATCAGACGGATCAGCTCCGGAAGGGCAGAGTCCGCATATTTGGCAATGTTGAACTTTCCTTCTCTTGCGATATCCGAGCTGGGGAGCATGATATGCGCCATTCCCGCCACTTTTACCTTGGCATCGTACAAAGTAACGCCTACGCAAGATCCCAAACCTGTTGTTTTCAACACCCCGGTCTTGTGTGCTACATTCAGGTCGGCCATTCCAACTTTAATGAGGTTTTCTTGAATCATGGAGTCTGTACTCCCAAAGCAACAAAAATTCGTTCAAACGATTCCGGATCCGGGATCAGGAAAAAATGACCCTCAATTTCATCATGACCGTCCAAAAATTTCGTATCGATGAGCAGCGCCTGATCTCCCATTTGACCGAATTGAAGCAGGCCGTAGCTTAGAATCGCCCCTGCCATATCCATGGCCAGTGAAGGTACGGTGGGCTGCATATTCAGGTTTGTAAAATCCGCCAGCGAGGTTAGATAGGAGCCAGCCAATATATTACCGATCTCGTTCAAGGCCGAAAGCTCCATCTCCGAATATTCTTCTTCGCCGGTCTCCTCGATGCCAACCACATTGCGGAGCAGCTTTTTGGCGGAATCCATGGTAAGGATAAAGAACAGATTGCCGGGCGTCTCCCCCTCTACCCGCAGGAAGATGGCGATAACCACCTCTTCCGCACCGCCCACGCTTTCCGCTACTTCTTCAAACGGGAGCAGCCGCACTTTGGGGACCAGCATATCGACGGGCTTATCGAGCAGCTTGGACAATGCCGTAGCGGCATGTCCGGCGCCGATGTTGCCCACTTCCTTTAGAACATCCATCTGGAACTCTGCAAAAGAGTTGAAAGTTTCCACTAAACCTGCTCCTCTAACTTTTCCAATTGGATGATTTCATTTTTATTGAGTACTTCCTTCAGATTCAAAAGCACCAGCAGGCGTTCGTCGCTCACTTTTGCGATACCCCGCAAATATTTCGCTTTGATTCCGCCTACGACTTCCGGAGGATCCTCAATGCAGTCGCTGTCGATATCGATAACGTCATTGGCCGCATCCACAATCAAACCGACTTCCAAATCCCCTACAGCTACGATAATGATGCGCGTGTTGTCGGTATATTCGCTCGGCGGGAAGCCAAAGCGGCCATGCAAATCAATAACCGGCGTTACCACACCGCGGAGATTAATGACGCCCCGGACGAAATCCGGAGTTTTGGGAACACGGGTCATCGGCTGCATCCGCTCGATAGTCCGTACACTCTCCACCTCCACCCCATATTCTTCATGCGCTAGTGAAAAAACGATCACTTTTAACTCCTGTCCCATACTATCAGCCTCCTATAGTTATCGTGAGAAGCGAGAATTGCCGCTTTTACTTTATTAAAGCGTTCGTATCAATGATCAAAGCGACCTGCCCGTCACCCAGAATGGTGGCTCCCGAAACCGCAAACAGGTTGGTTAAATATTTACCCAGCGATTTCAAGACAATTTCCTGCTGACCTATAAACTCGTCGACGATAAGCGCCGCCATTTTATCTCCCTTGCGGATCACCACGATCTGTATTTCGGCGGCCGGCTCTCCGGTAAAGCCCGGTACGTCAAACAGCTGGGCCAAGTGAACAAGCGGAATGACGGAGCTGCGGTAATTGATCAAGGTACTGCCGTGCACAACGCGAATTTGATCGCTTTTGACAGCCATCGTTTCGACAATGGAGGAAAGCGGAATGGCGTATTTCTCATCACCCAGCCGAATGAGCATGGCCGAGATAATCGAAAGCGTCAGCGGAAGCTGGACTGTAAATTTCGTTCCCTTGCCCCAATTGGCGCTGACGTGAACTTGCCCTCCCAAACTCTCGATCTTGGTTTTAACGACATCCAGACCTACGCCGCGGCCGGAAATATCCGATATCTTGTCCGCTGT
Source organism: Paenibacillus naphthalenovorans (assembly GCF_001465255.1). NCBI lineage: Bacteria > Bacillati > Bacillota > Bacilli > Caryophanales > Paenibacillaceae > Paenibacillus > Paenibacillus naphthalenovorans. The sequence goes on along the minus strand of NZ_CP013652.1, from coordinate 1,288,944 downwards.
ACTAAACCCCGAAGCAAACAGAAGCTGATATACATCCTCGTCGGACAATTTCCCGGATTGCTCTGCGGTTATGACTCCGTTCTGGATGGCCTTGCTGATCACCTTATCCCTGTTAATCCCTCGTCCGTCTTCCTCGATTTCGATAAATACATGGTTGCCGCTGTGATAGGCACGGAGATAGATCGTGCCGGTCTCCGGCTTGCCGATTTGCACGCGTTCCGCCACCGGTTCGATCCCGTGGTCTACGGCGTTTCTTAACAAGTGGACCAGCGGATCGCCAATCTCATCGATAACCGTCCGGTCCAATTCGGTATCGGCGCCGGTAATGATCAGATCCACCTTTTTATCGAGCGTCTTGGCCACATCGCGAATCATCCGGGGGAAACGGTTGAACACCGAATCGATGGGAACCATGCGCAGCTTCAGGACGATGTTCTGCAAATCGCCGCTCACTCTGGCCATATGTTCCACGGTTTCCGTCAGATCGCTTCTGCGGATCTCGCTGGCAAGCTGCTCCAGACGGACGCGATCAATGAGCAGTTCGCTGAACAAATTCATCAGTGTATCCAGGCGCTCGATGTCCACCCGGATGGTACGTCCTGCTACAGGCGCTCCTCCCCCGGCGGCCTTCTTCGCTTCAGGTTTGGGCGTTTCCGGCCGGGACGCCGAAGCTTCGCTTGCGGCAGGCTTGGATTGAGCCGGTGCCGGCTCCGGAGCTTTCATCAGCTCATCCAGCTTGGACCGATCAAGCAATACAACGTCTACTTTGTCTATTTCGGAAACGCCGGCGATTTGACTTGCAAGCTGATCCTGCGCCAACTGTGAAATATAATATACGGTGAATGATTGCTCGAACCGTTCCTGTTCGATATCCTCGACGGAAGGTGTGGATTGAATCACCTCGCCGTTTTGCTCCAGCACGTTAAACACCATATACGCTCTGGCCGCTTTTAACACGCATTCCTGACGAATGGTCACCTCGATTCGAAAAACGGGAATTCCCGCTTCAATCGATTGCTGCAAAATGGAGTATTGAAATTCGTCCAGCTCTTTGTTTCCCCCGGCCTTATCCGCTTTCGCAGCCGCGGAACCCGATGCGCCGGCAGCAGAGCCGTTCTTGAGATAGTCCCCGGAAACAATCGACTTCAGCGCGGAGACGATGTCGGTGACATCCGCCTTTCCGGTTCCTCCTTGAATAATATCCTCCACCATCATTTCCAGCGCATCCAAGCTTTTAAAAATACAATCAAATATGAATGAATCCATCTGTAGCTTGTGATTCCGAACCAGATCGAGCACGTTCTCCATCTCATGGGTAAGCGAGGCCAAATCCTCGAAGCCCATGGTCGCCGACATCCCCTTCAGCGTATGAGCGGATCGAAAAATATGCTGGACGATGCTCACGTCTTCCGGACTGTTCTCAAGGCTAAGTAAATGCTCGTTCATGGCTTGCAAATGATCTCTGGATTCGTCGATAAACATCGAGAGATACTGATTCATTTCCATAACCACACCTCCATCATTGATCGTTGTTATGTATACTTCCAGGCAGTCAAGACTGCCCGCCGACGGCTTGCATCAATCTGGCGGCAATTTGCTGAAGCGGCAATACATCGGTTACGCATCCCAATTCAACCGCGGCACGAGGCATACCGTAAACGACGCAAGTTTGTTCCGCTTCGGCAATGGTGGTTATGGCCCCTGATTGCTTGAGCGCCAACATCCCCTTTGCACCGTCAGAGCCCATCCCCGTCATGATCACAATATGGCGCTTCAATTCCTTAAGCGGCAGCAGCGATTCGAACAATACATCCACAGAAGGACGATGACCGTTGCGCGGGTCCTCTTTGGACAAATGAATTTTGTAGGAATTCGCCCCGTTCCTCGCTACCGTCATATGATAACCTCCCGGCGCCACATAAGCTGTTGCGCTCTTCAGCACCATCCCGGGCTCCGCCTCAACGACCCGCAAATAGGAATCGGAATCAAGCCTCTGCGCAAGCGATTTGGTGAAATTGGGCGGCATATGCTGCACAATCAAAACCGGAGCACGAAAGCCGTCCGGTATTTGCGACAGCACTTGATGCAGTGCCCTGGGACCGCCCGTAGAGGTGCCGATCGCCACAAGATGCTCAAGCGGAGCCGGCTGCGCCACGGATCTTTTCTCCGTCTTTACAGCCGGTTTAACTGTCTGTGACGATACGGGGCGGATCGGAGCGTGAACGCCCTTCACCTTCGTTCTAACGGCAACACGCAGTTTCTCCAACAAATTTTGCTTCACCTTATATAAGTCAAGCGAGATAGAGCCGGAAGGCTTGCCGACGAAATCGAATGCCCCGAGATCCAGCGCACGAATCGTCTCCATTGCGCCGGCCTGAGTCAAGCTGCTGAGCATGATCACCGGCACAGGATGCTCTCTCATGATCGTCCGGAGTGCATCAAGGCCGTTCATTTCCGGCATTTCAATATCCATGGTCACAGCATTCGGATTCAGCTTTTTGACCATTTCTATCGCCTCCCGCCCATTTCTGGCGGTTCCCACTACACGAAGCTCCGGATCCTCACCGATAAAATCCGAAATAATTTTCCTCATAAAAACCGAATCGTCCACTACCAATACATCATACGGCGGCATCATTCCACTCCTCTTCGTTGTCTCGGTCAGAGGACTTTTAAGCCCTTCCCTTAACCTTGCTTCAACAGCCTGATCATTTTGGTTAAGAAGCCTTTGACCGCTCCTGTTTGCATCTCCGCCGGAGATTGTTTGGCGATAAAATTGTCTGTCAATTCACTAATTGATTTGGAAGCGGCACTAAACGGAAAAGCAACGGTAAACGGAACTTGTTTCTTCACCGCTTTGGAGACGTTGCTGTCGTCCAATACAAATCCCAGCGCAGGTATGTCCAAATTCAGAAATTGTTTGGCTACCATGCTGATTTTGTCTGCTGTCTGCCGACCCTCCTTCCAATCCGTCGCCCGGTTTACCACCAAACGGAACGCTACCTGGTCGTTCATCGAATGAACCATCTTGATGATGGCATAAGCATCGGTGATCGATGTAGGCTCCGGTGTGGTGACGACGATGGTCTCCTCCGCGGCCACGATGAATTTGATCGTCTCCTTGGACAAGCCGGCTCCCGTATCGAATATGATGAAATCGACATGACCGGTTAATTGGTTGACCTGATCCGCAAAATAATCGAGCTGTTCATCGGATAAGCGAATCAAATCGTTAAATCCTGATCCTCCTGCAATAAACTGCAAATCATCGTGCCCGGTTTGAATAATTTCCCAGATGGTTTTTTCTTTTTTCAATAGGTGATATAAGTTGAATTTGGATGATATCCCCATCAGCACATCGATATTGGCAAGACCGATGTCCGCGTCGAATACCAGTACCTTGAATCCTTTTTTTTGCAGGGATAATGCGAAATTAAGCGTAAAGTTCGATTTGCCGACTCCGCCTTTCCCGCTTGTCACCGTAAGAATGCGTGTCGCTTTGTCTTTCGGCTCGCTTTGATTCCGTATCAGATTGCGCAACCCCTGCGCCTGATCGCTCATGACTTGCCCGCCTCCAGAATCAAATCAATCAATTGATGTTCATTCAGCTCTTGGATATCGTCCGGCACGCTCTGTCCGTTAGCGATATAAGACGTTTGAAGTCCGAATTCGCGAATAAGGTTCACAACCGAGCCGTAAGAGTCGGTCTCATCCATTTTGGTGAACAGCACCTTATCCAGTTTGAATTTGCAGAAATTGTGTGTAATAGCCTGCATATCTTTGTACTTGGTCGTCATGCTGAGGACCAGATACGTCTCGCTCTTCCCGTTAGATTTCAGCAGCGCATTCAGCTCCGAGACATACATCTCGTTGCGAAAATTTCTTCCCGCCGTATCCATAAAAATCAAATCGCAATCCCGCAGCTGCTCAAAGGCTCTATTCAAATCCAACGGCGAGAAAACAACTTCAAGCGGCACGTTCAAAATGGTTGCGTATGTTTTTAACTGTTCAACGGCGGCTATTCGGTACGTGTCGGAAGTAATAAATCCGACCTTGCGGTGATGCTTAAGCACCTGCTCTGCAGCCAGTTTGGCGATCGTCGTCGTCTTGCCGACACCCGTCGGTCCGACGAAGTGGGCGATCCGGGTATCTGCGGCGATCGATTTGTTCTTGGAAGAGCACAGCATGGCCTCCAACTGCCTCTTCAATGAGGAAGATGCCCACTCCTCGGTAAGCTCCGCCCCTTCCGCTTCCGCCTCTTTGGATACGTTCATTAAAAGTTCTTCCACGAGAAGAGGATCCAGCTCCTGGCGGAGAAGGCGCGCTTCAAGCTCCTTCAGCACCGGATTCACAGCCTCCTGAACTGTGCCCTGCCGGGTAAGCTTCAGCATCATTTCTTTCATTTGCCTGATTTCATCCATCAAAAGCTCTTCTCTGGGTTTGACCATTGTGGCCCCCGCAGGCTGGGCGGCCGCTGCAGCCGCCTGTCCCGTCACCGGCAGCACATCCGGCACTTCGGGAAAGGAAAGCGGCGGTTGTTCCCGTCGCTCCCGTTGAGCTCCGTAAGCCGCGGTGCCGAACCTCATCGGAGCAGCGGGGACGACGTTAAGCTCCGGTTTCGGAATTGCCCCAGTCGTTGCTGCATTGGAAGTCATCGCTCCGCCGGCGGGAATGGCGGTATCCGTCGCTGCAATGACCTCGATTTTCTTTTTGGAGAACATCCCAAGAAAACCGCCGGAACGAATTTCTTTCGTATTAATAATGACCGCGTCATTCCCCAGATCAGTCCGAATTTTTTGGAGGGCATCCGGCATGGAATCAACGACGTACCGCTTTACTCTCATAGATTCACAACCCCCATACTTTGAATTTCAACGTTCGGCTCGAGCTCGCTGTAAGACAGGACCGGAATATCCTGCATGGTGCGCTCCAGCAGTTGACGGAGATACATCCGGATGGTCGGCGATGTCAAAACCACAGGCTGCTGACCCGCTTGAATCAGCTTGGTGACCTGATCGTTAATGCGCTGATAAATCACTTGAGTGGACGTAGGGTCAAGCGCCAGATAGCTTCCTTGATCCGACTGCTGGACCGATTCCGCAATTTTCTTCTCCAGGGTCGGTCCCACGGTAATCACCTTTAGAGATTCGCCGCTTGTCGTATACTGCTGAGTAATTTGTCTGGACAGCGCTTGTCTTACATATTCCGTAAGGATTTCCGTATCTTTGGTATAAGTGCCGTAATCCGCCAACGTCTCGAGGATCGTGACCAGATCGCGAATCGAAATTTTCTCCCGAAGAAGTTTGACCAGCACCTTTTGCACGTCGCCTAAAGATAAGACGTTGGGAATAAGGTCGTCCACAAGGGCGGGATAATTCTCCTTGACATTCTCGATAAGAGCCTTCGTTTCTTGCCGGCCCAAAAGCTCGTGAGCGTGCTTTTTGATGACCTCGGTCAAATGAGTAGCTACAACGGAAGGAGGATCTACCACGGTATAACCGGACAGCTCCGCGCGTTCTTTGGTGCTCTCGTCAATCCAGAGCGCCGGAAGTCCGAACGCGGGCTCCAGCGTATCAATTCCTGTAATGGAATCATCCTCAATGCCCGGGCTCATCGCCAAATAATGGTTCAGCAGAAGATCGCCGCGAGCGACGGTATTCCCTTTAATCTTGATCACATATTCATTAGGTCTAAGCTGAATATTGTCGCGGATCCGAATGACGGGAACGACAACGCCAAGCTCCAGCGCGCACTGTCTGCGGATGAGAATAATCCGATCCAATAAATCTCCCCCTTGCTGGGCATCCGCCAGAGGGATCAAACCGTAGCCGAATTCGAATTCAATCGGATCAACCTGCAGCAAACCGATGACACTTTCAGGACTGCGGACCTCCTCGATCTGCTGCTCCTCTTCAAGCTGAACCTCTTCCGCTTGCTTGCGGGTGAAATTCTGCTGCATGCGATAGGCCGCAAAGGCGAGCAATATGGCAATAGGAAAGGTGGTCATGACATGGATCGGAGTAAAAATACCGAGTGCAGCAATCGTTCCGGCTACGATATACAGCAGCTTCGGATAAGAAAACATCTGCGCCGTAAGATCCTGGGCCAAATTGCCTTCGGAAGATGCTCGCGTGACGACAATACCCGCTGCTGTAGAGATGAGCAGTGCCGGGATTTGGCTTACCAGACCGTCTCCGATCGTCAGGATGGAATACAGAGAGCCTGCTTCCGCGATTGACATATCATGCATAGCCACCCCGATGATCAAACCCCCGATGATATTGATAACCAACATGATGATGCTGGCAATGGCATCTCCCTTAACGAATTTGCTGGCTCCGTCCATCGCGCCGTAGAAATCAGCCTCCCGGGCTATCTTCTCCCGTCTTTCCTTGGCTTGCTGCTCATTGATCATCCCCGCGTTCAAATCCGCGTCGATGCTCATCTGCTTTCCGGGCATCGCATCGAGCGTAAAGCGTGCAGAAACCTCGGCAACGCGCTCAGAACCTTTGGTAATGACGATAAATTGAACGACGACCAAGATAAGGAAGACAACAAAGCCGACGACGATGTTGCCCCCTGCTACGAACTCACCAAAGGTTCTGACCACACTACCGGCATCCGCGTTTGCCAGAATGTTTCTCGTGGTGGATACGCTGAGGGCCAAGCGAAACAACGTCGTGATCAGCAGCAGAGACGGAAAAATCGAGAATTGAAGCGCGTCCTGCGTATTCATGCCAATCAAAATAATCAGCAGTGCTGCAGCAATATTCATAATGAGCAGAAAATCCAGCAGCCATAATGGCAGCGGAATGACCATCATTAGAACGATTCCGATGATGCCTACGAGAACGACTAAATCTCTGGCTTTCACTCCATTACCCTCCTTTCCTTACTTTTAGTTCGCTTTCCCTTTTAATTTGTATACATAGGCAAGCACTTCAGCTACGGCCTGGAACATATCGGCGGGTATCGATTCGCCGATTTCCACTTGAGCATACAGCGCCCGGGCCAGAGGCTTATTTTCCATCGTAATGATTCCGTTATCCTTGGCGACCTGCCTAATCTTAAGAGCAATATAATCGGTACCCTTGGCAATGACGGTCGGCGCTTGCATTTGGCCTGCATCATACTTAATGGCTACCGCAAAGTGAGTCGGGTTGGTGATTACGACGTCCGCTTTTGGAATCTCCTGCATCATTCGCTGCAGCGCCATCCTCCGCTGCTTTTCACGAATTTTACCTTTAATGAGCGGATCGCCTTCCGTCTTTTTGTACTCGTCCTTAATGTCCTGCTTGGACATCCGGATACTCTTGCCATGCTCGTAACGCTGATACATATAATCGAAGATCGCCAGAATGATTAAGATCAGGCCAATCTTAAGGCCTAGCGATAGGGTGAGCGACCATGTAAACAGAGCAATTTCTTCAAGCGGCATCTGCGCGAGCCTCAAGATATAATCCTTCTGCGCCACCAGCGTCGTATAAACGACAATCCCGATAATCGACATCTTCAGCACCGATTTCAAGAAGTCGACTAACGCCCTCATGGAGAACAACTGTTTAGCACCTTGGATCGGATTGATTTTATTAAATTTCATCATGAGCGGTTCTCCGGTGAGCAGAAACCCGATTTGCAAATAATTACCTAGTACGGCAACCGCAACGGCAATCAGGAAAATCGGCCCGACGATCAGAAGAAGCTGTAATGCCATCTTCTCAAACAACACGATAACGTTATCTGCGGTAAGATTGAGAAGGAGAAAGTCATGAAGCGTCGACTGGAACAATCCGAACAACCGATCCTTCATAAAGGCTCCGAACAAGGAAAACGACAGGAAGGAAAAAAACAGGATAAAGGCAGCCGGCAAATCCATACTTTTGGCGACCTGGCCTTTTTGTCTGGATTCTTGTTTTTTCTTGGGCGTAGCTTCTTCCGTTTTTTCTTGAGAGAACAGCTGCAAATTGAGTTTTAAACGAAACTGCGCCACGTCCTTGCCTCCGTTCTTTCCTATTCGTTGAATAATCCGAAGAAATCCCTGATCGCATCCAGCATCGAAGCAAACATGTCTTTGTAGACTGTTTCATAGCCGGGAAATAACAAGAGCAGCATGACGAATCCGAGCAAAATTTTGAGCGGCAGGCCGATAACAAAAATATTGAACTGCGGCGATACCCTTGCCAGGAGGCCAAGCCCTACGTCAGCCAGAAACAAGGCGACCACCAAAGGAGCAGCGATTTGAAAGCTTATCGAGAACACGCTGGAAAACGTACGTATCATAAAATCGGACAGCTGCCCATTATTATTCAAATAGAACAAGTTGTTATCGAGCGGAATCCATTCGTAGCTCCTCATGATCCCTTCAAGCAAATAATGGTGGCCGTTAAAAGACAGAAACAGCAACAAAGCGATAATATATTTTAAATTGCCGAGAATCGGACTTTGGGCTCCCGTCATCGGGTCGATGACGTTCGCAATACCGAACCCCATCTGAAGGTCAATGAACGAGCCCGCAATTTGTACAATCGTAAAAAACATGTACGCGATGAAACCCAAACACAAGCCTACAAGCACTTCACGTATGACGGTCAAAACATATAGCGAATCCATCGCCACCGGCGCAGCCGTTCCCACACCGAAATATGCGATAAAGGCTGTAAAAAACGCAAGGCCGATCTTGAACTGTGCCGGTACATGCTGCGCTGAAAACACGGGAGATACAACGAAAAATGAAGTAACCCGACAAAGAATCAGCAGAAATCCCGGAAAATACGTGAGAAACCATTCCATAATCCACAACCTAACCCACGTATTTATACAAGTTGTTCAGCAATTGATAAGTAAAATCAACCAGCGTATTAAGAATCCAAGGTCCGAATATGAGCAAAGCAAGCAAAACGACGACAATTTTGGGCACGAATGCCAGCGTCTGCTCTTGAATTTGCGTTGTCGCCTGAAATATGCTGATGACAAGTCCGACCACCAGCGCCAGCACCATCATCGGCGCACTGGCCTTTAGAGTCGTAAAGACGGCCTCTCCTGCTATTCTGATTACAAATTCCGAGCTCAAATCGTTCTCCTCCTGATGGCCTTCTATGTGTTGTAGCTAAGCAGCAACGACCTTACGACCAGATACCAGCCATCCACCAGGATGAACAACAAGATTTTAAAAGGAAGTGAAATCATCACCGGCGGAAGCATCATCATCCCCATCGCCATCAATGTGCTTGCTACTACCATATCAATAACAAGAAACGGAATAAAAATCATAAAGCCCATCTGAAAGGCGGTCTTCAACTCGCTGATCGCATAAGCCGGAACGAGGGCCGTCAAAGGCGTATCTTCTACGCCGGTCGGCGGAGCCGCTTTGGAATAATCCAGAAACAGCTTCAGGTCCTTCTGCCTCGTATGCTGGAACATAAACTTTTTCATAGAAACAGATGCATTATCCAAAGCCGCTGTCTGTGTAAGCTCTCCTCTCATGTAGGGCTGCAGCGCGGTTTGATTGATCTCTCCCAATGTCGGAGCCATGATGAAAAAGGTAAGAAACAGCGCTAACCCGATGAGCACCTGATTCGGCGGCATCGACATCGTACCCAATGAAGTACGAACAAAGCCGAGTACGATGATGATGCGGGTGAAGCTGGTCATGAGAACCAGTATAGCCGGGGCTATACTTAAGATCGTGATCATCAGCAATATCGTAACCGTGTTCGAGGCTCCTTGCGGATCGCCGGAAGTCCCGATATCGATATTGATTCCCGGAATCGGATCTGCTGCATACGCTTGGCCGGATAACATTCCCGACAAGCATAAAAGTAAGAGAACCAGGTAAAGCCTGCGTCTGTGATTCATGATTTATCATTCAACCGATCTGAATTATTCTCTTGCTTCAGCATCTCTTCCATCATTTTCTTTCGGTCTGTCATCTGCTGCATTTTGGTTTGAAACACCTGCTGAAACGATGCGGTCACTTCCATCTCTTCGTCTACCTGCGGTTTGTGACGCAGCTTTTTCATGAATTCCCCTAACGATGCAAAGGAAGGACCCGTAAAAGCCGTCCCGCTGGCCATCATCTCCGCGATATGGGCAACCTCGGCCTCATCGGTAATTTTGTCAAGCAGCTGTATGTTTTCACCGATGCCTACAACATACAAGGCATTCCCGATTTCTACGATTTGAATGGATTTATTCGGACCGAGCGACAGTCCGCCAAGCGAGCGAAGCGTACGGCCCGATAAAAATTTGTTTTTTTGTTGCGAGATGACCTTCATTATGATGAAGAAAATGCCGATAATAAGAACAAGAAACAATATGACTTTGACAATCATCCAAAGCGTGTCCCCTGGTGAAACACCAGGTATTGGCTCCGATGAATCAAGCATCCCCGGCTCATGGGGGGGCGTGCCCGTTTCGCCGTAACAAACAGCAGCAGCCGCTGCTGTTTGTATCCAAAATACTGCAGCGAAAAACAACCATTTGGTTGTGAGTCTGGTCAACGCTCTACATTCCCTTCCGTCTTCGTAGACTCTCCCCAACGCTTCGGTATCATCTACCCTAAGGTTTTCTTAATAGCCTCAATAACACGGTCAGCCTGGAACGGTTTTACGATAAAATCTTTTGCCCCTGCCTGAATGGCGTCAATAACCATTGCTTGCTGCCCCATCGCAGAACACATAATCACTTTTGCATTAGCATCAATCTTCTTAATCTCCTTCAACGCTTGAATCCCGTCCATTTCCGGCATGGTTATGTCCATTGTAATCAAATCCGGGGAAAGCTCTTTAAATTTCTCTATCGCTTGAGCTCCATCATTGGCTTCACCGACAACCTCATATCCATTTTTAGTCAAGATGTCGCGGATCATCATTCTCATAAATGCTGCATCGTCTACAATTAAAATTCGGTTTGCCATAATTACACAGTCCTCCCAAGGTTGCTTAATCTAATATTGTAATTTTTGAATTCTGTCCCATTGATTTACGATATCCGTAACACGAACACCAAAGTTTTCATCAATAACGACCACTTCGCCTTTAGCGATCAGCTTGTTGTTCACCAGAATATCGACCGGTTCCCCTGCCAGCTTGTCCAATTCGATAATAGAACCCTGAGACAACTCCAATATGTCTTTTATGACTTTGTGTGTTCTCCCCAGCTCAACAGTAACCTTCAGAGGAATGTCGAGCAGCAGGTTCAAATTCGTATCTTCCGCAGGAGTCAGATTCGTCGGTGTAAAGTTGGTAAACTGAGCCGGCTGTACATTGACATTCCGTGAATCCGGCATGCCGTAAGCGGCAGGCTGCGACGGATAAGCCTGTGGATTTGGCGGCATCGGCGGTTGGCCATACATCGGTTGTTGATATACCGGCGGCTGCTGCGGCGGTTGACCGTACATCGGCTGTTGGGACGGTTGGCCGTAAGGCGGCGGCTGCTGTGCAGGCGGCGCTGAATAATAATCGTTCACCGGCTTATGATCTGCATGCTGTGCATACGGTTCTGGCGCTGGTGCAGCTGGTGCGGGCGGCGCCGATGGAGCAGGCGGTTCGGCAACCGTCTCTTCCTGAAATTCCCCCCCTCCCATAAGAATGGATACCATATCTTTGGCGAAGGGGACCGGAAGCAGCTGCATAATGGTCGAATCGATCAGATCTCCAATCGTTAACCGGAAAGAAACTTTGATGAACACTTCTTCCGGAGGCAGCGCAGCCGTTCCTTCTCCTTCCGACAAGTTCAGAATATCAATCCCAGGCGGTGAAATATTGACAAACCGGTTAAAGATGGTCGACATGGATGTAGCCGAGGAACCCATCATTTGATTCATCGCTTCCTGGACCGCACTAATATGGATCTCGCTCAATTCGTCGGTTTGCCCTGTTCCATCACCGCCCATCATCAAATCGGCGATGACTTGAGCATCCCGCGTTTTAATGACAAGAAGATTGATGCCGTGAAACCCATCGACATAATTGACATGAACTGCGACATGAGGCTTTGGAAATTCCTCGATCAATTCCTCTCGCGCAATGACGGACACTTTAGGCGTGGTAATATCTACCTTCTTTCCAAGCAGCGTGGATAATGCGGTAGCGGCACTGCCAAAGGTAATATTGCCGATTTCGCCTAATGCGTCTTGTTCCAACGAGGACAAATAATCTTCCACTTTTGGAGCAAAACCGGAACCGCCGACTGAATCGACTTCAGCCGATTGTCTCAACAAGGCATCGATTTCTTCTTGAGACAAATAATCCTTATTATTCGTCATACTCTTCTACTCCTTCTTGGACAATCTCATTGATTTGCACAGCCAGCTTGCCTCGGGTCGTTCCCGGACTTCCGAAAAATTTCAGCTTATCCCCGATCCGAATATGCAGTGGCTCCTCGACGGACCGGTTCAATGTAATCACATCGCCGACGTTCAGATTCAAAAATTCCCTGACCGATATTTGGGATGTGCCAAGCTCTGCAATCACTGGCAATTTTGCTTTATGAAGCCTCGATTGAAGGGCTGTCATTTCTTCCGGCGCGCTGGTCTTTTTCTGGGATACAAACCAATGATGAACTGACAATCTCGGCATAATCGGCTCAATAACGACATGAGGTATGCACAAGTTGATCATCCCGGTTGTATCTCCGATTTTAGTACTCAATGAAATGAGTGCAATGGTTTCGTTAGGTGAAACAATCTGCATAAATTGCGGGTTGGTTTCCAAGGCTTCCAGCCTCGGTGACAAATCCACAACCGTTTTCCATGCTTCCTGCAGACTTTCAAACGCCCGGCTGAAGATGCGTTCCATCACGATCGTTTCGATTTCCGTCAGTGCATTAATTTTGGTTGGGGACGTACCCACACCTCCCAGCAGCCTGTCCAGCATCGCAAACGCTACGTTCGGATGTACTTCCAGCACCATTCGTCCTTCCAAAGGTTCGGCTTCAAAGATGTTAAGAATCGTCATCTTGGGTATGGACCGAATAAATTCGTCATAGGGCAGCTGCTCGACCTGTACGACATTGATTTGCACAAAGGTACGGAGCTGGGCGGAAAAATAGGTAGTCAGATATCGCGCGAAGTTCTCATGGATCCGAGTAAGACTTCGGATATGATCTTTGGAGAAACGAACCGCTCTCTTAAAATCATAGGCTCTGACTTTTTTCTGCGTCTCTTCTTTTTTAAGCTCTTCCGCATCCATTTCTCCTGATGATAGCGCCGCGAGCAAAGCGTCGATCTCATTCTGAGAAAGTACATCTACCATTAGCGTCACCTCCTTCGTGCCGTAACTCTACTTGCCTTATTAAGATTTCTGCTATTGGAGAACAATGTCGGTAATCAATATTTGATTCAGTTTTCCTTGCTGCAGAAGCGGGTTCATTTTATTCATAAGGGCTGAAGTGAGATTGTCAAAGCCTTTGCTTCCCGACACTTGATCCGGGGTCATATCGGCGAGCGTTTGGATCACGATCGCTTTCATCTGCGTTTCCAGCTTTTCAAACTCCTCCCTCGCCTTCTTATTTTCCAGTTCAAAGGCAAAGCTTACTTTAATGAACTTGTTGTTTCCGCCAGAAAGGTTGGTCAACACATCCTTCATGCTGAAGGTGTTGTCCCGCACCTCATCCGGAGTAAGCTTCTTGCCCGACTTGACTTCACTGGCCGATTGCTGCGCCTGATCCCGGAGGGTGCCGTTAGCTTTATCCATATAATTCCAGAGGATGAAAGCTGCCGTCAAAATTAATGTAATGGCGATGAGGACGGCCACCACCATGATGAATATTTTACTCCTAAACAATTACGACCCCTCCGAATCCAGGCTTTTTATCATACTGCCTACAAGCCCAACCGACTGCAAGAATCGTTGAACCATGGCAACAGTATCATCCACTTTTTCCAGCACCATTATTTTCTTACCGGTTACTAGAGTAATCATTGTATCCGGTGTCTCCTCGATCGTTTCGATCAGGAGAGCATTAATCGTAATTTGCTTTCCGTTAAGCCGAGTCAAGCGAATCATCAGCTACCTCCGGTATACTTAGTAATTGGGGGAGGAAATCCTCCCCCATCCCTCAGATTATCGTTTCAGATTAACGACCTCTTGAAGTACTTCATCCGAAGTCGTGATAATTCTGGAGTTAGACTGGAATCCGCGCTGGGCAATAATCATCTCGGTAAACTCCGAGGTCAAATCGACATTGGACATTTCGAGCTGTCCGGAGATAATGGCGCCGGTGCCGGTAACCGGATTATTCGCCTGAGCCTCTTCCCCGGTAGGCAGCTCTTGCGCGTCTGGCGGCATCGCGTTAGGCGTCACGCGGTACAAGTTACCGCCGATTTTCTCGAGCCCGGAAGGATTAACTACCTTTACGACGCCAATAAAGACACCGCTCGGAGTCGCTGTTCCATCTTCTCCTACAGTGATCAGCTCGCCCGACTGTGAGATTGAAAAGGCCGTCACCGTATCGTCAAGCTGGATAATCCCTCCCTCGCTGTCCGACACGAAGAGTCCGTCAGCGTTGACCAGCCTGCGGTTGGAGTCCAGCGTGAAATTCCCCGCACGGCTCAAAAAAGGCTGTTCTTGATCTTCCGTTGCTCTCAGCATGAAGAAGCCGTCACCGTCAATTCTCAGGTCCGTTACGACGTTCGTCGTCATGGCGCTGCCCGGCGTGTGCAATGTGTCAATGGCACCGACGGTAACACCAAGTCCGATTTGCTTCGCGTTGACGCCGCCACGTTCGTCCGTAGGTGCCGACACGCCGGAGACGGTTTGGCTGAGAATATCCTTGAACATGACACGGCCGGCCTTAAAACCAACCGTATTGACGTTGGCAATGTTATTGCCGATGACGTCCAGCTTGGTTTGAAATCCTCTCATACCTGATACGCCAGAATACAGAGATCTTAACATCGTTAGATTTCCTCCCTGAATGCGAATATGTACTGAAATGCCGGTTGTTTCAGTCGATCCACAACCGAGGCCTCCGCGCAGCGGGCCGGCCTAAACATTTAAGAAATGATGATGGCACTGTCAATTTGCGTGAACAAGTTGTCTTTCATAGAGGCTTCGTCCATGGCCGTAACCACGGTACGACTCTTAATATTCACAATCAAGGCCGTATCATCGATCAGCATAAGCGATTCTTTCATGCCTTTGGTCGCAGCTTTATCGATGGCCGAATTGATTTTGGCCAGATGTTCGGGCTGGAACTGAATCCCCCGCTGTCGCAATCGTTCTTCGGCATGATGGCTGAAACGCAGCGTTTGTTTTTGTAAAATTTTATCAAACGATAAGTTACCGTTTGGGGGGGATGCCGCTGTCTTAATGGAGTGGTTTGGAGTCACCACATTCGGATAAAGACGGCCAATCGTTATTCGCTCCGTCATTTAGCTTTCCTCCGGATTCGAAATTTGGCTGATTTTATCGAGCGTAACTTCCTCTCCATTTACCTTTGCAAACTGCTCGCCCTTTTTTACCGTGATGGACTCGACTATGCCGGATTTCGTTTGTGTGTCTCCATTACTATCCACATAAGTCCAAGTAATGCTCTTCCCAATCAATCCGGATGCAAATCCGAGCGATTGTCGGAGCATTTTCATTTCACCGGCCATATTGGTCAACTGTTCCACCGAGGTGAACTGAGCCATTTGGGCGATAAACTCTTTATCCTGCAATGGCTGGGTCGGATCTTGATTTTTTAATTGGGCGATCAAAATTTTCAAAAATTCATCTTTGCCCAATTGATTCTTGTCTTCAGAGCCTGCGCGCTGAACATTTTCTTTGGCGTAATAAGGCCATACGTTTCGGGTACTGATATTCGAGTCTGTCACGGAATCACCTCCTGCTGGCCGTTATGATCCGATAAGACGGTTTATGCCGTCACATCGATGGAGCCCTTGTCGTTCAATGCCTTATTCAAGTTAGCAGATATGTTTATCGGCTGTTCTTCCTCCATGCTCTCTACACTGCCTCTGCCCGATTTGTTTTGCTTGGAGGATTGACCGGAGGACTGCTGCCGCCGATCTTCTTGGAACATGCCGGACTGGAAGCTCTGACTCTGGCCGACCTCGAGCTTTTCGACTTGAATGCCTTGGTTTTGCAATGTCGTCCGAAGCTGGGTTAACTGGCTTTCAAGCATTTCTTTACCAGACAAGCTGTCCGCCATGAATTGGGCTACCAGCATGCCGTTGTGCATCGTCAGTTTCACTTCCACATGTCCAAGATGCTGCGGAAACAATGAGATCTTGGCTTCGGTTAAACCGTCTGCGGACGTGGCAAGAGAAAACGAGCTGACGACAAACTGCGTCATATCATTGGCAAATGTACCAGCGGACATATGCAGTACCGGATGCTTCGGCATCGCATTTCCCGCTTGAGCTCCCTTCATCCAATCCTGCACGGTCATCACGGGATGCTGTCCGTTTACCGGTTCGGAATCAGCCGGCACCAACGGTTCGAATAAGGGTTGATCCTGGATTGCCGGCTGCTCCGCAGAAAGCTTGGCAACCGTATGCTTCACCGCCAGCAGCTCAAGCTTACTCAACTGGGCAGTGGCCACCCGGACGGTCTCTTGTGTCCCGGAGGTCTCCACATCCGTTGCCAGCTGCTCCGCAGAATGCTTGGCAACCGATTGCTTAGCTGCCAGCATTTCAAGCTTACTCAGCGGGTTAGCGGCCACCCGGATGGTCTCTTGTGTCCCGGAAGTCTCCACATCCGCTATCGGTTTTACGATGAGCGACGGTTGAGACGGACGATCCGCACGCTCGGCTTCTTTACGCAGATGGCTTTCGCTTGCTGCTGCAGAAACCAAGACCGCAGAAAGCTCCTTCAACGTTTGCTGAAGCTGCGGGTCTTTATGGCCTTGTTCAATCATTTCTTTCAACCGATTCAACATTTGAACCGCTTCGGAAAGGGAGATTCCTGCCTGTATTGTACTGCTGCTCTCCCCTTCCGTTCCTTGATTCTCCGCAGTGGGCGCAGCTGCAATCAGCGGAATAAACAGCATTGGATTTAATGCTTCTTCCAAATGATCATTAGCCTGAGACACCGGAGCCAAACCGCCTTCCCATGTGCCGTCGTCAGCACCATTTTGCGGGTTCGGGGTAAGAGCCGCCAGGATCGACTGAAGCTGAACGAGCCATGCTTGCAGATCAGGGTTCGATAATAAGGAATGTTCCTCTTCACCGTCCTGCGGTTTCTCCAGCAGTTGAATTAAGCCTTGGATTTGCTCGCCTGTCAGCGCTGCTGCAGATTCGTCTGTTTGAACAGCAGCCATCAGAATAGGGGTAATCAGGCCCGTCAAAACCGAAAGGCCGGTCGCGGCTGAAGCCGAATCCTTACCTGCCTGCGGATGGGCTGAAATCAGCATCCCGTTGAGCGTCGTGGAAAAACCGGAGCCGCCGGTTCCCGAATTAACCGCTCCTGCCGTTCCACCGGCCGTTGTACCGACAGATCCGGCTGTTGATGTTTGGGCTGTAATTTCCATTTTATTTCACCTCCTTTCGGGTTTATTGAACGAGTCGTGCAGAAAGCAAAGCAGCGGTCTCTTTGGATTGCTCGGAGACAGCGGACAATACCCTCGAACGCCCCATGCTGTCCATCGACTTTAATATGGAGAGAACTTTGTCCGGATTTGACTTTTGCATTTCTATTAAAACCGTTGCGGCGCTTTTGGGCGTCATATTCGCAAATGTAGACCCAAGATCATCTTTGCTTAAATGGGTGTCCGCTTGTGACGTCGCAGAGACCGATTGATTCAGCCTTTCCTGAAGGGCGGCAATTTGCGTATCCCTTACGCTGGTTTGGTCTTTTAACAGAATAGAAGCCTCGGCAGCTTTCGCCGGATCCATGCGCTCCAAAACTTTGACCCGTTCATCCGGTTTCATCATTCCCAGAACCAGCACCAATTCGTTTTTGGTCAAATTCTCCAGGATCGGTGCAGCCTTGGAGGGTGACATTTTTGCGTACATCCCGGCCAACTGTTGAATTTGAGCCGTGTACTCATCTTCAGAAATCGTCTTGGTCTTGATCTGTTCTTCTAAACCGCTGTTTTTCAATTGCAGATCTTTGATCGTTTGATCACGCTGCTGAAGCGCTGCTTCAGCTTGCTTCAGCTCCTGCTCCTTTTGCTCAAGCTGCTCAGCATAATTTGCAACCGTCGGCTCTTGCCCAGGTACGGCCTCACCCTGCGTCTGCTGCGGATCTTGATTCCCGTCCTCGGCATTGGTTATTGGAAGGATCGAATTTATAACCGGAATCTTGCTCACTGTACGCACAGCATTACTCATGACATCATAGCCGAAGATGGTCATCAGCACGCCTAACAGTACAGCAGTAAAAACAAAAGGAATGAGGAACCAGATCAGAAACCGTTCCATGGCTCCGTAAGACGACGATTGCTCCGTATTTGCGTTTGCCATGACCTCACCTCCTTCAAATTATGACTATGATAGCCTTTGATATCGGTTTGTCGCCATTTCGTCTAACCGATTTTGTTCAACTTTCAGCACGCCGGCGGAAAATTTTTGATAAGCTTTTTCCTTGGCTTTCGTCCACACCTTTTCTTGCAGCAATTTTCCTGTCAAATCGTCCTGCCTGATCTGCACGTTCGTCTTGGCCGTATGCAAATCTTGATGCTTGTCTCTTATGCGCAGATCGATATGATCAACGTAACTTTGCAGCAGCAGCAGGTTCGAAACGGTTGTACGATTTTCGGAAACTTTATGCAGCTTTTCCTGCAGCTCCTTCTTCGCATCCTCCAGCTTAGCCAGAGTCGATTCCTCTTCGCGCAGTTTTACGATCGCTTGAGATAACATCCATTCCGCTTGAGTCTTTTCATTCGTTTTAAGATCAACGATTTTTTGAAAAGCGTACTGAAAACGCATGTTTCATCTCATCCCCTGTAAAATTCTCGAATTAATCGCTCTTGAGCGTCAGCAAAAGTCAGCTTCTCGTTTACCCGCTGCTTGGTATAATCCCAAATCGACTGGATGGAATCAATTGCCAGATCAATTTCCGGATTGGAGCCTTTTTGATACGCCCCAATATTGATGAGATCCTCCGAATCTTTATATGTAGACAGCAGCATCTTTAATTTCTCCGCTGCAAGCAGTTGTTCTGCCGGAACAATTTCTTTCATGACGCGGCTAACGCTGGACAATACATCAATGGCCGGGTAATGGCCACGGTTGGCAATGCTCCGGTCGAGAACGATATGCCCGTCCAAAATTCCGCGGACCGCATCGGCAATCGGTTCATTCATATCATCCCCGTCGACAAGCACGGTATAAAATGCAGTGATGGAACCTTTAGGTCCCGTTCCGGACCTTTCGAGCAGTTTCGGCAATGCCGCGAAAACGGACGGCGTGTATCCCCTCGTGGCAGGAGGTTCGCCTACGGCCAGTCCCACTTCCCGTTGAGCCATGGCGAAGCGGGTTACCGAGTCCATCATCAGCATGACATTCAAGCCGCGATCCCGGAAATATTCGGCAATGCTCGTAGCAATCAATGCGCCTTTAATCCGAATGAGAGCAGGTTGATCGGACGTTGCGACAATGACCACGGAACGGGCCAATCCTTCCGGACCGAGGTCACGTTCAATAAAATCAAGCACTTCCCTGCCCCGTTCGCCAATGAGTGCAATCACGTTCACATCCGCAGACGTATTGCGCGCAATCATGCCCATCAGCGTACTTTTACCAACGCCTGACCCGGCAAAAATCCCTACACGCTGTCCTTTACCGATCGTCAGCAGACCATCAATGCATCGTACGCCGACGCTGATCGGTTCCAAGACACGCGGACGAATTAACGGGTTGCTAGGCATGTTATTGGTAGAGTAATGCGTCATCCGGGACGGTAAATAGGTCCCGTCGAGCGGTTGGCCCAAGCCGTCGAGCACCTTGCCAAGCAGTTCATGTCCTACCTGTACAGTGAGCGGCTTGCCTGTGCCGACTACATCACAGCCAGGGCCTATGGACTGCAGCTCGCCGAGCGGCATCAGAATGACTTTATTGTTCTTGAAGCCTACGACTTCGGCTTTTAGCGGCGTGTTCGACTTCAATGGATAAATATAGCAAACATCGCCTATGCTTGCATCGGGTCCTTCCGATTCTACCGTCAGCCCGATCACCTGCGTCACTTTTCCGTTCACCCGGATCGTGTCCATTTGATTTAGGTGTTCGATATACTTTTGAGCGCTTGGCGCCTGCATAAGCTTAAGATCCCTCGTTTCGCACAGCCAACTGCTGGAGCGCAGTTTTAATTTCTTTCAGTTGGGTATCGATTCTCGCGTCAATGCTCCCAAAGGTTGACCGGACTACGCATCCCTGATCCAATACGGAAGCGTCCGGTATAATTTGCAGTTCCGCCTGCGAATCGATAGCTAGCAAAAGCTCTTCACGCGCATCTTGTATGTATGAGAACTGGGCAGGGGATACGCACAGCGTAATGATTCCCTTCTCCCTCCGCCGGGAAAGCACTTTTCGGATGGAATCGATGATCCATTCGGGTTCAAGCGTCAACTGGCGCCCGATCACTTTCTCTGCAATGGAGCAGCTAAGCTCGATCAGGAACGGTTCGGCTTCCTGAATAATTTGCTGCTTCAACAGATAGGCCTGCTCCAGAATCTGCGATGCTTCCTGAAGCGTTGCTTCATATTGCTCACGAAGCTCCATCTCGACCTGTGCCATTCCTTCTTGATAGCCTTGAGCATGGCCCCGGTCTCTCGCTTCGTTCAAGGCTTCCTGGTCCTTGAGCCTGCGTTCATGCCACCACGCTTCGATCTCGGCTTGCGCTTGCTGTCTGATGGCCGCCGCCTCTTCCATGGCTGCCCGCACCTGTTCTTCAGCAAACGACTCGGCATCATGCAGAATCTGTTCTTTCATCTGCAGCAGATCGTTTAATTCCTGATGATGTTCCGGCAGATGATCTTCTGTCTCTTCCGGATGTTCTTGTTTAAGAACAGAAGCAGCCGGAGGCTCGACAATTTTCGTGTCTTCGACAGCTACATACTGAAATAGTTTGATGACATTAGACAATAATATCATCCCCTCCGCCGCGAGCGATGATAATTTCACCGGCTTCTTCCAAACGTCTTATCGTGGCTACAATGCGTGTTTGGGCTTCTTCCACATCACGCAGCCGAACGGGACCCATATATTCCATTTCTTCCCGGAATGTTTCAGCCATCCGTTTGGACATGTTCTTGAAGATCGCTTCACGCACCTCTTCACTGGCAACTTTCAGCGCCAATTGCAAATCGGCATTCTCGATATCGCGTATAATGCGCTGAATCGAACGGTTGTCGATATTGACAATATCTTCAAAGACGAACATCCGTTTCTTGATTTCCTCCGCCAATTCGGGATCCTGAATTTCAAGTGAATCCAGAATGGTACGTTCGGTCCCCCGGTCAACACCGTTTAAGATTTGGACTACCGCCGAGATCCCGCCCGCATTCGTATAGTCCTGGGTCACCGTAGCGGAAAGCTTCTGTTCCAGCACACGCTCGACTTGACTGATGACTTCCGGCGAGGTGCTGTCCATAAGCGCAATCCGCTTCGCCACATCGGCCTGCTTTTCCTGCGGCAGCGACGATAAAATAATGGAAGCCTGCTCCGGCTGCAAATAGGAGAGCACGAGGGCGATGGTCTGGGAATTTTCATTCTGGATAAAATTCAATATCTGAGCCGGATCCGCTTTACGCGCAAAGTCGAATGGTCTGACCTGAAGCGTCGCCGTCAATCGGTTGATGATATCGAGTGCCTTCTGTGACCCTAAGGCCTTCTCCAAAATTTCCTTGGCATATGCGATACCGCCCTGAGAAATGAATTCCTGCGCCAGACAAATTTGGTGAAACTCAGCCAATATGGCATCCTTCTCGACATTATCCACTTTCCTGACATTGGCTATTTCCAAAGTGAGCTGCTCGATTTCTTCGTCACGAAGATGCTTGAAAATTTGAGCGGACACTTCCGGTCCCAAACTGATTAATAAAATAGCGGCCTTTTGTCGGCCCGTCAAAGTCGCTTGCTGCACTTTAGCCAAGCCATGTACACCTCTATTCTTCTACTAACCAAGTACGAAGCAGATTAACAAACTCTTCCGGCTTCCTCTTGGCTAACTGCTCTAACTGTTTACGCACCTGATTTTCATTGTTTACATTATCGATATCAATCGTCGGAAACTCCACTTTTGGTGTTTCGTCCACAATCTCTTCGTCAACCTCTTGCTGGGCTCTGCGTCTGCGTATCCACCAGTAAGCGCCGCCCCCGAGCAATGCAAGGGCCAAGCCGCCAAGAGCACCGTAAAGCAGCATCGAATTCGCGTTTACCCCCTGATTATCGTTCGTTCTAGCGAACGTTTGGGGGAACACGGTGACTTTCCTGGCCAATTCTTCTTCCGTAAACGCGGTTCCGCTATCCGCCAATGCGGCCCGGACTATGTTCACCAGGATTTGTCGGACAGCTTCAATCGTCTGCGGAGTCAATGAATTGATATCCAGCGGGTCTGGAGGTTCAATGCCCACATTGATGGTTAAATCCTTGACAACATAAGGCGTGAGTACAATTTCGTTCGTAATTCGATTGACCTCGCGGTTGACCGTTCTTTGAAGCTCCTCAGAATTGGTTCTTCCGTTATTGGCGGTGCCCGGATAACCCGGCACGTCCGTTGCTCCCGTTCCCGGCACCCCGCCCTGCTGAGCACCGTCGCTTGTATAATTTTTCTGAATCTCCTGAATGGAGATGTCCAGACCGGTTTGATCTACCGTGTTCGGGGCGGTTACCAATTGTTCCTTACGTCTGGTCTGATCAAAATTCATCGTCGAGAAGACACTGACGATCACTTTATCTCTGCCGAGGATTCCTCCGAGCATTTGTTGAACATTCCGCTGTACGTCATTTCGGAATTTGTTATTAATTTCAAACTGCTGCATGGCCATGTTCGATGCATTGTTGATTTGATTCTGGCCTTTGGAATATTCAAGCAAATTACCGTTCTGATCGGAAATAGTAATATTTTCAATAGGCAAATCTTTGATGCTGTGGGAAACCAGATTGTACATCGTATCGATCTTGGCCTGATCCAGCGAGTACCCCGGCTTGATATCCAGCACAACCGAGGCGGATGCTTTCTCCGGTTCTCCGCCGGCAGGCAGAAAGACGCTTTCCTTCGGCAAATTAATTAGTACTTTTGAACTATTAATGGCCGTGTTGGAATTGATCAACTGCTGAAGTTCGCCTTGAACTGCATTCAGGTACTTGACGTCAAATTCCCGGTCCGTCGTCCCAAACGTGCTGCTTTGGTTGAAGGAGCCATAGCCGATGTTGCCATTCTTGTTCAGCCCCTGGGACTCAACGCCTAATTTAACATCGGCCACCTGGCTTCTCGGGACTCCGATGCTCTTCCCGTCTTCACTAAGCTGGTAAGGAATCTTGGCCTCGTCCAAATACGCTTTGATCGCTGCCGCATCGCTCGGCTGCAAATTCGTATAAGCAAGAGCATATTCCGTTTTGGATAAATTATAACTGATGATTCCAATCGTAAGTATGACAATAATCACAGTTGCGATTAATGTTAATTTCTGCGTTTTGCTAAACTGAGTCCAATATTGCTTCGCTCTATTCCAATATTGGAGTAGGTTCTCGTTCACTGTTTCACCCCATCCGATTGACCGTCACCAGAATTTATCAAGATCAAGATCAGATCAGACCTGCATTCTCATGATCTCTTGATAAGCTTCAATGACCTTGTTCCTCACTTGTACTGTCAATTCCAATCCCAAGGAAGCTTTCTGTGAAGCGATCATCAATTGGTGGACGTCGGAAATTTCCCCTTTAACGAACCCTTCGTTCAGTTTGTCGACCGCAGCTTGTTGGTCGTTTAAATTAGCCATCGCCTCATTTAAAAACTTTCCAAACTGATCAGATACTTCTGCAGCGCTTATGTTCTTGGGCTGAATGCTTTCCGTGATTTTCTGCGGCTGTACATTAACGAAGTCAATCATTTTAACTAGCCCCTTTTATGTATTTATCTTCCGATTTCCAACGCTTTTCCGACCATGGCTTTAGTAGCGTTCAGAGCCGTTACATTCGCTTCGTATGAACGGGTGGCGGAAATCATATCGACCATTTCTTTAAGCACGTCAACATTCGGCAGCATGACAAAACCGTTCTCGTCGGCATCCGGATGTGTCGGATTGTAGACCTGCTTAAAGGGAGAAGTATCTTCAATGATTCTGGTAACGCGTACTCCTTCTCCTGCTCCGCCTGCTTGACCGGCCATAGCATTCTGAAGCGACTCCGCAAAGTTAGACTGCTTCGGTTCTATCGTAACGAGCTTGCGTTGGTAAGGAACCCATTTGCCGTTGACCATCCTTGCTCTTGTCGAATCGCTGTTGGCAATATTGGACGAAATGACATCCATGCGAAAACGCTGCGCCGTCAGAGCGGAAGCGCTAATATCAAATCCGTTGGTCAGCTTCATCCGTTACATCCTCCCTATAACCGTCCTGACCTTATTAATCTCGCTGCTCACCTGCTGCACCATCGTATTGTACCGAAGCTGATTTTTGGCCATAAGCGCCATTTCATAATCAATATCCACATTGTTCAAATTGTTATTGATCATCGATTGGTTATCACGAACAATCTGCGGCCGAGGATCTGAAGAACGACCTATGTAAAAATGCCTAGGATCCGTTCGATAGCCCTGCAATTCGCCGCCATTCAACTCCTGCTGTAGAAACTCCTCAAACCGGACTTCCGATCGTTTAAAATAGGGCGTGTCAACATTTGCGACATTATCCGCTATCACTTTCTGTCGAAGTGTAGCTGCATTGAGAGATTGTTCCAGCAGTCGGAACGAGGGTTTACTCAAGATATTCATGGACAATTTCCCACTTTCCCGCAATGATCTGATTTTCTAATTATTCAACAAGGCTAGAACAAATCCTCCTTTGTTCGACATTTTCTTCAAAAAAATATAGCAGTGCTGGGATAATTTGCACTTGTGTAGGACTATATTTATATTGAAGAATTTTGGAAATGATTACAATGAGAAAAAAGCCCTATATTTTCATATAGGGCCACCATTTCTTAAATATTTACAAAAAAGACATAAATGTGTCAGGATTCTGCACTTTGAATCGTGCTTAGCAGTTGATCGTTCAACACCCGGATGTAGGTACCCTTCATGCCGAGCGAACGAGTTTCAATCACTCCCGCGCTTTCCAGTTTGCGGAGCGCGTTCACAATGACCGAACGGGTAATTCCGACACGATCTGCAATTTTACTGGCAACGAGAAGACCTTCCATCCCCTCCAGCTGCTCAAAAATGTGCTCAACCGCCTCCATCTCGCTAAATGACAAAGAGCCGACCGCCACTTGAACTACCGCCTTTGAACGCGCCTCGATCTCAATTTGTTCCGCTTTTTCTCTCAAAATTTCCATGGCAACCACAGTGGACCCGTACTCCGCCAAAATGAGGTCGTCGTCGATAAACTCGCCGTCTCTCTTGGTTAGAATAAGCGTTCCCAGTCGATCTCCTCCGCCAATGATCGGAACAATCGTAATATAGAATGACGCGTCCGCGGAATGGTCGCCAAATACGTCGAAAGGACTGCCGGCGGCCAGATTGGAAGAGGTTTCGTCCACTTTCAAAAGCAGTTGGTTGTACTCCGGCGGAAACCTGTTTTCCTGCAGGACAGAGCTGTTTACCAGGATATCCTGGGCTGAAGATAAGTACGCGCTGCCAAGCACCTTACCCTTCCGGCTAACCACATAAATATCGGCATTCAGCAGGTCACTGAGCACCGCGGCCATATCCATGAAGCTTACCGGATTCCCAGCCTCCTTCTGCAGCAGCTTGTTTAGCCTTCTGGTCTTCATTAACAATGTCATGATCTTGCCTCCAACTTGAGCGATTACAAAATATATTGGCTGAGGTCTCTGTTTTGTACGATACCAGACAGTTTTTCCCTCACATACTCGGGAGAGATGACGATTCTCTCAAGGGTTATTTCTGGCGCTTCAAAGGACAAATCCTCCAACAGCTTCTCCAAAATCGTATGCAGCCGGCGAGCCCCGATATTATCCGTGCTTTGATTCACGTCTGCAGCGATTCGGGCGATCTCATGAATGGCCTCATCGGAAAACTCCACTTGAATCCCTTCGGTTTCAAGCAGAGCTGTGTATTGTTTTGTCAGCGCATTCTGAGGCTCCTTCAGAATCAACACAAAATCTTGCTGCGTCAAGCTGTTAAGCTCAACCCTAATCGGAAAGCGCCCCTGCAGCTCGGGAATCAAATCCGAAGGTTTGGCAATGTGAAACGCGCCTGCCGCTACAAACAAAATATAATCCGTTTTGACAGAACCGTATTTTGTCATCACCGTGGAACCTTCCACGATCGGAAGAATGTCGCGCTGCACCCCTTCCCGGGATACATCGGGTCCGCTCCCTCTGCTGGAACTGCAAATCTTGTCAATTTCGTCAATAAATATGATGCCGGCCTGCTCTGCGCGTTTTACCGCTTCCTGTATGACTTCATCCATATCGAGCAGCTTATGCGCTTCTTCCTGCAGCAGCACCTTGCGCGCTTCTTTCACAGGCAGCTTCCGCTTCTTGGTTCGTTTGGGCATCAGGCTTCCGAACAGCTCTTGCATATTCATGCCGGCCTGTTCATTACCCTGCCCCGCCAGCATGTCAAACATGGAGGGGGTATTGTCCTCCACTTCAATTTCAATCACCTGATTTTCAAGCTCGCCTCTAAGCAGCTGCTCCTTGACCTGCTGTCTGCGTGAAAGAACGGAAGCGTCGGTTTCCTGCTCCTGTTCCGGCTGCGCGGCATTCTGCTGACCGAAGATCATCTCCAGCGGATTCCGTTGACTGCGCTGCTTGGAAGGACTGGGCACCAAAATGGAAGCCAGCCGGTCGACGACCATTTGCTCGGCACGATCCTTGAGCTTATCCGCTTTTTCCGCTTTTACCATTCGAATCGATGTTTCCACCAAATCCCGGACCATCGATTCCACATCCCGGCCCACGTATCCTACTTCGGTGAATTTCGTCGCTTCCACTTTAATAAAAGGCGCCCCAACGAGCTTAGCCAGCCTGCGGGCAATTTCCGTCTTCCCTACACCGGTAGGTCCAATCATGAGGATGTTTTTCGGCACAATTTCATCACGAATCGACTCGTCGAGCAGACTTCTGCGATACCGGTTGCGAAGAGCGACGGCAACTGATTTTTTCGCCTGCTTTTGCCCGACGATATACTTATCCAGTTCGGCTACGATTTCTTTGGGGGTCAAAGCGTTCGATTTCAAGTGTCATAACCTCCTTGGAATCATTCGATCTCTTCTACAATGATGTTATGGTTCGTAAATACGCAAATTTCTGCGGCCATCGTTAGTGACGCATGAGCAATCTCCTTAGCGCTCATCTGCGGCGCATAGCGGTGAAGTGCCCTCCCCGCTGCAAGAGCAAAGCTGCCGCCGGATCCGATTGCCAGAATACCATCGTCGGGCTCAATGATTTCTCCATTGCCGGAAATGAGCAGCAAGCCGGTGCGGTCCATCACGACCATCATGGCTTCCAAACGGCGGAGCACCCGATCCGAGCGCCAATCCTTGGCCAGTTCCACGGCGGAACGCTGAAGATTCCCATGATGCTCCTCCAGCTTCGCCTCAAACTTTTCAAACAGTGTGATCGCATCGGCGACAGAACCTGCAAAGCCGGCGATGACTCCTCCGCGATAAAGCCTTCGAACCTTTTTGGCATGATTCTTCATCACCATACTATTACCGAACGTCACTTGACCGTCACCGGCAATGGCTCCCTTGCCCTGATGTCTGATAGCAAAGATCGTCGTAGCGTGAAACGTTTGCTCCATAATCGCCAATTCTCCTCCAATCATGACGAAAACTAAGCTGTTTCAAGCTTAGTTTGATGGTAATTCCGGTGTATACACTTAGACAGAGCAATATAGACGGGTATATCGTACCATAGTACATGTTTTATTTACAAGTCGAATTGTATATGTTTTGTGAAAAATTCTGAATTTTCTCAATTGCTCTTAAGGCGATTTTCTCATTTTTGAGCTTCTTGTTTTTGATTTTCTCCTCTAGCGGAGGAAATAAGCCGAAATTGGCATTCATCGGTTGAAAATGCTTAAAGTCGGCGGTCGTAATGTACTGTGCCATACTTCCCAGAGCCGTATCCGGCGGTGGCACAAGGCACTCCAGCCCTTTTGCGTACCTGGCCGCATTCAACCCTGCGATCAGACCGGACGCCGCGGATTCTACATACCCTTCCACGCCCGTCATTTGACCGGCAAAAAATAAATTATCGCGCCTTTTGAATTGGTATGTCGGATGAAGCAGGCTTGGAGAATTAATAAACGTATTTCTATGCATGACTCCATACCGCACAAATTCCGCATTTTCCAAACCCGGGATGAGCGAGAACACCCGCTTTTGCTCGCCCCATTTCAAATGGGTTTGGAAGCCTACCAGGTTGTAAAGCGTCCCGGCCGCGTTATCCTGCCTCAGCTGGACGACGGCAAAGGGCAGCTCACCCGTGTGCGGATTCACCAGTCCAACGGGCTTCATCGGTCCGAACAGCACGGTTTGCCGCCCCCGCTTTGCCATCACCTCGATCGGCATGCAGCCTTCGAAATAAATTTCCTTTTCAAATTCCTTGACCGGTGCACTCTCTGCCGTGATCAGAGCTTCGTAGAAACGGTTAAATTCTTCTTCGGTCATCGGACAGTTTAAGTAGGCCGCCTCGCCCTTATCGTAACGGGAAGCAAGATACACCTTGCTCATATCGATGGAATCTTTTTCCACAATCGGCGCGGCCGCATCGTAAAAATACAGATACTCTTCTCCCGTAAGCTCCTGCAAATGCTTCGACAAAGCAGGCGACGTCAGCGGACCGGTCGCGACGACCACGATGCCTTCCGGCAGCGATTCCAGCTCTTCGTTACGGACTTCGATCAGCGGATGGTTGCGCAGTATTGCGGTCACTTCTCCGGAAAAGCCTTCCCGGTCAACCGCTAACGCTCCTCCCGCAGGCACAGCATGCTTGTCGGCAGCACGCAGAATCAGGGAGTTCAATATCCGCATTTCTTCCTTTAATACCCCGACGGCATTCGTCAGGCCGTTCGCGCGCAGCGAATTGCTGCAAACCAGTTCAGCGAATTGATCGGAGATGTGAGCCGGTGTTTTTTTTACCGGACGCATTTCGTATAACACGACCGGAACGCCGTGGCTTGCAATTTGCCATGCGGCCTCGCTGCCTGCAAGCCCGGCGCCGATCACGGTCACTTTCGGTACTTCAGTCACTGCTGTGTTCCTCCTCGTGGCTTTCTGCACAAAGCCGATATAAGAGCAGGATTAATCGCGATCCTGCTCTTCCTTCGCTTCTTCTCTATAGTCACAGGCGACGCATTGAATAAAGGTGCCTGATTTGTTACGCTTCTCCACCAGCATGCTTCCGCACTTTGGACAAGGGCGGTCCACCGGCTTATCCCAGGAAACAAATTCACAATCGGGATAACGGTCGCAGCCATAAAATATCCGGCCTTTTTTGCTCCTGCGTTCAATAATCTGACCTTTATGACAACCGGGACAAGTCACGCCGGTATTTTTAACGATCGGCTTGGTGTTGCGGCAATCAGGAAAACCGGAGCAAGCCAGAAATTTGCCAAAGCGTCCCATTTTGTAAACAAAATGATTACCGCATTTCTCGCAAATATCATCAGAAACCTCGTCCTGGATTTCCACCTTCTCCATCTCTTCCTCCGCTACTTCCAACCGCTTCTCAAACGACTCGTAAAATTCGCTGAGCACCTGAACCCAATCTTCCTTGCCTTCCTCGATATGATCGAGATCCTCCTCCATTTGAGCCGTAAATTCCACGTCCAAAATTTCAGGGAAAAATTCAATCATTTGCTGAATCACGAGCTCACCGAGCTCCGTAGGCACGAATTTTTTGTCCTCGATGGCAACGTAGCCGCGCTTTTGAATCGTCTCCAGTGTCGGCGCATACGTACTGGGTCTGCCGATGCCCATTTCCTCCAGTGCCTTGACCAAACGCGCCTCGGTATAACGGGGAGGAGGCTGTGTAAAATGCTGCTTCGGGTCGATCTGCTTTTTAATCACATGATCTCCTTGTTTAAGCGGCGGCAGCAATTTTTCTTCGTCCCCGCTATCCGCTGCGGCATCGTCACTTCCCTCGACATATACCTTCATAAAGCCTGGAAATTTGATTTTAGAGCCAACGGCGCGGAATACGACCGGACCTGCAGTCAGATCGACCGTCATCGTGTCCATCACGGCGGAAGCCATTTGGCTCGCCACAAACCGTTCCCATATCAGCTTATACAGCCGGAGTTGATCACGGCTTAGATACTCCTTAATCTGATCCGGTTCACGCAGGACGGAGCTTGGTCGGATCGCTTCATGGGCATCCTGCGCGTTGGCATTCTTTTTCAAGTAACTGCGCGGCGTTTCAGGATAGTAGGCTTCCCCATATTTTTGCAGGATGTATTCCCTGGCTTCTTCCTGCGCCACTGGTGAAATCCGGGTAGAATCCGTACGCATATAGGTGATCAAACCGACCGTTCCTTCGCTGCCCAAATCGATTCCTTCATATAATTGCTGAGCTACGGACATCGTCTTCGCGGCGCGGAAGTTCAATTTCCGGGCGGCTTCCTGCTGTAGCGAACTGGTAATGAACGGAGGGGAAGGATTGCGCTGGCGCTCCTTCTCCCTGACCTCGCTTACAACAAACTCGGATTTGTTTAATGCGGCGAGGATTTCGTTGACTTCGGCCTCGGTCTTCAATTCCTTTTTCTCGCCGCTGCTGAAAAATTTCGCCTCAAACTCCGCTTTTCCGGCAGCGAGCTTGGCGGTTATCGACCAATATTCCTCCGGAACGAACGCTTTAATCTCATTTTCACGGTCGTAGATCAGCTTCACGGCAACCGACTGTACCCGACCGGCGGACAGTCCTTTCTTTACCTTTTTCCATAAGAGCGGACTGATTTTGTAGCCGACAAGCCGGTCCAGAATGCGCCGCGCCTGCTGGGCGTTAACCAAATCCTTATTGATTTTGCGCGGCGTCTTGAAAGCATCCTTTACCGCTTGTTTCGTGATCTCGTTAAAAACGACACGGCAATCCTCCTGGTCGGACAGTTCCAAATAATGCGCCAAATGCCAGGCGATGGCTTCCCCTTCACGGTCAGGGTCCGCTGCCAGATATACTTTTTTGACTTTTTTTCTGGCATCCTTCAACTCTTTGAGAACAGATCCCTTGCCCCGGATCGTAATATACTTCGGCTCAAAGTTTTTTTTGACTTCAACCCCGATCTGACTTTTAGGCAGATCGCGAATATGACCCATGGAGGCCTTAACAATATATTTACTTCCTAAATATTTGCTGATCGTTTTGGCTTTTGCGGGTGACTCCACAATGACTAACGAATCGGCCATAGGTGTCCTTCCCCCTTCGACAAATGAAATATGTATGATCATCAAGGTACTGTGTAGACTGAACCTGGAAGCTCGACGATTCGCTGCATCATTAGTAAATTTATCAGAACTGAATGCAAATGTCCAAATTTATATTGACTTTGCGCCAATAATTCTTCAATATTCATCGGTTTTAAGCTGAGCAAATCGTAAATCCGCTGCTCATCCGCAGGCAAAACCGATCCCGTATCCACCATAGGTTTAATGTTTGTTTTTTGGTCAAAGGATATCCGGACTCTGTACTCCTCCAATATATCTTCAGGACCGGTAACCAGCTTGGCTCCAAGCTTCAGCCAATGGAGGGTCCCCTGACTTTTGGGAGAAGTAATCGGCCCTGGAACAGCGAACACGTCGCGAGAGGCTTCCAACGCCAAGTCCGCTGTGATCAGCGAACCGCTGTTCAGCGCCGCTTCGACGACGACCACGCCAAGACTTAATCCTGCGATGATCCGATTGCGCTGCGGAAACAGTCCCGGGCGGGGCTTGGTGCCAAGCGGATATTCCGACAGAAGCAGGCCGTCCTCTGATATTCTTCGATAAAGCAGCTTGTTTTCAGGCGGATACACCTGTTCCATGCCGCATCCTAGCACCCCGATCGTGCCGCCCGCCTCCCTCAGGGCTCCTTCATGGGCCGCACTGTCTATTCCACGGGCTAATCCGCTGACCACACACAAACCCGCCGACGAGAGCGATGCGGATAGCCGCTGTGCCGTGACTTTACCATAAGCTGTAGGATTACGCGTTCCGACCATGGCAATACACGGTCGATGAGCCAATTCAAGACGGCCGCGGTAATACAGGATCCATGGCGGTGCAGCCGTTTCCCTCAGCAGCCCGGGATAATCTGCATCCCACAGACAAGTCCATCCAATCTGCCGGTCTTCGTAAAGCTTGAGCTTCCTGTCCATTTGTCCGGATTCAAGCTCCCGCATCCCTTTTATCACCTGTTCGGAGCGGACCGGAGTAAGACCCAGCTCCAGCCAATCCACATATTTCAGCATCATGATATCACTCAGTTCAGGAAACTGCCGCACAAGGCCAGCGACGGTTTTCCAGCCTATACCCTGCATTTGATGCAGCGCAAACAGCACGAGGCGGTTGTTCATATAGTATATACACTCCTTCGCTCAGATGCAAAAAAGCCTCTCAAATCCGCTGAATACACGGATATGAAAGGCTTCTTGCCTATCTCAATACGACTTTATGAATGGCTTACTTTTTAGTGATGCATTTCTCAAGCAGGCCTTTTTCTTCCAAAACACTGACCAGGGTGGAACCCATCTCGGAAGGGGTCGGAGCTACTTTAATGCCGCAGCGTTCCAGCGTTGCGACTTTCTCTGCTGCCGTGCCTTTACCGCCGGAGATGATCGCGCCGGCATGGCCCATACGTTTTCCAGGAGGCGCCGTTTGTCCGCCGATGAAGCCGACCACCGGTTTTTTCATGTTGGCTGCAATCCACTCGGCCGCTTCTTCTTCTGCGGAGCCGCCGATTTCACCGATCATGATCACCGCATAGGTGTCCGGATCTTCATTGAACAGCTTGAGGATATCGATAAACTCCGAGCCCTTCACGGGGTCTCCGCCGATACCAACGGCCGACGATTGACCGATGCCGCGTGTAGACAGTTGATGAACGGCTTCGTAAGTCAGTGTTCCGCTTCGGGAAACGACGCCGACATGACCAGGAGTGTGGATATAGCCGGGCATAATACCGATTTTGCATTCGCCCGGAGTAATGACGCCAGGGCAGTTTGGTCCGATCAAACGGGACTTCTTGCCTTCCATATAACGCTTTACCTTAACCATGTCGAGAACAGGAATGCCTTCTGTAATGCAGATGACCAGGTCCAGCTCAGCATCAACGGCTTCCATGATCGCATCTGCCGCGAAAGCCGGCGGAACGTAAATAACGGACGCGGTTGCACCTGTTGCCGCTTTTGCCTCAGCTACCGTGTTGAATACAGGAATCGAGACGGTTGTACCGTTTTCCAGCGCGATGTCGACGTTTGTGCCGCCTTTGCCTGGAGTGACGCCGCCTACCATTTGTGTGCCGTAATCAAGTCCGCCCTTTGTATGGAACATCCCTACGGAACCGGTAATCCCTTGTGTAATGACTTTTGTATTTTTATCGACCAAAATACTCATGATCTATGTTCACATCCCTTAATATTATTGAAGAAAAAAGTCAAATGGAAACCCGCAATTATTTCACGAGAGCAACGATCTTCTGGGCGCCGTCCGCCATCGAGTCGGCAGCTACGATGTTCAGTCCGGATTCATTCAAAATCTTTTTGCCGAGGTCTACGTTCGTACCTTCCAGACGCACAACAAGCGGCTTGTCAAGACTTACTTGCTTGGCGGCTTCGACGACACCGTTGGCAATGACGTCGCATTTCATGATTCCGCCGAAAATGTTAACGAAGATTCCTTTTACACTTGGGTCGGAAAGAATGATTTTGAAGGCTTCCGTTACTTTCTCCGTCGTTGCACCGCCCCCTACATCGAGGAAGTTGGCCGGTTCTCCACCGTAATATTTGATGATATCCATGGTAGCCATAGCCAGACCTGCGCCGTTAACCATGCAGCCGATGTTGCCGTCAAGCGCGATGTAGCTCAAATCGTACTTGGAGGCTTCGATTTCCTTCTCGTCTTCTTCTTCCAAATCGCGAAGCTCCACAATATCTTTGTGGCGGTACAGCGCGTTGGAATCAAAGTTCAGCTTCGCGTCGAGCGCCATTACATTACCGTCGCCCGTAACAACGAGCGGATTGATCTCGGCAATGGAGCAATCCTTATCTACAAATGCGTTATAGAGCGCGATCATAAACTTCACGGCTTTATTGACAAGCTCGTTCGGAATATTGATGGCATAAGCCAGCTTGCGCGCTTGAAACGCTTGCAAACCGATAGCCGGGTCGATTACTTCCTTGAAAATTTTCTCAGGAGTGCGGGCAGCTACTTCTTCAATCTCGGTGCCGCCTTCTTCGGAAGCCATCATGACGACACGGCCTGTACCGCGGTCAACCACAACGCCGACATAATATTCTTTCTTAATGTCGCAGCCCTGCTCGATCAACAAACGCTTAACTTCTTTACCTTCAGGTCCTGTTTGATGCGTAACGAGAACTTTACCTAAAATTTCACTAGCATATGTACGGACTTCATCGAGGTTTTTGGCTACCTTAACCCCGCCTGCCTTACCGCGGCCGCCGGCATGAATTTGCGCCTTCACCACTACTACGGACGTACCCAACGATTTTGCCGCTTCAACGGCCTCGTCCACCGTAAAAGCAACTTTCCCTTCCGGTACGGCAACCCCATACTGCTTCAGCACTTCTTTGCCTTGATACTCATGGATATTCATTTAGCAAAATCCTCCTATCATGAATGACTTCCTATATGGTATTAGCCTTTGCCTTTTCCGGTAAAAGCCAACCGCTACAAACATCCGTCTGCCAAACCCTAGCATGTCCGGATTGACAAACCTTTATTATTGTATCACTTTTTTCGACCAGTTTCCTTATTATTTTTGTTAATGACGCGATTTATCTTTTTTATAAGACACGATAGTATCAGTTATTTCCGACGTTCGCCTTATGACATGATTCAACAAAATACTCACATCTTTAGCGGCCAAGGTCAAGGATCTGTTATGAACGCTTTGCCTATTTAAAACAAAAGCGCATTACCTCCCGTAACGGGAAGCATGCGCCGCGTTCAATTGAATTTGTTAATAGTTCGGGTTTATCTGTGTAGCCGTTCTGGGCTCACGCTCCGCTTGTTTGATGAAACGCATCTCATTTCCTGTAAAACTGCATACCTGGCATTGAATCGTCGGTTCGCTTTCCTCCAACTGCTCCGGGTCGCTTACTTCCTGTACGGAACCGGTGATCGCATCCTTCAAAAATCGTTGAGAGTAGCTTGAAATCACGCTGAATTTTACACGGTTGGAACGGCAATTTGGACAAAAATAAGGTTTTTGTTCCATTTTTCATCACCTCTGGTATCATTATGGCCAAGGGATCCGCTGTGTAACCCCGAATCAAGGAAAGATTATGCCGGGTTGCCTAATAACGGCAAATGAACTACAATAATCCTATAGACATGAGCGGATAAGGAAGCACCTTTGGCCATGAAAATGATGGGAAAGGTGTTTTTATTTATGTATGGAAAAGTAATCAGCGCATGCTTGCACGGCATTGATGGCAAATTGGTGGATGTCGAGGTTGATTTGAGCAACGGTTTGCCCCAAATGACTATCGTCGGGCTGCCCGACAGCGCAATTAAAGAGTCGATGGAACGGGTGCGCGCCGCCATTAAAAACTGCGGATTCACCTTTCCGCTGCAGCGTATCACGGTCAATTTGGCGCCTGCGGATATACGCAAAGAAGGGTCCGCGTTCGATTTGGCGATAGCCGCAGGAATTCTTTCCACCAGCGGACAACTCCGGCAGGAGCGCATTATGAAGACGCTGCTGATCGGCGAACTTGCCCTGGATGGTTCGGTCAGGGCGATTCCCGGCGTATTGTCCATGATCGCGTCGGCCAAAGAGCACGGCATCACTCGTGTCGTTTTGCCGGAGGACAATTCGGAAGAAGCCCGGTGGTTTGAAGGCTGTGAGATCGTAGGAATCCGGCATTTAAGCGAGCTCGTCGCCGATCCAAGGGACAACGGGAACAGCCATCCGGTGCATACGGCGAATGCAATTCAATCCATTGATCGTTCATCTCAAGCATTGCATTCAAAGCCTTTAACCGCTCAAGAGGATTATGCCGATGTATACGGGCAGCAGCATGCCAAACGGGCTTTGATGATATGCGCCGCCGGAATGCACAATGTGCTCCTGATCGGTCCGCCGGGCACAGGCAAAACCATGTTGGCCAAGCGCCTCCCTTCGATCATGCCGGAGATGAATGAACAGGAGTCGCTCGATGTGACCCGAATTTACAGCGCTTCCGGAAAATTTGCGGACCGGAGACAGCTAGTCCGCGAACGGCCTTTTCGCATGCCCCATCATACGATTTCCGCCGCCGGATTAATCGGAGGCGGAGGCATTCCCAAGCCGGGGGAAGTGAGCTTGGCGCATCGCGGCGTACTTTTTCTTGATGAGCTTCCCGAGTTTTCCAGAGCTGCATTGGAAGTGCTGCGCCAGCCGTTGGAAGACCGGTGGGTTACCATCGGTCGTGCCCGGGCCGTATACAAGTTCCCTGCGCATGTTTTACTTGCGGCTTCTATGAATCCGTGTCCATGCGGTTTTTGGGGAGCCGGAACCGAGCAGCAAGGCTGTATTTGCAGTCCTGTGAAGGTAGCACATTACCGCTCCAAAATCTCCGGTCCGCTGCTCGATCGTATCGACCTTCATGTCGAGGTTCCTCGTATCGAGTATAAGCATCTCGCTCCCGAACAAAAACAGATGACATCGACCGAAATGCGCACTATTGTAGAACACGCGCATCAAATTCAGCTTCGCAGATACCATGGCTCCGGAGTCCTGTTTAATAGCGAGCTAAGCGGAAAAATGCTGCGGGAGCATGTCCGGATCGACCAGGCGACGACAAAGCTGCTGGAGCGTTCTTTTGAGGTATTGGGGTTAAGCGTACGGGCACATGACCGGATTTTAAAAATTGCCCGTACGATCGCCGACTTGGAAGGGAAGGACGACGTTTTACCCGAGCATGCCGCCGAGGCGCTGCAATACCGGGCTTTGGACAAAAAAATAAATCCGCTCACGCTCTTGGGTTAAAAAGCGTTGCGGATTTGTTCGATATGCAGTACAACTCCCGTCGGGTCCGTCTGCACGGCCAGAACATCATAGCGGACCTGCCGGACCTGCTGCCGCTGCTGATGCATGTAAACCTGCGACGTCTCAATAATTTGCCTTTGCTTCCGGGCATTCACCGATTCCAGGGGGGTTCCGAATGCGCCTCTTCCACTGCGGGTGCGCACTTCGACAAATACCAAGATTTCGCCGTCCATGGCTATGATATCGATCTCCCCGGTTCTGCACCGCCAATTGCGTGCAAGCAGCCGAAACCCCTGCTCCTTCAGCCGCTGTTCTGCCGCCGCTTCACCGACGGCTCCAAGCTCTTTGCGTTTCAGCCGCGATTGCGTCAACCGCCTTCCCCCCTCCATTGTTTGGCTTTCTGGTCAGAACGGTAAATGAAGGTCAGCACCTCAGCTACAAGCTTGTAAAGCTCCGGCGGAATTTCCTGATCCAAATCCAGTTTAGACAATACCTCAACAAGAGATGGATCCTCTTGGATCGGTACACCGTTCTCCCTGGCCTTTTCCATGATGGACTCGGCAAGTCTGCCCTTCCCCTTAGCAATAAGCTTGGGAGCCGCCGAGATATCGGGTGCATATTTTAAGGCTACCGCCTTCTTGATTCCCTGTGTCTTCTGGGTCATACGCGGATATCCACACCTTTATAACGTCGTTGTGCATAGATGGACTCCAGGCTGCCTTCCCTTAACACCGACGCCGGGCCCGATGATTCGGAGAATTCGATATTTTCCGTCGCCTTGGAGGGATAAGGACTGCATTTCATGGAAATAAACTGATAACCGATCGAATGCAGACCCTGGGCTATGTCGTCTTTATGAGCATCCAAAAGCTCCCGAGTAAACGGCAAATCATTATGGACATGTAAACTGACGATGCGGTTAACGACCTGGACATCGACCAGGGTATCCCCCAAAGCCTTCATCCGTAAGTCAAAAACAAGCCGGCAGTTGCTCTCGTCCAGGCTGCCGTTTCTCCCTTTCCGGGACTGAATGTGAATGGCCGCTGTCTGCTCTCCGTTGGCATGAATCAACGGAACAAACAACGTCACATGCGAAAACATGGCGCCCCGATCTTGACTCAGCAGCAGCTGCTGCCCCGTAATTTGCTGAACCGCCTGCCGAGCAGCATCCTTTAAGTCTTGGGGCGCATCCATCGCTTGCGAAAGCTGCATCAGCACGCTTTTCAACGAATCGGCCGCTTCGGCCGCCTCCCCCGGCGAGCCCGCGGACAATGAGCCTGCATGCAATCTCTGCTCCTGCAAATTCTGCTCAAGATGCTTTATCGCCTGATGCTCATGATTCATCCCGAGCGCCTTCATCAGTCTCCCCAGCAGCGGCCCGTCTTCCTGTTGCTCCGACAATGTCTGTGCCTGCGCCATCGCGGCTGGAGGTTGTTCTGCCACCGCCTGCTGCGCTCCTGCGCCCGCTGCGCCGCTGCCGCTTGCGCCCTGCGCTGCCGCCTGCTGCGCCCCTGCGCCCGCTGCGCCGCTGCTGCTTGCGCCCTGCGCTGCTGCCGCCTGCTGCGCCCCTGCGCCCGCTGCGCCGCTGCTGCTTGCGCCCTGCGCTGCTGCCGCCTGCTGCGCTCCTGCGCCCGCTGCGCCGCTGTCGCTTGCGCCCTGCGCTGCCGCCTGCTGCGCTCCTGCGCCCGCTGCGCCGCTGTCGCTTGCGCCTTGCGCTGCCGCCGCCTGCTGCGCCCCTGCGCCCGCTGCGCCGCTGCCGCTTGCGCCCTGCGCTGCCGCCTGCTGCGCTCCTGCGCCCGCTGCGCCGCTGCCGCTTGCGCCCTGCGCTGCCACCGCCTGCTGCGCCCCTGCGCCCGCTGCGCCGCTGCCGCTTGCGCCCTGCGCTGCCGCCGCCTGCTGCGCCTCTGCGCCCGCTGCGCCGCTGCTGCTTGCGCCCTGCACTGCCGCCGCCTGCTGCGCCCCTGCGCCCGCTGCGCCGCTGCCGCTTGCGCCCTGCGCTGCCGCCGCCTGCTGCGCTCCTGCGCCCGCTGCGCCGCTGCTGCTTGCGCCCTGCACTGCCGCCTGCTGCGCCCCTGCGCCCGCTGCGCCGCTGCCGCTTGCACCCTGCGCTGCCGCCGCCTGCTGCGCCCCTGCGCCCGCTGCGCCGCTGCTGCTTGCGCCCTGCACCGCTTCGCCTCCGTCAGCGGCCCGGCCGAGCAGCTGTCCGGCCGTCTCGCGCAGCTGCTGAACTAATTGGCGCACGCCTTCCAGCAGCGCACGGGTCTGTGGAGAATACTCCGTCCGGCCATCCAGCTCTTGCTGAGCCAGCAGGCTTATGTTTTCCAACGCTTTATGGAAAGGGGGGCCTTGCACGGCCTGGCGTAAGGAAGCCACTGACTCCGACGTCAGCGGCAGCCCCTTTTGAAAAGCGATCACAGCCGCCGGTACCCAGTCTTCCGGCGGTGTCTGCGCCGGCATGCCCGACCGCAGCTGCACGAATGCATAGACATGATCCCTGGTCAGCTGTACCCCCGCTTGGTGCAGCATTTGGACCAACTGCCGGTTCGCCGGGGTATCTTGAAGTCCTATTCCTTTTAATACATCCCCTAACGACACATCTGCAATCTGTACCGTGGACGATTGCAGGGGCTTTAGCATCACTTGTCCGCCCGAGGATTCAGGCTGAACTTGAAGCATGGTGACCTCACCCTGCTTTAAAGGCGCCTCCAGCTGCGCCCGGACCTGTACACCGTTAATTTGAACCAAAGCCTCCTTATCGGACAGGAGCTGTACCACCTTCCCCTTGACGACTTGTCCTGCCTTGAGCTCAAGCGACTTGGGCTCGGACAATTGCGTCTCTCCGATCAAGCCGCGGATCATACCGCTAATATTCATCGATGCCGCCCCTTTCAAACGCAAAGCCGGCTTGGGTTCGTCCGCACGCTCCCCGCCGGCTTCTTTTTCCGGTTATTGTTTATATCGGAAAAACACTCCCGTCCTTTCACTAAAACAACAGCTGCTGCTCATAAACGATCTTTTTAAGAAACGTCTTTCGATGCATCGGTGAAGGTCCGTACTCCTGAATGGCCTCCCGGTGCTTTTTGGTTGCATAACCTTTATGTATAGCGATCCCGTACTCCGGATATTCCACATCCCATTGGAAGCACATCCGATCCCGCGTCACTTTTGCGATAATCGAAGCCGCTGCGATCGATTGACTCCGTGCGTCTCCGTGAATGATCGCAAGCTGCTCTATGGGCACATCGACTTTTTCCGCATCCACCAACAGCATATCGGGAGTCAAATTCAGCTTTTCCACAGCTTCTTTCATGGCCAGCCGTGCCGCCTGCTTAATATTAATTCTTTCGATCGTGGCTACATCGACAATACCGACGCCAACGGCGAGAGCCTTCTCCATGATGATCTCATACAGTGCCTCCCGTTTTTTTTCGCTGATTTGCTTGGAATCGTTCACGTCCTCAAGCACAAGCCCTTGCGGCAAAATAACCGCGGCAGCTACCACATCACCGAATAAACAGCCGCGCCCGACTTCATCCACCCCTGCAATATAAAGCTTCCCTTGCTCCCATAATTCACGTTCGTATTCCAGCATCCGTTTCACCTGCAATTGTTGTACATTCTGCCATGATGTAACATTATACCTCACCCGGTGAATCTTGCCTATCCCCAAACCAGGCATGTCCAATGGCCCTGAAAAAGGGGATGTCAGGGTGGTATCCCAACGTCGCCTCCACACAAGCTGGCAGATATAAGGAATAAAATTCCGGGATTTCCGCCATCTCAAACAATAAGTCCTTCATTCACGCGCAAACGGTTTACCAAATCGAACTAAAATATGCCACATGTATTTTAATTCCTGAAGCACCTCTTCATAGTTCCCTCTGTCACTCCATTGTGCCGGATTACGTTTCAAATCGTTGACGACCGCCCCGATCACACTGGCGTCGATATGATCATTCCGTGCTATCCGCCTGGCCAGGGAAGGCATGGCCGGCCCCCTAAAATCCATGGGTATTTCTTCCGCGTGCATGACAAATCCCATATGCCAATAAAGTTCGATGGAATACATCAAGCCTATTTGCTCTAAAATTTCTCCTATGTATGTGCCTTTGAACGAAGGATCGGCAACAAGCGCTTCTACGTCATCTTTTAAAACAATATCACCATGAACCTGGGCCTCGATATAGTGGTTAAGGTTTCGTTTGGGCTCACAATTTGAAGGATCCTTTAATGGGCATTCAAGATGATACAAGAGATGATCGATCCATTTCCGCGGTGTCAGATCGTTCTCGCCAATTGCATCATTCCGAAAAAAAGCATCTTTCAACATCGCTGCCAAAATGTCGTCAAACTCATCATAGGTTCCCTTTTCCTTCGGATCCTGATGAGAATCCAAATAAGTGTACGTGCAGCGACAGGAGACCTTGGGTGAGAGAAGGAAGTAGCATGACCCGAACCGTGGAGCCGGTCCATCCGGATGCAGCATTACATTTAAGGCCCCGTACTTCGGGCGCTGACTCTTGGTCATGCCAGCCGACTGATAAGCGCCGCCAAACATCTTTTTCTCCCAAAGATCCCGTGCGCCGCCTGGATAGGCCGATACGCTGCCATTGGAAATTTGAGTTTCGAACTGACTCTTATAGATTCCCTGCTCAAGCAATGCCTGAGCTACACTTTT
Organism: Paenibacillus naphthalenovorans; assembly: GCF_001465255.1. NCBI lineage: Bacteria > Bacillati > Bacillota > Bacilli > Caryophanales > Paenibacillaceae > Paenibacillus > Paenibacillus naphthalenovorans. The sequence goes on along the minus strand of NZ_CP013652.1, from coordinate 1,247,005 downwards.
CATGTCCGCCATTGGCCGGTCGGGATGAAAATGCAGCGCAACCCTCGCGTTCGCCAGCAGTTTGGCGGCGGCCTCCTCAAATGTATTCCAAGGGATATTTGACATCTGAAGAACTTCCTTAATTGACTTTTGAGCATCGCATTTTCGGGCTCTGGCGTACTGTGTGATGTGCTCAATTGCCAAGCGCTGTGAACTTGATAACGCTCTCTTACCTGACATTTGCATCACCTTCCTTGAAATAACCCGACATCGGGCTTATCCCAACTCGAATATATTGACCTCGCCACCTGTTTCTTTGAACTCAAATATTAGACTATGTAAAAAGGGCCGCTCAAAGCGTAACCCCTTTTCAGGACGGTGGGGAACGATTAGATTGATTCCCGGCATCACTGCCGGAATGGCGGAACAATTAATAAACGGTTTCCGGGGAGGGGGGGGGGCAGTATTTTTTTCTGGGCAGGACTCCTGCCAGGACATAACGAGAGTGAAGAAAAAAGGATTTGTCCGGCAAATCGCATTTTGTGGAGAATGCACATGGGAGAAAAAATCTACATGCGCACAGCATCAATCTCTGATCCTTTTGCGCAGTGCCGAGGCAACCTCTGAGGGATGATCGATTTGGAAGATGACATAGGTATATTTTTCGTGTCCCTCCAATTCGAGTATGACAAGAGGCTCCCTTTTTTCATAAGAAAGAAAATACCATTCGTTGGCGTATTTAAAGCTCCCCTCATAAATATGAAGCGGCGCGATCGAAGTTCCGGGCATCCGGAGCATCCACATAGGGGCATCAAAGTAATCCACAACAACCCTTTTGATCTTTGGATAGGGGATAACGACTTGCCGTTTTAATGCAAAGATACAGGTGAGCCCCGTAAGCTTTAGAACAAACTCTGCATCACCAAACCGGACCTCTCTTCCCACCTTCTTACACCTCTCTTCCAAACTCATATTTTTCTGCAGCCATCATACCATAAAAGTACGCATTTTCATGAACAGCCGGCCTTTTCGCATGAGAAGCAATGATCATGATGAAAAAGAAGCGGATAACCCCGGACGGCGGTTCCGCTTCTTCCTTATTCCGCATTTGCCGTCATTTCATCCGGCGTTTCCATACTGATTCTTCCCAGCTTACCGGCACGAAGCTCGCGCAATAGGGTAAGCGACGCTTTCTCCAGGTCTACCCTTCCGCCGCTCATTAATGCACCGCGTTTGCGGCCGATCGCTTCCATCAAATCGACGATCGCATCCGAATCTTCGGGATTCTCCGGCAGTTCGTCCAAACCAAACCGGTCCTTCAAGGCTTCCCCATAGTGCCCGGCCAAATAACGCACGGCAAAAAACGCTATCTCTTCCGGATGCAAAATTTCCTCTCTAATCGCTCCGGTGGCTGCTAACCGTAAGCCGACCGTCTGATCTTCAAACTTGGGCCACAAAATGCCCGGCGTATCCAGCAGTTCCATCTCCGTTCCCACTTTAATCCACTGCTGGCCTTTCGTTATCCCCGGCTTGTCACCAGTAGCCGCTATTTTACGGCCTGCCATACGGTTGATCAATGTCGATTTTCCGACGTTGGGAATGCCTACGATTAAAGCGCGAATCGCACGCGGGTTGATTCCTTTACGCTGCTGCGCTTCAATTTTGCTTGCCAAAAGCTCTTTGCTTCGCTGCATGATCTCTTTCACCGGGTTGCCCTGAACAGAATCGATCGGAAGCGCCCGAAGTCCCCGCTCCGCAAAATAATCGATCCACCGCTTCGTCACATCCGGATCGGCCAGATCGCTTTTATTCAGCAGCACCAAACGGGGCTTTTGCAGCAAAATCTCATCGATCATCGGGTTGCGGCTGGACAAAGGAATACGCGCATCCAGCAGCTCGATCGCCAGATCGATCAGCTTCAGCTTATCCTGAATTTGCCGCCGCGCCCGCGTCATGTGACCCGGAAACCATTGGATTGTCATTGGCAGGTCACCTCAACTTTACACCTTTCATCTATGTTACGCTCTAGAAATGAACCAGACTTATTTTATCGAACGGCCAGAAAATCAAATCGGCGCGTCCGACAATCTGTTCGTATTTAACAAAGCCTACAGTACTGTCCCGGCTATCCGAGCTGTTGGACCGGTTGTCCCCCATGACGAATATACTTCCTTCCGGTACGGTTTGCTCCGGATAATTTCTTGTGTTATAGGGTATCCCTTGTTTCGCCGCTTCATCCAAAGCCTGCTTCAGGTACGGCTCATCCAGCAATTGTCCGTTAACATATACCTGATCGCCTTCCACCCGAACTTTCTCGCCCGGCAATGCAATGACGCGCTTTATGTAATCCTTGTCTTTGGTTGCATGGAATACAAGGACTTCCCCGCGTTCCGGGTTACCGAACCTGTAAGTTAACTTATTGACGATGAGGCGCTCCCCAGTATGAAAGTTCGGTTCCATCGAAGGCCCTTCCACAATGAACGGGGCGAAAATGAGCCAGCGTATAAAAAACACGAGAGCGGCTGCAATCAGCAGCGCTTTGATCCATTCCCAAACTTCGTTTTTGATCGGATTCGCTTTTTCTACTGTCTGATCCTGCTCCATATGCTCTCCTGTCCTTTCGCCAATGTGAGAGAAAACGAAAAGGAGCTTGGTTCGCAAGCCCCTCCTGTTTCTTATCGAATTTCCTGAATTCTAGCTGCTTTACCGCGCAGACCGCGAAGATAGTAGAGCTTCGCGCGACGGACTTTACCACGGCGAGCCACTTCAATCTTATCGATCTTTGGAGTGTTAATCGGGAACGTTCTCTCAACGCCGACACCGTAAGAAATTTTTCTTACTGTGAAGGTTTCGCTGACACCGCCTCCGCGGCGCTTAATAACCACGCCTTCGAACAGCTGAATCCGTTCGCGCGAACCCTCGATAACCTTAACGTACACTTTCAGCGTGTCGCCAGGACGAAAATTCGGAATGTCGGTGCGAAGCTGTTCCTTCGTAATCTCTTGGATCAAATTCATAGATGACTCCCTCCTTCCACACAGGTGTTCTTGCCGCCTCTTCAGATGTATGATTCTTTCGTTGTCACGAGCAGAGGACCACCGTATTCAAGCAAAAATGCCACAACGATATGTATCATAGCATAAATAACATAGAAACTCAAGAATAGGATTTCCCGCAATAGCAAAATGATACTGCAGACTTATTCATAAGCTTCGCTTTTGCCGTATAAAACCAAATAGTAAAATCCGTCATGCGCCGCCGTACCTCCGCTTCCACCTCCCAATGCACCCAGCATTCTGGATAAACCGGGAGCCGGATATTTTAGCACCAAAGTAATCGTAGGGTCCGCCGCATCCCGATATACCTTCGTTCTGGTGCTTCCTTCATAAGTCGGGTAAGCGGTACTGTCCACCACCACCGGGCCCATCCCCAGCGCCGCTAATCTGGCGTTCATGTTCGCTTCTATAAGCGGGCTTACATACCCTACCGCTTCGGCTTCTTTTAATCCATGATTGGCGATTGTATTCAAATGGTTTGCTTTCATCACATAAACAAAAAAAGGGACAACCGCAAAGCATAAGAACAGCATGACCGGTATAATGAATAAGGTAACAAGGACATTGGCCATCCCTTCCTCGTCCCGCAAGATAGAAACCCGTCTTGCCATCATGCCCTCCTGTCAGTCGGTGATGTAATCAAAACCGCGGACATTCTCTGTGATCCTCCTATGGCCGTCTTTTATTTGCTCTCCCATCCCTTGTCCGCCTGCCGGACGAAAAATATAGACGCAAATACCAAAGATCAGAACGACACTCAAGCAAGTAATGATCAGCTTGCTCATCGTCTTATCGAGCCGCAGCCGCTGTGATGCCGGCATTCAGATTGGATGCCCTTCGGTTGCGACGGCTCCGTCCGGGCCCCCGATAAAAACATGGCCGCCCCTTCAAGCCGTACGGCAATAAGGCAGGCAATCTCTAATTTCCCCATAGGTCCACTCTCTCCTCATTGAAATGCGTCATGGATTTGTGCTTTCGTCTGGTTTCCCGCCGAACCCGCGGCCGGAACAATCTGTGCTCCAAGAACATAGAGCGCGGCTCCCGAGAGCAGAACGGCCATGAGCACCGCTACTATGATCTTTGACATGTGTGCCTCCTTATCGGAATTCGCAGCTCCTTCAGCCAGTGGAACACTTTTCTTCTCCATTTTGTGCGGAACACGCATGCCCCTCCTTTCTGTATCCTGTCAACGTACGGGTTCCGGAATGGAATGAGCCAACCCTAAACGCAAAAACCGCCTTATGCATGCAAAACTAGCATGACATAAGGCGGTTCTTCCGCACGTTTCTTTTGTTGGTTAGATCTTATCATATTTCTATTAAAAATGCAAATATTAGGAAAATTTTTGTTCGCAACCATACGCTTGATCAGAGAGTCACTCATGACCTTCAGAGCGCTGCCGGACAGCTTCTTTCGCCTTTTGTTCCTCCAGCCAGCGTCGCTCTTCTTCCGTCAGCACTGCATGCTCCAGCAGATCCGGTCGCTTTTTCCACGTTCGCAGCAGCGATTGTTTTCGCCGCCAATCCTTAATGTTGCCGTGATGTCCGGATATCAGGATGTCCGGTACCTCCCAGTCACGGAATTTGGCCGGACGCGTATAGTGCGGATATTCGAGAAGTCCCGTACTGAACGAATCGGTAACAGCCGACGTTTCGTTGCCAAGGACACCCGGAATCAGGCGTGCCACACTGTCGATGACCACCATAGCAGGAAGCTCGCCCCCGGTAAGCACGTAATCGCCTATGGAGAGCTCGTCCGTCACCAGATGCTCCCGGATCCGTTCGTCGTAGCCTTCATAATGACCGCAAATAAAAATGAGATGCTTCTCGCGTGAAAGCTCTTCCGCTTTCCTTTGCGTAAAGGGTTCGCCCTGGGGACACATCAGAATGATCCGGGGACGCTGCTCCAGGACGGAGGTCAACTCCTCCACCGCTGTGAAAATCGGTTCGGGCTTGAGCACCATGCCGCCGCCCCCGCCATAGGGGTAATCATCGACGGTGTTATGCTTGTTGTTTGCATAATCCCGGAAATTCACCGTGCCGAGCTGCAACAGCCCTTTCTCTTGTGCCTTCCCTAATATGCTGGAGGAAAACACGCCCTCAAACATCTCCGGGAATAGGGTCAGTACGTCGATTTTCATAGCTCCAACAGACCTTCCATCAGATGCACCGTCACTCTTTTTTGCTCCACGTCCACTTTCAAAACGACCTCATCGATGTAAGGAAGCAGCAGCGGTTTGCCTGCAGAGCGCTCCACCACCCACACATCGTTGGCGCCGGGGGATAATATTTCGCTGATGGTCCCAAGCTCCTCCCCCTCTTCGGTAAAGACGCGGCAGCCGATGATTTCATGGTAATAAAATTCATCATTCCCCAGCTCGGACAAGTACTGTTCTTCGACCTTCAGCAGCCACCCTTTGTACTTCTCCACTTCATTGATATTGTTGTAGCCCTGGAACCGGACAATGATCATATTTTTGTGATCCCGCGACGATTCAACGATAACGGGAAGGGTGTCACCGTTCTCAGGATTAAAAAACACGAGCTTGCTGCCCTTGGCAAACCTCTCTTCCAAAAAATCGGTCTGCGGCACGATCTTGAGCTCGCCGCGAATGCCGTGCGTATTTACAATTTTGCCGACCGTGTATAACTTTTCGCTCATCGTTACCTCCGGAGCCTGCTTTATATAGAAGAAAAGAGTTAGGAGCAGCTCCTAACCCTCATCTTTTCCATTACGATACGATTTCAACCGAAACCCGTTTGGGTTCCTTCACTGCAGCAGATGTGACTACGGTGCGAAGCGCTTTGGCAATACGTCCCTGCTTGCCGATCACTTTCCCGACATCGTCCGGGTGAACGGACAGCTCGAACGTAATGGTGCGTTCATCTTCCACCGTATTCACGCGTACTTCTTCGGGATGATCCACCAACGCCTTAGCGATAACGGTAATAAGATCCTTCATCGTACCCTCCGAATCTTACAGATTACTTCTTCTGCAGTTTGGATTCGTGAAACTTAGTCATAATTCCGGCTTTGCTGAACAAGCTGCGAACAGTATCGGAAGCTTGAGCACCAGTTTGAAGCCATTTCAGTGCTTTTTCCTCGTCAATATTGACAATGGCCGGTTGAGCCACCGGATTGTATGTGCCAATCTCTTCGATAAAGCGACCGTCGCGCGGAGAACGGGAATCCGAAACCACTACGCGGTAAAAAGGAGCCTTGTGAGCACCCATACGCTTCAGACGAATGCGAGTTGCCATGCATATCACCTCCCCAATAGAATCAAAAATCTTTAGAACGGGAACTTCATCCCGCGGCCGAGCTTCTTGAGCTGCTTCAACTGCTTGGCCCCTTTGGGGCCCATCATGCCGGAGAATTGCTTCATCATTTTGCGCATGTCTTCAAACTGCTTGATGAAACGGTTGACGTCCTGGATGGAATTGCCGCTGCCCGCCGCCAGACGCTTGCGCCGGCTCGGATTCAGCAGATCCGGGTTTTGCCTTTCTTCCTTCGTCATCGATTTGACGATTGCAGCGACCCGCGACATTTGCTTGTCGTCCACCTTGAGGTCCTTCATCCCCTTCATCTTGCCTGCGCCGGGCAGCATGTCGAGCAGCTGATCAAGCGGACCGAGCTTTTTGACCTGCTCCATCTGATCAAGAAAATCATCGAACGTAAACTCGGCCGTGCGCAGCTTGCGCTCCATCTCCTTGGCTTTATCGGCGTCAATGGTCGCCTGCGCTTTCTCGATCAAGGTCAGCATATCGCCCATGCCGAGAATCCTTGAAGCCATCCGTTCCGGATGGAACGGCTCCAGCGCATCCATCTTTTCGCCCATCGCAGCGAACTTAATCGGGCAGCCTGTGACCGCTTTAACCGACAGCGCAGCCCCGCCACGCGTATCGCCGTCCAGCTTTGTCAGAACAACACCGGTAAGCTCAAGCTGTTTATGGAAGCTTTCCGCTACATTGACGGCGTCCTGTCCGGTCATCGCGTCGACGACAAGCAAAATTTCGTTTGGATTCACCGCTTCCGCGATTTGCTTCAACTCGTCCATCAAGCTTTCGTCAATATGCAAGCGACCCGCAGTATCGATGATCAAATAATCGTTGTTATGATCCTTCGCATGCTGTAGCGCCTGCTTGGCGATCTCCACCGGACTTACTTTATCGCCGAGCGAGAATACCGGGATTTTGAGCTGCTCCCCAAGCACCTGCAGCTGCTTGATCGCTGCCGGACGGTAAATATCCGCCGCCGCAAGCAGCGGTCTGTGATTTTGCTGCAGCAGCAGCTTGGCCAGCTTGCCGGAGGTCGTCGTTTTTCCCGCCCCCTGCAGACCCGCCATCATAATGACCGTCGGCGGCTTGCTTGCACGAACCAGCTTGCTCTGTGTGCCGCCCATCAAGGCGGTGAGCTCCTTGTTTACGATGTCGACTACGACCATGCCCGGCGTGAAGCTTTGCATCACTTCCTGCCCGATCGCCCGTTCCTTCACCTTCGCGACAAATTCTTTGACGACCTTGAAGTTCACGTCCGCTTCCAGCAGAGCAAGGCGCACCTCGCGCAGCGCCTCGTTGACATCGTCCTCCGTAAGTTTTCCTTTTCCTCTAAGCTTGCTGAATACGCTTTGCAGTCGGCTGGATAATCCTTCGAATGCCATAAGGGCTTCACCACCTTGCGAAGGGAATATTAGTCAAGTTCATACAGGTGTTCCGTTATAGCCCTGACTTCCGCTTGTTTTGCTGCGGGCAAGTCCCGGACTACAAGCTCAAGCTGCTGAAGGAGCTTCCGCCGCTCTTCATGTTTGGCGAGCAGTTGCAGCTTCGATTCATAATCCTCCAGCACGGATTCGGCCCGTTTAATATGTTCGTATACCGCTTGGCGGCTGATGCCGAATTCGGCCGCAATCTCCCCAAGCGAATAATCGTCATGAAAATAATGCTTCAAAAAAATCTGCTGCTTCTCCGTCAGCAGCCGTTCGTAGAAATCGAACAGCAAATTGATCCGGGTCGTCTTCGAAAGGACGGTTTCCTCCGTCATTCGTGCCTCACCTCCGTTAAGGTAAAACACTTTACAGCAAGCAACACCACCTATCATACTGAATTCGCAGATCGTTGTCAAGATTTTCTCCTTGTCAGCATAAATGCCTGTCAGAACGGGATCCAGAGAGCCTTTGCCTTACCGGTAAGCCTAGCGTCAGCTCTCCGCCTGCTCCTGGTCCTTATCCGATTCCGCAATCCATTTGCTGAACAGGGCATGTACAAACTGATCCGAATCGAAGGGCTGCAGATCGTCCATCTTTTCCCCAAGACCGACGAATTTGACCGGCAGCTTCAGTTCTTGACGGATGGCCACGACGATGCCACCTTTGGCCGTTCCGTCCAGCTTCGTTAAAACAAGGCCGGTCAGCCCCGATTTCTCGTCGAACAGCTTGGCCTGGGTCATCGCATTCTGTCCCGTCGTCGCATCCAGTACGAGCAGCACCTCATGCGGCGCTTCCGGCACTTCGCGGCGAATGACGCGATAAATTTTGTTTAGCTCCTCCATCAGGTTCACTTTGTTCTGCAGCCGCCCGGCCGTATCGCACAGCAGCACGTCAACCCCCCGCGATTTGGCCGCCTGCAGCGCATCGTACATCACAGCCGCCGGATCGGAGCCGGCCTGCTGTTTGATGACGTCCACACCGACGCGGCGTCCCCATTCCTCCAGCTGCTCAATCGCGCCTGCCCGGAAGGTATCGCCAGCCGCAAGCAGCACCTTTTTGCCCTGCGACTTCAACCTATGCGCCATTTTGCCGATCGTGGTCGTTTTGCCTACCCCGTTCACGCCGACGAACAAGATGACCGTCAGTCCGTTCTCCGCCATCTTGAGCTCCGCCTGCTCGCTGGCCTTGAGCAGCGCAATCAGCATTTCAGACAAAATCGGCTGGAGCTCGCCCGGATTTTCGATTTTGCGTTTGCGAACTTCGCTTCGGAGGTCGTCGATCAGCTTCAAAACCGTATTCACGCCAACATCGGCGCCGATTAAAATTTCCTCAAGCTCCTCATAAAAATCCTCGTCGATTTTTTTGCGGCGCGAGAACAAGTCCTCCACCCGCTCGACGAACACATCTCTTGTTTTCGCCAAGCCTTCTTTAAACTTATTGGTTACCGATTCGGTCTTGGTCGAGATCGTTTCCTTCAGACGTTTGAAAAAGCTCACTGCTGAGCACCTGCCTTTATGATCAATATAACTATACGTGAGCCCGAATGTATTGCGGCACAGCCGCCGCCGGTCAACCGGCCTCCATGATCGCCTCGTCTTCCTCCAAGCGAACGGAGACGAGCTTGGATACGCCGCCTTCCTCCATCGTTACGCCGTACAGGACATCCGCTTCCTCCATCGTCCCTTTGCGGTGCGTCACGACGATAAACTGCGTTTGCTGCGAGAATTCGCGCAAGTACTCGGCAAAGCGGGCTACATTGGCCTCATCCAGCGCCGCTTCCACTTCATCGAGCACGCAGAACGGCACCGGCTTGACGCGAATGATCGAGAACAACAGCGCGATGGCTGTAAGCGCCCGTTCGCCGCCGGAAAGCAGCTGGAGATTTTGCAGCTTTTTGCCCGGAGGCTGCGCCACAATCTCAATGCCCGTGTCAAGCAGACGATCCGGTTCGGACAGGATGAGATCCGCCCGGCCGCCGCCGAACAGCTTTGCAAAGACAACAACAAAGTGTGAACGAATCGCATCGAAGGTCGAGCGGAACCGTCTTCCCATCTCCTCGTCCATCTCGCGGATCACAGCATACAGCGCGGTCTTCGCCTCCACAAGGTCATTCTTTTGCTCGGATAAAAATTGATAACGCTCATTGACGCGCTGATATTCATCGATCGCGCCGAGGTTCACCTCGCCGAGAATAGCGATTTCGCGTTTGAGCTCGCGGACTTTGTTCTGCGTACCCAGCACATCCTCAGGAACGGGATAGCGCACCTTCGCCAGCTCGTAGCTAAGCTCGTAGTCATCCCACAACTTCTTGAGCAGATTCTCCAGTTCCACGTCCAAGCGGTTTACGCGCACTTCCGTCTGGTGCAGCTGTTCCTCCACTTGGCGAAGCTTCGTCCGCTGATCCTTTGTTTTGCTTTCTTCCGCTTCCAGCTTCGCGATCCATTCCGAGCGTTTAGCGCGCTTCATATCCAACTGCTCGGCGCACTGCTGCTTCCTCAGCTTCAAATCGTTGAGCTGCTCGATTTGCAGCACGCTTTCCTGCTCGTGGTTCGCCATATCCGACTCCTGCTGCCGCTGCAGCTCCCGATTGGCCTCCAACTCTGCCTTCAGCGCGTCGAACTCTGCCCGCAAGCGGCGATCCTGCTCCTGCAGCGACTGCTTTTCCTGCGACTGGGAGGCTGCGGTTACCTTCAGATCGGTCAGCTGGGTTTGCAGCTCCTCCTTGGCCATTTCGCTCGCTTTACGGCGGATTTCCGCCTCGCGAATCGCTCCCTGCAGGGCCGTCTCTTCGCCTTGCAGGCGCTCTAAAGCCTCAAGCGCGCTGATCCGGCGCTTCTCCAGCTCAGCCCGCTCTTCCGCAAGCGACTGCCCGTCTGCTCCATAGAGCTCAAGCTGCTGAGCGACCTGCTTTGCCTCATTTTCCAGCGGTTCCAGCGATGCCCGGATCTGCTGCTCTTCAATCCGCCGGTTTTCGCCAAGCGCCCGCAGCTCGTCCAATTCTTTCGACGCTTCCCCGATCTCGCGCCGCATCTGTTCCGCTTTTGCACGCAGACTGCGAAGCTGGGATTCGGATTGAGCGATTTCTTTGTCCATTTCCTCAATCTGACGCTGCCGGCTAAGCAAGCTGGCCGTTTTCTTTTGCTGGCTTCCTCCAGACATCGACCCTCCGGGATTGACCACATCGCCCTCCAGCGTGACAACGCGATAGCGGTATTGCACCCTGGCCGCAATCCGGTTAGCCATTTCCAGCGTCTGCGCGATAATAACATTGCCCAGCAAGCTTGAGGCAATTTGGCGATAAGACTCGTCGAACTGCACCAGATCGACGGCAATCCCGACAAACCCTTCCATTCCCTGCACCTGTCGCTGCTCGCTGTCCGGAATCGACCGTCCCCGGATGACATCCAGAGGCAGGAATGTAGCACGGCCAAGCTGCCGGCGCTTCAGAAAAGCAATCGCCTCCCGCCCGTTCGCCTCGTTATCCACGACGATATGCTGAAGCGCGCCGCCCAGCGCCGTCTCCATGGCAAGCTCCACATGTGCAGGCACCTTCACCAGCTCGGCGACAGCGCCGTGAATACCGCGCAAATCACCGCGTTTCTTTGCTTTCAGCACCTCTTTAACGCCGTGCATAAAGCCGTCGTAATCGTTTGCCATCTCACGCATCGTATCGCGCCGGGACACCATGGCGTCCAGCTTTTGCTCCCATTTGCGCACGGTCGCCAGAGCCTCTTCCAACAACGTCTGCTTTTCTTTCAGACCTTGGCTCAAATCTAAATACCGGTTGCGCACTTCGGCAATTCCATCGACGACCTGCTGCAATCTGTGCTCCAGCTTCGCCTTGCGCTCGGCAATGCTCTCCTGCTGTTCGGCCCACTTCCTATGCTCGTCGCCCAGCCGGTCCATCCGGCGGGTCAGTGCCTCAAGCTGCTGCTCGGCATACCTCGCCTCGTTGCGCGCGTTGGCCGAAGCGTTCAACACCTCCAGCAGCTCGCTTTTGAGCCTGTCCTCCTCGGCGCTGCTGGTTCCGCCAGCAACGCCCAGCAGACGGTCTTCCTCCGCCTTCAGGAGCGCCTCCGTTTCGGACAGACGGCTGGCAATCTCCCCAAGCTTGTCCCGCAGCGCAGTAATTTCCGCTTCTTTTTCGAGAAGACGCTGTTCTTGCTGCCTTATGGTCAGCTCAAGCTGATTCCGGTTGGCGGCGTAGTTCTTTTTCCGCTCCTTTAATACTTCTCCGTGACCTTCGCACTTCTCGAAGTCCTCGCTGAGCTTCAGCAGCTGCTGCTGAAGCTGCTCGATATTCTCCTCCAGCTTTCTCATTTCCAGACGGTCGGTTTCAAGCTGGGCATCGTGCACGCTTACAAAGCCCGACAACTCCAGCTGGGCCTGACGCAGCTCTTCGAGCTTGGCATTGGTTTCAGACCATGTTGCGTGGATCTGCTCAATCTGGTATACATACATTGCGATTTCGCTCGATTTCAGCTGCTCTTTCAATTCTTTGAATCGAACAGCCTTCTCCGATTGAATTCGCAGCGGTTCCAATTGGTCCTCCAGCTCCGTCACGAGATCGTGTATCCGCAGCAGATTTTGTTCGGTTTCCTGCAACTTTTTTTCCGTTTCTTTCTTGCGCGATTTATATTTCACAATCCCCGAAGCTTCCTCAAATATCCCCCGGCGATCCTCCGACTTCGTGCTCAAAATTTCCTCGATTCGCCCTTGGCCAATGATCGAGTAGGCTTCTTTCCCGATCCCCGTATCCATGAACAGCTCGGTAATATCTTTCAGCCGGCAAGGCTGCTTATTGATGAGGTATTCGCTCTCGCCGCTTCGGTGAACTCTGCGGGTCACCGTCACTTCATTATAATCGAGCGGCAGCGATTGGCTGGTATTATCCAGCGTCAGCGACACTTCCCCGTAGTTAACCGCTTTGCGGGCGTCGCTGCCGGCAAAAATGATGTCTTCCATCTTGCCTCCGCGCAGCGACCTGGCGCTCTGCTCCCCCAGCACCCAGCGAATGCCGTCGGAAATATTGCTTTTCCCGCTGCCGTTGGGTCCGACCACCGCGGTAATCCCCTGAACAAACTCCAGTTCGGTGCGGTCCGCAAACGATTTAAAGCCCGAAAGCTCGATACGTTTCAAAAACAATTCGCTCACCTCTTACGGCTATTGTAACATATTCCCTAGACTTAGTAGATACAGTTGCCTTTAACGCATAAAAAAAGCGACGACCTGTTACACCGGCCGCCACTTCCACTCCCATTTCCGTTATGGCTTCTGAACCTTTACCTGCAGTGTGTCTAATGCTTCTGCCGCCGCTTGCTGCTCCGCTTCCTTTTTGGAACGCCCGGTCCCTTGACCCAGCAGTTGATCGTGAAGATAAACCTCCGCAACAAATTCCCGCTCATGCGCCGGACCCCGTTCGTCTACGATCTTATATTCCAGCGGACCCAGATTACGCTGCTGCGTATGCTCCTGCAAAAACGTTTTAAAATCAGCCGTAAGCAAACGCCCCTGCTGAGGCAGATGAGGAAACATATGCTTTTGCAAAAACGTCCTTACCGTTTCCAACCCCTGATCCAAATACAAGGCGCCGATAAACGATTCGAACACATCTGCGAGCAGGGCCGGACGGGTTCTTCCTCCGGTCAGCTCTTCTCCTTTGCCGAGCAGCACATAAGATCCGAAATCGAGCTGTTCGGCAAAGCCGACAAGCGAGGGCTCGCAGACGATCGAAGCTCTTAATTTGGTCAGTTCTCCTTCCGGACGGTCAGGATACTTCTCAAACAAGTACTCCGATACCGTCAGTTCCAGGACAGCATCCCCTAAAAACTCCAACCGTTCGTTATCCTTGTAATGACCTACGCGGTGTTCGTTCACATAAGAGGAATGCGTAAATGCCTGTCGAAGAAGATCAGGATTATTAAAGGGCAAGCGCAATTCCGACTGGAGCTGCTTCAGGTTGCGATGCATATCTTATCACCTTCGTGTGGGCGGATGGCTTCGTGGAACCGTGGTTCCACGAAACAATATTTTAGTATAGACAACCACGAGAACATTTTATGCTTCGAATTTCTTGAGAATGACGGTGGCGTTATGGCCTCCAAAGCCGAACGAGTTGGACATCACGACATGAAGATCCGCTTGACGCGCCACATTCGGAACATAATCCAAATCGCATTCCGGATCCTGATCGTCCAGATTGATCGTCGGCGGGATCGTTCCGTGCTTCAATGCAAGCGCGCAGATCAGCGCCTCCACTCCGCCCGCAGCGCCAAGAAGATGGCCTGTCATCGACTTGGTGGAGCTGACAGCCAGCTTATAAGCGTGATCGCCAAAAGCTGTCTTGATCGCAGTGGTTTCAGATTTATCGCCGACCGGTGTCGAGGTGCCGTGCGCATTAATGTAATCGATCGCTTCAAACGAAATGCCTGCGTCTTTCACCGCTGCTGCCATGCAGCGGGCTGCGCCGTTCGGATCGGGATCTGTCATATGGTAAGCGTCGCCGCTCATGCCGTAACCGATAACCTCGCCGTAAATCCGGGCGCCGCGCTTCAAAGCATGCTCAAGCGATTCAAGAATGAGGATGCCTGCGCCTTCGCCCATAACGAAGCCGTCGCGTCCGATATCAAAAGGGCGGCTCGCCTTCTCCGGCTCGTCATTGCGTGTGGACATCGCGCGCAGCGCGCAAAAGCCGGCGACCCCGGTCGGGCTGATCGTAGCTTCCGCACCTCCGCAAATCATGACATCCGCATCGCCGTACTGAATCTTCTTGAATGCGTCGCCAATGGAGTGCGTACCTGTGGCACAGGCGGTGACTGCCGTGCTGTTGGGCCCTTTGGCTCCCGTAATCATGGAGATTTGACCCGAAGCCATATTCGCGATCATCATCGGAATGAAGAAAGGACTCACGCGTTTCGGTCCTTTTTCAAGCAGGATTTTATGCTGCTCCTCCCAAGTGGACAGACCGCCGATGCCCGATCCTACATAAACGCCTACACGTTCGGGATTGGTATCTTCCTTAATATTCAGTCCCGAGTCTTTCAATGCCATCAGAGTGGCCGCCACGGCAAACTGCACAAATCGGTCCATTCGACGGGCTTCCTTCTTGTCGAAGTATTCCTCAGGATTAAAGTCTTTGATTTCCGCAGCAATTCGAGTAGGATATTCGGATGCATCGAAGGACTCAATCTGGCTTATTCCGGACTTGCCGGCGAGCAGGCTTGCCCAAAACGTTTCAAGATCGCGCCCGAGCGAGGACATCACGCCGAGACCCGTAATTACGACTCTTTGTTTCACTTTAACCCACCTCTATTTTAAAATAACTTTCGTTATTTATTTCTTTATAAAAAAGCGTAAAGAGAAGCTTCCCGGGGTTCGGAATGGAGATAAGTCCCGTCACATAAAGAAACGGGACTTAGAATGATTAAGTATGAGATTTTATGTACTCAACTACTTGACCTACAGTAGTAATTTTCTCTGCATCCTCATCAGAGATTTCCATATCAAACTCATCTTCCAATTCCATAACCAATTCTACGACATCGAGAGAATCGGCACCCAAATCATCTTTAAAAGATGCTTCAAGCGTCACTTCCGCCTCATCCACACCAAGACGGTCAACGACGATACGTTTTACACGATCCAATACATCGGACATCCGGTTCACCTCCTCTTTGGTATTATACTTAACTTATGGACAAATTGCCATAGTCAGCATTGGGGACACGAAAAAAAACAATTTCACGCCTTTTCCCGCCTTCAACCGGGTTCAACCCACCCGAAATTTCACAGGTCGCACTGTCTAGTAGTTGCCCCGGGAAGGGTTACATATACATGCCGCCGTCGACGTGAATCGTTTGACCGGTCATGTACGAGGAATCCTCGGAAGCCAGGAAACGAACCGCCTTGGCGATATCCTCCGGCTGACCCAGCCGGGCAAGAGGGATTTGCTGAAGCAGTTGATCTCTCATCTCGCCCGACAGCTTGTCGGTCATATCGGTTTCGATAAATCCGGGAGCCACGCAGTTTACTGTAATTCCGCGGGAGGCAAGCTCTTTGGCCGCTGCTTTCGTCATGCCGATAACCCCTGCCTTGGCTGCTACATAGTTGGTTTGACCGGCATTGCCAAGCGCTCCGACCACAGACGAAATATTGATGATCCGTCCGGAACGCTGCTTCATCATCGGACGGCTTGCCGCCTTGAGGCAGTTAAACACGCCCTTAAGATTCGTTTCGATCACCTGATCGAATTCTTCCTCTTTCATACGCATGATCAAATTGTCTCGCGTAATGCCCGCGTTGTTGACCAGGATATCGATCCGGCCGAACGTTTCCAGGATCTGTTTAAACATATCCTCAACCTCTTGAACCGCACCTACATTCGCCTTTACCTTGATCGCTTTGCGTCCCATCGCTTCGATTTGCTGCACCGTTTCCGCCGCAGCCGCTTCGCTTCCTGCATAGTTGACAGCTACATCCACGCCGGCCTCCGCAAGCGACAAAGCGATCGCCCGGCCTATGCCGCGTGAAGCACCGGTCACCAGCGCTACTTTACCCGTAAGCATATCCTTCCATCCCTCCCATACAGGTTATACGTTAGATTCCAGCCGGAACTTCTCGATCGCTTCCAGACTGTTCACGGAATACACTTTTACGCTGCGGTCGATTTTCTTGAGCAGTCCGGCCAGCACGGTTCCGCTTCCGATTTCCACAAACGTATCCACACCCTGCCGGATCAGCCACGATACACTATCCTCCCAAAGCACGGACGAATGAACCTGATCGACCAGCAGCTGCCGGATCTCGTCGGGTTCTCCCGCCGGCTTGGCCGTTACGTTGGCTACGACCGGGATGCTCGCCCGGTTCATCTTCAAGCCGGACAAAACGCCGGATAAACGTTCCGAGGCCGGCTTCATCAGAGAGGAATGGAACGGTCCGCTTACCTCGAGCGGAATAACGCGCTTGGCTCCCGCCTCCTTGCCGCGTTCAACAATCGCCTGCACGCCTTCCTTGCTGCCGGAAATGACGATCTGTCCCGGACAATTCAGATTGGCAAGCTCCACCACCGCTCCGCTGCCGCTGATCTCGGCACAGAGGGTTTGCAAAGCCTCGCGCTCCGCTCCGAGCACGGCAGCCATCGCTCCCTGCCCGGCAGGTACGGCTGCGTCCATAAACTCGCCGCGCGCCCGGACGGTGCGAACCGCGTCCTCGAAACCGAGCACACCGGCCGCCACAAGGGCGCTGTATTCGCCCAAACTGTGTCCTGCCAAATAATCCGGCTGCAAGCCGTGACGGGAGCGGAAAAGCTCCAGGTAAGCCATGCTCGTCGCCAGCAGCGCCGGCTGCGTATTATAAGTCAATTTCAGCTCATTCTCGGGTCCCTCAAAGATCAGTTTCGTCAAGCTGAAACCCAGCGCCTTGTCGGCCGAATCAAAGATCGACCGTGCCGCCGCTTCGGCTTCATAGATATCTTTGCCCATGCCTACGGCCTGGGCCCCTTGCCCCGGGAACACGAATGCGATTTTCCCCATGTCAAGACAGCTCCTTTCTATCCCGCTTGGTCTGCAGGTATTTTATTACCATACCAGTACGGAAGCTCCCCAGGTCAGGCCGCCGCCGAAGCCGACGAGCAGCAGACGGCTGCCTTCCTCCACTTTGCCCGCTTCCACCGCTTCCGCAAGGGCGATCGGGATCGAAGCCGCCGAGACGTTGCCGTACTTGTCCAGATTGATCATGCATTTCTCTTGACTTAGCTCCAGTCGGTTCAACGCCGATTGGATAATGCGGATATTCGCCTGATGGGGCACGAGCAGATCGATTTCGGATTTATCCATTCCCGCTTTGCGAAGCGCCTCTTCCGCGGCACTGCCCATGACGCGCACGGCAAATTTGAACACTTCCGATCCGGCCATAAAAATAAAATGCTGCTTGCCTTCCAGGCTTTGCGGAGAGGCGGGATAACGGGAGCCCCCGGCCGGAACTTTCAGGAGCTGTCCCCCGGTGCCGTCGGCGCCAAGCTCGAACGATTGGAAACCGCGGCCTTCCGGCACGACGCCAAGGACTGCGGCACCCGCCCCGTCGCCGAACAAAATGCAGGTGTTCCGGTCGGTGTAATCCGTGATCCTGGACAGGCATTCCGCTCCGACCACAAGCGCATATTTATACGTTCCGGTCGCAATAAAATTTGACGCATTGGCCAGACCGTAAATAAATCCGGTGCAGGCTGCGGACAAGTCGAAAGCCGCCGCTTTCTTCGCCCCCAGCTTTTCCTGCAAAATGCAGGCCGTCGAAGGGAAGGCCATATCCGGCGTAACCGTCGCCACAACGATCAGATCGAGCTGTTCCGCCGTAATTCCCGCATTTTTTAGCGCCTGCAAAGCGGCCTCATAAGCCAAATCGGACGAGGCTTGCTCGGGAGAAGCCATCCGGCGTTCACGAATCCCGGTACGGGTAACGATCCACTCGTCGTTTGTGTCCACCATTTTTTCCAGATCTTGATTCGTCAGCACCCGCTCGGGCACATATTTTCCCGTCCCTATAATACCAACAGGCAATAAGTTCATTGGTTTACAACTCGCTTCCATTACGGATTTCTGTCGATATACTTCCGACCAAATCGTTCTTCAAGGCCAGCCGGGCTTGCCGCACCGCATTTTTGAACGCCAGGGCATTGGAAGAACCATGGCTTTTCAGCACCAAGCCGTCGATGCCGAGCAGCGGAGCGGCGCCGTGTTCCGTGTAATCCAGCTTTTTGCGGAATTGGCCCAGCCCCTTTTTCACGATCGCAGCGGCAAGCTTGGTGTACCAGGTACGCGTAAACTCCTCTTTCAACGCCGAGAAAATAACGGATGCCGTACCTTCCATCGACTTCAGCATGATGTTGCCCGCAAAGCCGTCGCACACGACAACGTCACAGGGCTTCCGCAGCACATCCCTGGACTCCACGTTGCCGACAAACCGTATCGGCGCTTGTTCCAGCAGCGGGAAGGCCGCTTTGGCCACTTCATTGCCCTTCATGGCTTCCGTACCTACGTTAAGAAGACCGACACGCGGCTCATGAAGACCGTGCACCTTGCTTCGATACAGGCTACCCATGATAGCGTACTGCACCAATTGATTTGCAGTGGCATCCATGTTGGCTCCCAAATCAAGCGCCAGTATGCCTTCCCCGTCCGTCGTCGGCAGCATCGGAGCCAAAGCCGGCCTCTCGATGCCCGGAATCCGGCCGACCACAAGCAGCCCCGTCGTCATGAGCGCACCTGTATTGCCCGCCGAAATCATCGCATCGGCTTCCTTCTCCTTCACCATCCGGCCCGCAACCACCATGGAAGCGTCTTTTTTGCGCCGAACCGCCTTGACGGGCTCGTCATCGGCTTCAATCGTTTCGGAGGCATGCCGAAGCTCGAGATTGGCCGGCTTGTTTCCTTGAAGAAGCGGCTGGAGCCGGTCGGTGTCCCCCACCAGAATGACGGTAATATCCGCCCACTCTCTAGCCGCAGAGACAGCCCCTTCTACCGCCGCTTGCGGCGCGTGGTCTCCGCCCATCGCATCAATCGCGATCCGCATGAGCTCCACCTCCTTCGGAGCGGTCTTTTTTCGAATGATAAATAATGAAATTTCCTTGAAACACTACCTCGTCTCCGACGTAGGTAAATACCTCCACCTTCGCTTTTCCTTTGGAAATGGAACGGACATACGCCTTCGCGATGCACTTTTCCCCCAAACGGACCTGCCGCACAAAGCGGATGTCCGCCGCCGCCGTGAGGGCGACCTGATCGTTGATCAGCGCTACGGCAAGCGAATTCGCCTGGGAGAAAATATGATGACCCCGTGCGATTTTCGTACGGGAGAACACATGCTCCTCTTTGATTTCAAAGATGGAAATCCCGCTTTTGTCAAGCTGAAGATCGATCACATCCCCAATGACTTCGTGAAGGGGAAGAGACCGCACTTGGTCATAAGACTGCTCGGCCATCATCTTCATCCGCTCGCGCAGCTCGGGGATACCGAGTTCCAGCCGATCCAGCCGGATGGTTTGTATACTTACCTGGAACAATCGTGTTAATTCTTCATCCGTAATAAAAGGGTTCTCTTCTATCGCTTTGGCCAACTGCTGCTGGCGCTGTCGTTTCGGTATGCGTTCGATGACGAGCACCACCTTTGTTCACATATGTACGAAAAACTTCTCATTCAAACCCTTTTACATCAAACTATTGGCGTGTAAGCAGGAGCTTTTCTTTTCACTCCTCCCACTGAACACTTCATCTTATGACCAAGTCATAAAGAAAAGTATAAAGGATTCCTGTTTAAAATGGAAGTTGGCCGGCAAAAAAAATAGCGCCTCACCCCAGAGGGAAGCACTATTTTCTCGAACCGTATGCGATTACTGGTTCACGATCTCTCTTTTTTTGTAATGACCGCAAACTTTGCATACACGGTGAGCCATTTTCAACTCTCCGCAATTGTCACATTTAATCATGCCCGGAACTTCTAATTTAAAGTGAGTACGGCGCTTGTCACGGCGCGTTTTGGATGTTCTCCTTTGAGGTACTGCCATATTCCCACCTCCTTCAACGAATTCATTGCCGCCCGCCTACGATTGATCTTTAAAGAAATCCGCCAGTCCGGCCAGACGCGGGTCCACCTTGTCCTGGTGGCAGCCGCAAGCCTGTTCGTTTCTGTTGGTTCCGCAAACGGGACACAGCCCCTTGCAATCTTCACTGCACAGCGGAATGAACGGCACGGCAAGCATCACGCTCTCGACCAGATAAGGCTTCAGCTCTATTCGATCCTCTGAGACGTAAAGCACGTCTTCCTCGTTCTCTTCTTCGTCATCGGATGCATCCAGCAGCTTTTCTTCGCTTTTGACGAACGTTTCGTGAAACGGAATCGTCAAATGTTGAGCTACCGGAGCAAGGCATCGGGAACAGGCTTGTTCCACATCGATTTCCAGCTCTCCGGAAACTTCCGCAGCACCGGCTTGATCCTGCGCCTCCAGTCGGACGTGCAGGGGACCATAATCCAGCAAGCTTCCCGATTTCGGAAGAAACCCGGTCAAATCCTCGGTGCCTTCCAGCCGGATCGTGCCTTTTGCAGCCAAATCCTTTAAATGTATAAACACGAGATCACCCCAAACAAACAAAGATTATTATATCGACAACCGTTACATTTTGTCAACATTTTCAGTTCGTGCTATAGTGAATAATCATGTGTCTATGTTGTGAAAATGCACTGTACAGCATGAACGGAGGACATTCCCTATGCGAACGGTCGGTTTAATTGTCGAATATAATCCGCTGCATAACGGTCACTACTATCATTACCAACAATCGAAAAAGGTTACGGGAGCGGACAGTGCGATTTGTATCATGAGCGGTCATTTCCTTCAACGGGGCGAGCCGGCCGTCGTCAATAAATGGGCGCGCGCCGAGATGGCGCTGCGCATGGGCGCCGACCTCGTGCTGGAGCTGCCTGTCGCCTTCTCCGCCCAGCCTGCGGAATGGTTTGCTTACGGAGCGGTGTCCGCTTTGGACGCTACCGGGATCGTAGACAGCCTGTGCTTCGGCTGCGAGAGCGGCAGCATCGATTGGTTGAAGGCGGCGGCGGACAAGCTGCACCAGGAGCCCGAAGAGCTGGCACGGTTGCTGCAGCTCGAGCTGAAAAAAGGCATGCCGTATCCGGCGGCCTACAGCAAAGCGGTATCTCATCTTCTGCCCGGGGCCAAGGAAGAAGAATTGGCAAAGCCGAACAATACGCTCGGGCTTCATTATGTGATCGCGCTGCGCCGTCTTCAAAGCCGGATTGAACCGTTCGCGATCACAAGAACGAAAGCGGAATTTAACCAGGCGAATATCACCGATAACCGGATTGCCAGCGCTACGGCCATCCGACGGATCCTGATGACGGACCGGTCGCTTACGGGCATCCGACCTTTCGTGCCCGCCGCAACACTGGAGATCATGACCCGCGAATGGAAGGCCGGCCGCGGACCGGTCGATTGGGAGCGCTTTGCGAAGCCGCTGCTGCTGCAGCTGATGCATCACAGCCCGGAGCAGCTTACGTCCTTTCATGAGGTGACCGAGGGGCTTGAGCACCGTATCCGCAAGGCGCTGGCGGACCTTCGTCCGGATACCGACGGGGACGCAGCACAAGCTTTGGTGGAGACGCTGATCGACAAGCTCAAAACGAAGCGGTACACGCGAACCAAGCTGCAGCGGACCCTGTTGCGTATCCTGCTGAACCATAGCAAGCAGGACCTATCCCCCGAAACGCTGCGGCAGGGCGTTCCGTATTTGCGGGTGCTGGGCTTCAGCCCGAAAGGACAGGAGCTGCTCAAACGGATGAAAAAAACGGCGAAGGTGCCTATCGTCACCAAAGTGACCACAGCAGCCTCGCCGCTCCTGGAGCTGGATATCCGCGCAACATCCGTCTATGCCTTGGGCTATGCGTCGCCGACACCGGACGATTGGTTCAGAGATTATTACGAAGCGCCCATTCGTATCCGGTCTAACTGCTTGGCTTGACCGGCAAACCGGCCAAGTACTGCAAAGCCTCATCCAACGTTCCTACGGGAACGACGGTCATGTCCGTACCGATTTCTTCAGCCCGCTTCTTTGCATCCGTATAGTTGGGGATCGTTCGACCGTCCGGCGTACGGTAATCCTTGGGGCTGAAGAAAATGTCGGCTCCCGCCCGGTCGGCTGCGACAACCTTATGTTGAATGCCCCCGATCACCCCAACATTGCCTTCCGGGTCAATTTCACCGGTGCCTGCGATTTTGTACCCTTTCGTAATATCTTCCGGTACAAAACGGTTATAAATCTCAAGCGCAAACATCAGCCCGGCGGAGGGGCCGCCGATGTTCCCAGCCTTAATCGACACTTGTTTGCTTTCGTCTTCCGCCTTAACGCTGTGAACCTCTGCAGGAACGATGCCCAATCCGGCTCTTTGCCTATGGGCACCTGCCGGAGCAGTGGCGTCCTCGCTTGGCAGAACCGCCAAAGCGATGTTGCCCGTCCGGATGACGTTTCCCCGCTTATAGCTTATGGCCGCCGTATCCCCTGCTTTTTTATTCGCTAACGACGCCCTTAATTCATCCGCCGTTGTAATGAGCTTATCATCCACCTTGACGATATAATCCCCGGCCCGAAGGATCTCATGAGCCGGATAATCGGGATAAATATGCTCGACGACGACCCCGTCATGGCTGATCCGATATGGAATGTTCAACTTGTTATAGACAGCCTGAATCGCATCCGCTTGCGATGTCATCATGACGACCGCTTGCCGCTGGGTATATTCCGATTCGGACTCTCCCTTGCGCAGCAGGTCCTCCTTTAAACGCAGCTCCTGATAAGGGCTTATAAACGACATCAGGTACCCGTACACCGTTGCATCGCTTACCGCGACCGTCGTCAGCATAAACTGCCCTTTCTCTTCTTCGGACGCAGCCTGCTCCACTTGAACCATAGGCTGTATAACATCGGCCGTGCCGGGTTTGAAAATATACAGCGGCAGCGGCATGAAATAAATGAGATACAACAAAGCTATGGCAGTGAAAACCGAAAAAACGATGCGTGACGCCCGTTTCATATGTCGAGCCTCTCCCATAGAGCGTTTCCCCACCCGTTCCTTATGATAACCATCTCTCTGTATGGTGCGTCGGCATGGTCTAATCCATGCGGACAAAGCGTAAACATGTACCAATCTGATTTAAAAAGCTGGAGTGATTCGGATGAAAGCGTTGCAGGCCCTTCTCTCCCCACGCTTGACTACGTTGTACTTAGGCGCTGCGGCGCTTGCTTTGGTGATCAGCATCATCTTGTTCCCCGACCAAGCCTTTCAAGCCTCCCTTCAAGGCTTGAGCCTCTGGTGGAAGCTTGTGTTCCCGGCGCTGCTGCCGTTCCTGATCATTACCGAGCTGCTGCGCGGGATGGGAGTCCTGCACGGCCTCGGCGCATTGATGGAGCCTTTGCTGCGCGCACTCCTTCGGCTCCCCGGCGCCGGAGGCTGGGTAATCTCCCTCGGCTTCACGGCAGGCATGCCCGCCGGAGCCGCAGGGGTAAGCGCACTTCGCAAGGACGGGCTGCTTACACGGGAAGAAGGCGAACGGCTGTTGGCCGTTTCCCATATGTCCAGTTCCGTATTTATGATCGGCGTCGTCGGCGTCGGTTTCCTCGGCAGCCCTGCCGCCGGACTCGCGCTCGCCATTATCCATTATGCCGCGGCCCTGCTCATGGCCGTCTTTCACCGGTTCGGTTCCGGAAGGTACGCTCCCGTGAAAAAACACGCCGGAAAAGGCTGGATCTCTCACAGCTTTCAAGCGTTTTATGAAGCGAGGGTCCGCGACGGCCGGACGTTCGGCAAGCTGCTGGGTGATGCCGTCTCTTCCGGTGTGCAGCAGCTTTTCATTATTGGCGGGTACATCATGATGTTCTCCATACTGGTCCATGCCCTGTCCCTTACCGGCCTGCCGGAGGCGCTGGCTTCCGCCGTTTCCCTGCTCGGAGCAAATCCAGGCGACGCGCTTTCGCTGATCTCCGCACTATTGACCGGTTTATTCGAACCGCACCTGGGCGCTTACGCGATGGCGCAGGCGGCCGGTGCATCCCAAAGTTCGTTCTTTTATGCGCTTCTCAGCATGCTGCTGGCTTGGGGCGGCCTGTCCACCCATGCACAAGTCAAAAGCCTGACCGTCTCGACGGATCTGCGGTATTTGCATTTTGTACGGTCGCGCATCCACCATGGAAGCATCGCCTTTGTGCTGACGCTGGTCTCCTGGAAGCCGCTAATGAGCTGGATGAGCCAAGAACAGCCCGTTCTCGCCAACTATGGTATCTACGGCTCCGATTGGGATGCCGGACGCGACAGTCTCTGGCCGTTCATTAGCCCGATGATGCTCCAGTTCGGAACCGTCATCTTGATCCTTCTAGTGCTTTCGGTGTTCGCAGCCTTTCTCTTTTACCGGGGACGCCAAAGGAACGGTCCGCTGTAAAGGAATCTGCGGTAGCCCGGCGATGCAGGAGTATTAAGGAACAAGGCGTTTTTTCTACGCGGCCTAAGCCTTTACCCCGGTTCCATATTTGCCCTTCAGCGCCTTTTCTACCTCGGGAGGCACCAAATCGACCACCGGCCCGTGGAACCGGGCAACCTCTTTGACGATACTGGAGCTTAAGTACGAGTATTTGGGCGTGGACGTCATAAAGAACGTCTCAATATCATCTTTCAGCTTTCGATTTGTCGACGCCAGCTGCATCTCATATTCGAAATCCGAAACCGCGCGCAGTCCTCTGACGATAAGATTCGCGTTTTTTTTCTGCATATAATTGATAAGCAAATCGCGAAACCCGTCGATTTCTACATTCGGCAGATCGGCCGTCACCCTGCGCAGCAGTTCCATTCGCTCCTCCAGCGTAAACAGCGGATTTTTGCTCGTATTGTTCAGCACCGCCACCACCAGCTTATCGAACACCTTGGCAGCCCGGCGAATAATGTCCAGATGCCCGTTCGTCACAGGATCAAAACTTCCTGGATAAACCGCCACTTGGAGTCTTTGATTGGTTCCCTGCTCTTTTACGTCCATTTGTATGGTCAGCCCCCTATAACATTGCCCTTTGATGTTTCTATACCCTTGTACGGTTTTGATAAATCGTTATCGCCGTATCCCCGTATTCCGCCCGGCGTACCTGTTCCAACATTCCATAGGATTCCTCATGCCGGTCCTGCGCATCATGCTCGACGACGACGCGAGCTTCACCGGCCAGCAAGCCGCTCTGCTGCAATTGCTCCAGCAGCTCCCCGATGATCTTTAACTTGTATGGCGGATCCACAAAAACCAGATCAAACCGCGCCTCCCGTTTTGAAAGCGCTTTGATGGCGCGAAAGGCGTCATTGCGGTAAATCTCAGCCCGGTCCGAAAAGCCGGTGCTCTGAAGATTGTGACGGATCGTGTCGATCGCTTTCCTGTCCATATCCGTCAGCACGGCCCGGTCCATTCCGCGGCTGAGCGCTTCAATACTGAGCCCGCCTGTCCCGGCGAACAAATCCAGCACTTGTCCGCCGTCGAAATAAGGTCCGATCATGCTGAACACCGCTTCTTTCACCTTATCCGTTGTGGGCCTCGTCCCCATACCCGGCACCGCTTTGAGCGGCCGCCCTTTGGCACTGCCCGATATGACTCTCATCTTACAGCCTTCCTTTACCTGCGTAGTAATGCTATCGTACCATAAACAAATTCTTTTGCACAAAAAATCTAAAAAAATTTTTCCGGCCGATGTATATCTTGGTTCCGATCGGGTCATCCTTATATCATCGACATCCGAAAATGTCGTAGACAACCGCGGAGAAGACTTACGTTCCCCATAAGCTCTTCGTCCGGTTTCTCCTCTCCCATGAAGGGGCCTCGTCGCGAGACGGGGCCCTGAATTATTATGATCCCCCTCGATCAAGCCTCGATGATAACCATATACCCAAAATCCTCTTTCTTCCATTAATATTACTTTTTGTATTCATTCGCCGGATCGGCATTTTGAACTATGGTGTACGGGTTATATAGGTAAACGAATTTGATATTTCTATTGATTCCATTTCCGGATATTCTGTACACGGTGAAGGGATAGGATCCATTCGCTATCAAAGGAGACATTTGAGTGCGAAGGATATCTGACGTTGCACTAATCCATGCGTACAAGCTAGCCATTGAACTTGATTTAGACAGGGACTTTATAAAAATGCTTGAGAAGGAGATCGAACGCAGAGGGATGAACATTCCAACTCTGCTCAAAAAACAAGAAGAGTAGAAGTCACCGCTATTACTGACTGATTTAACTATAATCTGAAGGGCGGATGGATTCTACTCCTTTCACTGGTGGGGCATCATGCCCCACCTTATTCTGGTACTTTTCGAGGCTCATGAGCCAGCCGGTTGCATTGCTGCTCTGCAGCACCGTAATCATACCAGCCGATACACCCGGCTCAAAAGAGCGGATTTTTTTATATTGAAACTTCCAAATTTTCGTTATAATCAGGAATAGAATACAATTCGAGGTGAGAGAATGGTTGTGGAACCAGGCTTTATGTTTAGCGGTATGATCATTTTTGTTTTCGTATTTGGCCTTGTGCTTTCTGTATTACATATCGTTTTAAGCATTTGGGCTTATCGGGATGCTTTGAGCAGGGGCAAAAGCCAGGAATATGCGATTATCGTGCTGTTTGGCCTACTGTTTTTTCCAGTGATGGGCCTTATCGTATATTTAGTCATCCGAAATGATTGAGCGTTAACCCAGGGCCTCTGTCGCTAGACGGGCCGTTATGATAAGCCTTAAATCAAGCATGCCTTTTGTTAGTCTACGGGCATTGGCCAGTAAGGTTCTATATGTGTGATATCGAGCGGTTTTCATCATAAACCCCCGGATGAAACAATAAACGAAATTGCAAACGGAATCAGCGCTCTGCTTGTTGTCATATCTCATTTTTATGGAGAGGCGTTTTTTTGCCGTGAAAGATTTACATAAAAAGAAACGGTTCTGTATACCATACAAAGGATAAAAATCCCCGGAAGGACGATGAATACAATGGACAATGAAAAGGATTATCTCAACGATACATCCAATACCGCTGCTGGCATCAATACACCACCCGATCAGCAGGATGTGGCCGCAACCGATTTACTGAATGATTTCGTTGAACAGACAATGGATAATATACAACATGCCTTCGATGGCGATGATGAAGATTCCAATAAAAAATAAAGGGTGCGTCATTTCACTTATCTTGTACAAGCGCGGACACGAATTCTTCCTTTCAGCCGTACACTGATTGCAAATACCGAAAGGACGGATCGCGATGAACAAGATGGTTGAGCATGCTATCAAGGTGCTTACGGAAGATAAAGACATGATCCAAATGTTTAAGGATATGGAAGTGCTGCAGAAAGAATTGGAAGTGCTGTTCAAACAAATGGAAAATTTGAAAAAACAAAACAAATAGTGCAAGGGGGTGTCCCATAAGTCACCGAGGTGACGGGGTACCCCTTTTTCATTTTTGTAAAACAAAAGGTGTGCGCCTACACCCAGCGGATCTATTTCTCACGTCAGATCGCCAAAGCCGTCCGCGAAATTATCATGTTCATGTGGCTTGCGGCCAGACAGCGGCCGGATTTCCACACCATTAACCGCTTCCGCTCCGAGCGGATGAAAGATGTCCTCGAAACGGTTTTTACAGCCATTTTAGGTTTTCTTGTCGAGGAAAAGTACGTCAAGCTGGAGCACTATTTCGTTGACGGAACCAAGATCGAAGCCAATGCCAACAAGTATACGTTTGTATGGGGAAAGGCAGTGGTAAAGCACAAGGCCAAGCTGCAGGAAAAAGTGAAGACACTGTTTGCGAGCATCGAAGCGGCAGGGCAACAGGAAGAACAGGAAGAGCAAGGCCGGGATCTGCCAGAGCTCGGCGAAGCCGCCAGCCTCACAAGCGAAAAGCTGGAGAAGGCGGTTCAGCAGTTGGAGGAGCAATTGCAAAACAAACCCAAAGACAAGCCATTGAAAAAAGCGGTACGGGTTCTGCGGAAGGACTTGCTGCCCCGACTGCAGAAGTATGAACAGAATCAAGCGATCTTGGGATAACGGAACAGCTGCAGCAAAACCGATCTGGACGCAACGTTCATGCGAATGAAGGAGGATCACATGCGAAATGGGTAATTGAAGCCCGGATACAACGTACTGATCGGAACGGAAAACCAATTTATTGTCGGTTACAGTCTGCATCAGCGTCCAACGGATACACGCTGCTTGAAACCGCATCTGGAGAAAGTGAAAGCGGCTCTAGGCAAACTGCCGGATACAGTCATTGCCGATGCAGGGTATGGCGGAGAAGAAAACTACGCCTATTTGGAGCAAGAAGAAGTTCAGGCCATTGTCAAATACAGCACCTACCACAAAGAGAAATCGAAGAAATGGCAACTGGAGGTCGGGTGGCTTTCCCTTGCCCATAATTTATTAAAGTGGGCGACGATGAACCAAAAAGGTCGAGTAAGAGTGCAAGTATAGCCCTTTACTCGACCTTTTTTTCTGTATGGAAACGAGAAGTTAAGAAAACAGGGCCGTCCCTGCGTAGTTAAAAACTACTTATGGGACGGCCCCTTTTTGCGCTTCGAGGCTTTGCGCGAGTGCGTCATGATCAAGCAAGCGTTCGTTATTTCTCATACAGCTCGAGCGGAAGCGCATCGGGGTCGGAAAAGAAAGTGAACCGCTTTCCCGTTGTTTCGTCGATGCGGACGGGCTCGACTGCAACGCCTTGATTTTGCAGCTTTTGGACCGCCTCTTCGATATCGTCCACCTCAAAAGCCAGATGCCTCAACCCCTGCGCTTCCGGGTAGCTGGGTCTTGGCGGAGCGCCCGGAAAGGAGAACAGTTCGATCTGATGATCCTTCCCTACCAGCAGGTCCAGCTTATAGGAATTTCGTTCCGCCCGGTACGTTTCGCGGATTACCGGAAGACCGAGCACCTCCGTGTAAAAAGCTTTGGATTTCGCATAGTCGGAGCAAATGATAGCGGCGTGATGTATTTTATTGATGTTCAGCATGATGAACAGATAACCTCCTGGCCTCATTCTTCGGGATCCAAGCAACCGCCCGAACCGGTGAGCCGGAACCGCCTTTAATCTTGAGCGGAAAACCGATAAAGAAGGATTCTCCGGCAATCCGCTCCAATCCTTTCAGGTTTTCAAAAATGGTAATGCCATTCCCGAGAAGCTGATAATGTGCCGGATAGCCGTCTGAATGCGAACTGTCAACGGCCAGCGTATCGCATCCCACAGCCTTTATTTTTTTGGATGCCAGATAGGCGGCAGCTTCCTCGCTCAGACCGGGCCAACTGGCCGTGTAGGTTCGGCCGGCGGATCGCGGCGTCCAATACCGGTCCCAGCCAAACCGGAATAATACGATATCCCCTTCTTCAATGGAAAAATGTTCCCTTTCCCACGAGAGCACCTCTTGCCTGGACACCAGATCCGAAGCTTCATAGCTGGAGAAATCGAGGGTCAACGCCCTTCCCATACAATGCTCCAGGGGTGTTTCCGCCATATACCGGTGTGCAGGCTCCCCTTCCTTCAAGAAGTGTCCCGTAGCATCTACATGCGTACCGCAATGTTCATTGATGAGCAGTTGGCACACAAGCGCCGGACTTCCTGTCTCGAACGAATCCCACTTGGTATGAAAATAGCGCGAGTGCGTCGGATAAACCGGCATATCCTCCTCCAGCACATGGGTTAAATCGATCATTTCCATGCTCTCAACGGCATGAAGCAGATTTCGAACACTGCTCATCGTTTCTCATCCTCCTCACAGGTTATGACCCATCCAACCATAGACCCTCAGGCCAAATAACGGCACGCAGAAGTTCATAAACGGAAACAAACGAACGCCCAAGCCTATCCGGGACGTTTATCTCTTATAACCATTATCTTCCATAGGCGCCGCTTATGTCCAGCCTTCTCCCCCCAATATCGGGTCTCGGAAAAAATTACCTGAGGCTCTCCTATTGAAATACGAATATTTGTTCGCTATCCTGTGTATGTTAAGAACATACGTTCTGTAAGTGAGGGTGAACATCATATGCTGACTTCCGTTTCAACTTCTAACAAGAGCGCGCGCACCATCATGCTGGCGGACTGTCAGTCGTTTTATGCCAGCGTAGAAAAAGCGGATCACCCGGAATACAAAAATAAACCCGTTGCTGTGGCGGGAGATCCCGCACGCCGGTCCGGAATCATTCTGGCCGCTTGTCCTATAGCCAAAAGCTATGGAGTAACCACCGCCGAACGGCTTGGCGAAGCATTGAACAAGTGCCCGGATCTGGTTGTGGTACGTCCCCGCATGCAGCATTATATCGATGTTTCGCTGATGATTACACAAATCTATGAAGAGTATACCGATCTTGTTGAAGTATTCAGCATCGACGAGCAATTTCTGGACGTTTCGGCAAGCTTGTCCATTTTCGGGGATCCTGTAACGATTGCCCGGTCGATTCAACAGAAGGTCCTGAGGCAAACCGGGGTATGGGTGAGGATCGGAATCAGTTCCAACAAAATACTGGCTAAAATCGCAACCGATATATGGGCCAAAAAGAATGAGAGCGGCGTGTTTACCCTACCCGCTTCACAAGTGGAAGATTTACTGTGGCCTCAGCCCGTAAATAAGATGTTCGGAGTCGGCTCCCGTATGACGGCTCATTTTACCCGCTTTGGCATGCATACCATAGGCGATATCGCGAGAACGCCGCTTCCGCGCCTCAAAGCTCGATTCCGTGCCTATTTCGGCAAGCAGTCGGATATCCATGCCGAGGTGATGTGGCGGACGGCGAACGGCCTGGATGAAAGTGTGGTTACTCCCAAAACCTTTGATACTCCGCCCAAGTCCATCGGACACATGATGACTTTACCCAGAGACTACACGAAAACGACCGAGGTGGACACGATCCTTCTCGAGCTCACGGAGGAGGTCTGCCGCGACTGCCGGCGTAAAGGATATATGGGTTCCGTAGTGACGGTGAGCTGCATGTGCAGCCCCTACGAAGCACCGACCGGATTTTCCCGCCAGATGAAGATGCCGGACCCTACGAATCATACGAATACGGTATTCAAAGCCGTGAAGAAGCTTTTTTATCGCTTTTGGGACCATATGCCAGTACGCCGCCTCGGCGTCACCTTAAGCCAGTTGACGAATGATCAAAATTATCAGCTTACTTTATTCGAGGATCAAGAAAAAATCAGGTCTTTAGAGAAAGCAACTGACTTGATAAAGGATCGGTACGGGAGCTCGGCCATTGTACGGGCTTCTTCGCTGACTGCGGCCGGCCAAGCCGTGGAGAGATCATTGAAAATCGGAGGACATTATAAATGAAAGACAACAAATTGACACCCGGCAAAAACATCCTATGGGAGTCCTCACGCATGATGCTGCCCGAGCATAAGGAGCAATTGCTCCGGCACCGCCGCGAGCTCGGCAGACAAGAGAAGCCGACGCTCGACGAGCAGCGCTTGGAGGAGCTTGGACAGACGCTCGGCATCGCGCTCCATGAAGACGCGGCGCTGCGCCTTACACTGTATGATAACGGGGAGCGCAAGTCGATCGACTGTACGATTCTGCAGGCCGATCTGCATCTGCAGCGGATCAAGGTACGCTGCAGTGAAGGCTCCACATGGGTAAGGCTAGCCGACTTGATCGGCGCCGAACTGCTGTGAGCAGACTCTCTCTTACGCAGCAGGAGAAATTCCCTCGCTTCATATTTTCTTGCGCTTCCATAAAAGAAGGGGATCCGGGCGCGGGAAGGCATATAACAGCCGGCATCACTGCACTAATCCGGCATCGGACGGTATCCGTCAGAAGCCGCTTTTTGCCGTATCCGTCCCTTGATCCGCAAGGGCTTCGCCATTCCCTGTACCGGAATTGCCGTATACCGTGTTGCTTTCACAGCGGGCGCTGCCGAGCCGGATGGCTGCCGAGGAGCAGCTAAACAGCGTATTGCCTGATACCAGGTTGCTGCGGCACCGGGCCCCGCTCCCTTCGCCCTTGGTATTCAGCAGGATGCCGGTTTTCACACGCCGGACGTCGTTGCCTGTCACGGCATTGCCATCGCTGTTCAGCAGGGCAATGCCTTCCGGCGCGCCGTCGACCTTATTGCCGGAAATGAGATTGCCCGCCGGACGCTCCAGCTCCGCCGTTCCTTCTCCTTCAAGCATAATGCCCGTAAACGCCGCCCGGGAAATGACATTGTGCTGAATCAGATTGTCCGTGCTGTAGCTGCGCAGCAGGATGCCGCGAGAACAGCTCGTCTCGTCCTTGGCCAATCCGGCGCCGGAAGCCGTGTTTCCTTCAATCCGGTTATGCGAGCAGGGCTTGATCTTCGAGGACACGACCACAAAGGCGTCTTTGCATTTCTCCGCCGTATTGCCGGATACGGTCGAATAGGAGCATCCTGCCGACAAATAGATGCAGGGTCTGGGCAGCTGCACAAACCGGTTATCCGTAATCCGAAGCCCTTCTCCGGATTCGGCCACGATACCGTATCCCTCATTATCATTACCCGCTGAAAGCAAGGAATTGAACAAGCAGCCGCTCACTGCAACATGCCGGCAATCCGTGATCCGTATGCCGTTTGTAATCTTGGAGAACGAGCAATCCCGTATCCGAACATGCTCGCAATCCTTGAGGTGAACCGCCCGTTCCGGATCTGCGAATACTTCCTGATACAGATTTCCGGTCCCCTCGAATCCAAGACTTTCCACTTCGGCATGCTTCACACCGTTGCCAACCATCAGGATCAAATGAGACTGAAGCGACTTGAGCACCGACCTCTGGCTGGATGCTCCAAGCAGCTTAACATTAGAGTAAAGCACAAGGCTCGAATTCAAATAATAGGTACCCGGAGGAAAATAAACGATGCCCCCTGTCCTCACAGCCGCATTCATGGCGGATTGGATGGCGGGTGCATCGTCCACATTGGTTCGTCCGAGATTGCCTGCCCCGTAATCCTTCACATTATGCCAAATCGGCGACTCCTGCTGGACAGCGCCAGGCAGTGCAGCAGCCGACGCCGTACCCCAGCCCGTACCTGCTCCTGATGCCAGCATCATCGCCGTGGCCGAACCGACCGTGGCCAACAGCTGACGGCGCGTCAACCCTCTACTGCCTTGCTCCGGCTTTTCCGAGTGTGACATTCTCTCTCCCCCTATGACAAAAACTAGCAATCTATTCAAAATTATAACTTTTGCTGCGCCGCTTGACAATGCATCCTTCACTTGAACCCTGCAAAAAAAAACACGTTCCGCTTCAGCGGAACATGCTCCACAGCTTAATCAAGTGAAACGTATTATTCGGATCGATTTTTTGGGAGATCACAAAATTGACCAGATGCTCCGTCTGCTGCTCCGTTACCTTCTCGCCGAGCACCTTGGTCAACGTCGCGACAAAGCGGCGCACCTTCACCCGGTCCTGCAAATCGTACTTGTTTACGCCCTTCAAAATCATTTTGACACGTTCTTTGGTTTCCGGGTTTTTCATTTTCAGCTTGATCCGCTCCACCTGCGCGGGATCAAAACCGAACTTTGTATAGCTCATTGAGCTGCACCTCCGCTTTCACGTAAGTAGAGTGGACTTCTATACCACACACAGTAAGTCTATGACGGAGGGCTTGGCCATGTGTACCTATTTATTGTTCCACCCCGCCGCAGCTGTGACCCCGAACCACCTTGGAAGGCCGCATATTTTAATACCAGGACATCGATGACAGTCGGCTAACCATTTAAACAGGTTTTCATCTCCAAGCAAATACGGTAATATAGAACTTGTCGAATATTATCGAATAAGGGCGGATAGAAATGGACAACGGAGGAGTTACAAAGGAAGAGCTTTCTTTATTGCTATCCCATAATTCCAAAAACCTTAGGGAATCATTCACATCTGTTGAACCTAATACCAGTACTTTTATTCCTAGGTCCAAGCGGCATAGACGAAGAAAAAAGTGGCTTTCTCTTCCATGGAAGGGCAAGGGCTAGCCTTTATCCGTGAAAAAAGCATCCCGGCAGGTTTATGCTCTGCCGGGACTTTTTTATGAGGAATATCAGTCCATCAGGTCATTATCGAAAATGCGCTCGCGCTGCAAATATTCACGAAGCGACGCATAACCGGCCCCGGTCCAAAAGTCGGGTCGTCGCACCATCTCGGCAGCGTCATCACGCGCCTGCTCCATGATTTCAAAGTCAGTCACCATATCCGCGACCCGGAAATCTGGAACACCGCTTTGTTTGGTGCCGAAGAAATCACCGGGACCGCGCAGCTCCAAATCCCGCCGCGCGATTTCAAACCCGTCGTTTGTCTGAGTCATCACCTTCATCCGCTCTTTTCCGACCTCATTCTTCGGATCGGCGATGAGCACACAATAAGATTGGTGCTCGCCGCGCCCGACCCGGCCCCGAAGCTGATGAAGCTGTGACAGCCCGAACCGGTCGGCATCGTATACCACCATCAGAGTGGCATTCGGCACATCGACGCCAACCTCAATAACGGTCGTGGATACAAGTACCTGCACCCGCCCGGCGCTGAATTCGCGCATGACCTCATCCTTCTCGCCGGGCGTCATCCGGCCGTGAAGCAAACCGACTTTGTATTCGGGAAAAGCGTACTGCAGCTGGGCATGCACATCGATGGCGTTTTGCACGTCGAGCTTCTCGGATTCTTCAATCAACGGGCAAATGACATAGGCCTGCCTGCCGGCAGCCACCTCGCGGCGAATGAAACCGAGCACCCGCTCCAGCATGTCGTGTCCTACCGCGTACGTCTTGACCGGCTTACGCCCCTTCGGCAGCTCCCTGAGTGTAGATACATCCATATCCCCGAAAGCGGTGATGGCCAACGTCCGCGGAATCGGGGTCGCCGTCATCGTCAGCACATCGGGATTTAAACCCTTGCGGCGCAAAATACTCCGCTGCTGAACGCCGAAGCGGTGCTGTTCATCCGTCACCACAAGCCCCAGGTTCCGGAAGAACACGTCCTCCTGAATGAGCGCATGGGTACCGACTATGATATCGGTGAGCCCCATTTGCAAGGAGGCAAGCACCTCACGACGCTGCTTGCCCGTCAGGCTACCGGTGAGCAGGGCGGTTTGAATGCCGTAGGGCTCGAACAAGCGATCAAGCGATCGTTTGTGCTGTTCCGCCAAAATTTCCGTCGGAGCCATAAGCGCCCCCTGGTAGCCTGCTTTTACAACGGCAAACAAGGAGGCCGCCGCCACCACGGTTTTACCGGCCCCGACATCTCCCTGCAGCAGCCGGTTCATCGCATAGTTTTGCTGCAGGTCATGAAGAATTTCAGCCAACACGTTTTTTTGCGATTCCGTCAATGCAAACGGCAGGCTGCGTACAAAGCTGCGCACCCCCGGCAAATCGACAGGATGCGCAACCCCGTCGGCCCGTTGATGATGAAGCGCGCGGTAAGCCTGCATCTTAAGCTGAAACAAGAACAGCTCTTCATACACCATGCGGCGTCTGGCCCGCTGGCCCTGCTCCATCGATCCGGGCAAATGCAGCAGGGAAACAGCCTGCTTCCTCGGAAGAAGATCGTATTTGCGAAGCAGCTCGGCAGGAAGCACCTCCGGAATCATCTCACCGAATTGCAGCAGCGCTTGTTTCATCGTTTGCCGGAACCACTTCTGCGTGATCGATCCGCCCACCGAATAAACAGGCTGCAGCGTGCCGATCTGCGAAGTCCCCCGACCCGGAAATTCCGCTTCCGTTACCGTCAGGCTCATCCTTTTTTGAACCCATTTGCCTGTCAATATTATTTCGCTGCCCGCGCTCAGCTTGTCCTTCAAATAATGCCGGTTAAACCAAACGGCCGTAATGAACAATCCGTCGACCACGATTTTACAGCTCATACGGGATTTCATCCGGCCATACATTTGGACCTGAGGAACCCCTGCTATCTTTGCCTGCACCGTAATTTTGTCGCCATCCTTCACCTGCGTCAAATCCCGAAGCGTGTAATCCTCGTAGCGGAAAGGATAATAATCGAGGAGCTCCCCGACGCTCGTAATCCCAAGCGCGAGCAACTCCTCAGGCTTCTTGCCTTTGACGCCGGACACCTTCGTGACCGGAAGCGAATATAAATCAATGGTCATATCAGACAGGGAGCGCAAATGCCGCTACGGTTCCAGGCCCGACATGGGTGCCGATCACGGGGCCAATGTGTGTGTAATGCACGCTCTCTATAGTAAAATGCTGCGCAATGAGCGACTTCAGCTCTTCCGCCGTATCCCGTCCGGTCGTATACGCGAGGATCAAGTGAATCGGCTGGCCGCCCAAGTCCTGCTGAAGCAGCTCGACGATCCGGTTCATAGCCTTTTTCTGCCCGCGTATTTTATCTACGGAATACACTTCCCCTTCTGCGTTAATAGACAAAATGGGCTTAATGTTCAGCAGCGATCCGAATAACGCCGCCGCTTTGCCGATACGGCCGCCCCTCTGCAAATATTCCAGCGTGTCGACCAGGAAATACAGCCGCTGCGTTTGACGCATCTTTGCAATCAGCTCTAATATTTCTTCCTTGCTCTTTCCCTGCCTCGCCGCCTCGGCAGCTGCTACGACAAGCATTCCAATGCCGTAAGAAGCTGAACGGCTGTCCACCACTTCAATATCCGCATCGCCTTCGACCATGGATTTGGCCAGTACCGCAGACTGGTAAGTCCCGCTCATCCTGGATGACAAATGAATCGAAATAATTGGACCGCCGCTCTCCTCCGCCAGCTTTTGATACAGCTGTTGAAATTCCACAGGAGACGGCTGGGAGGTGGTCGGCATATCGTTGGACTCGGTCAACCTGCCATAAAACTGCTCCGGTCCGATATCTACAGCATCCCGAAGCACTTCTTGACCGAACAACACCTTTAACGGCACCATAGCGATGCCAAGCTTCTCCCGAAGGTCGGCCGGTATGTCTGCCGTACTGTCCGTTACAATTCGAACTTGACTCAAAAAAGCTGCCCCCTTCCTTATCTAAACCTTTTTTATTCCGCAGAAATGATGTAGTAGTAGAGAGGCTGGCCGCCCTCGTGGACTTCCACTTCCACATCCGCATACGTTTGTTCGATATAATCTGCCAGCTGCTCCGTCTGTTCCGGCCGGGCTTCCGCCCCCGCATACAGCGTGACGATTTCGGCACCGCCTCCGACAAGACTGTCGATCAGCTTCCGGCAGGAGGCCAAGATATCCGGCTCGGAGGAGACAATACGGCCATTGTGTATGCCGATGTAATCCCCTTGCTTGATGTCCATCCCATCCATCTGTGTATCGCGAACGGCATAGGTCACTTGTCCCGCCTGTACATGCTGCAGCGCCTGCTGCATCTCCTCGGCATTCTCCTCCGGAGCCGCATTCTCCTGGAAGGCGATGACGGCTGCGATCCCTTGAGGAATGGATTTGCTCGGGATCACGATCACCTGCTTGTCTTCCACGAGTTCTACCGCTTGCTGCGCTGCGAGAATAATGTTGGAGTTGTTTGGCAGAACAAAAACCGTCTGGGCATCGACCCCGGCTACCGCACGCACGATGTCCTCCGTACTCGGATTCATCGTTTGTCCGCCGTGCAGTACCCGATCGACCCCGAGACTCGTAAAGATGCCGGAAATGCCTTCTCCTGCAGAAACCGCCACAAATCCGTAGCGTTTAAGCTCTTGTACGGCTTCCTTCCGGGCAGCGGCATCTTCAGAATCCGCAGACAAATGTACGGCCATCCCCGATTGCGCTGCGTTCCGCTGCCCGGCTTCCTCCATTAAAATATGCGTATGCTGGTCACGCATATTCTCAATCTTGATGCGGCTTAGGTCTCCGTAGTTTTGCGCCAGATTCATAACGCTGCCCGGATATTCCGCATGAATGTGCACCTTCACGAGATCGTCGTCGGCCACAACGAGCAGAGAGTCGCCGAACGCGGACAACTCTTCGCGGAAACGATGCTCGTCGAAGGTCCGGCTTGCAACCTTGTCAGCGTTCAACCTCACCATGAATTCCGTACAGTATCCAAATTCGATATCCTCGGTCGCCAGCTTCGCCTGAGCGCTGTGCAGTTCCCCATGCACATGTTCGAGCGGTTTGGAGATGGTAAGGGCATTCTGTTCCAACACCTCATCCAGCGGCTGAACAGCCCCGAAAGCGGTATAGGGCATATCCGCGGGCTCTTCCGTTATCTCGGACACCAATGCGGACATGAACCCCTCATAGATGAGAACAAGGCCTTGGGCGCCGGAATCGACTACACCGACCTGCTTCAGCACGGGGAGCATGTCCTGCGTCTTCGCGAGTGCTTCCCGCGATTTCTTAAGCAGCTCCTCCATGACGATATGGATATCCGACTGCCGCTCCGCTGTTTTCACGGCTTGCTTGGCCGATTCCTTGGCTACGGTCAGTATCGTTCCTTCCACCGGTTTGACCACCGCTTTATAAGCCATGTCAACACCGCTTTGGAACGCCGCGGCAAACTGCTTAGCATTGACCGATTCCAAATCCGACACCGCCTTCGCAAAGCCGCGGAACAACTGCGATAAGATGACGCCTGAATTACCGCGCGCACCCATCAGCAGCCCTTTGGCCAATGCTTCACCCGCTTTGCCGATATGATCCGAAGGCCTGCGGCGCAGTTCCTCCACACCGGACGTCAGCGTCAGGTTCATATTCGTTCCCGTGTCACCATCCGGCACCGGAAAAACGTTTAATGCATTGACCCGGTCTACGTTCGATTTCAATGCATTGGCCCCGGCCTCCACCATCCGGATAAAGTCTTGTCCGTTAATTTGAATTAAGCGCTTACTCAAAAAGACCAATCTCCTTCCCCGCTATCACCCTGTCGGCGTCTCATTATATCGGCGACAACTGCTGTCTGTCAGTCTTATTGCGCGATCCGCACGCCTTGAACAAAAATATTAACATAGTCCACTTGCAGTCCTGCCACTTCGTTCAGCATGTATTTCACTTTGGTCTGAACATTGTGGGCTACGACCGAAATTTTCGTGCCGTAGCTGACGACGATATATAAATCAATGGTCAGCACGCCCTGCTCATCACGATGAACCTCCACACCCCGGCTCAAATTATCCCGACGCAGCAGTTCTGCGATTCCGTCTTTTAATTGATTGCGCGAAGCCATTCCCACGAGTCCATAGCAATCCAAAGCAGCTGAGCCTGCGAGCACAGCAATCACTTCATCGGTTACGTATATTTTGCCATATTGTGTGTTAAGTTCGACAGCCATCTCTCTAACAGCTCCTTTAATCCAGATTCGGATGGACTATGTTACATTGTACTATAATCATCACAAGAAATAAACAAACCTCCCTAGCCATAGCGGAAGAAAAACCGCACGCATTCGTTGACGGCATTTATTCGGCTGTGATATGATATTCAAGTATGTTTTTGAAGCGTACATGCTTTAAGGAGGTGTAACTATGTCCCGTAAATGTTTTATTACTGGTAAAGGACCGGGTACCGGCAACCATGTATCCCATGCGAACAACAAAACCCGACGCACTTGGGGCGTCAACGTTCAAAAAGTCCGCATTCTGGTCGACGGCAAGCCTAAGCGCGTTTGGGTAAGCACAAAGGCGTTGAAATCCGGAAAAGTTACTCGCGTGTAATCTGCCCAGCAGACAAAAAGCACCTGATGCAGGTGCTTTTTTAGCGCTTCAGAGCATTGACTCCGGCGTGCTCTATACTTGTTTCTGAATCACCCTGACAAACGCTTACGTCCCCAAAAGGACGGCGCAGCCGTTTATCCCTGGTTTGCTGTGCGCGGCAAACAGCAAACTCATAAGTACGAGCTCTCATACCTTCAGTTTTTACTAAAAGTATTAAGTACTGCCTTCACAAAACCACCCAAAAACTTCGGAAGCTTAATCGTATAAAATTTCATTCAGTACCCTCCTCCCGGCAACTCAGCCTCGCAAAACCAGTATATTACTGCTTCCGCCAAAACGTGCCTGACAACCCATTTTTCCGATAAAACAAAAAGGCTACAAAAGTAAGCCCTACTTTTGTAACCATGTTATGCCCCGCCCGGGCAAAATATGCTGTTTTTGCTTATGCGGGCTGCTGTACGATAGACAGACAGACCGCATGAAATACCGAATAGATAAAATAAAATAAGAACTCAATTAAATACGAAAGCCATTCCCATACCGAGGGTCTATTTTCAGCTTTAAGCTCCCTTACCCGTCAGGCCTGCCCGCGAATCGCGCGAATCGCGTCCGCACGATCAGGCCGATTGAACACCGCGCTGCCGGCCACCAGCACATTAGCTCCGGCTTCGACAGCAAGCTTAGCCGTTTCCTCATTAATGCCGCCATCCACCTCGATATCCACGTCTTGAAGCCCCCGGTCATTGAGCATTTCCCGCAGCTTTGCAATCTTAGGCAGCATGCCGGTGATGAAATGCTGTCCGCCGAACCCCGGATTGACCGTCATCACAAGGACCAGATCAAGCTTGTCGTCCATGACGTGCTCCAAGGCGGAAAGCGGGGTAGCCGGATTCAACACGACCCCGGCCTTGACCCCCTGCTCCTTGATCAAATGAAGCGTCCGGTGAAGATGGACGCAGGCTTCCGTATGTACCGAGATCAGGTCTGCACCCGCCTTGGCGAACGCAGGAATGTAGCGGTCCGGTTCTTCGATCATCAGATGCACGTCGAGCGGCAGCCTCGTCTTCGGACGGATGGCTTCCACTACCAGCGGACCAAGCGTAATGTTCGGAACAAAATGCCCATCCATGACATCCACATGGATCCAATCCGCTCCTCCGCGTTCCACATCGGCAATCTCTTGGCCAAGCATAGAAAAGTCAGCGGATAGAATGGAAGGAGCAATCCGCAGCATGTCAGTACCTCCTTTTTTTATCCCGAATTTCCCCTAGGAACTGCAAGTAATTTTCGTATCGCGTAGCCGCGATAAGCCCGGCATCTGCGGCCTCCTGAACCTTGCAGCCCGGCTCATGGAGATGAAGACATCCGCGAAAACGGCATTCTGCGGCAAAGGGCGCGAATTCGCGGAAGCAGCCGCCAAGCCCCTCGGCATCCACCTGCAGAAAATCCAGTTGACTGAAACCGGGCGTATCCGCCACAATCCCTCCGTTTTGCAGGCGAATCAACTCGACATGCCGGGTCGTATGCTTCCCGCGGCCGAGCTTCATGCTGATTTGATTCGTCTCCAGCTGCAGACCGGGAACCATGGCATTGAGCAACGATGACTTGCCTACCCCGGACTGTCCGGCGAACACGCTGATCCGGCCGGAAAGCTGATCCATAACCTTATCTACGCCGACTCCTTCCTTCGCGCTTGTGACCAAAATCGTGTATCCGATCGATTCGTACAGCTTGATCACCGATTCCAGCTCCAATGGACCGCCGTGTTCCCGGGAATCGGCAAGCAAGTCATGCTTGGTCAAGCAGATGAGCGCATCGAGCCCGGCGCTTTCCGTGTGCACCAGAAACTTGTCCAGCAGAGGGAGGTTGAGCGCGGGCTCATCGACAGAGAATACCAAAACAACGAGGTCTACGTTAGCGACCGGCGGACGAACGAGCTCGGAGGTGCGAGGCAAAATTTCATCCACCGTTCCCTCCCCGTTCTCCGTCAGTTGGTAGATCACGCGGTCTCCTACGAGAGGAGAAATCCCCCGCTTCTTAAAGATCCCCCGCGCCCGGCATTGAATCGATTCCGCGCTTTGCGAATCTTCCGGCAGCACATAATAATACCCGCTTAACGCCTTAACGATAAATCCCGTTGGCATTATGATTGTCGTCCCCCTGTACTTGAGCTTCCTCCGGCCGCCCCGTTACCGTCATTATCGGTCCCCATCGATCCAGGCGCACTCGCCGGGGCATCCTTCACAGCGCCTGTTCCCGGTATGGCGCCGTTCTTTTGCGCCAAATAATCCTGATAAGTGACGGAGATCACCTCGGCAATAATGTTGTCCACTTTCACTTGGATGACCGCGTTCTTTTGGGGAGAAACGACCAGCTTAACATCAAGCGTTTCCGTCTTGACCACGTTGTTCAGCGTTTGGTATTCAAAGTTGTCGTATTGGGCGTCGTTTAATATGATTTTGACCGTGGAAGGTTTTCCTTCGCTCGTCGGCTTGATCGTCACAGGCACCGACATAGGTCCGGCCTCCTCGGGAAAACCGGAGCTGACAATCAGCTTGATCTCCGCTCCCGGCGATACCTCATCGCCCGGTTGATACGGAAACTGCTCGATGACCCGGCCTTTGGTTTGCTTATAGCTCGCCTCATAGCTGACGTTTTC
Source organism: Paenibacillus naphthalenovorans (assembly GCF_001465255.1). NCBI lineage: Bacteria > Bacillati > Bacillota > Bacilli > Caryophanales > Paenibacillaceae > Paenibacillus > Paenibacillus naphthalenovorans. The sequence continues at coordinate 1,204,429 of NZ_CP013652.1, read as the reverse complement.
GTTGGACAGCTTCAAATTGTTGACCATGACCATATTCCGCGCTTCGTTTTCCGTCTTTCCGATCAGATTCGGCATCTTGAACGTCTCCGGGCCTTTGCTTACGATCAGCTTGACCATCACGGCCGACGGATCGGTAAATTCCTCACCCGGCCCCGGAGTCTGGGTTACCACCGTATCCGGCTCCTCGTCCATAAACTGCGGATCGACAGAGATATTTTCCGGTTTAATCCCCCACTTCGTAAGCCGCTCTTTGGCATCGCTCAGCTTCAATTTAACGACCTCCGGCATCTTTTGCTTGGCCGGCCCCTCACTGACATACAGCGTAACCTTGTATCCGGGCCTGACCTTCATGCCTGAGGGATTCTGCCTGATCACCACATCTTTTGGAACATCCGACGATTCCAGATACTCCACCAGCGCTTCAAGCTGTCTGCTCGCAAGCTCCTGCTTCGCCTGATCCAGCGTCATATTGACGACGTCAGGCACATCCACCTCGGAGGGAACCGCGATCATTTCCTTGACATAGCCTACCGAATACCACATGATGCCGAGCATCGCCGTCAGGATGATAAACCAAGCGAACGGCTTTCCCCAGCTTTTCTTCTTTTTTTCCTTTACCGTAAGCTCCTCTTCCTCGTCGGCCTCTTCTTCATCCCTGACGGCTTCATATTGACCGGGGCGCAGGGCCGGAATGACCAAGGTCCGCTCTTCATCCAGCTCATCCTCGTCCAGGAAGCTCGCCTTAGGCTCTCCCCGGCGATGCGGAAGCAGGCATGATTCCAAATCATTCATCATATCCTTGGCCGAACGGTAACGTTCCGAAGTGCTTTTGCGCATGGCCCGTAAAATAATGTTCTCCACGCTTTGCGGAATGAGAGGATTCACCTTGCGCGGCTCCTCTACGTCCTCCTGCAGGTGCTTCAACGCCACACTGATCGGACTCTCTCCAAGAAACGGCAGACGCCCCGTCAGCATTTGATACATGACGATGCCCAAGGAATAAAGATCGGACTGCTCCCCTGTCGGTGTGCCTTTGGCATGCTCGGGTGAAAAATAATGCACCGAACCGACAACAGAGCCGGTTTGTGTGATGGTGGAGGAGGTAACGGCGCGGGCAATCCCGAAGTCGGTCACTTTTACACGGCCGTTCCTGCCGATCAGAATGTTATGAGGTTTGATGTCGCGGTGAATGATTTGATGATGGTGCGCATGATCCAGCGCATCACAAATCTGACTCGCGATATGAACGGCTTCCTCTACCTGCAAGGGGGCTTTTTCTTTGATCAGCTCATTCAGCGTCGTGCCTTCGATGTATTCCATGACGATGTAATGCACGTCTTCCTCTTGGCCTACGTCATAAATGCTGACCACGTTGGGGTGTGATAATGAGGCCGCGGCCTGCGCTTCACGGCGAAATCTCTGGATGAATTCTTCGTCGTGCACATACTGCTGACGCAGTATTTTTACAGCGACATGCCGATGCAATAAGATATCTAGTCCTTTGTAAACAATGGCCATTCCGCCGCCGCCGACGCGCCCCAGAATCTCGTAACGTCCTCCCAACTGCCTACCGATCATGATGTCCTCACCCCGCTTCCCCAACATTGTCGCTTGCCGGATCCGCAACGTTGGCGAGCAACACCACCGTGATATTGTCGTCGCCGCCGGCATCCAGCGCTTCCTGTATCAACTGCTGAACCTTGCTCTCCAGCTCCCCTTCCCCCGTGACGGTTTGCAGCAGCCTATCCTTCTCGACCAAGCTGCTCAACCCGTCGCTGCACAGAAGGAGCAGATCGCCCTGCTGCCACATAATTTCCTGTACATCGACCTCAATGGTCGGCTCCGTACCGAGCGCTCTGGTCAGAACGTTGCGGCGCGGATGATGGTATGCATCCTCCCGGCTGATTTGGCCGCTGCGGACCAGCTCGTTGACAAGCGAGTGATCCTCGGTGAGCTGTTCGATGTGATTTCCGCGGATCCGGTAAGCCCGGCTGTCGCCGATATGTGCTACAACCGCGCGGTCGTCCTTGGCCAAGACCGTGACAACCGTCGTTCCCATCCCATGATAATTCTCCCTTTGAGAAGCGAATTCAAAAATCTTTTCATTGGCAATCTCAATCACCGTGCGCAGCTGTCGCTGGCGTTCTTCCCCCGAAATGTTAGGGTCCACGGACTGCAGCCCTTCCTGGATCAGTTCAACCGCCATCGTGCTTGCGATATCCCCGGCTTGATGGCCGCCCATCCCGTCTGCCACAATGGCAAGAGTCCAGCCGTTCAAGTCCTCTTGCACAATTGCGCGGTCCTCGTTTACCAACCGTACACGGCCAATATCGGATTGATAAGCCAATCTCAGCATCGTTCGTCTCACCTCGCACCCGACTCCATATGCTTCGCACGCAGTTGTCCGCAGGCCGCAGCAATGTCGCTGCCCTGCTCCCGGCGAATTGTGGCATTGATTTTGTTTTTCTCCAGAATGCGTTGGAATGTAAAAATGTCATTCCGCGGCGTACGCACATAATTCCGTTCCGAGACAAAATTGACCGGGATCAGATTGACGTGTGCCATAGGGAACGTCTTCAGTACTTTAGCGAGCTCCTCCGCATGCTCGGGCCGGTCATTGACCCCGCCCATCAGCGCGTATTCGAACGTAATGCGCCTGCCGGTTTTGGCCACGTAATACTTGCACGCCTCTATCAAATCCGCAAACGGATAACGGCGGTTCACAGGCATCAGCTTGGACCGAAGCGCATCATTGGGAGCATGAATAGAGATCGCAAGATTGATTTGCGTATCTTCATCAGCAAACCGGTAAATATTGGGCACAATTCCGCTTGTGGATACCGTAATATGCCGCTGGCCGATATTCAGGCCTTTGGGATGAATCATGACTTTAAGAAACTTCATCATCGCATCGTAGTTTTCGAACGGTTCCCCGATCCCCATGATCACAATGCTGCTGACCCGCTCTTGTGTTGCATCAAGCAGCTGCTGCGCCTTGACCACCTGTGCGATGATTTCACCGGGGGATAAATTCCGCTTTAAGCCGCCCAGCGTCGAAGCGCAAAACGTACAGCCGATCCGGCAGCCAACCTGTGTCGTCACACATACGCTGTTTCCGTAGTTATGCTTCATTATCACGGTTTCAATCGCATTCTTGTCGGTAAGCTCAAACAAAAATTTGACGGTCCCGTCCTGCGACTTATAATTGGCCACCTCGGTCAGCGTGACAAAATCAAACTGCTGCCGGAGCTTTTCCCGCAGCGACTTCGGAAGGTTCGTCATTTCTTCAAAGCTTGATACTCTTTTCACATACAGCCAGTCAAAGATTTGACCGGCCCTGAAGCCTGCTTCGCCGATCGTCTTGACCCACTCCTGCCAATCCTCAAGAGTATAATCGTATACATACGGCTTTATTTCCTGAGCCCTGGTTTCCTCAAGATTCACGATATCCATCACAACCCGTTTATTCTATAGTGAAAGCCTTAAGGGCAAATTTGCCCGAAAAAGCCACATTTAGTTTACCACACTTTGCATTTTTATGCTCGTTTGCGGAGTCTGGCTATAAAAAACCCGTCCGATCCGAAGTCATACGGCATGATTTGCACGAATGCCTGGCCGGCCGGAAAGGAAAGCCGGCCGGTTTGCCCTGACGGAGGTGCGTCCGGCTCAAACTCCGGATGCCGCTCCAGGAAAGCACGGACCATGTCCTCGTTCTCCGCTTTTTCCACCGTACAGGTGCTGTACACCAACACTCCGCCCGGCTTGAGCAAGGAATGTATCGATTCCAGCAGTTCCTGCTGAACCTCGCAAACGCTCTCCAGCTCGCTTTCCTGCCTGCTCCACTTCATATCCGGCTTGCGGCGGATCACGCCCAAGCCCGAGCAGGGGGCGTCGAGCAGAATGCGGTCGAAGCTTCCGGCCGGAAATTGCCCGGCAAGTCTTCGCGCATCAGCCCTTACCGTGCGGATGGACCTGAGCCCGAGCCTCTCTGCCTGTTCGCGGATCAGCTGCTCCTTGTGCTCATGTACGTCGCAGGCAATGATTTCTCCGCGGTCCTGCATTTTCTCCGCCAGATGCGTCGTCTTCCCGCCGGGTGCGGCGCAGCAATCCAGCACCCGCTCGCCCGGCTGCGGGTCAACCCACTCCGCGACGAGCATCGAGCTCTCGTCCTGGATGGTAAACAGGCCTTCCGCGTATTCCCGCGTCAAGGCCATGTTGCCGCCGCCGCGCACAACGACGCCGGCGGGGGCCACGTCCGAGGGCTCCGCTTCGAGCCCTCCTTGACGAAGCCGCTCGGCCAGCTCCGCCGGGGCGAGCCGAAGCCGGTTCACGCGGATGCTTACGCGCGGGGGGCGATTGTTCGCCTCGCAGATCCGCTCCGCGGCCTCCTTGCCGAACTGCCGGATCCATCTGCGCACCATCCATTCCGGATGCGAGGTGGCCAAGGCAATCCGCTGGTCGTCAGGGAGCCCGTCGGGAAGAACTAGCTCAGCTTTGCGGCGGAGCACATTACGCAGTACGCCGTTCACCATGCCGGAGATGCCTTGATGTCCTCTCCGCTTCGCCAATTGCACCGCTTCGTTCACGACCGCATGCTCCGGAATCCGGTCCAAATAATAGAGCTGGTAAAAGCTCAGCCGCAGCAGGCTTCTCACCCAGGGCTGAAGCTTGGCGAGTCCGCCTTTTACGAACTTTTCAAGGAAATAATCGATCGTCCCCTGCCGCTGAATCGTGCCATAAACGATTTCCGTGGCCAACCCCGCATCCGGCCTGTCCAGTTGATATTGCTGCAATGTCCGGTTCAGCAGAAGGTTGCTGTAGGAGCGGTCCCGTTCGATGCGAAGAAGCACATCAAGCGCCGCTTCGCGGGCCGAGCCCTTAACCCCTCCACGCGGCCCGCCTTTGCCCGGCTGGCGCTTTGACGGCCGGTGCGCCGGCGCTTTACTTTTGGCCAAGCCCGGCTTGCCGGTGCCGGTATTGTCGTTGTTTCGTTCGCTCACTTCGATTCTAAGCCCCCGTTTCCTATATGCCCAGCACCGTGCCCGGGGTCAGCTGCCCGCCGCGTGCGAAAGCGGCCGCATCCATTGCTTTTTTACCTGCGGGCTGCAGCTCCGTGATGCGAAGCACACCTTGTCCGGTGGCTACCGCAATTCCCCGCTCGCCCGCTTCCAGTACGGTCCCCGGAAGCGTACTGCCCGGGACGGATTCTGCGGCGTCCGGCTTGGCGCATGTCCATATTTTGAGCACATCGCCGTTCCACAGCGTGAACGCACCCGGCCGCGGATGAAGCGCCCGCACCAGATTCCAGATCTGCAAGGCCGGCTTGGTCCAATCGATCCGCTCCTGCTCCCGGCTGATATTCGGAGAATACACCGCTTCTTCATCGTTCTGCGGCACCGCCCGAACCCGCCCGGAGAGCAGATCCGGCAGCGTCTCCTTCAACAGCTTGGCGCCGGCTATGCTTAATTTTTCGAACATCGTTCCCGTAGTGTCCTGATCTCCGATCGGCACTTCGATCCGGCTGATCATGTCCCCGGTATCCAGCCCTTCCGCCATGTACATGATCGTAACGCCCGTAACGGGATCCCCGTTCATGACCGCATAATGAATCGGCGCCCCGCCGCGATATTTGGGAAGCAGCGAGGCATGAATGTTGATACAGCCGAGCCGCGGCAAATCCAGCACCGACTTCGGCAAAATTTGTCCGTAGGCGGCCGTCACGATCAATTCCGGCTGAAGCGCTGAAAGGGCATCGACCGATTCAGGGCTGCGCAGCCTTTCCGGCTGAAGCACGGGAATGCCGTGCTTCTCCGCTTCCGCCTTGACCGGGGTGGGAGTCAGTATGCGCTTGCGACCGACCGGACGATCCGGCTGCGTGACCACCGCCACAACCTCCACACCGTCATACTCAAGCAAGGTTTGCAAAGAAGGTACGGCAAACTCCGGCGTACCCATGAAAATCACTCTCATGCCTCACCACGATCCTGCGGCTCGTTCTTATAGACTTTTTCAGCCAAATCGGTATAAAGCACACCGTTCAAATGGTCGACTTCATGCTGAATGCAGCGCGCCAGGAGATCCGTCCCTTCAATGACAATTTCCTCGCCATCCCGGTTCAGGCCCTTCACCTTCACCCGCTGCGCGCGTTTAACGTCGCCCGTAAAGCCTGGAATGCTGAGGCAGCCTTCCGGTCCGAACTGCTCGCCTTCCCGTTCGATGATCTCAGGGTTGATCAGTTCGATCAATCCGTGCTCATCTCCGACATCCATCACAATGACCCGCTTGAGAATTCCAATTTGCGGTGCCGCCAGCCCAACGCCTTCAGCGTCATACATGGTATCGGCCATATCTTTCAGCAGCTTATGGATATTCGGCGTAATTTTCGGAACAGGCTTGCTTTTTTCCCGCAGCACCGGATCCGGATCTTTCACGATCATTTTGATAGCCATACGAACCAACACCATCCTTCTAATAATAAAACGTTGAGTAATTATATATATTCCGGCCTTCCCGGACCGGTTTACATCAAAATTTGCGGATCGACGTCGACGGACACCGTCAGCTTCCTCTGCTTGACAGCATCGTCCAGCACGGCAACTGCCTGCTGCACGAGCCCGGCAATGTCCATCTCTCCCCGATATTTTATCATGCATTGGAACCGATATCTATCCTTGATCCGCGAAATCGGCGAAGCTACGGGTCCAAGCACCTCCAGCTCCGTCCCTTCAGCCTGCATCTGACTCGCCAGTTCCTTCAGCCTGGCGGCAACCGCTTCACCCGAGCGAATCAAGAGCTGCACCTGCTCATGCGACAGCGTAATCAGCACCAGCCGGTGAAAAGGCGGATAATTATGCTGCTTGCGCATCAGCATCTCCTTAAGCATGAAGCCTTGATAGTCATGTTTGCTTGCACTGAGAATGCTGTAATGCTCCGGAGTATACGTTTGCACGAACACTTCGCCAGGAAGCTCATGCCGTCCAGCCCTGCCAGCTACCTGCGTCAGCAGCTGAAATGTCCGTTCCGCCGCCCGAAAGTCCGGCAGGTTGAGCACGGAATCGGCAGCCAGCGCGCCAACAAGCGTCACATGCGGAAAATCGAGTCCCTTGGCCACCATTTGCGTACCGAGCAGCAGATCCGCCTGCCGGTTTTTAAATATCGTGAGCCATTTTTCATGAGACCCTTTCTCCGTCGTTGTATCCACGTCCATGCGGATCACCCGAATCCCCGGGAACAGCTTGGAAAGCTCCTCCTCCACACGCTGCGTTCCCGTGCCGAAATGACGGATATGCTCGCTCCCGCAGTCCGGACATGCCGTCAGCTCACGCTCGGCATAGCCGCAATAATGGCATCGGATCGCCCGGGAGCTCTGGTGGTACGTCAGCGAGATGTCGCAGTGCGGGCAATTAGCTACATAGCCGCAGGTGCGGCACATGACGAAGGTCGCGTAGCCCCGGCGGTTCAGCAGCAAAACGGTTTGTTCTTTCTTGTGTAACCGTTCTTCTATCGCTTTATACAGGGCGCGGCTGAACATGGAACGATTACCGTTTTTCAGCTCTTCCCGCATATCGACAATATGTACGCGCGGCAGCGGCCTTCCCTCCACGCGGGAGGTCATGGTCAGCAGTTCGAACGCCGGACGGTCCGGCGTTGCAGAAAGAACGGCCTCGCGGCCTGTCCGGTACATGCTCTCCAACGAAGGCGTAGCGGATCCAAGAACAACGGCCGCTCCATGCTCGGACGCTCTGGCGATGGCGACGTCACGAGCGTGATATTTCGGGCTTTCCTCCTGCTTATAGGTCGATTCATGTTCTTCATCAATAATAATAAGTCCGATTTTCGTGAATGGAGCAAATACGGCCGAACGGGCCCCGATCACAACGCTGACTTCCCGCCGTACGATTTTGCGCCACTCATCGTACCGCTCCCCGTGTGACAGACGGCTGTGAAGCACGGCAACCCGGTTGCCGAAGCGTCCTTTGAAACGCTCAACCATTTGCGGAGTAAGCGAAATCTCGGGTACGAGAACAATCGCCTCCCGTCCCTGATCCAGGCAGGTTTGAATCGATTGCAGATACACTTCCGTCTTGCCGCTTCCCGTTACACCGTTCAGCAGAAACACCCGCTGCTCGCCGGAAAGAACCGCGTCCTTGATGCAGTCAAATACTTTCTGCTGTTCCGGGGTAAGCGGCAGCGGCGAGGTCGGACGAAACGTCCGCGAGGCGTACGGATCGCGCTGAACCTCGACCTCCTCGAGCCTTACCCATCCCCGCTCCGCCAAGCCTTTGACGGCGGCGGCGGTAATATGCAGCCTCGAAAGCAGCTCCGTCAGCTTGATGGGCTCGGGGTGCTTTTGCAGATACTCCAGCACCAGTTTCTGCTTGGCAGCTCTGGCGGGAAGCTCTTCCTGCCATGCCGCAAGCTGTTCCGGGTTCTCCGGGGGAAAAACCGTCAGCGCTTTTTTCGCCGACATCCGGTCCTTCACCATATGAACCTCCGTCAGAACCCCGTCCTCCAGCAGCTGCTTTACGAGCAAAGTGTCCCCGGCAAATTTCTCCAACAGCGTTTCCAGCCGGACCGTTTCCTGCTTCCGGACATAATTTAAGATCTCTTCCTGATTCGGAACCGGCAGCATCAGGACATTCTCATGCCCTCCTCGCCGGCCTCCGTGTTCGTCCACCTTCACATGGCGTTCGTATTTTGCTTTTAATGCGCCTGGGATCATGGCTTGCAGCGCCGTGATTTCATGGCACAAATACGTCCGGCTGATCCAGCGGGCCAGCTTGACCAATTCCGGCGTCAGCGGCGGGATCAAATCGAGGATCTGCGCAATCGGCTTCAGCTTGGCCGGATCCAGCTCGGTTCCTTCGTGCAGTTCCACAACGAATCCCTGTACCGTGCGCGGGCCAAACGGTACGCCGACCCGGCTGCCAACGGTGACGAGGTCCTTCATCGCTTCCGGAACCACATAATCGAAAGCGCGGTTCGTCGGTTTGGCCGGTACGTCGACAATTACTTTGGCGTACATTCTTCGGTTATTTCCCCCTTCGTCAGACGGTCTGCGATAAAGGCCAGCAGCCGGGCGGCCACTTCCCTCTTCTCCATCAGCGGCAGCCTCAGCACGAGTCCGTTCGCATCATAAACGTTCACCACATTCGTATCGGTGCCGAATCCGGCCCCCGGTACCGTGACGTCATTGGCGACAATCAGGTCACAGCGCTTGCGCTTCAGCTTATCTATAGCAAAAGCTTCTACGTTGTGCGTTTCCGCCGCAAAGCCGACAACCAGTTGGGACGCTTTCTTTCGTTCGCCGACCGCCTGCAGGATATCCGGATTTTTGACCAGCTTCAGCATCATTTCCGACTCCGTCTTCTTGATCTTCTCCGGCGCTTGCTCTGCCGGACGGTAATCGGATACCGCCGCGGCTTTGATAATCACGTCCTGCTCATCCATCGCGGAGAGCACCGCATCCATCATCTCTATTGTAGATTCCGTGCGAATCACCTTAACCCCGTTCGGGACGGCAACGGTTGCCTTACCCGTGACTAAAGTGACTTCGGCCCCCATTCTTGCAGCCTGTTCGGCAATGGCATAGCCCATCTTGCCAGAGGAATCGTTCGTCAGATAGCGAACCGGATCAATCCGTTCCATGGTCGCTCCGGCGGTAACCAGCACACGCTTGCCGCGGAGCGGCTTTTTCTCGTTAAAGAAGCTCTCGATCGCTGCGAGAATCTCTTCCGGCTCGGCCAGGCGGCCTTTGCCGACATAGCCGCAGGCCAGCTGCCCTGTACCCGGTTCGATAAACCGAACGCCACGGTCGGCCAGCGTTTGCAGGTTGGCCTGCACCGCAGGATGAGCGAGCATATGCACGTTCATTGCAGGGCAAACAAAAATAGGCGCCGTCGTCGCAAGCAGCGTTGTGGAAAGCATGTCGTCCGCAAGCCCCAACGCCATCTTGCCGATCACATTGGCTGTCGCTGGAGCGATAACGACCAGATCGGCCCGGTCGGCAAGATCAATGTGGGACACGACCGACGGATCTTTCTCATCAAAAGTATCGATGTAAACGGCATGCCGGGATAATGTTTGAAACGTTAGCGGAGCGACAAATTTGGCCGCGGATTCCGTCATGATGACCCTGACCTCGGCTCCCGCTTGAGTCAGCTTACTGCACAGCGCAGCTGCTTTGAACGCGGCGATCCCGCCGCTTACGCCGAGCACGATCGTTTTTCCGTTCAGCATCCGGTTTCCTCCCCTTCTGGTTTCATAGCGAAAAAAATAACAACCGCGAGGGTTGTTGTTTTACTTTATGGATTCTTTGTTATACAGCTTCTCATACGAGATATGTCCCTCGTAAATTTCCTCAAGAGCCAAACCTACGTATTTGTGCGATTTCTGGTTCTGCACTTCGGTCTTCGCTCCGTCACGAAGCATCCGCGCTCGTTTGGAGGCGGCGACCACCAAAGAGTACTTACTGTCTACTTTGTCCAAAAGCCGATCTATGGAAGGGTACAGCATCTTATTTTTTCACCTCAGCCATCCAGTGTTTTATTTTGGAAACCATGCGCGCTTTACGGCAGTGCTCCGCCGTGAGAATACTGCGAATCCGGGAACAGGCCAGTTCCACTTGATCATTGATGATCGCATAGTCGTAATGTTCAATCAAAGCAATCTCATCTAAGGCTACGGACAATCGGCTGCGGATCGAATCCTCCGATTCCGTCCCCCGTCCTACAATGCGGCTCTCCAATTCGTTAAGCGACGGGGGGAGCAGGAAAATAAAGACGCCCTCCGGAAATTTCTGCTTGACTTTGAGTGCGCCCTGCACTTCAATTTCCAAAATGATGTCTTTGCCGCTGTTTAACGTATCTTCCACAAATTTGCGCGGCGTTCCATAATAATTACCTACGTATTCCGCCCACTCCAGCATCTGGTCTTGGTCGATCAGCTGCTGAAACTGTTCCCTCGTCTTAAAAAAATAATTCACTCCGTCCACTTCACCGGCTCGAGGCGGGCGGGTCGTTGCCGACACGGAGTATACGATGTCCGGCGCGCACCTTCTTAGCTCTTTGCACACCGTTCCTTTTCCAACCCCGGAAGGTCCTGAAAGCACGATTAATATTCCTTTTTCTGCAGGGCCGTAACCCAAATTACTCGTCATGATCATCGTCCTTATTGGAAAGTCGATGCGCTACCGTTTCGGGCTGAACCGCCGACAGGATGACATGGTCGCTGTCCGTAATAATAACGGCACGCGTACGGCGGCCATACGTCGCATCAATCAGCATATGGCGGTCACGCGCTTCCTGAATGATCCGTTTGATCGGAGCCGATTCAGGACTTACAATGGAAATGATTCGATTCGCGGAAACGATGTTCCCGAAACCGATGTTGATAAGTTTGATCGCCATCTATAGGTTCCCCCTGGTTCTTTCTTTGAAATCAGGCGTTGTTCGCGGGAAGGAAACCGACGCACGGCAACAGTTTTCTTCTTTAGTCGTTGATCAACCAACACCGTTTCAAAAGAAAGAATGATATTACTAATAAGGTATGTTATTCGATATTTTGGATCTGCTCCCGCATCTTTTCCAGCTCCGCCTTCATCTCCACCACAATGGAGGAAAGCGGCGCATAATTGGCTTTGGAGCCGATCGTATTCACTTCCCGATTTATTTCCTGAACGAGGAAATCCAGCTTGCGGCCTACCGGTTCGGCGGACCTGAGCAGCTTCTTGAACTGGCCGAAATGGCTGTTCAGCCGGGTCAATTCCTCATCGATCGCAGCACGGTCCGCGAACAATGCCACTTCCATCGCCAACCGGTTCTCGTCTAAGGGCATATGCTGCAGCAGCTCCTGAATTCGGCTTTTAAGCTTCCCGGCATATTCCTTCACGATGATCGGAGCTAATTGAACGGCCTCCAGCCTATAGCTTTCCATGACCCCAATACGCTGCTCCAAATCCGCAAGAAGTACCTCGCCTTCACGCTCGCGCATCGTCACGAGTTCCTTGGCAGCCTCATCCGCACAAGAGAACAATTCGCGCTCCAGCACCTCATCCTCCAGCTCCGGCTTGTCCTTAAGCGAAACCATACCGGGTATTGACAACAGATCGCGAAGCGACAGCTCCTCTGAAAGCGACAGCTTCTCTCGCATCTGCTCGGCCGCTTGCCGGTAACCCATGGCCAATGCCCAGTCCACTTCGACAGTTTGCGGAGCCTTACCGTCCCGTTCAACCGAAACAAAGGCATCCACCCGACCGCGCTTCACCCGTGCAAGCACCGCACGTTTTACTGCGTCTTCGTAACGGGCCCATTCCCGGGGCATCCTTACAACGACCTCGCAGTAACGATGGTTGACCGATTTCAAGTCGATCTGCAAACGAAAGCCCGCGAGGCTTCGAGCGGCTTGGCCGAACCCAGTCATACTGGTCATCATGGCATTCACATCCATTACCCTATTTTAATTCATTTTTCCAGAGGGTACAAGTGGAAATCGCGTCTTCCCGCTTTCTGCCACACGTATTTGGTCAATTCAACAGTCATCTCATATGCAAGGAACGGCGTCATCAAGTAAATGCCTTTAAAATGGCTCAAAGCCACATCCAGCAGTTCCTTGGCGATTTGCACGCCCATAGCTCGTCCTTCCTCGCCTTTGAGACCGCTCATGCGCTGACGCACTTCGTCGGACAGTTGAATCCCCGGCACCTCATTGTGTAAATATTCCGCATTGCCTCCGCTGGCCAGCGGCATAATGCCCAGGAAGATCGGCACGTTGAGGTGCCTGGTCGCCTCGCTGATTTTTTCGATCAGCTCGGCATTGTAAACCGGCTGGGTCATGATGTAATCGGCACCGGACTCGATCTTGCGTTCCAACCGCCGCACCGCTTTATCCAAATATTTGACGTTCGGATTAAACGCAGCTCCGACAATGAAGTTCGCTTTTTTCTTCAGCGGCTTGCCCGAGAAAGAAACCCCTTCATTCAGCTGCTTGATCATGCGGATGATTTCGAACGAAGTCAAATCGTATACGGAGCTCGATCCGGGCAGGTCTCCGAATTTCGCCGGATCGCCCGTTACCGCAAGCACGTGGTCGATGCCCAGTGCATGCAGTCCCATCATGTGCGACTGCGTTCCGATCATGTTCCTGTCGCGGCAGGCGATATGAATGAGCGGCCGAATGCCTATACGCTCCTGCACGAGACTACCGAGCGCCAGATTGCTCATTCGCGTTACGGCAAGCGAATTGTCCGCCATCGTGAGCGCATCAGCTCCGGCTTTCTTAAGCGCGGACGCCCCCTGCATAAACTTCTCGATGTCCAAATCCCGCGGAGGATCCAGCTCTACGATTACCGTAGGCCGCTCCTTCACCAGGTCGACGATCGTAGGCTCCGACTGTACAGGCGGTGCGGCCGGCGGCCTATCGGACACCTGAACCGGCTCCGCAATCCTTTCCGGTCGAGGCTCCCTGACGTTTTCAGTAAGCTTGCGAATCGCTGCCGGATCCGGAACGTACCCTCTTAGCGACGAGGCTATCGCAGCGATGTGCTCGGGGGTCGTTCCGCAGCATCCGCCGATAATCCGTGCGCCGAGATCGACAAACTTCCGCGCCGTTTCACCGAAATAAGACGGCGTCGCCGCAAACGTATAGCGTCCGTCTACATAGTCGGCTATCCCCGCATTCGGGAATATGGAAAACGGCGGGGCGGCCTCCATTCCGGCGATGCGTTCCAGCGAGCGCATCAGCCCGTTCGGACCGCTGCGGCAGTTGAAGCCGACCACATCCGCCCCTGCTGCCAGAAGCCGCCGAAACGCCTCATCCAGCGGAATGCCGTCGTGGGTCGATCCGGTACCTTCTGTCGCGAACTGGCAAATGACAGGCAGGCTGCTGATCTTTCGGATCAGCTTCAATGCAATCAGCAGCTCCTCCAGATCGTAGAACGACTCCAGCAACAGCCCGTCCACCGGCGTATCCGCCAGCACTTCAATTTGCTGCTTCAAATCATCCTTGACCTTGGCCGTACGCACATTTTTGCGTTTGCCCGCGCGGATCGAACCGATCGCCCCGACGACATAAGCATCGCTGCCGACCGACCGTCTGGCTAAATCGACACCCGCGCGGTTGATGGCCTCCACTTCCTGCTCCAATCCATATTTGGACAGTTTTTCACGGTTAGCCGAGAAGGTGTTCGTCTCGATCAACCGTGCGCCGGCCTCATAATATCTGCGGTGGACATCCATAATGACGTCCGGCTTAAGCAAATTCAATTCCTCATATGAAATGCCGACAGGAAAGCCCATTTGGTACAAATATGTCCCCATAGCCCCGTCCCCGACAATGAGCTGCTGCCGGAGCGCTTCTCTCAAATCCGCTTTCATCGCGGCGCCCCCTCTTCCCATCATATACGTTAAAGCGTTCCTTTAAACACCGTTTCCGCCGGTCCGGTCATATAGACATGATTGTCCGCCTCACTCCACTCGATCAGCAGATCGCCGCCTTTTAACGACACGGTCGCCTTGCGGTCCATCAGTCCGTTCAGCACCCCGGCCACCAACGTGGCGCATGCTCCTGTCCCGCAAGCCAGCGTTGGCCCTGCTCCGCGTTCCCACACGCGCATGTCGGCATAATCCCGGCTGTGCACCGTAGCGAACTCAACGTTGATGCGGCGGGGAAATAACGGATGGTTCTCCAGTTCGGGTCCCCACTTGTAAAGGTCAACCTGGAGCGCGTCTTCCGTAAAAATCACGCAGTGCGGATTCCCCATCGACACGGCGGTAAAGCGAAATTCCTGTCCGTCTACGGAAACCGGGTATGAGACGATACGTTCCGCATCGATGACCGTAGGCACCTCAAGCCCGTTCAGAACAGGCGCGCCCATATCAACGCGAACCGCCGTCACTCGTCCGTCCGTAACCGAAAGCTGCACGGGCTGCACCCCTGCACCGATCGTTTCAATGGTAAGCCCGGTTGCCGCTTTGTCCACCATTCCGTGATCATAAATATATTTAGCGGCGCAGCGGATGGCGTTGCCGCACTGCTCCGCCTCCGAGCCGTCCGAATTGATGATTCGCATCCTATAGTCAGCCTTCTGTGAAGGCAGCAAATAGACCATTCCGTCCGCACCGATGCCGAAATGACGGTCGCATAAACGAACCGCCAGCTCAGATGCATCCCGAGGCAGTTCGTCATGTCCGGCCAGCACGATAAAATCATTTCCCAATCCATGCATTTTCGTGAAATCCATCGTCTGCACTCCTGTTTGAGCATTTTCCTCATACTATATCGCAATTTCGCCGGAATGCATACCCGCTGACGAAAAATTTTATACCAATCCGTTTAAAAAAGCAAACAAAAGAACTCCGCTTTCAAGATGCCGGAGTCCTTATCGTTTCTATTATCTTGCGGCAGGTCCGATCGGTTTCGGGCCGCCGCCGTATGTCATGCGCTTGCGCTTGGAGGAACCGCTCAGCACGCTGCCAATGCCCATGAGGAAGCTTGGAATACCAGCAAATACGAGGACGAGCAGCCAATCGAGCCCCCCGAGCGGGACGGTCTTGAAAATCGGCTGAAGCTGCTCCACGTACAGTACGGGCAGCATCAGCAGCAGCGAAGAAACGACCGCCAGTACAAGCCAAACGTTTTGCAGCGGATTGCGGTGAAAGATCGAGCGCGAGCTCCGGCAGTCGAACACATGAATAAGCTGCGCCATAACGAGCGTAACGAACGCAACCGTCTGTGCTTTGACCAGCGCATTCGGGCTGTCTCCTCCCTGCTTCAAGGTGATGTAGAAAGCCGCCAGCGTACACAATCCGATCAGGATTCCGCGGCTGACAATCTTCCATCCCAGACGCCGCGCAAAAATGTTCTCCTTGGCCGAACGCGGCTTCTGCTGCATAAGATCCTTCTCCGCCTGATCGACGCCGAGCGCCATCGCCGGCAGGCCGTCGGTCACCAGATTGACCCATAAAATCTGGATCGGCACCAGCGGCAGCGGCAGCCCGCACATCATGGCCAGGAACATCGTCATAATTTCTCCGACATTGGAAGCAAGCAAGTACCGGATAAATTTGCGGATATTCTCATAAATGCCCCGCCCTTCTTCAATAGCGGATACGATGGTGGCGAAATTATCGTCGCTGAGCACTAGCGCAGACGCTTCTTTAGATACATCCGTACCGCTGATGCCCATCGCAATGCCGATATCCGCCGCCTTGATGGCCGGCGCGTCGTTCACACCGTCTCCGGTCATCGCTACCGTATGGCCCCGGCGCTGAAGCGACTTGACGATCCTCAGCTTGTGCTCCGGAGAAACGCGGGCGTACACATACACGTCATCCACCCGTTTGTCCAGCTCGTCGTCGGTCATCACCGAAAGCTGGCGGCCATTCATGGCCAGCCCGTCCTGCGGAAGAATGCCGAGCTGCAAGGCAATCGCCTCCGCCGTGGTTTGGTGGTCGCCCGTAATCATGACGGTCTTGATCCCCGCACGACGGCATTTGACGATCGCTTCCCTGACCTCGCGCCTCGGCGGGTCGATCATGCCTGTCAAGCCTACAAACACAAGCTGGTATTCCAGCTGCGTTTCCTGAAGGTCCCGATCCGCCGGCTTCAGATCCCGATAAGCGAGTCCCAGCACGCGCAGCGCGTTTTTGGCCATGTCCTCATTGGCGGAGAGTACCTTCTGCTTTAATGTGGGAGTAAACGGGATGATTTTATCATCCCACAATATATAAGAGCACTGCTGCACCAGCACATCGGGCGCCCCCTTCGTACATACCATCCGCCCTCCCTGGTGCTCCACGACAACAGACATCCGTTTTCTCTCTGAATCGAAAGGCAACTCGTTGACCCGGCGGTACAGCCCATCCAGAGAACGCTGCGTAATGCCCGCTTTCGCCCCCAGGACAACAAGCGCCCCCTCTGTCGGGTCTCCCTTGATACGCCAAGCGCGGGACGGTTCGGCATCCGCTTTTTTCTTCTTGTTGTCACTTGTTTCTTCATGCAGAGAAGCATTGTTGCAAAGCACGGATATCTGAAGCAATCGGCGGAGCATTTGATTTTTTTTAATGTCCGCCTGCTCTCCGTTCCTCAGAATATCCCCGCGAGGGTCGTAGCCGTCCCCGGTGACCTCCAGCCAGTGGCCTCCTACCCATAAGTGGGTGACCGCCATTTTGTTCTGGGTTAACGTTCCCGTTTTATCGGAGCAAATCACCGATGCGCAGCCCAGCGTTTCGACCGACGGCAGCTTGCGGACGATCGCTTTGCGCTGAATCATCCGCTGTACGCCGAGAGCCAGAGCGATCGTTACGATGGCCGGCAGGCCTTCTGGAATCGCTGCAACCGCCAGGCTGACGCCGGCCAAAAACATGCCGTACGGTTCCTGCCCGTGCAGGATGCCCGCTGCGACGACCATCACCGTCAATGCCAGAGCGACGATGATCAGAATTTTACCGAGCTGCTCCAGACGATGCTGCAGCGGCGTCTCCATCGCATCCGTGTTTTGAATGAGATCCGCGATCTTGCCCATTTCCGTGGCCATGCCGGTACGAATTACGACCCCTTTAGCCGAGCCCCTCGTCAGCAGGGTTCCCATAAATCCCAGATTGCGCTGATCTCCGAGAGTTACGCCTTCTCCGTGAATCGCCCCGATATGCTTGGCTACCGGAACGGACTCCCCCGTGAGCGCCGACTCTTCCGCATACGTGCTGTATACCTCGATAAAACGGATATCGGCCGGAATGCGGTCGCCGCTTTCCAGCACGACAATATCGCCCGGAACCAGCTCGCGGGCCGGAAGCTGCTCCAGCTTTCCGTCTCTGATCACCTTGGCATTGGGTGCGGAAAGCTCCTTTAGCGCGCGCAAGGAACGCTCTGCACGAAACTCCTGCACGAAGCCAAGAATTCCGTTCATAATGATGATGGCGATAATCGTGATGGCATCCAAATATTCACCGAGCAAGCCGGATATTAATGTAGCTCCAACGAGTACCAGAACCATGAAATCTTTAAACTGGTTCAAAAAAAGCGTGAGCGCCGATATGCCTTGTCCATCCGCCAGCTCATTTTTGCCGTAAACGGCAAGCCGCTTGTCCGCTTCTTCCGCAGCCAGCCCTTTTGAGGGCTCCGTCCCCGACGACTGCAGCGTTTCCTCGGCCGTCATTTGATACCAATGTTTCTGACTCATCTGCTCTTTCCCTCCCAAAAGGTCGTCTAGGCTAAATGTATTCAGACAAGCCACAAAATATCACGTTTTCCTTCGAAGAGAAAATATGGCATGATAAAGGGTAGCACTCAAAAACAGACTCATCCTCGCACGATTGGAGTTGTTCTTAACATGTCATTAGACGGTCTCGTCGTTCACGGCCTCTCCCGCGAGCTGCAAAGCTGCGTCATGGGCCGAATCAATAAAATACAAATGCCTTCCAATAACGATATTATTGTGCAGATCCGCGCGGCGGGCCGCACCGTGAAGCTGCTTCTGTCGGCCAACCCGACTTACCCGCGTGTCCATCTCACGGAACAAAGCTTTATGAATCCGCTGGAAGCGCCCATGTTTTGCATGCTCCTGCGCAAGCACTGTGAAGGAGGCATCATCGAAGCGATCGAACAGCCCGGGCTTGAACGGATTCTTCACTTCCGCATCCGCCAGCGCGATGAACTGGGCGACCTGAGCGTCAAAACGCTCATTGTGGAAATCATGGGCCGCCACAGCAACATCATCTTGATGGACCCGGCCACCGGCGTGATTTTGGACGGGATTCATCACGTTACGCCGGCGATCAGCAGCTACCGCGTAGTCATGCCCGGCAGCAGCTATATTGCGCCCCCGGAACAGCACAAGACGTTGCCGTTCGACTTGAACAAAGACCGGTTTATTGCACTGATGGCGGAAAGCGCCGAGGGTGTCCCGCCTGAGGAGGCGGCCTCACGCCGCTTCTGGGAGCAGACGCTGGTGCAGCGCCTAAGCGGTTTTAGCCCGCTGGGCGCCCGCGAGCTCGTTTATCGAGCTTTGGGAGACGGTCCTGCCGTTATGTCCCCTGCCGATATGGCGGAGAAATTGTGGGAGCCCCTGCGCTTGCTGACGGATCAGGTCCGCAGCGGAGTGCTCGATCCGGTGATTGTGGAGCAGGAGCAAACCGGGAAAACCTTTTTTTCCGTCACCGCTCTCACCCACATTCCCGGAGAGGTTCGCCGTTACGAGACGGTCAGCGCTTGTCTGGAAGCTTATTATGGGGACAAGGCCGAACGGGATGCCGTCAAGCAAAAGGCGTCCGACCTGCTCAGGCTCCTTTCCAATGAACGGAGCAAAAACGTCAAGAAGCTGGAAAAGCTCGAGGAGACGCTGAAGGAAGCGCGCGAGGCCGATAAGTTTCGCATTCTCGGGGAGCTGCTTACGGCATCGATGCACCTGGTCACCAAAGGCGAGCGGCAAATCGAGGTCATCAATTATTATGATGAGGAGCAGCGCCCAATTACGATCGAGCTTGATCCTTTACTGACCGCCTCGGAAAACGCGCAGCGCTACTTCAAAAAATATACGAAAAGCAAAAACAGCCTGATCGCCGTAGAGGAGCAGATGGCGCAAGCGCACGAGGAAATCGGTTATTTGGACAATCTGATACAGCAGCTGTCGAGCGCAGGACTTGCAGATATCGAGGAGATTCGCGAGGAGCTGGAGGAACAAGGATACCTTCGCAGCCGCGGCAAGAAGGGACGCAAAAAAAAGCCGAATCAAAAGCCGCTTCTTTCTTGCTATACTTCCAGCGAAGGCGTACCTATTTATGTCGGCAAAAATAACACCCAGAACGAATACTTGACCAACCGTCTCGCCCATTCGGGGGATACGTGGCTGCACACCAAAGACATTCCAGGGTCCCACGTCGTCATCCGCAGCTCCGAATACGGCGAAGCCACTTTGCATGAAGCCGCCCGGCTGGCCGCTTATTACAGCCAGGCCAGGGAATCGAGTCAAGTGCCTGTCGATTACACGCTGATCAGGCATGTACGCAAACCCAACGGCGCCAAACCCGGGTTCGTCATTTACGAGCATCAAAAAACGCTGTTCGTTACGCCCGACGCCGAAGCCATCAAACAGATGCCGGTTACGGTAAAGTAAAAAGGGGCTGTCCCATAAGTCAACCTGATGGATGAACTGTACCCTGTCAAATAGACAGTACTAAAATAAAAATCAGTTAAGCGGCCTTCGTCCTGAATTCCTTCGGACTGAGGCCGTTTAATTTGGCTTGTAACCATTCGTTAGTAAAAGAAGATGTACGCATCAATGTCCCTTTGCAGCTCATTAAAGTTACTGTACGTGTTCAAATAATACATCTCACATTGGCAGGAGTAAGGGTATGGGAATCATTTCCATGGTCATCGTCGGCAGATCTCTGTTACGCTGATGTTCAGCATAACAGAGACAATCCGCCACCGAAGGCGGTTCTACACCAATTCACGCCTGCGTTTCATTTTCCTCGCCGTTTCTTGAGCGCCGCCAACGGACAGCAGGATGAAGCTGACTGGCAGAAATGCAAATGCCGCAAGATGGCGGCATGCGTACGCCGGTGCAAACGGCTGTTATAGAGGATGCAACTTGGGGTTGCTGGGCAGCTGCAACCAAAGCTATCTTTACTTTTCACATGGGGTTTAACAATAATGGATGTATATGATGCAGAAAGGTGACTGCCGAAATGATTTTTGCGGAGAAGTTAAAAAACGAGAGAAAGAAAAAAGGCTGGTCTCAAGAAGAATTGGCGGAAAAACTTTTTGTAAGTCGACAGTCGGTTTCCAAATGGGAAAATGGTCAAAATTATCCGAGCATTGAAATCATTATTAAAGTGAGCGATCTCTTTGGCGTAACCATTGATTCTCAAGACAATATTTTGAAACTAAGTTCCGGGCTTCGGCCAGCGACCAAACCGGGGTCATCATTTGCGGATCTTCATGGCCGCAATCCTTTCCGCTCGAACAACCGGTCCACCACATCCGCGTCGATTCGGCGAGCCCCGATGGGCGCATGAAACACAACGCCGCCCCGTTCGCCATGATAATCGGACCCCGCTGTAATGAGCAAATCATGCTCTTGCGCCAATGCCGCATAATGTTCTTCCTGTTCCGGCGAATGATCCGAATGGTAGGCCTCCAAGCCGATCATTCCGGCCTGCGCAAGCTGCGGGATCAAATCATCCTGTCCGTATAGCCCCGGATGGGCAAGCACCGCGGCGCCTCCCGCTTCCATAATCCAGCGAACGGCCTCAAACGGCGTAATCCGCGGCGGATTGACATAGGCCGCCGCCCCTTTGGCCAAATAACGGTTGAAAGCGTCGGCCATGGAATCTGCCGCTCCGAGACGTACGAGGGCATCCGCGATATGCGGCCTTCCGATCGTATCTCCCTCTTTTTTCGAAGCCTGTACCGACTTTAGAACGTCTTCCATCGTAATGGAGATGCCAAGCTCCTGCAACCGGGCGACCATCATTTCATTGCGCCGGTCCCGAACCTGTCTCAGGTCTGCCAACCTGGACAAGAATAGCGAATCCTTTTCATCGATCCAATACCCGAGCACATGAATGTCCTGCCCGTTATGCACCGTACTGATTTCCACTCCGGGGATAACGGCTATGCCATACTTCAATCCGGCCTCCTGAGCCTCGGCCAGCCCTCCCACCGTATCATGATCCGTTACGGCTACGGCGCTTAAGCCTGCTTCCGAGGCCAACCTGACGTTGTCGGACGGAGAGCCGGTGCCGTCGGATGCCAACGTATGAGTATGCAAATCGGCGTAAGACATCATGAATACCTCCCCTTAACATGCCTATTTTATCTGTTTCGTTGTCACAGATTTCCGTTGGGCCGTACCCGGCTTGCTTTTGGATCCGTCCGGTCTGTCCGGTCTGTTATAACCATTGGCTCAGATCCCGCTCTCTCAAGAACGTCAAGAACGTCACCGCAGAAATGGGAAGCAGTGTGGAGCTCAAATAGATCGCATAGAAACTCCGCGTAAAGCGAATGCCTTCGACATCCTTTACTTTCAGCACTCCAAGAGCCGCCTCGTGCCTTACCGAGGATTGGGACAGGATGGAAATCCCGAGGCCCGCTTCCACCGCCGATTTGACCGCTCCCGTACTGCCAAGCTCCATCACGATTTTGAGCATGGATACGTCGCATCCCGCCTTTGCCAGTTCCTCTTCCATCACCCTTCGCGTACCCGAGCCCTGCTCCCGGAGCACAAAGGGATACTTCAGCATCTCTTCCAACGGAATACGCTCCCGTTCCGCCAAAGGATGATTCTGCGGGACAATCAGCTTCAGCTCGTCGCTGAGCACCGCTTCCGTATGCACATCGGGATGCTTCACTTCGGCCTCCACTAAACCGAAGGTTAACTGATGGTTCAGGACTTCTTCAAGAATCAGCTTCGTGTTGTTGACTTTCATACTAACCGATATATTCGGATATTCGGCGCTAAACGGCCCGAGCAGTCTGGGCAAAATATATTCCCCTACCGTCAAGCTTGCTCCCAAATGAAGTCTGCCTTCCAGCATATGCGTGAACTTGGACATACTGATGTCCGTTTCCTTCATCAGCTCAATGCTTCGCAAAGCAAACGGCAGCAGCGTGCGTCCCGCCTCCGTCAACTCGACCCGCTTGGTCGAACGGATGAACAGCTTCGTTCCAAAATAATCTTCGAGCGACTGCACCTGCATCGTAACAGCCGGTTGAGTCATATGAAGCGCCTGCGCGGCATGAGAAAAACTGCCCTTCTCCGCAACCGTATAAAAAATATGAAGCTGGTGAAAATTTAGCGCCATTATATCGAATCCTCCGCCTACTTGGTACCCATCATATGAGAAGCTTATAATCGAAGATCAAAAGAACGTCTGACGAGTCTTAAAAGAAAACATCTTGGGCAATCAGAAAGGTGAACCTCCAGTTCAAATCGATCCTTCAGCCTATTATAACAAAAAACAAAAGGGCTGTTTGGAAAAAACAAAAAAATACGCCGGGCAGAGCTCCGCTCCGGGCGTATGATATAACATATGCAGACGCAAGTTCCGCCGTTATAACGTGTAGAATCTTGTTTTATCAGGAATATTATTATTATACTCGGTTTTGATTTCATTGCGGTACGACCGCTCGACTTTTTTGACGAAGGGCAGCTTTTGCAGCTGCTTTACCGTTTCGTCCAAACGGCTGGAATATACGTACATGGCGGCATAATGCAGCTTTTTGGAGAGGTAATGCACATTGCCGTATTTCTCCAAATGTTTGCTAGCCGCTTTTAAATCGCTAAACCAAACGATGATTCCGCTGCGCTCAGGAAACATAGCTCATAACCTTCTTTCTTAAACCCATACTGGTGGTACGGATCTTTAATCTAATGATGAAAGGATGAAAGCAATAATGCAATCCTTTGACCAAGACAACCTCTGTGAGGTAACCCGCGGCAATCTGACGGAAAGCATGCATCGCGGTCATATTGCCGTGGTGGACAACAAAGGCAAGCTGATCGCTTGCGCCGGCAACCCCCGGCATTACGGATATATGCGTTCAACCGCCAAGCTGCTTCAGGCCATTCCGCTGCTGGAAGCCCGGGGCGACGAACAATTCGGGCTGACCGAAGCCGAAACGGCTTTGTGCTGCTCTTCCCACGGCGGGGAACCGGAACACACCGCGGCGGTGCAATCGATTCTGCATAAGCTCGGACTAACTGAAAGCGCTCTAGCATGCGGCCGGCAGGAACCGCTATATAAGCCCTCGGCCGACGAGCTGAAACAAAAGGCGCTGCAGCCGTCGCAGCTCCACAACACTTGCTCCGGCAAGCATGCCGGCATGCTGGTCCTGGCAAAGGCAATGAATGTATCTATAAAACAGTATACCCGTTTGGAGCATCCTGTCCAACAAAAAATGCTGCACATCATCTCATTCATGTGCGGCGTATCAACAGAGAATATCGGTGTCGGCACCGATGGCTGCGGCGTGCCCGTATTTGCAGTGCCGCTGTCTGCACTCGCCTATGCATACGCCCGTCTGGGCGCCCCTGACGAGCTTGCAGCCCAGCGCGCCGCGGCGTGCCGTAAGATCATCCATGTCATCGGCCGACATCCTTACTATGTAGCAGGCACCAACCGGTTCGACACCCGGCTTGCCGAAGTAACGCAAGGCCGCGTCATCGGCAAAATGGGTGCCGAAGGGGTGTATGCCCTGGCTGTCCCGGATCGCGGGATCGGTCTGGCTGTCAAGATTGAGGACGGCGCCGAACGCGCCCTCTATCCGACAGCAGCCGAGGCTTTAATGCAGCTTGGAGCCCTGACCCGGGAGGAAGCCGGACGGCTTGCCGAATTTCATTACCCCAAGGTCATGAACCGGCGAGGCGAGACCGTAGGCTCTATCCGTCCGTCATTTCAGCTTCGGCAGCCTTAAGATGGCATTAACGACCGTCATAAGGCTTCTTCCGCCGCCTTAACCGCACTTGCCGCTGCAGCTGCCGCCTGAAGAGCAGCCGCCGCTTGCGGCCAGCGGGTCATTGGAAGGAACCTTGATCGTGTCGGAAACGGAGTGCGCTACCAACTGCGATATTTCATAAAGCAGTTGATCCAGCCGGTTCTCCGCTTCCTTAAAACGGCGTACCGGCTCCAAAGCATCCAGCTGAGCTTGAACCTTCTTGACTTGCTCCAGCGCTTCATGATAGTTCGGATGGTAATGCCCGAAACGTTCGCATTCGGCGAATCGCTCTTTTTGTTTGGCAAATTCCTTGGTCAGCCTGCCGACTTCCTCGTCCTCCTCTACACGCCGCTTCCAATATAAATAATCCGCAGTTTCCGCGGAAAGCTTGATCATGTCAGCCAATTCATAGGCTCCGAGAAGGATTGCAGACATATCGATCGTCTGGGATTCCATGACTGCCATATGCAGCACCGCCTTTCTATAGGTTGGACCATGGTGGCCTACCTATTTATCATATCATATCCGGCAGCGGTGTGCCGATCTAATATTTATCATTGATTCCTGGCAAAATCAGCTTCATTTCGTCCCATTCGCCGGCATGCCAACGAACCTCCAATGCTTGAGGGAGCCTGTCCTTCCGCTGTTCTACCCCCGTCATCCACCAGGTTCCCCGGGTATCCTGTACTTTTCGCGGAGCGACCCGGTAATCGGTGCCGTTCATTCGGACTTGCAGCAGCGTCTTCATCTCGATCGCCTTTTCCACGATTTCTTTTCGGGTAGAAACGTGATAGGTCCGATAATCCTTCAGCCACATCGGGGGAATGTCCTTTAAGTCGGGATACAAATCGGCCGGCTCGGGCAGCTGCGACTCCAGCTGCAAATAATGAGCTGAATTTCTGGAGTAAATCAGCCCCCTATCCATCGACAGCTGGAACTCGGCATCTGCTTCGTCTTCCTGCAGATTTACATCCGCCAGCTTCGGGTAAGACCTTCCGCGGCCGGAACCGTTCTTACCGTTGAGCAAAAGCGGCATCCCCGGCATATACCCCGCTTTTTCCAGCACTGCCGCAAAAGGCTGCAGGTCGTCCAAAGCAATAATATAATCCTTGGTTCCGACGGCTTCTTGAATATAGGGCGCCGCACCAGGCAGCTTGGCTACGGTTAACGCCGTCTCTTCATCATCACAGCGGAGCAACAGCGTGTTAACGAAAGTCAACTTGCCGAAGGGCCTCGCCCATCCTTCTATCGCCGGGAGGAGATGATCGGGAACTCCGTAAAGCGCATGAGCTTCCAGAAACTCCGCCATCTCTTCAGCCGTCCTTCCGTTCTCCAAAGCACGCCGAATACTGGCTTTGGACAATTTATAAACGCTGACCTGATCGTGCGCAACCGGATCGGCTATACAGCACAATTCCCAGCAAACCTCATCCGTCACGTCCGGCGGCACAATGATCTCGAAGTCCGGCTGCACCATAAACCGCCCAGGTTCCTCAGACTCCTGCGGAGTACGGCTTGCTTGAAATAGCCTAACACACCAACGATAATGTACCCTTCCGCCCAGAGCCTCCGTGCCTTTTTCAAGCCAGCCCATGGCAGCCAACGGGTCCAGCCACTTCTGCTGCAGCCGGCCAAGCCGCTCTTCCAGCCCTGATTCAGCCGGTACAGGCATCAGGCCTTGCCTTTCAAGCCCGGTCAAAAGCCCAAGCGGAGAAAACCAATGCCCGTGATCGCTCCTTTCAAGAAGTGAAACCGCATGCTGCAGCCAGGCTTCCGCCGGAAGGGTCAGCCGCTTCCATATGCTGTACAACACGAGATGTTGTTCGTTAACAGACCGGTTCAGCCAGGTTTTGAGCGCTTTGGATTGAAGCTTCAGCGTTTCTCCGTCCGGCACGATCAACTGAAGCCGCAAAAGCATATCGAGCATGATCGCTGCTTTCATCGGATACGCATCAGCATACGCATATTTTATCGTCGTCCCCTGCAACAGCGTTTCGTTCAGAGGAATAAGCTCAAGCCATTTTTGCAGTTGTTTTTTGTGCAGGATTCCGTTTTGGGTCAGCTTCAGTTCCTGCTGCGCCGCGAAGACAAGCGCCTGAAAAAGCCCCCTGCGAATATCGGTCTTGACGGCTTCAATCGGTTCGATACCGGAAAGAGCAGTGCCATCCGGCGGAACAACGGCAAGCTCAGGAAACATAATTTGCTGCCACAGACCGAAGCTGTCTTCCGGAAGCAGGTAAACCAGTTCACCCCACGTTTTTCGAAAAGCGAAAATAAAACCTTTGCGCAGCAGACCGGCCAAGCCCGCTTTCATCTCGGCTCCGGACAACAAGCCCCTCGCCGATTTCTCCAGCCGAGCCGCGTCAAAAAGCTCGGAGCCGATGTCCCGTACAATCCCTTCAAGCACCGTCCGTTCGTCCGGGCCCATCTGATTAAAGATCGTTTCCAGCACAACCGAATCGGCCCAAATGTCCTCCAGACCGTATCCTTGCCCAAGCCAGGGAGCGTATACCGTCTCTGCTTGTATCCGGCTTCGCAGCTCCCAGGGCATTCGGGCGCAAATTTCCGAATAATTCATTTCAGGACCGCCTCCTCCTGCCTATCCGCCCGATCGATCACATAGTTGTAGCCCTGCTCGATGAGAAATAACTGCCGGTTCATGGCAAACTCCTGCTCCTTCGTGTTCTCACTGACGAGCGTATAAAAGTAAGCTTTATTATCCCCTGATTTAGGCCGCAAAATGCGTCCGAGCCGCTGAGCCTCCTCTTGGCGGGAACCAAAGCTCCCCGATACCTGGATAGCTATGGAGGCGTCCGGCAAATCTACGGCAAAGTTGGCTACTTTGGAAACGATCAGCACCTTCAGTTCGCCGTTCCGGAAGGCGTTATACAGCTTTTCCCGCTTGTCGTGAGCCACTTCTCCGCTGATCAAGGGAACCCCCGTTCGCCTGGTCAGTTCCTGAAGCTGCTCCAGATACTGGCCAATGATCAAGATTTGCTCGCCTTCATGCTTACGCAGCAATTCCTCTACCACTGCCTGCTTAGCCGAATTGACGCTTGCGCATTTCATTTTCTGCCTTGCCCCCTCCGTACGATACACGTCCATTTCTGCCGGAGGCATGGGCACCCGCACCTCGATGCATTCCACCGAGGCGATCCACCCCTTCGTTTCAAGATCCTTCCAGGGCATCTCGTACCTTTTGGGGCCGACCAGGGAAAAAACATCTTCTTCCCGGCCGTCTTCGCGGATTAACGTAGCTGTCAAGCCCAAGCGGCGGGTCGCTTGAATATCCGCAGTCACCCGAAATACCGGCGCAGGCAGCAAGTGAACTTCATCATACACGATAAGTCCCCAGTCCCGTTTGTTAAACAAGTCCATATGGACAAAAAGATCATCCTTCGATTTGCGGTAGGTCAAAATTTGATACGTTGCGATGGTAATGGGTTTGACCTCTTTATGCTGCCCGGTATATTCTCCCACCATCTCTTCAGTAACATCGGTTTTCTCCAAAATCTCCCTTTTCCATTGACGTACGGATGTACTGTTCGAAGTCAATATGAGGGTAGCGCAGTTTAGCCGTCCCATAGCGGCGATGCCGATGACAGTTTTCCCCGCCCCGCAAGGCAGTACCAAAACACCGCTTCCTCCCTGCGCGCTGCCCTCACGGTAGAATGACTCCACGGCAGATTGCTGATAATCCCGGAGTTCAAAGGTTCGCCCTCCGTTCATTTTCGTCCTGAGCCGGATTGGCAGCCGCTCTCCTTGGCTGTATCCCGCCAAATCCTCAACCGGAAAACCCATTTTGACCAGTTCCTGCTTGAGATGTCCCCGGTAAAGCGATGAAAAACGCAAGGTCCGCGAATCCAGCTGACAGAGGCCATAGGATTGAAGCGATTTATAGGAAACCATCTCTTTAATGACATCGACATCGTCGGATATTAAAAGCAGGTCTTCTCCAAGACGTTCCATTCGAACCAGGCCGTAACGCTGCACAAAACGGCGAATATCCTGCTTTACGGATGCAGGAATACCGAATTTGGACCACAGCTCCAAAAATGTTATGATTTCCTCCGCCGTCATTCCCGCTGCCGCCGCATTCCAAAGCGACAGCGAGGACATTCGATATGTATGCAGGTTTTCGGGAGATTTGACAAGATCGGCAAATCTTGCCAGGCCCTTTCGCACATCATCGAATGCGGGATGCCGGGATTCCAGCAAAATGCTGAAATCGCTCTGTACGACGAGCGGCCGATCTTTATGAAATTGCATACCGATCCCTCCAAACTTTTACAGATACTGTTATTATGTTGGATTGGCGGCGGATTTAAACATGTAAATTATAAGCGAAGAAAGACGCCCGAAAAGATATGGCGGAGGAAGGACGGCAAAAAACGGAGATGAAAAGCGGAGGCTTCCGCTTCATCTCCGTACACCTGTGTAAATAAAAAATCGTTCTTCCGATAAAAAAGTTCGGAAGAACGATAAGAGCTTAATGCAAGGCGTGCTGGTTCTGTTCGGAAATTTGGCTCAACGCCTCGCCTGCTTCGTTCTCATAAATGCTGCGGACTGCGAGGTCGCCGATGGATACGATCCCGACCAGGTTCCCATTCTCGACAACAGGCAGACGGCGAATCTGTTCATCAGCCATGATTTTTGCCGCTTCATCCACTGTCGTTTCCGGAGTTACGGATACGACTTTGTCGCTCATCACTTCTTTAATAGCGGCAGATCCTTCCCTTTTCTCAGCCAAACCGCGAATAACGATGTCCCGGTCGGTCAGAACGCCGATTAGCTTCTTGCCGTCAACGACAGGAATAAAGCCCGTATCTTCCTGCTTCATCTTCACCGCAGCTTCATACACGTTATCCTGTAACGTGACTGTAGCGCAGTCTGTAGTCATGATCTCGCGAAGTGTTCTCGAACTCAAGGGAAATCCCTCCTGAAAGGAACTGGCAGCCTGAAGCATCGCCCTGCCCGGCGTACCCAAGCTGCTGCAGAATTAGGTTTTCCCTTTCCCTTGCTTTCCATTCGCCCGATCACTGTCACTTACCGGGAATGTTCCGACATATAATCTTCGACCAGCGCTATGAACAGCTTTGCAGCATGGGTCATTGCCGTTTCGTCAATATCGAACCGGGGATGATGATGCGGGTAAACGATGCCGCGGTCCGGATTTCCCGCTCCGACAAACATGAAGCATCCCGGCACCTGCTGCAAATAATAGGCATAGTCCTCCCCCGCCATGATCAGCGGCGAAGTCTTCGCCCCCGCCTCGCCCAAAGCCGCCTTGGCCGCCCGATAAAACCGCTGCTCTTCCTCCGCGTGATTCACGACAGGCGGATATCCCAGCTTGTAGTCTATCGTATAATCGGCTCCCTGCATAAGACAGGTTTGTCGGACGATATTTTCCAGACGGGCCTTCACATCCATTCGTAAAGAAGCGTTGAATGTACGCACCGTTCCCTTCAATACGGCTGTTTCTGCAATGACGTTAAAATTGGTTCCGCTGTGGATCGAGCCGACGGAAACGACGCATGGCTCAGTGGGATCCGTACTGCGGCTGACAATCGATTGTAAATTGACTACCAGCTGAGAAGCCACAAAAACGCTGTCCACCGTTTCGTGGGGCAGACCGCCGTGCCCGCCTTTGCCTTTGATTTCAATGGTGAACTCATCGGCTGCCGCCATGATGGGACCCGCCTTGCAATACGCGGTCCCAACCTCAAACGGCGTCCACAAATGAATGCCATAGATGACGTCCACCCCATCCAGCACACCATCCTTGATCATTCCGAGCGCCCCTCCCGGAGTCACTTCCTCCGCAGGCTGGAACACAAAGACAATATTTCCGCGCAGCAGCTCCCTGTGTCTGCTGAGCGTTTTAGCTACACCGAGCAAGGTGGCCGTATGAGCATCATGACCGCAGGCGTGCATGACACCGGGTACGCTGGAGGCATACTCGCAAGCTTTCTCGTCTTGTATGGGCAGAGCATCGATATCGGCCCTGAGCGCAACGGTCGGTCCGGCTTTTCCGCCCTGCAGTCTGGCTGTCACACCGTGTCCGCCAACCCCCGTCCGTACCTCAAGCCCCCATCCCCGAAGCAGTTTTGCAATGTAGGCAGCGGTTTCCGATTCTTGAAACGACAGCTCCGGATGCCGGTGCAAATACCTGCGCCAAGCGATCATCTCGGGAACTATCGTATCCAGTGTATCTTTTATCATCATAGTACCCCCTCCGCTCTTTGCAGCGTCATCATATAATGGCGATCCTTTCATTGGCATATTAATCTTAATTTTATCAAATCTAAAGAGCGGTTTCATCCATGTGTCACAAGAAATTCAAACTTTACAGCACCGCTTTTGGAGCCATATGCATTAGGCTTGCACAAGTAAGGGAAACATACTATCATGAATAAAGGATAATTAGCTGAGTTGTACATATTTAGGAGGGCTTGCAGTGATTATTGAAAACAGTGGATTAAAAGGCTTAAAAAGTGATCTCGCCCATTTGGACGAGTCTATGGAGCAGCTCGGTTTCGTTCGCTGGCAGTGGGAATATAACCGGGCAACTTACGACCTGAAGCTTGAAGATAAAGCTACGCAAAGCGATTATTACCTGCGCATTAATACTCGGGCTGAATCCGGCAAGCTGGAATCCCCTTATGCCATTCTTTACATCGAAGAAGTCTATATCGGCAAAGCTACTTTCCCGCATGGCCTGGATTATCAAGCGCCTGTACCCGATGCCATCATGAAAACGGTCAACGGTAAATTAGCGGAGTTGAAAGCAAAGCTGTCCCAATAATCGGGGAATAAAAGCTTATGACTTCACCGAAACCGAAACCGAGACGAGGAACGCCCGATTTCTTACTGCTGTTTTTGACGTTTTCGCTTGTGTGTTTTGGTTTGGCATTCGTATTTAGCGCAGGCATGGCTTACAGGTCAAGCGAGCCTTGGTATTTGGCAATCCGCCAGGCATTCGCCATCGGTCTAGGAACGGTGGCCATGTTTTTCTGTATGAATATAGACTACCGCAAGCTGCAAAAATGGATCGTTCCGTTTTTAGCCGTTACCGTTTTCCTGCTGTTGTTGGTGCCGATCATAGCTCCGGAAAGAAACGGTGCGCAAAGCTGGATATATATCGGCAGCTTTGGGCTTCAACCAACGGAATTTGCCAAATTGGCGGTTATTCTATACTTGGCCGCCATTATCAGCAAAAAAGGGGATCGGATCCGTGACTTTAAACGAGGACTGGTTCCTCCCTTGGTCGTAGTAGGTTTCATTGCCGCGCTGATTATGCTGCAGCCGGATTTGGGCTCAACGATGATACTTATCCTGTCTGCCTTGCTTGTCATCATCGTGGGCGGAGCCAATCTGAAGCATGTTTTTTATCTTGTCGGAGCCGCTGCCGGAGCATTGTCCGTCGTCATTGCTATTTATTTTATGAAGACCGGCGGTGACAGCTACCGAATCGCCCGCTTTACCGCCTTTCTGGATCCTTGGTCGGATCCGCTTGACTCCGGGCATCAGCTCATTCAGTCGCTTTATGCGTTCGGTCATGGGGGACTGACAGGCGCCGGCTTTGGCCAGAGTATACAGAAGCTGCATTATTTGCCTGAAGCTCACAACGATTTTATTTTTTCCATTATCGGGGAAGAGCTTGGATTTATCGGAACCTCTCTCTTTTTACTGGTGTACCTGGCTTTTTTGCTAAGAGGACTCATTGTAGCTCTCCGATGCAAGGAAACCTTCGGTACCCTGGTGGGTGTAGGAATCGTAGGAATGATAGGGATTCAGGCGTTCATCAATATCGGCGGAGTAACCAACACGATTCCGATGACAGGGGTAACGCTGCCGCTGATTAGTTATGGCGGCACTTCCATGCTGATGACGCTGATGAGCCTCGGAATTCTGCTAAGCATCTCCAGAGAGCATAATAAACCGGAAAAAGAACGCGATATGAAAAAGAGAGCCTGACAAAAGGCTCTCTTTTGGTTATTTAACCCGGTTGTGCGGATCTTCCACTGCTGCCGTCTCTTCCTCCCGAAAGGCTACCCCTTCCACCTTCACATTGACCTCTACAACGGATAAGCCCGTCATATTCTCTACCGCCTCGCGGACGTTTTCCTGCAAATCACGGCAAACTTCATGAATCCGGCTTCCGTAGTTGACAATCACTCTCAAATCGATTGCCGCTTCCACTTGACCCACTTCAACCGAGACGCCCTTTTGGACGTTCTTTCCGCTCAAGCGCTTGGCCAATCCTTCCGAAATGCCTCCCGACATGGCGGCGATCCCTGGAGTTTCGAGTGCGGCTAGTCCTGCAATCGTCGCCACAACATCATCTGAAATACGGATAAGACCTGTTTGAATGTCTTCGCTCAAGAGGATCACTCCTTCAAGGATTATAGCTCTATTGTAATAACTTCCCACACGGAAAGCAAATGCGCCGTATCCGATCGGATCCAATGAACTGACTTTCAACTTTAAATCGCCTTTACCATGCCTCCGTCCACATAGAAGACAGAACCGGTCATGTAGCTGTTGCGCGGCGATAATAAGTAGGCAGCCATCGATGCCAGCTCCTCCGGCTCACCGTAGCGTCCCAGCGGAATGTCCTTGATCATGTTCTCCTGTATGTCTTCCACCGTTTTTCCTTGCCGGGAAGCATTGAAGGAATCCAGTTCGATGAGCCGGTCGGTCATAATTCGTCCTGGACACACCGTATTCAAGAGGATGCCGTCCGGACCCCATTCAATCGAGAGTGTCTTCATTAACCCGATGAGTCCCGTGCGCAGGGTGTTGGATAGTACAAGCCCGGGAATCGGTATCTTCACGGAAGACGACGCAATCGTAACGATCCGTCCCCCCTGTTCCTTCATTAATGGATAAAACCCTTTCACCAAACGGACGACGCTCATCAGATTCAGCTGGATGGCATGAAGCCAGGCCTCTTCATCCAGCGACAAAAAACTGCCGCCCGGCGGGCCGCCTGCGTTGCATACCAGTGCGTCCACCTGTCCGAACCGATCCTGGGCTTGCTGTACAAGCCAAGAGATTTGTTCAGGGCTGCTCAAATCCATACCCAAACCGGTGGCTTCCACGCCATACTTCTGCGCAAGCTGTGCGGCGACATCACAGATCGCTTGTTCATCCCTGCTGCACAGCAGCAAGCTGGCGCCTTCCGCTGCCAACTGCTCGGCTATAGCTCGTCCCAATCCTTTGCTGGAAGCGGTAACAACCGCTTTTTTTCCCTTCAGCCGCAAATCCATTCGAATGCTCCTCCTTTTGCCGATAACGGGATATTTGAGAATAGGTTTTGATCCATTCAGGTATACTTTACCACATGAGGTGATAATGATGAAACGCCACGGTTTTGCCATTTGTCTAATTTTGAGTTTTGCGCTTAGTGCGGCGGCGCATTATGTTGGATCTCCCGCATTCAATCCCACGCTGCAGTTTTTGATCGCGGCGGTCGCCATTATATTTGCCGCCGGCTTTCTCGGCAAGGCGACCGAAAGCGTGGCTCAATACGCGGGAGAGCGGCTGGGCGGTTTCCTGAACGCCACTTTCGGCAATGCGGCGGAATTGATCATCGCCATATTTCTAGTGAAGGATGGGTTATTCAATACCGTTAAAGCAAGCATCACCGGATCGATCATCGGGAATATGCTGCTTGTTCTGGGGCTCAGTGTTCTGATCGGCGGATTGAAATACAAGGAACAGCACTTTAATGTGAAGCTCGCCGGTCACAATGCTTCCCTGATGCTGCTGGCGGTCATCGCCTTGTTCATCCCCGCCGCTTTCACTCGAAGCCTGACGACAATGGAAACGCAAACCTTAAGCATTATCGTCTCCGTTATTCTGATCGTTGCCTATTTGCTGTGGCTGTTTTTTTCCATGATCACGCATAAGACCGAGCTGTCAGACCAGGCTCTGGAACACGGAGAAGCGGTATGGTCCAAGGGAACATCCGTCTTGTTTTTACTGCTTGCCACCACGATGGTGGCTATCGAGAGCGAATGGCTGGTGAGCACGCTGGAGCCCTTCAGCCATCAGTACGGTCTGTCCGACCTGTTTGTCGGCGCCTTCCTGATTGCCATAGTAGGCAACGCGGCAGAGCACAGCGCAGCGATTATTATGGCCCGCAAAAATAAAATGGGCGCCGCTGTGGAAATTGCCGTCGGAAGCAGTCTGCAGATCTCGCTCTTCGTCGCACCGGTGCTTGTCCTTTTATCGCTGTGGTTTGGCAACCCTATGAACATTATATTTACTGTCTATGAGCTTGTAGCTATCGGCGTGGCCGCCATCATCGCTACGTCGATCTCAAGGGATGGCAGCACCACCTGGTATGAAGGCGTCCTGCTGCTGGTGGTTTATCTGATCCTCGGGATTGCATTTTACTTGGTGTAAAGGCCGCATAATAAAAAAAGAGTAACCTTCGGACGAAGGTTACTCTTTATTTTGGTTCATGGCTTCATACAGCTCGGCCAAATTGCGTTCGAGCTTCATCAGGATATGCTTACCGGCTGCCTCATTGATGAGTTCGGCTCGAATAGCGAAATCGATTTCTCTGGACAGCCCGTAAATCTGCGTATCTAATACCTCTTCATAGAGAGGACATTTGCGCGTAGTCAAGTTTTCCATTTGCACTTCAATCAGCTTCTCAATCTTGTCCGCATCCTCCTGAAGCAGATTCAGCGCTCTCTGCGACAAGCTGAGCAGCACATCCGATGACATGAAGCTTCCCCCCTGTAATACGCCATGAAGCGAAACCCGGCTTACCATTTTCAAATTCGTTTCGCCCTCCCGGTTCTCCCGAAATGACGCGAATGGATATCATTCACGCTTCATAATTCAATTTTAGTCGAAAATGGCGGAATACACAAGTCATAGAGGAAGAAAAGGCATTTTCCGCCGTGCGGAAATGCCCCTCCTTGTTTCGCATCGCTTTGTTGTTAGTCCTGAATGCTATTGATCTTCAGTCCGTGCTTCTCAAACACCTCGGCCATGGCTTTCTTCGCTTCCTCCGCATCAGGACCGTGGACGTGAAGGTCGTAAGTGCCGGATGCAAGCAATGTGGTAAACAAGCCAAGAATGCTCTTCACATCGATATATTTATTGTCATACTGCAAAACGATTGAAGATCTGAATTTATTTGCTGTTTGAGAAATTTCCACGATTGCCGCATTGTTTGCGTTAGGCATAACAATCCCTCCAAAATAATACGTTGTTTTAGCTTATGATACATGGGAAGAGAATAACATGCAACTACATTTTCACACCCGGTTATTTTAAATTTTCAGGGTTTAAGCCCATTAGTTCAGGAATGACGAACCGGCCGTCCTTGCGGATCAAACGGTCGTCAAAATAGATTTCTCCACCCCCGTACTCGGCCCGTTGAATCAGCACCAAATCCCAGTGAACGGAGGAACGGTTCCCGTTATCCGCCTGCTCGTACGCTTGCCCCGGCGTAAAATGAAGACTTCCGTCGATCTTCTCGTCAAACAGCGTATCCTTCATCGGGTGTAAAATATAAGGGTTAAAGCCCAGACTGAATTCACCGATATATCTTGCTCCTTCATCCGTATCCAACACTTCCAGAAGACGGGCGGTATCGTTCGCCGACGCCTCTACGATTTTTCCGTGTTCAAATCGGAACGTGATATTCTCGAACGTTACTCCGGAATAAACGGACAGAGTATTGTAGGCGATGATACCGTTCACCGAATCCCGCACCGGAGCCGTATACAGTTCCCCGTCCGGTATGTTCCGGCGGCCGCAGCATTTGACCGATCCGATTCCGCGAATCGAAAACGTAATGTCCGTTGCGCCCGGCCCTGTAATGCGGACACGGTCGGTTTTATTCATCAGCTCCTGGAGCGGCTCCATCGCATCGGCCATTCTGGCGTAATCCAGATTGCATACAT
The DNA here is from genome assembly GCF_001465255.1 of Paenibacillus naphthalenovorans. Classification (NCBI taxonomy): domain Bacteria; kingdom Bacillati; phylum Bacillota; class Bacilli; order Caryophanales; family Paenibacillaceae; genus Paenibacillus; species Paenibacillus naphthalenovorans. Next base: position 1,168,064 of record NZ_CP013652.1, on the reverse strand, counting down.
CAAAATAAAAATCTTCGAACCGCTCGGTGCTCATACCGGCCAATTGAGCCATGGAAGCGTTCGGATAGCGCAGCACCACCCATCGCGTCCGCTTGACCCTCTGCTCCAAATGAACTTTTTTACGATAAATTTGATTGTACAGCTTCATCTTTCCGTCCGGCACATCGGAAAGCTCGCTGACATTTTCACCCGACCGAATGGCGACATAGCAGTCCATCTCCTTCATTCGCTGAAGGTCCATATTCGCCCAGTGTTCCATCTGCTCTTTTGTAGCCGAACGCAGCACAGCCGCGCGAATGCTGTTATCCGCCAGCTCTATATACGGATACCCGCCCCTGGCATGAACTTCCTCTACCAGACATTTAACGATTTCACGCTCGGAACCGACCATTTCGATCAGTACCTTCTCTCCGGCTTGAACGTCCAAAGAATAGCCGACGATATTGCGGGCTAACTGCTGCAGTCTCGGATCGCGCATAAACCTCTCTCCTCGTATAGTATTTCCATTCGGGGAAATTCGTCTCTCTCTTGGCACCAGTCCGGCCCGTTTGAGGCTGAGGATACCAAACGCATTCGTTCCGGCAACCGATTCCTGCGGTACTACCTGGTTGAAGCTGCCAACTCGGTGAAAAACCGCGATCCGGAATTCGGCGAGTACTACCGGAAGAAGTACAACGAAGTACCCAAGCGCCAACACAAACGCGCCCTCGTCTTAACGGCAAGAAAACTTGTGCGTCTGGTCGATGTGCTGCTACGCAACGGCCAACTCTACACGCCTCGAAGGAAGGTGACAACTGCGAAGGATTAGCGCCTCCTTTGCCAAAGTCCTTCACGGATTCCCAGTTAAAATCTGGTAATTGACTCGATTTTCGACTGGGTTTAGTTTGGTGCTGCCATTTTCCCTGACTCCTGCGCTCTGCAGCCAAGAAAATTTCCAATTCTCACGAATCAGGGACTTGACATCTTACCGTTGGACTTTTTGACGGTCTACATTCCATTTTCGTTTTTCATCCACTTATTTTTGAATCGGTTGCCGATCACGATCATCACGGCGAACGCCGCCAGAAGGACCAAGAGCCGCCCCTTATATCTGGCAAAATGCAGAAGATCGTGCCCGATCAATGATTCGAGCCATATCATCGGCGCTTTACCGATAAGGGTTCCTGCAATGAAATCTCTCGCCCTTACTTTCATCACCGCCGCGCCATAATTGATCGCGAAGGACGGGAGCACCGGTATCAAGCGGCTTAAGGCAATGAACAGCATGCCGCGCCGTTCCAGCTGCGCGTTAAGCTTTTCGATATTTCTGTATTTCACCAGCTTTTTCTGAACCCAGCTTCTTCCATAGTGCCTGGCAGCATAAAAGGCGATGACCGCGCCGAGGCAGGCACCCAAATAATTAATGGCCAGCCCGCCCCATAACCCGAATAACAGAACATTCATCCCAGCCACAAGCACAAATGGAACAAAAGGAAAAACGGTCTGCAGTACGGCAAGCAGCGCACCTCCGAGATGACCGACGACACCATACGAATTCAGAACGTCCGACATGTGCTGAACATTCCATTGCCCCAATGCTGTAACCTCCCACTTCAAGCTTTTCCCATTGTATCAAAAAAAGAAGAGATTCTCGAACGGGATTGCAGCTTGACACAGCCCTGTTATATCTTATAAAATTAATTGTCGAGAATAGGCATGCCACCGGGACTTTACCCGAGTATGCTTATTGTGGAAGCTTGTGTCACCCTCTGTTGATTTTGTTGCCGACGGGACCGCGGCTGGTTTTTTCCCTTCGGACGCCACATGGGCATGAGAAACAAAGTCGGGCACACGCTTCACCCGTTATTAAAACCAAAACTATCTTACTTTATGAACAAAGGAGCACTCTAATCCATGTCACGTTACACTGGTCCTAAATTTAAATTAAGCCGCCGTCTCGGCATCTCCTTGAGCGGTACCGGCAAAGAATTGAAACGTCCTTTCCCGCCTGGCCAACACGGCCCGGGTCAGCGCAAAAAAATCTCCGGATACGGTTTACAGCTGCAAGAAAAACAAAAGCTGCGCCACATGTACGGTCTGAACGAGAAGCAATTCCGCAACCTGTTTGACAAGGCAACTAAAATGCAAGGTATCGCCGGTGAGAACTTCATGTTCCTGCTCGAAAGCCGTTTAGACAATCTGGTTTACCGTCTGGGTCTGTCCAACTCCCGTGCAGGTGCCCGTCAGCTCGTTGCTCACGGTCACATCACGGTAAACGGCAAAAAAGTAGATATCGCCTCTTACCTCGTAACGCCTGGCGATGTGATCGGCCTTCGCGAAAGAAGCCGCAACCTGTCTGTTGTTAAAGAAGCTTTGGCTAACCGCAACTACCTGCCGGCTTACCTTGAGTTCGACGAAAACGCAATGGAAGGCAAATATGTCCGCCTGCCTGAGCGTGCCGAGCTTGCTCAAGAGATCGATGAAAAGCAAATCGTCGAGTTTTACAGCCGTTAATCTTAACGATACGAAAAAACCTTGGCTCTTCTTCGGAAGAACCAAGGTTTTTTGTTGTTTCAGCCAAGCTTGATTTTGGCGAATTTACGCTTGCCAACCTGTACGATTTCGCCGCCTTCGGGCGTCAGCTCCTCGTTCGGGTCAATGATCTTCCGTTCGTTCACCTTCACTGCGCCCTGCTGTACGCTCCGTCTTGCTTCGCTGTTTGAGCTTTGCAATCCCAGCGTCACAAGCAGCTTGGCGATCCGGATTTTCCCGCCCTCGAGCGCTTCAGGCGGAAGCGTTACCTCTTCAATATCGTCCGGCAGCGCCCGCTGCTGAAATACGGTTACAAAATGCTGCTGTGCATCGTCTGCCGCCTGCTCTCCGTGATACATGCGGACGAACATGTGAGCCAGACGCATTTTGGCGTCGCGAGGATGGATCGTGCCCTGTGCGATACCCTCACGCAGCTGCAGCAGCTCCTCGTTCGAAATATCCGTGGCCAGCTCGTAATATTTGAGCATCAATTCATCCGGTACAGACATCGCCTTTCCGTATATTTCGTTCGGCTCTTCATCGATACCGATATAGTTGCCGAGGCTTTTGCTCATTTTCTGTACCCCGTCAAGGCCTTCAAGCAGCGGATTCATAATCGCAATTTGAGCGGGTAAGCCATATTCCTTCTGAAGCGTTCGGCCCATCAGCAGATTGAATTTCTGGTCGGTTCCTCCGAGCTCGATATCGCTTTTCAAAGCAACCGAGTCATAGCCCTGCATGAGCGGATAAAAGAACTCATGAATATGAATCGGCAAACCTCCGGCATAGCGCTTGGAGAAGTCATCCCGCTCAAGCATCCGCGCCACGGTCACCTTGGCGGACAGTTGAACGACATCAGCAAACGTAAGCGGCCCGAGCCATTCGGAATTATAAAAGAGCTGCGTTTTTTGCGGATCGAGAATTTTGTAGATTTGCTTCTGGTACGTCAAAGCGTTGCGCTTCACGTCATCTTCCGTCAACTGCTTCCGCGTTTCCGATTTCCCGGTCGGATCCCCGATGCGGCCCGTAAAGTCACCGATAATGAGCTGCACCTGATGACCAAGCTCTTGAAATTGGCGCAGCTTATGCAGCACAACCGTATGCCCAACATGAATATCCGGCGCGGACGGATCCAGTCCAAGCTTTACTTTAAGCGGTTTTCCCGTAGCAACCGAGTCGATGATTTTTTGCTTTAATTCGTCCTCCGGAACGATTTCGACCACACCGCGCCGGATGGTTTCCAATTGGCGGTTCACTTCGTTCTGCTGTTCCGCAGTCAGTTGTTCCCATTTTGTCATTTGCTTCATTCCTCCCAAGTATCAAAAATACAAAAAAACCTTCTCATCCTCAAGGGACGAGAAGGTTTAGCTCGCGGTACCACCCTAATTAAAGCGAGACAGACGAAACCTGTAGTGCGAATTCCGCTGCTAAACAGATAAACGCCAGTCTTGGCTTTCACTTCAGCAGGATAACGGGGGTTGCCCGATCGGAAGCTACCGGCCTGATACCGTATGATACGGCCATCGGGCGTTCCCTTCCGCTGCTCCGGACTGTAATTCGGTATAAGGTTAAGTACCGGTTTCCACCGTCCACCGGCTCTCTGAAAGCTTGTCTCCTTATCCTACTGATGTCCTTCAACGCATTTGGATCTGATGCAATTAAGCTTAGTTATACCATACGTTTGCTATCGGTGTCAAACGGCCCCGTTTGTGCTTGCGGCATAAGCCAAACATCATGAACAGTGATCCTGAGAGCCTAATGCCGCTGTTCGGCTTGACTCTATATGCTATAATGTTTAAGTAATGTTTTCCAATCGGGAGGAAACCGTAGTTATGGAAAAGGAACAAAAGCCTCAAAACTATAAAGAGGTTCTGCAGTCCATCGGTAAATACACGCTGCTCACTTTCAAATGGATGTTTATCGTTGGAATGATCGCCGGATTTCTCGGGGGAGGGGCCGCGTTCGGATACGTATCCGCTTTAGTCAAGGACGATCCCGTCCGCAGCAAGGAAGCCATGGTCGCCCAGATGCAAGACGATGCACAAACCGGATTCGTCTATTTTCGCGATAATACGCTCGTTGGTCAAATCCGTACGGAGGAAGACCGCCGTTTGGCCAATTTGAACGAAATTCCTCAACTGGTGATTGATGCCGTATTCGCCATTGAAGATAATCATTTTTATGAACATAACGGGGTTGACGTTAAAGGGACGATGCGCGCCGTTATCCAAAAGCTGCTGAATGAAGACGTCCAAACCGGTGGCAGCACCATTACCCAGCAGCTGGCCAGACGCGTTTACCTGTCATTAGATAAAGCCGACAGCCGGAAGGCCAAGGAAATACTGCTTGCGATGCGAATGGAACGCATTATGTCCAAGGACCAGATTCTGCTCGCTTATTTGAACAAAATTCCATACGGCAACGGTTCTTCCGGCTACAATCTATATGGGATCAAAGCGGCTGCGAAAGGGATTTTCAACATTGAAGACTTAAACCAGCTGAATGTTGCCCAAGCGGCATTTCTGGCTGGCCTTCCCCAGCAGCCGAGCAATTATTCCACCTTCAACAGCAGCGGGGTGTTCGACGGCGCCGCCTTCAAACGCGCGGTGCAGCGCCAGCAGCTGGTGCTCCGCCGAATGTTGGAGGAAGGAAAAATAAACGATCAGCAGTATCAGGAGGCACTTCAGTTCGATTTGAAAGGCTCGCTCGCTGAACGGGTGAAGAAAGCTTACTCCACCTATCCTTATTTGATGATCGAGGTGGAGAAGGAAGCCGCGAAAGTGCTGCTGAAAGCAGAACACCCGGATTTGGACCAGAAAGAAAATCCGGAGCTCTATAACGAAGAGCTCAAAGAGATTCAGGCGCAGCTCAAGCGCGGCGGATATCATATTTACACAACGATCGATAAAGAAATTTACGACTCGATGCGTGACATCGCTCAGGATCCGAAAAACTTCTCACCGGACGATAAAGTCAAAGGAATGGAACAAATCGGAGCGGTCATGATAGAAAGCAGGACAGGTGCGATTCTTGGCATGATGGAAGGCAGGGATTTCTTTAAAGAGCAGTTGAATCACGCCACTCAAGCTTACCGCCAGCCGGGGTCCACGATGAAGCCGATCGCCGCCTATTTGCCCGCCATGGAAAAAGGCCTTCAGCCCGCATCAGTGATCGATGACTCTCCGATCATCCTTAAGGACGGTACCCGGGGTTATCACATCCCGGAAAACTGGGACAACAAATATCGCGGGCTGATTACTGCCAGAAGAGCTCTCGACCAATCGTACAACATTCCGGCGATCAAACTGTTTTTGGACGTTGTCGGCATTAAGGAAGCATGGGAATTTGCCGGAAAAATGGGGATTAAATCCATCACGGAAGCGGATTATGTTGCGCAAACCGGTGTTATCGGCGGCTTAAAATACGGTGTAACGGTAAAAGAATTAACCAACGCCTATGCAACGATCGGCAACAACGGAGTTTATAACGAAGCGTACTTGATCCAAAAAATAACGGACTCCAATGGCAAGGTCATCTACGAGCACCAGTTGAATCCGTCCACCGCTTTTTCCGAACAAACGGCTTATCTCATGACGGATATGATGCGTACCGTGATTACTTCGGGAACGGCGACAGATCTGATGAAGAAATTCAAACATTATGGAAAAGTACCGATTGTCGGGAAAACGGGTTCCACACAGGACGATGCGGATGCGTGGTTTATGGGGTACACCCCGGATATTACCTTAGGCGTGTGGGCCGGGTACGAGCTGCCGATCCATAAGCTGAGCAAACAAACCGGCGGGACGAACCGCGCCAAAAATATATGGGCGCTCACTATGAACATGGCGATCGATAAGCGTCCTGAGCTGTTCCCTACCAAGAATTTCAATCGCCCGGACAATATCGTACAGATGACGGTATCCAGCCTATCAGGCAAGCTTCCGAGTCAAGCGACTATAGAGGCGGGGAAACAGGTAACGGACTTGTTTAACAAGAAATTCCTGCCGACCGAGGAAGACAATGTGCTCGTTAAACTCCCGATCATTACTTATAACGGAATCAATTATATTGCCCAAGCCGAAACCCCGGCCGATTTCGTTCAGGAGAAAATGGTGATCCGCAGGGAAAAACCGCTCAACGAACTGTTTGCAGAGCTGGAGAGCGTCATTAGCAAGCTCCCGGCAAGCCGTAAAAGAAGTTTAAGCTTCTATCGCCCGAGTGACTATGATATGGACGCACCGTCAAAGAATGATCCGAGAACAGATGACGGGAAACCCCCTGCAGCGCCGACAACTGTTGTCTCCACCCGCTCGGGAGATACAAGTGTCATTACGTTCCAGGCCAGCGGCAGCGCGGATATCGTCGGATATCGTCTCTATCGTTCTTCCAACGGCGGACCGTTCCAACGGGTGAACGGCAAAGTGGTCATTGCGGGAGAGGAAACGAAGTTTACGGACACCACGCCTGGCGCAGGCGTATTCGGATATTACATCACGGCGGTAGATGTAGCCGGCAAAGAATCCGCGCCAAGCCAAGCGGCTTATACGGATGGATCGCTGGGGCAGCCCCTATCGTCTTCGGGCAAAGAAGATCAGCCGCCGGGCTCTGATTCCGGAAGTGCGGAAAAGCCTGACCAGGTCCCCTCCGCTCCATCGGGCCTGAGCGTAAGATCCAGCGGCGGCGGGATTGAGATGAAGTGGAAAGCCAACCCCGGCAAAGACCGTGTAAATCAATATACCGTTTACTACAGCGACAAAGAAGACGGAAGCTATTCCAAAATCGGCACCGTGACCGGGGCAACACAATTCCGCTACTATGCGGTCTCGTATGAAGGGTATTACAAGGTCTCGGCAACAAACGATCTGGGGGAATCCAAGCATTCCGCGCCCGTAAAATATAAAAAGTGATACGTTGTGATTTACAGCAAACAAACCCGGTCAACGAAGACCGGGTTTGTTTATGCAGCTTTGATTTGTTATTAATCTTCAATCGTCGAGAGGTCGCCTGTCGGCAAATTGAGCTCCCATGCTTTAAGCACGCGGCGCATGATCTTACCGCTGCGGGTTTTCGGCAGCTTATCTTTGAATTCAATCTCACGAGGAGCAGCGTGCGCAGACAGCCCTACCTTAACGAATTGTGCAATATCGGCCTTCAACTCTTCAGAAGGAGTATATCCTTCCCTCAGGGCAATGAACGCCTTAATAATTTCTCCGCGCATCGGATCCGGCTTGCCAATAACGCCCGCTTCTGCGACAGCCGGATGCTCGATCAGCTTGCTTTCCACCTCAAACGGGCCCACACGCTCCCCGGCCGTGTTGATGACATCGTCGATTCGGCCTTGGAACCAGAAATACCCATCCTCATCCATATACGCGGAGTCTCCGGAAATATACCATCCCGGGATACGGAAGTACTCCTCGTATTTAGCCGGATTTTTCCATATTTTACGCATCATCGACGGCCACGGCGTCTTCACGGCCAGATTGCCCATACGGTAAGGCGGCAGTATGTTGCCTGCATCGTCGAGAATCGCCGCTTCTATACCGGGCAGCGGCTTGCCCATCGAACCGGGGCGGATCGCCATGCACGGATAGTTACAAATCAGGTGGCCGCCGGTTTCGGTCATCCACCACGTATCGTGGATTCGCTGACCAAATACCTTCAGCCCCCAACGCACGACCTCCGGGTTCAAAGGCTCTCCAACGCTAAGCACATGGCGAAGTGAGGACAAATCAAATTGCTTTACAGTCTCGTCCCCCGCACCCATCAGCATGCGGAATGCGGTCGGGGCGCTGTACCATACCGTGACCTTGTATTTCTCGATCGTCTTGTACCAGTCCTGCGGACTGAACCTTCCTCCGCGGATGACATTGGTCGCACCGTTAAGCCATGGCGCAAAAATACCGTAGGAAGTGCCTGTAACCCAACCGGGGTCGGCCGTACACCAGTACACATCCTGCTCCTGAAGGTCAAGCACGACCCGTCCGGTGTAATAGTGCTGCAGCATCGCATTATGAACGTGATATACGCCTTTCGGCTTACCCGTGGAACCGGAAGTGTAATGGATTAGAAGCCCGTCTTCGCGGTCTACCCATTCCAGCTCAAGCTCCTCGGAAGCGGAAGCCATCTCTTTATAAAAATCAACTTGGCCTTCAGCAAGCGTGATATCCTGCCCCACTAGAATGATGTGCTTCAAATGCGGCAGTTCCGCCGCAGGAACCCTCGAGAGCAAAGCAGGCGTCGTGATGATGGCAACCGCTTCACTGTCCTCCAAACGATCCTTGACGGCGGTTTCCATGAATGCTTCGAAAAGCGGTCCAACGACAGCGCCGATTTTGATCGATCCCAGCAGTGCAAAATACAGCTCCGGCGTGCGCGGCATGAAAATAAATACACGGTCGCCCTTCCCTATCCCGAGCTTGCGAAGCACGTTGCCAAAGCGATTGGACTGCAGCTTCATATCGAGGAAAGTGTATTTCTCGTCTCTTCGGTCATCGCTGTAATACAGCGCTACCTTGTCTCTCCGGGTCGAATCGGCATGACGGTCAATCGCCTCGTGGGCCATATTGACTTTTCCCGTATCCGACCAGGTAAACGTCTTTTCGACGGCTTCCCAGTTGAAGCCGGCACGCTCTTCTTCATAATTTTTCATATTGGATGATGATGATACGGGTGCAATGCTTTCTATATTCGCGCGGTCCACTACACATACCTCCCAAAATCCAGCTTACCCATTGATTTAAAACGCTTTCATGAAGCTCTATTTTATTATACCACAACCCTTTTTATTCGACCAATTTTTTGTTATGCTACTACGTAGTGAAGGTTCTGGAAGGGAGTCGGTCTGCACAGATGGAACATATCAAAATATATCATTCCCTGGTTATCCCGTATCAGAACACCGAGATGATCGTTGAGGGCCCTATACCGCCTGAACGGCTTCGCACATACTCCCTTCATCCGGATCTGGATGCGTTTCGGCGGCCAAAAGATCAGTGGGAAGCCTTGGTAGAAATAGCCGAGCTGCCGGAAGGAAGGATCATTGCCGCACGAATCTCCGATCAAATCATAGGATATGTCACCTTCCATTATCCGGATGAACTGGAGCGTTGGTCCGAAGGCGGGATGGACGATCTGATCGAGCTTGGAGCCATCGAGGTCGCTAACGATTTCCGCGGTATCGGACTGGGCAAAAAGCTGATCAAGCTGGCATTTGAAGGTGAGCAATTGGAGAACGTCATCACATTTACAACGGAATATTATTGGCATTGGGATTTGGAAGCTACCGGGCTCACGGTCTGGCAGTATCGCAATATGATGGAGCAGCTGATGAAAAGCGTGGATATGGTCTGGTATGCCACCGACGATCCGGAGATTTGCTCTCATCCTGCAAACTGTCTGATGGTACGCATCGGCAAAAACGTACCGTTGTCCTCTGTCGAGAAATTCGACCGTGTTCGGTTCCGGCAGCGGTTTATGTACTGATGGAGGCGCGAAAAGTCATGAATGCCAAAGCCTTGTTCATTTACGACGAGAATGAAACCGCATACCGTTTTAATGACAGCCATCCGTTTAATCAAAAAAGATTAATTTTGACCGTGGACCTGCTGCGAAAAGCGGGGGCTCTGCCCCCCGAATCCGTCATTTCCCCCGGTAAAGCAGCGGAAGCACAGCTTTACCATGTGCATTCCAGGGAATATGTTCAAGCCGTCACCGCCCTTAGTTATCCGGAACCTGAACAGAAATGGCTGCAGCAAGCGGAAAAATACGGGCTGGCTACGGAGGATACCCCCTTCTTTCCAGGCATGAACGACATTACCATGGGCTTGGTCGGCGGGTCGATTCGAGCTGTGGACGCTGTCATGACCGGGGAAACGGTGCATGCGCTGCATTTGGGCGGCGGACTGCATCACGCCATGCCCAGCAAAGGCTCGGGCTTTTGTGTATATAACGATGCGGCGATTGCCATTGCGCATGCTAAAAGCGCTTACGGCAGCCGAGTACTCTATATCGATACGGACGTGCATCACGGTGACGGCGTGCAGTGGAGCTTCTATACGGACCCTTCCGTATGCACATTCTCCATTCATGAAACAGGGAAGTATTTGTTCCCGGGAACCGGAGCGGTGAATGAACGGGGAGCCGACTCCGGGTTCGGGACAACCGTCAATGTGCCGCTGGAACCCTACACCGAAGACGAATCGTGGATGGAATGCTTCAGCGAAGTGCTTGGCAAAGTGGCGGAGCAGTTCAAGCCTGATTTAATCGTTTCACAGCACGGCTGCGACGCGCATGCCTTCGATCCGTTGGCACACATGCACTGCAGTATGGAAATATACCGGGCGATGCCGCGCTTCATTCACCAACTCGCACATCAATATTGCGGCGGTCGTTGGGTGGCGCTCGGCGGAGGCGGGTATGAGATTTGGCGAGTCGTTCCGCGGGCCTGGAGCCTGCTTTGGCTTGAAATGAGCGAGCACGCGATCATCGGGCAGCTGGAGAAGGACCCGGAGCTGGCTCTGCCGTCTTCATGGCTTAAGGAATGGCAGCCCTACTGCAGTGAAGCGCTTCCTTCCACATGGCTAGATCCTGTAGAAACCTGGGAGCCGATACCTCGCCGAAACGAAATTACACAAAAAAATAGGCAAACCAAAGAGCTTGCCATGCTGTATTTGCCCAAATAAATGTGCTGAACGGAAGATCGGCGATGATCCGCCGAATAAAGAAAAAGCCCGCTGACCTGCGACAACCGGTTCAAGCGGGCTTTGCCTGTTAAAATTCGATTTTTGATTCAAGGAATGCTTTCAATTCGCTGATCGGCATCCGTGTCTGCTCCATCGTATCGCGGTCGCGAACGGTCACCTGTCCGTCCTGCTCGGAGTCGAAATCATATGTGATACAGAACGGGGTACCGATCTCATCATGGCGACGGTACCGCTTGCCGATCGATCCGGCTTCGTCGTAATCCACCAGGAAATGCTTGGATAAGTCGGCAAATACTTTATTCGCCCCTTCCGAAAGCTTCTTGGACAGCGGGAAAATCGCCGCTTTGTAAGGCGCCAGTGCCGGATGCAGGTGCAGCACCGTACGGCTGTCATCCCCTTCAAGCTTCTGTTCTTCGTAGGCGTTGATCAAGAAGGCCAGCGTCACACGGTCTGCACCAAGCGAAGGCTCGATACAGTAAGGAATGTAGCGCTCGTTCGTTTCTTGATCGATATAATGGAAATCCTCGCCGGAATGCGCCATATGCTGCTTCAAATCATAATCCGTGCGGTCAGCGATACCCCAAAGCTCGCCCCATCCGAACGGGAATTTATATTCAATGTCGGTAGTACCATTGCTGTAATGGGACAGCTCATCCTCGGAGTGATCCCGCAGACGAATGCTAGTTTCCGCCATGCCTAGAGACAGGAGCCAGTCACGGCAGAAAGAACGCCAGTACTCAAACCATTGCAGATCTTCCCCCGGCTTGCAGAAAAACTCCAGCTCCATCTGTTCGAATTCACGGGTCCGAAACGTAAAATTGCCCGGTGTAATTTCATTTCGGAAGCTTTTGCCGATTTGGCCGATGCCGAACGGAAGCTTTTTGCGCATCGTACGCTGTACATTCTTGAAGTTGACGAAGATGCCCTGCGCTGTCTCCGGACGCAGATACACGATGTTGGCGCTTGATTCCGTCACGCCCTGGAATGTTTTGAACATCAGATTGAACTGGCGGATTTCTGTATAATCCATAGCCCCGCAGTCCGGACAAACGATGCTGTGCTCGGCAATCAGCTTTTCCATATCGGCAAAGGATAATCCGTCCACAATCATCTCGATCCCTTTTTCCGACAAAGCATTCTCGATCAGCTTGTCCGCACGGTGACGCACCTTACACTTTTTGCAGTCGATCATCGGGTCGTTAAAATTGCCTACATGGCCCGAAGCGACCCAAGCCTGAGGATTCATCAAAATAGCCGCATCCAAACCTACGTTATAAGGCGATTCTTGAATAAACTTTTTCCACCATGCGCGTTTGATGTTGTTTTTGAGCTCCACTCCCAGTGGACCGTAATCCCAAGTGTTCGCGAGGCCTCCGTAAATTTCGGAGCCGGGAAAAATAAACCCTCTGTGCTTTGCCAGAGCGACAATTTGATCCATTGTTACCGATGACATGATTGAACGACTCTCCTTATCTATTTTAAAGCGCTGCGGCAGTTTTTTATTGCAGCCGCTTCAGTAATTGATCTACAATACGGTATGAATTCTCTGAAGCCTGGACGGTAAATTCCGCAAAGTTCACATGCGCCGAACCATCCGCTTTATCGGACATGGAGCGAATGACGACAAAAGGAACCCCGTTCATGGTGCAGACTTGAGCTACAGCCGCGCCCTCCATCTCCGTGCAGGCTCCCCCGAGCTCCGTGTACAGCTGCGCCACCGTTTCACGGCTCGCGATAAACTGGTCTCCGGAAAGCACACGCCCTTCTTTCACCCGTCCGCCGAATAACTCGCCGCTCACTTCCACAGCAAGCTTCCGCAAATGGTCGTCTGCGGCAAACAACGATGTCTCTTCATAAGGTATCGTGCCCCGGGGGAAGCCAAGCGCCGTTACGTCCATATCGTGCTGCAGGCATTCCGTCGATACGACGATATCCCCCACGTTCAGATCCGGATCTACCGCCCCGGCCACTCCGGTAAACACAATGGAGTCCACCCCGTATGTATCAATCAAAATTTGCGTCGTTACGGCAGCGTTTACTTTGCCCACACCCGATTTGCAGAGCACGATCGGCCGGCCATGAAATTGTCCTTCATAGAACACCACGCCCGCCTTTACCGATTCGTTTACCTGATCCATATGGTTATGGAACAGTTCGATCTCTTCCTTCATCGCCCCGATGACGCCGATTTTTGAATAAGCCAAGCCAAGTCCTCCTTTACAAAAAGAAGTGGCTCACGTTTAGCGTGAAGCCACCGAATTTCTTTGAATGATATCGTGAGGTAACGTAACCTGCGTCAGCTCCGAGGCATCCTTGGTTTCCTTGTTCATCAGCTTGGTCAAAAGACGCATCGCCACGGCGCCGATATCATACATCGGTTGAGCTACCGTCGTCAGCTGAGGCCGAACCATGGACGCCATCCGGATATTATCCACACTGATGACGGATACATCATCCGGCACTTTCAGCCCGTTGTCCTGAAGCGCATGAATCGCGCCGATCGCCATTTCGTCCGTCGCCGCAAAAATAGCCGTAGGACGCTCGTCCAGCTCCATGAAATATTTCGTGACCTCAAGACCTGATTCGTAACGGTAATTACCGATACGGACATAATCCTCACGCAGCGGAATCCCGGCCTCCTCCAACGCCTTCTTGTAGCCTTGGTAACGCGCATATCCGTTCGTCGGATCCTGCAGAGTTCCGGATATCATGGCGATTTGACGATGGCCTTTCTGAATCAGCAATTGCACCGCATCGTAAGCGGCCTTCTCATGGTCGATATCGACCGACGGGATGGTCTTCTGTTCATCCGCCGTCGCGCAAAGCACGACCGGAACCGAAGAGGTCTTGAACGCTTCAATATGCTCTTCCGTGATAGCGCCGCCCATAAAGAGAAGTCCGTCAACCTGCTTCTCGAGAAGGGTGTTGATGACGCGTATTTCTTTATCCTTCTTTTTGTCCGCATTGCAAAGGATAATATTGTAGTGATACATGTTGGCGATATCTTCAATGCCTCTTGCGACCTCGGAGAATATCGAGTTGGAAATATCGGGAATGACCACGCCGACGGTTGTCGTCTTCTTGCTGGCCAAGCCTCTGGCCACCGCATTCGGACGATAGCCTAAACGCTCAATGGCTTCAAAAACTTTCTTCCGTGTTTGCGGCTTCACGTTGGGATTGTTGTTGACTACTCGGGAAACGGTCGCCATGGAAACGCCCGCTTCTCTTGCTACATCATAAATTGTCACAGTCACGGCCATTCTCTCCAATGTTAAAAATTATAATGCGATCATGTCATTTAGCCTTATCATACGACAAAATGCCTGATTTCGCAACGAATATAGGCTTAATCCTATGTTCATAGTATCAAATTACATCAAAAAAAGCCAACTGCAGGGCAGCGGCTTTCAAAAATCGTGTACTGTTATGGCATGTTTGGCGATTTGAGACAAGCGTTTTCTAATATCATCCACCCACGGCCCGTCGTTAAGCGACTGGGCAAGAAGCAGCAAATCCAGCAGCTCGTTGATGCGTTCCTGGATGATGGCTTCCACCGGATCGGAAGCCCGATTCTTATCCGTCACTTTTACCATCAGATGGGCGACTTCGCTGACCTCCTCGAATTGCAGCTGCTGCTTTTCCGGCTTGCTGCCAAGCGTTCCGATTAATCCGGTCAGCTCCGGCTTCACCTCGGGATATACTTCACTTCGGCTGCAAGCTTCACAAGAAAAAACAGGGACGTTTTCGATTTCAACTTTGTTTTGATAAATCACGGTGCGGAGGCGGATACCCATGTATTCACCGCATTTGCACTGCTTCTGCAACGATACCACTCCTTTATGACGACAGCCAACCCTTTCTCCATAGGTTCAGATATTCTACCTTGGTTCAACTTTTCCTTCCGAAAGGCGGTTAGTAATATTTAGCACCGGAGAGCCGGCCGTACCAGCGCCGGACAAAAGGAATATAGAGCAGCAGCATGGCTAGTGCGGCTCCGATAGCGTCATTGCGAATATCCTTGAGATCGGGCGTCCGCCCCGGAACGAACGATTGGTGGTATTCATCGGTCACGCCGTACAGAACACAAAGCAGTATAACGGCAAGCTTAACTCCAAGGCTTAACCGCTTCGGACGCCATGCCCATAGATATGTCCAGGCCAAAATAAAATAGGCCGCAAAATGTCCCCAATCAAAGCCTTCCATCATCGGAACAAAGCGGCGGACGATGTCCAGCCAGCCGCCCACATCTTCCCCTGTCCGGGAAGACAAATAAAAAATGACCGCCATCCACAGCAGGGAAGGCAGCCATCGAATGAATACATGCATTCCGTTTTGGCTCCTAACTGCTATCAACTTGCCGAAGCTTTATTTGCGGATATACCCGGCCAATACGTCGACGAACGTTTTCGTAAATGCGGGAAGATCCGGGGGCCTGCGGCCGGAGACGATATTCCGGTCCACTACAACCTCTTGATCCACCCAGATGGCTCCGGCGTTCTCCAGGTCGTCCTTAATCCCCGGGGTCGAGGTCATGGTATAGCCCTTACAAATTTTGGCGGATGCCAACACCCAGCCGGCGTGACAAATATGGGCAATCGGCTTCTCGGCAGCATGAAATTCCTTGGTGAGCTGAAGCACGGATGCATAACGGCGCAATTTGTCAGGGGCCCAGCCGCCGGGGATATACAAGCCAATATAGTCCTCGGAACGAACTTCATCCAGAGCATGGTCGGTTGTCAGCGGAACCCCGTATTTGCCGTGATATACCGTATTGGCTTTGGGACCGGCGAGGTGCACCTCCGCTCCGGCCTCCTTCAGCCGCATCACCGGATACCACATCTCCAAATCTTCAAAATCCTCGTCTACAAAAGCAAGCACTTTGCGGCCTTTTAATTCCATCTTCGTTTTCCTCCCACAAATTTATGGATCGTCTCTTGCAACGGCGAGCGGGTTAACAGCAGCCGCTTGCCGGCCAATGAGGTTTGGTTTCCTCCGCCAAATCAGTCTCCAGATAGCGGCCGAGCACCTCGATGACAGCGGAGCTGGACATACATTTGGACAACTCGTCCCATATGCCCTCGGTATCGCTGTATTTGCTTTGCAGCAAGCTGTTTTTCACCTTCAATATGGCTTGGACCGACATGCTTAATTCCTTAATTCCAAGCGACAGCCAGATCGGCAGGGCGCGTATATCCCCTGCGAGCTCGCCGCATACGCTGACATGCGTTTTGAACCGCTTGGCGTTATCTACGATCATCTTCAGCATACGCAGCACCGCAGGATGATAAGGATCGTACAGATGAGCCACCTGTTCATTCATCCGGTCTACAGCCAGTACGTACTGTACCAGATCGTTCGTACCGATGCTGAAGAAATCAACCTCTTGGGCCAGCAGGTCGGAGATCATGACCGATGCCGGCAGCTCAATCATAATGCCTACCTCAACCTCCTCGCTGAAGGGCACTTTAGCTTCCCTCAACTCCTGCTTGGCTTCTTCCAGCAATTCATTTGCCCGATGCAGCTCTTCTAGGCTGCTGATCATCGGATACATGATTTTGACGCTGCCGTAATGACTGGCCCGGAGGATGGCACGCAGCTGCGTCTTGAACAAATCGGTCCGGTCCAGCATCACTCGTATCGCGCGGTATCCAAGCGAAGGATTCTCCTCTTCGGGCAATGCCAAATAATCCAAATGCTTGTCGCCGCCGATGTCGAGCGTGCGGATCACGACCGGCTTCCCTTGAAGCCGCTCGGCGACCTCACGGTAAACAACAAACTGCTCCTCTTCTTGCGGGAAGGTGCTCCGGTCCATGTACAAAAATTCCGTCCGGAACAGACCCACGCCGGATGCCCCGTTGCGGATCACCAAATCCAGCTCCTTCACCGAGCTGATGTTGGCTGCAAGATTCATCTGCCAGCCGTCTTCGGTTTGGGAAGGCAGGTGCGCCAATTTTTGCAGCTGTTCCTGGATCGCCTTCCAAGATTCCCTTCGCGCTTCGTACTGCCGAATAATTTCTTCCTCCGGATTGACGTAAACGATCCCTTCATCTCCGTCGATGATAAGGTAATCTCCGTTTTGAATCGGCGTTTGCAGCTTTCCCTCAAGCCCAAGCACATAAGGCACGCTCATGGCGCGGGCCATGATGGCCACGTGCGAGGTCTTGCCCCCCATCATCGTAACAATCCCCATCGTTTGATTGACGTCAAGATGAACCATTTGGGAAGGAATTAATTCTTTAGCTACCAGAATATACGGCTGATCCTTAGGAGGGAGCGTCTCTTCGAGCGCTCCGAGCAAATGCTTGAGCAGTCGGTTGCCGACATCCTTAATATCCAGCGCCCGCTCCTTCATGTAATGATCGTCCAGCAGATCGAACATGTTGACAAATTTATCGATCGCTTCCTTGACCGCTACCTCCGCAGCCTTATACTGGCGCTGCATGATCCCTTGCACTTCGCTCATAAAGATCGGGTCTTCAAGGATCGCCAGGTGAGCGTCGAAAATTTGCGTCTGCTCTTCGCCCAGTACACTGACGAACTCTTGCTTGATCTGCTCGATCTCCACCTTGGAATGATGGATCCCGTCATATAACCGTTCGAATTCATAAGCCAAATCCGCAACATCGATCAGCTTATCGGGAAAGTCCCATTCCCATGTCGGGATGACAAAAGCTTTGCCCATAGCAATACCGGATGATGCTCCGATTCCCTCAATCAAAAGCGTTCCCTCCCTCTGTGACGGCATCCTTGAGTACGACCGACATAACGGACGCCTGGCCTTTTTTCACCGTTTTATAAGGCGCAAAGCTCCATGACTTGACCTTATCGACGTTGGTGATCAGCATTGGCGTCGCCAGCGATTTACTGTTCTTTTTCACCCTGTTCAAATTGAACCGAACCAGCAGCTGACCAGGCTCCACCTGGTCTCCTTCTTTAACGAAGCAGGTGAAATATTTCCCCTGAAGATGAGACGTGTCGATACCGATATGCAGCAGTACCTGAAGACCATGTTCCGTTTCGATACCAATCGCATGAAGCGACGGATATACATGGATGATCTTACCGCCCACAGGAGCTACGAGTTCCCCCTTTTCAGGGAGAAAAGCTACCCCGTTGCCGACGATCTTCCCGGCAAAAATTTTGTCCGGCACTTCTTCCAGCGGAATCATGCGGCCCTGCATGGGCGAGTTGAACAGGACTTGCTTAATGTCCCTGCGCAGCGCCTTATTGATTTCCTCACGGATCAGCTCGGAATAGGTGCCGAAAACCACCTGCACGTTCCCCCCGCCCAACCGGATGACTCCGGCTGCGCCCAGATGCTTAAGCGCCGCGGTGTCCATCAGACGATCGTTGACGAGAGTCAGACGAAGGCGGGTAATGCAGGCTTCAATGTTCTTGATGTTGTTCTTTCCCCCCAGGGCCTGCAGAATCAGCGGGGAACGATAAGGAATATCCCCTGCCCACTCTTCCAGCTGCGAGCCTTCCTCGCGGCCGGGTGTAGGGATGCGGAATCGGCGTATCGCCCAACGAAACAAGACGTAATAGACCATTCCGTATGCCAGACCGATCGGGATGAGGAGCCAGCCGTTTTTCGCCAGGTGCAGGTTGATTAAAAAGTCGATCGCGCCTGCCGCGTAGGAGAACCCGTGGTGGATGTCCAGAGCAAATGCAATCCACATCGCAAAACCGGAGAGAATGGCATGCACAATAAAAAGATACGGCGCCACGAATAAAAAGGCGAACTCGATCGGCTCCGTCACACCGGTTAAAAAACAGGCAAACGCCGCGGTTAAAAATGTGGCGCGAACTTTCGGCTTCAAGTCTTCGCGCGCTTCATGGATAATGGCCAGCGCAATGGCCGGGAGCGCAAACATCATGATCGGATATAACCCGGCCATATAGAACCCTGCTTCGGGATCGCCGGCAAAAAAACGGGGCAGGTCTCCGAACACCGGCTGACCGTTAGCGTCGTAAGCCCCTAGCTGGAACCAGAAAAAATTATTAAACACGTGATGAAGACCTGAAGGCACCAACAGCCTGTGAATGATTCCATACAAGAAGGTCCCGAATCCGCCCAGCCCCAAGATGACATTCGTCAGCGCTTGCATGCCCGATTCCAAAGCAGGACCTATATGAATCATGACCACGATCAGAATAAAAATGGCCAGACCCATAAGCAGCGGCACCATCCGCGGGCCACCGAAAAATTGTATATATTCGGGAAGCTGAATATGCTTCACCCGATGATAAATTACCGCCGCCAGCAAACCGATCAGAATCCCGCCCGGAACTCCAAGCTGGAACGATTCGCCCAAAAAATGCTTCAGCGATTCACTGAACATATAATGCCCAATTAAGGCCGACATTCCCGCTATGCCCGCGCTCTCCGTCAGGCCGAGCGCAACGCCCACGGCAAAAATCAGCGGCAAATAAGTAAAGATCGTCGTCCCGGCCATCGTTAAAATTTCCCCGATTTGGGGCAATTGCATTTGTTCCCAAGGCAGCGAACCGAGACGCAGCAAAATGGCTGCAACGGGAAGCGTTATCGTGGGCAGCATCAAAGATCGGCCAAGCTGCTGCAGGTTTCCCATCCAATTCAAAGCAAGCCGCTCCCCCTTTCATATTAAGATCGTAAGGCTTGGACACTTTTTTGTCAAACAATGAAATGAAGCCTCCGCAAGAAAAAAAGAGACGGAAATGAATATCCGTCCCTTTTAACCAATCCCGATAAATCAGACTTGATATCTGTTGATGCTGCTGACATTCACCCCGAATTGACTTTGAGACGGCTGTGTGGAGTCCGAGCGCAAATAGGCGTCATGGCCTTGTTGGTCTCCACGGTAGTTCGCCGTGTGATAAGACTGCGGGTTTTGATATTGTCCGTATTGTTGTTGTTGGTTGGAAACGCCGAATTGTTGGCTTATTCCCGCGTTGTACTGGCTGCCGAATTGGCTCGATTGACCGGCAAACCCGCTGTATTGGCTTTGGGACGGCTGGCTGGAATCCGAACGCAGGTAAGCATCATGACCCGCTTGATTCCCGCGGTAGTTCGCCGTATGATAAGACTGCGGGTTCTGGTATTGTCCGTATTGTTGTTGGTTGGAAACGCCGAATTGTTGGCTTATTCCCGCGTTGTACTGGCTGCCGAATTGGCTCGATTGACTGGCAAACCCGCTGTATTGGCTTTGGGACGGCTGGCTGGAATCCGAACGCAGGTAAGCATCATGACCCGCTTGATTCCCGCGGTAGTTGGCGGTGTGGTAAGATCCGGCGTTTTGATTAGAACCGAAAGACGAATTCCACTGATTGTTCGTTCCTTGGTTCAAGGATTGGTTATACTGGGATTGAACATAGCCCACCGGTTGGTATTTGGTTTCATACCCGCGGTACTGGGAACCGTAATGAGCTCCTGCCTGATTTTGAACATTGTTTTGGAAGCCCTGTTGATTATACATGAAAATCCTCCTTGAATGAGATTAAGAAGTCTTCCGGTTCCGGCGCACATTCGTCCGTTCTATTCCGAAAGCCTTTCTTATTTTCTTCAAGGAGGATTTTTTTTATAACCTTGCCGGATCTTTTTTTCAATCGTCAGCGTGCGCCAAGCACTTCCAGCTTCAGCCGTTCGGCGGCAAGACGCGGATCCCGGCTATGAACAATGGCGGATACGACGGCTACGCCGTCCGCACCGGCTGCTACAACGGGGGCGGCTTGTCCGTGTCCGATTCCCCCTATGCCAACCATGGGAATGCGGCTCCAGCGCTGCTTGATTTGGCCGAGAAGCCGGGTGCCGATCGGCTCGCCTGCATCGCCTTTGGTCAGTGTGGAGTAGATGGCCCCGACACCCAGATAATCCGCCCCGTTCTGCACTGCCCATTCCACTTCTTCCATCGTCCCTGCGGAGATCCCGACGATGGCGTCCTTGCCCATCAGCCTGCGCGCCTCCGAGCCGGGAAGATCGTCCTGGCCTACATGAACGCCGTCGGCTTCAAGCAGTAAGGCAACGTCTACCCTATCATTAACAATAAAGGGAACGCCGAACTCCCGGCATAATTCCCGGATCGGCCGGGCCTCCTTCAGAACCCGGGATAACGGCGCTTTCTTCTCTCTGAGCTGCAGCATCGTAATGCCGCCTTCCAAAGCAGCCTTCGCCGTTTCAAGGGCGGTTCTTCCCTCATAAGCGTCAAGCCCCATAACCAAATAAACAGCTAAACGATTTTGCAGGTTTTCCCGAAACAACTTACTTCCCTCCAGGCAGCAAAATGGAATCCTCTACCTTGATGCAGCGGTCCATAATCACTTCAAGCCCCCCGGCTTTGGCAATATCTGCCGCTTCTTCATTGTAAATGCCCAACTGCAGCCACAACACCTTAGCTCCGATACGTACCGCTTCCTCAGCCACCGGAACCGTTTGTTCGCTTCTCCGGAAGACGTTGACGATATCGACCGGTTCCGGGATATCCGCCAGCGATTTGTAGCAAGCTTCACCCAGAATCGTACCGTTGACCATCGGATTGACCGGAATGATGCGGTAGCCCTTCTTTTGCATGGCCTCCGACACCATATAAGACTCCCTGTCGGGCTTGTCGGACAAGCCAACCACAGCAATATTCTTTGCATTCACCAATATTTCTTTAATGGCCTCGCGAGACGGATTTTGAAACGGCATCCTGCTCACTCCTTATCACATATTATTTTGTATAGCTGAGCGCCTGGCTCCCCATCGCTTCCCAGGTTGCCAAAAATTGTGTTTTTTCAATCTTGTGCTTGCCTTTTCCCGACAGGGGATCATTCACATACACATACTCCTCGTCAAAGCCCACAAGCAATACGGCATGCACCATGAAGGTGGATTGAAACGGTCCGATCGGCGTATCCCATACGACCCATTTGCTCGGCACTTTATAATCGATGGTCGTCCACACCACAGAGGGAATGCCTTGAATCAATTGATCTTCAAGCTTAGAGAACGGCTCCCGCGTCATATCGACAGCCGTGGGCACATACGCCTTCAGCAGGTCGAACAATGCCGTATGATAAATGCTGAAGCCTTTGCCCGCGCCCGTCACCTCTCCGACAAAACCCAGGTTCGGGTTGCCCCAATAAGCGATAGAGCCGTCCTTGTTGTAACGGATCGGAGTTGCATCCCGCTTCATCTCTTTGGCAAGCTCCATCTTCGATTTGTTCACGCCGTAATACTGAAGCAGCATCGTCAGGCTTGTGACCTCGCAGCCGGAAGGGAGCTCCGGAAGCTGGCGGACAACGGGCGCGTCCAGCACGACGCTTTTGGGTCTGGGTTCTGCCGGCTTCTCTACTGCAGCATCGGCGTTATTCCCGTTAGGGGTCGGAGTTCCCTGCGCCGATTGGTCCGCATGGACAACGGGTCCGCTTAAAACGGGTTCATTCAACCATGCCTGTCCGGTGATTTTGCCGTATAACAGGACGGCAAAAACGCCGCTGGCGAACAGCAGTCCCGCAATCAGAAAGAGACCTAACGTAACTTGAATACCTTTCCACAAGATGGTCATCATGTAAACACCGCCTGGCCGCAAACGGATTATTCATCCTGGCTTTTTTATTCCTGTACGAGCTCGATGTTCGCACCCAGAGAGAGGAGATGTTCAAAATATTGCGGGTACGACTTGGCTACATGATGCGCATCGTTAATGACAAGGCCCTTATCCGAACGCAATCCTGCAACCGTCAGCGCCATAATGACGCGGTGATCGTAATGCGCGTTGATTTCCACGCCGCCGGCAATGCCTTGCGGACGACCGTGGACAATGATTTCGCTTTGTCTTTCTTCCACATCCGCGCCCGCCTTGCGCAGCTCGGTTACAAAGTCGGTAATACGGTCGCATTCCTTATAGCGAAGATTCTCGACATTGTAAAAACGGGAAGTGCCTTCGGCAAACAGGGATGCCGCCACCATGGCCAGAACGGCATCGGTAAAATGATCGCCGTCAAACTCACCGGCCTTCAGCTTTTGGCTGCCGCGTACGCGAACGACATCGTTCTCGTGAGTCAAGTTCACGCCCATCGCCCGCAGCACGTCCACCACGGCTCGCTCTCCCTGCTTGCTGTCCTCGGAAAGGCGAAGTACCGAGACATCCGAATTTGTAACGCTGGCTGCAGCCAGTATCGCAGCCGATCCCGGATAATCGCCTTGTACTACATACTTTTGCGGCAGATATTGCTGTCTTCCGGGAACTTTGTAATGCATCAGATCGTCGGAAGCTTCGATCCGGATGCCCGCTTGCGCAATCACTTCGAGTGTCTGCCCTACAATGACCTTGGATTTCAAGTCATGAAGCACCGTAATTTCACTGTCTTCCTCCAAAAGCGGCGTCATGAACAAAAGCGAGCTTAAAAATTGCGAGCTGACGTTGCCGGAAACCGTGATCTTGCCGCCGCGCGGCTGCCCGCCGCGGATCGTAATCGGAAGCTTGCCGTCCCGATGCTCCACCTGGACACCCATTTGCTGCAGAGCGTCGATCAAGTCGTCATGAGGTCTTTTTCCGAGTGAGTCCGGATAGGTATTCACAAAGGTCACTTCGGGGCAAAAAGCGGCCACGGACATCAAAAATCGCAGCACAGCCCCCGCATTGCCAACGTTCAGCTCTTTCACATGTTTAGGATTGCGGCCGAAGCCGCGAATCGTCATTTTCTCATCGTCCTCTTCAATCACCGCTCCCAGATCACGGATGCATCGGCGCATCGCATCGCTGTCCTCGCTGTGAGCCGGGTAGTACACGGTGCTCGTTCCATCCGCCAGTGCGCCGATCAGCAAATAGCGAGTCGTGTAATTTTTGGAAGACAGCGCATTGATCGTTCCTTCCAGGCGCGGCGTTGGTTTAACAATTGCTCTCATCGTAAGTATCTCTCCTTATATGATGTATCCTAAATAAACAAAGGCTATCCCCGCCGTATAAGTGAGTCCCATATATATCCAGGCGGAACGCTTGCGGCCTTGCGCCATCAGGTCCCAAGACTCCAGCTTGAAAGTGGAAAATGTGGTGAAAGCCCCGAGAAATCCGCTTCCGAGCAGAGCCATCATCCGGGTATCCGCCCCATGGCCCCATAGCCAGCCGAGCAAAAAGGCTCCCAGGACATTAACTGAAAGCGTACCGTAAGGAATCGGGCCGGGAAACCGCTTGGCGATCCTCCCGCTCATCCAATATCGGCTGATCGCTCCCCCGAAGCCTCCAGCGGCCACCAAAACCATATACAGCAATGTATTCGACATCACTCGGCAGAACCCCTTTTCGCAAACAGGACATGGGAACGTCGGCCAAGATGAACGCACAACAGCCCGCCCCATAAGCTGATCAAAAAGTAAACCGCGGTGCTTGCATACTGTCCGTGCCCAAGCAATTCAAAAAACTCCCAGCTTAGGGCGGAAAACGTCGTGAACGATCCGATAAATCCCGTCGTCACGGCAGCTCTGATCCGGGGATACCGGCCCAGTCTCACAGAATAAGCGAATCGGCCCAGCAGCAAACAACCGGCAAGATTGCACAGCAGGGTCCCCCAAGGGAAATGTGAGTTCCCATGGTTTAAAGCAAGAGACATCCCGTAGCGGGCCAAGGCTCCGGCCACACCCGCCAGACCTATGTATACTGCTGTCATCTCTATATCCCTCCTGGTGTGCGGCATGAATAGGTTTGACACAGCTTCTATTTTTTCATTATGATGAAATCGTTATGATGAATTCATTCGCCATAAGGCTATCCCCATAAGGAGGACTATTCCATGCAGACGATCACTCCAGCAGAAGTCAAACAGCGAATCGAGAGCGGCGAGAAGCTTTTTATTCTTGATGTCCGCGAACCGGAAGAAATCGCTCTCGGGATGATTCCGGGCGCGAAGTCGATTCCCCTCATGCAAATTCCCGAACGGCTTGCGGAAATTCCGCAGGATGGAGAAACGATTCTCGTCTGCCGCAGCGGCAACCGAAGCGGCAGAGCCTATGAATACCTGGAAGCGCAAGGCTTCAAAGGACTCAAAAACATGACCGGCGGGATGCTGGAATGGGAAACGCTCTAAGCGTTTCCTATTCTGCTGCATATGATCTCGACGATGCGGTCTACCGGTAAGCCATCCGTATCCACCTTCAAATCCGCAAAGTCGTAAGCATGTTCCCTGCTTTTCGCAATGTGTTTTACCCGTTCCTCCAGATGACCTTGAAGAAGCGGGCGGCTTTGATCCCCTTTAACGCGCTCGATAATAGTCTCTACCGAGGCAAAGAGAGCAACGACAAACCCGTTCTCTTTCATGGCAAGGCGGTTCAGTTCAAGCAGTACCGCTCCGCCGCCCGTAGAGACAACCTGCTCGCTTCGCTTCAGCACATTCCCTATGATTTCGCTTTCCGCCTTCCGAAACGCCTCTTCTCCCAACTTGGCAAACATGTCGCTGATGCTCATGCCTTGGCTTCTTACGATCTCTGAATCCGTGTCGACATAGGTCCAGCCCAACTTGGCGGACAGCGCTTGTCCTACTGTCGATTTGCCCGATCCCATCAAACCGACCAGTACAATATTGCGGTTCATTTCCATGCTGCACCTCTGGCTAAAGTCTTTAAACTTACCCTATCATATCACAGCTTGTCCCAACGTGAATAGAAAGTTTAGTGAACACATATGATGGATGTGAATAAATCCCAGCTTAAACAGTCAAGCTGATAATGCTGTATAGCTGCGAAAGGAGATCCTTTATTATGGTACCCGATGCCCTCTCGAACCCGAAGGTTCCCGCACCCTTGGCAACAGATCTGAAGCTCCAGCAAATCTTAGATTCTTCCACGCCCCTTTGCAAGGAAGACATTGTCTGGATGCTCGAATTCATTAAAAAAAAGGTGGCCGAGGAAGATCCGAATTTAAAAGATCTTTCCCAGCCACGACTGCTTCAAAACTTTCGCTATTTTGCTGAAATCGCCCTGATGCTGATTCAACGGCGCAACGGATTCGATCAGGATGCCGACCGGCTGAAGCTTTGGCTGGCCGAGGCCTCTTACGGATTGCATCCGGCCAGAACCCGTTCGCTCAGGCAGGCCGCTCTAAATGATGAGAAGGCTTAGTTTTCCATCCATTGGTAATGGAAGGTTCCTTCTTTGTCCACGCGCTTGAACGTATGAGCTCCAAAATAGTCCCGCTGCGCTTGCAGCAGATTAGCAGGCAGACGCTCCGTCCGATAGCTGTCGTAATAGGCCAGCGCGGAAGCGAAGGCTGGCACCGGAATGCCGCGGCTAATGGCGGTCGCCACCACGGTTCTCCATGCTTCCTGATAGTTTTCCACGATCCCCTTGAAGTACTCGTCAAGCAGAAGGTTTTTAAGTTCCGGATTGCGGTCATACGCATCCTTGATGTTTTGCAGGAATCGGGCGCGGATAATGCAGCCGCCGCGGAAAATCATGGCGATGTTGCCGTATTGCAGATCCCATCCGTATTCTTCGCTTGCGGCTCTCATTTGAGCGAAGCCCTGTGCGTAGGAGCAAATTTTGCTCGCATACAGCGCTTTGCGCACGGCTTCGATAAATTCCTTGCGGTCGCCTTCGAATACTGCCAGCTTCGGACCGTTAAGCACCTTGCTTGCGGCCACCCGTTCTTCTTTCATGGCGGAAAGGAAGCGGGAAAATACCGACTCGGTGATGATGGAAAGCGGCACGCCGAGATCAAGTGCGCTTTGGCTGGTCCATTTGCCTGTTCCCTTTTGGCCGGCCGAGTCGAGAATGACATCAACCATCGGTTTGCCCGTTTCCTGATCATATTTGGTGAAAATATCCGCCGTAATCTCAATCAGATAGCTGTCCAATTCGCCTTTGTTCCAGTCGGCGAATATTTCATGAAGCTCCCGAGTATTAACGCCCAGGACGTCCTTCAGCAGCTGATAAGCTTCGCAAATCAACTGCATATCTCCATACTCAATTCCGTTATGCACCATTTTGACGTAGTGGCCAGCGCCGTCCGGACCAATGTATGTGCAGCAAGGGTCGCCGTTTACTTTAGCGGAAATGGCTGTCAGAATCGGAGCCACCAACTCGTAGGCATCCTTCTGTCCTCCTGGCATAATCGCCGGTCCTTTCAAAGCGCCTTCTTCGCCACCCGATACGCCGGTACCGATAAAACGGAGGCCGTGCGCCTGCAATTCTTTATTACGGCGCTGCGTGTCCGGGAAGAACGCGTTGCCGCCGTCGATGATAATATCCCCCTGCTCAAGATGGGGAATCAACTGATTAATCGTATCGTCGGTCGCCTTTCCGGCTTGGACCATGATCAAGATTTTACGCGGTTTCTCAAGCGAAGCGACAAATTCCTCAATGCTGTATGTACCGACCAATCGCTTGCCCGGCGATTCGGACAACAGCGCATCGGTTTTTTCGCGGGAACGGTTGTATACGGAAACGCTGAATCCTCTGCTTTCGATATTCAAAGCCAAATTCTTGCCCATGACAGCAAGTCCGATTACGCCAACCTGTTGTTTCGACATAAGTCTCTCTCTTCCTTCCTTATCCTTAGTGAATTGCTGACGATTTCAAAAAGAAAAGCAGCTCTCTCTAGATCGTCATCGCCCCGAAGCCCCCGTCCACCCGAAGAAGGGCTCCCGTAACAAAGCCGGACGCCTTCTCCGAGGCCAAATACACGGCAGCCCCCTGAAGCTCCTCCGCTTCGCCGAACCGGTTCATCGGCGTGTGCCTCATGATCGCATCAACCCGGTCGGGCGACAGGATTTTACGGTTCTGCTCAGCCGGGAAGAAGCCTGGAATAATAGCGTTCACGCGCACTCGCGCCGGCGCAAATTCGCGCGCCAAAAACTGCGTCACGTTGTTGACCGCCGCTTTGGAAGCGGAATAAGTGAATACGCGGGAGAGCGGAGGCTCGGAGGAAACGGAGGAAATATTGATGATGCTGCCTCCCTCGCCTTTATCAACCATATGCTTCCCAAAAATTTGACAAGCCAACACCACGCTTTTCAGATTTACATCCATGATCGCATCCCATTCGTCCATCTGCAGCTCAAAGAACGGCGTCGGGCTGTTCATTCCGGGACAGTTCATCAGCACGTCGCAGCGGCCCGTCCAAGCCAGAACCTCCGACAATACCCGCCTCAGATCGTCTGCGTTGGTCGCGTCGGCAGAGAAGCATCGCGCTTTACCTCCCGCCTCCTCCACACGCTTGGCCACCTCTTCGGATTTCTCCATGTTGCGTCCTACAATCGCCACATCCGCGCCGTGTCCGCCCAAGCCGACTGCCATGGCGCCGCCCAAAGTACTGTTGCCGCCGATGATGACGGCTGTTTTTCCCGTAAGATCGAATAAATTCATGCTCATGGTCGAAAAGCCCCCTTAGGATTGCGTGTGCGTCAATTGGAAAGCGGCGATGGCATCAAACTCGTCCTTCAACTGATGGTACACACGATTATAAATTTTTGTCAACTGTCGATATATTTCGTGGTTCCGCTCACTGGCCTGAAGCGACTGTTCCACATGCATCCAATCATGCACGCTGGAGAAGTCTGCGATCTCTCCAAGCGCCAGCATGCCTAACTGGGCCGCCCCGAGACCGGAACTCTCAATGGTATTCGGTACGGCGACGTCCGTGCCAAGCACATCGGCCATCATCTGCAGCCAGAAAGGCGATCTTGCAAACCCTCCCGAGGCGCGCACTTCCCTGGTCGGACCGCCCAGCTCCTCAAGAGCCTTCACGACCGAATGGATCCGGTACATGACGCCTTCGAGCACGGCGCGAATCATGTGTTTCTTCTGATGATACAAGGATAATCCGAAAAAGACGCCGCGAGCATTCGCGTTCCAATAAGGCGCGCGTTCTCCGGACAGCAGCGGAAGAAAGATCAATCCGTCCGAGCCCGCAGATACTTCGCGCGCCAGCGCCGTTAAGTAATCATACGGATCCATTCCGCGGCGCCGGCCTTCTTCCGCTTCCGCCGTGGCTAACTGGTCTCGCACCCAGCGGAACATGATGCCACCGTTGTTGATCGCCCCTCCGACGACCCAGAAATCCTCCTTTAAGGCATAGCAGAACAACCGGCCTTGCGGATCTGTCACCGGCTCGCGCACGACGCCTCTCACAGCGCCGCTTGTCCCTATAGTCACGGCATACACTCCCTGGTCCAGGGCTCCTACGCCGAGGTTCGCCAGAACGCCGTCGGAAGCCCCCACTACAAATGGAGTATCTTCCGCGAGCCCCATCGAAGCGGCAGCATTCGCGTTCATGCCCTGCAGGACGCAGGTCGTGGGTACCGGGTCAGACAGCTGTTCGCGTCGAACGCCGCAGGCCGCGAGCGCTCCTTCGTCCCATTCCAGCCTGCGCAGATTGAACAACCCCGTGGCGCTGGCTATGGAATAATCGATGACCAGCTTACCGAACAGCCTGGCAAATACGTATTCTTTAATTCCGATAAATTTGTAGGCCTGATCGAACAGGTCGGGCCGATGGTCGCGGAACCACATCAGCTTAAGCAGCGGGGACATCGGATGAATCGGCGTTCCCGTATTCCGGTAAATATCAAGTCCATTTAACTCTTCTTTCAGCACCTTCACGTAAGCTGCACTGCGGTTATCCGCCCAAGTGATGCAGCGTGTCAGCGGCCGCAGTTCCTTATCCACCGCCATCAGACTGTGCATCGCCGAGCTGAACGATACACACAGCACCTGCCCCGGCAAAACGGCGGCTTTGCGTACCACCGTACGAACAGCGGTCAGCACCGCTTGGAAGATTTCATCCGGATCCTGCTCGGCCATATCAGGCGCAGGCGTAAACAAAGGATATTCCACGGAATGAGAAGCAAGCACTCTGCCACTCCGGTCGATCACAAGCGTTTTGGTGCTCGTGGTGCCGATATCCGCTGAAATGATATAAGGCTTTTGTACTGACGAACCAATCATTTAAATCAAGTTCCCTTCCTTGTTGAATGGCAAGTCGTATGGTTCGGTTAAAATCTCAATGTCCGGATGAAGCCTTGCTTCTTCCAGCAAATTCACGGAAATCTCGATTTCACCGAGGTGCAGCGTGTCTTGAATCCGTACCAAGCGGCATTTGGTATAATCCAGAATGTTGCATGTTTTTATTGCGGCTTTGATGGCGTAAAAATCGTTTTCGAGCGTCGTCGCAATTTTGGTCGGCGCACAAACGGTAGACGTCAGGCCATTGGCATACGTGGCAGCCAGATCCATTTTATCCACCAGGCGCTGGGTTGTAAAATCGGCCGTTCCCACCCCGTTTGCATTGCCTTTGGTCTCCGGCGTCGTATCGAGGACAACCATCTTGGATACGTCCGGTCCGCCATGCGCATAAGGCGTTGGATAGCGGCCGGTCACGTTCGGGTCCATGCCGTCTCCGCTAATATTTTTTCCGATATAATCAATGACCAGCACATCGATTTGATCGAATAAAATTTTAGGCAGCCGTGCTTTGGCGATCTTCAATAGTTCGATCTCGCGCTCCTCAATTTGCTCCGCGGGCAGAACCTCGACGATACACGTTTGGTCATAGGCGTTCTCAACCAGCGCAATTCCGAATACGATCGGCAGTTTGTCCAGCATAATGCGCGCCATGGCAGGCACATTCTCCGCCATATATTTAAATCCGAGCTGATGGCACGCTTCCGCCCCCTTCTGTTTGCCGAGGCCGATGGAAATCATTTTCATAATTCCGCTTTCGATCGGCCCGCGGAAGGCGGTGTGCGGTTTCACACGGTTAATAACGATAATCGCGTCCGCTTCCGAAGCATACTTGTCCACATACACCGGCAGACCGTTGGGAAGCTGATCGATCTTCACCACTTCCATGGAGGAACGGATCGGCGCGCCCATCGCTTCCTCGGTTATGCCAAGGTGATGGAGCACCTCCCTCTGCCCCTCAGCCGTTGCTCCTCCGTGGCTTCCCATGCACGGAACGATAAACGGGTGCGCTCCCGCCTGTTTAATCGCATCTATCGTCGTTTTGGTCAACGCGGCGATATTAGCCACGCCCCGGCTGCCCACAGCGACGGCGACCTGCTGCCCCGGCTTGATTCGGTCGATCGCCCCGGGCTTCCCAAGCTCTTTAACCAACTCTTCGACCGGATTCTCCAGCTTGTCTCCATTGAATTTTTGCCGGATCTTGACTACTTGCGGAATCGGGATATCTTGAAGCAGTTCTCTTAATATGCTCATTGCTCTTGTCAGCCTCCTGCGATGGTTTTGACAGAGTCCCGGATGACGAGCTCCGTGTGAAAGTAGACGGTCTCATGCTCCAATTGCTTGCTTTCAATAAACGCAAGCAATTTTGCCGCCCCCGCCCGGCTCATCTCTTCGATCGGTCTTCTGATCGTCGTCAAAGCCGGCGTCATGAAAGCGGAGAACAGTTGATCGTCGAAACCGACGACCGAAAGGTCGTCCGGCACCTTGAGCCCGCGTTCGGTTATGGCTTTCACGGCCCCGAGAGCCATATCGTCATTGCAGCAAAATACGGCTGTGGGACGCTCCGGCAGATCCAGCAGCCGGTTCATCGCGGCATAGCCGCTTTCCAGATCATAATTTCCCTGCGCCGACATAGCTTCTGAAAACGCCACATGATATTTCCTTAGCGCTTCAAGATAACCGTCGCGGCGGGATTGAGTCGATTTGAAGCCTTCCTTGCCTTCAATAATGGCAATTCTGCGGTGCCCCTGTTGAATTAAATACTCCGTCATCCGAAAGGCTCCGCTTTGATCGTCCGGCACAACATTCATGACCTGGACGTCCTCGATTTCACGGTTCAATACGATAAGCGGAATGCCTTTCTCCGCGGCATATTCAATGAACGGCTGGTCGCTTGCGCTTTGGCTCATCACGATAATGCCGTCGAAGCTTTTCCGGTTCACCTGATGAAAGCTTTTGTAGTCGTCGATCCCGCGAACGATCAAATTATATTCATCTTTAATGACGTCATTCACGCCTTTGATCGCCTCGTACAAAAATCCTGCGGAAGTACCCGTACGCAGAGTCGAAAAAAACAGCCCCAGGTTGTAGGAACGATCCAGCACCAAACTGCGGGCGCTGTAATTGGGCGTGTACTGCAGGCTTCCGGCAATCGCTTTGATCCGTTCCTTCGTTTCCGGATTAATCAGCGGACTGTCGTTCAGCGCCCGGGAAACGGTTGTGTGCGATACGCCGGCCAGCTTGGCGATATCCTTGATCGTAACGCTGCTCATAATCCAACCACCTCTTTGCTGTAATCATAACACAGAATTGCACACGTTAACAATGCTCTTTTTATTCATCTTTCTTTCGTCTCGCGGACCTCTTTTTACCGTTCCTTTCCGCTGCATTCTTCATTCAGGCTGACATACGAAACGGCCCGTGCGGATACACAGGCCGTTTCACATTTCGTATTCACATTTCAAGCAGTAGCATTTCATGCCTTAGCTCCTTCAACCTTTCTTTACATGCATCGGCGGTTTCGCGGTCTCCGGTCTGCAGCGCTTCGTGCAGAACGGCCAGTTCGTAATCAAGCTCCAGCCTCAACACCGGGATACGTTCATCCGGACGTCTGGAACGGAACGCCTGCATCATTTCCTCCACCGTTACGACAGGTTCTTTTTGGAATAACACTTTATGCTCCACCCCCGAGATTTCCACCATCCGAATGATTTGGCCGAACATGATGTTTTCGATCAGGATTTGCCGGTCTTTAAAGCGTTTGACGACAGCATGACCTCGTGTATCCCCGATCATTTTCTCCATGAGCTCCGCGAGCTTCTCATCCTTAAAGGAGTAGTTGCCAACAATCTTGTACCTTTCTCCTATCCTTTGGAATTTTAATTTTACCAGCTTGCGGCCGGTCCGGATGGAAACGATAAATTGCTGATCACTTTCATTCCAATACAAGGAATAACCTTCTTGTATAAGTGTTTTGATGAAGTTACGGATTAGCCGACGATCAAATCGTAACTCAAGGTTGCAATATTCCACTTCATGACTTTTACTCACGGCAATCCCTCCTCAGGTAGAATAGCAAGAACAAAGTTTCATCGGTTGCGTTGAACATTGCTGGGTCAGACATTGTCTATGATAACGACGAGTAGCGGATCCAACCTGCAATATCTTTGATAGAATTTTCTGATTTTTCTGTTTCTTAGTTCTATCTTATTATGAATCATATGTTTTAGCAACTTGGATTATTGTCTTTTTTTACGAAATTCGAACCTAATTTTTTGAAAGGCCTGGCACAGGGAAACAAGAGGAAGGAGAAACTGAGGCCGATAAACAGCGGAAGGCTTGTAAAACAAAACATCGCCCAGGAGCTGTTTCCTGAGCGAGAACGTGTTGAATTTATCCTGTTGCGGTACAACTCTATATACCGGGTTGTATAGACGGCAAGCGGTAACGCTTCATCGGGAGTCTCGGGAAACTTAAGGATTCTCCCGCTTGATCGCTTCGTCCTCCAGATCCGTCTTCGAGTAAATATTCACTGTATAGCTCGTATTCAGCCAATCGGAGTTTTTATTCACCTTAAGCCGGTCTTTCCAATAGCGTTCGAAAACGTAGCCATCCTGCGCGCGTACCGTTTCCAGATAGTAATAATCGTACATATCCTCTTCGCCTGTTACTTTATCGATAATGATCGGCTTTCTATACATATATATGTTGTCGTAATTCGCGACAAGGGTGTTTTTAACATGGCTCCGCAGCATTTTCAGCTTCTCGGGATGAAGCTCCCCATTGATGACATACGATTCGTAGTCGGCGGAATACACCTGTTCAGGGGTCTCACGCAGCCTTTTATTCAATTCGCTCTCACTGATGAATAATGCGCCTGTCAAGCGCTCCTTGGCCTTATTCAGACCGTTGGTGTCTATACCCATTCGCTTGACGTCCGACTCCCGGTAATACGGGGCATAGTTGGTCGAACTGTTGTTGTATGTAATCAGCATCGGGTATTCCGCCCCGAGATATTTCAGTGTGATGGAATACGGATTATAGAGCTCGATGGATTCATAGTTCGGATTCCGCTCCTCCACCTTCTGCTCCGGGTTGATCCGGCTGTTAATATAAATCGTTTTGGTCTCGCCCCTCCACAAGACGTTGGCCCCCATCAGGCGTCCCAGTTCAGCTAAAGGCAAATAGCTTTTGTCTTCATAAATCAGCGGCGGGCCCGACAATTGAACAGGCTTGCCGTCCAGCACCAACCGGAAATCCGGACGCAAATAAGCCTCTACCTTCTGCAGCACATCCTCTGCATATACCCCTGCGGTAAAAGTGCTCCCCATTAAAGCTGCCATCCAAAAAACGCGTTTAATCCGATTCATCGTCATTCAAACCTTTCTATTCATAAGGAAAATAATGGACATACTTATATACAATACGACATATTTCTGTCGAAATCCTGCAAAAAATGGTGTTGACAAGACTTTTAATTCCTATAAAATTAGTTGGTATGATTGTTCGCATATCAAGGAGAGTGACCACGTTGATTGAAATCAAAAACGTCAGCAAAACGTTTCATCAGCGCACGGGAGGCACCTTTACGGCCATAGACAATGTATCGCTCACGATCAACAAAGGCGAATTCGTTTCGCTGCTCGGACCTTCCGGCTGCGGCAAATCGACCTTGTTGAATCTCGTTGCCGGACTGGAGCAAGCCGAGCAAGGGACGATTACCGTGAATGGAAAACCGTGCAGTACGCCGGGGCCCGACCGCGTCGTTGTGTTTCAGGAACATGCGCTGTTTCCATGGCTGACGGTTCTCGATAACGTAGCCTTCGGTTTAAAACAAAAAGGCATAGGAAAAAAAGAACGCGAAGCTTTGGCTATGGAGCAGATTAAAGCGGTACACCTCAGCAAGTTTGCCGACCGTTATCCCCATGAGCTCTCCGGAGGTATGAAGCAGCGGGCGGCCATAGCCCGCGCGCTGGCTATGGACCCTGAAATTTTATTGATGGACGAGCCTTTCGCGGCGCTGGACGAGCAGACCCGACTGATTTTGCATAAAGAATTAGAAGAAATCTGGATGCGCACGCGCAAGACCATTCTGTTTATTACGCATAATATCCGGGAAGCGGTTGTCCTCTCGGACCGTGTGCTCGTCATGTCGACCCGACCGGGCACGATTAAGAAAGAGTTCGCCGTGAGGGCGGCTCGTCCCCGGGATTACTCCGATTCCGTCTTGCACCACGTAGAAGCCAGCGTTATGGAAGCGTTGGCCGATGAACTTGAAAAAGTGGTAAAGGAGGAGATGGGCGATGAGTACAGCATTAAGAAGAAGCCTCTTTCTGATTCTTCTGCTGATAGCATGGGAAGCGGGATATAGAATTTTCGACTGGGGCTGGAAGTTCCCTTCCGTGCTTCAGACCTTCCAGGCATTCTATGACGGGCTGGTTCACGGACAGCTGCTGGAGGCTACCTATCAAAGTTTGAAGAGACTTCTGATGGCCTTTATTCTGGCGATCGTGGTCGGCACGGTGCTCGGCTTTATGTTCGCGCGCTATCGTCTTATTGACGATACGATCGGCTTTCTGGTCGTTGCGCTGCAGACGATTCCGAGCATCGCCTGGCTCCCGTTTGCTATTATCTGGTTTGGCATGAGCGATTTTGCCGTAATCTTTATCACCACGCTCGGGGCGACCTGGACCATGGCCATGGCGAGCCGGACCGGGATCAAGAACATTCCGACCCTTTATATTAAGGCAGCGCAAACGATGGGCACCGGGAATGGATTGCGGATGTTCTATCAGGTGATGGTCCCCGCCGCTTTCCCCCATATGATGACTGGTGTGCGCGTTGCCTGGGCGTTTGCCTGGCGGGCGCTGGTTGCCGGCGAATTGATCGCCAAAGGCGTGGGGCTTGGCCAACTGCTTCAGGACGGACGCAATCTGGCGGATACGGCGCTGATGCTTTGCATCGTCATTATCATCGCTGTGCTGGGTACGATATCCGACCATTTCTGCTTCAAGCGTCTGGAGGATAAGCTGCTGGTCCGTTATGGCCTGATCAGCACCAAAAAATAAGGATCTTATCGATCCGGTCACACAACCAAAAAGGAGAGGGTTTACAAATGAAAAAAAAATCCGCACTACTCGCATTAGCGCTGTCCGGCGTGCTGGCACTAACGGCATGCGGCGGTAAAACAGAAGCGCCGAATAATGCCGGAAACGACGCTGCCGCGGCCAAGACGGTTCGTCTCGGCATTTTCAAGAACGTGACGCATGCCCCAGGCTATATCGCCCTGGAGCAGGGGTTGTTCCAAAAGTACTGGGGAGATAACGTCAAAATCGAGGTTCAGGCTTTCGACAACGGTTCCGACTTCTCCACCGCATTGGCAACGGATCAAATCGATCTCGGCTTCGTAGGCCCGGGTCCTGCAACAAACCAGTATATCAAAAGTAAAAATTTCCGCGTCATCTCCGGTTCCAACAACGGAGGCGCAGTACTTGTAGCAGGTAAAGATTCCGGTATCAACAGCGTGAAGGATTTGGTCGGCAAGACTGTGGCCATTCCGACCAAGGGCAGTACGAACGAAATTTCGCTGCGTCTTTTGCTCGAGCAGAACGGCTTGAAAGTAACGACGGATACATCCGGCGTGCAAATTATCGCCCGGGCTCCGGCAGACACGCTCATCGCCATGCGCCAAAAGGAAATTGAAGCTACGCTGATTCCTGAGCCGTGGGGAACGCAAATGGAACAGGAAGGCATCGGCAAGGTCATTGTGCCTTGGGACCAAATTCCACCGAACAACGGGAACTATCCGCTCACCATTCTCGTCGCGAGCGATAAATTCCTGAAAGAAAACCGGGAAATGGCGAAGCAAGCGGTCAAGGCCAACGCTGAAGCGATTGAATTTATAAAGAACAATCCCGACAAATCGTATGAGCTGATCAATAACCGGTTGAAGGAGCTCAGCGGCAAAGGGATGGACGTAAACCTGATCAAGGCGGCGCTCTCCCACCTGAACCTGACGACAGATGTGAGCAAGGAAGCGATTGAAGAAATGGCATCCGTCTCCATCAATGCCGGCTACATTAAGGATGTTAAGAAAGAAGAGCTCGACTTGAGCCAATTCCTCGACCTCTCTTTATTGGATGAAGTAAAGCAGGGCAAGTAAAATAAAATGAAAAACGGAGCTGCGCGGCTCCGTTATTTTTTTGCGCCATATGTGAATACGCTTTCGCTTCATTCCGCGCTCGGCGGCAAAGGGACCTGCCTCACATTACATCATCTCATAAGCAGCCCGCCGTTGATTTCGATCGTCTCTCCCGTCACATAGGAAGCCAAGTCCGAAACGAGATACAGTACGGCGCCGGCGACATCCTCAGGCGTCCCTTCACGCTTTAGCGGAATTCCGGCCACTGTAGCCTTACGCGCTTCATCCGTGGTAAAGGTATCATGAAACCTCGTATTTCCGATAAACCCGGGAGATACATTATTGACCGTAATTCCGCTGAAAGCCACTTCTTTTGCCAAGCCTTTGGAATAGGCCATGATCGCTGCTTTGCTGGCCGCATACAGGCTTGCCCCCGGTCCGCCGCCGTTATGCGCGGCAATGGATGTCATGTTGATGATCCGTCCCGCTCCCTTCGCTTTCATGCCGGCAAGAACCCGTTTACACATGAATACTGTACTTTTCAGATTTACGTTCATGATTTTCTCGTAAATCTCTTCGGTCATCCCGGCATTGTCCACGCGCTGCACCAAGTGGCCTGCGTTATTCACCAATATGTCAATCGATCCTCCAAACGCCCGTTCGACCTCGCTTACTAAGCGGTCGATTTGCGCCAGATCGGTCACATCCGCCTGAACCAGCACCGCTTCTCCTCCGGCGGCGCGTATGGCTGCCACCGTTTCTTCTCCCTGGTCCACGCTGCGCAAGCAATTGACACCTACCTTCGCACCGCTTTCGGCTAATGCAATGGCAATAGCGCGGCCAATCCCCACATTAGAACCTGTAACCAAAGCGATTTTCCCTGTCAAGTCAATGTTCATGATCTTTTCCTCCCAAGTTCATATGCTAAGGTCTTCTTCTTCATTAAACTGCAAATTCCCCTTTCTTGTAAATCATTTCTGCTCACAAATGTGTTTGAACGACGGAGCAATTTATTGAACTGAGGGGAAAGGTTAAGAAAACTCTATTTTTTCAACTTATCGTTTATCTCGCGTAGAACCTCTTCCATCCGTTCCATTCTTCTCAACATGGAATATTGGTTACTAATCATACCTGCAAAACCAATGACTAAAACAATCACAATAAAAAGCCCCATAAGTCCTCGCCCACTTCTATGCTTTCATGTATTTTGAAATATTTACAATACATCCTCGTTGCATTATACCATCCATTGCTTCATACAAATGGCGATAACCGTCGATTCCTGCTGTCGTTTCGTGGCCTTCTGCCCTCGATTATGATATATTGTTTGGAGAAAAAGGAAGCATGGAGGGAAACGGCATGACCACGTTCAAGGGGTTTCACCAGGAGGATTTCGATACGTTTACGATTGACGGGCTGGAAGAAAGAATGAAAGCTATTCAAACCCGCATCCAGCCCAAATTTCAAGCGCTCGGCGATGATCTGTTACCATCTCTTTCCGTCCGTTCGGGACTGGAGATGTTCCTTCATATTGCAAAGCATGCCCGCAGGAAAGTGAATCCGCCGGTAGACACATGGATGGCTGTAGCCAATAATAAACGCGGCTATAAGCAGCATCCGCATTTTCAGATCGGCCTGTTCGACGACCGGGTTTTCATCTGGCTTGCATTCATATACGAGCTTCCGAACAAAGGGGAGATTGCCGGGAAGTTTCTGAAGCAGGCCTCCGATATCAAACGGCGTTTGCCGGCGGATATGCTGCTTTCGTTCGATCACATGAAAAAAGATGCGCTGAAGCTGTCCGATCTGGACGAGGCCCAATGGAAGCAAGGGCTTGAACGGTTTCGCGACGTGAAAAAGGCAGAGCTGCTGATCGGGCGCAATATCATGAAGAACGACCCTGTTTTGCAAGACGGGGAGAAGTTCACAGCGCTCGCCAACGAAACCTTTGATCAACTGCTGCCCTTATATCATTTATCCCTAGGCATTCAAAATTAATTTCCGCCTAAGCTTGCTTTAAACTAAGGTTAACCTTGTTTGCATATCCTATAGCTGGTGAAAACCGAAACCTACTTAAGGAGGGTATGTAGCTATGAAGCAGACTTACGCCAAAAAAATGATCGTCTCCTCCCTGACGCTTGCCTTGGTACTCTGCGGGGGAGCGCTCTATGGCACAAAGCAATCCGTTCGGGCGGAGACTCCCGATGCGGCCGTCCAATCGCAGGGCAGTACCGACAAACCGGCGGAAGATAAAAAATGTGCTAACAAAGGCGGTCAAGCACGCGGCATACATAGTAAATCGATGCCGATCTTTGAGGAAGCCGCGGCCATTCTCGGTATGGACAAGGAGACGCTGAAGCAGTCGCTGAAGGACAAGACGCTGGCGCAGCTTGCAGCGGAGAAAAAGATCAGCGAAGCCGACCTGATCGCCAAGCTTCAGGCCGAACGGACGAAAAAAATCGATGAGGCCCTTGCTTCCGGCAAGCTAACCGCGGAAAAAGCGGAGAAGCTGAAACAAAAAATGGGAGAACACCTGAAATTTATGGTGAACCATAAGCTGAATGGCGAAGGAAAGTTTCGAATGCACGGCGGCAAGCATCATATGATATTGCCTGCCAAGGACAAGCTGGCCGGCATTCTCGGCATTTCCGAGGACGAGTTAAAGGCGCAGCTTAAAGCCGGCAAATCGTTGGCGGAGATCGCTCAGAGCAAGGGCATAACCAAGGAGCAGCTGATCGGCAAAATCAAGGACGAGATGACGCCGTGGATCGAGAAAATGGTTGACCGCAAGCATGCTGTCGGCGACAAAAAGACAGAATAACGTGTAATCCATCATAAAAAGACGGGGTTCTCCCCGTCGGGGGTGTCCCATAAGTCACCGAGGTGACGGGGGTACCCCTTTTTCATTTTTGTAAAACAAAAAGAAGCCAAACCTTGGTAAAATGGAAGTGACGCTCCGAGCGGATGAAAGACTTCCTTGAAACGGTTTTTACGGCCATTTTGGGTTTTCTTGTCGAGGAGAAGTACGTCAGGCTGGAGCACTATTTCGTTGACGGAACCAAGATCGAGGCCAATGCCAATAAGTATACGTTTGTATGGGGAAAGGCAGTGGTAAAGCACAAGGCCAAGCTGCAGCACAAGCCTAAAGACAAGCCGCTAAAAAAAGCGGTACGGATGCTGCGGAAGGACCTGCTGCCCCCCGGCTACAAAAGTATGAACGACATCAGGAAGTGCTGGGAGAGCGGAACAGCTGCAGCAAAACCGATCCGGACGCAACGTTCATGCGAATGAAGGAAGATCACATGCGAAATGGGCAATTGAAGCCCGGATACAACGTACAGATCGGAACGGAGAACCAATTTATTGTCAGTTACAGCCTGCATCAGCGTCCAACGGATACACGCTGCTTGAAACCGCATCTGGAGAAAGTGAAAGCGGCTTTAGGCAAACTGCCGGGAACCGTCATTGCCGATGCAGGGTATGGCGGAGAAGAAAACTACGCCTATTTGGAGCAAGAAGAAGTCCAGGCCATTATCAAATACAGCACCTACCACAAAGAGAAATCGAAAAAGTGGCAAACGGACATCAGCAAAATCGACAACTGGCACTACGACGAGGAAACCGATACGTGGACATGTCCAGGCGGACAAACGCTGGACTTTCGTTATGAGAGCACGCAGGAAAAGCTGCGAAGTGAGGAAGGCTATGCGTTGTCGGTTCGACGCATGATCGAACCGGAGAGTGTGTTCGGACAAATGAAAAACAACCGGAACTTCCGGCGTTTCCTGCTTCGCCGCTTGCCCAAAGTGAGCCTGGAGGTCGGGTGGCTTTCCCTTGCCCATAATTTATTAAAGTGGGCGGCGATGAACCAAAAAGGTCGAGTAAGAGAGCAAGTATGGCCTTTTTTTCTGTATGGAAACGAGAAGTTAAGAAAACAGGGCCGTCCCTGCGCAGTTAAAAACTACTTTACTTATCTGGTAGTGTCCATGATTCTGTTCCCTACATTGACCGTCTTGAACACGTTGTAAAGAAATTCGGATTTGAAAAGTCACTGGAAGCTGTTGCACTGGATGCCGGGTATTTTACATCGCATATCTGCAAGAGACTGCAGGAGAAAAACAAATACGCTGTCATAGGCCAAAGGGCGTTCACACGGTGAAAGGTTTAATAGCCGAATGGCGATTTAAATACGATGCGGAAAAGAACGTATACATCTGTCCTCAGAAACACGAGCTTAAATACAGCACAACAGACCGTGAAGGATATCGGCAATACCAATCGGACCCGAAGCATTGCGCGCAGTGTCCTGTGCTCAAGCAATGCACCCGTTCCCGAAACAAAACAAAAGTGATAACCAGGCATGTGTGGCATGAAAGTAAGGAATGGGTACGTGCAAACGGAAAAAGCAAGTCCGGGCGGTATCTATACCGGCTCAGATATCAAACGATTGAGCGAAGCTTTGCGGACGCCAAAGAGCTCCACGGGCTTCGCTACTGCCGTTTCCGAGGACGCCAAAAAGTGCAGCAACAAGCGCTGCTAACCGCTACATGCCAGAACATAAAGAAGATCGCCAATATCCTGGCCAAGAGGGCGGGATCATAGGCGATCTTCTGCTTTTAAGCTTCATTTCAACGCCTTGCGTTGCAGGTCTGGAAAATATTGAGGATATATAAACAAAGGCCCCGAAAAAATCGGGGCTTTGCCAACAATCTGACGGTGTTCTCCCCGTCTTTTTATGTATTTCATGGCTGATTTGCATCTTATCCTCTTCACTACTCCGTACGCGAAAAAAATAAGCCGCCGCTGCGAAACATTCGATGCGGCGGCTTATTGGGTCGGTTAAAGCGGTTGGGCGGATGCCCGGGTGCCGTTTCGGTCCAACACGATGAAGCGGTACAGCAAATAGAGCGCCCCTACAGACAGCAGAGCTCCGGTAAGGAACGGCAAAGTGCTGCTGTAATCATAGATTCCCGCTCCCAACAGCGGGCCCGAGATGCGTCCCAGGCTGTCCATCGACGAGCTTAAGCCGGACGCTACGCCCTGCCCGACCGGGGTCTTCTGTGTAATGAGCGAAGTGACGCACGGGCGGATCAGGGCGTTCCCCGCGGCAAAGACGCTCAAATAGATCGAAGCCGTAAGCAGGTTCGACGAGAATAAAATGAGTACGAAACCTAGCGCCGAAAGCACAAGGCCGATTCCGACCACACGGGCCTCCTGTCCTTTTTTGATGAGACGCCGTACGACACCGCCTTGAATCAAGGCTCCGACAATGCCGCTGACCGCAAACATAATCCCCAGCTGTGCCGGCGTCGCGCCGATCTGATCTCTCTGGAACAAAAGCAACGTCGCTTCCAGTCCCGCGAGCGAGAATGATACGAAAAACGATAGGATATACAAATATTTGAGCGATCCTACAAACGCGCTCCAACGGGAAGCCCTGGCTTCCTGCGGTTTGCTGCGCTTTTCCTCCGTCAACGATTCCGGCAGCTTGAAGTAGGCGAACACGAAGGTGCCCAAAGCCAGCGCGGCGGCAGCGAAGAACGGTACTTGAATCCCCCATTGACTAAGTATGCCTCCGAGCGCAGGTCCGAAAATAAAGCCCAAACCGATCGACATGCCTACAAGACCCATGCCTTTGGTCCGGTCCTCGTCCGATGTGACATCGGCAACGTAAGCGACGGCGCAAGCGGTGGCCGCTCCGGAAAACAATCCTCCCAATATGCGGGAAACGTACATAAGCCAAAGGCTTTCCAATGCAAGTCCAAAAAGCAAGAAGCTGATACTGAATCCGAGTGCGCCGATCATGATGAGCGGACGCCGGCCGACCCGGTCGGACAGCCCTCCCCATACCGGGGACATCAGGAAAGACGCCAATGAGTAAACCGAAAGCAGCATACCCAAATGAAAATTCTCCGCTCCCGATCCCGTCACGGCGTCGGGAAGTACAGGAATGATGATACCGAAGCCGATAAAAATCGTCATCAGCAGCACCATGATGATGGCGAGCTGTTTGTTCATGTGGTAATGGGTTCCTCCCGATTGCATTAGTTTTCTTTCTTTATCGTACCACATCTTATTTGTCGATGGAAACGAACCCGGGCAAGATTAACAAAATAGACAAACCCCCCGGTTAAATTACCTGCAAAATTATCAAACTATCAAGGTCCCGAAGATTTTGTCGAGATAAATTCCGAATTGCTCGTAAAAACCGCTTGCATCCTTGTCGCATTTTGCTATACTCATTTTGTTTGTTTATTTTTCGCTTTGTTTATGATAATTCGATCAAGAAGGGAAGGGATAAGCTGTGGATCAAACGAAAACTCCCTTGTTTACCGCATTGAAGGAGCATGCCGGCCGTAATCCGGTGCAGTTTCATATTCCAGGACATAAGAAAGGGGTCGGGATGGACCCGGAATTCCGGGAGTTTATCGGCGATAACGCGTTGTCCATCGACCTGATTAATATAGCTCCACTCGACGATTTGCATCAGCCCACCGGCGTCATTGAAGAGTCGCAGAAGCTCGCTGCGGAAGCGTTCGGAGCCGATCACACCTTTTTCTCCGTCCAGGGAACAAGCGGCGCCATCATGACGATGATCTTGACCGTTTGCTCGGAAGGAGACAAAATCATTGTGCCGCGCAACGTGCACAAATCGGTGCTGGCAGCGATTATTTTCGCCGGGGCGAAGCCTGTGTTCCTGAAGCCGGTGCGCGACGAATCCTTGGGGATCGATCACGGCGTAACGACCAAGTCGGTACGGCGCGCGCTTGAAATTCATCCCGATGCCAAAGCGGTGCTGATCATCAATCCGACATATTACGGGGTGTGCGCCAATCTGAAAGAAATCGTGGACGTCGTTCACAGCTATAACATTCCGGTGCTGGTGGACGAGGCCCATGGCGTGTTGATCCATTTTAGCAACAGGCTGCCGATGTCGGCTATGCAGGCAGGCGCGGACATGGCCGCGACGAGCGTCCACAAGCTAGGCGGCTCGATGACGCAAAGCTCCGTGCTTAATATCCGTGAAGGCCGGGTCAACATCATGCGCGCCAAGACGATTATCAGTATGCTGACGACCACTTCCACCTCGTACATTTTGCTGGGTTCTCTCGACTGCGCAAGGCGCTACTTGGCTTTGAACGGCAAAGAGCTGGCCGACCGGGCCCTCGAGCTGGCTTCCTACGCTCGGGAGGAAATCAACCGCATACCGGGGCTTTACTGCTTTGGAGAAGAGATTCTGGGCAAGGAAGCGACGTACGATTACGACCCGACGAAGATCAGCATCCATGTGCGTCATCTGGGCATTACCGGGTACGATGCGGAAAATTGGCTCCGGGAGCAGTACAATATTGAAGTCGAGCTTAGCGATATGTATAACATTTTGTGCCTGGTCACCCCCGGGGATACGCGCGAGAACATCGACATTCTTCTCACCGCGCTGCGCAGACTCTCTCAAGAGAACTACTCGATCCGCCAAGCGAATGAGCTGGTGATCAAAATACCGAAAATACCGCAGCTGAGCTTGTCTCCGCGCGACGCTTTCTACGGGGATACCGAAATTATCCCGTTCAAGGAATCGGCGGACCGCATCATCGCGGAATTCATTTACGTGTACCCGCCGGGCATTCCGATTCTCCTGCCGGGAGAAGTCATCTCCCAGGATCTG
This sequence comes from Paenibacillus naphthalenovorans, assembly GCF_001465255.1. Lineage (NCBI taxonomy): Bacteria > Bacillati > Bacillota > Bacilli > Caryophanales > Paenibacillaceae > Paenibacillus > Paenibacillus naphthalenovorans. The sequence continues at coordinate 1,123,125 of NZ_CP013652.1, read as the reverse complement.
ATCGACTATATTACGGAGCATATCGAAGTCGGTCTGCCTGTGAAAGGACCCGAGGACCGCAGCATCGAAAATATCAAAGTTATCGTGGAAACACCGGCGATTTTTTAACCACGTACCGCATGGCCGCCCCGTATTGGGGCTGGCCTTGCTCTGTTTTACCATCCTCTTTGCTTTATCCGCTCCTCCAGCCAGGCAATGACGTCGGCTACCGCATGCTCGTTATGATGCTTGCAGGAATGGACGGCAGACTGCAGCAGCTTCGGATGAGCGTTGGCAACGGCGATGCCGATGCCGGCCCGCCGGATCATCTCCAGATCGTTCAGATGATCCCCCATCGCCACACAGCGCTCCATCGGAACACCGACTTGCCTACTGAGCTGCTCCAGCGCATGACCCTTGGTCGCCCCCTGCGGCAGCATCTCCAGGTATTTATCGTCCGACCGGACCCAGACAACCTCCGCATCCCCTGTAAGCTCGTTCACGGCCGCAGCGACTTCATCCAGCCATGCCGGTTCCCAGGCGAACAGTATTTTGATCCAAGGCTCAGACAGTGCATCAGTTAACCGAATCGTCTGCAGGGCAAACCCCTCAATCCGCCGGTGGCGCTCCGTGGTATCGTTGTCCTGCAAAATATAGGGCGCATGGCCGTCCCTGGCGTATATTTCAACGCCCAGCTCCGGAAACCGTTCCAAGACCCGCTTCAGCACATTTCTGCAGGATGCAGGCAGCGTCCTCACCCACAGCGATTTCTCACCTTCGTAATCATAGATGACGGCACCGTTGCTAAGAATGACCGGAGCGTTGACCGGCAACCGGTTGACATAGCGCCTGACGGAAGACGCTATGCGCCCCGTTGCCAGGGTAAACCGTCCGCCGTGCTGCGTAAACCGCTCGATTGCGGCTAGATTCTCCGGGCTAATGTCCTTTTCGCTGTTCAGCAGCGTCCCGTCCATATCCGTAACCAGCAAATAATCGCTGAACAATCCGCTTTGGTTCATAGGTATCCCCTTTTCCTGCTGTCTGCTCAGCTGTCCGCAAAAGCCTTAAGCAGTATTGTATTTGGTTTTTCTTAATGCTATGATGGTCATGGTGCTTGACACAAGAAAACCTTTCCAGTCCATTATGTAGGCAGGTGCATTCATCATGGCGCAAAGCGCTTATATTAAGTTCGTCGAAGGGTCCGCCGTTTCCTCGTTAACGCTGGATGAACTGAAGAATCAGCTGATGCATTACCGGGATCAGCTGGCCCTTACAGGCCGTCAGCTCGAATGGGAGTACGATGATGCAGGGTTTCCGTATACGCTGGAAACGAAGCCCGAGGCGGAGGGCCAATGGTTTTATTTAAAAGGAAAAAACCCCCTCTACAAATATATCGTCATGGGTGTCGGTTCCGAAACACAGGCCGGTACAGAGCGCCATTATGTTCAGGTCGTCCTGCCGGATGACTGTACACATGGGGATAAAGCAAAGGGCAATGAGTTTTGCAAATATTTGGCCAAGCTGTGGAAAGCCGAGCTTCATTTATTCAACGGGCGCGTCATGTACTTCAATCCGCGGAAATAGGGCATGATCTTTCCCGGCAAATGACGTACTTATGATGATGCAGGTAACAGACAGGCTGCTTTTTTCTTGCATGTCCGTGTTCAAGCAAAGAACCCTTCTTGCCTTCAAGAAGGGTTCTTTGCTTTGGATGTTATGACTGCTCTTGCTGTTCTTCCACGATCTCGTTGTAAATCTGAACAACGCGATCCCACTCTTCCTCGTCCTCAATGCTGGCCAGGAAGGCTTCATCGTTTTCTTCTTCAATGCGGAAAATAACACCGTCAGCCTCTACATCATTCCGGTCAAGAAGCACTGCATAGGCCCGATCGTTTGCTTCAAAGGTGTATACCATAACCATCTCGTGTTCAACGCCATTTTCATCGGTTACTATAAAAATATCATCCTCATGATCATGGTCGCAGGAAGCGTCATGAATATGTTCGCTCATGGGAAAACCTCGTTTCGTCATTATAAGTAATATTGTTCCCTCGTATCGTATCACGCCCATGGTCCCAAGTCAATGAAAGGAAAACCTCATCATCGGATTTCTTTACCGTGTACAGCCCGGGGCTCCCCACAAAAATCCGGCCCGCCAAAACAGGCTTCGCAACAGCCCCTAAAAAAGCAAAAAGGACGGCGTTTAGCGCCATCCTCATTCGGTTCTACTCTCCGGAAACGATCAGTTTCTCCGAGACTACGGTATAACTGCCCGTTTCGCTATCTTTAATGGAAAATTTCACTACATATTTGCCGGCTTCATTAAACGATACGTTAAACGGCCACGGATACCAGAAGCTTTCCCTTTGACCGCCGACGACCTTCTCATGAACCGCCACTTCCTCGCCGCTAGGCGATATGATGGAAATCTTAAAGGAGTGGATCGGTATGGTCAGGCTGTCCACTTGAGCAAATACCGCAAAGTCCAGCCGGTCTCCCTTTTTGACTCCGCCAAACGGCTGATTAATGGAATAATCGTCATTGACTTTCTTCGCTACAAACATGTGTACATTCGGCTTGTAAATGGATACGGTCTTCGAGGCGTCATCCCATTTGACCAGAGCTTGCAGAGATTCGGACAGGGCACGAACGGGAAGCACGGTGCTTCCTTTAATCAAAAAAGCGGGTGTCTCGCCGTCCTTGAACGGTCTTTCCGCATTGTTAATCAGCACTTTGGCTTTCACATAACCTTCAAACTCGCCCCACATGGAACTGGCGTAGACCCCTGTCGTCCCGAAGAGGGAAAGCGACAGCATCAACGTCAGCAATCGCGGCACCTTCATTTCAAGCAACCTCCATCGTGTTCTTGGTATGTTATCTTATACTCCGATGGTTCGCAAGAGTTGCGGTGTTTGTGGGAAAAGCCCAAACTTTTTTTGAAAAAAAATCTATATCTAGTTATTTATAAAGGTATTCACTGATTAATTATACAAAATATGCCAATAAGGGCGCGAACATGAATGTCGAATGATGTCCCGTCTTTTTGACGAGCTGTGACGTTTCGTGCGCTTGCCCGGGAAATTCCCCGGTCTTCCCCGTGCTGTCCGCGGGGCTTACTCCTTTGCTTCCAGCAGTTCCTGCAGCTTCTCTTCACACTTGCCCCTGAGCACGGCCGGCATGATCGAGCAGTGAAATTCGTAGCCCTGATACACGTACATGACGTGATAATTCCGCTCCGGCGTGATTTCTTCAAGCACGATGCGGCATCCGCTCTTGCGCAGCCGCTGTTTTATGCCGACGTGCTCCCTCTCCACCCGAATGGACAGCCGTTCGAACAATCCGTTCCAAATCCGGGACAGCTTCATCGCTCCGGCGTATTTGCGGTCCAGCTCCAGCGCTTTAAGCAGATGCAAAGTCACTATATATTGATGAATCCACAGCTCTATCGCACTATTCCGCATATTCGCCCACCCGAAATTTCATGATCTTTACCTCATTATATAGAACATATGTTCGTTTTTCAATCCTTATCCCCCCATTCTTTCCTGATCCAAAACCTGTCAAAATGTTCTTGAATCCTTCATAAAAAACATGGTAGATTAAATAATATTCGGCTGGTATGCCATAGGCGAGTGGAGGATCGCGAATGAGCCTGCAAATTCAAATGATCGGTACGGGAAGCGCATTTGCCAAAAACTTTTACAACAACAACGCATTGATTCATGCCGACGGCTTCACGTTATTAATCGACTGCGGAATTACCGCTCCCAGAGCATTGTACGAGCTCGGCATTCCGCTCGACCGGATCGATGCGGTGCTCATCTCACATATTCATGCGGATCATGTAGGCGGGCTCGAAGAACTTGCTTTTCAGTACAGGTATGTATTCAAACGTAAAATCAAGCTGCTCGTCCCGGCTCCGCTGGAAGCCGTCTTGTGGGAGCATACGCTTCGGGGAGGACTTGAGAACAAGGCGGAGGGCCTTGTCGGCTTGAACGATTATTTCGAAGTCGCTGCTTTGGCGGAACGAACGCCGACTTCCATCCATCCGAAACTGACCGTGGAGCTGCTGCCTACCGATCATATCCCCGGTAAAGCGAGCTACTCCTTTCTGCTCAACGGCAAGGTGTTTTACAGCGCAGACATGAGGTTTAGCAAGACGCTGCTGACCGGATTGCATGAACAAGGCTGCGAAGTCATTCTGCATGACTGTCAATTGTTCTGTCCCGGTACCGTACACGCTTGCCTTGACGAGCTGCTTACTCTGCCCGAGGAAGTGCAGGAAAAAGTGCTGCTTATGCACTACGGAGACAACATGTCTGAATTTATCGGCAAAACGGGCCGCATGACCTTCATAGAACAGTTCAAAACGTATCCATTACCGTCGTAAGCATATTCTTTGCACCGCGCCATGGACGCAGCTTACTTAACGGGTGCATTCCAAAACCTGACCCCCGGGGTCAGGTTTTGTCGCAGATCCCCTCCCGTCAGAAGCGTTCGGAGACGACCTTGGCTTGGGTAAACTGAAGCAGATAATCGCGTCCCCCCGCTTTCGAATCCGTTCCCGACATGTTGAAGCCGCCGAACGGATGAACTCCCACCAGCGCTCCCGTGCATTTGCGGTTGAAATACAGATTGCCGACATGAAACTCAGTACGGGCCTTCTCCAAATGAGCCCTATTTCTTGAAATAACGGCTCCGGTCAGCCCGTACTCCGAATCATTGGCCAGTTCGAGCGCCTGGTCAAACGAGGCCGCTTTGATAAACGCAACCACCGGTCCGAAAATTTCCTCTTGCGCGATCCGCGCCTTGACGTCGACATCGGCAATTACTGTCGGCTCGATATAATATCCCTTGGCATCTCCCGCTCCGCCTCCGCAAACTACCCTGCCTTCCGTGCTTCCAATTTCCAGATATTCGAGAATTTTAAGGTGAGCCTTGGCGTCGATCACCGGCCCCACGTCAATCTCAGGATCGGACGGATCACCCACACGCAGACGGCTTACGCGTTCTGCCACCCTGCGAAGCACATCGTCATATACGCTCTCATGTACGATGGCGCGGGAGCAGGCAGAGCACTTTTGCCCGGCAAACCCGAAGGCGGACGCTGTAATGGCCTCCGCCGCCAGCTCCAGGTCACTGTCGCTGTCGACGATAATCGCATCCTTGCCGCCCATTTCGGCGACTACGCGCTTGATCCAGCGCTGGCCGGGTGCGGTTTTGGCCGCCAGCTCGTTGATCCGCAGCCCTACCTCGCGGGATCCCGTAAAGCTGATAAAGCGGGTCAGCGGATGCTCCACCAAGTAATCGCCCACCTCCTGTCCGGAACCCGGCAGGAAGTTGACCACTCCATCCGGCAGGCCGGCCAATTGAAGCAGCTCCATAAACTTGGCAGCCACAACCGGTGTCGCGCTGGCCGGTTTCAGCACCACCGTATTGCCGGCAGCCACGGCTGCCGATGTCAATCCCGCCATAATGGCTAACGGAAAATTCCATGGAGGTATGATTACGCCGACACCCAGCGGAATATAGGTAAGCTCGTTGTCCTCGCCCGGTATTCGCGTAAGCGGCTGCCGCTGCGCCAAACGTTCCGTTTCCCTGCCGTAAAACTCCAGAAAATCGATCGCTTCTGCGGTATCGGCATCCGCCTCCGCCCAGCTTTTCCCCGCTTCCACCACCATCCAGGCGGAAAACTCGGCTTTACGGCGGCGCAGGATCGCGGCGATTTTGTATAAAAGACGCGCCCGCCCCGCCGGAGGCACCGATTTCCAGAACGTAAACGCGCGCGCTGCCGCACGGATCGCCCGATCTGCCAACGCGGTGTCCGCCTGGCTCACCGTTCCGATCACCTGCGTCGGATCGGCAGGATTGACGGAAACGGCCTTCCGGGCCGTCATCAGCTTCTCACCGCCGATCAGCAGCCCGTATTCTTGGCCGAGCTGCGCTTGTACCTTCTTCAGCGCTGCTGCGAATGCCTCTCTGTTCCCGGATTGGCTAAAATCCGTGAACGGTTCGTTGCAAAAAGGCTCTACCATGATCATCCCTCCTCTTCAGAATTACCATGTTACGGAAAAGCTCATCTTCATTTCAAGTCTCATTTCGGGAGCTTGCCGAATAAAATGGATTAGCACGGAGCCGGCGGCGCCAGCTTCACAGATCCAACGCCCAACGCTGCTGCCCTTCTGCTACATAATATATGCCGCCGCGCCGCGTACAAGAAGCAAATCGGAAAGAGGGTGTTCATGTTTGGATATCGGTACCAGACTGTTCCGTTCTGCTCTGCTTGCGCTCGCCGGAAACCGGGTCGTCGGGAAGATGGCTCACCGGTACGGGATGAAGCTCGGGGCAAGCCGGTTCGTCGCAGGAGAAACAGCCGATGAGGCGCTGCTGCAAATTCGGCGTTTGAATGCCAAGGGAATCTCCGCCACCTTGGACCTGCTTGGCGAGAGCATTCGCGATTTAGCGGAGGCGGACCGGTTTAAAAGAGAGTATATCACGCTGCTTGAGAGGATTCACCACGACGCATTGGATTCAAACGTCTCTTTGAAGCCGACCCAGATGGGATTGGCTTTAGACCCGGCGGCCTGCTACGCCCATATCCGGGATATCGTTGAAAAAGCACAACAGCTCACAAACTTCGTACGCATCGACATGGAAAATTCACCATATACCGACGATACTATAGCCATGGTGCACCGCCTTCATGCCGAAGGCTTAACCCGCGTCGGCACCGTTATACAAGCCTACTTATACCGGAGCAGGCTGGACGTCAGGCAGTTAACCAAGGCGAAGGTCAATCTGCGGCTGGTCAAGGGCGCCTATCGTGAACTGGGGCATCTCACTTACCGGAGCATGGACGACGTAAATGCCAACATGAAGCGGCTGATTCGGGTCCGTTTGGATGCCGGCGTCTACACTGCCGTTGCGACCCACGACGAACAAATCATCGCCTGGACGAAAACCTACGCGAGGAGAAACGGGATACCGGCAAGCAGGTATGAATTCCAGATGCTGTACGGCGTGCGTGTGCCGCTGCAGGAGCAGCTTGCCCGGGAGGGCTACAAGGTGCGCTGTTACGTACCTTACGGACGGATGTGGTACCCGTATTTCGTCCGGCGCATGGCGGAACGCCCGGCCAATCTGTGGTTTGTATTGAAAAATTGGCGGGACCGCCCGTCAGCACCACGCCAGAACGGATAGGAGGTATCCATTTATGAGAGGCAAACCGGAATTATCCATCCTGCGGGTGCCGTTCGACTTGGGTGCCGGGCGCAAAGGCGTAAGGAGAGGTCCGGATGCGATCCTTCAGGCCGGCCTGGAACGGAAGCTGCGGCAGCTGGGCTATTCCTGCGAGCTTCCGGATCCGGTCCCTGCCCCGTCAACCGCCAAGGAGAGCGGCGTCTTCGTGCCGCAGGCGGAGCCCAGGCACCTGAATGAAGCGGTAAAGGTGAATGAAGCGCTCGCTGTACAAATAAAGGACGTGCTGGAACGCGGACGCTTCCCGCTGGTGCTGGGCGGGGACCACAGCATCGCCATCGGCACGCTGGCTGGACTTGCGCAGCATTATAGAAGCATCGGCGTCATCTGGTTTGACGCACATGCGGATTTGAATACGCCGGACACCAGTCCTTCCGGCAACATTCACGGCATGTCCCTTGCGGCATCGCTTGGCATAGGACATCATCGGCTGACGCGGATCGGCGGCTTTCTTCCCAAAATCCGGCCGCAGCATACGGTCATTATCGGGGCCAGGCAGCTGGATCCCGGAGAAAAGGAGCTGATTCGCGCTGAAGGCGTTACCTGCTTCACCATGCATGAGATCGACCTGATGGGAATCGCCAGGGTCACGGAGGAAGCGGTGCGTATAGCAACCGCGGGTACGGACGGCCTGCACGTCAGCTTCGATATCGACAGCCTCGATCCGCTGGAGGCTCCGGGAACGGGAACACCGGTCAAAGGCGGAATCAGCTACCGCGAAGCGCATTTGGCGCTGGAGCTGCTGTACGAAGCCGGAAGCGTGCTATCGGCGGAGATGGTAGAGGTCAATCCGGCGCTGGAACGCGATAACCAAACGGCAAGGCTGGCCGCAGAGCTGATTTCTTCTCTGCTGGGGCAGCGTATTTTATAGGAGGGAACACCATGAAACCGACATCGGAAGATATCATTCGCCGCACGAACCGGTTCGGGGCGCGGAATTATCAGCCGCTTCCCGTGGTCATTTCCAAAGCGGAGGGGGTATGGGTTTATGACCCGGAGGGCAGGAAATACCTCGATATGCTGAGCGGCTACTCGGCGCTCAATCAGGGGCACCGCCATCCCCGTATCATCCGCGCGCTGAAGGATCAGGCGGACTCCGTTACCCTGACCTCGCGCGCGTTTCACAACGAGCGGCAGGGCGGGTTCTATGAGCGCTTGTCCGATTATACCGGCAAGCCGATGATCCTGCCGATGAACACCGGGGCCGAGGCGGTGGAAACGGCGATCAAGGCAGCCCGCCGCTGGGCTTACTTTCGTAAAAACGTCCCCGAGGACCAGGCGGAAATCATCGTTTGCGAAGGCAACTTTCACGGCAGAACGGTAACCGTTACCTCTTTCTCCTCGAATCCGGAGTACAAACGCTGCTTCGGGCCCTTCACCCCCGGGTTTGTCGTCATCCCCTACGGCGATGCGGGGGCCTTGGAACGCGCCATCACCCCGCGAACGGCCGCCTTCCTTGTCGAGCCGATTCAGGGGGAGGGCGGCATCGTGCTCCCTCCTGCCGGCTACCTGCAGCAGGCCGCAGCCATTTGCAAGCAGCGGCGCGTACTGCTTATCGCCGACGAAATTCAGACCGGCTTTGGACGAACGGGGTACCGCTTCGCCTGCGATGCGGAATCCGTGGAGCCGGATGCCTACATCCTCGGCAAGGCGCTGGGAGGAGGCGTCCTGCCCATCTCCGCCGTAGCGGCAGACCGCGAGGTGCTGGAGGTGTTCGAGCCGGGGTCGCACGGCTCGACCTTCGGAGGCAACCCGCTCGCCTGCGCCGTGGCGACAGCCGCCATACAGGTCGTGCAGGACGAGAAGCTGGCCGAACGCTCCCTGGAGCTCGGAGACTACTTTCTCGGCCTTCTCCGCCAGCTGACCAATCCGCTGATCCGCGACATCCGCGGGCGCGGTTTGTTCATCGGTGTGGAGCTGGCCGTACCGGCCAGAGCTTATTGCGAGCAGTTGAAAAACAAAGGTTTATTATGCAAGGAGACGCATGAAAACGTCATTCGCCTGGCTCCCCCGCTCACCATCGCCAAATCCGATCTGGATTGGGCCTACAGCCGGATTGCCGAGGTGCTCGGATAACGGCAGGCATCATTTGCCTCCTTCCTGAGCATGCTATGAACAAGGAGGCGATCAACGATGAGTCAAAACAAGCGGCACGTCGTTGCCGTACGCAAGAACGGCGACGGCGATATTGTAGACCTGAAGCTGTCTAACGGCGAAGTGGTGGATTACCTGGAGGCTCAACAGCTTGCCAAAGACGGCCAGCTGGAGAATGTCAACGTGTTCCGCGGACGGGACGGGGATGAACATCTGCGCTCCAATGCGGACGGCGATCCGTCCAATAATCTCGATAACCTTCCCGGGTTCTGATGCTAACCCGTAATAAGCCGGCACGGTTTTCCGTCCGGCTTATTTTTGATTTATCTCCCCAAAAAATCAAACGATGACGAACCAAGTAAAATGAAGCGCTTAAAAAAAGATAGTGACCCGGCAGGAATTACTTTACAAATACAGAATCCATATATTATCAATTGATTTAGTCGGGAGTTGGAGTTTCATTATGAACGGTAGCACAGTCTTCGTCATTTATGCTGGTTTTATCTGCGCTTCCTCCCTATATTTCCAGCAAACTGAAAGCCCTCTTTTACTCATTGGCATAACTTTCATTTATATGCTGTCCCATGCGGCCCGCAAAATCATTCCCGTACCTCATGCCGTTCAACTGGTACTGCTGATTGTGCTCCATATCTTCAGCGCAACCCATTGGATCTTGCCGCTGTATTTGCTGCATATGGGCATCATTTTTTACAAGACGCCTTCTCTTACATTGGCGCTATCCTATAATTTAGGGATGATGACAGCCTATTCCCTTGCCGTACTGACCTACAGCACGGTAACGATATATACAGTAACCGACATCGTCTTCACCGCGGCAAGCTGCATACTCATGGCTTATCTGTTCCGGAAATATATGTATGCCATCGAGCAGCAGAAGCAGTTGTTGACAAATGAAAAAAAGCACCTGAGCACCCACGATTTACTAACGGGTCTATACAACTTTCAGGAATTTCACCGGCAGATGGGAATTTTTGTGGAACAGAAAGAAAGCAGCATTCTGGTTCTGATTGATTGCAAAAATTTAAAGTCACTGAATACGACGAACGGCTTTCAGGGCGTCAACAAAATATTGAAGCAAGCGGCCGAACTGCTCCGTATTATGTTCCCTGACGCTTCCCTGATTGCCCGTTACGGCGGCGATGAATTCGCCATCGTGGTTACGGCAAGCGACCCGAAGAAAACGATACATACGATCACCCAACTGCTCGCTTCCGAATTTCCCAAGCTCACGGGCATCGAAATCAATTTCGGTATCGCCAGTTATCCTGAAGACGGACTGAACAAAGACGATCTGATTCTTGTAGCCGAACATAATTTGTATATGATGAAGCGGGAAAGCTGGCTGAAGCGGGAGGAGCACATGCTGCGTTCCGAGAAGCTTCGCGTAGTTGGCGAGCTGGCTTCTGGCATGGCGCACGAAATACGCAATCCGCTGACGACGGTCAAAGGATTTTTGCAGCTGTCCAGAGCGGGGAATTACAATATCGAGCCTTGGTACGACCTGATTATGGATGAAATTAACCGGATGAGCATGCTGACCGCCGAATTTTTGCAATTCTCCAAGCCGCATGTCACCCATTATAAAATCCAAACGATTGAAAGCTGCATTAGCCGCGTCATTTCATTGCTTGATTCGGAAATCACCCGTTTGGGCCATCAAATCGGCTTTAAGGATGAAGGCCACGGAGTTTGCATGTTTATGGATCAGGACAAGATGCTGCAGCTGCTGCTGAACTTGGTCAAAAACGCCCTCGAGGCTATGCCTGAGCAAGGTACGGTATATATTCATCTTTATCTGCAGAACAATAACGCCGTCATTGAGGTAACCGATACGGGCAAAGGCATCCCCGAGTCGGAGCTTGATCAGATTTTCATCCCCTTTTACACAACCAAAGAGTCCGGAACCGGACTTGGGCTGTCGATCTGCCACAAGATCGTACAGGATCACGAGGGAACGATCGAAGTGGAAAGCGTACCGAATATGGGAACCAAATTCACCATCACCCTTCCAACGGCTACAGCCGCGGAAGCTGCTGAACGGCAGATTCAGCCAAACCGGACAAAAATTTTCGTATGAGCTTGAACCCCGCCTCCATCCAACCGGCGCTTCCAGTCACTATGGTGCAGCCGAACCAACCGAACATCCAGCCGTCAGCTGGTTTCCATACCCGTGAGGGTGATTTTTCCTCATCGTTCCAGAAGTAAACGGCATTTCAGGAAAAACGGGTCAGCATGGAAATCGGGAAGCTGGCGTCGGGTTCTTGCCCCAATGTTCCCCAGGCCATAATCCCATTCACATAATGTACCTCGAACGGCAGTTGTTCGCCGTCTACTTTATATAATCCGGGCGGGAAATCGGCCGGATTCAGCGTATATGCCTTGGCCGCATAATACTTGCGCTCCAACACCGAACGCTGGCTCGGAAATTCAGCCCGCTGCATCTCTTCTTGAAGCAGTTTCATCTCCGTTTGGAGTTCCTCGGGCGTCATTTGGCTATACAGCTTTTTCATAGTGTGTCTGAACCCCTTAATCGATTTAGTTTAGCGCCAATGTCCTTATGTATTCGATATTGGCGCTCCATATTCCCTTTATAAAATATTGCGGCTTTATTGAAAAGCGGTTTTTTGGCTGCCGGTGCTTGTTGCCTCGGACAAACCCCTTACGGTATAGTAAGGGAGAATAAGGTATGCATATATTTATGTAAAGGGCGTAGTTAAATGAGCAACGCGAACAGGCGGCATTTTTTTCGTTTACCGTTTCAGCATCCGCTGTGCGCCGAATTAAAAATGATAGATTACAAGGACCTCATGCCTGAATACAGAATCGTCAAAGCCGCGCTGCTGGACCTGAGCGCAGGCGGGGCCCGCTTCCGCACCGCAACTCCGCTGCCGGATGACGACAACCTTCTCGTCGAGCTGAAATTTACCGTCATGCACAAAGAATTCAAACCGGTCGGCACCATCGTTCGCAGCATGAGATCGGAAGAAGAGCATGATGAATACAGCATTCAATTCTCATGGAATGAAGCGGATATCGCTGCCCTGACCGGCGTACTGAACCAAATGGCCGTCAAGCTGCGAAACAAAACGGTTCTCCCCGGATGCAGCTTTTGTACGGAAGAGGAGCTTCTCGAATTTAAGCGCTTATGAACGGGGATGGCCTGACATTCCGGCAACGATATACGTTTTTCCGGTTTCCGTATGCCATACCCAGCTTCGAAACAGCAGCTGCTCGGGACGCATCCGGTCATAAAGGTCCTTCAATCCGATAACGGCTGTTTCCATCCCGTATTTTCCAAACGCCTCGAACAGGAACCTTGCCCGCTCCCGATCCCCCCGAGGCTGGCTTAACTCCTCGGCAATCCACTTCTTGTCCTCATCCAGCAAAATCATATCTGTCCACACCGCCACTCTTCCATCCGGTTTCACCAGGGAGAGAAGCAGCCGGTTATAATCGGATATCAAGCTGTTGCGCAAGTAACCGAGCGCCTCAATGATTTGACGAATGTCCTGCTCCGCGTAGCGTTCCAAATGGCTGTAAAGCTGTGTTAGCGCGTCTATATAAAACAACTGGGTATGAACGCCGGAGGATACGACAAGTGAGAAGGTGTTATTTAAATGAGGCAGTGCCTCGTAACGCCGTACCTCGAATACACAATCCCGAAGGTAGTCCGCAATTTCCGTACCGGAAGCCCCATTCATGAGCATTTCCTCAAATTTTTCGTAAAACGAGATGTGATCCAAGCAAGTATAATCGACTCTGGTGAGCGATTTCAGACGGCTTAGCGCAAGCCCTCCCGTCTCTTTGAGCCATTCTTCCAGCATATTGTCTTCCGTATCCAGCACAGTCACCTGCTGAAAATGAACGGCCAGACCCGGGAGATCCACATCGCCGTGATTACCCGCTCCAAGCACTGCCGCCTTCTCCGGCTTCGCAAGCAGCTGAACGGACTCACGGATTAATCTCCGCACATGATAACGGTGAGTTCCCCACTCTTGCTCGCCCCAATCCAATGTTCCAATGCCCGCTCCCTGCTCTTGCGGAACCCCGAAAGGCAGCTGCATCATCCCAGGTACATTTCTCATGAAATCCCTCTTTCTAAAAGCTTGTCTTCTGTTGTCATTATAGCATAAGCCTTGTCGGAAACACATGGTATTCCGGCAAAAGAACACGACCCATCTGCCGATTTACAATGAAGACGTTTTCTTGCTAATATGATAAAACAGCGAGAAAAAAACGATTCCTCCAGAACGGGGTGAGCGAGATGTTTACTGAATTCGAAAAAGAAGCTTTATACAAGATTATCTATACCCGAAGGGATATTCGCACATTTCTTTCCGATCCGGTACCCGATGAAATCATCATGAGGCTACTGGATGCAGCGCATCATGGTCCTTCGGTAGGATTCATGCAGCCTTGGAATTTTATTGTGGTAACCTCCAAAGAGGTTAAAGAGCGGTTGGCTTGGGCGGCGGATAAAGAAAGACGCGCATTAGCCATCCATTACGAGGAGAATCGGCAGGACCACTTTCTGAGTCTCAAAATCGAAGGAATCAAGGAGGCTCCTGTCACGATCTGCATTACGTGCGATCCCACACGCGGCGGATCACACGTATTGGGACGCAATTCGATTCCCGAAACCGATATCATGTCTACAGCCTGTGCTATTCAAAATATGTGGCTGGCCGCTTGTGCCGAAGGTTTGGCCATGGGGTGGGTCAGCTTTTATAAAAAGAATGATGTCCGCGACATCCTGAACATTCCGCCTCATATCGATCCGATCGCATTGATTTCGATTGGATATACCGATCAATATCCGTCCATGCCTATTTTGGAATCCGCAAACTGGGAAAAACGAAAATCCCTCAAGGACCTCATTTATCATGAAACTTGGGGAAAATAGACCAGCACCTATACTTGTTTCCCAAAAAAAAACATAAAATCAAGGCGAACGAACAATCGATATCCCCCTATGTTACGTATACTGTTTGCAAACAGATAAGGAGGGATATCAATTGACTCATCCAGGTAAATGCTGCCCGCCAGCAGATCCCATTGTCCAAAGACCCACTCAAATCTTTAGAGATTTTTACCATCCGCAGCTTGTTCAGGTCATTCATCCTATTGAAGTGATCAATCGTCATCACTGTGTCCCCGTCTTTAAACATGTTCACACTTATATTGAAAGAAATGTGGGACCAATATCATCTCACGTTCCTTGCGGACCTTATGGAGCAGGGGCAGCCATCGCCAACGCAAAGAGACGCAAAAGATAACTCTGCCAATTTGATTATTGCTCTCCAGCAATAAGTTGCTGGAGAGCTTTGTCCCCCATAAAAGAAGCACGCCGGCTCCAAATCCACATAAGCTTATCGATCGATTTAATACGTATTGTATACATTTTCACATTCTTCTGCTGTCGGTTCATAGAAGCAATGATTCTTGTAGCGTCCTGCAAAAGGCTGATTATACCATGTCGGAGGACAGTCTCCGGGCGGTCTGAAATACCACAAGCTGAACTTTGCCGGCCAATGCCGTTCCCCGTTCACCGATCTTCGGGCCAAACGTTTTTCCCGCTCCCTGGCATTTTGATAAAAATACCCGTGAAGTACGGCTTCAAAAGCGTGAGGTTGATATATCATTTGCGGAATGGTGCGGATCCCGATAAAATCGGAACAATTCGCGCGGATGCGGTTAATCCCTACGTTGCCGACCAGCAGCATGCCCTGCTCGCCCTCCCCTTCCGCTTCGGCACGAAGTAATCTTGCAAGGAGCGCAATATCTTGATCCCTAGCTTTAACAACAGCCATCAGGTTCACCTCTTCACTGTTTATAACCTTAGAATATTGTAAAAGGAACTGATAGGTGACTGTCTTTGATCAGTTTATTGACCTGTATGGTTATTCGTGGTAATTTTAACATGACCGTAAACGCGGTAAAGCCCCTTGAGGTAGTACCTGAGGGGCTTTGCCTATTTCGTTTTTTGTTTTTAAGGAGGAGCTTGAATTGAAAAAATGGTCCGGAATTTCAGCCATGGTATTAGCAGCTGCGATTATAATTTCAGGGTGCGGCAATTTACAAGCCGCCTCAACTCCCGCCTCGCCAGCAGAGAACAAGATATTCTCCACCGCCAAAGTGACCGGGGTCGTCGACGGCGATACGATCAAAGTTGAATTGGAGGGTAAAGAAGAAACGGTCCGAATGATTCTGGTAGATACGCCCGAAACCGTCCATCCGAACAAGCCCGTGCAGCCGTTCGGGCCCGAAGCCTCCGCACTCGCCAAAAAAACGCTGGAAGGCAAGGAGGTCAAGCTGGAACGCGATGTTTCCCAGCGGGACCGGTACGGACGCATTCTGGCCTACGTATATGTAGACGATCAAATGTTCAATGAGGTGCTCCTTGAAAAAGGATTAGCCAGAGTCTCGGTTTTTCCTCCGGATGTCAAATATGTGGACCGCTTCAGGGAAATCCAGAAGAAAGCCCAGAAGGCCAGGCTCGGGATCTGGAGCATCGAAGACTATGCCTCGGATCATGGGTACGATGACAACAAGGCACAGATCTCGTCCGAGCCCCAGCCATCCCGGAATGAGGAGGTCTACTACGGCAAATGCGCTGAAGTCCAGGCTGCGGGCAAAGCTCCTCTTCACCGCGGAGACCCCGGCTACCGCAGCGGTTTGGACAGGGATGGCGACGGTATAGCGTGTGAATGAATTTTCCCTTCATACAAAAAATTCCCCGCATCGTCGATGGCTGCGAAGCGGGGATTCAAAAAATGTATATAAAAAGATGGGGTACGTTATTCATTATGGCCGGTGATCATGAAAGTAATCTTTAAAACAGATGAAAAGAACATTAAAATTTTAATTCAACCAAGGAAGGCTTCCTTAAAAAACCGTGGCGAGTCCAATGGTAAAATTTTACTTTGGCCTTGATCAAAGGTTGAATATATACAAATTGATTGTCCTCACCTGTAATCAGCTGTTGAGTGACATCATAAAACTCCTTCTTCTGCAGCGGGGATATATCGGATTCAATCATCCCGACCGGCCGCTTCCGCCCATGATCTTCCACCTCTGCCAACCAGCCAATGCCCTCTTTTCGATACCCTGTAATCCACACATCCTCGTACTTGTAATTCATGATCTTTAGCCAGTCATGAGAGCGCCTGGAAACGTACGGACTGTCTTTTTTCTTGGCAACCATCCCCTGCATGGATTGTTCAACCAACAGATTGTAAAGCTCCTCGCCTCTTTCATTTACTTGAAGTATGATGTGAAAACGCTCATTTGTCACCATAACGGATTCAAGGATAGACCTTCTTTTCATTAATGAAAGATTGCGCAAGTCGCGGCCTTTATGTTGAAGGATATCCCAGACCACATAATGCACCGGACGCTGCTTGGCAAAAAAGTGGATTTTCTCCCGCTTTGTTAACTGCAAACGTTCCATGACAAGCTCGAAATCCGAAGCTCCCGTATCCGGATCAATACAGCAGACCTCGCCGTCAAGAATAACGTCACCTTCCACAGGAACATCATGAAGTTCGGGATACTGGCGTGTACATTCCGTCTGCTCTCTTGTAAACAGCCGTGTTTCATCACCCTTCTTGATCAAGATTAGCCGGTGCCCATCCATTTTCGGTTCGAATATAAAAGCCGGGTCTGAGAAAGGATTGTCTTGAGACTCAAGGAGCATAGGACTAATCAGCATATGCATCACCCGAATCCATTTTATCATGGAAAATTCATTGAATAAGCAGGAAAAAGAAGGAGACCTTAAGGCAGCACAAAATAGAAAAAGGACCCCTTTCGGAGTCCTTTTCAACGGTGAGTGTTTGGTATTTGCCTTGAATCTTTCCATTAGCTCGGGTTTTACACCTCATTCACATCTTGCAGTACGTGTACTACAGTAACGTGTCTTTGGCACACACCTCCGCTTCTATCTCGATTCAACAACAACTTCCACGGTATTGCTCGT
The DNA here is from genome assembly GCF_001465255.1 of Paenibacillus naphthalenovorans. Taxonomy (NCBI): domain Bacteria; kingdom Bacillati; phylum Bacillota; class Bacilli; order Caryophanales; family Paenibacillaceae; genus Paenibacillus; species Paenibacillus naphthalenovorans. The sequence goes on along the minus strand of NZ_CP013652.1, from coordinate 1,105,796 downwards.
TAGATCGCCCAACGGAACCACACCTCTCTTGTCACCGTTAATAGTATGATGTCCAAACCGAAAATCTTTATGCGCATTTTTTTTTGCCGCCGCGGCCCCGCCATATTTCATCGATTTAACGGCTCATATCCTAAATAAGCATCCAGCTTTTCTTTGATCAGCTTCATGCCTTCCTTCACCGCTCTTTGTATAAGTAAATTGGTTTTATGCGCCTCATAATCCTCCTGCTCATACTGCACCCTGATCTCCGCATGTTCCCCCTTGACAATGCCTATAATGACCGATACAACTTCCCCGCGCTCATCGGGTCTGCCTGGATTCTCATGCTCGCTGCGGCCTTCCTCGATCATGGAATCCCACGCCAAAACATCTATGCTGCATTTGTAATCATAATCCGGATGCTTAGAATAGGATTTGATGGTGTCGGCTAACTTCACCTTCATCCAGATCTTCATCTTGTCCCCCTTCAACCGTTCCCAAGCTAATCTAGTTAAACAACACGCTTGGCAAACAAAAAACGATTTCTCCAGTATGTATCAAATTCCGTTAACGTAACCCCCGGATCGCCGTAGGTATGAATGATTTGTCCGTTACCCGCATAGATTCCCACATGACCTACCGTTTGGTTGCTGGCAAACCGGCCAGGGGTATAAAAGAACAGGAGATCCCCGGGCTGCAGCTGATTTACGGATACGCTTTGACCAACCTCCGCCTGAGCACGTGAAGACCTGGGAAGCTTGATTCCGAAGTGGCCGTACACATACTGGACGAAGGAAGAGCAATCGAATGTATGTGTACTTTCGTAAGGTCCGGCAGCAAATTGATAGGGCGTTCCTACCAACCCTTCGGCAAAGCGGATCAAGTCATTTTTGTTCACCGAGATTCCTGCTGCTCGTAGGGTTTCCGTTTCAGATTGCTCCAATGGGAATGTGTTTTGCCGGTCGGACAGCCGTCGATCATCGATCGGGGAGAAAATAACCTGCGACCGTTCCCCGTTCCAGTTCACCGGGACTCCGAACAGCGCGGACAACGCCTGTGTAGTTAGATGCGGTTTATGATCAATATATTTGGGGGCCTGCGGCAGTTCGACGGGCATATCACCTGCCATGGCCCGGGTTTGGTTCATGTTGACGGAATAAGCCGCATCCGTGCCGCCCATGGCGAAACAACCGTTGGCGTAATGCAGATCATAATTCATCGATTTCGCCGTTTCCTCCAGCGGCACCCAGACCAGCCCGCCGCTTTCCCTGTATACCGGGACATTGGACAAGGTCGATACGTTGGCTACATACATGGTAGCCGTATGGCCGGTTGGCGTAGGCTCTTGAAGTCCGATATGCTCGGTTTGCCTGTTCGTACAACCTCCCGTAATAAATATTGTCACAATAAAAAGTATGTAAACAACCTGTCGCGCTTTCTTGGATACCATCGCCATAACCGCCTTTTTTTCAATGTTTTTCCGGTAAGTGTTTACCAAGGAAAATAATTTATGCATGAAAAATGACGGCATGAAACAGCAAAGGCCCGCAAGCTTAACTTGCCGGCTTCCATTGTACCACATTCCTTGCCAACCTGCTTAACCGGAGCTTGGCGGACAAGACCGCCCGTCTGGTATATTTTACAACCTACAAGCGGAAGAACCACCTCCTCATGTTCCCAGGCAGGCGGTCCTTCTTTTCCATTCTTATTTGGCAAAATGTTCTTTAATGTGATCAATCCATTCTTTGGAGTCCGGAACTCTGGCGTATAATTTGGTATAAACCTGTTCCGACGCCTCAACGAGCTCTTTATGGAATTCAGGGGGAGCCGAAATTCCCTTTGCATTTAATTTGTCTTCCAAAGCCCGCTTCCCTTCCGCATTCAAATATTCCGTTGCCGCTCGAACATCAGGAAAGAGATAAGGCAGGTCGATCACCGTCATTAACGGCTCTATGCCGGATAAAAATGCGGTAGGCGTAACAAAAATGTGCACGTTGCCCGCGATCACTTGCTGCACCATCTGATCACTGCTGCCCAGCTGGCAGGATGGATAAACCTCCACCTTGAATCGGCCATCCATTTTCGCTTCATGTTTTTGTTTAAATTGCTCCATGCTGTAAGTAATCGGATCATGGCTCGTACAGGAAGTAATCTTGACTACAAGCGGCACCGCATCGTTGGAAGAAGCGCCGGCAGGCTGCGCACCCGGCGTACCGCTGCTTCCGCACGCCGCGATCACAAGAAGTACTGCAGCCAGCACAAGGACACCCCATCGCTGCATCCGTTTTCTTTTCATCTTTTTCCCTCCTGTTCCCGTTATTGTTGGTCAGCCTTATAACATCTTGAAGGGGTCTGTAATGACATTCCCGGTGTCGACCCAAACGCTTTTCACCCGCGTGTATCCAAGTCAGGCAAACCATACGTCACTCCGTGGACAAGACCCAGTCCGGATGTCCTCAAAGGAGCGCAAAATCTTGCGAATGATAAAACGGACAAAGAGACAGATGGACATCCGGACCTCATTACGAAGACACACGATAACATCAGCAAAATAGATTTGGAGCAGGAAGGTGACGAACTCACCCTTTCTTTGTTACGGACAACCGGAGAAATTGAGATTTAAATGAAAAAAGTTCAACCGCCTCAACGAAATGATGATTGAGCGGTTGAACTTTTTTTACCCTATTCGCCGAGTTATGATCAAAATTCGAAATTGATCTTTTATCCATCGATTTGTCTCTGCCCTTAAAGCAGCTTAAATGTTTCTCATGCCTTTCTGCATAAGCTCCCTATTTTGTCATGGTGAGCTGTTTGATACATAATCCGATGACACCAATAAACAAGATGATCCCTATAACATCCCAAATAAATAGTCCCATCGTTCCACCTTCAATCTCATTAATCATTGATTCTATAGTACCATATTTTTCTTTTCATGTCGATTAATCGGATAATTTAAGGACTTTTGTCATATTTAAAAGACCTATAAGATGGCCGTCCTCTTATCATTCATATAAAATCCCAGGGTTTACGGCAGATGACGGGGTAGATCGGAGCATGGTTAACCATGCGTTAGAGGGTTGACATGTTGTACTTGGCTTAGGTGAAGAACGATTTGAAATCCTCTGTAGTCCTTGCTATGCCGAATGGCTTGAGTGCATATCCTTACTCGCTATCTTTGGCACGGAGGAGGAACGACTTCGTTTCATCCTTGGTACATAATCAGCAGAAAGCAGAGCGAGTATTATAAAAAACAGCGTTCCAATACTGCTGTACGCGGTCAATTCGTAGGTGTTCATGTTCAACAATAAGGCCACCAAACAGAGTTTTAACAGTGTTGCTTTTGTTTTGAATAACAAAATCAGAATGACTGATAGAAAAAGAACGAACCCAATCATGCCGGACTCATACAATATTTTGATGAAATTATTGTCGAGCACTCCTGTAATATGACGAATACTTACACCCGCACCAGGGGATAGACCAAAGAGCATGATGGCACCGAATTCGTGAAAAGCGTCCCAAATATTAGAAATCACACTGAAACGATGGCTATAAGACTCATCATCCGTTCGAGCGATACGGGTAACGAAAGATTGCCATATCCCGGTTTGATACAGTACGGCGAATATCGCAACACACAAGAGGCCAAATCTAAATATCAGTTTAAAGCTAATTTTAATCTTGTAAGCTATCAAAAATAGTACGAGCACAATGGTCGTGGCGAAAATGTTTCCGCGCGAGAAACTGGTCAATAGCCCAAAAGAGAGGATGAGGGCACTGATAATATACCATTTTGCCCCCTTCCCACTCCGCCGTAGCTCAACAATCATCCCGAGCGCCATAATGAGCCCAACCATGCAGACCGTTCCAAGTGCCAATGGTTCCCCTTGAAAGCCAAACGAACGGGTGACTCGGTCTCCCGCAGCAAAAAAGCCCCTTTCACGCAATAGATATTCTTCGATCAACAACGGTTGCCGGGTGATAAACTGCGAAATTGCCAAGATGGCATTGAACGTACTCAGAAAAATGACAATTTTTATCATTTTGTTCTTAAAAGACTCATAATTTGTGGTGAGCAAATACACTGCAAAAAACACACCAAAATTCATGATTAGCATAAACACGAGGGAATTGATTCGGAAATATCCTTCCCCCATCACGACGGATAGATAGGACGAAAATAAGATACAGAAAAGGTAAGCCGACATGATCAACACCGGGAATTTAGACAACGCCATTGTTTTTGCCCGAGAGATCATCAAACAAATGAACGAAAGATACATCGCACATAACACCAATACCTTATCCGGCGAGAACGTTCCAATCGGAGTAGATACTTGATAGAACACGGTTGCTTTGCTGTCCGGGATAAGACATACCACCGTGACGAATAAGAATGCGACTAGCGTTAAGGTTTTATTAGGCACCAACAAAACGATTCACTCCCTGGTACATTATGTATCTGTTTTATTTTATATATGGTACATTTTGTATCCTACTTACGAATCAATCATATCACACTTTTCACAAAAATGGGTATATTTTCATATGAATATTTACAAAATTCGGCAGGACTTATTGAACATTAACCTCATACGGGCAATACGCACGCCCTAGTCGGATGTGTGCAAGTGAAACTTTGGTTTGCATCCGACGTAAGAGGTATGATCTTGCAACCACCGCTGCACCTCCGAAAAAAATAAGAACACTCGCCCGTTAACTCCGAGCAGGTGTTCTTATTAGTAAGCCTATGGACTTTATTAGTTAAAGATTGCACACGGGTTTCGTGTGGATCATTAAGTAGTCTTACAACCAGTGTATATTGCTTTTGACTACTTTCGCAGGAACTCCAGCTACAACGGAATTTGGAGGAACATCTCTTGTAACCAGTGCTCCGGCTGCAATAACCGCCCCGTCACCAATAGTTACTCCCTTTAAGATGGTTGCTTTACATCCAATCCAAACCTTATTTCCAATAGTTACAGACGCTGTATCACTATTCCCTTCAATTGAATGATAATCCGTGTCCATTATAGTAACATCCCACGAAATCGCACAATCGCTACCTATTGTAACATTGTCCTTACACATAATTTCTGTTCTGCGATTAATATAAGTACGGTCCCCAATTGAAATAACGGCGTGGTCGGTATCTAGGTAAAAACCTACATTATGGTATAGCAGTACATTATCACCTAAAATCAGCTTAGAATTTTTCCTTGCCGATACTTTTACTTTCCCCGCTACACGCAGAAATTCACCGCATTGTTCCGTTTTTTTCCTAAATAAAAATCCCTTCATTAGCCTGACAATCAACACTGGCAATGATTTTAGGGATTTTTTACTGCTAAAGATATTTTCTTTTTTAGGGTAAATACTTCCGATAGCTGGCATACTCCCACCGCCTCAACCTATGATTATCTATATAAAGTAAATTTTATAGGAATCCGCGTCGATTTTCCACTAATTTTTTCCTTTCATGGTTATAGACTAGACACCGTTTGTACGAATCTTTGCAGAAGACCACTCTTCGCCCTTTTTCCGGGCATAAAAAATACCCCGGATCGGCTCGGGGTTGAGTCTTAATAATATCCCTATAAATCTCCCAATGGTGAAATCCATCACTGTTGCCGTGTCATCAAGGTATAACCCTTTCCTTCACATTCATCGCAATTAATAAAAACGTCTAATGCGCCAGTACCGCCGCAAGCTTTACAAATTATCATGTTTTCCTTGTCGGTGTCAGGTTTCTTACCTATAAACCATTCTACAAACCACTCTTTTATCTTAGTCATAACGCTGCTCCGAGCCAATTGAAAATCCCCCTTGTCATATTACATCTAGAGATTCTCAATCCATTTTAACACCGAGTTGAAAATTTTATATCAATTTGTTATCTAATTATGATCAAATTATTATCAATTTATTACCGAATTTCTTCATCAACAAGCGTGAGGGTAGACATGTTGTTATGTCGCTAAAGATGAGAGAAAACCATAAACGGATAGCTGAGCGTATGGATGGTCAAGCGTGAAGATGTTGGACTGGTATGCTCACATTACACCGTACATGCAGAAGGAAACTGCGGACGCATTCGGGAAATGTTCTTTTCGGCACCAATTGCCATTTGGACGTCTTATGAAAAGTACATAAAAAGCAAAAAAACTTGATTCCTCATTTTCAGGCTGTCGAGAAAGTCTCGATAGCTTTCTTTATACTAAAAAAATTTAATATAGGTAACACATGAACTAGACGGTGAAGAGCATGCTTCGTTCTAATAACGGTAAACAAAATCCTATGAATTTGTATCTATCGAAGATCTCGTTCCTCAAGATCACATGCTTCGCAAGATCGACAAATACATCAGCTTTGAATTCATTAGAGAAAAAGTAAAGCCTCTGTACTGCGAAGATAACGGGAGACCGGCCATTGTTCCTGTGATCCTCTTTAAGATGATCTTTCTCGGCTACTTTTACGGCAATCGTTCGGAGCGGCGCTTAGAACAAGATATTCAAACCAAGCGTATCGTTGGTTTCTTGGTAGTGTTCAAAACTAATTAGCGAAAATTGTTCAAAAGGTCTTGACGGTTACAACAGATCGCGTTCCAGACCACACAACCATTAGTTGGAACCGACGCAAACGGTTCAAGGATACAGCGATCTTCCAAGAGGTGTTCGATGAAATCGTCCTTCAAGCCGTTCAACATCGAATGGTCGGAGGTAGGGTTCTCATCTCAGACTCCACGCATATTAAAGCCAACGCCAACAAACACAAGTTCACGAAACAACAGGTGCTGCAAAACACGAAGGATTACATAGAGGAACTCAACGACGCGGTGGAGGAGGATCGCAAGAATCATGGAAAAAGCTCTAAAACCAAGAGAGGAAGTGATCGAGCATAAGGAAATTAAAGTGAGCAAGACAGATCCCGAAAGTGGCTATATGGTTAGAGAAGGAAAGCCCGAAGGATTTTATTATTTAGACCATCGTACCGTCGATATGAACTACAACATCATTACGGATGTACATGCACTGCTTACGTTGAACGATTGGACCGACAGGTAAAGCGTTTCGGCTTTAAAGTCGAAGCCGTAGCTCTGGATTCGGGTTATTTAACCAATTATCCAAGTAGCTCCTCTATGAAACCACATTATAAATTATCACAAAATAAAAAGCCCTTGAAATACAAGGACTTTTTCTGTATGACCTGTAGTGGGCTCGAACCACTGACCCCCACCCTGTCAAGATGGTGCTCTCCCAGCTGAGCTAACAAGTCATAACATCAAATATTATTTCTGCGTATATAATACCAATCTCATGAGTAAAAGTCAACACTTTTTAGACAGCACTTTTTTTCTTCCGCTCGCCTTTCTATCGTTCCATTTAAATATGAAAAAAATTTAGAAAAATCTATAAAAAAAATGTGTCTTAAATCACAATTTTGGGCATATAATATGTCTATAATTGTCACATCGACGCGAAAGGAGATCATTTATGTACTATTGCATTGCATGTAATAAGGTGCATCCTCCCTTGTCAACAAAGAATGAAATAATTTTTAAGACCGGCTTTCATTACATTAATTCTACTATGTACAGCGCCGGAATATGCAAGGCTGTCCCCGAACCGGAGGAATTGCAAAAATCAGTGACAGCCTAAGCCAGGCAAGCACTCATTCGTTGACGGGAGCTTTCCCGTCTTTTGTATTGTGATTCATCCATACCCGTACGGTTAGTACGATAGTCAAGATCACCAGCCCGGCAAAGCATACAACGCCTGCCGATACATACAGCCAGTCGGAAAGGGTTGGCTGCGGATCCTCCCCGGCACATGCACAGGCCAAGGATGGCTTTACATAGGACATCCCTAACCATAGCAAGGGCAATAGATATATGAACATTTTATACATCTGTCTTTTCATATCGTTTTCCTCTTCTTTTCAAGCGCCAGTACGTTCCTAATAGAGTAGACGGGAGACATCCGACGAAGGTTCCGCATCCAAAAAAGTGGTGTTTTCAACAACCCTTTTCGTGTAAAATAAAGCATATAACCCTTACAGGAGGCAATTTCTATGAAAATTGTGATTTCTGCATCCGAGGCGATGGAAAAGGGAGTATGGATTGAACTGCTCAAGCTTTTCGGCAGAGACAAGGATGAGGATTTTTTGCCTAATGAAGAGTTCATTTTAACAGAAGAACAAGCGGTGCAGTTAAAGCTGATTACAAAATAAGGAGCGGCAAGTATGGATTCGATTCCCAAGCTGTTGATCTGGGGCGGAGTGGTTATGATCGTCGTCGGACTCCTGTGGTCCGTAGGCGGAAAATTTTTGAATCTTGGCCGGCTTCCGGGCGACATTGTCGTGGAGAAAGAGAATGTAAAATTTTATTTTCCGATAGTTACGTGTATTGTGATCAGTGTCGTCTTATCGCTCGGCATGATGGTCATCCGTTGGTTTACAAAATAAGGCGCCCCTTACGGGATGCCTTATGGACATGAAACCTGCTATTTCCGTTTCCCATTCCTTGAACTCCAATCGATGGAGCTATCTTTCGGTTCGGTTATGTTGATATTTTCGTTGCGTACCATCTGAGATAAATCATCGATCGTTTGATCGAGGAGTTCACCCTTGTGTTTGGAAAATAACCGGCGCCTTTCTTTAAGCAGAATCTCCAGTATCAGTTTTTTTTGACTCTTGCTGAACAGCATAACGTTGTTCACCTAGCTTTTAGTTTTTTTCTCAAACGCCATGCACGGCTTTCCTGAGGATCGCTTTACCAATGCCGAAGGCAGGTCGTTCGTCTTGAATCCGTAGAATCGGCAGCCTCTGGGAAAGCCCGGGTCCCATGTCACATAAAAGTATTTACACAAAAAGCAATTTATTCTCTCTTGAACGGCAGCGTTGTCGTTCTTCATGCATCAACTCGAGCGGGTGGATTGAAAGAATTCGATCCATTCTCCATCCGGTCCGTAGAAGAAGAAATATCTTGAACCGTTAGGCAGTGTCGTAATTTCTTGATCGATGAGCTCAACGTCCATCCGGCTAATCCGGGCCCACTCTTCTTCAATGTCATCGACCGTGAATGCAAGGTGATGCACCTTGCCCTCCTGCGGAAGCCCGTCGTTATAGCCTTGAATCAGTTCCAGCTCCGTTTCGCCAGCCTGTCCGAAGCCGAGGAAAGCAAGCTTGATCACTCCATTCGAATGATCCAGCTTATCTTTCAACTCTAATCCGACCACTTCTTTATAGAATCGAACCGAAGTATCGATATCCTTTACCATGACACCGACATGTTCTACCTTTCTGCCTGCCAAGTTATTCCGCTCCTCTCTTCATTCATCCTATTCCCATCTATTATATCATAAATCAACATTAGGCTGGAGTACCGGCGATGCTGTTCACGCCATTTATGAGTCCGCGGCCATATGCTGTTTGGTAGTTTCATCTTCCCGCTTGTTCTGAAACATTACAAAAACAAAAAACAAAGACCCGTTCCCGGGTCTCAAATGTCTACTTTGGCCGTAAGCCGCGGAGCAGCTGCCGGATATGCTTGATTCGGGATTCCGAGCGGATCGATATAATCGATCCAATCTGGACTAAAGAGGATGTGGAAATGGCCAGCACCTCCACATTATTGACATGTATAGCACCTGAAACCTGATGTGTGGACATATGAACTTCACGCGCTTGTCTCGGTACCGGGAGAGGCGCCGAGAAAATCGGGTACGCTTTGAGATTGCCTTCCTTCCCGTGATACGCAGGAATCTCCCGATGAACCGCTAAAGCGAGAGTTACCGGCGAGAAGTCTCCCAGATCCCCTGCATTCAAGGCGGAAGCATAACCGATATTATAAATCATGACCCGGTTTACCACCGAGGTCCTGACCGGGAGCGCCATGCTCATTCCTCCAGAGGCAGCGGTTCGAGAGGCCCGATAATCAGCGACTCCGGCGGGGTATCGAACACACTGGACAAATAGATGACCTGCGTATCGCCTATGAGAAAAACGGACGAACTGGCAACAGCGGTCACCTTCACATTCCCGACGTTAAGCGCCTTATTTTCCACCTTTAGAATCATTCGCAGCGCCCCCCTCTTGATTCATTTTCATTACATACTGCTTCATCGCCAAACGGATATCTCCAATGACTTTATCCGTAATGATCTGCTCCTGCTCCATCGTAAGCACCGCCTGCTTCGGGTCTACCATCGAATCCAAATAATACTCGATCCTCTGTGCGGCTTGCCCTTTTAAATCTCCGATGACAAAATCCGAAAAGTCCTGACCGAACTCCACCCCATACATGGCTTCAAGGTCGGCCAGCTCCTCAGGGCAGGATCGCCGCAAATAATCATAGACCTGTTTCTGAATGCGGGCAAAGGATTCCGATCGGGCTGTATTGGTTCCGATGGCCTGCCCTCCTGCCGTGGCGTCATCCAATGATTGAGCCCCTAAGCCTGTCGGGGACAAGCCTACATTTAATGTGCCTTCCAATGTTTCCACTTTTAATTGGTCGAATTTGTATTCAATCCTTTCGATAGTCACCCCTCGCTGCCCCTTTAGCGAATCCAGTTCTCGTTCAATGAGTTCGATACGTCCCTCCAAATTCCGGATGCGTTCGGTTTGCCACCTCAAATACTCGTTTAACTGATGAAAGTAAGACTCAGGGTAGGATGAATTCATCGAATATTCCTCCGTTAACGGGAAGGTGCAGGAAGAGGCACAAAAGGTACGGCGGACGGAACCGCAAACGTCCCTCCCAATTCAGGAGCAGGTCCGGTAAACCCTCCCGTATTATACAAATTCGCCAAGGCGCGAATCGTTCCGGCTGTTCCGATCTGAACTACGGACGAATTCGTCACCGCGCCGATTCTGAGCTGGTGTATGACGATATTCTGATGAATGGTCAGCTGCATAGAATTAGACGACACCTGCCTTATCCGCCGAGGAAATGTTGGAATCGAATACGTCATTATCATAAGTATTGGTCGAACTGACTACATTGTAGGTTCTTACATTTTCGCCGGTATTAAAAGAACCTGCCCCTGCAAAGGTTTTGGCTATCGTCTTGGGAGCCAATTGGATCGCGTCGCCGATGTGCACTACGGAGCCTGTACCTACACTCACAATCTTAATTGCACCCACGATGGCCGGCATGGCAGCAACACCTTACCCGTTATGGATTTGATTCATTATATGTTCTGATCCCAGAAAGTATGTGTTTTGCTTCGTTATCAAGGTTATCCTTTGCGTTTCACATTCATATACTGAAGCAGTAAGGAGAGTGGATGATCATGGACGAAAACAAAAATAACAACAATTTCTTCGATATAAATTGGAAAAATTTCGAGCAATTTTTTGGCGGGAAGCTGCCTTTTACAGGACCCATGAACCCGGGGAAGGAGAGTGAACCTATGGCATGGGTTGAAAATTATGTAAAGAACGTCATGAAGCAAGCGATGCCGAATATGGATTCCCCTTCACTCAAGCATCATTTTCATACCGAGATTTTTGATACTCACAACAATGTTATTGTGAAAGTCCATGTCCCGGATAAAGCGCAAGCACGCAAGCTGAGGGTTAAGCTGAACCTGAACCAAGTTCGCCTGGAGGGGCTGCCGGACAACAAAACGCAGACCATCCGATTGGCCAGTCTGGTGGTTCCCGAAAGCTGTAAAGCGGTCTATCGAAACGGCATTCTGCAGCTCCACATACGAAAGCAAAGCGCGGAGAACCCTTACCAGGAAATCGATATCCGGTTTACGTAAAATACAAATCAGCGCATCCCGTCCGTTTTCGTTCAGTACGGAGAGATGCGCATCGGACTAACGCTGCATCGCCGGCACGATATGCGGCCTAATTGTTTCCCGCATTATTCGAATCGGCTACATCGGGATCGATCGTATTCGTGAAACTGATCAGCGTAAACGTAGCGCTGAAATCACCAGTATTGCTGCCTCCAGCCCCTGCGTTCGCTTTGGATGTGCTTTTAGGCGTAATTTGCAGGACATCGCCAAATACCAGCTCGCCAGCGTTACCGGTCACTTTAATGGGTGCCAAAATAATCGAAGGCATGGAACCCCTCCTCTTTCATGTGATTATATAAGTATATGAACGAGGGAATGAAAAAACACTCGCCTATAGTAAAAAATTACGAATAAAGGGTTTTGCTTTGGCGATTGCCAAGCAAAACCCTTTATAAAAATCGTTGTAAGAACTGCCGAAGACCGGACTCGAACCGGTACGGTAGTCACCTACCGCAGGATTTTAAGTCCTGTGCGTCTGCCAATTCCGCCACTCCGGCAAGATCATATTTGGTGGGCCCTGAGGGACTCGAACCCCCGACCAATCGGTTATGAGCCGACCGCTCTAACCAACTGAGCTAAGGGCCCTGGTGTATTTGGTTGCGGGGGCAGGATTTGAACCTGCGGCCTTCGGGTTATGAGCCCGACGAGCTACCGGGCTGCTCCACCCCGCGCTATTGTTTCGCTTACGACAGCGACAAAATTAAATATACACCAAATAAATCGTTGAAGTCAAGCATAAAATTATACCATATACCTTACGCCAAAACGCCCTTTTTTGGATCGAAACACCTCTACCTCCGTAGGACATTCATAACCGTAAATCCACCAGTCTTCTTCCATCCGCTTGGCCAAGCAGCCGGCCTGAAATTTACTGTCGTACAATTTCACCCAATAAATCCAGTTCATTGTCCTCACTCCGCTTGATGTAGATGAAAAATAAAGTTCTGTTAATAGCTTAACCAAAATAAGTTGCCTTATTTTAAGGAAGTCTCTCCAAAATATAACAAGTATAACGAGGCGCGATGCAAGACATGTAGTTAGCTGACCTGCTCTTCCGAATCGGTGCCAGGGTCATGAACAACCATTTCCCGTTCATCGTCATCACGCTTATGATGAGCGATCCTGCTGGAAGCGGATGCGGCTATGCTGGCCACAAGATCGTCGAGAAAGGTATGAACGCCAAAGCCCGCTTTGATATCGAGATTCCGGATGATTCCGACTTTATGCTTATCCAGGTGCCCGAAGGTGGTGAAAGCGATGCTCCCGTAGCCGAACACCGAGCCAATCGCAAGCGTTTCATCACAGCCGAACAGTCCGTCGTCGGATAAAATAATGGATAGAAGCGGCTCGCTCAGCAGCCCTTTCTCCGCCAGTACGTCCAGCTCAATGCCCACCAAGACGGCATGCTGCAGCTCCCGCTTTTGCAAAACCGCATGAACGGACTCTATACACGTCTGCAGCGTTAAGCCGGGATCATAAGACAGCTGGATTTCCCTGACGATCAGAGCGATGTCTTCAATAGTGACTCCGCGTTCTTCCAGCTTCTGATATACCGCGGCTTTGACTTCCTTGCTGTGTACCTGACGTCTCATGGCAATAGCCTCCTTTTCTCCAATAGGATGTCCGTATCATATTATGTAAACGTTTGAATGCTGGTGTGGACGAACTGCTATTTCTGTTATTTTCCATTTTTCTTTTGGATAGATGGACCGGAAGCCATTATAATGTAAGCAAAGGTGGGATTGATATGTTCTATGGCATTGCCGTCTTTCCGTCAACCGAAATCCGTGAATTCGCGGACCTTTACCGCAGAAGGTACGATCCCCATTTTCCGTTGCTTAAACCGCATCTTACCCTGCGGGAAAAAGAAGCCTGGGACAAGCCTCCGGCTTCCTTCAGATTTCGCCTCGCGGCGGACACTCTTGCCCTTGGCTAATGGTAGGCGCTGCCAGCCCCCATTTCGGACTTTCACCGTAGAGATGACGCCCATGCTGGGCGTACACAGCAAGACGAAAGGCGGCCTGTAGAAGGCCGCCTTTCGCCGGAAATGAAATATAAAGTCGGATTATTGCTTGAATACGCCAAGCAGACGTTTACCTTCTGCACCTGTCTCTGTGGTAAACACTTCATAGATGCGAACGGATAACGGGTAACCAAACTGCTCGGAATTGCCGCTGAAGGTAAAGTTGTTTTCTCCGTTTACAATCCGGTTCGAACCGATGAAAGGAGCGGTTGCCGTTCCGAGTAAACGGTCTAAATTATCATAAAGCTCAAACTGCAAATGAGAGAAGCTCGGATCGATCTGAACCTGCTGCTGACGCTCGATATCAAAGAAAAATTTGGCTTTGTAGGAATGCGTAAGCGTCGTCGAGTTATACAGCGCGCTGATATTCCAGCTGCTTACCTTCACATCGAACGGATAAACACTAAATTGGTTTTGCTCGTTTTCGGGTTGAAGCGTCACATTATAAGTTGCGATGGTTGTTTTATACGGAGCTGCCGTCTTGGCGTCCAATACTCGGAGCGCCAGTCCTTTGCCCGTCTCGGAGAATGGCACCGTATACTGGAAGCTGACCGTAATCGACGAATTCGGCAGGACCGAAGGCGTGCTGATGCTCTGCTTGCTGCCGCTGTACTGGTATCCGTCCGCGCTCATGATTTCGGATTGGAAATTCGGTACGGCGATCGGACGGTCGCTCTTGTTCGTCAGCTTAAATTTGGCCGTGACGTTCTTGGAGCCTTCCTCTTTATTCTCATGCATGTTCAGTTCAACGACGGATACTTCCATATCCGGGTGAATCAAGGTGCTCAGGCTGTCAAATTTCATCGGCGCACCGAGCGTGTAAGCCTCATGGTTATTGATGTTTCCTTGGTTCGGAAGCAGAATGTTCAGGCGTCCCACGTTGTAGGTCACCTTCTCTCCCGGTCCCCCTGCCCCGCCCTGGGCAAACGACTCGGGAGTCAGAAGGTTTAAGCTGGTGAGTACGGCATCCTGATCAACGGGAATGGAGTAATGGATATATTTTTTTTCTTTCGCTTCCAAGGCAACGATCCCCTGCTCTACCCGGCTGCCGGAGTAAATCTTGCCGTCCGTTTTACCGTCGATAACAAAATCAGGGACGATCTCTCTTTTGTCCGCCGGATTGTAAGCCAAAAGCTGTACGACGTAGAATGTACCCTCCTTGGTCGATTCTTTGTTGATGCCTACCGGTGTATATTGAATCGGAGAGATCACCGACGGAATCACGAAGGAGTCCGACCATTTTTTGACGGCCGCGGGATCCGTAATCGGCGTATCGCTTCCTTTCCACGTTTCTCCTTGAATCGGAGCGGCTGCGATCAGCGTCTCCTTCTTTGGATAGACATACACGTCTACATCCGTCCAGTTGACCTCGGTTAAGCTGACGCTGTCGGTCCGGTCGATAACCGTCATGTAGCTCAGCTCGGTATTGGCTTTCGGTTGAATCGCTTTGGCATTGGAGGCGCTAGGCTGCAGCGTATATTCAATGCCTTCGCTTGTCTTCACGCGAAGCTCGTATTCCGGAACTCTCGTTACGGCATTGCCGTTGTTCTTCATCCGGATGACGACACCCAGACGCGTCCCTTCCTGTACGCGTTCGTTCAATACGCTTTTGACCTCGACATCCAAGACCTGGGTCAATTTGTATGTAACGGCCGTCTGTGCGCTGACGGCGGGTTCTGAAGCCTCGGCCGCTAAAGCGGAGTAACCGGTGCTTATCATCGAGGCGGTAATTACAACAGATGCTACGGTTTTCTTCAGCTTGTGTTTCACTTGGGTTTCCTCCTGTCAAGTCTGATGTCGGTTATTTAGCCAACTGTACTTTTTCTTTGTCCTTTAATTGGTTTTGTCCAGATACGATCAGTTGTTCACCCTCACTGACGCCGGAGAGGACTTCCTGGAATGTATCGTTTACTCGTCCAAGCGACACCTTCCGCTTCTCCACCTGGTCGCCAACGAGAATAAACACAAAGGTTTCTCCGCCTTCACGCACAACACTGAGCGAAGGTACGGTGACAACCATCTGTTCGCTTTCCTCCGTAAGCAGAATTTGTGCCTTCATCCCCGGTTTCAGCTTACGGTCGCCATTGGGAACCTCCAATTCCAGTGTAAACGACTTCGATTGAGAGCTCATCACGTCGGCTAAGTAGCTCACCTTGGCTTTCGTATGATCCAACGTGCCCGGTATATAGAAGGTAAGCTCTGTCTTGCCCCTTACCAGCTTAGCCATTTCTTCCGTCAGCTCCGCCTTGATTTTGATCGGGTCAAGCTGCTGTACCTGGGCCGCACGGAACCCTCCATTCAAGTACATACCGACCTCGATAGGAAGATCCGTCAGTACACCGCTGACGGTGGCCTTCACTTCCATATTCTCGAGGGTGCGGTCGATCTCGCGGATGGATAAGTTCGATGTTTGGACAGCCTGTTCGAGCTGAGCCAACGAATTCGTGCTTTCAAGTGTTTTCAGCTTATTCTGACTGCTCTCCAGATCAAGGCGCAGGTTGTTAAGCTGCGACTCCATTTGCTCCAGCTGGAATTTGGTCACAAGCCCCATATCATAATCGTTGCGCATCTTGTTATAATCTTTTTCCATATCTTTGATGGACTGTTCAAGCTTCTTGATTCCGTTTTGCAGGTCCAGCTTGGAATCCGCCAAATCTTGACGAGCTTTGGCGATTTGCTGTTGAGCCGTGGCCAAAGCGATTTGTGTCTTTTCCTTTTGAATTAATACATCCGTAGGATCAAGCCGGAAAATCACCTCGCCTTTATTCACCATGTCGCCGCGTTTTTTCAGAATTTCCTTTACGTCGCCGCCCGCTTTGGTGACAATATCCATCTGTATGGAAGAGATGACGTCGGCCACTTGTTCCATAGGCTCACTGATTTTTCTCTTCTCGATGGGCGCCGCCCTTACGGTCTTCAATTGGGCTTCCGCCGTATTCGCCGTAGCATCCGCCGGGGGCTGAGAAGAACAACCCGTAAGGAGAGCCGCGCTGATGACAACAGCCCCCGCTATTTTGGTGCTATGTTTGACTGTATGATTCCATGTCCGATTCATTTGTGCCGATTCTCCTTTTCCTTTATCTATCGATACCGATCGCAGGTTGAATTAAGGTGCGACGGATTCTGTCTTCATAGCGACAGCCTGTTTCTTGTTCCGCCTGAACAATCTGCTTACTCGCTGCTTGGCTCCATCCACCAACTCATACATGACAGGCACCACAACCAGAGTCAGGATGGTAGAAGTCGTCAGACCTCCAATCACGACAACGGACAACCCTTTGGAAATAAGCCCTCCCTCAGCTGCTCCAAAGGCCATAGGCAGCATGGCGGTTATCGTAGCTCCGGCAGTCATAATAATCGGGCGAAAACGGCTTACTCCTCCTTCTATCAATGAATCGCGAATGGAATGCCCCGCCTCTACATTTTGCTGAACGCGGTCGACCAATACGATGGCATTCGTAACCACCACCCCGATCAGCATAAGAAATCCGATCAAAGATGTGATATTGATCGTTTCTCCGGTTAGCAAAAGCGCTATAAATCCGCCAATAGCGGCAAGCGGAAGCGAGAACAGGATAACGAATGGCGCGCTTGCGTTCCCAAAGGCGATAACCATGATCAGATAAACGATGCCGATGGCCGCGGCCATGGCAACAACCATATCACTAATCGTTTTTTGGATGTCGTCGCTAACCCCCTGAACTTCGGTCCGTACGCCGTTGGGAAGCTCAATGGTTCGCAGCGCCGCACTCACTTTATTGCTGACGCCGCCTTTGTCCTTGCTTTCGATCGAAGCCGTGATTCTTACATATTGTTCCTGATTTTCACGGGTAATGTTGGCCGGTGAATCGATTTGACGGACTTGAGCCACTTCATTCAAATAGACCGTAGAACCTCTCGGCGTCTTAATCTGGAGTTGGCCAATTTTATCCACCGAGTCTTTGAAATCGTCATCGAGCATGATCTTCGTATTAAATACGGTGTTGTCGAATCTGAGGTCACCGATACTGTCTTTGGACAGCCAGCTTCGGATATTCTCCAGAATTTGCCCGGAAGACAAGTCGTACAAACGCGCTTTGTTTTGATCGACCCTGATCTCCAGCTCCGTTTTTTTATCGCTTAAGCTGTCCTCGATCTCCGTCAGCTCCGGAAATTCGCGCATTTTTTCTTTGACTAATTCGGCTCCGATCATCAGTTGATCCAGATCGTCGCCTTTCAGCATGTAAATAAAATCCGATCCTGTTTGTGCGCCGCCCGATTCCGTCAAATTACCGGTAACCTCGGAGCCTTGCGGCATCATCTCTGCAATCTTGACCTTCATTTCTTCCAAAAGCTGTTTCGTATCGGAAGCTTCGGATGCTTTGGCCATAATCGAGGTTTTATAAGCGATCCTTTCCTCCCCGTAGTCAAAACCGACCATGGTGTTCACATAGGTAAAGGCCGGCTCATTGTTCGGATCCTTGGCGGCCAGAAGCATATTCTCCACTTCCTTAGCCTTTAAATCCATCGTTTCAAAGGACGTCCCGCGCGGCATCTCCATGGAAAACTGCACTTCTTTTGCCGTACTGCTTTCCGGTATAAACTCATATCCCATGAATGGAACCGTTCCGCCAATGGTCAGGATAAACAAAAGAAAGGAAGCAAAAACGGTTTTCTTTGGATTATCAAGGGTCCAGGAAAGAACCTTTTTATATCGGGTCATAAACTTTCCGTTGTTCGGTTCCTCATGGTGTTTAAGCTTCTGGTGGTTCAGTACCAGCAGTTTGGCCAGCATGGGAATGACGGTCAAAGCGACAACCAGCGAAGACAGAAGCGCCACCGCTATTGTAATGGCAAACGGTCTGAACACTTCACCTACGATCCCGCCTACAAAAGCAACCGGAACAAAAACGCCGGCTGTCGCCAAAGTCGACGAGGTGATGGCGGAAGCCACCTGGGATGTCGCATGCTTGATGACCGATTCGTTGCGTTCATGCGTCTTTACCAGTTCACTGTAAATATTCTCGATAACGACGATGCTGTCGTCCACTACCCGGCCTATGGCTATAGTCAGCCCACCCAGGGTCATGATGTTCAAGGTAATATCCAAAGGCACCATAACAAGCAGCGTAATTAAAATGGATAATGGGATAGAGACCAAAACAATGATCGTCATACGAATATTTTTTAAAAACAGCAGGATCATGAGCGAGGCAAACAGAGCACCCAGAACCGCTTTCTCCAACATGCCGTTGATCGACTTTTTGACTTCGTTGGCCTGGTTCATGATCGGGGTGAATTTCACATTAGGAAATTCCTTCTCCCAATTGGCGATCAGACCTTCGACTTTGCTGACAAATTCAACGGTATTCGCGTCTTTCGCTTTATAGAGCGTCAAGCCGATCGAAGGCTCGCCGTTCAATCTGGACAAGAATGTCGACTCGGAAATGGCTTCGACTTTAGCAATGTCCTTCAGCAGTACCGTATTGCCGTCCGTCGTATTGATTTTCATATTTTCAAGAGCATAGATGGAGTTCAAATCGCTTCGGACGCGCACCATTTGCGTATTGCCGTTAATATCAACGGAACCAGCGGGGCTTGTCGTAAGGGCGGCACGGATGCTTTGCGATACCTGAGCCGGGGTCAAGCCGTAGTTAATGAGCGCATTCATATTCAATTTCATATTCAGGGTAGCTTCCTGATTCCCCACGGCGTCCAGCCGGTCGATCCCGTCAAGTGTGCTCAAGGTGGGATCGATGATATCGTTGTAAATCCGATCGAGATCAGACTGATTTACCCCGTTTTGACCGCTCATCGCCAGAAAGTAGACCGGGATCGAGCTAAAGCCGAATTTGGCCACCTTGGGTTCGGAAGCGCCTTGTGGAAGGCTGACATTGGAAAGCATGCCTTCGATATCCCGCTTGGCTTCATCAGGATCCCGCCCGTTTTCCAGCTCGACTTGAATGGTCGAAAAATTGTCAGCGGAGGTCGAAGTAATTTTTTTGAGTCCTTCCAAACCGACGATCGCCTTCTCCAAAGGCTTGGTCACATCCTCCATCACGTCTCTGGGAGGTGCGACATACGTCGTGCTGACAAAAACCATGGGCAGCGAGATATCCGGCATTGTTTCCTGATTAATGGTTACAGCGGCATATCCGCCCCCGACGAACAACATCGCGCAAATGATGATGACGGCTGCGACGTTCTTCATGGAAAAACTCGATAAATGATTCATCTCTCTACTCCTCCATTACGATTGCTGACTACTTAGACGAGTTTTTTTCTGTATCCCCTTCAATAATACACCTGTTATTTCACATTATAGCTGCTCCCTTATCCGAACCCATTCTTCCTCAATGCCTTCGAGCCGCGACATGACCAGCCGATACATCGCCGCGCTCTCAATAAAACGGCGTTTGGTTACTTGAAAAGAAGCTTGCTCTTCCTCCGTCACATTATCGATTTGGGATAAAATCGAAAGTGACTCATCCACCTGCTTTGTGATGGACTCCACTTTATGCCGCATCGTGCGCAGCGTGATCGTACTAAAATCTTCAGCGATGTAATAGTAATCCTTGCGGTCGTTGCCGGTAGGTATTTTCTGGCACATACAGTGCTTCTCCAAAGCGCGGACCTGGACGCTGACAGCTGCCTTCGTCACTCCGAGCTCATCGGCCATTTCCTGCAGACTCAAAGGCTCAGCAGCGAAAAGCAGCAGCGCGAAAATTCTTCCGACCAAGGGACTGAAACCGTCCGTCTCAAAGGAAAGAGACAGATGATTGCTTGCGGCCTGCTTTAGTTCAGCAAAGCTTTGTGGCTTAGAATTCATGATAATCTCCTCGGTTATCTATGTAATTATCGTTAAGAATGTTGTTAACGATATAAACATGATAAACATAAGATATCCTGCAAAACCTGTCAATGCTTTCAAAGCAAAATTAACCAAACGTTCATAATCACCCTGTGTCTTCATATAAAACCGTCCCCGCATTGCAATGATCGGCTGTGTCAGGGACGGCTTAAAGCTTTTTAATACAGATATATAGGAAGATCTATTTTATCGTTTCAAACCATAGGACCTGCTTCGAGGCGAGCAGCTTCTTCTGACCCTTAAAGGAATCGTAGATATTGAGTTTGTAACCCTTCAGAAATTGAACCTGATATATGATTTCGCTGTCCTGCTTCGTTATCTCTACATTCAAATGCTTACCGAGCTGCAGCCTGTCTGCCGCTCCGCTCGAGGAATCTCCTTCAGCCGCTTCTTCAAAAGCAAACTCCTTGGTGAAATTGAGTTTATCCTCGTCGTCTTTGATCTCAATGATTAACTTTCGGCCTTCCATGTTCGAGACGAGCAGCAAATCCTTGGACATCTCATAATCGAACTTCAGCTTCAGCCCCGTCTGATCGATTTGCGGCTTGATATTGCTGAGCGACAGCTTATAAGGAGCCAGATCGATGTCTTTGAAATGATCCTGAACCGTCTGATTTTCCTGAGGGAGCCAGAAGGCCGCCGCATTCACGTAGGCATCCGGCTTTTTGCCGATTTCCGTAAGCTGATCCTCTGTGACCGCATCACCGATCATCACATGCGTTCCGGTGATCGGGAACGTTTTGGGAACGTTGCTGGACAGCATCAAAAGCGCCGTGCCTCCCGGATTGACCTTGCTCTTGATCTCCGTCACGGCTGCGGGATATACGGTTCCGTCCACCGTTTTGATATGGGCGACCAACTGGGCGATATCCGTGAAACGCTTCTCCAGATTTTTCACTTCAAGCATCACCGCAAAGGTATTCGCCGTATCTCCGATGTACGTTCTGATTTCCCGAACCTTATAGCTTGCGCTTCTTCCCACGCTTGTCACATGATGAGCTTCGCCTATGTTGTTATACGTTACGTTCATCAGCTCCGCACGATGTACGAATTCCAGCAAATCGTCCGTCTGCGCCGCTCCTCCGTTTTGGGCATCATCGGCAGCGGTCTTTTCCTGAAGTATCAGCTTCACCTCACCGAATTCGTAGGTATACGGAATTTTGCCGATAAACTGGAACTGCGCCGATGCGCCCGGAGCCAAACCTATCACTTTATCCGTCCTGATCAGCTTCGCCTCCACCTTCACCGCGCCGTCGAGCATAAAGTATCCCGCCATGTCCGGGATCGGCAGCGATTCCGGACCGTTGTTGGAGAGCGTGAATCCGGCGGTCAAAATGTCCTGATCCTCCCAAGGCAAACGCTGCACGGTATTCAGCCGGGCCGTATAGGTTCCCTTTTTGTTCGAAAAGTGATATTCTTTGCCCGTGTCTACACTGTCCGCCTCCGATACCGGAGGCAGCGCAAAATACGCAATCGGCAGGTTCAGCTTCACATCGGCCGCATGCTGAATGATCACCAGCTGCCAGTTCTCCGGCTTCACGGAAACAGGTACGGAGCCGGACAGTTCAATCTCCTTGTCCACCTGCGGATTAATCGTGAGATCCTTGATTCCTTTGGCCTCCAAAGGATACATATATCCTTCGCTTGTGCGAAGCAAATACTGATACCCGGGAACCACCGCGCTTCGGGCGCCAATGTTTTCCATATTCATCACAATCGTGGGCGTATAGTTTTTTTCGTTTTTGCTCAGCAGCACTTTCTTGATGGATGTCTTGACCGGATTGCCGGCAATCTGGATCGTATGAGCCCCGCCTGCTGCCGTTACGATGCTGTAGTTTGCCGGAACGGCCACTTCGCCGATTTTGCGTTCGAAGTTGGTCTGTGAGAAATCCCATTTGATGAATTCGAAAATAAGGTCTTTTAGCCCGGTCGTTTCATTGACGCTGGCATAGAAGCTGATGTCCTGGCTGGACTTTGGTGTGATCCGGTTTTTGTCTTTATCCTGCGGCAGTACACGAACCGAGATTTGATTGCCGGTCTTCGTCTTCAGCCGGACCCAATAATCGATAAACAACAGGTCGCTGGACCCTACGTTGTTGACCGTAACGGTAAACGTTACCGTATTGCCGCCTTGCTCGGGCAGCATAGTCACATTCTTCAACTCAAAAAAATTGCCGCCCCCGATGTCAACCTTGCCCAGCACCGGTGCGCTTCCAATGGAGATCACGGCGTCGCTGCCGGGAGGAGGCGTACCGCCGTCCGCCGCAAAGGCGGGAACGGCGGAGCTGAGCATAAGTGCGGCTGCCAGAAGAAGTATGCATGATTTCGTTCGCTTGGATTTCCGGTTCATCTTCTGCTAACCTCCTTGTTCCATTTCCTTTCGTTAGTCAAGCGGGTTTAACCCAATGTTCTTGGTTCTGGCATACCCGGTTCGCCGTTCGGATTCTCTTTGAGTTTTTGAATCATGGCGTCCCCTTCGGTCTGCCACTGCTTCAATGCTTCACGGACCTGAAGCTTGCCTTCCATCACTTGTTGAAGCTTCTGATAGCCTATGCTCTGCACCTCATACAATCTCGGATTTTTGAGATAAAGCTTTGTGTCTTCGAACGGTACCGGCATTAATGAAGTGAATGCTTGTTGATTGTAGTCCAACCCGTCCTTTGTCTTGATATATTTTTGCCGGGAAACGATATTATGCGAGCTGCCGGCCTTCAACCGTGCCCAATCCTCACCGTTAATAAACTTCAGAAACTTCCATGCTTCCTCGGGATCCTGCGCTTTGGCGTTGATCGACATAATACCATCCATCCCGATAAATCCGCCTGTATCCGGCGCTTCCGGGTGAACGGGCAGCGTGACGACATCCCATTCGAACGGAGAAAAGCCTTGAATCCGATCCGCATTCTTCATCACATCGATGATGCGGTCAAGCTCGCCATAGTTAATGATCGCCATCGCTACGCGTCCCGAAAGGAAATCGTCATGCTGGAACGGATTATAGTTTTCATTCGGACCTATGCTCCCGTTCATTTTGGACATATCCAGCGGACCGGGAACAAGCTTTTCCGTGTGGATTTGCAGCATCGTTTTCCATGCGTTCTCCCATTGGTCCGAATCGACCGTCATTTTCTCACCATTGTCGTCAAACATTCTCAGCCGTAAAGGCGCCGTGTAAAGCTGTGTCGCATACGACATGTCCCCGCCCATATTGTAAGTCGAAAATGAGAATCCGTACTTCCGGTTCTCCCCTTCTCCCTTGGCCAACCGGCGGGCCAAATCAAACGTTTGCTCCCAGGTCATTTTATCCGTCGGATACTGCACTCCCGCTTCGTCGAACAACCTTTTGTTATAGATGACGGCAGAAGAATTGAATGTCGGCGCCAACGCATAGATTTTACCTTCACCGACCTTTTTGATGCCCTCGATCACCGCCGGGACGATATCGCTGATATCGAATTTGTCCTTTGTAATCAAAGGATCAAGCTGCGTCAGCAAGTTATTGCTGATCAAGTCAGGCAGCTGCTCATACTGGGTCATGACGATATCCGGCGGATTGTCGCCCTGCATCAATTCCTTCAGCTTCTCTAGCGGATCCTGGGGCTTTTCGTTGGGGTCCGGTCGGCCATACATGTAGCGGTCGTCCATGGCCGAGATGATTTCAATCTTCACATTCGGATTGGCAAATTCATAAAGCTCGGTAAACCGCTGGCGAAAATATTCATCGTTCGCGCTATAGCCCATCGTCGTGGCGATGCGCAGTGTGCGCTCCGTGTTGTCCGATGTGTTCGGACTCGTACAAGCTGCAAGTACAGGTGTCATCATACCGACGCTGACCGACAGCGCCGCCGTTCTTTTGATCCATTTGTTCATTTTTGAAAACCCTCCGATTTTATGGTTTTAAATGTACTTTAATGCAGCTTTACAGCGGTCTCATCCAATGTTTTGGGCGTTTTGATGATAATCTTCTCCCCGTCAAATTCCATGGACGCCTTGCTTTCGATTCCCAGCGCCTGCAAATACGCTCTCGGTATTTGCAGCCGTCCGGCCCGGTCCAGCACCACGTATTCCTCGTGAACATCGTGAATCGTCCCGCCGCCTGCGGCAGCTTGATCCAGGTTCGGATTCCGCTTGATGAACTCGGTGCTCGTCATTCCGTCACGGATCGCAACCACGCGGTCCACCTTGCCGGCCAGCGCCATATCATGCGTTACGAGCACAATGGTAACGCCCATCTCCGTATTGAAGCGGCGGAAGATGTCCATGATCATATCCGACGTCTTCGTATCGACGGAGCCCGTCGGCTCGTCGGCAAGGAGCAGGGACGGCCGGTTAGCCAGCGCTATGGCGATCGCCACGCGCTGCTGCTCGCCTCCGGAGAGCTGCTGCAGCTTGTTGTTCAACCTATCCTTGAGACCGACCCATTCCAGAAGCTGTGCAGCGTAATGCCGGTCATATTTCCCGCTCAGCATCATCGGCATCTCCACATTCTCAAGCGCCGTCAAATACGGCACCAGATTACGGGCATTGTTCTGCCAGATGAATCCAACGGTATTGCGCTTATATTGGACCAGCTCTTCATCCGTAATTTTGAGCAGGTTCCATTCTCCCACGCGAACTTGCCCGGCTGAAGGACGGTCAAGGCCGCCCAGGATGTTCAGAAGCGTAGATTTGCCGCTCCCGCTGTTGCCGATAATCGCCATCATTTCGCCTTGGTCTACCGAAATATTAAGCCCCTGCAGCGCAACGACTTCAATTTCGTCGCTCTTATATATTTTGACGAGACCTTCGCAATGAATCACTACATCATTTCTCCTCTCCCAGCTTCACGGCCTGATGGACACGCAAGCGCCTGATATGAAGGAACAGCAGGCCCGCACCGGTCAGCATCATGACGGCTACGACGACATAGAGCTGATCGGTATCTCTGGCATCGAATACCACACGAAACGGAGGCACCTGCATTTTGACATTCTCTGCCGTCTGGAGGAAAGGCAGGAACAGGTAGCTCGTCAATTTACCGATGCTTAAGCCCAGAACAATCGCCAAGCCTGCGGTAAACGTCTGCTCAAGCAGCAGCATGCCTGTCAATTGACGTTTCGATAATCCCATCGCCCGCAATACGCCGAACTGGACCACCCGGCTGGACAAATTGAAAAACCAGTACAAGATGTAGCCAATCAGTGAAACGAGCACCGAGACGAGGAAGCCAAGGCTCAAAATACCGAATACCCCTCCGCGGGCCGGATGCCTTTTTTGAGAGATCAGCTCGTTGCGGACGTCCTTGACGCTGGCGATGTCGACTTTCTTTTCCCTGAGCGCTTCGATCAACGGCGTGACCTTGGCTCCGTCTTTCATCTTCAGCCAAACCTCATAAGGCGTTACCGGAGCCTGATCATAAATGTACTCCAGATTGGCGATCATAAACGGCGTCTGCTCCGGATATTGACTCGGCCAGTAAGGGACGGCGGCAACGACGACGAATTCCACCGGTTGGCCGGATATCGTAATATTCATTAAATCGCCCGGCTTGATCTGATGCTTCTCGGCAAACGTTGTCGGAATAATGACCGCTTGCTCGTATTGTCCGAGCAGATTCAAGTAATGGTTGGGATGCACAGAAAACAAATCTTTACGGAACCAGGCCACCTCCGCAAAATCGACGTTATCGATTCCCATCAGCATGCCCTGGCCGAGCGATTTGCCGGAAACGACAACGTTGCTTTTTGCCAGCAGGACACGTGCCGCATGCTCCACGCCTTCCAGCTGGCGGAACACCTCAAACGGCGGTTCGATATAGCGCATTGTCGGCGGAGGTCCTCCCGTGCCGCCTCCGGGACCGCCCGGTTGTCCGGGACTGCCCGGGCCTTGACCCGGATTCGAACCCCCGGGGCTTTGCGGGTTACCTCCCGCGCTGCCTCCGGGATTGCCCTGGCCTTGACCTTGACCGTTTCCCGGATTCGGGGCTTGAGGCGGCGTTTCGGCGACAGCCTGCCAATCCGCTTTCATCACCACATCTGTCCCGTAGGCATACAAAATCCGGTCCGTCGAGTTCAGATCGATCGTCCTCGCCGCCGAAGCGTTGTACACCCCAAGACCCAGTGTCAGGATCAGCAGAAGCATCAGGGGATAATAGGCCGTTGACGAACGGGACAGCTGCGTCAGCGTTAAGTACATCGGAACGGGCAGAACCCGCTTGCCGAGCCAATTGCAGAAACGGAGCAGCCACGGAAAGATACGCAGAAAAAACAGCCCAAGCCCGATAATCGATAATGCCGGAATGAAAAACAGCAGCGGATGCACCTGCAGCTGATCCGTCGTCATCCCTGTCTGTGCGAACAATTCCTGGCGCTGGCCGAACAAGTAATACCCATATCCGACCAGACACAGCAGCAGCACATCAAGGAACCATTTTTGCCAGAACGGCTTTTTGTCAGAGCGCGCCAATTGTTGTTTATGGCTGACAATCGAGGCTCTGGCATAAATGACGGCCGGAATCACGCTGGCCATCAAAGCAATGACCACGGCGGCTAACCCGTAGAGCAGCGCTTCTTCAGATAGGCCGACCGGAACGGCCTCCCGGTCCACAAAGGTAAGAAAACCGCTGGATGAACCTATGCTTTTGGCCATAAACCACCCGAGCATGGGACCGATGATGATAGCTGCTCCTCCGAGCAGCAGCCCCTCCAGCAGATAGATCCATATAATTTGTCTCGTGCTCCCGCCCCGGCTTCGAATGACCGCAATGACGGTTCGCTGCCGGTCAAGAGACTGTCTGGCATTCATTACGATGTAATAGAATACCATCGCAATCATGGGAGCGGCTAAAGTGAACAGCAGGATCTGCAGCTGCAGGCTTTGTACTTTAAATTCCTGCAGCAGAGGGATAAACGATACGTCCACCCGGGTATCCTTCAGCTTCTGGTACAGCGTAATGTCGAGCCGCTCCAGCTTGCGCTGCAGCGAAGAGAGCTGGCTCGTTTTGATTTCCTGCAAATCAAAAGCGTAATACCAGTTCGCCAGGTTGAGCGGAATTTTTTTCTTCGTCAAGAGCTCGTCGTTAAACCCGGTTTCGCTCATAAAAAAGGTCGTGATGAGCCCTTCTATTCCTTGAAACCAATACGGATCAGCATCATTCTTCGGCTTGAATATGCCCACGATCTTTACTTTCAGCGGGGCGATGCCGAGTCCCCCGGAAATCGGATAATGAAATACATCGCCGACGCGCATGTCCCCCCGGAACATGGCTTCCTCATGGATAACGACTTCGATAACGCCGTCTTGCGGCTGTTCCGAGAACCAATTCCCCTGCGTCAGCTCGACCTCTTCCTTGAGTCCGCTCTGTGCCATCAGGGTCATCTGCCTTCTCTTGCTCGGATCCACTTTTGACGGATCGTCAGGGGTAAGCTGCGAACCGCGTATGGACAAACTGCGAACGTACGCGTCCGCCGGGAAACCGATTTCTTGCGGCAGTTCTTCTTTGATATAGGCATCGACATCGGCAAATGCAGACAGATCCGCCCGGTCATTGCCGGAGGCTTGATAGCGGATCAAGACCGAACCGGCGGACATTCCTTGGCTTTTCTCTTTCAGCGTTGCAGCGACGACCCGCTTGAGCGAACCGTCCGAATACATGGGAATGCTCGTGGTAAACGCAACAGCCATAATGAGGCCGGCTAAGGTGCTGAGCGTAAGCCAGCGCGTATTCCACATTTTGCGGAATAAAAAACGAAGCATTGCCATCAGCGTCCCACTACTTTCTGCCCGGGCGTAAGACCTTTCACAATCTCCACATCGGTCGACGTCTGCTGGCCGATTTCCACATCGACTTCCCTTTTACTGCCCTGGTCATCCACAACCTGTACGTAGTTTCGGCCGGCATACGAGCGAAGGGCGGCAAGCGGAATGACAACCGCATTCTCCTTGCGCTGCGTAATGACCGATACGCTGAGCGGTGTGCCCCGATTCAGGTTTTCCGGGAACGGATCCAATTGGATGATCATATAGTTTTCGATCGAATCAGGCTGCCTGCCCTGACCGTCGCCGGGAAAGCCGCCGCCCCCGCTGCCGTCATCGGCTTTCGGATTCGGAAGCTGCAGTACTTTTCCTTTGTGCTGACCGGCCGAGTTAATATCTACAATGGCCTCCATGCCGACCGCCACTTTCTTCAAGTCTTCCCCGCTGAGCGTGGCCGCTACCGTCAGCTGGGACAAGTCGGCGATGGTTGCTACCGCATCATAAGCTTTAGCCGTATCCCCTTTCTTCAGATAAACCGATACGATCGTACCGGAGAACGGGGCCGTAAGCTTTGCGCCCGCAATGGTTTTCTCCAGTTCAATCAGCTCTTCGCGCTTCAGCTCAAAATCGATCTTCGCCTGCTCCAACTGTTCGGCGCTCATCTCGTCGGCCTTGCGCAGCATCTCAATCATGGTCAGCTCGTCTTTGCGCGTCTGAAGCCGTTTCTGCTTCAGCTGGCTTTCAAGCTCCGTGACATCCAGTTCGGCGATCAATTGGCCTTGTGTCACCTGGTCTCCGGCCTTTACGGCAACATTTTTGATGCGGCGGCTGTTCTCATCGGTAAAATACAAGTCTTCTTCCACCGTGGCCATCAGCTTCCCGGAGCCGCGCACCTTCGTTTCCAACGTATCCGTCTTCACCACATACTCCGGTTTTTTGGAAAGCTGGGGCGGCTTGACGATGGGTACGATTTCTTCCTCCTCTTCTTTTGGCAAAAGCGAGCAGCCCGAAGAAACGGCCAACGATGCCGCCATGCATACGAGCAGGAAAGGCTTTCCCCCTTTTTTAACTATTGATAAACTTCCCATCCACCATTTCGAATACACGGTCGGCAACCTCCATTATTGTCGGATCATGCGTTGTCATGCAGATCGTCATGCGTTCCGTTCGGATGATGTCCCGAAAAACGGTCATGACCTGAGCTCCCATTTGCGAATCCAGCTCTGCAGTCGGCTCGTCAGCCAGCAGCAGACTGGGTTTATGAGCTATCGCTTTGGCAATGGCTACGCGCTGCTGCTCTCCCCCGGAGAGCTCGAACGGCCGGTGATGCATCCGTTTGCCCAGACCTACAAGTTCCAAACAGTGAGCCACGCGCGCCTTCCATTCGGATCTTGGCCGACCGGCCATCCGCAGCGACAGCTCTACATTCTCCCAAGCCGATAACAGAGGCATTAATGCAAACGACTGGAAAATGAATCCAATTTCAGTTTTTCTTATGTACGTCCGCCGATCGTCGCTGCATTGATGAATCCAATGCTCCTTGAACCGGATCTCCCCCCGGTTAGGCAGATCCAGCCCCCCGATCAAATTCAAAAGCGTGGTTTTGCCCGAGCCGGATCTTCCCTTCAGCATGACAAGCTGTGTGGGAAACAGCTCCATGTCAATTCCCTTCAACACATGCAGTTCATGTCCTCCCACTGAAAAAGAACGTTCCACACCGGTTACGGTGAGGAGCGGTTTGCTCGTATCGATAACCGGTTCATGCTCCGAAGGATCGTCCATCAGGGCCTGTGCCGAAGAGGCGCTCTCCGCTTCCGCCTGCGCTTGCGCCCCGCGTAAGTCCTGCGGTGCCGGTGGAACTTCAGGAAGCGGCTTCCTGTGCATCCCGTCTTGATGTCGTCTGCGCAGCCATCGAATC
The DNA here is from genome assembly GCF_001465255.1 of Paenibacillus naphthalenovorans. Lineage (NCBI taxonomy): Bacteria > Bacillati > Bacillota > Bacilli > Caryophanales > Paenibacillaceae > Paenibacillus > Paenibacillus naphthalenovorans. The sequence goes on along the minus strand of NZ_CP013652.1, from coordinate 1,075,485 downwards.
ATATGGGCCCTCCTTCCGGTTATGAATTTGTCTATAATCTGCCAGAAAGTGTAACTACCATCCATTTAGACGTAGATGTTCAAAGAAAGGTTACAAAAAGATCATTATTTTTTAAAATTTTTTTCCATAATACGACCTCTTCCTCCGATTCCTCTTTAGAAATAGGTGATCTTCATCCCTCCGCTGCAATACAAAAAAAAATCCCTCAAAGAGGAGGACACTCTTGGTCCTTCCCTTTGAGGGATTTCATGAACAGCCCGGGACAACCCCTGCTGTCTCTTGGTTAACGTGCACGGAATTTCTGGGAATGCTCCTTCGCCTGTTCTACGGTTTTGATCCGGTTTCGCTGCCATTCCAGAAGAATCCGGTCGATATAACGAAAATGCACCTTTCCTGCGAATACCGCTTCCTTCAGCCCGGCAAGAATAAGCTCCTCGGGATATCCGTCTTTATCCATCCAACCCGAGATCGACTCCAGCTCCATCGGGGTAAGCGGACGCCCGAACTCTTTTTCGAAGATGGTAAAGATATCCTTTTTTCCGGATGCGTCTGCACCCGCTTGCCTGCGCAAGGCCGCGCGTTCCTCCAGCAGCTCTTCCAGGCGGCACTCCGCCAGCCGCTCCATCAGCGGCTGCCAATTATATTTCTCGCTGTGAACCGCAGATAACGGATCCGTCTCCTCGTCAATCCTCAGCAGCCCTTCCTTCAGCAGCTTTTGCAGGACGGCAATGACCTTCTCCTGCGGGATCGACATGCGCGACTGGATCTCCTCGAACGTCGGAAAATCCTTGTTTTCCTTTTGCTTGAAAGCCATAACGTGAAGAATCAGCATGACATCCTGCTCCTGCAGCCGAAGCTGCGTGTAATACCGGAGCAGCCAATAAGGAACATTCACGTTCCCCTCCTGCCAGCCCGCGAGCAGCACGGACGGCAGCTCCTTCGTATCTTGTTCGCTCCTTCTCATGCAAGCCCTTCCTTTCGGATATTACGGGTATAAACGGTACAGCAGCCGCGGGAACGGAATCGTCTCGCGAACGTGGTCGAGACCGCATATCCAGGCCACTGTGCGCTCCAGCCCCAGACCGAAGCCGGAATGCGGCACCGATCCGTACTTGCGCAGGTCGAGATACCACTGATACGCTTCCTTCGACAGCTCGTGCTGCTGAAACCTTTGCTCCAGCAGCTCCGGATCGTCGATCCGCTGGCTGCCGCCGATAATTTCCCCATATCCTTCCGGCGCGATCAAATCTGCGCACAGCACCACTTCAGGCCGTGCAGGATCCGGCTTCATGTAGAACGCCTTAATGTCCGTCGGATAATGAGTAATAAACACCGGCTTATGATATTGTTGGGCTATCGCCGTTTCGTGGGGAGCGCCGAAGTCTTCCCCCCATTGGATTTCATGGCCGTTCTCCTGCAGAAATTTAACCGCCTCGTCGTATGTAATGCGCGGAAAAGGAGCCTCGATGCCCTCCAGCCTGGATACGTCCCTCCCCAGCACCTCAAGCTCCCTGCGACAGTGCTCCAGCACCGACTTCACAATGTAGGCGACAAATTGCTCCTGTATTTCAAGGTTTTCCTCATGCGTGAAGAAGGCCATCTCCGGCTCGATCATCCAGAACTCGATCAAATGACGGCGCGTCTTGGACTTCTCCGCCCTAAACGTTGGCCCGAACGAATAAACCCTGCCGAGCGCCATGGCCGCAGCCTCCATGTAGAGCTGGCCGCTCTGGGTCAGGAATGCATCCTCATCGAAATATTTGGTATGGAACAAGCTCGTCGTCCCTTCCGCCGAAGAAGGCGTCAGGATCGGCGGGTCGACCAGATGAAAGCCCCGCTCATCGAAAAACTGCTGCACCGCCCGGATGATTTGCGCCCGAATCACCAGAATCGCGCGCTGCCGCGGAGAACGGATCCACAGGTGGCGGTGATCCATCAGAAAATCGACCCCGTGCTCCTTGGGTGTAATCGGATAATCGCTTGTGAGCTGAATGATCTCCACTCCCGTAACCGTCAGCTCGTAGCCGCCCTTGCTGCGGGCATCTTCACGCACTACGCCCGTGATGTACAAGGAGCTCTCCTGCGCAAGCTTGCCCGTATCCTCCCATACCTGCTCATCCACTTCGTTTTTTACAACCACGCCTTGAATAAAACCGGAACCGTCGCGCAGCTGCAAAAAACGGATTTTCCCACTGGATCGGCTATTGTGCAGCCAGCATCCGATCGTAACGGTTTCGTTCACATGCTGATCCACGTCCCGGATCATACATAAATTGCGGCTCATGAAACCATCCTCCCCCGTGTTTCGTTATGTAGCATTTATCAATGAACAGACGTTCGGTATTCGCCTTATCTCATTATTCTACATCATTGCGGTGTAAAATCAAACGGTATGTATCCCTGGCGATGACGAGTTCTTCATTGGTGGGAATGACCAGCGCCTTTACCTTGGACTCCGGCGCCGTGATTTCCCGTTCCCCGGACTCCTTGCGTTCGTTCGCTTGCTCATCCAGCTCGATCCCGAGGAAACTCAAATTCCGGCAAACCGCAGCCCGGAGCATCGCAGAATTCTCTCCCACACCAGCAGTAAACACAACGGCATCCAACCCATTCATTGCGGCGGCATAAGCGCCGATATATTTGCGCAGCCGGTATTCGTACATTTCGAACGCCAGCGACGCATTGCGGTCTCCCGTTTTTATCGCCTGCTCGATCTCCCTCATGTCGCTTCCGATGCCCGAGATCGCCATGAGCCCGCTGTGCCGGTTCAACATCGAACTCACTTCCGCCAGCGTCAGATCTTCTTTGCTCATCGTAACCGGCACGATCGCCGGATCGATGTCACCGCTGCGGGTACCCATCATCAGCCCCTCCAGCGGCGTCATCCCCATGCTCGTATCCATCGAGCGGCCGCCCAAGATGGCTGCGCAGCTGGCGCCGTTGCCGATATGACAGGTAACGAGCTTCAATTCCTTCAGCGGACGGCCCAGAAAAGCCGCGGCCCGTTCGCTCACATAGGCGTGGGACATGCCGTGAAAGCCGTAACGGCGGATTTTGTGTTTTTTATAGAGCACCATCGGAATCGGGTACAAATAAGAGGTCGGCGGCATCGTCTGATGAAACGCCGTATCGAAGACAACGGCCTGCGGGATATCGGGCATATTCGCTTCCACGGCCTGGATCCCCAGTATATGCGCCGGGTTATGCAGCGGAGCCAAGTCGAACAGGCGTTTGATTTCGCGTTTGACTTCCTCGTCCACCAAAACGGAGCCGGAAAACGACTCCCCCCCATGCACAACCCTGTGCCCGACCGCTTCAATTTGATCCACGGACTGGAGGATGCCATGAACCGGATGAACAAGAATATCCATCACTTTGCGAAAGGCTGTCGTATGCTCCAATATTTCCCGCACTTCCCGGATTTCCTGTTTTCCTGCAGGTTCAAAGTGTAAAATCGCCGATTCCATCCCTATGCGTTCCACTTTGCCCTTAGCGAGCACGGTTTCATCCTTCATTTGATATAATTGAAACTTCAGCGACGAGCTGCCTGCATTAACGACTAGAATGATCATAGCCGGTCACCGTCCTTATCGTAGCGGAAAAAACCTTGTCCCGTTTTCGTTCCGAGCTGCCCGGCCCGCACCATTTGCTTCAGCAGTACAGACGGCCGGTATTTCACATCCCCGAATTCCCGAAACATGCGTTCCATAGAGGCAAGCACCGAATCCAGACCGAACCGGTCAGCCATCTCCAGCGGACCGTAATGGAAATCATATCCGATCCGCATAGCCGTATCAATATCCTCTGCAGAGGCCACCCGCTCGGAAAGCACATGCATCGCCTCGTTGATCAGCACGCAGAATAGCCTCGTCGTCACAAAGCCCGGAGATTCATATACTTGAATCCCGCGTTTTTGAATCGTCTCTTCCACAAACTGCTTCGTGCGGACGAAGGTGTCATCACTCGTTTTCAGCGCTCTTATAATTTCCACCAACTGGATTTTCGATGCCGGATATAGAAAATGAAGGCCGATCACCCGCTCGGGTGCTTTGGTTTCCGCCGCCAGCTCCGTCAGACTTAACGTAGACGTGTTGCTGGCCAGAATGATGTTTGGAGGACACACATCGTCAAGCTGCCGGAAAAGCTGCTTCTTGAGCTCCAAATCCTCATTGATCGACTCGATGACCAAATCGCACTCCATCATTCGGTGCACATACGTTTCTTTTTGTATCTTCGATAATATCATCTTCTTTTCCGCGGCGGTGATCGCCCATTTTTCCAGCTGCTTATCCAAACTCATTTCGATTTGCTCCATCGCTTGCAGCAGCTTTTCCGGCGTGCGGTCGATCAGCACCACATCAAGCCCTTTGCCGGCGAGCATTTCGGCAATGCCCTGCCCCATCGTGCCCGCGCCGACGATCCCGATTTTGTTGAAAATCATGGCCCTCACCCCTTTATGTACACTACAAATGCTATTATATACATTGGAAGATGGAAATAAAAAACATGCTCCTGCTATTGTTGATTCTTGACCAATAGAAAACCGCCTACGGATAAGGCGGCTCATCATCTATCGTGCCCAATCAACACGATCGCGTATTTGTCATCGCATTTTTCTTTGATAGAAAACTCTTGACCAAAGAAAAATGGCATTACCTATCAATAAGATTGTAAATTCCCACCCTGTTTTACCTTTAGTAAAAAATCTTCATTCGTTTCCTGATCTCCCTAATGTTATTTTCTTCAATAAGAAATCATTCGGCAAACAACAAAATGGACAGCAAAAAAGCTGCTGAGCATATTCTCTCAACAGCTTTTTCATTTGCAAAAATGGCTTATAAGGCTTGGTGAGCCGCTTCATAGGCTGCAATCTTGTCTTCATGCTGCAGCGTCAGGCCGATATCATCGAGCCCCTGCAGCAGGAATTGGCGGCGATGCTCATCCAGATCGAAGCTGATGGAGAGACCTTGGCCGTCCTTAATCGTTTTGTTCTCCAGATCAACGCTCAATTTGTAGCCTTCATTCGCTGCCGTACGCTGGAACAGTTCCTCGACCTGCTCTTCGCTCAGCTTGATCGGCAGAATGCCGTTCTTAAAGCAGTTATTGTAGAAAATGTCGGCAAACGACGGTGCGATGATGACTTTAAAACCATAGTCCTGAATCGCCCATGGCGCATGCTCACGGGAAGAGCCGCAGCCGAAGTTGGCGCGGGAAAGCAGTATCGAAGCGCCCTGATAGCGGGGCAGGTTCAGACTGAATTCCGGAATGACGGCGCCCTGCTCGTCAAAGCGCCACTCATAGAATAAAAATTGACCGAAGCCGGAGCGCTCGATGCGCTTCAGAAATTGCTTGGGAATAATAGCGTCGGTATCCACATTCACGCGGTCCACCGGACCGACCAGGCCTGTATGCTGTTTAAAAGCTTCCATGTCGTTAACTCCTCACATGAGAATGATTGATTTTAAGCTTCTTGCTTCACTTTAAATTTCCAATCGCGCACATCCGTGAAATGTCCTTTGATTGCAGCCGCTGCCGCCATTGCCGGAGATACGAGGTGCGTACGTCCGCCGCGGCCTTGACGGCCTTCGAAGTTCCGGTTGGAGGTCGATGCGCAGCGCTGACCCGGTTGAAGCACGTCAGGGTTCATCGCCAGACACATGCTGCAGCCCGCATCACGCCACTCAAAACCGGCTTCGGTAAAGATTTTGTCGAGTCCTTCTTTTTCCGCCTGTGCTTTCACGCGGCCTGAACCCGGCACTACGATGGCGGTAACGTTCGGAGCCACCTTGTAGCCCTGAGCCACTTCCGCAGCCGCACGCAGGTCCTCGATCCGGCCGTTCGTACAGGAGCCGATAAACACATAATCGATAGCGATCTCCGTCATCGGTGTTCCCGGTGTGAGCGCCATGTATTCCAGCGCTTTCTCGGCGGCTTTACGCTCATTTTCCGTTGGAAAATCAGCAGGGTTCGGCACGCTGGCCGTAATATCCGTACCCATGCCCGGGCTTGTACCCCAGGTGACTTGAGGAATCAGGCTGTCCGCGTCGAATTCCACTACGCGATCGTAAACAGCTCCCTCGTCCGTAACCAGCTGCTTCCACCGGGCAACCGCTTGATCGAACGCTTCGCCTTTCGGTACATAGTCGCGGCCGCGCAGGTATTCGAACGTCGTTTCGTCCGGAGCGATCAAACCGGCTCTTGCTCCGGCTTCGATGGACATGTTGCAGACCGTCATACGTTCTTCCATGGACAAGCCGCGGATCGCTTCGCCCGTGTACTCAATGACATAGCCGGTAGCGAAGTCCGTGCCGTATTTGGCGATAACGCCGAGAATCAAGTCCTTCGCCGTGACGCCCGGTCTCAGCTTGCCGTTGATGCGCACTTCCAGCGTCTTGGGTTTTGCCTGCTGCAAGCATTGCGTTGCGAGCACGTGCTCCACTTCGCTGGTTCCGATTCCGAATGCCAGCGCGCCGAACGCACCGTGCGTGGACGTATGGCTGTCGCCGCACACGATCGTTTTGCCCGGATGCGTCAGTCCCACTTCAGGACCCATAACGTGTACAACGCCTTGATCGATGTGGTTCAGGTCAAACAGCTTCACGCCGAAATCAGCACAGTTCTTGGCAAGCGTGTCGATCTGCTGCTTGGAGATCGGATCGGTAATGTTGAAACGGTCTTTCGTCGGGACGTTGTGATCCATTGTCGCGAACGTCAGATCCGGACGGCGCACTTTGCGGCCGGCCATGCGAAGACCTTCGAACGCTTGCGGGGAAGTCACTTCGTGAACCAAATGAAGATCGATGTAAATAATGCTTGGTTTGCCCGGTTCCGAATGAATGACATGGTTATCCCAAATTTTTTCGATAATTGTTTTTGCCATCGGTTCCACCTCAATATAATATGATGCATCCTATGCGTAATATCGTACCATTTCCATCTTCATTGATCCAAGATATAATATCTATAAGATTGATAGTTTTTGATTATAAGCAATCGTAAAGGAGCGGTGATGATGGAGCTTCGACAACTGCAATACGCACTGCAAATCGCCATAGACAAAAACTTTTCCAGGGCCGCCGAAAAGCTGCATATCGCCCAGCCCTCGCTCAGCCAACAGCTGTCCAAACTGGAGAAAGAAATCGGCGTCCTTTTGTTTCAGAGAACCACGAACTCCGTGGAAGCCACTTATGCCGGAACCCTGTTTGTCGAGAAGGCACAAAAAATACTCGACATGGTCGAGCAACTCAAAAAAGAGATGGAGGACATCTCCCAAATGCGCAAAGGCAGGCTGGTCGTCGGCAGCCTGCCCATTACGGGCGCCCATGTGCTGCCCTTGGTGCTGCCGGCGTTCCAGGCGCGCTATCCGGAGATCGATATCGTCCTTGTGGAGGAGACGACGACCAATCTGGAGCAGCTGACCGCAAGCGGGCAGGCCGATATTAGCCTCCTGTCGCTGCCGCTTATCGATGAAACGCTCGACTATGAAGCCGTGATCGAAGAGGAAATTGTGCTGACCGTTCCGAAGACGCATCCGTTAGCCCAATACAGCGCCGATGGACAGGCCAAAGCGGTTGATATCGCCGAACTGAGGAACGAACCTTTCATTACGCTGAAAAAAGGACAGGGCTTCCGCCAAATTACGCTCGATTTGTGTCAGCAGGCCGGATTTACTCCCAACATCGTGTTCGAGAGCAGCAATATCGAAACCGTTCAATCCCTTGCAGCCGCAGGGATGGGTATTGCTTTCGTGCCGCTTATGGTGTCCCGGGGACGACATAGCGAGTTCGCGCCGGCTTACCTGCCGCTGACGATCCGGCCCACGCGGACTCTGGTGATCGCTTACCGCAAAGGCAGATATTTATCGAAAGCCGTCACTGCTTTCATGGAGACGTTCCGCGATGTCATGAACAAGGAGAATGCAAACAACCGGTCAGATCAGACCTGACCGGTTGAACCTTTTTCCTATGCAGCCCCGTATGATCCTTGCAGTTCGGCGCGGTGATGATGAGTATCGACAGGTTAACCTGTCGCCTGCAGCAAGTCCGCTAACTCTTCTGCACTTCACCCTGCGCGATCAGAATAAACTCTTGTTCTGTACTTTCAATTTCGTTGCTCTCAAAAGCGAGATCTTTCGTTTCTCGCGTGTTGAATATCGCAAAAAGAGACAGTAATCCGATCACCATCATGTAGACCGCAACGGGCACCCAGGAATTGTTAAAACCGTTCATCAGCGCCGTAGCAATCAGAGGAGCGGTGCCTCCAGCCAATGCAGCCCCTAATTGATAGCCGACGGTTACGCCCGTGTACCGAACGTTCGTACTGAAAATTTCGGAAAAAAGCGTCCCCAGCACAGCCGTAACCGGAGCCCACAAGATGCCTAATCCGATGATGGTCGCAATCGTTAACCACAGCGTCGAGCCCAGCGAAAGAATATAGAAATATGGGAACGCATACAAAACAATGGCAACGATTCCCCAGATGAACAAGGGTTTTCGTCCCACTTTATCGGAAAAAGCCCCCATAAAAGGAATCGCGATGGTTGTAATTAACGTTCCGATGGTCACTGCATTCAGCACCGGTGTAGCTGTGAATCCCAGATGCCCCGTGGCGTAGGAAATAATGAACGTCGAGAAAATATAAAACGGAGCCGTTTCTCCGGCTTTGAGACCCACGGCAATGAGCACGGATTTCCAATGGTAACGGAACGTGTCGACAATCGGAACCTTGGCTATGTTTCCGCTTTCTTTGGCTTCCTTAAACGCGGGTGTTTCATCGATCCCCTTCCGGATCCATAACCCGAGCAGAACGAGCACGGCGCTTAAAATAAACGGCACACGCCAGCCCCATGCCAAAAATTGGTTTTCAGGCAGGGCAGTCATCAGCGTAATCGATATTGTACCGAGAAGCAGGCCGATGGTAACCCCCATTTGCGGCACGCTTCCAAAGAAACCCCTTTTTCCTTTAGGCGCATACTCGACCGCGAGCAGCAAGGCGCCGCCCCATTCTCCTCCGATGCCAAGCCCCTGTATAAGCCTTAAGGTAATAAGCAAAATCGGAGCCCATACGCCAATCGTTTCATACGAAGGAAGCAAACCGATTAAAACCGTGGCGCCTCCCATCAATCCTAATGTGAGAACAAGCGTTTTTTTTCGTCCGATTTTATCCCCTATATGGCTGAAGATGACGCCGCCCAGCGGGCGAATAAAGAACGGAAGGGCAAACGAGGTGTAAGCGAGCATCAAACCCACGACAGGATCGATCGTAGGGAAAAATATTTTATTGAATACAAGTGCTGCAAGCGTTCCATAGAGAAAATAATCGTACCACTCGATCGAGCTTCCGATCAAACTCGCAACAAGTGCCTTGGTCGATGTTTTTTTTGATTCTTGCTTTTGCTGCATGAATATTTCCCCCATTTAGACTACCCGTGATCCCGATCGATCACGGGCAGTCTATGATTTAAATTCACTTCGCGCATTTAGTCAAAGTCGAGCCGGCTTTATGGTCATCGCTGTTACAGATGGATGTATACCTCATTGTCTTCAATGGATACATCGTAGCGCTCGACGGTTACTTCATAGCTCTTCGTTCTCATCTTAGGATCCACGATCATGCAGCCCGTTTTAATGTCGAATTCCCATTGGTGCCATGGGCATCTTACAATCTCGCCGTCACGTTCGTATTCAAAGTGGCCAGGACCCGTAGAGGTAATATATGCTGCCGTAAGGCCGGCGCAAAGAGCCGCTCCCTGATGCGGGCAAGTGTTGCGGATGGCATAAAATTGCCCCGCGATGTTATAAACACCGATGCTTCGGCCATTCGCTTCAACGATCTTTTTCTTTCCTTCAGGAATTTCCGATGCCTTGCCAACCAGAAAAACAGACATCACTTTGCACCTTCCTTTCGAGCTCCTCTTGCCGGCAGACCATATAGATCAGCTGCATTCTGATAAAAAATTTTCTCCCATAATGAATCTTCCAACTTGGGAAACGCTCTCACAGGCGAGTCAAAATCCCAGTGCGGGTAATCCGTGCAGAACATTAAGACCTCGTCGGCATAAACGGCGTTCATCATTTGGGTAAACGTCTCCGGATTCGGCGTCGGCTCAAGCGGCTGCGAGGACACTCGCACATTGCTGCGGAAATATTCGCTCGGTTTTTTCTTCACCCATGGCGTTTGGAAGCGCAGCGCTTTCCAATCCTCGTCCAGCTTCCATAAATACGGCGCAAGCCAAAACACGCCTGCCTCCTGAAGAACGACCTTTAAGGTCGGAAATTTTTCGAAAACGCCTTCATAGATAAAGCTCGCCAGGTGCGCCGCCATCACCATCGGTCTGCTGGCCCGATACTCGGGGTAATAGCTGACGTAACCGGCGCCGGTATTCGGCCCGTTAATGCCGACCCCTTCCATCAGGACATGAATCGTAAAAGGAAGATTATGCTCGACGCAGGCTTCGTAAATCGGATGGTAGTATCTGTGCCCGTACGGTTTTTCAGCCCCGCTGGACACAATGACTTGAACCATATCCGGATGAGAACCGACACGGCGAATTTCTTTTGCGGACTGCAGCGGATCCTGCTTAGGAATAAATACGGACCCTTTCAGCCTGCTGTCCTTTGCAAGCCAATGCTCCAATGTGTATTCATTAATCGCGGTGCTGATCGCAGCGGCGTAATCGAGATCGGGCGAAGCCTGACACGAGTAATCGCTGCCGGTTAATATCCCATACTCGATTTGATACGGATCCAACAGCTGTTCTCTCATGAAATTCAGGTCGCTTCCGGGAAAGCCTCCGCCAGGAGGAACAGAGTCGGCCATCTGGCCCACTTTAATTCCCCCGTTCAGATATAAAGAGCCCGGGAGCCGCCACCCCCACAAATCGATTTGATCACGGTAAGCCCGGGGCAAATACTGCTTGATCACATCAAGTGGGGTATAATTATGAATGTCGACATCAATAATGCTGCGCTTCATTTTGATTTTAGGCTCTGCAGGTTTCACTTCATTTACTGCCATAATGATCTCACTCCTTAGGTTAATCTGGCCGGCCCAAATTTATTGGTCCGGCCCAAGTTATTTGTCCGGCAATTTAAACGTGCACCACAATTCTGTCCTCTTCAACGGAAACATCGTATACCTTTACCCTGTACCTGTCCGGATCGACGAGCGACGCTCCTGTCTTTACATTGAATTCCCATCCATGCCAAGGACAAACCAGAATTTCTCCTTCCATACCGTAAATGTATTCATGCGGTTTGGAAGTCAACGTGGTTCCCGAAAAATGGCCTTTGCACAGCTCCGCCTGTTCATGCGGGCACACATTGCGAATGGCATGATAACGCTCGCCATCGTAATAAATCCCGATGCTTCGCCCTTCAATGCTGATGATCTTGCATGTTCCGACTGCGATCTCTCCGACTTCCGCTGCAACGTGCTTCATCCTGTCAGGCCACCTTCTTCCTCTACGGAATAGCTGTCCGTCAGCCCATACAGTTCGGCAGCGTTCTCAAAGGCTATACGGCGGCGCAGCTCCTCCGGCAGTTTTTGGAGGACGAAGGTTGGAGTGTCATTGTCCCAATGTGGGTAATCGGTTGCAAACATGACGGTTTTCTCCGCCCGCATCATGCTGAGCATTTGGATGAGCTCCTGATTGCTCGGCTCCTCGATAGGCTGTGTTGTAAAGCGGCAATGTTCAATGATATATTCGCTTGGTTTCTTTTTCAGCCACGGAACTTCGCTGCGCATGGCCCTGAAATTTTTGTCCATTCTCCACATCAGATGCGGCACCCATGCCAAGCCTCCCTCAATGAAGGCGATTTTCAGGGTTGGGAAGGTTTCAAATACACCCTCGCAAACAATACTGTTGATCTGCGACATATGATGGATCGCCAAAATATTATGGCGTTCAAAATTCGTTGTCGGATAACCCGCTGCCGAAATGGGAGGATTGATCCCGTCTCCTTCGCCGCCGCCGTGGAACGCAACGACCAGATTGTTGCGCACAGCCGCTTCATATATTGGATAATAACGGCGCTGCCCGTAAGGTTCTCTTGACGAGACGGCCATAATCACTTGAACGACTTTCGGATGCGAACCGAGACGGTCGATTTCCTTTGCCGCCAGGAGCGGATCCTGGGTAGCTACAAGGATCGAGGCCAGCCAACGATCGTCCGTCGGAATCCATGTGTCGAGCGTATAGTCATTGAATGCCGAGGCCACAGCCGCCGCGTAATCCGGGTTATTGTGAGCGGAGATCGTAAGCAGGCTGCCCGTAAGAATCGCTTTGCTGATATTGTAGCGGTCAAGCGCATCGGATATGGCATATTCCGGGTCTGAACCGGCAGGCAATCCGTTGCCCGGCGACGCATCCCTGCGGGACAATGGAATGGGTTTAAAAATTGTTATGGGCAGCGAAGCCTCGGGAGCGCTCAACCGGGGCCACCATACCCTGGGAAGATAAGGCTTTAAGTCGTCATAACTTTTTAAGGTTTGGTGAAAATCGCAATCAATAATCCCATGCTTTAACGACTTTTTTGATTTTGCATTGGCGGTAATCATGCGGTTCATCCTTCCTTATTCATTAAGTTTTAATAAACAATGAAATGATTTCGGGGACGTATTACAACCGGTCCTTATAAACGGTCTTCACCTGCGTATAGAATTCAATCGCCGTCTTGCCCTGTTCCCGCGAACCTGTGCTTGAATTCTTGCAGCCGCCGAACGGAACCTGCGGCTCCGCGCCCGCCGTTTCCGAATTGACATGCACAATCCCCGCTTCGATGTCTTCGACAAATCGCTCCGCCAGCGTCAGGTTGTTGGTGCAGATCGCCGCACTCAAGCCAAATTCCGTATCGTTGGCGAGCTCGATCGCTTCATCGTAATTTTTCGCCTTAAACAGCGCGATCACTGGACCGAATATTTCTTCGCGCGCAATTCGCGCATCTCTCGATACATTTTCGAATACGGTCGGCAGCACATAAAATCCGTTTGCAAGCGACGGGTCCGTTGGCCGTTCGCCTCCGCAGAGCAATGTCGCTTCCGCCTTCCCCGCTTCGATCAGCTCCAATACGCCGTCAAGCTGCGATTGGGATACGGCAGGGCCGATGAAGGTGTCCGCATCCAACGGATTGCCCACTTTCAACTGCTTCGTACGTTCGACCAGCCGGTCGCGGAAGACTTCATATATGCCTTCCTCCACAATAACGCGGCTTGTTGCCGTACATTTTTGTCCGGTGGATCTAAATGCCCCGCTAATCGCGATGTCCACCGCTTTCTCCAAGTCGGCATCGGCCAGCACCACAAGCGGATTTTTGCCCCCCATCTCCAATTGGACCTTCTTGCCCGAAGCTACGGCTTGATTCTGAATCTGATGGCCGACTTGGTTGGAGCCTGTAAACGAAATCGCTTTGATATGCGGATTCTCAACCAAAGCCGTACCAATGACGGATCCTCTGCCAAATACGCAATTGACGACGCCTGCGGGCAGTCCCGCTTCATCAAGTGCACTGATGATATGGTAAACGCATTTCGGAGTAATGTCCGCCGGTTTAATCACCACGGTATTCCCGTAAATGAGGGCCGGCGCCATCTTCCACATCGGAATCGCAATCGGAAAATTCCAAGGGGTTATCAATCCGACAGGCCCTACCGGAACACGTGTCGTATACAAGAAGGTTTCCGCATTGACGGAAGGGATCACTTCACCGATCGGCTGCCGGGCTTCCGCCGCATAATATTCCAGAATACTGATCGCACGCCGTGTCTCGCCAATGCCCTCTGCCAATGTTTTTCCTTCTTCCAGCGAGAGGTCACGGCCTACTTCCTCGACTTTTTCGTTCAAAATGGCTGCTGCTTTGATCAAATAGGATGCCCGCTGTTGAAATGAAAGCTTCTTCCATGAAGAAAATGCCTTCTTTGCCGCGGCCGCCGCCTCCTGCACATCTTCCGCCGAACTTGACGGGAATTCTCCCAAAACCTCCTGATTATGCGGACTCAAGTTCAATTTGTAATCTCCTGAAACCGGTTCTTTCCATTGCCCGTTAATGTAGTTTAAATAACGCATAGTTTCTCCTCCTCTAAATTATCTCTCACTCGATAAATCCCAGCGGGCTGTCCCCGGAAAACGATTTTTTATAGATTTGCTCTACATCGCTTATGCTTACCCTTCTTGGATTGATAGCGACATTTCCGCTTTTGAAGGTGTCCTCGATCATGCCGGGGATCAGTTCTTCATTCACTCCAAGTGCTTTAAACGATTTGGGAATGCCAAGCTGATGGTTTAATTTGATAACCTCCTTTACTCCCTCCACGGCGGCCGCCATTTCATTTTCCTGCGGCGAGATCCCCAAGGCGTTGGCCGCCAGCGCATACGCATGCGGATTACCGACCAAATTAAAGGACATCACATAGGGCAATAAAACGGCATTGGCTACACCATGCGGAATCCCCGCAAAACCGCTGACAGGGTGCGACATGGCGTGAACCAGGCCTAAACGCGATACGGTAAAGGCGATGCCTGCCAATGTGCTGGCATACAGCATCCGGCCAAGATCGGTAATGTTTCCGTTGGCCGCCGCAGGCCTCAAGGATTTGCCGATCAGACGGATCGCCTCCAAAGCGCAGGAATCCCCATACCAATTTTGAATGTTATTCGTTAAAGCTTCGATGGCATGAGTCAATGCATCCATACCGGTAGAAGCAACCAGATGAGGAGGAAGACTAAGCAGCAAATTCGGATCTAATATAGCCACTTTCGGGATGATGTAGGATGATATAATGGGCTTCTTGAAATGATTCTCATCTGTGACTACCGTTACATTCGTTACTTCCGACCCCGTCCCGCATGTTGTCGGTACAGTAATCAACGGCGGAAGCTGATTTTTAATCTGGTCTATTCCCGTATAGCTCATGATGGGTTCCGAATTGGTAACCAGGACTCCGGCCGCTTTGGCGGTATCAATGGAGCTTCCACCACCCACAGCCAAAATGCCGTCGCATTGTTCAGAAAAATAAAATTCCTTTGCCTGCTCCACACACGCTATATTGGGATCGGGCAGTACCCTGTCATATATCGCAAACTGTATATGGCTGTCGGCCAAGCTTTGAGTCATGTTCTCCAGCAAACCGGACTGAATGACTCCTTTATCCGTAACAATCATGACTCGTTTGCACTTTAGTGAATCGAATTCACTACCTATACGCGTACTGCTGCCTATTCCAAATTCAATTCTGACCGGTAAAAAAACGGAAGACAAGATCATCCACTCCTTTTTGATTTCAATCCGATTATTTTTTTATATATTTAGGTAAATCGAATCCGGTGGTGCTTATAAGTCCAAATTTTTCCCTTCGCGTATGGCAAAAAGCGAAATAAGAGAAATGATACAGGCGGCGACAATGTATAAAGCTACCGGTACCCAGGAATCATTGAAAGCATTAAGCAGTGCAAGCGCAACCATCGGCGTTGTACCTCCGAACACTGCGGCACCCAACTGATTCCCGACAGAAATGCCCGTATAACGTATATTCGTGCTGAAAATCTCGGAGAACATCGTTCCCATCACAGCCTCCAGCGGAGCCCATATAATGCCGATCGCGATAATCGTCGCTACGGTCAACCATATGGCAGACTGCAGCGATAGCAAATAAAAATACGGGAAGGCAAACAGCAGCATCGCGATGGTTCCGCCAATGTAAAGCGGCTTTCTGCCGACTTTATCCGAAAGTTTCCCCATCAAAGGGATCATGAATATGGTTACCAGATTGGCAATGGCTACGGCATTAAGAACAGTAGACGTTTGATACCCCAGATACCCCGTAGCGTAAGCGATTACAAAAGTAGCAAAAATATAATAGGGCGAGGTTTCAACAAATTTGGCGCCGGCAGTAATGAACACGGATTTCCAGTGATACCGGAACGTATCCACCAGCGGCATCTTGGCGATATCGCCGCTCTCTTTTGCTTCCTGGAAAACCGGCGTCTCTTCGATGCCTTTACGAATCCAAAGACCTACAATAATCAATACAGCGCTAAGGATAAAAGGCAGCCTCCAGCCCCATGAGAGAAATTGTTCCTCCGGCAGATTGCTTAACAGCGAGATGGCAACAGTTCCCAGAAGCATTCCGACGGGTACGCCCAGCTGCGGGATACTCCCGAAGAACCCTCGGTTCTTTTTGGATGAATATTCTACGGCCAACAGTACGGAACCGCCCCACTCCCCGCCGATCCCAAGGCCCTGGCACAATCTCAAAAAGACGAGCAGGATAGGAGCCCAAATCCCGATAGCATTATAATCCGGCAATAAACCGATCAGTACGGTTGCTCCGCCCATCAGCATTAAAGTTAACATCAGCGTCTTTTTTCTACCGATTTTATCGCCGATATGACTAAATACAATACCTCCTAAGGGACGAATGAAAAACGAGAGCCCGAACGACATATAGGCCAGCAGTAAGCCTACTATGGGATCATCGCTGGGAAAATACAGTTTATTAAATACCAATGCAGCCATGGAACCGTAAAGAAAAAAATCAAACCACTCGATGGAGCTTCCAACCATACTTGCCAACAATGCTCTGTTTGCTTTTTTCTTATTTATCTCCGGTGGAGCTGCAATTTGAACTTGAGCCATTGTATCCCCCGCTTTAGCAAGTGATTTTTTCTAACAAAGTTCTATCCGCCTTTATAATATAACGCTTTCAGTAACTCGAAAAACAGGCATGCTGCACCGCTGAACACACGTTAAAAAACATGCTGCCATTCAATTTTTTCCGTTGGTGTGATAAACTTAATGATGGAGGTGCATCTTTTCAAATGGGAGTTTGGTCGCTTGCCATTTATTATGAAAAGATCCCTCTTTTTTTGTCCAAAGCGCCGTCGTGTCAGCTTGTCACTTCCATTGGAGCGTATCCCAATTTGGCTGATACCTTGGAAGTCGTTTCAAGCAAATGCTTTACCAATTCTTTTTCTTTGGACATGATTCGAATGGTTGGCGCACAGATGCTGATCGCCGCCGCTATCGAGCCATTTCTGGAAAACACCGGGGCGGATAGACACGAAATCCCGTTTTCGAAAGTTTCATACGAAAGATAGTAGCCCAGCTTCCGGATTTGCGCCAGCTCCAGCCGGAAAATATTGGGATCCACCGTGGTGTGCGAAGTATACGGCTCCAGTTTGGTCGTCGATAAATAATGCTCCACCTTTGCTTCATCGCTGAAAGCCAGCAAGACTTTTCCGAGTGCCGTGGAATACGGCGGCGACGTTAATGACAAGTGAAACTGCAACCGTAAGGATGAATCATTCGAAACGACCCGATCCAGCAACACGACAACATTGGCATCCAGTACACCTAAGTGAACGAGTTCATTCGTAACTTTAGCCAATTCTACCAATGAAGGATGGGTCACCTTGCGAATATCCAACCGCTTTTCAAAGGCATATCCCAATTCAAGGCAGGCCAAGCCCAGCTGGTAATTTCCTGTACTGGAATCCTGGGTAATAAATTGCTTCTCCTTTAAGCCATCCAATATTTTTAACAAGTAGCTTTTTCGGATTTTTAAAAGCTCCGACATTTCAACCAAAGAAAGCTCGCTTTTATCTTTAAAAGCCAGCAGGATGTCTAAAGCATGAGCTACGTTGCCGTAGGAGCTTTTTGCAGTCTCCATTTGATTTCACCTCCTCTTTTTGGTAAATTCCGTTCACTAAACTGATTTTATTATCAAAAGGAAAAAAAATCAATACTTTTTAATCGATACCATAGTATGTTTTTCCGCGAACCATGATTCCGTCCGCCATGAATTCAGCACATATTTATATCCGGCACAGGCTCCGCAGCAAAGTCAATCCGTTGTTTTGACCTTACTTTAATTAGTGAATGATATTTACTAAAAAAGACGATTCCCCTCTCTTCTCCGATCATGTTTCCTGCTGTTCGCCGCATTCCTGCCAACGTTTCGTGTATCCTGAACGGGAAGATCGCAGAAACATGCCGTCAGCCGACCGGTTATATCATTTTTTATATCATTTTTCGTCCTTTTCCTTCATGGTTTTGCAAACCTTCTGTACCTGCAGGTTTTTTCATGTTACATTAGTTTTATCCGCCTTTCATCTATATGAAGCGCAGGATCATTTTGCGTTTGCGAACCATTTTTGAACCCATTGGAGTGACCTTTCGAATGAATAATGCAGCCCAAAGCGCCGTCAGCGCTTTTCCGATTCAACCTGCGCAGCGTCTTGTTGACCTGCCCACACAGTTTTTCGCCAAGCTCGTGCGCAAAGCGAACGAACAAACCGCTGCGGGCCATGACGTTATTAATTTGGGACAGGGTAATCCTGACCGTCCAACCCCTCCTCATATTGTGAAAGCATTGCAGGAAGCTGCGGAAAATCCGCTGTACCACCGCTATCCCCCCTTTAACGGCTATTTGTTTTTAAAAGAAGCCGTAGCCAAGCGGTACAGGGAGGATTACGGCGTCGAGCTCGACCCGGAAAAGGAAGTGGCGATTTTGTTCGGCGGCAAAACCGGGCTTGTCGAGATCGCGCAGTGCCTGCTGAACCCCGGAGACGTATGTCTTGTTCCCGATCCCGGATATCCCGATTACTGGTCCGGCGTCGCGCTGTCCGGAGCCCGTATGGCCTTCATGCCGCTGCGCGAAGCGAACGCTTTTCTTCCGGACTACAGTGCGCTGTCTTCCGATGAGATCAACAAAGCGAAACTGATGTTTATCAACTACCCGAATAATCCGACGGGCGTAACCGCTCCCGCTTCCTTTTATAAGGAAACCGTCGATTTCGCCGCCAGGAACGGCATTGTAGTGGCCAGCGACTTTGCATACGGCGCCATCGGCTTCGACGGACAGCAGCCGATCAGCTTCCTGCAGACTCCGGGGGCCAAAGAAGTAGGCATCGAATTCTACACGCTCTCCAAAACGTACAACATGGCCGGCTGGCGCGTCGGCTTCTGTCTGGGCAATGCCGAGGTCGTCCGGATGATCAATTTGATCCAGGACCATTATTACTGCAGTCTGTTCGGCGGCATCCAGGAAGCGGCGTCCGTGGCGCTGACCGGCCCTCAGGATTGCGTAAAGGAGCTTGTCTCGGTCTACCAGAGCCGCAGAGACGCCCTGTTCGGAGCGCTCGACAGCATCGGCTGGAAAGCAAACCGTTCGCAAGGATCTTTCTTTACGTGGCTGCCCGTTCCCAAAGGGTATTCTTCCGAATCGCTGGCCGACATGCTGCTGGACAAAGCGAAGATCGTCGTCGCACCGGGCGTCGGCTTTGGAGAACACGGGGAAGGCTATGTCCGTCTTGGCCTGCTCAGCACGGAGGCCAGACTCAAGGAAGCGATAGCACGCATCCAAGCGCTCGGTTTGTTCGGATAATCCGGCCGGCGGCCGGGCGGCCGCGCTTCCCGCCTTTACAAACCTTACCACGCATGTTATTCTTAAATGAAAAGCAAACGTTATGACGGGACTAGTAGGAAGCCCCCTGCACGTCCAGAGAGTAAATTCCGATGGCTGCGAGAATTTACCGTGGAGCCTTCCGAACCCGCCCCTGAACTGCCAACGAAGAGTTGGACGGCACTCCCTGCCGTTACCGGGGACGGAGACGGATGATTTTTCATCAAGTAAGGTGGTACCGCGGAAGTAGAGGCTTTCGTCCTTAGCAGGACGGGGCCTTTTTGTATTGATAAGACAAAGTAAGGAAAAGAGTGATCCAGATGCAGCAAACGATTGTAGTCAAAATCGGCAGCAGCTCGCTCACCTCCGATGAAGGCGGTTTGAACCAAGCCAAAATCCGTTTTTTTGCCGCGGAGCTTGCTCAGCTCCGCAGACAAGGGTATGCTGTGCTGCTTGTTACTTCAGGCGCAGTGGCGGCAGGCTTTCGGGAAATGGGCTATACCGTACGTCCCAAGCTGCTGCACGAGAAGCAGGCTTCCGCTTCCGTCGGCCAGGCGCTGCTTATGCAGGCCTACCAAGCGGCTTTCGGGCAGCATGAGATCCGTGTCGGACAAATCCTGCTGACCCGCTCCGATTTTGTAAGCCGTAAACGAATCCATAACGCTCAGATGACGATAGAGGAATTGTTGCGGCACGGCATCCTGCCAATTATCAACGAGAATGATACCGTCTCCGTCGACGAGCTCAAATTCGGCGACAACGACACCCTGTCCGCGCTGGTAGCCAATCTCGTCCGTGCCCGCAGGCTGGTGATCATCACCGATACCGACGGACTGTATACGGCAGACCCGCGCAAGAACGCCGGGGCCAAACGGATCGACCGCGTATCTGAGATTGACGAGGAAGTGTACAGCATCGCCGGCGACTCCGGCTCCATGGTCGGAACCGGCGGCATGCGCTCCAAGGTCGAGGCGGCCCGGATTGCGATGCGCGGCGGCGTACCCGTATTCGTCGGGCGCGTCGCAGACCCGGGCGATATGCTGCTTGTCGTTGAAGGAACGGGTAAGGGCACTTACTTTGATACGAGCGCGCACAATCTCCCGATGAAAAAGCAGTGGCTCGGTTTTCACTCTCAGCCGCACGGCAAGGTTATCGTGGACGAAGGCGCGGAGATTGCCCTGGTAACGCGCGGCAAAAGCCTGCTCCCGGCAGGCGTCAAGGAAGTTATAGGCGACTTTCATCCCGGCGACGTCATTGAAGTGGCCGGACCTACGCTCCGGACGATCGGCCGCGGTGTCGTGAACTATGCCGCATGGCAGCTTCAAGCCGTCCGGGGTCTCAGCACCGAAGAAGTCCAAAAAAGAATTGACGTTTCCCGGATCGAAGTCATTCACCGGGACGAATGGATTACGCTCTCTACAGCGGTCAAATGAACGGTGCCGTTCATTCATCAATCGTATCCTAAAGGAGATGGTCATCGTGACGAACATGGATCAAACTTTAGCTCCCAGCGAAGTGGTCGAGAAGGCCAGGCTTGCAAAGCAAGCCGCGCCGAAGCTGAATCTGTTGACAACGGAGCAAAAAAACAACGCCTTGCTGCGCATGGCGGATGCCCTGGTGCAGGAAGCCGATTCGATCATTGCCGCCAATGCGGAAGATTTGCATCGCGGAAGGGAGAGCGGTATCACCACGTCCCTTCTCGACAGGCTGGCGCTGAACGTCCAGCGCATCGAAGCCATGGCCGAAGGCTTGCGGCAGGTCGTGGCGCTGCCCGACCCGATTGGCGATACGCTGGAGGAGTTCGAACGTCCGAACGGCTTGAAGATCCGCAAGGTGCGGGTGCCGATCGGCGTCATCGGGATGATCTATGAAGCCCGTCCTAACGTTACGGTCGACGCCGCGGGCTTGTGCCTGAAAACCGGTAACGCGGTTGTGCTGCGCGGCGGCTCATCCGCCCTTTACTCTAACAAACGTATAGTGGAGGTTCTTCACGCCGCGCTGGCCCAAACGGATGTCCCTACGGATGCGCTGCAGCTGATCATGGATCCAAGCCGTTCTTCCGTCGACGAAATGCTGAAGCTCAACGGTCTGCTCGATGTGCTGATTCCACGGGGCGGGGCCTCGCTGATTCAAAATGTAGTGAAAAACGCCACTGTACCGGTCATCGAAACCGGAGCCGGCATCTGTCACACCTTCATTGACGAAAGCGCGCAGCCGGATATGGCTCTTCAGATCGCCATTAATGCCAAGGTTCAGCGTCCTTCGGTTTGCAACGCGATGGAGACGCTGCTGGTGCACCGCAAATTCGCCGAGCGTCATCTTGGAATCATTGGAGAACAGTTTACACAGCATCGGGTGGAACTGCGCGGCAACGAGGCCGCACGGAAGCTTGTGCCGTCCATCGCGGCCGCTTCCGATAAAGACTGGGATACCGAATATAATGATTACATCCTCAATGTGAGGGTTGTCGACAGCCTTGACGAAGCGCTGGAGCATATCCGCCGCCACGGCACGATGCACTCGGAGTGTATCGTCACCGAGAATGCCGCCAACGCGGAACGCTTCCTCACGGAAGTGGATGCGGCCGCCGTCTATCATAATGCCTCCACCCGATTCACCGATGGCTTTGAATTCGGCTTCGGCGCAGAGATCGGCATCAGCACGCAGAAGCTGCATGCCCGTGGTCCAATGGGCTTGCCGGCCTTGACCTCAAGCAAATTCCGCATTGTCGGAAACGGACAAATCCGTGGATAAGAGCATGCCTTTGGCCTCTCTTTTTTCCACGCAGTAAAGGAGTAACCCAGATGACCTCATCCTTGTCTCATATGAAATTCACGTTTATCGGCGCCGGCTCGATGGCCGAAGCGATCATTCGCGGACTGATCACCAAAGGCGGCGTGCACGGTGAAAATATTTTTGTCATCAACCGCTCTAACCGCGCCCGGCTCGAAGAGCTCCGCGAGCGTTACGGCATCCGCAGTTCCGTCAACGAATTGGAAAAAGACGACGCCATCCGAACGGGGCATATCGTCGTTCTGGCCTTTAAACCGAAAGATGCCCTTGAGGGTCTGTCCAAGATCAAGCATCTGATAAGGCCCGAGCAGCTGCTTGTATCCGTCATCGCCGGCCTGACGATCGATACCATGCAAACACTGCTCGACGCAGCGGATTACTCTATCGTCAGAACCATGCCGAATACGTCGAGCACCATCGGCCTCGGGGTGACCGGAATGAGCTTTTCCCCGAATGTCACGCCGGCAGGCCGTCAGCTTGCCGTCCAAATGTTTGAATCGGCCGGCATCGTATCCACTGTGGAAGAGCCGCTGCTTGACACAATTACCGGTGTTTCCGGGAGCGGACCGGCTTACATTTATTATATGATGGAAGCCATGATCCAGGGCGGCGTTCAGGGAGGGCTTGAACCTGAAGAAGCGCGGCGGCTTGTCGTTCAAACGGTCCTTGGCGCTGCCAGTATGGTACAGGCCACCGGGGAAGATCCTGCCGATTTGCGCCGGAAGGTCACTTCGCCTAACGGGACGACTCAGGCCGCGCTGGAGACGCTTGATCGTCACGGATTCCCGGAAGCGGTCGCGAAGGCCGTGCTCCGCGCCGCCGAACGCGCCGGTGAGCTGGGTGCGGCGATCAGCGCCTCCGTCACTTCCCAAACCAAGTAAAGTAGGTGTCATGCAATGAATGTGGAAACCCATGGCGCATATTGCGTAGCGACCTATCGCTGCTACGACGAAAAAGCCGATTTTCATAAGAAAGCGGCTGGCATCGCCGTCGGATTAACCGTCGGAAGCTGGACAGACCTGCCGCAAGCGCGCAAGGCCGAAATGGAAAAGCATTTGGGCCGCGTAGTTCGCGTGGAGGTTCATGAGCCTGCGGCCGGAGAGTCCGCATCCGAAAGATACGCCGATATTCAAATCGCTTATCCCGATATCAATTTCAGCCGCGACATCCCTGCCCTGCTCGTCACGGTATTCGGCAAGCTGTCGATGGACGGCCGCATCAAGCTGATCGATCTCTCGTTCTCCGAAGCTTTCTTATCCGCCTTTCCCGGGCCGAGATACGGTATTCAGGGCGTCCGCGACCTGCTCGGTATTCACGACCGGCCGCTGTTAATGAGCATTTTCAAATCGGTCATCGGCCACGATCTTCCGGCCCTGCGCGAGCAGTTCCTGCAGCAGGCCTTAGGCGGCGTCGATTTGATTAAGGACGACGAAATCCTGTTCGAGAACCCGCTAACCCCGATCGAGCGGCGTGTGGAGGCCTGCATGCAGGCCGCGGCGGAAGCACAGAAAGCAACCGGGCAAAAGCTGCTGTATGCCGTCAATCTGACAGGCCCGACCTTCGGTTTGATTGAGCAGGCCCGTAAAGCCATCGATGCCGGGGCGAATGCGCTGCTCTTCAACGTACTGGCTTACGGCTTCGATGCCTTGGCCGAGTTAAGCCGGCATCCGGATATCCGCGTGCCGATTATGGCCCACCCGGCTATGGCAGGAGCGTTCTACCCGTCTCCATATCACGGGATCGCAGCCAGCGTTCTGCTCGGCAAGCTGATGCGGCTGGCAGGAGCGGATCTCGTCTTGTTCCCCTCCCCTTACGGCTCGGTCGTGATGCCGCGGGAAGAGAATATGGCGATCAAAGAAGCGCTGCTGACCACAGACGCATCGGCATATGCCTTGTCCGCAAACGGACAAGCCCCGCTGGCGCAGAGCTTTCCTGTTCCGTCTGCGGGCATTCACCCCGGACTCGTGCCTCTGATCCTCAAGGATTTCGGCGATCAAGTCGTCGTCAATGCCGGAGGCGGAGTCCATGGGCATCCGATGGGCGCCGCGGCGGGAGGCCGCGCCTTCCGTCAAGCCATCGCCGGCTGCCTGGCTGGCAGACCGCTTCGCGAATATGCGGCTGACGGGCACGCGGAGCTGCAAGCGGCGATCGACGCCTGGGGGATCAAGGAATGAGCAAAAATCGGATTATTTTTTGCGATTTCGACGGAACCATCACGGTGAACGACAACATTGTAGCGATCATGAAGCATTTTCAGCCTCCGGGCTGGGACGCGCTCGTGGATCAGGTGATTCACAAAAAGATATCGATTCGCGAAGGCGTCGGGCGCATGTTCGCCCTGCTCCCCACTTCGATGCATCAGGAAGTTGTAGATTATGCCATAGGCAACGTAACGATCCGCGCCGGATTTCGGGAGCTGCTTGAATACTGCAGCCGCGAGGACGTGCATTTTCTGGTGACCAGCGGCGGAATCGACTTTTTTGTCTACCCCGTTCTGTCGCAGTTCCCGATCCCGCAGGAGAACATTTACTGCAACGGCAGCGACTTCAGCGGATCGCATATTCGGATCGAATGGCCGCATGCCTGCGACGAGCATTGCGCAAACGACTGCGGCATGTGCAAGACGACCATCATCCGTCAATATCCTGCCGAGTCATACGAGCGCATTTTGATCGGAGACAGCGTCACCGATTTTGAAGGGGCCAAGCTCGCGGACATCGTCTTTGCCCGCGCGCATTTGGTGCAGCTCTGCAAGGAGCTGAACTTGAATTATTACCCCTTTGAAAATTTTTTCGATGTCATTAAGCAGCTTGAGGAGATGAGAACACGTTGAGTTTCGACGCCATTCGTTTAGAAGAAAAGCAGCAGGCGTTTGCCGAGCTTCGCGAAGTCAAAACGATTTTTGCCGAGCGGGGATGGTTTCCGGGCACAAGCGGCAATTTGTCCATTCGCACGGGTGAGTTCTCCCCGGATCAGTTCGCTTTTGCAATCACCTCCAGCGGAAAAGACAAGTCCGTCCATACCCCCTCCGATTACTTGCTGGTGGACCAGAACGGCAAGCCGATGGAAGCGACCGGGTTGAAGCCGTCTGCGGAGACGCTGATCCACTGTGAAATTTACCGTGCGACCGGGTGCGGCGCCATTTTTCATGTACATACGGTATTCAATAACCTGGTGTCCGAGCTGTACGGAGAGCACGGCAGCGTACCTGTAGACGGCGTAGAACTGATCAAGGCGTTCAACATTTGGGAAGAGGAAGCGCAAATCGAAATTCCGATTCTGCCCAACTACGCCGACATTCCGAGCATTGCCAAGCTTGTAAAAGGAGCGATTGTCCCCCGTATTCCCGGTATCCTGCTGCGTAAGCACGGAATTTATGCCTGGGGAGCGAACGCCTTCGAAGCGAAGCGGCATCTCGAAGCATTCGAATTCCTGTTCGAATATGCTTACCGCCTTGCTCTGCTCAAAAAATAACGGATACCGCAAAAAACTCCAATTAATCAACACTGAAATGCACCCCTTAGAATAGACATTGGAACCCCCCCTTCGGGTTATTCCGATTCTTTCTAGGGGTGTATTTTTATGACGATCAAAGGTCATAAGTTTAAGCTTGATCCGGAATCCAAAATCTCTACAGCGATAATAAACGCGGGTAAAAAAATGTGCGTTAATTCCAAGTATTTGCATATTTGGATCATGAACGAACCATACTAGGAAAAACAAGAATGAGAACAGTGGTATTTCGCTCTTGGCGGTTTTATCCACTGACCACCAGACTGAATTTTCCACGAGAGGGGATTGTTATGGGTAAAAAAAAACGTTCTTGAATCGTCTGCTGCGTTCTGATCGGCAACAGTCTGCAAATGCCGGATTGCAAGACAAAGATCCGAAAACCCAAACCGGATTTTCCGAACATCTGGACGAAAACCTTCAACTGCTTCAGAGCATTTATGCGAATTGTTCCGACGTCATTTTTCACGACTTTTTCATTGGCGATCAAACCAAAGCCGTGCTTATTTACATCGAAGGTCTTACTCATGTCGAAGAGGTCGATCAGCATGTACTCGCGCCGCTCCAGCAGGAATTCCCTCTGGAGCATACCCTTTCGAACATTCGAAAGAAAATTGCCGTCTCATCCATCAAACCTGTGAAAACCGTCGCTGATGCCATTGAAGAAATATCCGGCGGGAATCCCGTCCTGCTCATGGATCGGGAAGGCCAAGGATTGTCGGTCGGATTGTCCAAGTGGGATAAACGTTCAATTGAAGAGCCTACGGCCGAGTCGGTTTTACGGGGACCAAGAGAAGGATTCATCGAATCGCTAAGGACCAATACGACTTTGCTGCGGCGGAAAGTAAGAAGTCCGAATTTGAAAATCAAAGCGATGAACATCGGAACCTATTCCGTAACGCCGATCGCCATTGCCTATATCGAGGGAATTGCAGCTCCCGCATTAGTCGAGGAAATGATGAGCCGGTTACGGCGGATTGAGATCGACGGCATGTTGGCAAGCGTGTATATCGAGGAATTTATTGAAGACAATCCTTATTCCCCTTTCCCTCAGCTTCTTTCGACGGAACGGCCTGATGTGGCAAGCGCCTACTTGCTGGAAGGGCATGTCGCCGTCTTGGTCGACGGAACCCCCAGTGTGCTGGTCGCTCCGGTGACGTTTTTATCCATGCTGCAATCACCTGAAGATTATTATGAGCGATACGTTGTGGGTACGGCGATCCGTTGGCTGCGTTATTTGTTTTTTTCCATCTCTTTGCTGGGGCCATCCATTTACGTCGCCGTCATTACGTTTCACCAGGAAATGATTCCGCCCTCCCTTCTGTTAACCATGGTGAAATCGCGTGAACAAGTACCGTTTCCCGCTATTGCGGAGGCCTTGCTGATGGAATCCATGTTTGAAGCGCTGCGGGAGGCCGGCGCCAGACTCCCCAAGCAGATCGGTACAGCCGTCAGCATTGTCGGGGCGCTTGTCATCGGTCAAGCGGCTATTGCAGCCGGAATCGTCTCCGCTCCGATGGTGATGGTTGTGGCCATCACGGGGATCGCTTCATTTATGGCTCCCCGGTTCACCGTTGGAATTGCCGTCAGGCTGCTTCGTTTCCCCATGATGTTCCTTGCAGGGTTCCTGGGAGTCCTTGGTGTGATCCTGGGGGTGATTGTCATTTTGAATCATCTTCTCACTCTTCGTTCTTTTGGGGTGCCTTATTTGTCGCCTCTGGCTCCGTTGAAAGGTCGCGATTTAAAAGATGTCCTTTGGCGGGCTCCGCGTTGGATGATGAACACGCGCCAGCACTTGACCGGAGAATGGAACGAATATCGGCAGCCCCCCGGGCAACGGCCAAATCCAGCCAAAGGGGATGAAGAGGGATAATCGGAAGGGGATTTTCATGCGTACAACAAAACGAAAAAGCGTTTTTGTCCTCTTTTTCCTTTCTATTCATGCACTATGGCTTTCCGGCTGTTGGGACCGTACGGAAGTGAACAATTTGGCGATCATTACAGCTGTCGGTTTGGATTGGACGGAAGATCGCCAATTGGAGCTGTCTGTCAAAATATATCTTACGTCACCTTCATCTTCTCAACAGATGGGAGGGTTCTCCGCCGATAGCGGGGGGACCGGACTGTCGATCGTACGATCGGTGAAAGGACTGACCATGGCGGCTTCGGTTGCCCAATTGCAGCAAGTGCTCACCCGCAAAGTGTTTTGGGGGCAGGCCGAGGTGCTCATTATTGGGGAAAGATTGGCGAAAGAAGGACTTGCCGAACCGATGGAATTTTTTACGCGTCACCCCTCTCCGAGGGAACGCATACAAGTATTCATCAGCAAAGGGTCGGCGAAAGATGTGCTGCAGCTTGACCCCCCTATTGAACGCTCAATTGCCAAAGGGCTGCGGTCAATGGCCGAGTCGCGAATCGGACTGAATATCACGATGAAAGATCTGATGCAAATGATGGCCGGCAGAGCCAGGGCGGCCGTCATTCCATTGGTGGAAATCAAACCGAAACAAGGAATGCAGGAGGCGTTCCCGTTTCTGAATGGAACGGGCATATTAAAAAACGGGAAAATGGTCGGGCGTATGAACGACAGCACAACCCGGGGGATCTTGTGGCTGAGAAACGAAATAAAAAGGGCTACCACGACCATTTCCCCGAAAAACGCCAAAGGCTATGTTTCCTTCCAACTGCTGAGGAGCCATACGGAATTGATTCCGCATATTCATGGGGACGACTGGAGCATCACCGTCCGAATTGACACCCAGGACGACATCATTGAAAATACAACGGGCCTGGATCTTGCCGATCCAAAGTATATCAAAGAGCTGGAAACCGAATTGGCGACCGGTATTGAGCATCGTGTGCACATGGCCCTGACACAAGCGCAGAAAGAAATGAAAGCCGACATATTCGGTTTTGCCGATGCTTTTTACCGCAATTATCCAAAAGAATGGAATCGAAACAAGAATCGCTGGGACGACATCTACCCAAATCTGAAAGTCATGCTGGAGACGGAGCCTAAAATATACAGACCGGGAATGACAGGCAAAAACATTTTCAAGTCGAAACAGGAGTGAGAAAAAATGGAATGGGTGAAGGTCTTGGGAATCGCAGCGGTTTTGGTTTGTATGACCCTGTATGAATGGCCAAGGATGAAAAGGCAAATGAAAAAAGAAAAAACCGCCTTTGCCGCACTAACCGTTTTGGGAGGAATTCTGGCTTGTTTGCTCGTTTTCTATCCGGAAACGCCAGGGCCCACACAATGCATTGACGCCATGTACAAACCGCTGGTAAACGTTGTAGAGAAATGGACTATGGAAAGGAGCGAATGAGAAGGATGCCCGAAAAAACGAGAATTTCCCCCTTACAATTGGGAATGATGATGTATTTGGCCACCACCCCTACCGCGATTCTCACCGCCCCCACGATTACGTACATATTTGCGAAACAGGATCTGTGGATTTCCCCGATATGGGCTTTTAGCGGGTTGATTGCCGTTTATGTCGCGCTGCGGCTCCATAACATGTATCCCGGCCTAAATATTAGCCAAGCAAGCGAACGCATCGTCACCCGGTTGCTCGGAAAAATCATAGGGATCATGTTCTCGTTCTTTTATTTGTATCTCAACGGAATTATCGTACGGGAATACGGCGAATTCGTGGTCGGCGCATTTCTGCTCAACACCCCGCTCATCGTGGTGTCGGGCAGCATGGTTCTGGTATGTGCCATAACCGTACGCGGAGGCGTGGAAATTGTGGGAAGGTTTTCCGAGCTCTTGCTTCCCGTTTTTATCGCCTTTTTTTTACTCATCATTGTTCCGATCATTCCTGATCTGCGTTTTTCAAACATGCTTCCGATCATGGGAGAAGGGATCAGGCCTTCGATCGAGGGGGCTTTCGTCCTGCAAACCTGGTTTGCCGAATTGATCACTGTATCGTTTTTTCTTCCTTATGTAGCTGATCAAAGAAAGGCGAAAACAAGCATCTCGATTACCTTTTTAATAATCATACTGACACTGGTTGTGTCCAATCTGTCGACCCTGCTCCTTCTGGGGGATTTAACAGGCAGTTTTACTTATCCCTTTCTGATCCTTGCGAGGTACATTGACCTGGCCGAGTTTCTCACCCATTTGGAATCGCTGTACATGGCCATTTGGGTGTTGGGCGCGTTTGTGAAAATCTGTGTATTTTTTTATGTGGCCGTTCTTGTCACCTCCCAATGGATGAACCTGTCCGATTATCGACCGCTTGTGTTCCCGTTAGGCTTTCTGTTAGTTTTGTTGAGCATGTGGGTAGCACCCAATTTTCAGGAATTGACGCATGCGATAGCCACGTCCGTAACCCTTTCTGTTTTGACTATGTTCGTGATCGTTCCCTGGCTGCTGTTCTGCATGGCATGGGTGAGAAATCGATTGTTGTCCTGGAGGTAACCCCCCATACCTGACACCGTAAAGATGACGCCCATGCTGCGCACATACTAAACAAGCTGACGCCGGTTATATACCGACGTCAGCTCGCTGCCCAGGTATTTTTCAATGTCCACTACACTAATAAGGGCTTAAAACAGCTGGGTCACCTGGAGTTTTATGCTTATTTCCCGTATTCCGCAGGATTGCTCCGCCATGCTTTAAGCGCCTGCAGGTCCTGCTCCCGGATGCTGCCCGCCTTCAGCGCAACGTCCAGCAGCGTCGTATAATTCGTCAGTGTTTCAAAAGGAATGCCGGCACCTTCGAAGGCTTCTTTTGCCTTGTCGAATTGGTAGGAGAAAATGCCAAGCACGCCAAGCGCCTGTGCCCCGGCGTCGTTCATGGCCAGCGCCACTTTCAGCGAGCTGCCGCCCGTGGAAATCAAATCCTCAATGACGACTGTTTTTTGACCCGGCTTAATGGAGCCTTCGATCAGATTTTCCTTGCCATGCCCCTTGGCCTTATCGCGGACATAAACCATCGGCAGATTCAGCTTCTGGGCCACCCAAGCGGCGTGAGGAATTCCTCCGGTCGCCGCTCCTGCAATGACTTCCACATCCGGGAAGTTGTCGCGGATCAGCGAAACGAATCCTTCTGCAATCCGCTCACGAATTTCAGGGTAAGAAATCGTCAGGCGGTTGTCGCAATAGATCGGAGATTTCAGTCCCGATGTCCAGGTGAACGGCTGATTCGGACGGAGCGCTACGGCTCCGATCGCAAGCAGGTCCGAAGCAATACGTTCTGCCAGCTCATGGTTTGTACGAATGGGTTGCACGCTTAGATCATTCCTCTCCATTTGTTCTTTATATGGTCGGACTTCTCCCTATACGGAGGCCAGAATCGCTTCCAGCGCTCCTCTGGGGTCCGGCGACGCTGTGATCGGGCGACCGATAACGATGAAATCCGTTCCTTGTGCAAAGGCCTCTGCAGGCGTCATCACACGAGACTGATCTCCGATATCCGCGCCTGCAGGACGGATTCCGGGCGTAACGGTCATAAAATCGGGTCCGCATGTCTCTTTGATCCGAACCACTTCCAACGGGGAAGCCACGACTCCGTTCAAGCCGGCCGTCCGGGCCAGCTTGGCATAACGCAGGACGGCATCCTCCACCGTACCTGCGATACCGATCTCCTCATTCATCACCGCAAGGCTTGTGCTCGTCAATTGAGTCACCGCGATTACTGCGGGTCTGTTGCCCGCTTGAAGCCCTTTGTCTACCCCTTCCAACGCCGCTTCCATCATGGTCCTGCCGCCTGCCGCATGCACGTTGAACATGTCCACACCGAGCCTCGTAATGCTTTCCGCGCCGCCCTTGACCGTATTTGGAATATCGTGCATCTTGAGGTCCAAAAACACATGGTAGCCTTGATCCTTGAGCTTTTGGACAAAGGAAGGGCCTGCGCTGTAAAATAGCTGCATGCCCACCTTCATATAGCAAGGAATGCCGGCAAGCGAGCTCACCAGCGCTTCCGCCTGTTGGGCATGGGCATAATCGAGCGCAACCATGATTCGCTCTGCCTTATTCTTGTCAAACGCCATGTTCCCCGCCTCCTGTTCAAGAATGAAGCTGTTTTTTAGCCCAATCAAGGGATTAGCACAGCATCCCCGCAGTCAGCGGGACACTGTGCTAATTCCGGATGGTGTCAGGCTTGAGACACCGGCATAGCCGTGGATTGGAAGTAGATGGACTCCAGCACATGCAGCAGCGCGCTTACCGTATCAAGCGACGTCATACACACCACGCCGTTCTCTACCGCCTCGCGGCGGATACGGAATCCGTCGCGCTCCGGCGTTTTGCCTTTGGTCAGCGTGTTGACCACAAAGTGCGCTTCCCCGTTACGAATCAGATCCAGAATGTTCGGCGAGCCTTCGCTCAGCTTGTTCACACGGGTCACCTTCAGCCCGGCGGCCTCAAGCGCCTTCGCGGTTCCGCCCGTAGCCACAATCCGATAGCCGAGCCGTTCGAAGGAGCGGAGGATGGCCGTTGCTTCTTCTTTATCCTTATCGGCGATCGTCGCAATAATCGCGCCGGTCGGCGGAACCTTCATGCCGGAGCCGATCAAGCCTTTATACAGGGCTTTGGCGAACGTTTTGTCACGGCCCATCACTTCACCGGTCGATTTCATCTCCGGTCCTAGCGTCGTGTCTACGCGGCGCAGTTTGGCAAAGGAGAACACCGGTACCTTCACCGATACATAATCATCCTCCGGCCACAATCCGGTTTGATAGCCCATATCGGCCAGCTTCTCGCCCATGATGACGCGAGTCGCCACGTTGGCCATCGGAATATTCGTTACTTTGCTCAAGAACGGCACCGTCCTCGAGGAACGCGGGTTAACCTCGATCACATAGACTTCGCCTTGATAGATGACGAACTGAATATTGACAAGCCCGACAACGTTTAAGCCTCTGGCAATCTTGGTGGTGATCTCGATAATTTTTTGCTTCAGCTCTTCGGAAACCGTCTGCGGAGGATATACCGCAATCGAGTCGCCCGAGTGAACGCCCGCTCTTTCGACATGCTCCATGATGCCTGGAATCAGTACGGTTTCTTTGTCGCAGATCGCGTCGACTTCCACTTCTTTGCCGAGCATGTACCGGTCGATCAGAACCGGATGCTCCGGATTGATTTTAACCGCATATTCCATATAGCTCAGCAGCTCTTCGTCGGAGTACACGATTTCCATCGCACGGCCGCCAAGCACATAGGACGGGCGCACGAGCACCGGATAACCGAATTTCGATGCCATGCCCACCGCCTGGTCGACGGAGGTTACCGTACCGCCGGGAGGCTGCGCGATCTCCAGCGAGCGCAGAAGCGCCTCGAACTTTTTGCGGTCTTCCGCCGCATCGATGCTTTCCAGATCGGTACCCAGAATGCGCACGCCGGCTTTGGCCAGCGGAGCCGCCAGGTTAATCGCGGTTTGACCGCCGAACTGAACGATCACGCCGATCGGCTGCTCGCGCTCGATCACGTTCATCACGTCTTCAAAGAACAACGGCTCGAAATACAGACGGTCGGAGGTATTAAAGTCCGTCGATACGGTTTCGGGATTGTTGTTAATGATGACCGCTTCATAGCCTGCTTTCTGGATCGCCCATACGGCATGCACGGTCGAGTAGTCGAACTCGATGCCTTGGCCGATCCGGATCGGACCGGAGCCCAGAACGACGACCTTTTGCTTCGTCGTCTCTTTCACTTCGTCTTCCGTTTCGTAGGTCGAGTAGTAGTAAGGTGTCGTCGCTTCGAACTCGGCCGCGCACGTATCCACCATTTTGTATACCGGCTTGATATTCAGGCCGAGACGGTAAGCGCGAACGTCCGCTTCCTTCGTCAGATTCAGTCCTTGGTCCGCCTGGCTTCTGATCTCCGCGATCGCGCGGTCCGTAAAGCCTTTGCGCTTCGCTTCGCGCAGCAGCTCTTCCGAAAGCTCAGGCTGCAGCAGCTCGGCTTCGAATTGGATCAAGCCTTCCAGCTTGTGCAGGAACCACCAGTCCACCTTCGTAAGATCATGCAGCTGCTGTACGGTGTAGCCGCGGCGCAGCGCCTCCGCGATCAGGAAGATACGCTCATCGTCGGGCTTCGCCAGGCGCTGATCCAGCACCTCTTTATCCAGCTTGTCGGTGTCCTTCAAATAAAGGCGGTGTACGCCGATTTCCAGGGAACGGATCGCTTTATGAATCGATTCTTCGAACGTCCGGCCAATCGCCATAACCTCACCCGTAGCTTTCATCTGCGTACCGAGCTTCCGGTTGGCCGACGTGAACTTATCGAACGGCCAGCGGGGGATTTTGGATACGATATAGTCGAGCGTCGGCTCAAAGCAAGCATAGGTTTGTCCCGTTACCGGGTTCACGATTTCGTCCAGCGTGTAGCCCACGGCAATTTTGGCCGCCATTTTGGCAATCGGATAGCCGGTCGCTTTGGACGCAAGCGCGGACGAGCGGCTAACCCGGGGATTGACTTCGATCACATAGTATTGATAGCTGTGCGGGTCAAGCGCAAACTGTACGTTGCATCCGCCTTCGATATTCAGGGCGCGGATGATTTTGAGCGATGCCGAGCGGAGCATTTGGTACTCGCGGTCGGAGAGCGTTTGGCTCGGCGCCACGACGATGCTGTCGCCGGTATGTACGCCTACCGGGTCGAAGTTCTCCATGTTGCAGACGACAATACAGTTGTCGTTCGCATCACGCATGACTTCATACTCCACTTCTTTCATGCCCGCGATGCTTTTCTCAATCAGACATTGGCCGATCGGGCTGTAGCGAATGCCGGAGGATACCGTCTCGACGAGTTCCTCCTCGTTCGCGCAAATTCCGCCGCCCGTACCGCCTAGCGTGTAGGCCGGACGTACGATGATCGGATAGCCGATATCGTTCGCGAAATCAACGGCTTCCTCCACGGTCGTAACAATCGTGCTGTCCGGCACCGGCTGTTCCAGCTCGCGCATCAGATCACGGAACAAGTCGCGGTCCTCGGCCTTCTCGATGGCCGTCAGCTGCGTTCCGAGCAGCTTTACGTTCTCGCGCTCCAGCACGCCTGCGCGCGCCAGCTCCACAGCCATGTTGAGGCCCGTTTGGCCGCCCAGCGTCGGCAGCAGGCCGTCCGGCCGCTCCTGACGAATGATTTGAGTGACAAAATCAAGCGTAATGGGTTCGATATATACTTTGTCGGCCATGTTGGTGTCGGTCATGATGGTGGCCGGGTTACTGTTGATAAGGACAACTTCATAACCCTCTTCTTTCAGCGCCTGACAAGCCTGCGTACCGGCATAGTCGAACTCGGCCGCTTGTCCGATCACGATCGGCCCGGAGCCGATCACAAGTATTTTCTTGAGGTCATTATTTCTCGGCATAGTGCAGTTCTCCTTTCGATGCGGAAGCGGATTTGGCGCCGCCCGCCTGATAAGCCGCTGCAATTTGCGCCTGGCGCGGTACCGGCGGATGGTTCTTCTTATGTTCACGGATCATGTCCAGAAAATCGTCGAACAGATAGCTGGAGTCAAACGGTCCGGGAGCCGCCTCCGGATGATACTGCACGGAGAAGACCGGATGCTTTTTATGACGCAGGCCTTCGATCGTACGGTCGTTGTTGTTGATATGCGTCACTTCCAGGTCCGTACCGCTGATGGAATCTTCCTTTACCGTATATCCATGGTTTTGTGAAGTAATGTAGCACCGGCCGGACTTCAAATCCTTAACCGGATGGTTCCCGCCGCGATGCCCGAACTTGAGCTTTTCGGTGTCGGCTCCGCTGGCCAGCGCGATGAGCTGATGACCCAGACAGATGCCGAAAATCGGAAACTGTCCGATCAGCTCGGAAATCATCTGGACGGCATGCGGTACATCCTTCGGATTTCCGGGGCCGTTGGACAGCATAATGCCGTCCGGCGCGAGGCGGCGGATTTGATCGGCTGTCGTGTCCTGCGGCACCACGACCACATCGCAGCCGCGCTTGGTCAGGTCGCGCAGAATGCCGCTCTTCGAACCGAAGTCTACAAGCACGATACGTTCTTTCGTCCCCGGTGCGCTGTACACGCTTTTGGTGGATACGCGGGATACCTGATCGGTCATCAACGGTGCGACTTTCAACTGCTCCAGCAGCTCTTCCACACGCTTGTTGGATGTCGTCAAAATGCCCTTCATTGCGCCATGATGACGGATACGGCGGGTCAGCATCCGCGTATCGATGCCGCTGATTCCGGGAATGCCGTATTCCTTAAGCAGGCTGTCGATCGTATATTCCGCTCTCCAGTTGCTCGGCACTGCTTCATGCTCACGGACGACAAATCCATGAACATACGGGCGAATCGATTCGAAATCGTCCCGCGTAATGCCGTAGTTGCCGATCAGCGGATAGGTCATCGTCACGATCTGTCCGCAATAGGACGGATCGGAAAGAACCTCTTGATATCCTGTAATCCCTGTATTAAAAACGACCTCGCCTACCGAGTCGCCGGTGCTTCCGAATGCTTTACCGGTAAACAGCGTACCGTCTTCCAACAACAATCTAGCCTGCATGTCTGGTCAACTCCTTCATTCTGCTGTGTTCGTAAGTACTTGTAAACCCATAAACCTTACTCCGACCAAACCACTTTGCCTTCCACCATGGTCATCGCCGGCCAGCCCTTAAGCTTCCAGCCGGTAAACGGGGTGTTGCGGCCCTTGGATTCAAATTCCGCAGGGTTCACTTCCTTCTCCGTCTCCAAATCGATCAGCGTCAGGTCCGCCGTCCGGCCGGCCTCCAATATGCCCCAAGGCAGTCCGAACACTTCCGCCGGAAGCCTGGTCATCTTGTCCACCAGGAACTGCAGCGTCCATTCGCCTGTCGCTACGAACTTCGTATAAAGAAGCGGAAAGGCTGTTTCAAAGCCGACGATACCGAACGGCGCCAGCTGCAGCCCGCGCGCCTTTTCTTCTTCGCTGTGCGGAGCGTGGTCGGTTACCACGATATCGATCGTACCGTCCACGAGGCCCTCGATACAAGCCCGCACGTCACGAGGCGTACGCAGCGGAGGATTCATCTTCCAATTGGCGTCCATGCTGTCCGGAATGTCTTCGTCGGAGAGCAGCAGATGGTGCGGACAAACCTCCGCCGTTACTTTGATGCCGATCTGCTTGGCTTGACGGATCAAGCGAACGGATTGCTCCGTGCTCACATGGCATACGTGGTAATGAACCCCTGTCGCTTCGGCCAGAAGAATATCGCGGCCCACATGAATGGCTTCCGATTCGTTCGGAATGCCCTTCAGCCCGTGCTTGCGAGCGAACGCTCCCTCGCTTACGGCCGCTCCCTCCACCAGGGTGTTGTCCTCGCAATGCGCGATGATCGGCATTCCGATCGAAGCCGCTTTGGCCATGGCGTCCTTCATCATCTGAGCGCTTTGTACCCCGACCCCGTCGTCGGTGAAGCCGATCGCGCCAGCCGCTTTCAGCGCTTCGAAATCCGTCAGCTCACGGCCCAGCTCATTTTTCGTGATGCAGGCATAAGGCAGTACGCGCACAACCCCTTCGGTTTCAGCCTTGTTCAGCACGTATTTCAGCGTTTCCACCGTGTCGGTCACCGGCCGCGTATTCGGCATGCAGGCAATGGTCGTAAAACCGCCCCGCGCCGCCGAACGCGTTCCTGTCGCAATCGTTTCTTTATACTCAAAGCCCGGTTCACGCAAATGCACGTGCATGTCGATCAGCCCGGGCGCGAGAAACTTGCCTTGCGCGTCGATGACCGTATGCCCTGAGGTGTCAGGCGCCGTACCTGCTTCTATGATGCGCTCAATTTGATTTCCTTCCACAAGAACATGCTTTGCCGCCAGTTCATTGCCGCCATTCAGTACTGCAGCGTTCAGAATCCAGATTCCCATCGGTACCTCCGCATCGTGTATTTTCAACTTAAAGCCCGCTCGATCACAGCCATCCGAATCGGTACGCCGTGGCTCATTTGCGTGAAGATTTTCGATTTATCGCATTCGACCAGTTCGTCGTCGATTTCTACGTTCCGATTCACCGGAGCGGGGTGCATGATGATCGCATGCGGCGCCAGCTTGGCCGCCCGCTCCACAGTCAGCCCGTAAGCGGCGCGGTATTCTTCAGCCGATCGGAACAGAGAGCCTTCATGTCGCTCCAGCTGTACTCTGAGCATCATGACCACATCGGCCTTCAGCGCTTCGTCGATCGTGGTGTAAGGCGCATATTCCGCCAATTCGGCGGCCTGCATTTCTGCAGGAGCGCAGAAGCTTACTCTGGCCCCGAGCGTCCGGAGCGCCCACAGGTTCGAGCGCGCCACCCGGCTGTGCCGAATATCTCCGATAATCGCTACATGAAGCCCGCTGATGTGGCCAAAATGTTTGCGCATCGTGTACAGGTCGAGCAGAGCCTGCGTCGGATGCTCGTTATTGCCGTCGCCGGCATTGATCAGAGGCACTTTAATTTTCTGTGCCAGCTCGGCAAGAAGGCCGTTCGGCTTCATCCGGATCACGCCCGCGTCGATCCCCATCGACTCCAGGGTCCGCACCGTATCGTATATCGACTCGCCTTTTTGCACGCTGGAGACGGCGGCCGTGAAATTCAGCACTTCGGCTCCAAGCCGTTTTTCTGCTACTTCAAAGGAGAAGCGCGTTCTCGTGCTGTTCTCAAAAAACATATTGGCTACAAAGCGTCCCTGCAGATGGTTCGATACCTTCACCGGGTACTCCTCCCAGTAGGACGCCCGGTCCAAAATGGACGTGAGCTCCGTAGCGCTTAGCCCCTTAGTGCCGAGAAGATGCTTATGCGTGTGTACCTGCAGTGTCATTCTTTTGGCCCCCTCTGCCCCGTAATTACGACTTGATCGATTCCATCCACTTCCTTCAGCTCCACATCGATGTTCTCCAGCCGGGAGGTGGGGATGTTCTTGCCGACATAGTCCGGCCGAATCGGAAGCTCCCTGTGTCCGCGGTCCACCAGCACCGCAAGCTGAATCATTTGCGGCCGGCCCAGATCCATCAGCGCATCCATCGCCGCTCTGACGGTCCGGCCCGTATATAGTACATCATCAAACAAAATCAGCTTTTTATTACGAATCTCCAGTTGATCCGGAACCGACTCCGCCGCCGCGGCATCCTCACCGCCGCCCGCCGCTTTGCTCCGGTCATCCCGGTACCTGGTCACGTCGACCTCGCCAACGGGAACGGGAACGCCCTCGATTTCCCGAATTCGCTCAGCCACTCTGGCAGCCAAGTGTATTCCGCGCGTTCGAATCCCGATGAGCATACAGTTCTCGAAGCCTTTGTTTCTTTCCAAAATCTCGTGAGCGATCCGCGTCAACGCCCGCCGAATGGCGGTCTCATCCATTAGCACATGCTCGGTCTGCTGCATCTGCAGGGCAACCTCCTCCACCTGAGCTTTTTGAAATCCGTCGTGAGACGAAAAAAACCTTGCCGATAAGGCAAGGTATATGCACAAGAACAGAACTCAGCCTCCGGATGCGGGTATACTTCACCCGAATTTATCTGCCGCAGCGCGCTCCGGATAGACCGTTCATATTCATCGTTCACCTTGCCAGCCTCACGGGACTGAAATTAAAGGTGCTATTCAGTTAAAAAGAATTATCCCACGTTCGACATCGCTTGTCAATAGACCGCGAATCTTCGTTCCGAAGCATTCCCTAAAGATTGCGGGAAGCGGTCATTTTATGCTATAAAAGATGTAGTTCACTATCAACCCGAACTTTGGTGACGGATATCGCCCATCGTTCACGGTACTATACATAGAGGAGTTGGAAATGTAGCTATGTCGATTGAAATGAATACAGAAGAAGTTATTAATCTTATTAAAACGAGCAAGAAAAAGACCCCGGTTAAAGTATACTTGAAAGGCGACCTCGAGTCGATTTCCTTTGGCGAAAACGTTCAAACGTTTATTACAGGCAAAACCGGCGTCATCTTCGGAGACTGGGCGGAGATTCAAAGCGTGCTTGATGCGAACTCCTCCAAAATCGAGGATTATGTGGTCGAGAACGACCGCCGCAACTCGGCTGTACCGCTGCTGGACTTGAAGGGCATCAATGCCCGCATCGAACCAGGCGCCGTGATCCGCGATATGGTCGGCATCGGCGATAACGCCATCATCATGATGGGCGCAGTGATCAACATCGGAGCTTCCATCGGCGCAGGCACGATGATCGACATGGGCGCCGTCATCGGCGGCCGCGTGAAAATCGGCAGCATGTGCCACATCGGCGCAGGCGCCGTCCTTGCCGGCGTCATCGAGCCGCCTTCTGCGCAGCCGGTTGTCATCGAGGATGACGTGCTGGTCGGCGCCAATGCCGTTATTCTCGAAGGCGTGCGCGTAGGCAAAGGCTCGGTTGTTGCCGCAGGCGCCGTCGTCGTAGAAGACGTTCCGGAATACAGCGTCGTTGCCGGTACGCCAGCCCGCGTCATCAAAAAGGTGGACGACAAAACGAAGTCCAAAACCGAAATTTTGAAGGATTTGCGCAATCTGTAAATCGGTCGAATTCAGGCTCGGCGTCGCGACGCCGGGTCTTTCTATTAGTATCAGCCTTTGTCAAGGTCCGCCAAAGTAAAGGAGGTTAACCCCACCGTGAGCGTCACTGCCACTCCAAGCCGTTATGTGAAACTGCGCCGCGACCTGCATCAGATTCCCGAAACGGGCTTTCAAGAGTTCAAGACGCAGCAGTACTTGCTTGACTATATCTCCACCCTTCCGCAGGAACATATTGAAATCCGCACGTGGAAGACAGGCGTCCTGGTCAATGTCCGGGGCACGCAGCCGCAAAAAAGGCTCGGCTACCGGGCAGATATGGACGGCCTGCCGATCCAGGAGGATACTGGCTACGATTTCCGTTCCAAGCACCCCGGCTACATGCACGCCTGCGGTCATGATCTGCACATGGCAATCGGACTCGGTATCCTGACGCATTTTGCAAGCCACCCCGTCCAAGACCATCTGACGTTTATCTTCCAGCCGGCTGAAGAGGGTCCCGGAGGCGCCAAACCGATGCTCGAAAGCGAGGAACTGAAGGATTGGATGCCGGATGAAATTTTCGCTCTGCATATTGCACCCGAATATCCGGTGGGAACGATTGCCACAAAGCCCGGCATTCTGTTCGCCAACACCTCCGAGCTGTTCATCGATTTGACCGGCAAAGGAGGCCATGCGGCGTTTCCGCACAACGCCAACGACATGGTGATCGCCGCCTGCCAGCTGGTGGGCCAACTACAGACGGTCATCGCACGAAACGTGAATCCGTTGGATTCAGCGGTAATCACCATCGGCAAAATCGACGGCGGCACGAAGCAGAACATTATCGCCGAGAAGGCGCGTCTGGAAGGAACCATCCGTACGCTGTCGGCGGACACGATGACCCTGGTCAAGTCCCGCATCGAAGCCTTAGTCCATGGGTTGGAAACGGCATTTGCCTGTCAGGCTCATATCGACTACGGCTCCAATTACCTGCAGGTGTACAACGAGGAAAAGATCACCAGCGAGTTTATGCAGTGGGTACGCGAAACGCAGCAGTCTTATCACATCGACCTTATCGAGTGTAAAGAAGCCATGACCGGTGAAGATTTCGGTTATTTTCTGGAATCTATTCCCGGCTTCATGTTTTGGCTGGGCGTGGGCACGCCATACGGCCTGCATCATGCCAAGATCGAGCCTGATGAACGCTCGATCGATCTGGCTATCGGCCTCATGACTCGTTACCTGACCTGGAAATCGAATCGTTAAAATAAGGAAAAACCGAGAAGGGCCACGCCCCTCTCGGTTTTTTTCCTTATTTTAAGCCAGCTTCCACTTCTTTAGCCATTTCCGCTACCGATATTAACCCGCCGCCGGAAAGATACCAATAGTTAGGATCCAGATAAACGATCGTTCCGTTTTGGTAAGCTTTGGTCTTTTTCACCAGCTCATTTTCAATCACCTGCTTGGCCGGCGATTCGTTGCCGACAGCGGCATCCCGGTCAATCACAAACAGGTAGTCCGGATTTTTTTCAACGATAAATTCGAAGGAAATGCTTTGGCCGTGAGTGGAAACTTCAATATTTTTCTCCACAGGAGCAAACCCGAGCACATCATGAATAAGACCAAACCGGGAACCCGGTCCATAAGCGCTGACTTTCCCGCCGGTAACCAAAACGATTAAACCGTTTTTACCGCTTGCCGTTGCTTTTTCCTTGACATTATTGATCGTAGCGTCAATTTTGGCAAGCTCTTCCTCGACAGCGGAGGCTTTATCGAAAATCGATCCCAGCAACGTCATATTTTGCTTGAAGGACTCCATATATTTGGCGTTATCCACGCCTACAAAAATCGTTGGACCAATCTTCGACAGCTCTTGATAAGCCTCGGATTGTCTGCCGGAAATGATAATTAAGTCCGGACCAATCTGATTGATTTTTTCAAAGTCAGGCTCTTTCAAACTGCCTACATTCACATATTTTGCATCCTGATATTTGGACAGATAAGGAGGAATGTTCGCTTGAGGTACGCCTGTCACTTGAACCCCCAGCTTGTCTAAAGTATCTAAAGTGCCAAAGTCAAAAACAACGACTTTCTGAGGATTTTTCTTGACCTTGGTTTCGCCCAGCTGGTGCTTGATCGTCAATTCTTCATCAACCTTCGGTGCCGGGGCTCCATCGGAGCTGCCGTTAGAAAGGTTTGCAGCCGTATCGGTCGTTCCGCCGCCCGTCGTACCGCACGCGGTAAAAACAACGGCCAGCAGCACGGTCAAGAAAATCAAAGAAAGCTTTTTACTCATTCATGTCACTCTCCTAAACAAATGGTTTTATGAATTACATTGATGATGCTTCAACATGGGACTCATGATGAATACCACCAAAATAATGCCTGAAAAATACCGGATCGATTAAGCAAAATAAACACAAATTTTATTCTGGTTGATATCCTCTATGTGAATATCCATGTCATAGACTTCTTTCAATACCGACGGATGGATGATGTCATCCGTATCTCCCACTTTAACGACCTTCCCGTCTTTAAGAGCGACGATGTAGTCGGAATAGCAGGAGGCAAAATTGATGTCATGGATGACCAGAACAATGGTTTTGCCCAGTTCGTCTACCATTCTTCTCAACACTTTCATAATTTGAACGGAATGCTTCATATCCAGATTGTTCAGCGGTTCATCCAAAAGGATATATTCTGTATTTTGGGCGATGACCATCGCAATAAACGCCCTTTGCCTTTGCCCGCCGCTTAATTGATCAAGATATTTATGCTGTATATCCTCCAGCTCCATATAACGGATCGCCTCATCGACATACTCCAGATCCTCCTTGGACAGCTTTCCTTGGGAATAGGGGAAGCGTCCGAATGAAACCAATTCTCTGATCGTCAAACGGATATTGATATGGTTGGATTGTTTCAAGATCGATATTTTCTTGGCGAGCTCGCCGCTCTTCCAGCGGCCGATTTCCTGACCGTCAATGAAAATTTCTCCGCGATCCTTCGGAATCAGACGGCTGATCATGGACAAGACCGTGCTTTTTCCCGCTCCGTTAGGTCCGATTAAAGAAGTGATCCTCCCTTTGGGGATGCTGATACAAACATCGTCGACCACCGATTTATTGCCGTATTGTTTAGATACTTCCCTTACTTCTACCACGACTTATTCTCCTTCAATAGAAGATAAATAAAGTAAACGCCGCCTATGAAATTGATAATCACGCTTAACGTCGTAGAGAAGGTGAATACCCTCTCGACAATCAATTGACCTCCTGCCAAGGCAATCACGCTAACGAGAATGGAGCCTGAAATCAGATAGGTATGCCTGTACGTTTGTATAAATTGATGGACGATATTCACAACCAGCAAGCCCAGGAATGTGATCGGGCCGACTAAAGCGGTCGAAATGGAGATCAGCACGGCTACGATGATCAGCAGTCTTTTGACAACCAGATCGTAGGGAATCCCCAAATTGACGGCATGCTCTTTGCCCAGCGACAGTACATCCAGGAACTTGGCATATTTCATAAAATAAACGGCTGTCGCCAAGACCACCAGGAACGAGATCAAAAGAAGATCCGTATTGATATTATTGAAGCTGGCAAACATCCGGTCCTGCACCACCATAAACTCATTGGGATCGATGAGCATTTCCATGAATGACGAAAGGTTCGAAAATAGCGTCCCGAATATAAACCCGACCAGCAGCAAAAAATAGATGTGCTGCCCTTCTTTTCTGAACAGAAATTTATACAAGACTCCCGCAAACAGGATCATCGCCCCGACCGAGATGAGGAATTGAACGTTGCTGTTCATCATCGTGAGCGTCGTCGCGCCGAACAAATAAACCACAGAAGTTTGAACCAACAGATATAACGAATCCAACCCGATCATAGAAGGCGTCAATATCCGGTTGTTGGTGATCGTTTGAAATACCACCGTAGAAAAAGCGATGGCAGCGCCGGTCAGCATAATCGCAAGAATCTTTTTGAGCCTTCGGGGAAGGACATAATCCCAATTGGATCCGGCATCGATGAATAAATACAAGATTACTAACAGGACCGCAGCCATTGCCAGAAAACCAAGCTTGCCTCTATAAGCCATGTGCCTTTCTCCTCATGAGTAAATAAAGAAAAATACCGCTTCCGATCACGCCGACCGTAAGGCCTATGGAAATTTCATACGGATAAATAATGACCCGGCCGAGGATGTCGCAAAATAATACAAACACAGCTCCCAATAAAGCGGTATGAGAAAGGTTTTTTTTCAGATGATCTCCCTGATAAATCGTCACGATGTTAGGGATAATGAGACCCAGGAACGGTAACATGCCGACCGTAAGCAGCACGACAGAGGATACGGCCGCTACAATGATCAAGCCTATGTATACCACCTGTTTATAATTCAGTCCCAAATTGACGGAAAATTCCTCACCCATCCCCGCAATCGTAAACCGGTTGGCGAACAAATAAGCGATGACCACCAACGGAACACTGATATACAACAGCTCATAGCGCCCCGTCATCATCATGGAAAAATCCCCGTGAAGCCATGTGGAAATACTTTGAATGAGATCATGCTTATAGGCAAAAAACGTAGTGATCGAGCCCAAAATATTTCCAAACATAAGGCCAACAAGAGGGATGAATATCGTATCCTTCATCTTC
This sequence comes from Paenibacillus naphthalenovorans, assembly GCF_001465255.1. NCBI lineage: Bacteria > Bacillati > Bacillota > Bacilli > Caryophanales > Paenibacillaceae > Paenibacillus > Paenibacillus naphthalenovorans. Next base: position 1,030,688 of record NZ_CP013652.1, on the reverse strand, counting down.
ACTTTGTCTAAAATTTTCATGAACATCAGCGTTCCGAGCAGCGCAAAAACAAAAGCGACAAGCATCTTTTGCAAAGGAGTGGCTGAAGAAAAAATCAGCATGGACACCAGTATGCCTAATCGGGCCGCGTCCATCGTTCCGGCTGTCGTCGGGGATACGAATTTGTTTTGAGTCAGCTGCTGCATAATCAGACCAATGATGCTCATGCTGGCACCTGCGATAATAATACTTATTAACCGGGGCAGCCTGCTGTCCATCAGGATGTGGGCTTGGTCCTCGGATAAATGGAATATATCCAGGATCGAGATGTTCTTAACCCCGATAAATACGGATGTGACGGATAAGACGACGAGAGCGAGCAGTAAGTATCTTTTTTTCATAACGGTTCCTTACTCGATAAATTAGGATTACGCGCTTTAAAATCAATAAAGATAATCATTCTCAATTTGATCCCAAAAAAAATGATGCTGAGCGGTCACCGTTATCATGGAACGGCTGCCTATTGCAATTTTTCGCTGCCCTCCCTATAAAAAGCATCATAACAAGCACGTATGCAATCGATGATTACAAGTGATAATGATTATCACTTTTTCTATTTTACATAAATTCTCCTCAACATGAATGGATATTTCTTCTTTGGAGTATGGATTTTCCTCATTTCCCCGAGGTTAGCAGCAGTTGATTAACGGTTTGATCAAGCAAGCTTTCGTGCATGGAAGGATTGTACAACAAGGGTTCAACATAACGTATAAAAAGACAGTGCTTCTTCTTCCCGTTCCGTTTAAGCCGCCGCCATTCTTCCTCCAGCTTTGCACAGTAATCGTCTGAAGCCGTGGACGGCACCAGAAACAGGACATTATTGCAATCCAGCGACGCCACCTCGCCAAGCGTCATGACTTCATGAAAGTTGACCTTATTGGCCTGGGCAGGCGGCGTAACCTGCAGCTCGTCGTAAAACAGATCTCTCATTTTTTTGTGCTGCATACCAAACACGCGAAACTGTTCCTCGAACGAACCGACCAATAAAAAGGGTTCGTCCCCCAACTGCCGGCGAATATGAAATTTTGCGTTTTCCACCTTCATATCAAAATAAGCCAGCCACCGCTCGGCAACGGTTGACAGACCCAGAATCCCGCTGATTTTCAGCAGCCGCTCCTTCCAGGACATCCCTTTCCAATGAAGCATGACGACCGGGGCGATTTTGCATAATCTCCGGTACAAATCTTCCGGTACGGGAGAGCAAAAAATAAGCTCAGGCCTGCAGCTTTCGATTTGGTGCAAATATTTCTCCGGGTGATCCGACCAGCCTCTTCTTAACGTAAGCTTCGGTGTAATACCAAGAACGGATAAATCGCCCTGAAATACCGGAGATAAATTGGCAATGCGTATTTTGGCGCACGCGGCATATTCCGTCGGCGACATCCCCATATGCTTTTTAAACACCCTGCTAAAGTATAATTCATCGGAATAACCGACGGAGTGCGCCACTTCCATGACCGATGACGGCGTATTCGCCAGCAGGCATAGCGAGGCATTCAATCGGATCGTGGTCATGAATTTGTGCGGGGTGAGCCCTGTATGCCTCCTGAAAGACTGATAAAATCGATTGGGGCTTACCCCGGACAGACGGGCGATCTCTTCAATATCCATCGGCGTATTATAGTGTTCAAGCATATAACGTTTGGTCTGTTCCACGTAATCGGTCAGAACGTCATCCACTGCCCCCGGCTTTTGAATATAAGTCATCAATGAGGAAACCATCGCGTATAAATGCGATTGCAGCTGGTAGAACAGCACCGGCTCATCGTCACCGCAGTCACTCATGAAATCTTGAATCCAATGGCGGATTTGCGGCATCCTAAAGCTGTATAAGTGAAATTCATCCGAAGGCCTGAAAGGTCGGGCCGATGGCGCCGGTATGGATAAGCGGCTCCAATCCCATTCAAACCGGATTATGATGACTTGGGAGGCCGCAGCTCCCCGATTCTCAATCGTACACTGGCAGTGCGGAGGAATGAAAAATAATTCCCCGCTCCACACTTTGCCCGACCGGCGTCTGCTCTCCGATTCCAGAGTCACCTTCAAGCTTTCCTGCATGACGAAGCCGAAAATTGATACATGATCGGCAGACAGCTCTATGCTTTGCAGACTGTCCAGTTTAAACTCCTCTGTCCCCATATAATGCAGAGAAGACTTACGAACAGGTTGTACAGGTCTCAAAGGCTTCACTCCTTGACAGTCAGAATGGCTTGATTCTTATGAAAATGATTATCATCTTCAATTATATCAAAAAATACCCCGCCACAACACTCTTTCAGTGTATCGCGGGGCTTCTTATCAACATTGTTAAATGATGTTCATTTTTAACTGCCTTGCTGCTTAACGAACTTTTCCAGCCGTTCCATCCCCTGCTCCAATACTTCCATGCTGTATGCATAGGAAATACGGACATATCCTTCGCCATAAATGGAAAAGGCATCGCCGGGTACAACAGCCACTCGCTGCTCTTCCAGCAGCTTCATTGTGAAGTCCATGGATGACAACCCGAACCGCTCGATGGAAGGAAATAAATAAAAAGCTCCCTCCGGTCTGTCCAGCTCAAACCCCATGCCAATCAGCCGGTCATACACATAATCGCGCCGCTTCCGGTATTCTTCTTTCATCGGCTGCGCATCGTCCATTCCCGAGGTCAACGCCTCTACCGCGGCATACTGGCTGATCGAACTGGCGCAGGTGACATTATATTGATGCACTTTGACCATGTGCTGCGACAAATAAGCGGGCGCCAGCGTGAAGCCGATCCGCCAGCCGGTCATCGAATGCGATTTGGACAATCCGTTGATCACGATCGTTTTGTCCCGCATGCCCGGCAAAGCGGCAATCGACCGATGAGGCGCGTCGTAAATCAGCTCGCTGTAGATTTCATCGGATATGACGAAAATATCCCGCTGCGCAAGCAGCCGCGCCATCTCCGACAGCTCCGTTTCCGACAGGACGCGACCTGTAGGATTGGACGGATAGCACAAGATGATGCATCTCGTCTTCCCGGTGATATGCGGCTCCAGCAGCTCCGCCGTCAGCTTGAAGCCGTTGGCCCGTGTATCCACGTATACGGGAACGCCCCCGCACAGGCGAACCAATGGCTCATATCCCGGATAAATCGGTCCGGGCAGAATCACCTCGCTGCCTTCGTCCAGAATCGTACGCAGCGTAATATCGAGCGCTTGACTTGCGCCCGTAGTTATAATGACTTCATTCGCCGCACCGTACGTTAACCCGTACTTTTTCTCGATAAAAGCGCTGGCTGCCTGTCTCAGCTCCAGAATACCCGGATTAGGGGTATAAGTGGTCCGGTGGTCTGCAATAGCTTGCTCGGCAGACCGCAAAATATGCTCCGGCGTCGGAAAATCGGGCTGGCCGATCGTGAGTGTGATCGCATCCTTATAGGTCGCCACCAGATTGGATATTTTGCGGATGCCGGATATTTGAATGTCCTTGACTCTCGGATTAACTAGACGCTCTAAATGCTCCATGTCCGTTTCTCTTCCTCTACCTTGTTTTTAATACTTCGAGTACGTTCACCATATCCTCCGGCATCGGAGCTTCAAACTGCAGTGATTCTCCCGTCCGCGGATGCTCGAAACCAAGCACAGCGGCATGAAGCGCCTGGCCTTCCATATGGACTCCCCTGCTTTTCGACGGGCCGTAAACCGGATCGCCCACCAGCGGGTGGCCGATAAATTTCATATGTACCCGAATCTGGTGTGTCCTCCCCGTTTCCAGCTTCAGCTCGAGCAGGGTGTAATCCTTGAAACGTTCGATGACGGCAAAATGAGTGACCGCATGCTTGCTGTTCCGTTCCGTAACCGTGTACAACTTGCGATCCTTCGGATCGCGGCCGATCGGAGCATCCACCGTACCATTATCATGGGGCACGTTCCCATGAACAAGCGCCAAGTATTTGCGGTTCACCGTATGAGCCTTCAGCTGCTCGGCAAGACTATTGTGGGCCAGATCATTCTTGGCCGCCATCAACAGCCCCGACGTATCTTTATCGATGCGATGAACGATCCCCGGACGCATGATGCCGTTAATACCAGACAAATCCTTGCAGTGGTAGAGCAGCGCATTCACCAGCGTCCCTCCCGGATGTCCCGGTGCCGGGTGCACAACCATCCCGCGCGGCTTATTGACCACAATCACATCGGAATCTTCGTAGACGACCTCAATCGGGATGGCCTCCGGCGCCAACTCCAGCTCCTCAGGCTCCGGCATCATCAGCACAACGGTATCTCCATCCGACAATTTATAATTGGGCTTCACGGTCTTTCCATTGACGGTGACATGTCCGTCTTTGACCCACTGCTGCACCTGTGTACGGGATACTTCTTCCTCCAATACTTCCGTCAGGAACTTATCAATTCTTTCTCCCGCTTCTTCAGGCTCGGCAATCCATTCAAACCGGTTGTCCGAGGATTCACGTTCTTCCCCTATGCTCATGATTTACGCATCTCCGCCTTCCGTATTGCTTTGTGCATTTTGTTTGCTTTCCTGACGCCAGCTGATGAACGAATCTACGAAAATCAGTACAACGCCGATGACAATGGCCATATCGGCCACATTAAAAATCGGATAAGTATAATCTACAGGAGTACCGAACCAGTTAAATTGAAACCGGAACATCAAAAAGTCAACCACTTCACCGAATAACGCCCGATCGATAAAATTGCCAAGTGCGCCGCCAAGCAGCAGGCTCAAAGCAAACGGGAGCAGCTTTTTGCCTTCCTTTACCGTTTTTTGCAGGTACCAGATCACTCCTACGGCAACACCGATCGTGATCACAATAAAAAAACAGCGCTGATCCTGCAAAATGCCAAAGGCGGCGCCGCGGTTCCGATGTGACGTGATCTGAAAAAACTCGCCGATGACTGAACGAACTTCTCCCAGCGCCATTTGGCTGACAATGATCCATTTGGTTGCCTGATCCAGTAGCAGCACGATCAATGCGTAGATGTAATATTTCAACGTACCAGCTCCTTTATCCGTTTCCGTGCTAACAACGATTCCCTTGCCTAAGAACAGCCGGAACCGTGAAAAATAACGTTACTTGCGATTGTGTAAAAAGGAGGCTACTCAATGACGAGCGGACCCGTACCATCCCATTCGCTTACAGCGCAGCAGCTTCAGGAATTGACGAACACGCTGCGTGAAGAGAAGCATTGGCTCGAAGAGCATTTGCAAGACGGCGAACATTTCGGTTTGGGCGACGAGATGCGTGTCCAAACCGGTGATCTGTCCACCAATGACAACCATCCCGCCGATTTGGGCACCGAGATGTTCGAACGCGGCAAAGACATTGCGCTGCTCGAGAACGCCGAGCGTCATCTGTCCGACATCAAAGAGGCGCTTCAACGTATTCAGGACGGCACTTACGGGGTATGCCGAACATGCGGCGCGCCGATTCCGTTCGAACGTCTGCAGGCGGTCCCGACAGCAGCTTACTGCGTCGATCACGTACCGGATCCGCACGCGTCCGACCGTCGTCCGGCAGAGGAGGAGCTGCTGGCTCCGCCTTTCGGACGCACCAGCCTTGACGAGCTTTCCAAACAGAATTCATTCGACGGCGAGGACGCCTGGCAAATTTTAGAAAGCTGGGGCTCATCTAACTCTCCGGCCATGGCCGAAAACCCGAATGAAGCGGACAGCTATAACGAAATGGAAATCGAGGCCGATGAAGCCGTCGGCTATGTGGAACCGTTCGAAAGCTTTTTGGCCACCGACATGTACGGTCAGCATGTCACTGTTGTTCGCAATAAAGCTTATAAAGATTATATGCGAAGCGGTGAAGGCTATGGGCTGCTTGAGCCGGATCGAACCCTGGAGGACGAGGATAAGTCCTAGAAATAACGAGCTTATCCTTGGGTTTGATTCCCTCGGATCAGCTCGTTGATCTGTTTTACGCTTCTACACCTGACTCCAAAACTTCGGCACAACGTTTGCAAAGCGAAGGATGCGTATCATGATGGCCTACTTCCGGCGTGACGATCCAGCAGCGTTCGCACTTCTCGCCTTCCGCTACGGAAATGCTCACCGACATGCCTTTATAGGCATGAGCGTCCTCCGGAATCGCAGCGCCGGCCTCATGTACATGTACGGCCGATACGATAAACAGCAGATCCAGCCGGTCGAAGCCGCTCAAAAACTGCTGCGTCTCCTGATCCGGGTACAAATGAACCGCCGCGCTGAGCGAATTTCCAATCAGCTTAGCCTTACGGGCCTCCTCAAGCGACTTCAGCACGTCGTCGCGCAGTTCCGTGAACTTCTCCCACTTCTCTTCCAGCTGGCCGTCAAACAAGCTTCTGTCCACCTGCGGAAGCTCTGCGATTTGTACGCTGGGCAGCTCTATTCCGGGGATATAGTTCCAAACCTCATCGGCCGTATGCGGCAAAATCGGTGCGATCAATTTAGTTATTGCCGTGAGGGCATCATATAATACGGTTTGTGCCGCTCTTCTTTGCGGATCCTTCGGCGCGCTCGCATACAGACGATCCTTCAGAATATCGAGATAGAAAGCGCTCATCTCCACCGCGCAGAAATGGTGCACAGCCTGATAGACCACATGGAATTCATAGTTGTCGTATGCTTCGATGACACGTTCTGCCATCCGGTGCAATCGCACCAGCGCATAACGGTCCAGCTCGTTCATTTGATCCACGCTTACCCGGTCTGTCGCCGGGTTGAAATCATATAGATTCCCGAGCAAGAACCGGAGCGTATTACGGATTTTGCGGTATCCTTCGGAAATTTGGTTCAGGATGTTATCCGAGATGCGCACGTCCGACTGGTAATCCGTAGACGATACCCACAAACGCAAAATGTCGGCGCCCAGCTTATTCGATACCTGGTTCGGATCTACCGTGTTGCCCAGCGATTTGGACATTTTGCGGCCTTCTCCATCCAGCGTAAAGCCATGGCTCAAAATTCCTTTGTATGGTGCAGAGCCCTTGACCGCCACCGAGGTAATCAACGAAGAGTTGAACCAGCCGCGGTATTGGTCCGAGCCTTCCAGGTACAGATCCGCAGGCCACTGCAGCTCTTCGCGCGTTTCCAGTACAGCGGAATGGCTTGAACCGGAATCGAACCAGACATCCATAATGTCGGTTTCCTTGCGGAAATGATCGTGCCCGCATTTCGGACATACGGTCCCGTCCGGAAGCAGCTGTTTCTCATCCTTCAAGAACCAGGCATTGGAGCCTTCCCGTTCAAAAATCAATGCCACATGCTCAATCGTCGCTTCGCTGACCAGGGGCTCGCTGCAGCTCCGGCAGTAGAAAATCGGGATCGGAACGCCCCAGGCGCGCTGCCGTGAAATACACCAGTCTCCACGGTCGGCAATCATGTTATGCAGGCGGGTTTCCCCCCACTCCGGCGTCCATTTGAGTCTTTTGATTTCATCCAGCATGGCCTGGCGGAATCCGTCGACAGACGCAAACCACTGTTCCGTAGCACGGAAAATCACCGGTTTTTTCGTCCGCCAATCGTGCGGATATTGGTGCTGGATCGTGGTCATATGAAGCAGATGCCCGGATTCCTGCAGCCTCTCCGTGATGATCTTATTTCCTTTTTCATAAAACAGCCCTTCAAAGCCCGGGGCCTCCGAAGTAAAATGCCCCTGATCATCTACAGGACAAAGCACGCCGAGGTTGTATTTTTGCCCGATCACAAAGTCGTCCTCGCCGTGGCCCGGCGCCGTGTGCACACATCCGGTACCGGCATCTAGCGTTACGTGCTCGCCAACCATCACAAGTGAAGTACGGTCATAAAACGGATGCTTGCAGAGTACATATTCCAGCTCGCTTCCCTTTAGGGTGGACAATACCTTAACATCGGTCCAGCCGATTTCCTTGGAGACAGCTTCCAGAAGTCCTTGGGCCAGCACATATTTTTTGCCGCCGGTTTCCACCAGAGTATAATCGAAATCCGGGTGAAGGCTGATCCCCAGGTTAGCGGGAAGTGTCCATGGCGTTGTGGTCCAGATGACGATGGACGCATCCTCCGGAAGCTTGCCCTTACCGTCCTTCACTTCAAAAGCAACATAGATCGAAGTGGACGTTTTGTCTTTGTACTCGATTTCAGCTTCCGCCAGGGCGCTTTCGGACGACGGAGACCAATAGACCGGCTTCAACCCTTTATAGATATAGCCTTTATTCACCATTCCGCCGAAAACGCGGATTTGCTGCGCCTCATACTTCGGCTGAAGCGTGATGTAAGGGTTGTTCCAATCCCCGCGGATCGAAAGACGCTTGAACTGGGCCTTTTGCTTTTCAACCCATTCCAAGGCATACGCTTTACAGTAGTCCCGGAATTCGGGCACGCTCATCTTCTTCCGGTCAACCTTGCCGCTGTTGGCAATCGCCTGCTCGATCGGCAGCCCATGCGTATCCCAGCCGGGCACGTAAGGAGCGTCATAGCCCTGCATCGTTTTGAAGCGGACGATAATATCCTTGATGATCTTGTTTAACGCATGACCTATATGAATATCGCCGTTCGCATACGGCGGGCCGTCGTGCAGTATAAACTTCGGTTTGCCTTTACGGCTCTCCTGAACCATACGATAAATGTCCATTTCTTCCCAGCGCTGCTGCATCTTCGGTTCGGCCTGCGGCAGATTTCCGCGCATCGGAAAATCGGTCTGCAGCAGGTTCAATGTTTTGCCATAATCCATTGCCATTGCACCATTCACTCCTTACTTGATATAAACGCAAAAAAGACTTCTTATCCCTTAGGGACGAGAAGTCTCGCGGTACCACCCAAATTAAGACACAAACGAATACAGGGCGATCGCTTGACCATTCAAGCCAACCTGCCCTTTCACCGAAGCGTCTTCGCTCCATGATCGATAACGGGATCAGCCGATGCTCTTTACTTCTAATCGGTTCAAGAGATGCTCATGGGTGATATTCCTTCGCCGCCAAAGTCCGGGCTCGCACCAACCCCCGGTTCGCTGACATCAGCTTGACGCCAAGTACTCGTCCCAATCATCGCTTTCACTCATGTTCACTTATAGAGTGGAGTATAGCGGAAATCAGCGGCGGCGTCAACATCCGAGTGCAGCTCCGGTCAAAAACAGGCATGAACCCGGGTGCAGCCGTATATGTCACTGGTTTTGCTTTATGGCTGCTCTACTTCCATGCGTTCCAGAGAAGTCCAGTCTTCTTTGCTGAGCAGTTCCAGCTGCGCCTCAATCAGCGTGCGGAAACGCGTGCGATAAATCGAAGCCTGTTTCTTCAGCTCTTCGGTTTCCATGGCGATTTTGCGTGTCTTCGAGAGGGCTTCGTTGATGATGCGGTCTGCATTCTTCTCCGCTTCCTTAAGGATCAGCTGCGCTTCCTTCTTCGCATTCGTCTTGACTTCATCGGCCGCTTCCTGCGCGACGATGATGGTCTTGCTTAACGTTTCTTCAATGTTGGAAAAATGATCCAGCCGTTCTTGAATCGCGTTCAGCTGATTCTGCAATTCTTTATTTTCACGGATTAACACTTCATAATCCTTGATCACCTGATCCAAAAACTCATTGACTTCATCCTCATCATAACCGCGAAATGACCGTTTGAATTCCTTATTATGTATGTCGAGCGGGGTTAAAGCCATTGTTGCACCTCCTGCAAATTTAGCAACCAACCTAATCACGTATTGCTATATTCGACAATTGACTGCAATTTCCTGCAATCGCAAACAAAAAAAAATCGGCTTAAGCATACTTGCCGATTTTCACGCGGTACCTCCCCTTTTTGGTCACACCCTCGACCTCAAGCAGCTTGAAGCGTCCGAAGCCCTGAAGAGATACGACATCCCCTTGTTTTAGCGGCTTGCTCGGATCTTCCACCTGCTTCCAGTTAACCTTGCACCGCCCCGCTTTAATCGGGATCAGCACTTTGGCGCGACTCAACCGGTATACATCACTGACAATACCGTCCAGGCGCAGTGAAGCGACCGACAGGCTCATCTCGTCCAGCTTGACCTCTGTGCTGATAAGACGGTCCAAAGGCAGCAGCTCGGTTTGCACATGCACACGATGGACAGCGTTCAGGTTCAGCCGGATATAATCGGCGACCTCGGCGGCGGCGAGAAAATGGCAGCCGTCCGGTCGGACATAGATGTCGCCCACCTTATCGCGCTTGATGCCAAGCCCTAAGATCGCTCCCATATAGTCCCCGTGATCGAGCTGCTGCAGCTTCTCGTCGGGCGAAGTCACTCCGATCAGGCGAATGCCCATGTCTTCGTCGTCCAATACGCGGTAATCCGGAGCGATGAATGCCCGTTTGCGCTCGGCGCCGGGATGGCCTCCGTCAAAGCGCACGTGAACATCTGCACTCCGGTTCACCAGCGACGTAACGATAAATGCCTGGCGCGGGTCCAAAAAATCGGTAAGTTTGACAGCGTGCTGCTCCGCCCGCTCCACCCATTCGGCCGCTTTGTCCACAAACCGGTGTTCATCCGGATGGAAGTGGGCATAAATATGTTCATTCATTCGTCAAAATCTCCTTCGACTCCATGCACCGTTCCGCCCGATGACTTAAAAAATAGCGGACACGATCGCGACAATCCCTTCGCCAACGAACCGGAGTGCAATCAGCGCCACGATCGGAGAAATATCGATCATCCCGCCAATGGGCGGAATAAAGCGGCGGAAGATGCTCAAATACGGCTCGCACAGCTTTCCCAGAAATTCTCCGATAAAGCTTTCCCGCGCATTCGGCAGCCAGGAGAGCAGAACATAGGCGATGAGTACGTATTGGTAGATATCGACCAGAGTGCGTATGTAACCCTCAATCAAGCTGTTCACCTCGTTTTGTTTAGTGGGGGCTATCCTTCGTCATGATTCATGGTTTCCGAGATCGAACCGTGAATTTCTACGGTATCCGGAGTACACAAAAAGATGTTGGGGCCAATTTTCGATATCGAGCCGCTCAGTGCGTACACGGTTCCGCTCAAAAAATCGACGATCCGGGTCGCCTGGTCCGGACGAACGCGATGCAAATTGACCACCACCGGACGCCGGTAGCGCAAATGATCGGCAATTTCCTGCGTCTCTTCATAGGTGCGCGGCTCGTTCAGCACGACCCGGACATTTTTTTGCGAGTGAATGCTCACAACGTTCCCCTTATGTTTACGTGTATCCTGCGCCGGGGTTTCAACTTCTTCATGCTGTTCTACGATACGTTCGCGCTCCACTACTTCTTCTTCTTCCTGCAAACCGATTAAATTCATGAATTTGTTCATGACGCCCATGTCCACTCCTCCTTCGTGTTTCTTACAGTCTCACTCTTTTCCCACCAGAATAGAACCGAGACGCACCCAAGTCGCCCCTTCTTCAACCGCGACTTCAAAGTCGTTGGACATCCCCATCGATAGGTGACCGACTTCGTAATCGAGCAATGCTTCCCGATTCAGTCGATCGCGCCACTCTCTTAACCCCCGGAATACGGGACGGGTTTGCTCCGGCTCCGTCTCATAAGGCGCCATTGTCATTAAACCTGCAATTCGGATATGGCGATATTCGCGAATTTCTTTGACGAAGTCGAACAGCGCTTCCGGCTCCAGACCGTATTTGGTTTCTTCCCCGGAGACGTTAAGCTGGATGAAGCACGGCATCTCCATTCCCAGGGAAGCCGCTTTCTTTTCTATTTCTTTGGCAAGCGACAGCCTGTCCAATGAATGAATGTAGGCGAACCGGCCGACAACATCCTTGACTTTATTCGTTTGCAGATGGCCTATGAAATGCCAGGTCCCCCGATCGCCGAAAGCTTCCCATTTGGCCGCAGCATCCTGCCAGCGGTTTTCTCCGATATCGGTCAGCCCTTGCTGCAGAACCTGCCCCGTTGCAGCCAGCGACACGTACTTGGTGACGGCGATGATCCTCACCTCTTGCGGATCTCTTCCCGCCCGCGTGCACGCCGCAGCAATCTTTCCTTTTACCTCGTTTAAGCGAGCTTGCAATTCCAATGTCATTGTAAAGATTCACCTACCTCCCGGCTTGCGTCAAGCGTGAGTTCAAAAGCCCCGAATGGGAAGATCCTCAAACCGGCTTATTCCCGCAAACCGATCCATGCGGCCATGCGGCCCGTTGACCCGCCATTCTTGCGGTGCGAGTAAAACAGATCGAGCCGACAGCTTGTGCATAAACCACTTATTTCGATATTTGATGGCAAAATTCCTGCTTTTATCATAATTTGTCGGTTTATTTGTTGCAAGTTTAAATTATATTTTCCGTTCGGTTTTCGGGTATACAGCGGAGGGACTTCCCCTATGGCTTCATCTTTGTACCTCAGCCCCGGCTCTCCGATCACTTTGTCCATCCGCACAATGACTGCATCGTCCACTTCATAGCAGCACATGCCAATGGAAGGCCCGATGGCCGCCTTCAGCTCGCGGGGCTTTGTGCCATATGCGGCGCTCATCGCCTCAGTAACGGCCTTGGCAATCTCCAGCGCCGTCCCTTTCCAGCCCGCATGAGCCAATCCTACAGCCTTATGTACCGGATCATAAAAGTACAGCGGCACACAATCGGCAAAAAGTGCATGCAGGTAAACTCCCGGCTCGTTGGTGATAAAGCCGTCTTTGTCCTGCAGCGCTCCTTCTCTGGAATCATGGCCCGCTCCACGCTGCCGCCTCGTTACCACTTGGACCTCTTTGCCGTGAACCTGCTCTGCGTAGGTACAGGACTCAAAAGGCACGGCAAGCGCTCCGGCCAGCCGTCTGCGGTTCTCCACCACATCCTCCGGAGCATCCGCCACATGGAGCCCGCAATTCAAGCTGTCATAATCCCCCCGGCTGACTCCGCCGATCCGTGTCGTAAATCCGGCGGTCAGCCTGGGATTTAAGCGCATAAAACCGGTAAGCAGCAGCAGTCCGCAACCATTATCGGCCTTGTCAAGTACGAAAGGCTCCGACGTTTGCATCAACATCCATCCCCCTGCTGTCAGAATATTAACAAGTATACACGAAACGGAAAAAAAGAGCATCCTGTTCTGCTGTCAGCCGGGACAGGAATCCTTCAAACCAGTTTCCTAAGACTCCATGATCCGGTTCCGTTTAATCGCGGTGCTGCCGATAATATTCATAAGCAAAATTCGTCTCGTCATGCCGGCGGTAGCTTGGAATATCCTCCAGCTTGACCAGTACGACATCCATTCCGATCTTCACAATGTTTTCCCACGGTATGATCACATCCCCGCCGCCGCTAAGCAGGCCGAAAAAACGCGTTCCGTTCGGCACCACGACGGCATCAATCCGGCCATGCCACAAATCGAGCTCCAGGTCGCTGATCTGCCCCAGCTTTTTGCCGTCTACAATATTGATGACATCCTTCATTTGAAGGTCGGATATTTTCATGCTGTTATCCACCACCGTGAAGACTTGGTTATTTGAACCAGCCTTTTTTACTATATATATGAGAAACCTCTGCAAAATACCTTACCGGCACAAAAAAAGACCGTTCCCTTCATCGGGGCAGGTCGGATTTTCGATCGAAAGTCATTTTAGTTTTTAACGTGCTTTTGCATTTGCGAGATCGCCGACTTCTCCAGCCGCGATACTTGCGCCTGAGAAATGCCGATCTCGTCGGCCACCTCCATCTGGGTCTTCCCGTCGAAAAAACGCATGGACAATATCATCTTCTCACGGTCATTGAGCTTGTGCAGCGCCTCCCGAAGCGCGATGCCTTCGATCCAGGAAACGTCTTTATTGCGGTCATCGCTGATTTGGTCCATGACATAGATCGGATCGCCGCCGTCATGGTAGATCGGTTCGAACAACGATACCGGATCCTGAATAGCATCAAGCGCGAATACCACATCCTCCTTCGGTACGTTCAGCACCTCGGAAATTTCATATATCGTCGGTTCGCGCGAATTTTGATTCGTAAGCTGATCCCTTACCTGCAGCGCTTTATAAGCGATGTCACGCAAGGACCGGGAAACTCGAATCGGGTTGTTGTCCCGTAAATAACGGCGAATTTCACCGATAATCATCGGTACCGCATACGTTGAAAACTTCACATTTTGGCTCAAATCAAAATTATCAATCGCCTTCATCAGTCCAATACATCCTACTTGAAACAGATCGTCGACAAATTCCCCGCGGTTATTGAAGCGCTGAATCACACTCAGCACCAGCCTGAGGTTGCCGTTGACTAATTTCTCTCTTGCAGATCGTTCATGATTCGTTTGCAGCTGAACGAAAAGTTCACGCATTTCCGCATTGGTCAAAACCGGAAGCTTAGCCGTATCGACGCCGCATATTTCGACTTTGTTTCGGGTCACCGCGATTACCTCCCAAGGAGAAACATTACTGTTAATTATCTCCTGGGGACGCATTTTTATGCGCAAGCCTACGACCTCCCGACGCGCCTGCGGGGAACACAAATCGACCAAAGTCATATCCCGCAAGGAAGATTTCGCTTTCACGGAAAACGAAAAAAAATTTTTACCAGTTTACACCATTTTGTTGAATTCTTTGCGCAGCCGCTTAATAATGCGTTTTTCCAAACGGGAAATATAGGACTGTGAAATGCCCAGCATATCCGCTACATCCTTTTGTGTCTTTTCCTGGCCGTCCTGCAAACCAAAACGCAGCTCCATGATGATCCGCTCCCGTTCCGACAGCTTATCGAGCGCTTTATGCAGCAGCTTACGGTCTACCTGCTCCTCGATATTGCGGTAGATCGTATCGTTCTCGGTTCCAAGCACATCGGACAGCAGCAGTTCATTGCCATCCCAATCGATATTCAAAGGCTCGTCGAACGATACCTCCGTACGGATCTTGCTGTTGCGGCGCAGGTACATTAAAATTTCATTCTCGATACAGCGGGATGCATAGGTGGCCAATTTAATCTTTTTTTCCGGGTCGAACGTATTTACGGCCTTAATCAAACCAATCGCACCGATCGATACGAGGTCTTCAATGTTAATCCCGGTATTCTCAAATTTGCGTGCGATGTAAACCACGAGCCGGAGATTTCGTTCAATCAGCATCCCTCGTATGGCCGCATCACCGGACGGAAGCTTCTCCAGCAAATATTCTTCCTCTTCGCGGGTAAGCGGGGGCGGAAGCGCTTCGCTTCCTCCGATGTAGTATATTTCTTCTCCCTTTAACCCCAGCAGCAGCAAAAGACGGAAATACGCGATCTGCATCATCAGCTTCCACTTGACTAACATATTAAACCTTCCTCCTACCCTGAATGTCTTCTCAGGTTGGCCGTCCCGCTCATCTGTGCATTCGTCTGGTGTTTCCGAGCGATATGGCCACCTAATCGGTACAGTTGATTTATGCGGACCGGGCGAGAACCGGGACGACCGTTCCTGAAAATCAAGGCCGGTCGATTTCCATAAGCGCAGGATGAATGATGGCTTGATAGGCATTGTCTGAGCTGAGCCTCCCGCCGTCCAGACCGATCAAAACCTTCGTCGCCTCGATCTGTTTGCCTTCAGTTGTGATGACGACCCGATCCGGTTTGATCGCCAGCATAAATTGCGTACTGCGGTTCACCCCCCGATAAGGGACCAGCCGAAGCCGATCCTGCCATATAAAAGGCTCCGTTCCGATCAACGAAACCAATTGATCGACTTCCGCACGCCGGATTTTGGCCATCCACGTTTCCGGCAAGTGCTCTCCCCATTGTGCGGCCTCCATCACCATTACAGGCGTCTTGGTTAAGGGGTCGTACAGCTGATTTCCCGTATCAATCAGTCCGGTACAGCTGGAAGCATAATCGTCGATATGTACATCCACTTTCACTGTAAACGCCGCCAGCTCCTGCTTCCGCCTGAGCGCCTGCGTCACCTGTCGATAAATCCATACGGTAAAAGGGATCGAAAACAGCAGCAGCGGGAGCGTCACCTTGAGATCACGGCTGATCAAAATCCCTTGCACAAATTCGCCCGACGATTGCCAAAAGTACACACACCCGACAACCCCGCCGGCCGCAGCAAAATTAATAAGGTAAAAGGCTCCGAGATTTCTGACAAAATGCTGTAATCCTCCAAATCCGAATGCCGTGAGCAGCATCAGCAAGGACAACACAAACTTGACCGCAAACGTGTATAAGAACGATAACGGCGGGAAAAACAGCAGGATGGCGTAGCTGCCGCCGATCGCCGCGGAAAGCGCGAGTCTCCACCAGCGAAAGCTGAGCTTGCGCGACCAGGCTGTCGTCCATAGCAAAATGCCGTCAATCAACACGTTAAACAGGAAAATGACATCGATATACACGATCATTTCCCGTAACCTCCTGCCATCTGCCCCTTCTCCGTCGCGAATGAGACAAGTATATAGCAATCCTATTCCAAAGTCTGTCTAAACATGCCGATAGCGGGTGACTTTTTTTGTCGTATAGCGGAAGGGTATGAAAAGTTCGCCAAGAGAAAGCAAGAGATAGGTGTAGTCACGCTGGAATAAAAAAGCCGCCTCTTATGCAGAGGCGACTGCTCGTTAGTACCTGAAATATTGAATTTACTTGTCAAAACCGCCCCGGTTGCGATTACGCAGGAAAGCGGGAATATCCAACTGATCTCCGGAGGGTTGTCCTCCGAAAGGCCGAAGATTACCCAATCGGGAATCCGACTGTTCCTGTTGAACGTTGCCCGTTCCTGCAGGCTTTCTTGCGCCGGGATTTGCCGCAGGCTTGTCCTCGAAGCCGGTGGCAATCACCGTTACCATAATCTCATCCTTCAGGGATTCATCGATGACGGCGCCAAAAATCATGTTGACCTCCATATCGGAAGCGGACGCTACGATATCGGCCGCTTCATTCACTTCATACAGCGACAGGTTGATCCCGCCGGTAATGTTCATCAGCACGCCGCGCGCGCCGTCAATGGAGGTCTCCAGCAGCGGGGAACAGATTGCTTTCTTTGCCGCTTCAGCCGCACGGTTCTCGCCCGTGGCCACGCCGATCCCCATCAACGCGGAGCCGCGCTCCGTCATGATCGTCTTCACGTCAGCAAAGTCCAGGTTAATCAGACCGGGAACTGCGATCAAGTCGGAGATCCCTTGAACCCCTTGACGGAGCACGTTATCCGCTTCGCGGAACGCTTCCAGCATCGGAGTCTTCTTATCGACAATTTCAAGCAGACGGTCATTCGGAATAACGATCAGCGTATCGACCTTTTCTTTCAAGGCCGCGATCCCCTGTTCCGCCTGTATGTGCCGTTTGCGCCCTTCAAACGTAAAGGGTCTGGTAACGACACCTACGGTTAAAGCGCCGCATTCTTTAGCGATTTCGGCAATGACCGGCGCTGCGCCGGTTCCCGTGCCGCCGCCCATTCCGGCTGTAACAAACACCATATCGGAACCCTTCAGGGCGTTCAAAATCAGTTCGCGCGATTCCTCCGCCGCTTTCTTGCCAACCTCGGGATTCGCTCCCGCTCCGAGACCGCGCGTCAGCTTATCCCCGATCTGCAGCCTTTGCTCCGATTTGGCAAGATGCAGAGCCTGAGCGTCCGTATTGACGGTAATAAACTCGACGCCCCTCACTCCGTTGTCGATCATTCGGTTGACGGCATTACTGCCGCCGCCGCCGACGCCAATGACTTTTATTTTCGCTAACTGGTCCATGTCCATGTCAAATTCAAACATACTAGCGTCTTCCCCCTCATTAGGCTTTCATCGTGCAAGCTTTTTCGATCATATAAATTCGCTTAACCAGTTTTTAAACCGTTCCATGGCCGATGGCTTTTGCTCTTGACCGGAAGACGTCTTTTTGCTGACCAGCTTTTTCACGCCGGTGTTTTGTTTGGAGCCGCGCAAATATTTGGATGCGTATTGAATAATTCCTACTCCGCTTGTAAATGCGGGATCCCGAACGCCGATATAATCCGGAACGGCGATTCGGACAGACGATGCCAGCTCCAATTGCGCGACAGCCAGCACCCCGGGCAAAGAAACGGTCCCGCCGGACAATACATACCCGCCCGGCAAATCACTGAATCCCAGCCTTAGCACTTCCATCTTTATCAAATGAAATATTTCCTGTACGCGCGGTTCGATAATATTCGCCAAATCGACCTGTGAGTACTCCTTGTCCACATTGCTGCCGAGACGGTTCACCTTGAACACTTGATCATCAGCCGCATGTTCCACCATGGCGCATCCAAATTTCTGCTTGATTTTCTCGGCGATATCCGCTTGCGTCCTGAGCCCGTATGCAATGTCATTGGTAATATACTCGCCGCCGATCGGAAGCGTGGTTGTCGCAACCAAATTGTTTTCATTAAACACAGCAATGGTGGTTGCTCCCGCGCCGATATCCACCAATGCGGTGCCAATCGCCTTCTCATCCTTGGACAAAGCCAGATGGCCTGCGGCCAGCGACAAAAGCACCAAGCCGGCTACCTTCAGACCGGACTTCTCAACAACGCGGAGCAAATTATGAATGGCTGTTTTGGTGCCGGTTATAATCGTCGCTTCCACTTCCAGCCTTACGCCGATCATGCTTCTGGGATCATGAATTTGATCCGTGCCATCCACCACGTATTGATTGGGGACAACACCGATAATTTCCCTCTCGGGAGCCAAAGGAATGACCCTGGCGGCTTGAATGACACGTTCTATGTCATCATCCCCGATTTCACGGTCTTCATTTGACACGGCCACGACGCCATGACTGGACTGCAAAGAGATATGATTGCCGGAAATACCAACATACACTTCCGCTATTTGAATGCCCACCATCCGCTCCGCATGATCCACCGCACTTCGAATCGATTGCACCGTTTGGTCGATATCAACGATTGCTCCCTTGCGGATTCCCTGCGAGTCGGCAGATCCAACTCCAATTATATTAATGGTGCCGTTAACGACTTCCCCAATAATAGCACGAACTTTGGATGTACCGATGTCCAAACTAACAATGATGTCATTGCTGCTCAACCTGTGGCACCTCCTGTGATATGTAATGTAAACGAGCCTTGGCCAGCAAACCTCCTGTAGTTATTCCACACAGCTCGTTCGTTTCCTCTTTTTCTCGCAATTTTTTTCGGAATAAGCGCATAAAATATACCATAATTACAATTCTATCATTTTTTTGTAAGGTTGAGTAGCCGGATTTTTCAATTATTGGCTTGAAGCCGGGTATTGGCGTCTCCCTCTTTTCTGCCCTGTTCGAACGGTAAAGGCGTGTGGGAATCGGCTTCCAATAACCTCAATACTCCGCCTGACTGGTTATTTTCTTTTAAATTAGCAATATACGTGTTTAAATGTATGATTTTTTCCGGCAGATATCCTATCGTGGTCTGAACTTCGAATTGCGAGCGGGTATACATCTTAATTTTGTCCGGATACGATGAGCTCGGGTCAGGCTTGATTTCCGATACGTCGGCAAAATAAGCAGCGGACAGCTTGGACATCGTTAGGCAAAGCTGGGTCTTGAGCGGATCATCCTTGCCCCAGCCCGTTAACAACGGCTTGTCCGGCACAAATCCCTGAAGCGTCACCGGAACCACGCTGGCATCCGCAAGCAGCGCTTCGATGCGGCCGTCCTCACCGATTTGATAGGCCACCCTCGGGTATTCCTTTATTTCGATCAAAATCCGCCCGGGAAAATGCTTGGACACCTGCACGGATTCTATCATTCTTAAGGCTTTGACCTTCTCTGCAATCCCGCTGGAAGAGACAGAGAAAAAATGGTCCCCCGGCTTTACCGCGGCGGCTGCCTTGACGTCTTCCGCAGACACAAGCTCTTGCCCTTGAACTTCGATTTCCGTAATCTGGCTCAGCGATGATTGAAAGAACAGCACGAGAAGCAGCGTAATGAAGAAAACGAAAAGAAACAGAAGCAGCCTTTTGCTGCTGCGGTTTCTCGGTGCAGGTTTTTTGATGACCGGAAGCCTGTCTTCTGAAGTCATGGAAATCCTCCCGAGCTCAGGAATAATATGTAAACCGCTGAATTCCCTTCCCGCAGGGGAAAAGGGATATTTCAACGGTTATGGTCATATGGATGAATATAGCTACTCCGCCCTAACGGGAGTAATCCGTTCAATACTGGCGCCCAAAGCGCTCAGCATGTGCTCGATATGCTCATATCCGCGATCGATATGGTGAATCTGCTCGATGATCGTCGTTCCTTGGGCGGCAAGGCCTGCAATGACCAGTGCGGCGCCCGCACGCAGATCGGTTGCCTCTACCGTGGCCCCGTACAACCTCGACACCCCGCGGATAAACGCCGCATTCAGATCCACCCGAATATCCGCACCCATGCGCGAAAGCTCATCGACATGCTTGAATCTGCCCTCAAACACGGTTTCTTTTATAATGCTGGCGCCGTCCGCCAAGCTCAACAGTACCATAATTTGCGACTGCAGATCCGTCGGGAATGAAGGATAAGGAGAAGTGACGACCCACCCTACGGCTTTGGGCCGGGCTTTGGCACATATGTTCATTATATCACCGTTAATCGTGATTTGAACACCTGCCCTCTTCAATACGTGAATCGCGGAGGTCAGATGAGAGGGATTTACCCTCTCCAACGTGACGTTGCCTTTTGTAACCGCAGCGGCAATCATCAGCGTTCCGGTTACGATCCGGTCAGGGATAATCCGATAAGAACAAGGAATCAATTCGCGAACGCCTTCAATCGTAATCGTATCGGTACCTGCGCCGATAATTTTGGCGCCCATGGCATTCAAAAAATTTTGCAGATCCTGGATTTCGGGCTCTCTGGCCGCATTGGTGATCGTGGTCATTCCACGAGCCGTCACGGCGGCCATCATAATGTTCTCCGTAGCCCCTACGCTCGGATAATCGAGCACGATCTCCGCGCCCTCAAGCTCATCGACCGTGCAAACGATTTTGTTGCCGCTCTCCTCAATGCTTGCCCCCATGGCAGCCAATCCCTGCAAATGCAAATCGATCTTTCGTTCTCCGATGGCACAGCCTCCGGGTTGATAAAGCTCCACTTTCCCCAGACGGGACAGCATCGGACCCATAAGGAAAATAGAAGACCTCATCTGGCTCATCAGGCTCTCGGGAATGTGAAACTGATGAACGCCATGTGTGTTCACAATGACAGCATCGCCCTTAAGCTCGGCTTGACAGCCGAGGGCACGCAAAATACCCAACATAACATGGATATCGGACAAATCGGGCACATTTTGAATCATTATTGTACCTTTTGCCATGATGCTTGCCGCAAGTATGGGCAGTGCAGCGTTCTTTGCGCCGTGAATTCTGATGGCTCCCGATAGAGGTTTCCCGCCTTCGATAACCAACTTTTCCAAAGTCCCACCTCCGATTTACCGCTCACCCACCACCAATACTTCAGGTACAAGACGAACTCCGAACCGCTCCGAAACGGCATTTCGCACTTGTTCGATCAGGGTGAGCACGTCGTGGGCTGTCGCTTGCCCGGTGTTGACAATGAAGTTGGCGTGCAGTGGCGATACTTGGGCGTCACCGACCCTTAAGCCCTTGAGTCCGGCCTCTTCAATCAGCTTTGCGGCATGATGCCCTTCCGGGTTACGAAATACGCTTCCCGCGCAGGCAAGCTGAAGCGGCTGCGTTCTCAGCCGCCTGTCTTTATAGGCTGCCATGGCCGCTGCGACCTCCTTCCGGTCCCCATAGCTAAGCTTAAAGACAGCTTCCGTCACAATCCCCGGATTCGTGTGCAGAATCGAATGCCGGTAAGCGTACGCCAAATCATCTTTTTGCATCGTCACCAACTCCCCTGTCGGGAGCAGCACTTCAACCCGCTGTAAAATGCGCGACACATCCGACCCATGCGCCCCGGCGTTCATGTAAACGGCGCCTCCCACGGTTCCCGGAATGCCTCCGGCAAACTCCAACCCGGTCAATCCTTGCTTGCCTGCCATGACCGACAGTTTGATGAACGAATATGCGCCGCCGGCAAAGGCGTACTCTCCTTCGAAACGCACGGTCTCCAGCGCATGCCCCAGTTTGATCACGACCCCCCGGATGCCTTTATCGGTTACAAGCAGATTAGAGCCTCGGCCGAGCGCAATCCATGGGATATCGTGCTGATGGAGCAGCTTAACGGCGCTGATCAATCGGCTTTTGTCCTGCGGAATGAGCAGGACATCGGCCGGACCGCCGATTTTCCATGTGGTATAAGGGGCAAGCGGTTCGTTCAATCGAACTTCACCATACGATCCTTTCAGCAATTCTGTTATGACCTGTTGCATGGGAAAACCTCCTTCACAGAACGACAAGACGATGGGCTTCCGGTACATCCCCGGAAGCACGAGAGCCTCAGGCCATGCGCCTCTTTTGTCTTTTATCGCACATTGCGGCATGCGGCTTCGTCAGGTGTCTGTCACGGTTATAGTGTAGTTTATGTGAATCACTGCAGAGTGTGACAAATGCCCAGGCAAATTTGTCATGCTTCAGGCAACCGGCAAGCTTCGATCAGCTCTACAATCCTTTGAGTCCCGTTGCCGAAGGGGTTGCCGGACATTTGCTCTTGTATGCGGACGCGTTCTTCATAAAGATCGGAGACGGCGGATACTAACGTTTGCGGGGAAAGGTTTTCCTCATAAAGCACTTTGCTGTAACCCATCTTACGGAAAGATTCCGCATTCAATATCTGGTCTCCCCGGCTGGCCTCGCGGGACAGCGGGATCAGAAGCATAGGCTTGCGGAGCGCCAAAAACTCAAAGATGGAAGTAGATCCCGCCCGGGAGATGACCAAGTCCGCACAAGCCAGCAAATCGGGCAGCTCGTCTTTCACATATTCGAACTGCCGGTAACCCGGCACCCCGTCCAGGGAAGGATCGGCGTTGCCTTTACCGCAGATATGGATGATTTGAAATTGTGTGAGCAGCGTCTCCAGCGTTGCTCTGAGCGCTTCGTTAATCCGCTTGGATCCCAGACTGCCGCCCATCATGAGCAATACAGGCTTATTAGAGTGAAAATCACACATTTGAAGTCCACGGGAAGCTTGGCCCTGCAAAATTTGTTCGCGAATCGGCAGTCCGGTGCATACGGCTTTGCGGCTGCGAATATGCTTAAGCGTCTCGGGAAAGGTAACGCAAATGCGAGAAGCAAATGGCAGGGAAATTTTGTTGGCGAGCCCCGGCGTCAGGTCCGACTCGTGGCAGATCACGGGAATGCCATTCAGCCTGCATGCCAGAATGACCGGAACGGTCACGAATCCCCCTTTGGAAAATACAATATGAGGCTTGATTTTTCGAAGCAGATGATAGGCTTGCCCAATGCCCAGAAGCACTTTAAACGGATCTTTCGCATTATTCAGATCGAAATAGCGCCTGAGCTTTCCGGAAGCGATATGATGGAACGGAATGCCCTCGTGATCGATGATTTCTTTTTCAATACCGTCACGGGAACCTATATATTCAATCTCCCACCCCTGCTTGCGCAGCTCAGCCATCACCGCCAAATTCGGCGTGACATGGCCGGCCGTTCCGCCGCCGGTGAAGACGATTTTTTTCATGTCAGGATCACCTCGAAAACCGGGAAATGTTAAGCAATACACCGATCGAGGTCAGCATCAGCGTAAGTGATGAGCCTCCGGCGCTAATAAGCGGAAGCGTGATGCCCGTGACGGGGAACATGCCGATGACGACGCCGATGTTGATAATCACCTGTACGGCAATCATCCCGACGATACCGGCAGCCAGCAAGCTGCCGAACGTATCCGGAGCCGTGATAGCCGTACGCATGCCGCGCCACAAAAGCAGTATGAACAGGGCAAGTACGAACGTTCCCCCGATAAAGCCGAGCTCTTCGGCGATAATAGAGAAAATAAAGTCGGTCTGCGGCTCGGGCAGATAGCTGTACTTTTGCCGGCTCATGCCCAGTCCGAGGCCGACTAGACCGCCCGGACCGATCGCATACAGCGATTGAATCGCCTGATAGCCCGCTCCGAGCGGGTCCTGCCACGGGTCCAGAAAAGCCGTAATCCGCTTCAAACGATAAGGCGCCGCAGCGATCAAACCGACCAGGCCGAGAACCCCGACAAGACCGAGATAAGATAAATGAACAAGGCGCGCTCCCGCCGTATAAATAATCAAAAGCGAGGCTCCCACCAGCACAGCGCCGGTGCCAAGGTCCGGCTGCAGCATGATCAGGCCGAAGGCTAGTCCTACAAGCCCGAGCGGAGGAAGCAAGCCTTTGCCGAACAGCGTAATCGTGTTTTGTTTTTCGGAAAGCCAGTTGGACAAAAAAATGATCATGCCGATTTTCATAAATTCGGAGGGTTGAATCCCGAACGATCCGATGCCAAGCCAGCTGCGCGCGCCGCCGCGAACCACGCCAATGCCCGGAATAAGCACCGCTACAAGTAAAATGAAGCAAATGATAAGCACGAGTTTGGCATACTTTTTCCAGATCCAGTAATCTGTGTTCATTGTAAAAACCATGGCCATAATGCCTAAGGCCGCGAACAGCGCCTGCCTCTTCAAGTAATAGAAGGCATCGCCGAATTCCCGAAACGCCAGCACTGCGCTGGCACTGTACACCATGACCACGCCGATTCCGAGCAGGAGCAGCGTGGAGCCCAGCATCAACATGTCCGGAGCCGACCGTGCTTTAACCATAACCGCCCACACCTCTAACCTTGAGTTTGATGGGAGCGTCTGTCCTCAACAGCCTGCAGCCGCGGCATTTGCCGTCTTTTTAGGCGGCGGCAAGCTTGTTTACTCCCTCTTTACAGGTTATGCACGGTCTGCTTAAACATTCTTCCCCTTTCCTCGTAAGAAGGAAACATGTCCCAGCTGGCGCAAGCCGGGGACAGCAGCACCACATCACCCGGCTTTGCCATGGCAAAAGCGGCTCTCACCGCTTCTGCAACCGTATCCTGCAATTCCTTAGCAGTATCGACGGTTTTGATCCGGCTCATGCCTGCAAGCCGGGCCACGCGGGCGATTTTTTCCTTTGTTTCCCCCAGGACGACCAGTCCTTTCACCTCCTGCTGAAATGCGGGAAGCAGTTCCATGTAATCGGATCCCCGGTCGAGTCCGCCGGCAATCAGGATAATGTCTTGAGAGAACGACTCGATGCTTTTGATCGTTGCCGTCGGATTGGTTGCCTTGGAGTCATTGTAAAATAAAACTTCATCCTTCAGAGCCACATACTCCAGACGGTGCTCCACCCCGCGGAATTCTTTCAATACCCGGGCAATAACGTCCGTCCGCACGCCGGAAACGAGCGCCATACAGCTGGCGGCGAGCGCATTCTCCACGTTGTGCTTGCCGGGGATGCCCAGCTCCCTGACGGCAATAACGGGATGCTCCGCGCCATCATGATCGCGGTAAACGATCATGCTATCCGCGTCCTCCCCCGTGCCGAACGGAGACGACACATACATGCCGTAAGAAAGCTCCGAGCTGACCGAAAATGGAAACACCCGGGATTTGATTTCCCCGGCAGCCTTCCGGCATACGGCATCGTCCCAATTCAGCACCGCAGTGTCTTCCTCGGTTTGATTCGCAAACAGCTTCGTTTTGGAAAAAACATAATCTTCCATGGTATCGTGGTAATCCAGATGAGTTTCATATACGTTAAGCAAACAGCCGATGCGGGGCCGGAAGCTGCGAGTGCCCTTCAATTGAAAGCTGCTGAGCTCAACGACCATCCAGTTGTCTGCCTCGGCCTCCAGAGCCGCCTCCGTCAGAGCGCGGCCGATATTGCCGGCAACAATCGGCTTCAAGCCGCCGGCTTCCAGCATCAGTCCGGTCAAGGTCGTTGTGGTGGTCTTGCCGTTAGAGCCTGTAATACCAATGATGGGAGCCTTACAAATATGATGGGCTACTTCGACCTCGGTAACGACTTCGATACCAAGCGCAGCCGCCTTCTTCAATGGTTCGATCGTGTATGGGATGCCCGGATTTTTCACGATGAGCGAAATCCCCTCATGAATCAGCCCCGCCGGGTGACCCCCGCAAACAACAGAAATACCCAGAGCCTCCAACTCATCGGCTTCAGGGCATAGTTTGCGTTCCTTTTTATCATTAACCGTCACCAACGCTCCCTTGTCGTGAAACAGCTTTGCAGCAGCGACGCCGCTGCGCGCAAGGCCCAATATGACCACCTGGCGGCCGCAATAATTCTGCGGATGCTCCATCATTACAACACCTCGTTAATATATAGTCCGACGCCTGCAAGAATCAGACCGGCCGTCCAAAAGGAAATCACCACGCGCCACTCCGACCAGCCTGCAAGCTCGAAGTGATGGTGAATCGGGCTCATTTTGAACACTCGTTTTCCCCTCGTTTTAAAGGAGACGACCTGAATGATAACCGATAGTACTTCGACGACAAATACGCCGCCGATCAAGGCCAGCAGTATTTCCCCTTTGGTCAGGATCGCTACCGCGGCGAGCCCGCCGCCTATACCGAGCGAACCGGTATCCCCCATGAACACTTTGGCCGGATGAGCGTTAAACACGAGAAAGCCCAGCACCGCCCCTACCATGGCGGCGGAGAAAATCGCAATGTTCGGCTGCGAGTTGTTTAAGGCAATCACCGCGTAGGCCCCAAAAGCAATGGCGCTGGTACCGGCCAATAGTCCGTCCAAACCATCCGTGAAATTCACCGCATTGGACGTGCCCAGCATCAGAAACACCACAAAAGGAAAATAAAGCCACCCGGCGTCAAAAGAAAAGTCGACGTAAGGAATGCGTATTTCGGTGCTGTGCCCGGACTGTACGAGCAAAAAACAAACGATGCCCGATAAAACCAGCTGCCCAAGCAGCTTTTGCCTGGCGGTAAGCCCTAACGAACGCTTAAACAATATTTTAATGTAGTCGTCCAGAAAACCGATTAATCCGTAGCCAAGCGCAGCAACCAGAAGAATGACGGTTTCGAGGTTTTTTTCCCCGAATCGAAGCACGGCAACCGCCAGCGCCAGCATAATGATGATCCCGCCCATCGTCGGCGTGCCTGCTTTTTTCAAGTGTCCCTGCGGCCCTTCCGTACGAATCTGCTGCCCGAATTTGAGCCTGCGGAGCAGCGGAATGAATAGAGGCCCCATAATCACAGCAAGTAAAAAAGCCACGCCGAGCGTGATCAACACAATATTAAAATCCACGCGTTATCCCCCCAATTGCTTAAACCCCATCGCTTCCCGATGAACGAAAGCGATTCATGATTGCTTCTTTGGCTACCTTGCGGTCGTCAAAAGGATGCTTGACGCCCATGATGTCCTGATACGTTTCGTGTCCCTTCCCCGCAATCAAGATGCAGTCGCCCGGAGCTGCGCGATCGACTGCTTTTTGAATCGCTTCTCTGCGGTCGGCAACCAGCTCGTAGCGGCCGGGGTCATACCCTGCGGTACGAAGCCCCGGAACAATGTCCTGAAGAATGCGCTCCGGGTTCTCGGTACGCGGATTGTCGGAAGTGACGAATACATAATCCGCATACTTGGCCGCCACGCCACCCATCAGGGGACGTTTGGCGCGGTCGCGGTCTCCTCCGCAGCCAAAAACGCAGTATACCTTGCCTTCGGCAAATTGACGAATCGTCGAAAGGGCGTTCTCCAGACCGTCAGGGGTATGCGCATAGTCGACAAGAACAAGAAACTCCTGTCCGGCATTCACTATCTCCATCCGGCCTTCAACCGAATCCACCCGGCCGAGGCTGTCGGCAATCCTTGCAAGCTCAATCCCCTCCGCAAGCGCGCAAGCGATGGCTGCAAGCGCATTGTATACATTAAACCGCCCGACAAGCCGCATGCTCACCTCGGCGCTTCCGCGAAACGTTACACATTTGAACCGTGTACCTTTCGAAGAAATTTCGATCGCTTCAGCTCTCACATCCGCAGACGGATCCTCGATTCCATAAGTTATGATTTGTGCGGCAGTCAGTCTCGCATAATCCTTCGATGCAGGATCGTCCGCATTGAGCACGGCGAACCTGCTTTGGTTCGGATCATCGGAAAATTCATTGCCGAGACGGGAGAAAAGCAGTCCTTTGGCCGCCTTGTACTGTTCCATGGTATGGTGAAAGTCCAGATGATCCTGGGTTAAATTCGTGAAAATGCCCGTACGGAAACGACATCCTTTGACCCGGCCCAATTCCAGTCCGTGCGAGGAAGCTTCCATGATACAATAATCCGTTCCTTCGTTCACCATCTCACGTAAAATCCGCTGAAGCTCCACTGCTTCCTGCGTATTCGTCATCGCGTTTGGAATATATCGGGAACCGATCTTGACATGAATGTTGCCCATCAGCCCGGTTCGAAACCCTTGATCGCTCAAGATTTTTTCCAGCAAGTAAGTTGTTGTTGTTTTACCGTTGGTCCCCGTGATCCCGATCAGCTTCAGCTCGCGGCTCGGATAACCGTAATAATGGTTCGCAAGCACCGCCATCGCATATCGCGCATCCTTTACGATCAACACGGGAACGCCTAGCTCCATCTCCCGCTCGGCAACCAAGGCAACAGCTCCCCGCTCAACCGCTTTCCCCGCATAATCGTGTCCGTCTACGGCAAATCCCGGGATGCAGATAAACAAATCGCCAGGGTTCACCTTGCGGGAATCCGTCTGCAATCCGGTAATATTGATGCGGTCATCGCCAACGAGGCGGCTCACCGCAAGCTGAGAAGCGAGTTCCTTCAGTTGCATCAAGCGTCCTCCTCCGTTTATGCACATGGTATCTATTATGGACAAAAAAATGTGCCGTGAAAAGCCCCTTTTGAAAAAAGGCACGGGGGACGGCGAACTTTTGTTCAAGGCGTATGAAAGCGGCCGGACATAACAGACTCCAAGCCTGTTAAATCGACCTTACGTACAGACCGGGCGAGCGGATCGGACGCTCAAGTCTTCTCCACTCACCACTCGCAGATTCAGCATCTCCCAAGCCGGCTCTGCCGGGGCAGCGCTATTGAACTTGCGGTCTGGCCCCTCCATCGGGCACCGGCTGCGTATCCGACAAATAGATCCGGATCGTAGAGCCTTGTTCGATCCTAGTACCGGGCTTCGGCACTTGGTTGATCACCGTGCGGCCGACGCCGGATTTGGCAAGTTGGAAATTCATATTGAGATCTTCGTAGATATCAGTAAGGGTCATGCCGACCAGATTCGGCACTTCCACAATTCTTTTGTCTCCGTATACGTATTTGCGTTCCATTTGATCCTTACGCGGCGGAATTTTCATATATTGAAGCGTATCCTGCATGATATTCTTAACCAGCGGAGCAGCAATCAAACCGCCGAATTGGATTCCCTGCGGATTATCCACGGCCGCATAAATGACGACCTTCGGATCGTCTGCAGGAGCGAATCCGATGAAGGAAACAATATGCTCACTGGAGGAATAGCGCCCATTGATGACCTTTTGTGCCGTTCCCGTTTTCCCGCCTACGCGATAACCGTCGACAAATGCATTCCGCCCCGTACCGTTGGCCACAACGCTCTCCAACGTTTCGCGCACCATCCTGGAGGTTTCCGGAGAGATCACCTGACGGACCAGTTCCGGGTTCACAGTCTCGACCACGTCGCCTGTTTCAGGCTTATACCAGGCTTTGGCTACATGCGGCTTAAACAGCCTGCCGCCGTTAATGGCTGCGGATACCGCCGAGATTTGCTGAATCGGCGTGACCGAGACGCCCTGCCCGAACGAGGTCGTCGCAAGCTCCACAGGGCCGACACGTGAAGGCTTAAACAAAATGCCATTCTCTTCGCCGCCAAGATCGATACCGGTTTTTTTACCGAAGCCGAAATTGTAGATATAATCAAACAGCTTCTCCTTGCCCAGCCGCTGCCCCATGACCACAAAGCCGGGGTTGCAGGAATTTTCGACCACTTGAAGGAAGGTCTCGCTTCCATGTCCGCCCCGCTTCCAGCAGCGAAGCCTTGCCCCGGCGACCTCAATCGCGCCGGGATCGTGAAACCCTTCGGTCAGGCTTATTTTTTTCTCCTCCAGGGCAGCTGCCAAAGTGATAATCTTAAACGTCGACCCCGGTTCGTAAGTCATCCAGATCGGAAGATTCCGGTTGTAATTCTCCACCGGATAATTTTTATAATTGCCGGGCTCAAAGCCGGGTCTCGAACCCATGGCCAAAATTTCTCCATTGTTCGGATCCATCGCAATGGCAATGACATGATTCGGCTGGTACTTCACCATGGCTTGATCGAGCTCCCGCTCCATGATGGATTGGATATGACTGTCGATCGTAAGCTGCAGGTTCATACCGGCCAGCGGCTCTTTGTACTCATCCGTCGACCCCGGCATCAGCTTGCCGGCCGCATCGGACAAATACGATATGCTTCCGTCGATCCCTGTCAATCTGTTGTCATATTTCAATTCTATGCCTGTCAAGCCTTGATTATAATCGCCCGTAAATCCAAGCACATGGGCAGCCAGGCCGCCGAACGGATAGTACCTCTTGTTGTCCTCGGTCACCCAGATGCCGGGAAGCTGCAAATCGCGAATCTCATCCGCTTTTTCTATCGTAATCTTTCGTCCGCCCGGCTTAATGTATACACTGGCTTTCCGGACTGTAATTTGTTTGTATACCGTTTCCTCGCTGATTTGAAGAACCGCGGCCAGTTTGGCGGCCGTTGCTTTCGGATCTTTAATTTGCGCCGGTACGGCAACAACGGTCGGTGAACTGACGTTGTAAGCCAGGCGATCCCCGTTGCGGTCTAGAATCTCTCCCCGTTTGGCCGTCACCTTGATATCCCTTCTCCAGGAATCCTCCGCTTTGTCCGACAGCTCCGGACCTACCCAAATCTGCACATACGCGAGCCGCACCACCAGCGCCAAGAAAAGAAACGTGCCGACGATCAGTGCGGCGAATAGACGTCGACGAACCGTTACGTTCGATGCCCTCATGCCCGCTTTTTCCCCCTCCCGAAATGCTGCAGCCGTTACGGCGTTACAGCCGCCGTCAGCTGTCAACAGTGCTACAACCTTTACAACGCTTCTTCCACGTTGTCCGTTGTAAACAAAAATCGTTTCATAATCATCCCTATTCAGGACAACCAGGGGTTAGAACAAGCTGTCGCGGCGGTGCGGCATGATATGCGGATTAATTGCCGTGGGGGGCCGAGGGTGCGGACTCCTCTTTATTTTCTTTATTTTCGGCACCATTCTCAGCGCCGTCATGGTTCGGGTTGGTTTGCGGTTTCTCCGATTCGGCATTCTCCTCCGTCTCACCGTAAGGATGGAGCCGCAGGTGCAGCACCCGGTCTTCCCCGGCGCCCTCCAACGTCTGGCTCGTTACATATCCTTCTCCCTCGGATTGACATCGCAGCTTGAGGAAGGAGCAGAGTCCGATCGCATCGCGAAGCGATTTGCCGGTCATGTCCGGTACCGGAACATCTTTCGTCTCCTGCATCATTACATACATTCGCTGCAAGCCTCCGATTTCGGTGCCAGGGGCGGGATATTGTGCAATCACGCCGGCTCCTTGGCCGATCGCCGCTACCGAAATGCCGAATTTGTCCATCGTCTTCCGGGCTTGATCAAGCGACAGGCTTGTCAAATCGGGAACAGCGGCAAGCATCTTCTGTTCCGCCGCTTGAGCGTGCTGTTGATCCGCCGTATTCGGCGCGATGCCCATATAACGCAAGGTTTGCGAGACGATTTCCTTGAACGCCGGGGCCGCTACATCCCCTCCAAGATGGTAGTTTCCCCCCAGGTCCGGTTCGTCGACGATAATGGTAACCAGAATTTGAGGATTTTCAAGCGGTGCATACCCGGCAAACGAAATCACCCATTTGCCTTCGGCATACCCTTTCTGACCCGGAATAACCTTATTCGCCGTACCTGTCTTACCGGCTATGCGATAGCCGTCGATATAAGCTTTTCTTCCCGTACCTATCGATTGGTCGGCTACAACCTGCTCCAGATATTCACCGACCTGCTTGGCCGTGTTTTCCGAAACGACTCTGCGGATTTCCTTGGGTTCGAATTTTTTTATAATTTCTCCCGTTTCCGGGTTATAAATTTCTTTGATCAAATGAGGCCACATCAATTTGCCGCCATTGGCAATGGCCGCATAGGCCGCCGTCTGCTGTATCGCCGTAGCCGTCAGCCCTTGACCGTAAGTAGCTGTGGCAAATTCCGCCGGATAACGCATATTTACGATTCCGGCGACTTCTCCGGCAATATCCACACCGGTCTTTGCGCCGAAACCGAACTTTTCGATATACGCCCGAAGCTTATCCTGCCCGAGCTTCTCATACCCCAGCTTGACAAATGCGACATTACTGGACCGCTTCAAGCCTTCGAGATAGGATATTTGTCCCCAGCCCGAGACGTTGTGGTCATGCAGCCTCCGACCCGGGACGGCAATCGAACCGGATTGATAGGTTTCATTCGGATTGAAAATGCCTTCCTCCACCGCTGCAGCGAGCGTGACCAGCTTGAAGGTCGATCCCGGTTCGTATTGGGAAGCTACCGCATGATTGACAAAATCGCTTTGCCGCTTTGCTTCCCAATATTTATTGGGGTTGAACGAAGGCATATTGGCCAATCCGAGAATTTCCATGGTATGGGGATCGACCGCGATCGCCGTCACGCTTTTCGGACGCCATTTTTCGTACACTTTTTGGATGGCGCTCTCCATATAAAACTGGATGTTTTTGTCCAGCGTCAGCCTCACGTTGTCTCCGTTGACGGCCGGCTGGTACTTTCTCTGGGAATGGGGCAGCTCCACGCCGTAGCGATCTTTCTCATAGCTCAGCCATCCGGATTCGCCTTTTAGATATTCATCCAGCTGGGATTCCAAACCCATGATCGGTTTGCCATCTTTATCCATGTAGCCGAGCAGATGAGCCGCCAGACCTCCGGACGGATAAAACCGTTTGCTCTCGGGCAGCAATAGAATGCCCAGGCTTTTTTTCGTATTCAGCTTCTGTTGAAGCTCCTTCTCGAGCGCTTTGATTTTATCGGCAATCTCCGCATCGATCTTCCAGCCTTCATTCCGAATTTCCACTTGGGTATAATAGGAACCGTCATCTCGCTTCTGATTGATCCGGGTACGGATTTTATCCGCAAGCGCCGCCAAAGCGCCGGAATCATTCGAATTGCCCAAAATTTCAGATAGTCCCTGAACGATTTCGTTCTCGATGCCCTTATCATGAATGATTTTCGGATTCAGCGCCAGCGTATAGGCGGGCGAATCCTCCGCAAGCACTTTATCATTGCGGTCCAAAATCGTGCCACGTACCGGCCTGAGCTCCTTGTCTGTCGCCCACATCATTTTTGCGTCCGACAGCAATTCCGCCCCCTGGACCACTTGAACCCAATACAATCGGGTAACCAGGACAACAAAAAGGAGGGTGAAGGCCCCTCCAATAATTAACGACCGCAACTTTACTTTTCTAGTCATCGGCTGCTCCCCCTATTCGAATAGCAGATCAGGGTTGATCCTTTGATTTGTTCGTATTTGCGGCTATACCTTGAGAAGATACGGACGATGTACCCGTTTTGGCATTGCCGGACGGTTTGACCTGGTTGTCTCCGGGAACTCCGTAACCGAGTTTTTTGGCTTCCTCTTCCAGCCTTCTCGGATCAGACAATCCATCCACCCGCTGCTTCAAAATACTGTTCTCCGCTTCCAGTCTACTGATTTTCTGTTCAATGGACTTGATGTCCGCATTCATCTCATAGATCAGTGCATATCTCCAGATAATCAATCCCGCCACCACTACGCAAATGAGGACGGTGAATAAATAAAGAAGCTTCTCCTGCAGCGGCAGCGCCTTGCTCCGGTAAACGACTTTCTTCGTTTCCCTGATCTTCACTTTGGGCTGCGTTTTTTGTTCTGTCGCTAAATTCCCATGCATGTAGGCTGGCAACGTCATCTCCCCCTTAAGAAGGTAATTTTTCTGCTATTCTCAGCTTTGCCGAACGCGCTCGCGGGTTCTCTTCAAGCTCTTTTGCGCCGGCTTCGATCGGTTTGCGGTTAATCAACTTGACAATACCTGCGGGGTTGCATACGCACAATGGAAAATCCGGCGGACATGTGCATTTCCCTACGTATTTGGCAAACGTTTGTTTGCAGATTCGATCCTCGAGCGAATGAAACGTAATGACTGCCACTCTGCCTCCCGGAGCCAGACAGCGAATCGTTTGCTCGAGCGCTTCTTCAAAGGCTCCGAGCTCGTCGTTAACGGCAATGCGCAGCGCCTGAAAGCTCCGTTTGGCCGGATGAGGCCCTGTGCGGCGCGCGGCTGCAGGGATAGCTTCCTTAATCAGCTCGACCAAGCGGCCAGTCGTTTCGATCGGCGCTTCGGCCCTCGCAGCAGCGATTTTGGCAGCGATTCTTCTGGCAAACTTCTCCTCGCCATATTCGAATAGAATGTCGGCGATTTCCTGCTCAGACCATTCATTGACAATATCTTTGGCTGTTAACGGCGATGTCCGGTCCATCCGCATATCCAGCTCGGCATCATGGTTGTAGCTAAATCCTCTGTCCGCCTCGTCAAGCTGAGGCGATGAAACGCCCAAATCAAACAGTATGCCGTCCACCTGGGGGCGGCCGTCTTTTAACGCCCGGGGGATACGTTTCAATTCCCGTTCAAGATAACGGAAATTACTCCGCACCAGCTTTACCTTGTCCGCCGCTCCGGCCAGACGCTGCCGGGCATGATCCAGCGCCGCATCATCCTGATCGAATGCGATAAGCAATCCCTCCGGACCCAATCGCGAGGCGATCTCCAAACTGTGCCCCGCACCGCCGAGCGTACAATCAACATATACGCCGTCCGGTTTGATATGCAGACCTTCCACTGCTTCGTTCTTTAGTACGGTTACGTGATGAAACATGCGCTTGATTCCTCCTGAGGCGTCCGTAAACACGAATTACAAATCAAAGTTAAAGTCGACCAATTTTTCAGCAATCTCATTAAAGGATTCCTCGGACTCCTGGAAATAGTTTTCCCAAATCGGCTTGCTCCAAATCTCCACCCGATTGGAAACGCCGATCACAACGCAATCCTTGTCCAGCTTGGCATGTTCAATCAAATTGTTCGGCAGATTTACTCTGCCCTGCTTGTCCAGCTCGCACTCGGTGGCGCCGGAAAAAAAGAATCGGGTAAAGGCACGGGCATCGGACTTCATGAGCGGCAGCGATTTGAGCTTTTGCTCCAGCACCGCCCATTCCTGCATAGGGTATACAAACAAGCATTGGTCCAGGCCGCGAGTGACGATAAACGATGTTCCGAGGGCTTCACGAAATTTCGCCGGCACGATCATGCGGCCTTTCTCATCGATGGTATGTTGAAACTCCCCCATGAACACCACTCGCCACCCCCTTTTCCACCACTTTACCCCACTTCTCACCACTTTCAATATAATATTTCGCCATGTTAACAAAAAATCCTGCTCCGTCATCAGACGATCGCAGGATTTTTTTAAACCCATTATTCGTTTTTCGGTTCCTGAAGCTGATTATGTTCTGAAAGTCTGGCACGAATCTCCTCCAGCCTGGCCTTTCGCCGCCGCCTCATAAGATAAACGGGAACAATAGCCAAAGCAAGAAGAAGCAGAACAGGCAGTGCCCCTGCTACGATAACAATCACCCATTGGAACAGGAAACCAAGCATCGTTGCCGTTCCGTTCAGCGCAGCTGCCGCACGCTCCATCAGAGGGCCGCGCTCCTGTGCCTTGATCGCTTCCGCAGAACCGATCTTTTGCGTAATCCGGAGTTCGATGGTCGAATAGGCCACGTTTTGCTCCAGGTATCTCATTCTTCCCTGGATGCGCTCGATCTCCTCCTGCACCTTGCCCAGCTCGTTGGAAAAAGCGACCAATTCATCTGTTTTCTCCGCCTTTTCCATAAAAGCGACCAAACGTCCTTCCATCACCTGCTTCGCCTTTAACCGGGCCGTCAAATCGACGTACTCTTCGGTGACATCCTGGCCCTGCATGTTTTTTTGCATGCTTGGGTTGATTTTCTCCAGAAGATCGAGCAACGATTGAAATCCGTTTGCAGGTACTTTAATGGTAAAAATCCCGTACTTTTCCGACGAAGACGTATTTTCGTTGAATTGCAGAATATACGCGCCCGACTGTTTGACTGCCTCCTGCACCCGGGACTCCGCTTCTTCATAATTCTCCACCTGCATAACCAAATTGGCGGTGTAAATAATCTTGCGGCTAAACGGCTCCGCCGCCAGTGCCGTTTCCGCCGCAGGGCCGCCGGCTTCCTGACCTTCCGAAGCCCTCCCGGCCGTATTGGCCTGACTGTCCGCAACCGCGCCCGGGCTTGCTTTCGCATCAGCGGCCTGGTTGTGGCCGGAAGCCGCCGACGAAGACGATGCCGCTGGATCATTCGAAGCGCTGCAGCCTGCCAGTAAAGCTGCCAAAACTGCGCTTAACGCCATCCCTCGCCATAAACGGTTCCAGCTTGTTCGAGCCGTCCTTCCCAACCATTCCTTTTCGCTTCGCATGAAAGATCCCCCTTGTTTTTTTATCTTCGTACGCTTCGCTGAAAAACCGATGGTGTTAATGATATGACGCAGGGGATGGCGAGGTTGTTGCAGAAGAATGGAAATTTTTATCCTGATTAGCAGATGTTTGGAGGGGGCGGATGTTTGGGTAAGGGTTCGTTTGGCGGCAATGCAAAAAAATCCCCCTGCGCTGAGGCAAGGGGAAGTACGGTTTTGAAAAGCTGGAATATTAATGCTCCGCCCAGCTATCCAAATAGCTTTTTTGCTCCTCGGTCAGCGAATCGATCCCGATGCCCAAGGATGCAAGCTTGAAGCGTGCCACTTGCTCATCCAGCTCATAAGGCACATTCACCACTTTATTGCCGATCTGCTTGTAGTTATCGTTTACGTATTTCAGAGACATGGCCTGCAGCGCAAAGGTCATATCCATGATTTCCGCCGGGTGACCGTCGCCAGCCGCCAGGTTGACCAACCGGCCTTCCGCCAGCACATAAAATTTGCGCCCGTCCTTCATCGTATACTCCTCGATGTTGCGGCGAACCGTCCGCTTGGAGACGGAAAGCTCTTCCAGCTCCACTTTATTTACTTCAACGTCAAAGTGTCCGGCATTGGACAAAATCGCTCCGTCCTTCATTACCTTGTAGTGCTCTCCGCGGATCACGTCCCGGTTGCCCGTTACGGTGACGAAATAGTCGCCCACTTTGGCGGCTTCCAGCATCGGCATGACGGCAAAGCCGTCCATATAGGCTTCCACCGCTTTAATGGCATCAACTTCTGTAACGATGACGTTGGCGCCAAGTCCTTTTGCCCGCATCGCCACACCTTTACCGCACCAGCCGTAGCCCACAACGACAACCGTTTTACCCGCAACCACCAGATTCGTCGTCCGGTTGATGCCATCCCATACCGATTGCCCGGTACCGTATCGGTTATCGAACAAATATTTGCAGAACGCATCGTTGACAGCCACCATCGGGAACTGCAGCTGTCCTTCTTTTTCAAGAGACTTCAAACGAAGAATGCCTGTCGTTGTTTCTTCCGCGCCGCCGCGTATGTTCTTCAGCAGGTCTTTGCGTTCGGAGTGCAGAATCGTAACCAGGTCGCCTCCGTCGTCGATGATGAGGTCCGGTTCGGTTTCCAGCGTTTTGATCAGCAGCTCCTTATATTCCTTCGGATCCGGGTTGTATTTGGCAAATACCGTGATGCCATCCTCGACCAGTGCGGCGCACACATCATCCTGCGTCGAAAGCGGATTGCTGCCGCAAATCGTTACATCCGCTCCTCCGGCCTGCACTACTTTGGCGAGATAGGCGGTTTTAGCCTCCAGATGAAGCGAGATGGCCACTTTCAACCCTTTAAACGGCTGCTCTTTCTCAAACTGCTCCCGAATGCGGTTTAATACTGGCATATGGGCATTCACCCAATCAATTTTCAAATGCCCCTCAGGCGCTAGCGCGATATCGCGAATCACGCTTTTTTCAATCGTACTTTTCATGAGCAGCTCCTCCTCGATATATCGTCGAATGGATGATTCTCTACATATAACATATATAATGCTTTCCGTCTATGGTTACCGGCAGCTCCAGCAGCTCCTTCAGCCAGCCGTCACCGTATTTATTCAAATAAGCGGATATGTTATACACTCTTTCCTGCGGTTTGCCGCCAGGCGCAATCGTAAGACCGATCCGCTGGAAATGCCGCAGTCCCGACTCATTCTGGGAACGCAGCCCGTCTTCGGCCTTATGCTGTAAAAATTCGATCTGTTCGATAATTTTGCCCAAATTGGTCTCTCCTAATTTCCCGAGACCCGGATTAATACCGGAAATCGCCGCGATCAAGGGCTCATAGCCCGAACGGAACTGTTCTTTCACTTCTCCGAACCGGGCTTCGAGCTGCAGCCGGTCCTGGGCACGCAGCCATTCCTGCTGTTTCTCTTCAAGACGCAGCACCACATCTTCGAACGTGAGACCATATTTTTGCATGTTTTTGTGGACCGTGCCTTCCACAATGGTGAATCCGAGGCGCGGAACCAATAGCGGCATCCTCATCCCCAGCAGATGAAACGCCTTGCGCGTCAAGCCCCAATAGGCAATTTCCGCAGGGCCGAGTACGGTGGCCAGTACAGGAAACAAAAATTCCTGCATCAGCGGCCGGGTCATGACATTATTGCTCAGCCGCTCCGGCGCGGTGTCCGCCCAATCCAGCAGCCGTTCCCGCGAGAACCTCCGCACGCCCTTGCGGTCGGTGAAGCCCCCACTGTCATCGGCATACAACAAAATCCGTTCGCCTTCTTCATCGTATACAAATAAATTGGCTGCATTCGTATGGAGCTCCGCTTGAGGCTGATAGCCGCATGCCATCAGTTGATCACGGTTTTGGAGGAAGGCTTCGTTCAACTCGCCGTTTTGCTCAATGAGCGTCCGAAACATGGATCCTTCCACCTTGCGCAGGGCGGGATCGTCGGAGTCCAGAAGCACGAGCCCTTGCGAGCCGAACAGCCGAGCCATCAGCCTGGCGAATAAATCCACCAGCGTGGCCGACTCTTCCACCGCAGCCCGAAACGATTGGACTAATTCATCCTTAAACTCGGTTGTCATTAACGACTGCTCCAGCTGCCGCAGCGCATCCTCCCACTGCTGGCGTCCAAGCTTCGTTCGGCTGACCGACGTTCTCAAGCCGGTAGGATGCTCCACCTTAATTTTATCCACTTGAAGATTCGGCGTCAGATAGTTCACGTGATTGACTTCATCAAAATCATGATCCTCACCGGCAATCCAAAACACCGGCACCACCGGCCGGTTCAGTTTCCCGGAAGCTTCTTTCGCCAACCGAAGCAAGGTGACCGCCTTATAAATCACGAGCAGCGGTCCCGTAAACAGCGAAGCCTGCTGGCCTCCTACCACGCACAGCGTCCGTTCGTCTCTCAGCCGCTCGATCGCATCCATCGCTTCGCCGGCGTTGCCGGCCCGCTCATTGAACCGGCGCAGCGCATCCGCCAGCCGCTGACGATCCGCTCCGGTCACGCGCTCCTGATCAAGCCAGGATGCTCGGGCCCGCCAGCTTTCCCATTCCCAAGGATTATAGTCATAAAGCTCGCCCGTCTTCTCAAAACGGCTCACGTAATCGTCCGTCAAAGGCTGGCCGGATTCCCATTGTATTGCTTCCAAGCGCACGTTTCCCGCCACCTTTCCCATACTTGATCCTGCTTATACTTATGTAAAGAAAGCCGCTTTCGCTTTGTAATCGCAAGTAGCATCTATATTGTACACATGTTGAGAAAAATCGTCAAAATGTACGTCCCCGCTAACAGCAAGAACCGTCCGCCAACTGCCCGCGAACGGTTATCTTCTTTATATAATACAACCACGCTGCAAAATCGACGAGCTTGCCGAGGTCCGTTATGCCGATCCGGCCGGAAATCGGCTTGGCTATCGCCAACCAGGCCATGTTCTATTCGCTGTCGGCCCGCAATGCAAACTTCCTTTCCGAATTCAACACCACATGTATGGCATTCGACAGCTCCCGGTATACATCGGTCTCCACCTGCATCCGCAGCTGGGTTTTGGCGAATACCTCTCCCTTGACCGTCGAAACATATTTGGCCGGAAGTTTATTCAGTGCAATCGCGATGATGTCGCTTTGTTCAATTTCCGTTAGATCGGCCAAATACTCCTGGGAATTCATCAATTCTTTCAGGCAGCTTTTCACAACGTCTTCCATTAAGTTATGTACGTTCATTAGGCTTCTCTCCTCAAGAGCTAATCATATACTTGCCGATGCCGAAAAATAACAGCAAAACATAGCAGGCTCCAAGCAGCAAAAAACCGAGTCGTCCAAGCGTCCGGACAATTTTGACAAGGTCGATGCGCCCCTTAATCCGGTTCTGCAAATTTCCGAGCAATCCGGCCGCAATTAAAAAAAACAGTATGATCGTCCACAACAGCATTCCCGATCCGAACAGATTGCGGCTCATATAGGCTACGGAGCCGATTAGGAACAAGGTGGTGATGTCCATGCTGACATAGGTCGCTTTACGTTTATTCCGGCCGCAACCGTAATAAACGATCAGCCATGTGATCAAAAAAGCCACGAAGGGGACAAAAGCAATCACCTTGTAAAGCTGATGGAGCCACTCTAATATTTCGTTCAACCCTCATCACCGACCCTCAAATAAGTTCAACGTCTAATCGGCGGCAGGCGTCCTTCCAGCGCTTTCACAAGCCGGTATACGGCAAGGTGCGTCGGCATGGAAAGGCCGATCGCCTCGGCTTTCTTAAGCAGCCCCCCGTTGATCGCGTCCAGCTCGGTAGGACGGCCTGCAAGCACATCCTGCAGCATGGAAGACCGATTGGCCGAGGTTCTTCGGCATACCTCGAGCAATTGTTCCCATAGATCCGGTTCCAGCTCGATATGAAGCGCCGCTGCCAAAGCGGTTCCTTCATCGAATAAAGCACGCATCAGCTGCTGCGCTTGCGGCAGCCCCGGCAGTTCTCCATTGGTCACTTGCAATATGGCTGTCAGCGGGTTGATGATGGAATTCACGAGAAGTTTGTGCCAAATTCGGCTAGTGATGTTTTTCGACAGAAAAGCCTCGAATCCTGCAACCTCCAGCAGCTTTACCCATTTTTTTTGCGCATCCTCAGCACCTTCATTGTAATGAGGAGAAGCGCTCCCGATCCAGGTGCGTCCTCGGCCGGTATGCTCCGCTTCCGTTTCCGAATGCTTCAAAGCGGCTTCGGTCGTTACGGCAAGCAGGATCCGCTTTGCAGGAATGAATTTTTCAAGCGTTTCCACGTGGCCGATTCCGTTCTGCAGACAAATCACCCAGGAATGAGGGCCCATTCTTTGTTGTACCGTATAAGCCAAGTCCATTGTTATCGCCGTTTGCTTCACTGCGAGCACAATCCAATGCGTACAGCCCTCCCAAGCTGCTTTGCTGCAATCCTCTTCGTTCATTAAACTGATCTTGGGAAAGATCTTTACCATTTTTTTCGATCCATCCGGCCAAGCGCCGGCTTCGGTTAAAGAAACCCCTTCAGACATCAAGAGATGCTTTTGCTCCGCTCGTCGAACTACAAGTTCCATATTGGGAACGGCGCTTGCAAGCTTAACAGCAAAGAGCATACCCAGCGCCCCTGCCCCGATGACCGTGATCCGGTTCACATCTTTCACATCCTTTTATTGTAAACGGCTATCTGAACTCTATCATAACAAAAAAAACGGAAGCCGTAACAAAAAAACCCCCAAACGCTGAAAACGTCCAGGGGGATGCTTATGTAGGAATTGTCGGATATGCGGTCTCTTCGCCGGACTTATTCAATCCGTTCGAGATTTCCGTTCTCATCCATTTTAAAACGCGCCTTGATCTCCTCTTCTTCCTCCGTGAGAAAAGCCAGCTTCCTCGCTCGGTCCATGATTTGAATCAAAGCTTTATAATCGTCATTGACCACACGATAATCGGTGGAAACATCGCTGACCTTCCTGCTTAGCTCGTCATTGATCGTACGAAGCCGCTCCAGCTCATCCTGCTTCTCATTCACTTCTTTTTCCAGCTGCCGCACATGGCGGACCATTTCTTGATAGCTTCCTTTCCACTGCCGCAAAAACCGGATCACCGCGTCGATGGACAGCTCTTCTACGATGCCGTCGCTGCGGACGGAGCCTCCTTCCACTAAAGGACCTGCGATAGCGCCGCCCGCCACGGTAGCAAATGAGCCCGTATGCTTTCTTTGCTGGTTGCGTTTTTGCCGCTGTGCCTTGGCGATTTGGATCGCCGCTTCGTATTTTTTTCTGACAAAGCTATTCCAACGGAAGCCGCAGGCTGCCGCGGTTCTACCGATCTTCTCACCAACTTCTTCGAAAGCGGAGAGCTGAGTGCTGCCCTCCCGGATATGCCTTAACGTCACCTCCGCCAATATTAAATCGTCTTCCTCGCTCCATGCATCTTGTCTGATTGCAGTCATCAAAGCCGTCCTCCTAACCACTATAGGTTCATCCACATCTATGATAGGCAGTGCATGAAATATTGCGTTACTTTATCTCTATGCCCATGGTAGAGTTCATAGAATACTTTTCTAGTAATTTGTATTGCCATTTTTACAGGAGGTCATACATCATTTTATTCAAAAATGGGGATGATATTTATCAAGCGGGCATAAATTGACTTAATTTCGTCACCGTTTGGACGTTTACACGTCAATCCGGTTTCGCTATAATGTTGAGTAGTAACGTAAAAAATGCAACGTATTGTGATGGAAGAGAGGGGGCTGCAGAATGGATCGCATGTTTCGTGTTCTCGGTTTTTGGACGCTTGTCATCGGACTAGCCGCGCTGGCCGGGGAGATGATTCCGTTCGCTATGATCTTTTTCGCCCAAACGGCGATTTTCGTACTGTTAGGATACATGAAATTGTCCGAACGTGCCTACATATTGATTTTTTGGGGGTACATGATTCTTTCGTTTACCGGATTTACGTACTGGTCATTCTTCAAAATGTCCGTATAATCCTGAAACGAAACCGCTATCGCATAACGCTAAAGGTGAACCGTTTTTTACTGCGGTTCACCTTTTTTTTGGATCAGCACCTTAAACAGCTCGCTCATTTGATCGCTGATCAGCAGTTGTCGTATGGCGCGGTTTCGCTTGGCTGCCGGAGAGAACGGATCGGCGGCATCGTGCGGCTGCAGCCTGTTCAATAATCCGTTTTCCACCAAAAATTGCTTTTGGGTCATCAACTGGAATTGATTTAGGCCGCACTCCCGCCCTGCATCGATCAGCGTACTGAAATTAACATGAGAGGTCATATCCTGCTCGCCCGGATACAACAAAGGCAGATCATAAGCCTGATGCTTCCGGTAGCACAGGAACGTTCCATTCATGCGATGCGGGGCATAAAGCTCTTCCCGGACATCTCCGTAATCGATCGTAATCAGCTCGGCCCGTTCTCCCAAGCCCGCGGCTACGTTTTTGAGCCACCGTACGGACGCAAGTCCCGCCTCAAACCTTTGTCCTTCCCGCATAGGCATCTGTTCTTTGGAGATAAAATCCAGCAGCCCTTGGTCCGTCACGGGCATCTCCCGTTCTACCAGCGTCTGTTCCCGATCGTCCCACGCTACGAAGGTTTCCATCCAACCGTCTTTCCGATATGTAATGCGATGCACCGGCAGGGCATCCGGGAGCTCATTGGAAAACACAACGCAATCCTTCCAAGGACCTTCCTCCACCCACTCGTCTTCCATCAGCCAGCGCACCTTCTCTATATGCGGCGCCAGCGTCTCAGCCTGAAGCCTCCGGTGATAGGCACTCGCCTCTATGCTGATATACTGAAGCCTGTCGTACAGATCCGGAGAAGACAGCTGAAGGGCGTTGAGCAGATGCAGCGCCAGCATGCCCCGGCCTCCGCCCCACTCGGTCAGGCAGATCGGTCCCGATTGACCGGACGCTCTTCGGC
This sequence comes from Paenibacillus naphthalenovorans, assembly GCF_001465255.1. NCBI lineage: Bacteria > Bacillati > Bacillota > Bacilli > Caryophanales > Paenibacillaceae > Paenibacillus > Paenibacillus naphthalenovorans. The sequence goes on along the minus strand of NZ_CP013652.1, from coordinate 986,865 downwards.
TCACATATTGCGCCAATACCTCCCCCAGCAGCGTACCTACAGAAGCAGCGGTATAGAAATCACCGTCTCTTCCGATTTTTGTCCTCTCTTTCATATAGTAGCCGTAATCCGGATGATATAGACACAAGTCCATGTATTCAAAAAACGAGATGGCCCGCTCCTTGCGTTTCTCCATACGTTCGCGGATGATCGCCAGAAGCTCGCGGCCTCCTGATGGTTCCATATGCATATGCCCTCCAAGTATCACGCGATTTTAATTACAGACAAAGCATCTCCTGCCCGATATATGAAGACGACACTGGAAGGAGCGCAACCTTGCTGATTACTCGAAAAATGTTACCTTTACTGCTTCTATGCTGTATCCTTGTCCTTGCCGCCGGATGCACGGATCATGAACAGCTGAAGCAAGATCTGCTGCAGGCCGCAGCCAAGCAAAAACAGGTACATAGCTACCGATTCTCCGGCCAAGCCAACCTTCAGCTCGACCCCTCCCTCTTTCAGGGAGCGCAGCCAATGACAGCCGCAATGCTAGCTTTGTTTAAGGAAAGCACAATTCAATATGAAGGGATGGTCTCGCTCCCGGAACCGGTCCGAATGGAAGCGACGTTCACCCTGACGCCAAAGGGCGCAGTATCGCCGATTGTACTGCCGGTCCTTCTTAAAGATAACAAAATGTACCTGCACTTGCCAGCGATCAGTCCAACGGATGAATATATTATGCTCCAGCTTGAGAATGCTCAGAGCCCATGGAATGCCGATCGCGGGCTTGCTTCCGGCATCTTTGCAGAGCAATGGAGTCCGGCCGCGCCCTCTTCCGTAAGCACCGTGATCGATGAACAGGGCTTTATCCGTGAGCAATCCGGCAAGCTGAGCTTTACGGATAAAAAGAGCGGCAAAGCGGTGAGCGTGATCGAATGGACACAACAGATAGACGATGTGAACCAGACGCCGAATTTTACCAAAGAAGAGCCGAAACAGGTGAAGAGTCACCAGGATATCCTTCGGCTTCTCCCCGCGGCGCCCAAATGATAATATCTTTCCGCTGCTTTTCGCCGATTTCCGTGTCAAAGCCATTTTTTTGTCATCATTTTCCCATTCGTATGATAATCTTTAGGTGAGAGGATGGGAGGGAAACTCGGGTGACATCGCCATTAAGACAATTAAGACGAGCCATCACTGGTTTTATTCTGGTTGGCTGGTGCGTTCTTGGCTTGGGATTCCCAATCGCGAAGGCCGAAACGATTCAGGAAAACAAAGAATTGCTGCAAAAAGGTCTGACGATCTACGAGATCGACCAGGAGCTCATGCGCATAACGGAACAAGAGGCAAAGCTGCAGGAGGAGCTCAAGACCGCCGAAGAACAGCTTAAGCTGGCCGAAGCGTCGTCGGCCGAGGCGAGGGCCCACGCGGCCAAGGTCATTCGCGCTTATTACATGGGAGACCGGGATTCGCTTTGGGCTTTGCTGTTTACGATCCGCAGCTTCTCCGAAGCGCTGGCCTCGTTGGACTACCTGCAAATGATTCTAAAAAACGATCAGCAAGCGCTCAGGCGTCACACCGAGACCTGGCGGCAGTTAACGGAAGTGAAAGACAGGCTGACCAAGGCGCAAACCGGACTGCGGCAAACCAAATCGAATTATCAGGAGCAGCGGACGCGTCTTGCGGCTTTGCAGCAGGAAGTGGACGATACCCTGGCAGAAAATAAAGAAACAGCTGTTCAGCTTCAGCAGCAGATGCTGGAACTAAACCGCTTATGGCATGACAAGGGTGTGCCGATGCTCAGAACCTACTTTCAGGCGCTGGGGGATGCGTTGGAGCAGCTGCCTGAACTGGTGACCTCCGGGTCAGGCTCGGGCAATAATTTGATCATGAATGGATTTAACTATACTTTTCAGATGTCCGACCGGGAGCTGAACGACTATTTAAGGCAAAAACACGAGCTGTTCACGGATATGACGTTCCGGTTCGCGCCTGACAAGATGACGGCTGCCGGAAGCCGGGACGGCATCTCCGTGCAGATGTCCGGCAGCTACGAGCTGGCTTCCAGGGACGATCGCCGAAATGGAGCGTTTTTGCGTTTTCGGATTACAGAGCTGCAGTTCAACGGCTATATGCTGCCCTCCACGACGATCGATGCCTTGGAGAAAGACTTCGATTTGGGACTTTATCCGCAAAACATCGCATCGTTTCTCCAAGTGACGGGGGTGAAAATCGAGGAAGGAAAGCTTAGCATCATGCTGAAGCTGGCCTTGTAACGCAAAGGTTGCACCGGCCGGCTTTTTTTGTTCATAATGGTGAAATAAGAAACAAACGGAAAGAGAGGAACGGCAGGTATGACAGGATTACAAATGAAATTCGGTTTGGCTATGGATCTTCCTGAGGACAAGCGGGCGGGTTACTACGCACAAATTGTAAAAGCGCTGGCCGGTAAAGCAAGCCTATTCGACCGGGATAAGGAGCTTCTGATCTTCTCTACCCCGCAGGAGCGCGAGCAGGCCAAACCGATTATGAACCAGTATTCCGTACCCTGCGAGGAGTTCGATTTGCTGCTGCTGCCTTCAACGGTGAGAATGAGCCCTTCTTTTGAGGATTACGGTTTTATCACTCGGCTGGAGAACGCTTATCTCTACGCCGATATGGCCGTCGTATGTAAGCTGAATAAGCCGGAAGAGCCGTCCAGCCGCGCTTATGAGCCGGAACAAGCGGCTGCGCAGCTTGAAGAACACCTGCTGGCGTATTGGAGCTCGGATGATGACGGCGCCGCGGTTTACACCCTGGAGAAGCAGCACGCCGAACTGGCCGAAGGCATTGCCCGTGCCTACGGCTGCAGCGTCGAATGGATCTGCGGTCCGTAAGAAAAGCTTCTGAGCGAAGCCCCTTTGCTGAAGGAAACCGGTCATAACCTGATAGGCAGCTTTGTTTTGGGAAAAGGAAGGTTTAGGCTCCGCATGAATCTCGTATCATAACAACATCGGCCGCAGGACGATAAGAATATCGCTGCGGCCGATGGGTATGGGAACTGCCTTTGCGCTGCCTATAGGGTTGAACCGGATGCGAAGCTTTCCCCCGCTTTTCTTTACAGCAAATCCGCTGCAAGCTGCGCCAGATGGGAGCGTTCGCCCCGCTCCAGCATAATATGCCCGCTGATGCTCTGATCTTTAAAACGTTCCACGACATACGTAAGTCCGTTGCTGGAGGCATCGAGATAAGGATGATCGATTTGTTCGGGGTCCCCGAGAAGAACGATTTTGCTGCCTTCCCCAACGCGGGAGACGATGGTTTTGACCTCATGCTTGGATAAATTCTGCGCCTCATCGATAATGATGAATTGGCCCGGTATCGACCGCCCGCGGATGTAAGTCAAGGCTTCAACTTGAATACTTCCGAGCCCGGCCAATATTTTATCGATATCTCCCGGCTTTTTCGTATCGAACAAATATTCCAGATTATCGTAAATCGGCTGCATCCAGGGGCGCAGCTTCTCCTCCTTCTCACCCGGTAAAAAACCGATGTCCTTGCCCATAGGAACGACGGGTCGGGCGATCAGAAGCTTCTTGTACTTCCTTTCGTCTTCCACCTTCATCAAGCCCGCTGCAAGCGTCAAAAGCGTCTTTCCCGTGCCGGCCTTGCCTGTCAAAGTAACCAAAGGAACCTCATCATTGAGCAGCAGTTCCAGAGCCATCCGCTGCTGGGCGTTTCTTGCCGCAATGCCCCAGATCGGGTCGTTGCTCAAAAAGAGCGGCTCGAGCTTCTTGCCATCCGCATTCACCTTCAGCAGAGCCGATTTGCTGGTCCCCATTTCATCTTTTAGAATGACGAACTCGTGAGGATGCAGCCGGTAAGTCAAGTTTAAAGAGCTGACGCTCAGCTGGCGGTACGTATAAAATTCATCGATAACGGATGGATGCACACGAACGGTAAGATATCCGGTATAAATATCATCAGCCACATTCACAATCCGGTCCGACAAATAATCCTGCGCCGTAATGCCCAGGACGTCGGCTTTAATCCGGACCAGCACGTCTTTGCTGACCAGAATAACCGGCTTCGGTTCGGGCTTCTCATTTTCCTCCAAATGATAATTCAGCGCAACGGCCAGAATTCGGTTATCGCTGGTCGCATCCGCAAATACTTCCTGCAGCCTCGCAAAGCTTCTGTGATTGAGTTCCACCTTCAAGCTTCCGCCGCTCTCAAGGTCAATGCCTTCAAATAGTCTTCCGCTGCTCCGCAAGCCGTCCAGCATCCGGGAGATCTGGCGTGCATTTCGCCCCAGTTCGTCTGCGTTTCGCTTTTTGGAATCGATCTCCTCCAGCACTACCGCCGGAATAATCACCTCATTATCCTCAAAAGCATATACGGCATTTGGATCATGCAGCAAAACGTTGGTATCCAGCACATAAATTTTTTTCACCTTGAGTCCCTCCCAGGTTTGGTGTTCGGTAAAAGCTAAATACATAGGAACTAGCCAGTCAGGACAAACTAAACCTAAGCAGATCATGAACAGAAAGGAACGAAAACAAGTGAGGAAATTTGTTGCGCTTATTATGCTGTTGTCCGCTGTGCTAACAGGTTGTACCCAATCACCAAAAAATGGAGCAGCCCCTCCTCAAAACGTTGATCCAAACCATCAGGTGCAGGTTAATCAAACGGCTCCTCAAAAGAAAGAGATTACAGATCCCGCGGGCGTTGCCCAAAGGCTGGAGCAAATCGCCGGCAGTGTACCGAATGTGGAGAGCGCCAATTGCGTCGTATTCGGCAATACGGCCGTCGTGGGAATCAACGTACCGCAAGGTATGGATCGAGCCAAAGTCGGTACGGTCAAGCTGTCTGTCGCAGAAGCGTTAAAGCATGATCCTTATGGGGTGGACGCGCTTGTGACGGCCGATATGGATCTGGCCGAACGTTTGCGCCGCGTAAGGGATCATGTCATGAACGGCAGACCGATCAACGGATTTGCGGAAGAAATGGCGGCCATTATCGGAAGAATCGTTCCCCAAGTGCCGCGGGATGTGGTTCCGCCACAAACGAACCCGAACCGTTGATCTGTGTAGAAAAAAAGCCTAGAACGCATAACGATTCTAGGCTTTTTTCATGGCGTCGAACACCTGCGTGTCCAGCTTCTCGGCGGCACGCTTATCGTACGTCTTTTCATATTCAGGCGCAACGGAAATGCTAGCTCCGTAGAACATGGCATCCCGTACAGCAGAAATGTCGATGTCATAACAGGCCAGCTTAAACGGAACCCCGTCTAATGCTTCAGCAACAAGACGTGCAGTACCATAAACAGCATGTACCGAGCCGGCACCGATGAAGGTCAGATTCACTAGCGGTTGTTTCTTCAGGTTGGTTCCGATACGCGAACGCTGGTCCACGGCAAAACGAATGGTCTTCTCATCCTTGGCATAAAGCCAGGAAATAGCATTCATGGCCGGCGCACCGGTTTCATGATCAATCGTGCTTAACAAAGCAAACGATTCCTTCTGCAATGCGTCGAAGAGCTGTTCCGAAAGAGCTGTGATCGTTTCGGCCATGGATTCCCCTCCTACAGTTATTCCTGCTGCTGAGTTCATTATATCATACGTGAATACTGACAGCTACAAACAGTTGTCATGGCCACTCCTTTCCATTGTTAATATTTTATTTTATCTACCTGTTTAACGGATTATGTCATTCATTGTATTTCGGGTTTGAACGAATATCCTCCAGCAGCTGCTCTGCGGACTCACGGTCAAATTGCTGTGTGCGTTGTTCCTCCGCTGTTTTATATTGAACCCGGTATACGTGATCGTCCGCGGTATACCCGAATTGAGTCAGGTGATGGTCTTCCCGCAAGATCACTTCAAAAAACGCTTTCGTCTCCGCGGCTGCACGATCTTCCGGACGAGCTTCAGCGACGATACTGATTTGCAGCCAATTGAACAGCGCATCCTGTAATTTCAAAACGCTTTCAGTCCTCTCTCAGCAAAATGACGAAGCGGCCCTGCTCCAGCCATTGCCGCATTGTCTCCAACCACGGCTCCGCTTCCTTGCCGGCGTCCGTTTGCGACAGCAAGGATAAAGCCTCCTGCGGTGTCATCAAACGATTGAAATACGCTTCGGCACAATGGGACAAAGGATAATCTTCCCCCTGTTCCGGCTCCTGTCCCTTCTGTTCACCGGCTGCAAGACGGATCGGTTGTCCTTGTCCCAAATCAAACGGAAGCGCGTCTGTTCCGCATGCCTCAAGAGCTTCATCGGCGAGCAGCAGCTCCGCCTTAAAGCTTAACAGCAGCCTGGGATGAACCGGGCGAAGCGCTTCGACAAAACGGATACGGGCTTGTTCCGGCTCCAGCAGCAGCCTTTCTTCACCCAGCACAGCGTAACTCCCGTCCCACTGGACCGGCATCAGCCAAAATTTAGCCATAGGATCCACTCCCATCCGAACACCTTGTGCAAGGCGGCTCTATTCCTTTTTCTGGCTCCGCTCCTGAATGAAATAACGGATCTTCACCATGAACATCAAGGCTACGGCAACAGATAGGCTCGGTACGATCGGCAGACCCGCCAACTGAAAGAACAGCAGCATGCCGGAGCCTAATGCGAGCATCAAATAGATGATCGCGTCTTTTAAGATCGGCAGCTTCCGTACCCGAAACACTTTATTGTAAACATAAGTGATAAGAACGAAAATCAGAACCCAAGTGATATAAGGATGAGCACGAAACCAATCCGTCATAAAATACACCTCTCTTCGGGAGCGATTATTCTATCATGATGGAAAAGAAAGCTCTGATCCCTCAGAGCTCTCGTCATGAAGCATATGATCATTACACGCGGGCTTCCGCCATTTTGCGGTGTTTCTCAGCCCGTTCACGCTCATTCTTATTCAAAATCTTCTTCCGCAAGCGGATCGATTTCGGTGTAATTTCACAGTATTCGTCGTCGTTCAAATATTCGAGCGCCTGCTCCAGCGAGTAAATGCGTGGCGTCTTCATTTTGACGGTGTCTTCCTTCGTAGCGGAGCGAACGTTGGTCAGCTGCTTCTCTTTACAAATGTTAACGATGATGTCGTTATCGCGGTTATGTTCGCCAACGATCATTCCTTCGTAAACCTCCGTTCCCGGTTCCAGGAACAGTGTACCCCGGTCTTCAACCGACATCATGCCGTAGAACGTGGAGACGCCGGTTTCACTGGAAATCAGCACGCCTTCATGACGTCCGCCTACGCCGCTGCCTGCATAGGGACCATAGCTGTCGAAGGCGTGGTTCATAATGCCGTACCCGCGGGTTAGCGTCAAGAAATAAGTCCGGTAGCCGATCAGACCGCGTGCGGGAATCAGAAACTCAAGCCGTACATTCCCCGACCCGTTGTTGATCATATTGACCATCTCGGCTTTACGCGTGCCCAGACTTTCCATCACCGGGCCCATGCTCTCTTCCGGAATATCAATGATCAGGCGCTCAATCGGCTCCATCTTTTGTCCATCGATTTCTTTAATAATAACCTCCGGTTTCGATACTTGAAGCTCAAATCCTTCGCGTCGCATATTTTCGATCAAAATCCCCAGGTGCAGCTCGCCGCGTCCGGATACGATGAAAGCGTCAGGGCTGTCCGTCTCTTCCACGCGAAGACTGACATCCGTCTCCAATTCTTTGAACAGGCGCTCGCGCAGCTTTCTGGACGTCACCCATTTGCCTTCCCGTCCGGCGAACGGACTGTTGTTCACCAGGAACGTCATTTGCAGCGTAGGCTCATCAATTTTGAGCACCGGCAAAGCCTCCGGATGGGCCGGATCGGCCAATGTTTCCCCGATGTTGATATCTTTGATGCCGGCAATGGCAATGATATCGCCCGCACCGGCTTCTTCGATCTCCAAACGCTTCAAGCCCTGGAAGCCGAACAGCTTCTCAACGCGCGCTTGCTTGGTTTGTCCTTCACGGTTAATGACAGCAACCGATTGGCCTTGACGGACCTTGCCGCGGTTAACCCGACCGATGGCAATGCGTCCCAAATATTCATTATAATCCATCAGCGTGACGAGGAACTGCAGCGGCTGCTCCACATCTTCCTTCGGATATGGGATATGGTTCACAATGGTATCATACAACGCCTGCATGTTCCCGTCCTGACGGTCGGGCTCCAAACTGGAGGTTCCCATCAACGCCGAAGCATAGACGACCGGGAAGTCCAGCTGATCGTCATCGGCTCCAAGCTCGATAAACAAATCGAGCACCTCGTCCACCACTTCGGCAGGGCGGGCATTCGGACGGTCGATCTTGTTCACGACGACAATCGGGGTCAAATGCTGCTCGAGCGCTTTGCGCAAAACGAATTTCGTTTGCGGCATCGTGCCTTCGAAGGCGTCGACGACAAGCAGAACGCCGTCAACCATTTTCATAATCCGCTCCACCTCACCGCCGAAATCGGCGTGGCCCGGTGTATCGACGATATTAATCAGATAATCCTTATAATGAATAGCCGTATTTTTGGCCAATATGGTGATGCCCCGCTCACGCTCCAAATCATTGGAGTCCATAGCCCGTTCCTGAATGGCTTCGTTCTCACGAAACGTTCCGGATTGTTGAAGCAATTTATCTACGAGCGTCGTTTTGCCATGATCGACGTGAGCAATGATGGCAATATTTCTTATCTTTTCTCTTGAATGCATAAGTCACATAACCCTCTCTTCAGATGTAGCTTGTTTCTGCGGGCATGATAAGCCCCGCTCGGAAGCCCGTTCAAAAAAGAAGCGTCGGACGTAAGCGCCGACGCTACAATTCACACTTCATTATACGGGAAAATACATAAAAACGCAAGAAACTTGCATATGAACCGTATGCCAAAACCGTTGAATCACCGGCTAATGCAGCACCCTGTTCAGAAACTGCTTAACCCGTTCGTCCTTCGGAGCTTCAAAGAAAAGCTCGGGCGGTCCTTCTTCGATAACGGCTCCGCCGCTGAGAAAAACGACCCGATCCGCGGCCGCTTTGGCAAAGCCCATCTCATGTGTGACGATGACCATCGTCATTCCCTCCCGCGCAAGATCAAGCATAACGTCCAGCACCTCCTTGACCAACTCCGGGTCAAGTGCAGAGGTCACTTCGTCGAACAACATCACATCGGGACGCATGGCTAACGACCTTGCAATGGCTATCCGCTGCTGCTGGCCCCCGCTGAGCTGAGCCGGGTAAGCGTTCCGCTTATCGGACAACCCGACGCGCTCCAGCAGCGAAAGGGCGATTTCAACCGCTTCTTTTTTCGTTTTTTTCTGCACCCTGACCGGTGAAAGGATTAAATTATCAAGCACCGTTAAATGAGGGTACAAGTTGTAACTTTGAAAAACCATCCCTACCTTTTGCCGAATCCGCTGCCAGTTGACACGCTTCCCGGTGATGTCGATGCCGTCGATCCATATTTTCCCTTCGCTTACGCTCTCAAGCCCGTTGATGCAGCGCAGCAGCGTGCTTTTCCCGCAGCCGCTCGGACCAATCAGCACAATAACTTCTCCTTTGGCGATCGTCAAATCGATACCGTTAAGAACCTGATTGTTATCGAATGTCTTATGTATATTTTCAAGTTTAATCATGTCGAAGCGGTCACCTGCTCAATTTTTTTTCCAGATAGAAAGAGGCGATAGAAAACGGGTAACAAAGGATGAAAAATACAGCGATGATAAACAGATAAATTTCCAGGGAAGCCATCGTACGCTCGATCACAATTTGTCCTGCGGTGATTAAGTCCCTGACGCCGATCAATGCGGCCAAAGTAGTGGACTTGGCAAGCCGGTTGTATATGCCGATCAGAGGCGGCAGCATTCTGCGGAATGCTTGCGGCAGCAAGATCCAGACAAGAATCTGAAAGTAGGTTAACGCATGCGCCTTTCCCGCCTCCGTCTGTCCTTTCGGAATCGATTGCAGCGCGCCTCTGACCACCTCCGCAATCTCAGACATGCACCACAGCGTCAAGCCGGATACGGCGGCAATTTTACTTGGGATATCGATATGAAGAACATAAGGCGCAGCGAAAAAAACGAAAAATAAAGTGATCGGGACAGGCAGTCCGCGAAATACTTCAATTATACCGAAAACCGGAAGCCGTACCGCCGCTATCTTCGAATTACTCAGCACGCCCAAAGGTATGCCAAGCGCCGTCCCCAGCACCAATGTATAAACGAATATTTCAACGGTGACCCATACTCCTTTGGAAAGCAACGGCCAATTATCGATAATCACATGCCAATCCAATTCACGGTGCCTCCCGTTTATAACTCATACTTCAATTTATTCTCAAGCCGTCTCAGCGCAAAAGACAGTGACCATACAATCAGCAAATAAAGGACCGCTACCGCGGTAAACATTTCAAAAGGATGAAAATAAATGGCGATTATGTCTTGGGCTACAAAGGTCGCCTCCGAAATTCCTATGGCGGCCAGCAAAGAGGTCGACCTTACCAGGTATAAAAAATAACCGTTCAGCGCGGGCAGGCATATCCTGAGCGCCTGTGGAAAAATGACATGCCTCATGCGCTGGAATCTGGTTAAAGCAAGCGAGGTCGCGGCCTCGAACTGCGTTTTGGGCACAGCCTCAAGCCCGGAACGATACACTTCGATGAAATAGCCTCCGCCGAAAAACGTCATGGCAATGATTCCGCACGTATAAGCGCTGAACTTGTAACCAAGCGACGGAAGCACAAAAAAAACAAAATAAATTTGGACGAGCTCCGGAACGTTCCTTGCTATTTCCACATAAGCGGCGGTCACCCAACGAAGCAGCTTGATGCGCGATGTACGGGCCAACGCCCCCAGCACCCCGACAACATTGACAAGAACGAGCTGAATCAAAGAGACAGACACCGTGGTTTGCAGCCCACGAAGCAGGCTCGGGAGATGTTCCCAGACGAATTTAAAGTCCATTTTACCTGATCCCCCATGACATCATTGCAGCATACGCTTAAGAGCGGTATCCGATGCTTTTATTTTTTCGGCCTTCTCAGGAAGTCGCTCGGGTTAAACTCCTTGGGCATCTTGGGAGCGATCCACTGCTCACTTAGTTCGTAGAAGTAGTCTTGATCCTCCCACTTTTTCAAATTGGCATTGATCCAATCCACCAGTTCGCTCTCGCCCTTCCTGACCGCGATTGCCCATGGCAGCTCGGCGAACGGCTTGCCGACCACCTTGAATTCCGGGTTGCTGCCGGCAAGCGGATACAGGAGCGTATTATCCTGCGCAAAAGCGTCCGCTCTTCCATCCTTGAGCGCCTGCACCGATTCCGACGTTTTTTGCAGCTTGACCAATTCCGCATCCGGCACTTGCTTGGCAATGCCGAGATCCCCGGTGCTTCCCGGAACAACGATCACTTTTTTTCCTTTCAGGTCGGCGACATCCTGAATGGTACTGTCCGCTTTAACAAGGAGCTGCACGCCGCTTTTAAAATACGGCTCGGAGAAATCCACTTCCTTGGCCCGTTCTTCGGTAATGCTCATCGTGGCAAGGATCAAATCGATTTTGCCGCTTTGCAGATAAGAAATTCGGTTCGTGCCGGTAACGGAAACAAATTCGATCTTGTTGGCATCCCCCAACAAATCTTGAGCCAGTGCTTTGGCCATTTCGATCTCGAATCCCACATTATTGCCTTTTTCATCAATATAACCGAACGGATTATAGTCCGTTTTTACCCCTACAACAAGCTTCCCTTTGTTCTTTATGCGCTGCAGAGGACCATCGCCCTTCGCCTCTTTCAAAGCGTCCTGATCATTGCCGGGCGCTGAAGCTGTTTGTGGGCCATCGGTTTTGGCGCAGCCCGCCGCAAGTACAAACAAGAGAATGACCGACAGCCATACCGCATACATGCTTTTTGATTTAACCATACTTCCAGCCTCCTGATTATCCGATCTATTATTGCTGCCAGCCTGCATTTCCGGATTCTTGTTTTCGCTGCCGGAAAAGAAAAAAGAGACAGCATGATCCGTTAGATGAAACTCGATCTAACGGATCACAATGTCTCCGGCTTTCCGGTCAACATAACCCAATATTCCTATGTATATAGTTGCTTTAGTAGCATACTATTCCTCTTTTTGATCTGTCAACTACTTTTATGCCTGTTGATTCAGCAGATGGATGATCAAGGGTATGATTTTTTCCACATCCCCCAATATACCGTAATCCGCAAGCTGAAAAATGGGGGCATCCGGATCGCTGTTGACCGCAACAAGCAGTTCCGCCTGTACTCCGGCTAGGTGTTGAACCGCACCGGAAACACCGCAAGCGACATATACCTTGGGAAATACTTTTCTGCCTGTCTGTCCGATTTTGTACTCGTACTCGATCCAGCCTGCTTCCACGGCCGCCCGAGTGGCTCCCGCCATTCCGCCAAGCGCTTCCGCCAGCTCAAGCACATGCCGAAAGTTCCCCGACGAACCTATCCCTCTTCCGCCTGTGACAATGATGTCCGAGCGGTCGGCGCTCCCCCGGCCCGCATGCCGCAGGCGTGGGATCAGGCCGGATTCCCGAAGTCCGCGCTCGAGGCCGCCGTTCTCCTCATCAATGAACCGCGCGCGCGTGTCTCCAACCTTGTCCCCCTGAAACAAATCAGAACCTATCATTGCTCCACCTCCGAAGCATGAGGCTGATCATGCTTTAAGCGGCTCAACGCGCTTGTCGTCACCGAGTCGATAAGATCGTTCTCCTCGAACCGGCTGAGCCGGAACATGCGTGCTCGCGGATCGGGGACGGAATGGGCTACCAGGGAGGTTACAATCTGGCCTATGGCAGGAGCCAATTTAAATCCGTGACCGCTTAATCCGCATGCCGAGTAAAAGCCTTTCACCTGATCGCTTTTATCCAGAATCGGAAAACCGTCGGGGGTTACGGCATATATCCCCGACCAGCTGCCCACAACCTCGCCGTTCTGCAATAGGGATAAGGAGTCGGAGCATCTCGACCACAGTTCCGCCGCTTTGCCGCCGTCATCGCCGTCGCGGAACAGCTCCGGGTCCACCTTCTCCCGCACATCGTCCGGATGGTTCGACCCCAGAATCGCAAGGCGCTTTCCATCGGGACGAATATAAACGGAACGGACAGGGTCGGAGAAAATGGGGAAAGGCTTGTCCATTGGCGAAGGCAAAGCAATCCCCACTTTATAATGCCGGCTGGTTTCAATGGGCAGATGCATTCCGGCCAAATGGCCGATGGCAGCCGCCCATGGCCCTCCGCAGTTGATAATGGTTCTGGTTTCGATCGTATCACGGTCGGTACGGACCCCGCTGACTCCATCCGCATCCCTTGCAATAGCCAGAACCCTCGCTCCCTGCATGATCGCGGCTCCATGCTCCTTTGCATAACGGATAAAGCCGAGACAAGAAGCATGGGCATCGGCATAACCCGCATCCTCCTCATAGAGCCCCAAGGTAATGTCCGTCCTCAGCAAAGAAGGAAGGTATTCCATGATTTCCTCTTTTGCCAGCATTCTGCTGCGGATGCCAAGCTCCTGCTGGAGCCGGAATCCCAGTCCCAATGTTTCCGCGTTTGCCTCATTGCCTGCCAATAGAAAGCCCGTCTTCGTATAATCGCTGGGCGAACCGGTGATCTCCTCGAACCGGGAGTAATAATTCAGGCCGATCCGGGCCATATCAACCAGCACCTTGTTCGTATAAAACTGTCTTAACACGCCGCTGGATCTGCCCGTGGAGCCGGCGCCGAGATGAGTTCGTTCGACAATAACGATACGCCTGAAGCCTTCCAGAACAAGGTGAAACGCTATGCTTGCGCCGACGATTCCCCCGCCGATAATGACGACATCAGCTCTGATGCTCATGCTTGACCACTTTCCTTCTTATTCGAGGTTTATGCGCTCTCCCGGCTGCAGGATGGGAACATCGATCCGCACGGTTTCCGGATATTTAATGCCACTGCCCGTATTTAAGGCTATAACGGTATCCTCTTCCCTGATCCAACCGTTCTCCCTTAATCTTCTTGCCGCTGCAAAGGCGGCCGCTCCTTCGGGACAGACGAATGCGCCTTCATAGCGCGCAATTCTGCCCTGCTCTTCTAACAAGTCCGCATCTTCCACCGCTATCGCGCATCCTTCGCTTTCATAAATCGCTTCCAGCACCAAAAAGTCTCCGAGCGCCTTGGGGACATTGATTCCAAAAGCAGCCGTTGCGGAATCGGGCCAAAATTCGGATTCACGCTTTCTTTCATTCCATGCCTTGACAATCGGCGCGCAGCCCGCTGCCTGTACGGCGACCAGCCTGGGCAATCGTTCCTCGATCCAGCCGATTTGCGCAAGCTCCCGAAAAGCTTTGAAGATGCCGATGAGTCCGACGCCTCCGCCCGTCGGATAAAGGATGACGTCAGGCACCTTCCAGCCGAGCTGCTCTGCGATTTCCAATCCCATCGTTTTCTTGCCTTCGATGCGGTAAGGCTCCTTTAATGTAGAGGCATCGTAAAAGCCGTACTCCTTAACGGCTTGGCCAATGATTTTACCGGCATCGCTGATCAGACCGTTCACCAGACAAAGATGAGCACCCGAAATCGCACATTCATTGCGGGTGATCTCAGGAGCGCCGACAGGCATCACAATCGAAGCTTTTATACCCGCTCTGGCCGCGTAAAGCGCCCAAGCGGCTCCGGCGTTGCCGTTGGTCGGCATGGCCAGCTCCTTTATTCCGAGCTCTTTCGCCTTGGACACGCCCACAGCAGCCCCCCGGGCCTTAAAGGAGCCTGTCGGAATAATCCCCTCGTCTTTCATAAGCAAATTCGGAATGCCCATCTCCGAACCTATCCTCGGCATCGAAAGAAGCGGCGTCATCCCTTCTCCCAAAGTGACGACATGGCTTTTCTCCCTAACCGGCAGAAGCTCATGATATCGCCACAAATCAGGGATTCTTCCTTGCAGGTGCCCGGGTGTCACTTCTTTTTTCAATGCATGCAAATCGTAATCCGCAAGCAAAGGGGACCCGCACACACACAACTGCCTGATCTGGTCAGCATTATATTGTTCCTTGCATTTCGGGCAGTGCAGTCCGATCAAATAACTGAATGTCATACCCGTACACTCCCTTAGGCCGCATTTTCATGGGAATACTGAAAAAGTAAACAAAAAAACTCTAATTATCCCGTCCGCGTACGAGCTAATTAGAGCCTTCGGTTAACCGATTGGCTGTATTCAAATGAAATCCAGAGCATCATTTCAATATCATATCATGTGAATGCTGTGCTTTACAATTATTAACAACTTAACATTCAAGCATTTTGTTGTCAAGAACAAATTTTCCTACCTGGATGGACGCTTGAAACGGCTTAGCTAAATGTCAATCTCGCCGATTAAGATGATCTCGGAGATATAACGAACCTTTTCAAAAGTCCGGATCCAATGACGATCAGCGTTGTAATGACAGGGAGAACATAATGGGGGATACTGCCTAACAGCCAGTCGGATACCTTATGGTCCGCCATAAACATTTCGCCTGCCGTATAACCAAGGATTCCGGCTCCGGCAAAAACGAGCACAGGATATCTTTTCAGCAGCTTGACCACAAGCGTACTGCCCCAGATAATCACGGGAACACTCATGGCGATTCCCAGAATAACAATGCCGATTTCGCCTTTCGCCTTGGCTGCGATGGCCAGGACGTTATCAAGACTCATAACGAAATCGGCTAAAATGATCGTCCAGATCGCTTTGCCGAGCGTAGAAGCCTCTTTTACGTTAGAGTGTTCCTCCTCATCCATCATCAGCTTGACGGCAATCCACAGCAGCAGCAGCGAGCCTGCGGTTTGGATGTATGGAATCTGAAGAACGTACACCGCCGCAAGGGTCAGAATGATCCGTATCCCTATCGCTCCGAAAGTCCCCCACCATATGGCTTTTTTGCGTTCTTCCAGCGGAAGCTTCTGGCTGGCCAGCGCAATGACTACTGCGTTATCCCCGCTGAGCACGATGTTAATCAGCATAATTTGCAAAAACAGCAATATCCATTCCATCATGACACTATGCCTCCCGTTTTTTCAAAAAAACGAAGCAAACTTGTCTCTTTGATTAACAACGTCCTCTTCATCTACCAACAGGGATCGGGTATTTCGAACGGCTTCTTCCAGCTCGTCCTCAAGCCAGGTCATCTTGCTTTCAATGCTTTCTACCACCCTGAGATTCGGGTTCGTGCTGGGGCTTGGAGGCAAAAACAGCGTACAGCAATCCTCATGCGGGAGAATGGAGATCGGGAACGTACCGATTCCTTCAGCCACCCGAATGATCTCCCGCTTCTCCATGCATACCAAGGGCCGGATCAGCGGCAGGCTTACCGCCCGTCCGATGGTATTCATACTGGACAGCGTTTGACTGGCGACCTGCCCGAGGCTTTCCCCCGTTACAATCGCTCCGGCTCCTCTTTCCTCCGCCAGCTTCTCTGTAATCCGCAGCATGGCGCGCCGCAGTAAAGCAATCAGCAAATTTTGATTGTAGGCCGCATGGATTTTCGTCTGCACCGATGTGAACGAAACCATGTGGAGCTTGACGGGTCCGGCAAATGCAGCCAGCTTCCTTGCCAATTCGATCACTTTTTGCTGAGACTTTTCATTGGTGTAAGGATAGCTGTGAAAATGTACCGCTTCCACTTGAAGTCCTTGTCTTAAAGCAAGATAGCCGGCGACCGGGCTATCGATCCCCCCGGACAGCATCAGCATGGCCTTTCCGTTGGACCCGACAGGAAAGCCTCCGGCGCCCTCGTCTACACGGCAGTAAAGCAGCGCCTCCCGTTCGCGGATCTCTACTCTCAGCTCCGCCTCCGGCCGGTGCACGTCCACTTTTAAGTCGGGGAACGCTCGTAGAACGCAGCCCCCTACCAAACGGTTCATTTCTTGTGAATCATGAGGGAAGCTCTTGTTTACTCTCCTTACACTTACTTTATATGTTCGGGGCAGCGGTTTTAATGACTGTATTACACCCAAAGCCGTTTCTTGTATGCGTTCCAATTCAAGGGGAGAGGAATAAACCGGGCTGAATGAAGTAAGGCCCAATACTTTGCGTAAATAAGGCATCAATTCCTCATAGTCCGTACCGTTCAACTGAAGGATGATTCTCCCGAATTCCTTCCGGTAAGAGACCGCCTCGAAGGAACGAAGCGTTCGTTTCACTTGTTCGAATATTGTATTTTCAAACCGGTGCCGGTTGCGCCCCTTTAACGTCAGTTCCCCAAGCCGGAGAATCGCTTGCTGTGGTTTCATCAATTATTTTCTCCGTCCTTTCTGTGAAGACACGGCCGGTTTCAGTTCGGCAACCACTTCCTGAAGCGCGGAGCAAAAACGACGCACGTCCTCCTGTGTTTGCTGAAGCGAGTAGCTGAGCCGTATACCGCTTACCGCCGCGGCATCGCTTGCTCCCATAGCCGTCAGCACCCGGCTCGGCTTCTCCGCTGCGGAAGAGCATGCCGAACGGGCCGAGACACAAATGCCTCTTTGTTCTAAAGCATGCACGAGTACTTCCGACTTCATGCCGGGAAACGAAAAATGAACGATGTGCGGAGCCATATCCTCCGGGTTCCGGGAACCGCTCAGCACAAGCTCCGGCAAACGATCAATGCCTTGAACGAGCATTTCCCGCAGGCCGGCCGTATGTTTTGCGAAAGCTTGCTGCTCCTCCACGGCCATACGTACGGCTTTGGCCATGCCTACGATCGCAGGGACATTCTCCGTTCCCGAGCGCAACCCCTTCTCCTGGCCGCCTCCAAGCAGCAGCGGCTCCAGTTCCACTCCCCGACGGCAGTACAAAAAGCCGATCCCTTTCGGTCCGCGGAGCTTGTGTGCCGAACATGTCAGCAAATCGGCTCCGAGCTGCTTGGGAATAACCGGAAGCTTGCCGACGGATTGCACCGCATCGACGTGAAACAGTGTTTTGGGACGATGTTGAAGCATCCGGCCGATTTGCTCAATGGGCTGAATCCGTCCCATTTCATTATTGACATGCATTACACTCACAAGAATCGTATCATCCGTGAGTGCTTGTTCCAGCTCTTCCATGCGAATTTGCCCTGTATCGTCTACCGGCAGGTAGGTGACGCGATACCCATCCTTCTCCAGCTTCCGAAAGGTTTCATAAACCGATGGATGCTCAACCATGGTAGTAATCAAATGATTTCCCCTGTGCCGGTATCTTTCTGCCGCGCCGCGAATGGCCAAATTGTTGCTCTCCGTCCCCCCCGATGTGAAAAGAATTTCACCGGGATCGCACTGCAGCTTAGCGGCAATGGTTTGGCGGGCCCGGGCCACAAGCTGCTCTGCATCGGTTCCCATCGCATACAGCGAGGACGGATTGCCATAGAACGATCTCATCACTTCCGTCATCGTGTCAATTACTTCTTCGTACATCGGCGTTGTCGCCGCGTAATCCATGTAAAGCAAAAAAAGCTCCTCCTTCAGTTCTAAGAAAAGACCAATTTCCGCTCCCCTTTCGGCATAACGATGCGAAAGAAAAACTGAAATTGGTCTTATAGCCGTCACACTATAGCCTCATATTTCTGCTTTAAATCCATCACTTTGCGTACGTATTGCTGCGTTTCGGCCGGCAGCAAATGAAGCTTGGCCGCCAGGTCATCATCATCCTTGATGTCAAGCCGGTTCACCCGCCCCGGACCTGCGTTATAAGCCGCTAGCGCAGTACCGGCATTCCCGTTGTATTTTACTAGAAGGGTGGATAAATAACGTGTGCCGCCTTCTATATTTTGTACCGGATCGAACGGATTCGTTACACCCAGACTTTGCCCCGTTGCATCAATCAGCTGCATTAATCCTTTGGCTCCCGCCCGGGATACCGCATCAGGGTTAAAAGACGATTCCGCATCGATGACGGCCTTGATCAGGCTCGATTCCACACCGTAACGCCGGCTTGCTTCCTGAATATACGGTTCAAATTCGGTTGGCCTGCTGGCAGAAAGGCGATGTTGAAGCCACGGGTTCCCGGATATAAAGCCCGGCATCGACATCAACGCCGGCTTCAACGAAGCCGCAGGCGGTATATCCTGCTGTTCTTTCATCGCAAGAAGTCCGTTCAACAGCTCGGAGAAATCGTCGCTTTCCTCTGCGGCAGAAGAACCGCTTGCAGGGGACAGCAGATTGGATTTGCTCAGCATGTGAAGCCGCAGCAATTCTTTTAACGTTCTGGGATCAATCGATCCGGGATTCAAACTCATATGGGCTTAAACTCCTTGATTTTACAATCTCACCATCTCAATAAGGCTATTGTACACCTTTTTAAGCTTGTCATCCAGTCATATTTTCAGTCATGTTGTCGAAATTTCAACGGCTTAAGTTAACAAAGGCATCAAAACGAAATAACCAGCCAAAGCAATCAATCCGATCGCAACCGACCATGCCCCCAAAGTTCTTTGCCCGAGCATGAATGCGAAAAAACCAATCAGCGCCGCCGTCGAGCCCAGCAGCACCGGGAGCACCATAAGCGACAGCACCGCCAAAATCAGTGCAGTGTAGCCCAACCAGCGATATGAAGCGGACGCCGCCGGATCAGGCTGTTCCACTCTGGATGCGGCAGCTGTCCTGGTCCGTTCCCGACGAAACTGCAGAAGATGAAGAGGCGAGGATTCTGCAGCAAATTCTTCATTCCCCTTCATACCGGACTCTCTGTTCAGCTGCTGCTGCTTTAATCGCTGAAGCGGTATGTCCTGATGGAAGGCTGATCCTGAACGTTTACCTCCGGGCTTGTGTTTCACGCATGATCGCTCCCTTCATATAAAAAGATCATTTCGATTTTTTCGGCTCGAAGGCACGGCAACGGGTATGGCGATACGTTTGTCTGCATCCCGGCGGTTCTCGGAATCCGCGGCAATTCCTTACCCTTATCCATTGCCACGGTTTATCCGCCTCGATTATGACTTAGCTTGCCTCTTTTGATCGGAGATATTCCTGCTGCAGCAACCAGCGATCACCGGCTTATCCAATGGTTGTGGTGTTAAGATACAATATCAGAAACATCGCATGCGACCATAACAGCGGCACGGCCGGCGGTCCCCAGCGCGCAACCCACTCGTCATATTTATGCCTGTCCTCCAGCGTATCCGGCACCTGCTCAGGAAGCCTGCCCTGCTCATCCGCCTTGGAGGCAATCCAGTGAAGCGCCTGTTCCGCTTCACGGCGATCGCCCATGGACAATTTTACCCATCCGTACCATGCCGTAAGCAGCAGCCATTCACCTCCGCCGTAATACTCATCGGCCTTATACCGCCGAATCCCGCTCTGATCTGTTCGCAGATCCGCTTCAATTTTCGCCAGCGTATGCTTCATCACCGGATGTTCCGGCTCAAACAAACCAAAGGGCCGGCAGAGCCACATTAAGCTGGCATCCACTCCGTCATTTCCAATCGTGGTTGCGGAGGATTCAAGAGTTGGGGTAACGAATTTTACAAAATGGCCTTGCTCCGGATGCACCGCATGGTCGAGTAAAAATGTCTCAATCTGACCGCAAACATCCTCAAGGTCGCGCTTGCCCTCCAGTTCAGCGACGCCTTTCAGCCCGCCATAAATACAGGCCAGCGTTGAAGGATGAATGTGGTCCGCATTCTCCTCCCAACAGTCGAAATTCGGAAGCCTCCAAAAGGCTTTTAAATAAGCCGCCGTCACATCGACACTGGAGCGGAAACGGTCCGGAAGCCGCTTATGGCCATTAGCCTTCAAATGCTCCGTCAGCCCCCATAACCAGGTTCCGTAACCATCCAGCTGAAAATGCCCCCATTCGGACGTGACGTCATCCCTGCCATCCAAATGATATCTTGTATGTAAAAATTCGTTAAGTCCGATCGGCTCGCCGCGGTTGTGCTTCTCCAGCAAATACTGAATATGTCCCTGCTTTCGTTCGACGATGCGGCTGACCCATTCGTAAAATTGCCCCGCGCTTGCATGCTCCCCTGCACAATCCATCGCATAGGCGATGAATGTTCCGTCACGAAGCCAGCTGTAATTGTAATGGGCGAACAACGGGCAGGCGGCGTACCCTCCGCTCGGGTGCTGGTTCAACCGAATCAACCGGATACTCTCTTCGGCAAGCTGCTTCAATGGAATGATCCGAGACACCATTCAGTCCTCCTTAAACAAAAAGAGATGCCTTTGGGAAAGCATCTCTTCTTTATCATTATATTCCAAGCGGACTTTATTATACTTTCTCGCCCTGCATCCGCTTTTGCGTGATATAGTCAGTTTCGTAGTAAGCCAGTTCATCGCGGAGCGTTTCGAAAATTTTCGAAAGCTCAATCGTCAAATCCCTTACTTCGCGGGACGGCTTTTTGCGGAAACGGATGGCATCCTGTCCGGTATAAGCATATCTGCCGTCCTCGGAGTAGCATTCATTTTTGGGATAAAAGAAATTGTTTACGCAGCTATGATACACTTCATACAAAACCTTTTCGGCATACTCCACGTTGAAATTGGGACGGCGGAGAGCCACGCCAAGCTTCTCGTAAGACACTTCGGAAAAAACAAGCAGATGTCTAATATCAGATAAATACCCTTTGTAAAATTCTTCCATTGCTTCATCTTTGTCTGTATTTAGCTGCTGCAGAGAGCGTTCATTCAAAAATGTTTCCATTTTTGCAATTGCTTCGCTCAGCTTCGCTCTTGTTGTTTCACAAAGATTTTTAACGTTAAACACTGCCATAGCTTAAATAGACCTCCTCAACTTAAAAAACAACATTGGGTACTTAAAATGACCTTGATCCCATCCTACCATAAATCCCGCATAAAAGTAACATGAAAAAAGTCTAAAAATATAACTTCGCCCATTTCAGAGATTCGTCCCGTTTGGATAACATTGCTGTAATGGCAAACCGGCGATCAAGGGAAAGCTAACGGCAAACATTTAGGAGGCAGCAACTATGTGGAAATACGTGATGTCCGTTCTGCTTGTGATTGCCGGCGTGGCGCTGCTCTTCCCCCGGGGAGAACAGGCGCCCGCACCTGAAACGGTAACCCCCGCAGCCGAGCTGCAAATGAAACAAATGACGCTAAATCAGGACCTTGCCAGAACTGACGAACTCTGCCGCAGTGAATGCAGCATGGTGCTTCACCGTACTGTGCAGGAACTGAGAACCAAGGAAAGCGGTCAAGCGATGGAAACCTTAAAAAAAGTACAAGCCGAGCATCCTCACATGGAACTGCTCGCTTGGACCAAAACACAGCAGCCGTTAGAGCAAAGTGCGGCAGCCGGCGGTTTGCCGGGCACGGTTCGTCCGACGATCGAGCCCTTCCTTAAAAAAGCCAAGCGGCAAGTCGATTCAGGTCAAGCTTATCAGTCAAAAGCGATCCATGCCGACGGAAGCACCTATTTTGTCATCGGCGTTCCTTCCGAAGACGGCTCAGCCGGTCTTGTGGGTGCAGTTCGCCAGCAGATTTTACAGCAAGTGGCCGATCACCAGCTCAAAAACCTGCGGATCGTCGCTTATCCGGGCGAAGGACGCTACAAGATCAAATCAGTGGATGCCAATTCACTCCAGGACGTCCGGGTCGATCATCCTGAAGACAACGAAGGCACCAGCCACTACCATGTCAATCAGGTCGTTGTAAAATTCAAGAAGGAACCGGCGGAAAGCGAGCTTACCCGAATCCGCAAAGATATCGGCGGCAGTCCATTCCGCAAGCTGGGCTCTACTTACGTGTTTGAATCAGGAAATATGGAAGCCAAACAAATGATGGACTATTTCAAGCAATGGAACATCGAATATGCCGAGCCGCATTTTCTTTATTTAACCAACCAAACGGAAATCAATAATCCGGAAACAGAGGCGACGGTGTTCACGCCAAACGATTCGCTTTACCAGCGCTATCAATGGAATTTGCCGCAAATTGAGACCGAAGCCGGCTGGAACATTACCAGAGGCTCTCAGGACGTTGTTGTAGCCGTTGTAGATACCGGTGTCGATATTAATCACCCGGATCTTAGCAAGCAGCTGGTCAGCGGCTATAACGTAGTCAATCCGGAATCCCAGCCCATGGATGATGTCGGCCACGGGACCCATGTAGCCGGAGTCGTCGGAGCGCTGGTCAACAACAACCTGGGGGTCGCCGGAATGAGCTGGTATAACCGGATTATGCCGATCAAGGTGCTGGATAAATCCGGGGCAGGAAGCACCTATGCCGTTGCCCAGGGCATCATATGGGCGACCGATCACGGTGCGAAGGTCATTAACATGAGTCTGGGCAATTATGCCGATTCCCAGTTTCTCCACGATGCCATCAAATATGCATTCGACCGCGACGTCGTACTGATTGCAGCGAGCGGAAACGACAATACGGAGCAGCCCGGCTACCCTGCCGCATACCCGGAAGTGTTCGCGGTTGCCGCAGTGGATGCCCGGAAGTCGAAAGCATCGTTCTCCAATTACGGGGATTATATCGATGCGGCCGCACCAGGCGTCAGCATTGCAAGCACTTATCCGCAAAGCCAATATGCGGCGCTCTCCGGCACTTCCATGGCCAGCCCGCATGTTACCGCCCTGGCTGCATTGATTCGTTCCGTTAACCCCAATCTGAAGAACACCGAGGTTATGCAGCTGATAAGGGACACGGCAACGGACCTCGGGACCTCCGGCAAAGACAAATATTTCGGCCATGGCCTGATCGACGTCGTGGCCGCGCTGCAGGCCGCTAAGCCGACAACCGCCGGCCAGGAAGCGGTGAATGCCCCGAACGAAACGGGCTTGATCGGTTGGCCGGAATGGTTGAGGCGGCTGTTCTATCAATAAACGAAAAAAAAACAAAGAACCGCCTCTTGAAGCGGTTCTTTGCACATATCCAGAAAGCCTTCTATTGCATAATGGCTGAAAGAAAGTTTGCCATAAGCCGGGTTCTGTACTTCCAGTGGTCGTAACGGGAGCCACCCTGCCACCGTTGAAGCGACAATCATCTATCTAGGCCAGACATTGCTGCCTGGCTCAAGCGACCAACCCGAACGCGTCTCGGGCAAAGACTGTCCCTGGCGGGACATGCGTTCCTCTAGGTCTTGCTCCAAATGGGGTTTACCAGGAGCGATGTCACCATAGCTCCTCGTGGTCTCTTACACCACGGTTCCACCCTTGCCTGTGCTTGCGGGTCGCCCCGCTGCCATCGGCGGTCCATTTCTGTGGCACTAGCCTTCAGCTCGCGCTGACTGGACGTTATCCAGCATTCTGCCCTGCGGAGCCCGGACTTTCCTCTCGTGGCATCAAGCCACCAGCGATTGTCTGTCAAACTTTCTTTTGCAATAGATGCCATGAGATAGTATACAAGGAATCTCACCAAAAAACAACTGCCGTATTTTAGAATGATCTACACAAAACGGAACGGTTCTGTATGAATTCGCGAAGCGACGACCGCTGTCGCCCATTTTCTTTCGGCAAGCTTTCGCTGCAGGTATTCGGCAACGCCCTGCTTCATAATTTTCTCTACGTTATGACCGGGATCAATAAGGGCTATGCCGGCGGCCAAAGCATCGTGAGCCGTATGGTAATCGATATCGCCGGTAATCAGAACATCTGCGCCGGCAAACATCGCGTGCTTGACATAACGGCTTCCCGATCCTCCGAGTACGGCGGCTTTGCGGATAACGCGGTCCGGATCTCCGACCACACGCAGCATAGGAACATCAAAGGCCTGCTTCACCTGCTCGCACAGCTCTGCTAGCGTAACCGGCTTGGGCAGCTTGCCTGCCCGCCCCAGACCGAACGTGCGCGTCTTCAGATCGAGAGCATACAAATCGTAGGCCACTTCCTCGTAAGGATGCGTCTTCAGCATGGCTTGGACGACTTTGCGCTCCACGCTTTGCGGCACGATCGTTTCCACACGCACCTCTTTGACTTCCTCGAGCTTTCCGGTCTTACCAATGAACGGGTCTGTACCCTCGCCCGGTTTAAAGGTGCCCGTTCCCTCGATGTTGAAGCTGCAGTGACTGTATTTGCCTATCCCGCCGGCACCCGCGTCGAACATCGCCTGCCTGACCTTCTCCGCATGATCTGCCGGTACAAACACAACCAGCTTCTTCAGCTTATCCGTATGCACTTCATCCAGAGGCTCCGTAACGGTCATCCCGATCGCTTCCGCCATCATATCGTTAATTCCGCCATCCGCCACATCCAGATTCGTATGCGCAATATAAACGGCGATATCATGCTTGATCAGCTTCTCATACAGCCGCCCCGCAGGGGTATCGGTTTGAATATGCGGCAGAGGACGGTAAATAATCGCGTGATGGGCGATGATCAAGTCAGCTCCTTCCCGAATCGCCTCGTCCGCCACCTCTTCGGTGACATCCAACGCAACAAGCACTTTGCGTATATCCTTTTGCAGCGTACCGATTTGCAAACCGATCCTGTCACCCTCTACGGCATATGATTTCGGAGCCAGCTCCTCCATTAGGCCGATCACGGTTTGTCCTTTGGCGTACACAGCTCAAGCACCTCCTTGATTCGTTGCATTTCCCTTTTGATCTCTGCTTCCTTGCTGCGCGATGCTTCCAATTCGGAATGCGACAGCCGCTCGCAAATACGGTTGAGCTTCTCCAACTCGTTAAGCCACTTGTCGATCCAGACCTGCGATGCCTCCCGGAGCAAGAAAGGCCCCATCTGCAGCATGAGCTTCCGATCCGCGATCAGTCCGCCCGGCAGCGTTCGGGATGCGTACAATTCATTGTTGCCATACGGAGCCAGATCTGTGGGGACGGCTGTTAAAATTTCATAGGTTTTGCCGTCCTCCCGCATGATTTTCTCCCCTGTAAGCACCCATTCATGGTCCAACAGCCACTGCCTGACGTTGGCTTCCCCTACATTGGGCTGTAGCACCAGCCGGCGAACACCGGCAAGCTTGCTTATCCCCGCTTCCAGTATGGAGGCGATAAGGGTGCCGCCCATACCTGCGATCGTAATGACGTCCACTTCCCCCGGCGAGATCACCTGCAGTCCGTCACCGAGCCTTACATCGATGATCCCGTCGAGTCCCGCCGACCGGACCTGTTTCAAGGCCGCTTCGAACGGCCCTGCATTCACTTCTCCGGCCACACCGCGGAGGATGGTTCCCTGCTGCGCCAGAAAGGACGGCAGCAGCGCGTGATCGGACCCGATATCCGCCAGGCGGCTGCCGGCCGGAACCTCCTGCGCAATCATTTCCAGTCGTTTTGACAATCGAATCATCTATACAACCCACTCAGTCCATTTTTTTCTCCAAGCAAACAGCAGCCCGGCCTGCGCCAGCAGCTTGCTTAACAACAGCCATTGCACGGTTTGGGAGCCGTATTTTTCAGCATAAAGCATAGCATATAATTCGGGCATATACCAAACAATTAAACTTAGCAGGAAAAAAACCAGCCCGGCCTGACTGTTCTTCTCATGAATTATCCAAGACATCCAGCAGAAGAGAATGGCCAGCGGCATCCAGCTCAGCTGCAGCGTGATCCACGATAGCGTCTCCAGTTGATAGTGCAGCAGCCAGCCATAGCAGAACACCAAACTGACCCAGCCGCATAGCTGGAACAGCGCCAATCTGGCCAAAAGACCGGTCAGGATCCAAACCACGCTGCACAGCGCAACGTAGGCAACGACCGGCACCGAAGCCTGAACACCATGCAGCCTCAGTAAATAAACACCGATAAACAGCAGGAACAATGAAGCCATTCCAATCCATAATTGGGCAGCCATAGGTTCCTTCTCAAGCTTGGAGGAGCCCCATCCATAACAGCCCGCTAAAAAAATAATGGAAATTCCTATTTGCATTGGTAATTCAAAAGCGTTAAAATTAAGAGCAGTAAAAGATAAAGCAATGATCAGCAGCAAACCCAGCATCCAGATTTTCCAATTGCTGTTTCGAATTTTACTTGGGGTGACACCGAATAAGCCGCCCTGTTCCTTCTTATCTTGATCCTGCTGGTGCATATCATAAATATTCAATAAAAAATCACAGTAATGCTCAGGCAGCAGCTTGCTGCGCCGCCAGTGCTCGATCTCACGAACAATCATCTCTTTCTTTTTATCATCCATAGGCCATGTCTCCCCTAAGCCTGCATTTTTTTCATAATTGATTATCGGCCGCAGAATGACAAAAAATTAGACCTAACCGCGCATCCATGCGCAGAAAGGTCCAGGCATACCCTTTTATTCAAGAAAATCTTTCAACCGTTTGCTTCGACTGGGATGACGAAGTTTGCGCAGCGCTTTAGCTTCAATCTGACGAATCCGTTCCCGGGTAACACCGAATACTTTACCGACTTCCTCCAATGTACGAGTACGGCCATCGTCCAAACCGAAGCGCAAGCGAAGCACATTCTCTTCACGCTCTGTCAGAGTGTCGAGCACATCCTCGAGCTGTTCCTTAAGCAGTTCGTAAGCCGCAGCGTCCGCAGGCGCAAGCGCTTCTTGATCTTCAATAAAGTCACCCAAATGGGAGTCGTCTTCTTCGCCAATCGGGGTTTCAAGGGATACCGGCTCCTGAGCGATTTTCATGATCTCCCGTACTTTATCGGTACTTAAGTCCATTTCCTTGGCGATTTCTTCCGGCGTAGGTTCACGACCAAGCTCCTGCAGAAGCTGACGGGATACCCGGATCAGCTTATTGATCGTTTCAACCATATGTACCGGAATCCGGATAGTTCTGGCCTGATCGGCAATGGCGCGGGTAATCGCCTGACGAATCCACCAGGTTGCGTAGGTGCTGAATTTGTAGCCTTTGGTATGATCGAATTTCTCTACCGCTTTAATCAAGCCCATGTTGCCCTCTTGAATCAGGTCAAGGAACAGCATCCCGCGACCGACATAGCGCTTTGCGATGCTGACCACAAGCCGGAGGTTCGCTTCCGCCAAGCGGCGCTTGGCTTCTTCGTCGCCAAGCTCGATGCGTTTCGCTAAATCAACCTCATCCTCAGCAGAGAGCAGCGGAACCCTGCCGATTTCCTTCAAGTACATCCGAACCGGATCGTTGATCTTGATCCCTGGAGGCAGCGACAAATCGTCATCAAAATGAAATTCGTCGTGATCATGCTCCATCGCACCCATGTCATGGTCGTCATCCGCTTCGTTGCCGACATCAATACCCATCTCTTGAAGCTGCTCGAAAAACTCGTCAATTTGCTCCGGATCCTGGTCAAAAGGAGCAAGTTTTTCCATAATTTCTTTGTACGTGATTGCGGAACGCTTCTTTCCATGTTCAATCAGCTGTTCCTTTACTTGTTCCAACGTCAGTTCTGTCTCTATTTCCGTACGTTGATCGTTCGCCATCATACAACTCCCTCCTCCCTAGAATTTCAACCATTCACCGCTTGGTCGGCTTCAGGATGATTTCAACTGCTTTTCTAGGGAAATAATCTCACTGCCCAGCTGCAGTGCTCTAGGGATATCCCCTGAACGTTCTGCTTGCTTCACTTCTTCTTTCTTTAGCTCCAATGACTGCAATAGAGGGTACTTCTTAATTTCCCGGATGTAATCGTCAATAACGGCATCGTTGATCCCGTTGCGGTTGTCTATTAAGGTCAGGGAACTGGCCAGGCTCTCCAATTTGTCATCCTGCAGCATACCTATGAATGTGCCGGCATTCGGCTCATACCCTTGGGCATAGTAGGAATACAAGTATGCGGCCAACGCCGCATGAGCCTCCACATTAAAACCGTCTCCCAACCGGCGCTCAACATAACCGGCTATATCCCGGTCCAGCATCATGACGGCAAGAAGCTGCCGCTCTGCGAATTGATACGCAGGAACCATAGAAGGGATTTCTTTCCGAGGCTTCCCGTTATTCATAACATTATTCCACGGATTGCCGTTATTATCCCCAGATCTTACGTTTTTTTCCGTTTGCAGACGGATTTCGTTCAAATTCTGCTGCAATGCTTCCAATGAATACCGGAATTCGGACGAAAGCTCTCTGAGATAATGTTCCCTCTCAATGGGTGATGACAGTCCTGCAATCAGTTTGAGCGCCTGCTTGATGTACCGGAGCTTTTCTCCATCTTCCTGCAGCCTGTAATTGTTGCGAAAGTAAAGAAGTTTATATTTGATCGACGGTACGGCGGTTTCGATAACTTCCCGTACGAATCGTTCAGAACCATATTTAGCAATATACTCATCCGGATCGAGAGCATCGGGCAGCATGGCGATCCTGACTTGGCAGCCCGCGTTCTCGAGTAAAGGAATGCTTTTGTAGGCGGCGGTTTGCCCCGCCTGATCTCCGTCATAAACGACCGTCACCCGTTCGGCGAGCCGACGAATCGATTCTGCTTGCTCTGAAGTAAGAGCCGTACCCATCGTAGCTACACCATTTTTTATGCCTGCTTCCCATGCTCGAATCACATCCATATACCCTTCGAACAGCACAATCTCCTGAGTTTTGCGAATTTGGGGTCTGGCCAGGTGAAGATTGTAAAGCGTCCGGCTTTTGTGGAAAAGCATAGATTCAGGACTGTTTAAATATTTGGGCTGCACATTGCCCATGGCTCTCCCGCCAAATGCGATAACCTGTCCCTTCCAATCATAAATCGGAAACATGATGCGGTCGCGAAACTTATCCACATAACCGTTTCCGTCATGTTTGGCCGAAAGCAGTCCGCCTTGCTCCATAAGCGGAAGAAAGTACTGTTTCTTGTCCAAAAGGTTGGTCAACGTATCCCACCTTGCAGGCGCGTATCCAAGCCCGAACGTTTCGATCAGCTTGTCATTCATTCCCCGATCCCGTAAATACGCTTTAGCCGCTTTCCCCTGTTCGGTGTTATGAAGGATATACTGATACAGCTTGGCTGCCATCTCATAGCCTTCCAGCAGCTTGGCGCGCTCCGCCTGCTCCTTTGTTTCTTCCTGTGCGTTTTGCAGACCAAAACCGACATCAAGATTGGCTTCGTTCGCCAGCTTGCGAACCGCCTGACCAAAGGACAGACCTTCCACCTCGGAAATAAAACGAATGGCGTTACCCCCCGCTCCGCAACCGAAGCAGTGATAGATTTGCCTTTCCGGCGTAACGGTGAAGGACGGTGTTTTCTCAGAGTGAAAAGGACAGAGACCCTTGAGGTAATGACCCTGCTTTGTCAAGTGAACGTGCCGGCCGACAATTTCCACAATATCGTGGGCTTTGAGGACCGCGTCGATGACATGCTCGGGAATGCGTCCGTTACTCATCCTAATCACCTTCATTCAAATTAACACGTAATTACTATTCGCTACATTCCGGCATTCTCCTGCATGCGAGATAAAACTTTTGTCAAAGTTTGTAGAAATGCTTGGCGATCTTCGTCCGTAAAAGCTTTTGGACCCTTGGTATGCTTTCCCCCCCGCCGCAGCTTTGCCTGTTCATGCCGACGCTCAAGTAAAAACCCTATAGTCCGGTCACTGTACATTTGTCCGCGGTTGGACATCGCTATCGCTCTTCTGCCCAAACCCAGCATCGCAACTCCGAAATCCTGCGTAATCAATACATCTCCCGCCGAGATGCGGTTGGCGATATATAAATCAACGGATTGATCGGAGCGATCCACCTGAACAATCTCCACGCCTTCCGCCGGCTGAAGCAGGTGGTCAAACGAAGCGACCATCAGCACGCCGACCCCGAATTTAGCAGCGGTCTGTACGATTTCCGCTTTCACCGGGCATGCATCGGCATCCACTACAATTTTATACGTCATTATGCACCCACCGGAATGTAACCAGGAATTATGACTGAAGTACTATCGTTAATATTATATACGATGAATTTGCAAAAAATCCTGCTTGAACCCCAAAATGAGGTTTACTTGGAACGATACATATCTATAATGACACTGGCAATCTCTTCCACAGCTTTGTTTGAAACATCGACAACGGTGCAACCAATACGCTTCATGATCTTATCGGCATAATCAAGCTCCGCGCGAATTCGTTCCGTATTGGCGTAAGTGGCGCTGTCGGGAAGACCCAATGTTTTGAGTCTCTCGGTACGAATCACATTCAACTTATCCGGATCGATGCGCAATCCGACAATTTTGCGGTTCGAGACCCTAAACAGCTGTTCCGGCGGCTGGATTTCCGGCACTAGCGGGACATTGGCCACCTTAAACATTTTGTGGGCCAAGTACATCGATAACGGTGTCTTCGACGTTCTCGAAACGCCCACCAGCACGATATCCGCTTGAAGAATACCGCTAAAATCACGGCCGTCATCATACTTAACGGCAAATTCAATCGCTTCGATCTTTTTAAAATAATCTTCGTCGAGCTTATGAATCATGCCCGGCGTATGACTCGCCTGTCGCTTTAAGGATTGCTCGAGCCTACGGATAATCGGCCCGAGTAGGTCGATATAAGGGATCCCGTAACGATCCGCCTGATCGACCAAGTAATCTCTCAACTCCGGAATGACCAGCGTGAACAAAATGATTCCGTTGCGTTCAACCACCGTATGAATCAGCCGATCTACATCCGACGTATCCCGCAGAAACGGAACCCGCCTGATTTCCACCTGCTGCGGATGAAATTGCACTGCCGCCGCGCGGACAACAGCTTCACCCGTCTCTCCTGCCGAGTCCGAAGCGACAAATATTACCGATCTTTCGGTTACCCCCATGAGTCCCCGCCTTTCCGTTCTGTTTCTTTGGATTCATAATAGCGTTTTTTATCTATATATTATTTGCGCTACTATGAACCATTTGCCAAAAAATGTTGTATTAGCTTTCCTCTCACAAAAAAATCCCGCTGTCAAAGCCTGCATATAGGCTCCGTCACGAGAGGTATCAACACGGGTGTATCATATTATAATACCATCGGGTCAAAAAAATGTCAATTCTATGCAAATCTTTTAAAAATCTTAAACACTATATCCCGTATTTATCCATCTGATCCAAAAAGTCGCGCGATTTCAGCCTTATACCCACATGTGTATCGAAGTAATTCCGTATAATCCGCTTCAATAATTGCTTGGTTTGCGGTTTGACATCAATTTGGCCAAGACGCCTGGCATCCAGCTGCATAAACAGCCGAAGCAGCTTGTATACCCCGGATGTCAAACGAATGGCCTCGGGGTCGCGCAGCCGACACCGTTCGCACAGCACTCCGCCCATGCCGATGCTTATCGCGACAGGTTCTGACTTTTCCCTGCACACTACACAGTGTTCAAGCTCCGGGGTATATCCGGCATGCATCAGCATTTTGATTTCATAAAGATGATTAACGATCTGCAAATCCTTGTCTTCCTGAATCGCTTGCAGGCTCGCCTTCAGCTGACCGAATAAAAAAGGCTGCCCTTCCTGATCTCCCATCATTCTGTCCGTGAGCTCCGCAAGGTAGGAAGCGTGGGCGGCCTTGTGCAAATCTTCCCTTATTTTATGAAAGGCTTCAATAATCTCCGCATGATTCAAAGTACCCAACTGGCCGGATTTAAAAAACAAGTAATCTCCGTAGGTAAAAAGCTGGGCGGACGAACCATACCTGCTTTTTACCTTTTTGGCTCCGCGGGCAACAACGCTCATCTTGCCCAGTTCACGCGTAAACAAGGTGATGATTTTGTTACCTTCCCCATAATCCATGCTGCGGATTACAATTCCCTGCACTCTGTACTGCACCGACAGCCTCTCCCCGCGTATTCAAACCGGTAACCGGAAACGGACCGCTCAATTTACTGCATCGTCTCCGGAGCTTCCGCCGCAGACTCCTGCTCCGGCAGTTCCGGCTCCTCTCCGGGCTGAATCTGATATTCCTTATAAAGCAGGTAAGCATCCACATCTCCAGTGATCGAAAAATACTTCCACGAAAAATCTCTCATGGTACATCCTCCCCTTGGCAGCGTGATTACAATACCTGTTGCTGGGATTAGGATGGATCGATTCGGACAGAAGTATGCTGAACAAAAACTGGAATGTATGATTTGCATTAAACGCTGCAGAATTCTTTGAAAACAAGCAAGAGCCTATTCGTGGCGGAAACCGAGATCCCGCAGTACCCGCTCCTGGTTGCGCCAGTCTTTCTTTACCTTTACCCAAAGCTCAAGGAAGGTTTTGGATCCCAGCAGCGCTTCGATGTCAGCGCGGGCTTTTTGGCCCACCTCTTTGAGCAGCGCACCTTTTTTTCCGATAATAATTCCCTTTTGTGAATCCCGTTCGACATAAATCACGGCGGAAATATGCACAACGCCATTTTCTTCCAACTTCATATCTTCTATCGACACAGCGATCGAATGCGGAACCTCCTCCCGCGTCAAGTGTAATATTTTTTCCCGGATCAGCTCCGCGCAAACAAACTGTTCCGGGTGGTCCGTGACTTGATCCGCGGGATAATACTGTGGTCCTTCCGGCAAATACTTGATTACCTGATCGAGCAGCGTGCTCACATTATTTCCATGCATGGCTGAGATCGGTACAATCTCGGCAAAGGGATACAAGTCCTTATATGTGGTAATGACCGGCAGCAGAGCTTCAGGGTGGACTTGATCGATCTTATTCATGACCAGCAGCACCGGCGTCTTTACTTTCTTCAACTGCTCGATAATGTATCGATCCCCTCCGCCGAGACCTTCTGCGACATCGACCAAAAACAAAATGGCATCGACTTCGCTAAGGGCGCTTTCCGCTGCTTTCACCATGTAGTCCCCCAACTTCGACTGCGATTTATGAATACCCGGCGTATCCAAAAAGACGATCTGGGCTTCATCAGTCGTATACACCCCATGAATCTTGTTCCGGGTGGTTTGCGGTTTATCGGACATAATGGCGATTTTCTGGCCGATGACCTGATTCATGAGCGTGGATTTGCCGACATTCGGCCTGCCGATGATGGCGACAAAACCGGATTTAAACTTGGGTTGCTTTTCTTTATCGGAATAAGACATCAGTCAGTGGTTCCTCCGTCCAAATCATATGATGTAAATGCGCCCGGGAGCAGCGCGCCAACCGTCGTTACATTGATATCCCCGCGCAAATTGGCAAGGTACACCGGCATATCCGGACGGCACAGCTCTACGAGCACTTGACGGCATACGCCGCAAGGAGCGATCGGCTGTTCCGTATCGCCGATGACAGCCATCGCCAGGAAAGTGCCGGGGAGCTCCCCGTCCGCAATGGCACGAAACAAAGCCGTACGCTCGGCACAGTTCGTCGGTCCGTAGGCGGCGTTCTCAATGTTGCATCCGAGATGCACCCTCCCTTTGGCGTCCAGCAGCGCACTGCCCACTTTAAACTGCGAATAAGGAGCGTAAGCTTTCTCCCGTGCTTCTTTAGCTTGAGCGATCAATTCGGTTTTATCCATGCGAAGCACTCCTTTACGGGCAGAGATCGCCCATTATATAGAAAACAGGTAAAAAGACAATATTGTAATAAAGCTTCCGAGCAGCGCACCGAGAATCAGCGAACCGAAGCTTCGCTTCCGTTTGTCGTACAGGGCCAGCAAAAGCACGCCGGCGAGTAAAAATCCGAGCAGCACCGCCAGTGTGTCCTGCACTCTGACGGCAATCAAGCTGGCGATGGCAAATGCAACCGATGTCAGGAGGCTCGGTTTGACCCAAACTCCTTTATCCGAGAAGCGGGTCTGCGCTACGATCGCCGTAAGGACAACCAGAGCAAGCAAGATCCACACGCTGGCTACGGTCAAAGCATGCCCTTCCGCCGCGCGGGCCGTCCGCAATAACCGGTCCAATGGCTCGTAGAACACAATCATGCCTGTAACAGCGGCAAAAGCTGCAGTCACCAATACGGAGGCTGCAGCTACATCTTTTGCGATTTTGGCTAACGGATGAAGCTCCGGCATAGCCAAATCGACCGTTTTTTCCACGGCGGTATTGATCAGCTCCGTCATGAACATGAGCGTCACGGCCAACAGAATGAACAATATGTCTGTTTTGGAAAGCTTAAAAAACAACGCCAGTACTAACGCAGCGAGTCCCGCGAAAAAATGAAATTTCATATTCCGTTGGGTGGCCAGAGCATATTTGATTCCTTCATAAGCGTAACGGAAGCTGCGATGCCATTTGACCGGCTGCTTCACCGCGTTAGACCCGCCTGCTGCAAAATCTGCTCTTGCTTGCCGAACATGACCCGCTCTTCTTCCTCGTCCTGATGGTCGTATCCGATCAAATGAAGGAATCCATGCACGAACAGGAAGCCGATCTCCCGATCGATGGAATGACCATAGTCGGCAGCTTGTTCCACAGCCCGGGGCACCGAGATGATGATATCGCCGAGAGGCTCTTCAAAGCCCTCGTCTTCGTCACCCCTGTTCTTTGCCGGATCGTCCTCAAATGCGTCATCCTCATCTCCGTAGATGATTTCCATTTCCTCGTCGCCCATTTCCTGCATGGAGAATGACAGGACATCGGTCGGTTTATCCAAGCCGCGGTATTGCTTATTCAGCTCCTGTATGGCAGCGTCGTCCGTAAACGTCAGCGCCACTTCGCCGTCCGTCACCTGTTCCAGGGTGCCTGCCAACCGGAGCAGTTCCTCCAGCTTTTCAATCAGGGCATGCGTAATCTCATACTGCTCTTGTTCATTGTTCCATGAAAGCGTAAGGCTCATGGCTTCACCTCATCTGTCTTGTCCGTATTCTTTCTTGCCGAATCCGCCTTTTGAGACGGCATTTCGGTCGGGTATTCGATTCTTGAATGAAAGATGCCCAGCAAAGCTTCGTTCAGCGTCTTGGCAATCTGGTCCAGCTCTTTAATCGTCAAATCGCATTCATTGTATTGTCCGTCATCCAGGCGGCTTTTAATAATTTTACGAACCATCGTATCAATCTGCTCCACGGTCGGGTTACGCAAAGACCGGACGGCGGCTTCCACACAATCGGCAATGCCAACAATCGCTGTTTCCTTCGTCTGCGCATTGGGACCGGGATACCGGTACTCGCTTTCCTCCGGCGGCTTTTCACCCTTCTCTTCCGCCTGCTTCTTCGCCTTGTGATAAAAATATTGCAGCAGCGTTGTACCGTGATGCTGTTCCGCAATATCGCGAATCGGCTTAGGGATGTTATATTCCTTCAGCATTTCGACGCCGTCCCGGGCATGCGCTACGATAATTGATTTACTGAGCGCAGGATCGATTTTGTCGTGCGGATTTTCAATGTTCGTCTGATTCTCGATAAAGTAACTCGGACGCTTGGTCTTGCCGATATCGTGATAATAGGCTCCCACCCGGCAGAGCAAACCATCCGCTCCGATCGCCTCCGCCGCAGCTTCGGACAGATTGCCGACCATAACACTGTGGTGATAGGTTCCCGGCGTCTCGGTAAGCAGCTTCCGCAGCAGCGGGTGATTCGGGTTCGACAGCTCCACGAGCTTCAACGGCGACAGAATGCCGAACGCCATTTCAAAGAACGGAAGCAGGCCGATGACGAGAACCGCCGTTAACAAGCCCCCGCCAACCACAAAAGAAGCAGCAAAAAGCGCGTCTTTTTGCGTGATATCATCATCCAGCATCAGCAGCGACGCAACAAGCACAAGACCGAATAACGAGACCATGAAGCCCGCCCTCAGGATTGAGGAACGCCGGCTGGCTCTTTGGATGGAGAAAATCGCGGCAAAGGAGCAGGTCAGCGTCAGCAAGCCATATTTGAAATCGAACGGAAACAGCTGATCCGAGTTAAAGACGACGCTGGCGATGACACTGAACAGGACCGACGAGATAAAGGCTAGCTGAGCGTTAAGCAAAATTGTGATCAATATGGCTCCCATCGCGGTCGGCGCCAAATAACCGATAAAAGGGAAGTCCAGGCTTTGCGCCATAGAGAACACTTTCATAAATCCCAGCGTCAGAATGATAATCAAGATCAGCATCAGCAGCTGAACGTTGTTATGCTTTACCGGAAGGGTGCTTTGGCGGACATACATGAAAAGGACGAGGCAGCATAAAATAACAAATAATAGAAGCCCTATATTCGGCCATGAGCTGGTATCATCCTTAAGCAATTCAAGCTCGGCAAGACGGTTGTATACTTCCTCCGTAATTTTTTCACCCTTGGATACCAGTACCTCATTTTTGTTTATATATATTTCCTTTACGTTATCGCGCGCGTGGGCCCTGGCCTCTTCTGTCCCCTTCTGGTCGTAAAATTTATTGGGCGTCAGTGCAGCCCGGACAAGCTCCTGCACCAGTTCGCGCGTCAGGCTCTTCGTTAAGGTCGAAGCGTTCACCAGCTCAGGAACCTTTACGCGGGCCGCCTGCGCATCCAAAATCTGATCGTTCATCAGCTTGCTTACGATCTCTTTGGCTACAGGCTCCATCGCAGTCAGATCCTCTGCGGACAACCTTGGAATTTTATAAAACGCTTCCTCCGGTATCCGATACTGCTGCTCACGGAAGCTCTTGTTCATCTCCGTAAACAACTGGTCGCTGTATTGACCGCTGTTCATATAGTTCATTAATTGGCGATCAAGATGGTCCTGGATCAAGGTTGGAATGACCGTCTTATAAATGCTGACCTTATCCGTCTGGGACACATCCGTATCACTGTTGATCTGCTGCAGCTTTTCAAAAATCGCTCCTACGACAAGTTCGTTTCTGAGCGGCACAATGGTGTAGACCGGCTGCACGCGCTGTGCGGCTTCTTCTCTTGCTTGTTCGGTGGCTGCGTTGTTCTTGATTGCTCTGGTTGCGAGAATATCTTTCTCCGCAATGGAATTTAATGTAATATCATAGGTTTGAGGCACGACTTGATGGAACATCGTTAAATAAAACACAAGCGCAAGCAAGACAAACAGAAGAAAGCGCACTACGGCGCTGTGTCTCCAACCGGTAAGCCGATATTGAAGTTTGCCTGGAATGGAAACGAGGTTTTTCATGACGAAAGGTCAGCCCTTTCTCAGCCTTCTTTATCCTCATTATAGGCTACGATGATTTTTTGCACCAATGAGTGTCTCACTACGTCCTGTTCATCAAATGAGATAAAGCCGATTTCTTCGATCGACCGCAGAATACGCTGCGCTTCCACAAGCCCGGATGATTTACCCCGAGGCAAATCGATCTGGGTGACGTCACCGGTGATCACCATCTTGGAGCCGAAGCCCAGGCGGGTCAAAAACATCTTCATCTGTTCCGGGGTCGTATTTTGCGCTTCGTCCAATATGATAAACGAATCGTCCAGCGTTCTTCCGCGCATATAAGCGAGCGGTGCGATCTCGATCAATCCGCGCTCCATTGTTTTCACGACCTGCTCAGGACCCAAGACATCATTAAGAGCATCATACAATGGCCGTAAATAAGGGTCAACCTTTTCCTGAAGATCTCCCGGCAAAAAGCCCAGGCTTTCTCCTGCTTCCACCGCAGGACGGGTGAGGACGATCCGCTTGATTTTACCTTCCTTCAGCGCCGCGACGGCAAGAACGACGGCAATATACGTTTTCCCCGTTCCAGCCGGGCCGATACCGAAGACGATATCCTTCTTCCTGATTTCATCCACGTATTGTTTTTGGCCAATGGTTTTTACCCGGATCGGTTTCCCTTTATGCGTAACGGCGATTTCGCCCTTGAACAAATCCAGCAGCTGGTCTGCTTTCATCTCTTTGGCGAGGTCCATCGCATAATTCACATCACGTTCAGTCAACGTGTATTGGTTGCGTATCAGCGTAAGCAGTACGGTGAACAAATGCTCCAAACGAGCCGTTACCTCGACTGAACCCTGCACTACAATTTCTTCTTCACGCGTAAAGATCCGAGCCGGCATTTCCTTTTCAATCAGTTGTAAGAATTTGTCCTGCGGCCCGAACAAGGCGAGTCCTTCGGCCGTATTTTTTAGTGCCACTTTCACGGTTGCTTGGTCTGTCAACAGGTTTTATCTCTCCTCCGGGTTTTCGGAATATTGTACTTCCGAAAACGTCTGCGTCTATAGAGTTATGGCACGATCGGCTGTTCAACAGCAATCGATTCTTCTACTTCAAAAAGTATTTCCATATAAACTTTACCACTCTCCGTCTTTTCATGCAAAATTTTTTCGGATAGAATTCGAGATTCTTTGCCTGCGGCGGCCAAAATTTGCCCTCTGGCCTGCTCGAGTCCGATAGCCGATGCTTCCTTCGGATCAACCTGCCGTTGTTCCAGCCTCACTTCCATGATTTTTTCGCGTAGCCAACCGATCGGAAGCGTATAATTTCGCCAAGTCAGCATTTTTTGTTCGGGCAGCGTTTCATGCTGTTCGAACGGAATTTTGCCGTAACCGCTCATCTGTACACCGCGGCTGCCGATAACGAGAAAGGAACGAGTTTTGCTTTCTCCCGTGTACGTTTTGTACTGCCAGACAAGCGGTACCTCGACAGCAGGCTTGTACCATACCAGCCCCTTTACCTTGCCCTGGGCGACAACCGTTTGCTGATGCGCCTCATCCCCCAGAATACCGGAGATCAGAATATCTCCTTTGCGCACATAAGCATTGGGCTTCACGACGGGTTTGCCTTTTTCCGCAAATATTTCGGTGACCATCGCATTTTTGGACGCGACCAGATGACGCGGGCTGAGCAGCTGCGGCGTCTCAGGAATCGTAGCCTCAACAATTTTAATGATCACATGGGTGCCTCGGACCTCCACCCCGACCCAAGCGATGCCAGGCAGTTGGCTCAGCAGCGATCTGGACAGCGCCTCCGGCTCTTTCAGCCTGAATTTCCACTGCAGCTTATGGATTCCTTCCCGCTCTGCCGCCTGCAAAATCTTTTCGGTTTCAATCGTTTCATTGCCTTCTACCCGAATCTGCCATACGACGGAAGAAAGCAGATAGATGCCGATAAAGAAGCCGAGCAGCCCTAAAGCAAAAAACTTGCGCTTCTCCAGCTTGTCCAGCCAAAAAGGCAGCCCATGCCTTTCCTTGATTCGGATCCGGGAGCCTGTCTCTTTCAACAGCGGCCTAAGCCTGAAGAAGTCGGGAATCGTTACGAACATCTTGGCCTGCTGCTCCGCCGAATAATGAATGTCCCAGACGGACATTTGCATGACCGCCATGCGATTGATCAGTTCTTCCAACTGCCGGCCTCTTACTTCGATCAAAACATAACCGCGCAGTCGATGGATAAACGATGATTTCACGGTCGACTTCCCCTTTCCAGGCTATGGAATGTATTTGATATCTCGAATGACGCCTTCAATAAACACTTCCTCCGACAAGATCGCCCGGATAACAAGCTGTGATCCGTATACCTCAATCCGGCCTTTCGTCAAAGCCAGCGTAAGCAAGTCGCTTGAGAAATGCAGAACACCCCGGTGATTCTCAATGTACAGCTGTACGTTTCCGATCATCGTCATGCGGGGCAAGTCCATCACCACGTCCTGAGGCAGGTCGAGCAGTTTGGCGGTCCATTGATTGAATCTGCGTGTCAATCTGCGCATACGTTACCTCCTCCGTAAGCTGCCCTTCGGGCATCCAAAAGCCAGAACACGGCTAATTACACCATATGCCCGGGATTTGAAAATATGCCCGTTAAACTGGCTTATCGCTCCCGGATATCGTCCACCGCCAACAAAAAAGCACCGTACCGCTGATCAACAGATCAGTGATACGGTGCTTCTTGAGCTTCACCGCCGATAAGGACGTTTGGCTCGCGACGGACCCAAAATCTCGGCCCACAGCACGCCGCGCGCCAAATCTTCAGACGTAGCACGGAATGAGGCCTTCACGGGACTTTGCACCGGTACGGAAGACCCCGGGAACCCGGATGCCGGCGTTCGCTGCGCAGGTCTGGGCCGCGGAGCTTGAGCTCTGGCAGGCTCCTGACGGGGTTCCGGAGCAGCAGCCGCTCTGGCCTCCGGAGCCGGAACAGCCTTGGGCTCCTGCCGCCCTTGAACGTGTTTAGCCCGGCCGGGCCCGTCCCCGCCGAACGGAGGCATACCCTGGGGAACCGGCCTCGCAGGCCGGCCCGGCTGATCCTTTGGTTCATCCCCGCCCCGTTTGGTTTTCATAAACGTGCTTAGTCCAATATAAATAATCACCAGAATGAACCAGTTGTCGAGAATGAATTCGATTAAACCCACGATTATATCCCGCCTTTCCGAACGGAAGACGCTTAAGCATCCCCGCTGTTCTTATCCGGGTTGTTCATTTTTCCAAGACCGGCGCGCATTTGGGTATCGGCTTCGATGTTTTTCAGGTTCATATAATCCATCACGCCGATCTTGCCTTCGCGAAGCGCATCGGCCATCGCCTGAGGAACCTGAGATTCGGCTTCAACCACTTTAGCCTTCATCTCGACGACGCGCGCGTTCATTTCCTGCTCCAAAGCAACGGCCATCGCTCGGCGCTCTTCCGCTTTGGCTTGCGCGATCTGCTTGTCGGCTTCCGCCTGCTCCGTTTGCAGCTGGGCGCCAATGTTTTTGCCCACGTCCACATCGGCAATATCGATGGATAAAATCTCAAAAGCCGTACCGGCATCCAACCCTTTGCCCAATACCGTACGCGAAATCAAATCCGGGTTTTCAAGCACGTCCTTATGCGAATTGCTGGAACCGACTGTAGTAACGATCCCCTCACCTACGCGGGCGATGATCGTCTCTTCCCCGGCTCCCCCGACAAGCCGGTCGATGTTGGCCCTAACCGTTACTCTTGCAATAACCTTCACTTCAATACCGTCTTTGGCTACGGCGGAAACCGTAGGCGTTTCAATCACACGCGGGTTGACGCTCATTTGTACCGCCTGCAGGACATCCCGGCCCGCCAGATCAATCGCAGCCGCCCGTGCAAACTCCAAATGAATGTTGGCGCGGTGCGCCGCAATAAGCGCATTCACGACGCGAT
Organism: Paenibacillus naphthalenovorans; assembly: GCF_001465255.1. Classification (NCBI taxonomy): domain Bacteria; kingdom Bacillati; phylum Bacillota; class Bacilli; order Caryophanales; family Paenibacillaceae; genus Paenibacillus; species Paenibacillus naphthalenovorans. The sequence continues at coordinate 945,218 of NZ_CP013652.1, read as the reverse complement.
CTACGTTACCGCCCGCCAAGAAGTGGCTCTCCAGCTGATTAATCGTTAAATCCAAACCGGCTTTGGTCGCTTTAATCATCGGGTTGACGATCCGGCTCGGAATAACGCGGCGAAGGCGCATGGCCACAAGCGTAATAATGCCGATCCGCACGCCGGAAGCGAGTGCCGAAATCCACAGCATCACCGGGACAAAGGTGAAAAACACCGACAGCACGATGATCGCAACCGCCGCAAGCAATAAGAACGTAATCAGGGTAGTATCCATACAAGCACCATCCTATCTCCAATTTTCAATCATTCTTTCATCTCTTTAACAACGATTCGCGAACCGTCGACCTGAACGACCTTGACTGTCCGTCCGGCCGGAATAAAATCGCCCGACGTGACCACGTCCACACGCTCCTCGCCGAAAACCGCCGTTCCGGCAGGCCGCAGCGGCGTAAGCGCATGACCGGTTTGGCCAAGCAATTCCTTGCGGGACGAAGCGGAAACGTATCCTTCCTCCGCAGTCAGCTTCTCACTCAGGATGAACCGGTTCCAAACGCCCCGGTGCCTGAATATCCGGATCACAATGACCACAATCACAACCGCCAATACAAAAGCGATCCCAAGGCTCCACGCGGCCATTTGCTTATTATAGGCAGACAAAACCACTCCGCTGAACAAACAGAGCGCTCCAAGGATGCCCAGAATGCCAAAGCTTGAAACGAAAATTTCCAGAAAAAGCAAAATGATGCCGGCCACAAACAGAGCGATATCCTCAGCCCCTGCGAAACCCGCGATGTAATGGCCGAAAAAGTACAATCCGAAGCCGAGCACTCCCAAAATACCAGGAAGACCAAACCCCGGTACGAAAATCTCGACCGCAACCCCAGCAATGCCGATCAGCAGCAGCAGAGTGGCCACCCACGGCTCGGTCACAAAGCGGGCTATTCTTTCAGCCACAGTAAGCTCCATCGTAATCAGCGGATGATTCTCTCCGCCGATAAACTTGACGACCTCATCCAGACTTGCTGCAATGGTTTCCGCATATCCGACCTTTAACGCTTCCTGTGAAGTCAAAGTAACGATTTCGCCCTTCGGCACGATCCTGCCGATTTCGGGCATTGTCACGCCGACATTCTTATCTACCATCGCTTCGGCAATTTGCGAATTGCGCCCGCGCATTTCGGCCGCGCCTTTCATGAGTCCGGACCAGGTAGAGATGGCTTTCGTATCCTCAATCTCGTTACCGGTAATATCGACAATCGCCGCCGCTCCGATCGAGCTGCCCGGTTCCATAGCAATCTGCTCCGCATTTAACGCGATATAACTGCCGGCCGAGATCGCCTTGCCTCGTATATAAGCGATGGTCGGAACAGGGCTATTCTTGATCAGCTGGCCGATTTCCTGTGCCGAGTCAATGCGTCCTCCGAACGTGTTGATGTCGAGCACGATATGAAGCGCGTTCATCTCTTCCGCTTCACGGAACGCACGTTCCAGGAAATTGTACAGCCCGTTTTCCACCGTGTGGTGTACCGGAATGACGACAACCGGTGCCGCAAGAGGCTTCGTCTCCGCATGGGCGGTCTTGAAATCCGGCAGGCCCATAAACAGCACCGGCATCATCAGCGTCAACGCCAGCATCAAGGTGACCATTCTTTGCCAAAACTGACTTTTTGATTCACCGGCTCCAACCCGCATGGCTTTACCTCCTTTTCTCTGTTATTGATCAGTCTATCCGGTAATACGCGCCAGGGACGTATTTGATTCATAAAATATCCTAAAATGAAGAAAAACACTCCTGTTACGGAGTGTTCCTCGTTGTTGTTAAGACAATAGCTGTTGGACAAGCTGATTGACAAGCTTGCCGTCAGCCCGCCCTTTTACCTTCGGCATTAATGCGCCCATGACTTTACCCATATCCGCTTTTGAAGAAGCTCCCACTTCCTGGATGGTCTGCTGTACAATGGCTTTTACTTCTTCATCGGATAACTGCTGCGGCATGTACTCCATCAGTACGGCAATCTCTGCCTTCAGGTTTTCCGCCAAATCATCACGACCGGCCTTTTCAAATTCTTGGAGGGAATCTTTGCGCTGTTTGATCTCACGATTCAGGACGTCAAGTACTTCTTGGTCATCTAAGGTTTTACGCTGATCTATCTCGATATTCTTGATAGCTGCACGAACCATACGGATTACGGAGAGTTTAAACTTATCTTGACTCTTCATCGCAAGCTTCATGTCATCGTTTAATCTCTCGCTTAAGCTCATTGATTAAGCCTCCTAGAACTTTCTCTTACGAGCAGCCTCTGACTTCTTCTTGCGCTTTACGCTTGGCTTCTCATAATGCTTGCGTTTTTTAACCTCCGCCAAAACGCCGTCTTTAGCGATAGAACGCTTAAAGCGACGAAGTGCAGCATCTATAGTTTCGTTCTTGCGAACTCGAGTTTCTGACACCAGTTTTCCCTCCCTCCGAACAGACCGTCCAAGACAACTAAAGACATTCGTCAAACTTCATTATAGGCGAAAACAAAACTGGGTGTCAACCTGATCAAAGCAATGGATAAGCAAAGCTTCGGAACCGTATTACCTTGCATTCAGCGCGCCGAGTTTCTCCCCTCCGAGCAGGTGATAGTGGATATGAAAAACGACTTGCCCGCTATCCGGCCCGCAGTTGTTGATCAGCCGATACCCCGTTTCAGCAACCCCCTGCTCCCTGGCGATTTGCTGAGCGGCGGAATGAATTTCCCCAAGCAAATACCAGTCTTCCGACTCCACATCATTCATCGAAGAAATATGTTTCTTGGGAATGATCAGGATATGTACGGGGGCGGCAGGCTGAATATCGTGAAAAGCCACAACATGTTCATTCTCGAACACTTTTTTCGATGGAATGGCGCCCTCGACGATTTTGCAAAAAATGCAGTCCATGGATGTCCACCTCTTTTCGTCCCATGAGTAATTTTACCATTATATCATAACGAATCGGACTTCAAAAATCCAATAGAAAACAACGCTTGTAAACATGTCTTTTTTCATTATTTTAAACTTAATGCTCCATCCATTCCACAACCAGGTCCACCGCTTGCTTAAACCGTTCACGACCGTGATTGGCCAGCGCCTGCTTAGCCTTCTCAAACTCCCCTTCAAGCATCCACTGCGCGATCTGGTCTTTGATGATTGAAAATTGCCTCCAGGCTGCCTTCAGCGCCTCGAAACAGGCTATATCCCGCTCCGTGGGCAGCCCGTTCTCCAGTATCGCAAAGCATTCCGCAAGCTTGCTTTCCTCCACCAGCTTCCGCTCGTGCCAGCAGTATCCTCCGCCCGCTTGCCAGAACTCCATCGCGAGAATGCCAACATCCCTTCGCCCACATTTTAATGTCATATATAATAACATAAAAGGAACATCATTTTAAGTAAAAATACAAAAACACACGTCAAATTACAACGTTTAATCTGTACCATATTTCTTTTTTTGGTTCTTCTTAAAGTAATGTTATTATATTTAACAAATACTGAAGATTGTCTGCAAAGCAACGTTTTGTGCTAAAATATAGACTGGAAGTCTAATTTAATGATAGACCGTGAGTCTAAATTCATTTATAATGGTTTCCAGCACGTTTCGAGGTGGGGATTTCATGAACAAATTCATGCGTGCCGCAACCCGGAAAAAACGCGAATATATGATGGAAGTCGCCTTGAAGCTGTTTATCGAGCACGGTTATGAGAAAGTTTCGGTAGACGATATTATCAGGTCGACAAATACTTCCAAAGGAACGTTTTATCATTATTTTGAAAGCAAGGACGAAATTCTTCTGGAAATTCCGAGGAAGCAGATATCCATCATTCAAGCGTGGGCAAACCGCCCGCCTGCAACGGAGAACGCCTTGGAAAGCCAAATCAACGGACTTCTTATCAGCTTGGCTGAGAATCTGCAGCATTCATCCAAACTCATGCGGAGCTGGATTGCTTTATCGATGCAAAACCATACGCTCAAAGCCGCGTTCGAGGAACAAAACCGCTTGCTGTATGAATGTCTACTGCTCCGGCTGCAGGATTCGCACAAAGCGAGAACGCTGGTGGCGGCCTATCTCGGAACATTAATGCTGTGGTGTTTACAGGATGAAGATGATTTGAAGGAACTTATGCGCCAGCAATTAGCACCGGTTTGGGCCGGAATCCGCGCAAATCAGAAGGCGGATACGTTGTTGGTCGAACCGGATCGGGGAGGGGAACATGTTATGAAGGTGGCTGTCATTGGAGGCGGTCTGGCGGGCTTGACCGCAGCCGCATATTTATCGGAGAGCCCCGGTATCGAGGGGGTCTTATTCGAGCGGAGTCCGCAGCTCGGAGGCAGAGCGTTTACTTATGAAAAGGCGGGCTTTACGTTAAACTACGGGGCACATGCCGTTTATGGCATCGATCGTCATACCTTGTCCGTGATGGAAAAGGAGTTGGGACTTTCCTTCAGCTCCAAGCAGGTCGATAAACGCAGAGTCATGTATGCCAAGAACGGACAGCTGACGCCTGCTCCGCTCGATTTTGTCAATTTGATGAGAACCGAACTGTTGAACCCCATCCAGAAGGTTCGCTTTGTCGGGGAGATTACAGCGATTATCGCTAACATTCACCATGTGCGGAACTACGAGACCCTCGGGGATTATTTGGCTCAATCCGATGCTGACGAGGATGTCAAGGAATTGTGGGAGCATCTCGTATGCTCGAACTTTTTCATTACTCCGGAGGAAGCCAGAAAAGTACCCGGAGCGGTCATTAGCGAGTATTACCATAACCTGTTTCTGTCCGGAAAACCGGTGAATTATGTTTTAGGCAGCTGGGCCGTTATCACAAACCAGCTCAAGCAAAAAATAGAGCTGGGCGGCCGCTGGGAAATCGCCCTTCAGGAAGGCGTGGAAGGCATTCGTTATGCGGATCGCAAATTTTGGCTGCAAACGAAAAAAAGGGAGCTGCCTTTCGATCGCGTCGTTTTCGCCATGCCTGTACAGCAAGTGTGCAAGCTGCTCAAGGCTACGCCATGGGAACCGTTCCTGTCTCCGTACGAGGATAATACCGCGACAGAGGTTATGGTATACGACGTGGGCTTGAAACAGGTTGTGGCCAGGCCGTTCAGTTATATCAGCGATATGGACAATAAGCTGTTTATCAGCGATGTGTCGGCAACCGACCATACGTTGGTTCCCGACGGAGGCCAACTGCTTCAAGGGATCGCTTACCTGAACGACAAATTTGTCGACGAAGCCGAACGCAAAGCTTACCTGGACAATAAGACCAAACAAATGGAAGCCTTGTTCGACAAATATTATCCCGGCTGGCGCGAGGCGACGGAAGTCAAACGCGTATCGAAAAAAGCGATGGTTGCCAGCGTAAAGAATATTTCGGGGAATCGTCTGCTGCCCCATCGCATCGAGAACGTTCCGTTTTATTTCTGCGGCGATGGCTGTGAAGGCAAGGGGGAACTGGCGGAGCGCGCATTCTCAAGTGCTATGCTGGCTGCCAAAGCGATATTGGAAGATCCCGAGCTGAAGAAGATCGGTGCATAGGGATGAATAAGAGGGGCCGTCCCATAAGTCAACCTGATGGAGTAACTGGATGACTGAGGGACGGCCCTTGTGTTATATGAAAAAACGACGATATGGCAGGAGCAAGGAGCTGGGAATCCTTGCCTACGCCGCATCGTTAAACAGCTTGAACGCTTTGGCGACTTGCAGCTTGAACCATCCGAAAACAGCCCCCGCCACCGACCCCAAATTCTTTTTGTCTTCTGTCGTCGTATTCGCGGCAAGGGTTTCCTGTTCCTGCCGATCCTCGGCTGTGCCGACCTTTGCGGCCGGTGCTTGACCGTCACTTCGGATCTCCACCGTTCGCGTTGTGCCGTCCCAGCTGACAGCACCGCCGAAGGCCTCGCCTACAAAACGTGCCGGAACCATGGTATGCCCGTTTACCAATTGGGCCGGCATTTCGAGAGCCACGGTTTCCCCGTTCCGGTTCGCGAAGGTGCTGCCGATTTGGATGGACACCACCGCATTCCCCTTACGTGCGGTTGCCGTGCGTGTGGATGAATCCCACTCCACCTTGGCCCCCATCGACTCCAATATCGCCCGCAGAGGCGTCAACGTATAGCCTTCCCGGATGACCGGCCGCTGCTCAAACTTCACATCCTTGCCGTCTACAACCACGGACACGCTGGAAGACAAAGGGAAAGATTTTGAACCGCTCCTTTGGCCGTCCTTATTGTAAACAACAATTTCAAAGACGGAGCCCTCCGGTACGGCCCCCGCATTAAGCTCAATGCCGAAAGGCGGTCCGCTTTGGCTATCCAGCAGCCTGCCGTTTAAATAATATTCAAGCTTGCCGATATAGACATCCGGAATTTTAACGAAGGGCGTAATTTTCGCTCTTTTGACAATAGGCGTCCGGGCGGTTAACGGCACATGGCCGGCATGATCCGAAGGCCTGGTCCCCTGCTCGACTTTGGTCAAATAATACGGAGGAGCGATCATACGGCTGTAAAGCTTCATCATCGCTTCATTATCCCGGAGCAAATAGTTGTTTTTGGATTCCTTCATCTCCAGATTGACATTGAAGTAAGTGATCGCCTTCAGCCGCGGATACTTATACGGCATAATTTCGTACAACCGCTGCAAATTCAGCAGTCCGTAATCGGTGAACGACTCCTGGGGAAGATTCGCGTAATGGGAGACGGCCGTTTCACTGATCATCAGCGGCTTCCGGCCGGCATAAGTCCGGTACAAATAATCCAGCCGCTCCACAGGGCTTGTCGCCTGCATATTTCCCTGCTTGGGATCTCCGTTCTCATACGGCTCGCTGTAAAGGCTGACGCCTACCCAATCGACATAAGCATCTCCCGGATAATAAGGAGCTATCGAGTACATCGGCACTTGCCCAGGACTCCATACCATGGCCACATTCGGCGCTTCCTGTTCCATGATGTCATGAACCATGCGGAAGCTTTGAATATATTTCTGCGGATCGCCGTGCCACACGACCCAATTGCCGTTCATCTCGCTGGCGTAACGCAGAAAGATCGGAATGCCCGCAGCCTTTGCCTCACGGGCCCATTGACGGACCGTCTCTTCCTTAACGGCATCAAGCCCGTCCATCGGCTCCCAGGCGATCTGCAGTGCGACCCCCGCCTGCTTCGCCCTGGTCACATACTGTTTTGGAAACGGTTTTCCCACCTGGGTATAGACCAGGTAGAGCGCGTGTTTTTTCCCGTAAAATGTCTCTGAGCGATCGTAGTAATTATGCATCTGCGGGTCGCGTTCCGTATACATTCCGATATAAATCCCGTATTCCGGCTCGAATTTCGCCAGCTTTCCGTCCGGCGGGGCGGCCAGCCGCTTCAACTCTTCCGTATCCGAGGTGCTGATATAAGCCTCCACGGTGGTACGTATTTGCTCCGCGCGCTGCAAATCGATGGCTCCCCAGTCTTTTCCGTCTTTGAGCCAGTACTCGTTTTCCAGCTCGTAGTAATGAATCGCCTTCTCATAATCCTTCATCCGGTCAAAATATTGATTGAGTCTGCCGCAAAACAGCGCCGCATTCTGCCAATCTCCAATCGACGCATAGTGACGAACCAAAAACTCCCAATGCGGTACGGCATCCTCTGGCTTCCCTTTGGCCACGGCAGCGTCGGCCGCTTTCCATCGATCCCATATCGCATCGGCGTAAATCGGTTCGGCGTGAGAGAATAACAGTCCGGCACAAAGCGCTGCAGCCAGCAGACGCTTAACCTTTTTACAGCATACGGAAGCCGTAAACGAACGGGGATCTAAGAATCCCTTACGGCCAAGCCACCGATCCGGCTTCCGATGAGATGTCTGCATGATTGTCCCCCCTAGATGATGCATGTCCTTCTATCTATTCAACAGGTATGCCGGAAGAGGCCTGCTTATGTCTAAAGACGATCCGTTTACCGAATCCCGGAGCCTTACATGATCTCCATCGAGATCCGGCTGCCTTGGCCGCCGGGCTCCGCGGGATGCACCACAAGCCGTCTGGGAAGCCGGGCCCGCAGCTCAGGCACGTGGCTGATGACGCCTACCGTCAGCTTGTCCGTATGCAGTTTTTCGAGAGCCGTAATGACCGTATCCAACAGCTCCTGATCCAGCGTACCGAAACCTTCGTCAAGGAAGAAAAACTCAAGCGGATGCTCGCCTTTGAGCTGAATTTGCATGGAAAGAGCCAGCGCAAGCGATAACGAGGTCAAGAACGTCTCGCCGCCCGAGAGCGTAGTCACCGGTCTGCGCACCCCTCCATTCGCATCGTCCCGCATGACGAAGCCTCCGCCGGAGTCCACCTCAATCGCGTACCTTTGCCGGGTTAGCTGTCCTAATCGCTCGGAAGCCGCACGGCTGACATGCATCAGCTGCTCCTCCGCCAGAAATTCAACGAACGCGTTGCCCCGAAGCACGCTCTGTAGCTTGCCAAGCCGTTCCAGCTCGCTGCGGCAGGCTGTCTGCTTCGACTCCAGTTCGCGCCAGCGCCGGTGTTTGGCCTGCAGATCCTCCCAATCCCTCTCCGCCTTGGCCATCGTTTGCAGAGCCGCTTCATCCTGAGCCTTGCATTCGCCAAGCTCCCGCTCCATCGCTTCCCACATGTCATCCGTGACCTCACGGCCCGCCAGCTCATGATCGAGCTCAGCCAAGCGGGCTGACAGCTGATGCTCCAGCTTGCCGTGAGCTTCGACTTCGGCACTCCACTGCTGCTGCTGTTCAGGCGAGATCAACGCATCCGACACTTCCTGAACCGTAGAGAAACCTTCCGCTTCCGACTGCTGGGCCCATTCCCTTTCCGCTTCTTCCAAAGCCAGCCGCGCCGATTCCGCCGCCTGACGAACGGCGGATTCCGTCTTGGCCGATTCTTGATACCCGGACTGCATTTCTTCCAGCAGCTTCGCTGTCCTTTGCGCTTCCGTTCGCAGCTCATTCAGCCTGGTCTGCGCCTCGGAGGCCAGACCGCCGGCATCCTCATCGCCGACCCAGGCATAGAGCCGTTCGGCCTGCGCGTCAACGTGCTGCTGCAGCGCTTGCTGTTCCGCAGTTATCCGGACCGCTTGCTTCTCGGCTTCACCCACTTCCTGCAGCAGCTGCTCCATGCGCGTTTGCTTGGCCGACAAAAATTCCACGCTTTTGTCCAACCGGCTTTTGAGCTCATCCGCCAACTGCTCCTGCTGCTTCAAGCGCTCTGCCAATGCCGCAACGTCCTCCGGCCTGTAGTCCGGAAACCTGTTTGTCCAGCCGGAGCTGAGCGTTTGAAGCAAATCGCGCGTTTCCGCCGCTTTTTGGGCTTCCGCTTCATAGACGCCGCGTGCCGTTTGTTCTCTGGCGTCCAGATCATGGCGCTGCTTGACCAGCTGCCGCTTCTCCTGCAGCAGCGTTTGGAGCGCATGCTGAAGCTGCTGCGCTTCCCGGCGGGCAAGCTCAAGTTCATTCGCAGACGTATCCAGCAAAAGTTGAAGCTCATCGGCAAAAACGCCCGTCCCTCCTGCGAATTCAGCAGAAAGCGACGCAGCCGCCTCATGATGCGCGGACAGCTTTTCCGACAGGGGCTGCCGTACTTCTTCATCGACGGCCTGATTCCACTGCTGCTCCATCGCCTGCAGAGCATGCAGCAGCTGGCGCAGATCAAGCTGCCTTCTCCGGACATCGTCCTGCAGCCGCTCCAGCTGTGCCACGGCCGTGTGATGCATGTCTTCCCCGCTCTGTACGGCTGTCAGCTCCCCGCGCTCCACAGCCGGCTTCGGATGAACCGACGAGCCGCAAACCGGACAAGCCTCGCCGTCATGCAAATGTGCCGCCAGCGCATTGGCCATGGCCGTTCGTTCGGCCTGCTTTTGCATGCTCTTGAGCCTGGAGATTTCGTCGGGGATTTGGCCCAGAAGCGCCGATAGCCTTTGTTCGGTTTGAAAACATGCCGTATGTAACGAAGCTAACCGTTCCAACCAGACTGCTCCCCGACTCTCCCATTCTTTCTCCGTAAGCTCCAGCGCCGCCAGCGATTGCTTCAGCCGTTCCAGCTCGGCCTGCCGCCGGGCCAGCTCCGCCTGCTGCTCACCGTACTGCTTCCCGAGCCGATCGAGCTCGCGCTTTTCCTGCAGCGCCTCCTGGAGCCGATCCCGATACGCCCTGGGCACCTCGGCAAGCTTCAGCTCGTCCTTGAGCTGCGCCTGCCGCTGCAGCGCCTTCTCGCGCAGCTCGGCCTCGCGCGCCTGCTCCGCATGCAACCCCGCGAGCTGCGCCCTGCTGCGCTCGGCCTCGGCGGCCAGCACGGCGAGCCGCTCGCGGCTTTGCGCGAGCTCGGCCGCGAGCGCCGCCGCCTGGCGCAGCTGCTCGAGGCGCGCGGCCAGCGGCGCCTCCTGCGCAGCCAGCGCGTCGCGCGCCGCGGCCTGCGCCGCCTGCGCCTGCGCCAGCGCGCCCTGTGCGGCGGCGAGCGCCTCGGCGGCCGCGGCGGCGGCTGCACGCTGCTGCGCGAGCTGCGCCTCGGCGGCGGCGAGCCGACGCACGAGCGGGCGCAGCCGCTCGGCCTGCGCGCCCCGCGCGAGGCGCCCGGCGAGGGCCGCCACGTGCGGCGCCTGCGCCGCTAGCGCGGCCCGACGCGCAGCCACCGCCGCGCGTTCGCGCTGCAGCTCGCGGACGGCGCGCAGCTCGGTCGCGCGTCGCTCGCAGGCGATCAGCCGCTCGCGCAGCACGCGGGCCGCTTCGCGCGCCTCGGCCAGCCGAGCCTCCGCTTGCGCCAGCGCCGCCTCTGAAGCGTCGCCCAGGCCCTGCTGCTCCGCCTGAAGCTCCTTGAGCGCGGCATCCGTCTCCTTATAGCGCGCGGAGGTCTTGGCGCTAAGCTTGTCGCCGTAAGGCTCCAGATGAAACAATCGCTGCAGCATCGCCCGCCGGTCCTTGCCGGCAAGTGTCAGAAATTCCGCAAACTTCCCCTGCGGCAGCACGACGGCACGGGTAAAATCAGCCATCGATAACCCTAAAATGTCTTGAATGTGCTGGTTGACTTCCCCCGCTTTGTCGGCCAATACGACGGATTCGCCGTCGCGGTAATGGATCAGCCGGCACAGGCTGCCCAGGATAGACTGCTCTCCGCTGCGCTTAAACTGGCGGTCCACCCGGTACCGCTTGGCCCCGGAACCAGAACCCAGCTCGAAGGTAAATGAGACGGACAGCGTCTGCTCCGCCTGATTCATGATCGCCTGCGTGCCGCCGGGCGCGCGCTCCACCTTGCCGAACAGCGCCAGCGTAATCGCATCGAGCAGGGTGGATTTGCCGCTGCCCGTCGGGCCGAAAATACCGAACACGCCGGCGCCCGTCAGCGCGGCAAAATCGATCTCCTGCGCTTCCCGATAGCTCTGAAGTCCGGCGATTTGCAAATGAATCGGCCGCATGCCGAAGCCTCCTTTTCGCTCAAACCCATGTTTTTTCAGGTCATCGCGTTATAGTCCAACATGTAATATGTCTTTCGCTTTATACCGCCGCGTCGTCCTCCTCAGCCAGCAGCTCCAGAAACAGCCGGACCAGTTCCGGCTCGGGCTGTGCGCCTCCGGTCTGCCGCTCGTAAAAGCGCCGGAACAGCTCGTCCATCGGGAGCCGGGATGCGGAAACGGGCTCCATGGCTTCCGGCTGCAGCTCCGGATAGACCGGCCGGATATGAAGGAAACCGTCCCTCGCCTGCCGAAGCTTGTGGATTTGTTCGAGCGACATCGTCTCCTGAAGATGAATTTCCAGATCGATCCAGGCCGTCGGATCTTTTCCTTCATCCAACCACCGGTGAACCTCCGCAAGCCCTCCCTTGGCCTTCCACTCCACTAAAGGCCTTCCGCTGGAAAGGAAAATCTCTTCCACCTGCGGAACCGAACCCGGCTTGATATCCAGAATGGTTACCGATTTGGCTTGTCCCGCCTCCGAGAAGCTGTAAGCCAGCGGCGAGCCGCTGTACCGAATCATCGTCCCGGAGCGGATGTACTGCGGACGGTGGAGATGTCCGAGCGCCACGTACTGCGCGCCGGCCGTCAAAGCTTCCGTATCGACCGTGTAGGCGCCGCCTACTTGAATCGGCCGTTCGGATTCGGTTTCTTTGCCTCCCAGAACGTACAAATGGCTCATCAGCAGATTGACCGTGTCTTTCCGGTAATGCCTCGCCTGCTCCTGCACGATATGCTTCACGCGTGCCGAATAAGCCGATCGCAGCAGCCCTTCCTCCGCCTCATCGGACAGCAGCTCGCGAAGACGGGATTCGGACGGATAAGGCAGCGCGAAGACGATCGCCGTTTCTCCCGTTCGCTTGATCGCCGACTTGTATACTCGCGCCTCCGGCAGGCCGACCAACGTCACGCCCAGCTTTAGCGCCAGCGGAGCGGCTGCCGCCAGCCGGTCCGGATGATCATGGTTTCCGGCAATGACATAGACCGGCCGGCTTCCCTGATCGGAGAGTCGGGCCAATGCGTCGTAAAACAGCTGCTCAGCGGCGGCAGGCGGATTGACCGAATCATAAATATCCCCCGCCACCAGCACCAGATCAATCTGCTGATCTCTCACGATGGCCGCCAGCTCATCGATAAAAGCCTCCTGCTCCGGCAGCCGGCTTCTTCCCTCCAATGTCCTGCCGAAATGCCAATCCGCCGTATGCAATACCCGCATGCCCATCCTCCTTTATAGCTGTACCACATGAGCTCCATCAAATAAAAAGATGTATTTGCCGATGACCGGCCTTTTCCAGATTGTCTCCACCGCTCTTGCATACAAATCGAGCTGCATCCGGTAGCTCTCCGCCACCCGTTGAGGAGAAGCGCCCTTCAGGCGATCCGTCTTGTAATCGAGCAGGACCAGACCCTCCTCCTCATCAATCAAGCAGTCGATCACCCCTTGCAGCATGACCGTTTCCTGCGATAAGCCTCCCGGTTCAGCGCCATACACATCCGTCGCAGGCAGTCCGAAGCTGAAGGGCACCTCCCGGTGTACCCGCTTGGCTTGAAGCAGCCGCTGCCCCAACTCGCTTCGGAAGAAAGACACAATAACCGCGGGGTCCACCAGCGATTGCTGCTGTTCGGTCAGCAGCTCCCGCGACACCATCCAGGCCAGCGTTTCGCGCACGTCCGCCTCCGAAGGATGACGATCCAGCGGCATATGCTGCATGACGGAGTGAAACACCGAGCCCCGCTCCGCCGCATTCAGCTCTCTTTGCTCCATGAAACGAGGTCTGCGGACAATCATCCGGCGGAAGACCGTTTGTCCTTTGTCCCGGCCTTTCTTGTCAACGTTGTCCTGACCGTTTTCCGCAGCGTGCCAAGGCGCCGCCGCGGGTTCCTCCGATAGCAGCTCAAGCAGTTTATGATGCTCGGACAGCCGCTTGAGCTCCGTTACGGACGTTTTGGACAAGACCAGCGTAGCGTCTTTATAGGAATAATCCCACGACAACCGCCGCCACACTTCATGCTCCCACCGCTCCGTTTCGTCCACAGGCTCCATGCGGACCACCGACTGCCACCGCGAATCGGCGTGATCCGATCCGGCGGCGGCCTGCGCCATACCGGCAAACAGCTCCGGCATGATCAGATGCACCCGCCACTCGGAAGACTCGTCCTTTAGAAACAAGGGAACCGTATCTTCTACGCCTGCCCCTTCCCGGAGCAGCTTTCCGTCGGGATGGCGAATCATGGCGGGACCGATCCAATCCAGATAACATTTGGCTTTGGCCAGCGCGTCATCCGGAAGCGCCAACCGGTCATGCAGAACAAACCGGCTCCATGCCTTGAGCTGTTTTTCCAGCCCTTTGACCGAGGCTACCAGCACCAGCTTCTCCCTCGCACGGGTAAGGGCCACATACAGCACGCGCATTTCTTCGGCAAGCATTTCCATCTGGATTTTGCGTTTGATGGCAAGCCACGGCAGCGTGGGATAGCTGACGCGCGTCTTCGGATCGGTCAACTTCGGTCCGAATCCGAGCTCCTTGTGCAGCAGGAAGCTGTCCGTCAAATCCCGCCGGTTGAACGGCTTGGCCATACCGGCTGCGAATACGACCGGAAATTCCAGCCCCTTGCTTTTGTGAATGGTCATGATCCTTACGACATCCTCTTGCTCGCCCAAAGCCCTGGCGGTGCCCAAATCGCCTCCGCTGTTTTGCATTCGTTCAACGAAACGCAAAAAACGGAACAGGCCCCGAAAGGAGGTCGCCTCGTACTGGCGGGACCGATCGTAGAGCGCGCGCAGATTCGCTTGGCGCTGCTGCCCGCCGGGCAGCCCGCCTACGAAATCGAAATAGCCGGTTTTTCTGTAAATGTCCCAGATCAGGTCGGCAAGCGAGCCCTGCTGAGCCATCCTTCTCCAATCGTTCAACTGTTCAAGGAAGGATCTTGCTTTGCGTTGAGTCTCCGGTTTTGGAATATACGCGCCATCGCCATCGCCGGACGGTTCCGAACCATCCGGATCGGAAAGCTCTCCGGCTTCCTCCGTCTCCGTTTCATCCTTTCTCGCATAAGCTCTCACCGCATCGAAAAAAGCTCCGTGACGGCTGCATATCCGGATATGCGCCAGCTCCTCGCTGTCCATTCCCACAATAGGCGAACGGAGCACGGAGGCCAGAGGAATATCCTGATACGGATTATCGATAAGCTTGAGCAGAGACAATACCACTTGAATCTCCGTTGCCGTAAAATAGCCGGTATTCAGCTCCGCATAGGCCGGAATGCCCTGCTGCCGCAGTTCCTCGATCAGCACCGGCGCCCACTGCTGAGTGGCGCGCAGCAGAATGACGAAATCCCGGAAAGCGGCCGGCCGCAGCCCTTTGAGGGATTTATCGAACACCCGAAACGGCTCTCCGCCATCCATCCCCATCATGAGGCGAATCTGCTGCGCGATATACCGGGCTTCCAGCTGCGCCGTTTCCAGCTCCTGCCTATTTTCGGCCGGATCCTCCGAAGCGCCGTCCGCCTCCGGGTCTTGATCGGAATCCGTCACGCTTTCGTCTTCTGTTTTCTTGCCGGACACGCTCTCGTCATGGGCCGACCTGTCGATGAGAATCAGCTTGGACGCCAAGTCAAAGTTTCCATTCCCGGTTTCCGGATACCCTGCGCCGTATACGAGCTCCGCCTTTTGATCATAAGCGATTTCACCTACGTTCTCGTTCATCAGCTGGCGGAATATGTAGTTTGTACCGTCCACCACTTGGCGGCGGCTGCGGAAGTTGCGCGCCAAATCAATCCGTCTTCCCGGATCCGCTCCGTCCGGGGTAAAGCTTTTATATTTTTCCTGAAACAGGCTCGGCTCCGCCAAACGAAACCGGTATATGCTTTGTTTCACGTCCCCGACCATAAACCGGTTGCCGGGAGATTCCCGCGAAATCAGCTCGACGATCGCCTCCTGCACGCGGTTCGTATCCTGATATTCGTCAAGCAGCACTTCGACGAACTGTTCCCGGTATTCCAAAGCGGCTTGAGAAGGCACCGGCGCTCCGGGCGCGGATCGGTCCGAGCTCAGGATGCGCAGACAATAATGCTCGAGATCGGCGAAATCGACAAGACCTTTGTCCAGCTTGACCTTCCGATACCGCTCCCCAAACTCGATCACCAAATCCGCCAGAGTCCTCATGAGCGGGGCCATCATTCTCAGTTCCTCCTCGTACTGCTCCGGAGTTCGTACGAACAGTTCCTCCTTCAGGTCTCCCAGCCTTTCCTTGGCTTCATTGCGCAGCGCTTTGACCTGCTCCTGCAGCTCTTTATCGTACTGCTCGCCTTTACACGCCTTCAGCTTTCCGAAGCCCGCCCCCTGAAACGCCTGATAAAGTCTGTGCCAGGACGGATCGGCCGCCGCCTCAAGCAAAGATTGAATTACCGTTAAATCTTCATTCAAATTGGCCAAATACGGTTCGGGACCGAAGGGGGCCTCGGCCGTACGGACAGCCTCCCTCAGCAGGGCGTCAATCCCCTGAAGCTCCAGGCGGATATAAGCCTGCAAGCTCGACTGCCAAGGATTCTCTCCTGCCATCGAACACCGTTCAAATCTTCCTACGCTTTCCTCAAGCCAATGCTCCGGCCAGGGATGGCTGCGGGCATCATCGTATATTCGCTGCACCAGCTGAAACAGCGCGTCGTCGCTTTTATCCGAACTGAACGCATCCGCCAGCCGCCAGAAAGGATCATCTTCGGCGGAGTCTCCATACCGTTCTTCCAACAGCTCCTCCAGCACATCCTGACGCAGCAGCGCGCTTTCCGTTTCGTTGGCGATACGAAACCCGGGGTCTAATCCGATAACCTGATAATGCTTTTGAATGACTTCCATGCAAAAGGAATGCAGCGTCGTGATGGAAGCCCTTGGAATGAGCGCCAGCTGGCGCCGAAGGTGATCGGATTCCGGATTGGCCGCGAGCGCTTTTTCCAACGCCTCGCTGATACGGTGACGCATCTCCTCGGCAGCCGCTTTGGTAAAGGTGGCCACAAGCAGCCGGTCTACATCCGTCGGATTTCTCTCATCGGAAATGCGCCGGATAATCCGCTCCACCAGGACGGCCGTTTTGCCTGAACCGGCGGCAGCCGCCACCAGGATGGATTGACCGTGAACGGAAATGGCATTCCACTGCTCATCCGTCCATGTGCTGCCCGCAGGCTTCGGGATCGTTACAGTCATTTGGTCTCGCCTCCCTCGTTATCTTTGCTGCCGGAGGGCGGAATGAACCCGTCTTCTACAGCGGGCTGATCCGTTTCGTCTTCTGCCGAAGCGGCGACTTCCAACGAAGCAAGGGCTGCGGTTCGGGATGCGGATGGCCGGAAGCGCGACTTTGATTCCGTTTGTTTTTCCATCAGCTCCCATACGAGATCCTTGCCGATCGGAGGCAGTACCCTGTAATCGTTGCCTTCCAGCTGCGTGTCGAACTGGCATACCGGCCGGAAGGAGCAATGACTGCAAGCGGTGGACTGCCCCATCCGATACGGCTCGATATCAATGCGCCCGTCCGTCATCGAAGTGCCGATGTCGCGAATCGTCCGTCTTACATACCGCCTGACCGTATTCCACTGCTCCTCCGATGCCACAGAGGATGATTTATAGAAGCTGCCATCCGTTTTGAGCGCCGCCGGCAGCAGCTCGGAATGGCCGCTTGCCCCAATCAGACTGCTGTCCATCAGCTTGATCACTTCAGGATCGGCCCGAAGCAGTCCTTTCATTTTGAAGCGTTTTTTCAGCTCTTTATCGATCTGTTCCGCAGTCAGTCCATTTTTGGCATTCAGCAGCGGATTGTGTACATGAAAATAGAGGACGCCTGCAGGCTCCGCTTCTGTGCCCAGCCATATCGGAGCATGCGTCAAAATGACATCCAGATAAGTCAACATTTGCAGGGACAGCCCGTAATATACTTCGGCCATGTTCAGCATTTTGGCGCTTGATTTATAGTCAATCACCCTCAGCAACGTTCCCCGTTCCGTATCCGCCCGGTCAATCCGGTCAATCCGGCCGCGCAGCTCCATAAGAACTCCGTTGTCCAGCTCGTAGAGCAGCGGAGGAATCGCCTGTCCGCTTCCAAAACCGATTTCGAGCCCGATCGGGCGAAATTGTCCGCGTTTGGCATGCTCGCCCAGCATCAAAGCGGCCCGGCCGATCACCTGCTTCAGCTTGCGGGCAATATACAAATACCTTTTGGAGCTGAGCAGGATTTCGCCCTGCAGCTTGGGCGCCAGCGCATCGACAACGAGCGCGGCCCGCTCTTCGCTCTCCCGGGCCGTCAGCGCCCCCCAATCGATGCCCTCCTTCTCCACCTGCTCGGCAAACTTGCTCAAAGCCGCATGAAATAGTTGGCCTACGTCAGGGGCTTCCAGGCGGAAGATCCGGCGTTCCTTCAACCGCAGCCCATGGGATGCGAATTGCGAAAACGGACAAGCGACGAATCGTTCCATCCGCGACACGCTGGTTTCAATATGCTCTCCGTACAGCCGCCTGCTGGTCGAATCGCTTAACGCCACAGCCTTGTTCGTATAGAGCAGCGATTGAACCATTCGGGAAAGCCTGCCGCCGAATTCAGGCTGCCGGGCAAACCAATTGTACACGGACCACCATACCCCGCTCATCGGAGCTCCCTGCATCCATTGCTTTAATTGTACAACCAGCAAGGACAGCGCCTTATCGGGATGCGCTATGTATTCCAACTGCTCGGTGGACGCCGCATCCGGAGCCGGATCATTCAACAGCAGCCGTTCCCTGACTTGCGGAAACAACCGCTTGATTTGCCGGATCACGTCGGAAGGAAGCAGCGATTTTCCTTCTTCATCGGCCAAAGCATAACTGAGCCATAATCCGTCGGACGGCGTGCAGAATGCACAATAGATCAGGAACGATTCATCCAGCAGCCGTCTGCGGCTGCCTTCGGCAGTCTGAAGGCCGGCTGCGCCGAGCCGTTCCCGCTCCGCTTCCGTCAGCACGCCGCTTTCGGTTATTTTGGCCGGCATAACGCCTTCGTTCACACCGAGTACAAACATGTGCTTCACCCGGCCGGAGCGGGTTCTGTCCATCGATCCGATCAATACCTGATCAAGCGTCGGGGGAACAAGCCCGAGCTTGATGCTTTCCAATCCCGTTTGGATCAATTCGGCAAACAACTCCAGAGATACGGACTGCTCCCCCATCAGCTCGATCAACTGATCGAACATATCCATAACCCGCTCCCATACCTGCGCATGCTCCCGCGCTTTCTCCGGCTCGCCCAAATGAAGCGAGCTCTGGCTCCATGCTTCCAGGCGATCCGGCACCCGGAGTCCGATGAGGAGCTCGTATACCGCTTGAACGCGGTCTTGTACCGCGGTTTTCTCCCGCAGCTTCTTTTGCAGTTCGCCAAGCGGCCCTGCTACCGCCCGCCGGCAAGCATTGATTTTCGTTAAAAAAGCCTCGTCCGCGTCACCGGCCTCCGCATCATCCTGCTCCAGGCTCGTTCTATAGGAATAAGTCCAATCCTTCGGATCCGTCCATTTGGAGCCTTGAATACCAAAGGCCAGCACATAGTTTTCCAACTGGTCCATGGCAAGACGGTCGATCCGTATGCGGTCTCCCTGCAGTTCCTTATCTTCCGCAAAGGGCAGGAGCAGTCCGGTTTTGACGCATCGAAACACGGCATCGTATTTCCAATGGGTGAGCACCGTCTCCAGCGCCGAGCGAATCAGTTCCACCAGCGGATGATGCAGCACCGAACGCTTCTGATCGAAGAAATGCGGGATACCGTAATCGCGGAACGTTCCGGCCAGTAAATCACCATAGGCTTCAACACTGCGGACGGAAACGGATATATCGCGCCAACGCAAGCCTTCGTCCCGCACAAGCTTTACAATATCCCGGGCCACCCCCTCTACCTCCGCCCTGCGGCTGACCGCTGCGAAGATACGGACGGACGAACCCGTTCCTTTGCGGACCTCCGCGGGTTCGGGAAACGGCCTCTTGACTCCGTCCCCCCAATGCGCTTCGAGATAAGCAAGCATCGGATTATGCCGAAAGCGGGCGGGAGGGGAATCAGGCAGCACAATATGATCCGTTACATGGATAGCCTGCTGCCGCAGCCGCTCCTGCAGCTCCAGCATCGTGCGTGCCGTCGGGTGGAACAAATCAAGCTCATGCAGACCTTCCCCATTCACATATGGCCGGGGAAGGCACAACGTAAGCGTCACATTCCCCGCATGCCGGGCAAGCTGCTCCAGCACCGCGAATTCCTGCGGCGTAAACCCGTGAAATCCGTCCACCCAGCATTCGGCGCCATGAACGTAATCCGATTCGCCAAGCTGCCTGGCAAGCAGAGTCAAATAATCTTCTCCGTCCAGGTAAAGCTTCGACAGTTCAGTCTGGAATTCGGCATAAATCAACTGCAGATCGTGCAGCTTGTCCTCCAATGAACCGCTTGGGCCGCTCTGGGATCCGAAACGCTCCGAATAAAATCCGCTAAGCCCTTCGGATGTGATACAGTATCGTTTAAATTCGCTGAACAGCTGATTCAAACGGTCCAAGAAACCCATTTGATCCGCAGACGCTTGAAATCGGCGCAGACGCTCTTTATTCCTATGTATAATCCGGTGAAGCAACAGCTTCTTCCCGGTTTCATCGATCGGAAGACGGGCCGTCCCCCCAACCTCCTGCATAACCCGCCAGGCCAGACGGCGAAAGCTGAGAACCTGCGCCCGCAGCGTTCCCCCCAGTTCAGGCGCGGATACAAGCGCATACTCCGCCTGAAACGTCGCCTGCTCCGGCACAAGCCAAATCAGCGGACGCCCCTCCGGCTTCTCCATGAGCTTTTGTTTGATTTCGTTCAGACAAAACGTCGTTTTTCCGCTCCCGGCACGGCCAAGCACAAAACGAAACGCCATGATCGCTTCCTCCGTTGCGTAGGATTTACCTCAACTCTATTATTCTACCAAAATCCTCATGTGTTGGGAAAAGGGAGGTTTTGGTCATTATAACATATTTTCAAAAACAGGAACAAACGTTCTTGATGTGAGCATTTTTTGAACCTGCGGTCATCCAATCCTCCTGGTTTATTTTCGATTGGCAATGAAATCCTGCGTAAAACCCCGAAATCGTAAGAGCATGGTCTATGATTTACGTTTTCATTGGTTTTCATTGGCAATGATTGCCGCTTTCATGAAAAGATATCGACTTTGTCAAAAGGCGTCGGCCGGAGCGATAATAAAGCTACGGCAAAGCCAAAAACTACCGTTTGTAAGACCGGCATAACACAGCATACCACGGTGAAAAAGCCCGCAAATAAAAAGAGGAGGTCATTTTCAATGATTACATTTTTAAATTCGTTTATCGATTATTTCTTGGAAATAAGAGAAGAGTCTTATCAATTGTTGGCAAAATACGGATATAACGACATCGAATAAGAGCATGTTCCGTCCTTCGTTCGATGCAGTATAAAGAGGTGTAAAATGATGGATTCCGGTTGTGCAGGTTGAAGCCCTGTTCGTTCCCCCAATGGAATGAACAGGGTTTTTTGTGTTAAAATGAACCCCCTTACGCCAAAAAGACGGTATCCGTATCGGATATCGCCCTTCTGTTATCCATTTGCATCTGCTGAACGTCAATCCGTCATCCAAACCGTTTTATCCGCTGCCGGTTTCCGTTTGCCTTCCGGATGCGGCATATCCGGAATCCCCATATACAGCAGCCCGACCATTTCTTCCTTCTCGGTCAGCTGAAAAGCCTGCTTCATCCGCGGGTGGTACATCGGTTCGCCGGAGCGCCAAATCGCTCCAAGGCCCAATGCATGCGCCGTCAACAGCATATTTTGCACAGCGGCGTGCGCTGCGGCAAACTCTTCGATCCGGATCACTCCCTTTCGATCCGACGGCGAAACCGCCACAGCGATCACAACCGGTGCGCGAAACGCTTTGGCCGCTTGCTTCGCCCGCATCGCTTCAAGCTCCTCCCCCGTAAGCTGTGGAGCTGCTTCCGAAGCAATATCGGCATAGGCATCCGCCAGCGCTTGCCGACCTTTGCCCGTCATGACGAAGAAACGCCACGGTTCGGTACCGTGATGGCTTGGTGCCCAGTTTCCCGCCTCCAGCACCTCTTCAATGTGTTCGCGGGTGATCGGCTCCTGCTTCACCCGTCCGATACTGCGCCGTCCCCGAATCGCTTCATTCAAACGCATGTTCCCCAATTTAACGACACCTCTCCTCTTAAACGGTATCTCAGCGCTGCAAAGCTTTTTCGGTTATCGCCTGCCGCGCACTTCAAATATAGCAAATTTTAAATAATTTCCTTCTTCCACTCCCAAAATTCGGGGATGATCCTTTCCGGCGCTGCGGAATTCGATCAAGCGGAGCGTTTTGCCCGCATCCACTGCCGCAGCGTGAACCGTCTCCAGAAACAGCTCCGGCCTCATATGGTAAGAACAGCTAGCCGTCACCAAATAACCGCCCTCATTGACCAATTTCATTCCGTGCAGATTGATGTCCTTGTAGCCTCTGACCGCTCCTTCCACAGCGCTTCGCGATTTGGCGAAAGCCGGGGGATCCAAAATGACGACGTCCCACGTTCTTCCTTTATTCGCCAAAGGGACGGAGGTATCCACCTTCCGCCGGTCCGCCTGAGCCCGTTCCCGGCGGAGATCCAGACCGCGGGATTGCTCGCGCAAATAATCGAACGCATCGGCCACCACAAACTCTACCCGGTCTTCGAACCCGTTCAGTTCGACATTTCGCTTGGCCGTCTCCACCGCATGCTCTGATATATCCAGGCAGGTCACCTTCTTCGCCCCGTACGCGCATGCATGCAGCGTGAAGCTGCCCGTATGCGAGAAACACTCCAGCACCGTAGCGCCGTCCCAGTAAGGAAAGGTCACCTCAGCTCCGCTTTTGTTCACGGGAACCCGCTTCACCGTTCCGTCATCGAGCACCTTCTCCCTCAGCTCAATACCGCTTCGTTTGCCCCAGTTTTTCATCAGCGGAGCCAGGGCCGCCCGGTTTTCCCGCTGATCGAAGAAATATCCCGTCTTCTGGCCTTGCTCGATATCGACCTCCAGCAGCAACCCATTCTCCCGTATGGTCACATATCGCGGGCATTCGCCATAAAGGAGCCCTTTGCGCTGCGTGAGACCTTCCAGCTCCCGCACCGGCACATCGCTGCGCTCATAGATGCCTGCCGGACGCATCACTTCGATTAAAGCGTCAAGTAAGGCCTCTTTGGCCTCTTCCATCCCCAGCGTCAGGATCTGGACAACCAGCACGTCCTCGAATTTATCAACGATCAATCCCGGCAGCAGGTCGGCTTCTCCATAGACCAGGCGAAAGCTTCGAGCATCCGGAAGAAACCGCTCGCGATGGTCCTTACACTGCTGCAGGCGGCGAATAAAGAAATCCCGGTTCATTTCCTCCAACGGTTCATAAGAAACAACCCGGACCGCAATCTGCGACGCCGGATTGTAGTAGCCGGCCGCGAGGAACTGGCCGGTATGCGTATGTATCCGAGCAAGTCGGCCCGGGACGATTTCTCCTTCTACCCGTTCGATTTCCGAGCGGAATACCCAAGGATGCCCCTCCTCGAGCCGCTGTTTCCTTTTTTTCTGCAAATAAATCATTGCCATAGCCTTAAGCCTCCAAAGGATTAATACAACGACGAGCCCGCAAGCCCCGACATCAATGCGACTCCTGAGCTTGTCCCAAGCCGGGTCGCTCCGGCTTCAATCATCTTGACCGCCGTCTCCAGGTCACGGATGCCCCCGGATGCTTTTACACCGATGGAAGAAGAGACACTGCGGCGCAGAAGTGCCACATCCTCCACTGTAGCTCCCCCTTTACCGAATCCCGTTGACGTTTTGACATAATGGGCTCCCGCTTCTTCGGACAGACGACAGGCAGCCGTTTTTTGCCCATCGGTCAGGACGCCCGTCTCGAGAATGACTTTAACGATCGCTTGTCCCTTTACAGCCTGCACGACGGCACGTATATCGTCGCGGACGGCGTCGTAATCGCCCTGAATCAGCTTCCCGATTTGCAGTACCATATCGATTTCATCGGCTCCCTGATCCACGGCTGCAGCCGCTTCAAACGCTTTTACCGAGCTGTCGCCGGCACCTAAAGGAAACCCGCATACTACGCTGATTTTTACGCCCGAATCCTGCAGTAGCTCCCGGCATAACGGAACCCAGGCGCCATTCACACATACACTGTAAAATCCGTACTGCCTGGCCTCTTCGCAGAGCTTTTGAATCGCCTCACGGTCCGCATCGGCCCTCAGCAGCGTATGATCAATGTATGAAGGCAGTTCCTTTACCTGAAATCCGTTCATTCAGCTCACCTCGTATCCAAGCGCTTCCAGCGCTTTTTTGAGAACCGAATCGTTATTTCCGTATCCCGATTGGATCTGCTGCTGCCAAGCCTCAAGCGGATCGAGCCACTCCACTCCGAGAATTTCCTCTACTTGAGCCTTCAGCGTTCCGCCCGTCGCCTCTACCAAATAATAATGTACCTCCTTGTCCACAACGCCTACGCCGGACAATGTAAATTGATAAGTGATCTTCTCCAGCGGCTGCACAATCTTCCCGACGATCCCCGTTTCCTCCGCAATCTCGCGCAGCGCGGTTTGTTCGATCGTCTCTCCGGGCTCCATTTTCCCTTTAGGCAGCGTAATTTTACCATAGCGGTCTTGAATCATTTGCACCTGCAGGCGATCCCCGACCTTGCGGTACACGACGCCTCCAGCCGAAATTTCCTTCATTGGACCTCACCCTTTCTGAATATAAAGAAATCGAAAGGATTTCATCGGAACATGCTGCCCAACGAAATCCTCTCCTTTCCCAATCTATACGATAGCTTTTGCCGCTTGACCAGGAATGGCATCGACACTGCTTGTGCCGGCCGTTTTCCTTGGGGACGGATTCACAGACACGATCTCCGGCACGCGGACGATTTCGCCGCGGCACTCATTCACCCCGGCCTCGGTCACCTTCACATGGCATATCTGACCGATCCAATCCTCGCTGCCTTCAAACACAAGCTGAAGATAATTGTCCGAATAGCCCATGATCAGACCGCTGCCCTGCTGTCCTTTGTAGTCGCGCTCGGGAATAACCTCCAGCACTTGACCCACAAACTGTTTGGCGTAATCAAGCTGCATCCGCTCCGACAAATCGATGAGCTCATGTACCCGGGCGTTTTTAATTTCCTCGTCCACTTGATCCTCCATACGGGCGGCCGGCGTACCGGTCCGTTTGGAGTACGGAAATACGTGCATCTCCGAGAACTTCATCTGCTCCATGAACCGGTATCCATTGCGGAACATCTCTTCCGTTTCTCCCGGAAAGCCTACAATCACGTCCGTCGTAATCGCTACACCCGGCATGATGCGGTGAATGTGCTCGATTTTTTGTGCGAACTGCTCCGTCGTATATTTTCTGCGCATCCGCGCCAGCACGTCATTATCTCCGGCCTGCAGCGGAATGTGCAGGTGACGGCACATTTTGTCCGATTTTTGCAGGACCTCCAGCACTTCATCGGTAATTTGGCTCGCCTCGATGGAGCTGATGCGGATCCGCTTCAAACCCTCCACCTTATCCAAATCCCATAGCAGCTTGGCCAAGCTGTAGTCCTCCATATCCTCTCCGTAGCCACCGGTATGAATGCCCGTCAGCACGATTTCCTGGTACCCGGCATCCACCAGCATGCGGGCCTGCTTCAGCACGCTTTGAGGATCGCGGCTGCGCATCAGACCGCGCGACCACGGAATAATACAGAAGGTGCAAAAGTTGTTGCAGCCCTCTTGAATTTTAAGAAAAGCGCGTGTGCGGTCGGCAAAATCCGGCACGTCGAGTTCCTCGAAGGTGCGGGTTTTCATAATGTTGCGCACGGCGTTAATCGGTTTGCGTTCTTGCTCCAATTGTTTTATATAAGGCATAATTTTGTCGCGGTCCTGCGTCCCGATCACCAGATCGACTCCCGGAATCGCCATGATTTCGGCGGGCGACGTTTGGGCGTAGCAGCCCGTTACCGCTATAATCGCCTCCGGATTTCTGCGGATCGCGCGCCGGATCATTTGCCGGCTTTTTTTATCCCCTGTATTTGTCACTGTACAACTGTTAATGACATATACGTCCGCCGTCGATTCAAAATCGACCTGTTCGTATCCTTCCTGCTTAAACAGCTGCCAGATCGCTTCCGTATCATAAAAGTTGACTTTACAGCCCAGCGTGTGAAAAGCGACTGTCGCCATGTTACTGTTCTCCTCCCATCTCTCCGGATTCGTATAAAATACACGTGAGCCCGACCATGGCGGCCGTCTCCGTTCTAAGTATGCGTTTGCCCAGACTGACGGCGCGGCAGCCAGCCGCTTCCGCCTCTGCCGCTTCCCGTTCAGTAAACCCGCCTTCCGGCCCGATCATGAGCAGCAGCCTCTGTCGGCGGCCTTCATTCTTGCGAGACAAGATCGCCTTGCGGATCTGTCCCCGAAGCTCCTGAACGCTCTGCTTCTCATAGCAAATCCAAGCCGCATCGGCTTCTTGAGCCAGACGCAGCAGATCCTTCCAGGATACAACCGGGTCCACTTGCGGCACGCGATTGCGATGAGCCTGCTCCGCCGCTTCTTTGGCGATCTTCTGCCACCGCTCCAGCCGCTTTCCTTCTTTTTTGCCGTCCAATTGAACTACGGTACGCTCAGACACGAAAGGGATAAAACGCGACGCCCCGATTTCCGTTCCCTTTTGAATAACCAGTTCCATCTTGTCGCCTTTAGGCAGGCTTTGCGCCACCCAAACATCCACGGCAGGCTCATTGTCCATCGGCAGCCATTCGATCACGTCGGCAACAACCTGCCGAGGATCTACCGTTTGCAGTCTGACCAAGGCCTCCCGGCTTATGCCGTCGCTCACTATACATGTATCGCCCGGCTTCGCCCGCATCACCCGGGTTAAGTGGTGTGCGTCGTCTCCGGCTATCGTTGCGGTTTCGTCTGTAAACTGCTCCGGCTGAATGAAATATCTTTGCATGGTAAACCGTCTCTTCCGCGAAAATAAGTCTGACCGCTTATACATAAAGTAAAAACGGTCAACCTTCATCATACACCTTTTTTACCGTAAAAACCAGTATTCCGAACAAGAACACAGTATTTTACCATTTCAGGCAGGGACCTGACAACAAATTTAGCCTCCGAACAACAGGCTGACTATCGCTTGAAACCATGCCAGAATGGGTTCCCGCAGCGCAAAGACGGGTCCCAGTGTTACCGCACGAATCGGTTCAATGAAAAACATCAGCAGAATCGCAAAAAACAGCCACTGCTCATACGGCTTCACTTTCATCAAAATTCGGCGCGGCAGCAGGTCTTCCAGAATGCGGTAGCCGTCCAGCGGCGGAAAAGGAATGAGATTCAGGATGAACAAAAAGATGTTCTGCGTCACCATCAGCGTCAAAAAGAGATTGACCGCCATATGGATGCCGGATGACATCCCGGACATCAGGTTGAAATAGTGCAAAGCGTACAGGATGATCAAGCTGATAAATCCAAGCGCCAGATTGCTGAAGGGCCCCGCGAAAGATACGATAATGCCCATCCTTCTAGGATATTTAAAATGACTCCGGTTCACGAGCACGGGCTTGGCCCATCCAATCCCTATAATGAGAAAAAAGATCATGCCGAGCCAGTCCAGATGCACGCGCGGATTGAGCGTTAACCGCCCCATTGTCCGGGGAGTCGGGTCTCCGAATTTGTCGGCAACATAAGCATGAGCAAACTCATGCACGGTGAAAGCGATCAGCAGCATCACAAAAACGAAAGGCATCTGCTCGACCGGGAATGCCAGAAACGAACTCCAGTCCATCTTCTTTCACCTACGGCTTTCTGGCGACGAGCACGACCCAATCCTGCTCCTCGTGACGTTCCGTTATGATGAATCCGGCAGCTGTCAACGCCTCTTCCACGGACGCCTTTTTTGCTTTGATAATCCCGGATACGATGTAGGTTCCGCCCGATTCCAGCACTTCATACACATCGTCAACAAACATCAGAATAATTTCCGCCAAAATGTTCGCCACCACGACCTGTACGGGCAGCTTCACTCCAAGCGTACCTTCGGAAGCTCCGGCGGCGCGGTGCTCATTGATCACCTGCAGCAGATCGCTCAGCTTCACCGTAATTTGCCGTTCCAAGCCGTTCAGCTTGGCGTTCTCCGTTGCGCTGGACACGGAGACGGGATCCAGATCAAGCGCAAGCACGCGGCCTGCTCCCAGCTTCGCCGCGGCAATCGCCAGAACGCCGGAGCCCGTCCCTACGTCAATCACATCTTCTCCGCCTTGAATGACTCTCTCCAGCGTCTTCAGGCAAAGCGCCGTCGTGGCATGTGTTCCCGTACCGAACGCCATGCCAGGGTCAAGCTCCAGAATCAGCTCGTCAGGTCCTGGAGTATACTCCTCCCAAGTCGGCTTGATCGTGAGACGGTCGGTGATGCGAAGCGGCTTAAAATACTGCTTCCATGCGTTCGCCCAGTCTTCATCGTCGACTTCCTTCAACTCGTATGTAGGTTCGCCCGTATCTATATCGTACTCTCTCAGCGTTTCCACAGAACGCTTCAGCTCAAGCAGAATAGCCTCCATATCGGTACCTTCGGAGAAATATCCCTTGATGACAGCCCGCCCTTCGGGTATATCGTTCAGCGGAAGCTCGTACCATTGTCCGAGCGAGGTATCCCTCTGCTTGTTAAGCGTGCCCGACTCTTCAATCGATACCCCGCCGGCTCCCAGCTCATGTATAAAATTCGAGATCATTTCGATCGCTTCTTCGGTTGTGTGAACCGTTACTTCATGCCATCGCATTAACTTATCCAGCCTCCATTCGGTAAAAAGCACATTACGCCTATTGTACAACAATTCGTCATACGGGTAAAACTTTTCATAGAATAGAAATGCTGTCTGCCGGTCAGGTCCTTATCAAAACCTATACTTCGTGCACAGAGAGGTTATGGTTATGGGGGGGGGCAGCCGCTCTTGAAATCATTTGTTTTCATTGTTTTGAAGATGCGGTAATCACACGTCTACAAATTTATCATTTTTATCTTTATCGTTAACAAACCGGCTGGTCTAGAATCATATTTACCTCAGAAGGCCTATGAATTCCAAAATGAATAGCCGGCATCCTGAACGGGTGCCAGCTATTCATTCAAATTTATGGAATGCCTCCACCTTCATGTACGACGCGGAGAGCCTGTTCATATATGCTTTCGTCCACAACAACCGCCAACACAACGTCTCTGCCGGTCAGGTCCGATTCCGCCCCGCCTGCCAAGCCGCTGGCGTCTACGTCCGCCGCAGCCAACACCGCCGCATCCCGGCTGTCGAAATCGGCGCTTTGCGTCAAGTAGCCAAGCCCCGGAAAGTCGCTTGTGATCGGATTCATCACGTGATCAACGCCGTCTCCGGGATATTTGCCGAAACGGTCAACGGACACGTCGATGGCCCTCAGCGCTCTCAGTTTGGAAGCGACTCCTTCCGCTTCCTCCAGCGAGTGAAAATAGGCAAGTATGCTTTTCTCCGCCATCGCGCTACCCTTGGTTCTTTTCCTGGCGGGCGTCGGCGGCTTCGGCACGCTGAGCGGCTTTCCGGTCATCGCCATCGGCCAGCTCGCCCGAAAATTCAACGTCCTCGTTTTTGGCTGTAGACAGTTCATTTTGTGCCTTATTCTTTGCATTCATATCCATAAACCTCCTGTCCAATAGTCGATTATGCTTTCACAATGCAATTAGTTTCAGCCCCAATCTGCTCAAATATACAAAAAACACGGCAGGCAATCCGCTCCAGCGGAAAGCCTGCCGTGTTCATCAATCGCCTAAAAAAGCCTTTTTCATTCGTTCGAATAACGACTGCTGCTGTCCATTCGTATTCTCACCGGAAAGCTTGGAGAATTCGCGCAGCAGTTCCTTTTGTTCATCAGTCAAATTCGTCGGCGTAACCACGACGACTTTGACATGCTGATCGCCTTGTCCATAGCCCCGAAGTCGCGGAACGCCTTTGCCTTTGAGACGGAAATACGTATCCGTTTGGGTACCGGCAGGAATTTTGAGCTTCACCTTCTCGGTTAAGGTTGGAATTTCGATTTCATCCCCGAGTGCCGCCTGTGCGAATGTCAGCGGCACTTCGCAGTAGATATCGTCTCCCTCGCGCTCAAAAAATTCATGAGGCTTCACCCGAATAACGACATACAGATCCCCTGGAGGACCCCCGCGCGTTCCGGCTTCTCCTTCGCCGGTGACACGAAGCTGCGCTCCGTCGTCCACTCCGGCGGGAATGTTCAGATTAATCGTACGCTGCTTCTTGACCTTACCCGAACCATGACAGGTGCCGCACTTGTCCTTGATGATTTTACCCTGTCCTTGGCAGGCCGAGCAGACGCGGCGGTTAACGATGCGGCCGAACGCCGTATTCTGCACCACTTCCTGCTGGCCGGAGCCATGGCAGACACCGCATGTTTGCGGCTTGGTTCCCGGTTTTGCGCCGCTGCCTTCACAAGTGTCGCAGGTCTCGGTCCGAGGAATACGAATATCGGTTTTTTTGCCGAATACCGCTTCTTTAAACTCGATGGTTAGCGTGTACTGCAGATCGTTCCCCCGTTGAGGAGCGTTCGGATTTCGGCGCTGACCGCCTCCGAAGAACATATCGAAAATATCGCCGAAACCGCCGAAATCCTGACCGAAGCCGCCCCCGCCCATGCCCTGGTTCGGATCGACGTGGCCAAAGCGGTCGTACTGCGCTCTCTTTTGCTCGTCGCTCAGAACATCGTACGCTTCCTTCGCTTCTTTAAACTTTGCTTCTGCGTCTGGCGCCTTATTGACATCCGGGTGATATTGGCGCGCCAGCTTGCGGTAAGCTTTTTTTATGTCTTCCGGAGAAGCGTCCTTACCGACCCCGAGCACTTCATAGTAATCGCGTTTGCTCATCGTTCCACTCCTACTCCCGGGCGACAAACGGAAAGTCAAAGCCGGTCATGCCGGCTTTGACTCCCTGCGTGTCTAACGGGTTATTACTTCTTGTCGTCGACTACTTCATAGTCGGCATCCACTACGTTGTCTTTACCCTTGGAGGCACCCGGCGCATCCTCCGCTCCTCCTGCCTGGCCCTGCTGGGCAGCTTGCTCATACAGCTTCACGGACAGCTGCTGAACGACTTGGGTAAGCTCTTCGCTGGCTGCTTTGATCTCATCCAAGCTGTTGCCTTCGAGAGCTTTTTTCAATTTTTCTTTCGCTTCATTAGCTTTATCGATTTCGGCTTGGTCAACCTTGTCGCCCATATCCTTGATCGTCTTGTCGACGGAGTAAACGAGCTGATCCGCTTGGTTGCGGGCTTCTACGAGCTCTTTACGTTTGCGGTCCTCTTCAGCGTGAGCTTCAGCTTCCTTCATCATGCGCTCGACTTCTTCGTCAGACAAACCGCTGGAGGAAGTAATCGTGATTTTTTGGCTTTTTCCTGTGCCTTTATCGAGTGCAGACACGTTAACAATACCGTTGGCGTCGATGTCAAAGGTAACTTCGATTTGCGGAACGCCGCGCGGCGCCGGTGGAATGTCTCCCAAAATGAAGCGGCCCAGCGTTTTGTTGTCCGCAGCCATCGCACGCTCACCTTGAAGCACGTGAATTTCAACGCTTGGCTGGTTGTCTGCATAAGTCGTGAACACTTGCGATTTCGTTGTCGGAATCGTCGTGTTGCGTTCGATCATCTTAGTGAACACGCCGCCTGCGGTTTCAATACCCAGGGAAAGAGGCGTTACGTCGAGCAATACGACGTCTTTCACGTCCCCTGTCAGAACACCCGCTTGAACGGCAGCACCGAGAGCCACCACTTCATCAGGGTTTACGCCTTTGTGAGGCTCTTTGCCGATCAGGCGTTTTACAGCTTCCTGGACAGCCGGAATCCGGGAAGAACCGCCGACCAGCACCACTTTATCGATTTGATCCGGAGTAAGTCCGGCATCGCTTAAGGCCTGGCGGGTAGGACCCATCGTTCTTTCCACCAAAGGAGCGGAAAGCTCTTCGAACTTGGCACGGGTCAGGTTAACCTCCAAGTGCTGCGGCACGCCGTCCACGACCGTAATAAACGGCAGGGAAATGGTTGTCGTCAAGACGCCGGACAGCTCTTTCTTGGCTTTTTCTGCCGCATCCTTCAGACGTTGAACCGCTGCTTTATCTTTGCTCAGATCGATGCCGTGCTCTTTTTTGAACTCGGAAACGAGATAATCGATGATGACTTGGTCAAAATCGTCTCCGCCCAAACGGTTGTCACCGCTGGTTGCTTTCACTTCGAAGAAGCCGTCGCCAAGCTCCAGAATGGAGACGTCGAATGTACCGCCGCCAAGGTCATAAACCAGAATCGTTTGGTCCTCGGACTTTTCAAGACCGTAGGCCAAAGCGGCCGCCGTCGGTTCGTTAACGATCCGGAGCACTTCAAGACCTGCGATTTTACCGGCATCCTTCGTCGCTTGACGCTGGCTGTCGTTGAAATAAGCGGGAACCGTAATGACGGCTTGCGTTACCGGTTGGCCCAGGTACGCTTCCGCATCGGCTTTCAGCTTCTGAAGAATCATGGCCGAAATTTCTTGCGGCGAATATTCTTTATCGTCGATTTTCACTTTATGATTCGTACCCATGTGACGCTTGATGGAGATGACCGTACGGTCAGGATTCGTGATCGCTTGACGCTTTGCCGTCTCGCCGACGATGCGCTCTCCATCCTTTTTGAAGCCCACTACGGAAGGAGTCGTACGGTTTCCTTCCGCATTAGGGATAACTACCGCCTCGCCGCCTTCCATAACGGCTACGCAAGAGTTTGTTGTCCCAAGGTCGATACCAATTACTTTACCCATAAGGATTTGCCTCCCTTAATTTCGTTTGTTTCGTTTGCAATGATGCTGCACTTATGAGCTCACCTTGACCATGGCCGGACGCAGAACTTTATCCTTAAGCATGTAGCCCTTTTGTACCTCTTCCACTACAATGCCTTCCTCATGTTCTTCCGATTCCACCTGCATGATCGCCTGATGGTATTCCGGATTAAACGGTGTGCCCACCGCTTCCATTGGCTTTAAGCCTTCGTTTGCAAGCACTCCGTCCAATTGACGGAAAATCATTTCGATGCCCTTGGCCAGAGCGTCGTAATCCTTGTTATCTTTGCTTGCGGCGAGGGCCCGTTCGAAATTGTCGACAACCGGGAGCAGCTGCTCGATAAGCTTTAAAGAGGCGTACTTCGCAAATTCTTCCTTTTCTTTCATCGTACGCCGTCTGTAATTATCAAAATCGGCTTGAGCTCTTAACAATCTCTGCTGATGGTCTTCCACCTGCTTCCTAAGCTCCTCAAGCTCCTGATTGACAGCATCTTGGGCTTCGGAAGCATCTGCTGCCTGCGCCTGTTGGTTTTCGTCTCCGGCCTCGGCAGCATTCGTTTCATTATCAGTTGCGGCTTCATATGTAACGTTCGCCTCTTGCTCCGGCTGTTCGCCTGCCTTTTGGCGTCCGTCCGCTTGTTGTTCCGTGTTCAATGTCTGTCACCTCCTTGACCGAATCAGCCCGGCCATCCACTATAACTGTGGCTTGAGCAGTTCAGGGTACGCCGACCTTTATCTTTATTTATATATTGTAACCATTCTGCATCGGTGAACACAACCATACGGCAGCACTCACTCTTCGGTACGCGGATCCCGCATTTTAATCACGGTGTGTATGCGCAGCACAGCGGACGCCACTTCTCCTGCCGCCTGCAGCGCATGCAGCTTCACTTCCGCCGGATCGATCACACCCTGCTCCAGCATATCCTTCACCGCTCCCGTATCGCAGTCGATACCGAGGCTGTCGCTCCCCGCGGCAATCTGCGCGGCTTTGGCTTCTTCTACCTTCTCAAGCGGATTGTAGCCCGCATTCACAACAATTTGCGCCAGCGGCTTACGCAGCGCCTGCACAACGGCCGCGATGCCGAAGCCTTCCATCCCCTGCACCGTCTCTCGGTACCGTTCGAGCTCATGCGCAACGGCCATCTCGGCAGCCCCGCCGCCGGGCAAGCATCCTCCCCGCAGCGCGGCCTGCACGCTGGAAGCCGCGTCACGGGCAATGCGAAGCCGTTCTCCGACGACTTCGCTTGTGCTGGCGCCGACGACGATCGATACTTGCGCACGGCCTTTGCCCTCAGCCATACGCACCAACTCCAGCCGTTCGTCGTAGGCAACATGCCCGGCATAACCGAGATAGCCTGCCAATTCATGGGCCGGCTTGCGCAGCCCGCTGCGGCGGAGCGGCCGGGCACCGGTGTATTCCGCAATGCGGCGCAGCTCCGCCCGCGGCAAGCGCTGCAGCACCATAATCCCGTGATCGGTGCAGAACTGCTCCGCTTCCGGATCAATCCCCCGTTCCGAAGCGATAAAGCCCACGCGCAGCTCGATCAGCTTCCCGAGCATCTCGCGGAACTGTTCGCGAAGCTGCAGCTGCTTGTGAAAGCCGGCATCCGTCGTCAAAGCCTCCTCATCGACGGTTTCCGGTTCGAATGCATCCTGAAACAGCAGGATATGAGCCGTATCGGGAGGAAATTCAAGCTGCGCATTGGCTGGCTTTTTCTGAATAAGCAGGCCGGGCCAAACCTCTCCCTCTGCCTTGCCGCGGGATAAAATGACGTCAGAAAAGCGGAAATGCTCCTCCCTCAACTTTTGCAGCCCGAGCCGTTTGGCGCCTTCAATGACGAGTCCGGCCAAATCGGCGTACTCACGCCCCGCAATATAAGCGATCCGATACAACAAAGGATCGTCGAGCCCGCTGATCGGGCGCGAACGACGAGCCAGGGAACGCAAAGCGAATGCAATGCCTTCCTGCACCCCGCGTACGACCTTAGCTACCGGAACGCCGCGTGTGACCTGAGCCACGCCTTCAGCTACAAGCGCTCCCGCAAGCACCGTGGCGGTTGTCGTACCGTCTCCCACCCGATCCTGCTGGGATCGGGCCACCTGGATGAGCAGTCTTGCCGCCGGATGGGTCACATCCATCTTCTCCAGGATGGTGACGCCGTCGTTGGTAATAATAACTTCTCCCCGTGAGCCTACCAACATGGTATCAAGCCCCTTAGGGCCCAGCGTTCCTTCCACCGCCGCGCAAATCGCGCGAATCGCATTGGCGTTGTTTCTCAGCGTTGCATAAGTTTCCTCGCCATCCTGACTCCCGTTATTCACCTGGCTCATTTATACCAACGCTCCATGAGCTTCGTCAAATCTTTGGACAGATGATCCAGAAGCTTCATTACTCTGGCGTAATCCATCCGTGTCGGACCGAGAATGCCGATGGTGCCCAGCAATTGACCGTCTATAGAATACGATGCGGTAATCAGGCTGCAATCATTCACCGCTTCGAGCTTGTTCTCACTGCCGATCCGCACTTGAATTCCGCCCCTCGCATCCGCCGTCCCGTCAAAAAGCTGTACCAGCTTCGGCGTTTCGGCAAGCAGGTCAAGAATATTCTTCACTTTATCGACATCTTTGAATTCCGGCTGATTGAGCATGTTGGTCGTGCCGCCCAAATATACGCGTTCTTCTTCTCCGCGGCTTATCACGGAATCCAGCATGGCCAATAGCTCCTCATAGCCGGAAACATAGCTGCTCATCTCCGCCGCGATCTCCGTATACAGCTTCGATTTAAAATGAAGCAGCGGTACGTTTTTCAGCCGTGCATTCAGAAGGTTGACGAACTTCTCGATCTCGCCCATCGGGATGCCTTCGGGAATCGTCACCGTTTTGTTCTCTACCTGGCCTGTATTGGTAACAATGATAGCAACGGCTGTCCGCTCATTCAAAGGGACGATTTGCAGATGCTTCATCGTCGTGCCCGTCATTTCCGGCCCGAGTACGATGGAAGTATAATTGGTAAGCTGAGACAAAATCATTGCCGTCTGCTGGATAACCCCTTCCATCTCCTGCATTTTATCGGTAAAAAAACGTTTGAGCACATTCACTTCATGGTGTGCCAGTTTGCCGTAAGTCATCAAATGATCGACATAATATCGGTAACCCTTATGAGAAGGAATCCGGCCGGCCGATGTATGCGGCTGCTCCAGATAGCCCATATCCTCCAAGTCTGACATTTCGTTGCGGATGGTGGCAGGGCTGAATCCCACATTTCCGCGTTTGGATATGCTGCGGGAGCCAATCGGCTCTGCTGAACGAATATAATCATCTACGATGGCGCTTAAAATATGACGTTGACGTTCGGTTAGCACATTCATCCCACCTTTCGTTAGCACTCCATTCGATCGAGTGCTAATCTAATACAAAAATAACAGACCCCAAGGGTCTGTGTCAAGTCGTCTCACAACCGTTTCAGAACGGCGATTTCGTCGCAGCAATGCTGCTTTTTACAATGAATGCAGTCCCGCCAAACCTTCTCAGGAAAGATTTCTTTATCCACAACAGTGAACCCGTTTTTCTGAAAAAACGCCACCTCGTATGTCAGCGCCATGACTTTGGGAATTCCCTGTTCTTTTGCTTCTTTGACCAAAAAATCGACAAGCGCCTTGCCGATCCCCTGTCCCTTATAACCGCTCGTTACGCCGAGCGAACGGATCTCCACAAGATCATGTCCAAGCCTTGTCAGCGAACCGCAGCCAACCAAGGCACCGTCGATCTCCGCCACGATGAACGTATCGATCTGCGCGGCGAGCGTCTCCCTGGAGCGCGGAAGCATAATCCCTTGTTCAGCATAGCCTTGAATAATATCGTAAAGCGTACCTATATCGTCTTCCGTCGCTTTTCTGCAGGTCACGGTCATTTTCATCGGGATCCCACCATTCGTCTAGTAAAAAGTGCAATGAAATAATATGAATAAATATACAACAGAACGTATAAAATATTCAACCCTTTTTTAACCCGACCGCTCCCAAAAACTCGCCGAACACCTCATTGCCAAGCCATAACCCGCGTGCGGATAACTTATAGCCCTCCGGCTGAGCCTCAAGCAGCCCTTGTCCGCAAAGCTTATCCAGCACATCGCCGAACACATCCTCGAGTTTTCTGCCGAATTGCTCGGTAAAATCCGCTTTCCTTACGCCGCGAAGCAGCCGCAGCCCGACCATCATGAAATCTTCCATGGCCTCCTCTTCGCTGACCTCACTGGTTTCCAAAAGCGGGCGTCCTTTCCGGGTCGCGTCGATATACGGCTGAATCCCTTTTATGTTGACATGGCGCAGCCCCCGGACATACCCGTGCGCTCCCGCGCCAAGGCCGTAATAGCTTTGATTGCGCCAATACATC
The DNA here is from genome assembly GCF_001465255.1 of Paenibacillus naphthalenovorans. Classification (NCBI taxonomy): domain Bacteria; kingdom Bacillati; phylum Bacillota; class Bacilli; order Caryophanales; family Paenibacillaceae; genus Paenibacillus; species Paenibacillus naphthalenovorans. The sequence goes on along the minus strand of NZ_CP013652.1, from coordinate 908,478 downwards.
GAATTATGGCGGCTCTCATACCCTGGCTTCGCAAAATTGCTGATCTCATATTGACCGTACCCCGCGGACTTTAACCGCTCCATGATCAGGGCGAACATGGCAGCTTCCTCTTCTTCCTCAGGCAACGGAAGCTCGCCCCGTTCATACAGGGCATGGAACAGTGTGTTTTCTTCTACCTTTAAGCTGTAAATCGAATAATGAGTCAGATCCAGCGCTAAAGCTTTGCGGAGCGTATCTTCCATCATATCCCGCGTCTGCTTCGGCAGTCCGAACATCAGATCGATAGACAGATTGGTAAAGCCGGCCGCGCGTGCGTTCTCAAGACTCCGGTATACGTCATCCGTGTTGTGAATTCTTCCGATCCGTTCCAGCAGTCCGTTGTCGAACGATTGTACGCCGAAGCTGACCCGGTTGACGCCGCCCTCTTTCATGGCCTGAAGCTTATCCGGATCCGTTGTGCCGGGGTTCGCTTCCATTGTAAACTCGAGCTGAGGCGACCAAAGCGGAAAGTAGGTGCGTACCCGGTGCAAAAAGCTTTTCATCTGTTCGGGCGTCAGCACCGTCGGCGTTCCTCCACCCACGAAAATCGTCTCGATCTCTCCCGGCGGCACTGCCTTTACGGTTTGCTCCATCTCCCGCTCCAATGCGTCCAAATATTCCATGACCGGCTGGCCCTTGAGAATATACGAATTAAAGTCGCAGTAATGGCATTTGTTCGTGCAAAACGGGATATGAAGGTACACCGCTTTAGGCGTTTGGTTTTGCTGCAGCATTTGGGTCACCATCCCTCGAATGGCAAAAGCAGGTGCCTGCCTGAAGCCGCGATAGCCCCGATCAGCACCTGCCCGCCTATGTTCAGTTTATTTATCGTCGATCTTCAGCACCGCCATAAACGCTTCCTGCGGTACCTCTACGCTGCCGACCTGCTTCATGCGCTTTTTCCCTTCCTTCTGCTTCTCCAGGAGCTTCCGTTTCCGGGAAATATCGCCTCCGTAGCATTTGGCAAGCACGTTTTTGCGCATCGCTTTGACCGTTTCACGGGCAATGACCTTCTGTCCGATCGCCGCCTGGATAGGCACCTCGAACATTTGCCGGGGAATGATCTCCTTGAGCTTCTCGCAAATGATGCGTCCGCGGTTGTAAGCGCGGTCGCGGTGAACGATGAAGGAGAAGGCGTCTACCTGCTCTCCGTTCAGCAGAATATCCATTTTGACCAGGTTGGAACGTTTGTAGCCTGAAAACTCATAATCAAAGGATGCATACCCCTTGGTGCTCGATTTTAGCTGATCGAAGAAGTCGTATACAATCTCCGATAACGGGATCTCGTAGGTCAACGTAACCCGCGTCGTATCGAGATATTCCATATTGATATATTCGCCGCGCTTGGATTGGCAAAGCTCCATGATCGCCCCGACGTAGTCGTTAGGGACAATGATCGACGCCTTCACGAACGGCTCCTCGACAAAATCGATTTTGCCAACTTCAGGAAACAGCGACGGATTTTCAATGTTCAGCACCGTACCGTTGGTCTGCGTCACGCGGAATACCACGCTCGGCGCCGTGGTAATGAGCGGAATGTTAAATTCCCGTTCAATCCGCTCCTGAATGATCTCCATGTGGAGAAGCCCCAGAAAGCCGCAGCGGAAACCGAATCCGAGGGCGGTCGATGTCTCCGGCTCAAAGCTGAGCGAAGCGTCGTTCAACTGCAGCTTCTCGAGCGCTTCGCGCAGGTCGTTGTAATCGCTTGTTTCAATCGGGTACAAACCGCAGAACACCATAGGATTGATTTTGCGGTAGCCCGGGAGCGGTTCCGGTGTCGGGTTCTTGGCATCGGTGACGGTATCCCCGACGCGGGTATCGCCGACATTCTTGATCCCCGCCACGATAAAGCCTACATCGCCGACTTCCAGCGACTCGACGGTTCCCATCCGCGGCTTGAACGCCCCGACCTCGATGACTTCAAACGTTTTGTCCGTCGCCATAAACTTGATTTTGGAGCCTGAACGGATAGAGCCGTCTATCACCCGGACGTAAACGATAACGCCTTTGTACGGATCGTAGTGCGAGTCGAAAATGAGCGCCTTCAGCGGTTGGTCGGGATCGCCCGTCGGAGCCGGCACCTTCTGGACCACCTGCTCAAGGATTTCTTTAATCCCGATGCCCGCCTTCGCCGATGCGAGCACCGCTTCGCTTGCATCGAGCCCGATGACGTCCTCGATCTCCTGCTTCACCCGCTCCGGATCTGCGCTTGGCAAATCGATTTTGTTAATGACCGGCAGTATCTCCAAATTATTGTCCAATGCCAGATACACATTGGCCAGCGTCTGCGCTTCGATGCCCTGAGCCGCGTCTACGACGAGCAGCGCGCCTTCACAGGCCGCAAGGCTGCGGGATACCTCGTACGTAAAGTCGACGTGGCCCGGGGTGTCGATCAGGTTCAATATATATTCTTCGCCGTCATCGGCACGGTAGTTCAGCCTGACGGCCTGCAGTTTGATCGTGATCCCCCGCTCCCGTTCCAAATCCATCTGGTCGAGCACCTGATCCTGCATTTCACGCGACGATAGCGCGCCGGTGAATTCGAGAATCCGGTCAGCCAGCGTTGATTTTCCATGATCGATATGAGCGATAATGCTAAAATTTCTGATTTTTTTCTGTCTGGCTCGGATATCCATCGGCAGCTAAACCTCACTAACCTGCAAATTTACAATACTATTCATTATAGCAGTTGTGAGGGAATGCTTCAATGGAGTCCCGATTACTTCAGCAGGGCTTCAATCAAGGAGACGAAAGCGCGAATCGCGTGATACGCCGCAATCTGCAGCAGCTCCCCCGCCTTGTTGCCCACGCGGTTGATTCCCGTATCGGCGGTCGGCTCGGCGTCGGTCGCCGCCTTCGATTTGACCGGCGGCTTTGATTTGGCCGTATGGCTGCCTGCCGCCGCCGTCTTTCCGGCAGCCGGCGCCGAGCTGTAAGCACGCTGCGCGGGCGCGGCGTCCGCCTGCGCTTTGGTAAGCGGTCCGTGAATCCGTTCTGTCCCCTGCGTGGCGAGCGATACGCCGAAAAAAATGCAAAACGCCATGGCCAGCCCAAAGGTGCCGTACTTTACGAATGCATTGCCTCTCACACACTTTCCTCTCCTTTCATTGCAGGCGGCGGACGTTTACGTTTGGCCGGCTCAGCTTTGCTTTTTTTCCTCCGCCGGGGCAGGAGCAGGAGGGGCATCCACCTTCTCCGCATTCAGGATGACTTGGGAGATCGCTGCCGCAAGCGCATCCGCAGTACGGTAGCACTCCTCCAGCGTGTTGTCCACGCCGCCGATTTCGATCAGCACGTTGTGCGGTGAAAAATTCTGATTATATACCCCGTTGCCTTCACCGGATTTGGCATGAATCCCCTTGGAAATACCCGGGAATTTTTCTTCCAACGCTTGGTCGATCTGCTCGGCAAACTCATAATTTTGCTTCCAGTTCGGATTTTTCCCGCCGATGATAAAATAAACCTGTGCATACGTCTTGCCGTTAATGGTAGCCGTTGTTTTGTCGCGCCGCTGGGAATCGCGATGAAGATCAAAATAAAATTTCAAATCAGGATGTCCGGCCGAGGCTTCCTGCAGCGTTTTGAGAGAATACCTGTAAGAATAATAGTAATTGAAATTGGGCTCGATCGCCGGATAGTTTTTGTCGGAATGCACGGCCCCGATCCCTTCCCTTTCCAGCTTTTCCGCAAGCCTGCGGCCTACAAGCGTCACATTTTTCTTTGGATCGTAGGCCTTGTCCGGATCCTTCACTCCCGGAAGTTCCGGCAAATAGGACTCCTGATTGTGGGACTGATAAATGAATACCACATTTTTGCCCGCTGTTCTCGGAGGCTGCGCAGTCGGAAGCGGATGCTCAGGACCTTGAACCGGCCCCTCCGCAGCGGCACCCGGGTTCGCCGTAATGGAGCCGGCCTCGCCCAAATCTTCCCGTTCAAACACGCCGGACTTCGGTCCGAAATCCATCGGGGAATCTGCCGTCCCGCCGCCTTTGCTCAGCAGAACGGCGCGATCCTGCCCCATCCCCGGCACCTCCCTGGCGATCAACGACTTCGGATCATGCGGGTTCAGGTCGGTCACCAGAGAAAACAAAAAGGCGGATACGTTGGATTGCGAGAACGTGAACGTTTTCCCGTCCGACGGAAGATGGGGAATCTCCATGCCCATCATATCCATGAAAAATTGGCTCGATACCGAGGCCGCCAGCCCCTTCATGGAAGAAGACGGCTCCGTATTCCTGATCTTGGAATGCACATATCCAAACAACCCCAGCGCTATAAAAAATAACAGGCATCCCGTCATCAAAATCGTCAAGGTCCGCATATACACTCCAACGGAATATTTCGCTTTCCGAAGCTTGTTCAAGCTCACCGTAATTGCCGGCCATTTCATTGCCATTCCTCCTTCTTCTGCTTCCGGTTCTGCAGGCGCGGCGGCGGTCACTCGGGTTCCGCCCGCTTGTTCGTCTCCTCGATCGTCTACTAACAACTCTATGAAGAGGCGTAAATCGATAGAACCTAAAAATAATAGACCTTATCGGAAGAAGGAGCTTTGCGGCCCTCCGTTCAACAATAAAAAACGCCCGATCGGCTCAATAATGAGCCTTTCGGGCGTTTTCGCATCAGGATTAATGGGTATATGCCGACACATTGTCCGCATCCACCGCTTCGTGTAATGCGGCGTTCAAGCCGCTTGCGATGATGTTCGCAATGTCTTCAATAAACTGATCGATCTCTTTGGGCGTGACCAGCAGATCGTGCCCCAAAGGATTAAGCACTTCCTTGACAAGCTGCAGCCGCTCCTGCTCCTTAAGGTTATCGAGCAGACCGAGAATGTGTTCGGTATTGGCGGTTCGCTGCCGGAAATGATTCTGCATCATATCAAACGCATTGTTTACAATGGTAGAAGCGTAAACGACGGTCGGCACGCCGATCGCTATACAAGGAACTCCTAACGTTTCGAGCGTAAGACCCTTGCGTTTGCTTCCGATGCCCGAGCCGGGATGAATGCCTGTATCGGCAATTTGAATCGTCGTATTCACCCTTTCGAGCGAGCGTGAGGCAAGCGCATCGATAGCAATGACCAGATCCGGCTTCGAGCGGTCGACGATTCCCTGCACGATTTCGCCGGTTTCAATTCCCGTCGTGCCGAGTACACCCGGGGCTACTGCGCTGACAGCGCGGTATCCGGGACTCACCTGATCCGGCATCAGTTCAAAATAATGCCTTGTCACCATCACGTTCTCGACAACGATCGGACCTAAAGCATCGGGCGTCACATTCCAATTGCCAAGTCCGATAATGAGAACTTTGGCGTCCCGGGAAATGTTCAGCTTTTGCAAAAACTTCTCGAATTCTTGAGCTAGTACGGTGGCAACCCTGTTTTGAAGATCGCTGTCTTTTTGCCGGAGCGCCGGTACTTCAATCGTAATATAATGACCCGGCAGCTTTCCGAGCGCCCGGGATCCTTCCTGGGAGGTAATGTCGATCAGACTGACACGGATGCCGTCGTGCTCAACATTCGACGTATGTACGCCCGGGATGGACGAACCTGCGGAAGAAGCCATTTCGTTCGCCTCCAGCGCCAGGTCTGTCCGGACTGAATATGCGCTTAGGTCCAGATCCATGAACTCGTCCCCTTTTCTCATTGTGCTCATGGTTTATAATGTGAAAAAGCTGTTAACGTTATGCAAAAGTTTTACAGACGCCCTCCTGCGTTTCTATTGCATTTTGATATGCCTCATGTTAGAATATCAAGAGTTGTCTGCGAATGATGAAATGGACATTTAGTTTTTTGCAAGTTGTAGTAGGAGGTGAACGTCATGCCAAACATTAAATCCGCGATTAAACGTGTGAAAGTGAGCGAAAAGCGCCGTCTGCGCAATGCCTCTCATAAATCCGCACTTCGCACTGCTGTGAAATCTTTTGAAACAGCTGCAGCAAGCAACAACGTGGAAACAGCTAAAGCTGCCCTGATCGCTGCCAGCAAGAAGCTGGACAAAGCAGTGACCAAAGGATTGATCCATAAAAATGCCGCTGCCCGCAAAAAGTCCCGCTTAGCGAAAAAGTTTAACGCTCTTTCCGCGCAGGCTTAAGTTCGAGCGACGAAAGAAAGACCATGCCTCCTATACGGATACATGGTCTTTTTGTTTCTCCAATCCAACGGGTGCCTTGCCTTTCCGGCGATCAGGAAGCCAGCTTCAGCAAAAACATCTCCAGCCCCAGCACCTTATCGATTTTACCGCTTTTCATTTGGTAATCCAAATCCCCCAGCTGCTGCAAAATATGGGCCAGACGCTTCAGCTCGAACTTAACCGCCTGCCCCGCCGCAATTTTGACTCCATACGGATGCAGGCCGATCTGGCCGGCAATCTGCTGTTGGGAATAGCCCTGCTGCATCAGATCCTTCACCTGAAACATGATCCTGAACTGCCGTGCGATCAGCATGACGATCTTGATCGGCTCTTCCTTGCGCCGCAGAAGCTCATTCAGCAAGGTAAACGCTTGATCCAGTTCCACTTGCACAATATGCTCGATAAGCTGAAAAATATTTTGTTCGATGCTTCTGGTCACAAGCTGCTCCAGATCGGCGGATGTGATCGTGCCGCCCCGCCCGATATAGAGGGCGCATTTTTCCAACTCTTGGGCCAAAGCCTGCAGGTTTGTTCCCGTATATAAAATCAGCTGCTCCGCCACGCCGGGAGCCAGGCTGATGTCCGCCTTGTCCGCTTCCTGATTCACCCAATGCGCCAATTCGTCCGCCGAGAGCGCCGTACAAGGAATCAGCGCGTTCGCTTCCTTTAACGCTTTGACGATTTTTTTGCGTTCATCCAGCTTATCCGCATCCACCGTAAAGACGATGATGCTGAAGTCAACAGGCGTCTTCAAATAATCCGTTAACCGGTCCAGCTTGTGTTCGACCTTGCCGTTCTCTTTGGCGCCTGTCAAAAAGAGAGCATTATTGGCCACAACCACCTTGTTCGGCACCATAAAAGGAAGGGTCTCGGCCTCCTCGATTACCGCTTCCACCGGTGTCTCCGTCAAATCGTAACGGGATACGGCAAACGCTTTATGCTCCGGCAGCGCCAGCTTGTCCGTCAAGCGGTTAATCAGTTCCCGAATCAAGTAGCTCTCTGAGCCGTAACATACATAAACCGGCGCGAATTGCCCCTTGTCTATTTGTTTGACCGCTGTCTTGTAATCCATCGCCGTCAGCCACCATCCCCGTCCCAAGTCTTCCCTTTCTTATCCCCGTCTGTGCCGGTACATTATATGATATCAACAACAAAGGGATTACGTCAAAACCGGTGCGGTCTGACCTAATCCCTTTGTCCGAAACCCATCTATATAAACACCGCCGACAGGTTGGCTCTAGAAACCCCTTAGCGGCCGGTGGTCATACGACGTGAATCGATAGTATCGTGTTGCTTGGATATCCTAGTATACGCCGAATCGTTGAGAAGTGTGCAAAACAAGTTTAAAATCGTGAACCCCGCAGCTTGCAGAGAGACGCCGCTAGTTCAGTTTTTGTTTGCCTTCGTTTCCGTCTCCGTCTGTTCCGCAAGCGAAACAATGAACGTTCTCGATTGCTCGTGCATTTTCACCGCATATGTCAGCTTATAATCTGCAGACCATTCGACCAGGTCTATCCGGTCTGCATCTTCCCACGAATATTTGGAGACATAAGCCTCTTGGCCGTTCTTGGTTCGCACGATCACACGGGCATTCTCGAAATAAGCGGTATATTTCCCGTCAGCGGAAGCCAACTGATGCACCGGCGGCGCCTCTGCCTCCGGCATGCCCAATAGTCCCATCGGACCGCCGATCTTGCTGCGGTTAACTTCAGGTACGGCAGGCTCTGACGGATTCTCCGGCTCTCCGCCACCTCCGCCTGCAGTCGGGTCCATGGTGGAGGACACACCGTGGGAAGGCTTATCGTCAGACCCCGAGGCTTCCGGCGCGGAAGGCTCCGATCCGCCGGCCGGTTTCTTCGCCGGTTCAGGCTCAGGTGCGGTATTCGATACCGCCGGCTCCTCGGGCTTCGACGTCGGTTTATGCGCCGCAGGGGGGACCGCCGCTTTGGGCGCTATCGCCATTGGCGTAAGGCTCTGCTTTTCTTCCCAATCGTCCGCTCCCGCTGCAGATTCGTTTGGAGCTCCGCTGCCGCCCGTCGCGCCATGTTGATCTATTCCGTCCGTTCCGCCCTGATTTGGGGCGTCCTGTGCAGGTAATTGGTCTTGAGCCGACATCGTGCTACCCTGATTGTCAGCGGCCTGGCTTCTTGAATCCCGTACAGCGCTTTCGCTTGCTTTTTTCTGGTCCAGTCCGAGCCATATGCCGCCCGCATCCGGTCCGGCTTGCTGCTGGAACAGAAAGAACCCGAACGCAAGACCGGCCGCAACAACGCCTCCAAACACCGGAAACGAAAACCATTCCCTGACGTTTTTACGCATGCCCCGCTTTGACTGTTCTCGTGGAGGCGGCGCCGTCTGCTTCTCCGTCTCAACCTCCGCTTTCTCTTCCCCAATTGGTGCCGACCATGCCTCGCCCGGAACCTGTCCGCCTGCTTCGCCAAGCTGCTCCAGCTTCGGCATGATGGCGTCCACCAGGCTGAAAGGGGGGGTTACCTTCGGCAAGCTCTCGAGCTCATGCGACAAATTCACAAGACGCTCGAACAGCTCGGTGCAATCCGGACACTGCCGGAGATGCCCAAGCATCCGGCTGTACTCCGTTTCATCGAGATCCCGATCAAGGTATCTCTGCATCAGCTCGATCACCTCTTGACACATCATCCCCGTACACTACCTTTCTTTGGTGTTCGTATATCTTTTATCATTCGTCGCTCATCCCCGAATCGCATCGCTGCCCGCTTTTTTATACTCTCCAAGAATCGTTTGCAGCTGCTGCCTCGCCCTGAACAAATAAGACTTTACCGTGTTTATGGGCAAATCCAACGATTCTGCTATTTCATTATAGGAGAAATCCTCCAAATACCTCAGTACGACCACCGATCGATGGTGCTCGGGCAGCTTGTCGATCGCCTCTCTGATGTCTTGGGCGATATACGACGACATCACTTCGTCTTCCACCGTTTTATGGTCGGTAAAGCTCAGATCGTGCTGTTCAATCGAGACTGTCGGCTTTGCCCGACGGAATTTATCGATGCAAAGATTCGTCACGATGCGCTGAACCCACGTTTTAAACTGAGCCTTTTCTTCGTAGGAGTTGATTTTTGTATAGATTCGGATTAACGCTTCCTGTGCGGCGTCTAACGCATCCTGCTCATTGCCCAGAATGTAATAAGCGGTGCGGTAAACGTGATTCTCGATTTCTCGCAGTAGGGTAATAAGAGCGTCGCGATCGCCCGATTGGGCAGCCTTTATTAATTCTGGCGCTACCACTGGGATCCCCCTCTCATGCAACCTTATAAACGTTCCGGACTGCAAAAATGTTGCAGCGTCTTTAACTCTATTAAGAATATCAAATATTTCCTTTCAGGTATATAGAAGGAAAACGCCGTTAAGCTGCCATATTTTGCAGTTTAATATACGTCCGGAAAGCTTATTTGTTTCGTTCGCGAAAACAAAAAAAGATTTCAGCGCCGCGCTTGCGGACTGAAATCTTTTTGGCTTTATTTCCCTTGCTTTCTGCGTACCGTGACCGACTCGCCGCCGATCCCCCAGTTATCCGTATCCACTTCGTCAATGACGACAACGGTCGTTTGCGGATTTTTGTTAAGTACATCTGCCAACAGCCGGGTTACTCCTTGAATCAGCTCGGCTTTCTTCTCCGTCGTCACATTTTCTTTCGTAATCTTAATGTTTACATAGGGCATGTCGATCGTCCTTTCGCGTGAATAGGAATGATGATAATGCAAGCGCCGATCAAAACGATGACGGCCGCTCCGGCAAGCGACCATCGATAGCTCCCGGACAGAGCGGCGAACAGGCCTGCAGCCGCCGGACCGGCCATTTGGCCTGCGCCGTAGATGGCGGTGAGCAATCCTACACTTCTTCCCGCATCATAAACCGCCAGACGCCTTGCCAATGAAACCGCCAACGTCGTAATGCCCATGAACGTGGCTCCAAAAAGAATCGCCCCGACGGCCAAACCGGATGCTGTCGGGAAAACCACAGGCAGCAGAATGCCGACAGCCTGCAGCAGCATGGAAAAGAAGAGCGTCCGCTCTTGCCCCCAGTACCCCTGAAGCTTGGACCACATCCAGCAGGAAGGCATAGCTGCCGCCCCTACCAGCACCCAGCTCCAGTAGGAAAGCTCCTTCATAGCGGGCACACTTTGGGCATAAGCGACCAAAAAGGTTCCGGTCACGATGTATCCCAGGCCTTCCAGGCCGTATACCAGCTGCAGGCGAAGCATTCGCGGGTCCACGCGGCGAAAGCCTTTTCCGGAAGAGCCGGATGCGGGCGGCGCAGGCCTGCGGTCTCCAACCTCCTGCAGCCCCCGCCAGCCCGTGCTTAACAGCATGGCGCAGAGCAGCGCGAGCCCCAGCCATGTGCCCTGCCAGCCAAAGGATTCCTCAAGAAGCGGAACCGCAAGTCCGGAAGCGGCGATTCCCGCCCCGACTCCGCCGTAGAATACACCCGAAGCGCCGGCAAAACCCCGCAGACCCGCAAGGCCGTCCATCACGACGCCGGAAGCATACACGAATACGGCCGCTCCAGCAAAGCCGGAAATAAACCGCAGAGCCAGCCATAGCGGGAAAAGCGTCGTCAATCCCATGAGAGCAGTTGTCAGCACGCTGATAACGAGGGAGAGCTTGAGCCGTCCAAGCCTCCGCTCGCTGCCCGAGAACCACGCCGCCATCACGGCGCCGGCCAAATACCCCGCATAATTCGCCGATGCAAGGGCTCCCGCTCCGGCTTCTCCGAAAAACTGCTGTTCCATCATAAACGGCAGAATCGGCGTATACGCGAAACGGCCGACGCCCATGGCTATAAAAAGCGCCAGCACACCGCTGATTAAAAGACCAAGCGGCCGTCCTGCCCATACCGTCATGCCCGCTCCTCCTCCGGTCCCCATTTTTTTTCTACGGCGGCATGAATAACTAACAGGATCTTCCTAACGGTTTGTCGAAGTAATTACGGTCAAAATTTCCAAAGGAGTTGACCCGCATTGCTTTCCAAAAACCGTCTGCGTCCACAACGGAGAATATACTTTAGACCTGAACATAAGAATTGTCCTCACTGCCAACAGAAATTACGTCGTTCACATACAGCATGGAATAAGAAAATCGCCACATTGAAAGAAGTCGTTCACGTTTGGAGCATGGCCTACCATTGCGAAAATCCAGATTGCCCGAAGCCAGGTGTATACTACAAATCGGCGGAAGCAGAAGCAATAAGCATGAAGCATTCTCCTTACGGCTTCGACGTTGTTTGCCTAGTTGGTGAACTTCGCTTCAAACGGCATATGACCCGCAAGGAGATTGCGGATGAATTGAACGCGAGAGGTGTTCAGACATCCGAACGGAGCGCACAAAATCTGTATGAACGGTATCAAACATTGCTTGCTGCTAGTCTTACTGAACATACGAAGAAAGTGCTGGCTGAAGTCACAGAACAAAACGGCGGTATTATCTTGTCTATGGATGGCGTCCAGCCAGAGAAAGGCAATGAGACACTTTATGTAATTCGTGAAGTATTCAGCGGTACTGTCTTAATAGCAAAAAACATGAAAAGTGGTTCATCTGCCGAGTTACAAACGCTCATCCAACCGATCATCGAGCAAGGCTATCCGATCGTCGGTATTGTTAGTGATGGACAGCAATCCATTCGTCTAGCGATGGAGACGCTTTTGCCCGATGTGCCTTATCAATATTGCCAGTACCATTATTTAAAAGACATCGCGAAACCGGTTGTTGATGTCGATCGAAAGTTAAAGACCGAGCTCAAGAAAAGCATGCGCGGCATTCGTGAAGTCGAGCGGAAAATCGAACAGTCGGATTCACAAGAAGCAAGCATCGCGAAGGGTTACGTTGCTGCCGTACGTGCATTGCTCTTGGAAGACGGAAATCCTCCATTAGATTTACCCGGTATGCGTATCTATGAACAGGCCCAAGCCATTCAAGCGTCCCTTCAAAAATGCTTGGATAAAAAAGGGGGCCACCCTACTTCAAAACGTTTTCAGAATATTTAGTAAAGTCGATTCCCTTCAGCAACAATACGAGAAAGTCGCTCGCTGGATGAAGCCAATCCGTCACATTGCAGAAATCCTTGAACCCAGCATGGATAAGACAAGCAAGACAGTTGAATGGGAAATGACAAAGCTGTTGGATTGGGTTCGGCTTTCCTATACCGAAGAGAATGATCTGGAAATGGTTAACAATCTCCTTAGTTACAGCAAGGGATTCTGGAAGGGACTCTTCACTTGCTACGATCATTATCATGTGCCAAGAACGAACAACGATCTGGAACGCTTCTTCCGAGCTACGAAGACACGACACCGTCGGATGACCGGGCTACGCAACTGGAACGAATACATCTTACGGAATGGTGAGATGGTTGTGCTCGTTGATGATGGACTTAAACAGGAAAACCTAATCGCCCGTTTAAGGATGGTCGACTACACAAGCTACAAGAAACAGAAAGAAAAATGGAATAACCGGTTGAGCGATAGTGTTATGCGCAAACGGTTTAAACGCGATCCACAAAATTATCTTAAAAATTTAGAAAACCAATGGCTCAAATAACATGTATGTTATTCATGCCGCCGTAGTTTTTTTTAGCAGCCTGCTATTGTTAGCATAACGCTTTCTTGATATCATGTAAAATACGTAATATTGATATGACCTATCTGAAATTGAGATATCAGAAAAAGGAGGAGCGCAAATTGGATATCGACATGCTCAGAGCTTTCCAAGCGGCGGCGGCAGCCGGAACCGTTTCCAAAGCTGCCCTGCAGCTCGGCTACGCACAATCCAATATCACGACCAAAATCCGTCAGTTGGAAAACGATTTGGGAACGCCGCTCTTTTACCGCCATAACCGCGGCATTACCTTGACCCCTGCGGGGAAAACGCTTAAGGGCTACGCGGACCAAGTGCTGCGCCTGATGGAGGAAGCACGCAGGGCCGTGACCGACGGAACTGCTCCAAAAGGCTCCTTGGCCATCGGTTCTATGGAAACGACGGCTGCGGTGCGTCTGCCCGAGCTGCTGGCCTCCTATCATCGTTCCTACCCGGAAGTGAACCTGACGTTAGTCACCGGCCCGACGGAACAGCTTGTTCAGGCCGTGCTGGATTATGAGCTCGACGGCGCTTTTGTCGCCGGACCCGTGGAGCACCCGGACCTTCTGCAGGATTCGTTCATTGAAGAAGAACTGATGATCGTTACCGATGCCGCACACCCTCCGCTGGCCTCCGCCAAAGAGCTGGGCTCACGTACGCTGCTGGCGTTTCGCGCCGGCTGCTCCTACCGTGCCAGAATGGAGCAGTGGCTTCATGAGGAAGGCGTCATGCCTGTAAAAATTCTGGAATTCGGCACGCTCGAAACGATTCTCGGCTGCGTGGCCGCCGGATTGGGCATTTCCCTGCTTCCCCGCTCTATCGTTCAGCGCAAAGCAGAGGAAGGCTCCATCCGCTGCCATCCCATTGCGCATAAGCACAGCCGTGTATGGACCGTGCTGATTCGGCGCAGGGACGCATATGTATCGCAGGCCTACAAAGCATTTACAGAACAGATCCATGCCGGCGTCGTCCGATAACGGCAAAAGGACCTCAGGACCCCGTGGCAGTTACAATGGCAGCGCCGGCTAAACGAAACGCACATACGGCAAGACCGCCCCTCCACCAGGAAGAGCGGTCTTTCTTCATTAAAGCTTGCCTGCCGGCGGGTCTGTCCGCTTCATGGCGCTTTTCCGTTCAGACAAGATGATGCCTGCAAGGATCAGACCGATGCCGAGCCACTGCACCCATCCCGTCCGCTCTCCAAGCAGCAGCCCGGAGACGATGATCACGACGGGAAGCTCTACCGCTCCGAGAATGGCTGCCATCCCCGTATCCAGGTGCGGCGCTCCTTTGGCGAATACATACGGGGGCAGGATCATGCCGAACAAGGCCAGAATGCCTCCCCACAGCCACAGCCCCTCGGCAAGCGAGCCGTTCCACAAAAACTGTGGCGGATAAATCAGTAAAACCACGATAGCCGCCCCGGTAACCATCCACGAGCTTCTCAGCAATGCAGGCACCTCGACGGCTACCTTGCCGCTGAAATAGATGAACAGCGTGTAGCTCGCCGCCGCAAGCAATCCGAGTCCCGCTCCGGATAGATTAACGGGCTTTGTCGTTCCCATCCATAAGCCGGAGGCGAGCACCGTCCCGGCAAGAATAACGGCCACACCCGCAACCTGAAAGCGCCCGGGCGATTTGCCGTGCAGAAACCAATCCATCAGAAGTCCCATCCACGTAAATTGAAACAACAGCAGCACGGCGAACGAGGCGTCCAAAGACTGCAGCGAGTAATAATAGAAGACGCCTGTAAGCCCGGTAAAAAGCCCGCTGCCGATCAGCTTGAATACCGACCGCCTCGCCACCCGTTTTAATGTGCGCCAGTACGGCAAACTGATCAGCCACATCGCGGCCCACCCGATCAGCACCTGGCTGCCCGTCACCTCGCCCGGCGTAAATCCATAGCTGTAAGCCAGCTTGACGAAGGTCGACAAAATGCCAAATGATGCAGCTCCCAGCAGCACCAGCATACTGGCCTTGAATCGCTTGGACGAAAGCATTCCGATTTCCCCTGTTTCGTATTATCCCTCACCCACCCGCGGTCATGCCGCACAGGTGAAGATCATAACAAAAACAGGCCGTTTATTCAAGCGGCATTCATCATTCCGCTTTTTTCAACCAACGGGAATATTTATCGTTTACAGGCGCAAGCGGCATCCAACTGCCCGCGGTGCTTTTTGCGCATCCATCTTAATGAGACAGGCACCGCGAACAACACCATGACGCCCATGGCCAGAAATAATTGCTGCACCGCCAATACCCCCGCTTCCTGTACGGGCATAAGCAGCGCATATACGCTTCTTTTGGCTTCAAAAAACAAAGAAAATAAGACAACCGCCACAGAGGCGGTAATTTGCGCTGCGACGTGGTTCATAGACATCGCCCGGGATACCTGCCGGAAGGGTAACGCGTTCAATCCCACCGTCATGGCCGGGGTATGGATGGGCCCCAGCCCTAAACCGCGAAAACTAAGCTGCACAACCAAAGCCCAAAGGCTGCTTTGTCCTGCGGTAAATCCAAGAGCGATGGACATACATGAGACCGTAAGCAGGCCTAACGGCAAAATCCACCCTGCGCCGTGCCGATCCACAATACGTCCGCCGACTGTCATAGCCAGCCCCATTGCCAGCCCCATTGCCAGCGCCTGAGGCAGAAGGATAAGTCCCATAGCCAGAGCGCTGTAATGCAGCACCTCCTGCAGCAGCAGCGGAATGAGCAGAATGCCTGCAAACATGCTGGCCGTCGTCACCGAAGCGATGACCGTACCTTTGTTTGCCGATTTCTGTACAGTATTTTCCTGCATGCCGATCTCCCTTTCCTGCATAAAAGATAAGGAAGCCGAAGCTTCCCCATGCTAGGCAACCCATATTTCTTCTTTAGGCAGTTCTTTATACCAAGAGGTGTACTGTTCGTAGCAATGACCAACGGATAAAATTTCACCTTCCCCAAAAGGTCTGCCCATGAATTGCAAGCCGACCGGCAGCCCTTCGGAAGAAAATCCGGCGGGTACGGAAAGTGCCGTCAGCCCCAGAAAGTTCGCGTCTCATTCCTTCATTTTTGTGCGCATATATATTTTGCCCTCGCGAACGGTCATCTGCACCTCGCCGTGACGGTCGGTGCGGTGGACGCTCACCCGATGCGCGGCCAGCCGCTCCAGTACCGAAGGATGGGGATGCCCGTACACATTCTTCACTCCTGCGGAAATCACGGCATGCCTGGGCCGCCACGCCCTCAGCCACAGCTCGGAGGTAGAAGATTTGCTTCCATGATGCGCTACTTTCAGCACATCAACAGGGGGTTCCAGAAGCTTCGACGTCCCCGGCTCCAATGCCGACCACCGTTCCAGCAGCTTCCGTTCAGCCCCTTCGCCGATGTCCCCTGCAAACAGCCACCGCGTCCCGGACATCTCCATAAGAAACACGATGGAGCTCGGATTCTGGTCCTGCTCCAAACGCAGCCCCGAACCGTCCGCTTCCCGGAACGGATACAGAAAATGGAGCACCGTACCCTGTCCCTTCTCCAACCGGTCTCCGGCACGCGCATCGACAAGCTGAATACCGCGGTCCAGCGCGGTTTGGAACAGCTTCTCCACCCCGGCAGCCGGCTTCAGCGTCCCGTTAAAAATCAGCCGTTTCACCGGGATTTGTTCGATAACCGCCTGTAAACCGCCAAAATGGTCGACATCCTGATGGGTTAGAATCAGCTCGTCGATGGTCTGGACACCGCGTTTTTTGAGCAGCGGCACGAGCAGCTTCCGGCCGACTTCATACGGATCCCGCCGCTGCTTCCATTCCTCGCCCGGCTTGCGAAAGGATAAGGTACCCCCGCCGTCGATCAGCAGGCTGCCGCCGTTTCCCGGCGGCTGGATCAAGATGCTGTCCCCTTGACCGACGTCGATAAAATGCACTCTGCCCTCCGCCTTCTCCCGCCGGGGATCGTAACCGGTCCACAACACCGCGGCGAAGCTAACGATTACGGCCGGCAGCAGTACATATCGGATCCACCGCCGCGCGCGCTCCCGGCCTCTATGCTCCGCCATGGTATACAGCATAGGCTCAGTCTTTTCCCCTGCTTCCTGCGAATCCCGCTCGCCCAGCATCAGCACCACAAGCAGCGCCAGCAAACCGTAGTACATCAGGATCCATACCGGTTCCGGGCTCGGCCAAATGGTTTGAAACCACTCCGATCGGCTGGACCCGTCCACAATCCAGAACAGAAGGGTATTGACCTGACTGACGAACCAAGCAAACGGTTTGGCGATATAAAGAGAAAGGAAAGACAGCAGCATCGCCGCCGTCCCCGCCGGCATAACGATCATACTGAATACCGGAACAAGCAAAAAATTAGCCGCAAAAGAAAGCAGCGAAAATTGGCTGAAATAATAAATCGTAAGCGGAAACGAAACGAATTGCGCTACGACGGTAATGGAAACGGCATCGCGCAGCCTGGGCCGCTTCAAGGGAAGCAGCTTATTCATCGCCGGGACGCCCAGGATGATCCCCAGCGTCACCAGAAACGACAGCTGGAAGCTGACGTTCACCAAATAATACGGTTCCCATATCAGCATCCCGACACCGGCGATCAGCGCAATATGCAGCCCGTCCTTCAACCGGTGCCGATAGGCCGCATATAAGCCGATCATGGCCATGATCCCCGCTCTCACGATGGAAGGCGCCGCGCCCGTCACGGCGATATAGACGGGCATCAACGCAATGGCCGTGAGCAAATACGTTTCACGCGTGAAACCGCACCGGCGCATGAGCCAAATCAAGCAGGCGAGAAAAATCGCGACATTAAGGCCGGAAATGGCGATAATGTGCGTAAGTCCGAGCCGCGAGAATTGATCGAAGAGCTCCGGGTCGATGTCATCCTCCAGACCGATCAGCATGCCTTTCATAAAGCCGCTCTGTTCCTCAGGAAACAGCTGCTCCACTTTGGCAGCCAGCTGCTCGCGAAACCGGTCGTTTGCGCGAAGAACCAGCCAGCCTCCCCACTCCCCGAAGGCGGGTGGGGTCACGCTGATTCCATCCAGTCCTTTGGCCGTCATTTGCCAGTGGATGTGCTGAAACCTTAAATAGTCCCGGTAATCAAAGCCCCCGAAGTTACGGGCCTCCCCCAGCCGCAATAACGTCCCTTCAAGCTCAATCTTATCCCCTCTTTGCCAATGCTTCGCCATTTCCTGTTCTTCCTGCTTTACTAGACGGATCGAAAACTGAACAAGCTCCCCTCGACCCCCATTCTCCGGCGGAAAACCCTCCGCGAGCGATACGCGATCCGCCTTCGCCTGAAAAGAAACCCGGTCACCGTCTACCTCCACAGGAGTCATGATTCTGCCTCGAAATCCCGCTCCGTTCGTCTCCTCAGCCTCAAGCCGGATCAGACTTCTGTTGCCGGCATCATACTCTCCGTACCATCCGGCCGCTGCCAAAGCGATCAGCATACCTGCGAACCAGGCCGAGCCCCTCGGTTTAAGCATGAGCACCAGGCAGCAAAAAATCCCGGCGCCGAAAGCAAGAAACAGATTCATCCAGGCCATCGGGTATACCAAGGCTACGGCATACCCCAGCGTCCAGCACAGGGCAAGCATGACGATAGGTCTTCTCCCGATACCTGTCAGCTCCCTTCTGTTTGCCAACAAAAAAACCTCCTTCCGAACACATGGCTAACCATGTCCGAAAAGAGGTTCTTCCTCCAAGTGATTTAATTTGTGACTTCCGAGATCGTGCTTGCCGGCGGCTCGTACTTCTCCAACTGACGGAACGTAAGTTTTTTTTGCTCCATCAAGGCGCTTACCTTGTCATGATCCTTCGGATAAGCCCGGTGATACACGATCTCTGAGATGCCGCTGTTCGCCAGCATATTGGCGCAGGTCCAGCACGGCTGATCGGTTACATACACAACCGAGCCTTCCCGGTCCTCGCGATCGGTGAACAGGAGCAGATTTTGTTCCGCATGAATGGTCCGGATGCACCGCTGCTTTTTGACCACCTGTTCTTTCCCTTCAGCAGGCACCAGTTCAATTTCTTCCACCAGCATGCAGCCGGCCTCCGAGCAATCGGGGACGCCCGAGGGGGCCCCATTGTAAGCCGTGCCCAAGAGCTTTTTCCCTTGAACCAGCACCGCGCCCACATGTCTGCGGTTGCACCTTGAACGGGTGGATGCCATATAGGCGATATCCATAAAGTACGTGTCCCAATCTTTGCGGGCTGTCATGTCATGCTCGCTCCCTTATTTCTGGCTGGTTTGAATCGCTTGATTCAAGTCGTAGATGATGTCTTCAATCGCTTCCGTGCCGATCGACAGCCGAATCATGCCGGGGCTGACGCCTGCGGCCGATTGCTCCTCTTCATTGAGCTGCTGATGCGTTGTGCTGGCCGGATGAATGATCAGCGATTTCGAATCGCCCACATTGGCAAGGTGAGAGAACAGCTTCACGGCGTTGATCACCTTGCGTCCGGCTTCCACGCCGCCCTTGATGCCGAACGTCAAAATGGCTCCCTGGCCTTTAGGCATATATTTGCGGGCCAGATCATAGGAAGGATGGCTTGGCAATCCGGCATAGCTTACCCATTCGACCGCGTCGTGCCGCTCTAAAAATTCAGCTACCTTCAGTGCGTTTGAGCTGTGGCGTTCCATTCTCAGATGCAGAGTCTCCAGACCCTGCAGCATCAAAAAAGAATTGAAGGGAGAAATGGCCGCCCCCATGTCGCGAAGAAGCTGCACGCGTGCTTTAATTATGTATGCGACCGGACCTAGCGCATCCGTATAAACAAGTCCATGGTAGCTGGGATCCGGTTCGGTCAGCCCGGGAAATTTGCCGCTCGCCTTCCAGTCGAAGCGCCCGCCGTCTACAATGATGCCGCCGATCGATGTACCGTGGCCGCCGATGAATTTAGTGGCGGAGTGAACGACGATATCCGCACCGTGCTCTATCGGGCGGCACAGGTATGGACTTGGGAAGGTATTGTCCAGGATGAGCGGAATGCCGTTCTCGTGGGCGATGGAAGCCACCGCTTCGATATCCAGCACATCGCCTCTCGGATTGCCGATCGTCTCCGCAAATACCGCCTTCGTGTTCGGCGTAATCGCTTTACGGAAGTTCTCCGGATCGCTCGGATCGACGAAATGTACCTTGATGCCGATCTTGGGCAGAGTGATCGCGAACAGATTATATGTACCGCCGTATAAGCTGGCCGACGACACAATCTCATCTCCCGCTCCGGCAATATTCAGGATCGAGTACGTAATGGCGGCTTGTCCGGATGCCGTTGCCAGAGCGGCAAGTCCGCCCTCCAATGCCGCGACGCGCTTCTCGAACACATCCGTCGTCGGATTCATCAAGCGGGTATAAATATTGCCGAATTCCTTCAATCCAAACAGATTTGCCGCATGATCCGTATCCCGGAACCCGTAGGAAGTCGTCTGGTACAAAGGCACTGCACGAGCCATCGTGGCAGGATCAATCTCTTGTCCAGCATGGACAGCTAATGTTTCCAGCGCGAGCTTGCGTTCTTCAGACATCAAATACGTCCCCCTTAATCATAGCATAAAATGAATAATCGTACCTATTTTCGCATATTTCCCCCCAAAATGAAAGCGTTGTCTATAAAATACTCCGCTATGGCTCTACGGTGACATGAGGCTTGATCTTCTCCAAGGTTTTCGCACCGATTCCTTTGACCTCAAGCAGCTGGTCGGGGGAGCGGAATTTGCCGCCTAACCGCTGACGAAGCTCCAAAATGGCCTGCGCTCTGCTTGGACCGACACCGGGCAGATCATCCAGCTGCTCCGCCGTCGCCGTGTTCAGATTCAGCTTGCCCGACTTCGCAACGGCCTGATCCGCCTCCTCTGCGGCGGATGAACCTTTCCCTTCCAAAGTGGATTTGGGGAGCTCCGGCGCAGGCCCTTGATCTTCCACAGGCTTTGTTTCCGGCGGCTTTCCCTCCTGCTGACCGCCCGGAACCGTCTGCGATGGGGGCTTTTGCTCCGCTTGTTCCAGCAGCAGCCTGCGCATTTCCGCATCGGCGCTAATGAAGCTTGACGCGGGCGGCTCCGCCCATTTAGGATAAATCATCAGCAGTGCCGCGGAAAGACCGACAGCAAGCGCGATCAAAGCGATTCGCATCATCCCGCTCCCCCTTTCGTTGATCCCATCTTCATCACCTCTTTTTATTGGTAAATTGATGCATAAATTCATATCCTCCCTGATATACATGAAGAAACAGGAGGGATCGTCATGCGAGTAGGTTTCATCGGAACAGGCAGCATGGGCAGTATGCTTATTGAAACGTTCATCCGCTCCGGCGCTGTAAACCCGGAGAACGTGGTGGCGACCAACCGGACCATCGCCAAAGCGGAGCTTTTGGCAGCGAACTATCCGGGCTTGCAAGTTGCCCGTTCCAATAAAGAAGCGGCTTCTCAAGCCGATTTGCTGTTTATCTGTGTCAAGCCTCTCGAGTTCAAAGATGTCATTGAGGAGATTCAGGCTTTGTTGACACCCGAACAGATCATCGTTTCGATCACCAGCCCGGTGCTGATCCGGCATCTCGAAGCGCTGTTGCCCTGCAAAATCGCCAAAGTGATTCCGAGCATCACAAATCATGTACTCAGCGGAGCGACACTTTGTATTTATGGGGACCGGATGAAGGCCGAAGATCAGAAACGGCTCGAAAACTTGTTATCCCGCGTAAGCGCTCCGATTCGCATATCCGAGGAACACACCCGAATCTCCTCCGACCTGTCCAGCTGCGGACCTGCCTTCCTCGCCTTCTTCATTCAAAAGTATATCCAGGCAGCCGTCTCGGCCACCGGAATTTCCGAGGAAGAGGCGACGCGGCTCGCCAGCGAAATGACGCTGGGGACGGGCAAGCTGCTGACAGATGGAGGATTTACTCCCGCCGCGCTGCAGCAGCGTGTAGCCGTACCCGGCGGAATTACAGAGGAAGGACTCCGTATAATGGAAAAAGAGCTGTGCAGCGTCTTTTACGACTTGATCCGCACAACTCATGCCAAATACGAAGAAGATTTGGAAAAGGTGGAAGCCCGCTTTTTCGGGACCAAAGCCGATGAAGAACGCGATGCTTTCACGTCTTTTCCTTATGAACCGCCGTGCCCGTAGCCATCCGGGGGGCGGTTGTTTTTTTGATGCTTGCCCGTTTTATCCTTTTTATCCTGCTACAATATTGACCAGCTTGCCTTTGACCACGATGACTTTACGGACCGTTTTACCCGCCGTGGCATCCTTCACTTTATCCAGATTCACAGCCAGCTCCCGCATAGAAGCTTCATCGGCATCGGCCGCAACCGTCGCGCGCTCAATGATTTTACCGTTCACCTGAACGACGATTTCCACCTCGTTATCTACGGTCCAGGCCTCATCATAGGTCGGCCATGGTTCATAAGTTACGGTATCGTTATGGCCCAGCTTCTCCCATAATTCTTCGGCCAGATGCGGCGCAAGCGGAGAAAGCAACTGCACAAAGTGCTCCATAGCCGCTTTCGGAAGACGATCCGTCTTGTAGGCCTCATTCACGAAGATCATCAGCTGGCTGATCGCCGTGTTAAAGCGCAGCGCCTCAAAATCCTCGGTCACCTTCTTGATGGTACGATGCCAAACCCGTTTGAACGCCTCGCTGCCCTCTTCCTCACTGCTAATTTTCGCGCTTAATTGCCCGTCCTCTTGGATGAACAATCTCCAGATCCGGCTTAAGAAGCGGTAAGCCCCCTCTACGCCGTTGGCGCTCCACGGCTTTGTCGCCTCAAGCGGACCCATGAACATTTCGTACAAGCGCAGGGTATCGGCTCCGAATTCATTGACAATGACATCGGGATTGATGACGTTCCCGCGGGACTTGCTCATTTTCTCATTGTTCTCGCCGAGGATCATCCCTTGATTGACCAGCTTGTGGAACGGTTCCTTCGTATTCACTACGCCGAGATCGTACAGCACCTTGTGCCAGAAGCGCGCGTACAGCAGATGGAGCACAGCATGCTCCGCGCCCCCGATGTACAGATCGACCGGCAGCCACTTGCGCTGCAGCTCCGGAGAGCAAATTTCCTTATCGTTCTTAGGATCGATAAAACGCAGGTAATACCAGCAGCTGCCCGCCCATTGCGGCATCGTGTTCGTCTCGCGGCGGGCCTTCATGCCGGTCTCCGGATCGATGGTATTGACCCACTCGGTTACGTTCGCCAGCGGCGATTCTCCTGTGCCGGACGGCTTGATTTCGTCGACCTCCGGCAGCAGCAGCGGCAGCTGATCCTCCGGCACGGTTTTCATCGTCCCGTCTTCCAGATGAAGGATCGGAATAGGCTCGCCCCAATAACGCTGGCGGCTGAACAGCCAGTCGCGCAGACGATAGGTCACTTTGCCCTGGCCTTTGCCGTTATCCTCAAGCCACTGAATCATGGCTCCGATGGCCTGTTCGTTGTTGAGCCCGTCCAGGAAGCCGGAGTTCACATGCGGACCGTCGCCGGAATAAGCCTCTTTGGA
Organism: Paenibacillus naphthalenovorans; assembly: GCF_001465255.1. Classification (NCBI taxonomy): domain Bacteria; kingdom Bacillati; phylum Bacillota; class Bacilli; order Caryophanales; family Paenibacillaceae; genus Paenibacillus; species Paenibacillus naphthalenovorans. The sequence goes on along the minus strand of NZ_CP013652.1, from coordinate 885,205 downwards.
CAGATCCCCGCCCTGCACCACTTCAATTATCGGAAGATCATACTGTTTGGCGAACTCCCAGTCCCGTTGGTCATGTCCCGGCACCGCCATAATGGCTCCCGTTCCGTAGCCCGCCAGTACATAATCGGCGATCCAGATCGGCACCTTGCTGCCGTTCACCGGATTGACGGCATAGGCTCCGGTAAAGACTCCGGTTTTCTCCTTGGCCAAATCCGTACGCTCCAGGTCGCTCTTGCGGGCGGCACGCTCTTGATATTCCTTCACCGCCGAGGCTTGTCCCTCCGTCACGATCCGATTCACCAGCTCGTGCTCCGGCGCCAAAACGCAGTATGTCGCTCCGAACAGCGTATCCGGACGAGTCGTGAACACCTTCAGGCTGTCACCCTCATGCCCGTCGATAGCGAACGTCACTTCCGCTCCTTTGGATTTACCGATCCAGTTGCGCTGCATGTCCTTGATGCTTTCAGACCAATCGAGTTCCTCCAGATCCTCCAGCAGGCGTTCTGCGTACTCGGTAATCTTCAGCACCCACTGACGCATCGGCTTGCGAATGACGGGATGGCCTCCGCGTTCGCTTTTGCCGTCGATCACCTCTTCGTTGGCGAGGACCGTTCCCAGCGCGGGACACCAGTTGACCGGGACCTCGTCGACATAGGCGAGACCTTTTTTATAAAGCTGGATAAAAATCCACTGCGTCCACTTGTAGTAATCGGGATCGGTTGTGCTGAATTCGCGGTCCCAGTCGTACGAGAAGCCGAGCGATTTGATTTGTCTGCGGAAATTATTGATATTCTTGATCGTAATGTCGCGCGGATGCTCCCCTGTATCGAGTGCATGCTGCTCCGCCGGAAGACCGAACGCATCCCACCCCATCGGATGCAGTACGTTGTAGCCGCGCATTCTTTTGTACCGGGACACAATATCGGTGGCCGTGTACCCTTCCGGGTGGCCTACGTGCAGTCCCGCGCCGGAAGGATACGGAAACATATCCAGGGCGTAAAATTTGGGCTTGCTATCGTCGTCCAGCACCTTGAACGTTTTGTTCTCTTCCCAATAGCGCTGCCACTTCGGTTCAATCGCCTGCGGGTTATATCCTTGCTGTTCTTTGACTTCCTGTGCCATGTTGCTTTATGCCTCCTTCGAATAAAAACAAAAAAGCCCTCGCCTCTAGCCTTAGCTAGGGACGAGAGCTTTGCTTCCCGTGGTACCACCCTAGTTGACAGCCGGCATGCTTTGCCCCTGTCCACTCCAGCCCCTTAACGCGGGGAATACGATCCGGCTAGGTCTCGGACCCTTCTTCCGACGATCCTTCCCTTCACCTTCTGGCTCCAGAACGAGTTCGCTGCGACCACAACCGATTCCCACCAACCATCGGCTCTCTGAAATACGGCGTACAGCTACTGCTTTCTGTCATAGCCTTGCAAACGATCCAATTAAATTTCATTATATGTAAAACCGTTCCTGTGTGTCAAGCAGGACGCCATCGAAAGAAATCGCCCTTCCGGCACGATAGTCCTCTTTGCCGGGGATTCCAGAAAGACTTTTTGTACATACTGTATAAAAAGTGTGTGCTGGAGGTTGCCGCCGATGCGAGGATTACTGAACGGTTTGATCTTGTCGCTGCCGCTCTGGGGCATGATTTTGAGCGCTGTGCAGCTGATTTTGCGGTTGATCGAAAAATAGTCCGGCTCGTCATCCCCCGCCTGTTTCCGGCCTCGAACAGGGTCAGCCTATTTTACCGCCACAAAAAACACCCTCTGCGTATTTTCCGTAGGTGGCTCCCACGTAAAATCCCCGTAGCAGGCCGTTTCCCGGAAACCGGCTTCACGCAGCTTCTCCCCAAGCCAATCCAGAGAATAAGCACGCTGCAAATGCAGCTCCTCCACCCGATGAAAGCGTTCTGTCACCGCATCGTCGGATCCCGTTTCGAGCATTTCTCCTTCTCTGACGAAAATCGTTAGCGCATGCTCGATCTCACAGCGTCCCGGGTCAAAATCGCATGTCCATATATACGCAATGTCCTCTTCGTTCAGAGTAAAGGGCTGCGATTCGGCATACGATTGCAGCTGATAAGGGGTGTGCATGTCAAACAGAAATACACCGCCCGGCTTCAACCCCGCATAGGCTTGCCGGATCGCCAGCACGACATCCTCTTCCTCCAGCAAATAGTTGAAGCAGTCGCAAAACGAGATGACCGCATCCACAGGACGGTCCAGCTCCCAATCGCGCAAATCCTGCTGCAGCAGCATCAGCCCGCCTCCGGCAGGGAACGGTGAATGCCGATGCACGCTGTCCGCCTTTTGCTGAGCGACCGCGAGCATATCTTCCGAGAGGTCGATGCCGATCACTTCGAAGCCCTGCTGCGCAAGCGGTATCGCCAAGGCTCCCGTGCCGCAGCCAAGGTCGACGACGGTCCGGGGAACACCATACTTGTCCCAGCATTGTCCGGCAAACCGCATCCATTCCTCATAGGGCATATCCTCCATCAGACGGTCGTAAATATACGAGAACCGCTCATAAGCCACACGGCAAACCTCCTTGTCTTAATGCATCATCAGTATCCTCCCGGCGCAAGAAAAAACCGGCACCTCAGCGCTTCTTCACTGGGTAACCGGCTCTGTCGGATCCTGCTTCAGGTAAGTCCAGCTGCCTTCCTGATAAACCAAGCCTTCTTTCATCAGCTTGCCGATGGCGCGTTTGAATGCCGATTTGCTTATGCCAAAACGCTGACTGATCAGATCGGCAGGCGTTTCGTCCGAGTAGGGCATGGCCTTGTTCGGCCGTTCATGAAGAAACGCCAGCAGCTTTTCCGCGTCCTCATCCCGCCCGACTTCCTTGCGTTCGCGCATCGTACAGTTCACGTTCCCATCCTCGCGCACGAATGTCACGCGAACCTTGACCTGCTCGCCTAACCGCAGCAGTCTTGTCCGTTCGGAGGAATGGATGAAGCCGATGACTCCGAAGCCGACCACGCCTCCGTCACAGACGACGAACGTACCCATCTGCAGGGGCTTGTACACCCTTGCTTCCACCCATTGGCCTCGCCAAGTGGCCGGAGCATCGAAACACAGCTTTTTCAAATGCTCTTCCCCCGCTGTTTTAGCCACGAGCCGGCCCTGACGGTCGTGCGTCAGCACGACAAAGACCTTGTCACCCACCTTTGGACGAAGCTCCTTAAGCTCAGGAAGCTCCTTAAACGGCAGCAGCAAGTGCCGCCCCAGCCCCATCTCAAGAAAGCATCCAAAGCGCGGATGAATATCTGCGACCTCTAGCAGCGCCACCTCGCCAAGCCGAATCAGAGGCTTTCGCATCGTTGCCGCCAGCCGGTCCTGCGTATCGTGAAACAGGAACACGTCTACTTGATCCCCGGGCTTCACTTCCCCGGCCGTTTCGCTGTAATGCAGAAGCACGTCCTGCGTCCCGTCGGTCAAAAAATAGCCGTTGGGCGGCACTTCCCTTGCCACTTCCAACCGCCGGATCGTACCGGCTTCAAGTCTCATACCCGCTCGACCACTTTCGCGTCGGACCAAAGACGCTCGATGTTATAATATTCTCTGTCATCGCGATGGAAAACATGAACGACCACATCGCCAAGATCGATGAGCACCCAGCGCGCCGTATCCATCCCTTCCAATCCGCGAATCCGCACCCCTTTTTCCTCCGCTTTCTTGCGGATTTCCGCAGCAATCGCCTGTACTTGTGTCTCGGAATTCCCGTGGCAAATGATAAAATAATCCGCAATCAGCGATATTCCGGACAGATTCAGGGTAACGATGTTTATTGCCTTTTTGTCTTCGGCCGCCTCGACCGCAAGCGTCATAAGCTCCTCCGGTTGTACCGTCATCTAGTTTCCTCCCTTAACTATACAAATGTTTCAGCTCTTCTGTACCATTCCGCCGTCCTGCTGCTCCAGCTCTTCAATCAAACCATTGCGAGCGGCCAGCGTCAGCGGATATATCCGTTTTCCTTTATCCAGCAAAAACCTTATCGTTCCGTCAAATCCGGCAAGCAGCGCCTTCTCTAAACTATATTCGGCGATTTCGCGAATATTATGCACGCCTGGAAAGTCCCGCCCGGGCTCCATGTAATCGGCAAGGCAAACCACCTTGTCCAGCAGGGTCATCTGACCCCGCCCCGAGGTATGGTAGCGAATCGCATCCAGCACCTCTTCATCCTCCACACCGTACCGTTCACGAGCCAGCCAGGCGCCCGCATGCGCATGCCAAAGCTCCTTGTCATATTCCAGAAGATCAAGAGGCAAACCGTTTTCCCGAATAATCCGCGCTTGCTCGTCCACCCGCCAATATTTGCACACATCGTGGAGAATAGCCGCCAGATCCGCTTTGACAGGATCCGCTCCGAACCGCTCCGCCAGCCTGACAGCCGTTTCCATCACGCCCAGCGTATGCACCCAGCGCTTCTCCGGCATTTGCGAACGGACCGATTCCATCAGGTCTTCACGCTTCATAAAGACGATTCACCTCGATATAGTCATTTACCCGGTCGGGCACCATATAACGCACCGACCGGCCCTCCGCGCGCCGCTGTCTGATCCCCGTAGAGGATAGCTCAATTTGCGGCATAGAGGCTAAACGAACAGCCTTCCTGATCGGGGCAGGCAGTGCATCGCAGCCGGTTTCATACCCCGGGCGGCGCAATCCGACAAAGGTCACATGCTTGATCAGCTCGTCGATTCTGTACCATTTGGGCAAATACTGCACCATATCCGCTCCAATGATGTAATAGAACTCATGTTCAGGGTACCGGGAACGGAGCATGAGTACGGTCTCGATGCTGTAGGATATGCCGCCTTTGCGCAGTTCGACATCCGATGGCTTGAAAGCCGGGTGGTCTTCTACGGCAAGGCACACCATCTGCCATCGCTGCTCCGGAGAAGCTCCGGGAGCCTGTTCCTTATGCGGCGGCATGGACGTTGGCATAAACCAAACCTCATCCAGCTCCAGCTCCTCGTAAACGCTCTGGGCTGCGATCAAATGGCCGATATGAACGGGATCGAAGGTTCCTCCCATCAGGCCGATTTTCATCCGGCTCCCCCTCTTTGCATTATCCATCCCGGCTTCGTTTGAAGCTTAAAGCTTATACCGGAAGCTCGATCGTTTTTTGTTCTTTGGATTCTTTATACAGCACAATGGTTTTTCCAATGACCTGCACAAGCTCTGCACCCGCGCCGTCCGAGAGCTCCGCCCCCACCTCTTTAGGATCCTCCAGGCAGTTGTTGAGTACCGAGACCTTGATCAATTCCCGCACCTCCAGTGCCTCGCTGATATGGCGGATCAAATGATCGTTCACTCCTCCTTTGCCGACCTGAAATATCGGGTTCAAATGGTGCGCCAGCGAGCGCAGATACCTCTTTTGTTTACCTGTTAACATGCCAGTCCTTCTACCTCTATTCTATGGATGAATTCCATGATTGACTTAAGTTTGCCGCTCTTCAAAAGACTGCAGCACCGCTTCCCGCATGGCTGCAACCGGAGCCGGGAGACCGGTCCAGTATTCAAACGCATAGGCGCCTTGATAAATAAACATGCCCAAGCCGCTGTGAACGGTCGCTCCGCGAAGATCCCGGGCTTCTCTTAAAAAACGGGTAACCAGGGGATTATACACCAAATCGCTGACCACCGTTCCCGGCTTGATCAGCTCTACGTCCATAGGCACCCCGTCCACATTCGGATGCATGCCGAGCAGCGTATTGTTCACAATCAGCGCCGCCTCGCCAGCCAGCTTGCCTGCCTCGTCCAGTCCGTGACCGGATACGCTTCCGAACCCGCTCATGGAAGCCGCAAGCTCCAACGCTTTCTCCTTCGTCCGGTTGGCAATCCAGATATGCTCCACGCCTTCCTTGACCAATGCGTAACCGACGCCGCGTGCGGCGCCCCCCGCTCCGATCATCAGCACCTTGCGGCCTTTCAAATCGATGCCCGTTTCTTCTTTGAGCGAACGGATGTAACCGATGCCGTCGGTATTATATCCGATCAGCTTGCCGCCTTCGTTTACAATCGTATTGACGGCGCCGATGACGCGGGCTGCTTCATCGATCTCGTCCAAATACGACATCACCTCCACTTTGTGCGGAATCGTGACGTTGACCCCCCGGAACTGAAGCGCCCGAATCCCTGCGACCGCGTCCTTCAAGGTTCCCGGCAAAATGTGAAACGCCCCGTAAGCCGCATTGAGCCCTGTTTCTTCAAATGCCCTGTTCAACATGATCGGAGATTTCGAATGCCGGATCGGATCCCCAAAAACGCCGTACAACATCGTATGACTATCCAGCTTGTGCTTGCTCATCGTTTCCCGTTCCTCCCATTGGCTGCCATTGCAAACAATCTGAAGCAAAAGTTTAAATGAGCGGCTCCCTGACGGCAACCTTTACGCCCTTAGGCACGTGAATAACCAGATCCGCTCCGGCCTCGCCGTTCACTTTTACCCAACCGATTCCGGAAATGGATACATCCAGATTCGAACCCTTCGGAATGCGTACCGGATGCTTTACCCACTTCGGCAGCTTGTCCAGCTCCTCCCTGGCAGGCGGTGACAGAAGCCCGCCCTTGTGCTCCTCGTACAGCTCATCCGCACGCTCCAGCTTGGTCCGGTGAGCCTGAAGCGCATTGGATATATAGAAAGTAAAGGACTGCCGGGCTCCCTGTACAAAATCAAACCGCGCAAACCCGCCCAGGAAAATCGTCTGCCGCTCGTTTAGCTGAAACACCAAAGGCTTGACCGGCTTGTCCGGCATCAGCTTCGCCAGATCTTTCTTGCTCACAAGCTCCGTCAGCCGGTGTTGATAGACAATGCCGGGCGTGTCGATGATGGATGCGCCGTCCTCAAGCGGAATCCGGACAAGATCCAGCGTCGTGCCCGGGTATTGCGAAGTCGTCAGCTCCGCGTCCAGGTCGCTGTAATCCCGGATCAGCCGGTTAATCAGCGTCGACTTGCCTACATTCGTTGCGCCGACCACATAAATATCACGGCCGCGGCGGTGTTTGTCCAACGCTTCAATGACCCGTTCGAAGCCCATGTTTTTCTTTGCGGAGCACAGCACGACCTCGGCAACCTTCAGTCCCGCTTCTTTCGCCTGGCGCTGCACCCAGTTTAAGATCCGGTTATAGTTCGTCGCCTTGGGCAACAAATCGATTTTGTTGACTACAAGCACAATCGGGTTATTTCCGACGAAGCGCGGAAGTCCCGAAATCATGCTCCCCTCGAAATCGAACAAATCGACAATATTGATAACAAGCGACTGCGTCGAGCCTACATGCGTAAGCAGGCGAAGAAAATCATCCTGATTTAAAGTAATACTGGAAGCTTCGTTGTAATGCTTTATGCGGAAGCACCGTTGGCAAATGACCGGCGTTCGCGTCAGCGCCTGCTCCGGCACATAGCCGAGCTTCTCGGCGTCTTGGGTTTGGAGCGCCACGCCGCAGCCTGTACAGTGTAACGCATCTTCTCTCATTTGTTTTTGATCCGTCATGGATTCCCTACCTTTTCATGATCGTTAAAGCCGCTTTCTCGATTCGGCGGTTTACCTTCGTAAAAAACCCTTCGTCGCCCAGCGAAATCGGAACCACCAGAATGGTATACAAGCCCATCCGGTTGCCCCCCAGCACATCCGTCAGCATTTGATCGCCGATCACAACGACCTCTTCCGCCCTTAAATTCATCATCTGCAGCGCTTTTCGAAAGGATGCGCTCGAGGGCTTTTTGGCCCGGTAAATAAAAGGCAGAGATAACGGCTCCGCGAACTTGGTCACCCTCGTCCGCTGGTTGTTGGAGACGACGACCACCTGAAAGCCCACGTGCGCCACTACCTTGAGCCAATCGATCAGCTCCGGCGTAGCCAGCGGCGCCTTGGCCCCTACCAGCGTATTGTCCAAATCCGTAATGATGCCCCGATACCCCTGCTCCCATAATTCGTCGAGTTTTATTTCATAAATCGAATTCACTTGTTTGCGTGGAATCAGCTTTTTCAGCAAAGCGTTCACCTCGAAAGACATTAGGCTGTATACGTCAAACTATACCATAATACTCCTTTTTGTTGCAAAAAGGAATACCCTCAAAGGCCGGCAGCCCGAAGCCGTCCAGCCTTTGATTCAAGCTACATCTGAGAACGAAGCTTTTCTACGATTTGCGTCGTTTGACGCCAATCCTCTTCGGTAATTTCCGCATTCCCGTATTTCGCTTTTTCAAAAACAGAAAGCACGGCATCCAGCTCCGATTTCATCCATCCGCTTTGCTTCGTCCAGCGCTGCATCGCTTCCCGGAGCGTTTCGTATTCCTCGCGCACGTAGCCGTTGCGTCGGAAAATACGGAGCAGCCGCTCACACTCCACAATGACTTTCTGCTTCATCAGCGAAGCTCTGCGCCTGCGCTCCCGCTCTCTCCACAGCTCGATGAGCTGAAATTTCCAAACCAGAAAAGCGGCAAGCAGTGCAGCCACAGCAAGGATGCCTCCTGTGGCGACATGATGCGGCCCGACGACGGGCGTATTTTCTTCCGTCTCGGTTACGATGGGACCCGGAGCTTCGGAAACGTCGACTGCAGGATTGGCCTCTGCCGTCGCCGTTGGCAGAGCGAATCCGGCGGTCGGCTCAAACGGAATCCAGCCATAGCCGTTGAAGTAGACCTCCACCCAGGAGTGGGCATCCGAGTTCCGTACGGTATACACTCCGCCGGCATCGGTATTGGCCGAAACCTCGTCGGGGAACATGCCGAACAATTCCCCGTTCATTTCCGCCGCACCGGAAGCATAGCCCTTCACCCAACGGGCCGGCAGGCCCACAGAACGGGCCATCACCACCATGGCAGTGGAATAATAGTCGCAATACCCCTCCCGGATTTCAAACAAGAAGCGGTCGACGAAGTCGCGGCTGCGGCCCTTGGACAAGTCGGGTCTGTTCGTATAAGGAAAATTCAACTGGAGATACTGCTCGATTCTCTTGGCTTTATCGTACGGATTCGCAGCCTCTCTGGTAATCTCGGCTGCCAGCGTGCGCACACGTTCGGGCAAATGGTCCGGCAGCTGCAAAAACTCATTCATCCCCTGCCGTACCGGTTCCATCGGCAGTGCGCGCAAAGCCGCCTCGTCGACAACCGGCATGTGGGACACCACCGTATACGTCTTCGGATAAGGCTGATGCTCGCCGTATCTCAGCTCCGACTGCCGGGCGGACCATTGCAGCGCTTCAAATCCGCTCTTCGCTCCGTTAATGCCGGTTACTTTTTGCACGGCATAGGCGCCAAAGAAAACGGGATACCGCTCATCTGTGAGCATGGTCACCGTTTGCGTCACCTCAACGGTTTTCCGATTTCCCGCCGGATACCTCGGATCGGCAGGAACGGGAGCGTCCGGGCGCACGTTATTCCAGGCTCCCCGGCGTTCGCCGTCGCTTTCCTCCCAGCCTCTCCCGGTATAAAGCGAACGGGTTTCACCGCGCCAATAGGCCCTGTGCGTCGTTTCTACGGTCATGACCGGCGTGTAGTCAAATTGGAACCCTGCGCCGAGATTAGAGTCGTTGCGGCTGTAACCGGAAGAAGAATCCGTCGCGTCCACAACAGCAGATACCTGGATTCCCTTGCCGGTTGTAAAATTCATCGGCTCCCCTTTGAAATTGCGCCATGCCGTATAAGGATCCGTTAGCGTCGGACCTACCTCCGGCATCAGCGCCCCGATAAATATGGTCAGGGATACGAGTGAAACGACCGGAATCGCAATCGATGCCGGGTAGTCGGCCAGCTTCCGCCAAGCCGACGAATCCTTGCGCCGAAGCTGCATAAAGTGGCATAAAATCAGCAGGAACAGCCCGCAAGCGACAACGACAGCCACCTGCGGCCATAAATAAATGGCCGAAAACGAATCGCGGATGCACATCGCCAGAACCGTCAGAACCAGCAGAATATAAATCCGCCACTTTGCTTCCACCCACCAGATCGTAGTCAAATAAGCGACCCAGGCGCCAAGGGCGAACCATAAGTAAGGCGTAAGATCGTACAGGTTCAAAAACAGCTGGGAAGATAAAAAGCTGGAGAACGGCATGGGCTCGATCACCTCGTACCGTTCGAGCACCTGGATATTGATAACAATAATGGCACCGAGCTCCAACGCGCCGCGAAGAAGCCAATGGATAAGCGGAACATGCTCCATTATAAAAATGACGAGCAGCGTCAGCTGAACGATAACAACCGTCTCCTGCAGCCACAGGCCGTCTTCTTTGGAGAACCAGATCGTAAACTGAAGCAAAAACAAGCCGCACAACAGCACCGTAACCCGATGCGGCCAATCGTGAAACAACAAGCGCTTCCACCAGGCAAGCGGTTTTTCGTTCATCATCTCCCACCTCCCAACTGGAAAGGCAGCTCCGACAAATGCTGCACCGCATAACAAACGATGCCGCGGGACTTGAGCTGCTTGACCCAAGCTTCCCTGCGGGCGGCATCCGGGTTGACCCACAGATGGCAGGGTTTCATTTGCTGCTGCTTGAGCCAGACAAGCAGCTCAAGCATGCCATCCCCCGAAACCGGACTGATCAGCTTAATGAAGCTGCCCGGCGCAAGCATATGGATTTTCTCCATCAGCACCTGCCGCGCGCCGTATACTCCGTCCGCCTCCACATCAATGAGATGCTGCATTACGGCATGGTACTGCGCCTGCCCCGGTCTCGGTTCAAAATACTTATCGTCCGCCCCGCAGGAAATAAGCCCAAGAGCCAGGCCGCGATGAGCGCCGTACTGGAACATCGAGGCGGCCGCCGAAACCGCCAGCTCGAACGGATCGGGATCCTGATAAGACCGCAGACTGCGGTCCAGAAACAAATAGGTCTTGGGAAGCGATTCCCGCTCAAACTCCTTCGATTTCCAGGTTCCGGTCTTGGCGGTCGCATTCCAGTGAATCCGCGAGAGCCGGTCTCCGTAAATGTATTCGCGGACACCATTAATTTGTGTGGTTTCCCGCGCGGCACGTGTCGTCGAGGATTGGTGATTGGTTCCTTTAACCATCTGATGAAACTGCTGCCATTCCCGTATGGGCACGGTTTGCGGAAGAACAGAGATGCTTTGAGGCAGCTCAAGCTCTCCCTTATGCTTGAACAACCCAAACACGTCCTCGGTTACGCATTCCGTGGTCCCGAACACATAGTGCCCGCGGCGCATCGCCGGCGTTTTGTACTCCCATTGCGCGCGTCTTTTCCAATCGGGCACAACCGTCGCCTCAAACGTCAGCTCCCGGCCGCTTTTATGAACTAATCGATCCTTGACGAACAAGTAAGGCATCGGCCAAAATCCCGGGATTTGCAGCTGGATTGTCACTTCAAGGGTGCTGCCGGCTTCGATCGTCGTTCCGAATTCGTTGTGCTTCAGCGTCCGGATTCCTTTCGTGCGCTTGATCCCGCTCCACTGGCCGAGCAGCAAATAAACGCTGAGTATAAATATGATAACAAACAGCATCAAGGCCAGCTTTCCGCCCTGAAACAGCAAAAATCCCAGGCTGCCCAACAAAACCGAGAGCACGGCCCAGAGCTTGCGGCTGGACCCCAAGCGTCCCGCCAGCTTAAAAGCGAAAGAAGGTCTCAGCATATTCACTTCTCCAAACGTACCGGCACTTTCACCTGTTGAAACACCGATTGCAGCACCGACGATACGGTGACCCCTTCCATCCGTGCTTCCGCCTGCAGGATCATCCGGTGTCCAAGCACATAAGGCCCCAAAAATTTAATATCGTCCGGAAGGACGTAATCTCTTTGCTGAAGCAAAGCGAAGGCTTTGACCGCCTGCACCAGCGCCAGCGTCGCACGCGGGCTCGCTCCCAGATAGATGGACGGATGTTCGCGGGTCAGCCGGATAACGGATACCAGGTACCTTGCCACCGCTTCATCCAGATGAACCTGCTTCACTTGCTCTTGAATGGCCAAAATCTGCTCCACTTCCGCAACAGGCTCCAGAGCATCCAACGGGTGGGATATGCTTTGGGATACGATCATTTTCGTTTCCGTTTCCGCATCGGGATAGCCGAGACTGAATTTCATCATGAAACGGTCCAACTGGGCCTCCGGCAAAACATAAGTACCCTCGAAATCGATCGGATTCTGGGTTGCCAGCATCAGGAAGGGTTTTGGCAGATCATGGGACTCTCCATCCACCGTAATATGCCTCTCCTCCATCGCTTCCAGCAAGGCGGACTGCGTCTTGGTCGTTGCCCGGTTGATTTCATCGACAAGCAGGATGTTGGTCATGATCGGACCCGGACGGAACAAAAACACTTCCTCCTTGGGATGATAAATGGAAACGCCTGTAATATCGGTAGGAAGGAGGTCGGGGTTGCATTGGATGCGGCGATATTGGCCGCGGATCGATTTGGCGAGCGCTTTGATCAGCACGGTCTTGCCTGTGCCCGGCACATCCTCAAGCAGCACGTGGCCCCCTGCCAGCATCGCGGTTAAAAGCAGCTGAATTTCTTCTCTTTTTCCGAAAATGCAGGATTCCAAATTTGCCTGTATCCGCCTAATCGCCAGTATATCTTCTCTGATCATCGTCTCCATCGTCCGGCCTCCTTAATAAGTCTTAACTAAGCATGAATTAAATTTATTACGCAAATAAAGAGCCTAAGGTTCTACAAAATCGTGTCGATTTAACAAATGAAATCAAATTGTAATGCTATTGTAACAATTGTAACATGTGCACAAAATACAAGAGACTTACTTCCTATTGTACAGGAATCAGGAACCGGAGTACACGTATAAAAATGATTTTGAATGATGGCAAAAAAGCCCCGAAAACCTCAGGGCCGGGCGTTGGCGCCGCGCGCTTCCAAGGTTCTCGGAGCTTCCGTCTCCGCTGCCGCCGTTATCCTTGCGGCTTGAATACGAGGGCGGCCAGGAATGAAAAAATGATGGCCGCAGAAATCCCCGCGCTGGTTACTTCAAAGATGCCCGTGATGATTCCGACTGCGCCATGCGTTTTCAATTCGCTCAGCGCTCCGTGCACAAGGGAATTGCCAAAGCTGGTAATCGGCACGGTAGCCCCGGCGCCGGCAAACTCGATAAAGCGTTCATACAAGCTTTTGTCGCCGATCTGAATGCCGTCCACGATGGCTCCGGCTACCACCAAAGTGGTCATGGTATGCGCCGGCGTCAGCTTCATGATATCCATCATCAATTGCCCCAGCACACAGATCGCCCCGCCGATGAGAAAAGCCCAGACAAACTGCATCCAATTCATGCTAATTCACCTCGCTTTCAATCGCTACCGCGTGTGCAATGCAGGGAATGCTCTCCCCCTGCTGAAACGAAAGCGGGGAGAGCAGCGCTCCCGTCGCAACGATCAGCACCCTTTTCAGTTCTCCCTTTTGGATCCGTTTCAAGACGTGACCGTAGGTTACGGTAGCCGAGCAGGCGCAGCCGCTCCCTCCCGCTTGGACGCTTTGCTTTTCCAAATCGTACATCATCAGACCGCAGTCGTAGTAACGGGTCTGCTTGATCGGCACCTTATGCTTTTCCAGTAATTCGCATGCAATTTCATAGCCTACACTCGCCAGGTCGCCTGTTAAAATCAAGTCATAATAGCCCGGCTCCCGTTTGAAATCACGGAAATGTGACTGCAGCGTATCGACGGCCGCCGGGGCCATCGCCGCACCCATATTAAAAGGGTCCTTGATCCCCATATCAATGACGCGCCCGATCGTAGCTCCTGTTACGACCGGTCCCTTGCCCCGGTTCCCCACAACCGCACAAGCCGCTCCCGTAACCGTATATTGGGCGGTGGGAGGCTTCTGCGAGCCGTATTCCGTAGGGTAACGAAATTGCTTTTCCGCGGTACTGTTGTGACTGCACGTTCCCGTTAACACTTGATAGCCATAGCCCGAATCCACGATCATGGAAGCCAAAGCCAATCCCTCCATCGAAGTAGAGCAAGCGCCGAAAATACCGAGATAAGGAATTTGCATCGTCCGCACGGCAAAACTGTTGCTGATGATTTGGTTCAACAAGTCGCCGCCGACATAAAATTGAATATGCTCCTTGGTCACCCCCGCATTCTCCAATGCAAGCTGGGCAGCTTCTTCCAGCATTTTTTTCTCGGCTTTTTCCCAACTGTCTTGTCCGAGCTTGGTATCGGCATGCACAATGTCGAATTCGTTTCCCAGCGGTCCGTTGCCTTCATCCGGCCCTACGATGGTCGCCGTTCCCATGATGACCGGACGCTTCTTGAACTCCCAGCTCTGATATCCCTTTAGCATTTAACGGCCCTCCATTCCAAGAATCAAGTGAATAAGGCCGATGACGAAGGCCGACACGGTTCCGAATACGATAACAGAGCCGGCCAGCTTGAACATGTTTCCGCCGACACCGAGCACGTAGCCTTCGCTTTTATGCTCCAAAGCCGCAGAACATATCGAGTTGGCAAAGCCCGTCACAGGAACGGCGGACCCGGCGCCCGCCCATTGGGCGATTTTATCGTATACCCCAAAGCATGTCAGCAAAACCGAAATGAAGATGAGCACGGCGGCCGTCGGGTTGCCAGCTGTTTTCTCTGTGAACCCGAACCACCGGATGAACACTTCCATTATTCCTTGGCCGATCAAGCATATAAAGCCTCCGACCGCAAAGGCCCTCAGGCAATTTTTCAGCACCGGCCGGGCCGGCTCCCGCTTTTTGGCAAGCTCTTGGTATTCCTGCTGCGTCCAGGTCAATTTCTTCATTTTCGATTTGGTGGTCATTTTCGCATCCCCCTTTTCTGTTCAGCGTTTCAATAACGGTTCGACCTGCCCGATAATGTCTTTTATTTTCTCCATACCTTGTTCATACATTCGTTTTGCCTCTTCGTTTGTCGTAGACAGCCCGAACAACGCCAGATCCGCTTCGCACTTTTTTAAAGTAGCCAGCAGCAGCGGCTTTTGATTCATTGGCGGAACCTTCAGCATATCGTCGTATAAATCAACATACAGCTGACCATACGAATCCACTTGTCCGACAAACACATTTTCCAAGGTAACGCCTATTTTCTCCAATTCCGTTTGAAGCCATTCCCGGCTGAGCCCTGCCGTAGCCAAAGGCTCGTCCCTGATTTTCCCGTCAATAATGACCGTCTGGCTTTCCCGCTGCGGCGCAACCCGAATGCCCAAATGCTGCGGAGTCAAAGGCTGTTGTTCCTGCTTTAACAAAACGCTGAGATCCCCGCTTGGCTCAAGAACGGCAAACTCCGCATCAGCCACGTTAAAGACACCTTTGATCCGCAGCTGCTCCAAAAGCTCATCGGCGGTATAACGTTCTTTTTTCAAATTGTCTTCCATAATTTTTCCATCCTTGATCATCACGGTTCCGGTGCCGTCGAACCATTTCCGCAGCAGGTTACTTTTTAAGGCAAGGATTTCGAGGATATAAGGAATGGAAAACCAGACTAAAAGTCCCATCACGCCGTACATAAAAGGCGATTCGAGATCAATGGACATAAATCCGATCAGTTCACCAAGCGCAATACCGAGTATGTATTCGAAGTAGGTTAACTGAGAAATTTGCTTTTTGCCAAGTATACGGGTGATTAAAAATAAAATCGTAATGGCTCCTGCCGAACGGATCGCGATATGCGCCCAATCATGCAATGGATTCTCTCCCTTTCCGGTGGTTAAAACGTAACGTTTCAATTATTTGCCGAAATCCCTTTTGTTATTAATAGGAGTTTTTTTACATTCATAAATCCTCAAGACTGAGCCATATTATTTTTTGTGGAGGTGATATCAATGACCGTTGCATCCCAAGTAAAGACGACGCTGGCATCCCTCAAGAGCGCGCAAGCAAGCCTTGAAAGCTTTGCGTTAGAGACGCAAAATCAGGAAGCCAAGACGCTGTTTGAAAATTGCGCCCAGCAAACACAAGCGATTGTGGATCAAGTCAGCTCACGCGTGCAGCAGCTTGAAAATGAAGAGCCGCAATATAAAGGATTCTAAAATCATACAGCCCGGTCCACCCTAAAGCGGATCGGGCTGTTTCTTCGTCAGAGCGTCTTCTCTTTCCGGTCAATACAGCAGCAAAAGGGTGATCACCAGCAGTAAAAAAAGCAAGATAATCAGCAGCACGGGCATGGACTGATCCATAGTTGACGCCCCCCGTCCGTGAAAAATTTTGGAGGTTACTCTATGGTATGCCTTGCGGCAGCAATTGCGACATCATTCGCCCATCGCTTTGGCTGAAGAAAATTTAACCCCGTCCTTTTAGGTAAAAAAAGAACCCCTTTCGGAGTCCCTTTTCAATGGTTGCCCGGTATGACCCGCTGATTTGCCCGTCGCAGCCCTACCTGACCTTTTACCGTTAAGCCTGCTACTCCCGAATAATCACCACGGTGCCCAGCGGAATATGTCTGAACAGCCATTCGACATCTCTGTTATGCATCCGAATACAACCCGAAGATGCGCTGCTGCCGATCGAATACGGCCGGTTGGTTCCATGAATACCATAGGTATAGCCGCCCGTTCCCGGCACATTAATCCCCATCCACCGGCTGCCGAGCGGATTGCGCGGATCGCCGCCAGGGATTCGCTTGCGCACGTACCATGGCTTGACGATCTTGGTGACAATATGAAAGCGCCCTGTAGGAGTGAGCTGCTTTGTCCGGCCGGTAGCGACAGGAAAGGAATACGCAACCCGTCCGTTCAGAACTACGGTCAACCGGTTCGAGGTCTTATTGATGATCAAATAGACGCCTTCTTCTGCCAATCCATCCGTTATTTCGATTTTGGTCTTGTCCGATTTCGGAGCCGCGGCCAGCGGCTGTGCCAAGAGGGAGGCCGACAAGGTCAGCAGGAATAGCATGAAACAGAGTTTGAAGCCGCACGCTATCTTTCTCAAGCTGCTCATCCTTACGTTTAAAATATAGTGCACGGGGTTCGTCTTATTATGCCTTATCCGAACCTGCCGCTATTCGCACGCACCGTTTTTTCTCCGAATCGACCGATGGGCAAGCAAAAAAACAAGCCGTCTTTGCGGCCAACCGCAAAGACGGCTTGTTTTACAACTTTGGAATGACGATGGATTATGCAAATTCATGCGGAACTTTGCGTGCTACCCCTGTATCCACTGCCGCCTGAATGACTTTTCTTCTGACAACCTCAACCACACGGTTATTGAACACGCTTGGGATAATATACTGCTCGTTCAGTTCGGCGTCCTCTACAATAGACGCAATCGCATAGGCGGCCGCCAGTTTCATTTCCTCGTTAATGATGGTAGCCTGGCAATCCAATGCACCTCTGAAAATCCCCGGGAAGCACAGCACATTATTCAACTGGTTCGGGTAATCGGATCTTCCCGTAGCCATGACGCGTACATATGGCTCCGCAATTTCCGGTAAAATCTCCGGAGTCGGATTGGCCATCGCAAAGACAATCGGGTCTTTGGCCATTTTTTTCAAATCGTCTACCGTAATCACGCCGGGACCGGACAAGCCGATAAATACATCCGCTCCTTGCATCGCGTCGGATAACGTTCCCGTCACATTGTCGGGATTCGTATTCTCCGCATACCATTGCAGCATGGGGTTTTCGTATGTAGCGTTGCGGTTGATAATACCTACGGATCTCGTCGCACCGACGATATGCTTGACTCCGGCCGCGATCAGCATTTTCGTGCAAGCCACGCCTGCCGCGCCGACTCCGCTGAACACCACTTTAATGTCAGAGATTTGCTTGTTCACAATTTTCAATGCGTTGATCAATCCCGCCAGCATCACCACGGCGGTTCCGTGCTGGTCATCATGAAAAACAGGAATATCCAGTTCTTTTTTTAATCTTTCTTCAATTTCAAAGCAGCGCGGCGAGGAAATGTCCTCCAGGTTAATGCCTCCGAACGCCGGTGCGATCGACTTCACAATCCTGATGATTTCTTCCGTATCCTTCGTATCCAAACAAATCGGAAAGGAATCGATATCCGCCATTTCTTTAAACAGCATCGCTTTACCTTCCATCACCGGCATCGCGGCAATCGGACCGATATCGCCCAACCCGAGTACAGCGGTACCATCGGAGACGACCGCCACCGTATTCCGCTTGATGGTTAACGAATAAGCTTTGGAAGGATCTTCATGAAGCGCCATGCATACACGGGCTACACCCGGTGTATATACATGGGACAGATCATCCCTGTTTTTAATCGGAACCTTCGAACGAACTTCAAGCTTTCCTCCCAAATGCATCAGGAAGGTACGGTCCGATATGTTGACGATTTTAATCCCCGGCACGTTGCGAACGTTTTCAATCAATTCAGCTTCGGTTTCTCTGTTTGAAACGGACACCGTGATATCTCTGATCGTTTTTTGTTTGCTTCGGTTCACAATATCTACGGCAACGATTTCGCCGCCTTTTTCATGAATTGCATTAGCGATTTGAATGAATGCTACGTTGGGTTCCAGCTCCATTCGCAAAATAATTGTATAACTTCCGCTTGTCTGACCACTCATTTTTCATTTCTCCTTTCGATATAGAAAATCCTAATGCAAACTATGAAATCAAAAATAGTTAAATTTATGCATTATTTCACAGTCTAATTACATAATGAATGTGTGTCAACGATATTTATATAAATGTTTTTTATAAATCTTTTTTTCATATGTGAAAAGTAGTTTTTTATTTGTGAAAGAAGTATCGAAAAAGCTCTGCCGCAAGCAAATCCCCGCGCATCATCGGTAAGCTCAGGGCCCTCCCGTCTCTTAACCGAACCGTTCCACCTCTTCCAGAGACGGCAGCGCGGCAATCGCCCCCACTTTCGTACAAACCATGGCTCCCACTTTATTGGAGAAGGCAATGATGCTCTTCCACGCTTCAAAGTTGTCGCACAAAGCATGCGGGTCCTTCGCGGACGCCAGTTGAAACAAGGTTGCGCCCACAAACGAGTCTCCGGCACCGGTGGAATCGACAGACTTGATGGCGACGCTCGGAATCACGGCGTGCTGCCCGGCGGCGGAAAGCAGCGTCCCTTCCTTCCCCAGCGTGACGGCAATGACGCGCGCCCCCCATTGATGCATGTCCCGCACGCCCTCCAGCCTATCTTCTTGCCCGGTAATCAGACGCAGCTCCTCGTCGCTCACCTTAACGAAATCGGCTTGTCCGATCCCTTTGCGCGAACGCTCGATGAATTCGGCTTCTCTTCCCTGCCACAGATTGGTCCGGAAATTCGGGTCGAAAGAGACGAATATTCCGCCTGTTTTGGCCTGATCGATCAGTGCAAAATAGGTTTCGAGGGATTCGCCGCCAAGCAGGGCTGTTGCCGAACCAAAATGCATCACACGCGCTTTGGATATGTACTCCAGATCCACATCGGCTATGGTCAGCCGCTCATCGGCGCCGCGGTAAAAGACAAAGTCCCGCTCCCCGTTCGCCTGCAAAGAAACGAAAGCCATGGTCGTTTTCACCGTATCGTCTTTGGAAATCATCCGCGTAACGACGCCGGCCTGATCGAGCACCTCGATCAGAAACCCGCCGAACGGATCGCTGCCTACTTTGCCGACAAACGCCGCATTTCCCCCCAGCTTGGCGACGGCCGCCGACACATTCGCAGGGGCTCCGCCGGCTTGCTTGACAAAATTAGCGCCTTTCTTTAAATCGACATCAATGTCTGTACAAAAAAAATCGATTAAAAGCTCTCCTACACAAACGACAAGACCGGCTTGAACCATGATCACAACTCCCCTGTTTTCATCAGAATCATCTTCAAAGCATCCATGCTTTAAACCTTTTAAGGCGAACCTTTGACCTCATGCTATCACGCCAACCCTATTTTTGTAAAACCTCTTTGCTCCCGATAGGCGCACCGGACACGAGTTGTGCCCTGAAGCTGAACAGCCGAGGGGTCAGGCCACCCTTCGGCTGTTTGCTTTAACGCTGTACATCGGCCAAGCACACCGCACGTTTTACCATCCAAGCGCTTTCTTGCCGGCTTCGAGCAGCGTGATAATGCGGTCCACATCATACACGCTGCCGCGCCACGTTCCGCCGCTGGCCCCTTGGAGCGCCGCCCACAAGCGGGTATCGTCCGGCAGACCGGGGTCAGGGGCGAGACCGGGATGAGGCGATCGCCGGGCCAGCACCTCGGCTCCTTCCTCGGGCGTATAGAAGGTGTCCCCTTCGCCGACAAAATGCAGGCTGCCCTGCAGCCGTTCGCGGTCAATCACGACTTCAATCCAGTCGCCGTCCCGCAGCTTGCCGATCGGCCCGCCCGCAAGCGCTTCCGGACCTACATGGCCGATACAGGCGCCGGTGGATACACCTGAGAATCGCGCATCCGTAATCAGCGTCACATGCTTTCCGAACGGCAGATGCTTCAACGCGGAAGTCAACTGGTACGTCTCTTCCATTCCCGAGCCGATCGGGCCGCGGCCGATCAGCACCATAATATCGCCGGCCACAATGC
The DNA here is from genome assembly GCF_001465255.1 of Paenibacillus naphthalenovorans. NCBI lineage: Bacteria > Bacillati > Bacillota > Bacilli > Caryophanales > Paenibacillaceae > Paenibacillus > Paenibacillus naphthalenovorans. Next base: position 864,803 of record NZ_CP013652.1, on the reverse strand, counting down.
CTCCGGTCTTGATGGCCCGGATGGCATCCCGTTCAGCAGTAAACACCTTCGCCCGCCCTTTATGGCGATAAACGCCGCCGGGTCCCACAACCGTTGGATCGATGGAGGTCGATTTAATGACGGAGCCCTCCGGCGCGATATTTCCGGTCGGGAACGTGACGGTGGACGTCATTCCGTGGGCCCGTGCCTGCTCCGGACTCATGATGACCTCATCGGGCCGGATCCCGTCCAATTGCTGCAGCGCCTCGCGCACCTTTGCCCTCCGCTCTGAGGTCTCCCACCAATCGAGCACAGTCCCCAGCGTCTCGCCCGTTACGGTAAGAACCGATTCGTCGAGCAAGCCGAGCTTGCGCAGATGCAGCATGACCTCAGGCACCCCTCCTGCCAGAAACACCCTGACCGTCGGATGGTACACGGGACCGTTCGGCAGAACGCTGACCAACCTCGGCACATCGCGGTTGACACGGTCCCAATCCTGAACGGCAGGGATAGTGCAGCCGGCCGCATGAGCGATGGCCGGAATATGCAGCAGCAGGTTCGTGGAGCCGCCGAAGGCCGCGTGGACAACCATCGCATTGCGAATGGCCGCATCCGTGACGATGTCGCGTGTGCGCAGCCCCTTCGACTCCAGCGTCATGACGGCGCGGGCCGACTGGCGGGCGAGCTCATGCCAGATCGGCTGACCGGACGGAGCAAGCGCCGCGTGCGGAACTGTCAGTCCGAGCGCTTCGGCGACGACTTGTGCCGTAGCGGCCGTACCCAGAAACTGACAGCCCCCGCCGGGCGTCGCACATGCCCGGCAGCCGAGATCCGCCGCATCCTCCAGTGATAGTTCTCCATTCGAGTATCGCGCCCCGATCGTTTGGATTTTACCGGCATCCTCCCCGTTTGAAGGAGGCAGTGTCACTCCCCCGGGGACAATGATACATGGCAGCTCGCGCATGGCTGCAAGAGCCGTCAGCATCGCCGGCAGGCCCTTATCGCAGGTAGCAATGCCGATGACCGCTTTGCGTGTGGGAAGCGAACGGATCAATCTGCGGAAGACCATAGCGGCGTCATTGCGATAAGGCAGCGAGTCGAACATCCCCTCGGTGCCCTGACTTCTTCCGTCGCACGGATCGCTGACATACCCTGCGAACGGCACTCCGCCGATCTTCCGGATTTCATTGGCCGCATCCTGCATCAGCAGCCCTACTTCCCAATGGCCGGTATGGTACCCGAGCGCAATCGGACGGCCGTCCTCCGCACGAATCCCTCCCTGGGTGCTGAGCAGCAGCACCTGCTTGCCGTTCAGTTCGGACGGCTTCCAGCCCATCCCTACGTTTTGCGTCAGCCCGAACAGATTCCCGCTCGGCTCATGGAGCAGCATGTCCGGCGTCAGTGGAAGCGTACCTTGAGGGCCTTGAGCATGTGTATGAAGCCGGTATAATTGTTCGCCTTGAGTTCCCATGATAGATGTCAATAATTCACTCATGTCATTCTCTCCCTTTTGCCACCGGACTTTTACCCGGTTATTGTTTTATATTATAAAACTTGGTTTTATAATATAACTAAAAAGAAACGGGTCAAGCTTATACAAGCTTGCCGCCCGCGTGTTCACTTGAGCATGACGCCGTATCCCATCCGCTCGGAAAGCTCTTCGACGGTCTGCAGCAGGAGCTTGACGTACTCCTCTTTATCCTCATCCGTCACTCTCGCTTTGAGCATCGATACGCTGATCGCCGCAATCACTTCCCCCGAATGGTCCCTGACCGCCGCGGCGATACAGAAAACCCCAGGCTCGTTCTCCTGATCATCCGTAGCATATCCCCGCTTTCTTACACGCTCCAGTTCCTGTAAAAAAGCCTCTTCGGTCCGGATTGTTTTCTCCGTGTGCTTTTGATATTCGTACCCTTTAAGAATGGAGCGGATCTGCTCCGGCGATTTAAAGGCAATAAGGGCTTTCCCTACGGCGCTGCAGTGCAGTGGAATGCGTCGGCCTATACGGGAATACCGTATGACGGCTTTATCGCCTTCCACCTTATCGATGTAAACGCCTTCTTTCCCGTCCAGAATAACCAGATGGGCGGTTTGCCCTGTCGTTTTGGAAAGCTTCTGCAAGAAAGGATTGGCCGCCTGCCGAATATCCAGGCTTTGGACCAGCCGGCTGCTTCGCTCCAGCAGCTTCATCCCTAACCGGTATTTGCCGTTATCCGGATTTTGTTCGATATAATGATATTCCTGTAATGTTTTTAACAAAGAATGAACCGTGCTTTTATGCAAGTCCATCCGGCTGCTGATTTCTGTGATCTTCAATTCTTTATGGTATTCGTCGAACAGATCCAGAATGCGCAGCGCTCTCTCGACCGACTGAATGATCGGCAAAGGATGGACACCCCCACTTCTTTGGAGTTGTAACTCAGGTTTATTCTACTATATCGGATGGAGCGTTCACCAGCAAGACTTATTTTTCAGTCCGCTCCGGAAACCGGGGCCGAAACGGGCCTGTCCTCCTCCTGCCGCGGTCTGCCCAATCGTGTACGAAAGGTATGCCAATGCCATGACAGCTTCTTCCCTCCGCTTTATGTTATTGTTTCACCGAATACCACCGTCTGTCAATAGATTATCGAAATGACCGCGGCACGGCGGATCCGATTTTTTCAGCCAACGTTCAATTATAATCGCCGCTGGGTATTGTCCAAATTGAAAAAAGCCGACAGTTCCGAAGTCCGTTCCGGAAATATCGGCTTCCAGGCGCTTCTCGCGGAATGGAAGACTCCTGTTAGGTATTGAAGGTCTTTTTATGGCATATCCGCTGCTGTCATCCGGGTTTGAACATAAGCATTCGATTTGGCTACGATATGACCCTTGGAATCCTCGACCACAATCTCCAGCTTCCAGGGAAACTCCGCCTCCGTCTCCGGCTCGACAATAGCCGTCAATTCATGTTTATCGGTCCATGCTGTCTTCACCGGTTTATCATTGATATGCAAGATACTATTATGCGGCAGATCTCTGCCGGTGATTTTGACAATCCGTTCCCGGCCGGTTTCATTCACATGAACATGATCAATCTGCAGATCGCCAAAGCCTAAAACATAAGCCGGGTCTTTAATGGTGTTTTTCCAATCGCCATAGCCGTATTGTTTTCCGAACAGAATATCGTACTGCAGCTTTTCATATTCCTTTAACGCCTCCTCGTCGATTCCCATTTGCGGATAGTAATTTTTGGGAGGAATCACGGGAGTGTGCTGAGCGAGCCGATACAAATAATCGGTATAATAGCTGCCGGGTCTTTGCGCCAGCTTCAGCACATAAGGCCCCAGAAATGATGGACTCATATTTAACTGTTCCTTGTGCTCCGGCAAATAATTGTTCCATACAAGAACCGGAACACGATACATTTTGTCAAGAAAATTCGGGTCGTTCTCCTGCAAATAGCCGCAGTCTTTATACGCTTTGTAGTTATCCCCGAGACTTGGCAGATGATCGCCGAAGAAAACAATGATCGTCGGCTCTCCCTTTTGCTCATAGTGCGTCACCAAACGCTTAAGCATATCGTCCGCACCCAAGAGCCCTTGCGCATACGTTTCAATAAGACCCTTGGACTCTCCGGTCACTCCGGTCACCTGAATCGTATTTTCCTTGAACTTCCCGGGGGAATAGTGGTAATGGTTCTCCATCGTATTGGCAAAAACAAAATCGGGTCCCGGCGTCTCATCGCTTGATTGAATGATATATTTGGCCACAGCCCGGTCGGCTATATAAGGTCCCTCGTAATCCGGTTCAAAAAATTCCTGCGAAATATATTTGGAGAAGCCGAAATGGTTGTATACGTTCTTGCTGTTGTAAAACCAGCTGTGAAACGGGTTGATCGCCGTAGCTTCATACCCCTGACGCCTCAAAATGCTCGCAAGCGAATCGGTTGCTTTATGGATATATTGGTTATACGGAATCGAGCCCTGCGGCAAAAAGCGCATCGAATTGCCCGTCAGCACTTCAAATTCCACATTTGCGGTCCCGCCGCCATACTGTGGGGACAGCAGGGTGCCGCTTGTATACTTTTCGACTAACGAATGGTAGAACGGCAGAGGATCCCGACTAAACTTCAATCCCTCAACCCGGGTGATGTCCCAGAACGATTCGCTCAAAACGATAATAATATTAGGCTTGACGTCCCCCGCCTGCGTTACCGCAGGAGTGACGCCCGAGGCAATCGACCGAATGGAGGACTCATCGTACCCCTTCGGCGCTTTCAGGAAAAGATATTTTAAATTCATCATGGTCGTTAACAAAAAGCCGTTGGTTTTTACATTCAGCGTTTGGTCGTATGCGATATTTTTGATCTTTGCCAGCCTGGTTAACGAGAGCTCTCCGTCGTTATAGATAGAAACCAGCAGCAAGGCGGAAATCAGCCCCATCGCAACCCGCTGCTTTCTGCCTATCTGAAGCGCTGTCTTCGAAAGCTTGTAAAGCAGCAGAATGCTGATCACAAAGAATAGAATGAACCCGGACATGACCGTAAAGCTCAGCAGACCGCCGAGATACGGTGTCATATCTTTCGTTTCGCTGGCCAACAGCAAATCCCATGGCAAAAAAGGCACGCCCAAAATTTCCAGTTTAATTCCGCTGATCAGCCCGAAAGCTAAGCATAATGCGGCTATGAGCCAAAACGAAAGACGTATGCTGCCCGTGAGCGCCGTTAGAAATAGCAATAAGCCTAAAACAATCAAGGTATTGAGAAGCAGCTCCGGGACCGCATCGAAAGTCCATCCGAAGGCATCCAGCCATTGGCCGCGGCTTAATAGCTCTACCAAAAATACAATCCAAAGAGAACATAAAAGCAGGGGCAGACGGCGCACCGTAACAAGCCCGTATCGACGAAGTGAAAGTTGCAGTTCTCCCATGTTTTCCCCACTCTTTTGGAAATATTAATGTTTTGTAAATTCCATGCAATAGTATAGCACAATTTATTCTTTTTGGAGCTTGCTCCGGCTTAATTTTTTTGGTTGCGATGAAGTCATTTGGTATAATGGGGGGGAGCCAGGAAATGGTTTGATCCTGCTATCCAAAATTCTAATCAATCGGAGGAAACTTATGGATACGTTTATGTACTATAATCCGACCCGACTTTATTTCGGTAAAGATACAATGGAGCATCTCGGTACGCAAATCCCGCCCATCGGCAGGAAGATTCTGCTTGTTTACGGGGGAGGCAGCATCAAGAAAAACGGGGTTTACGATGAAGTCATGCGCCGGTTGAACGGTTTTGATGCTCACGTGCATGAATTAAGCGGCGTCGAACCAAATCCCCGATTGACCACTGTACAAAGAGGGATCGACCTCTGCCGAAAAGAAGGGATTGATTTCATTCTCGCCGTTGGCGGGGGCAGCGTCATCGATTGTGCTAAAGCCATTGCCATTGGCGCCAAGTTTAAAGGCGATGTATGGGATATTATTACACGCAAGGCGACGGCTGAAGAAGCCCTGCCTCTCGGTACGGTGCTTACTTTGGCGGCCACCGGATCGGAGATGAATTCGGGTTCCGTTATCACCAATTGGGAAACGCAGGAAAAGTACGGTTGGAGCAGTCCGCTGGTGTTCCCCAAATTCTCCATCCTCAATCCCGAGTTTACTTATACGGTGCCCAAAGACCAAACGGTTTACGGGATCGTCGATATCATGTCGCATGTGATAGAACAGTATTTCAACCATACCGGAAATACCCCGGTCCAGGACGGGTTTTGTGAAACCATTCTCCGTACCGTGATCGCCACAGCGCCCAAGCTGCTGGAAAATCTGAAGCAGTACGAACACCGCGAAACGATTCTGTACTGCGGGACGATGGCTTTAAACGGCACGCTTGCCATGGGAATCCGCGGTGACTGGGCTACCCATAACATTGAGCACGCCGTGAGCGCCGTCTACGACATTCCGCACGGCGGAGGATTGGCGATTCTTTTCCCTAACTGGATGGAACATGTGCTGGATGAAGGCGTCTCACGGTTCAAGCAATTCGCCGTTAATGTATTCGGGATTGATCCCCAGGGCAAGAGCGACCGCGAAACGGCTTTGGAAGGCATTCGGGCACTTCGTTCCTTCTGGTCCTCCATCGGCGCACCCAGTCGGCTGGCGGACTATGGCATCAACGCAGAGAAGTTGGAGCTGATGGCGGACAAAGCGATGGCCAGGGGCGTGTTCGGACACTTTAAATCCCTCGACCGTGAAGATGTCCTTGCGATTTACCGCAAATCGTTATAAAACAAACGAGAAGGCTGCTAACCGGCTTGGGCAAGTGCGGTGCAGCCTTCTTCTTTGATTGACTCCATTGGCTCGGGTGCCGAATCGCTTAAACTATCTGAATTATCCGGGATATACGCTCAGGCCGAGCAGCGGCCAATAGAAGAAAGCGGCAAGCATCGTAACCAGGAAAAGAAGCAGGGTGATCCAACTGCCGACGACCAGATAATCCTTCCCCGTGTAATAACCCATAGCAAAGGTAGTCATGCTGCCGGCAGATTGGGTCGGGATAAAATAACCGATGCTGCTGGCCGCTACGCAGAGCATCCCGAGCCAGAGCGGATTCAGTTCGCTTCCGGCGGCGAACGTCAATGCCACGGGAAGCAAGGAAGCCACCATGGCGGTATAGTTGGTAAATCCGATTCGAATAAGAATAAAGGCCGTCATCATGGCAGCGGCGAGAATGGCTGCCGGCAGATCCGCCAATAAGCTCGTGGCCAAACCGGAGGCCCATCTTACCACGCCGCTTTCATTGAGAGCATCCGCCAGCGCAAAGCCGGCGGCAAACAACAGCGGAACTCCCCAATCCACCTTGCCCATCGCTTCTTTCCAGGTTAATAATTGAATGCCTGGAATGAACAACAGCGTGACCACCAGAACGCCGGTCAGGGCTATCGGAAGATGGTGCAAACTGCTGGTCATCCAAAGAAGCGCAAGCAGCAGATAGAGTGCAATCAGTTTCTTCTCCGCTGCAGTCATAGGGCCGAGCTTCTCTTTTTCCTGTCTGAAAAACCGATCGCTCCCGGTCAATACGGCTGTTTCGGGCGGAAATAAATAAAGGAGCAGCATCCACATAGCGGCGAGAACAACGACGACAATCGGCATCATCAACAGCATCCAGTCTACATAACTCCACCGATGACCTAACATGGAGTCAAATAATCCTACGGCATAAATGGAGCCCCCGGCTCCCGTAAGCAGACCGATCGTGCTGACATAGGGTACGAAAGTGACGGTGAGGAGCACTAATTTCCCGAAATGGGCGCCACCTTGTTCTTTCATGGTTTCAATCATCCCTATGCTTACCGGCAAAAGCACAGTTAACCGGCCCAATGCGTTCGGCATGAAAAACGTAAGCAAAAATGCGATCACAATCAGGTACAAGATAATCGATTTGACGCTGCCTCCCGCCAACAGCAGCATATTATAGGCAAGACGCTTGTCTAAAGCATACTTCTCCACCGCCACTCCCATGATGAGCATGGATAAGATCAGCCATATTTCTTCTTCGCCCAGCGCCTGCGCAGCCTGTTCGAACGGCAGGATGCCCAGCAGCGAGACGAGAACGACGACCATCATACTGGTGACGGAGGCTGGAATGACGTTGGTTAACCAAAGGACGACCGCCAAGACCAGAATCGCTATAGCGCTCCAGCCCTCGCTGCCCATCGTTGAAGATTGCGGTAATACCGGCGACAACAATACAAACAGAAAACAAACCGCGACCGCTGCCTGTTTTAACATGATGTACCACCTCATCAAGTCATGCTGCAAATTTTATTTCATACGATACGTCTTAACATACGAGGCAAATCCGCATGCCGTGCCTGCGTCTACTTTAATTTGGAAAGGGTTTGCCGGTATTGTCCCGGCGTCATCCCCGTCAGCTTCCGGAATGTCCGGATAAAGCCGGTTGAATTCGTATAATTGAGACGGTCCGCGATTTCCGTAATCTTCAGATCGGTATGTTCTAACATCATTTTTGCCATCGTCATCCGGTAATCCGTCAAATATTCAATGAACGTAACGCCGATCTCCTTCTTGAACACCCGGCTTAAATACACCGGATGAAATTTGAGCGCCGCTGCGCACGACTCGAGCGATATATCCTCATCATATTGCTCATGAATCATTTGAACCATTTGATGTGCGGTATTAATATATTCCGAATCCGCACGTTTTTTAAAAAACGCAATGGTCGGCGGCAGCAGTTCCGTCTTAAACCATACCGACACCTCTTGCACCGTATTCAACTTCACGAATTGCGTTACGGCGGAATTAGAACCGATCAGACCGTCCAGCCTCCCTCCTTCATTCCGAACCAATTGATAGATGCGTGCAACCAATTGAAGCATGAAAACCTGATAGTCGTTAAACTGGATGTCTCTCTCCGTGATCGAAGCCACATAATGATCAAAATGCTCCATCGCCGATTCGGCATCTCCGGATGTAAACGCATTCACTATGTAGTCTTCCAGATGATGTAATGGAGGAATCAGGCTTTTGACATCTCCATGCGCCGGGACGAAATCGTCATAATGGAGAATGATATCGCTTCCAAGTCTAATTCTTCGTTTCAGCGCATCCAAGGCTTCGGAGTAAGCGTTCATTGCATCGGTGTACCGGAAAAACGAACGGCTGATCCCGATGCTTGTTTTAAGCTGCAGCAGCTCATGAACCTTCGATTTAATCTGTTCGGCCGTTTGATGAAAATACGCCTTGTTCTCAGCGGGCTCGTCCGTGTCCCCGGTCAACAGCGATACCTGAGACTGGTCGAAAAGCAAGGCGCCAACCAAACGATGGCCGGGCAGCAGTTCGCCTACGATATTATTGATCGCAAAAAGAAGCAGTTCCTTATCGCTTTCCATATATCGGGTTTCCTGCAGGGAATCGATTTGCAGCGCCAGCACCCCCAAAGCCTTCCCCTTGCCGGCGAAACCATAAGTCTCGCTTTTAAACAAAAATTCACTTTCCGTAATTTGCCCCATAAACAGCTTAAGCAAAAAAAACTCTTTCATCTGCGAAAGCTGCCCATGAAGCTGCTGCTGCAGCTGTTTTCGCGTACTGAATAAAGCATGGAACCGGTCCTCGATAAAAGCGAACTCATCTTTCTTCTTTGAATCGGCGGGTTCTCCTCCGATCTGTTCCATAATGACAAACAGTCTTCGGATAGGCGAATACATTCGCCGGCTCCCGTAAAAAGCAATGGCGGCGATCACGACAAAGATAACCAAACATACGTTTAACGTTAACATAGCAATTTTTTTGGACTCCCTGGTCATTCCCTCAATGGATACGACGGAAGCATATGTCCAATTATTATAGGGAGACACCTTATAGTTAACCGCCATAGCGTCTCCTTCAAAATAACCGCTGGCATCGGTCACGGTCCTCAGCTTCTCCATGACCACATCCTGTATAGGAACAGAACCCGGATTGGACAAAAAAGGAACCCGTTCGCGATTCAAAATATAAATATCTCCCAAGGTTTTGTCCTGTGCCAAATCTTGTTCCAGCTCGCTATGGGACATATCTATGAGCAGCAAGGCCTTGGGTGCCGTCGACGTGGCAATCATCGGCAGCTTGACGATCAGGCGAATCCGGTCCCCCTCCTTTTCTCGAACGCCGTTATCCTGCTTTCCTTGACCGGAACCGGAAGCAAGCCAAAACAAATTTTGCGGATAATCCGCATATTCATCCAGGACATTCCGGTCAGAAAATTCCTTGATCGTTGTAAACCCGAGTTTGCTGATCATCCAATCCATTTCCATATTCACCAGATAGGTGTCGGCTACCCCCGATAACGAATGCAGATTGTACAGACCTCTGCCCAGATTCGCTATCGTCTGAAAATCCTCAGGCGTCAAAGGATCGTGAATCGAATCCATCACCAGAGACGAATTTAAATATTGTACCGCCGCCATCTCTACATTTTTTAATACTTCCTCGATTCGCATTTGGTTTTGCAACAGAATTTGCGCATTGCCCTCATTGACCTTTCTTTCGATATCCTGAGAAGCGATGTGATAGGAAATCATCCCGATGGATACAACGGGTGCGGCTACCAACAACAACGTGAACAGAATCAATCGATAGAAGTACTTAGGCAATAGATAATCTCTCCTACCCTATAGAAAGTATCAAAATACAAGAAAACGGGGAAAGGATAAACAGCCCAACCAGATTTTTGATTATCATTATATCAGAAAGCATGTCTACCCGTGATAGAAAAGGGTTATCACACGTTAATTTCAATTTTATAAGCGTTTTCAACCAATAAAAACGATGGCGCCGGATTTCCCGCGCACCATCGTTTTGGTTTCCGTCTATTTCTACTTCCTGGCTTGAGAGGTTCGATCCTGGAGCTGGTGAGCTGAAACATTCCCCCAGCTTAAATCATCCGCTTTATATTTCTCTATTTGTTCCCAATCCAATTCGACCCCCAGACCATGCCGTTCACGGCCGGGCACAAGGAGATATCCGTTCTCATAGATGACCGGATTTTTAACAATGTCTCCTGCATACAACTCAGGGCCTATCGGATCCGATGTATGATTTAAATTGGCCAGGGAGCTGCCTAAGTGCGCCATGGCGGCCGTTCCGACCGACAGCTCTTGCGTCGTGCCGATCAGGCAGGATTTCCCCGCAACCTCCGCTGCCGCCGCCGCCTTCCTGGCGTTCGTTAGACCGCCGATAAAGATGGGAGAAATATTAAAGATATCGACCGAATCATGCTTGATCATTTCGTACTGCTGACGATAGCTCCATACGTGTTCGCTTACCGGATGATCCACTTTCATACGGAAATGGCGCAGCCCTTCAAAATCGTTCTGTACGGCAGGACTTTCAATCAGCTGAACATCATATGACGAGAAACGTTGTGTCACCTGTACAGCGGATTTCCAGTCCAAGAGGTGGCTAAAATCCAGCGACTTGATGGTGACCTTCGAGCCGAATTCCGTTCTTACCCCATCGAGGAACGCTTCATCCGCATCCAGATTTTTTCCGGCATACAACCGGAACACATCGAAGCCCTGCCGAAACCGCTCGCGGACCACCTTCAGATTCTCTTCCACCTCTTCCATGAAACGGTGTCTGAAAATCGGATAGCAGACTTTTATTTTTTCCTTCATTCTTCCGCCGATGAAATCGGCCACGGAAATCTGAAGCGCTTTGGCGCAAAGATCATGCAATGCCGCGTCAACCCCGTTGCGGATAAAATTGCCCTTCTCATAATAAAACATCGTTTCCGGGAAATGACTAAGGAGCTCTTGATTGATCAAAGTGATATCAAACGGATTTTGACCTACTAATATGGACTTCAATACAGCCTTCATATCCCGAGTATCGAGTGAATAATGAGGCAGGTGGGAAAAATCCGACATCTCTCCAATTCCTGTCAGACCTTCGTCCATTTCGATTTCGACGATCACATGCTTGCTGACAAAGCCCGTATGTCTGGGCATTCCAACGACAGTTAACCTAATATCCGAAATTTTCATGGGCTACTCTCCTCGTACGGCTTCGCATAAAGCCAGCAAAGCCAATCCTTGGGTAAATGGGGTAATACCAAATGCAATGCGGTTATATTCCAAAGCGTTAGCTTTCACCGGCGTTCCCGTAGAACCTCCCGTTACATAGCCTTCTTGATCGATGTTGTCCGCCACAGCCGATAAAGCCCGCTCGCCCATGCCACGGAATTTCGGATCGATCAGGCCAAGCCGGATTCCCTTCATCACGCCATATGCGACCCCTGCCGTTACCGAGGTCTCCAGATATGTTTCTTCGTGATTCAATACCGTCCTCCATAATCCGGACGGATCCTGCAGCCCGGACAAAGCCTGCAGCTGCTTGTGCAGGGTATCCGTCAGCTCCCGGCGTTGGGGCAAATCTTCAGGTGCGATCTCCAGCAGTTCGACAATCCCCGCCGTCATCCAGGCATTACCGCGCCCCCAATGCACACCGATCGGTTTACGCTCCACGTCGTGCCAGCCATGCACAAATAAATTCACCTGCGGATCAAACAACAGCTTGCAATGAATGTCAAGCTGCTTATACGCTTCCCGCCTGTACTCTTCATTGCGCAAAGCCAGTCCTCTCTGCGCCAAATAAAGCAAGCTCATAAATATCGTGTCCGCCCATACCTGATGAGCCCAGTTGTTATCCAATACCGTATGCTCCAATGCGCCGGATGGGGTACGTCGGCCCTCTATCATCAGATAGCGATCAAACGTCTGGAACACTTTTTCATATTTTTCATCCGGATCACGTTCGTTCAGCTCTAACATGGTCATTAAAAGAGAATTCGAATTTACGCATATTTTCTCAATGGCGTCGATCCGCTGATCGATCCACTGCTTCATCTTAATGGGAATCTCCTCATCCCTGGTCATTTCATACGTTTTCCATAGTCCATAAAAAGCGACGCCGATGGACCAATCCCACCTGCGCCAGCGAATGCCTCCGGGCTGATCCGAGTGTTCAAAGGTCAAATCCAGTGTGCGGGCTGCCGTGAGCTTTAACAAATCCAAATGGTTCATCGTTTGATCTCCTTTACTAGAGGAAGCAGGCCCCATTGATGAAGGATGGCCGTCACTTCTTTCTTATCCGCTTCATTCAGCGGATCGACAGGCTCGCGCGTGATGCCCGCACGAAGTCCCCGCTGTTCCATGGCTTCTTTCACGACAGCCACGTTGTTTCCTGCATGATATTTAGCCCGCAAGTTTTCAAAAGGCAACGCATCCTCCCACAGCTTCCATACGGTTTCCCAATCATGGGTTTGCAGAGCCTTCAGCATCCCTTTGGACAGGTCCGGGTGTACGTTGATTAATCCCGAGGTAAAGCCTTTGGCGCCTGCGTTGTAGAAATACGGCGCCCATTTCTCCGCCGTGCCGCAAATCCAGGTCACATGGTGCTTCGCCGAAACCTGGCGAACCGTCCGGGTAAACCGCGGTAAATCGTTGATGGCGTATTTCACGCCGACGCATTTGTCCAGCGGGGCCAGCTCCAATAGGATATCGTCCGAAAGATGCGCATCCTTAAAATAAAGAACCGACGGGATATCAAGGCTTTCGATCACCTTACGGTAATAAGAGACCGCGCCGGGAGTTGTGATGTAAGGATGAACCGGCTGGTGAATCATGACGCAATCGGCGCCCGCTTCCTGGGCATACCTGCCCAATTCGACCGCCGTATCCGCCGCATACCCGATTCCTGCCATGACGATTGCCCGTTTGTTTACCGTATCGATCACACGCTTCATGACCGCCTTCGCTTCTTCGAGGGTGAGCGCATAAAATTCGCCGGTATTCCCGCACGGGACAATGACTTCCGTGCCGTTGGCCATCAAAAACTCAATGTTGGCCTCCAAGCCTTCCCAGTCGATTTGGCGTGTCTCCTCGTCAAAAGGCGTAATATGGATCGCCGTAATCGTTTCAAGCTTCTTGCCGAATGCTGCGTAATCCATCTTATTCCTCCTCCCTTTATGAAGGGCTCTCCTACTTTTTCTGTTTGCCGTACTCCGCCGTAAATTCTTCCATGACCTGATCGCCGCCCGCTTTTTTCCATCGTTCGAGTTCAGCTTCCCAACCGGCGTCGTCGATTTTGCCCATAATATATTTGGTCTGGGCGTCGCGAATCAGGGTATCCAGCTCTGCGCCCTTTTCCATATAGGTCTTCGATGTAAGCGTCAACGCCACATTCGGAACCGCATTTTGCAGGTTATCCGCAACCACCTTCCAGCCTTTGGCCTGCAGTTCGTTTAATTGCAATGGAAGACCGGTGCCTGTAACCTCAAACGACGGAAGGCTGTCGCGGTACGGCTTCACCTCGAGGTTAAACAGTGTCAAATCTTTAAACTTGGCTTTGCCGTCAGGCGTCTTCTCAAAGTGCTTCCCTTCAAATCCTCTGGTCAGCAGCGTGGACATTTCCGGCTCCAGAAGTTGATCGAAGAAGCCCAGCAGACGTTTCAGCTCCATTTCATCCTTTACGCTGGATTTCGGGAATACGAAAAACCCGTTATTCCCCGGCTCGGCAGGCACGCGATTGCCGGAAGGTCCCATATAAGGCGCGATATCTACGGCAGCATTCGGAACGGATTTGGACACGTTATCATAAGAGGTGGCTGCCGCCGAAGCCACCGTATTAATACGGATGCCGGCTTTTCCCGAATTCCATTTGTTATCGGCATCCGCTGTCTGAACAACGGAGAAATCCTGATTGATTAATTTTTCGGCATACAATCTTCTGAGCAGCTTCATCGAATCCTGATACGGTTTCGTCATAAATTCAGCTACGACTTTCCCGTTTTCGATCCCCCATTTATTGGGAGCCCCTTGCGAAACCGAGAGACGAGTCAAGAAGCTGCTGCTAAGGGCCGTGTCGTTATACGATCTGTCCATAAACAAACCATACGTATCATTTTGACCGTTTTGGTCAGGATCCTTTTCAGCAATCGTTTTTGCAATGTTATACCAATCATCCAGCGTTACCGGCGGTTTCAGGCCTAAGGCGTCAAACCAATCCTTCCGGTAAACGATTCCGGCTCGTCCGATATCCCGGTACAACGGCAATCCGTACAGTTTTCCTTCCACCTTGATATTGTCGTAATACATCGGATTGGCATCCGATAAATTCTTGTATTCATTTAAGTAGGGTCCGATCTCCCAAAACAATCCGGATTGAATGGCATTGAGAGTTGTGGCGTTATACGTCAATTTAAACGCTTTCGGCATTTCGTCAGACGCAATCATAATATTCTTTTTATCTTCAAATGCAGCCGCCGGAATCCATTGAATGTCTACTTTGGCATTCGTATATTTCTCGATAGCCAGCTCGACTTCACTGTCTTTTTTGGGCGCTTCCCCTACTTGCGGCGTGGCGATGGTCACCTCAAGAGGTGTGCTGTCGGGCTGTCCTTCCGCCCCTTGCCGCGGTTCACTTTTTTCTGCGCACGCTGCAAGCGTTCCTGCGGTTAACGCCAACGACAAAAGCAAAGCTGCACAACGTTTTCTTTCCATGTTTACCCCTCCCGGATATAAAGTAGCATAACTTTTAGAAGAAAAACTTCTTATCGAAGTCATTCTGCGGAGTCAGACCTGCAGATCTTTCAGATCATCCTTTGACCGAGCCTAACAGGACGCCTTTGGCAAAATGCTTTTGCAAAAACGGATAGACCATGACAATGGGAAACGTCGCGACGACAATAGAAGCCATCCGTACCGTTTGCGGCAAATAATCCATCGGATCCTGCTGGGCAGTGGAATCTCCAATGCGGTCCTGGGACATCAAAACGATCTGCCTTAATACGATTTGCACCGGCCATTTCTCGGAATCGTTGATATACATGACCGCATTAAAAAACGTATTCCAGTGCCCCACAGCATAAAATAATCCGAAGGTCGCCATAGCCGGCATCGATAAGGGGATGACGATCCGAAACAAGATCCCCAAATCATTGCAGCCGTCCATTTTCGCCGAGTCTTCCAAGCCGTCGGGAATCTGTTGAAAAAAGTTTTTGAGAACGATTAAGTTAAACGCACTGATAGCCGTCGGGATCATAAGAGACCAGTAGGTGTCGATCATTCCTAAAGATCTGACGACGAAATAGGTCGGAATCATGCCCCCGCTGAACAGCATCGTAAGCAGCACCATCAAAAGAATCGGACGGCGTCCCCGCAACGTCGTACGAGCTAACGGATAGGCCATAAACGAAGTGAACAGCAGATTGATGAACGTTCCGAATACGGCTACATAAATCGATACAACAATGCTGCGAGCCATGGTGTCGGTGGAAAATATGTATTTATAGGCGGACAAGGTGAATTCGGAAGGAAACAACAGCAGCCCTCCCTTGGATACCTCCTCCGGTGCGGCAAATGAAACGGCCACAATATAAACGAACGGAATGACGGCAGCGATAGAAACGATAAACAGGAGCGAATAGTTCACCGCATTGAATACCCTGCTGCTTAAAGATTTGTCTTCCATGGCATTGAGCCTCCCCGATGTTTTAGTAGACGCCCTCTTCGCCGAATTTCTTCGCCAGCCAGTTGGCCCCGACCACCAGCACTAGTCCGACAAGCGATTTGAACATACCGACAGCCGCACTGTAGCTGTACTGAGCCTGCGTCAAGCCCTTCACATACACATAGGTGTCGAACACTTCCCCAACTTCCCGGTTCATCGAATTCAGCATCAGGAAAATGTGCTCAAAACCGGTATCCAAAAAGCTTCCCAGCCGCAGGATAAACAAGATGACGATGGTACTCCGTATAGCGGGTAGCGTGATATGCCAGAGCTGCCGCCAACGGCCGGCTCCGTCGATACGTGCCGCTTCGTACAGCTGCAGATCGACTCCCGAGAGAGCAGCGAGAAAAATGATCGTCCCCCAGCCTGCCTCTTTCCAAATGGATTGGCTGATGATCATCGTCCGAAACCATTCTTCGCTGAGCAGGAACGGTATTTTCTCCATACCCATCTGTGCGATCATCTCGTTAATGATTCCGCCCTCTGTTGTAAACAGCACATAGAATATGCCTACGGCAACGACCCACGAAACAAAGTGCGGCAAATACAGCAGCGTCTGCGCAAACCGTTTAAACATTTCCTTGCGTACCTCATTTAACATCAGGGCCAAAACAATCGGAAGCGGAAAAAAGAACACCAGATTGTAAATCGCGAGCAGCAGCGTATTTCGAAGCAGCATCCAAAACTGCGGTTCCGAGAAAAATCGTTCGAAATGCTTCAGTCCTACCCACGGGCTCCCCAGGAAGCCCAAATGAGGCTTGTAGTCCTGAAACGCCATGATCAGGCCCCACATCGGCACATATTTAAATACCAGAAAATACAGTACCCCCGGGAATAAAAGAAAATACAGCCATCGGTCTCTGATGATGTCCCGCATAAGCGGCGACCGTTTGGCCCTGTCGGCCAATATCATGGATGGCTGTGCATCATATCCCTGCTTCATCCGACGACCTCCTGACTGGATTAGTACGCAAGTCCGCATTTGTAATAGCGCTTACATTTCATATCATAGGTTCGGGTATCATGACTGGCAATAGTACTGTTTCAACCATTTCGCTTTAGAGGTAAACATGCCGCCGGAGCAAGGGTTTCCGGCTGTTGAGCCTGGTGTATTATCATTTTTTTCAACCGCATCGTACCGGTTTAACCTGCCGGTTCGGCAGCAAAAAAGCCAGCTTAAACAGCTGGCTTGTAGCGTTCAATATCATCCCCACAGATCCCTGTGAACCTTTACCACAATCTTTTTGATGCTATGCTTCTCCCCATTGACATGACAGCACGGACGGTGAACATCCTCCGGGAAAAACACGGCGAACATGCCGGGCTTAAGCACAATCTCGGACTCATCATGACTATGCTTGTAATAAGCGACATCACGTGCAGCAAGCTGGTTGTCCGCCATCTCCAGTTCCGCCGATAACCGGCTGAATCCGATTTTTTCTTCCCCGCTGACTAACAATTGGATATCTGCGTACGTCATATGGGATTCCGCCCGCTGCTCCTCCGCAGGCTTCGTTGACATTTCCTGCACCAACGCATACATCATTTGCCCGTCGAGCTCATATCTCCCCGGTTTCTGTGCGGCAAGGTTTCGGCTTACAATCTGTTCCAGCCCTTGTTGAATCGCTGGGGGGTATAAATGCTTTTCTTCATTATACTTATGCATGTCGCCAATCATCATAAGGATATCCCATCGTCAGCCCGCTTTACTGCAGCGGATGGTTTGGCATAGGCTTTGGTCAGCCGATACAGCTGTTCTACTTCCAGCCGGTTGGTGGCCGTGAACTCCAGATGATTTTTAGACCGGCAGTTGTAATTGGTAAAGATGCCTTCCAGCATAAGATAGTATTTGGCGTTCACCGGATAAAGCTGCTTTTCAATCAAAGAGGCGATGCTCAGAAAATTGCTCAGTTCGTCGGCTTCCTCCGGTTTATCGGACCAGTTGCGCATCAACCAAACATACAAATCCGGATGGAAATTGGCCATGACACCGCTGTAGCCTGTAATGCCGAGCTTCATGGTTTCAAGCAGCGTCGCCGAGTTCGCGTTGTATATATTCAAGCCGGTGCCTTGAACGGCTTCCATTTTCGCTTTCATCTTATCCAAATCGCAGCTGGTATCTTTGAGGAACAGGAACCGTCCCGTATCCGCACACCATTTTAACAATTCAGGTGAAATCAGGCGTTTGTACGGAAAAGGACATTCATACAACCCAAGCGCGATATCCTCCGGTATTTCGTTCAGCAGTTTTTCCAGATTGGTTTTCCAGACCTCGTCTGATTCATCCTGCCGAGCCAGCCGATTCGTAATCAAAACCAGCGCATCAATGCCTGTTGCAGCCATCGCGTTGAGTTCGGTTACCTGATCTTCGTAACGGTCCGAAATATGGCCTGAAGCAATGACAGGCACGCGCCCCGCTGCCTTTTCTTTGACGAACGCCGCGAGCTTCACTCTTTCCTCCAGGCTTAAAAAAAACATTTCACTGGATTGGCAAACGGCAAAGAGACCGTCCACCCCGTTTTGGATATACCATTCGATCGCCCGTTCCAGAGCATGGTAGTCAATTTCGTTGGATGTTGTAAAAGGGGTGACCATCGTCGGCCAAACGCCCGCGGAAATTTGTTTCTTCATAGGTTTCTCCCTCACTGTCCGATATTTAGGAAGGTTATCTGTACGTGTGCCGCTATAAGGATACCGATATTTTCCTGAATGCGATGCTTTCTCTTTTCCAAGTGTACGTCAGGTACAGATGGTTCCCCTGCGCAATCATGGCAGGATAAGAAAATTCCCCCTCTTCATCTTCCAGAATGAATTCGCAGCTCCATGAGCGGCCGTTATCCTTAGATACCATGAATACAAGCGGTGTCCTCGGACCCCAGTTGATCCCAACCGGGTTGCATACCAATACGAGCATCCCATTATCCAGCTTTACTAGATCGATTCCACTGTTATTATTCGGCAGCGAAGTGGGATAAGCATCGCACCAGGTTCGTCCACCATCTGCGGAATCGCTGCGATAAATAAAGCCTTCCGTACTGCGGAGCAGCATATGAACTTTGCCCGGTTCGGACTCCCATAGCGCCGGCTGAATCACGCCTCTGCCCGCAAACGATTGCTCCGAAACCGGAATATCGCTGTCTGTGACGGCTTGGATGCTGCTGTAATCGATATCCGGTATCCGAATGCCGCCGCTCTTCGTCCAATGGCCTCCCTGATCCTCAGACCGGTCGACAAAAGCCTGCCAAATCCCGTCTTCCGTGGACCCCGGCGCAAGCCATGTTCCGTCCGCCAATACGATCAGCTTGTTGCGGACCGGCCCCCGGCCGCCCCGGTCCCCCGCAACCAGCTCAACCGGCTCCGACCAGGTCCGTCCTTGATCCTGAGAAACCTTGAACAGGGTGTACCAGTCTTTCAATAACCGTCCCACTTTGTAAAAAAGGATGAGTTCCCCGTTGTCCTTCATGTGAAAAACAGGATTCCAATGAGGCAGTCCTTCCTCATCGGCCAGTTGAAACGGAGCCGACCAGCTTTCTCCCTGCCGGCGAGAGCACCAGATGGCCACATCGTCAGCGCCTTCCCTGCTTCCGCCAAACCATGCGGCCAGCACGTCTCCATTAGGAAGCAATGCCAAATGAGAGGCATGACAGCTGACAAAAGGACGATCGTGATCAAAAATGAGCTCATGGACTAAGGATGTGAACATCCCCTATTCCTCCTTTTCAAGATTCTATCCCTTGATCCCGGTATTGGATATGCCTTCTACGAAGTACCGCTGCAGCGACAGGAATACGATGACGGAAGGAATAATCGCCATGCAGGCTCCCGCAAGAGAAGTACCGTATTGAAACTGGGCGGTGGAATTGGCGCCGCCCATAAACTGGGCGATCCCGACGGTTAACGGCTTCAGGCTGTTTTCCCTGATGGCAATCAACGGCCACAGGAAGTTATTCCAGTTCGTAATAAACATCAGAATCGTAACCGTAGATATGGCAGGTTTACAGAGCGGCAGCATGATTCTTGCAAAAATGCCGAAATCTTGACAGCCGTCGATGCGCGCCGCTTCTTCAAGCTCGTTCGGGATGCTTTTGAAGAAGCTCGTTAAAATAAACACGCTGGTTACGTTTGCGCCGGCTACCAGGATAATGGAAGAATAGGTATTCAAAATACCCAGCTTGGATACAAGCAGAAACAGTGGAACAATATACGCTTGAATCGGAATGAGCAGCATCGAAACGACCAGGGTAAAGAGAATTTTTTTGCCTCTGAAATGCAGCCGCCCGAAAGCATACGCCGCCGGTGTGGTCAAAACCAGAACAAATATCGTAGAGGCGACAGTCATATATACGCTGTTCTTCATCCAGCTTAAATAAGGATAATTTTGCAATACCATTAAATAATTATCCAGCGTCATTTTATCGGGTATCCATTTGGGAGGATAGCTTACGATATTGGCTTCCGGCTTCAGTGATGAGATCAATGACCAGAGCAAAGGAAACAAGAATACGACGCTGGCAAGCAACATGATGATGTATACGGGAATCTTTTTTACATTCATGCTTTCATTCACTCCTAGTCATCCAGCTTCAGCAATTTCGATTGCAATTGAACCATCAGGACCAACATCGCAAGAATGGCGATGCCGATGGCGGAACCGTAGCCAAGGTTATAGTTCTGGAATGCGGTTCCATACAAATACTGAACAAGCGTAAGCGTTGCCGTTCCAGGTCCGCCGTTGGTCATGACAAAAATCTGGTCAAAGATTTGAATGGTGTTAATCAACGTTAAAGTAATGATCATCGAGGTAATCGGCTTTAAAAGCGGCAGTGTAATTTTCATAAACGTCTGGTATTTGTTGGCCCCGTCAATGGTGGATGCCTCATACAAATCCTTTGAAATGTCCTGCAGGCCCGCCAAGTACAAGATCATATTGTAGCCGAGATAAGACCATACGGTAACAATCGCTACGGAGAAAAGCGCATATTTTTCATTCGTTAACCATTCTACCGGCGCCATGCCCAACCATTTCAAATAATAATTCAAAATCCCGAAATTGTTATCGTACAACCAGTTCCAGATAATTCCCACCACCGCCGGGATCAGAATATACGGAACAATGGATATGGTTCTGACGGCATTGCGGAACCGCAGCTTTTGGTTAAGCAGCACGGCCAGCAGCAGACTGAAGATCACCAGCGGAGGCAAAGTCATGAGCAAAAAAAACAAGGTGTTCTTTAAAGCAACATAAAAAATAGGGTCACGAAAAAGCTTCGTGAAATTGTCCAAACCGGCAAACGTCGCGTCGCCTACGATATTCCATTTCAGAAAACCGACAAACAGCCCGGCTACGCTCGGTCCGAAACGAAAGACAACGAATATCAACAAGTAAGGCAATAAAAACAACGCGGCAACCTTTCCTTGTCTTTTCATAAAGTCTACAACCCTTCCGCAAATAATATCAGCTTACGTAGAAGGGATACAGCCAGCATACTGCCGGCCGCATCCATGTAACCAGGTTTACCTGTCAGCCAAAATGGCATTCATGTCTGCTTGCAGCTTTCTCGCAATTTCAAGCGGATCTTTGTTATTCAGTACGGCGTCTTGAGCTGCAGTCAAAATCGGGCTCGGTGCCGTGCTGGAGAACAATTGGGTTGCCTTAGGATGGGACGGCAGGAGCACCGAATGATCCAAGCTTTGTACGAAGGCCTCTCTTCCAGGGAGCTTCTTGGCCGCTTCCATTCCATTGTTATTGGAAGGCAGCTGACCCGATTTAGCCCAATCATTGATGTTTTTATCCAACCACTGGACGAATTCGACAGCGGCTGCTTTTTGGCTTGGATCGGCTTTGTCGTTAACCGGGAAGGTCAGAATCTCTGCTGCCCCCCACGCCGCCGGTTTCTCGAAGACTTGCGGATACGGAGCGCTGCCCCATTTGATGTTAGAGGCTTCCAGCTTAGGCATTTGCCAAGGACCGTCTATGAACATCGCTACTTTCCCCGTAGTGAAATCGTCTACAGGAGACTTTTGCCCCTTCGGAACGATTTTGTGCTTGAAGATCAGATCCTGCAGGAAGCCGAAGGCTTTAGCGGCTTTCTGTTCATCCAGCTCCAATTTCGTCATGCTCTCCGTAAACGGGTTGCCGCCCTGTTGGTTAATCAGAGCATACACCTGGTAGAAAGAATGATGATTCATGCCAAAGCCCAAACCGTACTGCACAATATTATTTTCATCGAAACCGCTTTCGTTAGGATGCTTGCCGTTTTTGTCCACGGTCAGCTTCTGGCCGATGGCAATCAGCTCTTCCCCTGTTTTCGGCGGAGCCGTAATTCCGGCTTTGGCTAACAATTCCGTGTTATAGAAAAGACCGTGCATGTGAACATCCAAAGGTACGGCGTATTGCTTCTCTTTATAGAACGTTCCTTCCCATGCGAACTCCGAATAATCCGATTTGTTCAGCTTCGCCGTTTCCACGGGCTTGGGATCCAAGACGCCCATCTCCACAAATTGTCCGAGCTCGAACGGGTGCATAGCCAGTACATCCGGAGGATGTCCGCCTCTCATCTCCGTCAAAAATTTTGTAAACAGCGGAGTCCATTGCATGGATGAAAATTCAACATGAATTTTATTCTGTTCAGCATTAAATTTTTCGACCAGACCCTTCATCGTCTCCAGGTCGGGACCGGTCCAACCGCCCCAATAATCGATCCTGATCGGACCGCTTTGCTGCGAGGTACCGCCTGCTGCGTTATTTTCCCCCGCTGGCTGCCCGCCATTGCTTTGGCATGCCGTAAATACGGTCGTCATCAATGCGGCTGAGGCAAGAACTAAAGACACCCTTTTGAGCTTCATACAAGTTCCTCCAGTCATGAATTTATATATCTTAAAGAGCTTTGATCCGGAAATGAGAATATGAAATCAAAGCTGCTTTTAAGCCCTGTATGATAAAGCGTTTACTTCAAAATGCGAGAAGGCGGGTTCACCTTCTCAACAGAACATTAGCGTTTTCCATTCCCTCCGCAAGATTTGCGGATCACCAAATGTGATTCGAACAATTTGTGAACCGATTCATGGGATTTATACTGCATCAAATCGGTCAGCACCTTGACACACTCCGCCGCCATCTCTTCAACAGGCAAATGGACCGTGGACAGCGTCGGAATCGTAAACCGCGTCACTTCGTCATCGTCATGGCCTACAATCTCCATGTCTTCGGGAATTCTCTTGCCGGCTTCCGTTAATGCCATCAAAGCTCCGACGGACATTTGATCGCTGATGGAAAACAGCGCCGTAGGCAGGTCTCCGCTTGCCAGCATCTGCCGGATCGCTTGATAACCGCCTTTTTCCGAGAAATCCGAATACACGATATGCCGGTCTGCAATCTCCATACCCAGCTCGCGGGCCTTCGACAAAAAGCCTTCCATTCGGAGGCGAATCGCCGAAGAGGACACATCCGGAACAATAAGCCCAACTTGTCGATGATCACGACTAGCAAACAGCATGGCCACTTCCTCGCCCGTCTTTTGGCTGTCGACATTCACCCAGGAATACTTGCTTGAGCTTCGCTGATAAAGCACGATGGGAACCATAGGGTTTGCTTGCTCCAAATATTCTTCATCATCCTCGGTGGCATTGGCAATAATCGCTCCGTTAAACCGGGTTCCTGTAATCAGGCTGCGTACTTCATGCAGTCTTGTGCCTACAAACGGTTGGATCAGTAGTTCATACTCTTGGTCCAAAAGGGCAAATGAATGTTGAAGCCCTTTCAAAAACCGGTTGATCAGGGCTGCACGGGTGTCGATCGACCAAAACAAAGCGATGATCGGCAGAACGGTTTCACCGCCACTGCGCAGCCGTCTTGCGGAAATATTCGGCTGGTAATTCAAGCTTTTGGCAGCCTCCCACACTTTTTGCTGCGTAAGGGCCGAGATCCGGTATTGATCGCCTTTGCCGTTAAGCACCATGGAAGCGGTGCCTTGGGACACATTCGCAAGCTGTGCAATTTCCTTTATGCTGGCTATACCTCTCACCTCGTTGCCGTAGTATCCACAAACTGCTAATACGTTTTGCTAATACGTTTTGCTAATACGTTTTTAGTATATTTAATAAGCGTTTTCATGTCAACGACTTTTTCGATTGGCAAGTCCCTAAAATAAAAAAACTCCGATCGGAGAATTTCTCAGTTCCCTTTAACGTTTTAGTGAACTTAGTACCGTTAAAAAAAGCTTTCCCTCATGTCTTAACGACTTGAGCGAAAGCCCTTTCCCCGCTTCTTTATTTAAACCCGCCGCAGGAGCTGCGGATAACCATGTGCGTTTCAAAAATTTTCGTTAACGGCCCGACCGCTTTGTGGTGCATCAAATCCGTCAGCATGCTCACACACTCGCCCGCCATCTCTTCAACCGGCAAATGGACCGTGGATAACGCCGGGATCGTATATTGCGTCACCTCATCATTGTCATAACCGACGATTTCGATCTCTTCCGGTACTCTCCTGCCGAATTCGTTCAATGCCGATAACGTGCCGACGGCCATCTGGTCGCTAATCACAAACAAGGCCGTTGGCGGCTCTTTACCAGAGGACAGAAGCCGCCGGACCGCCTCGTATCCTCCATGCTCGGAAAATTCCGAGAATACGATATGCTCCGGCGCTGCCTCCAAACCTAATTCGGAAGCCTTCGCCAAAAAACCTTCCTTGCGTAGCCGGATGGCTTTGGAAGAGACATCGGGCACAATAGCCCCGACGGTCCGGTGTCCCCGGCCGGCAAACAGGCGGGCGACTTCCTCTCCAGATTTATAGCTGTCGACATAAACCGAAGAATACCGGGTGGAGCTTCTTTGGTATAAGACAATCGGGACGTTGAACTGTGTCTGCTCCAGAAATGCCTCGTCTTGCTCCGTCGGGTTTGCGATGATCGCGCCGTTGAACCGTGTGCCTGTGGCCAGGCTTTGCACTTCGTGCAGCTTTGTTCCCACATAAGGCTGAATCAGCATTTCGTATTCACCTTCAATATCCAAAAGCTTTTGCTGAAACCCCTTCAAAAAGCGGCTGATCAGCACCGTCCGGGTATCCAGCGCCCAAAACAAGGCAATGATCGGCAGTACAGTTTCGCCTCCGCTGCGCAGACGTCTTGCGGAAATATTCGGCTGGTAATTCAATTGTCTGGCCGCTTCCCAAATTCTTTGCTGCGTTACTGCAGAAATCCGATACTGCTCTCCCTTGCCGTTGAGCACCATGGAAGCCGTGCTCTGCGATACGTTAGCCAACCGGGCGATTTCTCTTATGCTGGCCATTCGGTTAACACCCCGTTACCTGTATATTAGCGGTTATTGCCGATGAACCTAATACGTTTTACTAATATTACTCGTCAAATCCATTTCATGTCAATAATAGGGTGAAAGAAGGGAACTGGGGATAAAATTACATGATCTGAATGTTTCCGTTCATTTTTTGAATGAAACCGCAAACAATCATAAGCACGAAAAAAGAGCAGCACGGCATGATACTCCGCACTGCTCCGATTTTTTGTTTTTTAACAACAGCGATTGACTTTCCCGCTTTCGTATCGCTCCTTCAGGGACAGCATATAGAACTCTTTTTCCGTCAAGGGCGTTTGATCCGGGTGGTGGTCCTGTTGATGCTTTATATATTTCTCATAATCCGGAATGTTGAAAATAACCTTGATCGTCGCCTTGGCTTTGTTCGCAAATCCCGTTAGGTTTACCATCGGCATCACGCTCCAAATGTAGATTTGACATACGGTGCTTCCTGCAGCTTCAGCTCTTGTTTTTGAACCAGAATTTTGTACCATACCCGCAAAGATTCGATAATCATCAGAATGACCACGATACCGAAAAAGAGAGTAAGAATCGCATCGACATAGTTATTGGTCACAATTTGCTGCATGACTTCCATATTTTTGGCCGGAGCGATCACTTGCCCGCTGTTGATCCCCTCTTGATATTTTTTCGCCGCCGCCAAAAATCCGATGCTCGCCTGTTCGGAGAACACTTTTTGGAATCCGGCAGTCAATGTCGTCACCGACAGAAAAACAAACGGAACGATGCCTACCCAGGCGTAACGGGCCTTGCCCATTTTAATCATAATCGTTGCCGCTAAAGCCAAAGCGATGGCCGCCAGCATTTGATTCGCGATTCCGAATAGAGCCCACAAGGAGTTGATGCCTCCAAACGGATCGACGGCTCCCTGATACAAGAAATATCCCCAGGCGACGCAAACCACAAAAGAGGCGAGAACATTGTATTTAAACACCTGGGTTTGAGCGAACGGCTTATAGAAGTTGCCGACCAAATCCTGCAGCATAAACCGGCCCACCCGGGTACCCGCGTCAACCGCCGTCAAAATAAATACGGCTTCAAACAAAATCGCAAAATGATACCAGAACGCTTTGGCGCCGGCCAGGAACGTGGAGAAGATTTCGGCCATCCCGACGGCGAGCGTCGGCGCTCCGCCCGTTCTGGAAAGAATGGTGTTCTCCCCGATTTCCTTCGCGGTACTCGTAATTTGCTCCGGTGTTACCGTGAAGCCCCATGACGAAATTTTGGCCGCCGCTGCCGCCGCGTCCGTGCCGATTACGGCCGGGGAGGAGTTCATTGCGAAATAAATGCCCGGCTCCAGGGCGCATGCCGCAATCAATGCCATAACGGCAACGAAGGACTCTGCAGCCATCCCTGCATATCCGATAAAAGGCGCATGGCTTTCTCTTTCGATCAGCTTCGGGGTCGTACCGGACGATATCAGGGAGTGGAATCCGGATACGGCACCGCAAGCAATGGTGATGAATAAGAACGGGAATAAATTGCCGGAGAATACGGGTCCGGTACCGTCGATAAATTGGGTTACCGCCGGCATTTGCAGTTCCGGCAGGGTGACCAGGATCCCGCCGGCCAGCAGAATGATCACGCCGATTTTCAAGAAAGAGCTTAAGTAATCCCGCGGCGCAAGAAGCACCCACACCGGCAGAACCGAGGCAATCAATCCGTACACCACCATCATGATGGCGATTTGCGGAGCGGTGAAGGTAAACATTTGGGACAGCGTCTCGCTTTGCGCTACATACTGTCCTGCCCATAAAGCGAACATTAATAAAACAAACCCGATAATCGACCCTTCGATCACTTTTCCCGGCCGAATAAAGCGCATATAGAAGCCCATAAAAATGGCGATCGGCATCGTCATGGCAATCGTAAACATTCCCCACGGAGACTCCGCCAATGCTTTGACGACGACAAGTCCGAGCACGGCGACAATAATGATCAGGATCGCGAGGGTGGCGATGGAGGCCAGGGTTCCGGCGAATCGCCCCACTTCGTCTTTGGCCATTTGACCGAGCGACTTCCCGTCTCTGCGCATGGAGCCGACAAGCGTCACAAAGTCTTGTACGCATCCCGCAAGAACGGCCCCGATGATAATCCACAAAATGCTGGGCAGATAACCCATTTGTGCGGCCAGAATCGGACCGACTAACGGTCCCGCGCCTGCAATGGCCGCAAAATGGTGGCCGAAGAGTACATATTTATTCGTCGGGACAAAGTCTTTACCATCGTTATGAACTTGAGCGGGCGTTGCCCGATCGTCGTTTAATTCATAAATCTTCTTGGCGATAAAACGGCTGTAAAAGCGATAACCGAACGCATAGGTACAAATCGCCGCTATGATCAACCACGCCGCCGAAATGCTCTCTCCGCTCGCCAGCGCGATCATGGCAAAGCCCGCCGCACCTAACACCGCAATAGCTGCCCATACAACATACGAAACGAATTTGTTTTTCATCATGTCATCACTCCATTGTAAGCGTTTTCTTATTATGCGCAAACCATCATATGCGATGCGGAAGCCATCATCTCTCAGCTTATCGTACCCATGTGATACCCCCCAAACGGCTTAAGATTGGCAACGCTTGCAATCAGTATAAACCGTTTGGAATTTGCGCGAAACGCCTGGAACGCAACATGCATGATTACCGAAGCATGATGTTAAATTTCAAGCTTCAAACGTAAGCCCTTCACATAATTCCGGCTGACCGGTATACGGCTTTCCGCCGCGTCGTCCATCAGCAGATCGTAGGCGCCGTTAACCCACGTTTTCATTTCGACAATCGAAGCCAGGTTCACGAGAAAGCTTTTGTGGCAGCGAAAGAAGCCGAACGGCTCCAGCTTTTGTTCCAGCTCCGACAAGGTATAGGCCCCCCCGTAAGCCTTGTCATGCGTGTGAACCTGTACATATTTCCCCTCTTTGCTGATAAACACAATATCTTTGGGAAATACATACTTGATGCCTTCATCCACTTCAAGCGCCAGCTTAACGGGGGCAGGGGCGGCCAGGCTTGGCGATCCGATCTCCGTGCGTTTTTTGCGCAGCTCCCGGAAAACCATGTTCACATCTTCTTCGTCATAGGGCTTGAGCATATAATGGAAAGCCCTCAGCTTGAATGCATCGACCGCATATTGATCATAAGCGGTAGAAAAGACGATCTTCATCTGCGGATTCATCCCGCCGACGATTTCGGCCACTTGAAGCCCGTTCAAATCGGGCATGTTCATATCCAGAAACAGCACATCCGGGGCATGTTCTTTTACCTTTTTGATGGCATCCATACCGCAGTTGGCCTGTATCACACTTTCCACATCATCGATCTGCTCCAATAAATAGACAAGCTCTTCCCTTGCCGGAGCCTCATCGTCCGCAATCACGATATTCCAACCCATCTGCCTTCACCTCACCCAAAAGCTGATTTTTGTGCCTTCTCCCGGTTTGCTGTCAATTTCAAGAGGACGTTCATTTCCGTAATGGTAGCTTAGACGCTGCTCAATATTGCGCAGCGCCATACCCGCGTGTTCCTCCTGACGTTTTAATCCGCCGGCTTTCAGACCTACCCCGTCATCTTCAACGGAAATTCTCGTCTGCAGCTCCTCGCCGTTCTGCTCTTCCTTGACCCGAACTTGAATCACTCCCGGTCTGCCTGCGTTGGCAATCCCGTGAACGATGGCGTTTTCTACGAGAGGCTGAATCGTAAAAGGAGGAATCTGACGATCTAAAACATGTTCATCGATATCGATAAAAAAATCCAGTTGATCTCCCAGCCGCGCTTTGATTAAGTTCAGGTAGGACATCACCAGCTCGATTTCATCACGGATCGGAACCAGCCTTTGATTGCCGTTGCTCATATTTTTGCGCAAAAATCGGGACAAATGCATGACCATCTGGCGAGCTTCTTCCGGCTTCGTTCGAATAAACGATTTGACCGTATTGAGTACGTTAAACAAAAAATGCGGATTCATCTGCGCCTGCAGAGAACGGATTTCGGCGTCTGCAAGAAGCTGTGCCTGCCTCTGGGTTTCCACAAAGGCATACTGCTGGGAAAGCAGCCCCGCCAGAGAGGCCAGCATTCTCCTCCGGGAAGGATGATCATCCTGGTCCAAACGTTCGAAAAACAAACGAAATTGTCCTATCGGTTTCTTATTCTGGATTTCAATATTCATATCTATCCAAAAGCCGGTTTTTCTTCCCTCCGCAATCCATTCCGAACCGTTTTTGCTGAAAAACACACCTACAGCCTTCGTCTCCTCGTTAAGCACCTTGGCGATTTCACGAACCGCCTGATCGAATTCCAGCCGCCACAGCGGCATCGTCATGTCGGCGATTTGCAAAGCTTTATGGGCATGCTCCATACCGATTCGTTCTTCCTCGCGTACCATGGAGTTATACAAGACAAAATAAAGAGCGACGCCAACGCTGTTAGCGAATACCTGAGGAAAGCCGATGAGCGATACTAACTCTACTGCTTCATCCCATGGCTTGGCCAGCATCAGAATGAGCGCCATTTGCAGTAGCTCGGCAAAAAAACCGACGACAAACGCAAGCTGCATCGATGAAAATTTACGGAAACGCCTTTTCAACGCATTTCTGCAAAGTCCGGCCAAGATGCCTTGAAGGATAGGGGCAACCATACAAGCCACCGCTACAAAGCCGCCCAAGCTGTATCTGTGCAAACCGGCCACCGTTCCGACCACCAGCCCGCTTTTCACTCCGCCAAGCAAACCGGCAATAACAACGCCAACGGTTCTGGAATTCGCTATGGCTGCCGTCGGGGTTACCTCACCGATCCACGGGGCCGGCTGGTAGGTGTAATTTGAAACGCTTACACCGGAATATGTGCCTAGCATCGCATAGGCGCTAAAAAAGACAAGGAACCGCCACTGATACGACTTGTCCCCCTGATAATTCATATAGCTTCTCATCCAACGGCTGCGTGAGAAAACAAAAGCCAATGCGATCAAAAATCCAACTCTTTCCAGCATGTCGACAGACAACTGCAGCATCGGTTCACGCACCTTCGAACATCTTCATCCTGTAGTCCAACATAGGCCACACACTTCACACGGTCACCCGGCCCATCTAAAAAACATTGGCTGATGTACGCCGCGGCGCAGAGCCAATGTTTTAACCGGGAGCAAGATCAACGACGAATCATCGTTATTGCAGTATTCGCGCCGTTACCATGGATCTCGCCACACGAACGCCATTGCACATCATTTCCAAATCGATCTTGCAAAATCTTCGGCTTAATTCAATAATCGTGGGCACGATTTCGATCACATCGTCGATTTGCAGCGCCACGAGAAAATAACTGGAGCAGCTGTCTATGATCAAATCGCCTTTTTTATGCTCCTGTACCGTACGGTACGCGGCTCGAATCATCAGGGTCGATAAGACTCCCTCCGACACCATGCCTTCATAATTGGTCATTTGGGGTGTCACCGAGCCTCTAAAATACAGCTTCCCTTCCGAATTCCGCAGCTCTTCAAATCCCGCGCTGATTTGAACTTCAAAGGTTTCCGCATTTTGAGGCTGTTTTTGCATGTATTGCATCGCTTTCATGACGTCTTTACGGCTGATGACTCCAACCATTTTCCGATCCTGGTCAATGACCGGAAGCAGCTCGATGCCTTCCCAAACCATCGTATGGCCTGCGGAAGCTACAGACGCTTTGCTGCTGATCACGAGCGGATTCAACGTCATCAATTCTCCGATCGGCTGGTCAGGTTTGGCGCCGATAATGTCTTTGGTCGTAATAATGCCGATCGGCTTTTGGTCTTCATCCACCACAGGATAACGGGTATGTGACGTTTGCTCCACCAGTTTTTCCATTTCTTTCACCGTATTTGTCGGCAGTAAGGAATAAACCGGCGTGTCTTTGCGAATGATATCTTCCACGATCAGGATCTGCTTCTTGATTAATCGATCCTCAATGGCCCGGTTAATCATGGCGGCAACGGTAAACGTATCATAGCTGCTTCCGATAATCGGCAGCTCCAGATCGTCAGCAAGCTTCTTGACCTCGGGGGTTGTGTCAAAACCTCCCGTAATCAATACGCCCGAGCCTTGGCTGAGCGCACACATATGGGCTTGTACACGATTTCCGACAATAAGGAGATTTCCCGGCTCAATATACTTCAGCATCGCTTCAAGCTGCATCGCGCCGATAACAAATTTGTTCAACGTTTTATGGATTCCCGCGGATCCGCCAAGCACAACCCCTTCCACCACTTTGACGATTTCCGCAAAGGTAAGCTTATCAATCTGGTGCTCCTCTTTCTTCTCCACCCGGATGGTGCCGATTCGTCTTTTGGTGCTGACCAGTCCGCTATTTTCAGCTTCCTTAATAGCACGGTACGCGGTGCCTTCACTAACGTCCAGCTCTTGAGCGATTTTCCGAACGGACAGCTTCGTCCCTACGCTTAATGACTCAATGTATTTGGTTATTTGTTCATGCTTTGTATTGAGTTCCGAATTGTCCGAGCTCATCTTCCGCACCTCGCTGAACTGTTCTATAATATTTAGACAATTATATAATAGCTCAGCAAAAAAAAACAGCACCCGATTTGAACAGCACCTCCAATGGCTAGTTATGTCTAACCATTGGGGTGCAGTTCAATGAAGGTGCTGTCCGCTTTTTATTTAATGAGCGAACTGCTCTTCCTCGGTCGAGCCCGTCAGTGCCGTAGTGGAAGAGGTCCCGCCCGAAATGACCTGTGATACTTCATCGAAGTATCCCGTACCAACCTCGCGCTGATGGCGAGTCGCCTCATAGCCCTTGGACTCGCTGGCAAATTCACGCTGCTGGAATTCGGAATAAGCGGCCATGCCACGGTCTTTGTAGTCGTAAGCCAGTTCAAACATGCTGTGATTGAGCGCATGGAACCCGGCTAAAGTGACAAACTGGAATTTGTATCCCAATTTTCCAAGCTCTCTCTGGAATTCGGCTGTTGTTTTGTCATCCAATTTCTTTTTCCAGTTGAAGGACGGGGAGCAGTTATAGGCAAGTAATTTCCCCGGAAATTTCGCATGGATAGCTTCCGCGAACCGCCGGGCCTCATCGAGGTTCGGCTCGGATGTCTCGCACCAGATCATATCGGCGTATGGAGCATATGCAAGACCACGGGCAATCGCTTGATCCAGCCCTTCCTTGACGTAGTAGAAGCCCTCCGGTGAACGTTCCCCTGTAAAGAAAGGACGGTCGTACTCATCGATGTCGCTCGTGATCAAACGGGCGGCATTCGCATCTGTTCTTGCGATCAGGACCGTCTCCACACCCAGGACATCGGCAGCAAGTCTGGCAGCGATTAAGTTCTTGACCGCTTGCTGTGTAGGAAGCAGCACCTTCCCGCCCAAATGGCCGCATTTCTTCTCCGAGGAGAGCTGATCTTCAAAGTGGACAGCCGCAGCTCCTGCTTCGATCATAGCCTTCATTAATTCGAATACGTTCAAAGGTCCGCCAAAGCCGGCTTCCGCATCGGCCACGATAGGCAAAAAGAAATCAATGTCTTCTTTGCCCTCCGAGTACTGGATCTGATCCGCCCGCTGAAGCGCCTGATTAATCCGTTTTACCACGTGGGGAACGCTGTTGGCCGGATATAAGCTTTGATCGGGATACATATGACCTGATAAGTTCGCATCGGCGGCCACCTGCCAACCGCTTAAATAAATGGCTTTAAGTCCTGCTTTGGCTTGTTGGACAGCCTGATTTCCGGTAAGCGCTCCGAGTGCCGGGACGAAATCTTCCGTATTGACCAGTTCCCACAGCTTCTTTGCTCCCCGGGCGGCCAGCGTATGTTCAATTTGCACGGAACCGCGAAGGCGAATAACGTCCTCTGCGGTATACGGCCGCTTAACTCCTTCAAATCTCTTCGAATTCCAACTGGATTGCAATTGCTCCTCTTGAAGCCGGCGGTTACTCATTTGTATCAGCTCTCCCTATTTTAAAATAAAATACACGGTTGCTAGCCTTGCGAATGGAAATTAAATCGATTCTTCCAAATACCCGCTGCCTCCGCAAATCGGGCAAGTGTACGGCAAGGACGTTCTATCCCGATTAGTTCCAGCATGCTGATCTTCTTTCGAATGCTGTTCCTCATCGCTGTAGTTTATCCCTTCCCATTCCCCTGTTCCATAACACTTGGGACAGTCCATCACAACCAGCTCCTTTTCATTTGTTATAATACAGATTATATTTTATATTTATTTTATAACATATAAAATAAAATTGTTCAATACTGTTTTTTAATTTTTTATTTGTTATATAATATTTAGACCATTAAAAAGTCCGCCATTGGTTTGGCGGACTGCAGAGCCGTGTATTCGTTCTTTATGAAATATCCATATCAGGATCAAATGCTGCATAATACAAGGACATATGAACAGGAGATAAATCATAAAAAACCGTTTCTCCCATTTCATCATGTTCCGTGCGCGCCACCGCTCTTGTTTCTTCCTTGCTCGCTTCCAGCACATGTATTTTCCCAATCCTGCCAGTATTACATTCAGCCGACAATGCCGTGCTATTCATCATTACCGCTCCCTTCGAATGTAATATTATAATACTACAGCATATATAATTTTAATTTATTATATAACAGAAATTAATTATATGCAACAGATAAAAAAAAGATGATTTTTTATATAACAAAATATTTCCCCGCCTTGGATCATGTCGGGCGTACACAAAAAAGGGGCCGTCCCATAAGTGGGACACCCCCTTTGTTTGTTCTTTTAATAAGCATGTTTCTCTTGATTAAAAACGGCTTGCTCCTTCAGCTTGCGGATGTCTCTGCGAATCAACAAGGAAACAATAAGTGCGATAACGAACAGGCCGGCAAAGAAGCTCAAGCTGTTCGCATAGCTTCCTGTTGTATCTTTGATCCATGCGGCAAACATTGGACCGGCCAAGCCGGCGGCCGCCCAGGCGGTTAAAATATACCCATGAA
Organism: Paenibacillus naphthalenovorans; assembly: GCF_001465255.1. Classification (NCBI taxonomy): domain Bacteria; kingdom Bacillati; phylum Bacillota; class Bacilli; order Caryophanales; family Paenibacillaceae; genus Paenibacillus; species Paenibacillus naphthalenovorans. The sequence goes on along the minus strand of NZ_CP013652.1, from coordinate 830,495 downwards.
TCGCACCAAGCTGCTTGGTTCCGAATAGGTCGCCGATATACGCGGGGATGGCCGCAAAGCCTCCTCCATAACAAGTGTATATCACGGCAAGCATAATTTGGAATAATATAACCGTTGTTGTATAGGGCAGAAGTGCAAACAGGATGATCTGAAGCACAAAGAACGTCGTGTAAGTGTTGGGACGGCCAATGTAATCCGAGACGGATGCCCAACCGATACGTCCGAGACCGTTGAACAGCCCCAGTACGCCAACCAGGGCGGCGGCTTCCGTCACAGACAGCCCGATGCTCTCCTGAGCAAGCGGCTTTGCCGCCGATAGGATAGCAATCCCGCAAGTGATATTAATGAACAGCATAATCCAAAGGTAATAAAAGCGGGATGTCTTGATCGCTTCATTGGCCGTAAGCTGAGAGAGATCGGTATACCGCGATTTGGAAGCCTTGACTTTCTCCTGAAATCCAGCAGGCATCCAACCGGCAGGCGGCTTCTCAAGGTACAAGGACGACACCAGCATCAATAGAAAGTAAGCCGCGCCCAGAATATAAAACGTCTTGGCTGTTCCCACCGACTGGATTAAGGAATTCATAATCGGACTGCTGATCGCGGCGGCAAATCCAAAGCCCATAATCGCAAGACCCGTAGCCAACCCGCGGCGATCCGGGAACCACTTGACCAATGTGGACACGGGCGCAATATAACCAACACCCAGGCCAATTCCGCCAAGCACTCCATAACACAGGTAAAGCAGATTGAGCGATTCCAGGTTCACCGCAAAACCGGAGCCGAATGTCCCTATACCGAAAAAGACGGCGGCAACCAAACCGGACTTGCGGGGACCGTGTTTTTCCACAAAATGACCCATGAAAGCCGCTGACAACCCTAGAAACAGAATGGCCAAACTAAACGTAAACTGAACTTGACTTGCTGTCCAGCCGAACTGTTGGATCAGCGGGTTGGTAAAATTGCTCCATGCATAAACAGATCCGATAGAAATATGGATCCCTACTGCTGATGCAGCAATCAACCAACGGTTTTTAATTTTCTCCATACATTACACCTCTTCATCAAAATTCTCTTATGCAGAGAAATAAAAAGCATCACAAACGCCTGTCCTTGGATCGCATGAGAGCAGTGGACAGGATTTGTGACGCTAGTATACCCGCAGGAGCGCTACGTCAAACCAGCATATTGTGATTATTTCGTATGTTTCCGGGAACAGCTTAACGTGGAACAGGATCGCTGCTCACGAATCAAGCGCTTCCGGAATAAATTCCGATTACCATTTCGTTAATATTCTCGTTAATATTCTCGTTAATTATTTCGTTAACATGTTAACAATTTCGACAAATATTAGACTTCCTCATTCTACCATGCAACCGTATTCATGGCAATAGATTTGTTCTGTGTTACAAATCGCAAATTAACGTTCTACAACGAATCGTTGAATCGGTTTCGTATGGACATGAATCCCCTTTCAGCTTTTGGTTGCATACGTTTACAGTGATTTGCTATTCTTGGGATAGGGAGTGGGACTGCGATGGATGAAGATTTTCAAATTCATTTTGCAAAAGGCGAAAATTTCGCTATGCGAAAATTTCACTATCATGATCATTATGAAATTTACTACTTGTTCGCGGGAGAACGTTATTATTACATTGAGAACCGGACTTACTATGTACAAAAGGGCTCGATGATTTTCATTAAGAAGAATGAAATCCATAAGACCATAGCGGGCGGCAAGCTGCATGAGAGGGCGGTCGTTTATTTTACCGACCGCTTTGTCGACCAGTATCACGGGCAGCATATGGATATGCTGCTGTCCTCTTTCATGAGCGCCAACAGAATCGTTGAACTAAACAACCTCGAGCAAAACTATATCGAAAATCTGATCTTCCAAATGAATAACGAATACTCCGATCGCGGCCGTCAAGGACGCTCCTTATACTGCGAAACGCTGCTCGTTCAATTGCTGTTGTTCGCTTCCCGCAAAATGAAAGAAACCGCGGAGGCGGCCCATATTCCAATGCATCCTAAAATTTCGGAGGTCATTGAATACTGCAACGCCAATTTTGTGAAATCGCTTACGATGGAAGGGGTAGCCGCCCGCTTTTTTATCAGTCCGTTTCATTTCAGCCGTTTATTCAAGCGGTATACCGGCTTTAATTTTACGCAATACATTCATACGCTGCGCATCCGCGAGGCCCAGAAGCTGCTCCGGGAAACACCGCATAAAGTGATTGAAATCGCCGGGCAGGTTGGATACGTCAATATCGCCCACTTCAATCGCAAATTTAAACAAATCGCCATGATGTCGCCGATGGAGTACAAAAAAATGATTAAATCCTCGGGTATATTTACGACCGATGCTGCAGCTGCGTCCGGGACTCCGTCTCCCGCAGCCTATGAATCTCCACACCGGCCAATATGAACGGGGCAAGCCCCATCATCGCATCCCGGACAACCTTTTCACCGATATAGTATGAATAGCTTCCGTCACGATAAGGAGTTCCGCCCAGCCCCGCGCCATGGCAGATCTGATTCAAGTGAACGCCGGTTTCATCCGTCTCTACGAGCCGTTCAAGCATTCCCTGATAGCTTTTGACAGCGGCGGGCTTGAATTTAGGCGACAAATATCCTAAACGCACCCCTTTGGCGATCGCATAGGTGAACATCCCTGTACCGGAGGCCTCCAGGTAATTTCCTTCCTTTTGCCCCATATCCAGCACTTGATACCATAAACCGCTCTCCGCTTCCTGCACCCGCACCAAGGCACCGGCCATACGTTCAAAAATGCCGACAATCGTTCCTCTCTTGGGATGATCCGCCGGAAAATGCTCCAGCGCATCCACGATCGCCATCGTATACCAGCCCATAGCCCGGCTCCAAAAATGCAAGGACTTTCCCGTGTCTGGATTACACCAGCGCTGTTCCCTGCTTTCATCCCAGGCATGAACCAGCAGCCCGGTTACGGGATCTCGCGTTTGTTTCTCCACCAGCAGGAGCTGCCGGGAAACTTCGTCAAGCCATTCCGGCTGTCCGAACGTTTGGGCATACTGCGCAAGGAAGGGGGAAGACATATACAGTCCATCGAGCCACATTTGGAACGGATAAATCTTTTTGTGCCAAAATCCGCCCTCGCTTGTTCTCGGGTGTCCCCTCAGCTGGGCCGCAAGCAAATGCGCCGCCTTCTCATACCGCGTCTCCCCGGTTTGACGAAGCAGCGGGAAAAGCACCTTGCCTTGATTAATTTGATCGAGATTATACTCTTCCAGCACATACGTTCTGATGGCTCCGCCAGGCTCTACGAACAAATCCATATGTTTCTTCATGTAGTCAAAATATTTTGCCTCGCCGGTTTGTTCCCACACCCTCCCGATCGACAAAAGCATCATCCCCGGCACATAAGCCCATCGCTTGGCCAACTCCGGATGATAGCCTTGCAAATCGGAGGCGGACATGAACGTTTCCGCCGTTTGGACTGCCCATTGTAATCCATCCATCGGGTTCACTCCCTTTGCGAACCTTTTATCGGCTTGCCGATTCCTGGTATAACAACTCTTGAATACGCACCGGCGCACCGGATTTAACCGATTTCCAAATGGCCTCGCCGGCCAATACGGAATTCGCTCCCGCTCGGGCTCCCGTTAAGATTTCGTACGGTTTGCGGGGATCGGGGCCAAGAAACAAGTCCTCCAGAATGAGCGGGTCTCCTCCCCCGTGTCCTCCCTCGGTAAACACAACATGAATGGTTTCCTTCGAGCCGAATAAAGGGAAATAATCGATCGTCTGTACAGGTACGGGAAAAGGAATGCGGCCGGGCGCATGGAATTCCTGAGTCTCCAAACGGCCCCTTGTCCCGTTAATGGCCAACCGATAGCCTTCATAAGGTACGGAGAAATTGACCGAGTAGCTGAGCAGCGCACCTTTGTCAAATTTGACGGCTGCCGTATAGGTATCCTCGATATCGATCTCCGAATCGAAAATACAGGCGTCCGGACGGTAATTCGTGTAGCTGCCCGGACCCTTGCCGAACGCAGCCTCGCCGATATGGTCGTCTTTCGGAACCGCCTCCCTGCTTCTGCCGAACCATCTCATGTAATAAGCGCAATCCTGTTTCACATTACAGGTCCCGCAATATCTCCTATCCTCCTTCCTCGGATTCAGCTCTCCTTCAGGACCGTAATAATTCAATGCCCCGTAAGCAAAGGCTTCTACAGGAGTCTGATCGATCCACCAGCTCACCAAATCGAAGTGATGCGTGCTTTTGTGAATGGACAAGCCTCCCGAGTTGCTTCTTTTCCGGTTCCAGCGTTTGAAATAGCTGGCACCATGGTAGGTGTCGATGTACCAGTTCAAATCAACGGAAGTCACACGCCCGATTTTCCCTTCCAGAATAAGCTCTTTGATCCTGGCATGAATCGGCATATACCGGTAATTGAACGTTACGCTCACCCTGCCTTTGGACTTTGCTTCAGCCTCCAGAATTTTCCGGCATTCTTCGCCGGTCACTGCCATAGGCTTTTCCGTAATCACATCCAGATCATGCTCGAGCGCTTTGACAATGTAAGTTTCATGCGTATGGTCCGCTCCGGCAACGATGACCGCATCCGGCCCGGTCCCGCGAACCATGTCTTCGAATTGTTCCGGGCTGTACACGGGAACTCCTTTGAGCTGGGGATATTTCTCAAAGCATACTTCAAACCGCCTTGGATCCACATCAAGCAGTCCCGCAATTTCCGCATGCGTTGAGAATGTTTGAAGCATAGGACCGATAAACATATTCATCGCTCTGCCGCTTACTCCACAAATGACATACTTTTTCACCTGGCTCATCCCCCGTCAGTCTTTTTTCATTTCCATTGCATTGTAGAACAAATCGAAGATGAAATCTTGGACGGATTTTGTCATGATCCATAAAACTTTGCTATTTATGCTCTTTTTCACAAAACAAAAACCGTCCTCTCTCTAGTGAAAGGACGGCTAATCTTTGCTTACATGATTTCGTTTGCTTCGGCTTTCAAAGCTTTGTACTTTGGAGATGATGGCAGAAGGCTGTACAGAAAGCAGCCCTGAAAGGCTTGCGTTACTTACTTCTTTCCAATCGACCATAGCTTCCCGGTTACGAAAGAAGCTGTTCGTCCTTTAATTTTTTCAATACCACGCGGTCTGTCGGGAACGCCAAAACCGGCAGTTCCTCATAAGAGAAGAATCCCACTTCCTCTAGATCATCGCCCGCGGCAAGCTCGCCCTCTATCTCATTGGCCAAAAACCAGATGCCAACGGTTTGTTGTTCAGGATTGTGGAAGTTTGAAAGAACGGTATATACCGCTGTAATCTCTATCTTTAAACCCGTTTCTTCAATAAATTCCCGTCGGGCCGCCTCATACACATCCTCATCCCACTCGACGTAACCACACGGAATACACCATTGTCCCTCATAGCTTCCCTTTCTTTTGCCCAGCAATACCTTTTTATCCCTGATGATGATCGCCGCTACACCTACCACCGGATTTTGATAGAAGACAAAGCCGCATGAAATACAGTAGGGTCTGGAGATTTCCTTTTTTTCATTTAAACTTAGCCTTCCTCCACACTTAGGACAGAAATGATATCTCATTTCCTCAATCACTCCAAATCTATAAGCCGCTTTTGTTTATCTTAACAGAAAACGCTTGGAAAATGATAGAATAAATGAATTTTTTTCCATGACGGGGAACCTGCACTGAAAAGGAGGCATGTATAAATATGATATACTACTGGAAAGAACCTTACGAGCACTGCAAGGAGATGGTTTTCAATGAAGCTGGTATCGTGGAATGTTAACGGCTTAAGGTCATGTGTGAATAAAGGATTTTACGATTACTTTAAAACAGCTGACGCAGACATTTTCTGCATTCAAGAAACGAAGCTGCAGGAAGGACAGATTCGTCTGGAATTGGATGCGGAATATGTTCAATATTGGAATTATGCAGAGAAGAAAGGGTACTCGGGAACCGCAGTATTTACAAGGATCGAACCGGTTTCCGTACGATACGGCATGGAGGAGGAGCAGGAGCCGGAGGGACGGATCATCACTCTGGAGTACGACGCCTTCTATCTTGTTAATGTATACACCCCGAATGCGCGGCGTGATCTGTCAAGGCTGGAATTTAGACTGGCATGGGAAGATCGGTTCCGAAGCTTTCTTCAGCGGCTGGACGCCCATAAACCCGTTATTGTTTGCGGCGATCTCAATGTGGCGCACCAAGAGATCGACCTCAAAAATGCGAAATCCAACCGTAACAACTCCGGATTCACCCCGGAAGAACGATACCAAATGACCCAATTATTAGAAGCCGGTTTTATCGACACCTTCAGACATTTCTACCCCGACCGGACTGATGCCTATACCTGGTGGTCCCTTATGCCCAAGGTGAGAGAGCGGAACATCGGATGGCGAATCGATTATTTTCTTGCCTCATCAAGACTTGCTCCCTTTTTATTGGACGCACAGATCGATGCCCATGTTACAGGCAGCGATCATTGCCCTGTGATCCTGAAAATCGCAGATATAAGCTTGGACGACGGCGCCGGTCCGGTCGACCGGCATGCGGCGGCGGACTCTGCCGATGAGTTCAGGATGCCTCTTCGCATCTACTGTTGAAACATATCTGATATCATGCTTGGCAATGCAAACCCCCCGAGAACGGTGTCCCGGGGGGTCAGTATCAAGTTACTGCGCTTGGTCTTCTTCCACTATTTCCCAATGTATGCTGATCATCTTGTCTGCCCAGCTGCGGATATTGATTTCGATCGCTTGTTCGATCTCTTCATCTGTAAGTTCCCCGAGCTTGCTTTCCTCGATCACGAGCTCGTCTTCCTTTACCGCTTGGCCACCCAAAGACAATTGGACTTTAATTCGCATCCACAGCCCTCTTTTCGTCTTCCAAGTCGGTCCAAGTCCATCTCACGCGCTGCAGCCTTCACATTCATAATACTGGTTTCCGGTCGTTTCCTTTATTTCAATCAGTTTGCCTACCACAACATCTTCCGCTGCAATAAACTCGAAATCGGCTATTTTAGCTTGAACGCCTTTCCTTGCCTCATCCTCCGAGTTAGCTACCCAACTGAATGTGCCTGTTTTTTGGGCTGAGGGAATCTCATATTCAAAATGATATCGTTTCATATATTCAATCTCCCTTCGATTCGTCTGTGATCGTAATGCTTGAATGTAAAGTATAACTATACCACAGACCGGTCTATTTTTCACCTCATTTCATTTATCTTTTGGGGCTTATATGGACATAAAGCTGTAGATTCCAATCCCAAGCATAGCCACAGAAACAGTACAGCACAGGTAAGTATGCAGGCCGCCCTTTCGCTTTTTCCATGCCATGGCAAGCTGCCTGACGGCAAAAAACATGCCCGTTCCGTTGATGATGAGAAGTACCCAGGTTAACAGTTCCATCGATGCGGAAGCATCATGCATCATCCCGTGATGGTGCTGCCCATGCATCTCCATCGCACCCATGAGCAGCGGTGCGGAGAACCAATGAATCAGATGCAGAAGCAGGACCAGGAGTACCGAAAGACCGGACACCGTGGTATATTTCATCTCCGCACCCATTTGTCTTCGTTTCTGCATCAATTGCGTTCACCCCTTAACTCTGGCAACCGTTCGCTGTAACCGCGCTGCTGCAGTAATTTTTCTTTGGGGACGGCGGGAGATTGATCGCCGGGCTCTGGTTGAAAAAGCTGACCGGCTTTAATGAGAAGCCGATGTAGGCTGCCGGCATAACCGGCCAATCCTCGGGCCGGGGCACATGCGTATGCCCCATCGTGTACCATACGACGATATCTTTATTGCTGATCTCCCGGTTCTGACTCGTCCAAAATTCAAGGCCGTCTCCGCCGGCGTGCTGGTTCGGATAATTTCCGGACGCATAGATTTCGTCCTCATGATAAGGCGTCACCCACAAATGCTGTTTGATGAAACCTGCGCGCTTCATCAGGCTGGAGTTTTCCGAGGCGAACGGGAAGCAGTTTTCTCCAGTTACCATCTTATAGCCTACGGACTGCCCGTACTCGTTTTTCACATTGTCGTTCACGATTTTCCAGTATCTCGCCGTCTCCAGGCAAATATTTCTTCTGGCCTCAAGTTCCGTCGCAAGCAGCGTAGACTTCGCATAGAAGGCGTTCTCTCTCGGGTTATGCTCTCCCGGTTCCTCGGCCACGACATTGACTTCATATACGGAGTTCTCATTTCCGTCAATCTGCATATCCATCCTTACGTTGAAGAAGTGCTGATGGTTCGGAGCATACAAATCAGGGCCTATCATCGTACCGTATTTCGGCGTATCGCCCGGATGCAGGCCGGCTGTAGACAGAATGCCGGTCAGTTTCACTTCGAACTGAATGTTGCCATCCTGATAGAAGTACCAGAAGAAACCATACTCATAGTTGGCAACCGTTGATATCGAGGATATCACAAGTCGGCGGGAGCGTCTTACTTCCACGTCATTGGTCCGCCAATCCGTATGCTTCCAAAGAATGCCGTAGTCCTCCTCATGCATACAAATCGCATTCTTAATAACGACCAATTCGCCCTTGCTGTTCGTCATCGGAGCATCAAAGTACTTGATATAGCCCACGCAGTCGCAGCCAAGCTCCAGAGAATTCGCCAACTGCCCGATTCCGTATTCCCCGCTGTCGAACGCGTTCTTGCGATTCTGAATCGCTCCCGGATCGCCATATGGAACCACCATCTCCGACAATGCGGCACGGTACAGGATCGGACGCTTACGCCCCCCATCCTCGTATGTCACTGTGTGAAGCGTCAGCCCTTCTCGCGGGTTAAAGCCGATGCGGAAATTCCAATTTTGCCATTCGACTTCATGGCCATTTACTGTAAAACTCGGTCCTTCAGGCTGGATAATCTCTATCGGCTTGATCCCTGTACGAAGCGGCCCCACCCGATCAGGCGTGTAATTCGCTTCTTGAGCCGGGATCTTCGTATATTCGTATTCTTCTACCCGGAGAATTTCCATCTTATTGAGATCTACGATCGGAATCAAAGGAAGCGGCCGGGCATATCCGTTATCCTTCTCATCACTGCGCAGGAAGCAGAGCGGACGCGCCAGGCGTACCAAGGAATCCTCCTCCGCCCCGAAATGTCCCGCCGACCACAAATCCACCATAACCAGACTCGGGTCATCAATCCCAAGACGCTTCAGCGCCTCTTGGAATAACGGGCTTCTTTGCACCACCTTCTCGCACTCCAGGTGTTCATCCAGCATGATCATCGGATGTACGCCCGGGATAAGTTTCCAGGAGGTTACTTGCTGCTTCGTCAAGGATACTACCGCCTCGTAGCAGGCATTGTCCAAATTGTTAAGAATAATGATCAATGCTTCCCTCTCTATCGGATTGCTTCCGTCATAAGCCTGCACCAGTTCTTTTTTCGGTTCCTTCAATTGAACCGACACGAATCGGTGGTATGCTCCAAGTCCTTTTTGTCCTTTCAGGATGGAGACGGCGATCCCGATCTCCTCCTTGCTCAACGGCTCCAACGGATGATTCTCAACTTGTACGGTATTTTCGGCCATTCCGATCTTCCTCTCTGTAAGGTTATTGTACTGCATCTTTGCCGGTTGGTTTTGTATTCACCAAACCGTGTTACGTTATATCACAATCATATGACGCAATTTTATTTTCTTAAAGCGATGATTACCGAATAATGAGATGCTAAGAAAGAACTTTTGGTTCTTTTGGGAAACAAACCTTTATTTAAATCGATAAAGATTACGGAAACCGAGCTCCCTGGAGATGTAATAAGCATATTTTTTGGTATAAGAACTGTACTTCTCGATATGTTGAGGTGTAAAGCGGGTTGACGGTCCGGCGCAATTCAGCGAGCCGATCACCGTATTCTCACGGGAGAAAATCGGAGCTCCAATGCCTGTTGTTCCGTCCGTAACTTCTCCAACTGACACCGCAAAGCCTTTTTCACGAATCTTCTCAAGTTCGTATTCTACGGATTCTTGAGTCAACCGTCTCAAAGACGGAACGGAAGACCAGTCCACATTTTTCAACATGTTATCCCTTGTTTTTTGCGATAGGTAAGCGAGCATGGCGCGGTTTGAGGCACCGATATATAGGGGCAGCCTTAATCCGATCGGTTCGGAAATGTTGAGGATCTGTGAAGAATCAATCCTATCGATGTAAACACCTTCCATATTTTCTCTCATGGTCAGATATACCGTTTCTTTCGTTTGCCTTGAAAGCTCCTCCATATAGGATCTGGCGACTGACCGGAGCATTAAACTATCCCACATCAGAAAGCTGTATTTCATGATGGTAAAGCCCAATTTATATTTTCTCGTCTTGCTGTTCTGCGAGACAAAGCCGTGCTGCGACAAACAGCCTAAAATCCGATGAACGCTTTGAACCGGCATTTCCAGTTCTCTGCTGATTTCGGTCACACTTACCTCCTTTTCATTTCCCTGCGGCACAAGAATGTTTAAGATACTGATCGCTTTGGATATCACAGACATGAATCCCACCATCCTTGTAATATGAATTTATATTAACAATTTTGCCGGATAATCTGTTTATAATTGACAATCGCCCGAATGGGTGAAAAGGTGTCCAGTATCTGCATTCCGTATTATTGACTCCGTTTCATTCGGTTTCTGTATCCCAACTCCTTCGAGATCATATTTGCATACTTCTTGGCTTGCTGGCTGAAGATTTCTATTTTTTCGGGGGTAAAACGAATAGAGGGGCCGGCGACGTTAAGGGAGCCGATAACAGTGTTGTCAAACGAAAAAATAGGGGCACCGATGCCGGTAGTGCCATCTGTCGCCTCCCCTGACGTCACCGCATATCCTCTGGAGCGAATGATTTCAATATCTTTTTGTATGTATTCCTTTGTGAGTGGAATTAAGGATGGAATGGAATCCCAATTTACGTTTGTCAGGATGGCCTCCTGCACTTTTTGCGGCAGATAGGCAAGTATGGCACGATTGGAAGCCCCTATATAAAGCGGAAGTCTTAATCCGATCGGTTCGGAAATTTTGAGAATCTGCGGGGAGTCTATGGCATCAATATAAACCCCTTCCCGGTTTTCCCTGGTTGCCAGATAAACGGTTTCCTTCGTTTTTTGCGAAAGCTCCGCCATGATCGGACGAGCCAAGGATCTCAACATAAGACTGTCCCACATCAAAAAGCCATATTTCATGACCGATAATCCCAGTTTGTACTTTTTCGACTTTTTATCTTGCGATACAAATCCGTGTTCGGATAAGGAGTGAAGAATCCGATGAACGCTCTGAACGGGCATGGCGAGCTCCCTGCTGATTTCAGTTGCGCTCATTTCCTTTTCACTGCCTTGCGGCACAAGCAGATTTAGAATATAAATAGCTTTTGAAATAACTCCAGACATTGATTGCACCTCCAAGTCGAACATTTGTTATATTATATGACGTGATCATACCATATAAACTACAGCTTTGAAATACAGTTTCCCACGATTCGGGAAAGAGGTTAAAAAGCTTGAAGTGTCGCTTGAATCACTGTCTTTCGTTATATATTCCCGCTTCTTCTCTTCCTTGCGGCATTTATTTTTTTTCGTTTTATCACCATGCGGGATAATTGTCTATGAACTCCTCTTCATCTTATGTGAATATATCGTTAAATTATTTAACATTAGGAGGCTCATCCATGCTATCGAAATCGCGATTCGTTTTGTTCTGTTTCAGCCTGCTGTCCATGCTGTGTCTCGTATTCCCTCTCGGCGCCTTCGCCGCAGACACCGCTGTGCCACAAATTGACACCGGCGACACCGCCTGGCTTTTGGTCTCGACGGCTATCGTTTTGTTTATGTTCGTCCCCGGTCTCGCCTTGTTCTATGGAGGAATGGTCAGCCGGAAGAACATTCTTTCCATCCTTATGCTTAATATGAGCAGCCTGGTCGTGGTCAGCATCGTTTGGGTCCTTTGGGGTCACACCCTTACCTTCGGAACGGATCTTTTTGGGATCATTGGCGGTATGGATTACTTGGGCTTTGCCGGCATAGGCCAGGAGCCGCTCGGAACACTCACGATTCCCCATGTACTTTTCGCTGTTTTCCAGGCCTTGTTTGCAGCCATTACTGTTGCTCTGATTGCGGGCGCTGTCGCCGAAAGAATCCGTTTCTCCGTCTGGATCTTGTTTTCCGCCGCCTGGGCAACCTTCGTGTACGCGCCTATGGCCCACTGGGTTTGGGGTGGAGGCTGGCTGTCCAAATTGGGCGGCCTCGATTTTGCGGGAGGCACCGTAGTTCACATCCTCGCCGGCGTCGGAGCCCTCACGGCCGTCATCGTCCTCGGTCCGAGAAAAGGATTTCCAGGGCGAACCCTCCCCCCGCATAATCTTGTCTTCTTTTTTATTGGAGCCATGTCCCTCTGGTTCGGGTGGATGGGCTTCAACGGAGGAAGCGTATTGGCAGCCGGGGGGCTGACAGGCTTGGTATTTGCCACAACCCACGCAGCCGCCTGCTCGGGAGCGATCGCTTGGGCTGCCATAGAATGGCTCATTCACAAAAAACCGACCCTGGTCGGAACCGTTACAGGCATCATAGCCGGACTGATCGCCATTACACCGGCCGCAGGCTACGTATCCGTCCTGTCTTCGATTCTTATTGGAGGAAGCGCCAGCTTCGTCTGTTATTGGGGAGTCAACATCCTAAAAACGAAATTCAAATATGATGATACCCTCGATGTGTTCGGCCTGCATGGGATCGGGGGAATCTGGGGAGCTTTGCTCACCGGTATTTTCGCAGACATCCGTATCAACCCTGCCGGAAACAACGGATTGCTGCACGGCAATCCCAATCAATTGCTTGCACAGGTATTGGATGTCGCCATCGCCGTAGGCTGGGCCGCGGCCGGCACCTTCGTCGTCCTGAAGATCATTGCTCTTTTCACACCGCTTCGGGTTAGCTCCGAGGAAGAAAGCTTGGGGCTCGATCTGAGCTTCCACGGAGAGCAGGCCTACAACGAACAGGAATCCGGCACAAGCGAAATGCGCCCTCCCTCTTTCCCCGCGCTCGGAATAGAGACAACCAAGGTCACCCAATCGGCCCCATAACGGTATTTTTCACAAAATAATCAATCGCCTTAGTTAGCATAAAAGGAGGAAATGAAATGCTGCCAAAACCAACCCTGAAGATTCTTTCTCTTTGTTTTATCTTGTTATTGTCCTTTCCTTTCTCGGTCTTCGCCGCAGAAGCCGAGACCGCCATCGATACCGGCGATACCACCTGGATCCTCGTCTCGGCGACCTTGGTACTATTTATGTTCGTTCCGGGTTTGGCTTTATTTTATGGAGGCTTGGTAAGCCAAAGAAACATTCTCGCCACGATGATGCACTGCTTAAGCGCTCTTTCCGTTGTCAGCATCGTATGGGTGCTTTGGGGGTACAGCTTTGCTTTTGGCCCCGGGGACAACGGGGTCTTCGGAGGATTCTCCTATTTGGGATTTCATGATGTCGGCCAAAGCCCTAAAGAGGGGTTAACCATCCCCCACCTGCTGTTCGCCTTGTATCAGGGGTTATTCGCGGCAATCACTACAGCCCTGATTTCGGGAGGCGTTGCGGAACGCATCCGGTTTCCCGTTTGGCTTCTCTTCTCGATCGCCTGGGTTACCTTGGTCTATGCTCCAATGGCGCATTGGACGTGGGGCGGCGGCTGGTTGTCCAAATTGGGCGGTCTGGACTTCGCGGGAGGTACGGTGGTTCACATCCTGTCCGGCGTCAGTGCGCTGGTGGCGGCCATCGTTGTCGGCAAGCGCAGAACGTTCCCCAACCAAACCCATCCTCCTCACAATCTGGTATTTTTCTTTATCGGAGGCATGTGCCTGTTTTTTGGATGGTTTGGATTCAATGCCGGCAGTGCATTGGCATCCGGCGCCCTAGCGAGCCAGGCTTTTGCCACAACGCTCATGGCCGGCTGCGCCGGCGGGATATTTTGGATCTTTTTGGAATGGAGGCTTCGAAATAAGCCTACCCTGGTTGGCGGAGTCACCGGGGTCATCGGAGGCTTGGTAGCCATCACTCCGGCTGCAGGATACGTAACCGTCCTGTCCTCCATCGTCATCGGCGGAGTAGCCAGTCTCGTTTGTTATTGGTCCCTGAATGCTCTCAAAGCCAAATTCCAGTATGACGATTCCCTCGATGTGTTCGGTCTTCACGGCGTTGGAGGCATCTGGGGCGCCATGGCAACCGGGATTTTCAGTACAAAAGAAGTCAACGCCGCCGGTGCTGACGGCCTCTTAGCAGGCAATCCGATGCAGGTGCTCATCCAACTGGAGGATGTGCTTGTCGCCGTTACCCTGGCCTTCGCCGGAACCTATGTCATCCTCAAAGCCATCAGCTTGTTCACTCCGCTGCGGGTAAGCGACGATCAGGAAAGCACCGGGCTCGACCTCAGCCTTCATGGAGAAAATGCTTATAACACCTTCGAACTAAACAGCAGTGAACCGCACGATACCCCGTTGTCCGTTTATGAAAAGGATTCATATAACGCCAACCAAACTTCTTTGAAGGGAGTCTGATCTATGAAGCAGCTTACAATCATTGTAAGGCCGGAGAAACTTAGCAGCGTTACCGCAGCGCTTCACCATATCGGTGTAACAGGAATGACAATAAGCGATGTAAGAGGACAAGGAATTCAGAAGGGCGTTACCACCATTTATCGCGGAGTCGAATATCAAACCAATTTCGTCCTCAAAAACAAAATCGAAACCGTCGTGAGCAATGAAATTTACGAGAAAGCCATCGAATCGGTGTTGGAGGCTGCAAGAACCGGCAAAGTCGGCGACGGGAAAATTTTTGTTACCGAGATTACCGATGCCATAAGAATCCGTACCGGCGAACACGGCCAAGCCGCTCTGGACCAGTAAATGTTCAACCCCTCCAAATCCAGCCTTGCCAATGGCGGAATTGGAGGGGCTTGTCGTCTTTTTCAGGGAGGGCTTTCCACTGCAACAAAAACGGGTTGACGCCGTTTCCTCGGCATCAACCCGCTTTTGTGCCCTAACGGCATAAACCCACGCTACGCATGAATGATCAAGAGATTACTCTTGGCTCTGGAGATGCAGGGCATCATCACGTTCCGCGAGTTCTTCTCATGGTCTGACAAGAAAAAGTCCCTGTGATCGACCTCCCCCTGTTCCACTTCGATCTCACAGCTGCCGCATCCGCCCATCTTGCAAGAATAAGGCGCATCGATCCCATGTTCCAACATCACATCAAGCAAGCTTTTGTCCTCCGGAATCCGCAGTCTTATATTGCTTTTCGTCAGGACGGCTTCAAAGGGCAGACATGGTCCTGTGTCAGGCGGACTGAACAACTCGTAATGGATGCTCGATGGCGGATAACCGTAATCCAATGCCGCATGTTTAAACTGTCTGATCATAGCCTCCGGACCGCAAAAATACACATGGGTCCCGATCCGCTGCTTCCACATCACCCTGGTTGGCATCCGTTCCCGCTGGCTTGAAAAATAGAAGCGTACGCGTTTCCCATAAGCGGTTCCGATTTCTGAATAGAAGGGACAATATTCTTCGGAAGCCGCAGCATAATGCAGTTCAAAGGACTTCCCTTCGGCAGCGAGTTGCGGCATCATCGCCATAAATGGAGTTATTCCGATTCCTGCGGCAATAAACACATGATGCCGCCCTTCGAAGCTCAGCGGCAAATGATTTTGGGGATGACTAATTTCAAGGGTATCTCCTTCTTTCATACGGTCATGCCAATGCACCGATCCGCCCCTGGAAGTTTCGCTTCGCCGAACGGCAATCTTATAATATTCGTCCTGCAGCGGATTTCCTGCCAAGGAATAGTGCCTTTCCAACAACCCTCCATCTGTCTCGAGATAGGTTGTAATGTGCGCCCCTGGCGAGAACCCGGGAAGCATTCCTTCGGCGGCAGACAGCTTGAAACTTTTCACAATCGGCGTTTCCTGCATGATTTCCGTCACGACGACTTTCAGTTTCGGACTGTACATGATTGTTTCACCTCCAAGAACAGCACGGATTATACGGATATATACCCCAAATAGGCATTCATTCGTTCAGAATAATGGCTGGACACCAAAAGCGGCGCCCCGCAGTGCTCACACTCCATTTCAGCTTCGGCCGTCTTTTTTTGAAGCCGGTAACAACCCACGCAAAACACGGTCTCCCGTGTTTCTCCGGTAGGATACCCGTCGATTTCATCTTTAGCGAAACCTAGTCCCCGTGACAATGTTAACAAAGGATGATACATCTCCATATCGCAAATCACGATTAGCTGAACTTCCATCGTCTGATTCTCAAGCGTCCGGGATATTGCAGATTGATCCCATACTCCCAACCAGCGTACAGGAACATCGATGCTTCTCGTAAATCTCTTGAATGCTTTGTGGGATTCTCCGCGTACCTTCTGCAAATAATGCACCTCCGCCTGCTTTCCTTGTCTGCCTAAAGCAAGCAGTATCGGAATCGCGTGAAGTATGCTTGTTTCGTCCACAAACAGGATATATTTATGTTTATGATTATTCATGGTGACGGCCTTCTTTGGTGATGGGCATTGGAGAGTCCCTGACTTGGAGTGATACAGAAGATGCATCCTTTCCTCCATCGTGCAGCTCTCCAAGTCGAAATAATACCGGACTTGAGGCGTTTGCCCTCCATTCAAACGGAGAAACGTGACCGGCACATCAACATATATACCATTTAGCT
This sequence comes from Paenibacillus naphthalenovorans, assembly GCF_001465255.1. NCBI lineage: Bacteria > Bacillati > Bacillota > Bacilli > Caryophanales > Paenibacillaceae > Paenibacillus > Paenibacillus naphthalenovorans. The sequence goes on along the minus strand of NZ_CP013652.1, from coordinate 813,756 downwards.
CTACTCCCTGAATCCATCCTGCAGTATGGCTGCACTCCCCCTGGACCCGTTCGGCATGAACGCAGCAATATCGTGCAAGAAAAGTTCCTGATTGTAAAATATGATATACGTTGTCCACGGTAGTCCCTCCTTGATCTATTTCCGGGCGCCGATATGATCTTGCAGATATTCCAGCAGCAGCGGCTTAAATGAAATGAACCCTTTATATTCCGCCAAAGGATCAGGAAGATCTTCTAAAACCTTGTAAAACCGTTCGGCCCACACTTGATTTTGCACCAGCATTTCCAAAGGGAGCAGATGGGTATGAATGCTGAATAAAATGCCGTTATTGCCCGATAACCGGAACAATCTCTGATCCTCTGTGCGCAAGCGCACCTCTTGACCCACATTACCTAGATGGAGCAAGTATTTGTTTTTCCCCCAATCACCGAATTCCTCGGGCGATGTGTCCAGCCTGTCCCCTACATTGATCGTCCAGTTCAAACGGGTCCACGGCTTTCCCGCTTCCATTCGCAGCAGAAACCCGAGCACTTTTTGCGCCAATCCGCTCTCCGAATAGATGGGAACAGGAGAATGAAACTGCAGATAGGTCATTCCGAGATCAAAGGCAAGGGACCAATTGGCGGGAAAACAGAGCTGACCGGCATCCATGTACAGATCACCGTCCCGCTGCTGCAAATAGATCAGATCCTCCTGCACATGACGGCCGATAAAATCAAGCGGTTCATAAGGCAGTGTGGAGGATTCTCCAAAAATAAACTTGTGTTCTTCATGGATGAGCTTGTTTTGAAATGTCCACAGCCGCCCCTCTTTCTCCAATCTGAAATACCGGGGATATACATGGGACATTTCATGCATCAGCATGCCAGCAATTTCCCATTGGGCTGCAAGCGTGTGCGGAAACGACCGGAAGGTCCGCTCGGGGTATTGTTCCAAAAGCCTTCTCTTTTCAAGCACTTCTTCCCGGTATTCCGGAGTGACATCAATGCAAACGGGCGGCACCAGAGCTCTTGAATTGTTTGAATACCGGTAGGAATCGCCTTGAAACGGAAACGGAAACCTTTCCAGCAGCGATCGATCCTTGATTTTCACTTTGAAAGCATCCGTCATTTCTTATACCTCCTCAGAGCCCATAATAGAATCGGGCTCCGGAGCACCCAAGAAGACAAGCTTCTTGTCATGACCGGGGCCCTCTGCAAATAACCCTTTGATTGCGTATCATGTGCAATGCTGCTGTCGGTTCAATCGCCGTGAATGAAACTTATGCTTCGCCCGGTTTACGCAGGCCGCAGAAAAAACCGATTCCGTAATCCGGCGAATCAAACGTGATTCGGCTGCCTTTCTCAAAAAACAGGACATCTCCTTGAACCGCTTTTACCGTATTGCCCGTTTCATCCGAAATGTGCATTTCCCCTTCTACAATGATTTTCATCTCATCGTAAGTATAGGTATAGGACAGCGGTTTGGACTTTTCTAACCGGAAAAAACCGCTTGTCATGGTTTTTTCCTGATCATTAGAAGACAGGACATCCCCCAAAAAGGCATTCGTCTCCGGAACTCCCATGGAAGCCAAATCTGTTTTGATTGCTTGATTTACATACTTCAGCGCCACTTTGAATATCCTCCTTAAAAAAATATGTTATATTTCATGACTTGATCATTACATATACATTGAATTCATGAAACACTTCTCTCTCATATAGTGAGAAACAGTGAAATATGATCCCCTGCTTTCGCATCGCAGCAAAGAAAGCTGCGGTTTTACATCTTGGCCATATATCCTCTCGTAACCACGCCAGTCCGGATGGAATTAGCGAGCATACATAGAGCGCTGCCTAGAGCGATCCGGCGGTAAGTTTCCGTTATACGCCGGTCTTCTGCCATGGCCAGCCGGCTTGCAAGAAGCCGCTCCTTACATTCCGTGCTTAAGTTTTCCGTACCTCTTATGGAAGCGGCCACCAGGTTTTCGGCCGCCTGCGTGCTTCTCACCCGAATATCCCCGTCTCGCGTCCGACCCGATGGAGAATAGGCAAGAGAGGTAAGAATCCGCTTCTCCGCACTGCTGATGGTTTCCTGTAGGAACAGGGCACATTCAGGATCGATGGACTCTTCCGGGATAGGTTCATAAAGCGCTGCGGCTTGGTAGGGAACGGCATCCTGAACGAGCAGACGCGTAATGCCCCGATCATTGATCGCTTCCAGAACGAGTTCCGGTTCGTCCCCGACTACCACTTCCTTATGCGGCGGCCAAATGTCCATCCAATAATGATCCAAATGCCGGATGCCCACGTGAAATACATAGTAATCCGGATAAATTCTGAGCTTGTCGGGCCCATTCCCCAGATGCTCCCGGTAAAAATCATAAAATTTGGCTATGGAAGCGGCAAGGAGGCCGCTGGCTCCGATGCTGCCCCCGGAATCACGGACCACGATACCGACGCGGTCCGCCGCATGAAAGCCCGGGAATATCTGCTCAAAGGATACCGGTTGGCCGTCCAGCTCAAAAGCAAAATCAGACGTTCGAATGAGATCAGTCGTATGCATCAGGCAAAGCTCCTTTCCATCACGTTAGAACAAATTTTATCAACAGCTGTTTTTTATGAAAGATAACTTTACATCTATTTGGGAGAACAGCAAAATAAAAATGAAATATAAGACCAATTGTTTAGAATCCCAATAGTCGAGAAAGAAAAGTTGATGCATCCGTAAATATATGAAATATTATTGTTATGTAATATGACATAAAAGGTGTTTGGAATCTTTTACTGAGGAGTGATGTGTGTAATGCCAGCCAACCCAACTACGATGGCAGACGAAAGTTTATTGATGAAAGTCCCTGCCTGGTGGAACTGTATGACGGGATTTGAAGAGATGCGCGACAAAGCCAGACTCGTCAGCGAACAAGTGCTTCGCCCCAATGCGGAAATCTCAGATCGGGAAGGCACATATCCCCGAGCCAGTTTGCAGGCCTTGGCGGATGCCGGTTTTGGTGCGGTTACGATTCCAAAGGAGTACGGGGGGCTTGGGGCAGGATGTTCGGGTTTTGCTATCCTGGCTGAAATCTTTGCCGGCTACTGCGCTTCTACGACCATGGTATGGGTCATGCATACCGCGGCTGTCCAGACCCTTTTTATGGCCGGCTCCGAGGAACAGCGGCAGCGTTATATTCCTCATGTCGTTCGCGGTCAGATCGGAGGACTGGCATTTAGCGAGCCTGCGACCGGCGGCCATTTTTGGAATGTGGTCAGTAAAGCTCCGCGTCATGGCGACGGCTATCTGCTGAATGCGCACAAATCCTTCGTAACCAGTGCGGGAGAGGCCGATTGGTACATCGTAGAAACCAATTCCCCGGACAGTCCGCTGTCCGATCCCTTGATGTTTTTGATTGTTGAAAATAATCAGGAAGGCGTCGTAGCCTTTCCATTTGACGCGCTCGGATTGAGAGGGAACAACAGTGGCCCTATGAAATTTAACGATGTGTTCGTTCCCGAACATAACCGCCTCGGTGAAGAAGGAGGCGCCGGCTTCTATAATGACACGGTCATAGACCCCTTCTTTCTTCTGGGTTCAAGTGCATGCTGGATTGGCATTGCCCAAGGAGCGATCAGCACGGCGGTGGACAATGCCAAGAAAAAGATTCATGCCGACACCGGTCAGTCTGTCGCCAACTATCAAGTCATCCGCCATGAGATGGCCAAAGCTCAAATCCTTGTTGACAGTGCAAGAAGCATGCTGTATCGAGTTGCCGAAAAAATGGATGAAGCCACCCGGAAAGGCGAGCTTCTGAGTTCCTGCCTGTACCCGCTTTGGGAACTGAAAACCCATGCTGCGGATATTGTGATTGAGGTAACGAATAAGGCGCTGCAGATCTCGGGAGGCCGAGGCTATTTAAAAGGAAATATTGAACGATTTATGCGTGATGGAAGAGCGGGTGCCATCATGGGCCCCACCAATGAAGTTTTACGGGAATGGATCGGCAGAACGATGATCGGCGTTCCCTGGCTGTAAGTCCCCTAGTTCGAACGAAAAGGGGCTAATGGTATGGTAAAGGCGATGAAGCAGCGATACCGTTTCGACGGAAAAAGCCTGACGCTCCAGGAACTTTATGCCCTTTTGCCAAAGCATAAAAACAAGGAGATTCTGGGCTCGATCATCGTTCAAACCGCCTGCGGTCTGCCGATCAAACTGGTCTTTGTTCAAAATCGCAATCGGCGGCGGGATTGGCTGGTACTGCTCAGTACCGACTTGGCGTTGACAGATGCCGAGGTCGTTCGTATTGCGAAAGTTGAGTTAATAACTTGGAAATTTTTGAACCGGCCGAAAGCGTGTTTTAATAAGGGCTTGCAGAATGGGGTGGAGCTGTTTCAGCTTCAGCCCATTTTGTATGTCTATATCTGCACATCGGGGTGAAGCCCCTTTTTTATGCTTGGAAAATTGGAATGATAGCGTTCGTTTCTCCATAGAGGGGAAAGAAATCGGCGGATTAGAAATTGAAGGTTATATCGAAGATCAAAAACTGGCATATGATTTGTACTTTAACCAAGCGTATATAGATGAACAAACCATGATGAACATTGCCAAGAGCCTGAAGTTAAATCATTAATTTAAGGGTTTATTCCCTATCTGGCAATATAACCGCCGTCCACAGGTATGATGGTACCCGTTACATAATCGGAAGCCTCGGACGCCAAAAACACGGTGATGCCCGCCAAATCCTTCGGCGTCCCCCATTTGCCCGCCGGGATGCGGGCCGTGATTTGCGGGTAGCGAGCTTCGTCCTGAAGCAGGTCATGATTCATTGTCGTGGCCATGTAGCCGGGCGCGATGGCGTTCACCTGAATACCGTGCATGGCCCATTCGTTCGACAGCGATTTGGTTAACTGCGCCACGCCCCCTTTGCTGACGGCATAGGCCGAAGCGTTGAAGCCGCCGATAAAACTCAGCATGGAGCCAATGTTGATGATTTTGCCCGTCTTCTGCTGCACCATCTGTTCACCGGCCATTTTGCACAAATCGAAAACCGCGGTCAAGTTGATCTCGATCACGGTATTCCAAGCTTCAAGCGGAAGATCCAAGCAGGCCCTGCGATCGTGGATGCCGGCGGCGTTTACCAAGATGTTCATTTTTCCCTCTGTCATTTCAAGCGTTTGCCGGAAAGCCTCCACTCTACCCTCGTGGCTGGATAAATCCGCCCTCACGCTGTGTACGCAAAGCCCCTTGGCCTTCAATTCATCCCTAGCCGCATTGACCTCCTCCGATTTGTCGACCAGGACGACACGGGCTCCCGCCTCGAGCAGCGCTTCCGCCATTCCGCGTCCCAGACCGCGGCTGGAACCCGTCACCATGGCGTTTTTCCCTTTGAGATCAAACATGATGTGATTCACCCCCATCCGTTAGTTTAGCCGCCTATCCTTTCACTGCCCCCATCGTAACACCGCTTATAATATATCTCTGCAGCACCAGCGCGATAATCAGAATCGGCATGGTAATGATGACCGCTGCGGCCATTAAGCCGCCCCAATTGATTTCCGAATACGACAAAAAGTTAAATACGGCAATCGGCAGCGTCTTTGTTTTATCCCCTGACAAAACCAGAGAGAACATAAAATTGTTCCATGAGAAAATGAAAGACAGAATGGAAGCCGTCACCACGCCCGGCATCGATAGCGGAAGCATAATACGGAGGAAAGCGCCCTGAATCGTGCATCCGTCCACCCTGGCCGCCTCTTCCAGTTCACCCGGCAGCCCTTCATAAAACGAGATCATAACCCAGATGATAAACGGCATCCCGACCAGCATGTGGCCCAAAATCAATGACGTATAAGAATCCACCAGTCCGATTTTGCTGAAAATGATAAACCACGGGATCATAAACGAGATCCCGGGAATAATTCTCGCAATCAGGATCAATAATCCCAAGCCATGCTGTTTATATTTGGCGATGGAGTATGCCGCAGGTAAACCCAAAAGCAATCCGAACAGCGTGGAAAAGAAGCCGACGATAAAGCTGTTCATAATAAACTTCGTAAAATTGTGCTCCTCGAACACCGATAAATAGTTATTCAGCGTAGGTTTAAACAGGAGTATGCTCCCGGTAGACATAATTTGCACCTGCGTTTTGAAAGAGGCCAAAATCATCCAGAAAAACGGAAACAAAAAACTGACTATGATCAATAGAACCAGCAGCATGTAAAACCGCCCGAACCAAAGCTGTTTCGTTTTCAATTGAGCACCTCCAAGCGTCTGCGCCATTGAATGATCAGCAGACTGATGCCGAGCACCAGAAGGAAGAAGAGCATTAGCATCGCCGAGGTCATGCCCAGTTGGAAATACTGGAATCCGAGCTGAAAGCCGTAGATGTTCAGCGTTTCCGTAGCGAAGCCGGGTCCCCCCTGAGTCATAGCGTAAATAATGTCGAACGTTTTCAACGCATCGATCGCCCGCAGCAGACCCGCCGCAAAAATGGTGGGCATAAGCAAAGGCAGCGTGATCCTCCAAAACATTTGCCAGACATTCGCGCCGTCAATTTCCGCCGCCTCATAATTTTCTTGCGGCAGCGTCGCCAAACCGGCTAACAAGATTAAAGAAATCATCGGTGTCCACTGCCAAACGTCAACGAGCACAAGCGACGGGATAGCCTGATCAGGAGAAGCGATCCATAACAGCGGCTCCAAACCCAAAAACTTCAAAAATTGGTTGCCGAACCCGATCGTCGGCTCGAAGATCAACAACCAGACCAAACCGATGGCGACCGGTGTGGATACCATGGGAAGAAGAAATAATGTTTTCACCAGATTTTTCCCTCTAAACTTACGGTTAAACAGCACCGCAATGGCGATTCCCAAAACCAGTTCGAACATCATCGCAGCGATGGTGAAATAAAACGTGCGCCCAAAGGCCGCCCAGAAACGCTCGTCATCGAACAGCAGATGCTTGTAATTATCCATAAATACCCAAACCGGTTTTTGTACACCGGACATGCTCCACTCAAAAAAACTCAGATATAACGTATAGCCGATGGGAAAAACAATCATGATGCCTACAAATAACACAGCAGGCAGGACGAAAATATATTTGATGTTTTTTTCAATGAACCGTTCGATAGGTCTCACCCTCTCCCTCCACGCTGAGATGTGAAACCAGGTTGAACATTCAACCCGGTTTCACGCTAGATGCAAAGCTCCCGAATTGTGCCGCAGGATATGATTATTTCTCTTTGTCGATTAAAGCCTGGAACTTGGCGTTTTCTTCTTTCGCCGTTTTGTCCACGTCCCCGCCGGTAATGGCCGTCACGATCACCGTACCGACCAAGTCGCGCGCAGCACCTACATTGATGACCAGCGGACGGTCATGACCTACACCGATTTGGCTGGATTTGTCCATCACCTCGGCCAGCTGCTGAGGGAACGCCTTCGTGCCTTCGGGCTTCGACCAGACCGATTTGCGTGCCCCCGGGTTGCCTGCGCCTTGAATCTTCGTGGAGTTTTCTTTATTCGTTGCCCACTTCACAAACTCCCAGGCAGCATCCTGCTGCTTGGATTTGGAGTTCATCGAAAGCCCCCAGGACGTCACATTGTACGGTTTCTGTCCTGTGGCGCCGGCCGGAAAAACGGCAAAGCCGATTTGATCAGCCGGAACTTTCGATTTTTGCGGATCCAGCATGTTCGGATAAAGACTATCGGCATCCGTGTACATAGCGGCTTTGCCTTGAGCGAATACGCCCAACGCTTGCGGCCAGCTCATGTTCAATACGCCCGGAGGTCCGTAGCTTTTCAGCAGGTCGCCGTAAAGCTTAAACGCTTGAATCGCTTCCGGCGTATCGATCGTCGCTTTGCCGTCCTTTATGAAATCGCCGCCGGAGCTGTAGAGGAAGCTCGAAAACTGGGTCACGGCCGGCGAACGCTGTCCGCGGGCGACAAAGCCGTAGAACTCGTTTTTCGGATCGTTCAGTTTTTCCGCCGCCGCTTTCAGTTCATCCAATGTTTGGGGGAGCTGGATGTTATTCTTTTCAAAAATATCTTTGCGGTAGTAAAGAATTTCGCGTTCGGTGATCAGCGGAACGCCGTATAATTTTCCGTCCTGCATCAAGGTGCTGACGGAGCCTTCGCTGAAATCGTTAAAATCCCACTCGGTGTCCTTTGATTTTTCGGTAAGGTCGGCCACCCAGCCGTTTTTCATATACAGCTTCGCATCCTGCAATGGACGTATCATGAACACATCCAGGCTTGAAGAGCCTGCCGTAAGCTCAACGGTCAGTTTCTGCGTCAGCTGATCTTCAAAGAATTGCTCCAAGTTGACTTTCATTCCCGTTGCCTGTTCAAATTCCGGAATCATGGGCTTCAAAGCTTCGGTCCAAGGATGGTTGGCCGTCACAACCCTTAAGCTGACGCCGTCGAATTTTTTGGCCGGGGCGGCTGAATTCGCATCGTTGGCTGCCGCTCCTCCGGAAGGAGCAGGACCCGAACCGGAGCCTGAATTGCCGCTGCAGCCGATGAGGCCGGCAAGCATGACTGCTGACATCGACAGTACTGCCAATTTATTCGCCTTTTTCACCCAAATCATCACCTTTTCTTATAAAAGTAGGTATAAAAGAACTCCGTATTGCCCTTTACACGCTTCTTTTTACTCTTGCCACCAGCTCTTCAAGAATCGTCTTGAGTTCTTCCGGGTTGGCGCTCGGACTGAACTCTTTTTTGTCAATGACCAGCGGAGCGCCTACTACAACCAACGGGGCACCATGTTTCGGCATGTCCGCCGCCTGATCGATGGACAGCCCGCCAACGGCCTGAACCGGAATGTTAACCGCTTTCACAACATCATGCAGATGATCGTATGGCGTCCTGGCAGGGTCTTCCGCTCTCTCATCGTAGCCGGTATGGACGATAATATAATCCACTCCGTTAGCCTCCAGCATTTTGGCGCAGGCTACCGGATCGGGAGACGCCATAATATCGCCCATGACCTGGATGTTGAAATCTCTGGCGGCTTTCACTACCGCACGGATCGTAGCGGGATGGGCTACCCCCATAACGACAACGTGCGTCGCCCCCGCTCTGGCCATCATTTCCGCTTCCAAATAACCGCCGTCCATCGTTTTTAAATCCGCCACGATCGGATGATCCGGAAAGGCCTCCCGCAGCCTTTTTACGGCATGCAGCCCTTCACCCAGGAGCAGGGGCGTGCCGGCTTCGATCCAATCCACCCCGGCTTCCACAGCCACCTTCGCCATCTCGAGAGCGGCTTCAATATGAGGTAAATCTAAAGAGATTTGTAAAATCGGCTTCATAAATGACAAGACCTCCTGTGATTGGTGCTTCGAGCGTTGCGGACTGGCCAAAATAAGCGATTAGGCGTGAACCCATACACTGGATACAAATGTGGAGATCGCTTCCGCAGACGCCGGCCCCTTATCTCGAATCCGAATGTCTTTATAGCGGCTGGATGCTCATGATATGTAATCGCTATCATTTTGTACAATACATTATATGTATAGTTACATAAGTAATACTTATCGTAATAACTTCGATAATTAATACCTCACAAACCTTCATCCGCCGCTTTTTCATAAGCGGCGCGAGGTACCTGGGTCGCCAACTTTCCGCCGCTCACGTCGATCATCGTCCCGGTGATGTAAGAGGCATAATCGGAGGCCAAGAAGCAGATCAGGCAGGCCACATCCTTCTTCTCCCCCCATTTGCGCAGTGTCAATGTATCCAGCAACCGCTCCTGCTTCTCCTTGGGCAGCTCGGTAAAATGGTTCAGCGTTGTCGGGATCATTCCCGGGGCGTACGCATTCACCGTAATATCCCACGGCCCCAATTCACCGGCAAGGACGCGAGTAAACTGCCCGACTCCTGCCTTGGCCGATGCATAGGCCGCACTTCCGATACTCGGGATCATCGCCGCAAACGAAGCCGCGTTAAGGATTCGCCCGTATTTCTGTTTTTTCATGACCGGAATGACCGCCTTGCACATCTGAAAGGTGCCCTTCATATTGATATCGTGGCACAAATCCCATTCCTCTTCCGATATCTCATCCACCCAGCCGTCACCCGTGACGCCAGCATTGTTAACGAGAATGTCGATGCGGCCGTATGCGGCCGTTACTTCCTGCACAATTTCCTGGATGCGGTGATAGTCTCGCACGTCACAAACATACTGGCGTCCCGTACAGTTACTTGCGGCCAGTTCCTTGGCCAAGTCATCCAATTCGGACGGATTCACATCCAATGCGACGGTCGTTACGCCTTCCGCGGCTAAAGTCACAAGAATTTCGCGGCCTATCCCCCGGCCCGCCCCCGTTACAATGGCTACTTTTCCACGCAAATCGATAAGCACACGTCATCTCTCCCTTGATTATGGAGTTAAGCGAAAAAGCTTTTGAGATTCCCTTAACAGTTTCACCTCACACGTCCCCCAAAGAAAAATAATACCGCTTTCAAATACAAATACACCTCTAATGGCAGACTATGGTTTCTCCGGTAAGGTAGTCGGATTGGGAGCTGGCCAAAAATAAGACGATTTTAGCCATATCATCGGGTTGGGCAACCTGCTGCAGGCGGGACCCCTCCGTTTTGATCTGGTCACCCGCGACGCGGGTAGCCCTAAATCTGCCCGTGTACGTCGCCGCAGGGGCAATACAATTGACATTCACATCGTAGGGGCGAAGCTGCTCGCCTAAACAGAGCGTGTAATGGGAAATGCCGGCTTTAGCGGCCGCATAAATCACACCGACCGTTGTTGCCACGTGACCTGCAGCTGAACCGACGTTCACAATTTTACCGGAACGGCGTTCCCTCATATGGGCTCCGACATATTTACACATGCACATCACATTCAACAGATTGAGATTAAGCACAGCCTGAATATCTTCTACCTTAATATCGATTGCATTGTTAGGATCGGGACGGGGAGTGCTGGCACCTATATCCCCTCCTGCGTTATTAACAAGAATATCGATATGCCCAAATTGATTGATCGCCTGCTCGACAAACGTCTCTATTTGCACAGGATCCGTCAAATCGGCAGCCAGAAAGGCCGAACGCCGGCCCAATGCACGGATCTCGTCTGCCACCGCTTCTCCCGAGGCGGCCTCGCCGAATTGAGCGGCCGCTGTCGGACTCACATCATGAATAATGACGTCCGCGCCGGCCCAAGCCAAATACAAGGCATAATAACGGCCCAGCCCCCGGCTGGATCCGGTTACCAATGCTATCTTTCCCGACAGGTCCATGTCAGTCATCGCTGCACCTCTTTGTTTTATATTTGCGGGGCATCCCGCATTAAGAAAAATATTGGGTTACTTTGCCTTTCAAAAATTGAACCGACTCCCGCAAATCGCCAAGACCGTTCACTCCATCTTCTATCGAGATCCAGCTGCGGAAGCGGATGGAGTGAAGCTGCTCAAAAATTCGATCGTAATCGTTAATGCCTTTACCGATCACGCCATGGGCCAGCGCTTGCGAATATCCTTGCAATGAATATTCTTTTAAATCGTCCAGCGTGTATCCTTCTTTCAAGTATCGATCGCTCGCATGCATGGTGATCAGGCGGTGCTTGACCTGGGCGAGCAGTTTCAGCGGATCCTCTCCGGCAAAAATGGCATTGGACGGATCAAAGTTGACCCCAAACCATGGCGATGCGATCTGTTCGACGATTTCCAAATAAATATCGGATGGCTGGGCAAACTCGGGATGAATCCAAAACCCGTCTTTGTAGTGATTTTCCATCACCAAATGAACATTTTGGCGTTCGGCATACGGCAGCAGCTCTTGTATGGATTCGACAGTCCAGCGAATGCCGTCTTCCCTGGATACCTCCGGGCGCTTTTGACCGGACAATACCCGGCAGCTGCGGAACCGGTCAGGTCCCAGGAATGCCATGATATCGATGATTTGTCTCATTTTCTCGATTTCTTGCTTGCGAAAGGATGGGTCAGGGTGGGTAAAATCCGGGGAGGAGCACATCATGGGAATTTCCAAACCTTGTTCTTGTGCTGATTCTTTCACTTGGGTCAAATACTCCGCATCCTGCTGTTTCAGGAAAAGCGGGTACAATTCCAATCCGTCAGCGCCTAAGGTCCCTGCCATTTCGATCCACTCAAACAACGTCATTCTGCCATCGGACAATTCGTCCATATAGCCCTTGGGAAAAACCGAGATTTTAGGCCCGTCTTGTAGACTCATCCAGGTTGCTCCTTTTCTGTGGATTTGAATGAAACGTTTCATGTTTAATGTGAAAATAGTCCGGTCTCTCCCCTGCTTTACGTAATATATGCGTTATCTATCCACTTCAAGAGATAGCACCTGACGATTCCCTGACGAACAACTCGGGCTTAATGAATACATGGGATACCTCGTTTTGATCCCGGTCGTTCAAACGCCTGAGAATGATCTCGGCCGCTTTGCGCCCGATCGTTAAAGGTGACTGGCTGACATAGGTCACGGAGGGGGTGATCAGATTCCATTGATATTCCAATTGACCGAACGTAACGAGAGTAAGGTCTTCGGGAATCCGAATTCCTTTTTCGCGGCAAGCCATGACGATGCCGGCCGTCATGTTGTTATTAACCGATAAAATCGCCGTTGGCGGCTCATCCTGCGAGAAAAAATAGGCGACTGCCTCATATCCCCCGATATATTGAAAGTTTCCATAGAATTGATTTTCTTCTGAAAGCGGAATCCCATAAGCGGAAAATGCACTGATTATACCATCGTGACGGATTTTTCCATGCACCGTATGGATATCACCGTGCACGACCCCAATTCTCCAATGCCCCAGTTCAACCAAATGCCGGGTCAATAATTCCATGCCCAGCATATTATTATCGGCCACGATATCAGCCGGCACTGACAACACGGGACGATCGACAAGAACGATCGGAATTTGGCGGTCTATGAGTGTACGTATTTCATCATTGACTTTTCCCGTCGTGCAGACGATAATGCCATCCACTCTTTTTTCATACAGCATTTTTAATTTTTTTCGTTCAATCTCAGGATTTTCCTTGGTCGAGCTGATCAGCAATTGGTAATCATGTTCATTCATCACATCTTCGATGGCCTTGGCCAATGTCATTTGAAACGGATTGGTGATATCGCCCAAAAGAACGGCCAATGTATTGGTAGTGGATGATTTCAAGCTTCTGGCAACGGCATTCGGGTGGTAATTCAGCTCATGCACTGCCTTCCAAACCTTTTCCTGGAGCTCGGGTTTCACTTTGCCTTCTCTGTTAATCACTTTGGAAGCGGTTCCAACAGAAACACCGGCTCGCTTCGAGACATCTTTAATGGTTGGTTTCATAATACTTATACAACCTCCATGCTTCCCTCCTTGACAAGAGAAATGAAACGTTTCATAACCAATATATTCCTGATTTCATTTGGTGTCAAGTGTATTTTATGTAAAATTATGTATAAAAACCATTCCAGCGTACGGGCCGGAATGGTGCATCTTATTAAACATATTTATTAGGGGGTAAACTGACGAGAAAGATCGTGGGGATGGTGCGGATTACTCGTCTTGGCGGTAAATCGGGGCTTCATCATCGTCTTTTTCAACGAGCTTCGCATGCACTACTAATCTCCCATCGACCTGATCAAGCGTATAATCGCACGTGGACAAGGTGACGATTCGGTCTTCAGCCGTCAAAGCCGTATCCGACTTGTACAGCGATTTTTCTTGAATGGTTTGCAGGAACGATCTGTATTCATCTTCGCTATCGAACTCCGTTTGAATATAGTTAAAGTCCGTCGTCGTATAGTAGACCGAAAAAATTTCAGCCCGATAGCTTTGATATAAGGTATCGAAAGTGAAGGTCCGATGACGATTGTAAAAATCTTTGTTAAGAAACTTCTTCAGGTCGCCAAACATGGAACCGTCTTTCATTCGATGCCCGTAAATAACGGTATTCGGATCGGGTGCAATGATCGCGTTGCGAAAGTCCATAAAAATACTTCCTGACCTCGCGTTCTCCCGCTTGTAATTCCGGTTTAAGTAATAGTCATTATTCATCGTTTGCAGGATCGGGTAAGAGATACGGGTGTCATCGATTTTAATCCATCCGACCACATCCCGGTTCACTTGAAGCAAGTCGATAAACGGCGAACGCACATCGGGCACGGCTTCGGCTTGAGCAGCGTTAAAGCTAACGCCGGAAACCGTGTCCCCAGTCCGGCTAAGGGCAGCCTGAGGGTTATCCTCATCTGCGGAGCCCTCATAAAGCGCACGGGCTTCGGCCAATGCTTGCGAATTTCTATAATAATCGATGAAGATGCCGCTTAATTGGAACAGCGAGAAAAAAAACAACACAGTCATCAGGACGTTTACAAGCCTACTGGCTTTCATTTTTAAATACCCACCGGAACCACGTATAATCCCGCAGCGTCGTCATGCTTCACGACCACTTGAACCCCATAGATCGAATGAATCGTCTTCTCCGTAATCACTTCATCCGGTTTGCCTTTCAGTTCGATGACCCCATTCTTCATCACCAGGACGTTGTCGCTATAACGGATCGCTTGATTAATGTCGTGCAGCACCATGACAATCGTCAATCCATAATTTACATTCAGGCTTTTAATCAACTCCAACAGTTCAAACTGGTAATAAATGTCCAGAAAAGTGGTCGGTTCGTCCAAAAACAAGATCGGCGTTTTTTGGGCCAAAGCCATGGCGATCCAAACCCGCTGCCGTTCCCCCCCGGACAGTTGATTTATCGTTGTATGGCGCTTGGTTTGAAGATTCGTGCAAGCTAAAGCCCAATCGATGGCTTCAGCATCCTCATCCCTCCGGGAAGCAAACATGCTTTTATGCGCCAATCGGCCAAAGCCGGTCAGCATTTCAACGGTCATATCGGCAGGCGCATCGTTATGCTGATGGACAACCGCCAATTTTTTAGCGAGTTCTTTCGGTGTGTAGCTGTAAATCGATTTGCCGTCCAATATCACTTGACCGCTATGAGGAGCATAATGCTGCGACATGACCCCAAGAAGCGTCGACTTGCCGCAGCCGTTCGGACCAATAATGGTCGTGATTTTGCCAAGTTCGATTTCACCGTTTACTGATTTCAGATGATCCACTCTTCGATCATACGAAAAGCTTACTTGATTAATTTCCATAGACGCGGTCACTCTTTCTCAGCAGGAATATTAAAAAAGGGCCGCCGATCACGGTCATAATAATGGATGCCGGTATTTCCGCAGGTGCAAGCAGAGTGCGGCCGAGTGTATCAGCCGTCAAAATAAGCAGCGCTCCTGCAAGGGCGGAGAACGGAATGAGAACCCTATGGTCCGAGCCAACCAGCAGCCGTGCAATATGAGGCACCAGCAAGCCGACAAAAGCGATGAGTCCCCCGATCGCGGTGGATACGGCGGCCAAAAGTACGGCGACCGCGGAAATGAGCAGCCTGGCCCGCGATACGTTTAAGCCCAGATTTTTTGCCGATTTGTCCTGAAGCGACAGCAGGTTGCACCACGAGCATAAGAACAAGGAAAGGAGCAGTCCGATCGAACCGTAAATGGCAATCGATTGGACGTCGCTCCATGTTTTCATCGTAAAAATGGAAGTCGTCGCCTGATTCACGGTTGTCACCGCATAGCTGCCTCTGTAATTGAACGATTGTCCTAAACCCGTAAACGTAGCGTTAATGGCAATCCCGACCAGAATGATCCGTATGGGACTAAGACCCGACTTCCAGGAGAGCGAATAGACCAGAAAGCATGCCAAAGCGCCGCCGATAAAAGCGAACAGCGGCAGCCAGAAAAAAAAGGTCGGAAAAATCGTTACAAAGAGGACGGATATGAATCCGGCTCCCGAAGAGATGCCGATGACGCCGGCATCCGCCAGAGAGCTTCTCATGACGGCTTGCAGCAGCACACCGGATACCGCCAACGATGCCCCGACAAACAGAGCTACGATAATCCTTGGCAAGCGCAAATCTTTAATGACTTCCACATTTTTATTCGTACCGGTAAACAGACCTTGAATCAGCTCCAAGCCGCCAACCTTTATACTTCCTGTAGTTACGGAAAAGACAGTCACGGCAAGGAGCAAAACGACGATACCGGTAAAGCTTAAAACGATTTTATTCATAACCATTGCCCTCTATCGTTTCGTAGTTAAGGATACAGCATCTTGACGAGTTCATTCAAAGCTTCAACCGCAGCAAGATTACCTGTTGTTCCAAACAACTCTTCTTTCAGGTCGTAAACTCTGTTGTTTTTCACAGCGTCAAAATGCTTCCAAATATCATTTTTCTTAAACTCTTGATCAAACATTTTGACGACCTCGTCCGGCATGCCATGCGCCGCCCTAAGAATGACGTCGGGATTAGCCTGCTGTAAATATTCGGTGTTGGAAGCCAAATATTCGACGGTTTCGCCCTGCACAATATTTATCCCACCGGCCAGCTTCACGAGATCTCCAATGTACGAATGTTCGGTAGCCACAAGATAACTCCCCGGCACGCCGAGCAATATAAGAACGCTAGGTCTTTTTTTGCCCTCCGTTTCTTTTCGGATTTGTTCCATTTTGTCGTTAAACCGATGAATGATCGCTTCCGCTTGCTTTTCCCGGCCGTATTTGTCGCCGAGCGACCGAATCGCGTCGTTCATCCTGCCGATGCTGGTCAGGTCCAGAAAGTTCGCCGGAACAGCCGCGTTTTCAAATACCGGTGCCAGATCGTACTCCAGTGTGGTCACGGAAAGCACTTCCGTCGGGTCGAGCGATTTCAAAATTTCCATATTCGGACTCATCGGATTGCCTACCTTCGTAATTCCTTCGTATCGTTTGGGCAGCTGCTTATAGCTGGTCGGGATGCCTACCAAATCAAGTTCCAATGCATCCATGATTTCCGTGGCTGCTACTGTCGTCGCCACGATTCGATGCCCGGTATTCTCTTCCGCTGCAGCCGTATCGACCTTCGCATTCGAATTCGCGTCAGCTTCCGATGAGCAGCCTGTAATCACAGCTAACAGAAGAATAGTCATTATCGCGCTTATTACTTTGTTCATCTTGCTATTGCCTCCTTTCGTCGGATCGAAGCGGCCTGTCAGGTATTCCAAAAATACGGAGGACGCCGGTCTCCCGGCCTCCCCCTGTATGCATCTACTATCGGTTATCCATTCGTTTCTTACTTGATTTGGTTCATCATCGCAAGAATGTAGGCTACTGCTTCTACGCGGGTCGCACTTGCCTTCGGCGCAAAATGCTGATCGTCTCTTACATTCATTATCCCAAGGCTGAGCGCTGTGGCCACTTCGGCTTTCGCCCACTCCGGAATTTGATCCGCATCCGCGAAAGTAAGCTCTGCATTCGAAGCCAATGGAATTCGTGACGCCCGAATCATCATCACCGCCAACTCGGCGCGGTTAATGGTGTGATCTAAACGGAAGGTTCCGTCTTCATAGCCTCTAACCACTTCCGAGCCCACCATTTGTGCCAGGCCCGGTCTGATCCATTCCGGGATGTTCTCGAAATCGGCAAGGGTCGGTTCGGCTGCAGCGGCTTTCGGCTTGAGCGCCCGGTTGATCATCACCATAAATTCGGCACGGTTTACCTGGCGCTCCGGACGGAAGGTACCGTCCTCATAGCCGTTGACGATGCCGAGTCCCACGGCCCGCTCGATCAAAGCCTTCGCCCAATGGTCCTCGATATCCTTCAAGCGTACCTGCTCAATGATGGGGCTAGAGCCGGAAGGGTGATCGGCATTGTCCGAATCCTTTGGATCCTTTGGTTCCTTTGGTTCCTTCTTTTCCTCGACATAGGTCTTGATGCTGTCCTTGTCAAACAGGATTTCAACATCATAATCGCCAACATATTTGTCCGGAACAGCCATGCGGATTTGCGCATAAATCTTCGTCTCAGCGTCTACTACGTCGAATTGAACCGTTCTTGAATTGTCTTCCTTGCTCGACGCAATGACCTCTGCATTGACCAGCTTGCCGTCCACCTCTACCTTGAAGCCGGGCACTTCTTTGCTTTGGTTCAGAATGAGGGCGACATAGCTTTTTCCGTCTTTCACCGTCAATTTCGCGGGATGCTTCACATAATCGTTCGCGACCGACGCCTGATCTGTCCCCCGCCTGTTTATGACGAAGTCAATCGCGTATTCGCCGGGCTCCAGCTCTTCCGTAAACGGCTTGACAGTCGTCTTGGCCCCGTTCGCGTCGATAGGGATCAGGCTGGACTTATCGAAGGTAATGTGAATATCATAATCGTGGAAATATTTGAACTCCGGCCATTCGATTTTCACCCAAGCTTTAAGCTTGGCCGTCAAATCCGCGACCTTGAATCGAACGACGCGCGTATTTTTCGCCTCATCGACGCTCACGACTTCGGTATCCACGAGACTGTCCCCGTCCGCGACCCGAAACCCGGTCACTTCTTTACTTTGCTTGAGCGTGATCGACGCATACATCTGTCCGTTGGTTACCGTCAACGTTCCGGGGGTTATGACGTAATCCTGCATGACCGACTTCTGTTCGGTATTATACTTCAATATTTTGTAATTGATGCTGTAAGTGCCATCTTCAATTCCATGAATATTGGACGGGATCGTCCCGCCTCCCGGATTTGTTCCTGGATTTGAGGTAACGGGATTGATTTGACCCAACGCAATCCGGAATGTGCGCGTTGCCTTATCTTCGCCCTGTGGCACCTCAAGAATAAGCCTGTAGCTCGCCGACAAGTCTTCCAATTCAAACTGAGCCTCTGTAGTGCTTTCTCCGGCGCTTAACACGCTTACGACTCCGGATTGCTTTAAAGCAACTTTCGGTAAAATATCTTGTGTTGACCCATCGGATTTCAGCATTTGCAATTTCGTTATCGCAGCACCGTTTTTCAGTTTAAACGAAACGATATTTTTTCCGTTTTCAACTTTGATTTCCCCGGTATTCTCCATATAGGAGCTCAACGGAATGTCCGACTCATCCTCAGAGGTTCCGACAATCTCGAACGTATACACTCCGTCTGGAAGCGAGCCGCTTCCCGGATGGCCAATGACCGAGGCCGTAAACGCCGAAAGCGCCGTTTGCAGCGCGGTTACGGCCTGATCCACCTGCTGCTGGGTCGCTGCCGGATTCTCAGTCGTCGCTTTAGCCTGATTGATCGCAGCCTGCAGCGCGCTCTTTGCTCCCGCCGGATATTGTCCGGCTGCGCTTCCTTCCACCGCTGCGTCATGCTTCGATTGGGCATCCGCGATTAACGCATTCAGCTGCGTTTTGTTCACGATGGCGGCAATATCGCTAAAGCCTAAATCCACCTCGTACTCGTGGTCGTAAACACCGATCGGGGGAGGCAGCACCCAATACACCTTTACCCAACCGGCTAACCTGGCCGACAAATCGTCCACCTCGAATTGCACGACCCTGGTGTTCGCCGCCTCGTCACGGCTTACCGTGGTCGTTTCCACCAAAATGCCGTCCCGCTCCGTCTTGAACGACAGCGTTTCCGCACTTTGCTTCAAGGTAAAGGAAACCAGCTTTTTCCCGCCCTGGACCTTCAGCTTCCCGCTGTTTCGATCCACATAATCATACATTACCGACGGTTCATCCGTGCCCTTTTTATAAATCGTAAAGCCGATATTGTACTCTCCGTCTGGAAGCGAACCGCCTCCCGGATGGCTAATGACCGAGGACGTAAACGCCGAAAGCGCCGTTTGCAGCGCGGTTACGGCCTGATCCACCTGCTGCTGGGCTGCTGCCGGATTCTCAGCCGTCGCTTTAGCCTGATTGATCGCAGCCTGCAGCGCGCTCTTTGCTCCCGCCGGATATTGTCCGGCTGCGCTTCCTTCCACCGCTGCGTCATGCTTCGATTGGGCATCCGCGATTAACGCATTCAGCTGCGTTTTGTTCACGATGGCGGCAATATCGCTAAAGCCTAAATCCACCTCGTACTCGTGGTCGTAAACACCGATCGGGGGAGGCAGCACCCAATACACCTTTACCCAACCGGCTAACCTGGCCGACAAATCGTCCACCTCGAATTGCACGACCCTGGTGTTCGCCGCCTCGTCACGGCTTACCGTGGTCGTTTCCACCAAAATGCCGTCCCGCTCCGTCTTGAACGACAGCGTTTCCGCACTTTGCTTCAAGGTAAAGGAAACCAGCTTTTTCCCGCCCTGGACCTTCAGCTTCCCGCTGTTTCGATCCACATAATCATACATTACCGACGGTTCATCCGTGCCCTTTTTATAAATCGTAAAGCCGATATTGTACTCTCCGTCCTGAAGCGAGGCGCTTTCCGGCTGGCCAATGACTGACGCCGTAAACGCCGAAAGCGCCGTTTGAAGTTCCGCTTGCGCCGTATTCAGCTCCTGCTCGGAATACTCTGCGGATCCTTCTTTGACGAAATGATCGGCTTGGGTAATCGCAGCCTGCAGCGTATTTTTCGACCCTGTCGGATATTGACCGGGTGCGCTTCCTTCCACGGCCTCGTTATGTACGCTCTGAGCCTGTGACACCAAAGCCCTCAATGCCGTTTTATCTCCAGCAGGCACCACATGAACCGTGTACGACACATCGTTTAATTTCAGCTTATCCCCTTGTCCGTTCGTAATGTAAATGTCGGACACGGTAACTACAGGGTTACTGGCTGTAGGGATTTTAGACTTAAAAACAAATACCGAGAAGCTTTTTTCTGCGCCGCCACTGAAGGCATAAGGGTTGCCGGCGCTTTTGACCGTGTGGGTAGTTTTAACGACCCCCGGCGATAGCTCGGTTGATTCGGGAGCATGGAAATAACTGTCGTCTATCGTCGGAATCCGGACGAGCTCCAGCTCATTCGGATCGAAATGGACCGTCGCTTCATGCTCATGCACCTGCTCATAAACCGCATCTGTCACGCCGCTAATCTTAACGGCCACCTCGATCTCATTGCCGAAAACGAATTGAACAGCCCCGGCAGGTCTCGAGTCCAGTCTCGCTTCAGGACTGTCAACCGCATGAGCGACCGGAACCGGGATATGTATGGTGGCCAAAAAAACAAACAGCATAAGAAAAAGGGAAACATGTTTCCTGAATGATCTGTTCAAAATGATACGCTCCTTTGAAACGGTAGTCTGCACTCTCCAATCAAGCCGGGCAGCAGGCGCTCACTCTGTTTCTCCGCCAGGCCGATGCGTTCTTTTGGCACAGCTACAATGTGATCTAATCAATGTCAACATCCTATTCATGGTACGGGAGTTGTTTCAACGGACCGTTTTCTACTCACTACCAGCCCCCATTGTGTTCCGTGTTGAATTTTTAAAATGCGGATTTGATTCTAACCATCACAAATGCAGACGAAATCAGCAGCAAAACGACCAACCCCGCGATCGGCGCCGTATCTCCCGTTTGGGGATTTTCAACGGTCTGCTTCCCGGCGGACGCATCCGCTGTGGCAGCATCGGACTTATGCCGAGTCGCCGGTTGAGATTTTCCGGAAACCGCTGCTGCATCGGACGAACGGACGGAAGCAGCGGAGGTCCCGCTTTTGGCCTGCCCGCTTACTTCGGCAGGTGCCGCATCCTTTCCGGTGCCGACACTTTTTATACTTTTTTCATCAAAAATAAAACGAATGGTGTAATCGTGATCGTAATCAATCGACTCTACCGTGACATGTATTTTTGAAATTAACGGCTTGGACAAGTCGTCCACTACGAATTCAACCGTTCTTTTGTCGGCAGCGCTGTCACTGCCTACCACTTTGGCATCGACAAAGCTGTCGTTGACAGGCGTTTTGAAAACCGTGATCCATTTGCTGTGATTCATTTGAATCTGTGCAGTTACAGTACCGTTCTTGACCGTCAGGATAGCCGGCTTTTCAAAATAATCATTCGCCATCGATACCGAATCGTTCTCCGCTTTTGTGATGACATAGTCAATGGTGTAAGTGCCGTCGGAAAGGGAGGGGGCGGCACCGGCTGTTTGCGGTAAAACTAACAAGGCGAAAGCGAGCACCAGCGACAGTGCAAGAAACGGGGCGGCAAAAAACCTTTTCACGTTGATGTCCTCCATTGTTATGGTACCCCCCAAGAAAATGATTATCATTCTCAGTTGGAGCTTAAAAAAAATGACTTTCGTTGTGCGACTATGGTACTTTTGACTACTGTCGTTTTTCTAGCTCATCTGTACAACACCCCTGCCTTCTTTGAGAAAAAAATGGTTGTTATCCAAGCTTTCGATTTGATATTATCTCAGCTTCCTAAATATTGTCAACCATTTTATTTACCCTCGCGGCCATCCTTTTTCGGCCTCAAGTCACAAAAAATTGGGTTAATAGCAATAAATTTGGCTAATGATTCCATAAAAAGCTGTTGACATTGATATTCATTATCATTTATGATTCTCAATAATCACATAGCGCCCAGTACAAGGAACAGGAGGATTTTTATGAAGAAATACGGGGGCTTTATCTTCATGGCTATAGCGCTATTGCTGGCTTCAGGCTGCAGCCAAACGCAACCTGACGGTACCGGCGCTCTTGCAGCATCTGCTCCGAAGGCCGTATCCATTCAAGATTTTGCCGGACGCAGCATTGACTTTCCGTCCGTTCCCCGCAAAATAGCGGTTCTAAGCAACGGAGATATGGATATTGTATATGCTCTGGGAGGCGAGGTGGTCGGAAGACCTACATCCAACGGCCCCGTTCCAATCAAGGATGCTGCCCAAGCGGAACAAATCGGAACTACGCATGGCATTGATTTGGAGAAAATCGCGTATCTAAGTCCCGATGTCGTACTTGGGAACTATCCGATGAATACGAAGGACATCCCCTCCGTCGAAGGCATCGGCTCTAAAATAATGTTGACCTCAGCCAATTCGATCAGCGATATCCAAAAACAAATACAGCTTTTCGGTCAACTTTTGCAGAAGGAATCCAAAGCAAACGAGCTGATTCTTGCCATCGATCAGAAAGTGAAGGAAATCAACCCGGAGGAGAATACCGTAAAACCGAGAGTGTTATTAGTCTATGGAGCCCCCGGCACCTATATGGCCGCTTTGAACAATTCCTTAAGTGGCGATATCCTGGTCAAGGCCGGAGGAGAAAATATTGCAGCCGATTATCCGAAGCTGGAAAACTATCCTCAATATGCCCAGCTAAATACGGAAAAAATAATCCAATCGAATCCTCAGCTTATACTTCTCATGAGTCATGGCAACCCCGAACAAGTGAAGGATGGATTTTTAAAAGAAATGCAGCAAAACGCGGCCTGGCACAGCTTGGACGCCGTCAAAGAAAATCGCGTAGACGTTTTGCCGGCGGATCTTTTTGGCACCAATCCCGGCACCAGAGTGATTGAGGCGCTTGATCTGCTGCATAAACGGCTGCAAGACGTGAAGTGACATCTGATGAATATTACACAACGCCGCTTGAGAAGAAAGCTTGTGATTACCGTTGTCCCTATGTTTCTTATCATTGTATCTTTTTACGGTTTAACCTACGGTTCCGTCACGATATCCCTGCAGGAGATATGGGCTGTGTTTCATGCCGACGGCCAGCCTGTACACGAAAAAATCATTATGAATTTAAGATTGCCCCGAGTGCTGATCGGCCTTTTGGTGGGAGCTTGTTTAGCCGCTTCCGGAGCTCTTTTGCAAGGTGTGATGAAGAATCCTTTGGCCGATCCCGGCATTATCGGGGTTTCCGCAGGAGGCGGTCTGGCTGCGATTATTTCCATGATCGTTTTTCCGCAGCTGAGCTACCTGCTCCCCGTTCTGGCATTCCTGGGCGCCTTGATCACATCCCTCATGATTTACATGATGGCTTGGGATAAGGGAGCGTCGCCGCTCAAAATCATTTTGGCGGGCGTGGCCATCAATGCCTTATTAGGGGCTATCACCAACGGGTTTATGGTTTTATACAGCGAACGGGTTCAAGCCGTCCTGCCCTGGCTGGCGGGAGGATTAAGCGGGCGGAGCTGGCATCATCTCGAATTCATGGCTCCTTATGCCATCACAGGGCTCATTTTAACCCTATTCGCGATTAAACCGTCAAATCTGCTGCTTTTGGGGGATGATTCGGCCAAACTGCTCGGCCAAAAAGTGGAGCTGCAGCGATTCCTGATTATTTTACTGGCCTCTTTGTTGGCCGGGACTGCCGTCAGCGTAGCCGGTTTAATCGGCTTTGTCGGCCTGGTCGTCCCTCACGCCATCCGGCTGCTTGTCGGCGATGATTACCGTTTCTTGCTGCCTCTTTCCATTGTGGGGGGAGCGGCACTGGTCGTTCTGGCGGATACGATAGCGCGCTCGTGGTTTGATCCGATTGAGCTGCCTGTCGGTATATTGCTGGCCGCCTTAGGTGCGCCGTTCTTTTTATTTTTACTGAAGAAACGGGGAATCATGCGATGACCGCTATTCAAACCAACCATATGGCATTCCATGCAGGCGCATTCCGACTGCATGATATCTCCCTTTCGATCCCCAGTGAGTGTATGACGGCCATTGTGGGTCCCAACGGCTCCGGCAAGTCGACCTTGCTAAAACTCATGAGTCAATTACTGCTGCCGGATCAGGGGGAAATCTATATTAGAGGAAAGCAGGCGAAAACCTATCCGGCCATCGCCCTTGCCAAAATCGTCTCCATGCTGACCCAGTCCAAGCATTCGCTTCCCGATATGACGGTAAGAGAGCTTGTTTCGTACGGACGCTCTCCCTACAAAAGACTCTTCGATCGTATGACAGCCGACGACGAACGCATCGTGGATTGGGCCATGGAAGTCACGGGCACAAAAAGACATGAGCAGCGGATGTTTCATACTTTATCTGGAGGTGAGCAGCAAAAAGCGCGTATTGCTATGGCGTTGGCCCAAAAAACGAGCATCATCCTGCTGGATGAACCTACAACGTTTTTGGATATCGCACATCAGCTGGACGTTATGGAAATGCTGCAGAAAATTAATCGGGAATACCGCATCACAATCGTCATGGTGCTTCATGATCTGCAGCAGGCTGCCCGTTACTGTCATTACATGATCGCCGTAAAAAACGGGAAAATCATGACAACGGGAAAACCAAAGGATATCATTAACCCCGCTTTTTTAAAGGAGGTCTATCAAATTGAAGCCAAAGTAACCTTTGCAGACGAATATCCGATGATTATACCTGTTAAAACTTTAGAATCGATATAGGAGGAATAGACCATGGTCATTGTGACAAATACTTCTCAAATTACAAAAGGAAATGCGCATAAATTAATCGAACGATTCGATAAAGTAGGAAAAGTGGAGTACATGGAAGGCTTTCTCGGATTGGAAGTCCTGCTGACCGAAAATACGCCCGAATACGATGAGGTTACGGTCAGCACGCGGTGGAATCGCAAGGAAGACTTCCAGGCCTGGACCCGGAGCGAAGCGTTCCGCGAAGCCCACTCCCACCGCGAGGGATTACCGGAGTATATTATTTCGAACAAAATATCGTTTTATGACGTAAAAATTGTCAGACACCCCATCACAGCCAGTTAACGGCCCAAACGAAAACCGCCTCCAGTCCGTCGTCAGGGAGTGAGGCGGTTCCTTCCTACCCCCTGATGAGACCGCCGCATACCGGGATCACCTGTCCGGTCACATAATCCGATAAACCCGTCGTTAAAAATTGAATGACATTGGCACAATCTTCAACGGTACCGAGCCGTTTTAACGCCGTGTCGGATTCCAGCTTTTCTTTGCCGATCTTTTCAAATTGCACGTTTAATCTGCCGGTCGCAATATACCCGGGAGCGATACAGTTCACTTGTATCCCATACGGTCCCAATTCCTGTGCAAGATATCGGGTGTAGCCGACGATGCCGGCTTTGGCTGCGCCATAATGTGCGTAACTGCCGTCAACATTGCCCTGGAGGCCGGCAATAGACGATACGGTTACGATTTTTCCCGACTTTTGTTGTTTCATAAAAGGGGATGCCGACATGCAGGTGTGAATCGTACCGTACAAATTCCTTTCCATTATCCTTCGCGTCTGGACCATATCGAGCCTTGAGGCAAAGCTTTCCGTAAGCCCTCCCGCGCCTCCGCCCGCATTACAAATCACAATGTCGATCCGTCCGAATTCATCCATGGCTTTTTCCATCAAAGCAGTACAAGCTTTTGCATCGGTTACATCGATTTCATAGCCTGATGATCGTACCCCACGCTGCCTTACTTCTTCTACTACCGTTTCTCCCGTCATCTGATTTTTTTCCATTTCAAAATCGGTAAACGAGTGTAAATCGAGATCCGCCACAACGACATGGGCCCCCAAATCCGCCAATCTGAGGGCATAGCCTCTTCCAAGTCCCCGCGCGGCTCCCGTAACGACAGCTGCTTTGTCCTTCAGCGGTTTATGTTCCATATTCATTCCTCCGCTTCCCCTCGCTATATGCCCAAGTAAGCCGAAAGAAGCTCGTCGTTATGAAGAAGTTCTTCTCCGCTTCCGGATAATGTGATTTTACCGTTTTCCAGCACATAGGCGTAATGACATATCGAAAGGGCCCGATGAACGCTTTGCTCGACCAGCAGTACCGTTGTCCCGTCCTTATTGACCTTCGCAATAATTTCGAATACTTGCTCGACCATGGAAGGGGCCAAGCCTAATGAAGGTTCATCCAGCATTAAGAGATCCGGCTGCGCCATCAATCCGCGTGCGATCGCACACATTTGCTGTTCACCCCCGCTAAGCGTTCCTGCGATTTGTTTTCTTCTTTCATAGAGCCGTGGCATATACGCATAAATCATCTCCAACCGCTCTTTCATGGAAGCTCTTGCCCTCTTGCAAAAGGCTCCGAGCTGAATGTTTTCGATAACCGTTAAATCGGGGAAAAGCTTCCTTCCTTCAGGAACTTGAACGATTCCCCGTTCCACGATCTCTTTGGGCGTAAGCTGATGGATCTTCTCCTCCCCTAACAGGATAGCCCCCTCCCGGGGACGGTAAATACCGGAAATCGAATTGATGGTTGTGCTTTTGCCGGCGCCATTGCTGCCCAGCAATGCGACGATCTTTCCCTTTGCTACTTCAATAGAAGCTTCCTTTAGAGCCAAAACATCCCCGTGATATACTGTGACCTTCTCAAGTTTCAGCAAACGCCACACCCCCTCCCAGATAAGCTTTAATCACTTCGGGATTTCTTTTCACCTCGTCCGGAGTGCCTTCGGCAATTTTTT
The DNA here is from genome assembly GCF_001465255.1 of Paenibacillus naphthalenovorans. Classification (NCBI taxonomy): domain Bacteria; kingdom Bacillati; phylum Bacillota; class Bacilli; order Caryophanales; family Paenibacillaceae; genus Paenibacillus; species Paenibacillus naphthalenovorans. The sequence goes on along the minus strand of NZ_CP013652.1, from coordinate 786,641 downwards.
GGCCGAAGTTGATGACGATGATCCGGTCGCTTAAGGTCATGATCGCCTTCATGATATGTTCGATGATAACGATGGTAAGCTCCTTGCTTCGAAGGGACTTAATGACATCGATCACTTGATTCATTTCACTCTCCGAAAGACCGCCCATTACCTCATCCAGCAGAAGGAGCGCCGGTCTTGTTGCCAGTGCTTTGGCCAATTCCAGTTTTTTTCTTTCCCCTATCGTCAATGTGCCGGCCAACACATGGGTGCGGTGGGACAACAGAGCTTTTTCGAGAATTTCTTCCGCCGTTTTTCCGGCTTCTTCTATCGTCTTCACCTTACTGAAAGCGGAAACCATAACGTTTTCTTTTACCGTCATATCCTGGAACGGCTTTACCTTTTGAAAGGTTTTGGCAATGCCATTCTGCGTAAAATCACTAGGTCTTTTCCAGTCCGCCACATCCCTGCCCCGGTACAATATCCTCCCCTCATTCGGCCTCAAAAAACCGCTCAACAGATCGAATAAAGTCGTTTTTCCTGCTCCGTTCGGACCGATAATCCCGAGTATCTCCCCCGCTTCCGCAGCAAAGCTGATATCATGAACGGCAATGACACCTTTGAATCTTTTCGTCACATGCTCGACCCGCAATACTTCCATATCCATCATTCCTTATTCAGACTGATATTTCGACAGCCGTCTCGTATTCCATTTGCGCAGCATTCCAATCACGCCTTGAGGTGCAAGGATGATAATCAGCATGAGAATGGCGCCGTATAACATCCCGTGTATACCGTCGCCGAATTGCGCCAATTCCGAACGTAAGACCTCATTCACCGGCACCAGAAGAAGAGCCCCGATCATAGGTCCCAAATAAGCGGCCTGGCCTCCGATCATGACGATCAGAATCATGAGAATATTCAGTTCGAGATTAAAAACGCTGTAAGGGTCAATATACATAATGTACTGTGCGTAAAAGGTTCCCGCTAAAGAAGTGAAAAAAGCGCTTAAGCACATGATTCTTACTTTGAGCTTCAAGGAGTTAATTCCTACGGCCTCCGCAGCCGCCTCCGACAATTTCAACGCTTTCAATAAGTATCCCGTCCGGGAATTTTCAATTCGAACAGAAACGGACAGCCCGATGAGTACAAGTACGCATATGATAAAATAATAGGCGGCTTTGGAATCGAAGAGCATGTTTTGGAACGACATGGCGAGCGGGAGGCTCAAGCCCTGGGAACCTCCCGTTAAATCTTTCCAGAATACGGCCACAATTAAACTCACTTGGGATAAAGCGAGGGTAGCCAGAGCAAAAAAGGGGCCTTTTAGCCTTACGGTCCAATAACTTAAAAAACCTGCAATCACAGAGGAAAGGATTCCCCCAACAAGCATTCCGAGCCAGGGAGAGACGTTAAAATGAAGAAATAACAAGGTCGAGGTATACGCTCCGATCCCAAAAAAGACAATATGGGCAAATGATAACTGGCCGGTATATCCCCCCACCCAATTCCAAAATAAAGCGAGGGCGGCATACATTAAGGTCATCACTGCGATATTCAAATGGTGCTTATCCGTTAAAAAAACCGGCAAAATGAGCAACACAAACCCGAGTGTCATGGCAACGTAATATTTTTGTAATCTCATATCATTCAACCACCAGGTCTTTATTTCTGCTGCTTAACATTCCGGCAGGTTTAAATATCAATACGAGGAAGAAGATGACAAAACAAAACGCTTCCTTCAATCCCGGACTCACATAATAACCGCTCGCCGATTCGATGACACCGATCAAAAGTCCCCCAACCAGAGCGCCTCGAATATCGCCTAACCCGCCAAGAACCGCTACGACAAAGCTGATGAGCACAAAGTTCATACCGACCGTAGGATATACGTAAAATATGGGCATCAACAAACAAGAAGCTACCCCAACGATCGCTGCGCCAATGCCAAAAGTAACTTGAAATACCTGATTCACAGGGATGCCCATCAACAGCGAGGCATTTCGATCCTGAGCCACCGCGCGAATCGCTCTTCCATAGAACGTTTTCTTTAGAAAAAGAAACAACGCCGCAATAATGAAAATGGTGATCGCAAAGGAAACGGCTTTCGTCAAGCTTACATTCAAGCTTCCTATATTCATGACGGTATTCTGATAGTCACGCTAATGGTTCGGTACTCTCCGCCGAATAAAAACAGCGCTGCGTTTTGCAGAAAATACATCATGCCTACCGTAATGATGAGCTGGGAATTTTCGTCGCCAAGCAAGGGCTGTATAAACACCTTTTGAGTAAAAGCCCCGAGGGCAAATAACACTGCAGCAACCGGCAGCATGGTTAGATAAGGGTCGATACCCAAAGAAGTTACCAAGAAATAGCAAAGAAACATGCCCAGCATGAGAAACTCGCCATGAGCAAAGTTAACGATGCGAACCACGCCGAAAATTAACGTCAGCCCTATGGTAATGAGGGAATACATACCGCCCAATAATATGCCTGATACGATAACCTGCAGCAGCATTTGCATCATCCCCTCCTTTTTATGCGATTCATTACTCTAATGTAAATTCACTCAAAGCGGCCGCTCTCGGCCATACGACGATCATTTTGCCGTCTCTCCATTGGTGGGCAAACAAATTGCCGCGTTGATTTTGTCCGTCCTCCCCGAACTTAATGCCCCAGCCCGTCGGGCTTTGCCCCTCCGGCTGATCCCATGTAAATACAGCCTCGCGAATTTTATCCGGTTCAACAGACTCCGCTTTTTCAATCGTTTGGAAGAGCAGTTTAGCAGACCAATAATGAATCAGAGAGTGAGCGCTGTGCGGCTCTTCGCCATATTGCTTCTTATAGGCTTCGATAAAATGATCCATTCCCGGTGTATATTTCGGATTAGTCGTAAACTGCGGCACATCAAAACTAATGTTGCCTTCTACTTTATCGTTGCCCAGCGCTTTCGCATAATCCGTAAGGGAATAACCGGCGCCGGCGCCGAGGAATACGGGAACCTCGACTTTATTTTCAAGCATCTGGCGAGTCAACAAAATACCGTCGGTCACATAAGAGACCGCAAACAGGATATCCGGTTGGGCATCCTTGATCTTGAGAACGATCGATGTCAAATCTTTGGCTTGGGCGTTATAAGGATAAACGGGAGGTGCTTTGGCTCCTACAGCCTGAATCGCTTTCTTGAATCGGTCCGCCCCGCTCGTTCCAAACTCGGAATCTTCATGTACAATCATAATCTTCAGATCGCCGATTGGTTTATTGAGACTCTTCGTCAGTTCATCCGCTACAAATTGGGCTTGATCCCTTGACGACATCGTGTCGTTGGGTTGGGTTCTAAACACATATTTAAAGCCTCTGGAGGTGATTGCTGTAGAAACCGCTCCTCCCTCCCAATAGATCACCCTATTCTTTTCAGCAACCTGGCTTGCCGCCATCGAGATGGAACTGGAATAGCTCCCCAAGATCGCTGTTATTTTTTCCTTGTTGATTAAACGTTCGGCTTCCGCTTGTGCGGCGTTGGGGCTAGGGGCATCCGCTTCCTTGAATGCGACTGTTTTGCCCAGCAAACCGCCGGCCTGATTTTGCTCGAGACGGGCCAATTCCGCACCCCTGAAGCTTTCAATTCCAAGTGGAGCCAGATTTCCGCTTCGGGGGAACAGCGCGCCTATATAGAGCGTTTCTTTGTTCTCACCGGAATCGGCGTGGTTTGAGGTACCGGACGGATGGCCCGGGCTGCATGCCGACACCGTCACCATGATGAGAATAAGAAGCAAGGCTATAAGCTTCGGTTGGAAATGTTTCATCATCTGACTACCCCCTTCTTCCATGATGGGCAAATCTCAATCCTCCAGGGACACGGCCATGGCGGACATGACCTTCTTATAACTTTCCCGGTCTGTTGTTGCTACATCAATCACTGTCGTACGCCCGGAGGCCAATGCACGCTTGATGACGCCGACCAATTCATCGGGATTCTCCACTCTGATGCCGTCGCACCCCATCGCTTTGGCCATATCGGCAAAGTTGCAGTTGTCATATTCGGAAGCGATAATCCGGCCGTGTTGAGCATTTTTGACCCAACCTAACGCAGAATTATTAAAAATAATGGTGACGAACGGAATCGTGTACTGGACGGAAGTAATCAGCGCATTCATGGTCATCGCGAAACCTCCGTCGCCCGTAACGGCCACGACTTTACTTTGCGGTTTTACCAATTTAACGGCCAGCGCAGCCGGCATGGCATATCCCATTCCCCCGGCCGAGGCGGGCGGTATAATGCTTCCTGCCGCTTTCGATTTAAAGAAGTGAGTCATAAACACGCGGTTTTCCCCTGCGTCCAACGTAATCACCGTGTCTTCGTCAACGGCTTCCTGCAGCTCCTTCACCAACCTCTGGGGAAGAATCGGGATCGCATCCGATTCCATCTCATCGCAAACCATGTACCGGTTTGCCAATTTACAAGCTTTTATTTTTTCTGTTCTTGCTTGAAGTTCCCCTGCATCCAAAGGCGTGATCGTGTCTATCAATTGATTCAGGATGATTTTGGCATCGCCAATCAGCGGAATATCGACAGGATATACCCAACTGGCATGTTTGGCCTCAATATCAATTTGGATTATCGTTTGTCTCGACGGATCAATGAGTTTCGTCGTTTCGTTGCATGTATCCGTAGGCGCTAGCCTGGAACCGACGGCAAGAATCACATCGGCTTCTGATAAAAGCTCATTCGCGGCATCCTGTCCCCAATTGCCGAGCACGCCTACAGCGTTCGGATGCGTTTCGGCAATAGCGCTTTTCCCTTGCGCCGTCGTTCCGACGGGCGCTCCGATCATTTCGGCAAAGGTTTGCAGCTCGGCATAAGCTTTCGAACCGTGAACCCCGTTTCCGGCAATAATAAACGGTCTTTTGGCGCCGGACAGTACTTGGCATGCCTGTTTGATCTTGTCATGGGTTTCTCCCTTTTTATCATTCACAAGATAGCGCCGGGAGTGATAAATGATAGGGGAGCTGTCGGGTTTGATTTTTCCGTTAATGGCCGAGCTGTGGAACACCACGCCCACAGGTCCCGGATTTCCCGAAACGGCATGTTTTACCGCCAACTGAACACTTTGCAAAGCTTGCTCCGGACCATATACCGCCGTCGCATATTTTGTAACCGCATCCAAAACTTTCTTTATGTCATAACCTCCATATTCTCCTGTACCCGCTTGATATGAACCATGATGGGAATACGGGAAATTATCCGTCATATCCGTTAAAATCAACATAGGTGAACTACCCTGAACGGCTTCCAAAGGCCCCATCAATCCATTCGAAAGGGTCCAGGCACCCTGTGCTGTGAAAACCCCCGGCTTGCCCGTCAACCTGCCGAATACTTCCGCCATAATACTTGCAATTTGTTCATGCCGGACAAGAATCGGTTTTACTTTTGGGGACTCGTACAATGCATCATACAATTTCCCCATATAACCGCCGGGAATGCCAAAGACATATTCCGCATCAATTTCTTCCAATATTTGGCATAATCCATCCATTGTGCTGCATTCTTTTGTAATCGAACCACTCTTTAGCGTTTTCGGGTTTTCCGTCATCGTCTGTCAACCTCCATTTGAAATAATGTACTGACACAGGAATGAATTCGTTCGGTATAATTTAAGAATGTGCTCCATAGATCACTACATTGTATTTGTATTCCTTACTGTTTTGTACACATGTCAATGAAATTTCGCGCAGCATGCGACTGCCTGCTGCGCATAAAGGGTGTCACCTATGGGTGACACCCTTTATGCGGTCTTTCCATATCAAATTCATCGGTTGTCCAAAATTCCCCGGTTCTCGCCCGGAGGTATTTGCCTTCTCTGCATTAGGCTACTCCGTTGCCAATTCACGGATCACAGCCGCTTCAACATCAAAATCGTAGGCGCCTAGCGTAATGGCTACATGGTCGATCGTGCCGGTGAAGGCAAACGGCGCCGCGTAGGCAGGACTGACGGCGCTTTGATCGTCACGCCCAATTTGAAAAGCTCCGCCGGCAAATCCGAGAAACCCGGTATGACCGACGGTTCCTTCCCCGATCTGCCGATTCTCAATGAACATTTTGACTGTCCCTTCATTGTCACCTGTGTTCAGCATCAACAAACGGAGAACGATCGAACCGGCAGGAAGCTCCTGATCCGAGATGACCGTGTATTTCCCGATACCGGAATAGTTGTAGTAAAATACAAGCCGGTTGTTTTGGATATACAGTGCATAACCGCCGGAACCGTCCCCCTGGGAAATCAACACTCCTTCTTCCTCGGAGGTATGACGGGATAACGGCACACGGATCTCAAAGGATTTATTGCGAAGATCCGGGGCGACCGAGGCATGGAAACGGGACGGAGACGGATAATACTTCCTCCGCACCGGTCCGGCGGGTTGGGTGATGACCGATTTCCGGGCACGGATTTTCCCGGCCAGCGAACGCCCGTCCAGCGGAAGCACGCCATATTTGCCGGCCTCCACCCACCAGCGGTCGATCAAATCACGCAATATTTCGGGCTTTTGCCCGGCCAAATCGTTCATTTCCGAGTAATCCTCATCCACCCGGTACAGTTCCCAGGAATCTTCTTCAAACGGGGTATCCGGCTTATGGGCCGCCACGGCTTTCCAACCTTTATAGTAAATGGCCCGATTGCCCACCATTTCGTAATATTGAATCTCTTTGCGTGTCGGCAACGATCCATCATCAAACGTGTACGCCAGGCTGACTCCCTCGATCGGCTTCTGCGGCACACCCTTCAATACGGATGGAGCTTCGATATGAAGCAGTTCCAGAATGGTCGGTACGATATCGATGACGTGGTGATACTGGTTGCGAATAGCGCCGGCATCTTTGATCTTCTCAGGATAATGGATAATCAGCGGATCCTTGACTCCTCCCGCATGAACGAACGATTTATACCACTTTAAAGGCGTATTCCCGACTTGCGCCCAACCGGCAGGATAATGATTATTGGCCAAAGGGCTGCCTATTTCGTCTATTCGTTTCAATTTACTTTCAAACGACTCTTGAGTCCCCAGCCCGTTCCAGGAATTTACCGTTCCTTCTTTTCCGCCCATAGCGCAAGCCCCATTATCGGAAAGCAGGAGAATCAAGGTATTGTCCAGTTGTCCGATGGTCTTCAGAAAATCGATAAAGCGTCCGATATGATAGTCCGTATGTTCCAGAAAGCCTGCAAATGCTTCCTGCATCCGGGCATACAGCCTCTGTTCGTCGGCGCTTAATTCATCCCACGCCTTCACGCCTGGATTGCGGGGCGGCAGTTTCGCATCCGCAGGGATAATGCCCAGCGCCTGCTGTCTGGCAAACCACTCTTCGCGGGTACAATCCCAGCCTTTGTCATATTTCCCTTTGTACTTATCGATAAACTCCTTGGGAGCATGATGAGGCGCGTGCGTGGCACCGTAGGCCAGATAACAGAAAAACGGCTTGTCCGGCGCGGCGCTGTGGTGGTCACGAATATATTCGATCGCTTTATCCGTCAAATCCTCCGTTAAATGATAGCCTTCCTCCGGTGTTTTGGGCTGGGGCACCCTGCGGTTGTCCTCCACCAGGTCAGGATACCACTGGCTTGTCGCGCCGGACAAAAAGCCGTAGTAATGCTCAAATCCTCTTCCTAAAGGCCAATTGTCGAAAGGCCCCACATTGCTTTGCTCTTTGCCCGGCGTCAGGTGCCACTTTCCTACGGCATAGGTACTGTAACCATGTTCCAGCAAAATCTCACTGATCAATGCCGTATCTTTGCGTACTTTTCCGCGGCTATGAGGAAAACCGCTGTCATATTCGGAGACGAACGACACCCCGGCGCTATGCGGATTTCTCCCGGTCAGAAGCGATGCCCTCGTCGGTGAGCAAATCGCCGTCGTATGAAAATTATTGTAGCGGAGCCCCCCCGCTGCCAGCGCATCCATATGGGGCGTGTGAATATCGGAACCGTAACAGCCCAGATGGGCGAAACCAAGATCGTCCAACAGGATGATCACGATATTGGGGCGTCCTTCGGACGGTTTATCCGGTTTTGGCCACCAAGGCACCGATTCTTCCACGGTTCGGCCGATCACGCCTTGAAACGTTTCCTCTTTCCATGCAGACATGCCAAGCCCTCCTTTAGATTGAAATTACTTTAATTTCCCGCGAAATACGGCCCCGCCTACAATACCGTAACGCGACAGCGCGACGCTCCCGAACCAGCCGAGCAGACGGTCCGTGACAAATCCCATCACGCCCAAAGAGAACAAGCCTACAAAAATCCAATCCGTCTTGAAGTACAGTCTGGAGCTCCAGATCATGAATCCGACGCCTTCATTGGAAGCCACCATCTCTGCGCCAATAATCGCCATAAACGATGTGCCCATCGCAAGCCTCATGCCCGTGAATATATAAGGCACCGTCGAAGGAATGATCACATGGAGCAGGATTTGCCACTCGGAAGCCCCCATGCTTCTGGCCGAACGAACCTTATCCTCCTCGACCGACAGCACGCCGGTCATCGTATTCAGGATGACGATAAATAATGTGGCGTACATAATCAAAACAATCTTGGACGTTTCCCCAATCCCGAACCACAGCAGAAATAAGGTGATGAAGGCCAGAGGCGGAATAAACCGGATGAAGTTAAGGAATGGTTCCGTCAACGTGCGGATGATGGTCACCCTGCCCATCAGCAGCCCGATCGGTACGGCTACAGCACAGCCGAGCACCCAGCCTGTAAGCACCCGCGCGAAACTGATCCCGATGTAACGAAAAAGCGATCCGTCCTGGGCTAATTCCACCATTCCCCGAAACGTATGCACAGGACCGGGCAGAAAATCCGGATGGGAACTCACCGACAGGAGCTGCCAACCGATCAATACGATGATCCAGGTTACTACGCCCGTATTCAGCAGTTTTTTATAAAAAGCCAAGTTTGGCGCCCCCCTCTATTCTTCAAAATGGCTCTCAATGGCTTGCAAGAGCTCAAGGAATCTCGCATCCGCCATGTCTCTGGGATACGGCAGCGGAACGTCATACACTTCGGAGATCCGCGAATTCGGACCGATAGACATAATGCCGATTCTTTCACCCAGAAGGAGCGCCTCCTGAATATCGTGCGTCACAAACACAACGGTCTTGTTCGTCTGCTGCCAAATACGTATCAGTTCTTTCTGCATCGTACGGCGCGTCATGGCGTCCAATGCGCCAAACGGCTCGTCCATGAGAAGAATGGCCGGATCGTTCGCCAGCACCCTTGCCAGCTGCACCCGCTGCTTCATTCCCCCGGACAGCGCTTTGGGAAATTTGTCTTCGTGCCCTGTAAGCCCGACGAGCCGAATAAATTCGTCGGAAATCCGGTTCCGCTCCGCCTTCGGAACTTTCTTCATGCGCAGGCCAAACTCCACATTTTCCCGGACGGTGAGCCACGGAAACAAAGAAGCGTCCGCGCTTTGAAATACCATGGCCCGGTCGCTGCCCGGCTTGTTAATTTCTTCATCGCCGAGAGCAAGACGCCCCTCCGTTTTCGAGATAAAGCCTGCGATCATATTCAGCAGAGTCGATTTCCCGCAGCCGCTCGGCCCGAGAAGAACGAAAAACTCTCCTTCCTGAACGACCAGATTCACATCTCGCAGCACATAGTGGACATTGGTCCCGGAAGCATCAGGGAACGCTTTATTGACGTTTTCGATATGAATGGTCTTCGGTGTTGCAGATAAAGCCATATCAACCCATCTCCTTACGGCTCGTAGCTTACCGTTTCAGGCAGCGCTTTTTTCAACGGCTCGATATTAATTTTATCCTTCAGTTCGTACTTGTCTTTTAATATGCCTTTGCTTTCGACCCATTTCTTGACATCCTGCAGATGAAGATAATCCTCTTGGGTAAATCCAAGCGTATAGTTCGTCGATTGCAAGTCTTCCAAAACGCGGTCTTTCGGCAGCTTCAGCTCCTTGAACGCCACCTCCGCCGTTTCTTCTTTATGATCCGGAATATAGCGAATCCCCTCATCCAACGCTTTGAGCACCGAGCTGACGGCATCCGGGTTGTTTTTGACGAACGCCGTATCGACCAGCAAATATGAACTGATGTTTACACCGGAGCCGGATACGTCGATTAACGCTTTGACGCCCTTGATAGCCTTAAATTTATCGACCAGCGCGCCTCCGATCCACACGGCATCCATGTCTCCTTTTTGCAAAGAAACGATCGCTTCATCCGGCGTACTGTAAGGCACATAGGTCACTTCTTTTTCGTCGATATTGTTCTTTTCCAGATACTTGGCCCAGACGTATTCATACACGGTTCCTTTGGCCACGCCGAGCTTCTTCCCTTTAAAATCTTCCGGCGTATTGATATGGTCTCTCGCGAATAGCAGCGTCTTGGCGGCGGATTGCTCGTTTGTGCGAGTAAGCGCACTGACAACCGTCATATCCCCTTTCCCCAGCGAGTTGACCAAAGCATAGTCTGCCGCAAGCGCCGTATCCGCTTGGCTGATCAGCAAAGCGTTGACCGTATCGATCCCGTAAGCGAAATTGGATATTTCCGGTTCAATGCCATGCTTTTGAAAAAAACCTTTTTCCTTTGCGATACGGAATTGAAAGGAGCCTCCTGCCGCCGTATCGATCGCTAATCTGACCTTGACCGGCGTTGTCTGCTTCGCGCCGGCTGCACCCGTTTGGGCGCCTGCCGCGTTATTTTCCGTAGTCGACGTAGAGCAAGCGGCTGTTAAAGCCAGCGTAAACACACTAAATGTAAGAACTGCCGTTTTCAATGCATTGATTTTCATATGGTTTTTCCTCCCCTAAATGATAGTTGATGTAACGTTATTCGTTTCTCGGTGTGGTAAATGGCTTCACCGCTTCGGACATTCTCGGCAAGTTGGCCAAAATTCGTAGACAAAAATCCAGATGAATTCTTTTTTCTTCTTCCGTAAATCCATCAAAGAGAACCCCGGGCACTTTCCCCTTTATGCCTTCATTGCGCTTGAGAAACGCTTTACCCGCTTCCGTAATGCGTACAATGACGATTCTGCGGTCTAGATCGGTTCTTGCGCGCTCTATCAACCCCGCCTTTACCAACTTGTCGCACAGCGCCGTGATCGCGCCGGTAGTAAAATCCAGTTCATCCGCCAATTCGCCTGCTTTGTGCGGCCCTTTTTGATCCAGCAGCCTCAGAATCAAAATTTGGGGAAGGCTGACCAGGCCTTCGATCGCAATTTTGTCCCGTTCGACGACAAACTTCCGGACCATTTTGCGAAAGTAGTAGTCCAATTCCTCCAATAAATGATCGTGATGATGTTCCATGATTTCCCTCCATTTTTTAAATCAGGTATTGTGCCGGAGTCCATTTACGTTATCTGCTAAAAAACGCAAAAAGACCCCTGTCCTTTCGCAAATGAAAGGAAATTCAGGAGCCTTTGGCATGTCCAATCGGCGTCGATTTTATTAATTCAGTTAATAAATGAATAGAAAGATACTTTTGGATAAGGAAATTTTATATCGATAATTCCGATGTGTCAAGTATGAATTTGAAAAATCCCTCCATGAATTTGGAGGGATGAACCATAACGAAATACGGCCCGCCGCTCAAGAGCTTGCCGCTTGCCAAACGTTGTGCGCCGTGTTCCTGGCAGGTTCGGCGAATCGCCGGCCATTAAAAGATAGGTATCCTGTATTTATCTCCCGCATTGAAGTAAAGTACCGCCTCCGAGCTAAACAAGTCAATTTGCCAGGGCGGCTCCTGAATGGACGATAACGTAATTTTGTTCTGCTTTAGTGCGGATAATAAGGATGGAATCAGCTTAAGATCGGTTCCGATCAAATTCACGACTACGGGAACTTCATTGTATAAAATGGAAATGCTCATCCGGTTCATCGCATCATGACTCCTTGTTTGATTATTTTTATTCGGTTTATCCATAACAAAACCCGCAAGATCGCAGCAGCACCATGCCGCCGCTCTCTTACGGGCTTCCATAGACCCGTTGTTATGCCGTCGCCTCGTCCGATAAGCCATCATTCGGCAGCTTCTTGCGCGTTACACTTTGTCTTCCGTCCACACCGACAGGAATATCGCCATCCACCGTCACTCTGCGTACAATACGCTGCTGGTCGCCGTAATCGTTGATGGCATAATGCTGAGTTGCGCGGTTATCCCAGATCGCCACGTCGCCGGCGGACCAGCGCCAGCGCACCGTATTTTCCAAGCGAATCACATGGTTTTGCAGCAGGCTCAGCAGATAAGCGGAATCGGCGGACGACAGGCCGATAATTTTCTTTACAAAATGCCCCAGCAGCAGTGAACGCTCGCCTGTCTCCGGATGCACCCTTACGATCGGGTGCTCCGTCTCATACAGCGTGGATGTGAACACTTCCCGATGATAGCGAAGCGCCTCGTCCGACACTTTGCTTCGATTTGCGGCATAGTCGTATTCATTCGTATGCAAGGCCCACAGCCTATCAACCAGCTTGCGCAGCTCTTCAGGCAGATGCTCATAGGCAGCCGCAGTGTTGGCCCAAACGGTATCGCCGCCCGATTTCGGAACAGTTACTGCTCTCAGGATCGAAATCTTCGGATAAGCATCGACGAAAGTGACGTCGGTATGCCACGAGTCCGCGCGGCGTCCATGTGCGGCATTGAGCTCCAGAATGTAACCCGTTCCCTCCTTCTTGGGCACGGTCGGATGTGCAACCGGGTCGCCGAACAATCCAGCCAACGCCTCCTGTCCTGCATCATCCAGATGATGCTGGCCGCGGAAGAAGATGACTTTATATTTCAATAAAGCCTCCTTAATTACTGCATCAGTCTCCGGATCCAGATCCGCGGAAAGCTTCACACCCGTTATCTCTGCACCGATCCGCCCGGCGATCGGGTGCACCTTTGCCTTCAACTCCACCGCATTGTCGTTGCCTACGTTACTCATTCCAAAACCTCCTCAAGAATATGGTTGTATCCGGGCAGCTTCCAGCTCCACTGCCCTGATCTTCTGTTACACACCCGGCTGCTGGCCGCCGTCTACCAATATTTCAGCACCCGTAATGGACTTAGCCCGATCGGATGCCAGAAATAACACAATATCCGCAATTTCCTGCGGATCCACAAGCCCGCCCAGCGGGATCGCTGCTGTGCTCTCCGCCTTATACTGCTCAACGGAAATTCCTTTCGCCTCAGCTTGCTGCAGGGCAAGCACTTCCGCTCTTTCCGTAGCCGTAAGCCCCGGAGACACCGAGTTGATCCGAATCCCGTATTTCGCAAGCTCCTTGGAAAAGCCTTTGCTGAAATTTAACAGCGCGGCGTTGGTCGTTCCACCGGGAAGGAACAAAGGAGAGGCGTCCGTCCGGCACCGCCGACGATATTGACGATGCTGCCTTGCCGTCTTTCCTGATAATGCGGCAAAACCGCTCTGATCGTGCGTATATAACCAAGCAGCTTCAAATTCCATGCGTCGGTAAAATCTTCATCCGTCAAGGACTGCGGCTGCGGTAAATGAATTGACCGGTCTTCTTAAGCCGTAGTGCTCGCGGAGTGTCGAGCCGCTGTATTCTGTGCGGAATAATCCTCTGCGCTGAAGCTCCGGTACAACTTGCTGCGCAAACTCCTCCAGTCCGCCAGGCAAATAGGGAGGCATGACGTTAAACCCGTCGCCGGCCCCCAACGTGAACCATTCTTCCAACTGGTCAGCGACTTGCAGCGCCGTACCGGCAAATACACGGTGCCCTCTGGCGCCCGCAAGCTTATGAATCAATTGGCGGATGGTTAGCTGTTCCCGTTTGGCGAGATCGGCGACCAGTTGGAAACGGCTCTTATTGCCGTTAATCTTGTCAATATCAGGCAATTCGGGCAGCGGACCGTCAAGAGGATATGTATATAACTCCACGCCCAGCATGTTTGACAGCTGCTGCAGCCCGTAAGCCGGCACTGTCAATTCATTGATCTCCTGCTCCTTTTCCTTCGCTTCCGATTCCGTGGCGCCGATGATCGGGCAAATGCCCGGCAATATTTTCAACTGATCCGGATCTCGTCCGTATTTCACCAGCCTGCTTTTCACATCGGAATAAAACTGTTGCCCGTCCGCCAATGTTTGCTGCGCGGTAAAGATGGCTTCGGCATACTGGGCGGCAAACTCTTTGCCGTCCTCGGAGGAACCCGCCTGCACAAGCACCGGGTATCCCTGCGGCGGTCTGGGGACATTCAGCGGCCCCCGTACTTTGAACGTGTCTCCCGTATGGTGAATGGGGCGGACTTTACGGCTGTCGGCAAAAGTACCCGACTCCCGGTCGATAACAATCGCATCATCTTCCCAACTGTCCCATAAGCTGGTGGCCACCTGCAGAAATTCTCTGGCCCGCGCATACCGTTTGCCGTGTTCCAAATGCGTGTCCCTGTTGAAGTTGTACGCTTCGAATTCACTTCCGGACGTGACGATGTTCCAGCCTGCACGGCCTTTGCTGATATGATCCAGCGAAGCGAACTTGCGGGCCACATGAAACGGCTCGTTATAGGTCGTCGATACCGTTCCGATCAAGCCGATCCGTTCAGTAACGGCAGCCAGCGCGGACAACAGAGTGAACGGCTCCAATCCGATAAAAGCGCCGTGCTTAATATTAGGGCTTACCGCAAGTCCATCAGCTAAGAACAGCGAGTCAAATTTCGCATTTTCCGCTGTTTGCGCGAGACGCTGAAAGTACTTGATATCGGTAATATGGTGCGGCTCCGTATCCGGGCGGCGCCATGCCGCCTCGTGATGTCCCGCGTTCATAAGAAACACATTTAAGTTCATTTGTCTTTGCGCTCTGCTCATGTCATCTACACCTTTCCCAATCAAATGATCATTATTCGTTTATGGATTGCTTCCAGGAAGTCAACTTTTTCTCTGTAAACACCAGGACATAGTTGATCACAAGACCAATTAAAGAGATAGAAATGATACCCGAGTACATTTGAGGGATTTGAAAACTAAACTGCGTATATTGGACCAAATAACCCAGGCCGGATTTCGCTCCAACCATCTCCGCAGCAACCAATACAAGAATGGAGCTGGCGCCGGCTTGTCTAATGCCAACAAAAATGGTAGGTACTGAGGCGGGAATAATGACTTTGCGGAACAGGCTGATCGAGGACAGCCCCATCGATCGGGCCGATTTAATTAAAAGCGGGTCTACGTTGCGGACACCGCTGATCGTATTCAGCAGCAGAGGGAACACGCAGGCGTAGAACACGATTGCAATCTTCGATGTTTCACCAAGACCAAGCAGCAAAATAAATACAGGGAGAATCGCAAGCGCCGCCGTATTGCGGAACAGCTCCAGCAGCGGGTTAAGAAATTCCGCAACCGGCCTCCACCAGCCGATGGCCAGGCCGAGCGGAATGCTGATGGCAATCGCCAGAAAAAATCCGCTAAACGAGCGCGTCAGGCTCGCTTCGGTATGCTCGGCCAAATCTCCGGATATCAGCAGTTCCCACCATGAACTAACCACTAGGGAAAAAGGGGGCAGAAAGGTCTCGTTGGTTATGCCTAACCGCGGCGCCAGCTCCCATAAAGCAAGAAATGCGATAATGGCCATTGAGCTTTTAAACAACGAATACAGATTCTTTAATGACCACCGCAGCGCGTACAACCCCCGTTTGCGCTCCGTGATCGCTTTCTCCTGTTTCAGTCCCGTCTGCAGTTCTGCCGCAGTTGCATTACTCATTGGCTGCAGCTCCTTTCGAATTCGGTTTCGCGCCTGCCCCATGCAGGCTTTTCTCCATTTCCTGTTCCTGCGATTTGTGAACCTCATCCTTCAGCAAACCCCAAATTTGATGGCGGATCGCCACAAATTCCGGATGGGAGCGCAGATCTTCCCCCGATGTTCTGGCGTTAAAAGGAATATCGATGACCGCTTTAATGCGGCCCGGACGCGACGACATGACGGCTACCCGCTGGCCAAGATAAACGGCTTCTTCAATCCCGTGCGTGATGAAAATAATCGTCTTCCCCGTAGCTTCCCAAATGCGAAGCAGCTCACTTTGGAGCGTTTCTCTTGTCTGTGCGTCCAGTGCGGCGAAGGGTTCGTCCATCAGAAGCACTTCAGGATCATAGGCCAAGCTTCTGGCGATCGCAATCCGCTGCTTCATCCCGCCTGAAAGCTCATGCGGATAACGGTTTTCGAAGCCGCCGAGGCCGACCAGTTGAATGAATTCGCGTGCGGTTTTCTTGCGCTCCTTCCGCCCTACGCCTTTGGTCTCCAATCCGAACTCGACATTCGCAAGAGCCGTTTTCCAAGGGAACAGCGCATATTGCTGGAAGACGATACCGCGTGATAAGTCGGGGCCCGCAATCGGTTTGCCGTCGAGCAAAATCTGACCGCTGCTCGGTTTCGTTAAGCCGGCAAGCAGATCGAGCAGCGTCGATTTGCCGCAGCCGCTCGGGCCGACAATCACCATAAATTCCCCGGGCCTCACGTCCAAGCTAATGTCCTGCAGAGCGTAGACAGGCTGGGCGCTTGCCTTCAGGTGTCCGAGATTCCGCTGGATCTGAAACGACTTGTGCACATGCTGAATGCTGATTTTGGCTGACATTTGCATACTCCTCTCACCGTTTATTTCTTTTCGTTTGCGTATGGATTAAATTCATTCGTGTATAATCCCTCGACCTTTAATTGTCCTTTTTTCAACACCTCTTCTTTTTCAAGCCATTTGATCCATGTATCGAACTCCTGATCCGAGATGAGCCCGCCGGCCCCGGCAACGCCTGTGCTCTTCCAATACTTAATGGCACTTGTATCTTCTTTACGGCCCCGTGTATTAATGATATTTTCGAAACGGGCAACGACTTCGTCACGCGGTGTCGTGCGCGCCCACTCGATGGCTTTCGCGGTGGCTTCCACAAATTTGCGGGCCGTGTTGGGATTCTCTTTGATAAACTTTTCCGTCAGCACGTAGCTTCCGGCCGTAAAATTGCCGAACAGTTCCCGATCCGTAAACAGCGGATGAATGCCGCCGCGCTCCAATGCTTTGTCGCGCAGTATTCCGCCGAGCGTGGCAACGTCTACCTGATTTGCCCGCAGCGTTTGCTCCGAAGTGACCGGCGGGATAACGACGAGTGTCACTTTCTCAATCTCTTCCTTCGTCAGTCCTTCCCGGTGCAAATATTCTTTAATAACAAATTCATGATGGGCACCGAGCGTATTTACGGCGATTTTTTTCCCGATTAAATCTTTGGCCGTCTTGATCGGACTGCCGTCCAAGACGTAATAACCGGTCCATGTTTCATCATCGACACCGTAATATCCGATCACCGGCTTAATGGGCGCTCCCGCGGCAATCAGCTTCACGATCGCCCCGTTAAAGGCTCCGCCAAAATCGGTATCCCCGGTCACAACGGCTTGGATATCCTGCGGGCCGCTGATCGTATTGCCGATGTGATTCAGCTTCAGAGGCGCCAAATATCCCAGGTCGGCAGCTAATTCAGGAAACGTTACCGCACCGACCGAACCTTGGTATCTAAGCTCGGTCACTTCCAGTTCGTCACCTTTGGAGCCTTTGTCAGCATCGTTGGACCCGTCGGCCGCGGAAGTTTTGGTTTGACCGCAGCCTGTAAGCAGGATGGAAGAAGCGAGTAAAAGAAATACCGCCGCGCTGATCCATTTTTTTACCCAATGTTTTTTCATGGTTCAAACCTCCGCTTTTTTGTTTTGTTCATTTCAGTACGCCCCGTATTTTGTCGATAAAAAAAGACACACATTCATCTCAAGATGATGGTGTCTCCGGAAGTCCGGTCGATTAACCGGTAATACCTATAGACTTACTTTGATTTAACGCAATATTACCCTTGATGTTTACCCATGTCAACAGGTTTTTTTGCAAAAATGGCAGCTGAGCCGATGAATTCAAGGCCTTTATTCCTCGCTCTAATGTAGGGAAAAATTGGATTGACTCCCAAAAAAATCATTGATAAGATAGAATCCAACGTCAGACGATAGGGTTAAAACAAAATCAACCGGACCTCCGGAGACATGTGCAGGGCAAGCAGTCATGTCTCTTTTTTGTTTTTAAAGCAAAGGAGTGGTTTATATGAATACCGCAGCCCGTCCTGTGAAACAAACGGCATCATCTTCCTATGTTCCTGTACTGGTCGTTGTGATCCTCGGATCGTTCATCTCGATTTACAATATTTGCTCTATGAACGTCGGCATCCCCTCCTTCATTCGTATTTTCAACTCTGACCTTGCGACTGCCCAATGGCTAATGACCGGATTTACGCTGACGGCAGGGGTCATCACTCCCATTACCGGATACCTTGGCGAGAAGTTCAGCAACAAAAATTTGTTTTTGTTCTCGATTGCCGGGCTTCTTGTGAGTTCCATTCTTTGTTCGATTTCTTGGAATATTTATGCCCTGATCGTATTCCGGATGCTGCAGGGCATCTTTTGCGGATTAATTCAACCTGTAACGCTTACGATTATTTTCCAGGTCACACCGAAACCGAAACAGACGATGGCCGTCAGCCTTTGGTCGGCATCCACCATTCTGGGTCCTGCCCTTGCGCCCACGATCAGCGGGTGGCTGATGGAGCATCAATGGCCATGGATGTTTCTGGTGCTCATCCCGCTATGCCTGTTGACGCTGCTGCTCGGCTGGAGGACGATTCCTTTCCAACGCGGGAACGTGCCCAAGCGTTTGGACGGCTGGGGGTTGGCTTATGCTGTGGCAGGGAGTCTTGCGCTGCTGACATTCTTCACGAATGTGTACAGCTGGGGCTTCGCCTCCGGAGCTTCCGTATTGTTTCTGAGTATTGGCTTATCGGCGATACTTTTGTTTGTTATTCTTGAACTGAGAACGAAGGAGCCTCTGCTGCAGCTGCGGCTGTTCCGCAACCGGATCTTCACGGCAAGCATCACCGTTTCCGCCGTGCTCATCGTGGGCTTGTACTCGGGAATTTATTTTATTCCGTTATATCTTCAGGAAATTCATCAGATGAGTCCTTCCCATGTGGGTCTGCTGCTTCTGCTGCCGGCGCTGACTCTCGGTGTCGCAACCATTGCGGCCGGACGCTGGTATGATCGGGTCGGACCGCTTCGACTGGTGCTCGCAGGCGGTTTCCTGGTGGTGTTCGCCTCGTGGATGTTTAGTTTTCTGCAGCTCGATACCAGCTACACGTACGTTGCGGTTTGGATGGCCGTCCGTTACATAGGCATCGGCCTTTCGCTGACCCCTGCGATGAACGCCGGAATGCAAGCCGTGCCGCCGGAGCTGTATGGCCATGCTTCGGCATTGATCAATTGGTTAAGACAAATTTTCGGGGCGTTGGCGCTGGGACTGTTCACCTCCATCTTCTATGCCCGGATGAATACCCATACGCATGTTTTGCAGCATACGGCTGCCGACGAAAGCAGCAGATGGATACATCTGACCGCCTATACGATGAGCATTGATGATGCATTTTTGTTCGCGGCCGCATTTTCGTTTATTGGGCTGCCGCTTGCGTTCATGCTTCGCACGCAGCGGTTCGGCACAGCCAAGAAAAACGCCTGACCCATACGGACACACGATGCGAATCAATAAAAAAAGCAGGGGTGTTTATGCATCCCTGCCCCCATGCTTTGTCATTATATGATCTCCCATGGCATACGTTGTATAGAGCGTAATGATTCTCCTTGGGAGAGGAGTACCCGGACGGAAGAGCCATCTATTTAAAGATGGAGGAGATTGGTATGAGTCTTTCAGAGCTTATCCAATTGCTCTTGCTCATTGTGATGATCATTGATCTGAACAGGCCGGGAAAATCATAATGTTCCGGAAAATGGAGGCACTCATTAAGAGATGCACTCCTTTTTCTGTTTTGGGACTTCGCCCATTTTGCAAGCACTAACCCGTTCTCTTGAATAAAGTGTACTCATGAAGGAGTGAGTGCGTTGATTCAAATCACCATTGCCGCAGTAGGAGATCTGTTAATGAAAAGCAGAATCATTGCCTCGGCCAAACAAGCTGGCGGCTATGCGTTCGATCCTATCTTTAAACACGTTAAACCTTATTTAACAAAGCCCGACATTACGATTGGGAATCTGGAAACGACGTTTTCCGGGAATAGGCGCCCGGGAGCTGGCGGAAAACAGCCGAAGGGCCGTGCCCCACAAGAGCGAAGGAATCCGAGAACGGGCTTTCCCCTATTCAACTGTCCTGACGAACTGGCATCGACCCTTAAAAACATCGGCTTTCAAGTGTTGACCACCGCAAACAATCATTGTATGGACGGGGGAGCAGCTGGTTTAAAAAGAACATTAAACGTCCTCGACAAACATGGTTTAAAGCATACCGGAACTTTCCGTTCCCCCGCAGAATCCAGACGGCATCTGATTTTACGGGTGAAGGGCGTAAAAATTGGAATTTTGAACTATGCCAAAGGGACAAACTCCATCACCGTACCGAAACCGTGGCTTGTCAACCGAATCGCCTTAAAGAAGATCATTACGGATATCCGCAAATTGAAAAATAAAACCGATTTTCTTATTGTATACCTTCATTTCGGGCAGGAGTACCGGCCTTCCCCCAATAAAAATCAAAAACAATTGATGCATGCCTTATTTAAACAAGGTGCGAATGCGGTTTTAGGGGCGCATCCCCATGTGCAGCATCCTATAGTGATTTACAAAGTAAAAGATATCGACGGTCGTGTCAGAAAGCGGGTCGCCGCATCGTCATTAGGCAATTTCATCTCAACCCGATTGAAAAACAATGCGAATACAACCCGGGGAGTGATCCTGACCATGACTTTAACGAAAAATAACAGAGGAGTAACGGATCTCTCCAGAGTCGATCGTTTGCCCACGGTGGTCCAACGCAAAAAAGAAAAAGGGAAAACGGTCTATCGGGTTGTACCGATCGTCAAATAGTAGAACCGGCGCATAGGACGCTAACAGTAAAGTGTGAAAATCAGCCTTAAAGCCGCCTCACGACTGCTTCTCCATCGCGCCCTTCACCTCCGAATGCCTGCTGTGCCCGTCCTGGTGCCTCTCCCTTTTCTCCGTTTTTACGGACAAAAGCAGCATGATCACGGCAAGTGCCGAACACACCCAGGCCATTGCATGCAACGAATCCGTAGCCATCCGGATGCCGAAGAAGGCCGCCAGTATGCTCGATGACAAGATTGTACCGATAAACCGGGAAGTCATGAACAGCCCGGAAGCAATCCCCGTATTCGCACGGTCTATATATAAATAAAGCGCCGTCTGCAGGCCGAGATTATGGAAGCTGCCGCTCATGCCGAAAAGCGACAGAACGAAAAAAATCCACCCCGAATCGGCTTCATCACCCACCGTCTGCATGAATAAGGTGGCCGCAATGACCAAAATAGCGCCAAAGATCAAGGGAGAGCGGGAACCGCTTCGATCAATCCATCGCGCCGCCAGCGGATTGACGAGAATGCCGAAGGCAGCCAGCCCGAGCATGATCGTGCCGACTTGCTGACTGTCGAAATGCCTGACCTGCTGTAAATAGGAAGGAAAGCCAAACATGATCGCATAGTAAATCGCATTGACCAAAATAAAGTGAATATATATCTGGCATACAGCCGGATGACTCCGCAAAAATTTGACATCGATGAACGGCTGCTGATGCCGTGCTTCAAACCGGTAAAAAAAGACCGATCCAATCGTCCACAATACCAGCCAATGCCAGCCAATGCGCTCCGGCAAAGACAGTAAAAACAGCAGCAAGACGAGAATCAGCGAAGAAAAAAGGGCGATTCCCCAGCCATCCAGTCGCAGCGCCTCCCTTTTGTTGGGAGGATCGCCCGGCATATATCGAAGAGCCAGCAGGAACGATACAACGATCACCGGAAAATTGACGAAAAAGATCAAATTCCAGTCCCCATAATAAAGCAAATACCCGCTAAGGGTGGGGCCAATTGCGGCCGATGTCGTTGCAAAGATGGATAGCACGCTGAGCGCCCTGGCCTGATTGCCGGTAATTTCGTTACGGATCAAGCCCATGCCGGCCGGATGAAGAGAGGCGCTTCCCCAAGCTTGAATGATCCGAAAGCCGAGCAGCCAGCCATAACTGGGGGAGAAAGGCGCCAGCAAAGAAGCTGCCGTCACCATGAACAATCCAAGCATAAATATACGTTTGCGCCCGTACATATCGCTTAATTTCCCCATCACCGGCTGACCGACTGCGCTTGCTATATAATAGGTAGAGATTAACCAGGACAGCTCGGAAAAGGTTAAATCGAAATCAGCCTGAATCCGGCTGAGCGCGACGGAAATCATCGTTGTATTCAATGGGTTAAGAAGTGTGCCAAGGGCAACGGCGGAAATTAACAGTAGCTGCCGGCGTGTCATCGTCTAAAAGCTGGTGCGAATCTTCATCGGACGCTTGGACAAATGACCGGACTTTTCGGGCTGAAACAGACCAACGAGCGGCAGTTGCTCTTGATCCGGCAAAGGCAGCAGCCGCAGCTTATCTGTTAGCAACACTTCGATCGGCGATGGTTTCATAAATGATGTTCCTTTCCGGTTTAATAGCGCATTAACTCCAGGTGTCGCCCACGATGCTCTCGCTTAAAGGCCGGCGTCCATTAGGCAGCTCCCGGTCGCGGAAGCTTTCGTGAAGCGTCTCTTTTCCTCCCGGATATCCCAGCGCAATGACCGCATGCAGCTCGAAGGTGTCGGGAACCTGCAGTTCCCTGCGGGCCGCCTCCTTGTCGAAGCCGCCCATAGCGCGGGTCGATAAACCGAGCAGGGACGCTTGCAGCGAGAGAGCTGCCCAAGCCGCCCCTGTATCGAACGAATGAATCGGTTGCGGATCCCCGTTTTCTTTCACCCTGGTGGAAGCAATGACAATAAGCACAGGAGCCTGGTCGGCCCAAAGCCGGTTATTCGGAAAAAGAAACGATCGAATTTGCTCCAGCTTCTCCTCCGTATTAGCCACAATAAATCTCCATGGCTGCAAATTGCTGGACGACGGTGCCCACCGGGCCGCTTCCAGCACCGTATACAGGGTTTCATCGGAAACCGGTTTACTCAAATAGGAGCGGGCCGACCAACGGTTTAAAAATAACGGGTGAACGGGATAATCCGCCGTTCGGTTTGCCTTCACTTCCTCCAACAGCTCGTTGTTCTTCCAATCCGCTTTTATGCTCATCGTCATCCATCCCCTTATTCATTTAATGATCCAGTCGTTTAAATCAAAGTCCCGGGCCGCCAGTTGCTCCTCGACCAAAAACTGCTTCGTCCCTTCCATCAGCTTTAAGCCTTCTTCCGTAAAGGCCTCGGCTTGAATTTGGCTGATCGGATGTACCTGCTTTACCAATTCAACGGTGCTGTTGTACACTTGAGCGACAAATTCATAGTATTTTTCTTCATTCGCCAGCAAGTCCTCATACGCCTTCTGACGGGCTTCATTCCAGACTTTAGGGAATTCGGGGAACTTTTGCAGATACTTCTCCGTCACAACCGTAGCACTTGTTCCAAGAAGCTCGGGATTTTTCACCGCATCGTCAAGCAGCGGGTAGCCTTGTTCGATCTGTTTTAATGCATACACCCCGGTATTGGTCATCGCATCAATCTCACCCCGGGCTAATGCCGCTTCACCGTCCGGACGGAGCAAATGAACGATATTGACATCGGTAATGTTATGCTTTTTCAACAAACCGGCCAAAAAACGGTGATGGAATGACCCTTTTTGCGTAGCCACTGTCTTGCCTTTCAAATCCTCCAGCTTGGCAGGACCGCCCTTTTTGGCAATCAAGTAACCAATGCTGCCGACGGTTCCTTGAGAGATCAGCCTTGTCGGAGCATCTGTCGAACGGGCGATAATCGCGGGCGTATCGCCCAAACTGCCGAAATCCAAGCGGCCGCTAATTAACGATTCCGTCTGGTCAGGCCCATTCGGAAAGCCGGTAAAGGTCACTTCGGTAATGCCATGCTTCTTCAACTCTTCCTGAATAATGCCCGTATAGAAGCCCCAGCCTTCGGCGCCGCCCGGCAAATTGAGCTTGTTGCTGCCGATATAGCCATAATTTAATGTGGCCGGAATCCCGGATGCCCCCGGCTCGCCCGAGGCGCTGTCGTCACTGACCGTACCGCAAGCTTGCAGCCAGATCAAGGAAGCGACGATCATGAACAATAGACCGGAATGCCGCATTTTGCGGCCTGTTTTGATTTTCCTGGCGCGTATCATTGAAGCTCCCCCTTTTTATATCCTTATAGATGGTGCAATCGCCCGACCCACTAAACGAATCATGGCCCTCTCCGCCATCCTTCTTCAATGTGCGTTAAGGTATCGCCCTTTTCGCCAATTGATACATATACTCGTGCGCTGACACCGGTTTGCGGCCCGGCCCCCAGCCCACCTTCTCGCGATAGCTTCCCAGTATACCACCCTGCTCCAGTGCCTCCTCGCTCGCGCTGACCGGCTTATCAAACTCGGGATCGACATAGATGGCATCGGCCGGGCAGTACAGTTCGCACATAAAGCAAGTTTGGCAATCGTCCTGTCGGGCAATGACCGGGATGCCGCCCTCCACGCGGTCAAATACGTTGGTCGGGCACACCGATACGCACTGATTGCATTCAATGCACCGGGATTCGCTGATTATTTCAATCAATGCAATACAGCCTCCTTATTCACCGGCGACGTTCTTACCCACACCTGATCCAGTCCTCCGCTGACGAGCCGGTAGCGCTGATTGCTGTCCAGCTCCGGGAAATCCTCGCGCTTATGCATCCCCCGCGTTTCGGTGCGGACCCTGGCCGACTCGTACATCCACCGGGCAGTAGCCGTCATAGCCGCAGCTTCGCGGGCTTTGACTGCATCGATGTTCAAAGCAAGGCTATCCTTGTTGATTTCTTTCCACAATTGATCAAGACGTCCAAGGGAATCGCCCAGCCCCGCATCCGTACGGAACAAATTGCGGTCGTACGGAGTTACCTCCTCCTGCACGGCGCGAATATGCCCGGCCGTCTCCGATGGTTTCGCCGCATGGCCGTGTGCCGATAACGGCGAAGAGGACAACCCCTTCAAATTGCGGCGAAGCGCATGCGTACCCGTGCGCCGTACATAGTCTGCCGCTCCCTTGCCGGCGAATGTGCCTGATGACATGGCCCATGCCGCATTGTGGCTGCCTCCGCCGGTAAACCCTCCGCAAATGAGCTGGCGCGTTGCCGCGTCACCCGCTGCATACAAGCCCGGCGCTTTCGTGGCGCAATATTCATCGACGATTTCGATGCCTCCTGTTCCCCGTACGGTTCCTTCCAGCCGCAGTGTGACGGGAAACCGTTCAGTGAACGGGTCGATGCCCCTCCGGTCAAACGGCAGGAAGAAGTTCGTCTGTCCCACGCGCAGCAGCGGCTTAACATCCTCCGGCGCCTGATCGAGACGCGCGTACACTTGACGATTTTGCAGCAAATTGCGGGCAATCACCGAGCGACCGCGTGTCGAACCGGCCCCCTCCACTACCGTACCGTCCTCATAATAAAAGGTGGCATACCGGTAATACGCTGTCTTGGTCACCGATGAGAAGGTCGGGGCAATCGCATATGCATTGGAGAATTCCATGCCGGACAGTTCGGCCCCCGCCTCGGCAGCCATCAAGTAACCGTCGCCGGTCAGTACGTTGCAGCCCAGCGCCTTGCTCAGGAAAGCACAGCCTCCTGTCGCTATGATGACGGCTCCTGCCCTGACGCTCCACGATTCCCCGGTTTGCGTTCTTACTCCGACCGCGCCGCCGACGCCGTGCTCATCGGCCAGCAGCTCCAGCGCCGGGCTATGATCCAGAATGCGCACGCCGGCCTTCTTGACGAGCTTGCGCATCAGCTTCATGTATTCCGGCCCCTGCAAGCCTCTGCGGTAAGGGTTGCCTTCATCGTCGGTCGGAAATGGATAGCCCCATTCGGAAAGCTTGTTCATATTTTCGTAGGTTTGATCCAGCACCCGGTCCATCCAATCGGATTCCGCCAGTTGCCCGCCCAGGCCATAACGGCTCTGTTTGGCCTCTTCCCTCAGCTTGGCGTCAGGACTGACATACCATACACCTGTTCCGGACGGTGCCGTCGCCCCGCTCGTGCCGCAGTACCCTTTATCCGCCAGGATCACCTTTGAGCCGGATACCGCTGCGGTCAGTGCCGCCCACGTTCCGGAGGGACCTCCGCCGATCACCAGCACATCCGTCTCCAATTGCAAATCCGTGCTTTTCCATGCTTCGCTCAATGTGTTGCCCTCCCCGAAAATAGAATTGAAAGTTGTTTGCCGTCTTGTCCGGCCTTCAAGCCGGTCAGCCCTGAAAGCTGTCGCGCCACTGCAGCAGCGACCGTTCCAATAACCGCACAAATGAATCCACGAGCTTGCCGACGATCGCAAAAATGATGATGCCGACAAAAATGAGCTCTGTACTCGACGTTTGCTTGCCAAAGTTGATCAGGAATCCGACACCCGACTGCGATCCGATCAGCTCGGCCACGACGAGACTGAGCCAGGAAATGGCCAAAGACAGCCGAAGACCCAGCAAAATATGCGGCAGCGATGCCGGCAGGATCAGCCGGACAATTTGTTTGAACCGGCTAAATTCCAATACATGCGCTACGTCAAACATTTTATTGTCCACACTGCGGATGCCGAGAAGGGTGTTTACATAGAGCGGAAACAGCGCCCCCTTGGCAATAATCAATATTTTCGATGTCTCCCCGAAGCCAAACCACAAAATAACCAGCGGAGCAATCGCCAAATGAGGAATCATTCGGAACATTTGCATCGATGGATCCAGCACGTTCTCCGCATTCCTCGACAGCCCGGTTATGATGCCAAGCAGCAAGCCGATGCTTCCTCCAATCGCAAAGCCTGTCGCCGCCCTCCCCAGACTGATGGCCAAATGCTCGGTTAATTCCCCCGTAACAGCCAATGTTCTAAATGCCTCGGCAATCATAAGCGGCGTCGGCAAAAAAAACGTCGAGATCAGACCTAAATCCCCGAGCAGTTGCCAAGCCACCACGATCGTTACGGGCAGAATCGCTCCGACGATCATCCGGTTCCATCGTTCTTTCCATTTGGCGTGGATCAGCCCTCTGTCGGTCTTGCCGACGCCGCTGACCGGCTTGGAAAGCGCCTCCGCCTGATGACTCATACCAGCAACCTCCTGACTAAAAAATGCAATACGTTATTTGCCTTGAAAACTATCGCGCCACTGCAGCAATCGCCTCTCCAAAAAACGTACCAGTGCATCCGCCAAATAACCGACCAGAGCAAAAATAATGATACACACAAAAACGACCGACGTTCGTGAAAATTGTCGTGCATCCGACATCAAGTAGCCTATGCCGGACGTAGAGCCCATCAGTTCCGCCACCACCAGACCAAGCCAGGCGACACCGAGCGAAAGACGAACGCCAAGCAGCAGATTCGGCATCGCTGCCGGTATGACGAGACGGATGATTTGCTTCAATTTGCTGAATGAGAGCACCTTCGCCACTTCAAACAGCTTATTGTCCACATTGCGGATACCTAGAAAAGCATTAATGTAAATCGGAAAAAACGCGCCCTTGGCGATAATGAGTATTTTGGATGTTTCTCCGAGACCGAACCAGAGGACGAATAACGGAGCGACAGCCAGATGAGGAATCATCCGAATCATCTGTACAGTCGGGTCCAAGGTTTTTTCCACGCTGCGCATCAGACCTACCGCGATACCGAACAGCAGCCCGAGGCTGCCGCCCAAGGCGAAGCCGGCCGCGGCCCGGATCATGCTGATGCGCAGATGCTCCCACAGCGCGCCGGAAGCGATCAGTGCAATGAATGAATCCGCAATCGTCAGCGGGGTTGGAAACAGCAGCCGGGAAATGAGTCCAATCTGTCCGAGCAGCTGCCAAATCACAAGCACCAGCGCGGGGAGCAGCGCGCCGACCAGCAGCCTGCTTCTGCCGCTATGTCCAAGCCGTATTTTATTGCGCCACCAGCCTGTTTTTGACGGTAATACTTCGGTCGTGCGACTCATAGCCTGACTCCTTTACCTGTTTTAAATGCCGGAGCTGTCGATCAGTTCAAGCTCCTCGATCTGTTCAAACTCATTCATTACTTTGAAACGGATTTCCTGAAACGAGATGCTCGATTTCTTACGCGGAAACGGCAGATCCACCGTAACGACGCTGCGGATCGAACCCGGCCTCGGCTTTAAAATAACGATCCGATTCGCAAGAAAAACCGCTTCGTCGATATCGTGCGTAACAAAAATCATCGTCGTCCTGTTCTTTTGCCAGATGTCGAGCAGCACCTCTTGCATGTGAGCCCGGGTGAACGCGTCGAGCGCCCCGAAGGGCTCATCGAGCAGCAATACTTTCGGCTTGCGCAGCAGCGCTCTGGCAATAGCAACCCGCTGGGCCATCCCTCCGGACAGCTCCCGCGGATACGACTTTTCAAAGCCTGTCAGCCGGACCAGTTCAATGAGTTCATCTACCTTGCGGCGCACTTCCGGATTTTTTAACGACAGGTCAGCGGCGATATTTTTTTCGACCGTCAGCCAAGGGAACAAGCGGGGCTCCTGGAATATAAAGCCTTTATCAATACCCGGCCTGCTAATCGGCTCTCCATCCAGCGCGACCTCTCCGTCGTATTGAAGATCAAGGCCGGCGATAATTTTGAGCAGCGTGCTCTTGCCGCAGCCGCTCGGCCCGATGACGGTGATCAATTCGCCCTCTTTAATGTTCAGGTCGATTTGATGAAGCGCATGGACGGGGCCTTTATTCGTCTGAAATGTTTTATTCAGCTTCGAAATGTTCAGCAGCGGGATGCTCATCTTCTGTTTTCTCCTCTCTTACGGTTTGTCATTAAAATTTGCCGGAAGTATTCGGTCGATAAACGGCGTTTGGTCCATGGCGGCCAGCTTCGTTCGTCCGGGCCCCCAGCCGATCGTCTTTCTCCAGCTTCCCAATATGCCGGAAGCGATCAGTTCCTGCTCCTCCACCTTCACCTTCTCATCGGCATATGGGGCAACGTACAGCGCATCGGCCGGGCAATACGCTTCACAAATATAGCACGTCTGGCAGTCCTCCTGCCGGGCAATAACGGGGGTATCGTCCGGGCCCAGGTCAAACACATGGGTCGGGCAGACTTTGACGCATATACCGCACTGCACGCAGCGGTCGGCACTGACCCATTCAATCATCGGATCTGCACCTCCCTTGCCGCTCCGAACAGACCGCTGTCCGCAGCCGGCTGGGCATATGACCCGGGCACCTGGTCAAACCGGGTCTGAATTTCATCCAGCCCCGACACAATCAACCGGCGTTGCTGATGGGGATCAGCGAAGGGATACTCCGCAAGCGTGTGCATTCCTCTGGTTTCCGTACGGGTCAACGCTGCGGTATACATCCAGCGGGCGGTGGCGATCATCGCCGACGCTTCTCTCGCCCGCACCTTCGCCTGTATCGATTGCGGAGCTTGCGCATACGTCTGCCGCCACAGCCTATGGAGCCTTTGCAGCGATTCGCGCAATACGGGAACGCTGCGGAAATAATTGATTTCGAGCGGAAACACTTCGCGCTGCACCGCCTCCACCAAATTGGACGTATCCGCTTCCGGACGGATCGGACCGCTGTCGGGCTCAATCCCTGATCGTCCCGCCGGTTTCAGATGGCGCGCAGCCGCTGACTTGCCTTGCGTGAGCGCATGCCTCGCTGCGCCTTCCCCTGCCCAACTGCCCGAGCAGATCGCCCACGATGCGTTGAACGCTCCGCCGCCGGATTGTCCCCCGGTCACCCGCTCCCTTGTGGCCGCATCGCCTGCCGCATACAAGCCGTTCACCGTCGTCGAGCAATCGTCGCCGACGATCCGGATCCCGCCTGTTCCGCGTACCGTACCTTCAAAGCGAAGCGTGAGCGGGAACCGCTGCGTGAACGGATCGATGCCGGCGCGAAGGAGCGGAAGAAAGAAAATGGCGTGCGAGCTTCGCAACATGTTCCGTTTCTCTTCAGTATCTGCCTGGTCGAGTACGGCATATACCGGACCCTTGCTCAGCATCTTCGGCAAAAAATCATGAGGACGCCGGGTTCCCGGAGTGTGCAGTATCGTTCCGTCCTCCGCGCTGAAGGTAGCCCAGTTTAACAGCCGTCCGCGCGTATTGGTGGCAAAGGCGGCGCTTGGCGCATACTGCCTGCTGAACTCCATGCCGGAAAGCTCGGCGCCGAGCTCGGCGGCCATCAGCAGTCCGTCGCCGGTCAAGACGTTGCAGCCAAGCCCTTTGCTCAAAAAGGCGCAACCGCCGGTCGCGATGACCACGGCGTTTGCCCGCACCTCCCATGTACAGCCATCCAGCCTGGAGATGCCTCTGGCGCCACCGACGCCATGCTCATCGACCAGCAGCTGCAGCGCCGGCGATTGATCGAGAATGCGAACACCCGCCCGGCTGACCGCACGGCGCATCAGCCGCATATATTCGGGACCTTGCAGATGATCCCGCATCGGGGTGCCGTGCTCATCGCGGGGAAACGGATATCCCCAGGACTCGACCAGTTCCAGCCTTTGATATACCAGGTCCAGTACACGATGAATCCAGTCCGGTTCGGATAAGAAGCCGCCCCCCTTCATCCTCTGCTGCACAGCCTGCTCCCTAAGCTCGCGGTCCGGCGGCAGGTATAATAAATTCGTCCCGCCCGGTGCCGTCGCGCCGCTTGTGCCCAAATAGCCTTTATCCGCCAGGATAACGCTCGCCCCTTGAGCAGCCGCGCTCCATGCCGCCCATGCACCGGCCGGCCCCCCGCCGATAACCAAAACATCCGCGAGCTGTTTGCCGTCTTCTACACTTTTGTTCATCAGCCCGCCTCCTCACGGCTTCAATGTAACCTCATCCGGCTTCCCGGCCGCCGCTGCGGCCGACGATGACTGCCGCTCTTCATAAGCCTCCTACCGGTTAACCGCTTTGGCGTATTGTCCTCGCCCTGACGGCCTGGCCAAACCGAAATGCTCCCGTAAGGTCGTTCCCTCGTATTCCGTACGGAATAACCCTCTGCGCTGCAGCTCGGGCACAACCTTATCCACGAAATCTTCCAATGCACCGGGAAAATATGGGGGCATCACATTTAAACCGTCCGATGCGTTCGGTTACAGCAGCCAATGCAGACAATAGAGTGAACGGTTCCCGACGCTGCGCCTGCAAGCAGCAGGAGCGAGAAGGCGCAGCCGAATGCCGGCAAACGTCGCCGGCTGCTCCGCAGACAGGAATGCTTTAGCATAAAAAAAGAAGACGATAGCACACAAGGCTTCGTCTCCGGTCATCCGGTCGATATGTAATTGCACTTTAGTTTATATGAAATGCATCTATCTGCCGACGCCCTGTATGGGCTTGCTGTGCCGGATGACCGCGCTGCTGCGGTCTGAATCGGCTTCAAAACGCTTGCGCTCCGTTCTTTCAATCTGCACAATACGACCGTCATGAACAACAATTTGAACGGATCCGTATTCCAAACCATTTAAGCTTTGAGCGATACGCTCGTTCCACAGTTCGTTGACATTGAATTGCTTTGCCATACTTGATCCCTCCTGTAACCCATCGTTGAATGCTTCGAATGTATCAGGTCATTTCTACGATATTTCCGATGCACATACTGGGTTTTGTATGAAGTATATGATGGATGAATAGGTATGTCAATGGAAATCTCAGTTTTTCCCAAATTGGCATGAATGCGGTATACTTCACGATTCCAATCTAGTTCTTTCAGCACAAATAGGGGATCTAACGTTCATTCCCCGCTTCTGCTTTTATATCAGGAAGATTTTTAGTTTGTCCGTTCAGACAGGCAAATGTCTCCGGGTGAAGGTGTGTCCTTCCTGGAATCATGTGATATTGAAAACTTTTATATCAAAATAGAATATTTCTCTAATAAACCCGATATGAATAGTAATATTTTGCGTTTATAATGAATTTGTTACCAGACATCAACCAGACATCATTTGGCGTGAAATGAACACATTCCAAACAGAAAGGATAGGCAGGTATATGACACTTCAACCCAAGGTTGTCATACGCGATGCGAAGGATTCGGAGAAAGAACAGCTGTGGGCGGTTTTACTCGAGGCCTACCGGCAATACGCAGACGTTATTCCTGATAAATGGGAAGCCTACCGGCAAAATATATACGATTCCGTCTATCAGGATGGCGCTCTCGTACGAATTGTAGCCGAGATCGACGGACAAATTATCGGCAGCGCCCTGCTCTATGACTCGGCGGATTCTGCTTACGGTAACCCCGATATCGTCATTCCTTCACCCGTTATGCGCCTGTTAGCCGTGTCGCCACGCGTCAGAGGAAAAGGCATTGCCGCACTGCTGGTCAAGGAAATCATTGAACGCGCCAGATCGCTTGGAGCCGACTCTCTGCATTTACACACATCGGACATGATGGCTGCTGCCATAAAACTGTACGAACGGTTGGGCTTCCAACGCGCCTATGAGACCGATACGCATAACGGAAGCACCTTGGTCAAAGGCTACAGGATTGAAATTAAAAGAGCCGATTATCCGCTTGAAGCCTGAATGTATTTTGCACCCGTCAAATCATAAACGCCCGGAATGCTCCGGGCTCTTTGCGTTTATCGGCTTATGCCATATTTACTTCATATACAAGTGGCAGCTTACCGCATGCCCTTCCTTCCACTGAGCTAGCACCGGAGCTTCTGCCTCGCAGCGCGAGAACGCATACCGGCAACGTGACTGAAACGGACAACCCGACGAAACTTCCAACGGATTGGGCAAGTCGCCCTTTAATATTATTTTTTCCCGTTTCGCATGCCGGGCATCCGTTGGAATGGAAGATACCAAAGCTTCCGTATAGGGGTGGAGAGGATGATCATACAATTCCTCCACCTCCGTGATCTCCACCACTTTCCCCAAATACATGACGGCCACCCGGTCGCTCATATAATGAACAACATTCAGATCGTGTGAAATAAACAAATAGGTCAGCGACAGCTCCCGCTGCAGGGATCGCAGCAAATTCAGGATCTGCGCCTGAACCGAAACATCCAGGGCCGATACCGGTTCATCGAGCACGACAAATTCCGGCCGGAGCATCAGCGCTCTTGCAATGCCGATTCGCTGGCGCTGTCCGCCGCTTAATTCATGCGGATAACGGCTCCCAAAGGAGGAGTCTAATCCAATGGTTTCAAGCATCTCGTCAACCCGGCGTCTCCGCTCCTTTTTGTCCCCCAGCCGATGGATCGCCAGGGGTTCCTCTAATAACCGGCCTATAGTAAATCTGGGATTTAACGACGAATAAGGATCTTGAAAAACGTACTGAATGCGTTGGCGAATCTTCCGCGGGTGCATGGAATGACTGCCGTCAAGCTCTGTGCCGTCATAGATGAGTTTTCCGCCGCTTGGCTCCAATAATCTGGCCGCGATTTGGCCGACGGTCGACTTCCCGCAGCCGCTTTCGCCCACAAGCCCTAACGTTTTTCCCTTCCCGATGGAGAGAGATACACCGTCTACCGCGCGAAGAGTTTGAGCTTTCCACGGCCATGATTTCCGCAAATAATGCTTTTGAATATGCCTTAACTCGATCAGTCGATCAGCTGACGGCATCGGCCTTCACTCCTTCCCCGGCAGCCAAAATGCACCTTGCCCTGTGGGCTTCATCGATACTCAAGAAAGCAGGCGCTTCCGCCGTACAGCGTTCCGTCGCATACGCGCACCTGGGAGCGAAGCGGCAGCCTGTCCCCCGATCCTGCAAAGCGGGAACGGTTCCCGGTATCGAGTAAAGCGCCTTTTGTTTCTTGGCGGGTGTCGGAATCGAATGAAGAAGCCCTATCGTATAAGGATGCCTTGGCCGCTCGAAAATATCGTCGACCGTCCCTTCTTCCACGATATTTCCCGCATACATGACGGCAATACGGTCGCACATATCGGCAACGACGCCCAAATCATGCGAAATGAGAATGATGGACGTTCCATCCTCTTCCCGGATTTTCTTCATGAGGTCCAGGATTTGAGCTTGGATCGTGACGTCCAAAGCTGTCGTCGGCTCATCCGCGATCAGCAGCCCGGGATTGCAGGAAACAGCCATCGCAATCATGATCCGTTGGCGCATGCCTCCGGAGAGCTGATGCGGATATTCGGATAACAGCGCTTCCGGCCGTGAAAGACCCACTTTACGAAACAGTCGGACCGTACGTTCGACCGCTTCCTTGCGCGAACAGCCCAAATGAAGCCGGAACGTCTCTATGACTTGCGTCCCCACGGTTAAGCCGTCATTTAAGGAGCTCATGGGATCCTGGAACACCATGGATAGCTCTTTTCCCCGGAATCCCCGAAGCTCCTTATCTCGTAATTGATGAAGCGGGTGCTTTCCTTTATACCAGATTTCGCCTTCGGTCATTTGCATGGCATTCGGCAGAAGACCCAGCACGGAAAGCGACAATACGCTTTTCCCGCAGCCCGATTCACCAACGATCCCTACAATTTCCCCTTTTGACACGGAAAGAGAGACGCCGTCGAGTACGGATAACCTCCCTTTGCCGCGGGCTTGGTTTAGCTCCACCCGCAAATTGCGTATTTCAAGCAATGGTTGTTGTTTTCCCGTCTTGACCCCGTCGTTCAACGCCTTCTACCCCCTTTTATCCCGTATGTCCCGGATCCCGTCGCTCAGCAAATTAAAGCCCAATACCGACAATGTAATGAAAATGCCGGGCGCCAACGTATACCATGGAGCTTTGCCCAAATAGCTTTGGGACTCGTTGAGCATCCTGCCCCAGCTGGGATCGGGCGGTTGAACGCCAAGCCCCAAATAGCTGAGAGCAGCTTCGATCAGTATGGCCGCTGAAAAGTTTAATGCCGCCGTCGTAACGATCGTAGGGGCGATATTCGGCAAAATTTGTTTGAAAATAATATTGGCATGCCCCGCCCCGATGCCTTTGGCCGCCTTCACGTACTCCGCTTCCTTATGCTGCAGCACCCCGCTTCGAATCACCCGGGAAAACGACGGAATCGACAGGATGCCTATCGCGACCATCGTTTGAAACATGCTCGGTTCAAAAATCGTGACGAGCAGCAGCGCAAGCAAAATTCCAGGAAAGGCCAGCAGCGCGTCCGTTGCCCGCATGAAGAGCTCATCGACCCATTTGCCGATATATCCGGAGAGGGTGCCTATCACCAGCCCGCATGCGAGCCCGATGGCCACAGAAACGGCGCCGACCGTAAATGCCGTCTGCGCTCCGATCATCACCCGGCTCAGGATGTCTCTTCCAAAATGATCCGTACCGAGCCAATAGGTGACATTCGGGGCCTGCAGCCTGGCGGCGATGTTCATTGCATTGGCTTCATGAGGCGTATATACCAAGCTGATCAGCATCATCAGGAATAAAAAAGATACGAAGGAGAGGCCGAGGATAAGACTGTAATTATATTTCGTGTTCATGGCAAATGGCCCTCTACATGATACGAATTTTGGGATCCAGCCAGCGGTACGAAAGGTCGACTACAAAATTGACGATGATGACGATGAAAGCAATCAGCATGACCAGCCCCTGGACCAACGGATAATCACGGTTTCCAATCGACGTAATGAGCAGGCTGCCGAATCCCGGAAGCGTGAAAACCTGCTCAATCACCAGGCTTCCCGCCAGCACTTCTCCGAAATTAATGCCCACGACGGTAATAACGGGAAGCAACGCATTTTTCAGCACATGCTTATACTGAATGACGGTTTCCGACAGACCCTTGCTTCTTGCGGTACGAACATAGTCCAGGCTCAACTGCTCAAGCATCGTCGTCCGTAAATACCGGACGACGACCGCGATTTGCGGAATCGCCAATGCGACCGAGGGCAGAATCATGGACTTGAAGGCTAATCCCGGGTTTTCGGACCAAGGCACATAGGTACTGACCGAGAACCATTTTAAGATGAGGCCGAACAGCAGGATAAGCATGATCCCCATCCAGAACGAAGGTACGGCCAGGCCGAACTGCGTCCCGACCGATATGATCATGTCCATCGCCTTCCCGCGCGACCGTGCAGCAATGATTCCCAGCGGAACCGCCGTAACTACGGTAATCGTTAACGCCATAAGCGCCAACGAGAGCGTCACGGGGAACCTGCTCGCGATCAGATCCAGCACCGGTTCGGAGAACCGCAGCGATTCTCCGAAATTCAGGACAAAGACACCGCCGAGCCAATCCGCAAATTGCTCGTGCAGCGGACGGTTCGTGCCCAGTTTGGCCTCCAGCATTTCGATTTGCTCATCGGTCGCTTCCGCCCCCAATATAGCCAGAGCCGGGTTGCCGGGAATGATGCGAAAGACAGCAAAGGTCATCACGACAACAAAAAACACGGTAAGCAGGAGAGTCAGCAATCGGCGTATGAGATATTCCATCCGATCTATCCCCTTCGCCCGTTACTCGGTATAATAAACGACCGACAAGTCTTGCACGTATAAAGGATACTGCTTATACCCGGCAAGCTTTTTGTTTAAAGCCACATTCAAATTCGGATCCATAATGTATACGGCAGCCGCATCCTCCGTGAGGATCGTTTGGGCTTTCTTGTACAGCTCAACCCGCTTCGCATCGTCGATTTCCGTGACGGACGCTTTTAGCGCAGCATCGAACTCCGCATTTTTATAATTAAAGAAATTGTTGGACGCGTCGGACAAGTATTTATTAAGGATTTGATACGGATCAAGCTTCCCGTCAAGACCGATGATCGTCAGCTCGTAATCCCTTCCTTTATAGATACGATCAAGCCACACCGCCCACTCTACCGGCTTGATCGTCACCTTAATGCCGATTTTCCCCAACTGCTGGGCAATGACTTGTGCGGTGTCGACGTGGAATTGATAGTTGGATGGAACCGAAAGCGTCGTTTCAAATCCGTCTTTGTAGCCAGCCTCGGCCAGCAGGCTTTTTGCCTTCTCCAGGTTGGTTTCGTAGGCTTGCTCAAGACCTTGCTGATAATATTTGGCCAGAACAGGACTGAGGTTGGAGCCCAGCTTCGTTCCTTTACCGAGGGCGACGCCGGCGATAATCTCATCTTTATCGATCGCATAATTTATCGCTTGTCTTACTTTAATGTCGCTAAACGGCTTCTTGGCCAAATTAAATGTCATGAGCTGCACGAGATTTTGCGGGGCGCTGACGGAATGAAAACGATCCGCAACCTCTTCCAGCCGTTCCGTGCCGATCCTTGGATAAATGTCGGCCTCACCCGATTTTAAGGCGATCAATGCGGCTTCGGCATCGGTGATTATACGGAACTCAACGCTGTCAAGCGAGGGAACATCCGGCACGTAATAATCCTCGAATTTCTCGACGGATAACCGCTGCCCGGGCAAATATTCCTTGAACTTGAACGGACCGGTTCCAATCGGTTTTTTATTGCTGTCCTCATAGCCGTTTGGAATGACTGCGGACGTCAGAGAGGTCAGAAACGACGAGTTGTTTTCCTTCAACTTAATAACAATGGTGGACGCATCGGGAGCTTCGATCGATTGAACGCTGGAAAACGCCGACGACAAAGGTTTCCCCGTAGCCGTTCCGGCCAGCCGTTCATACGAAAACTTCACATCTTCGGACGTAACCGGATTGCCATTATGAAACTTCACCCCGTTTCGAAGCTTGAAGCTATAAGTCAATCCATCCTGCGATACCTGATACGATTCGGCGATGGCGGGATACAGTTCTCCCTTCTCATTAGGTTTCAGCAAGCCTTCAAATACATTAAACAGCACTTCCGCCGTCCCCGCCGCCACAGCAAGATGAGGGTCCAAATAGTCCAAATCCTGTGGAATAATGACGACGACATTCCCCCCCGCCTTCTTTTTCCCGCTTTGCTCTGTGCTTTGCTCTGTTCCTGCCGGCTCTGAAGGACTTGTTTTAGCCCCGGAATCGGCGGAAGGGGGTGAAGACGTCTGTGTACCGGCGCTGCAAGCCGAAACAAATAACGTCACCATTGCAATGGCAAGTAAGTTTGTGAATCTGAATTTCATTACGGATTTCTTCATTTTTTTCCGCCTCCCATTGAAAATTCAAGAAATATGCATCGTTGCCGCGACCAGCAGCCTGGGCAGATCCGCAACGGAAGAAATCGTACGAACCGAATCGATCTCCTCGATCCCAACGTTACCGAACCGGTTAATCAGGCAGGATTCCATGCCCACCTTCGAGCTGCCGATGACATCGTCGTAGTAGTTGTCACCCACGTACAAGCTTTGCTCGGGCCCAACTCCTGACACTTGTAAAGCTTTTTTGAAGATTTCTACATCAGGCTTCGCCACGCCAACCTCGGATGAAACGATAATGTGATCGAAATATTCCGACAATTCGTTTTCCTCCAGCACTTTCCTTGCGGTCAGGTCCCAATTGCTGATCAGACCGAGCCCGAGAGACCGTTCCTTCAGCAGCTGCAGCACGCTCGGAACGAAGGGATACGCCCTCCAGAATAAGCCGCGACACTTCTCGATTTGGCGGAGACGTTCGCACTGATCGCTTAAAGGAAAACTTAATTGCAGCGTATAGTTCAGCACACCGATGTACCATGGGTAGAAAGTATGCATCTCCTGACCCAAGGCTCCCGGATATTCGCGCATGAACAACTTGTCGGTCAAATGATAGGCATGCTCAATGCTTTCCAAACCGATATCGATGCCTTGCTCCAGCAAAAACTGGCGGTATACGGTTTCTCTTTCCTGGTACACAAGCGTATAGCCTAGATCGAACCAAACAAAGGAAACGGGCATTCTTTTTTACACCGCCTTTACTTTTATTCGCGCAAGATAGGCAGCCAAATCCTGGAAGGTCGGCGGCCGTCGCGATTTGGATTTCGATCATATGTCGGAAACAATGAACTTGTAATATCCAGCCTGTGCAGGTCAAGTGAGGCGGGCGATTCGCCGCAGCGAGCCACTGCACGGCTCCGGCGTAGGAAAATCCGTACATGCCCACCTTTGGAACCGTGTACGGAAGAGACGCCGCCCATTCGATCGTGTCATATCCGTCCTGTCCGTCATCCGCATAAGGTTGGAAGTCCCCTTCGGATACCCATCTGCCCCTTGTATCCTGGACGATCACCACGTATCCGTGGCGGGCATACCAGCTCGGATGCGCATAATTCATCGTCTGGGCATCCTCTTTATTATACGGCGTTCTAAGCAGTAATACCGGATGCCGCCTTCCGTCATCGGGCCGGTATATATCCGCGTATAACCTTATGCCGTCCCGCATCGGCACGGGCACATTTTTCTCAAGTATCAGCCTCGCCGTATCGGACATCCTTTCCGCTCCTCCCCTCCTGCTGCATGTGGATCAGAAACAGCTATAAAAAAAGACGCCCTATCTGATGATGAGCATCAGATATCGACATCTCCAGTTGACTGGTAATGAAAGTATTCATACAAGTTTAGTTGGTTATATATGGGAGTAATAGTAGCATACGTATATGAAAATGGTCAATAGATGTTTTTTTATAAGGATGAGTTGACAAGAACTCATTTTCTGATTAGGATTCAACTATAAGCTTCTAATTTCTGCTATTTATGAAGGTATTTGTTAGCCGATGGATCGACCAGACCGACTGGAGACACTTTCTTTTGCCGCAGAAGGTGTCTTTTTTTATTTTTATTCCCCCCATCAGACATAGGAGTGGTGTCCATGGCCCGTAAGAGACAAATGAAATTATCGGCCTACTTGGTCGGAACCGGAATGCACGCTGGCTCATGGAGGCTTGAACAAGCCCATCCGGGAGCAAGCATCGACATCGACTATTACCGCAGGCTGGTTCAGACCGCCGAACGCGGTAAATTCGACATCGCCTTTCTCGCGGACAGTTTGGCGATTAATGATCAGTCCCACCCCAATATTCTGAACCGCTTCGAGCCGATTACGCTCATTGCCGCATTGGCGGGGGCCACATCCCGTATCGGACTTGTCGCAACGGCCTCTACTTCTTATATCGAACCGTTCAATCTCGCGCGTTTATTTATGTCGGCCGATCATATCAGCAAAGGGCGAGTCGGCTGGAACATCGTCACGACGCGAGACTTATCCGGCAGCACGGCCCGAAATTTCGGCGCCTCGACCCATCCGGAGCTCGCCCTTCGCTATCAAAAGGCGGCGGAATTCGTAAACGTCGTTCGGGGTTTATGGGATTCATGGGAGGACGACGCCTTTATTTTCAATAAAGAAACCGGCGTTGTCTTTGATCCGAACAAGCTTCATCGCATCCGGCACAAAGGGGAATTTTTCGAGGTGGAGGGTCCGCTGAATATCGCACGCTCTCCCCAAGGGCATCCCGTACTCGTTCAGGCGGGGAATTCTGAGCCCGGACAACAATTCGCGGCTCAAATCGGGGAAATCATTTTTGCCATCAAATTTAACTTCGAAGACGCAAGGCAATATTATCAAGCTTTTAAAGAACGAATCGTGTCATTCGGCAGAAATCCGGACGATGTCTACATTCTCCAGGGGATCTCTCCTGTCATCGGAGCAACGGAAGAGGAGGCGCGCCTAAAGCTAAAGAGGCTGGAGAGGCTGCTTCCCGATGATACCATTATGGGATTTCTCGCCGATTATTTTAGGGAACTCGATCTAAGCCGCTTTACGCCGGAAACCGCCTCTAAAGAAGCCGGCTTACATACCCTAAACGCCATCCATCCCGATTATCGCAAGCATCAACCGGTGATCATCCGGGAAAACCCGACCTTAAGGGAAGTTTATTCGTTAATCATCGGTTCATTCAGCGGCGATCACCTCATTGGAACCCCGGAGAAGATTGCCGATACGTTGGAAAAATGGTTTCTTGAAGGCGCCGCAGACGGTTTTATGCTCATGTCTCCGGCCTTACCGGACGGCCTGGAAGAGTTCATCGATCGGGTGGTCCCGATTCTTCAACAACGGGGCTTATTTAAAAAAGATTATGAAGGAACCACATTGAGGGAGCATTTCGGTTTACCCGTTCCGCCCAACCGCTTCTGCCGCCAAACCGTATAGCTGCATGAAAAGAAGCGCCTCCGTTTAAGATCGGGAGGCGCTTCCGCCATATTATGGATGAACTGTCGCCGCCTTTCTGAGCCGGGCGTTCCTCTCCGCCAGTTTTCGTTTAAAAAGAGGGAGTGCTTTCTCGCCGAATATCTCTGCCTCTTCGAGGTGCGGGTAACCGGACAAAAGCAAAATGGCCAAACTACTCTTCAACAACGGGTGTTCCATAGGTATGGAAGCTTGGGATGGTAGGCGTCCTCCACGCTTGACCTTTGGCCCTTTCCGCCTGCGTCCATGTCACCGTTTCCCAATCCGGCGCAAAAATAAAATATCCGCCGGTGGCTAGTTCTATCCGATTGCCGCCCGGTTCAAAGCAATATAAGAATAAGGTTTGCTGGATCGCATGCTTTGCCGGACCGCCTTCAATCACAATATCGTTCTCCACATAAATATTGGCTGCGCGCATGAGATCATCCCATGAATCTACACAAAACGTAATATGATGGAGTCTTCCCCGACGGTTAGTCGCATCCAGCGTATAGACCAACTCATAGGATTTTTGTCCGGCATACAACCAGGAGCCCGCATGAGTTCCATTATCCAAAACAATTTGTTCACTCACCCTCAGCCCCAATGCATCCTGCATAAATTGACTGTTGGGTTCCACTTTCTGAGCTAAATAATTGATATGGTCCAACTGCCGCACACCTACACCCTTGCCCGTGTATTTTTGCGGCTGATTTTTCAACGCCGGGCGTAAATGCTCAGGGGCTTGGTACTTTTCGGCTTCAAAATAAATTTCCATCTGATGACCGTCCGGATCCATAAACCGGTAAGACTTGCCATGACCGATATCGCCATCCGTCCAGCCTATGCCATATCCGCTTTTTTCAATCGCGGCATATCGGCGTTCCAAAGCTTGCGGAGAATAAGTCCGCAATGCCGTATGACCAATGCCCGGCTGTTTCGAT
The DNA here is from genome assembly GCF_001465255.1 of Paenibacillus naphthalenovorans. Taxonomy (NCBI): domain Bacteria; kingdom Bacillati; phylum Bacillota; class Bacilli; order Caryophanales; family Paenibacillaceae; genus Paenibacillus; species Paenibacillus naphthalenovorans. Next base: position 744,745 of record NZ_CP013652.1, on the reverse strand, counting down.
TCCGTTAATTTCATACAATACCTTTCGTATTGTCCCCATCCGCGGAGATACACCGACTGTCCGGCACGCCCCGCTTCTTCCATACCGAGAATATCCTTAAAAAACCGGAGGCTTTCATCCGGTTTGGGTGTCAAAAGCTCCACATGACCCAGATGCGCAATATCTCTGATTGGCTCATGATACGAATCCATCCTCATTCACCTCTGAAATATCATTTTTATTTCTTCAGAATGCCATGAGGATCAATGACATATTTCCTGGCGGCTCCCTTATCGAAAGCCGCATAGGCTTGAGGGGCTTCATCCAGCGATATGACCGTCGCATTCACTGCCTTTGCGATTTGCGCCCTGCCGCGAAGGATCGACATCATCAATTCATAATGATATTTCATAACGGGAGTTTGCCCTGTCACAAATGTATGCGCTTTCGCCCAACCCAATCCGAATCTGATCTTCAGGGTTCCTATCTTGGCGTCTTCATCTAGAGCACCGGGATCTCCCGTCACATACAAGCCCGGAATCCCCAATTTGCCTCCTGCCCGCGTGACCTGCATGATCGAGTTTAAGACCGTTGCCGGTGCCTCCGAATGTTGAGGTCCGTGTCCATGAGCTTCGAATCCTACACAATCAACCGCACAATCGACTTCCGGCACACCAAGAATCTGTTCGATTTGTTCCCCCAAATTGTCATGCTTGCTTAGGTCGACCGTCTCACATCCAAAGCTTCTGGCTTGCTCCAATCGCTCCGGGTTCAAGTCTCCAACTATAACTACCGCGGCCCCCAGCAACTGTGCCGAATGTGCAGCAGCTAACCCTACAGGGCCCGCGCCTGCCACGTAAACGGTGGAGCCGGGTCTTACTCCTGCGGATACCGCTCCATGATAGCCCGTTGGAAAAATATCTGAAAGCATCGTCAAATCGCGAATTTTCTCCATGGCCTGGTCTTTATCGGGAAACTTTAACAGCTGGAAGTCTGCATAAGGGACCATGACGTACTCTGATTGACCTCCTACCCAGCCTCCCATATCCACGTAACCGTACGCAGAACCAGGACGATCCGGATTTACATTCAAGCAGACGTGTGTATGCTGTTCTTTACAAGCGCGGCAGCGGCCGCATGCAATATTAAAAGGAACCGACACCAAGTCACCTTTTTGGATAAACTCTACATCCCGGCCAACCTCAATCACTTCACCCGTGATTTCATGTCCCAACACCAGACCGGCGGGGGCTGTTGTACGGCCGCGTACCATATGCTGATCGCTGCCGCAAATATTCGTTGTTACAACCTTAAGGATAACGCCATGATCACACTTGCGTCCGACATTTTTGGGGTTCACTCCCGGGCCATCCCTGAGAATTAATTCGGGATATTGAATATCTTCAACCGCTACGTTCCCTGATCCCTTATACACAACCGCCCTGTTCCCTGCCATGCTTTCTCCTCCTTCATCGTTTCATTAAAATAATTCAAAAATGAATTCTATATTGATCAACAATATTGATTGCAGTTCAAGTATAGTTTTTTCATATTCGTATGTCAATGCAAATGTTAAATTTATCCTGCGCTGCGCACAAAAAAAACGCCCTGCCACTGGACGTTTTAAAATATGCCTAAAGCAAATATTGATAGTTCTGTGCAATGGTTTGACGCACATTAGCCACATGGTTCTTAATCGCTTCTTCTGCTTCCTTTTCATTATGCGATTTGAGGGCCTGAAGTATTCTCTCATGCTCTATAAAAGACTGCTGATTTCTCCCCGGGACTAATATGGTTTTGAAGTGAATGCGATTTAATTGCGTTTTAATGGTGTTGATTAATGAAATAGCTTGAACATTCTTCGATGCATTGTATATGACATTGTGAAATTCACGATTCAATAAGGAATATTCGTCAAATCTGTTCTCTTTAATATGTGAATTCATGGTCTCGAGAATGTTTTCAAGCCGTTTGATGTCGGCTTCACTGATGTTCTTAGCAGCACTTTTGGCCACTAATCCCTCAAGAACCTCGCGTATTTCCATATAATTGATGACTTCCTCAAGCGTAAAAGATTTGATGGTGGCTCCTTTGTTGTTTTCCACTTCAACCAAGTTTTCCCGTTCCAGCATCATAAGCGCCTTTTTAATGGTATTTCTGCTGACACCTATGGCCTCTGCAAGCTGGTTTTCCGTTAATTTTTGCGATGGTTTGTAAACACCGGTCAAAATTTTTTCCTTAATATATTGAAAAGCAATGTCCGTTTGACCGCCCATATCCTTACCCCATTTCTTACCATGTGCTTAATTTAGATATACAAAAAAGTTGAACAATACTATCATACAATATATTTTTTTTATGAAAATGTCAATACAAATAAGAAAAAACGGGTTTTGCGCCGCACGCAAACCCGCCCGTCATTTCCTTGTAACTACCCGCATTACCCAGGATTGCTCATAAGAACGTACTGAGATTCTTCATCGTCAACATTGTCAACACGATTTCCTTGCCGTTCTTGCTTCCTCGCTCTCGTAATACACTACATTTTCTTTTTCCAAAATCCCTCTCAAATTATAAAAATCAAGGCTTAGCTCTCCTCTTTCGATTCTGGTCTTGGTATTTTCCTCCTTGGCCATTCTTTGGTTAGAGCTCTCCAGTGCAAGCTTGAGGTCTTCTTTTTTCACAAAAACAATTCCGTCATCATCAGCCATCACCAAATCTCCGGGGTTAACAGAGGCTCCGCCGCACACCGCCGGTGCATTCACCCAGCCACCGCGTGATTTCGTCGAGCCTTGCGAGTGAATGGCTTTGGACCAAACCGGAAATCCGCATTCTCTGATTTTGGCTACATCGCGGATTCCCGCTTCGGTAACGACACCTTGAACTCCGCGTTTCAAAAGTGCATTGACGATGAGCTCCCCTATCATACCCGTGCGGCTTTCCCCGATTGTCGTAATGACCAGAACATCACCCGGCTTGCAAATTTCGATGGCGGCATGAATCATTAAATTATCTCCCGCATAACAGGTGACGGTGACCGCTGGACCGCAAATCTTATTTCCCGGTTTGACCGTCTGCAATTCATGACTTACAAGGCCGATTTTTCCCTGGGCCTCATATACGGTAGAGACATCAAGCTTGGAAAATTGTTCGATGATCGTTTGATCAGGCCGGTCAATGTTTCTTACAATGTACCTTTCCATCAGTTGAACTCGCCTCCAACATAAGGGAAGCAGCGGCTGAAGGCTTCGGCATATTGGTATTGATTGTTGCCGGAAACCCTGCGGGCGTGATTGCCCCGAAGCTTGGCCTTTGCCCCGTAATATTCAATTAAATGCTTCTGGGCTTTAAAGCAGTTCATCGCAGCTTCCTTCTGCTCGTAGGTTTCGGTAATATCTATGATCACGTCGGGCTTGAAGTCGCTGATTTCGGATTGATGGGGCTCAAAGCCGAATAGGCGCGCCTGCTTGGCCGTCGGATACCCGTCGATTCGCACACCGTTCGAGGTCGAAAGAACACTTGCATCAAATACGAACTTCCCAACGGTCTCATGATCCGGATTAAATGCGTCTTTAAAGCCATGTGTCAAAATATGATGCGGAGCCGTTTCACGGATTTTACAAACCATCCGCTCCATCCGTTCGTCAGTTATTTTCATATGGTAATCTTCATAATCCCAAATTTCCATTTGACGGATGCCAAGATGCTCCGCGGCTTGTTCGATTTCCTGGCGCCGGATTTTTTTGACGTTTTCGACGGTTTGCCCTTCGATATTCCAAAGGTCATTCGATTCCCCTCTAACGCCGTAGCTTAATATGACTAACGAGACGTTAGCCCCGTGCTTGATGTATTTGGCAATCGTACCTCCGCCTCTCCACACAAAATCCGCTGCATGGGCACTGACAACCAATAAATTCGTGTTCTGATCAATCATGCTTTCATCTCCCTTAATTTATTCTTCTACTAAAAATGAAGTATTTTCCACCATCATGTTTTTCAGTTCTTCTTTAGTAAAACCATTATTTAATAAATTGGCAGCAAACATCGCCAACCCTTCATCGGGGTACGGACCGTTTGGTTGACCTAAGTCCGTTGATAAAATACAGTTTTGAGGACCTACGAAACGAATCTGCTCGTATACCGCTTCCCAGGTTGTCTTATTGGAATGAGGCGTGGTAAAACAGTGTTCCATAAATGCCCCTTGTTGAGCCAGCTCTTTTTGTTCCTCCTTTGTAAAATCGATAGAAGGAAAATTCGGATGCGTAACTACGATTTTCTTGACTTTTAAATCAACGGCTGCTTTCACTAAAGCGAATGTCTCCGCCTTCCCTAAATGCCCGGTAGCGAGGATAAGGTTATAATGCGAGATGATATCCAAAATATCGTAAACTTCTTTTTTAAGTTTGGATTCCTCCAATATGGATATACTGGATTGGGTTTTTCCTTGTTCAATTAATTCCATCTGCAATTTGGCCCAAAAAGGTAATTTGGTATGGGATCCTTTTCTAAAAAACTCTTGCTCGTTCGTAGCGTCAAATGTAGGCATCCAAACAATTTTCGCTCCATCGCGGGCTGCCATTTCTACAGCCAGAGGGTTGAGTCCACCCACTGAATTATTTAAGCTGATCGCTCCAATCAAGTTTACGTCGGGATAAACTTTATGGACTAATTTCGCCCGTTCTGCCGTACAAAAATAGTGTGATTTTATTCCATATCCTTTCATCCCAACTTTTCGGATGCGTTCCGCCATTTCAAGATCGTCAAGCTTTCTGGACATGACATCCGGTCCCGTGTGAACATGCAGGTCATAGGCCCCTTCAAGCAATTCTGGATACACATGATTTCCTCGCTTTCTTAAGAGTAAGGTCAATTAATTGAGTTTCATTAAAGTTTTCAATATTGTTAAACAATATTGCGCAATAATGATTATAATCCGCTGTTTGATTTATGTCAATTGCATCATTGAAACATGACATCACCAACCAAGCATCGTCTTAAGCTCCATTATGGCTGCTTCCTGCTTCTTTAACAGCTGTATATAAGCATCTCCTTTCGTCAGATCAACCTTCATGCCCAATTCGCTCGCTTTATTAATAAATTCCGGATTGGTTTCTGCTTTCTCAATAGCACTCTGGAGCTTTGCAATGATTTGCGGATCAATGCCTTTAGGCCCTGCTATACCTCTGGATGCATAGGTGATCGAATTCTCGAAACCCACTTTTTCTTTCATCGTAGGCACATCCGGAAGCTTAGGATTGCGTTCCGGCCCAAAAACACTTAGAGCCTTTAACTGACCGCTATGAACCTGGTCAATCGCTCCCCCGATTTCCCCAATCAGTACATCGACATGACCGCCGAGTACACTTGCTATAGCTTCCCCCGTACCGCCAAATTGAACGAATCTAAATTTCGTTCCCAGTTCTTTGTTCATTGACAATGCAATCAAATGATTGCTTGAACCTATACCATTGCTGGTTACGGATATCTCGTTATTTTTTGCATACTCAATAAGATCATTAATAGTTGCAAAACGTTTATCGTCAGGACGTACAGCAATGAGTCCTTCATCAACCCCGTGATTAATAATATGTTCAAAGCTGTCCAAGTTCTCTTTTCTATTGGCGGAAGGGTTGATATATCCAGTAATTAACGCCGGATTAACGATGACACCAAGGGTGTAGCCATCAGGTTTGGCATTCACTAAATCGGCGTAAGCTACCCAACCTGCAGCCCCCACCTTATTTTCAACCACGACCGGAACTCCCAAATCCTTCTCTAAATAAGAGGCTAAAAGACGCGCACCCAGGTCAGTTCCCCCGCTTGCGGCAAAGGGTACAATGAGCTTAATCGGCTTATTGGGCCAATCGATTTGCTGAGTTCCGGCCGCCCCCTTACCGGCTGCATCCGTAGAATCATTAGAGGACCGCGGGGTACATCCAATAAGCGCTCCAAGGGTTAATACAATAATGGCAAAAGCAACAAACGTTTTTTTCATAGCAAGCCACCCTTTATCATTTTTTTATATAAATTTTATCCGAACGTCTATTCTCACATGGACGCCAAATCTTACATTTCCACATCTTCTGTAACGGGCCGTTTATTTTTTATCGAGGCAACGATGCTGATGAGCATGGTGAGAATGGCGATCGATAAGATCGTCCCGGAAAGCGGTCTCGTGAAGAACCCGAGAACATCCCCCTGAAAAATAGTTAAAGACTGCAATAACGTTTTCTCTAAAAGAACGCCTAACACATAAGTTAAAATAATGGGAGCCAGTGGAATTTCAGCCTTTTTAAATAAATAGCCTAGAATTCCAAAGACCAGCATTGCCCCTACATCAAACATGCTGTTATTCAGGCTGTACGTTCCAACAATTGTGATCATGATAATGATCGGCAAGAGAAGTTTAAAGGGAATCATCGTAATTTTCGCCCACACATTGGCCATCGGCAGGTTCATGACTAACAGAATGGCGTTTCCGATAAACATACTCGCTATAATTCCCCATACCAGGTCCGGGTTTTTCTGGAACAGCGTCGGTCCCGGAGTAAGACCATGCATAATAAAAGCGCCTAACAATACCGCGACGGTAGGAGAGCTCGGAATCCCCAGTGTGAACAGCGGAATTAATGCGCCACCGCTGTAGGAATTGTTAGCCGTTTCCGGCCCGGCCACCCCTTCCAAAGCCCCTTTTCCAAAGCGGGAAGGATGTTTAGACAGCTTCTTTTCCATAGAATAGCTAAGAATCGTAGGAATGACCGAGTTGGTTCCCGGAATTAATCCGATCAGGAAGCCCAATATGCTTCCCCTGCCGATCGCTTTCATAGAAGGTCCCCATTCCTCCTTTTTAGGAAGCAGACCGTTCACCTTAGAAGGTACTGCAGCTTTCCCTTTCAAGTTTTCTTCGGCATTGATAAATAGTTCGGAAAGCCCGAACATCCCCATCGCAATGGCTATAAAGTCTATACCTTTCATCAGTTCCGTTTGACCGAAAGCAAATCGAATGATGCCGGAGCTTTGATCCTGGCCAATAAACGCTATAGATAAACCGAAAAGCGCTCCGATAACCCCCTTCAATAAGGATTTTCCCATTAATCCAAGCAGCAAAGAGAGCCCTAAAATCACCAAAGCAAAAAATTCAGGAGGACCAAAATTAAGCGCCTGCTTCGCCAGAAAGGGGCCGATTAAAACTAACCCGACAATGGAAACAATGCCTCCGATGAACGAACCGATACCCGCGATCCCAAGCGCTGCCCCCGCTCGACCCTGCTTGGCTAACGGGTGGCCGTCCAGACATGTAATTAACGAGGAGGCCTCCCCTGGGGTATTAATCAATACGGATGTGATGGTTCCTCCGTACATGCTTCCATAGTAAATGCCGGACAGCATGATAATCGCAGATACCGGCTCAAGTGCAAAAGTCAAAGGCAAAAGGAGCGCCGTTCCTGCTGTAGGACCCAATCCGGGAAGAACGCCGATGAACATGCCGAATGTAACGCCCAACAGACAATACAACAGGTTTTGCCACGTAAGCGCTGTCTCGAATCCAAGCAGTAAGTAACCTAACGATTCCACGATTTCCCCTCCTACCATCCCAAGTCATTTACAGGTAACGGCACCTGTAAAAGGATTCCGAAAACCCAAAATACGATGAAAGATATCGAAGCGGAGAGCCCTAAACTCCAATACCATTTATAGCCCCGCATAAACAAGAGAAATAAGGTTATCGTACTGCCAATTAAAAAACCCAATAAAGGTGCGATAATGATAAATAGGATGAAAGAACCCGCGCATACCAAAACATTGATAAGCCCTTCACCTTTAGGCAAAATCCGGGAGAAAAGAATGATATCTTTTTTTAGCGAAATGACCAGATAGATTATGGAAAAAACGAAAGTGAGTCCGCTCACCCACCGTGGCAGCATCCCGGGACCCGGGCCGTATTCGCTGTAATAATCCATCGATAATGATTCCCAAAACATGATTCCGCTATAGAGGAGAAAGAAAACAGCCATGTAAACACCTAAGTTTTTCAAATGAAGCACATCCTTTATTCATTCTCGCATGAACTTTTATCCGTTTTCACTCGTGCCAAACCCCTGCTTATCAGACTTTCAATTTTTACCTGGTTAGCGCTTTCAATCTCTCGCCTATGATTTATTGTGGTACGGATTTATTCATTAATGCTTCAAGAACCTGCACAAAATGACCGGGAACCTTCATATCGAAATGGGATTTTAAATCCAGGTCAACGATCTGCTGCAGCTTTCCCTTGGTCGCCAAGGATACAGAGTAATCCAAATCCAGATCCTTCAATGTGCCGATGACTTCTTCCATCTCCGCTACTCTTCTCTCCGCATGAATAGCAGTACGTGTAAGAAGTAAATTGGCTAATTCCTCAGTGGAATGGCTAGATAGGGTCCCCCGGATGGAAGTCAATATTTCTCGGTCAATTCCTGATTTATAAGCTGCAGTCAATGTTTCCAGAAGCAAGGCCGTAAACCCTTTCATAAAAATGCTTCGAATCATTTTCATTGCTGAAGCGCTTCCGGCCTCCTCGTTGATATAGGTAATGTTCATTCCGTATCTCCCCATGACATCCGAAAACTTACGTGCACCTGTACCACTGGCCGAAATCGGAACTTTATGGCGGTGAGGAGGAACGGCTTCCATGACTGCCGCATCTGCAAACCATACGCCTGCTTGATCCATAAGCTTAGAAATTTCTTGCTTTACTTTTGGAGATGCCGAATTCATATCCACATAAATTTGCTCTTTTCGCAAAAATGCAGCGGCTTCTTGAGCGATCATAAGCGCATACTTGGCACTGGTTGCACAAAAAACAATGCGGCTGCTTTCAATTAATTGCTTCAAAGACGAAGTTAAAGTCACATTAGCCAAATCAGCCCTTTCTTTAATGATAGCCCCAGCCACCGGCTCTGCTGCCATTACGTCGAATGCGAAGATAGATGAAACTCCCTCGGACACTAAACCGCTCGCCATATGAAATGCTGCTTCACCGAATCCGATGAAGCCTATACCCGGTTGGTTCAATGTACTAACCTCCCTTTATCAGTAAGCAATCAAATACATGAAAGTTGAAACATATAGACTACAATAATGTTCAACAATTATGTTTACAACAAAAAATATAACGCATCTGCAAATTCGTGTCAATAACTTAGCAAAAAAAGTCGAAAAATTGGAGCCTGTTACAACAAATATTGATAATTATTTTCTATTGTTTTTCGGACGTTAGAGATGTGCTGCTTAATGGCCAACTCAGCCATTGCCGCATCATGGTTTTTCAAAGAAGCAAAAATCATTTTATGTTCATTGAGAGAACTTTCGTTTCTTCCGGGAATGAGCAGTGTTCTGAAGTGGAACCGCATTAACTGCGTTTTTATCATACTCACCATTTCCGTCGCTTGTATATTTCTGGATGCATTGTAAAGTATATTATGGAATAACCTGTTTAATTTGGAATATTCATCAATTTGATTTTGCTTCATACAATGTTCCATTCTTAATAAGAGCTGCTCCAGCTCATCAATTTCTGTATCCTTTATATGCTGTGCCGCCGATCTGGCAATGATCCCCTCCAAGGCTTCCCTTATTTCAAGATAATTTTTCACTTCTTCCAAGGTAAACGATTTAATGGTCGCTCCTTTATTGTTTTCAATGCTAACCAAATTTTCCCGCTCCAGCTTTAACAAAGCTTTTTTCACAGTGTTTCGGCTTACGCTTATCATTTCCGACAACTGACTTTCAATCAATTTTTGAGTTGGTTTGAAAGTACCGTCCAATATTCGCTCACGAATATATTTATAGGCATACTCTGTTTGATTACTCATTATCTTTTCTCCTATGATAAAGTTTTATTGAACAATTTTGTAATACAATTATGTGCAAAATTAATCATAAATATTTCGTAAGTGGATGTCAAGGAGCAAATGAATGCGCGCCACTTCCACTTTTTTGAAGGAAAACGGTTCGATTCCTCATCCTAATTGACACCTGGGCTATTTATGAATATAATCACATTTGTTATAGCAACTTTTTAAGGAGAGGGCTGGATTTGATGCTTCCTTTACAAGAATATATCAGCATTTTTATTCATCAGACCGATTTAACCCTCACCAATTATATTAAATCCAAGCTGGCTCCTTTTCAGCTCGCGCCGGAGCAGAATTTGATTATGATGCTTCTTTGGGAAAAAGACGGCCTTAATCAAAATGAAATTGCCGAGAAGCTGAAAAAAGATAAAACGAATATTGCCCGTATGGTCTATAATCTGGAGCAAAAAGGCTTTATTCACAGAGTGGTCGGAGAACACGACCGGCGTTCACTAAGGGTTTTCCTGACGGATGAAGGAAAAAAATTAGGCGAGCAAGTCATTCCCATAGCCGAGGAATTTAATCGTTTGGTATGTAAAGGAATTACCGAGGAAGAGCTAACCGAGTTAAGACGAATCCTTACTAAAATGAGTTCCAATATGGAGTAGGAGCTTTTCTCCGTCTAATAGTTGCTATAACAACAAAATAACAGCATCGATGGAGGTTATTATGGCTAAGGTACTTTTTGTCAAAGCAAATCCCCGCCCGGTTGAGCAAGCTGTCAGTGTTAAGCTGTACCAGGCATTCCTCGAAAGCTACAAAGAATCCCATCCCCAGGATGAGATCATTGAATTGGATCTGTTTAAGGAAAATTTACCGTATTATGATGCGGATAAAATTAATGGGATGTTTAAATTAGCCAAAGGATTGGAACTTACTCCGGAGGAACAAGCGGCTGCCCATACGGTAAATCAATATCTGGACCAATTCCTTGCCATGGATAAGATCGTATTCGCCTTCCCGCTCTGGAACTTCACTGTTCCTTCCGTACTTCATACGTACTTGGATTATCTGAGTCAAGCAGGCAAGACCTTCCGGTATACTCCAGAAGGCCCCGTCGGGCTGCTTCAGAATAAGAAGGTTGTTTTGTTAAATGCAAGGGGCGGCGTCTATTCCAGCGGACCTGCGCAATCTGCCGAGATGGCAGTCAACTATGTAACCAATATTTTAAACTTTTGGGGAGTAAAAGACATCACAACCGTCATTGTAGAGGGGCACAACCAATTCCCTGACAAGGCAGAAGAAATTATTCACGAAGGACTTGTAAAAGCGACTACTTTCGCAAGCAGCTTCTAATTAGACAGCGTCAATCGGATGATTTCACTTATGAAGCGGATGATCTACAAGATGATAAGCGTAGATCGCCAGTTCGAGGCAAATTCGTTTATGCGGTTTTAAAAAATCGGGGCCGAGCAGTTCTTTGCATTTTTCCAGACGGTGGTACAGCGTTTGTCTGTGGATAAACAACTGTTCCGCCGTTTCCTGTTTATTCCCCATGTTTTTAAAATAGACGGAAAGTGTTTCCAAAAGCGGAATATCGGTTTCGTCCTCAAACTTGAGCAAAGGTCCGATATGGTCATGAACAAATTTTTTTAACAACCGCGTATCCGAAATATGGGTCAAAATTTGATAGACTCCCAGTTCATCATAAAAAGGGCTGGCTCCCGGCAGCAGAATGCCGATGTTCAATGTTTTGTCCGCCTCGGCAAAACTGAAATGCATATCGATCAGTCGTGTCTTCGGCTGGCTGAACCCTACGAACAGATCGAGATTCCCACGGAAATTATGGGATAGATTTTGCCGGAGCTCATGCAAGGTTTTTGTTAACTTTCCTTTAAAATCAAAGGCTGAAAAAGAATACGATTCCTTAAAACAAAGGATATATAATTGATTTTTTTTATTCAGCAGCAAGCAGTGAAATCCTTGCTTTCTCAATAAAGTACGGCATAATACGAGCAAATCCTGCTTGACCGATTCTATTACTTCCTCATTTTCATGCTTCAGGTCGTGAACAATCTGCATGATTCCCGCCATAAAATAATAATCTTGCTTATCTGTCGGCTGCAAACCAATGCGCGCGCGCATCGCATCTTCCTGATGAACATTGCCTATTAATAAATCTTCCATGAATTGCTGTTGGGTTTCCATCGCTTTTTCTTCGAGAAACAATTTTCGGAGGAGCACGTGAGCTGTCGCCTGTATCGCATAATCAAGAATAAACGGCAAATGGTCTGATACGGTCTGGTCGGGCAGCAACAGCGCTATATATGAAAGGGTATTTCCAAAACAAATGACCGGCTGGATCATAATTTTCCGGGAAGCGTCAAAAGGCAATTCGCATAAGGAAGAGACGACATCCGCTCGTCCATCTACAAGCCGCTGATAAGTTTCGAGCTCCGTGTGATAGCTGGAAGGAATGGCATAGGAGTTGCCGACGAGAGAATAAAAAAGTACCGGATATTTGGTCCGTTCATGCAGCAATTGAAGAATCGGTTTAATTTCGGTAGATTGAAGCGTCAATTTTTGTAATTCCCGGGACAACTGTTCCAATTCCTGCAAAAAATGATGGTGTTTATTAATAAGCCATGCATGCAGATCCTGGGTAATGTCGACGAAACGGACCGGTTGTTCGAAAGCAATGAGCGGGAAATGGTGTTTATCGGCCAATTTGATCATGTCACCGGGAATGGTCGTCAGATGTTCTCCCAATTCAATGCAAAGTCCGGCTGCTTTTTGTTCAATTAATTGATTCATATAAATATGCCGGATTTTTATACTTTTAAGAGCGACACCGGTTGTCAAGATCAAATCGTCTTCATTGACGAATGGGCTCAGATGGGTAGTTTCCACAATATGCACCCAGCGTACGTTACGGCGTATTCCCTCGTGACCGGCAATGATGCGAGCATGGCGGAAAAGAGGACGTTCGAGAATGGCTTCGACGGTTAATTTGTCATCATAATCCATGACGTGCCTCCCTTAATGACTTGATTGACAATATGTCTAATTATTTACAAGATCATTAAACACTTTGTCAGCTAAAAAGATGTTAATTTTAATGTAAGCTAATATTACATTAAAGTCAATGAGGGAGAAAAAAAACATGTTAAACAAACAGGAACTGTTGGAAAAAGACAGCAAATATCTATGGCATCAAATTTCCCCGCACAATGAAAATCCGATGATTGTTGTATCGGGAGAGGGAAGCTGGATTACGACCATTGACGGAGAGCGGTTTTTCGATGGGATGTCGGGCCTGTGGTGCGTAAACATTGGTCATGGGCGTGAAGAAATCGCCGAAGTGGCAAAAGAACAGATCAAGACGATTGCTTATGCGTCCCTTGTGCAAAGTCATGTGCCTGCCATAGAACTGGCGGCGAAAATCAACGAATGGCTGGAAGGAAATTACCGGATTTTTTATTCGAATTCGGGTTCGGACGCCAACGAAGTAGCATTCAAAATTGCCCGCCAATATCATCACCAAAACGGCGAGCCTACGCGTCATAAATTTATCTCCAGGCATCGGGCGTATCATGGCAACTCGATGGGAGCATTAGCAGCGACCGGTCAAGCACACCGAAAAATCAAATATGAACCGCTGACGCCGGGTTTCCTGCATGTCCCGCCGCCCTATTGCTACCGCTGCCCGTTTGGCAAGGAGAAAGGAAGCTGCCAGCTGGAATGCGCGCAAATTTATGATGAGGTCATGAACTGGGAAGGCGCGGAAACGGTCGCCGGCGTCATACTTGAACCTGTCATTACCGGCGGAGGGGTTATTGTGCCGCCTCCCGAGTATTTGCAAGAGGTTAGAAAAATTTGCGACAAATATGGTGTATTGATGATTGTCGATGAAGTCATCTGCGGATTTGGGCGTTCCGGAGCAAAATTCGGACACTTCAATTTTTCGGTGAAGCCGGACATCGTCACCATGGCCAAAGGCATCACAAGCGCCTATTCGCCGCTTTCCGCAACAGCGGTCCGGGCCGAAATATATCAAGCGTTCAAGCAACCGGAGGCCGACGCTCATTTCCGACACATTAATACATTCGGAGGCAATCCGGTTTCCTGTGCCATCGCCTTAAAAAATATTGAAATTCTTGAAAAAGAAAATCTGGTCGGTCAAGCAGCCAAAATGGGCAAGTTATTGGAGGAAAAACTCGCCCGATTGACCGTTCATCCGCATGTTGGGGATATCCGGGTATTTGGTTTTCTGGCCGGGATTGAATTGGTGGAAGATAAAGAAAGCAAAGAGCCAGTCTCTACCGATATCATGTTGAAGGTGCTATCGGAATGCCAAAAACAAGGACTGCTGGCAGGTAAAAACAGCGATACCGTTCCGGGATTCAACAACATCATCACATTGTCTCCGCCGTTTGTCACCTCCGAAAAAGAAATTGATTTTATCGTGGACACGCTGGATCAAGCATTGGAATGTTTAGCCGCAGCGGATAAAGTGAATATAGGGGGACGGATCGGATGAAGGTAGGATTTATCGGCCTGGGTACTATGGGGTTAAGGATGACGACGAATCTGTTAAAAAGGGGGTTTGAAGTCTATGTATACAGCCGCAGCCGCGGACCGATCGAAACGGCCGTATCCCACGGAGCTATGGAGGCCTTGAATCCGGCAGATTTGGCGGCGAAAACCGATATCGTGCTTACCTGCTTGCCTATGCCGGATACGGTGGAACAGGTATACTTCGGAGAAAACGGCATCATGGCCGGTATCCGACCGGGGATGATCCTGGCCGATCACAGCACGGTAGGTCCGGATTTGAGCCGAAAAATCGATGCGGAAGCAAGGAAAAAAGCCGTTTCCTTCATCGACGCGCCTGTAAGCGGAGGTCCGTCGGGCGCAGAGGCCGGCACCCTGACCATCATGTGCGGCGGAGATCAGCAAGCCTTGAACCGGGCCCTTCCCGTGTTTCAAGCGATGGGCCAAAAGATCATGCATATGGGGGACAGCGGCAGCGGCAGCATTACGAAACTGATTAATAATATGCTTTTCGGGGCGCATACATCCGTTCTTGCCGAAGCTCTGGTGCTTGCAGAAAAAACGGGGATTCATAAAGAAAAAATGTTCTCGGTGCTCCAATCGAGCACAGGGAACAGCGCGGCTCTTAACTGGGTTTTTCCGTTAATCGTCAACCGTGAATTTGCTCCACGCTTCAGCATTGATCTATTGCTGAAAGATATGCGCATCGCCTGTGAGGTTGCCCGTAATGAAGGGATGGTGCTGCGCGTGGCGGAAACGGCCCGGGAAGCTATTGCAGCCGCCCAGCAATCGGGGTATGGCGCCTCTGATGTGTCAGCCGTTATCCGTCCGATGGAAGACAAATACAGATTGATTGTCAAAGGGGAATCCGTATGATTATCAGCGTGCCGAGGGAAATAAAGAATAACGAAAACCGCGTAGCGATTACGCCTGCAGGGGTTTCGACGCTTGTCCAAGCCGGGCATCAGGTCAAAATCGAAACACGGGCCGGCATTGGAAGCGGATTTGCCGATGAAGATTATGCCGCAGCGGGAGCGAAGATCGTACAAACGGCGGAAGACGCTTGGGAAGCGGACATGGTTATGAAAGTAAAAGAACCGCTTCCGGAAGAATACCGTTATTTTCGCCAACATTTGATTTTATTCACCTACCTGCATCTTGCCCCGCTGCCGGATTTGACAAAAGCGCTGCTGGATAACGCAGTTACCGGCATTGCTTATGAAACCATTCAGCTGGATAACGGAGAACTGCCGCTGCTGCAGCCGATGAGCGAGGTGGCCGGACGCATGGCCGTTCAGGTCGGCGCGCATTATCTCGAAAAAGCTTCAGGGGGAAAAGGGGTGCTCCTTGGCGGAGTACCGGGCGTACTTCCTGGCCGGGTAACGATTATCGGCGGCGGCATCGTCGGGATCAACGCCGCGAAAATAGCAGCAGGCATGGGCGCGCAGGTCACGTTGCTCGACATCAACCCAAGCCGCCTCCGGTATCTGGACGAAATCTTTAACGGCCGAATCCGGTTATTGATGTCCCATCCTTATAACATCGCCCAAGCCGTAAAAGATTCGGATCTAGTGATCGGAGCCGTTCTGATTCCGGGGGCGCGATCACCCCGGCTCGTAACCGAAGAGATGGTGAAGCAAATGGAACCGGGTTCGGTCATCGTCGATGTTGCGATTGATCAGGGAGGATCGATTGAAACGATTGACCGCGCTACCACGCATGATGAGCCAACTTATACCAAGCATGGCGTCATCCATTACGCCGTGTCGAATATGCCTGGAGCTGTTGCCCGCACATCCACATTGGCGCTGGCCAACGCAACGACTCCCTATGCGCTGCAAATCGCCAACGACGGCTTTAAAGGGGCGATTGCCAAAAATAAAGCGATCGCCCGTGGAGTGAATACGCTGGATGGCAAAATTACGTTCAAAGGCGTCGCCGAAGCGCTTGGTTACCCGTTTTCGGAAGTCGAGAAAATGATAAGTGCTTGAGGCTTGAATCCGTAAGCGCCACTTTCATTGCTATCCATTCTAAAAAAAGGAGCAGCTCCGTTGAAGTGACCCCAAAAAGTTAGACTAGGTTATGTTATTAGGCAGCTTGTAAGGCATGCGTACGGTATTGAACTGGACTCATGCCTTTTAATTTTGCCTTCATTCGTTTGTGGTTATAGTAATCGATATATTTCGCTAATTCTTGTTTAAAGTGTTCCACACTTTCAAATTCCTTTAGATAGAGGAATTCGGATTTCAATATACCAAAGAAATTCTCAATTACCGCATTGTCGTAACAATTGCCTTTACGGGACATACTTTGCGTGATCTCCCTTTCTTGTAAGGCTTGACGGTATTGCTTCATCTGATAATGCCAGCCTTGATCGGAATGCAGGAGGAGTACATCGTTCTCTGACAGTCGTTCAAATGCCTTCTCCAGCATCTTCGAGACGAGGGAATAGGTTGGTCTTGAAGCGATTGTATACGCAATAATTTCTCCGTTAAATAAGTCTAAAACAGGTGACAGGTAAAGTTTTTCGCCAAATAATTTGAACTCTGTGATGTCCGTTACCCACTTCTTATTTGGTTTTTCCGCTGTAAATTGACGGTCTAAGAGATTGGGGGCAATCTTACCTATTGTCCCTTTGTAAGAACGATATTTTTTCATGCGGACAACGCACTTCAAGCTCAATTCTTTCATGATTCGCTGTACTTTTTTATGATTCACTATATAACCACGGTTCACCAATTCATCCCGAATACGACGATAACCATAACGCCCTTCATGTTCGTCAAAGATGGATTGGATCTGTTTTTTTAACTCGACATCTTGATCCGATTTCCCAAAGTTTTTCACCCAGTAATAATATGTACTACGTGGAATCCCTGCTAGCTTGAGTACTGATTTCACCGGAAATTCATGCCTTAATTCAAAGACTACTTGCGCTTTGTCTTGTTTGGTGATTTTTCCTTGCTTTGAACTAAGGCATTCAACTTTTTTAAATAAGCATTCTCCATACGTAAACGCTCTAATTCTGCTTGCAAAGCCTCTGCTGAACCTTCTGCTGGTGCAGTTTTGTTTGTTGGTTTCTGACCATCTTTTTTCATCGTTGGACGCCCCTTTTTCTTTGATTCCAGGGCCGCCCAGCCTAGTGTGTCTAAGGTATTTTGCCAATTCCAAAGAATCGATTCGGAAGACAAGTTAAATCTCGCTGCCGTTTCAATAATGGACGTCCCGTGTTCGTTCATATAGTTAATTACGTCTAGTTTATATTGGGCAGTGTATTTTGTATAGGTTTTTATAAAGGCCCCTTCTCCATGATATTGATATTTTTTCACCCAATATTGTAGTTTACTAACATGTACACCGATTTCCTGTGCGATTGTTTGATAACCTGTATGTCCTTCTAAATATCGTTTGACCGCTTTTATTTTTTCTGCTGCTGTAAATTTAGCCAAAAGAAAAGCACCTCCAATTGTTAGATGTGTGTCTAACAATTGGGGTGCAGTTCACCGTTCGAGTCCGCTCCTTTTTGTGTACGCTGAGAAACGGATGAAGTTCATCCGTTTGTATTCATCAACAATGGCCTCTCTTCTTCCTTTTCGCTTCCAATCTGATCCATCTGAAAGCAGCGAACGTAATGGTTGTCGCCAGCCATCGTCAATTCCGGAACTCCCGTCCGGCATGTCGTTGTATGGTACGGGCATTTGGCCATATAGGGACATGCGCCCGACCAGCCAAGCACACTTTCCAGCAGATCGCTTCCGTCCGATTTTTTGGGGAACCCGTAGTAATCGGCCAATGGCCCTTGCAAGGTAAGAATCGATCCCAAGAGCTCTCTCGTAAACGGATGGCAGGGGTTCCGAAATAACGTTTTCGTATCCCCCATCTCCACAATCCTTCCTTGATAAAGCACAGCCACGTCATCGCAAAGATAAGAGACGATATCCAGGTTGTGGGTAATAAATAAGTAAGTTAGTCCCAACTGCTCCTGCAAATGCTTAAGCAAGTTGATGATTTGTGATTTTACGGAAACATCGAGGGCGGATACCGGTTCGTCAAGCACCAGAAATTCCGGTTCTACCGACAACGCTCTGGCGATTCCTGCCCGTTGTCTTTGTCCACCCGATAATTCATGGGGAAACCGGTTTGCATAACTGGCGCTTAAACCTACCAATTCCAGCAATTCCCCGATTCGGCTGTTCAATTGTTGTTGGCTTGTCACCTTTTTAAAACGCCATAAGGGGATCGCCAACTGTTCACCGATCATCTGCCGGGGATTAAAGGCCGAAGCCGAATCCTGAAAGACGATTTGTATTTTCTGCCGGAAACGAGTCAGTTCTTTGCCGGACAGGCCGACTAAATCTATTCCGTCATAAACTATTTTGCCTGAGGTAGGCTTGATAAGCCGCAGAAGCATTCGTCCTACTGTACTTTTGCCTGACCCGGATTCTCCGATCAATCCGAACGAAGTTCCCCGGCGAATCGAGAAACTGACGCCATCCACTGCCTTTGTTGCTTTTTTCTTCAGCATTCCTTGGAAATAGGTTTTGGAAAGCTCCTGCACCTCGATAAGCGGTTTTTCATGAACGGGCAAATATCTCAACTGCTGAACATTCTGCATGACGTTACCCCCTTTTCCAGCATCGCACTTCTGCAGTATGACTGATCTTCACCATTTCGGGCTTCTCTTTCCGGCAAATGGCTTCGACTTCCGGACACCGATCGGCAAAATGGCACCCTGGCGGCAAATGCGCCAAGGAAGGAGGCGCCCCCTCAATTTGAACCAGCTTTTGTTTTTCTTTACCTGAAAAAATCCACTGGGTACTGGGAATACAAGCCAACAAGCTTCTTGTATACGGATGGGCAGGAGACTGTAACAATTCCTCAAGCGAACCTTGCTCCACAATCTGTCCCGCATACATGACAGCCACTTTTTGGGCCAATCTGGCCACCACGCCAAAATCATGCGTGATCAATAAAATCGCAGTCCCCGTCTCCTTATTGATCTTTTCAAACAGTTCGATAATTTGCAGCTGCACGGTGGGATCAAGCGCTGTTGTCGGTTCATCGGCAATGATAAGGGATGGTTCGCAGGACAGCGCCATGGCAATGACCGCTCTTTGGCGCAATCCTCCGCTTAAACGGTGGGCATACGAGGAAAACATTTTTTCGGGAGCAGGCATTCCCACCTGAGACAATAATTCGAGGCTTCGCTTTTTCGCCGCTTGCGATGACAGCCCTTTTTTCTCGCGAAGCAATTCCATCAACTGCGATCCGATGGTATAGGAAGGGTCCAAGGCCGTCATTGCGTTTTGAAAAACCATGGCCATACCATTTCCTCGGATCTCTCTCATTTTTTTTTCGGATAACGTAAACAGTTTTTCCCCCTGGAACATGACACTGCCTTCCAATTTTTGCAGCAAGTGAGAAGGGATCATATTCATTATGGAAGAAATCATCATCGTCTTTCCCGAACCGGATTCGCCGACAACAGCCATAATTTCTCCCTGGTCGATCGTAAATGAAACGCGATCCACCGCCTTCACCGTGCCGTCCGCAGTCGTCAGATATGCAGATAAATTTTGAACGTCCAAAAGCCGGTTCTTTTTCCGATCTTCCAAGATGTTTGAAATGGCCATGCAGCACCCTCCTCTCGTATTTATTCCACGGTCGACACCATGCGCCGTTTCTTGCCGCTCGCAGCCGTAATGCGCTGAGGATCCAGGGCATCACGAAGACCATCTCCAAGCAGGCTGAATGCCAAAGATACAATCAGAATCATCAATCCCGGAAATAACGTGACATGGGGCGCACCCTGCATAAGAACCGTCCTTCCGTCACTGGTCATTCGACCCCAGTCCGCATCAGGGGGCTGTACGCCCAAACCAAAAAAACTCAGACCTGCGATAGTAATGATCGTCACCCCTGTTAACGTTGTGGCATACACAACAAGAGAAGTCAGAACATTGGGCAGCAATTGGCGGAAAAGAACGTGCATACCGCCGGCACCCAGAGCTATCGCAGATTCGATATACTCTTTTTGGCACTCGATGACCGTATCGGTATATACCACTCGCGTCATATAAGGAATTCGCACAATCACCATGGCCAGCATGACATTAAACAACCCCGTCCCCAGAATCGCAGTGATGGCAATGGACAAAAGCACAGCCGGAAAGGCAAAAAAGATATCCAGCACCCGCATAATGGTTTCTCCGATAAAACCGCGATAATATCCCGCTACTATCCCCAACAGCAAACTGATCACAGCCGAAATAACGACGGGAACGACAGCCGAAATCAAGGACAACCGGCCACCCCAAAGCAGCCTGCTCAGGATATCTCTCCCTTGATCATCCAGCCCCAAGAGGTGTCCCGGAGTTCCCGGCGGAGCTAACCGAAGGCTGCCATCTCCATCATTGGGGGGATAGGGAGCAATCCAGGGAGCCAGCAAGGAAGCAACGGTAATGAGCAAAATCACCGCAGCGGCCGTCATGGCCACTTTATTCCGGTAAAACAGGGCAAGAACCAAGTGCCATGTCGATCGACGCTCCTTACGGATCGCTTGCATAAAATCGCTCCTTTCTTGGATAAGCGAATAGTTGTTAAATCGAATCCCGCAGCTTCGGATTTATCGCCATGTTGATGATGTCGATCATTAAATTAACGAGCACAAAGGCGACTGCAATCATCAGAATGCCTGCCTGAATCACGGGATAATCTTTGGCGGTGATGGCGATATAGATCCGCTGGCCAAGACCCGGCCAGGCAAATACCACTTCGCTGAATAATGCTCCTCCCATGATATAACCGATCTGCAGCCCGGTAATATTCAAAATGGGCGAGAAGGCGTTGCGCAATACATGCCGTGTCGTATTGGTAAAGGAGGATAATCCGAAGGATTGGAAAAAGCGCACGTATTCTTTTTGCTGAATCTCGATGATTACACTTCGCGTGATCCGGGCAATGACGGCCGTAGAAACGGTGGCCGTAGCCACGGACGGAAGGATCAGATGAAGCAGAAGATCCGGAATCCCGCCCGGGTTGCGCAAATTGTACATTCCGCTTACCGGCAAAATACCTAAATAAATCGAGAAAAACCACATCAACATCAGCGCCAGCCAAAAAACGGGCATGCTTGCTCCGATTAATGCCCATCCCGAACTGATACGGTCAAACCAGGAATCCTTCTTCAGCCCGGCAATGATCCCTGTCATGCCGCCGATCAAAGTACACACCAGCATACTTCCGATGGTTAGTATGATCGTGTTGCCCAGCTTCGGCAGTAACAAGTCGGCGACCGGTACGTGCAGAGCGATGGACTTGCCGAAATCGCCTTGCAGCACTTTAAGAAGCCAATGAACATACTGCACATAAAGCGGCTGATCGAATCCCATGTCTTTTCGGAGCTGCTCTACAGCTTCCTGCGTGGCTTCCGTCCCCAGCATCGTTCTTACGGGATCGCCCGGAATCAGTTGAATCAGAATAAAAACAACGATGGAAACTCCAAAAAGGATCGGTATCGTCATGAAGGTTCGCAAAACCAAATAACGCAGCATCCTCTCTCCGCCTTTCTACGTGGAAGGGGGCTCCAAGCCCGGAGTCCCCTTAATCACTTAATTATGGATGGATACTTGCACCAGATCATACCATTCTTCCGATGGGGAAATAAATCCTTTAACATTCGGGGAAACGACATAAGGCGCGGTATCATTTACAATCGGGGCAAAAGCCGCATCCTCCATAATCATCTCCTCCGCCTGCTTCCAATATTTGATCGCTTCATCCGGATTGATGGCGTGTGTGGCCATATCCATCAATTGATCGGCTTCTTTATTTACATATTGTCCGGAGTTGAAACCTCCGGGCGCTTTAAACGCAGAGTGCGCCACCATGGCCAGGAAGTAAGGCGCTGTCCGGCCTGACGAAAATTGATTCATCCCCACCTCTGGAGGCATGCCGTTCGTGAAATTGTTGACATATTGAATCCATTCCGAAGTCTGGATCTTCAGTTTGATTCCCACTTTAGCCAAATCTCTTTGAATCCATTCCGCCATCGGAAGAGGCAGCAATTGTCCCGATCCATCGATGGAAGTCATAAAGGTCGTTTCAAAACCGTCCGGCAAACCGGCCTGCGCCAACAATTGTTTTGCTTTTTCCGGATCGTATTCATACCATTTTTTATTCGGATCAAAAGCTTCATGACCTCGGGACTGTATTGTGTAAGCCGGTTTTGCCGTTCCCTTCAACAGTTCATTGGCAATGCCTTCCCTGTTAATCGCATAGTTAATCGCTTGTCTGACTTCTTTCTTCTGCATGATCGGGTTGGTAAAGTTAAAGACAATGTACCATACATGCGGAGGCAGACCGGAGACCACCTGAAATCCTTGCTTCTTCAGCCCTTCGAGAGAATCGGGGGGCGGTACGGCGATGACGTCAACCTCTCCATTTTGCAAAGCTGTTACCCTTGCTGCCGGATCAGGCAGCGGGCGGAAAATAACTTTGTCCAACTTTGCTTTTTCTCCCCAATACTCCTCATTTCGAACCAATTCGACTTTTTCACCGCGTACCCGAGTGGAAAATTTGAAAGGCCCTGTCCCGCTTGGATGTTCACCCAATCCATCATTGCCATACTTTTTAACGGCCTCCGGGCTGATAATCTGGAAAGAGTTAATTTGGGCCAGCATTCGGGGGAAAGTGGAAAAGGGTTCCTTCAACGTAATGTCGATCGTTTGGGGATCGATCACTTTCACGGAATCGTAAAAGCGCCAAGTTCTAAACGTTTTACTGGCGGCGATTTTATCATAGTATTGGAAGCTTTCGTCCGTCAGACGCCTGACGTTAAATTCGACCGCAGCCGCATCAAAAGGTGTTCCGTCATGGAATTTGACATTTTCCCGCAAGGTGAACGTGTAGGTTTTGCCGTCCGGCGATACTTCCCACTTGGTCGCCAGGGCCGGTTTTAATGCCGGAACAGGCGCCGCTTGCGAATCTTTAGACAAATCTTCCTCGACTAAGGACTCATATATTTGATGATTGACCCGCATCGTTACCCAGCCTTGACCCCGATGCGGATCGAGTTGGTCGTATTCCGATTCCGTTCCGATGATCAAAGTCCCGCCGGCTTGCTGCGCACCATCGGATGGACTTGAGGACGACGGTGAATCGGTACAGGCAGTAACAGCAAACATACAAATGAATATTGTAATCAGAACGGACCGCGAATATTTTTTCATCTCAAATCCCCCCTTTTTGTGAAAGCTTCCGTAGCTATCCTTACAGCAGTTCTATATAAGAGTTCGGTTCCCAATGAAATGTCTTCTATACTTGAAAACTCTTTCGGATTATGGCTAATCCCTTCTTTACAGCGGACAAATATCATAGCGTAATCGGTGACATAGGACATGATCAACGCATCGTGAGCAGGTCCGCTCATCAGTTCGGGACAATCCAGCCCCATTCGTTCCCCTTCTTCATTTATGATCGATTTGATCCACTCTGCACAATACCTTGGCTCGCTATTATTATCTTCGGTGATCGAATAGGTCAATCCGTGTTCTTGGGCAATGGCTTCGATCTTTTCTCTCAGTCGCTTCTCGTTCTCATCCCGCTTGCCCTGATCGATATCCCGCAAATCAATCGTGAATTTGACTTTTTCAGGTATAATATTTCTCGAGTCCGGAAAGACCTGTATATTCCCTACCGTCCCAACGGCTTTAGAATCAGGGCTCGGCTTCACAATATCGTTCAGCGCAGCAATCACTTTTGCCGCACCTACCAAAGCATCCTTTCTCAGCGGCATCGGTACCGATCCGGCGTGTCCGGCGGTTCCCGTCATTTCCACCGTCAACCACAGCAGACCGGCAATTCCCGTAACAATCCCCACAGGACGATCCAGCGATTCCAACACGGGCCCTTGCTCAATGTGCAATTCCAAATAGGCGCCGATGTTCTCGGCGGCATATTCCGATTCTGCAAATTTAGCCGGATCGCCGCCAAATTCGATCAAAGCCTGCCTCCTTGTGATCCCGTTTTTATCTGTCCTATCCAATTCTCCAGGTTCCAATCGCCCCAAAATACCTCTCGAACCAAAAAAACCGTTATTAAAGCGGCAGCCCTCCTCATCGCAAAAAGCCGCGACTTCAATGGGCACTTCCGGTACAATCCCGTTTTCCTTCATCGTCTGGACCGCCTCAATCGCACCTAATACGCCGACCACTCCGTCAAATCTGCCGCCATAGGGCTGAGAGTCAATATGCGACCCCATCATGAGTATGGGAGCATGCGGATTCTTTCCCTCCAGACGTCCGATTACATTGCCGAAATGATCGATTCGCGAGACCATCCCCGCCTCTTCCATCCATGCTTTGACTAATTCCACTCCTTGGCGGTACTCTTGGGATAGAGCCAAACGGCATACTCCTGTATCGCCTATCCGGCCAATCTGTCCCAGCTCCGTAATCCTCTTTTCAATCCTCGAACGATTTATAGCAACTTGGTATTCAGTGGTTGACATCAGACTCACCTCGCATGATCCTAAGTTGGTGACAATAAAACTTTGCGGTATTGAATTGATTCCTAATGGAGTCCGACAGTGCGGCTAAATCCCATAAAGTGCTTCGATATCGGATGATGTCGTCATGTTTCATTTCACCCCCAAGTAATTTCCACTATTATATGTTATGTTATATTATATTACATTAAATAAATGAAATCACTATACAAAATGGTTAAATATTCCGTTTTCCATTGTACAATTTGCATATCCATCAAGAAAGTTACGTTAAATCGAGTTATATTATATGACATTATTGAGGTATAATTGGATTATATGTAATATAATATAACATAATATAAATGAAAATAAGGGAAGCGGCGGAGTCAATGAAGTGACCATCGAGATATTCGAGAAGAACCTGGGCACCAACCTCAGGGAATCCAGCGAAGGTCTCTTGGAGGTATCATTTCGCTGCTGCTTTGCTAATATCTAACTCAGAATGTACGTTCTACAAACAAAAAAGCACGGCGTATCTCAATATCAAGATCGCCATGCTTTATTTGATTCACGTTATGAAATGGGGAAACTTTTCGGGGGCTTTTCGAATTTCCTGTATCAATTGGAGTCTGCGATAGTATTCCGCCAAGTTTCGATCATAGTAGTTTTCATACAAGCAATTGAAGCAGTCGGCATCGACGACGCCGTTTTTCTATCCAATGCAGCGGTTTCAAGCACGCTCAACGAATCCTATACTTCGTTACCCAAATCAAACGTCATGAGGTCACGTCCAACCGTGATCGTTCCGTTAAAAATGTCTCTCATACCCTTCATATATTCCTGCTCGGCATTCTCGTTAGCCGCAGGCGCCGGAATATGATGAGTAAGCACGAGATGCTTGACCCCTGCTTGCTTCGCAATTTCGGCTGCCTCCAATGTGGTGGTATGATACTTGGCCGGATTAGAGAGCGCTTTGTCATAATCTGGGTATTTATGAATTAATTCGTCTAACCATTCTTTGTTATAAGCTTCGTGCACCAAGAGATCAACGCCTTGGCTTTGCCTAATCATATTGGACACAGGGATCGTATCTCCGGAAATAACAACCGATTTCCCGTTGAATTCAAATTTGTACGCAACCGCCGGATAGACCGGACGATGATCCACTTCAAAGGCTGTAATCTTAATCCCGTCCTGATCATAGACGACGCCTTCATTTCTTTCAGTATATTCAATCCGTGCTCCTGCTTCATCCGACAGATTGTAACTTACCCGCAGCTTCACATCGAACTCAAACGATTCCCTCATTTTACCAATGATTTCTTTAGTCGTTTCAGGTCCGTATACATGCATAGGCGTTGAGCGTCCTTCGAATACACGCTCCGGGGTAATATGCGTCCTCCAGCTTGTAATAAAGACATCGAAAAAACCGCCATTGTGATCATAGTGATGATGGGTGAACAAAACGTCGGAAATCCGTTGCGGCATGACACCCGCTTTAATCAATTGATCCACAACGCCACCGCCGCAGTCGACTAAAAAGGTTTTATTTCCCGCTAATACGGCGACTCCCGGCTTAGCCCTTCCGTAGAAGGCTCGAGGCGAACCCGTACCCAATAAAATAACTTTTAAATGCTCATGAAACTCAGGCTGCAGATTCTCCTGTGGTTGAATTAGCATGTTGATTCCTCCATTGATTTATTCTGTTTATCGATTAAATGAAACGTCTTCTATCGCGGTAAATATGACTAAAGATTGGACATAAACGCATTGGAATCGTTAATCGTCACTCGTTTTTTCTCGTATTGAATGATTCCTTTTTCGTTCCACTTATTTAATGTTTCCGTAATCGTCTGTCTGCTGCACCCGATGATGTAGGAGATTTCTTCATGACTTAGCGGCAAGCTCACATGAATTTTGTTCTGCTTCTGTACACCCAGTTGGGTAAGAAAATGGGCCAGCCTCCAAGCCACAGGCCTGGAAATCAACGTTTCCACGAACTGTTGGGTATACAGCAGTCGACGCGCATTGGAAACCGTTAATGCATACAGAACATCGGGCCGGCTTAACGTCAAGCTCGTAAATTGAGATGCGGGAACCAGCAGCACTTCGCTTTCCAAGATGCACCGTGCGTACCGTTGCCGCCGTTGGCCGGTCAGCACTTCGGCGGCACCGAAAACTTCACCCGTGTTGCGCAAAAACAAGGTGATATTTTGTCCTTCCTGAGCCGACTGTGAGATTTTGACAAGACCCGATCGAACAAAATAAACGTCCTGACTTTCCTCGTCTTCCCTGAAAATAAATTCATTCTTTTTGAATTTCCGCAAAACCCCGTTTTCTTCAAAGAGTTCGGCCAAAATATGTTCTTCTTTCCGTTCATTGATCATGTTGTTGTCACCTCGTATAACGAATCCGATAATCCATAGTTATCATATTGGTATTATAGTGTATGTTTTGTTATAAAACAGTCGGATACCCGACAAAAATCAAACAATTTTAAAAAAGCTTCAACGCAAATAGATCGGGGCGCACAACAAATCGAAAAAAATCTACTTCTTCACAAAGAAAATACCCGGTAAGGAAATGGCTGTATTCGTTATTGAATTATCGCACCCATTGTGGAATAAGAATCAAAGTCTTATGTTAAAAAAACTTAAACTTTGCATCGAAAGGTTGGGAGTAGACATGGGATTATGGAGTAAAGAGCAGTTGCGTCAGTTTATTAAAGAAAACAATCTGGTAACGGCTCAAGATGCGCAGAATGCACTGAAGGAATTGTTTGCTGAGACGATCCAGGAAATGCTCGAAGCGGAGATGGACACCCACCTCGGCTACGAAAAAAACGACGTCAAAAACAAGCTGATCTGAAGCCGATCTATAAAGCGGTGACGGAGGAGATGGCGCTTGTGGAGCTGGATCGTTTCGAGGAAACATGGGGCGCTAAATATCCGCTCATCATCCGTTCGTGGCGCAGCAATTGGGACGAGCTGGCTACCTTCTTCAAGTACCCTCCATGAAGGTGCGAACGTTTAGGCGAATCTCCTCCACAGTGTGGTAGAAGACATTGTTAATGACATCAGCCTTCAGCCATTTCCAAAGACCTTCAACGATATTGAGTTGTGGGCTGTAAGGTGGCAGAAAGACCAGTTTGACTCTTCCGTTCATTTCGCTCAGAAACGGTACAAATCACGACAAATCCCATGAAAATCATTGATCGTCTGTGCATCAGATTGTAATTGGGATCATTAGTTCAACTTATATAGCTTGATTCCCTTTCAGTATATATACGTGTATATATTATTACTCTGCATTTATCAACAGCATTTTCCTCCAACATTTTTCCTCACCCAAAATAAATACAGGCGGCATATACATGTGTATATGCCGCCTGTATTGTCATATCAAGAAAAAGGGGCTCATTAGTTTCAGTTATTAATCATACCCGAGTTAACACTTGCTGTAGCCGCAGTTGCTGCAATTTTTGCAGCCCTCGCTGTTGATCAGTGAGGCGGAGCCGCAGGACGGGCACAGGTCAAGGGATGTGGCTGCGCTGCGGGTTACTGCATATTGAGCTGTTGTCTCCTGGACGACTTCCTGGGTGGCGGTGACGTAGTTTTCCGCGCTGTCGGAGAAATTGACGTGCATTTCAAGCGCTTGGGCGACGGCGTCGGCAATCGATTCGACGCGGTTGGCGCCGAACCCGATCGCGCCGGAGCCGCCGATGCCCTTCAGGTGCTTGATTAAAAGCTGCACCTTGTTGCCGTGGTCGCCGTAGCGAAGGAACAATGAGCAGACGCGGCCGAGCGCTTCGGACATCGCGAATACATCGGAACCGGCCTTGCCCACGTTCAGGAAAATCTCGCTCGGGCTTCCATCCATATCGTTAATCGTGATATAAGCCATGCCGAAAGGCGTATTGAACTTGTAGGTTGCGCCGCGGAGAGCTTGCGGACGGCGTTTGTACTGCTTGTCGAACACCTGCTCCGTCTTCGCGTCGATATTCACAGCCAACGATTGGGTGAGGCCGGTCAAGGAGGATTGTTCCTTCGCATTGACTGCATCTGCAGCAGGAGCTGCTTGCGTTTCCGTTCCCTTTGCTTCCTCAGCCTTATCGTCCTTCTTGTCTGTGCTGAGCACCTGTACGTCGCGGCTTCCGTCACGGTAGATGGTTACGCCTTTACAACCCAAATCAAAGGCGAGCTCGTACAGACGCTTCGTTTCTTCCACCGTAAAGTCGGCAGGGCAGTTGGCCGTTTTGGAGATAGAGCTATCCACCCATTTTTGAATGGCGGCTTGTACACGAATATGATCTTCTGCGGACAAGTCCATCGCAGTGACGAAATAATCCGGCAGCTCCTCGTTCGGGTGCTGATCCTTCCACTGCTGCGCAATCGGCACATATTGCTTGTCGAAGCCCAGACGGCTTTGACGGTAATATTCAAACGCAAAGTAAGGCTCGATCCCGGTCGATGTGCCAACCATCGTACCCGTGCTTCCGGTAGGCGCCTGCGTAATGACCGTGACATTGCGCATCCCCTTCTTCTTGATGGCTGCGCCGACTTCCGGGTAAACAGAGGTCATCGTCTTCATAAAACCGCTTTGCAGGAACAGTTCTGTGTCAAAATGCTTGAAGGAGCCCTTTTCTTCCGCAATATCTGCGGATGCGAGATATGCTTCCTTCGCAATAAAGCCATAAAGCTTATCAAGAAACATCAGCGATTCCGTGCTGCCGTAACGGATGTTCAGCTTGATCATCAGCTCGGCGAGACCCATGGAGCCAAGGCCTATGCGGCGTTCTCCCTGTTGGTTGATCCGATTCTCTTCAAAATGGTAAGGCGTTTTGTCAATGACATTATCCAAGAACCGTGTCGAATAACGGACCACCGTCGCCAGCTCGTCCCAAGCCACATCATGTTTTTCTTCGTCGTAAAACTTGGACAGGTTGATTGCCGACAGGTTGCAGACTCCCCAAGCCGGAAGCCCCTGCTCCCCGCAAGGATTTGTACATATGATCGGATTGAAATACCAGCTGTTGGACATCTGGTTGTAGTATTCCATGAATACGACGCCCGGTTCCGCGGATTTCCAGGCGGATTCGATAATCGTATGCCACACGTCGCGGGCCTTCACCGTACGGTAATGAATAATGTTCTTACCCGCTTTTCTCCACTTCTCCAGATCCCCGTCCCAAATCTCGTTATATTCAGGGTCCGTCGTGTCCGGGTACACCAATTCCCAATCCAAATCTTCCTTCACGGCTTTCATGAAGCCGTTGCTGACGCATACGGACAAATTGGCATTCGTAATTTGCCCCATCGTTTGTTTGACGGTAATAAAATCCAATACGTCAGGGTGCCAATCATTCATCATCAGCATCAGCGCGCCGCGGCGGCTGCCACCCTGCTCGATCAAGCCCGTTGTATAGCTGAACAGTCCGCCCCAGGAAACGGCGCCGCTTGAAGACCCGTTGACTCCCCTGACAATGGAACGGCGCGGACGGAGAGAGGATAAATTAATCCCTACACCGCCGCCCCGGGCCATAATTTCGGTCATCTCGGACAGCGTGGCCATAATTCCTCCACGGCTGTCATGCGGAGAAGGAATTACATAACAATTGAAAAGCGTCAGCTCATCGCTAGCATCGGCGCCTGCGGCAATCCGTCCGCCGGGTACAAGCTTCCAGTCGTCCAGAATGTACCGGAACTTTTCGGTCCATTCGGCTTGTTTCTCCGGAGTCGCTTCCACAGAAGCCATAGCAGTGGCCAAACGGTCCCACATTTGCTGAGGCGTTTTTTCCAAGGTTAATGTAAGCTTCTCTACAGAGGAATCGACAACCTCACCGCTGCGCAGCTTGACTTTGACCTGTCTCCCGTTACGCTCGATGACTTCGCCGACTTCCTTGGCAGGAAATTTAGGGTCGTCCTTTGTCAGCACCAATACTGTATCTCCAACCTTCGTTTGACTGGTATCCGCATTCTTCATCGCGTAGCGATCCAGAAAAATTTTCTCGCTTAAGCCTTCCAATTTGGTCTCCTGCATGGTCTTCAAAACAATAACCTCCCGGAATATATTCAAAAAGATGAATCACAATATATGGTATGTAGGATCCATTATACAATACAATATATAGTGTTTCTAATACAAAAAAAACGAAATTGGCGATTTAGTCCAAGCACGCTGGCGGAAAGCTTCCTTTTTCTCTCTATAGCTCTCTTTTTCATCTCTAAAATTTTCACCATTTTCGACAAAACATTCAATTTTTCTTCATAAAAAAGGGTCTTAAGCCCCTGTTACAAATTCGATTGAAATCCGACAGGGCGGCAATCCGCAGGCGGTTTTGACAATCGATCGGCGGATTGCTAGTCTAGAAATAGTGTATCATGTTCGCTGAATTTATGCAAACATATGTTCGTATCTCTATTGTACAGGAGGGTTTCTTGATGTCCTTAACTTATTTATATCAGGACCGGTTCGTTTCAAAAGAAGAACTCCAGATTTCTCCCGAAGACCGCGGTTATTATTTTGGCGATGGGGTCTATGAAGTATTTCGCGTATATCATGGAAGGCTGTATGAAGCCGCGGCTCATTTTGAGCGCTGGGAGAAAAGCGCCGCTGCTTTGAGAATTCCGCTTCCCCTTCCTTCCGGGGAGCTGACGGGACGACTGGAAGAACTGATCCGCATCAACGGCTTGTCCGAGGGTACCGTGTACATGCAGGTGACCCGTGGAGCCGCACCGCGTTCACATCCGTTTCCCGCGGACACCAAGCCGATCCTGATGGCGTATACCACCGAAGCCCGCCGTCCGCTGAACACCATGAAAGAAGGCATCTCGGCCGTGACGATGGAAGACATCCGCTGGCTCCGCTGCGATTTGAAGACATTAAATCTGCTGCCCAATGTCCTGGCCAAGCAGCATGCGGTGGATCAGGGAGCCGGCGATGTCATTCTGCATCGCAACGGCACCGTAACGGAATGCAGCGCATCCAATATCATGATCGTCAAAGACGGCGCCGTTATTACGCATCCTGCCAACCATCTGATCCTGCACGGCATCACCCGCGCGGTTGTGCTCCGGCTGGCTCAAGGACTCGGCCTCTCCGTTCGGGAAACGCCATTTACATTGAAAGAGCTTCGCGCCGCAGATGAAGTTTTCATCACGGGTACGACCGTGGAAGTCACTCCTGTCATCTCCGTCGACGGCGTCCCCGTAGCCGACGGCCGTCCGGGAGAGATCACCCGCAGGCTGCAAAACGAGTTTGAGAAGACGATTTCGTTCTAGTCCATCACATTACAGTATCCCCTGTACCAAAGTGCCTTACGCCGCCGCACAGTACCTGCCGTGCGGCTTTTGACCGTTGGCCGGCGGATCAGCCGAAAATGCGGGATTGACAGATAAACCGTCCAGACGGTACAGTGTTTTTTATGGACGATGCTCCGGTCTGCTTGCAGGTGTCACTCTACATCCGGAGCCGCTCCTAGAGAAGCTTCAGGAGCCGGATCAGATTTGGCGGCGCAGCAGGCTTAACGAAGGAGGAACGGCATTGAAAGCTTATTTATTCTTGGCCTTGGCGATTGGATTTGAACTGTTCGGCACTTCCATGCTGAAAGCATCCGGGGGGTTTACCAAATTACTTCCCAGTATTGGCGTCATCATCGGTTTTTCGGCGGCCTTCTATTTACTTTCTTTATCCCTGCAGCAAATCCCCTTGGGCATCGCTTATGCTATTTGGTCCGGAGTCGGTACGGCCGCCACTGCGCTCATCGGCTTTCTGGTTTGGAAAGAAAAATTGAGCTTAAACACAGTGGTTGGAGTCTTGCTTATTATTGCGGGAGTGATTGTATTAAATCTGAGAACCGTCAAATCCTGATGCTGCCGGCATGTTGGTCTTGTTGATCATGGTCTGTCACAGCTTCGTGGCCAAAACGAAAAAACCGGAGACCGCTATCTCCGGAGATTCCACTCTGAATTGCCGTACTTCTCAACCCTTAACCGTTCGACGAGCTCCTGTTCATAGGCCGTCAGTTCTGCCGGGACCAGCCGAATCCCCAGCCCTTCTTCAATGCCTGCCAGGAAAGCCTCTTCCACCTCGGTCAATGTCACCCTCGGCAGACCCGCTCCGCCGCGCACTTCATTAATCGCAACCGCCTTCTTTAAAAACTGCTGCTTCATCCGCTCCATCACGCGCTCGCTGGAGAAGCGCAGCAATCTGAACAACTGATCCGCATCGAGATCCAGAAGAATCGAGCCGTGCTGAAGCACAACGCCTTTCTGCCGGGTTTGCGCGCTCCCGGCCACCTTCCTTCCCTCTACGACAAGCTCGTACCAGGACGGAGAATCGAAGCAGGCAGCCGAACCCATGGATGCGTACTTCTCCTTGTCTTCTTCATTCTCCAGCTGGACCATCTCCGCCGACAACCCAAGCTTGCGAAACCCGAGCAGCAGCCCTTCGCTGAGCACACGGTACGCCTCGGTGACGCTCCGCGGAATGCCGGGATAGCTTTCCGACACGATCATGCTGTACGTCAGCTCCTTATCGTGAAGCACGGCGCGCCCTCCGGTCGCCCTCCGGACAAAGCCGATGCCTTCCTGCTCCAGCGCGTCGAAATTCACCTCGCTTAAAGCTTTCTGAAAAAAACCGACCGACAGCGTTGCGGGATCCCATCCATAAAACCTGACGGTTGGAGCAACCAGGCCCTCGCTATGTGCCGTCAGAATCGCTTCATCCACAGCCATATTGTAATCCGGCGCGCCAAAGCCCGAACGGATAAACCGCCATTCTCTGTTCATCTATATCACCATTCCTTTACTGTACGTCAGCCCGCCATGTTCACAGCGTGTCTTAATGCCATACGCGCAGAAATCGCCGTCGCAATTACGCTGTTACCCCATCATAAAACATTACCGTACGGTTTGAAAGCCCCTAATTTGTACATACTAAAAATTAACTTTAGGCCTTGTCTATACTTTCTGAATCACCAAAAAAGGAGCGCGTGAGAATGCAACCAACCGAGCGAAAAGAGCACGTGCGGCAGCTGAATGAACATGTAGAGCTCCATTACGACAGAGAATGGTTTGAGCAGTTGCATGAGAGGGCGCTGCACAACGGCCCCTGGGATGACCCCGTCATGTTCAGGCTCGCCCTCGAGGCCGAGCAGGCCGGACTCATCCGCAGCTTCGACGAGCTTCAATGCCTGACCCATCTGCCGAGCCTCGTTCCGATGGAGCATCAAATCGAAACCGCCAAAAAAGTGCTGACCGAAATGCGGGGACGGGCCATTCTTGCCGATGAAGTAGGGCTTGGCAAAACCATTGAGGCGGGACTCATCCTCAAGGAGTACATGATCCGGGGCCTGGTTCAAAAAGTGCTCATTCTCGTTCCCGCTTCTTTGGTGCTGCAATGGGTCCGGGAGCTGAATCAAAAGTTCGGGATCCCCGCAGTGGCGCAAAAGAAAGAATATATGTGGGTGCAAAACGATATTGTCGTCGCCTCGATGGATACCGCTAAGCGCGATCCGCACCGGGACATCGTGCTTGGCATTGAATACGATATGCTGATCGTCGACGAAGCGCACAAGCTGAAAAACAAAAAAACAACCAACTACCGTTTTATCAACGAGCTGCGTAAAAAATACTGCCTTCTGCTGACAGCAACGCCGGTTCAGAACGATCTCAAGGAGCTGTACAACCTGATTACGCTGCTAAAGCCGGGTCAGCTTGGCGGACAAGGCAGCTTCCAGTCCAATTATGTCGTCGGCAAACGCATCCCCAAGAACGAGGACCAGCTCCAGCAGGAGCTGAGCAAGGTCATGATCCGCAACCGCCGAAGCGACGGCAACGTAAGCTTCACCAAACGGATTGTGCGCAATATTCCGCTCCAGTTATCGGACGAGGAGCAGGCGCTGTACGATGGAGTAACCGATTTCGTCAAAACACGCTATCAGGAGTCCGGGGGCGATATCGGCAGCATGCTCTCCCTTGTCACGCTGCAGCGTGAAGTATGCTCCAGCCGGGATGCCGTCTTTATTACGCTGGTCAACATGTTCAAAAAAACCGATGAAAACTCACCCCTCCGGCAGCGGATTTGGGAGCTTGTGGAGAAAATCCGCGGCGTCAAAGCCAATACGAAAGCCGAAAAGGTATTGGAGCTCATCGAGTCCATTAACGATAAAACGATTATTTTCACAGAGTACCGCGCATCCCAGGAATATTTGCTGCAGTATTTAAAGGAACATAAAATTCCGGCCGTTCCCTACCGAGGTGGGATGAACCGCGGCAAAAAGGATTGGATGATGGACTTGTTCCGGGGACGCGCCCAAGTGCTTATTGCCACGGAGGCCGGGGGAGAAGGAATCAACCTTCAATTTTGCCATCACATGATCAATTTCGATTTGCCGTGGAATCCTATGCGGGTCGAGCAGCGGATCGGCCGTGTGCACCGGCTCGGACAGAAGGAAGATGTCAAAATCTACAATTTGTCGACGCTCGGGACGATCGAAGAGCATATTCTCTCCCTGCTGCATGAGAAAATTAACATGTTTGAGCTGGTGATCGGTCAGCTGGATACGATTTTGGAACGGTTTGAGCAAAAAACATCCTTAGAGTCGCATCTGGCCAAAATGATCCTCACCTCCAACAGCAAGGACGAAATCCGCCGGCAGCTCGATGATCTGGGCAGGTCGTTCACGGTGGTGAAATCCCAGGTGGAGCAAGAATTAAACGAATCGGCGGGGCTTTCGAATCCGGTGAATTCCTCCCTGCACACGGTTAGAGTCCAGCAATACGGCAGCGGGGAGGTGCAGCCATAAGCATGAATGCGCAGGAAATCCAGTTCTACGTTTTGCGCTATTTGGAGGCCGAGCAGTGTGACATTCTCGAAAAGCATCCCGCCTACATCACCGTCAAGCTGTCCCCTTCCGCCGACAAAGCTTTAACGCAGCGGCCGTATTATTGGAGCTTTGTGGAACGGACCGGGGCCGTACCGGAAACCATGACCTGCACGTTCATTTTTGATCCCGAAGCCTATCGGGAGCTTCATCCGCAGCAGGGATCGCAAAATGTGCCGGCCGCTCCTGCGGTACAGCCTGCAGCTCAACCCGGTACGCCGCAGCCTCAAGGCGACAGTATTCTGGGCCGCTACTTCGGCTTCGTGCCCACGGTCTTCACTGCCCGCGTTCCTCGCGACGAGCTGACCTACGGCAGCCGCCGGCTCGAACAGATCTTCTCCGCCGTCCGCGGTAAAGGCCGGTTCGTGAGGCTGTTCGAGCAGTACGCGCCGGAGCAGCCCAAGCAAGCGGCGACGATCCCTTACGAAACATGGCTTGGCGTCAACTACAAAGTGGAATTCGCCTGCGACATGAAGCGCAGTGAAATCCATTCGTTGGGCATTCAGCTGCAGACCGGTGATATTATCGAGCGGTTCCATGACCGTTTAGCCGGCAAAAAGCTGACTCCGCGACTGCCTGCCCATGTCTATGTCACACCGGACCGGATCACACTCCCCCGGGCGGTGATCTATCTCGAGGATTACTTGGAAAAGAAGATGGCTGAATACGATCACCGATGGGCGCAGGAAGCGCAGCTTCGGCTCAAGGATGAAATGAACCGGGTACGTGCTTATTACGAGCCTCTGCTTCAGGATGCCGGACAGGACGACAAGGCCGAAATTGAAGCGCGGTTTACCGCCCGCCTTCAGGAAGTGGAGTGGCAGTACCGACCGCGCATTCAAATATCCGCCATAAATTGCGGTTTGTTTCATTTTCTTTCCATGCAGGAACCAAACCGGTGACGAACTTCCCCGAACTAAAACAAATTTACGGGAAACTTTTTCAGGCCAAGGCTACAGGTTCTAACAAACTTTTCAGCGCATATGCTTTAAAGTATAAGGCATATTCGCCAAGCGAGCGCATAGTGCCCAATGAACCGACTCTCAAGTGAAGCAGGTGTATGGATAAGATGAATAAGCTTCTTTACTATCTGACGTCACTGCTCCTTAGTACAAGCCTGCTTGCTGCGGCAACATTGGATTCATGGCCCGCTGACGCCGTGCAGGCAGCGCCGCAGGAGCCGGCCGTTCAGACGCTGCAGGTGCAGCCGGCCATACAGCGTGATCTTTCAGCCCCATCCCTTCAGAACGCGGTGGACCGTATCATCCGGGAGCTGGCGTCCCAACAAGGGTTCGAGCAATGGAAACAAGGCGCTTGGACAACCTATCCGCTCGGACCGGGAACACACGGATGGATTGTCATGATTACGGTGGACGGGCAGGAAGCCGGCTATCTGGTCGTTCAAGCCTCCGGACAGGATACATACCGTTTGATCGAATACGGCAAAGGCCCTTACCCGCTTTTCAGCATGCAGACGCTGTCCCGCAGTCTGGTACGGCTTGACATTATCGAATATCCTTATCACTTGGAACGTATATATTATAATCCTCTTGAGGCGCTCTGGAAGGTCACGGCACCGCAGGCGGACCGGGTTTGGTATATCGACGCCAAATCCGGCGAAGAGCTGCCGTTGACCAACGACAGCCAACTGCCCGCGGCCGATTCAGGCCTGTTGGTGAAACCGCTCCCGGTCACCGATTCGGATGCTTTGAATACTATAATAGCAGCCGGTCAAACGGAGCCTTCGGAAGCCTATGAACGGCTTCCCTGGGTGAAGAACAAGCCGGAGACGCTCGTTCGCTTCGAGCTGCTGCAGAAGTGGATCGATCAAGGACGCAAGCCCATTTTCGCAGCCGAGCTATATGGCGGCAGGGTCCACGTGCCATTGCCTGTAACCGGTTATCAGGCTTGGTCCGGCGGCGAGAGCTACGTGGGGGTTCGACAGGATGACGATCGCTATCTCCCCCTCCATACGATCAATCCGCTTGGCGGATTTTATCCCTAACGGTTTTTCTCCTCTCTTCCTTATATAGAAAAGCTTCCTTCTTCATGGGCGGCATGGTGCATCAGTGCATCAGGTATCAGGCCGCTATGGAACCCAGAAGCTTTTCTTTTTTTTGTTCAGGCCATCATTCGCAGAAGAACAGCAATAGGCCTGCCTCCTTCCCGGAGACAGGCCTGCCGCCCAATTCAACTGCGCAACCCAAATGATACCATGCTGCAATCCTTACTTATCCGCGCTTTCGCCGCAGCGGCTCCATCCACATGCGAAGGACAAAAGGAAGCATGCCAAACCATCGGTACTGCCACGGTTCCCGGCCAACCTTTTTGCCGGCTTTGACTTGTTTGCGCACCTCTTTAGGGGTGTCAATATATTTTACGACCTGCTGGGTTACATATTTGACCAGTTCCTCTTTTTTCTCCATGGTTCGATCAGCCTCCTTCCCGTAGTATGGGCAAGCTGCGGCCGCGGCAAACCTTCGGTTACTTGACGGATGATTTATATTTTCTCCGGTGCTTTCAGTCCGATTAAGGAAAGGCCGTTCTTCAATGTAATGCTTACACAGCGGACCAGGGCCAGACGGGCCTGACGGAGTTCCGCGTCTTCCACTTTCAGTATCGGACATTCATGGTAGAAATGATTGAATTTTTGCGCCAGGTCCACCAAATATCGGCTGATAATGGACGGTTCCAACCGGTCCATCGCCTGCTCGATCCGCTCCTTGAACAGGTACAGCTCCCGCAATACGCCTTGGGCTTCGGCATTCGTCAGATGAGCCGCGGCCAGAGCGCCTGCGCCGGCGGCAGCCCCTCCGTCCGCTTCCGCTTTTCTCAGCACACTGCAAGCCCGCGCATGCGTATACTGAACGTAAGGACCGGTCTCCCCATCAAAATTGAGCGCCTCATCCCAGGAAAAGACGATATCTTTAATCCGGTTGTTGCTGAGGTCGTTGAAAATAATGGCGCCAACGCCAACCTCGCGCGCCACCTCATCTTTGTTCTCCATGCCCGGGTTTTTCTCATCGATGATCTCGCGCGTCTTCTCAATCGCCTTGGTCAGAAGCTCCTCAAGATTAACCACGTTGCCTTTGCGTGTAGACAGCTTCGCACCCTCCAGGCTGACTTTACCGAAAGGCACGTGAACAAGCTGCTTTGCCCAGTCATAACCCATCAGCTCAATCACCTTGAACCACTGCTTGAAGTGAAGACTTTGTCCGGCATCCGTAACATAGATCGCTTTGTCGAAATCATATGTGTTTTTACGATAAATGGCCGCTGTAACGTCACGCGTATGGTACAGCGTGCCTCCGTCTTTCTTCACCATCAGCGCCGGAGGCATCTGATAATCGTCCAAACGGACCAGGAGAGCCCCATCGTCTTCCTCGAGCAGCTGCTTTGCTTTCAGCTCTTCCAGGACGGCCGCCATCTTGTCGTTGTAGAAGCTCTCGCCCGCATAAGAATCAAACGTAACGCCGAGCAGATCGTACATCTTCTGAAATTCTTTCAAGCTAATGTCCACGAACCAGCGCCAAAGCTTCAGTGCCTCTTCGTCTCCCTGCTCCAGCTTGACGAACCACCCGCGCGCCTCATCCTCCAGCTCCGGATGGATGTCCGCCTCATCGTGGAATTTCACATATAACCTCTGCAGCTCGCCTATGCCGTCGGCTTCTACCGCCTCCCGGTTGCCCCAAAGCTTATACGCGACGATCAGTTTGCCGAACTGCGTTCCCCAATCGCCCAGATGATTGACGCCTACGCTGTTG
Source organism: Paenibacillus naphthalenovorans (assembly GCF_001465255.1). Taxonomy (NCBI): domain Bacteria; kingdom Bacillati; phylum Bacillota; class Bacilli; order Caryophanales; family Paenibacillaceae; genus Paenibacillus; species Paenibacillus naphthalenovorans. The sequence goes on along the minus strand of NZ_CP013652.1, from coordinate 705,238 downwards.
TAGCCCATGAACTTGAAAATGCGATACAGCGCATTGCCGATCACGGTAGAGCGCAAATGGCCGATATGGAAGGTTTTGGCGATATTCGGCGAAGAGAAATCGATGACGACGCTGCGGCCTTGCCCGATATCTTGAGCGCCGTACCGGTCGCCCTGAGTCAGCACTTCGTTTACGACCTGCGAAGCGAACTGCTCCGGAACCAGGTATACGTTAAAATAACCGGATACCGCATCGATACGGCTGACCAAGGCATGTCCGCTCCAACCCGCTTTCAGTTCCTCGGCAATCGCCTGGGGCGCCTTTCTCAACTGCTTGCTCAGCTTAAAGCACGGCAGCGATAAATCTCCCATTTGCGGATTGGGCGGGTATTCGATAAGCTCCGCCAGCGTTTCCCGGGATACGCCCTCAAGCTTACCGGCCAATTGCTCCGCAAGCCATTGTTTATAATTCATGACAAGTCATGCTCCTTTCATTCCGTTGAACGCTGCGGCAACCGCATGGTACCCCTTGATGCAACAAAGCACCCCTTAAGGGGTGCCTCCATTCGGGGCATTATGCGAAAATTGCCAGCCTTTGCATACCATCCATTATATCGGCACGCAAAATACGAGTCAAGCGCGATTATGGCGAAACCATGCGCTTTTATTGCCATCACTTCCCTCGCCTGCCCATGCATATCTAATCATTTTCTTCATCAAAATATATGGTGAACCTATGCTGAATTTACAGGAGGAATCATTTCATGGCTTTAGTTCCATTTGAGCCGTTCCGGCGTATTGATCATTTGAAAAAGGAAATGGACCGTTTTTTTAATGAGGGGCTGCCTGCCGCATTCGGATTTAATCAGGAATTCGGCGCACCGCGGATTGACGTTCACGAAACGGAGAATGAGGTTATCGCCCATTGCGAAATTGCCGGCCTGGACAAAAAAGAAGACGTAGACATTCAGGTCGAGCCTCATAATTTGACGATTTCCGGGACCATCAACAGGTTCAATGAAGTCAAGGAAGAGCAGTTTCACCGCAAGGAGCGTTTCACCGGACGCTTCCACCGGTCCATAGCCCTGCCCGCAGAGGTGATGGAGGAAGGAACCACGGCATCGTACAAGAACGGCATTCTTGAAGTGCGGATGCCCAAAGCGCCAAAGGAAACGCGCCGCCGAATCGACGTGCAGTTTCACTAAAGCTTGACGTTAACCAAACGGACCCCGATGCATTGGCATGGGGTCCGTTTGTTGAGCTACAGCATTTTTTGCATCAGCACCACATCCAGCAGCCGCCCGAATTTAAAGCCGACCTCCCGCATGGTGCCCACCATTTCGAATCCGAACACGCGGTGGATATGAATGCTGTTGTCGTTGCCTTCCGTGATGCGGGAGAGCACCGTATGCAATCCGGCGGTCTTCCCTTCCCGCAGAATCGCTTCCAGCATCGTCTTGCCAAGCCCATGCCCGCGGTACCCGTCCCGAATGTATAAGGAAAGCTCGGCCGTACGAGCATAGGCGAGCCGGTCTGAGTAACGGTTGAGCGACGCCCAGCCGGTTACCAGACCGTTATCCTCTGCTACAAGAACCGGATAAGATTTCCCATGCTGCTCAAACCACTGCTCCTGCTGTTCCATGGTTCTGGGAACCGTATCAAACGTAACCACCGTATGAAGAACCGCGTCGTTGTATATGTCCAGAATAGATGGGAGATCCGCTGCAACTGCCTGCCTTATGTTCATTTGGAGCTTTCCTTTCCTCTCAAAGGCTTTTTGACATCAGGTAACTTTTACATAAAATCATTCCTCCTCAGAATATCATGACCCTCTGAATGAATTCCAGCCTGTTTTTACATTTAATTTTCCTTTTCCGGACCAAAGGGGTACTGCAGAAATTCACGGAAAATCTGATCCGATTGCCGCGTTAAGCTTTCCAGCTGCAGGGCATCCAAATAGATCACTCTGCCTGTTCGGCAATCCTGTATTTTCAGTCGATGGGAGTTCCCATTGGAATCTATTTCAACCATAACGCTTGCAAACTCGTTTGTTATTCTCATAGATTACCCCCTGGAGCTGTGAATGAGCCGCTAGAAAAAAATCGAAATGGCCCGCGGCAAAATTCGTTGGTCAAGAAAGATGGAACGATTGGAAATTTTCCACTTATCGCCATAACGATCCAAAGTATCCTCGCGCCGCCCCACAAAAAAACTCTCTTCATTGTCGCGCCTGGATTGGAAAATAATAAAGTTTGAAAGGACAAGCAATTTTTGATTGTTATGATTCTCTTTAATAAGAATATTCGTCACCAGTCTTCTTGTCCTCGATCTAGGTTGTTCCGCATGCGCCAATCGGGTTTGCAATCTTTCGTAGCGTTTATGCAAAAATGGCTTATCGTCCTCGATGAGATGCCACTCCTGTTTTAAAGGTGACTGCTTCTGATCAACATCCCTTGTTTCGGTGGTTGGCATCCAATAACGGGCGTCATCTGTAAATAAATCCAACCAACCTTCAAAATCACTTTGATCCAGCAAGTGAGCTTCGTGATAAAGAAATAATTCAATCTCCTTATGAAGTTCCAAGTGGTTATTCATGGAAAATCCCTTCCTCCTTCATAAGCTTTAGCCAGTACCGATAAAAATTCCTTTGATTTTGTTCGGAATAATGCCGGCCAAGATGTCCCGGCAAACCTGGTACTTTGATTTCCCCCTCATGACGGATACCCATCGAATAATTAAAGTGATGCTGCCTCGAAACGTACGGCTTGGTGGACTCGGTAATTTGTTCAAAGTTTGATCCGTCATCGGCGGCAAATAAACCGGCCGGAGCATTTTCCCGTTGTGAGAAAATTCTCGCGAATTGTTTGGCTTGATCAGGCGCCTCACTGTCATACAAACTGATCTGCCATAATTCAACTTCATCTGTTCCTTTAGGATGCCATTGGAAAATATGAATACCTCGGAAGCAGCCAAAGGTAAGAAAGGTTAGATTCGGGAATATCAGAATTTGCCCGATTTGGTGTAAATTCGCCTGCTCGGGACTAAGCCGTTCTTTAAGTCTTTGGTCAATCTGTTCAACGTACTGTTCTGCTTCAGGTCCAATTTGTTTCGCAATGGCCCGATCCAATTCCAGACCCACCCCAAATTTGGGTATATCGCCTACGCTATGACCATGATCACAATAGGCGTTGTACTCTCCCAATTGATCATAAGGCGGCATAAAGCCAATTTTGAAAGCGGATCCATGAGTGTACAGCACGTGATAATCGTCACCAAAGTTTTCGGTGCAAATTTTCCAATTGGTTTTAATTTTTTGTTTCATGATGGGACCTGCCACTTCAAATTCGCCTAAAGCTCTTTCGAAGGCAGTGTCCAAATACCAGAGCAGATCTTTACCAAAGTACTCCTTTAGCGGGAGCGCGTTCGGGTCCCAATTGGCAAAAATAAAACCTTTATACGATTCAACCCGTGGAACGGTGATTAGACCGTTTTTCGATTTATCCAGTTCGCCGTAATATGCATATTGGAGTTCGGGTACGCCGATCAAATTTCCGTTGTTTTCAAAGGTCCAACCATGATACGGACAACGGAAAAATTTTGAGTTTCCTGCATCTACACTGCAAACCTTCATCCCCCGGTGGGGACAGGAATTTAAGAATACATGGATTTTGCCTGTACCATCCCTGGTTACGATAACCGGATCTTCAGCCATATAGTTGGTGATGTAATCGCCAGGATGTTTAATTTGGCTTTCATGGGCAACGAAAAGCCATGTCTTGGTGAAGATCTTCGCCATTTCATCCTGATAAATCTCCGGATCATAATTCACTTTACGACTAATTGAACCCGTTTCCAGATTGACATAATGATCCAACAATTTCATTTACCATTCCCCTTCCTCTTCATGCGTGAATCAGATTGGAATCATGAAATCAGCCGCTCTCCTCTTTTACGAGGTACGCTACTCTGACTACATGCTGCTCCATTAATTGTTTGGCCAGGGTGGAATTACCGTCTTTCAAACTATGGAATATCATTCGGTGCTCAAGCAACGACCGGGCCATCCGATGTTCTTTAAACACTTTATCCAGGGCGGCTGCGTACTCGAAAAAATCCCAATGTTCTTCCACCAAGCCTTGAATATAAGATAAACCCGAGGCTTCGTGAATGATCCTGTGAAAATCCCGATTCAAATTCGCATAATCGACAATGGATATTCCGGGTTCCTCCATGCGTCTAAGCACGGCATCTATCATATCCAGCTGCGTCTTCTCGATTTTGCGCGCGGCCCATTCAACCATTAATGCCTCCAACGAGCCTCGCATCAAAAGTCGTTCAAACAATTCGCTCGAGGTAGGTCTGCGGACAAAAGCTCCTACTTGTGGAATAATAGAAAGAAAGCCTTCCCGTTCCAGGCGTGAGATAGCCTCCAGTACCGGAGTACGGCTCATATTCAGCACCTGACAAATCTCGTTGACGTTGATCGCAGAGCCTATATCCCACTCACGGTCAAGAATGCGATTTTTTATATACATATAGGCATTATCTTTCTTCAGATCTGCCACTCCTTTTTCTACGGGAGTGATTGTCATGGCTATAACAAACCCAACCAGCTCTCGCTTAAAATTCACCTTTAAAGAAATCCGTCACCAGCTTTGTAAAACTCTCTTTTCGCTCCAACTGCGCCCAGTGACCGCAACGATCAAACACGTGAAGCTGTACGTTCGGTAAATGCTGCAGCATATAAACGCTGGAGTCTACGGATACAAAACGATCGTCCCTGCCATGAACAAGCAGAAACGGCATATTCATGCGTCTAAGAGCTGACGGCGGTACAATAACCTCAGCAGGCGACGTTGAAAACATCGATTCATAAGATCTGCGAACCTCTGGCCGCATGACTTCTTCAAAACGCTCCTGAACGATTTGATTTAATTTGTCGCCAATTATATTTTCGTCGTATACGAACCACTTCAGCAAATTTCCAAGCGCAGCAGGAGTCGGATCCTTATAAAAATTCAACATGCGAATCACTTCCGGCGTCGGAGTAGACGGCGCGCCGGCGCTCCCCATTAAAACCACACTCTGGAAGCGCTCAGGCGCTGTCATGACAAGATGAAGCGCGAGAGCCCCGCCCATGGAATTTCCCACCAAGTGTGCCTTGGCAATATCAAGTTCATCCATCAATGTCAGAATTTGCTCTACCCTTAGACGCATCCATCCCATCAACCCGCCTTGCGGCACAGGATCTGGATGATCCGTATTGCCGTAACCTGCCAAATCAGGAGCGACAACGCGATAAGATCCAGAAAAACCGGGAAGCACATCCCTCCAGTTGGATTCCGCAGTTACTCCTGGACCTCCGCCATGGAGAAAGATGACCGTCTCGGAGTTCTGTTCTCCCGACTCACAAAGATAAGTTGAGTATGAACCCGTCTTTATTTTGCGTATATTCATGTTTACCATGTTCGTTTTCCTCTCTCCTCAATAATAGTCATCATCGGAAATGATTAAACTTAAGCCTCCGTTGTTTCATCCATGGCATGACCATGACCCGGAGTATATTCCGGCCCCCACCATTGAAGAGCCACCCCAAATTCCTCCTGTCCCCATTCAACGGGTTCCCAATCCGGATCAAAAATCAAATATCCGTTGCTGAACAATTCCACCCTGTGTCCGCTTCCGGGATCTCTCACATACGCACAGACCGCTTGGCTAATCCCATGCTTTGCCGGACCAAGGTCTATCTGAATCCCGTTTTCCCGCAGGATGTCGAGCGCTCGAAGTACGTCCTGCGCATTATCCAACCAATAGGCAATATGATGGAATCGAGCCGGAGTCTCAGGGTCATGCGCCCCCATCATCGCTACATCATGAACTAGCTGCGTAACGCTCATCCAGCCTCCGATCACCTTCCCGTTATTCAGCTTTACGTATTCGCGCATCTTAAAACCGAGCTGTTCCGACAACCATTGGTGAACCGATCCCGGGTCATGTGAAGTCCAGAGATTCACATGGTCAATTCTGCGCGGCGATATCCCGCGAGCCCATGATTTGTGCGTTTGATTCTTCAGGCCGGAACGTTCTCCTTGGGGAGCCTTCGGTTTCTCCACTTCATAATAAATCTCAAACGTGTGCTGGCTGGGGAGTTTAAATTGAATCGCTTTCCCCTGTCCGGCTTCCCGCCCCGCCTCAATCCATTGAATCTTTGTACCCGCCGCTTCTAACTGTACAGCGAATTTCTCTACATCCTCTGCTCTTTTGGCACGCCAACCTATATGGTCTACGACCGCACGATCCCCTTGCTTCAAGACAAGACTATGATGTTCGAATTCCCCGCAAGCCCGTAAATAAACTGCGCCTCCCGCACGCTCAATCTCTTCCAATCCCAACACTTCTTTAAAGAACCATAATGACTTCTGCAAATCAGGGGTAACCAATGAAACATGGCCAAGCTTTGCAATTTCCGGAACTAACATTTTAACACCTCCGTAATAGGTTGAAATCAATCATATAATCGGGAATGAAAGCGCTTTATTTTTTGATTTAATGAAATACTAACATTTTAACACCGGTGATGTCAATACCTGTAAAAAATATATATCCAGCGGATGCAGCCTGATATTATTCGTGTTGTCGGAGTCAAGCTAACCCCCAATGCCTCGAAGAATGCAGCGAGAAATTAAAAAGACAGAAAAAATGCTCCGCATGCCATAACCGGACGAATGCGAAGCTGTAAAATGAAGTTCCAGTTGACCGCTTTCCCAAAAAATCACTTTATAGATGGGTTGGATGCGGATGTACGCAAATAAGCCCCCCAGACAAAGTCTGAAGGGCTTATTTGTATGTATGGATGCGGACGAGAGGACAAAGCGAGTTGTGGGAGCGTCTTGCGCTTCACGCTAACGCTGCGATCCGCCAATGTATTGAACTGCAGTGCAATCGCACTTCGACCGCGCACAGGCTGGCGCTTACATCCAGCGGCATATGGCTTACCGCCGGTGCGGAGCATGATATCTTTTCGGATGGTGCGATCGACGAGGTTTATCGTTTCTCCAGTGGTGCTTGCCCGGCCAACAAGGTATGTACACACTGTCTGATCTACGGCACCAGCAAGACAAATTACACCGTCAACCGCCGACACTACGCGTTAGCAGTAACATGAATCATACAAAAAGTGAATAGTTTTGGCTCTTCGCGCTACTGGGTAGATAACGAAGCAAATCATAGTTTCATAACCCTTCTAATCTGCGGTATTTCAATTCACGCATCCGCATGGGATGCGACTGACGGCGTAAACTGCGAGTTGGCCGCCGGTCTAATTTCAATCCACGCATCCGCATGGGATGCGACTCAGACCTTCCTTCATGTTGACTTCTACGCCTGATTTCAATCCACGCATCCGCATGGGATGCGACGACAACGTGGGTGCCTATCTGACAAAGTACATGATATTTCAATCCACGCATCCGCATGGGATGCGACCCGGTATGGGATAGAGGTAATTTCCTGCCACGGTAATTTCAATCCACGCATCCGCATGGGATGCGACTTTTAAACCCATTATAGCCTACTGTTTTGTTAGTAATTTCAATCCACGCATCCGCATGGGATGCGACCTAACTCCCGATTGATTATGTCCAAGTCCTGGGGAATTTCAATCCACGCATCCGCATGGGATGCGACTCGAGCATGTGGGCTAAAACTAGCAGGAGGGGAAAAATTTCAATCCACGCATCCGCATGGGATGCGACTTAAGGCTGAAACGGTGTTCCTGTAACTTTGTCATTTCAATCCACGCATCCGCATGGGATGCGACGTCAAGTTTTTTACGCAAATCATTTTTTATTTTAGATTTCAATCCACGCATCCGCATGGGATGCGACTGGATTCTTTTTGTGTATCGCTGCCGATGTATATATTTCAATCCACGCATCCGCATGGGATGCGACGTGCCAGCCGACTCCCCGTACAACACTTGGACGATTTCAATCCACGCATCCGCATGGGATGCGACTTGTCCTGGACGTTAAGGGTGCGCAGCCCGTCGCTATTTCAATCCACGCATCCGCATGGGATGCGACAAAACCTTCAGCTTTTCGTTATGCAGCTGCTGCCGATTTCAATCCACGCATCCGCATGGGATGCGACTGTTTTATTCAAGAAAGGCGCTCAAAAGGGTGGAATTTCAATCCACGCATCCGCATGGGATGCGACAAGTCCATTGTTGATTTTGCTGTTTACCGAAAAGAATTTCAATCCACGCATCCGCATGGGATGCGACAGCGATTTTTGATTCAAATATGCCTGAAACTCCATTTTTATGATCAAAAATACGCGTAAATCAATGAATTTCTGAAATAATATGGATAAAACTGTAAACAAAATGGGAGGTTTTAACCATTTTCCCGGTGCGAATGTCCCCGGAAAACCTTGTGCACTACACATTCGCACTATAAAATTAGAAGGCCTTCTAAATCAAAAGACTCTTTCACACCAATATGTTCTACCTTGCTCTTGTAATTATGGCCCAACTGATAGAATCTGAGGCTGTCTTGTTCTTGATCAATAATATCAAGGAGCTTTAATTTTAAAACAGCAAATTGAGTGGCGTCGACAACGCACTCAAATACTGAATTTTGTACACGCTGGCCGTAATTCTGGCATATTTTCGATACCTGACGCAGTCTTCTTCGCCCTGAACTGCTAACTGTGCTTACATCATACGTAACCAATACCAGCAGCCCGATCACCTACTTTCACAATTTTCAATCCATGCGTCCGCTTGAGATGCGACGGAAACAGGTTTCAAAATATGCCTCATCTACTTCCATAAGAAAGGCGGGTACTCATCTAAATCATTGCGCAAATAACGGGCTAATAGTAGGGCTTGCGCATGCGGTACCAATCCCCAGGAGATTTTCTCACCGAGATAGGGGTGCGTGATCTTCTCTTGCTTCTTACTTTGCCATGCGGTTAGAAACTTCTTTCTCGCCTCATCCCTCATCATAACAGCACCGTTCTCTTTTTTCAAAAAATCCTCATTACTAACCATTTTCTTGTTAATTAATGACAACACAAATTTATCGGCATAGACACCTCGCAGCTCCTCCATCACATCCAGCGCCAGGGAAGCGCGTCCCGGCCGGTCTTGATGCAGAAATCCCACATATGCATCCAGCCCGACACCTTCCAGTGCGGATGCCACATCAATCGCTAACAGAGAATAGGCGAATGACAGCATCGCATTCACGTTATCCAACGGTGGCCTGCGGGAACGCGAGTGAAAGTAGAAATCCTCTTTTTGCTGCAATATCATCGAGTCAAATAGTTTATTGTAGCTAACTGCAGCTTGACCTTCCAACCCTCTTAATCGTTCCAAATCTTCACACGCCCTTACATCCAGCATGATAGCGGATAACTGCTGTGAAATCGCTTTGAACCGGGCAACATCGATGCGTAAAGGATAATCTCTGGTCATTCTCTCAATAATCCATTTGTGATTATAAATCTTGCCGACAATAAAATTACGCGCTATCTTCGCCGAAAGGACCTCATCTTCCGATATGGCATATTGTTTCTTTCTCAGGACGACATTGCCCTTGCTTTCCCCAATCACTCTGGCAAGGAATCTACCGTTCATAGTAAAAAATACTAATGAGATATTGCGCTCCGCGCAATATCCCATAAGTGCCGGACTTGCACCTGTGTAACCAAAAGCGATAATGGATTCCAGGTTGTGAAGCGGCAGTCTGCCCAGCTTCTCCTGTTCCTTAAGCAGAATAATGTTATCTCCGTCGAGTGACAAATAAACATCGGGCTGCGTAATAAATAGCGTATTAAGCAGCTTTTTCATTCACCGATTCTCCCTTCAACATAACTTTTAACGGTCCGTTTACTCATGAGCTCCGGCAAGCAAATATGTTGAAGGGAACAGCTTCGGCAGAAAGACCCCGTTTTTACTTTAGGCGTATGCCTGCGCTTATAGTAGTCTTGCATTTCAGCAACAACAAGCCTCACTTTGTTTTTAATCGCTGCGGTTAGCGGTACTTCCACCCGATGTTTGATCTCATTATAAAACAAATAGCCTTGATCAATGCCGCACAGCAGCATTTCCTCCAGACAAATGGCTTGTGCAGCCAACTGTAAAATATCCTCATCGTTCAGCTTCGGCTTTCCGCGTTTATATTCAACCGGATAGGCGATGTATTTCCCTTCAGCGCTATTAATTTCAACACCGCTATCGTCCCTTATAAACTCTACTACATCGCAAATACCTGATATTTTAAGGCTCTCCGACTTCACAGGCATCGCGCGAACGACAAGCTTATCACCTCGCTTCTCTCTTACAAACGGCTGATCTGCATTCTGGTGAAGATACTCCCCTTCAATGGTTCTGACGTTCTCTTCCCATTGCTGTTCAATATGAATTAACGCCCACTGCCGTTTGCAAAATTGAAAATGCTGTATGCCGGACAGCATTAAATAATCATCGTCTTCATTATTTCCCATGGATGCTCTCTACTTTTAATCCTTCCAAAGGCTGAACAGTAAACTTGTAATCTGTGAACGACTTGGGTTCTTCGACAAGTTTTTCAATCGTTAGAGACCGATGTACCTTGGCGGAAGAATATTGGCCCAGCTTGGAATTGTGCTCCCACCAATATACCGTGTGGACCTCCATGCTTCCTTCCGGTCTGGCGGATGACGCGTCGTTCTCAAACAAGGTAACGAGCGCTTGCTTCAACTTCTCGGCATCCTGATTCGTAAATCCGGTTTTCTCGGCCAGCTGCGTATTGATGCTGCCATAAAAAACGTAGACACCTGAATCTACGCGATGCTTCATCCCCATCGTATCCGAGCCTTTTGCCGCACCGGGCTCTGAATTGACGCTTTTGGTAATTTGCATGCTGGTGATATCAATAGGGTCAATACTCGTTGCCGTATGAATAGACACTGGACCTCTTACACCGACGGAGACACCAGCTCCCTTATCCGCTTTGAAAGCGAATACTTGGCCAAAGCTTCGGACGTCCAACCATTCCCGGCAAGCAATTCTGGCAAACTCATCACTGGAGCTTGTCTTAGACTTCAGAATTTTCGCCAGCTCGGCATTCGCATCCGCACGCTCTCTTAAGCTGCTATAAGAATCTGATCTGCGATCATTAGATTGGACAAAGATAGATTCGCCCATATCCTGCAGACGATTTCTGATCTTCCGTTTAAGCGCGACATCCGAAATCTCACCATAACCATCATAGTTTTGCCGCGGCCGATTACCATTCAGGGGATCCCCGTTAGGATTAGCCTTGGTTACAGACAATACAACTGCAAAATCAATTTTATGATCTAAAGTAGTCATGTCCATCTCTCCTATTCAATCAGATGCAGCCGCTGCATCATCATTATTTTCTTTCTTCTGATAAAGCTCATGCCGTTGACTATAGAAGCCCAGCAAATATACTTCGGACAATGGTTTATTATTAAATTCGGCAATCGGAATTCGGGAAGCTACCTCGTCAATGATCTTGGATAGATAGGTTCCCTTTGTTCCCAGCCTGGCTTGATACGGCTGCAAGGCATTCTGGATGGTTTTCCAGGTTCTTGCCGGATGCCTGGAAAACGAATTCATATAACGAATGGCATTGGTGGCGCGGGTTTCTTCAGCGCCTAACGCGCGTCTTTCCAAAACATCGGCGACAGCTAACAAGCGGCCGAATAAATAATTGCGGTCATTATTGTCTGTGTCTAATGCCACATTGTATCCCTCCCGTCTGTTGATTAGAGCGCAGGCAATACTCAACGTCTTCTCCCATTCCCATTTTTCCATCGATACGGGGTTTGACGCGCGGTGATAAGCGCTGTTTACAATATCCAACGGAATATCTCGCCCGTCGATAATGCATGGCAGCATCCGCTCCATTACCCCTTTGACCGTCTTGTCGCTCGCACTTGGCCCGTATGCGGCAAGCGCGATATCCTTTGTGGCGGGCGCCCCGTAAAATTGCACATATTCGCCATTGCCATCCTTGCGGTACCGGTGCAGCCACACGCAGGTAGAATGCCATTTCGTAAGCTTGTCCAGATAAAGCTCCTTGTTCAAATTCCGGTAGTACAGCACGGCCATGCGCCCTGTTGTGGCCGAATCCAGAATTAAAATATTCACTTCAGACGAAGACGACAACCGATTTCGATACCCGTCCAACGCTTTGGCAACTTCTACGGCGAACTCTTTATTGGTAAACGATTTTTTCTCTTTAGCGGCAATCGGCGCAGGGGAAATCGAATAAAGATCCTCATTAACTCCCGGAACATCCAAATCGTCGTTACCCCATACAAGAAACACCCGCTGATCAATGGTCTTCCCCTGACGAAGAATGAGCCACTTCAATGCATTATGCGCTTTTTGGGATACGTCATAACTAATGCTTGCCGCTTCTTGGCTTAGATTAAACCGTCCTCGAAACGTAAAACCGCTGGTATCATTGGCCGAAATTAATTTGGCCTTGTCTCCCGCATTTCTAATTTTGTTGGCATGCTTGTCCGTGGCCGGAAGCGTTCTCCCCGAGACGTAACAAAGATCCTCTTTGCCTAACCGACTGCTGTAAAATTGGATGAAAGAATCGTACATCTCCTGATTCTTCCATACTTCCGTTAATATCTTATTAGGCGAATAGACGTTGAACCGAACGAATGCGCTTGCTTGCTCGCCGCTAATAACTGAGAATATAGGCGGCTTTGAGCCATACAGCGCCTCATATTTCTTGTCGTCCCATTTGTCAATAAGGCGGTTATCGGCATCTATAAATAAAATCTTGTGTTCCACTAAATCCTGAATAAGCCGCCCCTTGCTCAAATAATGATAGATGCTCTTCACCTTAGAGGTACCATATGGAGAATTAGCCCAGTCTTCCAGTTGTTTAATGTAGTATGTAAAAGGCTCTTCTTTTTTAATTTCACCGCCATAGGCTGCATAATCTCCCGCTACGTAACTTAATTTATCGTGCAGCGGATAGGGGGCAATCTTGGAGCCTGCTCGGTTCGCAGAATCTTCGGTGCATGGAATTAATGTACTCGCGTCGGATTTGTCAATCACCGTCGCCGAATGAAACTCTCCATCTTCCGTTATCTCCACTTCGATGTGTGCATTCTGCGTTGTATGGGAGACAGGCAGCAGCGTGTACTCTTGATCGTTATGTTTTTTTTCAATCTTGCCAACAAGGTCTAAATTAGCTTCATAGGTTTCATAGAGATTCAAAAGCCAGCTCATGGATTCCCCCCCTCTTCCAATTGTGCGAACAGCTCATCTGCCGATTCGACATTGGCATGATTGAAATGCTTCGGTTCCATGTCCGTAATCACACGAACCTGCGTGCACTGTTCAGGTCTTATAAATTGGATAATTCCATCCTTCATCACCGGATTCCATAGACGCACTTCCAATTGGTTGCGGCCTGTTTCATCCGGATAATTGATGCCATGGACCATATTTCCCAGATGAATATCGCCATAGCCGTCATAAAACCCGTCCCCCTCGCCAAATTCGCAAGGTTCAACGTAAGCCTGACATTCCCTGGCACCGAGGAAAATGTCTCTTCGGCCGCCAGCCTGGAGAGAGCGCTTCATAATGTTGTGATGCTTGTGCTCGTTACGGTCATAAGCCATATCGGGCCGGTTCATGTTGAATTCGAAATGTGCACGCACCTGGTAACGGACATCTCTCAGATACGTATAGTTGGCAAGCGTATTCCCTCCGCTATAATCCATCGGACGAATGCCTTTGGATTCCATACGGATGGGGTTCATGATCCGGACGGCATCGACGATCATTAGGAGCGTCGGTTTCCAGTAAATCGATTCAACAATCCCCTTCAGAGATTGGTAGGTAGGCACTTGGTAGGAAAGTTTCTCCCCGCCAAGCTTAGTCAAAGGATCCGTGAATAACGCATAAGCGCCGTGTACGACAAACTCGATCGAGTTCCTCATCGATTCACCTCCTTCACAGCTTGATATAGTACTTATTTACTATATTTTAATAATATTCCATTTCTTTAATCTTGTAAATTTAACTTTAAGTCATGATATAATAAAAAAACAAAGCGTCTGGATTGAAAAGTATAGTGTGTGATGTGGAAACCTATCCGATCGATCAGATAAGTTTCTTGTCCATCTTCAAAACATCCCCAATTCAAATGGGCTATCATTGTCGAGATCAAGGCCAAATTCCTTATTATAAGCACTTTCCTTCAACGCGAATATTTTCCCGTCGATCAGGCTTACCAGCCCCCCGTTCTGCGCCAATTGCGCCCATTCGTAATGAAACAGATGAATCGTATACTGCTGAGCTTTGCGCAATAATCGTGATAAATCCTCAATCGACTCATTGCCATTCAGCCTTGCAATCATGTCTTTGCCTTCATCGTCGTAAGGGACAATAACAGAGGTTGTATGGTTATCAATTACATAAAAGTGTTCTGCTGCCGTTCGATAACTATTGACAATAAATAATGGCAAGCTTTCTTTCTTGTGATGCGTATAGGCTTGGTTATACGAATTGTGTGTCCTGTTAGACGCCAATAACTCGGTCATGTCCTTCTCTAATTTGGGGATAAAATAGTTCAAACTCGAACGGAATTCCGTATAAAATTCCTTAAAATACCTGTCCATAGCCTGAGCAGATAAAACATGGCCGCCATGGTGGTTCCGGTCATGCTTGAGATCGACGAGAATCCTCCTGGACAGTTTTTTCCCAACCTTTATTTCCGGCAAATAATCCAATTTCTCTTCCTCATGATCAATAACATACACTTGCTGGATCTCCCGCTCCCCATGACGGTTGCATCTTCCGGCAGCTTGTGCTATTGAATCGAGACCCGCCAAAGAACGAATCACACAATCAAAGCTTACATCTACCCCTGCTTCAATCAGTTGTGTGCTGATGCATATGACTTTCTCATGCTTCTCAAGATGTTCCCGCACTTGTTCCAATATGTGATTTCGGTGCGCGGCGCACATCGATGTGCTTAAGTAATAAATGGGGACATGACTCCCCGCCATTTGACGGTATAACCTCTTCACAACCGTCTTCGTATTCAAAATAACAAGCACACTTTGAACTTCGTCCATTTTTTCCGCAATAAAATCGGCAAGCTTATTATTGTTAAACGTTTCATCCGTTGCTTTATCAATAATCTCCACCCGTTTGAAAGCCTCGATCACGCGATCCAGGTTTTCAATCATTTCAGCGTCTGCGTTCAATGCCAGCTTATGCTCCACAAAATCCAATGCAGGCTGGGTTGCAGTGCAAAGAATGAGACTGGAATGGCCATAAGTTTTCAAAAAATTCAGTGCTTGATTAAATAACGATACACATGAAACGGGAACCTTTTGCACCTCGTCAAAAATAATCACCGACTCGCTTAAATTATGAAGCCTCCGGATATTTCTGCTGCCTTTGGCATAGAACACATTCAAAAACTGCACCATCGTTGTAAAAATAATCGGCGAATCCCAGTTATCCTTTGCCAGCTTCAGCTTTTGCCGCGTATTGATCAGGCCGTCCTCGTTCTCGTCGTCCTCATTCCCGTCCTCGATGATGACGTTTGAATGATGCTCTAAAATATGTCCGCCATCCATCAGGATTTTGCGAATTTCTTCGGCATTTTGCTCAATAATCGTTGTATATGGAACTACATATATGATGTGCTTCTTGCCGTGCAGACTGGCATGCTTGAGTGCATATCTTAAACTGGCCAATGTCTTGCCGCCTCCGGTTGGAATCGATAAGGTATAGATCCCCGACGGCTTCCCGGCAAACTGGTCGCACTGTTCCGACATTTTCCTTCTAAGGATATTCATTTGTGTTTTTGCGGCGTCTTGAATTTGGTACGAGTGAATCTTTGCCATCAGTTTCTCATAATAGCCATCGAACAGCTCCTTGCGGTTCTGTTCCGGTTCGTGGGTCTTATTTTCTTCAAATAATCTGGTGTTCGTTCGATCGGCATCAATTAATGCGCTAAAAATAAACTTGGTCAGGAACATCAGCTTGCTTTCATCATTCCCCGCAAAGGGTTTCATCAGATAAGCCTCTAATTCTACTAATGCTTTTGAAACATACTGGTGAAATTCCGCCTCGCTGATCACATGGTCAAAAAAACACTGTACAGACCGATCAAACTCATTTAATTGTTTTTCCTGCACGCGCTTCAAGTAAGGCGACTCCAAATCCTTATTGAGAAAATCGTGAAGATAGGAATGGTGAGACAGAATAGCGTTACCTACAACTTCAGCCAAAATCCACTGAAGCCTGGAAGGGTTCCCCGTATGAAACAGCTGGTATAATAACTTTCCGCCCGCTGTCGAATGGTCTACACTGCCTCTTTTCGGCGGAGAATCCGGATTTCTCACCGCCTCTAGTATGTACTCTCTAAATTCATGGGTAAATTTGCCCATATCATGAAGCATGCCCGCAAGACCTGCTATATGCTTGACGCCAATCTTCTCCCCGTATGATTCCGCCAAATCTTTTACTCCAAGCAAATGCTCCTCAACGCCTTGAATCTGATTGTCACTTTCACGAATATGAGCGACGTAATTCATTTTATCCCTCCCAGTTCTTTACTTTTGCCTTGTCAAACTAAATATACACCATCTTATGTTCAAAAGTTGTCAGGGAACATATATTCTGATTAGATTCGACTCAGCGCGGGATCAGCCAGCATTATAAAGATACCTTGTCACTCAGTCCAAACCAAGGTCCGCGCAGCACAGTAAATTTATTTTTGGATAAGGAATGAAAAAAATAAGGCCGGCCCATAAGTCATGAAAATGACTGAGGGCTAGCCGATTATTGTTTAAGGCTACACGCAGAAATGGTACCCCTCCCGCAAAATCGCCAAGGCATTACAGTAAAACCTCCATTCCCGCGAAAAGAGAAGAAGGCGGATAACTACTTAGCTTTACTTCATTTCGCCTGTGAAGCAGGAAAATTTCTCCTCTTATCCTTCCTCGCTTTGTAATACATTTTTGCCTTTCATCTTTAAAACAACCGGGATGATAAGCCATAAGGCCGCAGCCAGCAAAAAGACGGCCGAAACCGGCTTTTGTACGAAAATGATAAAATCTCCATTCGAAATCGTTAGCGCCCGGCGCAAATTATTTTCGATCATCGGTCCCAGAACAAGGCCAAGAACCAGAGGCGCCAGCGGATAATCATTGCGCGTCCAGTAAATCCCCGCAACGCCGCACAACATCAGCAGCATTAAATCGAAAATACTCGCCTGTACCGCATAAACACCGAATATGGAAATGACCACGATCATGGGCAGCAAAAACTTTTTTGGCGTCTGAATAATTTTGGCAAACACTCTAACCATAGGCATATTCAAAATGAGCAGCATCACGTTTCCGATAAACATACTTGCGATCAAACCCCATACCACTTGGGGATGCTCCTTGAACAAAAGCGGACCCGGTTGAATGTTGTACATGATGAGCGCCCCCATCAAGATGGCCGTTGTACCCGATCCAGGGATACCCATGGTCAGCATCGGGATTAACGCTCCTCCCGAGGCCGCATTGTTGGCCGATTCAGGGGAGGCTACGCCCGCAATCGCTCCTTGTCCGAACTTCTCGGGATGTTTACTGAGCTTCTTTTCCATGATGTAAGCAAAAAAAGAAGCAATCGTTGCTCCGGCGCCCGGCAGTACGCCAATGAAAAATCCCAGGAACGAACCGCGGAGAATCGGTGCCGCACTCTCCTTAAGATCCTGTTTAGTCGGTATCACTCGGTTAATTTTGGAGATCGGACCGTCATCCGTATCTTTTTCCAAAATAGTTTTAAACACTTCACCCAGAGCAAATAAACCGACCGCCACCGTCAAAAATTCAAATCCCTGATAAAGAGAAGGGTTATCAAAAGTAAAGCGGGCCACACCGGAAACCGCATCCATTCCTACGGTTGCCAGCAGCAGTCCGAGAATGGTCATAATCAGCGCTTTGGTAACCGATTTGCCGGCAAGCCCGCTCACCGCACACAGCCCTAAAGCCATAAGCGAAAAATATTCAGCGGGTCCGAAGGTCAGCGCTAAATCCGACAGGGGCCCCGCAAGACAGACCAGAAATAAAAGGGAAACGATGCCTGCGACAAAGGAGCCGATCGCCGCTATAGATAAAGCAGAGCCGGCCCGGCCTTGCTTGGCCATTTGATGACCGTCGAGCGTAGTCACTACCGAGGACGCCTCACCGGGGGTATTCAGCAAAATGGACGTCGTAGAACCGCCGTACATTGCGCCGTAATAGACTCCCGCCAACAAAATAATCGAGCTTGTGGCCGCTTCTGCGGGACTTAAACCCGATGTCATGGAAGCCGTAATCGGAATTAATAAGGCCACGCCGCTAATAGGACCAATGCCCGGCAGAACGCCTACCGCGGTTCCGATCAACACACCGAAAAATGCAAACACAAGATTATGCCACTGCAAAGCCGTAATAAAACCGCTGCCTAAAAACTGAAGAACTTCCACGGTTAAACCCCCTTATTCCCATCCGAGCCAAACAGGAAAGCCTGGTAAAGATCCCTGCAAGATTTCAACGAATACATAATAAATGCCGATCGATAAAAGAGCCGATACGGCAATGGAAATCAGCCACTTCCCTTTTTCCAACGTTTGAAAGCCGATCAACAAAAACAAAAACGTTCCGATGACATATCCGAGGTCTTCCAGGAAATAGGCATAAAGTACAGCCGACACAAACAGAATGCCGAACTTTTTATAATCCAGAGATTTTTTTACTTTTGCAGCATCAGGGTAGCGGAACGTTTCATATAACAAACGCAAGCTTAAAAGAACAAGGATCAAGCCCAGTCCAAACGGGAAAATATTGGGCCCCACCTCGCTTCCATAAGCGCTTGTGGAAATATTTTGGCTTAACAGCATGAACGCCGCGCCTGTAACCAAATAAACGATACTGGAACATCTGTCAAATGATTTATTCAAATTCGCCCTCTCCCCGATTCCGGTTCCACTAAAAAGCAGGCGAAGGACAAGGGCTTCTCCTGCTTTTTACGGATGGATCCCGATTAATTCTTCGACATGCCAAGCACGTCTAAAATCTCTTTAATCAGCTTTTCCTGCTCATCCAGGAACGGTTTGAAATCTGCAGCGCTTTTATATTCGCTTTCCACGCCGTCTTCTGCCAGCAGCTTTTTCCATTCTTCTTTTTCACTGAGCTCTTTGAACACTTTATCCCAGTAAGCGATTTCATCTTTGCCCATTTCCTTAGGGCCTAACACGCCTCTCCAAATGGTAAAGTCTGCGTCTAATCCAAGCTCTCTTAAGGTTGGGACATCTTTAAGCAGGTCGGTATGAATTCTTTCCGGAGAAGTGACGGCCAGTACACGCACATGTCCGGATTTCACGTAAGGAAGAATCAGCGACACCGGCTTAGCGGCAGCGGTCGCATGGTTACCGAGCAGCGCCGTGATCGCTTCTCCTCCGCCGTCGTAAGCGACATATTTGATGGCTTTCGGATCGAGACCGTATTTATATACCGGGAGCATGGCAAACAAGTGATCCATACCGCCCGGCGAAGAGCCGCCGGCAATAATCACTTTGGCAGGATCCGCTTTGATATCCTCCAACAGCGCTTTCAAATCCTTGTACTTCGAATCGGCAGGAACCGTAATCGCACCGTAATCCTTGGTCAATTGAGCTAACGGCGTCGTATCCTTATAGCCGAAGGGACTATTTCCTTCTTTCTTTAAGTTGTTGATGATCACAGGCGGTGAATTGACTAGAAGCTTGTAAGGGTTTTTGGTTTCTTTTGTTGCATACTCGGCCATATAGACCGATCCGCCGCCGCCCGGTTTGTTTTCGACGGTCATCGTCTCGGTGACCAGCTTGGTCTCGGAAAGCCCTTTGACAATCAGTCTCGCTGTTTTGTCCAAACCGCCTCCCGCACCGTTAGGAGCCACGAAAGTGATAGGCTTCACCGGATAATTTGATTTGGCCGCCGTTTTGGTTGCGGTTTCATTTGCATTCGCAGTACCTGCTTCTTTGGCCGTTCCGCATCCCGTTAAGCTGATTAACAATACGGCAGACAGAGCCCCTAACTTCCAATTTGATTTTCTCATCATCTGTACCTCCAAGCTATTCATTTTTAGCCCAACGGAGGAAAGTGCGAAAAGATCCCCTGTATCTCATCGCCTCTTCCTGTTTGTCGGCTCTCTTCTGACTGCATCAGATAGTAAGCTTAGTGTAATTCAGATTTTGAGATAAATTAAATACCGTTTTTCTATTATTATTAATAGATTTCTTTTATGTCTATTTCAATTGGCCGAATTCCATGTTCCTTACAAAATCAACAAACACTTTGATCAGCTGAAGATCCAACGACTCCTTCTTATAAATCATCCACGATTTTCGGTTGATAGGTTCCCCATATTTAGAGGTCAGCTTGATTTTATGCAGATCCTCCTGCTCTCCCAGCACAATCGTAGGCAGAATAGCATAGCCCAGTCCATTCAGAACCATTTCTTTTCCCGTCTCCATTTTATCCACTTCCATAGCAATGCTCGGAGGCTGGGAAAAGCGTTCCTTCCACCAATGATCTACGGTATTTCTTAAGGACTGGTCTGTTTTGTAGTTGATTCGGGGAAGATTGGGAAGATCGCTCAGTTCGATTTTCTTTTTGGAAACGACGCAAATGCTTTCCTCCAGCAATAAATGCTTTTCATCGGGCCAATCATAATCCCCACGAATCATGCCGATATGAACGTTTTGCTTATATACGGAATGAACGAGCTCAGAGCTCCAGTCCGTCACCACCCTTACTTCCACGTCGGGGTACTGCTCCAGAAACTGTTTCAAAATCGATGGAAGCCTGTAGGATGCAATGCTGCTGGAAGCCCCCAAACGCAGAATGCCGGTTACCTTGCTGTCCAGATTCCATAAATATTCTTTGGTTTTGCGCAGCTCAAGAAGCATTTCACGGGCATACTTCACCAGATACTCGCCTTGTGCGGTAAATTGAATGCCTCTTCTTCCCCGATTGACGATCTTGATTCCGAACTCCTTCTCAAGCTGCTGTAATCGATAGGTCAAAGCAGGCTGTGAAATATACAGCTGCTCCGCCGTCTTTGTGATGTTTTGCTCCCGATGCAGCGTTTCCAGGATCATCCAGTCTTTATCTTCCATCATTACAAACCTCCGTTAGAAATCAACCTTTTCTATTATAATATATAGAATTTTAATATTATATTTATTTCTTCTCGTAAGTTACATTTAAAAATACAAAAACTAACTTTCTCCAATAAATCAAGGAGTGACGCGCATGTTCGATTTCGGAAAATTAGTAAAAGTACCGACAACTATCATGCGGGGAGGAACCAGCAAAGGGCTTATATTGCGCAAGGTTGACCTTCCTTCCGATCCGCAATTGCGGGATCACATGATACTCCGGTTGTTCGGCAGCCCGGACAGCAATCAAATCGACGGCCTGGGAGGCGGCACCAGCTTGACCAGCAAGCTGGCATTGGTTGGCCCGCCTTCAAGATCAGGTGCCCATATCGATTATACCTTCGGTCAAGTCAGTCTGGAGAAAAACGTCATCGATTATAAGGTAACCTGCGGTAATCTGATCACCGCCGTAGGACTTTATGCGGCAGAAGAAGGCTATGTGGCATTAACGGAGCCCGTTACCGAGGTCCGCATTTATAACACCAACATCAATAAGATCATCGTAGCTGAAATTCCGGTTGAGAATGGACAAATAAAGTATGAAGGGGATTTTTCCATTGCAGGCGTACCGGGAGTCGCTTCGAAAATCATGCTGAATTTTCTTGATTCCGGGGGAACGTTCACGGGAAAGACTTTGCCAACCGGTTCTCCGGTCGATACAGTTTGGCTTCAGGATGGACGACGATTTGAAATCAGTTTCGTCGACTGCTCCAATCCGGTGGTATTCGTCAGAGCGCACGATGTAGGGGCAAAAGGGACTGAACTTCACCAAGAAATCAACGGCAACAAGGAATTGTTGGATACATTGGAGCAAATTCGGGTACAGGCAGGAATCAAGACAGGTTTAATTCGACCGGATGAAATCGTCCATCCATCGACACATGCCTTGCCCAAGATAGCCATGGTCGCTGCCCCGGCAGATTATATCACTTCATCGAACCAAATGGTTCCGGCTGGAGATACGGATATTCTTTCCCGGTATCTTGCCATGGGTACGCTTCATAAAGCCCATGCGGTAAGCGGCGCCATGGCTTTGGCAGCGGCTTGTCAAATCCCGGGGAGTATTCCTAATCAATTAACGACTTCCAGCGGCTCCGGAGTACGGGTAGGTCATCCCTCCGGAATCCTGTATGTAGAAGCCAAGGTTGAACAACATAAATCCTCCTGGAGCGTAGAACGGGCGGCATGCGGAAGAACCGCGAGAAGATTAATGGACGGATATGCCTATATCCCTTATTCCGTGCTGGCAGCGCATGATAGATGAGTCCACGAGCAATATATTTCTTATTACAGGGCTTCCAGGCCCCGTTATTTCATGCAAAAAAATCAAGGGCTTGAACCCCAGAGGCTCAAACCCTTGATTATTCGTTTCTTTTGATGCGGACGAGAGGACTCGAACCTCCACGGTTGTTACACCACTAGAACCTGAATCTAGCGCGTCTGCCAATTCCGCCACGACCGCAAATTTATTTCTCCGGGAAAGTCTATCAAAGCACTTCTTCCAAGGAGACAAGAAGTATAATACCATCGTTCAAAAGGGAAGTCAAGCATTTGTGTCCCCTTTTTTTCTAAATCTATATGATGCCATTCGTATGTTTACCGAGGCCATTAAAGCCGAAGCTTCTTCCAACCCCCTGTGCCGTCAAGTGAAGTCGTTCTGATCGCAACACCCGGTTTGCTGCTGCTCACCGCGTTACCTATACTGCGCCGTCGGCTAGCCCTCCCTGTATGCGCGGAGCGCCTGCTGTGCCCAAGCTTCAAGCGCTTCCGGCGTCTCCTGCCGGGGAGCTGCGAACAAATGGGCCGCGTGGCCGGGACTCGTGAAATCCCGCATCAGGACCTCTCCCTCGACCCCTTCGCCGCTCTTGCGAATTTTGAGAACATAATGCTCCTCCAAAAAAATATACTCCTCCTGCATCCCCCCGCTTTCCTGCATTGGTTATCACTCCTTGATCTGCGCCGGTTCTTTATAACCTATGGTGCCCCAAGCGCGGTCACCTCATACGTCGGTTGTTGTACCCGTCACCGTCATATCGCTTTCTTCCAGCCGAAAATTCAACTCCTGGAATGCAGCCGCTTTTGCTTTTGCAGCTTAACCGCGTTTACCCAAGCGGCTGCGCAATCCGGAACGAAAGCCGGCCAGCGGGAACGAAGGTACCGCATATCGGGCTTTTTTCGGCCATTATTCTTCCTCTATCGAGAACAAGGAAACCCTGGGTTCGGAAAACGGCTGATAGTGATAGCGCCGGTCCAGCTTGACCAACCGGCGGTTCGGTTTACGAATCATCACCGTGTTGTCGTCCCATGCGACTACAATGCCTTTGACATCGTTTGCGCTGTCCGCATCACGGACAACTCTCAACAGGGTACTCTCTAATCTATAAATATCCAGCTGTTCATCCGAAATCACGGATAACCCTCCTTTGGTTTAAGATTACCCCATCCAGGGGCTGCCATAAACCTGCTCAATCAGACTACGCGGGAGACACCGGCTTCAGGCCGGCAGTCGCTCTTCTTCCCACAATCGTGCGATGATAAATCGCGACAATGACAATGGCCGGCCCATCTTCCGCCATACTGCGCGGCGCGATGTCCAACGCTTGGCGGTGGGTCCGCAAGTTCGGCGTCTCCCTTTGGAGCAGTCGGAATGTTGTCTTGATTGTACCGCGCACTGCCCGCACCTGACAACCTTCGGGAGGGGTATGGCGCGAATTTCCATTTTCGTCGATTCCGAACTGACAAGTCCGATTCGCGGTCGCGCTTGGCGATTCCGATTTTAGCTCCCTTCAGACACGCCGGCGGGACAAGCGATCATTGCCAACGCGGAGGAGGTTCTCGGTCACATCGAAGACCTGAAGCGCTTGTCGCAAGGCAGCCATTCGACGCTTCACCAAGAGCTCAGAGTGGCGGCGCTGTCCGGATTCATGCCCATCCTTGTGAAAACCATCGTTGAATTAAAAAAGGTGGCGCCGAACATCCAAACGAGTATCATCGAGATGGCTTCGCAGGATGTCGTCAACGAAATTCAAAACGATCGTCTGGATATCGGGTTAATCGTTTATTCCGGACGCGTGATGAACGCGGCCAAGGGACTTCTGTTTGAGCCTATGCTTCCGGGGGAATTCGTATTGGTGACCGGCAGGACGTCTCCGCTTGCGTCATTACGGAGCATCAAGCCGGATGTCCTGCTGCAGCATCCCATGGTTCTTTATCACGATAATTACCTGTTGCAGTTCAAGGATCGCCTGATGGCCGAATACGGCCGAATAAATTTGCTGTTCGTTTCCAATAATTTGGATGCGCTCGATCAGGCCATGATCGAGGAGCATGCGGTTGCGATCGGACTCGATTTTTCCCTTGGGCAGGACCCGCTGGTTGATAACGGCGATCTTGTCGTGCTAGAGTTGGATATGAACAAGCCTTCGCTTCAAATTGGCTGGGTATATCCTCAGAAGATCAGCCGCAATGAGACGATAACGGTTCATGGCATTGGTGAACCATAAATTGAACCCTGAAGCAAGGCCGTACTTGATGAATAGCTGAGCGACGTTCCATACTTTTGCATAATGCGGCAGCGAGGTGTCGGGAAATGAATGAGAATTTAAAAAAGCTGGCGGCCGAAAAAGCGGTGGAAACGCTGGAAAGCGGCATGATCGTCGGACTGGGCACCGGATCGACCGCTTATTGGGCGATCAAACGCATCGCGGAGCGCGTGTGGGAGGGGCTTGACATCAAGGGGGTCCCAAGCTCCGAACGTTCCGAACAATTTGCAGCGGAGTGGGAAATCCCGCTGATCGGCATCGAGGAGATCGACCGGATCGATGTGACGATCGACGGGGCGGACGAAATCGATCCTTTTCTTCGCTTGATCAAAGGCGGGGGCGGCGCGCTTCTGCGGGAAAAGGTGCTGGCGGCAAACAGCGACAAGCTTCTGATCATAGCCGACGAATCGAAGCGGGTGGAGACGCTGGGGCGGTTCCCGCTGCCGGTGGAGATCGTTCCGTTTGCGGTACGGCTGACGCTGAACCGCCTGCGGGAACTGGGCTGCACGCCCACCGTCCGTCTTGACGGCGACCGGCCTTACTGGACAGACAACGGGAACTTCATTGCCGACTGCCAGTTCGGTTCCATCGCGGACCCGGAATGGCTGGCCGTGCAGCTCAATCAAATTCCGGGCGTCGTGGAGAACGGCCTGTTCGTGCGGATGGCCTCGGCGGCCTATATCGGCCGCAGCGACGGCACGGTCGAAATCATAAAATGAACGCCATTCAACGACAGGCATCCCCGTGATTCAAAAAAAAAACCTGTGCCGCCGTTTATGCTTCGGCGGACAGGTTCTTATGGAAGACTGCATTATCAGCAATCGATCATTTATTTAACTAACTGACATGTTCTCTTGAATCATTCGTTTCGAACCAGTAGTCGAGTACTCTGCTGGACATAACCCGCTTGTTGATGTAATCGACCTGCTGCTGCGAAAATTGCTCCTCCCATGAAATCTGGAGCTCGTTGCAAAGCTTTACGATCGTCAACAGCTCAGACCAAGCCACATACCGTTTGTACCAAAAAAATTGAGGATGCTCAATCATATAGGGATACAGATCGTCAAAATCCGTATGTTTACAATCAAGGGCACGTTCAAAGTGTAATTTCGCCTCATTTAATTTGGTTACGAAAAAATCGGACGGAACTTCTTTCCCCATGCAAGTAGCACCTCCCCATGTTAGTCAGTTGCAGATGAACTGGCTTTAAGCATTGCTCATTTAATTCGCTTACTCATCATTATATAGTAAAATGCGCTTGGATGGAAGGCTTTCTGTCGCACGAAAATAAGTTCCGATACGGTTACTCGAATTGAATCTGCCCGTTGGCCAACGATGAGATTTTCACCAAAGACTCTACACGAACGCCGGATTCGCGGATCGTCCGGCCGCCGGCCTGGAATGATTTTTCAACCGCGATTCCCACACCGAGCAATGTGGCTCCAGAGCGTCGGATAATGCGAATAAGTCCTCGTGCGGCATCCCCGTTTGCAATAAAATCGTCTATAAGCACAACCCGGTCCGTTTCATTCAAAAATTCTTTAGATACCATGATATCCGTCACCATCCCTTTGGTAAAAGACGGTACACGTTCGCAGTAGGTTTCCGTATCCGTATTCAGTGTTTTCTTCCTCCGCGCAAATACAAGCGGGACGTTCAACTCTTGTGCGGCCGCAAAAGCGATCGGAATGCCGGACGACTCGATCGTAACAATCTTCGTCACGCCTTCTTCCCGAAACAGCTTGGCGAATTCCTGTCCCATCGCTGTTGTCAGGGCTGGATCGACCGCATGATTCAGAATGGCATCCAGCTTAATGACCTCATCGGATAGAACAACGCCCACTTCCCTTATTTTTTGCTTCAATAATTCCATTCTCCACGCCTCCGTCTCTGAACCTCTATTTGGATAACTTATCATAACGGCAAACTAGGTTTCAAGTATCTTCTTTAAGCGGATTCCATAAATTTATGCAACCTTTTATCTTGTTCCTTCGTCTATAACATTATAAGGAAGAAAGATCGTCTGCCGGAGTAAAAATGAAGCTTTGTAAATGGTAACCCTGTTTTTCATGCCATTTGACCAGATTCGGTGTTTTTTGGTCTTTGTGAAGCCGGCTGTGAAAGAGTATCATGAAGTAGGCTCAATGGTGTAATGTTACACGGAAAGGAAGCTCGTGATGAATAAAAGGCAAAGTTTCATCGGATTCTTGTCCGTTATGATGGTGATAGCGCTCATCGCTGCAGGATGCACAAAGGAGCAAGCCGGACCGGGCGAGACTCCGGATGGAAGCGCACAAGCGGTCGTCTCTGGAACACTGGCACCCGGCGATGAAGCATGGTCACCTCAGACACCTGCAACGGACCCGTCTGCCGACGCTCCGCCGGACTCGGCTTCCCCTGCCGATACGAATGAACAAGTCTCTCTTGCCAGCGCACGTACAGAAGACAATGAAAGGAACGGCAGTGCTCCGAAAACCGGAGGCGGCACCAAGCCCAAAATCAAAATCGAATCGCCTTACACCGAAGCCAACCCGACTCTGCTCGGCTTCACGCTGAAGACCAGTGCGGAGGAAGTGGTGAGCAGGATCGGCAAACCGAGGGAGCAGTTCGTCATGGTAGACGATACCGATCCGATTACCGTATACGACTATACCGATTTCCTGATGGGCTTTAACCAAAAGAACGAACTGCTTTTTATCGATGTCAGAAGCGCGGATATCAATCCCGGACTGGGGGGCCTGAAGCTGGGCGATCCTGTAGCAAACGTGACAAAGGCGCTCGGCAAGCCGGATGTCAACACCACCTATGTACTCTCTTATAAAGCCAATGGCGCCATGCTGAAGCTGGATATCGATCCCAAAACACAAACCGTGAATTCGATCAAATTGTTTGCAGAATAAATAACCCGCCCGGTTCGGTTAAAAACGGGCGGGTTATTTCGTGTTTAACGCGTTTTGTGCGAAAGGAATTGAAATGGTTTTCATCGATGCGCAGATGACCGCAGATGAAAGACTTATTTCGAGCCATACAGCGCCCGCTTGCGGTACCTCCAATAGATATAGGCCCCGACACAGGCGACGGCGACAATAATAAACACAGGCATACACAAATAATGATGCGCCGCCTCCAGGATTCGCGGAGCGTTCATACCAATCACATGTCCGAGCGTCAAGAAGGTAGTCACCCAGATCAATCCGCCGATCCCCGCAAAGAGCAAATAACGCCAAATCCCCACATTGCTGACGCCTGCCCAATAACAGGTAAAATGGCGCACCCCGGGAACGTAATACCCGAAAGCAACTGCCCACATGCCGTATTTTTTGAACCAGTTCTCCGCCACATGCAGCCGTTCAGGCGTAAGCTTGACCCATTTTCCATATTTATATAGAAAAGGCTTTCCGACCTTCCTTCCAAGAATATAGCTTACCACCATACCCGTCATCGCTCCGCAGAAGCTGACCACCAATGTAACGCCGAACGATAGCAGCGGTTCCTCGGCTGCGGTAAGAGAACCGACAGTCGTCATTAAAATTTCATCAGGAACGGGAATACCGACGATTCCCAGTGCCAATAAACCATATAGAGCAAAATAACCGTAGTGATCTATCAATTGCAAGAGATGCTCCACCTTGACACGCTCCAGCGAAAAAGTTGTCGAAACTCAAGCTAGTCTCATTGTACCAGATGTTTGACATTTACCCAAGAACAACTTTCCTGACGGTCTTCCGGGCAATAAAAAGTCATGAGGCTTGACCGAATTTCATACGTTATATAGTAGCCAAGCCGTTAAAGGGGAGGATCGCATAAATGAGAAGATGGGGAAGCATCCTGCAGGTCAGCTTCACCTATGTAGGTACCGTCGTCGGTGCAGGATTTGCCACCGGGCAAGAAATATTGCAGTTTTTTACCCGCTACGGCTGGATGGCCACGCTGACCATCGGGATCGCGAGCGTGCTGTTCGTATGGCTCGGGATCAAGCTGATGCTGCTCGCCAACGTTGCAGGAGCCAAATCATATGAAGATCTGAACAAACTGTTGTTTGGGGAGCGCATCGGCAGCCTGATCAGCCTTTTTACCCTGATTTCTTTGTTCGGTGTATCCACCGTGATGCTGGCAGGCGCCGGTTCCGTCTTTTCCGAGCATCTGAATCTGCCGTACCAGGCAGGATTGGCCGTTACGCTGCTGTTGTCCTATGTGCTCCTGATCAAAGGAATGAACGCCATTATGACCGTCAATTCCATCGTCGTACCGTTAATGATGATATTCAGCTGCATCGTGGTTTGGAACGCTGTGAACTCACCGGGGTCCGCCAACTGGCTGCTGCTCGAAACCGGTTACTCCTTGCAGCGCATTTGGTTTGCCCCTTTTTTGTACGTGGCCTTTAACCTGACGATGGCCCAGGCCGTATTAGTCCCCCTTGGCGCCCAAATCGATGACCGTTCGGTACTGTTCTGGGGCGGATTATGGGGTGGAGTCGGCATCGGCCTGATGCTTATCGCAGGACATTTTGCCCTCTCCGCGCAAATGCCGGGCATTATGAATTACGATATTCCCATGGGCCAGCTGGTCTTGGGCCTTGGCTCGCTGCTGCCCTTGTTGTTTGTGCTCGTCATTTACGGCGAAATCTTCACTACCCTGCTGGCCGATGTGTACGGCTTATCCCTTCAGCTCGAACAACGGACACGCTTATCTTACAAGACCATCGTCCCCGTTGTTCTCCTGCTCAGCTATGGCATCAGTCAGATCGGCTTTAAAGCGCTGATCTCATCGCTTTATCCTTTACTCGGCATGCTCAGCATGGCCTGGATGGTCATGATGATGTGGCGCAGGACTCCTTCGATCCGTCCGAACTAACGATAAGGTCAGCGCTAAACGGACGATCAGCATCAGCATACCGGACAGGGTAAAAACGAATCCGCACAGCAAGTACCCGAAATGGTAAGGGGGATATTGATCCGCATCCCGCAATACGGCGACCAGATCCGTGAATAAGAACATGCTGCCGACCATAAACAAAACGAGCAGCGCATAATCGAAATAAGTCCATTTCAGCAAATGCGGGGCACTTTTTTGAAGCCAGCCGGAAGGGTTTCCCGGAGGTCCGTTCTCCTCCCCGTCCGGCTCCCCCTTACGAGCTTGAGCCCCGGCAAAGACCGACCAGGCCAGAAGCACGGCCGAGCCCGTCACGGCAAGTCCCAACGCACCGCCGAACAGAGCTAACAGCGTCATCATGGTTGCAGCACCTCACAAGCGATTATTGGATACTAAAAGGTATATCGGCTCAATTCATAGGCCATCCACACAAAAAGAGCAAACAACACAGCGGGAAGAATCGCTATGGACGCTTTTAAGATGCCTGCGGGTACGGGCGCTTCACGCCAAAGCAGACCCCATCGGCGCCAAGCGGATTCCGGCAGGGACAACGTTCCCGCCTCGTCCGATGAGAGGGCGGCGGCCTGTCCTGTCCCCGTGATGGTTTTTCGCTTTCGGCCGTCACGATACGTCATCTCGCGGGAGACACGCTGCTTGTTAGGCGATTCAGATGGTTCCGAATTCATGAACGGTCTCT
This sequence comes from Paenibacillus naphthalenovorans, assembly GCF_001465255.1. Taxonomy (NCBI): domain Bacteria; kingdom Bacillati; phylum Bacillota; class Bacilli; order Caryophanales; family Paenibacillaceae; genus Paenibacillus; species Paenibacillus naphthalenovorans. Next base: position 674,910 of record NZ_CP013652.1, on the reverse strand, counting down.
CCCCTCGTCTTCACATTATTCTTGTACTACCCCTATAGTATTCGATATACTCAAAAAAAAGCAATGTTTCGATGCCAATCAGGAGGTAGTTCAATGCGTAAAGTAGCTGCCGTCACAGGCGGAGCGCAAGGGATCGGTAAAGCGGTTGCCCTTGAATTCATCAAAGCGGGCTATGAGGTGTCCGTGTTGGATACGGACCAGGAAGCAGGAGACGAGCTAGTCGCGGAAATCCGCGAGCTGGGCGGCAAAATCCTGTTCTTTCCCGCCGATGTGTCCAGGGAAACGGATATTGAACAATGGTTCAAGGCTATGCTCGAAGAGCTTGGCCGGGTCGATGTGCTCGTCAACAATGCCGGGATCGGCATTCACGGGTCCATGCTGGACCTGCCGCTGGCGTCATTCGATCGGGTCATCGGCGTCAATTTGCGCGGAGCGTTCGCATGCTCGCAGCATGCCGCCAGAGCTATGAAACGCCAGGGTTCCGGTGTTATTATTCATATGGCTTCTACCCGAGGACTGATGTCGGAAGCCGATACGGAAAGCTATGCTGCCTCCAAAGGCGGCTTGCTGGCGCTCACCCATGCCATGGCCGTCAGTCTGGGCCCTTACGGGATCCGTGTGAACGCCATCAGTCCCGGCTGGATCGAGGTTGGTGATTGGCAGAAGGCATCCAAACGCCGGAATCCGGTCCATACCGAGCGTGACCGGCTGCAGCACCCGGTGGGACGCGTCGGAACGCCTGAAGACATCGCCGCAGCCTGTCTGTATTTGGCCGATGACCGGGCCGGCTTTATTACCGGGCAGAACCTCGTGATCGACGGGGGCATGACGGTCAAAATGATTTACGAAGAATAAGCACCTTATCCGTCTGACAATGAGGAGATTAGCATCATGTGGTTCGTATTTGCGGCTGCCTCATCGATCTGCTTCGGATTGAGGGGCATCCTGTATCAATGGACGTCGCAGCGGCCGATCCATCGTGATCCGCTTCTGTTCGGCGTTTTTCTGATGGGCGCGCTGGTCGCGCTGTCCGCCAGCCTGGTGACCGGACAAGCCTGGACCAGGCCTGTATGGATTGGAGTGCTCATGGGGCTGTTTTCATTTGCCTCCAACGCGTCGATGTATAAAGGCTTCGCCGTCGGAAAAACATCGCTTGTGGCGATGTTTACCGGCCTTCCGCCCGTAGTGGTCGTAGTGCTCGCTTATTTATTCTGGGGCGAAAAGCTGAACGGCTGGCAGCTGGTTTCGTTTCTGGTTATCATCGCCGGGATTATCCTGATCCGTTATTCCAGCGATCTGTCTCTGAACAATCTGCAAGGCGCCCAGTGGGGAGCGCTCGCCATGCTGTTCTTCGCCTTGAACGATCTCACCGGAAAGCAATCCGCCCTGCTTGAAGCGGCGGCAATGCCGACGCTCACACTCATGTTTACGACCGGTGCGATTTTGTTCGGGGTCGTATGGCTGCTGAATATGAGGCGACAGGCGGCCGCAGGACTTGACCGTGCCGTGAAGGAAATCGCGGCGGCCGCGGAGGAGGCGGGAAGTCCTCCTGCCGCCGCCGCGGATTCGACAAAGCTGTGGTCACCCGGCAGAACGGTGCTGTGGGGGATGGTGGTCGGCAGCACGAACGCCATCGGCATGATGCTGCTCATGCAGGCGTTCAAGCTCGGAGTAACCGGACTTGTCAGCGCCGTCGTTTCGATGAATGTCGTACTCATCCTGATATATGCCCGTTTCGTGCTCAAAGAAAAATTCAGCCGCCTCGAATTGGGCGGCTTGTTATGCGTATTGATAGGCATGATTCTTTTGAGGCTGTCAGCTTAAAAGCATCATGCCGGCGTTCCATGGGAGAAAGCTGACGCCAACCGGCAGCTGAAACGATTATGGCGTAAGACGACTGACGGATGCCGCCGGAAAACGGGATGCATAAGCGTCCAGCACGTGCCTGTGGCAGGTGAACAGCAGCAGCTGATGCCGTTCCGCAACGGACCGCAGCAGGTCCAGCCCGTATCCCAGCCGCTCATCGTCAAAATTGACGAACAAGTCATCGATGACAAGCGGCAGTTGGATACCGGATGCGGCATATTCGTCCGCAAGCGCGAAGCGGATGCACAAATACATTTGCTCCGCCGTTCCCCGGCTCAAATGAACCGTATCCAGCTGCTCCCCGTTTTCTTTTTCCGCGAGCACTTTCTGCTCGCCCAGCGGGGCGAGCATCCGGACGTAGCGTCCGGCGGTCACACGCTCAAAGTAAACCGAAGCTCTCTGCATGACGGAGGGCTGTTTCTCGTGCTCGTACATCTTCTTTGTCCTTACGAAAAGCGAGCTGCACATCGCATGGACGGCCCAGCGCCTGATCAAGCGCTGCAGCTCGGCCCGACGCTCCTCCACCGTCTGCAGCTTGTCCACATGGTCCCCGCCGGATATCAGCCGATCAAGCTCATAACGCCGGCGGGTCTTCTCCTCCCGGACATGTTCCAGCAATCCGCGGCTTGACTCCAGGTTTTCCTGCAAAGCCTGAAGCGTTTCTTCCAAATCTGCGGCCTGCCGCCGCTCCAATTCTTCATTCAACCGTTCCAGCTGTTCATCGCCGGCCAGGGTTCTGAGCGCAAGCTCCTCCTGCCTCAGCTCGGCGAGCAGTTCCAGCCGCCGCCGGTACTCCACATAGCGCCTGCGCAGCGCTTCTTCCCCTTCCGCCTCCGCCGCCTGGAGCAGCTCCAGACGGCGGGCTTCGCACCGTTCCAGCTGCTGCTGCAAAAGCGCGGCCTGCTGCTGCAGTTCAGCAAGCTGCCGGCGGCCGTGCTCCAGCTGCTGCAGCCGAGCAAGCTCTCGGTCGCGGGCGGCCTGCCACGCCCTCAGCGCGGGCCCCGGGTCGCGCCCGGCCGCGTCGCCGAGCAGCGCCGCCGTCTCCGCCGCGAAGCCGGCGATCGTGCGCCGCATCGCCTCGCAGCGCGCCGCCTGCCGGCGCAGCCGCTGCAGCTGCTCGAGCGCCTGCTCCGCCAGCTGCAGCAGCTCCAGCGCCGCCTCGGCGCTCGCGCTCTCGGGCAGCGCGTGCGCCTGCAGCCAGGCTTGCCAGCGCTGGCGCAGCGGCTCGCCCGCCCGGGCGTGGCGCTCGCGCTGCGCGCGCAGCGCCAGCAGCCGCTCGCCGGCGGCCGCGCGCGCCGCAAGCTGCGCCTGCCGCGTGCGGAGCTGCTGGTCGAGGGCATCGAGCCACGGCTCGATGCCCTCCGGCTGCAGCGGCAGCGCGGCAGGCGCCGGGTCCGGGGCGCCGAGCCAGTCGGCAGGCTCGGCTGCGGCGGCCGTCTCCGCGGTGGCTCCCGCATCCGCGAGACGCCGCAGCCGGCGCAGCTCCGCAGCCAGCGCCGCCTCCAGCGCGGCCGCCTGCGCCGGAGCATCCGCGGCCAACCCGCCTGCGTAGGGGCGGCGCTGCCGTGACGCGCCCTTCGACGCCGATCGGCGCGTGACGGTCCAAACCAGGCTAACGCCAAGCAAAATGACAAGAGTAACGCCTGCGGCCACAAACTCCTGCATGATCGCCAGCGCGCCCGGAATCAACAGCGTAAGGGTATAGACTCCGTATAAAGGGGCGCCGGAACCGCCCCCTGAGGAGCCTGAGCGGTGATACTGCTCCCAATCCTTCTCCCGCTGCTGGGCAAATTGGATTTCCTTCAGCGCATCCTTCCAGTCGGACAGCAGGCGGCGGGCCGATTTGATCCGCTCCAGCCCTTCGCGGACGGCTTCTTCATCAGCAGCGTAGAACGGCTCGTCCTCCGACAGCCGTCCATCCGAATCGCCGAGCTCCTGCCGGATCCGCTCCAGTTCCGCCGTCAGCAGCGCATCCTCCTGCCGCCAGACACGCCACTCCTCCCTGAAGGCGGACGCTTGCTCCCGCAGCATGACGGGCGACGGGAGCCCTTCCACATGCTCCGCCGTCCACTGCGGGTCAATCCTCCGCAGCAGCCGCTCCAGCTCAGAGGCAAGCTGCTCTTCCTCCGCCTCCGCTTCGGCAAGAAGCCGCTTCGCCTCCTCATAGGCCGGGCGGCGCTCGAGCAGGTCTTCAAGCTCGGTTTGCCGGTCCAGGACGTTCCGGTCCGAACCCTCCATTGAAAGCAAATCCTCTATCCCCCGGCGCAGCTCGGACTGCGCCAGCTCCAGACGGTCCTTTTCCGCAGCAAGCCGCTCCCGTTCGGTTAAGATTGCGTCAAGCCGACTGGCCGCGTCTTCAGGAAACCGCTCCAGTCCGTCCGGAAGCGCGCCGAGTTCCTGCTTCAGTTCCTTGGCGCGAACCCAGTGCGGTCTCGCCCGAAGGCAGCGCTCCAACCAGTCCGCCTGCATGGCGAGCTCCGTCTGCAGCGCTTCCAGCCTTTCCTGCTCGGCGGCCAGCTGCCCCGCTTCCGCTTCCATGGCATTATACCGCTCCGCCTGAGCCCGGCTTTCGGCCAGCTCCGCTTCTGCCGCATCCAGATCCTGCAGCGCGCGGTTGATCAGCGGCGTCCGGCCGCGCGGCCGAAACAGCTGCTCAAGCTCCTGAGCGAGCTTCTTCTCCGCTGCGCGAAGCTCCGTTCCGCTTGCGCCAAGCCCCGCGCTGTACAAAAAGCCGCTGATCTCATCGCTTTGCAGCGTCCCCAGCTCCTGCAGCTCCGTCAGGCCGAAAGCGAACAAGCTGCGAAACAGTTCGGGCGTAATGCCGCCAAGCAGCGCCGACAGCTCCGGTTCCCCGCCTGTCGTCCCGTCCGGAAACGTCACGCGGACCCGGCCAGCTGCCGGCGTTCTTCCGCGGCCGCCCTGAGGGCTGGACCAACGCTCCACGCGAATGCGTCTGCCCTGCTCGTCCGAAAGCGTAATCGCACCGCCTTGGCCGCCTCCCTGCCGCGGGCTGTAGCGGTCCGCCGCTCCTCTCGTCCCAAAGCCGAACAGCACCGCACGGATGAAATTCAAGATCGTGCTTTTACCAGCTTCATTCGGCCCGTACACAAGAGATATGGGGCCTTCAAAAGATAAACTCAGGTCCCGGATCCCTCCGAACGCTCCGATATCCAGCCGCTCGATTCTCATCCGCTCCACCTCGTTTCCGTCCCTGCCAGCATGTCGATGGCAAGCTCCTCCGCCTCACGCAGCCATTGCCCAAACTCCTCCTCGCCCAATTCCGCCAGCAGCGCCGCAAGACGGGGCTGCGCAGAAAGCGGCGAGAGCGCTTCGGCCGCAAACGCAGCCAACCGGGCAGGGTCCGCGCCTGCCGCTTCCGCAAGCCGCAGCAGATCCCCGAGAAATCCCGGGCGGCCTTCCAGTTCTCCGCGGTCTATCGGCGCGCCGGTCCGGTCTTCTACCGACTCCACCCAGACGGTATGCTTGGCCAGGCTTTCCTTCAGGGCCGATCCAAGTTCGGCCAGCACCCCGCCGCGTTTGAGCACGGTATGCATCGGACCCCGGCCTGTCAGCGTCACCCTCAAGATCACGGCCCGTCCTTCGCCTGCCTCGGCGGCTGCCCAAACGGCTTCCTCCAACGCTTCCATCAGCTGCTGTTCCGTTTCCAGGCCGTCTATAGCCGCTTCCGCTTCCTGCCATCTCACATCATCCAGCGCGTGAAACGTAAGCTCCGTCTCTCCTGAAGCCGAGACATCGACGAGATAACATCCCCTGGGCCCGGTCTCGCGAATATGCCGGCCCTGCACGTTGCCCGGATAAACAACCCACGGCTTCTCGTGCAGGATGCGCCGCGTATGTATATGCCCGAGCGCCCAGTAATCGACGCCGCGGGCAAGCAAATCGCCCAGACGGCACGGAGCATAGTTGTCGTGCTTTGCGTCGCCGTCCACGTTGGTGTGAAGCATTCCGATATGATACAAACCGTCACCCCAACCGCGAAACCCCGGCGTCAAATTGTCCGTCACCGAAGATTTTCCGAAGGAAATGCCCGAGACCCTTGCCAAAGCCTCCCCGTCCGCAGCCCGGACGATTTCGCTTTCCACCCCGCCTGCGCCGAACACTTTGACTTCATCGGGCCATGTGAGCTTCGCGCTGTATCCGTCATGCAGAGGATCGTGGTTTCCATGGATGACAAAGGCGGGTATCCGATGACCCGCCAGCGTCTCCAAAGCTTGCCGGAACCGCAGCTGAGCGCGCAGCGAACGGTCTTTGGCATCATATATATCGCCGCTGAACACGACGAAATCAGCCCTCTGGCTGACCGCCAGATCCGTGAGCCGCAAAAGCGCGGTGAAGCTCGCCTCCTTCACCCGCTCCCGCCATGCTTCGGGAAGTCCGGCCAAACCGCGAAACGGACTGTCCAAGTGCAGATCCGCCGCGTGAATAAAACGAAAAGACCTCATGCTTCTCACGACCTTTCATAAGAAATCTAGGCGTCTTTCCGGTAGCTGCGGTACACACTACGCAGCTGCTGAACAATCCGTGTCATCGAATACGATTTGAGCGCCTTCTCCAGCGCGACCCTCGACAGCTGATACCGGTACATCGGGTCGCCGGCCACTTTCTCCAGCGCCGCCGCGAGCGCAGCCACATCGTCTACGGGAACCAGAAGACCGTTGACGCCGTGCTCAATCTGCTCGGCGATTCCTCCGACCCGCGTCCCTACGAGGGCAAGACCGCAAAGCGCAGCCTCGGCGAACACCGACCCGAAAGCTTCTGCGCGGGAAGGCAGTACAAACACATCGAAAAACGGCATAAAATCTTCCGGGTGAAGCATATAGCCGTAAAAAATCGTATCGTCATAAATGCCCAGCTTTTGCGCCAGCGCCTCCAGCTCCGGACGAATCGGTCCGTCTCCGATCAAATGAAGCACGAACGGCAGCCCCTTGCGTTTCAGCTCCGCGCAAGCGTACAGCAGCGTATCCAGCCCTTTGGCCGGAACCAGGCGGCAGACGCTGATCAGCTGGGGCACCTGATTCTCATGATGTACCGGGCGAAACCTTTTCTCGTCGAATCCGTTGGGAATGACTCCGATTTTCTCGGGCTCCTGCACATAATCGGATAAATACTGCTTGAATGAGTTGGATACGGTGATCAGTTGGTCCGCCTTCTCCTCAAGCTCCCTGTAGAGCGAGGTAAGAAACTGGTATTCCGGGCCGTCTTCACTAATTTTTCCGTTTAGCTTCAATTCGCGTTCGTAGCTGGAATGGATCGTCATAATGAGCGGCGTATCCGGAAAAAGCCGTTTCATGACGAGACCGGCAATCGGATGATGGGCATGAATCAGATCGTAAGAAGATTTGATGCGAAGCTTTGTCCACCATATATAGTCCTTTATCGTCTGAATATATTTATCGACTACCGGATTTCCGGCGTACGGCTCCCAATCGAACGTAGAGAAATGAACCTCTTCGCCGCCTTTGCCTCGCACCCTCTTGGGCAAGGAAAACAGTTCCATTTCCCAGCCCCGTTTGTTGAAGCGCTCCAGCATGAAGGGAACCATGGAGGAAACCCCGCCCGGCTGCTCCGGGGGAAAAAACAAAGCTTGCAATATGCGCATTAGCAGACCTACCTCCGGTCTTCCCGTTGTTGTTGCGGCTGTCCCGCATATCTCTTCATCCTAATCCTATCAGGTATGGAAAAGGACTACAAGACTTCCCTGCTCGAATATATGTTTGGTATAATGGGTCATATGTAACCGTTTGATGATGGGGGCCTGCCACTTTTCATGGACAACTTCACGATATCGGATATGTTTTTCGGACCTGCGGGGCCGGTTTTCCTGCACTCCATGCTGATTGTAATTATAGGGATGACGATGTTCGTTTCGATCCGCCTTCTGATCACCCGCCGCAAAATCGGCTACCTCTCCATGGTCGTGGCACTTGGTATTTTTCTCCTGCAGTACGGCCAATTAGTTCACCAGACGTTATCGCACAATACGGGCGATGTGCAGACATTTACGGCGCTTGTGCTTAAAGTGCTCGCCTTTGTTATGATGAATATCGGAATGTATCAGCTGTATAACGTCACGCGCAAAAGAGATATTGTCGTTTTTTGCTTGTCCGGCGCTTTAAGCGTTGCGGCAGCACTAACCTATTGGTATGCTCCAATCTGGCTTCAGAGCAGCGAGGAACATCATGCGCTTCTGCGCCCGCTCGGCATGGAGCTGTATTTGTTTATTCTTATTTTTGTAAGCTTTATGCTGGTGAATCCGAGAATCGGACAAAACGGCAAATACCAGCTGATGCTAACCGTTTATTTCGTGATGCATACCGTACATATGGCCAATCTTTATCTCTTTAACGGAAGTCAGCGTGCGCTGGATCTGTTGGAACGAACCATCCCTTTTGCATTCCATATCGTACTGTTTCTGTTTATCTTCGAACGCGTCATCGAGCTGATGCAAGCCATTTATATATCGTCCATTACCGACGGACTGACCCGGCTGTATAACCGCAAATATTTTGAAAACCGGGTGAAGCAATACGTACAGCAACGTGTGCCGGTAGCCGTACTTTTCAGCGATATTGACAATTTCAAAAAATTAAACGATACGAAAGGCCATCAGATGGGGGATCTGGCATTAAAAAAGGTCGCCCAAATCGTGAAGGAGGAAACAGAGGATGCCGGCATTTGCGGGCGCTACGGCGGTGAGGAAATCGTCGTGCTGATCACGGATCCGGATACGAAGGCGGAAAGTCTGGCAGAGCGGATACGTTCAAGGGTCGAAGAGGAAACGAACGTTACCGTCAGTGTGGGCTACAGCTATTATTCCAAAGGGGTAACAGCGGAGGAACTGATCAAGCAGGCAGATGAAGCGATGTACCAAGCCAAAACGACCGGAAAAAACAAAGTCGTAGGCTTTTAGACTCAGCGAGCGCAGTGATGGCAGTCCGGAGACAGAGACAGAAAGCTTCCGACTGCCGTATTTTATGAACAAAGTCCGGATGCGGCTATGCTGCACTCCATGTCGGCAATCGGCATCCGTCCGGCGCAGGTTTACTCGATGTTAAACAACTCCTCCATCGGCTGTTCCAACAGCTCGCTGAGCTTCTTGGCGGTGGCGGGCCCGACAGGTTTGACCGAACGCTCCAGCAGGCTGATGTACGCATAGCTTAAGCCCGATAATTTTGCAAGCTCCCGCTGTGTCATCCCTTTGACAATCCGCGCTCTTACGATGGCGTTCGTTTTGGCTTTAATTTTCATTTTCAGCCCCCCAAACTTTCACAAACCTACTTTTTTATTATACCACTTACAATTATACCACTTTAATTTACTAATGCAACCAAATAAGTTCACTATTGTATATTTTTATGTCTTTTCTTCGACAAAAAAAGCGCCTGGAGAACAAGTGTTGTTCACCTTTGGCGCCTGCATTTGGCCTTGCCTCTTTTTCTAAGCTGATCTCCGGGTTCTTCTTTTTATAAAAAGCACGATCAGTGCCATCGCCGCCAGCCCTCCGAGAAAGCCTCCCAGATGGGCATAAATATCGATATCCGGAACAACGATGGAGTAGATAAATCCGACTCCGATAATCGTAAGCACGACTTGCTTCGTCTGGTGGTCGATGATATCTTTGCGGAACACGGCCAAATATAAATATGCGGCATAAATGCCATAAATCGCGCCCGATGCGCCGGCCGAGACAAAATAGTCTTGATGAAACCAGGCGCTGACGAGGTTCCCGGCCAAGCCGCACACCAGATAAAACAGCGCATACCTCCATTTTCCAAGCATTCGCTCCAGCGGCGGCGCAAACACGTATAAAGCAAAGCAATTAAAGAGCAAATGAGCGAATCCGATATGCAAAAACATCGCCGTAAAATACCGCCACGCTTCCGGTTCCAGATTCGGCAGGTCATATAATGCTCCGAATTGAATCAATGTAACGGTATCCTGGGATGAACCGAACCATTCCATCAGACCCACCAGAATGATATGAATACAGATCAAAACCGCAGTGACGGGGTACCACTTGATATATTGTTTTAAGCTCTCTGTCCGGCTGAACACCGTTATCCACACCCTCTCCCGCGATTTATTCTTCTATCTAATTGTAATGAAAAATGTACCGGAACAGCAAATCGATCTAAAAATTAGATAACGTCCGGATAGATCGGACCGGAGGTCTAGTCGTTGTGTTGTTGTTAACCATTTACTCCTGTTCCAAAAGATCTCTAGGAGATTCGGATTGGACAAAGCCTTCAGGTTTATGTTTGGCGGAATGGGCAACTGGCAGGGCAGCATGATAACGATCTACAGTGGTAAACTCAATCCGGATTATCATCAGCAGGTCATAAAATGAAAAAAAGGTTTGCAGCAGCCGGTAGACTCTACGGGGTTTCCTTATAGCATCCGTTGCTGAAACTGCTGCGCGTTCTTTTGAAGCGGCGGGCGAGTCCTCGACCGCTTCGTCTTTGTTTATCCACTCGTCCTCAATGCACTCGTTTCAAATACGACGAGATCTCCGGGGGTCAAATGAATTGGTCCGTAGATGGTTTAATGGGGGATGGTGCATGATCCGTACAGATCATCGGGGTGCTGAGAAATTCGATGGATTACAAGGAATTCCGACATCTGAGTCTCTTACCAAACTAAAACTTCGGGACCCGTAAGGGTCCCTTGGTCTTTTTTCACCGAAAACGTTCCTTAGGCAGGAATATCGCGTTGCAACCAAGATCGGGAGAACCCTTTGCCGCAGGCCAAACGGCCGGCCGCTGTAAAGCCGGTTCAGGATATCCCGACGAGATGTCAACCGGCCTTAGGCTGAAGCCGAATGCTCCTCTTCCAGATGGCAGTACTCACACTGGCACATGCCTGCATTGTAAAGGGTAAGATTATAGTAATGGAATCCGGATGAAAAAACGGTTTCACATTCGGAATATTTCAACGCATGGATCTCTTCGCATAAAATACAATAGTACATAATGCCCGACTCCTTTTTGACTTATACGACAATTATATACAATTTGTATCCAAAACTCTACAGAAAGTTACGAAATTTCGCAAAAAAACTTGAATATCATCCATCGGCCAATGATTCGTTGGTCCGACATTGTATTTGCTATTGTATACTGATATTATAATATTGTTAACCTTTGTTTACCCGTTCGTTTTTTATCCTTTTAATGAGAGGTTGCCTATGGATTTCTATGATCAGTTAAAAGATATGCGCAAAATGAAAGGGTTCACGATACGCGAGCTGGCGGACCGGTCCGGCGTCTCGGCGGCCTACATCTCCCAATTGGAGAACGGGAACCGCGGCGTTCCCTCACCCGACGTGCTGATGAAGCTGTCGGAAGGGCTGAATATCCCTTACACCGAGCTGATGCAGATCGCCGGCTACCTGGACAAATCATCCGTAGAGCATGAAAACCGCAACTATAAAAAGACCCACATTAACTTGCGGAGGTTTCTTCGCGAGAATGATCTTGTTTTTGACGGCATTGAGCTTACCCCTACGGATAAGGAATGGATTGAACGGATGCTTACCGTCCTCTTCTGGAAACAAAAAAAGCTGCAAGGCCAGGAACGGCACTCTCCGGAGCACGATTCGGAGGTTGGAACCACGTTTACATATGATCACGAAAAATAAATTCCGATGGCGATATTCGGCATCACATCCCCCTTTTGTTGACGAGGCTCGGGTACATCGATATAATTACAACCGTCGTGAAGTTCTCTAAGCTGATTCCCGGATAAGGATGTGCTGTCATTGAGATCCGTCTTTTTAGAATATTGCAGCAATAATCTGCGGCTGAAGAATACACAAACCTATGAACATATGGAAGATAACCATCCTCATCTTATCCAAAAAGTAAGAGGCTGTCTGGACCACTGCGAACGATGCAAGCTTAACCCGTTTGTCATTGTTAACCGCCCTAAGAAATGGTTCGGTTACGAATCGGAATATATGGAAGCCGCCAGTTCGGAACAACTGATCGAAAAGATCGAAAAGGAATTGAAGCATTAACGTAAAAAAATCCGGCACTTGAGGCTCATTTGAGCCTGGAGTGCCGGATTTTTTATTCCTTTCCGGTCCGATACGGAACAGGATCCGTTGCTTGCGCATCGGCAAAGCCTTTCAGCCGGAGACGGCAGCTGTCGCATACGCCGCAGGCCTCCTCCTGCCCGTTATAGCAAGAGGTCGTAAGCTGATACGGCACGCCAAGCCGCATCCCTTCCCGGATAATCTCCGCTTTGGTCCAATGGATCAGTGGCGTCTCAATCCGGATCGGCCCCCCTTCAACACCTACGCGGGTAGCAAGAGCCATGACCTCCTGCACCTTGCGGATAAACTCCGGACGGCAGTCTGGATAGCCGCTGTAATCTAGGGCATTGACACCGATATAGATCGCTTCTGCTCCGCTCACCTCGGCATAAGACGTGGCGATCGAAAGGAACAGCAGATTGCGCCCCGGTACATAAGTAATCGGAATCTCGGAGTCTACCGCGCCACTTTCCCCGGCCGGCGGCACCTCGATCGATTCATCGGTCAGCGCGCTGCCGCCGAATTCTTTAAGGAATCCGAGAGAAATCACCCGATGCCTGTCCGACACGCCGTAAAATTCGGCCACCTGCCGGGCGTTCTCAATTTCTCTTCTTTGACGCTGCCCGTAATCGAAGGTAATCGGATACAGTTCGTAACCGGCTTCTTGTGCAATTCCCATGCACGTTGTACTGTCCAAACCGCCGCTTAAAATGACGACTGCCTTTTTCATATGCAATACTATCCCTGCCTTTACTCTCGTATCGTTGGTTGGTCCTTTCAAACCGAAAAGCCCGGCCGCACTCATACGCCGCGCATCGCCGGGTCCCAAATGATTTTGTGCATCTGCATATTCAGCTTGACCTGGGACAACCCGTGTTCCAGCATGAGACGGACCAGCTTGTCAGGGGGCATCGTTTCCCATACAGGACTGAACAGCGGCAGCGCAGCCGTCGGGAACGTTTCGAGCACCGTTTTGGCCGCCAGAAAATCGCGGTCGCTGCCGATCACGAATTTCAGCTCGTCCTGGGGACGCAGCTTGGACAGGTTCGCTGTAATCATTTTGTCCTCTTCACCGGAATCGGGCAGCTTGTAATCCATAATATACCTTACAATCGGAGATTTGATCCTTTCCAGGTACGGGGTAAGGTCAATGGCTCCGTTGGTCTCGATATGCAGATCCGTATATCTCCCGGTGGCAGCCAGGGCTTCAATCAGAGCCGTCGATCTGTCCCCGTAGAGCAGCGGCTCGCCGCCCGTCAGACACACATGCTTTGATGAATAACGGCTTGCCTCCGCCACGATATCGCCTATGGTCATCACGAATTCCGCTTCCGCTGGCGGATAGCTGTATTTGGTATCACACCAGGTGCAGCGCAGGTTGCATCCGAACAAACGTATAAATACCGTCGGGAAGCCCGCTCGCGACCCTTCTCCCTCCACTGTCTCGAAAATTTCAACCATGGGCAGTTTAATCTCGTTTATGTCTACACGTTCGGCAGCTTGACTCAAGAGAGTTCATCTCCCATCAACCTAGCCGTCACCGAAGCGTAGCTGGTAGGTGTCTCCCATAAACGGACTTCCTCTACCCGCACCGCAGGGTACAGCCCTTCGCTTGCCAAAGCGTCCCGCAGCTGCTCATACATCCAGACGACCATGTTTTCGGCCGTGGTGTTCATCGGCGGCAGGACTTCATTCAAATAACGGTGATCCAGCCTGTCGAGGATGCGGGCTTTCGCAATTCGTTTGATGTCGGCAAAATCAATCGTAATGCCCCGCTCGTCCACCTTGCCCCGCATGATCACCTGGAGCTTATACGTATGCCCGTGGAGGCTTTTGCACTTGCCCTCATAACAATGCAGATGGTGCGCGCTGTCAAATGTGAATTCCTTCGATACGAGCACTTCTCTGTCATGATACTTGAGCTGGCTCTTCTGTATGTCTTCCCCTAACGTTTGCACTTTTTTGGGGATTTCGTATTCCATTGGTCATTCACCTCTTTACCCAAGGATAAACGCGATGCCGGCCCCTCGGGACGGAGCGTCAGTCAAGGTGATTCAGATACGGGTATAGAATCTTGGCGACAACCTTACTGAATCAACGAACTATTATATCACGCGGGGTAGACTTCTCACAATATGGCGAAGCTTGTATAATGAAGAATAGTTTGCAGACAAAGGAGAGAAACGCATCCTATGATGCAATTACCCGAAGCATTTATCGAACAAATGAAACGGCAGCTCGGCGACGGCGCGGAAGCGTTCCTCTTGAGCTATACTTTTCCCCGGGTCCTGGGATTGCGTTTGAACCCGGGCAAAATCAGCAGGAGTAACGGACTCGCCTTAGAGCCGCTGGTAAAGATGTTCGGTCTTGAATCGGTGCCCTGGTGCGACACCGGATTTTATTACCGGGAGGAAACAAAACCGGGAAAGCATCCTTACCATGCGGCCGGCGTGTATTACATACAAGAGCCTTCGGCCATGTCCGCCGTCGAGCTGCTGGATCCGCGTCCCGGTGAGATCGTATTGGATCTTGCCGCCGCTCCGGGAGGCAAGTCGACACAGATTGCCGGCAAGCTTGCGGGCCGGGGGCTCCTGATTTCGAATGAAATCCATCCTGCGCGGGCCAAAATCTTGTCGGAAAACATCGAACGGATGGGTGTGCCTAACGCCGTTGTGGTCAGCGCGGCGCCTCGGCAGCTGGCCGAACGGTTTCCCCGCTTTTTCGATAAAATCATGGTGGACGCCCCCTGCTCCGGCGAAGGCATGTTCCGGAAGGATCCGGACACGATCAAGGAATGGTCGCCTGAACATGTGGAGATGTGCGCGGCGCGGCAGAAGGACATCCTGGATGCCGCCGTCACGATGCTGAAGCCGGGCGGACGGCTGGCCTATTCCACCTGCACATTCAATGAGCTGGAGAATGAACGGACGGTCGAAGCGCTGCTGCAGCGGTACCCGAAGCTTCAGCTCGAGCGGATGGAGCGCATTTGGCCGCATCTTGAGGCCGGGGAAGGTCACTTTGTAGCCGTCCTGCAGCTCTCGGAAGCATCGGGGAGCCTAACGGCGGCAGCCTCCCAATCTCGCAAAAGGGCACAACGGGGCGGGCGAAAACAGCGTCCCGAAGAGGACGCCATGCGGCTGTTTAAAGACTTCGCCGCGGAGGCATTGAGCCCCGGCCGTTTCGAGCTTCCGCCGGGTGAACCGCTGCTCTTCGGCGGGCAGCTGTACTGGCTGCCGACCGTGATGGACTGCCCGTTTGACGGCGCATGGCTACAGGGCATGAAGGTGCTGCGACCGGGTCTGCATCTTGGGGAAGTGAAGAAGGGACGGCTTGAGCCTGCCCATGCCCTCGCTCTTGCCCTGCCCTCGGCTTTGACTGTCAGCCATGCGGCGGACTTCGCAGCGGACAGTTCGCAAGTACAGCGCTATCTTCAAGGAGAAGTCATCGAACGTCCCGCGGCAGGCAGCGGCTGGACCCTGGTTACCGTTGACGGTTACCCCCTCGGCTGGGGCAAGCAAACGGGGCACCAGCTTAAGAATCACTACCCCAAAGGGCTCAGGCGCTAAAGGCAAGCGATCGGCGTCTTGCCGGTAATATAATGAAGGCTGTCCCGCTGGATGAGCTCATCTTGCGGAACAGCCTTTCTCATTAATGCACGTGCTCCGTCTCGAACAATACTTCTTCGATCAGCCGGTTTTTGTGCATCATCGTCAGATTTATGGTATCATAGTCCTTCTCTTTATCCAGCTCTTCCATCAATAAGGTAGCGATCAGCTCGCGATCGTCCGTGCTTCCCGGCTCCCGGAAATCGATAAAGCCCGTAAGCTGCCGCTGACTGATATCCACCGTAGCCGTCCCGATCGGCAAGCCGCCGCGAGATTGCTGATAGATCTCATACGTAAGCACACCCCCGTCATCGCGTGCCAGGACAATCGTATACTCATTCCGCAAAGGGCTTGAATAAACGTCCGGATCATCGTCTGCATCGTCTTTCGGCAGCAGATCCTCATGCGTCAGTTCGATGGTTTCGATGAGTTCATCGAGGTGCTGCATATGAATGACAAAGCCGTCCACTTCATCCTCGTTAAAATCAAGAATGATCAAATCGGCGATGGTATTCAGCTCTTTTCCCGACGGCTCGAACAGCCAATCGACCGTTCCTGTCACGATACGGTCTTCTATGGTGAGGAAAACTTCAGCTACCAGATCGTCCTCATTGTCATAAATATGATACTCAATCGAATCGTCGTCCTCACCAACAACGACCATTTCATAATCGGCCATCGTATACTCTTCCCGTTCGTCCGGATTCTCATCCTCCAGGCGTGTACTGTAGTCCACCCAATCGGGACCGTATTCCGGCACCTCCTCCGCATCGGAACTGCGGTTTTGCGGCGATGGCGCGTCTTCTGTCGCAATGACGTGATCATAACTGCTGTAAGTGACCATTACTTCGCAATCACGTGCACGCAAAGCGTCCACAAGCGCCCAGACATAAGTGTGCACGTGATCGGATACCTCGTCTTTTTCGGTCTCGGACAACACTTCTTTCTCCAACTGGAGCGTGCCCGCGATTCGGTCGGATTCCCGGTAGACTAACGCCAGCGTTCCAACAAAACGATTTTTGTACAAAATGTCGCAAACCTCTCCGCCGGCCGTTTTCAAATCCGGTCTAAGCATGACATGATTCATTCGGGTCCCCTCCAAGCTGGCACAGTATGGTTACACGATTAGCATGTCCTCTCCCGGCCAAAATTTATGCGCCCCGGGTCATCCGCCCAAACCAATACGGTCATATGTCATATCCTATAGCAGACAGTTGCCCTATAAAAGATTTCAATGCGGCATTGGATGAAAACAATCACGTTAAGGAGGTATTTCCATGTCTCATTCTCACGGTTATTTCACATCGACGGGTGTCATTCTGGTTTTGTTTATTCTGCTGGTGGTCTTGCTTAGGGCAGGCATTTATTGATTTGCTGCGGTAATCCATGAAAGAGCATGCCGGCAAAAGAAGGCCGGAGCATTCTCCAAGCCTTCTTTTGCCGGCCGCGGCAGCTCATACATACGCTTATTGGCCCGCCAACTCCGGGCACACATGACGCATAAGCGCTTCTGCCACGCCTTCCTCATTATTTGAAAGTGCAACCTCATCCGCAGCCAGCTTGACCTCCTCCGGAGAATTGCCCATGGCTATGCCAAGCCCGGCAAAGCGGAGCATGTCGATATCGTTATAATAATTGCCCATGGCCAGAATAGAGGACGGTTCAATCCCCCACATCCCGGAAAGGTTGCTCAGCGCACGTCCCTTGGATACGGATTTGAGCATGACGTCGATAAAATGCGCTCCGCTCCGGATCGCTTGAAGCGAGGACGGCAGGTCGAATGAAGCCAATTGCCGTTCTACCCGATCCATCGCTTCCTGCGAACCGAACATCGTAAATTTCACGATAGGTACCGTCAAGGCAAGCACATCATCGACCCGTTCCGGAACCGCCATATATTTTTCGTACATCGCCGCTTCCGCTTCGCCTACGTGTTCCACATACATTTTCCATGAGGTGTTCAAGTCAAAATGCACATGCTCCGCGCGGCAGTATTGGACAAGCCCCGCAATATGCCCGATCGGAAAAGAAAATTCATGCAGCAGCCGGGAGCCCGGCGTCTCGACCGTAGCGGCCCCGTTATGCGCAATCAGCACCCCCTCAAATCCCATTTGCTCCATAATCGGAACCGAGCTTTCCGGCGCTCTCCCGGTACACAGCACGATACGGCTCCCCGCCTCATGAACCCGCCGGAGTGTGGATACCGTACGCTCTGTCAGCTCGTAATTGTCGTTCAACAGCGTTCCGTCCACATCAAGCGCAATTAATTGGTATTGCATTTCCTGCCCACTTCCTTCTCTAGCTCTTATGATATTCGCCATGCTCCTTTAAAGACAGCCGTTCTTTTTCCGTCAACTCCCGGTACTTCCCTGCAGGAAGATTCGGGTCAAGCTTCAGCGGTCCCATGGCGATCCGTTTGAGAAAAACGATGCGTTTTCCAACCGATTGGAACATGCGTTTTACCTGATGAAACTTCCCTTCCATAATGGTGAGCTCAATACGGGACAGCTCGGATTGCGCCGGGTTTCCCCTGTGCAGAATGACAAGCTCCGCCGGCATCGTGACGTACCCGTCATCCAACGTGACGCCGCGGGCAAACGCGGCCTTATCGCTTTCGTCTACGGCTCCCTCTACCTCGGCATAATACGTTTTGGGCACATGCTTGCGGGGAGACAGCAATTGATGAGCCAGCTTGCCGTCATTGGTCAGCAGCAGCAGCCCTTCCGTATCTTTATCCAGCCGTCCGACGGGAAACAAATCAAAATGGGCGTACCTACTATCGATCAGATCCAGAACAGTACGGTCCCGGGTGTCTTCCGTGGCCGAAACAACACCCTGCGGCTTGTTCAGCATCAGGTAAACGAATTCCCGGTACACGACCGGCTCTCCGTCCACATGGATTTCATCGCGCTCTGGATGCACCTGCTGCCCGCTGTCTTTGACCGTCCTGCCATTCACGCTGACGGCTCCGCGTTTTACCAGCTGTTTGATCTCGCTGCGCGTACCGAAGCCCGTATGAGCGAGAAGCTTGTCTAAACGAAGCGTTGCTTTCATCTCTATGTCCACCTCCAGCCGGGAGGATATTCGTTCTTGAGCAGGCCGTCCTGCCATTTGGCCCAGCCGGCGGGAAAACCGTCGATGCAGACGAGGCAGTAGCCCTTGGCCGGCACACCTTCTCCGGCCGTACGCAGCTCGTCGGGGGCGTGCATCAGCGTCTCGCCCTTCAAGTAGCGCACGGCCCGCGGATCGTCGGCCGTGAAGGTCACCGTACGCAGCGCCTCCTCCGCGCGCAGCCCCATCGCCAGCGCGTGCGACGGCACAAAGCGCTGGCCCGCAGCGCTGCCGAGGTACCAGCCGGGCCGGATGACCCGGACTCCGTCCAGCGGCGGCAGCCCCATTGGCGCGGCGTACACATGCTCGCCGCGGCACACAAGGCCCGCGGCGTCGTACGGCGCCGCCGCCAGCTGCTCCGCCGCAAAGCGCGCAAGCGCCTCGCGCGGGTCGGCCGCCGCGGCCTTCGCGGGCCGCTTGCCTTCCCGGCGTGGCGCCTTAGCGGCGGCCTGCGTCACGACGGGCCGCGCGCCCGCCTCCTCCGGCGCAGCCTGCCCGCGATGGCGCAGCACCGCGACAAAGTGGCCTTCGCCCGCAAGGCGATGGGGCCACAGCTTTGCCGTGCCGGCAACCTCGGCCGCGCGGCCGCCTTGTTCGCCCAGCCAGTCAGGACGTCCCGGCATCCAGCCGCTGCGTTCCGGAATCGGCTCCACCTCGAATAAAGGATGCGCTTCAAGAAACTCCGCGATGATCGCTTCATTCTCCTCCGGCGAGAACGTGCAGGTCGAATACACCAGCCGGCCGCCGGAACGCAGCATACGAGCCGCCTGCCGCAGCAAGATCCGCTGTATCGCAGCGTACTTCCCGGGCCAATCCGGACGCCAGGCTTTCGCCATGTCCTCTTCCTTGCGGAACATCCCCTCCCCCGAGCAGGGGGCATCGACCAGGATTTTATCGAAATATCCGGCGAAAGGCTCCACCAGCTTGTCCGGATTTTCATTGAGCACAACCGCGTTTCGAACTCCGCTGAGCTCGATATTTTTCACCAGCGCCTTGACCCGGTCCGGATGCACGTCATTGGCGACCAGCACGCCGGTCCCCTGCAGCTTCCCGGCGAGCTGGGTGGTTTTGCCCCCGGGCGCGGCGCACAAATCAAGCACCCGGTCGCCGGGACGTACGTCGAGCAGCTCCGCAGGCGCCATAGCGCTTGGCTCCTGGATGTAGTATAGTCCGGCATGGTAATGCGGATGCTTCCCCGGACGATCCTCTTCACGGTAATAGAACCCGGTTTCCGTCCAGGGCACCGGCTCCAGCCGGAAATTCGTCAGCTCCTGAAACCGGGACGGCTTGAGCTTCAATGAATTGACACGCAGCCCGTACAGCCGCTCCTTATGGTAGGAAGCCAGAAAATCCGCAGACTCCGCCCCCAGCAAACGTTCCATTTTATCCAAAAATGCTTCAGGCAGCATCAGCACCGTCATCAGTTCTCAACTCGCTTTAATTGTTCTACAGGCATTAGTCCAATTGTACTTATTATCGTCCGGCTCCGCAACGAGCGGGTCCCCGCATCCGCTTCAACCGCTCATGTCATCCGCAAGTTCGAAATTCCTTCATTTTTAGGGTACAATCGTAGAAGGAAACGAAAGAGTAAGTAACGAATATTTTGAAAGAACGTTACACCACTAAGAAGAAAAGAGGAGCACTATGAAAAAGCTTGGCATTTATTTATCCATCATCGTCGTTCTCTTCGGCGCGCTTTATGTTGTAAATCAGCAGGCCAATCAAGCCAAATACGGCAAGTATGCCGATAATGTATACGGCATTGACCCGAGCAAGCTTCATCCCGAAACGCTGAAGCTGCTTGACGATCCTAACTACCAGAACATTATTTTACCTGACGCACTGGACAAGAAAATCGCCGCACAGGAAGATTTTTTCCTCTACTATTTTGCATCCACCTGCTCCCACTGCAAAGCGACGACTCCGGTGCTGATGCCTGTCGCCAAAGAACTGAACGTGGATGTCAAACAATTTAACCTGGAGGAATACCGTGACGCCCGGCAGCGGTATAATATTCAATTCACGCCTACTTTCGTATATTATAAAGACGGCAAAGAAGTAGAACGTCTGGAAGGCGAACAAACCGCCGATACGTTCCGCAGCTTTATCGCCAAACATAAACAATAGCCCTTCACATAGAAGCAGAGGAGCCGCTGTCCTCTGCTTTTTTCAGCCCGTTGTCCCTATGATCCCGGGGCCTTCACGGCGCATCCTCTTCATGAGCCTCCGGCGGATGCAGGCGAAGCTCTTCCACCAGCGCTTCCAACTGCGGATCCGTGACCCGAATATCCAAATCGTAAAAAGCAAACGGTTCTTCCTCCAAACGAAGAAGCTTCGCCAGATACGTTTTGCTGTCCTCGCGAAGCTGGTGCAGATCGATCCCGAGACGATCGCCCGGATATCCCTCCAGCTTTTCTATCGCAGCGGTAAACAGCTTTATCGCCCCGTTCACATTCCCGTTCCTATAATGGTAAAGGCCTACCGCTACCTGCAGCAGGCCTTGATAAAGAGGATTTCGGCCTTCTTCCAGCCACAATTCCTCCATCACCTCGTGACATTCGAAGTAATCCCTTGCTTCATTAAAATAGTATACAAACTGTACATACAGAGGATCATAGGTATTCAAAGGGCAACCCTCCCCCATTTTATCCGGAGCCGGTTTACGGCGTAGAACCTTTTTTGGCCCGGATGATGGCATCTTCGATTTCGCTGGAAAGACGCTTCAAATGCCAGACGTCATCCGTATCCCAAAGCTCGTTGAAGCGCAGCTGAAACTGCGCCGCCTCGCGAACCCGGTGGTAAAAATACAGCTCCTGGATGCCGTTTAGAACCCGGTTGACGATGTTCGATTTATCCTCGAACAGCTTCTGAGCTTCCATAATTTCCTCGCGGATGTTGCTCATTTCCTGGTCGAGCAGAAACGCCGCTTCCGCCGCCTTGCTGAGCCGGTTCAGCACCTTCTCCGGCAGGCTTTCCCGATATTTATAGTTCAACGAATGCTCAATCGTAGCCCAAAAATTCATCGCCAGCGTGCGGAGCTGGATTTCGGCCAATACCCGCTTCATGCCGAGCGCCGTTTGTACCGGGTATTCTACGATCATATGGTAGCTGCGGTAGCCGCTTGGCTTTTTATTGAGAATGTAATCCTTCTCGTAGATCAGCTTCATATCCTCGCGTTTGCGGATCAGTTCGGCCAGCCGTTCAATGTCCTCGACGAATTGGCACATGATCCGGATCCCGGCAATATCCTCGATACCTGTCTCCAGCTTTTCCATAGGCACATTGAGCCGCTTGGATTTTTCCAGAATGCTCGAAATCCGTTTGACCCGGCCCGTGACGAATTCAACCGGAGAATATTCCTCCCAGATTTTCAGTTCTGCGCGCATGGTTTTGAACTTTACTTTCAATTCCTCAACCGCTTGTTCATAGGGCATAAGGAATTTTTTCCAATCGCGTCCGTCCAATCGCTACTCCTCCATTCTCCTAGCCTCGATGCTCTGAACCGATCGCTTCGGAAATATGCTTGAAACCGTCCTTTCGAAGTAAAGCCCGAAGTCCCTCGTTAATGCGTCCGATAAGAGCAGGACCTTCATAGATCAATCCCGTATAGACTTCAACCAGACTGGCCCCGGCCCGTATTTTTTCATAGGCGTCTTCCGCGGAGAAAATCCCCCCCGAACCGATAATCGGAAGCTGCCCGCCTGTTGCTTTGTAAACAGCGCGAATGAGCTGCGTGGATCGCTTAGTGAGCGGACGGCCGCTCAATCCCCCGGCCTCGCTGCGGTGCGCACTCTGCAGCCCGTCGCGGGAGATGGTCGTGTTCGAGACGATGATGCCGGAAATATTGCTCCGCAAGATCGTATCCACCATATATTCCACTTCTTGCGGCTGCAGGTCCGGAGCGATTTTCACCAGCACGGGCTTTTCCCTTCCGCCAAAGCGCGCATGCTGCTTGCGTACCTCGTCCTTTACGGCAGCAAGCAGCCTGGACAAGTCGTCTCCATGCTGAAGATTGCGCAAATCCGGCGTATTCGGAGAGCTGATATTCACAACGAAAAAGTCGCCGTAACCATACAGCGCCTGGATGCATGCACGGTAATCTTCCTCCGCCTGCTCGTTTGGCGTCGATTTATTTTTGCCGATATTAATCGCCAGCGGGATCGTTCGCTTCCCCTGATTCCGCAAATTACGCTTCATTCCTTCAATGCCTACATTATTAAAGCCCATTCGGTTGATCAGCGCAGCGTCCTCCGGCAGTCTGAACAAGCGGGGCAGCTCATTGCCCGCCTGGGGCTTGGGCGTTACCGTTCCAACCTCCATAAACCCGAAGCCGATGTTTGAAAATGCGGGGACCGCCTTCGCATTCTTATCCAGTCCCGCTGCTAATCCGACAGGATTGGCAAACGTAATTCCCCAAAGCTGCATCTCCAGCTCAGGAGCCGGCCGAACCCCCCATACCCAACGGAGCAGCATTCGCCCCCCTGGCAGCTTACCGACCGTATGCATTCCGTCAATGATAACATGATGCGCTTTTTCCGGGTCCATCCCAAATAGAACCGGTTTGGCGATTTTTTTGTAAAGCATACTTCTGTCCTCTCCCCGCACGTTCTCTCGTCTTTTACTCTCTTTTGACAGTGTATCGTTTTGCGGGACAAAAATAAAGAGGACAAGCTGCAAAATCCCCCTGCCAATCCGGCTGCATTATGTTAATATTATGTTTAAACTCACTCTTTCGGAAGGGCCGATTGTCATGCCAAAGAAAAAAAACTCCTCCTATTTGCAGCGCAAAGCGAAGGAGCAGCCGAACAAAAAGCTGATCATCTGGATCAGCTCCATATTTGCAGCGATTGTCATCATCATGGCCGTACTCCTCATCCTCGGCAGCTAGCCATCCTCCAGGGAAGCCCGAAGCCTCTGTCCGGCCAAGCCGACCTTTCAGTTCAGCCATCGGTACACTTTCCCCGGGTTCGTTTCCCCGGTCTGCAGCGGCAGCCTGAACGGGCTCCCGCTGCGTGATTCTTCCGCCGGCAGCAGCCCTCTGCCGATCGTTACCGGTGTACCGAGCGGCGTCATGTCGAACAGTTCTTCCACATCCTCCTTGCGCATCCGGATACAGCCCAGGGACTCGTCCTTGCCGATGCTCGACGGCCGGTTCGTTCCGTGAATGGCGTAAAGGGTATCCGAAAGCGTCATGCCCCGGCTGCCGAACTCGCCGTTCGACTTCCCGTTCGGGTTGCGGACCTTTTCCGTGATCGCAAAGGTCCCTTCGGGCGTGCGGTCGCCTCCCAGCCCGACGGCGTAGCTGCGCACGATCAGATTGCCGCTGACTAGAGCCAAACGGTGGGCGGACTTGTCGACCACAATCCGCAGCGGCTCCTTCATCGGCTTCGTCAAGCCTTCCGCGCCCGGCATGGCCTCTGACGCTTTTGGCGACCCGTTTTGCTTTACCCATTCGGCCGTTTCGGCAGCGATTTCATCCTTCTGCCGGTCGAACAGCCCCTGCATGTCCGCGGTAACGCCGGGCAGCACATTACCGGGATAAGACGCGGTTAATTCCGTCAACTGCTCCGGTGCCCGGCCATTCGCTTTGGTATAATACGCTATGGCTGATTTCAGCACGAGCTCCTGCTCCTGTTTGGACATCCATGCGGCTACGATCTGCTCCGCCTTGCCAGGATCGGCCGGCTGACAGCCGCAGCTCTCGGCATCATGGTAATTGATTTGCTGCTGCGAAGCATCCTGCTTCGCTTCGACGGAAAGCAGCACCTCCGGCTTTCTCAGCCAGCTGATCCACGAGGTTTGTCCCATCGGAATCCCCCTGGCCAAAATCGCGAAGCTGCTGATTCTCTCCTCCAGCAGCATGCTCTGTAAAGCGGCTCCGATCCTTTCCTGGGTCTTCCCTCCGGTAATATAATAGACTTTTGTCTCCTGCAGCTGTGCGGGGGTTACGCCTTCCGGGAGCGGCACTTCCTTCTCCGTTACGTATACAGGCAATGAAGGAGCGCCTGGCGCGAATAATACCGCAGCCGCCAACATCAGGAGCGCCAAGCCTAATCGGAGACGGCCCATACGGCGGCGGCGCTTGCGGGTCGAGCCCCAACCCCGGATCTGCTCCAATGCTTCGGGGGGCAGATTGACCTTCTGATTCTCATAAGCCTCGTATATTTCGCCTGCCTGGGCGTAACAATACAGCGCCTTGCCTTGTTTGCCCTGCGCTTCGTATTCGCGTCCAAGCAAGTACCACGCCATCTTATTGTTCGGATGCTCTTTGACATATGTTTTTAAATACTGCGGGTCCTGCTTAAAAAAGAGTTGAAGCTGATCTTTTGGATCCTTCGATTTCAAGAGCATTCCCCTCTTTCCGCCTCGTCCACTAAATTATCGGCGTTTGCCGTGCGGTTTTTGAGAGTATGGGGAACAAAAACGCCTTCCGCAGGCCGAACGATCGGCCGGGAAGGCGAATTTCATTGAAAGTCGGAAGATAGCCCTCTTCCCGGCTTTGAACGTTTAACGCGCAGTGTCGATGGTCTTATGACGGAGGATGGCCGTACGGGAAGCGTTATCCCATTGGACGTCCAGGCCGATTGCTTCTGCAACGAAACGTATAGGAACGAACATGCGGTCCTGCTTGATATAAGGCGCCGCATCCGTTTCCGAGCTCCATTCCCTGCCTTTTGCCGTCCGCTTTAATCCATTCCTGTCCATGCCCATTTCAATGATTGTACCGTCCTTGCTGAGCCGTACGGTGCGGGTCCCGGCGTCGAACGTCACTTCATAGCCAAGCGCTTCCGCCAGGGTGCGGACCGGTACCATCGTGCGGCCGTTTGTCAAATCCGGATGGACTTCGAATGGAATCCATTGATCGTCTACTACGACCTTGACGTTGTTGTCCTTGGGCAAATCCGCCGGAAGGCTGTACAAACGAATTTGACGCAGCTTGTTGTTATAGGCATCCGCCACCAGAATGCTGCCGTCAGCTTGTACGGCTACACCGGTAGGCCTATGCATCCGCGCGTGTCCTTCAATGCCGTCCAGCTCGCCCGTGGTGCTGCCGGGTACGCCTGCAAGCGTAGTAACCCGGCCGTTCCATAAATAACGAACCGCGTGGTTTTGACTGTCCGCAATAATCAGCCCGCCTTCCCTTGTCCGTGCCAGGCCGAGCGGGAAGTTGAATCTGGCATGGCCCGCTTCTCCGTCCGCATAATCCCCCGGAGCATACAAGTCTTTGGTCGCGGAGGCGGTCCCTCCTCCGGCTACGGTGGTTACCGTACCCGCCTGCAAATCGATATAGCGAATGCGTTGATTGCCCGAGTCGCTGACATATAAATTGCCTTTGTCGTCCATCACGAGCCCGCCCGGCTCGTTAAATTTCGCCTGTTTCAAGTCGCCGTCGGCGTAATCGCCGGCCGGTGAAGCCTGGCCCGGAGACACTTCCACGGCCCGGGCTGAAGGGGCATTCAGCGTCTTTACCTCACCGGACGGAGTAATGCGGCGGATGACATGATTGAGCGTATCCGCTACATACAGCGTTCCGTCAGGCGCGGCAACCACATCCGTCGGGCGGTAGAAGGAGGCGTCTTTTCCCCTGCCGTCCTTTAATCCGATCAAACCGTTTCCGGCTACGGTAGAGACTCTGCCGGAAGCGTCGATTTTCCGGATCGCGTGATTTCCCGCATCAGCTACATAGACATTGCCTCCGGCATCTACGGCCATTCCGTGCGGCTCCTGGAATAGAGCCATGTCGCCAGGTCCGTCCAAAAGACCTCCGACCGGGAACCCTTTACCGTCCATTTCATACAGGATGCCCGCGTAGGTGCCAACCCGTCCTTGAGCCAGCATGCGAATCATATGATTCCTTGAATCCGAAATCAGTACCGTGCTGTCCGGCAGCACGGCAAGCCGGGACGGAATACGAAACGTCGCATTCTTCTCCGCCCCGTTCATGCTGCCCATATCCCCGGAGCCCGCCTGACTGGTGACATTGACCATGATCTGCTGCTCCGGGCCCCGGAGACTATCCGTTTCCCAAGAGGCGGCTAAGGCGCCCTGACCGCCGATCATGACGGAAGCCAGGACGGCTAAAGCGGCCCGTAGTACAGCTTTATTCATTGGTTTCTCCTTCCGTACGCACAAACCTTTACCTCGTTATAACCGTGATCGATTGCGGGCTTGTCAGCTCGTAAACGGTCCTGCCTTCTTTATCGACGACCTTCACGTATACCAGCTCGACATTCGCCGTATTGGCGGCCGAATCCAACACTTGCAGCGGAATGCGCGCCAACAGTCCGGATCCGTTCAACCGGATGTGATCCACAGGCTGATCTGGACCGGTTTCATATTGCGATGCTGCGTATATCAGCTCATTTTGCGTTTCTCCCTTGTGCTGGGTCAATGTCTCTGCAGCTTGCCGGTCCTTGAATACAGCACTGGCCGCATTCGTAAATTTCGCTGTTTGCCTATAGTTCAATTCGCTCTGATTGTAGACGAGGTGAGCCTCCACGGCGTAGAACGGCTCCTTGTCCGTAAAATGCCGCATTTCCAGATCAAGATGAATAAAGCCGTTTACAGGCGATCCATGCTGCTTGACCGTTACGGCCGGCTTAACAGGACCCGGCACTTGTATGGCAGGTTCTCCGCCGCCGGATGGACCGCCGCCAGCTGGCGGTGCCGGGGTATTGGAATTCATCAGCTCCCCGAGCTTGAGCCGATTCTCCAAGAACTTCCGGCGTTCCGAATCGGACAATTGATTCATCAAGGCTTCCGAGGCTCTCTGATTGGCAGCGTCCTCCGTCTTTCGGTTCTCCTCCGCCAACCTGTTCCTTTCGCCTGCCAGCTCCGCCAAATAAGGCCCCAGCTTCCGCATAGCCTGCTCCATCCGGAGCCGTTCCAGTCTTGCAGGGCTTGCTTCCGTATTCCTGTTGACCTGCTTCAGCCTTTCAATGGCCGGGTCCAGCCCTGCCGTCCTGTCGACTGCCGGGGGCTGCGTCAAGTCGATTCTCTTGCCCGGATCCGTAATCCGGGCATTCACTTCATCTACCTTTCGCGGATCCAGCTTGTTTGCTCTCACGGCCTCTTGAACCAGTTCCGTCACGAGAGCGTCGAAGTTGCGCAAGACGTTGTCCAATTCATCCTGCGTAAGGTACCTCAGAATCGACCGGTCGTCCGGCTGCCGGATGCCTTGATTGAATTGTTCCTGCATCCGGTTTTTTATTCCTTCATTCTCCGCCTGAATCTCCGGTATGGCGGTCAGGAATGCTTCCAGCACTCGCGGCGATGCAGACTCGACGATGGCTTTGGGTTCCGCATAATATACCAGAATCCTTAAATCCTCGGCCTGCGCCCGCAAATCCATGTCGATTTGCTGCGCCGGGTATACGGCAGCAGATCCCGACGGATGGCCTTCCGAACCGGTGGAAAGCGTAGACGTCGCCTCTACGATACCCGCCGCCACGTACATGGTCGTTCTGCCGGTAACCGGATCGACAAGCGTCATATATTGCGTCCCCCGAACACCCATGACGGCCGTAGGCGTCTCCACCTCGAACTCATCCTCCGGGCTCACCAGCGATTTCACCTTTGCCCATAACGAACCGGCCCATGCTTTCACTTTGGACTTTTTGCCGCCGTTCTCCTCCAGCAAATCCGCGATATACACTTCCGCGTTCGAACCGATCGTCAGTTCATCCTCACGGTCAACGATGCGTATGACGACGGAAGAAGAAGACCCTGTCGATATGGCGTCGCCTCGGTTCAGGCTCAAATTCACATAGGCGCGGTGCGACTTTGAACCCCCGGATTTGGTGTAAGTCACATTCCCTTTGACCTCAACCACTACTGCAGCGCGCACGCTTTTAGCCTGAACGGGCGGGGCTGGTACGAATGACAGCATAGAGAAGAGCAGGGCGAACATCATCACCCACATGAACGCTGCTGCCCGTTTTTTCCTTTTCAACCGATTTGCTTTCTCCACCTGAAAACCCCTTTCTTTAACGCAGAAGCAGGAATCCCGTCCTTCCCGGAAGCCGGAGCCCCTTTGACGCCCGCCACCTCGAACAGCTTCAAGGGAACGCTTTTGCCTTTCATCCGCTTTTCCCCGGCATAGCGGTATTCGAAGTATGCTTTGGTCAGCTCATACGTCGCTTCGGATACGAGAATCTGGTTTGGCTCCGTATGGGATTCGATTCGTGCCGCCGTGTTGACGTGATCTCCGATCGCCGTATAATCCACGCGGAGGTAGGAACCGATGTTGCCGACAACGGCTTCGCCGGTGTTAATCCCTATGCCGACACTGAGGGTTACGCCGTATTTCCCACATATTTCTGCCCTGACCTTCTCCATTCCTTTTTGAATTTCATAGGCCGTTTTGACCGCGTAATAAGGATGGTCAGGTACGTCGAGCGGCGCATTGTACAAGATCATCGCGGCATCGCCGATGAATTTGTCAATTGTGCCATGATTGTGCAGCGCCCGTTCGGTGATCAGGTTAAACAACCTATTGAGACAATCGACCACTTCCTCCGGCTTCAGCTTCTCTGAAAGCGGAGTGAATCCGCGCACATCCAGGAACAGGATCGAAAGCTCCTTGCTGATGCCCCCCAGCTGAATTTCCCGCTTGCTGTCGGCGATGGATTTGACCAGGTCGGGTGAAAGGTAGCGGCCGAATTGCCTGGTGATATAATTTTTTTGTCTGGTCTCAAAATAAGCTTTCATGGCCAGATTGCCCAGATAGGTTATCACGCCGCATACGGCTGCAGCCATAACATCCAAATATTGCGAGCTGAAGGCAAACAGCGCGAACTGGCCGCCGAACAGCATAAGAATGACGCCTGACGCCGCGATGATGCCCGCATTAGCCTTCAGTCTCCAGGTGCTGAAGCCGAGCAGCAGCATGGTAAGTAAAGCCAGCGCCATCCCAAATGCCTTATGCACCGGGGTAATCACTTGGCCCGTTAAAATCTGATTCAGTATATTGGCATGCGCGTAAACCATATGCATGTGCTTCTCTACGGGCGTAATCCCTTGATCGGACCCGGGGGCGGTGTAGCCCACAAGCACCAGACGGTCGCGGAACGTCTCGGCAGGCACCGTTCCATTCCATGCGTCAATGAAAGAAACGGTTTCGAAATCGTTCTCCTTGCCATCCCAACGGATCAGCATTTCGGATTGGGGACGTTTGTCTATCAAGGGCAAATCCAGAAACCGGCTTACATCCAACCCGGCCAACTGCGCCATAGCAAGGCTCAGCGTCGGGTATACTCCCCGCGGAGTATCAATTTGCATCCAATGGGAGCGGACTACCCCATCGCTGTCCAGCGTCATGTTGATATGTGTTCTGTATACCGAACGGCTGAATATCGGAATCGGATCCGTCACAGACCGGGCCTTGATCAGCTCGCCCGCTTTGACCGTGGTCGTTCGCTGAAACTCTCCTTCCACATGGGCATGAGAGGGGATAAGGATATTGCGGTGTTTGGCAAGCTCTTCGGCCAGCGCCTTGTCGCTCTCCGGGTTATTGCTGTCCGTATACAGCTCGATATCGAAAGCGATGACTTTCGCTCCCGCTTCCTCCAGGCGGGAAATCAGTTCCGCATAAATCCTTCGATCCCAGGGGTATGGACCGGCTTCCTTGATCGACCGCTCATCTATCCCGATGACGAGAATGTCTTCATGCGGTGCTTGCAACATGGTTTGCCTGATATTAAAATCATATAATGAATTGGACAGCACCTGTAACGGGCCGGTCGCCAGAAGCAGTACGCACAGCAGTGCGATGAAACCATTGCCTATAAGGGTAACCCCGGCTTCGCTCATTCCTTTTTTCATAGATTACCCCCTACGCCAACTCGCAAATTACCAATTTTTATATTACCATATAATCCTATACATCCGGCGAAAAAAATGTAGAAAAACAGAAAAAAGGCCTGTTCCCCGCATCAGGAACAAGCCTTGTTATAATTCTGAAGTCTTACTTATTGAAAGGAGCGTCCGCCACTTTAATGGAATCCGTAGGGCAGCCGTCTTGCGCATCCTGCAGATCATCGTACAGATCTTCCGGAATTTCAGTTACGCCTTTGTTGCCGTCGTTATCGTAGATTACCTCAGCAAGACCCTCATCGTCGTAATCGTAAATGTCAGGTGCCGTTGCGCCGCAAGCACCACAGGCGATACAGGTTTCTTTGTCCACCCATGTGTATTTAGCCATGTCTAATCTTCCTCCCTTATTGTTTACCTCATCCTAAAATATAATATAAATGCCTATAAAGTTCAAATAGAAAGTAGCGAACATAATGATAACGTATCGTTATAGGTTTTCGATAAAGCACGCTATCGATTCAATATCGTCCGGCTGAAAAACAGGGCAGTCCGGAACACGGTGTTCGGCCAAAGCAACATCGGTTGTAACCCAAGCGACGGGCGGAACCGGGAGGGAGCTAACGATATCCGCCTGCTCTTCGGTACGGAAGACGGCGATTTTCGCGTGCGGCTCGCGCTTGAATCCTTCCACGAAAATATACTGGTAGCGCTCCTGCAGCGTTTCGATCATATCGGATAGCGGCATTATCCGACGTTCATAGGTCCGGACGGAATCCGGCGATATGACAATGGAAGCCGAGGCCCCCGATTGAATAAACCGGGCCGAGTCCGTATCGGCCGCTTCTTTATAATGCCCGTGCCCGTCGTGTTTTATGACGGCCACGTTCATGCCTTTGGCCTCATAGTGCTCCGTCAATCTCCGGATTAACGTGGTCTTGCCGCTGTTCGCATAGCCGGTAAAGCCGATCACCTTCGTTTTCACTCCTCTTCCTCCAGTCCCTTTAATCTGAGGTGATCCATTTGCAGGGAGGTGCCGCGGATTTTTGCGTTGCGGATCAGCGTCGAAGGGTCGTTGCCGAGCATTCCCGCGGTAAGAACGGCTCCCTCGCCGAATTTGTCGCGCAGCGCATCCAGTGTTTGGGTCAATTTCTCTTTCGCAGGCTGCTTCTGATAGCTGAATAAATCCAGCTGAACGGCGGCTTCCCGTTTGGGAGACAGACTTTGCAGCGTGATCCCCAGCAGCCTTACCGGATCTCCCGCCTTCCAATGCGTGTCGAACAGGCGGCAAGCAAGGCGGTAAAAGTCCGAGGCGTCCTCCGTCGGTTCATTGAGCTTCGCCGCACGCGTGATGGTTTTCATATCGGGATCCCTGATGGTGATTTGCACGGTCTGAGCCAACAGCCCTTGCTTCCTCAGCCTCCGGCCCACCTGATCGGCCAAATTAAGGAATACCCGGTGAATATCGGCATACTCCGTATAATTGACCGGCAGGGTCGTCGTATGCCCGATCGACTTGCTTTGTTCCCGCTCCGGATTGACCGGCGAATCGTCCTCTCCGTTCGCAGCACGCTTCAAGACCGGCCCCAGCACGCCAAAATGATGCATTAAAACCGCCTCATCGGCATGCGCCAGCTGACCAAGCGTATGAATCTGCAGCCTTTTGAGCTTTTCGGCGGTTTTCTTCCCGATCCCGTATAAATAGGAGCATGGATGCGGCCAGAGCATGGCCGGCACGTCCCTTTTGCGCAGCACGGAAATGCCGTTGGGCTTCTTCATATCCGACGCCATCTTGGCGAGCAGTCTGTTGGGAGCTATGCCGATCGAACAAGGAAGGTGCAGCTCTTTGCGAATTCGTTCCTGAATGGCCGAAGCAATCTCAAGCGGTGTCCCGAACGTCTTGGAGCCTGTAATATCCACGTAGCATTCGTCAATAGACATGGCTTCGACCAGCGGCGAATATTCGTAAGCGATTTTCATAAACCGTCTGGAGAAGCTCCGGTAGAGTTCAAAATCCGGCTGGATGACAATCAGTTCGGGACAAAGCTTCAGCGCTTGCCCGACAAGCATCCCCGTCTTCACTCCCTTGCTGCGGGCCTTGTAGGAGCAAGTGACAATGATCCCTTTCCGCAGTTCCACGCTGCCGGCGACGGCCAGCGGCTTGTCTTTGTATTTGTCAGGTTCCACCGCCTCATGCACGGAACAATAAAATGCATTCATATCGATATGGAGTATGACTCTGCCGTTCACGGGATAACCATCCCCGGTCCCCGGCTTTCTTTCCGGCATGTTCAAGGTCACCTCGCCCTGATGTCAGTATACTCGTCATTAAAAAGATAGGTGTTATTTTTATTTTAATAATATCCTTTACAAGAAACAATGTGCTATAATTATGAAATCTATTTTTCATTCATTTGATGGTGTATACAGGTTAATGGAACAGGAGGACTTTACCATGGGAGCCAAAATTAAAATATTCGATACGACCTTGAGAGATGGAACTCAAGGGGAAGGCATCAGCCTGTCTGTCGAAGACAAACTCAAAATCGCCCAGAAGCTGGATGAACTGGGCGTTTCCTATATTGAAGGCGGATGGCCGGGAAGCAACAATAAAGATATTGAATTTTTCATTCGTGTCAAGGAGCTTGGTCTTAAGCAGGCCAAAGTAACCGCTTTTGGCAGCACGCGCCGCAAGGACACTTTGCCTGAGAACGATGCCAACCTGAACCGCATTCTGGAAGTCGGTGTACAAGCCGCCGCGATTTTCGGCAAATCTTGGGATTTCCAAGTGCACACGGCTATTCAAACGACGCTTGAAGAAAACTTGGCGATGATTTATGATTCCGTCCGCTACTTGAAGAGCCGCGGTTTGGAAATCATCTATGACGCGGAGCATTTTTTCGACGGGTACAAAAGCAATCCGGAATACGCCCTGGCAACCATCAAGAAAGCGGAAGAAGCCGGAGCCGATTGGATTGCCCTCTGCGATACCAATGGAGGGACGCTTCCTCATGAGATATCGGAAATCGTTGCCGCCGTACGCCGGGCGGTGAAATGTCCGATCGGCATTCATGCCCACAATGACTGTGAGGTCGGGGTCGCTAACAGTATCGCCGCAGTTATGGCCGGAGCCACCCAGGTTCAGGGGACGATTAACGGATACGGAGAACGCTGCGGGAACGCGAATCTCGTCTCGATTATTCCGAACCTCCAATTAAAGTTGAAATATGATGTCATCAGCGACGAGCAGCT
The DNA here is from genome assembly GCF_001465255.1 of Paenibacillus naphthalenovorans. Classification (NCBI taxonomy): domain Bacteria; kingdom Bacillati; phylum Bacillota; class Bacilli; order Caryophanales; family Paenibacillaceae; genus Paenibacillus; species Paenibacillus naphthalenovorans. Next base: position 641,211 of record NZ_CP013652.1, on the reverse strand, counting down.
GGCAAACTTAACGAATGTCGCCCGTTACGTCAGCGAGATCGCCAACATGCACATGCCGATGAACCAGCCGTACGTCGGCACCGCTGCGTTCGCCCATAAAGGGGGCATCCACGTGTCCGCCATTTTGCGGAATTCCAGCACATACGAGCATATTACGCCGGAGCTGGTAGGCAACAAGCAGCGTGTTCTTGTTTCCGAGCTGGCGGGTCAAAGCAATCTGGTGTTCAAGGCGCAGGAGCTGGGACTCGATTTCAATACCAATAACCAGCAGACGAAGCAATTGATCGCCCAAATTAAAGAGATGGAGCATCAAGGCTATCAATTCGAAGGGGCCGACGCTACATTGGAACTGCTTATCCGCGGCGCATACGGACATCTGGAAGAAGTCTTCACGTTGGAATCCTTTAAAATCATGGTTGCCAAATCCGAGGACCAACCGGTTGTTTCCGAAGCCATCGTTAAAGTCAAGGTACACGGCGAGACTGTTTATAACGCTGCCGAGGGCAACGGCCCGGTCAATGCGTTGGATAATGCGCTGCGCAAATGCCTGATGCAGTATTATCCGGGGCTGCAAAATATGCACTTGACGGACTACAAGGTTCGCGTATTGGACGAGAAGGATACGACAGCCGCAAAAGTTCGGGTGCTGATTGAATCGTCCGATTTCCAATCCACATGGAGTACAGTCGGCGTATCCGAAAATGTCATTGAAGCAAGCTGGCAGGCGCTGGTCGACAGCATGCGCTACGCCTTGCTGAGCCAAACCCGGGCCGCCCGCCAACTTAAAGAACAGCAGCGGGAACAGGTCGGGCTCATCAATCATTAAAACCTATAGTAAAAGCCGCAGACTGTTTAATTCTTTAAACAGGACTGCGGCTTTTTTTCAGGCCGCCGATTCGACGAGCCTTCTGATTTTTTTATCCAGTTCCTCTTTAGGGAGGACATGAATAACCTCCAGCAGCCTCCCCTGACGGTCGATCAGAAAGCTGGTCGGCACAAATAAAATCCGGTAAGCGGACGCCGCTTCTCCTTTCGAATCCAGAAGGACAGGAAACGTATAGCGATACTGCTGCACAAAGCTTTGCACCAAGTTTATACTGTCATCTTTTGTTACATTAACTGCATACAAATCGATTTTGCCTTGATACCGCTCGTATACCTGACTTAAATCAGGCGCTTCTTCATGGCAGGGCCTGCACCAGGATGCCCAAAAGTTTATCACCAACGGTTTATCCCGGGCTCCGCCAAGCCGATAATCCGAGCCGTCCAGCCCCTGTAATATGATTTGGGGCACAGGCTGACCTACAGCCAGCCGGTTCATTGCCGATGCAGCTTGTGTAGAGGACTCAGGCCCCCTGACATGTTGGTAAAAGGCAATGCCTGCCAAAAGCAACGCGACCAGCAGCAGTATTGCGTTTTTTTTCATGAGTGGTTCCTCCAGTCCGACCCGCTGTGCTTCTCCTCCTAAGTATTCCCCTCATTTACAGAAAGATTTCAGGCTGTGCCCTTGTTTCTGCTGGAATAAGCCGGAAGGCATGATCCCGCTAGGGTACGGGAACATTAGAGCTACATTCTTTTGTCTTCAGAGGGGCAGGTTCGACATGGAAAAAAGCAAAAGGAAAAAGCTTCAAATTTTTTTTGACAGCGATATTGAACCGCAATACAAATCGGAGGAATCAGGCCGGAACAATGAGGCGTCCAAAGGGCAGGTCTGGGAATTTATCGCTATTGCCACCGTACCTCTGGTGCTTGTGCTCGGGAATTCCATGCTCGTTCCCATCCTGCCGGATATGCAGGAACGGCTGGGGATCAGCCAGTTTCAGAGCAGCCTCGTCATCACCCTGTTCTCCGTCACGGCGGGCCTGGTCATTCCGCTTTCCGGCTATTTGTCCGACCGCTTCTCCAGAAAGGCCATTATGATCCCTTCATTAATTATATATGGGGCTGCGGGGGTATTGGCAGGCTTCGGGGCCGTGTGGAACTCCTACACGGTGATCATTATCGCAAGAGCCATCCAAGGACTTGGAGCGGCAGGTACGGCTCCCATCGCTATGGCCTTGGCGGGCGATATGTATAAGGAAGCAACGGAAAGCAAGGCGCTCGGCTTGACCGAAGCTTCGAATGGAGCCGGAAAGGTCATCAGCCCGATCCTGGGCGCGCTGCTCGCCTTGTGGGTATGGTACGCCCCCTTTTTCGCTTTCCCTTTCTTTTGTCTCATGTCCTTACTGGCCGTTATGTTTCTGCTTAAAGAACCGAAAAAAGAAAAAAAAGCTCCCGAACCGGGGCCATACATGAAAAATATCGGGAAGGTGCTGAAAGAAAAAGGCCGTTGGCTAATCACGTCCTTCTTTGCAGGATCCCTGGCGTTGTTCGTCTTATTCGGCGTCCTGTTTTATTTATCCGACATTCTTGAGCTCGAGCCTTACTATATTGACGGCGTCAAAAAGGGATTTGTGCTGGCTATTCCCCTCCTCGGCCTGGTGGTTACCTCTTACACAACCGGCTCCGTCATCAAGAAGAACGGAATACTGATGCGGTGGCTTATGAATATCGGACTTGCTTTGATGACCGTGTCTTTGGGCTTATGCATTTTTTTCTTTAACCAAAATCTAACCTTGTTCATCGGCTTGCTGACGCTCAGCAGCATCGGTACGGGACTCCTCCTGCCTTGTCTGAATACGATGATTACCGGCTCTGTCGAACGCGAACAGAGAGGCATGATTACTTCCATATACAGCAGCCTGAGATTTTTGGGTGTTGCGGCCGGACCGCCCTTATTTGGCTGGATGATGGAAAAATCGCATCAGATTGTATTTATTTCCGTTACGGCATTGGCCTTATTGGCGCTTGGCCTCGTATTTTTCTTCATCAAACCGGAGGGGAAGGTCGGAGGCTAAAAGGGAGGCGTGCAGGCGCCGGATCCTGTATAATGGTGCTAACCATCCTGTTTGGAATGAGGTCGCCGTTATACGATGAGCATACTGAAAAGCTTATGTATCCGCCGTGAGGCATGGACTGCCATGCTTCGGCACTGCATCGAGCAAAAGCCGCAGGAGGCCTGCGGTTTTCTGTTTGGGAGCAATGAAAGAGAGATGGATTATTTTGTACCGGTAGCCAACGTCCACAACGAGCCGGAGCGGCATTTTTTGATGGATCCGGAAGAAATGATTCGGGCTTTATTTGCTGGGCGCCATGGGAATCAGAAACCTGCGGGGATCGTGCATTCGCATCCGCGCACCCCTCCCGTTCCTTCGGCAGAGGACATACGGTCATCCTGGCGGGGAGCAGCATGGCATTGGATTGTCTCTTTGGAAGATCCCCAAATCCCCTTGGTGAAGGCTTATCAATATGTCCAGCAAGGAGACGGAACCTGGCACTATACTTCCTACCCCTTTGAAATCCTGGAATCAGACTGTAAATAAAAAAATCCCGGTTCACGAATCCGCCAATCCGCTCGCCGGAGAAGAGTCAATGATAACTTAATTGCGTATACAGGTCGCCCAGTGTCTGGATATCTCTGGCTTGCACTTCCAGCATCAGTTTGGACCACAGCCTCGCCGTCATCAAAGCATCCTCAAGGGCGTGATGGCGCTTGGTCACTTCAACTCCGTACAGATCAAGCAGCGTATCCAGATCATAGGCTTTCAGCCTGGGATTCAGCCACTTGGCGATCATCATAGTGTCGAGCAACCGGTGGGACAGGCTCACTCTGGAGGTTTTCCACAGCGCGGAATTGAGGAAATGCTTATCATGCCCGGAACCGTGGGCGACAAGCACCTTCCGCTGCACAAACTCAAGAAACCCTCTGAGCGCATGCAGCAGGTCCGGCGCTTCTGCCACCATTTCATTCGTGATCCCGGTCAGCTTCTCAATTTCGTCCGGAATCGAACGTTTCGGATGGACCAGGCTGTAGAAGGTTTGGCTTTCGGCAATCTGGCTTCCGTTAACCGAGACCGCACCGAAAGCAATGATTTCATCCCCGTTATAAGGAGAGAATCCGGTGGTTTCCAAATCGAATACCACCAGTTCCACCGAATGTAAAGGAATGTCGTACAATGAATTTTTCCGTTGCTCCTTCATGATGGATCGAATGAAGGCCATCTGCTGGGCGCTCTGCACATCGAACATCGAGGTAAGAGCAGAAGTGAACCCGCCCGTTTTGTACAGATGCCACATCCTTCCGGCCGGCTTCATATCCTTCATTGAAGATCTCTCCTAACCCTTTTCTATCTTTTAGCAAATTTGCTTTTCACATACTTCTGCAGATCGATTCCGATACGCAGACAACGTTTAAGCTCCGTTATTCGTTCCTTGGTCAACTGTTCCGGTGTAAGCTTCCCGCGGGTAGTGTAGTGGCTGCCTTCTATTTGATAAGGCGTCATGGAACGCAGCTTCAGGGCGATGGTCAACGCCTCCAGCCAATCGCGGCCGATTTCTTGATCTACGTGACCGTTTGCCATCAACTCCTGTATACGCCTTTCGGTCGATGAGACGCGAATCCCCGCTTCCAAAGCGAGCAGCCTTATTCCGTTAACCATTGGAATATAGGCCCCGTATTTGACATCCACGCCTCCCGCATCCTCGCCATAGCGCTCTTTAATGAGCTGACCGAATAACCCGATCGAAACTTTATGATGCAGTGTATTATGAAGCATATGCTCCAGCATTGCGGGGTTCGATTTGATGAACCCGATGATTTCGCCGGAGATCGCGCCGTCTAAACCGGGATCGCCATATATCGTTCGGACATCGGCCGAGATAAGCAAATACCTTACATGCTCCCAATGCGGGTTTTCCAGCCATTCCCGCAGCATCCGCCGATATCCGGCCGCCGACTTGCGCCACTGGTCATTGGTGCAGATCACGCCGCCGCTGCAAGGCGGATATCCCGCCTCCTCCAAATTGGCTGAAATGCGCTGCGCCAGTCCGGCAAAATAACGTTCCGCCCCGGCTTTCGCCTCTTCACTGTCCGGTTCGGCATAGATAAGCCCGTTATCCTGATCGCTCCACAGCGTTTGCTCGCCGCGCCCCCCGCTGCCGAACAGCAGGAATGCGTAAGGAACCGGCGGGGCTTCGCCCGACTCGCGAACCAGCTGCGCTTCCGACAGTTGAATGACCCGACGGATGATCGCATCATGCAATGTATTCACTTTTCTATTCCAATCCAATGGACGGGCAAAAAGGAGATGCCGCTGAAGCTCCTCATGCGCCTGATCCCGAAAGATCCTTAGCTCCTGCAAGCTGTGAGCTTTGGCTGCTTCCTGTTGAATCATTTCCAATGAGAGGCGTTCCATACCGACATCCCCTTTAAAAACGAAGGCGTTTTGTTTACTTATGCATTCACCGTGCCGCCTTGAGCCGCTTTCTTCATTTGCTCAGGGTAGCCATACGTACCGTGCTCGGACAGGTCAAGACCGATGATTTCTTCTTCCTCCGTCACACGAAGACCGATGGTCGCTTTCAAGATCGACAGGATGATCCAGGACAGGACAAGTACGAAGAAGAATGCGCTGAATACCCCCATCGCCTGCACGCCCAATTGCTCAAAGCCTCCGCCATAGAGAAGCCCCGGTTTACCTACGCCTACTTTCTCGACAAGCTCCGGCGTGGCGAAAATACCATTGGCCAACGTTCCCCATATTCCGGCAATACCATGTACGGAGAAGGCGTAAATCGGATCGTCAATCCCTGCTTTTTCAAACCATTGTGCCGTAAAGAAAGTAATGACGCCGGCAACTACGCCAATAATGATGGCGTCTCTGACCGTAACGAATGCGCAAGAAGCTGTAATAGCAACCAGTGCAGCAAGCACACCGTTCAACATGCTGGGAATATCCGCCTTGCCAAAATACATCCATGCTACGATAATCGCTGCAACGCCTCCGGCAGCAGCCGCCAAATTCGTCGTCATGGCGATATATCCAAAGAAGCCGTCACCCATAGCACTTAAAGTGGAGCCCGGATTAAAGCCGAACCAGCCGATCCAGAGAATAATGACGCCAAGCACGGACAGGACCTGGTTATGGCCTGGAATCAAATTCGGCGTTTTATCCTTATTATATTTACCGATACGCGGCTTAAGCATCAGCGTCGCTACGAGAGCAGCCGTTGCGCCCTGCAGGTGAACGACCGTAGAGCCGGCAAAATCCTGTTTACCGTGACCTGCAAGCCATCCGCCGCCCCATACCCAGTGAGCAACAATCGGATAAATGACAATAACATACAGTACGCTAAAGATAAAGTATACCGATAACTTGGCGCGTTCGGCAAATCCGCCGAATGCAATGGCCAGCGATACCCCTGCGAAAGCCAACTGGAACAAAAACTTGATTCCGATCGGAACGTCCGAGAAGCTCAATGCTCCGAATGCGGCCGCCGCTTGGGTTTCCGTTCCGTCTACGAAGAAACCTGTCATTCCAATAAACCCGTTGCCGTCACCGAAAGCTAAGCCGAAACCTATAGCCCAGAACGCGATGGCGCAAATACCGAACGTAAGAATCGTTTTACCTGCAACGTGGCCAGCATTCTTCATTCGGGTGGAGCCGGCTTCCAGCAAAGCAAAGCCTGCCTGCATGAAGATGACAAGAATGGCAGCCAGCATGACCCATACAGCATCGACTGCCCCTTGCAGCTGCACCGGCGTCGCATCCTCAGCAAAGGCTGCCGCAGGAATCAAAACTGACATAAGGCCCGTGGATAATAGTAACTTCTTTAACATCATGACCACTTCCTTTTTAATGTTAGTTTATATAACATCAATTGAAATTCATATTGTCATTATATACACGTAATTTTCATTTGGCAATAGGTTTTTTTCTATAAATCATGTAAAAAACGAAAAATAACCTTACATAAAATGTACATTATTCGGTTTTACAAGCTGTAAAAAAATCGAATATTCGTAATATGGCAAACATATACTATCCTCTTAATACAGATTTGTTTCTTTTCTGATCTTCCTCTCCGTTCATTCGTCGAAAAGCTCAAAGTATAACGTTTGACTGTATGGTTCGGTTTCAGTATTATTAGTTCTATAGACCTTGAAAATACCATCATATGGCGAAAATGGAGGGAGCATATCATGGGGATATGAAGCTTTACAAAATCGGCGAACTGGCTCAGTTATCGAATGTCAGTCCCAGAACAGTCGACTATTATACGAAGCTCGGATTGATCCAACCTGAGAAAAGATCAAATACCAATTACCGGTTATACAGCGATGAAACCTTAATGCGGCTCAAACGTATTGAAAGTATGAAGCGGGAGAAATATACCTTAGAGGAAATCAAGGCTACGCTGCAGCAGTGGAACAAGGTTAGCCATGATGAATTAGTGACAGATAAATTGACGTCTTTACAGGTATTATTGCATCAGCTGGAGAAAGAGGCGAAAGAGGTTGAACCGCTGCTTGAGAAGCTGAAGCCGTCCCAGCTAAAAACGCTTCACAAGTCACTGACGCCGTCTGCGGCTGCATGTATCGAAGCCTTGTTGTTGCTGTTGGGTAAAGGTCCCCTTTAATCATAAAAAATATAACGGAGGAATGAAGCCATGTTTTTTCACCCTATGGATTACCTTATCATTGTTGCGTTCGGTCTTTCCTTATGGGCGCAGTTTCGGGTCAAGGGAACTTTCAATAAATGGTCCGAGGTTCCAATTCATTCAGGTATGACCGGTTACGAAGCCGCCCGCCGATTGCTTGATGCAAACGGACTTTACGACGTCCCGGTTGAACCGGTACCGGGAGCGCTGACGGACCACTACGACCCTATAGCCCGCGCCGTACGGCTGTCGGAGCCGGTGTATTACGAGAATTCCATCTCCGCCGTATCGGTTGCCTGCCACGAAGTTGGACACGCGATTCAGCACCAACAGTCTTATCCGATGCTGGTGCTTCGCCACCGGATGTTTCCGGTGGTCAACCTGACCTCGGGCGTCGCTCCGTTGCTGATCTTGGCGGGTCTCTTCTTCCAGCAGTTTAACTTCCTGCTCGGCGTCGGAATCATCTTCTTCTCCGCTGCCGTAGCTTTCCAGCTTGTTACGCTGCCGGTCGAATTCAACGCCAGCAACCGCGCACGTGACCTGATGGTCGCTGAGGGCTTTATCACCAACGATGAAGAACGGGGAGTAGCAAAGGTATTGAACGCGGCTGCCCTTACCTATGTCGCCGCGGCGCTGATCTCCCTGCTGGAGCTGGTCAAATATATTATGATCTTCACCAACCGCAACGAATAACAGATGGTACAAAGATGCCGCCCGATGCTTCATTAAACAAGCACCGGGCGGCATTTTATGCTTCTGGCGGACTCCATATCGTGATTATTTGTACCTGATGAAGAAGTCGATCAAGAATTCACGGAACACCTCGGCAACCAGCGGGAGCTTCTCCCCTGTACGATGAATCAGCCCTATGCTGCGGGTGACCTGCGGCTCAATAACGCGTACCTTGACCGGTTGAAGCTCGCTGATTTCCGTAAGCGCCATTTCCGGCAGCAGGCTGACCCCCATGCCCGCTGCCACTAACCCCCGAATGGTATCCGTTTCTTCTCCCTCAAACCCGATGCGCGGTGAGAAACCGGCCTTTCTGCACGCCTCCAGCACAATCGCACGCAGCGAATATTCCTCGCTAAACATCACAAATGAATCTTCCTTCAATTGCTCAAGCCGAATCGTTTGATATTCACACAGGACATGCCCCTGCGGTACGATCGCATACAGCTCCTCCCGGAGCAGCAGCTCGCCGGCAACGTGACTGTGCTTTTCGGGAAACGGCGAAATAAACGCCAAATCGATTTCACCCTTCATGACGTCCCGGATCAGACTATTGTATGTTCCCTGCCGCAACCGAAATTTAACCTTCGGATGGTTTTTGCGAAAATGTGCAATCACGGTCGGAAGCAAGTATATACCCAGACTGTGGGGGAAGCCTACACGAATTTCTCCGTGCTCCGGGTCCAAATATTCATGAATTTCATTCACTGCGCGTTCAAGGTCCGTAAGCACAGCTTCGATTCGGCTTAAGAAAAGCTTCCCTACCGCGGTAATCTGCAGATTGCGTCCTTTTTGCACAAACAGCTGTACACCAAGCTCCTCCTCGAGTTGGCGGATTTGCCGGCTGACCGCCGATTGGGCTACATGCAGCTCTTCGGCTGCTTGCGTCACATGCTGTTTACGCGCCACCTTTACAAAATACTGCAGCTGTCTGAGTTCCACGTTGTGTTTCCTCCCGTATCCTAACTTTAATGCATATTGTTATTGGACAAGTTCTCTTATAAAAGCTTATAATATATTACGGTGGAATACCAATCATTCTCAATCCTTGAAGGAGGCCCCTGTATATATGGCACAAGCGACACTGAAAGGCAATCCGATTACGTTAGTCGGAACACAAGTCAAAGTTGGCGACAAAGCTCCTGACTTCACTGTGAATAAGAATCTGCTCGAAACCGCATCTCTGGCCGATTATGCAGGCAAGGTGAAGCTGATCAGCGTAGTTCCTTCCCTTGACACCGGCGTATGCGATGCGCAAACCCGCCGCTTCAACGAAGAAGCAGCGAAGCTTGGCGACAACGTAGTCGTGCTTACGATCAGCGTAGACCTGCCGTTTGCCCAATCCCGCTGGTGCGGTGCTGCCGGAATCGACAAAGTGATTACGCTCTCCGATTACAAAAACCACTCTTTCGGCAAAAATTACGGCGTATTGATCGATGAGCTTCGCCTGCTGATGAGATCCATATTCGTCATTGACGCCAACGACACGATCCAATACGTCGAGTACCTGAGCGAGATGACGGATCACCCGAACTACGAAGCGGCCATTGAAGCCGTTAAAAAATTGGTTTAATCCATTATCCGGATTGAGCGATGCTCATTTCAGACTTGTACTATAACTGATTCACAAAAAAACAGCGTGGTGCCAAAACAGGACTCCACGCTGTTTTTTACATTCAGTTGTCTATTTTATAAGCGGCCAGCCGCTTATCTATATGTTTATATAAATCGAGGATCGTACGATAATTGGAGCCTAGATCCCCAAGAGATCCGCGGGATGCCGAATAAATATCAACAGCGGTTTTGAGCGGGTTGATACCGAACAAGGTCAGCGTGATGTCCTGTGTTCTTCCGGTGATGGTTTTACGCTCAACCACAATCTCCCCTACGCTGCGTACTTCATGAAGAAGCTTATACCCGTTTAGCTTTTTTAACAAGTTGATGATCTCATCCCAGGCCTGATCCATGGAGATTTTATAATAGCGGGTCTTTAAAGCCGGATCCTTCGCTTTCTCTCCTGTTGTCTCATGACTGCGGATGAATCCGACTAAGGTTCGCTTTAACAAAGCATTCCCTCCTTAATGAAGTAACAATTACAATGAAACACTATCTTTAATCATATCATTGTTTCCCTTGAAGAGAAAGAGGGGAATTCACAAATTATTCATATTTATGACCTCTGCTGCATGATCGAACGAATGACGGAGGATGCGGCTCCAAGAGCGCAGCTGTCTTCACCGAGCCGGGAATACCGGACTTGGACCTGATACGAACGGACATAGGAATATCGCGTTGAGAGAACCTCCTGCACTTGATCATTGATCCATGGACCGTATTCACTCATGGCATTGCCGACAACAATCATTTGCGGATTGAGCGCATGCATCATATTCCCGATGCCAATGCCCAGGTATATTCCCGCCTCGCGGATGGCCGACAGTGCGTCAGGATCCTTTTCTCTCAACTTGCGCAAAATCCTGTCCGTAATCCCGGGCGCGTATTGCAAATTCAGCTTGTCGGCTACCGCCCGTTCAGACGCATACCGTTCCCAGCAGCCCCGATTGCCGCAGGAGCAAGGCAAACCATTGGCTTCAATCGTCGTATGCCCTACTTCTCCGGCCAGGCCCCCGCTTCCCCGAAACAGCTCGCCTCCCGATATAAACCCTGCTCCAATACCGCCGGCAATACTTAAATACAGCATATCTCCGGCATGGCTATCGGCACCGGCTCCAAATTCGTGCTCTCCTAATGCGGCCAAATTCGCTTCATTGTCGAGAATCACCGGAAGTTGAAGCCGTGCTTCCATTTCTTCCTTCCAGCTCAGCCCTTTCCAACCGGTATGCGGCATAAATACAATGCGTCCGGAAGGATACTCCACAAATCCATGAACGCCGATCCCTGCTCCGACGAGCCCTAACGGCGTCTCAGGAAGCGCCTGTCTTTCCTTTTTTATGACCGCTACAATCTGCTCGAATAACTGGTCGGGATCGGAGGGGAAACCGCTCGTGCCCGTGTGGGAACGATATGGATGCACCGACTTGCGAATAATCGTCCCCTGCATATCGGTAACAATCAGCAGGATGTTGGTCATCCGTAAATCCAGTCCGATCACACATCCCGCGCTGCGGTTCAGTTCAAGCATCATCGGCTTCCGCCCTCCGCTGGATTCACCGGTACCGGTCTCCACGACCCAATGCTCCGCGATCAATTCCTCCACCAGAGCTGAAACCGTTGCCCTCGTCAGTTTTGTACTTTTGGCCAAATCCGCTCGCGAAAGCGGAGCGTGCCTTCGAATCAGATCCAGAAGCGTTGATTTGTTTAGCGTTTTAAGAAATGTACTATCACCAGAAACCGGTCCCTGCTTCAAATCCAGTCACCTTCCGAGCTGTGTCATTCGCTAACATTGTACCGCAAAATCAATGGATTTTCATCTGAAGCCACCGGAAAGTGTGCAGGATTTTACCGTTCCTCTGCGAATATATATAATCATATTTGTTTATCCGATAAACAAAGTCTGAAAGGCCGATAGCACTGTAATCCACAGATGGGGTGAGCGCATTGACTTATTATTTGGGGATCGATCTCGGCACGTCCGCGGTCAAATGTATTCTGGTGGACAATCACGGCGCCGTCAAGGCGGGCAGAAGCGTGGAATACCCGCTTTTTCAGCCGCAGCCGGGTTGGGCGGAGCAGGAGCCGGAGGATTGGTGGAACGGCACAGCCGTTTGCATCCGTGCACTGCTAAATGAAAGCGGGGTAAACGGGAATCAAATTGCAGGCATCGGTCTGTCCGGACAAATGCACGGCTCGGTATTTCTTGACCGCCGGCTTCGCCCAATCCGTCCCGCCCTGTTATGGTGTGACCAAAGAACGGAGGCAGAATGCCGGTGGATAGAACAAACGATCGGCAGAGATGAGCTTTCCAGACTTACAGGCAACCGGGCGCTAACCGGTTTTACGGCACCCAAGGCCGTATGGCTGCGGAATCACGAGCCGGAACATTACAAACGAACGGCACATTTAATGCTGCCCAAAGATTACGTGCGTCTCAAGCTGACCGGAGCCTTCGGCATGGACCTCGCCGACGCCAGCGGGACGCTGCTGCTGAATGTGGCCGAGCGCCGTTGGTCGAGCGAGCTGCTCCAACGGCTGGACCTGCCGGAGGAATGGCTTCCTCCGCTCTACGAAAGCAATGAGGTGGCCGGGTATGTTCAGCCTGACGCTGCGGAAGCGACAGGCCTTGTCCCGGGCATACCAGTAGTGGCAGGCGGCGGCGACCAAGCCTGCGGCGCTGTCGGCGTCGGGGCGGTACAAAGCGGCATCGCTTCCGTTGCGCTGGGCACATCAGGCGTCGTCTTCGTCCATGACGATACTTATCAAGCGGATTCGGAGTGCCGTCTTCACACCTTCTGTCATGGAGTGCCCGGAAAGTGGCATCGAATGGGCGTTATGCTCTCCGCGGGGGGATCGTTCCAATGGTGGAAAAACCACTTTGCCTGCGAGGAGCTGGAGCAAGCGAAGGCGGAAGGACGGGACGTATATGAATATTTGACCGCTCTGGCGGAAACCGCTCCTCCCGGAAGCGAAGGACTGCTCTTTATGCCCTATTTAACCGGCGAACGGACCCCTTATGCCGATGCCAAAGCGCGAGGGGGGTTCATTGGCCTCAACCTGCGTCACTCCAAAGCTCATCTGACCCGAACGATTTTGGAAGGCATCACCTTCGGTTTGCGCGACTCCATGGAGCTGATCAAGGCATCTGGAATCGAAATCAGACAGCTGCGTGTGAACGGCGGCGGGGCAAGAAGCCGTTTCTGGAGACAGATGATTGCAGATATTTTCGGGCTGCCCGTCGTTACTGTGAACTCAACGGACGGTCCGGCTTACGGAGCCGCGCTCATGGCTGCTTCCGGAGTCCTTGGCCGGGATATCCCGTCATTATGCGGGGAATGGATTGACATAGAGGACCTCATCGAGCCCGATGCTTCAAGCTCTCAGCGCTACGACGCTTATTACAAGATCTACCGATCTTTATACGGTACGTTGAAGCAGACGATGCATCAATTAACGAATCTGGCCGCACGGCCATGAATGAACGAACCCGGCATTCAAACGATGCCGGGTTGTTGTTTGTTATATGTAGCTTATTAAAACGATGTTAAGTTGGCACCTTCCCAGTCTTTCAGGAACCGCTCAATACCAGTATCCGTCAGAGGGTGCTTGACCATCTGTTGAATCACTTTATAAGGTACGGTCGCGATGTCCGCACCGAGCAGAGCCGCATCGATGACATGCGTTGTCGTACGAACGCTGGCTGTAATGATCTCGGATTCAATACCGTGTACGGCAAAAATCTGGCTGATTTCCTTAATCAAATTCATACCTACCTGGTTGATATCATCCAAACGTCCGACAAACGGAGAAACATACGTTGCCCCTGCGCGTGCTGCCAACAAGGCTTGCGGAGAGCTGAAGATGAGCGTAACGTTCGTTTTGATGCCGAGTTCACTGAAGCGCTTGGTCGCTTTCAAACCTTCTTCTGTCATCGGCACTTTCACTACTATACTTTCTCCAAGTGCAGCGAGCTTTTTGCCCTGCTCCACCATTTCATCAGCTTGGAGGCTGATCACTTCTGCGCTGATCGGGAGATCGCCGACGATGGAGATAATTTCTTTAATCGTCTCGAAGAAATCTCTGCCTTCTTTAGCGATGAGTGAAGGATTCGTTGTTACTCCGGCGATGACGCCGAGTTCATGAGCTTTACGGATCTCTTCTACATTAGCGGTATCAATAAACAGCTTCATCTCCAAAAATCCTCTCTTCACATTTTTTTACGCTTACACAAGTGCACAAAAAAAACCCGCAATGCCGTCCGATTTTCTTGTTTCAAACCCGCTCTCGCAGGTGGGTGTCCGCAGAATCGGTTTTGAAGTCCCTTTTCGAGGGCATGTCAGCCGCGATTCTATGTAGGTCTCCCTAGAAACAGTCATTGGTTCAAAACAACTGAAAACCGAAACGCACATCGCAGGATTTTGTTGTAGTCTTATTATAGTGCACTTCAAGCGGAAAGTAAACCTGTTGCGTTTTTATCTTTGTGGAATCGGCGGGACATTATGGCTTTCCATTCTTACCTTGGTAATCCCCCTCTTCGATCGCTCCCGATTCACTAGGCCTCTGGCCTCTCTCCATCCGGGTCTCGGACTCCTGTTCCGCTCCTCCTTGCTTTCTATCCGCCTTTTCCTCATCCTGATCCGCAATCTCCTGCTGTTTTTCCTGCAGTTTGCCGAAAATCAGGTTGAAGTGCCAAAACGATACGATCGCGATGAAGCTCCCCATAAAAAACGGAATCAAAAACGTGAATATCGCGAAACTGACGTACAGGATGATGACGTTCAGCACCATCATCGATAACGAACGGATCGGATTGCCGATCGTGATCAGGATCGCATTTTTTACAATCTGAAACCATTTCATGTGCAAATGGGTCATGATGGAGAAAAAATGGAACAGCGAGATCATCAGAACCACTGTGAGCGATAATACCAGGAAGCGCAAAACTCCAAAGACTCCCGTTTGGCTGCCGTAAAACCGGAAGTTCGTGTACAGGATTACGCCGAGCAGTATATAGATGAATCCGCCGAGCATGCTCTGCAGGAAATTTTCTTTGTAACCGCGGAAAAAGGTTTTTAGCAGAGGAACATCCTCTTCACCTGTAAGCCACTTTCGGGCCACCGTGAACATGGCCGCTGTCGAAGGAAAAATCGTAAAGGGAGAAACGACCGCCATGAGAAAAAGGGTTTGCACTACCTGATCGCCCGTCTGCGATTGCAGCAGGACAAGCCCAAGCAAAAAGAAAGGGATGGCGCATATGACCCAAAGGATGTTAATGACCGAAAGACGCATGATCCACTCGGAAATGCGGTAAAACCCACCCATCATTCCACGAAACTCCAAAATTATGCCCTCCTTCATAATACAACAACTATTATAGCTTAATTCTCACTTTCAAGACAGACATCTATACCCAATACCTCAACGAACGGGTCTATAAAACCGGGAGCTAAATACTTGACGCTTCGATAAAAAAAGCAAGCACGCTACTGCCTGCGCGCTTGCTTTCATTCCATTATACCAAACTTCCCTCATTCGAACGGTTGGAAGGACGGGAATAGCCTTTTTGATCACGGCCGTCCGAACGTCCGCGATAATCGCGGTTATCGCGGTATCCGCCATCCTCACGGCGTCCGCGTCCATTCCGGTCACGATCGTAAGGCCTGTCGTTCCTGCGGGCACCGCCGGCCGTTCCGTAAGGACCTGCCGGTTTGCGGCCGTAGCTGCGAACATCCGGTCTTCTCTTTTTGGCGCGAATCGGATCCTCCGGAGTAAGCTCAATGGCTACATCCTTCTTCTCTCCGGTCAACAGCTTCAGCGCGGCCGCAAGCAAATGTACGGAGTCATGCTGCTCCAGAAGAGAAATCGCAAGGCCCTTGTATTCGTTATGCTCTTCTTGCTGCAGCACATCGAGCACGCGCTCAGCCGTCAATTTTTGCTTGCCTTCAATGGCTTCAGCCAAGCTCGGCATCGGCTTGCGGGTTATGCGGTGACGCGTAATTTTCTCGATGAAGTACAAGTGGTCGATCTCACGCGGTGTAACGAACGTGTAGGCAACGCCTTCTTTGCCCGCGCGACCGGTACGGCCGATACGGTGTACATAGCTTTCCGGATCCTGGGGCAGGTCGAAGTTGATGACATGCGTTACACCGGATACGTCCAAGCCGCGAGCGGCTACATCCGTTGCTACGAGAACGTCGATACTGCCGTCCCGGAACTTGCGCATCACATTATCGCGCTGGTTCTGGGACAAGTCGCCATGAAGTCCTTCTGCCGTATAGCCGCGCTTCTGCAGCGCTTCGGAGAGCTCGTCGACACGACGCTTGGTCCGGCCGAAAATGATCGCAAGATCCGGAGCTTCCATATCCAGCAAGCGGCAAAGCGCTTCGAATTTCTGACGCTCATGCAGCTCGATATATGCTTGATCGATCAGCGGAGCACTGACTTGCTTTGGAATGACGGATACGTGTTCAGGGTTCTTTAGGAACTGATCGGCCAGCCTGCGAATATTGGCCGGCATCGTGGCGGAGAACAGCATCGTGTTGCGCTCTTCGGGAACCAATTTGAGAATCGATTGGATATCATCCATGAAGCCCATGTCGAGCATTTCGTCCGCTTCGTCCAGAATAACGGTCTGCACATCATCAAGCTTAATCGTCTTGCGGTTAATATGATCAAGCAGCCGTCCTGGCGTACCGATGATAATTTGCGGCTTTTTGCGCAGTGCGCGAATTTGCTTTACGATATCCTGACCGCCGTAAATAGGAAGAGAGCGAATCCCTTTGAAGCGTCCCAGCTTCTCGATTTCTTCCGCTACTTGAATCGCTAGCTCACGTGTAGGGCACATGATGAGCGCTACGATGCGGTCTTCTTTTACATCGATTTTGTTTACGAGCGGAATACCGAATGCAGCGGTTTTTCCTGTTCCCGTTTGGGCTTGGCCAATCAGGTCGCGGCCTTCCAACGCTACCGGAATGGCTTTCTCTTGAATCGGTGTCGACTCCTCAAAGCCCATTTCCGTAATGGCGCGCAGCACCTTTGGCTCTAAGCCGAATTCACTAAATGTTTTCAAAAATTTCAATCTCCTTTGTACTAGGGTTCTTTTATTTGTCTATACCCTTAAGTGCGACTCCTATCTTTGCTTTATTTATCTCTTCATAAAACACTTTTCAAACGTGTCAGAAATGAACAGTTACGCCGTACTTAAGAATATCTTTAGTATTATACCACACCCAACATCCATATACCAGATAACTTCAAATTGAAACCCAAAAACATCAAATATCGTATATAATATTATAATGATGCTAAAGTCTTCGTGTTAAACCGTAAAAGGAGCGAAACACCCATGTCCATCTGGAAAAGAGTTGGTTCGATCATAAAAGGCAGCAAACCACAGCCGGAAGCGAAGCCGTCCAATCCTTTCGAGGATACTCAAGTGGGCGATATCGTAAACGTAGATTTAGAGGAATATGTCGTTTCCGGAAAAACCGTCTATTTCGACAGAGGATTCCCGCCGCACCGGTTTGCTTATTATTTGCAGAACGGCAAGCATATTTCCTGCCTCCTTGTGGAAAAAGGAAGAATCTATGAATGTTTCTTGTGTGAATTTGTGGAAGGATCGCTGGACGATCCCAATGACGTTCCGACCCGGCTTGATATCGGAGCCGAAAGCCTCTTTGAATTGGAGCATCATCGCAGCGATACGGTGAGGACAGAAGGCAATACGGATTTCCGCGGCAACGATCAGGTGCTGTTCTGGCGTTATATCGGAACGGGAGACCGTTATTTCTTCCTGCAATGGCAAGACGGCAAATACGTCGCCATGGAAGGTGCGCCCACTCCGGGCAGTCAAATTCAATTTTTGAAAGGCTCAAAGTAACCAGGCGAAAGCAAGTATAAATGAAGCTTTATGCAGGAGGTGACGGAACATGATGAGCAGGATATCCAAATGGCTTGCCGTCGTACTGGTATTTGCACTGCTGGGCGGCTGCGGGGATGCAAGCAATTATATAAAAGAGAATTATTCCTTAATTGATGTTCAAGGTCAAGGAAAAAGCACGGCCAAAATCTATTCTGAAGAAGGCAAGAATGTTCCGACTGTCGCCAAAGAACTCGCAGATCAAGAACCCCCTTTGGAAATCAGTAAAGAAGATGAGAACCAGATGTTCCTGGTCTACGACAACAAGATCATCAACATACAAAAAGACAAAGAAAACGAGAATACCACGCTGGTGCAGTTAGATTCCATAGAGTATGCGAAGGAACATTACGACTCTTCCTTCCTCCAGGGCTATGTGGCCGCCAGCCTGCTGCAGTCGCTGTTTGGCTCCGTCTGGTCCGGCGATAGCGGCGGCTATAGAGGCTACACGTCTACCAAACGGTACGAGGATTACGGCAAGCACCAAAGCGCTCCCGCCCCTTCTTCAACCACCGCACCTTCGACCAGTGAGCGTAAAGGCACCTTTACCACCTCGCCGTCCAAATCGGTGTCAGGAAGCAGCCAGTCGATCAGACGTAATGACGGTTCAACGAAAAATTATAAAACGCCTTCCCGCATCACCGGTTCGAAACCAGGTACAAGCATCCGCTCCGGTTCCTTTAAGAGAAGATAGCCGGAACGGAAACCAATCCAAGGGGCTGTCTCATAAGTAGTATCAAAACTACTGAGAAACAACCATAGTTTACAAATAAGCCAACGATTTAGTGAAAAAGAGCGAGTTTGGTGGTCAGATTCCCACCCCTACTCGCTCTTTTTCCTTCGTTGTTGCCCATTTGAGCAGATTATGGGCAAGGGAAAGCCACCCGACCTCCAGGCTCACTTTAGGCAAGCCGCGAAGCAGGAAACGCCGGAAGCTCCGGTTGCTTTTCATTTGTCCAAACACACTCTCGGGTTCAATCATTCGACGAACGGAAAGCTTGTATCCTTCTTCACTTTGGAGCAGCTCTCGTGCCTGACCGCCAGGATAATGCCAAGTCTCGCTGGCTTCATCATATGACCAGTTGTCCACCTTGCTGATGTCCTGTTTTGGGACGGACCCTTTTTGGGATATACTACATGAAGAACTTAGGGAGGTACGCTCATGCTCTATTTCCAACGGTCCGTCATAGGCTCCGTGCTCATCTGTGTGCTCGGCTCCGCTTTAATCGCTGCCAGCTTTAATTTGTTCCTGATTCCCCATCAGCTGCTCAGCGGCGGAATCTCCGGTATTTCCATGATCGTAGGCTATTTTACAGGGCTTCATATCTCCCTCTTGTATTTTGTTTTCAATCTGCCTATGCTGATATGGGGCTTACTTACTGTTGGCCGTAAATTTATCATTCTCAGCGTGATTTCGGTTATCCTGACCTCCTGGTTCATGCACATGATTCCGGTTGCGGAAGTCAGTCGGGATATCATTATGTCATCGGTCACCGGAGGCGTTCTTATCGGCTTAGGTTCAGGTTTATCCATGTGGGCGGGCGGATCAACCGGCGGCTTCGATATTTTGGGCTCCATCCTCACGCGCAAACGCGATTTTCCTCTGGGTACCTTTCTATTCGGGCTTAACGGCCTGGTCATTCTGGCCCTCGGATATTTCAAGAACGACTGGGATCTGGCCCTTTATTCCATGCTGTCCATCTATATCACGGGCAGAATGATCGATACGATCCATATCCGGCATCTGAAAGTGACGGTATTTATCGTAACCCGCAAAAAGAATCTGCTCCTGAAAAAAATGCAAAAGCTTCAGCGGGGCGTTACCGTTATCAATACGGAAGGATCCTATACAAAGGACCCTCAGCATATGCTAATGACGGTAACCACCCGGTATGAGCTGTACGACCTTCAAGGCCTGATCAGGCAGTGGGATCCGCAAGCGTTCGTGAATATTACGGAAACAGTAAATGTCATGGGTCTTTTCCGCCGGTAGCCCCGGGCTCATTCAACAATTGGCGGACTGATGCCAAATTTGGCATAAATAAACCAAGATTTTTTGTTTTGATTATGTTATAATATGAGCGTAATTTCATATCTTTTCACCGGCCTTACCTGTATTGCTCGTAAGTCGCACTTGCTCTCTTCAACACTAGATGATGACGGGAAGGGTGATGCTTGTGGAAACAGTAAAGTTGGCGACTATTGTTATGAAATTAACGCCTGATTTATATCCTACTTTAAAGAAACACGAGCTTGAATCAGAGATTGTCCTGCGCAATGGCCTGGCCGCTCTTGAAGCGGAGGATGCAATGGAAATTATTCAATACAGCATTTCTGAACATCAAAAAGACGCCTATCTTCATTAAGATAGGCGTTTTAATCTGTCGCAGCGACGCAAAAATGTTGTCTTTTCGTAATAATTGACCGTTCCTGCCGGCTTCATTTTCATGTTATGCTCGTGGTATGCTGTAGTAGAAAAAGTTTTCCGGAGGTGTTTACAATGGGCGCTTTGTCACCCATGCATATTTTATTGATAGTTCTCGTCGCTTTGCTTCTGTTTGGGCCGAACAAGCTTCCAGAGCTCGGACGCAGCTTCGGCCGCATGTTTCGGGAGTTTAAAGATGCTACGAACGGAAACAGCGGCAACAGCAGCGAAGCCATACATGATACGGAGCCGACCAAGAAAGAACTGACCGCTTCCAACGAAAAACCATCCGCTAATTAAGCCGGATGGTTTTTTTGCGATAATAAACATGGGTGCCAAGCAGCAAAATCGCGGCGATGCAAGTCATTCCCGCTCCGAACATATACATGCCCGCCCCGCTCCATTCATCCTTAATCCAACCTCCGACAAATCCTCCGGTAATGCCGGCCAACCCCAGAAATACCATGGAAAGCATGGATTGTCCCGTGGACTGCAGTTCAGGAGGAACCAGCCGAACCGCATACTGTACCGCTACAATCCAAAATACGGCAAAGGTGATGGAGTGCGTCACTTGAAGAACCATCAGCATGAGCGGATCCGTAATCCAACCGTAAGCCAGCCAACGGAGCGTGTACAATATGGCCACAATACCGAGAAGTGCAAGCTCGTGAAACTTGTGCATATAACGGCTTAACAGCGCGAACGTAGGGATTTCGCTGAAGGCGGCCAAGGCCCACGCCCAGCCCGCCATCGCATTCGTTGCCCCCAAATCTTTGAGATACAGCACGAACATGACGTCGTTCATCCGGTGCGGTACGGTTAGAATAAACACAAGCAGCAGAAACCAAAGAAAATGGCCGTTCCGAAACATGCTGGTAAAGGAACGGAACGATACCCGCGGCGCAGGGCTTCGTTCATCCTTTAAGAAAAGTAAAAGCACGAGCGGCAGCATCCAAATGCTCCAGTATAAATAAGGAATATTCTGAAGTCCGCCCAGCGCCTGCAGAATAAACCCGCTGGAGACAGCCAGCAGCGTAAAGCCTATGGATCCCCATAATCGGATCGAGCCGTAACTGGCCCCCGCCTGCACCGCAGACTTGATTGTTAACGTATCCAGCAGCGGTACCGACGACAGCATGAAAAAGTAAAGCAGCAGCATGAACAACAAAGCAAACGAATAGCCGGTCGTTGTAAAGATGCCTACGCTGGACAAAAGGGTCATCCCCCAAAGCCCGAATATAATCAGCTTCAGCGTCTGATAGCGGTCACTTAAATAGCCCCATATCGGTTGGGCGAAGATGGAGACGAAAGGCCCGATCATCATCAGCAGCCCGATTTGGGAAGAGGAGTATCCTCTGCCTTCGAAGTAAATGGGCAAGAACGGCATAAGCACCGCGCTGGTGGCATAGTATGAAAAATTAAGTCCCCGCAGCATCCGCAGTTGATTCTTCATCCGATATCGATCCTTTTTACTCTAGTTTCTTGCGGGTTGGTCCTTCCAATCAACAACATACTTCAAAACTCTCTATCCGAATGACCTGCTATTCTATTATAATATCAGAATAAACTACAAATATATAGAATAACTGCCAAAGAGAGACAAGAAAATGGAATTATTGCTGGCCGCGTTTCTCCTCGCCTGGGGGGGTGTCAGCGCTGAACATCCGAATATGACGTTCGAACAGCTGGCGCAAGCATCTCTTGATTCGAAAAAACGCCGTTGTACAGCAGATACCGTCAAACGGCAGCCCCGAAAACCGATTGAGGCCGGTAAACAAGCAGGACCCTCAACCAGATGCTCCCAAGGTTAAGGGCGTCTACGCAACCGCTCACAGCGCCGGCGGTTCCCGGTTACATTCACTGCTGGAGCTGATGGATCGTACGGAACTCAATGCACTGGTAGTCGATGTAAAGGACGATTGGGGCTATATCACATATAACACCGGAAACCCGGATTTGCTTGCCATGGACACAACCAAGAACATTATTCGCGATATGCCTGCACTTATTAATTTGCGAAGTATGCCAGAGAACAGCTCAACCCGTTAGGCGTCCGCGTATCCGCAGATATATTCGGCTATGCCGCATCCGTGCCTGCTGCCGAAGGGATCGGCCAGGATTTTCAAAAAATATCGGAGCAGGTAGATGTCATTTGCCCGATGATTTATAGAGCAAATCCGCGCACTAAAGGATAACGGCATTGAAGAGTTTCTTCTATGGAACGCTGTGAACTCTTACACGCAGGGTGTAGAATACCAATAACAGGCAGGCCCGACTTCGTATATACCGGAATCGGGCCTTCACCGTTTGAATAAAAGCTATCCGTTGGCCGCCCCGCTCCTGCCGATATTAGGAATTTGCCAATCGATCGGCGACCTGCCGATGGTTTGGAGGAACTCATTGGCCTTTGAATACGGACGGCTTCCGAAAAAACCGCGGTGAGAGGATAACGGACTCGGATGAACCGAACGTAGAATGCAGTGGCGTTTTTCCGTAATCAGCTCCAATTTTTTTTGGGCATGGCTTCCCCAAAGAATGAAGACTACCGGTTCCTCCCTCTCGTTCAGAAGGCGAATCACCTGATCTGTGAATGATTCCCAGCCCTTTCCTTTATGCGAGTTGGCCTCTCCGGCCCGCACGGTCAGCACCGTGTTGAGCAGCAGCACTCCCTGCTCCGCCCAACGAACCAAATAACCGTTATCCGGAATGGGGCAGCCCAAATCGCTTTGCAGCTCCTTGAACATGTTCTGCAGGGACGGCGGTGCGGGAACTCCCGGCTTGACGGAGAAGCTGAGGCCATGGGCCTGTCCGGGT
Source organism: Paenibacillus naphthalenovorans (assembly GCF_001465255.1). Classification (NCBI taxonomy): domain Bacteria; kingdom Bacillati; phylum Bacillota; class Bacilli; order Caryophanales; family Paenibacillaceae; genus Paenibacillus; species Paenibacillus naphthalenovorans. Next base: position 618,172 of record NZ_CP013652.1, on the reverse strand, counting down.
CCATGGTACGGGTCTTGTCCCAAAATAACAACTTTCGTATCTGCATATGACGTATAATGAAGCGCATTAAAAATGTCGTACATGTTTGGATACACGGTATGCGAAGCATATTCCTGTTTTAAAAAATGCTTCAGCCTGATGTAGTAAGGTTTTTGGAACTCGTTTTCGAGCAGGTCCGCCCAATCGTTTTTCAGAATGACGCCCACCGACGCACGCCTCCTTTTATTTGAAATCATGATCAGACCGGACGAAATGATGCGCAAGCAGCAGCTTCCAGGCACTTGAACGTGACGCGCTTTCCTTGCAAGCGTTCACCGCAATCCGCTACAATGTAGCTGGATGCTGTTCATCTTTACTTGATGCAGCAAAGATGAGGGGTGATTCTTATGCTGGCTGTGGGTACAAGAGCTCCGTCTTTTTCGGCGGACAGTACACAAGGTGAGATTCGACTGGAGGAGACATTGGGCAAGCGTCCGATTGTTCTCATTTTTTATCCGAAGGACCATACGCCCATATGTACAAAGCAGCTGTGCGCTGTCCGCGACTCTAAAGAGCAGTACGCCAAATATGATGCGCTGGTGCTCGGGATCAACTCCGGGTTCCTGGAGGAGCACCGACAGTTCGCCAACAAATTTATGTACGACTTTCCGCTGGTTGCCGACAAAGGAGCCAACATTCAAAAGCTGTACGACGTCGGACACACCCTGTTTGGTCTTCTCGGTCAACAGCGCACCGTCTATGTCATCGGCCGCAACGGAACCATCGTGTACGCCATGAAAGGCAACCGCCCCACCGCCGAAATATTGAAGGCGCTGGAGGAGCATCGATAACTGTTGAAAAAATAGGCATTCTCTCCCCTTCAAAAGGAGTGAGAATGCTTATATTTTCTCCCTTATTACTGAGACAACCGTTTAGCCAATTCATAAAGCTCCATGTTGAATTGTTTTTTGGAGTTTACTACCAGATCGATATCGGTTACCGTAAGCTCTCCCTTGATGATGCCGCACGCTTTACCGGAGACGCCCTCCAGCAGCTTGCGCACTGCAAAATCGCCGAGGTTGCTCGCCAAAATCCGGTCGTTATGCGTCGGCGTACCGCCTCTTTGAATATGGCCAAGCACGGTCACACGCGGTTCGATGCCGTTGCGCTTCGTAATTTCCGCGGCAATATCTTCCCCTTTTCCTACCCCTTCGGCAACAATAATGATACTGTGGCGCTTGCCCATTTTGAAATTTTCGGACATCCGGTTCGCGATCTCATCCAGATCATACGGAACCTCCGGCACCAGAATGGTCTCCGCCCCGCTGGCAAGTCCCGAGTACAATGCGATATCTCCGCAATGGCGGCCCATGACTTCAACGACGGAAGATCGTTCATGGGAACTCATGGTGTCGCGGATCTTGTTGATCGCGTCCACGACAATGCTGACGGCCGTATCGAAGCCGATCGTAAAATCGGTAAAAGGAATGTCGTTGTCAATCGTGCCCGGCAAGCCCATCGTTTTGATCCCGAGCTTGTTGAGCTTGTTTGCCCCTTGATAGGAGCCGTCCCCGCCGATGACAACCAGACCGTCGATGCCCCGCTTGCGCAGGTTCTCCGCGCCGAGCTGCTGCCCTTCCGGCGTCAGAAACTCCTTACAGCGGGCCGTCTGCAGAATCGTTCCCCCGCGTTGAATAATGTCACCCACGCTACGCAGGTCCATCTCGCGAATATCGTCGTTAATCAGGCCGGCATAGCCGCGCTGAACGGCGAATACCTCCAGCCCGTGATACAGGCCGCTGCGAACGACAGCGCGAACGGCCGCGTTCATCCCTTGCGAATCCCCTCCGCTTGTAAGTACTGCGATTTTTTTTACCGACATGATGATTCCTCCTTGTTGATAAAGCACACCATTAATTATCGTTGGAATTACGAGTTTTTGCGAATCCAAATGCTGTTAACGAGGAAAAACATCCGCATCAGCGGACTGTCCTTCATCAACTGCCGGGAAACCCGTTTGACCTGCCGCTGCTTTCTGACCTTCGGATCGGACAAGTAAAGCGCAAGCAGCCCTTCGATGATCATCCGGTGAAATGCGGCATGCTCCAGCCTCTCCGATGTGCGTTTGGCCTCCTTCACAATCAGTGCAATCCGCTCAACGGTCTTGTCCATATTGTCATAATAGCTGCAAAAATTAAGATCCCCGCCAATCGCGTCTTCTTCCTGGTCGATCAAATAATCAAGCAAAATATGCAGTCCGCAAATATACGGAAAATAAGCGACATGGATGTTCCGCACGGTTTCCGGACTAAGTTCGGGCTCGGATGCCGCTAGGAACAGCACAAAAACGCCGAGAGTGGATCCCGTCGCAGCGGCAAATTCATTCCATCCTATAGAGGGATAGCGTTCCCGGTGCATCTCCCACCAAGACAGCAGCGCATCCTCGCGCAAAGGCTTGGCCATATGCTTGTAAACTTGCAGATCGCAATACAAGCTGACGAGTTCCCGAACGGAAGAAGCCGCCGGCGCATAGGACGGAAGCATGCGAATGCTGGCCTGGCATGTTTTGACAAGCTCATTCAGGTAGTTTCCGTCTTCCTGCTCCTTATGAAATTCGTAATAGTCGTGCAGCGGCGCGGACGGATCCACCGCATCCAGCATTGATTGATGCAGCCGACGGAAATCCTCCGGATCGAGCGATGTGCTCCGGTCGCACAAATTGTCCAAATAATCGCTGATCGTTTGAAAAGCGGCGATGAGCGGAATGAGTATATGCCGCATCGACAGGTTCGCCGCCGCATATACGGCTCCGCCTTCACAGTGAAACTGCTTTGAGGTTAAGCTGTTAATCGCCTGCTTGCGCAGCTCCGCATCCGGGATCTGTTCCGCCTTGGAACGCCAATGATCCAGCTGTTCCCGGACAGCGGGAAGAACGTGGCGATAAACGCGAAGCATAAGCTGCAACGGGCTTCTGGGAACTTGAGGATTGCGGTTCAAGAAAATCAGAATAACTCCCTTTCGCCGCCACTGAACGCATAACCATGCCGGAGGAGCTTACGCATTTCGATCCATTGAATATGCTTCAGCAGCTCCTCTCCCCGCTCGTCGTTAGCCTTCGTGACTTGATACTCCACCAGATCCGTGAACCGAACCGGATCATAGCCGCTTGCCGATAACCATTGTTCAAACTGCTGCTTGAGCGCCGCGCTTTGGATATCCTCCAAACCCGTTTGTCTTATATACGCGAACGCTTCTTTGGCCACATCATCATATACCGGATGAGCACCCGCCATGCGAAACCAGTATTTCGCATTGCTGTAATCCCCTTCCATCCGATGCATGATCGAGTGCCAATAGCTTCCGGTCGGCGTATCGATATCCTGAGAAATGGCGTGCGACGGTTCCAAACTTTCGTTAAACAAGTGCAAGCCCGCTTTAACGGAAAGCGCATAGGATCGGCGTTCGCCTTCGAATCCGTCCACGGAGAGCTTCGTAATCTTGACATCCGTCAAATCGTCAAGCTCCTCCGTCGGATACAGCGAAGGCTTGTGAGCCGTCAGCTTCGCTGCAAGCTTGTATAAGCTTTCGGTCCAGGTCAAGCTTCTTACCTCCTCTATCAATCAGCGAATGGAATCTATTAGTGATGAGCCGCTCCCACGGCCATGTCCTGATGAACCCGAAACCATAAATGAAGCTCATTGATCGTACTGGCCAGATCTGCAATTTCAGTATTCAGGCGGCAGGAAACCGCAAAATTATCTTCTACGTTAAGCTGATCCTGTCTGGCGATGATCATCGTCTCCAGCCGCTTGATCCGATCCGGGATCATTCCCCGGATTTCCTCCCAGCGAAGAAGAATCTCCGCCTGCTCCTGCTCGCTGTAATCTTCAAAATTTTTCTCCAGGTGAGGCAGCGGTATACCTATCCTCTCATCCATAATAAAAGAGTAAGACATTTCTGTTCCACCTTTCTGTTCCGGATCACCGCAAAAGGCGCTGACAGCTTATCTATATTAATGTATCACGAACGCTTCACTGCTTCCAGTAGGAAAACAAATTTTTCTCCCCTGCCGGTCCGGTTCATGGTATAATGTGTGACATGTGAAAAGAGGGAGCCCGTCATGAACGCATCGGAACAAACTCGCATCACGTTTCGTCAGCTGCTTGCCTTCTTCCTTCCGCTAGGATTTTCGGCGAGCTTGGTTACCATATCCCATGTCATCATTAACAGCACATTGGCGCGATCTTCCCATCCGGAGATCATCATTTCCGCCTACGCTTTGCCGATGAGCATACTAGGCATTACCGAAAAACCCGCCGTTTTGCTGCGTCAAACCTGCTCAGCCCTCGTCCGCGACAGACAATCGTTTCGGGCGATGTCGCTTGTGGGCTTTTATGTGCTTGGCTCGGTTTCTCTCATCGGTCTTCTCATCAGCTACACCTCTATCGGTCCGTGGGTGTTCGTGCATTTGTTCGGAGCAGAGGAAAGCATGATCGCCCCGATGGTCGACGTGTACCGGGTGCTGATGTTCGTCAGTATTTTTTCGGGCATCCGCTGTATTTATCACGGAATCATCATCTATAACATGCGGACGAAATGGCTTACGATCGGAATGCTGATCCGTTTGGTCGGCATGTACTCGCTCTCGCTGTATTTTATTAAAACCGGGGTTACGAGCGCTACGGTCGGTGCGATCATCTTCCTCACCGGGATGATCATTGAAGCGGCCGTCAGTTACTGGGAAGGCCGGTCGCTGCTGCGCAGCGTCATTCCGGAGAAGCATCCCGGGCATTCCATCGAGAAATCTTCGCAAGTATTCGGATTCTACAAGCCGTTAATGTACTCGTCGTTTATTGCGGTGATCTCCATCCCCGCCATCAATGCGTTTCTCGGCAAAACGACGGATATTCAGCTGTCCATAGCAGCCTTTGCCATCGCAGCCAGCCTGACGCAGCTCGTACAAAGTTTTTTTACTTACGTGCACCAGCTAGTTCTGAATTTTTACCGCAAGGATCCGGAGTCTGTGCTTCGCTTCACGCTGATGATCTCGTTGATTCCCGGCCTGCTGATTGCCGTAATGTCCTATACGCCTGCCGGTCCTTGGTTTATGGAGCATGTGATGGGAGTGAACGAGAGGTTGCTGGAGGCGAGTCTTGCTACGCTCCGTGTGTTTATGATCATGACCTTGATTTTCCCTTGGCTGGATTACGGGAACGGACTGCTGATGCTGCGCAGCCAAACGAAGGTGATGGTTTGGTCTCAGGCTGCAAACGTGTGCGCCACCCTGCTGGCTTTATTTCTGTGCATCGCTTTTAGTCCCGGCTGGAACGGGATGATCGGCGCCTTGGCGCAGTCGCTCGGCACAGCCGCAGAAGCCGCCGTAGTCTGGTTCGTCATCCGGGAGACGGCCAAAATGGAGGGTAAAATCCCCGGACCGCCGCTTTCTGCCGCAGGAAACACAAAAGAATTGAGTGAAAATGCATGAGTGAGCGATTAATCAGAGGTAATGCTGCAACGCTTTGCTGCTTTACCTTCTCTATATATACGACGGTTGCCGTTATTACTTCTTATTTTCCGCTTTACTTTTTGTCCAAGGGATTCTCAACGGTCCAAATTGGCCTCTTGTATTCTGTCGGCCCGATGCTCGGTATCGTGTCCAACCTATTCTGGGGCGTGGTGAGCGACCGATGGCAAACGGTGAAAAAAATAGTCATCCTGGTTCTGATCGGACAATGGCTTACCGCGGCTTTCATCTTCCGCACCGATGCGTTCGGTCTTCTGATGGTACTGATGGGGAGCTTTTATTTTTTTCAATCCCCGATGAGCTCGTTGAACGATAGCCAAATTCTGCTGACGATCAAAAACACCGGAAAGAGCTATGCTTCCTTCCGCGTTTGGGGTTCGATCGGCTTTGCCGCCGCTGCACTGGTCTTCGGCAAGCTGTTGAAAGACTTCGGCATAGAGCTGACGGCTGTATTGATGATGATAACGATCGGCTGCTCCCTTCTTTTATCCTTGATGCTGAAGGACGCCCGCCAGACGGGTTATAAGAAACCGGATTTCTCCGGACTCGTGCCGATTGTCACCTCCCGCTCGTTTCTCGCGTTCCTGCTCACGGTCCTCGTAATCTCCGTGGCACACCGGATGAATGACGGCTTTCTGGCCCTCTATCTTGAACGCCTTGGCGCCGATCAGACCATCGTCGGATGGTCCTGGATGGTTTCGGCCGTGAGCGAAATCCCTATATTCTTTTGGCTTAGCAAGCATGGCCATAAATACAAGGAGCTGCCTCTGCTCATCATTTGCTGCCTCGTATACTTGGCCCGCTTTTTATTGATGAGCGTTATAGACAACCCGCTGTGGGTTATCGGGATTCAATTCATGCACTCCGTCTCCTTCGGGATCTTTCTGTTCACCGTCATCCGCTATATTCAAAGCGTGGTGCCCGACCAGTTTCGTGCCAGCGGCCAGGCGCTGTTCGCCATCACCTGGTCCGGGCTGGCCGGTTTAATTAGCGGTGCTTTGGGCGGAACCGTCTTTAACTCCTGGGGACCGCACGCCATGTACGCCTTGGCGTCGGCATTGGCTTTTGCCGCGATGCTGGGTTTCCTGGGGCTTCACCTTCGAACCAGAGGGCGTACGGCCCTTCATGAGTTGGAACAGGGTCCCTCCTGATGGAGGGACGACCGCACCTGTCGGCAAAAGAGAAAGGCGAGCTTAAAGGCGGGCGCCGCATTGTGCAGATCGGCATGGAAACGATGGAGAAGACGGATCGTCTCCGGGATCGGCGAAGGCGAAACCGTTGAGTTGTCTTTTCCTCTGACGAACGGTATAATAAGGGATAATTTAGTACCAAGTACTAAGCAGTAAGCTGACGGCTTGCCATACGGAGAGGATGAACCATACATGACTGACGACATCATGACACTGCCCTATCAGGATTTCAAATCGATCCTGCTGGATCGACGCAGCATTCGCAAATTTACCGAGCAACCGGTTTCGATTGAAGATATTCGCGACATCATCGATTGTGCCAGATACGCCCCGAGCGATACGAACTCGCAAACCTGGGAATTTATCGCCGTTATGAATCGAAATAAAATTAAAGAAATCGAACGGATGACCTGGGAGCAGCTGCACCTCAAAGCCGCAGAAGCCGAACGGCGGGGACTTTCCAGGGAAGCGCGGCTGCTGACCAAATCCTTCGGACCTTATGCGACTGCATTCGCCGATGCCCCGGTGCTGATTATCTGCTTGGCTACGCCCTACAACTCCAAGTTCCGCGAGCGGATTTTCGATCCGATCCAATTGGTTGATGACGCGATATGGGAAGAAGAAGGTATCAAGAGCAGCTGCTTGGCCGCACAAAACCTGATGCTCGCCGCACATGCCCGCGGACTTGCCACATGCCCAATGACCGGCCCCGTCCTGCTCGCCGGCGAGCAGCTTCGCGCTTACCTGGATATTCGCCCGGAGTGCCAGATCAATATGGTCATCGCGCTCGGGCATCCGGCAGAGCGTCCTGCACGGCTCGCGCGTAAAGAAATTGACGATATTCTTCGTATTGTGGAGTAATATCAACAGCAGCTTTTGCGGTAATCGAGTAGGAGAGGGCGACTAACCCCCGTCCTCTCACCTATGAAAACATGCAAATCCCTTGTTCAAAAAATATGTATTATGAGGGAATGCTCATCTGAAAATTCCTCTAAATTTTCAATCATGCTGAATAGCTCATCCATGGAAGCATCGTACTCCGCGGCTTGCTTTTGCATCTTCTTAAGCTTTCTCTCCAGCAAGTCCTTCCGCAGATCCCTATATTCCTCTTGCCTAACCAACACAGCCCATATGATGTGCAGTAACTTGCGAGCCGTTGCTACAATCGCAATCTTATGCCCTTTCTTCTCCTTCAACCCTAAGTAAAAAGCACGTAATTTCCCCTTGCTCTGAATGGCTCGCTGCGCGCATTGTACCAGAATCCATCGCAGTGTTGCTCGGCCCTCTTTCGTTATGTTCCCCGTATAACGCGTTTTTCCGGATTGATGAACGGATGGCACAAGTCCGGCATAGCATGTGCTGGCTTCTTTGGAGAAAGAAATCTTGTCACATCCCCAATTTCTGCAAGGATGGTTAAAGCACTCAACACCGATATGCCCGGTATACCCATAAGTAAGGGTACATTAGGGTTTTTCTTGGCCCTTGCAAACCAATCTGCTTCTAATGCGTTCATTTCTTGTTGGACAAAATCCAATAACTTCAGTGATGAACATAAAACGATTTGTTCCATTGCCGGCAGCGAAACCTTGATTTAGCAAAAAGAGCGGTTCTTGGATTTATTCCAAGAACCGCTCTTATCGGCTTGTTGTTGTGGCACTAACCTATAAGAAAACTACCTGCACATGAAAGGAGCCACCGCAAAGCAGCGGTACGTTTTCTTGTGAAATCAAGGAGCAAGTACTAGAAGCCAGTCATTTGATTTCCAGAGAAACATTATATCATGCTAACCCGTAAAGGGTAGTTATAGTTTAGTGTTAAGCTTACAGCTTTTGAACGTTAGCCGCTTGAGGACCACGGTTTCCTTCAACGATTTCGAATTCAACGGATTGGCCTTCTTCCAATGTTTTGAAGCCTTCGCCTTGGATTGCGGAGAAGTGAACGAATACATCGTCGCCGCCTTCTACTTGAATGAATCCGTAGCCTTTTTCTGCGTTAAACCATTTTACTGTACCTTTCAATGAAAACAACCTCCTAGATGTATCGCCATCAAGGGCGAATGGTTCAATTATAGCACCCTTATAAGGATAAATCAACACAATGAAATTTATTCGAAATCGCTTTTTTGTATACGCAATAACTGGTTCGATCCGGGGATGAATGGAAGCGATGAAGGCATCAAAGTTAGCTTCTGCTCCTTCCCTTCCAGCCCTTTTAAAAGGCATTTAAGGAAAGGATACCTCTCCCACCCGAGTGTGACTAGCGGATACAAACGAATCTCACCGCCCGGACGGCAAACGCGAAGCATCTCCTTTATCGCCTCCAGATGAAAATCAGATACAAAAACAAGAAGTGGCTGCACAGCACAAGTCCCTGTGAATTGTCCTCCACCGGCAGCTTTGGGAGCATCCCTGCCATATAATTTTTCTTGCCGCGGGCCTTATAGTCTTCAATAAAGCGGCCGAGCGACGCTTCACGCATGGATCTGTGATTCCTGAGACTTCCGTAATACGTCCAGTCGCAAACCCTCTCCAGCCCGGCAAGCTTGTGAGTAGATACCTGAATTTCCTTCTTTCCGTGTTCAAACAGCTCTTCAGGCGTCATGGCGTACAAGGGATCGACTGCGGCCGCTTCCCACCCGCGATCTGCCGCCTCAGCCACAAAGGATGAAGCCCCTGCGGCAATATCCAGGATAGGGCCAGCCCCAAGCACCTCTTCATCCAGTGAGAACCATGCGCTCATATTCCACATAGGAACGGCATGTCATGGCAACGCCTGCTTGTTCGTACTTTCTTGCTTCTCCACTCATCTCAAAATCCACTCTCCTCATCTGTTCCTTATACGCTTCAGCGCCGGCCGGAGGGCCGGCGCTGAAGCGTATAAGGAATTATATCATACACCCAACAAAAAGCGTCATTGTTTCTTTTCCTTGATTTTCCCTTACAGCTAAGGTATCATTTCGCGCATAGACGGTGTTCAAATATATCATAATAGAACGGAGCTCTTGAAAATGATCAAAAAACACACAATTTACAAGAAGGACAAATGGAATATGATGACGGTAGAGGTTAACGGAAAGCAGCTGATCCTGCGGGAAATATCCGAAGATTGGGGAGAAGAATGCCACACATTCCTGAGCCGTCCGGAGATGATGAGCTGGGTTCACGAGCGATTCCCCAAAGACCGTTTTCAAGGCACGGAAGAAGAGTATGAGGCTTTAATCGAGGCTTTCCGTCAAATATAATTCCATAAACGTTACGACATGAAACCGACAAAATTAGGCTTGACTTGCAGCTTGTCCACTCGTTATAATGAGGGCAATTACATAAGGATGTCCTCCAAAGGGGAGTAGCTGTCACAATAAAGTCGTCAGTTCGGGTTTTTGATAAACCCCGGCTTTATTGGCAACGAAACGTTGTTAGCAAGACCTTTGCCTATTGCGGTAAAGGTCTATTTTTGATTGAAAACGACCTTTACCGTATCGGTAGAGGTCATTTTTGTGTAAAAATCATTTAGATGAAGGAGTGGTATTTAAAAATGGACTTCCTTACACTGGATTATTTCATCAAATTGTTCAACATCATCTTGATCGATTTGGTGCTCGCCGGGGACAACGCCATTGTTATCGCATTGGCCGCCCGAAATTTACCGAAAGAACATCAGAAGAAAGCGATCATTTGGGGAACCGTAGGCGCCGTTATCATACGGATCGCCGCTACGTTGGCCGTTGTTTGGCTCCTGCAGCTGCCTTTCCTCCTGCTCATCGGAGGCGTACTGCTGGTATGGATCGCGTATAAACTGCTCGTGGATGAAAAGGAGCATAACATCGAAGCGAAGCCTCAGCTCTGGCCTGCTATCCGAACCATCATTATCGCCGACGCAGTCATGGGCTTTGACAATGTCATCGCCGTGGCAGGCGCAGCCCACGGCAGCTTCGATCTGGTAATCATCGGCCTGATCGTCAGTGTCCCTATCATGGTTTGGGGCAGCACGCTGTTCATTCGTTTGGTCGAAAAATTCCCTGTTATTATTACGATCGGTGCCGGGGTGCTCGCGTACACTGCAGGTTCCATGCTGACGGGGGATCCTTTTGTCAAAGGCTGGTTTGATGAAAATCCTGTAATGAAGTGGGCATTCATCGCCATTGTCGTCATCGGCGTCATTCTCGCCGGTTACTTGAAGAAGCTGTCAAAAAACTTCATTTCCATCAATGAACAAGGACAACTGACCATCCCTGACAGTATAAAAAATGAAGCTCAAATCGAAGCTAATGACAGCTTTGAAGCAAAAGTCGATGATCAAGGCCGCATCGTATTGGTGAAAGTCGCCAAATCCGAGGGCTGACCAATAAAACAATCCGGCGGTATTCTCGCCGGGTTGTTTATTTTTTTCCAATGAAAACCATCGTCTTCGGGCGTATTATATTTTCGCATCCTGCAGCCGACTCTCCCCTTCCTGATTTCAGGTATATCTTGCCTATGGAAACGCAGGAATTTCAACCTTTGTGGCGAAACTACTTAGCAAGAGGTGATTCTGTTGAGCAATGCGGCATCCGTTGTTACGTTTATGATCTTGTCCTTTTCTTTGGCACTCGTATTAATCATGAAAAGAGATACGCTGCCCCCCGGAGTGAAACGTCCTCTGGCGATCATCGCACTGGTGCTGGTTTCTTTTTCCTTCGTGCTGATGATATTCAGCTTTTTTGCCGCTCCCGCTTAGAGGCATTAGACTTCCTTCCATGATTTTCATATACTAATATTTAAGCCTCGCTCCGGTCATACTAAGGAATGCTTTCCAGACCAACCCCTATTTTCCATGGAGCGTGAGCAAATTTGAGAATCATGCCTTTGCTGCTGTGCGGCATGCTGTTGTCCGGCTTGCTGAGCGCATCCGCGATGCAGACGGATGCAGCGGCCAAACCATATCATATGACAAGGAGGGCTCCCATGAATCAACTGCCAAAGCGTAAGGACGTAGCCTTGGAACACCGCTGGAACCTGGAAGACCTTTTTCCAAATCAACAGGCTTGGGATAAGGAGTATCAACTGGTCAAGGATGACCTGAAAGAAATCGGGCGTTTTGAAGGTAAGCTTAACGACCCGGCTGCGATAAAAAAATGCTTCGAGCTGGAGGACAAAATTTCCCTACATACCGAACGACTGTATGTATACGCCAACATGAAGCACCATGAAGATATGGCGGATCCTACATATCAGGCCTTATCCGATAAATCCAAAAAATTAAGCGTCGAAGCCAACGAAGCCATGTCGTTTATTTCCCCGGAAATTTTGAGCCTGACAGACGAACAGCTGCATAAGCTCGTCGAAAACCCAGAGCTTTCCTTTTATAAGCGCACGCTGGAGGAGATGATCCGCCAAAAGCAGCATGTGCTCAGTAAAACAGAAGAAGCGCTGCTCGCCCAAGTAGGCAATCTTTCGCAGGCTCCGGGAACCATCTTCGGCATGCTGAATAACGCCGACTTAAAATTCCCCAAGGTAAAAAATGAGCACGGCGAAGAAATCGAACTGACACATGGAAGATATATTCAGTTCCTCGAAAGCAAAGACCGCGAGGTCCGCAAGCAGGCTTTTGAAGCGATGTATTCCACTTACGCCAAGCAAAAAAATACCCTTGCCGCTACGTTGGCCGCGAACGTGACCAAGAACATCTTTTATGCGAAGGCGCGCAAATACCCTTCCACGCTGGAGATGTCCCTCTTCGGCGATAATATCAAAAAGGAAGTTTATACGAACCTGATCGACGCCATCCACGAATCGCTGCCTTTGATGTACCGTTACATGGAGCTGCGCAAAAAGCTGCTGAAAGTGGACGAATTGCACATGTACGATTTGTTCGCTCCGCTCGTCGACGAGTACAAAATGGATATTACGTTTCCGGAAGCGAAGCAAATGGTCAAAGAAAGCTTGAAGCCTCTAGGCGACGATTATCTGGGCATCCTGCAGGAAGGCTTCGACAACCGCTGGATCGATATTTACGAGAATGAAGGCAAGCGCAACGGCGCCTACAGCTGGGGAGCTTACGGGACCCATCCATATGTGCTGCTGAATCATAAAGACAATCTCAACAGCATGTTTACATTGACGCATGAAATGGGTCATGCGCTTCATTCGTATTTATCCGATGTCAACCAGCCTTACCGTTACGCGCAATATACGATTTTCCTGGCGGAGGTCGCCTCTACGCTTAACGAAGCGCTGCTGATGGACTATATGTTGAAAAAGTCGACGGACAAAAAGGAAAAAATGTACCTGCTTACCTACTATATGGACCAATTCCGGACGACTGTCTTCCGCCAGACGATGTTTGCCGAATTCGAGAAAATCATTCACGAAAAAGCGGAGCAAGGCGAATCGTTAACGCCTCAGCTACTCAGCCAAATTTACTACGATCTGAATGTGCTGTATTACGGCAAAGGCATGGTCGTAGACCAGGATATCGAGATGGAATGGGCGCGGATTCCGCATTTCTACAACAGCTTCTATGTGTATAAATACGCTACAGGATTCTCCGCAGCCACCAGCTTCGCCAAACAAATTCTGGAGGAAGGCGAGCCGGCGGTGCAGCGCTACATCGGTTTTCTGAAAAGCGGCGGCAGCGACTATTCGATTAACATTTTAAAACGGGCCGGCGTGGATATGTCCTCTCCGGAGCCAATCAAGCAAGCCATGAGCGTATTTAAAGAGCTGCTCGAACAAATGGAGGCACTGGCGAAATAACCATGCGCCGCAGGCTGAGACCGGTTCTCCCGGCTCAGCTTTTTTAAGCCTTATTATAGACACTCATGTAAAGGGGAGGGACTATGAAAGCACAGTGGTTTCTCATGTTCATACTTATTTTTGCCCTGATTACCGCCGTATTTGCAGTGATTAACGTAGAGCCGGTTCAGGTTAATTTTTTGTTCACGCAAGCGGATATCCCTCTCATATTGGTGATTATCGGCTCCACTTTTCTCGGAGGACTGATTGCCCTTTTTATCGGATTCATGAGACAGTTCAAGCTGCAGCGGACCATCAAGCAATTGGAGAAGCGGCTCGCAGAATCCGGGAACGGACAAGCCCCGGAGGAATGGAAGGACTCATCTTTATCCCCGGGGGATCGTGAAATCGTTCTCCCAAAGGAATCGCTCAACCCAAATTCCGAGGATTTTAAATCGTAAAAATCAAGTTTTAGTCAAATGCATTTGAAAATGAGCATTTTTCAACATTCCTCATTGAACTGAATGACGGCATTCATTAATATAGTACTATTAGCAGGGCGAAAGTCCTATACTATGAAGGAAGGATGCCGTCATCATGGATTTTCAATGGGCGGAAATTCAGGAAAAAGAGTTATTGGCCAGCTCATTTCACCAATCGGCTTTAAGTATGGCCCTTGTATCTGCTGATGGCTTTTTTATTCATGTGAATTCTTCATTTTGCTCACTTCTCGGATATGCGGAGGAAGAATTGTCCGATAAACCATGGAAATCGGTCATTCATCCCGATGACCGCGATCTCCTGTATTCGTTCCTGTCGGACAGTCCTGCCAACGATCGGTCGTTGAAGCAGCATGAAATCAGATATATCTGCCGAAATGGTGAAACCTTGTGGACTTGCGTCAGCATTTCTCAGATTACACCGTCCAACGGCATCCGTCCTTTATATTTCAAGCTGGTTCAGGATGTGACGGAGCGCAAACGCAAGGAGGACGACGCCAAGCAGGCTTGGAACGCCTTACTCGAAAGCGAACGAATGTACCGGATGATTGCCGATCATTCCACGGACATGATTTCAAAGCACGACAGGTCGGGCAGGTTCTTGTACGTCTCTCCCGCCTGCCGCAAGCTTCTCGGGTATGAACCCGAAGAACTGGTCGGCATCATCGCTTACGAGCTGCTTCACCCGGAGGATCTGGATGCCGTTCCCCAACCGCAAGACATCGTCGATGGCCGTTCCGATATTGTCCTTTTTTCATATCGTTTCCGCCGTAAGGACGGCAGCTATGTCTGGTTTGAAACCACCGGAAGTATCCTGAGAGGCGACGACGGGGAGTTTAAAGAAGCGCTGTGCACTTCCCGGGACATCTCTGCCAGAAAAAAATTGGAGCATCAGCTGCTTCAAACGAACGAATTGCTGCAGCAAATATCCAATATCGATGCATTGACCGGTGTGGCCAACCGAAGAAGATTCGATGAATGCTACGCGCTGGAATGGCGGCAGGCCCTTCGCTTCTCTACTCCGCTAACCGTCATACTAATCGATATCGACTATTTCAAAAAGTACAACGACACCTATGGGCACCAAAAGGGAGACCTTTGTCTGCAGCAAGTAGCCAATGCGCTGCGTGCGGCTGTCAAGCGTCCCGGCGATATCATTGCCAGATACGGCGGTGAAGAATTTGTCATCGTGCTTCCTTTTACGGATAAGCGCGGGGCACAGACGGTGGCCGAACAATTGCGCAGAGAAGTGGAAAGCCTGTCCATTCCTCACAGGCAATCCGATGTATCCCCCGTGGTGACAGCCAGCTTGGGAACGGCGACGGTCATTCCTACTCTGGAGATGACCAGCCACGAGCTCCTCCTGCAAGCGGACAAGGCGTTGTACCAGGCCAAAAAAGACGGACGAAACCGGGTCAAAACCTATGAACCCTCCTAAACGCAGCTGCGCCCTTTTCTTTATTGAAGAAAAGGGCGTTTTTAAATTGAAACAAATCGGGTGTGGTTTGCGTCAGTAGAGTTGAAAGCAAATCATGGAAATACATAAAAACGAATGGAGGGACTTATGTGAGAAAAACAACCCTGCTCTCATGCATGGTCGCGCTCACGCTGCTTGCTTCTAGCGTACCGGCTCAACAAATGCAGGCCGAAACGGAAAAGACGGTCGGCTTGAGCTTGAACGGAGAATCGGTCCGTTTCTCGATCCAACCCCGCTTGATCCAAAACACGCTGATGGTACCGCTGCGGGAGCTTTCGGAAGCTCTGGGTGTCACGGTGCAGTGGAACGAACGCGAACGGACGGCGATAGCCAGCAAAGGAGAGCGAAACATTAAGCTGAGCCTGGACAGCAACCAGGCGTATCGCGGCAGCACACCCGTAACGCTGGACGCGGCACCGGTATCGGATAACGGCTATATGCTTGTGCCGCTCCGTTTTTTCAGTGAATCTTTTGATTTTAATGTGTATTGGGATGGCGCCAACCGATCGGTGGACATCGTGGACGCGGACAAAAGCCTGCCCACGGTCGGATCGCTCGAACGAATGGAGGAGCTGCTGAAGGATTCCGCTGCGGTCCATGGCGGCATGCGTTTAATGGTTACCGATAAATTGGCTTCACAATCCGGTGCCGCCAAAACACCAACCAGTGAATCCGCCTCTACGGCTCCGACGTTTTCTGCAGCCCCCTCGCACTCCGGTACTAATGTACAGGTGGAAGGCGTGGATGAGGCGGATATCATCAAGACGGACGGCAAATACATTTATCAGGTAAACCGTGACCGGGTGATCGTATCCCAGGCCTACCCTGCCGATAGTATGAGCGTCGTCAGTACGGTGTACTGGGCCGACCCCCAATTTTACCCGCAGGAAATTTATGTCGACGGCAAGCATCTCGTGGTGATCGGCAATACCCATTATCCGATAAACGATAAGATAAAACCGTCTAATTCGGCCGCGCCGGCTGCGAGCGATCCCTCCACCCCGGTCAGCAGTCCGGCGGTGGATGCCCCAGCGACAAAAAGTATCAAGGTCGCGCCCGTACCCGAGTTTATAGAGCGAAAAAAAATGATCTGGCCCGCGCCTCAACGTTTCACCACCAAGGCGATCGTATATGAGCTGGGCGACCGTACGGAAATGAAACCTGTCCGAGAAACGGAACTCGAGGGAAATTACATTTCGTCGCGTAAAATCGGCGATTCGCTTTACATCGTCACCAACAAAGGGATGGATACGTATTGGCTTATGGACAAACAGATCAGCCCTGCGGAAAAGAAAGCGGCCCTCTCCACACCGGCTTACCGTGACTCTGCGGCCGGGGACTCGTTTATCACCATCGGCTACGAGGACATTCGATATTTCCCGAAAGCGGTGGAGCCGAATTATTTGCTCGTCGGCGGACTCAACCTCAGTAAGCCGGAGCAAAAAATGCAAGTGACCAGCTATCTCGGTTCCGGCCAATATGTGTATGCATCGCAAAACAATCTGTATATTACAGTGAATGAATACGAACCTGTTAAAGAAGAACCTGAACAATCGTCAAAGGCGGTTCCCGGAATCGGGCAGGAAATTATGCCGATCCGGCCGGTACCGGTCGAAACGAGCAGCGTCATTTATAAATTTGGCATGGATAACGGCACGGTCAAGTACCTCGGACGCGGCAAAGTGCCCGGACACCCGCTGAATCAATTTTCCATGGATGAACACGGCGGCTATTTCCGCATCGCAACCACCAAGGGAGACATGTGGCGCGACGATGAATTTACTTCAAAGAACAATATGTATGTTTTGAACGAAACGATGAATGTCGTAGGCAAAGTGGAAGATCTGGCCCCAGGCGAGCGCATTTACTCCGTACGTTATGCCGGAAGCCGGGCTTATATGGTTACCTTCAAGAACGTCGATCCTCTGTTTGTTATCGATTTGAAGGATCCTCAGGCGCCCAAAGTGCTGGGTCAGCTCAAAATACCGGGCTACAGCGATTATTTGCACCCCTATGACGAGAACCATATCATTGGCTTCGGCAAGGACGCCGTAGTAGTGGACAACAAAAACGGTTCCGGTTTCGAAGGCGGTCCTACTGCATATTATCAAGGCATGAAGCTGGCGCTGTTCGACGTATCGGATGTCGCCCATCCGAAAGAGCTGTTCAAAGAGTCGATCGGCGGCCGGGGCACGCATTCAGAGCTGCTGAACAATCATAAAGCCCTGCTGTTCTCCAAAGAGAAAAATTTGCTCGCTTTTCCGGTGACGGTTATGGAGGTCAAAGACAAATCCTCCGGCGGTGCTCCCGCAGATGCGACAAAATACGGCGAGTTCACGTTCCAGGGTGCATACGTCTACGGGCTGGATCTGCAAAATGGCTTCCAGCTTCGGGGCAGGATTACCCATTTGAGCGATGAAGACCTGCAAAAGGCCGGGCGTGAATGGTACAGCAGCGACCGCAACGTCGAACGGCTGCTCTATATCGGCGATACCCTGTATACCGCTTCGCCGGATATGCTGAAAGCAAACGATTTGTCCACGTTAACCGAAATCGGATCGCTCAAGCTCCCTCCATGGAAGCCGCGCCAATAACGGGCTTGGCAGCGGCTTCCTCATCGGGTACAATTACAAGTGTCAAATCCTATATGGAGGTAAGCCTATTTATATGGTAAACACCATCATTACCATCTCCGTCATTATTGCATTGGTTGTTTCGGGACTAACGATCTACGTTACTTACAAAGCCTATTCACGCAAACAAGACTAAACAATCCAATGCCACATGGCCAAGGCGATCAGACCTCCGAACGCGGAACTTAGGGCGTTAACCGTATCGTTGGTCATCAGCGCATGCCCACGGATTCGAACCGCCGCTGCCTCGCAGTGGCGGTTTTTTTCGATCTCTTTGCCGCACACCCGGCAGCGGTACATGACTTGGCAAACCGCACCAAACCAGGAGTCCGCCAACGACCCGGCCAAACCGCCGAGCAGGCCGATGAAGCACAAGGCCGCTGCGGACGGGAGAGGCCCTTGCGGCGACAGCAGCAGGAGCGGCCAAGCTGCGGCTCCGATGAACAGCCCGCCGGCCGCCGAGGCGGCGAGCCCAAGCGGTGTCACGCCGCCGGATGTCCCGGGCTCTACGGTGCGCAGGCTGACGATGGACCTGGGAACCGAGCGGCTGACGCCGCCGATTTCCGTTGCCCAAGTGTCGGCGGTAACCGTTGCCATGACACCGACAAAAGCGGCCCACCAGAGCGGGTGCGGAAACAACCAATATCCGATGCACAGCGCAAGCCCCAGCCCGCCGTTAGCCCAAACCTGTCCTGCATCACGCCTCCCCGATTTGGCATAGCCGCTTTCCGCGGCCTCTTTTCTTCGGCTTTTCCATTTGGACCATGCCGATGAGGTAATAAAAAAGGCAATCAGCGTCCCAAACCAGGGAAGGCTTCCTAACGCATACATCAAGGTGCCAAGCAGTACAGCCGCCGCCAGGCCTGAAATCGTCAGCGACTTTTTCCAATAGGCCGCTCCTGCGATTAGCAAACTCCCGGCAAGTCCAACCAGCAGATCCGCCATTTGTACTTCAACTCCTCTTCCTGAATAAAAAACACATTCGATCAAAGTTTGACAGCAGCTTTTCTTGCGAAAAGGAATATTCCCGTTGAAGTCCTTTCAAGGATGCCGGATCATCATCCCGGTTTTACTTAGCGCTTGACTGAACTTACTATTGTGCAGCATCAAGAAAACCCGGCCGCCGGCCGGGCAATTCTCTAGACGGGTGGGTATGGGGCCAATGATGCTGCTGTGGAATCACTACAGCTTCAAAAGAGGCTCGTTAAAATGTCCTGCCCTCTGCTGGCTGTTTCTTTTTTGCCAAGTCAGCTTCCACCTCATCCCACTATTGACGTACCCATTTCTGAAGCCGGAGATCGCCGACCACGTTTCTGCCTACCACACGCCGACCACTGCGTTGAAAATCAGTCTTATGGAGCGTCTTTTTTCATATGTACGGATTCATATGTACGGATCTATCATGTTCTGCTGCAGACTTTCTTTTGTGCCGATCCTGGGCCGGTTTGTATTTTCCTCATGGCCATTCTTTTGTTTACTCACCGGAAACAGGTTCTCCGGACTCGGCCATACCTCCCGGATTGGTTTGGTTACCGGTTTGCCCGGATTCGCCCACATTCGGTGTCCCGCCGGGTTTGACGGGATGATTTGTTTTTGCCGGTTCATCTGAATTAGGATTCGCGTTCGGTTTCGACGTTCCGTTCGATTTCGACGCTTCATCCGGCTTGGTCGTTCCGTTCAATTTCGGCGTTTCATTCCGATTCGCTGTGCTTCCGGATTTGGCTGATTCGCTTTGCTTTGCAGTATTGCTATCGGATTTGTTGCCCGGGTCCGCCTTGCTTCCCGATCGAACAGCCTGATTGGATTCTGTCGGCTTCTTGGTCTCGTTCACCGATGACTTCACTGCCGCCTGCCCCGTTGACGGTCGGGATGCTGCCGTAACCCGCCCTTCCTCATCAACCTGGGCATTAACCGAAATAGCAGTCAATTTGTCGAACAGCTTGCGGCCTTCCTCCTTTACCATACGGATTGGTTGAGCCCATTTGGTCAAGATAGGCACAAGCTGCAAATCGCAGCTTCCTTCTTTCGAGCAGGACGCTTCCAGTATCATACTTTCCCACGTAGCCGAATTTTCGTTGGTCGTAAAAATAAAGTTGCCGAGGCTATACGCAATCCACTTGCCCTTATACTGCTCGAAGCCCTGCAATACATGCGGATGGCTCGCGATAACCAGATCCGCACCTTGATCGATATACTGTCTGGCCAGATCGGTTTGCACCTTGATCGGTCGGTGATTTCGTTCTTCTCCCCAATGGGCGATGACGACAACGAGGTCGGCCTCTTCCCTGGCTTTGGCGATCGCCTGAAGCGGCAGCTTTGTCGTATAGGTTTCAGCAAGCCCCGGCTTGTTTTTACCCGCATACCAGCTTGCGGAATGAATCACCCGGCTGAACCCGAGAAACGCGATGTTCATTCCGTTATGCTCCATGATGACGTGACGGTACGCTTCTTCGCTGTCTCTTCCGGCCCCGACCCGCCTGATCCCCTCCGCATCCAGGTAATCCAAAGTATCGAGGAGACCCTCCACCCCATAGTCCATGCTGTGGTTGTTCGCCAAATTGACGAGATCCACCCCTGCTTTCCTGAGCTCGGAAAGGGCCAACGGCGACGAACGGTAAGCATAGGTCTTATCCTCCGGCGTGCCTCGGGTCGTAATGGGCGTCTCCAGATTGGCGACGGCAATATCCGCCTTCTCCAGATAGGAACGAACATATTTGAACGGATAATCATATCCGTGCTGCTTCAGGAGAGCCTCCACTTTACCCGCGAACATCACATCGCCGACAAAGGACATGTTCACACGATCCGCTGCTTTATCGTTATCTGGGGCGATATTCGCCTGTTCGTTTTCATTCACCGCCGGCGGCTTGTCCGCATCATCCTGCCGCGGCTGAACTCCTGCGCTTGGAGCTGGCGGCGTTTTGGCTCCTGACGCCGCTTCACCTTCCACCATACCATGAGGCCGATCAAGCTCCTGCATTAAATAGGCGAAGGCACCTATCGTCAAAACTGTCAACAAAGTGATCTTCAGCCATAACATGCGATTCATTTTTTTCTCTTTAAGACGCTTATGTTTTTCTGTACGTGATCTAATCGCAACCTACCCCTTTTTCCTCCCAACTGCCGGCAACCTCCGTGTACCATTATACCAAAAGGCCCTCCCCCGGTCATGGGCAATTGTACCAAAAATATGTTGCTGTTCCCCGCTGCCTTCTGGTATGATAGATATCCTTTCGATTTTCAGACTTACTCACCCCGAGCGGACTTAGGCATGATTGCACGAACCCATTCACTTCTCCACTGCCGTTACCAGTTGGAGAGAGTTTGAAACCTTGGAGGTGCCTATGCTTTTTCCCGTATTGGTTAAAAAAGCGTTCTCGCGAAACCTGCAGTACCGTTCCTCGCATGCGATCAATACCGTCGCGAGCGCCATGTTCGGTCTTATTTACGTTTCCATCTGGAAAGGAATCGGCGAGCCCGCGGGGATGAACGGCTACAGCCTGCAAAATGTCATCCATTATGTTGCGTTCAATCAGGCGGTATTGTGGATCACCTTGTTCATCACCAACGGACTTGGCATCGAACGTTCCGTTCGCAGCGGACATATCGCCCTGGACCTGATGCGCCCGGTTCATCTTTTCTATCAGTTGATGGGGCGGGAATGGGGACAAATCGGCTATCAGCTGATATACAAAACGGTGCCCATCTACTTCATCTATATCTGGACGATCGGTCTGCCCGTCCCTACAGACGCGGCAACATGGATCTTTACATTAACGTCGCTGGCATCCGCCTCTTATATGAACATCTGCATCAACTACCTCATCGGCGTCACGGCGCTTTGGACCACCGAGTCCAACTGGCTGTATTGGGTCCATTTTTCCGTCTCTTCCGTCCTCTCCGGCTTTCTGGTCCCGATCGAATGGCTGCCCGACTGGCTTTCGCGGATAAGCGCTTGGACCCCATATCCCTATATGCAGCACGTTCCAAGCAAAATCTATTTAGGCCTCGCTCCCCCCTCCACCATGTGTGGCGGTTTTTTGTGGTGCGCGCTGCTTACGGCGCTTTGTTTGGCAGCCACCGCGTTCGTTCGGCGCAAAGTGGAGGTGCAGGGCGGATGAACACGCTTCGAATGTATGTTCTGCTAATTAGAGCAAGCATCCGCAGCCGAATGCAGTACAAATTCAACTTCTGGCTGTCTACGCTGCTGGCCGCTGTAGTCAATGCGACCGATTTTTTACTGATTTCGATCATTTTATGGAAGTTCGATAACATCCAAGAATGGTCCCTGTACGATATCGGCTATCTGTATTCCACCATACTGCTGTCCAAGGCGCTCTATCGCAGCTTTGCCAACGATGTGCACCATCTGGAAAAATATTTGGTGTCGGGCGACCTCGACGGCCTGCTGATCCGACCGGTCCCCGTTCTGCTCGCGCTGATGTCGCAAAACTTCCGGCCCATGTTCGGCGAGTGCATCCAGGGTGGGATCATTCTGACGCTTTGCTTAAGCCACATGATGAGCATAGGGCAAGTCACATGGCTGGCGGTTCCTTTAACGCTGCTCATTCTTGTCACCGGAGCGGCCCTGCTGTTCGCGATCGGACTTGGCACCGCCACCTTCGGCTTTTGGATTACACGCATCAGCGACCTTCAAAATCTGACGGAAGACGCCGCCCGAACCGCCGTTCAGTACCCGATGGATCTGTACCCGCTTTGGCTGCGAACCGTTCTGCTTACGCTCATTCCCGTAGGAATGGCCAACTACATTCCCGCACTGTATGTGCTGAGAGGGGAATTCGGATGGTGGCTGCTGCCCGGCGTCATGCTGTTTACCGTTGTTTTTCTGGGGCTTATGCTGCGTTTCTGGAAGCTCGGCCTTACCCGCTATCAAAGCACGGGAAGCTGATGCAAGCCTGCATCCTTCCATAAATATAGAGAGGAGCTGCCGTTTGAATGATCGAAGTGAGAAATTTGCATAAAAGCTTTCGGCTCCCCCCGAACCATCCAAGCAGGTGGGAGCGGTTGAAGTCGGTACTCTCCGGGGCGGGTGCGGAAAAAATAGCCGTCCGCGAGATTAACTTCACCATAGAGCAAGGCGAATTTGTCGGATATATCGGACCGAACGGCGCCGGCAAATCGACCACCATCAAAATGCTGGCGGGTATCCTTCATCCCTCCTCCGGGGAAGTCCGCATCGGCGGACTTAATCCCCATAAGGACCGGCGGCGGGTAGCCTCCCGGATCGGCGTCGTATTCGGACAACGCAGCCAGCTGTGGTGGGATCTGCCCGTTCGCGATTCGTTCGATATTCTTGCCGCAATGTACCGCATTGACCCGCGCCGTAAAGCAAAGACGCTTGGCGAGCTGGACGAGCTTCTCGAGCTGCGCGATTTGATGGACGTCCCTGTTCGCAAGCTGTCCCTCGGCCAACGGATGCGTGCCGATCTGGCCGCCGCCCTGCTTCATGAGCCCGAATTGCTGTTTCTGGACGAACCGACGATCGGGCTGGATATTCTGGCCAAGCGAAATATCCGCAAGCTGCTGTCCACCGTTAACCGGGAGCTGGGAAAAACGGTGCTGCTCACGACTCACGATATGGATGACATCGAGCAGTTATGCAGCCGTGTGATGGTCATTAACCACGGGTCGCTCGTTTATGACGGAACGATCGGTCAGCTCCGCGAACGTATCGGGCTTCCTACCCTCCTTCAGGTTACCTTCACCTCGGAAGCGGACGTTCCGGGCCCGGATGCGTTACCCGAATTCAGCATCGCAAAGACGAGCGGCCGCGGGCTTGCGATTCATTTCAACCGGCGGGATATCCCTGCGATGGAAGTGCTCCGGAAGCTGGAATCGTTCGGTACGATCATCGACGTTCATATGGAGGAGCCTGATTTTGAAGAAGTGATTCATCAAATATACTAGCCCGGTATGTGGTATAATGAAAAACATATGAAAAAATGGAATAACAGGAGGCCATGGGTGACAATGGACAAAATCGCAGTCATTTCAGACATCCACGGTAACCTGGAGGCATTGAAAGCTGTTGTGCGGGACATCCGCTGCCGCGAGATCCGGCGCATCATTTGTCTTGGCGATCTGGTCGGCAAAGGCCCTCAGCCTTGCGAGGTGGTGGATCGGATTCGCGAGCTTTGCGAAGTGACGGTTCTGGGCAATTGGGAACACGGAATCAACCAGCCTCAAGATAAGGAATCCGGCTTGTGGCAGCAGGAACGGCTTGGAGCGGAACGGCTCCGTTATTTGCGGGAGCTGCCTTTTTTCGTGGATCTTCGGATGAGCGGCAGGCGTATCCGGCTGCTGCACGCTTCAGCGAAAAGCGTCTATCATCGCGTACCGCAAAAAGCGGACAAGAAAGAAAAGCTGGCGATGTTCGAGAACACCGAGCATACCGGAGGATTCCTGGGAACGGAGCATACGCCGGATGTGATCGGCTACGGGGACATTCACATCCCGTTCATGCAGACGCTCAAATCCAAACAAAGCAAAGGACTTTTGCTATTCAATACGGGCAGCGTCGGCGCTCCCTACGACGGACTGGCGCAGGCCAGCTACGTGATTCTGGAGGGTGTGGCGGACCTTATGGAGGAAGCCCCGTTCTCCGTACAATCCGTACGCGTCCCTTACGATATCGAGAAAGCCGTCGCTATCGCAGAGCAGGTCGGACTGCCTGAGCTGGAGCGGTTCCGTTATGAACAGACAACCGGCCTGGAACGTTGAAGCGCTGTAAGTTATCCATCCAAGCAAGGAAAGAAGGAACCTTTTTTGGAACGTTGGAAAATCAACTTAATCGTACTCTGGCTTGGACAATTCATGGTCATGTCCGGCATGACCATGATTATTCCGTTCCTGCCCCTATACATACAGGAAATGGGAATTCACGATCCGCATGAAGTGGCCGTGTGGGCGGGCTTGATCTTCGCCGCCAACTTTGTCTCATCGTTTATTTTTCAGCCGATCTGGGGAGGACTTGCCGACCGGTTCGGACGAAAGGTCATGCTCCTTAGGTCAGGCTTCGGCATGGCTTTTGTCATGATGTTCATGGGCATGGCCGCTACGCCTCTGCATTTGCTGCTGCTTCGTTTGGCTAACGGCGTTATATCGGGCTTTATGCCGGCCGCCGTCGCGTTGGTATCCGCGAATACGCCCCGTGAACGGATGGGCTTCGCCATGGGTACTTTGCAATCCGGCAGCGTGGCGGGCACGATTCTCGGACCTTTGTTTGGGGGAGTATTGGCGGAATGGGTCGGCTTTCGCCCCATTTTTTACATCACCGGGGGATTGTTGTTCGCCGCTTCCGTGCTCGCCGCGTTCTTGGTAAAAGAAAAATTCGACATCGAGCAAGCCAAAACCAGGCCAAAAATGTCGGTGTTCAGCGGGTTTCGCGAGCTGATCCGGATCCGCCAGCTGCCGGCTCTGTATTCCGTTACCTTCCTGATCCAGTTTTCGATTCTTAGCTCGATGCCGCTGATTCCCTTGTTCGTACAAGAGCTCCACGGCAGCGGCCAGCTGCTGGCCTTTTATGCCGGACTTGTCGGTTCGGTGACCGGCTTTTCGAACATGATCGCATCACCGCTGCTGGGCAGACTGGGGGACCGGCTGGGATCGCAGCGCATTCTGGCGATCGCTTTGATCGGGACGGGTCTGGCCTTTATTCCCCAGGCCTTTGTCACCAACATCTGGCAGCTGCTCGCCTCGCGTTTCCTGTTGGGCGTTTTTATGGGAGGGCTTCTCCCTTCCGTGCAGACCTTAATACGCCAGTATACACCAAGCGGCATGGAAAGCCGGGCCTATAGCTTTAATACGAGCGCCCTGGCTTTGGGCAATATGCTCGGACCGGTCATCGGGGGAGCCGTATCGGGGTTGATCGGCATCCGGGGAATCTTCATGACGGCCGCCGTACTGCTGCTGCTAAACGCTTTATGGGTCAGGCTCTCTCTATTCCCGAGAAATCAAGTGCAGAAAACAGGTTCGTAGCTTATCGCTAATAAAGGGCATCCCATTCGGGTATGAATGAGGATGCCCTTCAGATATGAAACCTGACGAGGAATGTACAGCAAAACAGCCTGTTACCCCATAGAGGTACCAGGCTGTTTCATTTAAGACTTTAGCAGCGCCGGATGAGCTCGGCCAGCAACGCGGTGCGCAGCGGTATCTCGTCAATCCGGACGTATTCATCCGGAGAATGGGCAAAGTCGCCTCTTGCGCCCAAACCGTCCAGCGTCGGTGTGCCGACGGCGGCGGTGAAGTTTCCGTCACTCACACCGCCGGTATGCGTCTCCGCCAGTTCGATTCCGTGATCCGTCCGGGCGATTTCCTGCGCCAAGGCGAACAGGGCCGCCGTACGGTCGGTACGTTCCATCGGAGGGCGCATCATCCGGCCGGTAAGCGTAAGCCGGGCTTGAGGGAGCGCCGGAATAAGCCGGGCAAGCTCCGCTTCGATGCGCTCCGCTTCGGCTGAGGTAGCCACGCGCACATCGATTTCTCCTTCAGCATGCTCCGCAACGACATTGCTCCCGATACCGCCCCGGATCACGCCGACGTTCACCGTAGTCCCCCGCGAAAGGTCCGTAAGCGCATGAAGACGCTGAATCTGACAAGCCAGCTCATGAATGGCAGATACACCTTTCTCCGGATTTACCCCGGCATGCGCCGAGATGCCCTGTACCGCAAGCTTATAGCGTCCGCTGCCTTTGCGGGACGTCTTGAGCGCACCGCTTGGCTCCATCGGCGGCTCCAATACGAAAGCGACAGCCGACAGTTTCGCCTGCTCCTCGATCAAAGCACGGGACGTCGGACTTCCCAGCTCTTCGTCGCTGTTCATGAGCAGTACGACTTTCTTATCCTCCGGAAACCGTCCGGAGTCCAACAGCGCTTTAAGTGCGAATATGGCCTGCAGCAAACCGGCCTTCATATCGTAAACGCCGGGACCGTAGGCTCGCCCGTCCTCGATGCGGAACGGCCTTCGGGCAGCTTCTCCCAGCGGCCAAACGGTATCGTAATGACCCAACAGAAGAATCTGTTTTTCCCCGCTTCCGACTTCGCACAAAAGGCGGTCGCCATACGTTTCGTTCGGAACCCGAATGACCCTGCCTCCGGTCAGCCGTTGAAATTGACGCGTAAACCAGTCGGCCATCAAATCGTTCTGCCGCTTGTCTGTAGACGGCGAATCGATATTCACACTCTCCTCCAGCAATCGAAGAATGTCAGGCATATACCCTTCAATTTGTTCTTTTATTGTCTGTAACTTCACCAAAGCAGCATCTCCGTTAGTGCGAATGCGATTTCGAACCGAACAGCCGGTCCAAACCGTACACACGTTCCAATAAAATAATAAATACAAGACTTAATAAAATGACGACCGATGAAATCGAGGCTACAAGCGGGTCAAGTGTTTCCTGCATGTAGCTGAATATCGCCATCGGGAGCGTTGTCGTCGTCGGTGAGACCAGAAAGAGAGACACCGTGACATTGTCAAAGGAGGTCAAGAAGGCGAAAATCGCTCCCGATAAAATAGCCGGTTTAATGATCGGCATCGTAATATCCCAAAAGACGTTGATCGGCTTCGCGCCCAGAATGTATGCGGCACGCTCCAGGGTATAATCGAAGGAGCTGAGTCCTGTCAGCACCAGGCGCACGACATAGGGAATCGAAATTAAGATATGCGCCAACAGGAGGCCGGTGAAGGTGCCCGCCAGTCCGATCCTCGTGAAGAAGAGCAAAGCCGCAATGCCGATGATCAGCGCCGGCACGGTAAGCGGCGACAGCAAAAGTCCGTTAATGACGTCTTTTCCGGGAAACTTGTACTTATGCAAGGCTAGACCGGCAATCGTTCCAATCAAGGTTGAAAGCACAGCCGAAAGTGCCGCAAGCTGCAGACTGAACCAGAAGGATTCGACAAATTCGGGGCGGTCGAATATTCTTTCATACCAGTCCAAAGAAAAACCGACAGGCGGAAAAGAAAGATACTTTGCCGACGTTAAAGAGGTTGGAATAATGATCAGCAGCGGCGAGATCACAAACAAAACGACGAAAAAGGTGATGACTCCCAGCGGAGTGATTCGTTTGATCATGAAGAAAACACCTCTTTATACCGCTTTGTCTCCATAAGCCGGGTAAACAAAGTGACAAGCGCAATCGTCGATCCGAGCAGCAGGAACGCAAGCGCAGCACCGAGCGGCCAGTTCATCTGAGCCATAATTTTCTCATAGGCGATCACAGGCAGTACCTTGACGGACGTACCGCCCATCAGAGCAGGTGTCACAAATGAGCTCATCGACAAGCTGAACACGAGAGTCGTTCCCGCCATGATGCCGGGCAGCGTGAGCGGAAGCGTCACAGTAAAGAATGTGCGCAATTTGCCGGCGCCGAGAATTCCGGCCGCCTTATACAGCGATTCGTCGATCTGATACATGCTGGTGGCGATCGCCAGAATCATGTAAACGATCAGCGAATCGGTCAAGCCGATGACAACGCCAAGCTCGTTATACAGCAGCTTGATCGGCTGATCGATCAGACCGAGCTGCATGAGCGTGTTGTTAATCCAGCCCTTTTCCCCCAGAATGATGACCCAGCCGAAGTTTCGGATGACTACGCTGATCAAGTGAGGGGAGATGATCAGGAACGTGATCAAACCGCGCATTTTGCCCGAGCACTTAGCCATATACATGGCGACCGGATAGCCTAAAATGAGACAGGCCAATACCGTCAGCAGCCCCAATTTGACCGTTCTCCACAAAATTTGCAGATAATAGGGATCCTGGACAAGGAGCGCATAATTCTCGAATGAAAATTGTCCGTCACCATCCTGGAAGCTGAGCATAAGAATATACAGCATCGGCAGCAGGAATACGCCTGCCACGACGGCAAGGCTCGGGGCAAGAAGGAAAGCGGCCGAACGCACAGAGGACAAAGCGCCTTTACCCATGAGCCTCATTCCCCTTTCCCGGGAATACGAATACATCCTCCGGCTTCCACTGCAAGTTCACTGTATCGCCGGCCGTCCATATACGGTTCTGGCTGTCCGAAGGCATCCGCACATGGATGACCGTATTCCCGAGCAGGACTTCACTTTCCGCGTAGGAACCCAGGAACGAGATCTGGCCTATGCGTCCCTGTGCTTCATTGCGGCCTTCCGCCTGCAAGCCTCCCCCTGTACCTGTAGAAAAGGCAATTTTCTCCGGACGCACATAGATCGATACCGCCTCTCCGGACTGGAATGTCCGGCCTTTAAATGACGCACGAAGCGCTAGTCCTTCATTGGTCCTCAGAACGATTCCATCTCTCTCCGAAGCCGATATGACGGTACCGTTCAACCGGTTCGATTTGCCAATAAAGGTATGAACGAACTCTGATGCAGGCAAATTGTAAATATCCCACGGGCTGCCGATTTGCTCCACTTTACCGTGGTCCAGTACAACGATCCGGTTCGACAGGTACATCGCTTCCTCCTGATCGTGCGTTACGAAAATCGTCGTCACGCCGATCTCCTGCTGCAAACGCTTTAACTCGTCGCGCAGCTCTTCGCGGAGCTTCGCATCCAGATTGCTGAGCGGTTCGTCCAACAGCAGCAGGGAAGGCTCGGTCACAAGCGCTCTTGCTATAGCAATCCGCTGGCGCTGACCGCCCGATAATTGCTTCGGATAACGGTCCGACACATGCGGCAGCTTCACAAGCTCCAGCACCTTTTTCACGCGCTCTTGAATTTCCGTCTTCGGCGTTTTGCGCAGCTTGAGGCCGTAGGCTACATTCTCAAATACCGTCATGTGCGGAAATAAGGAGTACGTCTGAAACACCATGCCGAGCTCTCTTTTATTGGATGGAACGCCATTCATTTTCTTTCCTTTAATGATGAGTTCGCCCTGATCTGGCTCAAGGAAGCCGGCAATCATGTTGAGCGTAGTCGTTTTGCCGCATCCCGAAGGACCGAGGAAAGAGACGCATTCTCCCTGCTCCACCTGCAGGTTGAAATTTTCTACAACCACATTGGAACCGAATTTTTTCTGAACGCCTTTCAATTCTACATCAATCATTTTCGACACGAGGATCACCTATTTCCCTACTTTTGGTGCGATTTCTTTGTTGAAGCGATCGAGCCATTTGGAAGATTCGCTGCTAAGAACGGCATAATCGAATTTCACGGCTTTGCTCATATCAACCTTCAGCTTATTAGAAATATCGTCCGGAAGTTTGACATTTGTTGCCGGGTTATAATAAAGCTTTGTGGCAAACGAGGTTTGTACTTCATCGGACAAAAGGAATTCTATGAACAGCTTGGCTGCGTTCGGGCTTTTCGTTCCCTTGACAACGGAGGCTACCGTCGGAACCAGATTGGAGCCTTCCTTCGGAATGACGAATTGGAGGTCGAGCCCGGCGTCTTTCTGCACTAAGCTGCGAGCCATCGTCCATGCGGTATAAGCTGCGGTTTGATTTTGCAGGTTCTGCTGCAATTGAGCCGCATTTTTGGCAAATGTGGGCATATAGCCTGCAATGGTTTCCAATTTTTTGAAGCCGGGCTCCATATCCTTCTCTGAACCGCCGTTGGCATAGGACAGCATGATTAGCGCCGAACGGCCGAAGTTGCTGGATATTTCGCTCAACGTAAGGTTGCCCTTCATTTCCGGCCTGGCAAGATCGTTCCAGGATTCAGGCACCGGCAAGCCTTTGGATTGCACAAGGGCGGCATTATACGAAATGCCCATCGGTGTAAAGTTGACGGCTACGCCGCTGTTTTCATTGACTTTGAGCTCAGGCGACACTTTGGAAATCGATGGGACATCTTTTTCTGTAATCGGTTCCCACAAATCCTCTACACGGCCCGCTTCCTGCTCGCCTGCTTCGATTACCGTAACGTCGATCTGAGGAGAGGCCTTTTGCGCTTTGACTTTTGCCACAATTTCCGTAGCCACGCCGGCTACATAAGTTAATTTCACGTCAGGATACTTTTCATTGAATTTCTTGAACACTTCGTCTTTCATCAGCTGCTCAACCGTTGCCCCGTTACCGGCGACAACCAGCTTTTTTTCCACAGCCGCCGCAGACTGGTCCTGTCCCCCCGTCCCTGCGGCGGGAGCCGGGTTTTCCTTGGTCGAAGAACCGCATGCTGCCAATACCGTTCCGCACAAAGTCAATACTGCCAATATCCCCGCTTTTTTGTTCATTGATTTTCCTCCTTTTGTTGTGTTATCGTTCTCTATATGAGAACGACGTTTTCTATGTGTAAAACATATTGTGATTTTAGCATGCAGCATTAGGTTGTGCAATACTCTTTTTTAAAAAAAACTCTCTTCCATGGAAGATTACATCACATAATTTGAAGGATATGGGAAGAATTCTCGGTTTGTGTTACACTAACTCTAATTTCATTATGAATCCAAGCTTATTATCAACATAAGGAGCACATTTACTATGGACAATTATTTATCTTCGGTCAAAAATAGCTGCAAACTGCTGAAAATATTTTTGAATTCACCCAAAGAGCTCGGTGTGAGCGAATTAAGCCGAAAGCTTGAGCTATCCAAAGGCGCCGTACATAAGCTGTTAATGACGCTCGAAAGCGAGGGGTTTATCAAGCAAAACCCTTTAAACAAACAGTACTCGCTAGGATATACTCTATTGGAGCTTGGAAACAAGGTGTTGAAGAATCATAATCTGGTGGATTTCGCCAAGCCCTACTTGCAAAGACTTTCGGAAAAGACGAAGGAACTCGTTTGCCTGTGTATTATCGACGGCAAAGATGCAATCTATGTGGACAAAATCGATTCGAAGCATCCCATTCGTTTCAACGCGGAGGAATACCGGAGATTTCCCTTGTATGCCACTTCCGCAGCCAGAGCGATACTGGCTTTTCATGACCGGGAGTTTATCGATGAGGTGCTGGCCGACGATTTAATTACATTCACACCTTATTCCATTACCGAATCGCGAATGATGCAAGACCGGCTTGAGGAAATCCGGAAAAACGGCTACGAGATCAGCTCCAATCTGCGTAACGTAGGGGCGACAGGGATTGCGGCCCCCATTTTCGACGCTTACGGTAAAGTGCCGGCCTCTGTCAGCGTCATCGGGCCAACCGACCGTATGACGCCTTATCAGGAGCAGTGGGTCCGGGAGCTTTTGCAGATTACACGGGAAATTTCCCAAGAACTGGGGTATCGGGAGGGCAGGTAGAAACAAAAAGAGGCTGCGTTAGGATTGGAATGTCCGGGTCTTTCAGGAGCTAAAAAAGACTTGGCCGGTGTACAGGCCAAGTCTTTTTCTCATTTACTCTGTCTTATCGGTCAATAAAGAGGCCCCCGCAATCCCGGGATTGGTCATTTCATAAGGATCGAGAATCAGATTCAATTCCTCTTCCCTGAGCACATCGTACAGCAGGCATAATTCCCGCACGGAGCGTCCGGTCACAATAGCTTCGCGGGCAATGCGCGCCACCGTCTCGTAACCGAGATGGGGATTCAGCGCAGTGATCACTCCCACACTTTTTTCCACGTATTCACGGCAGCGTTCCACATTAGCATCGATGCCCTGCAGACAGTGCTTGTTAAACACCTGAAACACCTGATCCATCATGCTGATCGATTGCAGCAGATTGAACACCAGGACCGGCTCCATCACATTCAGCTCGAGCTGTCCTGCTTCGGAAGCCAACGAAATGGTGTGGTCGTTGCCGATCACCTGGAACGCCACCTGATTGACGACCTCACACATCACCGGATTAACCTTGCCCGGCATGATGGAAGATCCGGGCTGACGGGGCGGCAGCATAATTTCACCGAGGCCGGCCCGCGGCCCGGATGCCATCAATCTTAGATCGTTGGCGACTTTGGACATATTGATCATGCACACCTTCAAAGCCGAGGAAACCTCCGTATACGCATCCGTGTTTTGGGTGGCGTCGACCAGATGCTCGGCGGTGACCAGCGGGAGCCCGCTTTCTTCCGCCAGAAGCTCGACCACGCGGACAATATATCTCGGGTCTGCGTTGAGTCCGGTTCCAACCGCCGTGGCTCCCATGTTGACCTCATACAAATGCCGCCGGGAATGCGTAATGCGTTCGATATCCCGAAGCAGCACCCTTGCGTAGGCTTCGAATTCTTGACCGAGACGGATCGGGACCCCGTCCTGCAGATGCGTCCGCCCCATCTTGATAACCCCGTCAAATGCCCGGGCTTTTTCCACGAAAACGGCATGCAGCTCGCGCATCGTTTCAAGCAGTTTCTGAATGGAGGAGAGGGCCGCGATATGGATGGCTGTTGGGAACGCGTCGTTCGTCGATTGAGCCATATTGACGTGGGTATTCGGGCTGACCATGAAATAGTCCCCTTTCGTTCCGCCCAAAAGCTCGATCGCCCGATTGGCAATCACTTCGTTCGCATTCATGTTCAGCGAAGTGCCTGCTCCTCCTTGAATCGGATCGACAATAAACTGATCGTGCCACTGCCCTTCAACAATTTCCTTTGCCGCCTGAACGATAGCCTGCCCGATGCGCGGATTCAGCTGTTTGATTTCCATATTGGCGGTGGCGGCGGCTTTCTTCACCATCCCCATCGCGCGAATCAATTCGGAATGAATTTTATAACCGGTGATCGGAAAATTCTCCACTGCCCGCAGCGTCTGAATGCCATAGTAAGCTTGAACCGGAACCTCCCTGGAGCCCAGAAAATCTTTTTCTAACCGCACCTGTGTCAAACTTCTCATCCTCCTATCGATGGAAACGCATGGAAAGCAGCATGTTCCTGTTTCCCTAACAAGATATGAAAACAACGGCTCCTCTTATAATGATTATTCCCTCACCCTTGCTATGGCTAAACCGTCGTAGGCAGGCAGCAGCACGCCTTCGAGCCTGGGATCCCGAGCCACCGCTTCCGTAAACAGCCTCATTTGGGTAACCGCATTCCCCTTTGCCTCCGGGTTTACGGCTTTCCCGCGCATAAGCAAATTGTCGCCCAGGATGATAGCCCCCGGCCGGGCCAGCTTGATCGCCCATTCCAGATAATTCGGATAATTGCCTTTATCCGCGTCAATAAAAAACAGGTCGAACTTCCGTCCCTCCGCATCGAGCGCCTTCAGACTGTCCAGCGCCTCACCGATCCGATACTCCACGTTCCCGCCAAATCCTGCTTCGCTTACATGCTTGAAAGCCAGATCCGCATATTCCTGCTTCAACTCCAGCGAGACCAGTTTACCGTCATGCGGCAGCCCCCGGGCCAGACAAATTCCGCTGTATCCCCCAAGCGCTCCGATCTCCAGCACCTCTTTGGCCCCTGTAATGCGCACAAGCATAGTCAAAAGCCGCCCGTAACCGGCGGCTACCGAGATTTCCGGCATATCGTTGGCCCGGATGCCTTCATTAACCCGCTCCAACAGCTCATCCGGTTCAAAAAATCCTTCCAGGTACTGCTCTGCCGTTATTGATGTTGTCATGGTTTTCCATCCTTCCCGTTTTGGGCCGGCCCGCGCCCATGCACGATGCTTTGCGCCAATAGGCGAAACCCTGCAATGCGGCGCCAATACCCGCCATTATGGCTTTGTGTCATTGTATAATCACCGTCAATCGCCTATACTAATTAATTGTATGGCTTTTCCAGACTTAGTTCAACCTGCTGATATTCGGAGTTTTCCCTTTCATAACAGATACGGAGTGAGTTCAACATGTCGTCAGATTCCATTGAAATCATCGCCACCTCCCCTATGGGGCTCGAGGCCGTTGTAGCCAGAGAAGTGCGCAATCTCGGCTACGATCAAGTCACGGTTGAGAACGGACGCGTAACGTTCGTAGGTGATTATTTAGCCATATGCCGCGCCAATTTGTGGCTTCGCACGGCCGACCGCGTACTCGTCAAGATGGGCCAATTCAAAGCCGCTACTTTCGACGAGCTGTTTGAAGGCGTCAAGGCGCTGCCTTGGCCGGACTGGATTCCCGAGGACGGGGAGTTTCCTGTGGAAGGACGGTCGCACAAGTCACAGCTGTCCAGTGTTCCCGCGTGCCAGGGTATCGTCAAGAAAGCGATCGTCGAAAGCATGAAACGGCGGTACGGTACGGAGTGGTTCCGCGAAACCGGCGGCCGCTTCGTCATCGAGGTGTCGCTGCTCAACGACATCGCTACATTGACGCTGGACACAACCGGCCCCGGACTTCACAAGCGCGGCTACCGCAAGCTGGTCACGGAAGCCCCGCTGAAAGAAACCATGGCCGCAGCCTTGGTCCTGCTGAGCCGGTGGCAGGCCGAACGCCCGCTCTATGACCCCTTCTGCGGGTCGGGCACGATACCCATCGAAGCCGCAATGATCGGATGGAATTTGGCCCCGGGCTTAAGACGCAGCTTCAACGCCGAGAAGTGGCCGCTCATTCCTAATGAATTATGGTCTCAAGCCCGCGAAGAAGCTTACGATCTTGTAAAGGATGACATCCCGCTCCAGATTACGGGCTCCGATATCGACCGGAAAGCGATCGATGTCGCTTTGGCCGCCGCGAAGGCGGCCGGCTTGGCAAAGGAGCTGACCCTGCAGGTGCTCCCTGTTGCCAAGGTCATGCCGCGGGGAGATTACGGATGTATCATTACGAATCCGCCGTATGGCGAACGTCTGGGCGACCACGGTGAAGCGGAACGGGCTATTCGCCAGTTCAGCCATTTATACGGGCAGCTGCCTACATGGTCCGCCTTCATCCTGAGCCCGAACAAACAGCTTGAGCATCATATGGGCCGTAAAACCGACAAGAAACGCAAGCTGTTCAACGGCCGCATCGAATGCAGTCTTTACCAATATTTCGCCCCCGGCGGTTTATACGGTTGGCGCAGCAACAAGGCGGCTCCTTCCGAACAATAACATTCGGGACCTTGCCGTACTGTGATCGTCTTAAGCTTCTTCATCTTTCCATGTTTATGCTGAAGCAGCCCGGACATATCATATAAGCATGCAAAAGAACCGCTTCAAAGGCACTTCGCCTTGTCCGCGGTTCTTTTTGCGATATCGGTTATTCTTCTATTCCGGCAATCAGGCGTGACGAACCAGAGACTCCCTGCAGCTCAAATAATCGAATAGCGGCATGAATATGTCATTATCCGCTTCGCATCTTACAGACAGCTTGACTTCGCCGCGCCAGTAAAAATTCACGATCTGATGGCTGCGCCCCTTAACCATTTCGACGTCCCAGCACGGCGCCATCAGTTCGTAAACCTCACGGTTAATGAACATTTTCGGACCTTCGTTCGACAAAAACACGCCTACGAAATCATTCCCTACTTTCGTGTAAAAGCCTTTTCTTGACATGATGCTCCGATCCTGACCCTGCATCCGTTTCCACTCCTTTTTCAAAAACAAAGAGACTCTCAACCTACGGGTACAGGAGTAGCAAATGGATGCGTCGCTCCTTACCTTCGGCAACTGGCTGGCTTGGCGCCGGAATCAGCGCTTTAGCCCCTATAGCTTTGCGTGCCCAGGCTTTCGCCTGGTTTGCCTTTATCGAGTTTGCTCGAAAAATGTCTTCAAATAAACTTCATTTCCTTAAGAATAAAAGATAAGACCTAAGAGATACATAATTCAAAATTCCTATTTTCACCAAATACATTGAGTCTTTGGAACTATTTTCAATATATAACAGCCCAATTTCTCCTATAAGGAACCGATACGGGCCAAAATGATGAGGTACTTAACTCCTTAAAAAGACGGATGATAAAGAAAAAAAGCGGACTCCGAAACACTTATAAACCCGCAGCAACCTGCGGTCAGGACCTGACCTGAACATAAGCGCGTAGGTATCCGCTATGAAGTCACTTCACATATTTACTGGCCTTTTCGATCGCTTCGTCCTCCGTCTTGCCGGTAACGTACCGGCCATTGACGAAGATGAAGGCAAAGCGCGAACAGGGCCCGCAGTACGATTTGCACCCCACCTTGATTTCTGCGTCGGGGGCCAGCTTCTGCAGCTTGGGCAAAGCCGTTTTTAATCTCATATGCTTGCATTTATCGCAAATACGTATATCGTTGGCCATACGGGGGCTTCCTTTCTATTGCATTAACCCATTGCGGAACCCGCTAAACAATCAGTGGTCGCCGTGGTTGCCTTTGCCCGGATTGGTCACCGAAAAGCCTTCCTCAGGCACATAGAAGTAATCGATGCGAATACCGTCCAAAAACGGCTCGTCCTTCTGAAGAATCACATCGATGCCTTTGTCGGTCGAGACGACGACATCGTTTTCCGTAGGCTTGTCCAATTTCATACCGTAATGCGCATGATCTCCGTGCGAATGCGTCACGTATACGCGGAGCTTCAATTCTTTGTCTTCCTCTTTCTCTATTTCGGCCAAAAGCACTTTGGCGGCATTGCGCGAAATTTTGCATTTCATGATTTCCATCTCCCAGCACTTATCGTTTTCACCTTATTGTATAGAAACTTGGTGGTGAAAGCAACTTTCACGTATCATGATCTCACGCTGCTGCGTCCAGCCGGGAACCGGCTTCACCCTTTTCATACGCGCTTTCTCCCTATCAAACGGTATCGCCGCTGCATTTGCTATTCTACGGCTTGTTATATAAAATGGAAAGGAGTGAAAAAATTCGGATATTATTACATTTTCCTATCATTACTTACCACAAGGTTACTGCCTCTCGGCATCTACACAGACATAGCCATACGGAAAGGATGAGAACCATGTCCATGCGGGAAAACGAGCAGCTCAAACAGCGTCAGTCCAGCAGTTCTATTCCGGTGAAGCCGGTTCATATCGAGTGCTCCATCGAAAAAGCGCTCGATGTTATCGGAGGCAAATGGTCATTTCTCGTCATTCGCGAATTGTTCGGCGGTACCAAACGGTTTGGCGAGCTTCAGCGCAAAATCAAATCCGTCAGCCCCAAATCGTTAACGGACACGCTTCGTCACCTGGAGGACAACGGCGTATTGGAACGGACCGCCTATCCGACGGTTCCTGTTACCGTGGAGTACAAGCTTACACCCAAAGGCAAGGATTTGCACCGCATGTTAAAAGAGATGAAGCTCTGGGCCGCCAAATGGTGTGCGCAAGCCGCAGAGGATTGACGAAGTCCGAGGTGACCGAATGATTAGTTTTTACCGCAAATATTACAAAACCATCTTCGATATTGCGCTCCTGATTTTGACGGTGTATTTGTTTATGTACATCTTCAGTCTCTTGTATCGGATCGCCACGCCGATTTTCTTTTCGTTCGTCATTTACATGATTATCGAGCCGCTCGCGAAATTTCTGCACCGCAGAGGGCTCAAGAAATCGATTGCTTCCGGCATCTCGACCATTTTGTTTATTCTGGTTATCCTTGGGGCGATTACCGGACTCGGCGCCATTTTTACAACGCAGATTTTACACCTTAAAGATAAGTTTCCCGAATATACGGCCGTCATGGAAAGGGAAATCATTCAGCGGTCCGAAGCTCTTCAGAATTACCTGGGTCCGCTGCCTATCCAGGATCTGATTGAACAGGCCAAAGAATATTCGACGGTCATCACCGGTAAAATAACCCAATTCGTCACCGGTTTTCTTACGGGAACTTTTACGGCATTAACCTCGGTTTCAACCTTTTTGATTAATTTCGCCATCGGGATCATTTTGGCCTATTTCTTAAGCATCGAAATCGAATCATGGAAGCGTATGGCTGAAGAAAAAACGCCCAAAACCTTTAAAAAGGCGTTCCATTTTCTGCGCGAAAACGTATTGAAGGGAATCGTCACCTACATCAAGGCACAGGCCAAGCTGATCACGCTGACGTTTATCGTCGTTTTCATATCGCTGCTCTTGTTGGATGTGAAGAACGCTTTCTCCATCGCGCTTTTATCGGCGGTATTTGACGTGCTGCCGCTTCTCGGCGTATCTACGCTGTTCATCCCGTGGATCATCTACCTGTTCATCGTCGGACAAACAACGCTGGGGATCTGGCTGTCGGTGCTGCTTGCCGTTGTCATTACAACGAGACAAATCCTTGAGCCCAAAATTACCGGTGATTCGCTCGGCGTATCGGCCTTTACCATGCTGGCGTTTATCATCATTTCACTTTCGCTTTTTGGGGTCGCGGGTTTGATTTTATCGCCGATTCTGATCATTCTGATTAAAGCGCTGTATGAGCAGGGATACTTGAAAAGATGGATTCGCATGCCTGCTGAAGAATATGAACAAGACCCCGGTGCCTCCCGTTAGGCATAACGGCAAGAGCCGCCCGCTTGGGCGGCTCTTGCCGGTTAGGCGCCATATTTGCGCTCTGCACGTTCGGTGAACCAGTTCATCAGCAGCATGATGACGGCCACATCGTCAATAGGCAGCGCCGGCAGCACGTCAGGTATGATCCAATACACCAGCGCCGGAACGGCGAACAACAGCTTCTCACGGAAAGGAATTCGCGAAGAGCGCAGAAGCGGCACAATCCGGCGGAACACATGCGCCCAGCGCCTTACCGATAATAATCGTCTCCACATGATGCTCTCTCCTCCTAGTGCTCTTCCAGCTCTATATTCCATTATACACCAAATGCCCGGCATTCACCCCAACAGCATGCAGCAAAAAAAGACGAACCGGCATCTGTCATAACAGAGCCGGCTTGCCCCTTGACGAAAGGATAGGATTTGTCATTTACGATTTGATGGAAACCGACGCCAGCCCCTCCAGAAGTAAAGGAGCGATTTCGCGATACATTTCCCCAAACTGTGAAACGGGCAGCGGGTTAACCCCGAGGCCGGCTTCCACAGTGAAGCCGGGACGCCGAAACTCTTGAATAAACCAATCCTTGTATCCCGCATCGCTGCCATGGAGCTTAACCGCTTCATATCCGCTCACGCTGGCCAATCGGCATGCTATCGCTTCCGATTCACGGGGCTCCAGATCGCGGTAATTCCAATAGATTTCTTTCCCCTGAGTATGCAGCGCCGCGACGAGTTGAAAGTTACGGCTTTTCGTAAATTCCGCCATCGCCAAAGCTTCCGGTTCCGACAGGGGAGCCATACCGGTATAATCCCGCGGGCCCGGCCCGGGTACGCCGCGGCGGTCGCGCTCGATCTCCCAGTGCGCGGGGAACTGGTCATTGAGATCAACGCCGCGGATGTTGGCCTTCCAGCCCGAGAAATCCTGCAATCCGCAGTTCCATTCCATCAGCTGCCTGTAATAGGGGTTTTCCCTTGAAAGGCCCCGCAAGACAAGCTCCACTCCGTCCGGATTCACCATAGGTACGATCCAAAGCGACGTTTGTTCGAACAGCGGCCGTACATCCCATGCTCCAAGCGGCGCACCATTCACATAGGCTGAAGCGTAGTCCTCAATGAACTTCATCAACAGCAGGCTTGTAATCCATTCATTCGCATGAAATGAACCGTTGTAGTGCACCTCCGCGGGTCCTGATCCGATACGGATGGAGGGAATGGTCTTTCCAAGCACACTCCGGCCGATCGATTCGACCGCCAGGAACGGATACCTTTGCTTCAAGAGCCCCAAATCCTCCATCATGCGCTCATAATCATAGGGGTTGGCCGTATCCACGGCTTCCATCGTCCTGCCAGGCGCCACAGCAACGGTTTGTCCGATACAGATACAAGGGCGATGCGGATCACCGCCCGGATTTGCCGCGATCCGGTCCGCCACGTTCCCGCCTTTCCTCGCGGCCAACCGGAATAACGGTTTTCCATACCGCACCGTATAAGGGAATATCATCTCATTTCCCCCTTCAAGTTCAAATGCCTATCCGCATATAAAGGGCCGATAGCCTAGCTAATGCATATGAACGGGAATTAGATAATATTCGGAACCTGCCAAACCACAGGCGTTACTTTAATATGCTCGTTCAGCCATGATTGGGCGATCTTCCTGAACAATACCGGGTCGCCGCTGCAAAAGAACTGATGTACGGGTACGGTACCCGTGGTCGCAAGTTTCCCCTTATGATACAAGATCGTGCTGATTTCTCTGGCCGTTTCGTCCGCAGAACTGATCAGAGTCACGTTGGGTCCCATAACCTGGGAGATGATATCGGAAAGAAAAGGATAGTGCGTACAACCTAAGATCAAACAGTCTATAGGCTTCTTCCTCAGCTCGGATAATGTATCCGCCACAACCTTCCGCGTCTCTTCAGCATGGAACAGACCCTGCTCCACCAGCGGTACGAACGATGGGCAAGCCTGGCAGATTACCTGAATTTGCGGCGATATTTGGCGGAGAGCGTACTCGTAAGCACGACTTTTGATGGTGCCTTCGGTACCGATGACCCCGACTCTCAAATTCCTGCTCGTTTTGATCGCTGCCCGGGCCCCCGGATGAATCACACCGACGACGGGGATCGGCAGTCTGCTGCGAATCTCTTCAAGAGCTACCGCCGTTGCCGTATTGCAGGCGATAACAATCATTTTGGGATGAAATTGAAGCAAATAATCGACAATCTGGCGGGTAAAAATCAATACCTCTTCCGCAGGCCGCGGGCCGTACGGTGTACGGGCCGTATCCCCGAAGTAAATGATCTTTTCTTGCGGCAATTGACGCATGACCTCTTTGACCACGGTCAATCCTCCAACCCCTGAATCCAGTATGGCTATCGCTTGCTGCACGTGTTTTCGCTTCCTTTATGTTGGTGTGTTGAAACGATGTATGCTTTTCCAGTCTATGAATGAAGGAAACAATTGGTACCTGGCGTATA
Organism: Paenibacillus naphthalenovorans; assembly: GCF_001465255.1. Lineage (NCBI taxonomy): Bacteria > Bacillati > Bacillota > Bacilli > Caryophanales > Paenibacillaceae > Paenibacillus > Paenibacillus naphthalenovorans. Next base: position 576,495 of record NZ_CP013652.1, on the reverse strand, counting down.
CTGTAACCGCACAAGTTATTCTATATTAACAGACCCCTTGTCCAAAGAAAACCCAAACCCGCTGCTCTCCACGAATGCGCCCTTTATTTGCGTTCTGCGGCCCACATCAAAATCTGCAGAACAGCAATGATTACAAATGCGGTTAATGCCATAAAAGGAATGGTGATAAATCCGAAATAATTCACATAGTCGACATCGCATGGAATCGGACCGCAGGCTTGCGCGCCGCTTGTAAACCATGATGTTTTTTGCATCAAATAATGATAAAGCGAGATGCCGGCGCCCCAAATGGACATAGGGAGCGCATATATGTACATATGTCGTTCCTTGCGAACGGCAGCAATGCCCAGGATAATGACGAGCGGATACATCAAAATACGCTGATACCAGCAGAGCTTGCATGGAATGTAATGCAGAATTTCGGAAAAATACAGGCTGCCGAGGGTGGCGGTCAACGCCACGAACCAGGAAAGATGCAGCCCGTTCTCGCGGATGGTGTTCCTCCAATTCATAACTCTTTCTCTCCCTTCTATTAATCTCATCATATCAGAACCGGCGGAGGTGTTCCATCTTACGAAAGTCCGCTCATCCCGCAGAAACAAACCAGCGAGCCTGGCCCGTTCAGGCACAGCTCGCTGGTTTCACCGTTCTTTCTCTACACCGAAAAGCAGAGATACCCCAAAAAAGGCCGGCCCGCAGGCCGGCCTCTGAACACCGGTTTTCATTATCTTTTCTTTCTTCCGTTCTTCACAAGAGTCATTCTTCGGCTGTGCCTAAGCCATGAATAATACGCCTTCAAATCGCGAAGCTGAATGTCTTGAGAGACGCGGCCAAGAAACGTCACTACGATCATTTTGTGCAAAGGGTTGCCGGCAATGTCGATCTCATCTTTTATTTCGACAAACTCTGATACCATCACCAGGTCCTCGTCAATGAGATAAACGTCCTTCTCATTCGCATAATACGGTTGAATTCCGCCGTACTTCAATTTATTCCATAAAAAACTGCAAATATGCTCAATTCCGCCCTTTTCGTCTTCCACACGCTCGGACCACCGGTTTTGTGCGTGGCTGGTGATTACGATGTCGGCTATTTTATATCCGTTAAATGGTACATGGAAGGGTTCATATGTACTCCAACGACTCATTATTTTATCTCGCAATAGTGATTCTCCCCCTTCACACTGAAAAAGACTGCTACATCTAATGTAGTATCGATATTACAAACCGTCAAGGGATACTTTGTCAGATGGCGCAATGTAAAGAAAACTATTTCTTTTCCCGCATTTGTCCATTACAATTAAGTACTAGAAAGGAGTGAACCGGGATGGGACGTCCTATTCCTGATTTTGGAAAATTTCTTGAAGGTCTTCGAGGATCCATGTCTTTGAGAGAAGCGGCTAAGAAAAGCGGTCTTTCTCATGCTTATATCAGAGATTTGGAACTGGAACGAAACCGTTCGACCAACGACAAAATCACCCCTTCGCCCGATACGCTGAAGAAGCTCTCGGCTGCATACGGTTATTCTTATACGGAATTGATGATCAAAGCGGGACATCTGCCGGGCGGCGATACCGATTCGCAATCCAACGGCAACCGATTGGATATGGATCTCAATCACGTGTATTTTATCGAAATCGGCAGGAAGGACATCACTTATCATACAGAGGGCTCGAACATTGTCCATAGCATCGATTCGCTGCTGGATTTCAGCACGTTTTTAGACGAACTGGAAGAAAACGACTTCAAGAAAATGGATACCGATCTGTATGTTAATCTAAATCACATTCGCAAGTATGACGAACGAAAGGGACTGCTTTTTTTTCATGAAGACGGCACCGGCCCCCGCGTAACCATCTCTGCGATCCGGCAGAAAAAGTATCACGACCTGATTGCCCGCAAAGTAGCGGCCAATACCGAGAAGAGCCTTGAATTTTCATTCGGCAAAAGCGGAAACACCCCGACGTTTTCCGCAGCCAACAAACACATTTAACTTAAATTGGCGCTGGCAGCAATGGGCAGACATAAGATGAGAGACATCACGGGACACGTTTACCCTGCCCTGATCTGGAATCTTAATCTTCATACAACCGCCGCCTACTGGCCCGTCTGCGCGATCATGTGCTGCGGGCTTGTTTTCCATGTTTGGGCGCTAAGCATATAGCGAGAGCCATAAACCATTGGAGCATCCTTACTTCAATACAATGTCCAAGTAACTACCCAAGGAAAGTTGGTATATTATGAGGGTGTTATATTTAGTTCCCTTATTTTTTATATGTTGGCTGTCGATGATTGTGTTAGCTTTGGCAGTGTTTCGTCAGCGGCTTAAAGAATACCGGAAACAGATTGTTGTCAGCGCTGTTGTACTGACGCTTATATCCGTTTTTGTCCAAACGACACATTCAGTCATAGGCTTAATTTTGCAGCCTCTTTTTGTTATCTTATGCTTTTACATGATTTTCAGACTTCGTTTTATATACGCTTTGATCGTTAGTGTAGTGGTCTATCTGGTGGATACTACAACGGAACTGGGATTCTTCTTGATGATTAGTCGGCTTACTTCAGAAGATTTTTATAAGATCGCGCAGGAAAGCATGACGATGCCCGTCATTTCTTTGTTCTTGCTGAATTTGTCCGCCGCCTGTATCCTTAAAAAATTCAGACTCGGCTTTTCATTCGTGCCCTTTCATATTAACTGCAAAGACCACATTCACCCCCGCTTTCACAAAGCCATGTTTTTTATCATGAGTACCGGTCTGTTGATCATTACCCTAACCGTATCCTCCATATTTTATTGGAAGGCCGAAACTGCGGTCATTCAATTCTTTTCTGTGCTGCTGTTGATCGGGATCATACGCATTTTTTATGAAAAGGAATTGTCGGATGACTAGGTTCAAAACTCAAATGCGCATTTTTTATGATCAAAACGGATGGTTCTTAAGTCCCGGTTATTTATAAGCCAATCGGCACTGCGAACCTGTTGTTTTTCTTCATTACTTTTTGCACTCCTGTCCTGCGCACAATAGAATCGCACATTATGCGCCTTGATTCCAGTACATAAATCAATATAGGGAGAGATTCAAGTTATCAGCAAAATTCGACATAATTCGCTTGTCACCCTACTTAAAGTGTATTAAACTAAAATACAAGTAAATTTTATACAACAATAATGAACATGGATCAGCATGAGTCTATTTAACTATGTACCAAGTTCTAATTACCCTATAGAATAGAAGACAAGGGAGCCCATTCCAATGAGTTTTGCTATAAAAGTATTTCTTTCCTCCATCGAACTAAGCGCTATGATCGTGCTCTCTCTAACGATGTTTCGTTTTCAGTATTATTACTATTTACATAAGATATACGGTACCGCATTCATCATGTCTTTGATCACGTTTTATTTCAGGGATATCGTCGAGTTAGGCACTTTTGCCGTAATTTCCGCCCTGTCTGCTGAAATCATATTAATCATGATCATTTACAGAATTCCCTTTTTCTACTCTCTTCTTGTCAGTGTAACCGGTTTTATCGCCGGAGTCATTATCGAATCCGCCGTCATGCTTTCCGGCATCAAGCTGGGGTTATTTGACCCGGTACAAATTCAGCAGTCGGTTGCGGTGCTCGGTTCTATACAATTGATTACCGCATTCATCATCAGTTTGATCATCTATCCTCTGCAAAGAAGAAAGATCGGATTCTTGTTTAAAACCAAGTATTTGGCATCCCGCACGGCACTTAAAGGATATAATTTTATCTTGTCGGCTTTTTTAGTTTTGAGCATTGTCCTAGCTCAGCTCGAATTGATCTCTTTTTACAATCATTCTATGAATATTGTAAGTTCTACTTTTATTGCCTTCATCTTTCTGATTGGTATATATGTCGCTTATATTCACAACAAAAAAATCATTAGAGAAACTTATGAAAGGCCTGTGAGAGATGAACTTGATCGATCGCTCAGCAATGAGCATAGCAAAAGCAATCCGAAATAATTATGCCGATGCCGCATCCGAGAAAGTTCTGTTTTATTCGCTCAGTTTATTGATCAATACATCCCTGGCTATTGCTGCGACTTTAATCATCTGTACGTTTACGGGCCGCCTGCCCGAGGCGGTTATAACGATTTTTTCTTTTTTGTTCCTTAGATACTTGAGCGGCGGCGCTCACCTCAGTTCCTCGCTGGGGTGTTGCATCTTTTCCTTGACGATTTTAACTTCCTTGGCCCATATCGATTACGCTTACTTTCATACCGGGTTGATTCTTAATATACTCAGCTTCATAATTTTTTTGATCAAGGCACCGGAAGGGTTGGAAAATATAAGCCGCATCGATCCCAAAAACTACCTTTACTTAAAAATCATATGTTTAATATTTATAGGCAGCAATTTTTACTTTCAATCCTCCCTTTTATCCGCCGTTTTTTTTGCACAGTCCGTTACTTTGACCAAGCCGGGATACTTCTTGTTTAAATTAATGGAAAGGAGGTGGTACAATGAAACTGAAAATGGCAAAAGTAGCTAATAGCGTTGCTGTAGTACTTGCTTCATTCTTTGTTTTCACCAACACCATCATTGCGAATCGTCCGGAAACTCCGCAAGAACTCTTGAAAAAATAAGAACATCGTAGCACTTTAGGGCTGACGGGCCATGGCGCGTCAGCCTCATCCTTTTCCATGGAGCTGAACATTCATGCAGAAAATTCCCGTTACTCGCGATGGCAAAAGGGGTTCCGAGGCACTTGTAGTCGATGCATCCGATGTAATCAAGATCGACCGCATTCGGGACCGCGAAGTCATCGTTCATACCAAAGACGAACAGTACTATTTGGATTTTTCCTTTGACAACTTAGAAGAATGGTTATTCGAGGACGGATTTCGCCAGCTGGACAGCACCAATATCGTGAATATGAATCATGTCGATCGATACGACTCCAAAAAAGGCCTGGTGTATCTGACATCAAACCGGGCAAGCCATATAACCGCATCCGCCGCAAGAATTCACAAAGAACACATCGAGAATGCGATACAGCTAATTAAAACATCCAATTCCGCTTCCGCAGAGCATAATCCTACGCTGCATGAGAAACTGTTCACCAAAATCACAAGCGAAACCAACGATTACCAGCTGCTCCGTTCATATGCTACCATTCGTGCCGTAAATGAACGCAAGCTAGCAGAGCAAAAAATTTTGCACATGGCCTACCATGACTCGTTGACCAACCTGCCTAACCGCACGATGTTCGACGAGAAGCTGAAGGACTATTTTGAAGAAGCGCAGCGCACCGGTTCGATGATGGCGGTTATTTTTCTTGATCTGGACCGCTTTAAAGTCATTAACGATACGCTCGGACATCATATCGGAGATCAGCTGCTTCAAATGCTGGCCCGTAAGCTTCAGGAATATGTTAAAGGCGAAAACATCGTCGCCCGCTTCGGCGGTGACGAATTTATCATTCTTCTTACGGATGTGACTCAAGCGGAAGAAGCTGCGCAGTTTGCCGGAGGAATATCGGATTTGCTCAAGGAACCGTTCGTTATTGAGGACAACGAGCTTTTTGTCACGTCCAGTATCGGCATCAGTATTTACCCGCAGGACGGCACCGAAGTGGAGAGCCTTTTAAAAAATGCGGATATCGCCATGTACCGTTCCAAAGAGAAAGGGGGAAATTCATATCATTATTACCACCCGGATATGAACAAGCGATCCTTGCACCGTTTGAACCTTGAGGTGCATTTGCGCAAAGCCCTGGAGCGCGGAGAGTTTGAAATTTATTATCAACCGATCGTTGATCTTCGCCATGGGTCCGTGATCGGCATGGAGTCTCTCGTCCGTTGGCAGCACCCCGATTGGGGCATGGTATCCCCCACGGAATTTATTCCGCTGGCCGAGGAAACCGGTCTGATCATACCGATCGGCAACTGGATTTTGAAGCAATCGTGCATGCAAAACAAAGAGTGGCAGCAAAAGGGCCTCCCCCCTCTGGTCGTATCTGTCAATATTTCAGCGATACAGTTTCACCAGTCGAATTTTGTGCAGACGGTGATGGATACCCTGCAAGAGTCCGGCTTGGCCCCCGATCGGCTCTGTCTGGAAATCACGGAAAATGTAGCGATGAATAACGTCCCTTACATTATCGAGACCCTGCAAAAGCTGAAGGTGCTCGGCGTACGCCTCTCCATTGATGACTTCGGCACCGGATATTCCTCCTTAAGCTATTTGAAACGGTTCCATGTACATACGCTGAAAATCGACCAATCGTTTATTCGGGATATTTCTTCCGATGAAGACAATGCTGCGATTGTAACGGCCTTGATCGCCATGTCCCGTCAATTAAAGATCAAGTCATTGGCGGAAGGCGTAGAAACCATGGACCAACTTCATTTCCTGATTGCTCAAGGCTGTGACGAGATTCAAGGCAATGTATTCAGTAAGCCGATCCCCGCCAGCGACTTTGAACATTTAATTAAAAATAACAAGCAACTGTATGTAAACATCTGAACCAAGAAAAAAGGCGGTCTGCGGCTGCAACTTTTTTCTTTTTTTTTCGTCAAATTATGGTAGTCCAGCTCATTCGGAAAGGATTTGAACCATGCCTGCTCCTCTATCCCGCAGCTCCCGTTCGTCATCGCGGCCTTCTTACAGCGCGGTTCCCAAGAGAAAAAAAAACGTTAAAAACCGCAGATTATCCGTTTCGGTAACATTATTTTTCTATACTCTGTTTGTATTGTTTATCTTCGGCTTATTTTTCTTACTATGGTTTTTTCTAACCGAATCAGGCACCAACCTTCGATATTTGATGGCCGATACGCTGATTACAACCCAGCACCGCCACTGGGCCAAATATATTATCGGCAATGATGAGCTGGAAAAGCGGGTTCATCGATACTGGTCGCAATTCGACACCTATTCGGAAGTCCAGGATCAAGGGCTCGTCCATGTGGACGGCACAAGCACTTCCACGATAGAGAAGCAGTCCAAGCCGCCTATTGAGATTGAAGATATTCAAGGTACGAATTTTAAAGGCAAGCTTCTGATTGTCCATGATCCGACGATGCTGCGTATCGCTGTGCCCGGAAAAGCCGGAAAGGGCGAGAAGGTTTCCGATATGGTGCAGCGTCTGGATGCGCTCGCCGGCGTGAATGCGGGGGGCTTTGTAGACCCGGAATGGAAAGGAAACGGCTTCCAGCCTACAGGGCTTGTCATGTCCGGAGGCCAAATCTTTTATAATGACGGCGGCATGAATACGCCAACCCATATCGTCGGTATCGACAAAGAGGGGCGTATGGTAGCAGGTAAATATTCTCCGTCCGAGCTTCTGAAAATGGGCGTACAGGAAGCGGTCACGTTCGCTCCCAGGTTTATCGCAAACGGTGTCGGGCTGATTAAGAGCAAAGCCGACGGCTGGGGCATCGCTCCCAGGACCGCGATGGCCCAAAAGGCCGACGGAACGGTAATGTTCGCCGTTATTGACGGGCGTCAACCCGGACACAGCATCGGCGCCACGCTTTACGACATCCAGAATATTTTTCTAGAGCGCGGTGCAGTCACTGCGGCTAATTTGGACGGCGGCTCATCCTCAGTACTGGTGCTGGGGAATCAGGGAAATCAGGATGCCGCAGTGTCCGCTTCCACCAATAAAACAACCAAGGCCGTCATTGTAAACAAGCCCTCCAGTGAATATGGCGAACGATATTTGCCGACATCCTGGCTTGTTTTCAAGGATCCGAAGAAAGCGAACATTCGCAATATTTGGGAGGGACTGGATCCGAGTAAAATCGACCCGTCCAAGTGGTAAATCCATCTTCAACTATATAACGGAACGGGACTTGGAGTAAAAGCCAAGTCCCGTTGCCTATGTTATGCTTCCTCGCGTTCCGCTGTTGTAGCGGCGACGGAAGCTTCTGCAGCAGCTATGTCGTCCTGCCGTTGAGCGGCTTTATCTTTTTTCCAGGATTTCACTTCTTCCCCTACATGAATCGCCACTTCCTTGGCTTTGCTTGCCCATTCGGAAGTATGCTTTCCGATCGTCTCTACTGTCGTTTGGGACGTTTCCGATACGGCGGAAAAGATTTGCTTCGATTTCTCGGCGACATCCCCCGCCAGCCGCTGTGTCTTCTCACTGACCTGCTGATACCCCTCTGCAATATCGTTTCTTAGTTCACGACCGGACTTGGGTGCCAGCAGCAGCGAGGTTACGGCGCCCAGCACACCGCCGATCACCGCTCCAATGATCAAATCCTTGTTTTTTTTGTTTGCTGTCATCTTCTCTTCACTCCTTGGATTGATTTGATTTCGAAGCTTTCAGTCGATGCCAGAGATGAAGACCGGCTGTCATGAGCTCTACCAAATCCTTAGCGGTGTCGCGGTTGTTAAGGACAGCCCTGCGGGCTTCCGATACCGTATCTTCCACTGCCAATGATACAGCCTTGACGGAACGGGACATCCGGTCCACCGCTTCACCCGTTTCATTCGCAGCAGCAAACCAGAAGTCGACCGTACCCAGCTTTTTCTGCACATCTTCCATCACTTCGGTGGAAACCTTAACCAGCCGCTCCGATTCCTCCGTCGTTCTGCGCACCTGCTCCTGCATAAATTCGAGCTTCATTTCGCTGCGCTTCAGCACCTCTGTTGCCGTTTGTATCAACCTGACAGCGAAAAATAAAAATAGAAGGAATGCGAGCATGCAGAGCAAGAGTCCCCATTGCCACCACATGGCCGTCACCTCCGATCCATCAAGCTTCTGGACGAATGCCTATGAGATACTACAGTATAAGACGCCGGGGGCCATTTTGACACAACAATTGAAAAAAAAGTATGGCAGCAGACCTGTCCGAACGCAAAACAATCATAAGCAGTTCATGACGTCGACCTGGTTGGCAAGAAGAAAAAAGAAGGTATAATGGAGAGAAGTGGATGCGTTTTCTGATTCTCCTGATTACATAAGAAAGCGGTGGACTCATCGATATGAACAGAGAGCAAGGCTTGCAGCGAATTGGAGAGGTCAAAATCATAGCTATCGTACGAGGTGTGGAAGAACAGCACATTGTCGGCGTCGCTGAGGCGCTGTTGGCGGGGGGCATTCCCGTCATGGAGATTACAATGAATACGCCCGGAGCGCTCAGGATGATCGGGAAGCTGCAAGAGCAGTTTGGCGACCGGATGTATATCGGAGCCGGGACCGTATTGGATTTGGACGATGCCCGTCAAGCCCTGGACGCGGGCGCATCCTATTTGGTCACGCCTAATATGGAGGAAGAAGTCATCTCTTATGCGGTCCGCAGTGACGTTCCGATCTTCCCTGGAGCGATGACGCCGACGGAAATCGTCAAAGCATGGAAAGCCGGGGCGACGGCTGTGAAAATTTTTCCGGGGTCCAGCCTTGGCATGGGCTACATTAAAGAACTGATGGGACCTTTGAATCACATTCCTATGATGGCCGTCGGCGGGGTTAACGAAGACAATATAGTCGAGTTTATCAAAATAGGGTGTTACGGTGTCGGCATCGGCGGCTCGCTTGTCAATTTAAAGGAAATTGCCGCCGGAAATTATGGATGGATTCAGGAAAAGGCATCGCGGTTAACGGCTCGTTTAAGAGGCTGAGCCCGCTTCATCCAAAGAGAACAAAAGCCAACAGCGGCTGCGGCAGTCATAAGCGTTAAACCAAAAAAGGCGGCCTTTAGGCCGCCTTCATCTTCACTTAACCTTTTATGACATCGTGGTCCACGTAGCGTTCACCGTTCAGTTCGCTGATTACGTTAATAGCCACTTTGGCGCCGTCCCCGGCTGTAATGATCGTATGCACACTTACTCCTGCAGCCGTCCCGGCCGCCCAAATACCTGGTACAGCCGTTTTGCCGTCACTGTCCGCTTCAAAGACCGTTTTGATCCGGGGCTCCGTACCCGGCTTGGTGGATACGCCAATCTTTTCCGCGAGTTCGACGGAAACACCCGTGGCAAGAATGACATGCTTCGCCTCGTAGGTTCCGTTTTCCGTTTCCACCTGGAAGACATCACCAGTCTTTTTTACATTTACCGCCTTGGATTGCACCAGTTCTGCGCCAAACTTGGCAGCTTGCTTCTTGCCGATTTCGACGAGATCCGGGCCCGAGATTTCCGTTACCCCGTAGTGGTTCTCAACCCATGCGCGTTTGGTAATGCTCTGATCGTTATCGATAACCACTGTCTTCTTCCCGGCTTTGGCGGTAAAAAGCGCTGCACTGGCTCCGGCTGGTCCTGCTCCGATAATAGCAACATCGTAAGACATGATTTCATTCTCCTTTCCAGTATGTCGGACACGCAAACAGAGAATTGGTCCGCCGCTCCAAAATGTTTACATATGCCAATCTGCTTTGTAACGTAAAAAGTAAATCGTATTCTATTTTATTCTATTATCCTCCAAATTATGGCATATGTCAACTTCTCACCGTTCTCGCTGCCGCTGCCTGCTCTAAAAAAATTTTCACATGCTTTTCGTCGAAAATTTAATATTTTTGTAACATTTTACCCATCAATATACGTTATTATGATAGATAGTGCATATTTTACCTTATCGGGAGGAACTACGGATGTTGTCACCGCGCAAAAAGAAAAAAAACCGAAAAATACTGCGTACCGTCATGCTTACCCTTGGAATTTTCGGTATAGGGGCAGCCAGTTATGCGGGTTATTTAATACATAAAGCTGATAAAGCTCTGGAGCAAATGTCCGTATCCGCCGCAGGCGCACATCAGTCAGCCGCTGTTGAAAGCAGCGCGCAGCTGAAACCGATGAGCTTTCTGCTGATCGGTGTGGATAACCGAAGCGGCAGCGGAGGAAGCATGAATAGCGACGTGATGATGCTGGTCTCGCTCAATCCTGAGACGCGTTCAGCCACCATGGTTTCCATCCCTCGCGACTTGCAGCTAAAGCCAAGAGAATTCGGACTGTCCTCGCAAAAAGCCAACTATTATTACGCTTACTATTATAATAAGGACCGCGAAACGGCCCTCGCCCATACCAAAAAATTCTTCAGCGGCATGTTTGACGTTCCGATCGATTATATAGCGGTGATCGATTTTGACGGGTTCCGCCAGGTGATTGACGAGCTTAACGGAATTACAATTGATGTCGACATGGATATGCGTTATGTAGATAACTTCGACGGTACGAACATCAATCTGTCCAAAGGGCTGCAAACACTCAACGGCAAGGAAACGCTTGATTTCCTGCGTTACCGCAAGTCCAACCGGGGCACGCAGGAATCCTCCGACATTGCCCGAAACGAACGGCAGCAGAAGGTCTTGTCTACGCTGCTTGATAAGATGACCTCGTTTACCGGAATCACCCAATGGGGAGGATTGCTCGACATTGCCGGCAAAAATGTGCAAACCGATATTCCGCCTGACCAGCTGCGCAAATTCATCCTGTCCTTTCAAAAGCTGAAGCCCGATCATATCGAATCGATTCCTTTGGATGGGCGATGGGATAGCCCCTATATTGTGCCCAAAGAAGAGGATCTTAGTGCCGCCATCGCCGCGCTTCGGACGCAGCTGGGCCTACCATCGGAAAGCAGCACGGTTACAGGCGCGACCTATAGCGTACTTTCAAAGCGCTTCGGTATAGACCCATCCGTCACCGACCTCCGGGACAAAAACATAACCCAGACACATTACAGGACTTCCCGATAAAGGAGGTCCTGTCAGCCATACGATCAAGCGTTCACACGGATTACAGATGTCTCCTGAAGATTTGGGTGGCTGCCAGAGATGGCGCAGCATCATCCATTTCTTCATCATATTCCTCGTCATCCGGATGAACGATTTGCTCATTTAATATTTCCGCCGCTTCACCTTCCGTCAGTTGTCTGCCGAACTGCAGCTCCAGCCGGCTTTTTTGTTCGTTCTCCATGCTTTTCCCTCCGCCTCAGTATAGGGATTATTTTTTTCTAATCCGCCGCTTTTTATGAAAATAGCAAAAAACCATCTTCAGCCGTATTACGGTTTACGGTTTCTGAAGATGGTTTATTTAGGTTGTATAACGTAAGCGCACTTGCTGCCTCCCTTGGCCAGACATTCCATTCGCTCCACTCTGGCTTCTTTGCCAAGCAAGCTTTTGAACATCTCCAGCTCACAACTGCACGCATGATTGTATTGGTTAGCCACCTGCGAGATGGGGCAATTATGCTCGTTCAGCAGAAAGGACCCGTCTTCTTTCCGTTCCAGCTCCACCATGTAGCCGTTCGCATTCTGAATGTCCGAGAGCTCCAGTACCCGGTCCACCAGGGATTTACCTTCCATCCGATTCTCATATCGTCGGATCAGGCGCTGCTTCCGGCGTTCGAACAGCAGGTTCACCTTATCTTCCCCCAAAGCGGATTCCAGCTCTTCCAACAAATCCAACGTGAGATGCTGGTACTTCTTCGGAAACAAGTCTTCTGCATGCTCTGTCAGCGAATACTGATTCATGGGTCTTCCCATCGCTTGCCGAACCAGCTCCGATGCGATGAGGTTGTCTCGTTCCAGCGTGTTCAAATGACGCCGTACGGCCATTTCCGTAATGCCCAGCTCTCTGGTCATCTCGCTGACGCTCAGCGGTCCCTTGGTTTTAAGCATGGTTAAAATCATTTTTCTCGTGGATACGTCCGCCCCGTGGTTCATCCGGTCTCACCGTCCTTCTTGTTAGCCGAGCGCCGCTTGTTCATGCCGCTGCCGGGTTATGTCGCCGTCTGAATACAACACATTGTAAACGAAAATAATCCATAAGTAAATGAATGTGCTCAAAGTTATAAGAACCGGATATGAAAAACGAGAACGGATTTACAGAACAGGATTCACGTCTTTTACCCGTTGCAGCACCGCCTACAGCATTTCCTTACGAATGAAAGCCGGAACCGCTTCGGCGAATGCTTCGAGTGCTGCCGGGAGCCTGCCGATCATGGGATGCAATCCTTTGTGCCTGACCGCAGTGTAATCCTGTGTTAACGGTCGGCGCAGCAGAACCAGCTCCTTTAGCGTTGCAGCCGTGTCCTGGTCAAAGACGCCTTCATCGCCTAAAATGTCGATAATGTCCTCGTAGCTGCTTGCATCGCGCATCATAAACGCATCAATGAGCAGACTGCCTACATCCGTTACCGTCTCGATAGCCAGATGAAGCGTCCGCTCTTGGGCAAAATGAAGGAGAAGCGGTTCTTCCTTAGCCTCCCCCTGTACATCTTCCGGCCAGGCTTCTCTTAATTCGGTGCAAGCCTGCAGCAGCGTAGGCACAAATGACAAGCGCAGATCGATTTGTTCCTGGTTGACATAATACATGTGGTTATCTCCGTTTCTTATTTCTCCGTTTAGACCATATCAGGATTGCAGGGAATGAAACAAACAACAGAACGATAAGCACGACGGCCTGCATCAAATATTCGTAGCTCATCTTTATTCGTTCTCCCTGGAGGGCGCACCTTCGCGCGAATAGGCCCAATGATTCGTCGGTCCGTGTCCTCCGCCAATCCCCAGTTCATGGCGGATCGCCAGCGTAATGAAGCGCTTGGCCGTATGCGCGGCTTCCAGGAGCGGCTTCCCTTTTGCAAGCTCGGCACATATCGCTGCGGAGAAGGTGCAGCCTGTCCCGTGCGTATGGCGCGTCTCATAACGTTCCCCCGTCAGCAGGTGGAAGCTTTCTCCGTCATAGAGCACATCGGTAGGATCGCCGCTGCGATGACCGCCCTTCACGATGGCTGCCGAAGCGCCCAACTCCTTCACTATACGTACAGCCGCCTGCTTCATGTCCTCCAGCGACGACACGGTCATCCCCGTGATGACCTCCGCTTCCGGAATATTCGGCGTTACGACGGCTGCCAGCGGCAGCAGCTTTTGCCGTAGCGCGTCCTGGGCGTTCTCGGCAAGGAGGCGGGCACCGCCTTTGGAAACCATCACAGGATCTACCACCAGCCGCCGCAGACCGGCTTTACGAATACAGTCCGCCACAAGCTCAATGACCTCCGGCTGCGAAAGCATGCCTGTTTTGGCCGCATCGGCTCCGAGATCCGATAAGATCGCCTGAATCTGCTTTTCGATGCCTTCGAGCGGGATATCGTATATTCCATGCACACCCAATGTATTCTGTGCCGTGACGGCCGTGATGGCGGACATTCCGAACACGTCCAGCATTTGAAACGTTTTGAGATCGGCTTGAATCCCCGCACCGCCGCCGCTATCCGAACCGGCGATGGTCAGAGCTTTAGATATGACCATTCCTACAATCTCCTTATTCAATAAGATAATACGCAGTGTCTAGAATTTACCTCAGTTTAAGTTTAGTCTTCCGTCGGTTTACCGTCAAGAAGCCCGGGGGGACGGGGTTGTTTCGTTTGGTGATCATTTTATGACAACTGGAATAAACGCTTTGACGCCGTCAAAGCGAAAGCGTTATGATGAAGTTAACGAAAGAGTTAAGGAAAGGGTCCGATCTTTGATGATCAGTAGACTGCATGCGCTGCACATCATCACCACGGGACGGCAAGAGCTCGAAGAGGTTGCCGCGATTCTGAAGCGGTGCCCTGTGTCGTTCATCGATGTGCTGCATATACGCGAGAAGCACCGGAGCGCACACGAGCTTGTGCAATGGCACGCGATGCTGAAGCCCCTGCTCCCTCAAACAAAGGTAGTGCTGAACGACCGTATGGACGCTGCGCTTGCAGCCTCGGCGGACGGGGTGCAGCTCACTGGGAACAGTCTGTCGCCTGCAGAGGCACGGGCTATCGCCCCGACAGGCATGACTATCGGCTGTTCTGTGCATTCTGCCAATGAAGCGGCGGAAGCATCCCTCCAAGGCGCGGATTACGTCATCTTCGGCCATGTCTACCCTACGGGCTCGAAGCCGGGAATCCCCCCTAAAGGCATTGCCGTCCTGAGACAAACTGTGATTGCCGCAAACGTGCCGGTCATCGCCATCGGAGGCATCGAGCCGCAGACCGTGGACGACGTTCTGTCCACCGGTGCCGCAGGCGTAGCTGTACTGTCTTCCGTCCTGCTGCACTCTGACCCTGTCGGACAAGTATACGCTTACCGTGAGGCGCTTGATCGGACCAAGCACAAACCAAGGAGAGGATTTACATGAGCACGGCAGCACAACAAACCGGCGGCAGGACATCGGCCCCCACCGCAATCATTATCGGAGGAGGCGTCATCGGCTGTGCAGCGGCCTTCGAACTGTCCAAGGCCGGTTATGCCTGCACCCTTCTCGACAAAGGGGCTATTCATCAGGAAGCGTCTACTGCCGCCGCAGGTATGCTCGGGGCCCAGGTGGAAATACATCAGCCCGGTCCGTTCTACGAGCTTTGCCGCCAAAGCCAGGAGATATATAAAGCCTGGATCGATGAGCTTGAGCAGATCGGCGGCGTAACGGCACAATACATCGGTAAGGGAATACTTCGCGCCGCCCTGACGGAAGAAGACGAGCTTGAGCTTCGCAGCCGTCTGTCGTGGATTCAGAACGCCGACTGGATGAAGCCGGAGGACATGCGGCGGATGGAGCCAGAGCTTTCCGCTGAAGTGCGGGGAGGATTACATTTTCACGCCGATCACCAGGTCCATCCGGTCTGGCTCGCCAAATCACTTGGCGCAGCCATTGTACGGCAAGGCTGCCGCATCCGCGAATGGACGCCCGTATTCAAGCTGCTGACGGAGCCCGGCACCGGACGTATCTGCGGCGTTCAAACCTCGGAGGGCCCCCTGTATGCCGACATCGTCGTGCTTGCTTCCGGAGCCTGGAGTCCGGCATTGACCGGGCCGCTGGGCATCAAGCTTGATATGTTCCCCGTAAAGGGACAATGCATATCGGTCAAAACGGGAGCTCCGATCATCCGTTCAACCGTATTTACTCATGGCTGCTATATCGTACCGAAGCTGGACGGCAGCTATATCATCGGAGCGACGCAAGCGGAAGCCGGTTTCGATAAGCAAGTCACCGTAAAGGCCATAGCCGAGCTTCACGGCAAAGCGGCCGCGCTGCTGCCGCGGATAGAAGAGGCCGAATTTATAAGCTCCTGGGCAGGTCTGCGCCCCGGGACACGTGACGGGCTGCCGTATCTCGGCGAAACCAGTGAGCTTCCCGGATTGATTTTCGCCACAGGTCATTATAGAAACGGGATTCTGCTTGCTCCGGTCACCGGCAGAATTGTTGCTCAGATCGCGGCAGGAGACAAGCCTCTTGAGGATCTCAAGCCCTTCTCGCCAATGAGAGATTCCGCAAAAGCAACGGCATCATTATGATTTCAAACGGGCAAGCAGCGCCCAACGGCGTTCATGGCGCCGTTTGTATTTCGGAAGCCCCCGGTACAGTTCTACCGCCTCGCGGAACGACCGGCGGGCTTCTTCTTCTCTGCCCAACTTGCGGTATAATTGACCTAGCAAATAGTACGCTTCGCAAGAGGAGGAATTCACCTCACGGAACCGTTCCAGATATCCAATCGCTTTCTTTGCATCCGTATCCGCGAAGGCTTCGCCCAGTTTAAGATAAGGATCGCCGTATTTTACCCTGGGATTCAGTTGCACCGCCTGCAGGATCAAACGCTCTCCTTCTTCCACCGCTCCGAGCTTCAGCTTGCAGATTCCCTTCTCGCTCAGCACATCCGCAGAATCCTCCATGACCTCGCCTACCTGATCCAGCAGTTCAAGCGCAGCAGCGTATTTTTTTTGTTCCATATAGATTCTGGCAATATCCAGCTTGGTCGATGTATGGTGCGGACTCAGGCGAAGCTCCTCTTTAAGCTTCGACAAGCGCCGCGATCTCTTGAAAGGCTTGAGCACGCTCGGTGTCATTCCAATAAAGCGGCGATCCAGCAAATAAAAAAGGATGATAACCACAATAATGGCCACAAAAGGATTGCCCAGAACCCACCACAACAAGGAAAAAATCAATAATTTGCCCATTCTTCATCACTTCCTGCCTTCATATCATTTTAGCCGATTGTACCATATTTTGCTGTAAAGTGAACAATACACGAACGCTGGCGCGATCCGCCATCCCAAAACCCTTTATTTTGCAGTATAAGCATTATATGGAATAATGATAAAAGAAACGGCAAAACATTTTAAAATTACCCGGCTTACCTGTGAACGTTCTCTGAACATGCAGGAATTCGGTGAATGGGTCGCGAATGGATGAGCTTATAAGGCAAGCCGATCAGGAGGACCGAAGGAATATGAATAAAGCACAAGCCGGCAAATGGCGGAAAACAAGGCAAATGGGAAAAGCGAAATATGTAATGTATTACGGAGTAGTGACCTGGGGACTGCTGCTGACCTTTCTCTTTACGGCTGTCGAATGGTTCTCCCAACAGTCTTTCAACGGATCATGGTTTACAATTCGTCTCGTGGTGTTTAGTATCGTCGGATTCTTCATTGCCAATTTTCGCTGGGATGCCAATGAAAGAACATTTTTGACCAAAGATGCAGAGTAAGGAGCCGGTTTGAGGCAAAGA
Organism: Paenibacillus naphthalenovorans; assembly: GCF_001465255.1. Lineage (NCBI taxonomy): Bacteria > Bacillati > Bacillota > Bacilli > Caryophanales > Paenibacillaceae > Paenibacillus > Paenibacillus naphthalenovorans. Next base: position 559,051 of record NZ_CP013652.1, on the reverse strand, counting down.
GCTATATATAAATAATTCACTTGACTTTAGTAAGTGACATGGTTTATTATACTTACGTTAAGTAAGTTGTTGAACATTTAATTTCTTCATACTAAAGGAGGCTGCATCATGTCTAATGTATTATTTATCAAAGCGAACGACCGCCCTGCCGATCAGGCGATCAGCGTAAAGCTGTACAATACTTTTTTGGAGAGCTATAAAAAATCCCATCCGGCGGATCAAATTACGGAGCTGGACCTGTTCGCGGAAAATCTTCCTTATTACGACTCCACTTCCATGACCGGTATGTACAAGCTTGCTAACGGTATAGAGCTGACTGCCGAAGAAAAGCAAGCGACCGACATCGTTAACCGCTATCTGAACCAATTCCTGGCTGCTGATAAAGTGGTTATTGCTTTTCCATTGTGGAACTTCACTGTCCCTGCACAGCTGATCACATACCTGACTTACCTCTGCCAAGCAGGTAAAACGTTCAAATATACCGCTGAAGGCCCTGTAGGACTTGCCGGCGACAAAAAGGTAGTCCTGCTTAACGCTCGCGGCGGCGTTTACTCTGAAGGTCCGGCGGCTCAATTGGAAATGTCGCTTAATTACGTCAAAACCATCATGGGCTTCTTCGGAATCAAAGATATTGAAGTAACGGTTATCGAAGGACACAATCAATTCCCAGATCGCGCACAATCCATCGTGGAAGAAGGACTGAACCAAGCTTCCAAGCTGGCTGCTTCCTTCTAAGGATACGCAAACGAAAAGACTCCCGGTCCGGTACGCCGAGCCGCGGAGCCTTTTTTATCCTATGCGCAAAAAATAACCCGTAATCGTTTGGATTACAGGCCGTCAAGGGATATATATTAAAAAGGGGGTCGATATTTATTATAGACCGGCAACATTAATATCAAATAAAAGACAGATTACAGTTTTGTTACAAAACAGCCGGGAAAGTCATCCTTTGGTGGACGCAGGCTCTCCGCCCGTTTTCTTTTTCATGACGAATTGGGCGAAAAACAGCAGCACTTCGTTGTTTACAAACGAAATCAATAATCCGAACAAGCCGAACATGCGTGAAAAATGGTGATCCGGTCCTGCAAACACCAACGCCCACCACCAGCAGGCAGGAAATGTAATGATCATGTTAACCGCAGTTCCCGCCAAAAAAGACCAAAGAAGCTTCCCGGTTTTGATCATGGAGCCGATTCCTACCAGACCTGTCAAAATACACCCGGCCCCCAGGATGAGCCAATATATGGAGTCATATGTCAAGGCGATTCACTCCCCAAAGTTGACCTAACATGCAGCGCTTCAACCACAAGATTACCATGAAAACGTTGGCCATACAACCAGCCTTCTCCGATTGTCTTGAAACTGTCATTAGTTTGGGGACAATGTCGATGATCATCATCGCATTACAAAAACCGTTCGCATGTTTCACGCAAACGGTTTGTGTTTGAATGGACAGATTCATACCGGCATGCTCCAGACGATTTGGAAAATTCGGACATAAACCGGCTTTCCGTCAGCTTGCTGCACCACGACATGATCCGGCTTTACATCCCTCAAGTCTCCGGAAACACTCCCCTTGATCGTCTCAACCACCAGCTTTTTGCCAAGGACAGCTCGAAGCGCTTGGACGACGAACGGGTCTACCTGAAATACCGGCTGAGGCTGGACGACATGCGGTTGGTTCATTATGTATAAATCCTCCTCATATCATTTACATTCTCTTGCACATATGCTTCGGGAATTTAGGCTATTCGTGGTACAATAGTTTATATAGACCGGTGAATGAAGGGGGATTCCATGACAAGCCGTCAAGACTTATATGAGTTGGAAGAAACATTCAGACAATTATTTCGCAGGATAAGAACAAGCTGGTCCCGATTTGAAGAACAGGGTGTATCGGCTTCCCAAGCGATTATTTTGGAAAAATTGAATAGCGACGGGCCGCTCAAGGTGTCCCAAATCGCCGAGGCGCTGTGGATTACTTCCGGTGCCGTTACAACGTTATCCGACAAACTGATTGCCGGAGGCTTTGCCAAAAGAACCCGGTCGGAGGAAGACCGCAGGGTTGTCATGATGGAGATTACGGATAAAGGCCGGGAAGTCATCGAAGCCTTGAGAGCTCATAAGAAGAGAGTGGTCGAGGCTTATTTCGGGGATTTACCCGAAGAGGATGTCCGTCATTTAACCCGCATTTTCAAACAGATATTAAGCAGGGAAGAAATATTATAACCGCTGGCCGCTGCCGCATCTAAGAATTACTTAAGAACGCAGTTTATTAAGCAGCGGTACACGGTATCTGTTGAGAATGGCCAGAATAACATAGTAGCCTATAACAGAGAATACGACGCTGTTGATCAAGGCGCCCACTGTAAAATCAATGCCTATCTGTGCCCGGCTTTGAACGTTCTCTGCAGCTTCCATATACTCCACTTCATCGATTTCGATTTCCGCAGGAGTATGTCTGCTGAAGAGCAAAGATACGAGCCCGCCGATTTTATAATTGAGGTAGAACAGGGCCGGCCAAAGAACGGAACCGACGGCGGCGGATGCCAGAGCGGCCGTTACACTGGCCTTAAACAAGCGCGCGAGGGCGGCTGAAAGAAAGGCTCCTATGCCGAAAGTAGGCAGCCAGCACGGAACAAAACCGACAACAAGTCCAAAGGCGACATGACGGTCGGCCGATTTTACCCGGAGCAGACGGATCAGGGTCAATCTCCATTTTCTTGTCCATTTCATCATTCCGTCTCCATAAGATCTGATAAAACGAATAGGAGCCATGGTTTACCGGGCTCCTATTCGTTTTAGCCTTTTTATGATGTTCATTTCCATTATAGCCGCCCATTCGGCCGCTGACAAGGATTAGCCATCATAAATTCCGCATCATCGGGATCAACTCTTGGAGGAACGGTTCATACGATAATAGCAACAAAACCGAAAGGGAGCGTGTCCGTATGTACCATACGATTCAGCTTCTGATGTGGTTGGCGTTGTTCGGAGCGATCCTCATTGGATTTATCGTCGTTTTACTTCAACTTCTTGCGAACGATTCAACGGAGTACGATATGGAATTTTTGTGGAATCATCGGTATACGCTGGAAGACTTGCATTTGAATCAAGATGACAATAAAAATGAATGAATGTCGGAAGACGGCCCTGCTGGCCGTTTTTTGTTTACTGCATAATAAGCATGATCAGATACGCTCCAATGTTCGCTTCGCTTGATTGATCGGGGAACAGCCCTGCTTATCCCCCGGAGTCTTGGGCCGAAGCCGATGAGCCGTCTTTTCCTTCCACCGACCGCGAAGCTTGAAGCACCAGAACAAACATCAGCGCATAGAACAGAACCAATGCCCACAAGGCCTGTTGTATGGACAGACGTTCCATAAGCCATCCCGTCAGCAGTGGAACGAGTGCGCCGCCAACCCCGCCTGCCGCGATCAGCATGCTGGTGATCCGTTCCTCCCTTCCACGGAAGAACTCGTTGGCATAAACAAGCGCAACGGCAAACATGCCTGACATCACAAGTCCAAGGAGCAGAATCAGCGTAAAGCTGGCTGCTGCTCCGCTTGCCATGTTAAATCCGGCCAAAATTACGGCGCCTCCTAAAGACCCGAGCAGTAAATAACGGGTTTTGCCTACCTTCTCCGCCAGTTGAGCGGCAAATAATCTCCCGACGGTTATTGCGCCCCAGAAACAGGTTGCCCCGAGTGCTCCGATCTCCGGTTTAACCCCGACATTCTCAACAAGTATGGACGGCAAGAAGTTGGCCACGCTCATCTCGGTCCCTACATAAACCACAAATACAAGTAAAAACAGGATCAACAGCGTCCAGGAACCGCCGCTCATTCTCAGCCGGGTACGGGCTTCTGCGGCCTGCCCCCCGTCCTGCCGTCCCATCAAACTCTGCATTCTGCCCAGAGGCAGCTTCGCCCAAAGAACCAGTACGATCACGGAAAGGAGGCTCAAGCTCAGGAAAGCGCCCCGCCACCAGCCGGCGGCGATGAAGGCGGAAGAGAAAAGCGGCATCAATAGAGCGCCTAAGCCGAAAAATACCTCCAGCCTTGCCATGGATGACGTTTTTTGACTGTCCTCCATATATTGAATCACTAAAGCACCGATAATGGTCTCCACCATTCCGAATCCGAAGCCGGCCACGGGTGCGACGGCGAGCACAAGCCCCCAGGCCGGCAGCGAAAAAAAGACCAGCTGCGCTGCACTCAGGCAGAACAGACACATCAGGATAGCTCCCCTTTTCCCAAGCTGTCGGGCGCACCATGGGCCTGCGAGCACACCGATCAGAAACCCCGTGAACTGAAACGATACCAGAAGACCGCCATCGCTGTAATCCTTGTTATAGTAAACCAACATTTCAGGAAGAAGAGATCCCATAATGACATGGGCCAATCCGATCAACAGATACGACAAACAACCGTTCCAAAAAAACGCCCTCATCTACTCCACCCGTTCTTAAGCTTCTTTTGATTGTATCTGACCTGCAGCTGCGTTTTAAAGCAAACATCTTTGCGGCAGCGCGTACCGGCTCGTGAAAATTTAGTCAAGCATAAAACCTCTTGAGCTCCGCCATGCTAAAAAAGCAAGACCACTTTATTTAACGTGAAGCAAAGGAGCTGACAAGGGATGAGCCATTCCAAACGACGTGAGGAAAACCAATGGAAAATCCGTAAGCAAACTCAGCGGCCGCACGGTAAAATCAAGTCTCTTGCACAATACTCGGCTGAATACGATGCGGAACATCCGAAAGAGTAACCGAGTAAGAGAGGGCGGCTAACCCCCGTCCTCTCACCTATGAAAACATGCAAGTCCCTTGTTCAAAAAATATGTATTGCTTGTGGATCGAAAAATGGCAATAACAAACTGGACCGGGCCATTTTCGTTTTTTGACCCTGCCTGCATTTTCCCTGGCTTGCTTAATAACCAATCATAACCTAAGGTCGGTTTTGTCAAGGCGCTCTCCCTACCAGAATCCATCGCAGTGTTGCTCTTCCCTCTTTCGTTATGTTCCCCGTATAACGCGTTTTTCCGGATTGATGAACGGATGGCACAAGTCCGGCATAGCATGCTGGCTTCTTTGGAGAAAGAAATCTTGTCACATCCCCAATTTCTGCAAGGATGGTTAAAGCACTCAACACCGACCCTTGGCTAACGGTAGACGCTCGCCAGCCCCCGTTCGGGACTTTCACCCTAGAGATCACGCCCATGCTGGGCGTACACAGCCGAGGATACCACCGTGGCGAGGCCCGTGGGGTCCTTAGATTTTTTATCTTGCCGAAACACAATTGCGTCCGTTTTTTTTGGAAGCGTACAACGCTTGATCCGCACGCACCAGCAGCGCTTCCGCCGTATCGCCTTTTCTTAAAGAAGAGATGCCAAAGCTCGCCGTGATCCGGTAGGAATCCAGCGCTTGCCGTTCCACTTCGCTTCGCAGCATCTCTGCCACGATCATCGTTTCATTCATGTCGAGCCCCGGGACAATAACCGCAAATTCTTCCCCTCCGTATCTGGCGAACACCATATGATCCGGCAACATTCTTTGCACGATACCGGTAACGTGCCTCAACAGCCTGTCGCCTTCCGCATGACCATAGGTATCATTAAACCATTTGAACCGGTCGATATCCATCAGGATCAGGCTGAACGCCTCTCCCTCCGATGTTGCCCGTTCGAATGCCAAATCAAGAGATTCATCAAAGTAACGCCGGTTCCCGATGCCGGTTAAACCGTCCAGATACACCTGCCGCCGGCTCTGTTCAAAATGCTCCCTCAGCATCAGCCGCATATGTTCGATATGATCGAAAAGCTTGCCAAGCTCATCATTTTTTTTCAGGGACGGCACAGGCACATCAAACTTTTGCCGGGCATATCCTTCGACAGCGGAGCTTAACTCTTTGATCGGCCGGATAATCCGCCGCAGCTTCTGAACCACATCGGTTACGACCAGGCCTATCACCAGCGCACAGACGGCAATGGACGTATACAACATTTTTGTAATCCCGGATGTGTAAGCTTTGGATACTTCCGATTGCTTGGCGTGAAGCATACGGGAAATTTCCATGGACCGGTTGCGAAAATCATCGGCGATCGTTTTTCCTTCGAGCAGCTCCCCGGTCGTCAATGTTTTGCCATTTTTCAAGGCTTCCAGTGATCCGTATTTGTCCTGCCAATGCATGCCCGCTTCTACTAATTTCCGGATAGGTTCGAGAAATTCAGGATAAGCGGTGACAGCGTTTTGCAATTCCCTCACCGATTGTATGTAGTCCGATGATGAACTCTCAAAAGACTGCAAAAACGCTGCGTCTCCGGTCAAATGATAACTTTGCCGGGCGGTTACCTGATCGATAAACGCTTTTTGCAAAATAAGCACATGTCTCGAAATTTTCTCCAACTGCATGATTTCTTCATTCAATCGGTTCAGGCAACCATTGATCCATATGATCATAAACAGAAAAAATAGTCCCAGAATAAAAATCATGCGAGTCAGACTTTCAATTATATCGGAACCAAAATGATGCTTCGGAAGGAGTCTGCGCCATACTTTGTACATGGAAAACTCCTCCCTTGTCCAAGACTGTAGTATATATAGTCCTATCATAAGATTTCATTATTTCTTTTTCAACAAATATTGTAAAAAAAAGAAAAAATAAAGATAGGCCGTCAACCGGAAGGCCCATCATTTCATTGCTTGCGCCTTCTGACGTTCTGCTCGTCAGAAGACGCTCTGAAGGCCCGGTTACTGTTTCGTCAACTGCTCCTGGGCCATGCGGATCATTTCCCGTACCATACGTCCGCCGATCTGGCCTCCGATTTTGCCTGCCTCCTCGGTGGATAGGTTTCCGTTATTCGCGGTCTGCAAGGGAACGCATAACGAACGGGCCACCTCGTATTTCACCAGATCGGGTCGGTCCCGGCTCACCGAATATCCTGCACGCTGCATCACTTCCGCCTTAAGCATATCCAATCCATGTCCAGCCCCCGGTACAAGAGGCCTTCTCCCTCTTCTTCTCGCCATCTTGTTATGGCTCCTTTCTTTCGTCAGTAAGTTTGACAGAACAAATGTTCCGTTTTATAATTCGTTTACAGAACATATATTCCTATTTCAGGTGAAAGGATGGATGTTAAAGTGGCTTTGCCAACAACCTTTGAACCGCTTCATGCCAAGCAGGTGCTGAATCCGGTTAAAGCCCCATCCATGCCGTTTGACTGGTCTATTAATCCTTACCGCGGCTGCCAGCACGGCTGCAGCTTCTGTTATGCCCGCTCCACTCATTCGTTTCTGGGCATGGATGCGGATGATACGTTTCAGCATCATATTTTATATAAAAACAATGCCCGCGAGGCTCTCGAAGCTCAGGTTGTACGCATACTCCGCTCAAAAAACGGACGGGGAAAGCTGGGCAAAGTGGCCATCGGCACGGCAACGGATCCTTACCAACCGCTCGAAAGCCGTATGCTGCTCACCCGCCAATGTCTGGAAGTGCTTGCGGCTTACCGGATTCCAGTCAGCATTACGACCCGTTCCCCGTTGATTTTGCGCGATCTGGATATCCTCAAGAAGCTTACCGGCAGCTCCGTCAACATCAGTCTGAACACATTGGATAAGGAAGTGTGGCGTCATTTTGAACCCATGACTCCCTCGCCGCAGCGAAGGCTGGAAGCTTTAGAGCGCTTAACCGGGGAAGGTGTGGAAGCCGGCATTTTTATGGCGCCAATCCTTCCCTTCTTGACGGATGGCCCGGGTTCAATGGAACAAGTCGTTAAGCATTCGTCCGAAGCGGGTGCTCATTTTATTATGGGATCGGTGCTCCGGCTGAACACGAATGCCGTGAAGTCATGGTTTTTCGGTACGCTGCGCGAGCATTATCCCCAAATGCTGGAACCCTTTGCGAAGCTGTACAGCCGCTCTCCATACGCTCCAAAGCAGTACAGAACTGAAATCATGGACCGGCTTCATGCGCTGCTGCAAAAATATCGCGTGCCCGCTTACCGGCCGTTCCTTCAAGAAAACGGCGGACCGGCGGACCTTGATCCAACATCGTCCGAGCCTGTCCAATTATCTTTTACATTCGACTAGATGAGTTAACCGGAACGCTGCTTCGCCTTGATTGCGTGACGCCATGGATGGGCTAACTGTTTCTCATCGCCCGCTTAAACCAGCGGTACGCAAAAACCAAAATCGCTCCCCAAATTAGCAGCCCGAGAATCGAGAATATGCCGTACGGCGTACCGAACCCGTACCCCCAGCCAAAGAAGCCGAACGGATTCAGAATACTGCCCAGGATAGCGCCGGCAGCCAATCCGCCGAACCATCCGCCCAAGCCGGTTCCTGGTCTGGGGGCCGCTGCGCCTCCTCCGGGGGGAACGGCGGTTCTGGGGTTGTTTCTTGCATAATCGCCGGGCGTCCTTGGAGCGGTTCCCGTGCCGGGCGCAATTCCCCCGGTTCTTCCGCCCGTATAAGAGCCTCTGCCCGATCTATACCTGTTGGCCTCATACCTGCCGGTATCATCCGTACTCTGCCATTGTTCTTCATAGGGTACAACGCTCTTGGCTTGAACAGGATGGATTGCAAAGAACAGCAGTAAGATCGATGCCAAAAGATAAAGCTTTTTCATAATACCTCCCTCAGAATATACAGACATCTTAAGGTAAGTATTCATCCGTACGGCAGATGCTATACAAGTTCAGCTTTGCGAGGATTTGACAGCCCGCCCAAGCACGCTCAACCACTATATCGGAGAACCGGGACAGGCCTGGGCGATGATCCAAAAGGTTTTTCCCACTCGCTTAATAGTTGGACCTGATTACTTGATAATCCACAATTTTGCGGGTGGCTGAATCCAGTGTGTACATGACCTCGACATCATCGCCGGCTATCGTCATGCGAAGCCGATTTTCGGCTGAATCCTGTTCCCGCTTCACTCTCAAGTCATCTTCGATCATGGCGATGGATACATAGCCGATCGGAATGGGTTCATAGCCTCCGTCTACCGGTCTGTTCTGGTTGGCAAACATCCGTTCAGCCATTGCGGGATCATACACTTCCTGAAGCCTGCTTGTGACCAGCTGCTTATCGCATTCGTTCAACCATACACCTTCAGGATAAATCCCGGCCGTTTGCAGAGTCCACTTTTCGATATGCGCAAACTTCTCCCACAGCTCTTTATCCGGCCGTTTAAGATCCTCTGCGCTTACGCTAACATCCGGACGGATCAGCCGGAAGCCTTCGAGTAATTGTCCGGAGCTTTCTCGCATCGCTGTAGCATCGGCTGCTTCCTCTGCAGGCAAATCCGCCCCTCCACTCTCTATCGCATACCCGTAAACCCAACCGTTATGCTCCCGCAAACGGACAGCCGTCCCTGTCCCCGGCCATTCCTTCTCCGTATACTGCTTGATGGTAAACAGAAGTGCCTTCCGATCAGGCTGGGATGGCGAAATATAAAAAAACGAGACTTCATCCGGACCTTCCTTTATCTCAAGCGGCTTGCCGAGCCAAACGTCCGGAAGCTGCACGTCAAACCCATGGGCTTCGCTTACATAACGCCGCAGTTTGGTAGAATGCGTGGTCAGGCTGTAATAAACGCTGTCCGATACGGATGCCAATCTCGTCGACGAACCGCTTTCCGTCTCCAATCGCCCTTCCTTCCATATTCCTTCTGCAATGACCTCCCCGAACAGGGACGCCAGCTTGCCTTCCCCCTCTGCCCGGCCTCCCGAGAAGGTGCCGGTAAACATGACTCCGTTCGGATAAATAACGGTTTTCCGCTGTGATAAGGCTGGCGCCTCCCGGTCCGGAACCCATTTTATTCCGTTGCTTAGATAGGAAAAGCCCCCCGGTGTTCGTTCTCCGTAAGAAAACATTCCCGCGTACTCCAGCGTACCGTCAGCTCTGTACGCCTTACCCCATCCATGAAACTGGTCATGTTTAAAGCTGCCGCTGTATTGTAGTGTTCCGTCTTTGTTGTACAGCTTTCCTGAGCCGTGAGCGAGCCCGTTTGCCATTTCCCCTTCATAAATCAAACGACCTTCCGCGCTGTACAGCTTTCCCCGACCGTTTGGCACACCTCCGAACAATTCACCCTCATACCGGCTTCCGTTCAAATATACGAATGTTCGCGCTTCCGGAGCCTCTTCAATGATCAGGACGCGCTTGGCTTCATCCCAATCCAGCTTCATATCCAAATGCTGCAGGGCGGTTGCCGGAAGGTAAGCGGTTCCGTCCACCAACCTCGGAGGGACGGGCAGATCGAGCATATTTCCATTAAAGGCCCCGCGGCTATAACCGATACTGACCTTCAACGAATGATTTTGGTTTCCGGTTTGCTTCTCTGCCGTAATGGTCTGATCCTCATCGTACCAGGTGATCTTCCATCCGGACGCCTCCAGCACTTCACGCAGAGGAATGAGAAAGCCGGCCTTTTCTTCGATCGGCGCATGCTGCAGCTTCAAGTTTTTCCCATTCAAATGAACGGCTGCTGAAGACGCCGGAGCGTCCGCTTGTGCTGATGCGGGAATCAGTAAGCCCAGCACGGTTATCCAAGCAAGCATTTGTTTACTCTTCATACCCAGTCCCCTATCATCCCGGATTGCCTTTCTTGTTCATTAGACGTATCCAGGGAGATGCAGGTTGCGGTATATTTACCCAAAAATACAAAAAAAAGGAGCACAGCCAACGATTGTTCTAATTGGCAGCGCCCCTTTCTGGTGTTTGTTATCTCGTTTCCCGATGAAGCGTCACTTTGTTCAGACGCGGGCAATATTTTTTCAGCTCCAGCCGGCCAGGGTGGGTTTTCTTATTTTTGGTGGTCGTATAATTGCGGTCCCCGCATTCGGTACACGCCAAGGTTACGATAACTCGCATATGAACAGCTCCTTTTTGTTTGATTTTCAGATATCACTGCTGGGCAAATGCCGCTTCCAACTGCTCGGAGGAAGCGTTCGGCAGCTCATCCTTCAGCTTTTTCCAATCGGATTTCATCTCTTCCGGCGTCAGCAGGCAGGCATCCAGCTCGGAAGCAAAGCGCTCTTGATCCATGCCGATACCGATAAAGACCACCCGGTTTATCCGGTCACCATACTCGGCATCCCAATGCTCCAAAAGCTCAGGCTCCTCGGCAAGCACCGCTTGACGCTCCGTTTCGGGCAGGGAAGCGACCCAGTATCCTGCCGGCCCGAATTGGATGGACGGGCCTGCCTGACTCAGGCTTTGTGCGAGCTCATTACGGCTTGCCAGCCAGATCGTCCCCTTTGCGCGAACGATTTCCCCGGGCCAATCGGCCATCCACTCGGTCAGTCTCTGCGGATGAAAAGGCCTGCGGCGCTCATAGACGAACGACGATATGCCGTACTCATCCGTTTCCGGTGTATGCTCCTCCTTTTCCAGCTCCTGAATCCATCCGGCTGAGGTGCTGGCCGCATCAAAATCAAACAAGCCGGTGTTCAAAATGTCATGCGGGTCCACTTGGCCGTAATCCGTCCGGATCAGCTTGGCGCGCGGCTGCAGCTTGCGCAGTACCTGTTCAAGCTCATTCAGCTCCTCGGGCTCCACCATGCCGCATTTGTTCAAGATCAGCACATCGCAAAATTCGATTTGACTGATCAATAAATCGACCACGTCACGCGTATCGTCTTCACCTACCGCCTGCCGGCGGTCGAGCAGCGTTTCGCCGGAAGAGAAATCGTGCCAGAACCGGTAAGCATCAACCACCGTGACCATCGTATCGAGCCGGCAAATTTTCGACAAGTCAATGCCGTGCTCCTCATCGATGTAGGTGAAGGTTTGCGCCACAGGTACCGGTTCGCCGACGCCTGTCGATTCGATGAGAATGTAATCGAAACGACCGTCCCGCGCCAAGCGCTCCACTTCCTTAAGCAAATCCTCACGCAGCGTACAGCATATACAGCCGTTCGACATTTCCACGAGCTTCTCTTCCGTACGTGAAAGACCGCCCCCGTCCTTAATCAGCTCCGCATCGACATTCACTTCGCTCAGGTCGTTCACGATGACCGCGACCTTCAGCCCTTGGCGGTTATTCAATACGTGATTCAATATCGTAGTCTTACCTGCGCCCAGATAGCCGCTCAATACCGTAACGGGAATTTTGTTTTTTCTTTCAAGCATACTCAGGCTCCTTTTATACGTAATTATTACAATTAAATACATTGTATATTAACAACGTCTATGTGTAAATAGTATTTTTTACGATTATGAATTATGATGCGTTATCTGTCTACCGCATGAAGCACACAGGTTCTTCGAATGGACGCACTTCGCCTCCCGGATGGTTTTGTGGGATCGGAACTCCCGGTTAAACCAAAAGGAGCCGATCGTCCCGATCGGCTCCATGTGGATGTATGGTCGTTGAAAAATGGTATACTTTTTGCCGGCTGCTGTTCTTGCCCCTTCTTGATTGAGCCGTCTTAATCTAAAATCGATACGGTCGCGGATTAAACTACATCGTAGCCTTGATCTTCAATGGCTTCCTTAATGGTCTCAATAGTTAACTTGCTCTCATCGTAATCCACGGTAACCGTCTTGCCGCTCAAATTTACTTTCCCCTCGGCACCCAGCTCTTTTATGGCTTTTTCAATAGAGTTTACACAATGATTGCAGGACATTCCTTCCACCTGCAGCGTTGCCTGTTTCATCCTTACCACTCCTTCTTATTTCATCAGTTTATTCATGGTGACCAAAATTTCGTCAATGACTTCATGATCGCCGGATTGGATACGCTCGATAACGCAGCTTTTCATGTGATTCTCAAGGAGTAGCTTGCCGACACCGTTCAAGGCCGATTGAATCGCTGCAATCTGATTCAGTACATCGTCGCAATACGTGTCTCTCTCAATCATACCTTTGACACCCCGGATTTGCCCTTCGATCCGATTTAAGCGGCTGATCAAATTGCTTTTCGTCTTGTCCGAGTGATGACTCCTGCGCTCCTCTGTATTGGAACAGCACGAGATGTCTTCAGTGGCTCCATTTAAATGATCCATGGCGTACCTCCTCACACCAATAGAATATAATACCCCTATGGGGTATGTCAAGCCGACGCCCTCTTCAGCTCACCTCGATCAGCCCAGACAAAGAAATAACGTTTGAATCCCGCCTGCTGCCGAGAATTCAAACGTTATTTCATTTACGCACCCGGGAAGGCGCAGAACCGATTTACCGGGACCGTCCCGCTTCCTTCAGCGTCTTCAACGTCTTCATCACACGATTTCCGCCGCGGCCGAAGTAGTCCTGCAGCCGGACGTATTCGCGATACAACAGCTCATACGTTTCCGTGTGCTCCAAATTCGGTTCATAGGCCTCCTCTCTGACCCTTCCCATGGCTGCGGCGGCTTCCCGTACGCTGTCGTACCCGCCGGCCGCCGCCCCGGCGGCAGCAGCTCCATAGATGGCCGCGCCAAGCGCAGTCGTTTGCGAAGAGGCCGCAACTTTGATGGTACGCCCGGTGACATCGGCGAATATTTGCATCAACAGCCGGTTGCGCTCCGGCAGACCGCCGCAAGCATAGAGGTCGCGCACCTCGACTCCGCCTTCCTCGAACGTATCGATAATGCGCCGGGTTCCGAATGCCGCCGCTTCCAACAGGGCACGATAAATATCTTCCGGCCTCGTCGATAGGGTGCATCCGATCAAGCAGCCGGAAAGATCCGCATTCATGATCGGCGAACGGCTGCCGTTCCACCAATCCAGGGCCAACACACCGCTTTCGCCGGGCGCCAGCCGGGAGGCTTTACGCTCGAGCAGGGCATAAACGTGCAGCCCCTCGGCCTCCGCTTCAAGCTTCACATGCGCCGGAACCGCCTGATTCACATACCATGCGAACAAGTCTCCGACCGCCGGCTGTCCGGCTTCGTAGCCGAAAAACCCAGGCACAATCCCGTCCTCGACGACGCCACATATGCCCTCCGCGTACACTTCCTTCTCGCTAAGCAGCATGTGGCACAGCGAGGTGCCCATGGCCAGCACCATGCTGCCGCCGCTGACCACGCCGACGCTCGGTACAGCCGCATGAGCGTCGATGACCGCTACGGCTACTGCCGTTCCCGGACTCAGCCCGAAACGGCTTGCAGCCTCTGCGCTCAGGATTCCCGCCCGGGAACCGATCGGCTTGACCTCTCCCCGCAGCTTGGTCTCATACAGATGCTCAAGCCGGGGATCCAGCGCCTTCAGAAATTCCCGTGCAGGGTAACCGTCCTGCTTATGCCATATTCCCTTATAGCCTGCATTGCAGCTGCTGCGGGTCAGTTTCCCGGTTAACTGCCACACAAGCCAATCCGCCGCTTCCACGAACAAATCCGCCGCATCATACAGTTCGGGAGCTTCATTCAATATCTGCATCACCTTGGGCAGCATCCATTCCGAAGAAATCGTTCCGCCGTACCGGGCAAGAAAAGGCTGATCGGTTTGTTTCGCCAGCTCATTGATCCGATCCGCCTCCGGCTGCGCGGCATGATGCTTCCACAGCTTCACCCAGCTGTGCGGCTCAGACCGGTACTCCTCCTTGCGGCACAGCGGAATGCCGCAGCTGTCGACGGGAAGCATGGTGCAAGAGGTAAAATCAATACCGATACCGATCACATCCTGCGGATCAACCCCGGAGGCTCGCAGCACTTCCGGAATGGAAAGCGAAAGCACCTCCAGATAATCATCCGGATGCTGCAGCGCCCAATCCGGCTCCAAGGGCTGTCCCCCGGGTAGCCTGCGGTCCATGACACCATGGGGATACACGGTCACATGAGTGCCCAGTTCCTCGCCGGTAGCTGTGTTAACCAGCAGCACGCGGCCGGATTCCGTTCCATAGTCGACGCCTAAAACGTACTTCCCGCTCAACGTCCCCGACCTCCCGCATACAGCGGCCCATAAGCCGCGCACGCCCGAAAATCGGCTCCTTCCGCATCCGCCGTGCCGAAGGCGCTCCACGCGCTTGGGCGGAAGCATTTCTCCGCAGGCACATTGTGCATGCTGACCGGAATGCGCAGCATCGACGCGAGCGTTATCAGGTCCGCCCCGATATGACCGTAGCTCAGCGCACAGTGGTTGGAGCCCCAGTTATTCATGACCGAATATACATCCTTAAAAACGCCTTCGCCCGTCAGATTAGGCACAAACCAGGTGGTCGGCCAAGTCTGATTCGTACGCTGATCCAGGATATCGTGAACATCCTGCGGAATGTCAACGGTGTAGCCTTCCGCCAGCTGAAGAACAGGTCCCAGCCCTTTGACGAGATTGATCCGGGCCATCGTTACCGGCATTCCACCCTTCGTTTGGAAATCCGTCGAAAAGCCGCCGCCACGGAAGAAATCGACGGCCGGACACCACTTTGTCACCTGAAGACACTTCTCTACTTCTTCCCCGGTAATTTCCCAGAACGGCTTCATCGCAGGCGCTCCGTCCTTTGTTTGCTGTCCCGTGCCGTCCAGTGCCGCCGGACCTGAGTTAATCAAGTGGATGATACCTCCCGCGGCCATGCCCTCCAGCTCTTTGCCCGTCACACGCTTCACCGCTTCAGGACTCCAATACGTACGGACATCCGCAAAAATCTGAGCCGCATCCGTAAGCAAATGCCCCAGCAGCATCGTCACCGCATTCAATGCATCGTTCTCGGTAGACATGATATACGGCTCCCGAATCCCGTTCCAGTCAAAGGATGAAGTCAGAATCGCTTCCATAAAATCCCCGTTTGGGTAATGATCCGTCCACTGACGCTGGCCTTGAAATCCTGCGGCAATAGCATGGTGTCCGAGCGCTTCTTCTCCGTAACCCATTTCCGCGAGCTTCGGATTGCCGACCATCAGGTCGCGTGCAATCAGCGTCATTTTCACAACGGTCTCCCAATCGCGGTCCTTCTGCTCGCGTGTCCGCTTCAGGTGATCCGGGTTCACATCCTCGCCTTCCCTGCAGTGCTCCTTCACCCAACGCAGCGCCTTTTCGTATTCCTCCTTATCGTAAATTCCGCGTTCCATGCGGCGTACAAACTCGGTCATATCCACATATTCGTTGCGCATGCCCAAATATTCATGGAAAAAGCTTTCGTCAGCGATACAACCGGCGATGCCCATGGATACCGAACCCAAAGACAAATACGCCTTCCCGCGTATCGTGGCCACCGCCAAACCGGCTTTGGCAAAGCGGATCAGCTTCTCCTGCACGTCGGCCGGAATCGAGTCATCGCCAAAATCCTGTACATCTTTACCGTAGATGCCAAAGGCCGGTAAGCCTTTCTGGTTGTGTGCCGCCAGCACGGCAGCCAGGTACACCGCTCCCGGGCGGTCAGTTCCGTTAAAGCCCCATATCGCTTTCGGGATCAATGGATCGGTATCCATCGTCTCCAAAGGATAGCACCAGGAAGGCGTCACCGTAATGGATACGCCGACCCCTTCGCGGGCGAACTTCTCTGCGGTTTGCGCCGCTTCCGCCACACCTCCGATGCAGGAATCGGCAATCACGCATTCCACCGGCAGGCCGTTCGAATGGCGTATGTTCTCGGACAGCAGCTTGGCTACGGCATGAGCCATGTTCATGGTGATGTCTTCCAGCGACTCGCGAATTCCGCCCCGACGACCGTCTACGGTCGGACGGATTCCGATTTTGGGCATTGGGACATTCAGTCGGTTTACGATGGGTGTACTCATGATGACTTGGGCCTCCTCATAATAAATAGAATATTAATGCGCTTTCACATGATAAAATCATGTGTTAACGTTTACACATCAGATAAAGAAAAGCGTCCTTCTTCATGCCTGATCACAAGGACAGCTTATTCTTTTGCACAAATTTCGGAATGATGATCCGGTTTTCCATAGCACTCTTCTGATGCAGAAGCTTATCCAGCAGAATGCCTGCCGCCGAATCTCCAATGCTTTCCGGATGCTGCATGATGACCGAAAGCCTGTGTTTAAACAGAGATGAAAAATCCAGATCGCCGAACGACACCACCTCCACCTCGTCCAGTCCGATGCCCATCTCCTGCAGCCCCAAATACAAGCCAAAGGTCATCTCATTATTGGCGGAAAATACGGCCGTAGGCGGAACGGGCAGCTTCATCAGCTTCTGAATCGCCTGCTTGCCTGACTTTCTGGAAAAATCCCCTGAATATACATACTCTTCGCCAACCTGAAGACCGGCTTCCTGCAGCGCCCGTACTGCGGCTTCATACCGCTCGAGCGCCGTGCTGATCGTTTTGGGCCCATGGATCATACCGATATGGCGGTGTCCCGCGCTTACCAAGTATTCCATGGCCTGCCGTACCGGACCGCGGTTATCCTCCATAACCAAATCGGCGGAAACACCGGGCACACAGCGATCCACAAGCACAACCGGGATGCCGGAGCCAATCAGCTGCCGGAGCTGTTCCTTATTGCCCCCGGTACCGGCAAGAAGCAAGCCTTCCACACGGTTGCTCAGAAGCGCATCCAGCGCCTCACGCTCCTTGTCAGGGTTTTCATCCGAATCCATAAATAGCAGGCGGTAGCCTTCAGCAACCAACCTTTGCTGAATCGTGCGGGCAATCGTCATAAAGTAGGGATTGCTCATATCAGGCAGTATCATCCCGATACTTCGCGATTTCTCCTGCTTCAGGCTGCGGGCGATCGCATTGGGCCGATAGTTCAGCTCCTTGACCGAAGCCAGCACCCGACGCCGTACATCCTCGCTCACATAACCGCTGCCATTCAACACCCGGGAGATTGTCGCGGTGGAAACTCCTGCATGCTTTGCTACGTCTTTAATCGTCAGCTTGCGCAATCCACAGCTCTCCTCCGCATTCCAACTCATGATAGGTTAACGTTTACACATTTAATGTATCATGAAGTCGAATGGGTTTCAATATGAAAATGTCGTCCAAATCAGATGCAGCCCATGACAGCTTTTACCAAACGTCTTTTTTCCCTTGAATCCGACTGGTTATATTCCAATTTGGCCATGTCTTATATAATGAAGCTATAGAATATCTCTTTCACTTTTACTCACAGGAGGAAAACATGGGACACGACGCAAAAGCTTATGCAGGAACATATCAAGGAGAAAAAGCCGTATGGCTTAAGTCAGGCTGCTACGAGGCTGCGGTTCTGCCAGAAATCGGAGGCAATCTGATCGCCTTTCGGGACACGGAAAAGAATTACCGTTTTTTGCGCGAGCCTGCCATGGACGAAATGGACTCGTTTAAAGCGAAGCCGATCGTTCACGGCATTCCCGTGCTGTTTCCCCCGAACCGCTATGAAGACGGTACATTTCACTGGAACGGAGCGACATACCAATTTCCGGTGAACGAACCGAGGACAGGCAATCATCTGCACGGATTCGTACATAACATTCCTTGGCAGGTCGAACGGTTCTCGGCCGATGATGCGGAAAGCCATGTGACTCTGGCGCTTAAGGTGAACAAGGACCATCCGGTTTACCGCTATTTCCCGCACGCCTTCACCATCAAAATTCGCTACACGCTTAGCGGGCTGGGATTGTTTCAGCATGTGACCGTACGCAATGACGGAGAGGACCGGATGCCCTGCCTGCTTGCATTTCACACCGCCATTAATGCTCCGTTCGCCCCCGATAGCACCGCGGCGGATTGCCGCTTCAAGATGACCATTGGCAAGCGCTGGGAGCTGAATGAGCGAATGCTCCCGACAGGACAATATCAGCCGCTGACCCCGGAGGAAGAACGGATGAAAGAAGGCGGACTGTCGCCGTATTTTGAACCCATGGACAACCATTATACCGCCGCGCCGCAAAACGGTCGCAACCGGATGGAACTGACCGACATAAAAGAAGGAATCACATTGGTCTATGATGCAGGAATAGCTTACAAGCAATGGATGATTTGGAACAACAATGCAACGGAGGGCTTTTTCTGCCCTGAGCCTCAAGTCAATCTGGTCAATGCACCCAACCTGAATTTTCCTTTAGATCCCGAGCTGATCGGTTTGAACAGCCTGGAGCCGGGAGACCTTTGGGAAGAAACAAGCCGGATTTACATCAAGGCGCAAAGCAACGCATAGAGATTCGTACTGGGGGGGCCGGTCTAAAACGGCTCCTTCTTTTTTAGGAAATTAAAGGAAAATTAGAACGGGGACAAACAAGACATGATAATCCTGTTAACGTTTGGAGGGGTTACCATGCAAAAATGGAGAATATCCATCATTGTCGCCGCTTGTGTCATGGCCACGCTATGGAATCATGCCGAGGCGCAGCCGCCAACCAAAGGGCGCCATTACTATGAAGCACGAGGAGAAATCGTTTGGGAAGTGCCGACCGACGAAAAAATAATCGCTTTAACGTTTGATGACGGTCCTGACCCTGCGGATACTCCGGCGATATTGGACCTGTTGCGCCAATATGAAGCCAAAGCTACCTTTTTTGTCATTGGCAAACGTGTTGAAAAGCATCCTGAGTTAGTAAAAAGGGAACTTAGGGAGGGCCATGAAATTGCGAACCATACCTATAGTCACCCTTATTTCAAACAGAAAATTGCCGGGGAGAAGATCCGGGATGAAATTTTAAAAGCGGAACGAATCATTCTTGATGCTACGGGTCACAAACCCAGTCTTTTTCGCCCTCCCGGCGGTTATTACGGGGATAATTTGGTCGATGCTTCCAAAAAATCGGGGTATCTGGTCGTGATGTGGTCATGGCATCAAGATACGGAGGATTGGAACAGGCCCGGTGTCGCCAAAATCGTCAACAAAGTACTCAAAAACGCCAGAAACGGCGACATCATTCTGTTTCACGATTACGTTGAAGGAAAAAGCCAAACGATTGAAGCGTTAAAACAAATCCTTCCTCAATTAAAAGAGAGAGGCTATCGATTCGTTACGGTATCCGAATTGCTTCATTACCGTAAATCGACGACCGTAAAAAATTAACCAGCCCAAAAAAACCTTATTCTTGCAGAGTAAGGTTTTTTGGCTATGAGGGACAGGTCATTGGGCCTCCGGTTCCAGCTCAACCCAATCGGCAGACCACTTTTCGATTTCTCTGATGACCGGTTCCAGGGCAAGACCTTTTTTTGTTAATGAATATTCTATTCGAACGGGAGTTTCCGGGAAGACCTCCCGTCTTACGATCCCCTCATGTTCCAGATCCTTCAATCTCTCCGACAAAAGCCTTCCGCTGATGTTAGGAAGCGCGTCTTCAATCGTACAAAAACGCTGGGGACCTGACAGCAGTTGATGAATAATTAAACCGATCCAGCGCTTGCTTATAATCTGCATACCTTTCTCAAATCTGGGGCATAAAGAAGATTGTTCCATTTTAATCACCACCTATACTTTTATTATAACAAAAATTGTCCCGACAACAAGCTCACATAATACAATTTATTTCTTTATTTATATTTAATTACTATAAGTAATTATTATTTCCCTTTGGTTAAAAGCGCCGGCAAGCCTGATTTTAGAGATTAATTATATTTAGCATTCAATTGTTTATGTATAAAATATTTTTTGGTTGACCAATTATCTGAATTTTTTTACAATATTCACATAACGGACAAACTTTTGGACAGAAATAGGAGAGGATTCATTATGGGAATTATAGAAGCAGTGAAATCGATCGCTAAAGGCATAGGTTTTGCTTTTATTTCTATCGGCGCATTACCTTTTCTGGTGATTAAAAGCTTTGTCGAGATTTTCCATTGAACTTATACAGTGATTTTGCGAGGCGATCTTACGGGGTCGTCTTTTTTACTGTTTCACCTTTTTGAAGTTCGATGAAAGCGTTAGACCGAATTTTTCCTGTGTCATTCGTCTAATTTTATAGGGCAAGCATCACGATCAATGAACCATGCATAAGTTGTATCATCCCATCCTGAGAGGAGCTGATGAGATGGCTTATACGCCTTTTGGTTATGGCTATAATCCTTATTATCCGATCACTGTTTATTCGACTCCCTATTCCTCCTACTACCCCGGAGTACATTCTATCGGCGGTTATTACAGCGGTTATACCGGCGGTTACCATCCAGGCTGGCCTGGTGTTCACGGGGTTCACGGCGCACATGGCGTACATGGGTCACATGGCGTACATGGCACACATCGATCAAGCAAAAGCTAAAAGCAAAACGCCACCCTGCGGCATCATCCGTGAGTGGCGTTTTTTGTAACCCGGAACAGTGCATTGCCCGGAAGCCGATAACGGATCGAATGATTATCAGCGTTTCAGCCGCGGCAAATAACGACAAAACCTCTTATTTTACATCTGTTTCCAATTATATTTCTATCATGTATAATATATTCTCGCAGCCCCCTATACCGTAAAAAGGAAAGGAAAGATGTATATTTTATGACCAACCTCACATTGGAAAATCTGTATTTTATTGAGAGGCAGTGCTTGAATCCCCAGGATGCCATTATCATCCGACTGCTCATGGAAGGGGTAGAGATTCACGAGATCGTGTATTTGAAAAAAGATTCTTTGGATGGTTCGAACCGAATCCTGACCGTAATAGATTGTCTGGAGCAAAAAAGAACTATAAAAGTCAGCGAACGGTGCGCTGAACTCTATCAAAATGCCGTGAAGCAGACCCATTACTTTTTTTACAATGATGATGACCCCGCCCATCGAACATCAGTCACCTTAAAAGATAGCCCCTATCTCATCCGAGTTTGTCTAAAGGATTACATAGCTAACGAATCTATGATTATTGAGCTGGACTCTGTCATTTTGCGCACCATATACACCAGACTTCGATCTTTGGCTTCCTTCTTTTCCCTTCCTCAAATTTCATATTTAACTACGGTAAGACTGGACATGGCACAAAAAGTGTTTGCTTAAAAAGAAAACGCCACCTGGCGGAAGAATGGTCCGCTAAGTGGCGTTCTTGTTCATAATGCATATGATATGTTGGCTTTGCTTCATAATATCCAAGCCCTGTTTCATAAACATATTTTGTATGCCTAAAAGCGGTTCGTACATTCATTCAATGGAGGAAACCTGATTACCATGAATACTCCTCACCCCAATAACGGTAAGCCATTTATCGTGCCCCAGCCGATTCGAAGCGACGGTGCCGGCGGGCCTGATTACGGTCCTCGCGATATTATGAGGGACCTGGAAAATCCGAATATGTTTGTCCCGCCGGTCACGGATTCCGGCTTGCTGCCCAACCTCAGAATGTCTTTCTCCGACACTCATATGAAACTGAATCAAGGGGGCTGGTCCCGGGAAATCACCGTTAGGGAATTGCCGATCGCCACAACCCTTGCGGGAGTTAACATGAGCTTAATGCCGGGCGGAACGCGGGAATTGCACTGGCATCAACAAGCGGAGTGGGCATACATGATTTGGGGCAGCGCACGAATAACGGCTGTCGACCAAAACGGACGAAACTTTATTGCAGACATCGGCCCGGGTGATCTCTGGTATTTCCCGGCCGGATTGCCGCATTCCATTCAGGGATTGGAGGAAGGATGCGAATTTTTACTTGTTTTCGATGACGGACACTTCTCCGACCTGAACACGTTGTCTATCTCCGATTGGTTTGCTCATACCCCAATAGACGTACTGTCAGCCAATTTCGGCGTTCCTGCCAGCGCATTCGATTCCATTCCCCCAGACCAGGTTTATATCTTTCAAACCCGTGTTCCAGGTTCACTGGAGAGCCAGGAAGTCCAATCCCCTTATGGCACAGTTCCAATCAGTTTCAAGCATCGGCTGTTAGCCCAAACTCCGTTGGTTACGCCGGGCGGAAGCGTGCGTATCGCGGATTCCTCCAATTTCCCGATTTCAAAAACCATTGCTGCGGCGTTGGTCGAAATTCAACCCGGCGCAATGAGAGAACTGCACTGGCATCCCAATAATGACGAATGGCAGTATTACCTTACCGGACAAGGACGGATGACCGTTTTTGGCGGCAACGGAGTGGCGCGAACTTTTGATTACCGAGCGGGAGATGTCGGTTACGTGCCTTTCGCCTTTGGCCACTACATACAAAATACCGGGACTGAAACGTTATGGTTTTTGGAAATGTTCAAGAGCGATCGGTTTGCCGATATTTCCTTAAACCAGTGGATGGCGCTAACCCCTCGGGAGCTTGTCCGGGATAATCTTCATGTCGGTCCGGAATTGCTTGATGCTTTGCGAAAGGAAAAATGGCCTGTCGTCAAATATCCCGGCCAATCCCAGGTCTCGAAGTAGGGCGAAGTGTAAGCATTACTTCTTATATTTTAACAAAAGCAAAATTGACGTTACGGCCTCGGCCCTGGTTGCGTTGTCATTCGGTGCGAAGTGGTTGTTGTCTCTGATGTTCATTATGCTTTTTTGGGTTGTTGCCGCAACATAAGGATAAGCCCATTCCGGAATCTGACCCTCGTCTGCAAAGGATAGCTTTTGGCTCGTTTCCGGCTGAAGCCCCAGTGCGCGAACCAGCATAACGGCAATTTCCGAACGGGTAATGCTGCGGTCCGGACGGAAGGTGCGGTCTTCATAGCCGCTAATAATGCCTGCGCCAACCGCCTGCTCAAGATGAGCTTTGGCCCAATCCGGAATTTGGTCATCATCGGTATAATTTAATTCCGCTTTCTTGCCTTCCAGCTTCAACGCACGTCCGATTAAAACCGTAAACTCGGCACGGCTTATCTCTCCGTCCGGATTAAATTTGCCGTCCTCATAACCGTTGGCAATACCTGATTCCGCTGCCTGCTCAATGAATTCTTTAGCCCAGTGGTTATGAATGTCCGAAAAGGACGGTTTTGGTGCCTCTACAGGTTTGGATGGATCATCGGAAGCCGGCTGGCCCCGATCTTCCTGCACCGTATCCCCATCCGCCGCCGAATCCGCATTGCCGGCCGGTTCCGCGCTCCCGCTAATTTTTCGGGCACTGTCTTTATCGATTGAAATGTCTACATAGTAATCATGAAAGTAATTCAATTCGGCCCATTCAATTTTAACCCAGGCTTTAACCTTCTTGGACAAATCTTCGACTTCAAACTGGACATCGCGCGTGTTTTTTTCTTCGTTTGTGCCAACGACCACTGTATCCTTCAAGGAGCCGTTAATCTCGGTTTTAAACGCCGTAGTCTCTTTGCTTTGTTTAATTGTCATAGTGAAATATTGCTTGCCGTCCACCACGGTTAAAGTCCCGGGGGTAACGACATAATCCTGCATAACGGACTTCTGTTCGGTACCGAATTTCTTTACCATATAATTAATAGTATATTTGCCGTCCTGCAGTACGGCCGAACCGGAGCCCGGTTGGGCTGCGGTTACTGCGGGCGGCGCATCCGCAGCCCATGCTGCCGGGATGGGAGCGGCTGACACCAGCAAAGATGCGATACAGACACCGGACATCAGTTTCTTCATGGGTCTTTTCATATTCTTCTCCTTCACAGCAAAAATAGTGGAGGACGCCGGTTGCCCGGTATCCTCCCGTCAACTTCATAATCGGATAAAAACCGACTTCAAACATCCAGGTTACTTCACTTCATCAAGGAGCGACAAAATTAATTTCACGGCCTCAGCCCTTGTTGCATTGGCATGAGGAGCGAAAATATGGTTGTCCCGTCCATTAATAATCCCTTTCTTGGAGGCTGCGGCTACATGAGCATAAGCCCAATCCGGAATTTGCTCCGCATCGGCGAATGCTGCAGTAGCTTCTTCGTCAAGCGGAAGATCCAATGCACGGGCAATGATGACCGCGATTTCCGAACGGCTGATGCTGCGCTCAGGTCTGAACGTATGATCCTCGTAGCTTGTGATAAGGCCTGCGGCTACCGCTTTCTCCAGATGGGATTTCGCCCAATCCGGAACCTTGTCCAGATCGGCAAAATTCAGTTCTCCACCCTTGTCCAGTTGAAGTGCGCGGGAAATGAGAACTGTAAACTCGGCACGGCTGATTTCGCCATCAGGACGGAACGTTCCATCCTCATATCCATTGACAATGCCAAGCCCTGCTGCGCGTTCAATGAGTGCTTGGGCCCAGTGATTCTCGATATCTTTCAGTACTTGAACCGTTGGTTTCGACTCCGGAGTTTGGCCTTCCGCAGTCGTTTGGCCGCCGGTCAGCTGTGCGTCGTCACTCACCTTTTGAACGTTTTTCGCATCAAATGAAATTTCGGCCTGGATCTCATCCGAATTGATTTTTGCCGAAATTTTTAATTTGGATGACAAATCTTTAATCTCGAATTGAACATCGCGCGTATTATTCTTCTGATCTTCAGCAATCACCTTTACATCGGTCCATGCGCCGTTAAGCTCTGTTTTTAAAGAGCCGATTTCATTGCTTTGTTTCAACCTGACCGAGACAACCTTTTTGTTTCCGGAAACCGTCAATAATGCCGGTGTCACGACATAATTCTGAAGAATTGATTTTTGATCCGTGCCCACATTATGGATTGCATAATTTACGGAGTATTTCCCGTCCTGAAGCGTGCTGATCACCGCAGCGCCTCCTGAAGAGCCTCCTACTGGGTAGATGATTCCGCTATCATTGCTTCCAGAGTCAACCGGTGCGATGGGCTCGTCCGGCGTAGGTGTGATCACACTAACGCTTGTTACCGGCTCAATGGCACCAAACCCGACTTTGATGGTTGCATCCTGGCCGTCTTTCACTACACCGAATGCATAGGTGGCCGTCAAATCATCCGCTGCTTCAAATTGAACGCTTTGACCTGCAGGTTCATCGGCAAGCACCCGAACAAGCCCCGAAGCTTTAGCCGAATACGTTGGCGTGATGACTTTATTGGTCGTACCGTCGGCATTAAGCAGCAAAATTTCATAAAGCGTTACTCCGCTCTTCAATTTCACTGTTGCTAGTTTTTTGCCGTTTTGTACGTTAAGTCTGCTTTCCACGATGTAATCTATGACCGGAGGCGCTGCCGGATCATCCGATCTTGGGGCGAGGCTGACATGGTACTGGCCGTCTTTCACCGGTTTAGTCAAGTCCAATTGGATCTTGCCGTATCCGATTTGTACATCGTAATTTACTTCTTGTGCATCGGAAGTCAGAAGCTTGACAAGACCATATTGCTTATTGATCGACAAATCCTGTACTTCGAATTTGATGTTTTTGGTATCCGCCGTATCGTCTTTGCTGACCACTTCCGCTTCGGTCAAGGCTGAAGTTGAGTTCAGCTTCGTCTGGAAGGAGCTCACTTCCTTAGCCCGATTCAATGTGAACGATACGTACTTTTTACCGCCTTCAACGAGCAATTTGCCGCTGCTCGCATCAACGTAGTCCTGAACGGCCGATAGCTGCTCCGTCCCTGCTGTGAAAATATTGAACTGCAATGAATACTCTCCATCGGGCAGTTGGGTAACGGCATCTTTATACTGCGCAGAGCTGAACAATTTTACGGCTGCCTGCAATGTTTTTACCGCTTCATCCACTTGCGCTTGCGTTGCTTGGGTATTCGCAGCCACAGCTTTTACCGCATCGAGCGATTTTTTAAATTTATTTTTGGCGCCGGCCAAATATTGACCTAACGCCGTTCCCTCGACTGCGGCATCATACTTGGCTTGAGCGTCGGCGATGGCGGCATTTAATACGGTTTTGTCTACTGTCACCGGTCCGCCGGTATTAACAGAGTTAACGAACGCCGTTACCGCTGCTTGCAGCGCGTTATGCGCTTCGTTCACCTGCTGCTGTGTGGCCGCCGAGTCGGCAGCTACCGCTTGTGCTGCAGTAATCGCCGTTAGCAGCTTGGCTTTCGAACCTGCAGGATACTGCCCAACTTGCGTTCCTTCCACTGCCGCCGCATGTTTCGCTTGGGCGTCGGCAATCAATGTGTTTAATGCGGTTTTGTTGACCGGATCGGGAATGGCCGGCAAATCGCTGAATCCGATCTGAACCTCGTACTCATGATCGTAAATGCCGATCGGAGGCCCTAAATCCCAATAAATTTTTACCCATCCGTCAACTTTTTTCGTTAAATCCTCCACTTCGAATTCAACCGTTCTTTGGTTAGCTGCTGCATCGGTATTTATTGTAATGGTTTCGATTAACGGCGAGTCCGCGTTTAACTTTGTTTTGAAGCTTACAATTTCTTTACTTTGATTTAGGGTGAACGACACATATTTTTTGCCGTCTCTTAGCGTTAATTTGCCGCTTGTTTTATCTACATAGTCGTACATAACCGATGGTTCATTGGTATTCACTTTGTAGATCGTGAAACCGATAGGATATTGGCCGGGACTGGAAATCACAGACGCCTTGAACGTATTTAATGCTTGCTGCAGCGCCAGCAGCGCTGCGGCTGTCTGTTCCGGCGTGCCCGTTACTCGTGCTGCTTCGGCACCGGCAGCATCGATTGCGCTCTGAAGAGCAGCCTTGGCCGCTTCCGGGTATTGGCCCGGCTGTGTACCTGCCACCGCCGCCCGATGTACTGCAGTCGCATTGGCAATAGCCTGGGACAGCGCAGTATTGTCTACATTGTTAAAGTTCAAACGAATGTCATGGGTACTCTCATAACCTTGCGCCGGCACGACCACACGCACCTTCGCATCAAGAAGCTCCTGCAAATGATCAATCTTGAATTTAACGACCCTTGTATTCGCTGCTGTATCCTCGCTCACCAAAGCGGCTTCCACAAATTCGCCGTTTTGCTTAACTTTGAATTCCGGTATGCGTGAGCTGTCCTTAATGGTTACAGATGCATAGACAGCGCCATCCTCTTCTGTAGTCACGACCGCCGGCTTCACGAAGTAGTTATCCATGGAAGAGAAAGCGTCCTTCGTTGCATGAACGGCCGAGAAATAGACCGTACGCGCAGCCGTTGCCTGGAATGCTTCCACTGCCGTTTGCAAAGCGGTCGCAGCCGCAGCGATTTGCGGTCTTGGAGCGGCAAGGTTGCTTCCGGTAACTTCGGCAAGCTCAATGGCTTGCAGCAGCTTTGCTTTGGAGCCTGCACTATATTGTCCTGGCGCCGTACCTTCCACAGCCGTATGATAGATCTGCTTGGCGGCATCAATGGAGGCGTTTAATGCGTCAAGCTGCTCCGCATTGTAGCTGATAAAGACGGTTTTGGTAACACCGTTGACCGTGTACCGCAGCCCCGACAATCCCCTCCATTTGGAATCATCAGCAGTTTGATATCTGATGCTCACCTGGTACGTTTTATTGTGCTCGTCCGAGCTGTTCCGCACCGGAACTCCACTGAGGCTGAACGAGGTTGGAGTATAGTATCCTGCCGAATTGGGATTGGTTCGTTTGACATCCAATTCGCCTTCAGGATTGACAAAAGTAATGTTAGCGTAGGCTTGGTAATAAGGCGCTTCCGCTTGATGGAGTATGGTCGCCGTTGGCTTGAACTCATTGGCATAAACGGAGTAAGTAGTGGTTACGGTATCCGTATCCAGAACCATAATTCTCACTGTCGAAGCCAGAAACTGTCTTTTCTCGATATCTTTAAATCCGACTCGGAGCGAATCACCGTTATACAACAAATTATATTGATTGGCCACATCTTCCGGAGAAGCATTGGGGTCAGCTACAACATTCGATGCCTCTGCAAGTCTGTTTACAAAGCTGCTGACTGTGGGATAGGCATATTCTTTATCAGATATGGCAAAGGTAGTTGAACCGCCCGGACCGCCCTCAGCTGTTCCGCCTTCCTTGGCTGTTTCCGTAAATAACCTTATTTGTTCTATTAATTCAATTAAACTTGTCTTGTTAACGACAATACGCAAAGATTGATAATGATTTAATGCTTCGTTTAAAATATCGTAGGCTGCCTTCAACAGCACCTGGTTGCCCCCGGCACTCGCTGCGATGCTTTCCGTTGTTGTGATGCTGTTATATAATGCCGTTTTGGATCCGACAGGATAGAAACCATCGCCCGTTCCTTCGTAAGTGCTTTCATAAACGGAACGTGCCACTGTAACCAGATTATTAAACATTTCTAAAGTAACTGGTGTACTGTCACCGCCACTTCCGCCGTCTCCACCGTCTCCACCGTCTCCGCCGGTTCCGGGAAGACCGCTTATATCCAATTCCAAACCGACATTATACCAATAGTTATAAGGCTGCGGTAATTGATAGATATTATCCTTATCGTGAATATGCATTAAAATATCTTGTATCTTCCCGATTTCCGCTATTTCGATCTGGACAATCACATGATTGCCGTCATCGGTCAACCGGGTCGCAACCGGTTGATAGCCCTCAATGCCAATAATAACCGGTTCCTGACCTGCGGTTTCTTGAATGACAGCCTTATCCCTGCCAGCCATACGCGAACCGAAATATTCAAATAAAGCATAGTTTTCCTTCGAAATCTCATTCTCGAATTTCGCCTTTCCGTTCTGCACAATTAATTTCCCTGTGCCCGGAACCATGTATGAATTGGATACCGAGGTTTGCGTAGGGTTTTTATCCTGAACATACCGGAATTCGATCGGGTATACCCCGTCGGGCACGGTAGCCGGACTTTCTTCCGCCGATGCCGGCCCTATATGTATGGCAGACAGAAACAATACGAAGGTAAGAATCATCGCCACAGTTTTCCTAAATTGATTAGCCAATTGAATTACTCTCCTTAAACATTCGGTGTTTGCATAACAAGCGAAGAATGGCTCCGGTAACGGCAAGCCATTCTTCACTCCTTACATGATTAGCAGTTGCCTTTAGCCGGCTAACTGCGGATTATAATAGCCATTCGATGAACAAATCCAGGTCTCCGCTATGAGGCCCAGCATTCACACCAAGTTTAACAGGCAGATTCGTATCAAAGTCATTCACATCAAATGTGAAATAAATATAGCTGCCTGATACCGTACCGGGAATTGTATCATAGAGACCTGTGGCGGCATTATAGACCTTCAAGCCGTAGACGTAAGCACTATCGTAATGAACAGTCACTGTCGATCCGGAAATCACCGCATCATAAGTGAAAGCAGTCGCATGTGGAGAGTAATTCCCGTTTGCATCCAAAAATTGATAGTTCGTAGCCGCAGCAAAAGCAGGTAATGCCAACACAATGGTGAGCATGAACACCAGCATCAGCATGGAGAACGTTTTTTTCACCGATAATTTCATCTTGGAATACACTCCCTTAGTTTGGTTTTGTACTTTCAACTTGACGACTGCTTAGGCCTAAAGCATTTCTTGAAGCAGGAATGCCTGCCGCAGAAAAAAATAAGTAAAAATGATAATCATTATCAGTAATAATGCAAAAAAATTACTGACAGGCGTCCGATGAAAGCAATGAGCCAATCAGACTAAGCTTTAGAAATGAGACCGGACTTCATTCCTCCTTTCCCGCTTGCTTGAAATTGATGCCACAGTACAAAGGAAGTATATAGATAATGACAACGATAATCATTATCAATCATGTTGTAAAAAAAAACCTGTGGCAGAGGTACATAAATCTTCAGGCCGTGTACCTCATTTTGCAGATTATCGATAACGTGTACATCGTTCATCGATACCAAAATTTTATACTCGAATTCTAAATTATGTCAATCCCTATTTCCAACTATTAAATTTTTTAATAGATGAATCCATTTTATAGTTGGACTACAATCCTCCCCAAATCGGCGGCTTCATCAAGCGCACGTTTATTCGGGGTGCAACATAAGATATCCCATCAGTCAAGTGCCTATTTTAAAATGAAGGGAAGAAAAAAAAGTGTCGGTTTCATATATGGACTATACTTCGCCATCCGTTCAATTTTCGTTTGATTTAAACAACAATCTTTTTTTTAAAAAGGATAATCGGAATTATATTAACGGTCTTTCCATCCACCAGCTTAACACATTAGGAAATGTATCCCTGCTGGACATTTATCTTAGTACGGGAAACGTCATCGAGCCCCATATCCATCAAAATGCCTCAGAATTGGTCTATTGTATTTCAGGCGCCGCTGTTGTCTCCTTGATTAACCCTTTTACCAAAGAGCTTCTCCATTTTCCCATCCAGCCGGGCCAGGTCGCCAGTGTGCCCCAGGGATGGTGGCATTATGAGATAGCCTCGGCCGACAACACTCATTTATTGGCCATTTTCGATGCGCCAATTCCGGAGTTCATAGGTGCTTCCGATCTCTTGCGATTAACGCCGGCGAATGTATTTGCTCATACGTATTGCCTCAATGAGGCAAAAGTGAAGGATGCATTGGCACCTATTACAAAAACCGTTGTTATCGGACCACCCAGCGATTGCATGTCAGATCAGGTCCAAAGCCAAGCTGCGGCCAATCCGGCCAACACGAATCAGACATACTACAACCGGGCATATGGCTACCCGCAGCTTCAACATGATGCATACTGGCAGCAGCAGCCCGTTATCGGCAATGGATGGGGATACTATCATAACGGTCTCTGAATGATTGCGCATTAACGAAAAAAAACGGGATCTGCCGCATCCCCGGGAAATGTCGATTTCATTTGTTGTTGTCAAGCAGGGAAACGACGCAAGCTGCCGAACAGGGCGGCTTTTTTTTTGCGTGACTGGTAATTTACCGCAAGCGGAGTGTGGATTAGATGAACTATTTACAGAAAAATAAGACAAATGTAGAAAAATAGACTGCATCGCCAAAAATCATGACCGGAGGCTCATCTACGCGGCGGACAAAAATGGCATTTTACTCTTCACGTAACTTACTCATATCCATATACAACGCATTCCATCGATGTCCATCCAAATCAAACCGCAGCCGTACATCCAGCCTTGATGCTCTGCGGGTTCACTAAAGATCATACCGCCTGCCTCTACCGCCCTCTTTGCGATTTCATCAACTTCTCCCCTGCTCTCCGCATCAATGGAAAACAATACTTCGGAAGATTGCTTTGGATCTGCAATTTCATTCCCTGTAAAATTTTTAAATACAGGCTCCGGAAAAAGCACGATGAGAACACGATTCTCACCAATGACTAATTCCGCTTGATTACTGCTATGTTGCTGCTGGGATTGCTGACTTGGAGAACAACGAGAATTCCAAGTTCCTTATCCGGATGCAGATGAATCATTTCTTCCTAGTGATCCAGGCACCCCAAGCCAAGCATAGACTGAACCCTCACTATAGAGTTGCTTACGTGTAATTGGAGGACACCACGCAAGGCGTAACTTTTGGGTTATGCCTGGTATGGTGCCCTTTTTGATGCACCAGAGAGGAGGTGATGCCAATGGCTCAGAGCAGTCTTGTCTACAACATTGAACTCAGCAAGATATACATCCAACAACGACTGGCCGAATCGATTGCAGAAAATCTTCGCAGACAATTCAACTTTGATGTAGCCTCCTATGTTCAACTCTGCAAAGACGTTCTGCTCGAAGCCGGCCTAGATGCTGAGTTCATCCGTGACCTGATGTGGAATGTAATCAACGATGCATATGTACTTCATTTAGAATATTTACGCACGGGTATTTACACATACCACAATGCTTCAGGTCAGCATCCGTATTTGCTCGTGTTCAAGCAGGCACAGGATTTAAGTGCGCTGATTCGATTCTCGACACGGAAAACATTGTAAATTGTTCCATGATTGGGGATATTTCAAGCTTTGCACAAAGCTTGAAATCAAGCCCGCAGACTTTTTAAAAAGAAAATAAAAGCGAAACGGTAAGAGAATGACCTTATCGTTTCGCTCTTTTATAAGGAATCTGCCTTCCGAAAGAATAGGTTCGAAACTAGTGTGTCATCGTAACCATACCGAAACATACGTATCTTAAGTAATATTACATAACATAAATTTGATTTTTATAATTTTTCCCAAAATCTAATCTTTTATGGTATTATATATAACATATAAAGATAGAAAATATCATTTGTGAGGGGTGGGTACATGTTTGATTGGTTAGGTTTTAAAAAGGGGTTTCCGCTTTGGCGCTCTTATCGTTTGAATCACGACTTGAAAATGGACGTGGAAGAAATTTTTGAAGGAATCGCCGAGACAAGAATGAACGTCCTCATGTCTTGGACGGAGGATTATTGGCGGCATCTGGATCGTCTCCTCGATCTGATGAGGTCTGCTGCTGACGGCGCTTCGCTGTTTAGCGGACAGCCATCCGCGGTTTGGGATCGTTTGTTTGCCGACTGCTACAATCGGGGAACCGATTTCACAGAACTGTTCTTGTTGGACGACAAGCGCAGCGTCGTGTACTCGACTTTTCCGCAGCATATCGGGAAAACCTATGCGGAGCAGGAAGCGTTCTGTCCCGGTATAAGCTATTCCGCTTCGGCCGAAGAAGGCAGGAAGTGCCTGTTCGGGCCGTATGCAGACAAGCTGACGCTCCAGATCGGCCCGAGATCGTCCTCCTTCCACGACAAAATGACGCTTTTATTCATACAGCCCGTCGTGGAGGACGGACGCTGGCGCGGGGCGGTTTGCGGCAGAGTGCCGAACGATGTGATCGGGGACTTGATCCAGCGGGAATCCGGTCACGTTTACCCGGATTCGGGGGACAATTACATATTTATGGCGAAGCCTGAGCTGAATAAGCACATCGCGCCGGGTACGGCGCTGTCCAGAAGCCGGTTCGAGGACCGCACGTTTACCCACGGCGAAAACTTGAAGGACGGTGTGACGACCGAATGGGGCGTTGTCAGCGTGAAGGAGCATACTGAGCTGGAGCTGGTATTCACCGATCCGGCTACCGGACAGCTGCACCCGGGCGTCGCCAATACCATACGCAACGGCAGCAACCTTTTTGTGGAATTTCCGGGATATTCCGATTATCGTCACATTCCCGTCATTGGCAAGGGAGTGACGTTCCGGCTCCCGCACTGCCCGGATCTGTGGGGAATGATGTGCGAGGGCGATTTGGAAGAGGTGTACCGGATCCGCAGCATAAGCTGGCGGCATTTCAAGCTCCACGCGTTGTTGGCCGTTTGTTTCGCATTCATAGCCGGGTTTCTGATCTATTTCATCGCCGCCCGGGCTCCTCTCTGGATAACCGGCACGATGGCGGCCTTTTTCCAGCTGCTGTTCGCTTTAACGGCCGCCCGGATGCTTCACAGGAAAGAGACAAGGAACGTTGTCGATCGTCTGCGCGCCATCAACCGGTTCATCCGCATCAATGCGGAAGGTAAAGGGGATTTGACACAGCGTCTAAAACCGAATGAGTTCGAAAACGATGAGACCCGTGAGCTGGCCAAATGGATCAACAATATGATCGATTCGCTGGAAAGCATTATGCTCCGGGTCAAATCTGCAGCGAATGACGTGTTGACCAGCCAGCACGTATTAAACAAATCCGCAGGCATCACAGCCGACTCGACCGAGCGGGTAAGCCTCAATGTACAGGAAATGATCCGCAGCATACGAAGCCAGCTCAAAGACATCGATATCGCCAAGGACGTTGCGGGGGAAATGCGGCTGCAACTTCGTCAGATGGAGATGGAAGCCGCGAGGCAAATTGCGACGGCCCAGAGTGAAGTCGAGCGGATCGGGGACAAGATGCACCACATCTCCTCCAAAGTACAGGAAACCAACGAATCGATCCGGACGTTCATGCATACGGCCGAGCAAATCCGCAGCGTGCTGATTGCCATTGAAGAAATATCCGCACAAACGCATCTGCTGGCGCTTAATGCCTCTATCGAGGCGGCGCGCGTGGGCGAACACGGCCGGGGCTTCGCCGTAGTGGCGTCGGAGATCCGCACGCTGGCGGAAATGACGAAAAAATCGACCGGGGAAGTGCATGAAATTATACAGCACATTTATCAGGATGCGCAGCGGGCGTATCAATCGATGGACGAAGGCACACAGGTGGTCAAGGAAGGCAATGAGCTGGTTGCCGCCGCTTCCGGAATGCTGACCGCCGCTACGGCGGAGGATGAGCGGAAATCCCAGGTGGTCGACGAAGTCGTAACGCTGATGGAGAAGATTGCGGCCGTCAGCATCGAGAACCGCAGCATTTCAACCGAAGTCGAGTCGAAGGTGCAGGAGCTGATGAGCGAAATCATGAGCGTCCGCCAAACCTCGCAAAGCGTGGAGGCGATTACCGTCCTGCTGCAGCAGCTCGTAGGCCAATTCAAGCTGAGTGAATCCCGGGTCCGCTGACCCGAATCGAAGAATACCTATAACCAGGAAAGCAGCGTCTAATTCAAAAACGAAGAAAACCGACCTTTTTGGATCGGTTTTCTTCGTTTATGTAGCCAAGGGAGATCGAACCCCTCCGAAATAGCTGCCGGTGGAAAGGAGAATTGGAGTTTTGTATGTAAGGGAAAGAACAGAGGAAAACTTTGTGGATCAAAGCTTTTTGAGTTTTTGTTTCTATGTTCGAGTGTGCCGCGGGGCTCAGAAAAGAAATGAGCCAAAAACAGCTGGCACTTACGTCTGGCTTATACACTTCATATCTTGGACAAATTAAGTTCGGCGGGAGGAAGATACCGATCAGAATTTATGCAGCGCTTGATTGTTAAGCTTTTCGGCTGATTGCGATACTTTTTGAGTAGCCGTACCGATTTCCTCAATGACTATGACGAGGGAGCGGAGATCCTGCGCGTTCGCTTGCAATTCCTGAATGTTATGATTCATGGATTCGAAGGCGGCTTTGCTTTTTCCAAAAAATGATGTTCAAAATCGGTAAGCTGGGGAAAATGAAGCTTCTTTTTAATCCACATATGGGTCACTCCTAATTATGTAAAGAATGATTACGGATGTTCTAAAAATCTTGAAGCTATTTTTGCCGGCAAAGGTCTACTTATCAAATGACCCTGCATCATATCGCATCTCAAATGTTTCAGACATTCCAACTGTCTTACCGTTTCCACGCCTTCAGCGATCACTTTCAATCCCATACCGTGCGCCATATTGATCATGGCCTGCGTGATCACGGCGTCTCTCTCATCCACGTTGATATCCTTTATAAAACATTTGTCAATTTTCAAAATATCGATGGGAAAGTGTTTCAAATAATTGAGAGCGGAATACCCTTTTCCAAAATCGTCAATCGCCACACGAACTCCGATCTTCTTCAGGTCATTGAGGGTGCAAAGTATAGAATCGATTGGTGGATACTGATACTTTCCGTGATTTCAAATACTAAACAATCTTGCGGAATCACACCCGTACGCGTTACCGAAATCGGCCCGGTTAAACCGCCATCGGAGGCGCTACGCTCCAAATGGCTGGATAAAGTAAAGCGGGCTCGGGTCAAAGTTAGCTTAATAGTACTACATTCCGCGATAGATAATAAATAATCGACTGTGAATCTGTCATCGACTCAATCCGTGATGTCCCACTCTGGATTCCACACCACTTCCCATAAATGCCCATCCGGATCTAGGAAGTGGCCGGAATATCCTCCCCAGAAGGTATCATGCGCAGGGTCCGTAATAATGGCTCCTGCGTTTTGGGCTTGTTCCATGATCTTATCCACTTCTTCTTTACTGCCTACATTGTGACCAATCGTCATTTCGGTAGAACTCGGCGGTGTCAGGGGGACCTTTGCCTCATGGGAAAGATCGATGCGATTCCAGATAGCCAATTTTACACCAGCTTGCAAGTCGAAAAAGGCAACCGCTCCATGTTCGAACTCTTTGCCTATGATGCCTTGTGTCGGCAGCCCCAGTCCGTCACGATAGAAGGTCAAAGACCTTTCCAAATCGTCTACGCCTAATGTGAGAACAGAAATGCGTGGTTTCATCATAAATACCTCCTCAAATCGATTTATTTTTGCTTACCTGAATGATAGCATATTTAACTTTGTGATCTTGTAAAAAACGGACAAAGTTATTGACCAGGAGCCAGACCGTAAAAGCGCTTGAAATGATGTATAAAATGGGATTGATCATAGTATCTGTATTTTAAAGCTATAATGGAAAGAGTGGTTTTATAACAAAAAGACAAAGGTGCCGTTATTAAGCGGTGCCTTTGTCTTATAAGAATATCTATGGAGGGTTCTCAGGGATGATTTTTTATGGGATAAAAGACTGCTGCGATTGTACGTTTGCATTCGTCCGTCCCGCTTCTGTCGCTTGCGGAACTTCCACCAGACGCCCCGTCTTTACATCATAAGTATAGCCGTAAAGGAGTGATTTAGGGCCTAAAAGCTTCACTCATTGTACAAAATGACTTTCAACGCTTTTTCTTTGGCTGCATTGCCAAATACTTCATATGCTTTTATAATATCTTGCAGTGGAAAACGGTGTGTAATCAGCTCTGCCGGTTTAATCTTATCAGACTGAACAGTTTTCAATAACATCGGCGTCGTAGACGTGCTCACCAATCCGGTTGTAATCGTTACATTTCGAATCCACAAATCCTCCAAATGTAATTCGACAGGCTTTCCATGGACTCCAACGTTGGCAAGTCGTCCACCTGGCTTGAGAATACGTTGACATATATCAAAAGTTACCGGGTATCCAACAGCCTCAATGGCAACATCGACCCCTTTCCCATTCGTCAAGGCCAGTACGTTTTCAATTACGTTACCTTTAGAACTGTTTACCGTTTTAGATGCCCCGAATTTTTTGGCTAACTCCAATCGGTGTTCATCAAGGTCGATCATGATGATCTCTGCAGGTGAATAAAGCTGAGCTGTCAGAAGTGAGGACATTCCGACCGGACCTGCCCCGACGATGGCCACGACATTGCCTGGCTCCACTTTCCCGTTGATCACACCGATTTCAAAAGCAGTTGGCAAAATATCACTTAACATGACCAATGCTTCTTCATCGCTCCCATCAGGAATATGATACATGCTCGTATCTGCATAAGGAATGCGAACATATTCGGCCTGAGTGCCATCGATCAAATGACCTAGTATCCATCCTCCGTCTTCACAATGAGCATACATCTGTTTTTTGCAATAATCACAGCGACCACAAGCAGTTACACACGATAGCAACACATTGTCTCCCGGTTTGAAACGGTTCACTGCTGAACCGACTTCCTCCACAATGCCCACACCTTCATGACCAAGTATACGACCAGCGGTCACGGCAGGTACATCCCCGCTTAAAATATGCAAATCCGTACCGCAAATCGTTGTTTTCGTGATTTTTACGATCGCGTCGGTCGCTTTTTCAATCTTTGGCTTTTCTTTATCTGTCCACTCCTTCTTTTGCGGTCCAAGGTAAACAAGTGCTTTCATACGTATGCCCCCTGATAATTTCTAGTGTTGGTGAGAAGTCTGATCAAGATAACTTACCGTTTAAGCTTCATTCATCGCCGCTAAAAAGTTTTTCCTAATTAAGAAAAAGTATTCATCATCAGCTTTTATCCGGACACACTATGCCATTCAACAGCAACGCGACGATAATTGTTATTTCTGTCCAACGCTTCTGGATTTTTCTGTTCGGGAAGTTGCTCGAACAGGTACATCAAGTACTTGAACGGGTTAAACTGGTTCTCTTTTGCCGTTACGATCACGCTGTAGATGATCGCGCTGCTCTTCGCCCCACGCGGCGTGTTCGCAAACAACCCATTCCCATGTGGTCGCCGGAGTAGCGTCTACGTGCAGGTAGCCGCTGAATCCCCTCAGACAGTTCCGGGAATGCTCACCGCCGCGCGTCGGCCGATAGTCGTACAGAAGGCGGCCCCATGCGGGCAAACTGCTACTCTTGCCGATACAGCGGCTGACTGTCCACATCCATTACACTTGCTTATATACCGGACTAGCGGCAACGACGCTATGCGTCAACACCTTGCCGTACTGCGCCGCATCCGGCGAATTTACCCCTTAGCCTCGGCATGCTGTGGACGAGCCAACCAAATTAGTCTTTACGATTTACATTACTAAAACCATTTATTTAACTTGTATAACGATTTCAGTATATAACTCTTTATTTTGATTAGTTGAAGTTTGAGTAAATAATGCACGAACTCCTATGGTGTATTCACCTGGATTTAACTTCCATGCCTTTCTTGT
Source organism: Paenibacillus naphthalenovorans (assembly GCF_001465255.1). Lineage (NCBI taxonomy): Bacteria > Bacillati > Bacillota > Bacilli > Caryophanales > Paenibacillaceae > Paenibacillus > Paenibacillus naphthalenovorans. The sequence goes on along the minus strand of NZ_CP013652.1, from coordinate 520,283 downwards.
TTGTTGAAGAAATTGTTCAGGACTTGACATTTTACTCTTTTGGAAATTAAATGATTCAGAAAGATATAATGGAGGTTTTGAAGTATATTCATTATTGGGACTAAATGTTTCTTCCAGCAAAACGGTTCTTATACCCATCTCCTCATAATTACCATTGCTATCTTTTATTGAATAAATAAGCAAGGGGTCGCCATGGGTGATCGTTATTTCGTCTTCCCCTATATATCTTAATGTTCCCCACATATTAATAGGTTCTTTACTATCGTAAATCTTTTTTTCGGAATTTAGTAAAAGGTGAAAGTTTTCATCTTTTATTAAGGAAGTTACTTCTGATTTTAATGGATCGGTATTTTGATATTCTATATCTATATTATTAGTGGAACTGTCATAATCTACTTTACCATTTGTCTTTTCTACAATAAAACGTAATGGTAAATAAGCATCGCCATTGTAATTTAAAATCGGTTTATACAAATTTTCAACACGTTCTCCATTAATAGATAAAGATACAGGGAATAAAAGAGCCTGAATAGAATCAGACGAATATGCTATTGATGAAAATAAAAAACTTAATACTAATCCTGGTATAACTATCTTTTTTTTTTCATAAATCCAACCTCCAAATTTTATTTTCACCTATATTATATAATATAGTTTTTAAAATACCAATAAATGGATGTTTTTGGTGTATGAATGTAAAAAAAGTAATTTCCCCTTAAAGTTCAGTTTTACAATACTAAATATACTTACTCCCAATTGAAAGAAAAACTATGTCTTACTGTATTCATCAATAAGTTGAATGGGAGGGATTTCCTGAACAATAGAAAAATCAAAATTGCGTATATATGTCTCCAACTCTACAGTGAGGTTTACATGGCTCTTCTTGCTGATACCAGTCTTGCATTGCAATACTTATCCCAATTCTGTATCAAATCTTCGGCTATTGTGTGAGGATTATTTCCGCCACCATGCGGCAACCCGCGCGCTGGATTTATATAATCTTTTAATTTGGGACCGATCCCCTGAGATGCAACAATATTGTACTTTTGAGGGATAGGGTAATCGCCAATAAAAGTGGTAGTAACAGTAATTTATCAATAGGAGGGATCGGAGTGCCAAAAAGGATCTCGCCATTTTGAGGACGAGCGGGTCTTGATATTTCAATGAGTTCCATCTTGTTCCTCCTAATGGAAATTAATCAAACATTCCAAAATTCCGACGTTTTCATTGTTTTTCCTGCAAAAAGTACTAATTCTTTTAGCCCTATTTAACGCTAACTACAATGTTTTGCTGAACGTAAGAAGGAACTAGAAAATAGGATTAATGTCCCTAATGTTGACTACAAATAGCGATAAAAAGTTAAATGGATTGTACATTTTCGAGCAAATCAAAAGCCCGACCATATGAGGTCGAGCTTTTATAGTGGAGGGTCGAACCCCTAACCATATTCGCTCCACTAAAGTATATGGTTTAGGTGTCCCGTCATTTATCAACACGATATATTGATACTACGCATTCTACATGTGTCGGTACAAAACAAATCAAAATAAAAAACGGCATCTCTGCCGTTTGAATTTAAGGTGTATGGAGAATAGGGGGATCGAACCCCTGACCTCATCGCTGCCAGCGATGCGCTCTCCCAGCTGAGCTAATTCCCCAGGAATTTTCGGTTAAGGAAATATCAAGAATGAAGTTGTTCCACTTTTGAGCGGCGTCTTCGCTCGGCCCGAACTCCCAACTGAGCCGTGACCCCATAAATTACGAAACCATTGCGATGATAATCTGTCCGTTTTTATGAGAAGATAATGTACCAGACAACATCGTTTTCCCGGCTGCGCTGAGGCCCCCTGATGTTGTTATCATTTTGTTCTCCAGCGGCGACAAAATTAAAGATAGCACATCGGGATGGGGCTTGTCAACATTTTTATTAAAATTAATTTACGCTGCCGTTCCCGCCAACATGGTGCTTGGAGAGCAATTCATTCAGCTCCTTCATAAACATATTAATGTCTTTAAATTGTCTGTAAACGGAGGCAAAACGAATGTAGGCTACTTCATCAACGGGATACAATTCGGACATGACGATCTCGCCGATTTCGCGGCTGTCTACTTCCGCCTGGGCGGTATTGCGGATCTGCCTTTCGACCTCGGAGACGATCATTTCCAATCTTTCTACGGATACCGGTCGTTTCTCACAAGCGCGGATAAGCCCGCGGAGCATTTTCTCCCGGCTGAATTCCTCACGGCTGCCGTCTTTTTTAATGACGATCAACGGCGTTTCTTCCACCATTTCAAACGTAGTGAACCGCTTCTGGCACTTCTCGCACTCCCGGCGGCGTCTTATCGATTTATTCTCGTTTGCGGAACGCGAGTCCAACACTTTGGTGCCGGGATAATCGCAATATGGGCATTTCATCGGCCTTTCTCCTTTCCATAATTCCCAACAGCTCCCTGACATGAGATTCGTGTAAACGCACATAATAGGTTTACCAACGACAAGGAGGTGAACAGACATGGGTGCAGGTCAATCCCGCAGCAGCAATGTATTGGTAGTACCACAAGCAAATGCCGCTCTGGATCAATTGAAATACGAAGTAGCTCAGGAACTGGGTATTGCCATTCCTCAAGATGGCTATTACGGTAATATGGCTACTCGTGATACTGGTGCGATCGGTGGTCACATTACGCGCCGCCTGGTGCAAATCGCCGAGCAGCAAATCGCTGGTCAATTCAAATAATAACACGTTTTGAAGCATACGAGAAGAAGCAGTCCGGACAAACTCCCCATAAGGAGAGCTTGTCCGGCGCTTCTTTATTGCTATAAGCCAAAATATTAACGGATTCCCCAATCCTCCGCATAGGTTTTGTAATACTTGTCATAATAATACGTGACACGCTGCACATAACGCTTGGTCTCGCCATAAGGAATCTGATCCGTATTGTCGAGCGTTCCATCCCATCTTCCCTCCAGCAGCCAACGGCTCACTATACCGTGTCCTGCGTTGTAGCCGGCAAGGACGGCAAACGTATTGCCGTTAAACTGCTTAAACATCCAGTTCAAATACCATGAACCGAGTTCAATGCTGACGGCCGGATCATCCAAGCGGTTTTTGAATTCACCCGGAAAAGGAGCCTTCTCTATAATCCATTCCGATGTATCCGGCATCAATTGCATAAGACCGTGCGCACCTTTACTGGAAGTCGCGTCAGGCTTATAGTTGGTTTCTACCCGGATAACGGCAGCGATGAGCAAAGGGTCAAGCTGATACTTCTCTGCGCTTTGGCGAATTTCCTCTTCATAATGGATCGGATACAACATACGTCCCAATACACTCGTGCCCAGAAACAAAAATAGCAAAAAAGTCAACAGAAGCAGGGCGAAGACTCGCTTTTTGCGCAAAAAGCTCATGACAGTCCCCTCTCCGACCAAAATTGTTCAATCTGCTGTTCTGTTTCTTCTATCGTGCCCGAATTATCGATAACGATATCGGCCAGTTCTTTTTTCTTCTCGATCGGCATTTGCGCATCCAGCCGTTTGTTCGCCTGTTCCTCGGTTAACCCGTCCCGCTTCATCAGACGTTCCATTTGGACGTGCCGTGGCACATAGACGACCATCACCTCGCTGTACATCGCCTGCAGATGGGATTCGTACAAAAGCGGCACATCTACGACGACCAGCTTGTCCGGATGCTGTGTCTCGTATGCCTCCATCCGCTCGCGCATAGCCGCCCGAATCGGCGGATGAAGCAAAGCTTCGAGATCCTTGAGCGCAGCCGTATTCCCGAAGACGCGCTCCCCGAGTTTTTTCCGGTCCAGGGAACCGTCCTCCAGCAGCAGATCGGCTCCGAATCTTTCGATAACTTGAGTAAGGGCGGGGGTGCCTGGCTCTACCACTTCCCTGGCAATGCGGTCCGCATCGATCAACAGCGCGCCGCGGCGGACAAGCATGGAAGCGACAGTGCTTTTGCCGCAGGCAATGCCCCCGGTTAATCCGATGTTCAATGGGTTTCCCCCTAAATCAAAATAATGATCACAACAATTTCATAATGCCCATGAAGATCAGAAGAAATCCGGGTAAAACGGAAAGCTTGCGAATCCATTTCAGCTCAGCATACCGGAAGCCGATCTGCAGGCCAAGCCCGAGAAACGTCCCGCTGGCCAGTGCAATAACGGCAGCGGTAAGCCACGGCGTGAATCCGAGCAGTGCCGCCCCGATGCCCGCGCCGAACGCATCCAGCGACAATGCGGCGCCCAGCAGTACGGCTTCGTAAGCCGAAATGATCCCTGACCGGTCCACATCGGCAATGGACGGGGTGCGCAGGATTTGAATGACGAGCCCCAGCCTTTTCAGTTCGATATACCATATGGCTTTGGCCCCTGCAGACCCGGACTCCATTTCCCCGGGCGTTTTTGCCGCCTCCGTTTTTCCCTCTTCCTCCTTTTTATCTGAAAACATCTGATATATCGCCCATACGCCAATGCCCATCAGAATAAAAGCTCCGACGTATCTGGCGACCGCCGGGTCAATCAATTGACTCATCAGCACGCCGACCTGCATGGACATGTAAATAATAAAGCCGGAACAAAATGAAATAATAGCAATGGACATAGGCGGAATGCGGATTTTACGAAGCCCGTACATCACGCCGACTCCGAAACCGTCCAGACTAACGGCAAACGCCAGAAGCATCAATGAGACGACAGGCAGCATGCCCTTCCCTCCCTAACCAGATCGACTTTACTTCTTACTATATGGAAGGTCTGGGCGGAGGGTGCATGTCAGGCATTCTTCCCATGGTCCGCGTACTTTAGCGTTTTAAAGCCCCTTTGCTTCTCCTGCGTTTTAGAGGCTGGCACTTGGGGCAATAATGGGTCCCTCGTCCCCCTATAACCATTTTTTCGATTTTATGCCCGCAATGGAAACAAGGTTCGTCTTTTCGGCCGTACATTTTGAACTGATGCTGAAACATACCGATTTCGCCCTGGCCGTTCACATAGGACTTGATGGTAGAGCCGCCTGCAGCCACTGCCTCCTTCAAGGTCCTCACAACCGCCTCATACAGCTTGGCCAGCTCATGCCGGCTTAAGCTTCTGGCCTCCCTTTCGGGATGAATGCCAGCCAGAAACAACGATTCGTCTACATAGATATTCCCGATCCCTACAATATATTCCTGATTCAACAGCAGCGGCTTGATTTTGGTCGGACGCGACCCGATCCGGTCCCGGAAAGCCTCGAATGTAAATGCTTCGTCCAAAGGCTCCAGCCCCAGCTTCTTCAGCGGGGCTTCCTGCAAATCCTGATCCTTCGGGTAAAGATGCATTGTCCCGAACTGGCGCACATCCTTATATCTCAGCTCGGTACCGTCTGTAAAATAAAACACGACATGGGTATGCCGTTCCTCTGGCTCCCCGCTGCGATACACACCGTACCTGCCTTCCATGCGAAGATGCGAGACCAGCGTATAATGGTCGAACATAAACCGCAAAAACTTGCCTCTGCGTTCGACGGACTGAATGGTTTCCCCGCTGAGCAGCAGTTGAAATCTCTCAATGTCCTCCGGATACTGAATGATTCGCGGCAGCTTAACCGAAACCCGTTCCACCGTCTTGCCGATCACCAGTTGATTCAGCGTCCTTCGGACCGTTTCTACCTCTGGCAGCTCCGGCATGCTGTCTTCCCTCCTTGCAGATTACTTCGCCTCGTACCAGTTAGCCCCGTCATCTACATCCACCTTCAGCGGCACGTCGAGCTCAATTGCGTTTTCCATCACTTCGGCAACCGTCTTTTTCATGACCTCCAGCTCATCCTCAGGCACCTCGAGCACCAATTCGTCATGCACCTGAAGCAGCAGTCTGCTCCGTACTCCCTCTTCTTTCATCCGCTTGTCCAGCTGCACCATAGCCAGCTTAATGATATCCGCCGCGGTGCCCTGGATCGGCGTATTCATCGCGGTCCGCTCGGCAAACGAACGGAGATTGAAATTGGAGGCCTTGATTTCCGGCAAATACCGGCGGCGGTGAAGAAGGGTCGTAACGAAACCATCCTCGCGGGCTTTCTTGACAATATCGTCCATATATCGGCGAACCCCCTGGAAGACGGCAAAATATTGCTCGATAAACTTCGCCGCATCCTTGCGGGTGATATTCAAATTTTGTGACAAACCGTAATCGCTGATGCCGTAAACGATGCCGAAGTTCACGGCCTTCGCCTGACGGCGCATGTTCGAATCGACACTATCCTCCGGTACGCCGAATACATCCATCGCTGTTTTCGTATGAATGTCCATGTTCTGCCGGAACGCTTCGATCAGCTTCTCGTCCTGGGAAATATGGGCGAGCACACGCAGCTCGATCTGCGAATAGTCGGCGGTCAGAATACGCCAGCCGGGCTCCGAGGGCTTGAACACCTTGCGGATTTTACGCCCTTCCTCCAGGCGGATCGGAATATTTTGCAGATTCGGATATTGACTGCTTAGACGGCCTGTCGCCGCAATCGTCTGTTTATAATAAGTGTGCACTTTCCCGGTGTCCGGACGCACCTCTTTCAGCAAGCCCTCCACATAGGTGGACTGGAGCTTGGACAGCGTCCGGTAATGGAGTATATGTCCGACCAACGGATGATAAGGCTCGAGCTTTTCGAGCACTTCAGCGTCGGTGGAATAGCCCGTTTTCGTTTTCTTGATCACCGGCAGCTGAAGCTTCTCAAATAAGATTTCTCCAAGCTGTTTTGGAGAATTAATGTTAAACTCCATCCCCGCCTCGTCATAAATGGACTGCATGATCTTCTCAAGCTGTTTGCCCAGCTCGGCACCGTAAGCTTGGAGCTCCTCCACATCCACTTTAATCCCTTTGCGTTCCATCGAGGCAAGCACCAGCGCCAAAGGAAGCTCCAGCTCGTGAAACAGCTCATTCATCCCGCTGGCCTCCAGCTCGGCTTGCAATGCCCTGGCCAGCTCCATTACCGCCAATGCCTTACGGCTCATCAAGCTTAACAGAACATCCGCCTCCGGAAGCTTGAATTTGGCGCCTTTGCCGAAAACGTCCTCATCGGCGGGGATGGCAGTCAAGCCATACCGGGCGGTGAGTCCGTGTAAAGTCAGCGCAGATTCCGTCGGATCGAGCAAATAACCGGCAAGCAGCACATCAAAGCTGACCCCCCGCAGCTCCAGCCCCTGCCAAAAGAGAGCCACCAGCGCGCGGTGCAGATCGTAGACGGCGACGGACTTTTTCTCGTCTGCCAGCCATGCGCGCACACGCTCAGCCTCTTCAGCCTCCTGTTTAAGGAGCTCAAACGGCAAATAATAGCCGATCGGATCCGTCCCGGAGTCCGACTCGGTATAAAAGGACAAGCCGAGCACTTCCCCCGTATGCGGATTATCCCCTATGACCTCGACATGCAGCGCCCGAACGCCGGGCAGCGCTTCGACCAGCTCTCCCAGCCTGTCCGGCGTCACCTGAACCGACTGAATCCTGGCCTCGGCCTTGGCCTCGGCTTCAGCGTCCGCAGAAGCGGCTTGGTTTCCTCCGCCGGGCAGATTCAACCGCTCCAGCAGCGATTTAAATTCCAGCTTGCGGAACATGTCGCCCAAAACTTGTCCGTCATACCCGCCGTATGCCAGATCGTCCCAAGGAATCTCCACCGGAACCTCGCGGAAAATCGTCGCCAGCTCCTTGCTCATCCGCGCATCCTCCGCGTGAGCGGCGACCTTCTCGCCCAGCTTCCCCTTGATGCCCGCCGCGTTCTCAAGCACCTTCTCGACCGAGCCGTATTCGTGCAGCAGCTTCAGAGCCGTCTTCTCGCCCACACCCGGAATGCCGGGAATATTATCGCTGGCATCGCCCATGAGACCTTTAAGATCAATGATTTGAGCAGGCTTCAGCCCGTATTTTTCTTCGATATGGGCAGGATCGTACAGCTCCACCTCGCTGATCCCTTTGCGCGTCAGCGCGATCTTCACTTTGTCGGAAGCAAGCTGCAGCATGTCTTTGTCCCCGGTCACTACCAGGACTTCCATACCGTCCTGCTCGTCTGCGGTACGCGTCAGTGTGCCGATGATATCGTCGGCTTCATAGCCGTCCATTTGAAATTGGCGAATGCCAAACGATTCCAGCAGTTCCTTCAGCACAGGGAACTGTTCGGAAAGCTCAGGAGGCGTCTTTTCCCTTCCTCCTTTGTATTCTGCGTAGTCTTTATGTCGAAACGTCGTTTTCCCGGCATCGAATGCCACGAGAAAATGCGTCGGTTTTTGTTCTTCTATCAGCTTCAACAGCATCGTCGTAAAGCCGTAGACCGCATTCGTATGCAATCCCTTGGAATTGCTGAGCAGCGGCAGCGCAAAAAATGCGCGATACGCAATGCTGTTGCCATCGATCAAAATCAATTTGGACAAAGACTACACCCCATTTTCGTGAAACTATCTGCTTCTTACATGATAGCATAGGACGGCCATAGAAAAAAACCTTACCTTCCTTCCCGAAAAAAGGGTGTGTGTTCCTTCCTTGCCGCATAAAATGTACTAACTTTGATCCCTACCCGTCTGCACGAATGGCACGTTCAAAGCGTGAAAGGGAGATCGGAGGAACCGTCTATGAACGAAACGGTACGACTTATTGGCAAACGCGTTATTTTTTTCGATGTAAACCAAACGCTGGTGCAGCAAAATTTAAGCTTCGAGGATGGGTTTCGGCGTGTATGGGAAAATTTCACCGGCAGATGGTCCCGGGATGAAAAACCAAGTGCAGAGCAAGTATGGACCCAGTACATCACCAGGTGGCAGCAACGAAAAAAGTCCAGGATTACCTTCCAGCAGCTTGACGAGCTTCAGCAGCAGTGCTTGCAAGAAGCCATGGAAGCGATGGACATACCAGTATCCGGTGCTATGAAGCGCGGGTTCATTCAGGAAATCAGGCGGCTTCAGGTTGAAGCCAAAACCATGCCTCCGCATACTCGGGAGGTGCTCGAGCGTCTGTCTCGAAACTACCGGCTTGCCATTATCAGCAATAGCCCGCGTTCCGAGGTGCTGCTGATGCTGAAACGGTTCGATATCGGTACGTTCTTTCCTCCCGAGCATGTGTTTACTGCGCTAAAGCCGGCCGACAAGAAACCGGCTCCTTATCTATTCAAAAAAGCTCTAAAGACGATGCAGTTCTCCCCCAAACAAGCCGTGATGGTAGGCAATTCCTGGAGACACGATGTGTGCGGCGCGGTGAAAGCGGGTCTGGACGCCGTATGGCTGAGCACATCCGGCTCCGCAGCAGGTCCCGATGCCAAAGAAATAACCCAGCAGCGGCTGGGGAAGCGTAAAGTGTATTTGATCAAGCGGTTGGATCAATTGTCCGAATTATTTTCCTGAGCACGGTTCTTTGTGAACGGCATACCGACGCAATCGCAAACAACAACGCTGCCGCGGTGTGCCTTCGAACGCTTCTTCACCATGGCTGCCGTACGGGAAATTTGCTCCAGGCTTACACCCGCACCCGTATGGCAGATCACAAGAGATAGCGACAGAGTAACCCCTTCGCTCTCCAGGCGTCTGCCATGCCGGTCCTCGACATAAGTCCAGTCATCATAGTCATAGAATGCTTTGACCCCCAGATCAAAACGCCGAAGCATCTCTTCGCAAAGCTTTTCAGGGTCCTCGCTCCCGGTGATGGCGATAAAATCATCGCCCCCGATATGACCTACAAAATCATAAGGATGGCCGAGCAGGCCAATCACCTGTTGAATGCAATCGGCAGTAAACTGGATAAGCTGGTCCCCTCGGTGAAATCCGTACCGGTCGTTAAACCATTTAAAATAATCAATATCCCCGTAAATGACGGAGAACTTCTTGTGGTCGAGAAGCCGCTTGTTGATCTCCCGGTGAATTTGCATATTCCCGGGCAGACCGGTGAGCGGGTTAGCCACTTTCGCCCTTTCCATCTTTGCGGTAGTGATGCATTCCAGAATGGAACGTATGGAGGCCGTCCCCTTTACCCGGCCCCCGGATGTAATGATGACCAAATCATAAAAAGTCTGGAGATCGCGAGAGGTCGTATATTGGGATACTTGTTCTACCGGGGCTTGCTCATCTACGATGAGCGGTTGAGCGTCCATCAGCTGATCGATCGGCCGGTTCCAAAACAAAGAATAGCCGTATTGACCCGCCAACTGTTGAAACAGCCTGTCGCGCATGATCAAGCCGACCGGCGTTTGCCCGTTAACGATCACGGCACCCGCCGCATCCGTATGGTTCTTAAAATAATTCGCAACGATCGAAATGGGATCCCTGTAATCAAAAGTTTGACACGGCACACAAATGTCTCCGATGGTCCAGACACTGCTTGCCTCGACAATTTTACGATGCATCATAATATGATCAGTCAGCTCCGGGGGCAAAACAGCCTCCTCCGGCCCGGGATGCCCCAGCAGGTAGCCCTGCCCGTAATGTACCCCCATGCGGGTAAGCTTCATCAGTTCCTCGCGCGTTTCTATTCCTTCAGCAATCAAGTAAATGCCCAGCTTCTGCGCAAAAGTGAGCATCGTCTCAAGAATGTACTCTTTCGTTTTATTAAAGTGAAGGTTATGTACGAGAGATCGATCCATTTTAATAAAATCAGGCTGCAGCTCTGCGATCGCTTGAAGCGAAGAATAGCCTGCTCCGGCATCGTCAATCGCAATACGGTAGCCCTGCTGCCGGTAGTGGCCGAGAATTTGTTTGGCCGATTCAAAATCTTCAATGGAGCTCCGTTCTGTAATCTCAAAAACCACTTGGCCGGGAGATAGCCCCCGCTTTTCTAAAAGTTCCAGTGTTCTTCCGGGCACAAAATCCGGATCATTCAAAATTTCTGCCGATACATTGAGAAACAGGAGCTGCTCTTTCGTCTTTGTGAAAGCTCCCTCAATCGCCTTGGCTCTCGCCAGCCTATCCAAAGGATATAACAAGCCCTCCGCTTTGGCTGCAGCAAATAAGGAAATCGGCGAATGGAGCGAAGAGTGCTCCGGTCCCCGGGTCAGCGCCTCATATCCCATGACGATTCCCTCGCTTAACGAAACGATAGGCTGATAAACGGACTTGATGGTTTGGTTCCGTATAATATGCAGCAGCTCTGTACGCAGGTTTTCCCGATTTTCATTATCAAATCCGGGCATGGCGTCGATTGGCATGGGCATCCCTACTTATCCGGTTTCTTTATTCCTAAGATAGCATAGGAATTTCAACCCCATGTTAAATTCGGGCTATCGGAATGTTAAAATTTAGTACAGATGGATGCGCGGCCACGACGCCATTGAACAAAAATAACCGGATTCCGCATCCGCGGAAATCCGGCTGTATTTCGCTAAATATTCAAGTCTTTACGTTTCCCAGTCACCATATAGATAACGCCTTCTCCGATGTTCGTCGTATGATCCGCTACACGCTCCAGGTAGAGAGCAGCCATCATCAACTGAGACAGCTGGCGGTTGCGGCCGGGGTCGTTATTCATCATCCCTATGATTTCATCAACTACGGAGCTGTAGAGCTTATCGACTTGATCATCCTTTTCCGCTAGTGCGGCGGCACGGTGAATGTCCCGCTCAGTGTAAGCCAGCAGGCTTTCATGAAGCATATCCTTCGCCAGCAGTGCCATATTGGGGATGATTTCAAGCGGCTTCACAAGCGCATCTCCCGACATGCGGATCGCAATTTTCGCGATATCTACCGCATGATCTCCAATTCGTTCAAGGTCCGTCGAAATTTTGAGCGCCATACCGATAATCCGCAGGTCGCTCGCCATCGGCTGCTGCAGCGCAATCAGACGCAGGCAATTTTCCTCGATCCGAAGCATCAGTTCGTCGATCCGGTCGTCCTGCTCGATGATTCTTCTTCCCAGCTGTTCATCCCTTGCTCCCAGAGCCTCTACCGCCAGGGAGATGTGGTTTTCAACCAGCCCGCCCATTTTGAGCAAATCCTCTTGCAACTCTTCTACTGCCTGGTGAAAATTGGATCTTGTATCCATAAAAGCAGCTCCTTTATAGAATGATCGATTAACCGAAACGGCCGGTAATATAATCTTCTGTTCTTTGGTCCGTCGGCGTCGTGAAGATTTTTTCCGTCTGGTCGGATTCGATGACTTCACCATTCAGGAAAAAGGACGTATAATCCGAGATTCTCGCCGCTTGCTGCATGTTATGAGTCACGATAACAATCGTATATTTATCGCGCAGCTCGCGGATCAGCTCCTCAATTTTCAAAGTAGAGATCGGATCCAGCGCGGACGTCGGTTCGTCCATGAGCAGAATCCTGGGATTTACCGCCAGCGCCCGGGCGATGCATAGACGCTGCTGCTGTCCCCCCGACAAGCCGTAGGCGGACTTTTTCAGATTACCGTTGACCTCGGTCCATAACGCGGCCGCCTTCAAGCTGCTTTCGACGATGTGGTCGAGCTGCTCCTTGTCCTTGATGCCGTGAATGCGAGGACCGTAAGCAATATTTTCGTAGATCGATTTGGGAAAAGGATTAGGCTGCTGAAACACCATGCCTATATTTTTGCGCAGCAGCTCTACGTTGACGTCCGGATCATAGATGTTCTGGCCGTCGATAATTACGTTTCCTTCTATACGTATGCCTTTGATCATATCATTCATGCGATTTAATGTACGGAGCAGGGTGGATTTCCCGCAGCCGGACGGGCCGATAAAGGCGGTGATGGAATTTTCTTGTATTTCCATATCGACATTCTTCAGAGCATGGAACTCGGAGTAATACAGATTCAATTTATTGATGCTTACAATGGACATATCATGCTTTCCTCCTGTGGCCCGTTGGTTTACAACTTCTTCTGATATTTATTGCGTAAATAAATGGCGAATGCATTCATGCTAAGCAGCATGATCAGCAGGACAATAATGCCGGCCGCAGCCACATTTTGAAACTCCGCTTGCGGTTGGCTTGCCCAGTTGTAAATTTGAATCGGCATTACCGTAAAGCTGTCAAAAGGCGATTTAGGCAAAAAAGCGATGTAAGCAACGGCTCCGACGACGATGAGGGGCGCCGTTTCTCCAATCGCCCTGGACATCGAAAGAATGGATCCGGTCAATATCCCCGGAAGTGCGGAGGGCAATACAACCCGTACAATCGTCTGCCAACGGTTGGCCCCCATAGCGAACGAGGCATTGCGAAGCGATTGAGGTACCGTTCTGATCGCTTCCTGGGATGCGACGATGATAATGGGCAGCACCAGCAGCGTCATCGTCAGCGCCCCGGACAATAAGCTGCGCTCCAGCTGGAGCATCCGAACGAACACGGTTAATCCAAGCAATCCGTAAACGATCGAAGGGACGCCCGCCAGGTTAGCGATATTCGTTTGAACCAGACGGCTGAAGCGCGTATCCTTGGCGTACTCCTCCAAATAAATTGCGGTCGCGACACCGATAATGAATGTCAACGGCGCGGTGATCATCATCAACCAGAATGTGCCGACCAAGGCGGCCTTGATCCCGGCATTTTCCGGGATTCGGGATGCATAACTCGTCAAAAACTGCCAATCCAGCCACCCCGCCCCTTGAACAATCACTTGTATTAACAATAAAGCGAGCGCTAAAATCCCAAAGCAGGTGGAGACAAAAAACAACTGATGAAAGAACTTATTTTTTCTGTTCCTTTGAGCGACATGCTGCATGCTTTCTTTCGTTGCCATCAGTATTCCTCCCTGAACCTTTTGGAAATCGTTCTCGCCAGAATATTCATCGCTAGTGTCATAACAAATAAGGTAATCCCTACGGCATAAATGGTCATGTATTCTACAGAACCGTAACTTGTATCTCCCGAGCTGACAGAAACGATATAAGCAGTAAGGGTTTGAATGCTTTGCAAAGGATTATAAGCCATTTGGGCCAAATTTCCCGCGGCCAGGGTGACAATCATCGTTTCCCCTACGGCACGGGACAGGCCGAGCACGAAGGAAGCGATAATCCCCGACAAGGCAGCAGGCACTACGATTTTAAGAGCAACCTCCAACTTTGTAGACCCCAGCGCGTAAGCGCCGTTGCGGAGCGAATTAGGAACGGCCATCATAGCATCCTCACTGAGGGAGCAAATGATGGGAATGATCATGATCCCCACGACAATGCCCGCGCTGAGCGCATTAAAGATTTCCGTTTGCGGGATAATGAATTGTAATACCGGAGTTACAAAATTTAATGCGAAAAAACCGTAAACGATCGTAGGAATACCGGCCAATATTTCCAGAATCGGCTTTACGATATTCCGTACTTTCGACGGCGCATACTCGCTTAAATAAATCGCGCTCCCCAGTCCGATCGGAATCGCCACGATGCTTGCAATCAAGGTGACAAGCAGGGTTCCTGTCACAAGCGGCAGTACTCCAAATTTCGGATCGGAGAAAAGGGGCGTCCATTCCGTCCCGGTAATAAACTGCCAAAATGGGACTTCTCTAAAGAAACCGAGCGACTCGAATACGAGAATCAAGACGATACCTACTGTTGTAAGAATGGAGATAACAGCAAAAAAAGCTAATATTTTGGGTATTAGCACGTCCGACGAAATCATACTTTTTTTCTTTTTGTAATTCACTCTCGGTGTTTTCATTTCCATAGCTTAACCCCCGTGTAAAGCAATGATTTTGGCAAACCCGCGGCTTCCTGCGCATATGATCGCTTAGGTGCCGCGGTTTTTAAACCAAAATCATTCTGCTTGATGGTTTACTTCAGTGCTTCCAGGTTTTTATTGATAACATCTTGAGGAAGCCTGATGTAATCAACTGCTTCAACCATTTTAGCGCCTTCTTCGCTGTTATAGTATTTCAGGAATTCTTTAATGTGAGGCTCGGCGATGGCTTTCTTCGTCGGGTACACATAAAGATAACGGGACAATGGAGCATAAGTCATATTTTCGATGGTCTCCTTGGTAGGTGCTACCGCAGGAGAGTTAGCGTCTTTCTTAATAGCTACAGCATTCAAAGTAGCTTCATTCGCTTTGTAGTAAGAGAAACCGAAATAACCCATTGCAAATTCGTCGCCTTGTACGCCTTTAACCAATACATTGTCGTCTTCGGAAGGCGTATAATCCGAACGGGACTCTTTCGCTTTACCATTGATCGCTTCCGTGAAGAACTCAAACGTACCGGATGCCGTACCGGGACCATACAGCTTGATTTCTTTATCCGGCCACTCAGGACGAACATCGCTCCATTTTTTTACCTGGCTGTCTTTGGACCAGATTTTCTTCAATTCTTCCACTGTCATTTCTTTGGCAAAGGTATTTTTCTTATTAACCACAACCGTGACACCGTCAAGAGCAATCGGCATTTCAACAGCTTCCGTGTTTTGTTTTGCCTTCAATTCTTCCAATTCTTCAGGCTTGAATTTTTTGGACATGTCCGCGATATGAATTTCCCCGGCAAGCAGCTTCTTGACTCCGTTGCTGGATCCGGATTCACCTACCGTAATTTTTACGTCTTTATGCTTTTTCATAAATTCTTCAGCTACGGCTTGAGAGATAGGGAACACTGTGGAAGAGCCGTCGATTTTGATTTCGCCTTTCAGGCCTTCCGGAGCAGGAGCTGTTTTACCGTCAGATGGCGCCGCGCCTTGGTTCGGCTGGCTTTCCGTTTGTGTTCCGCATGCGGCCAGAGATAATGCCAAAACGATAGAAGATAATGCGAGTGTACCTTTACGTGCAAAACCTTTAAACAACATGACCACTCCTCATAATTTTTGTTTGTCGTTCACAATGACCATGTTACGCCCCTTTTGTTTTCGTCAGTTCAAAGATTTGTTAACGGAATGTAAAAAATATCGAAATCTATGAAATGGACGGTGATACCATCCTTTGAAATCAGCGTTTTTTCGCCAGGTTTTACAAAAGATTTACATTGTACGAACCTGGATTTAATTATTCCATAGTACATTCGTAGTATATACACAAGACAACCGATATATGGAGGGTACTATGAAGAGACTAAAAAGCATCAGAGATGTGCGGTTACCTATGAAAACAAAGCTGATTATGACATTTTCTTTTATTACGCTTCTCTTTGCCGGAGTTTCGGTCTTTAATCTATGGCAAGTAGACAGCATCAAGCAGCATCTCCAATATCAGAACGAGCAGACGGATAAACAAAAGTTGGCTCTGCAGTTAAAGCAGCAGGCTAATTCGCTGGCTTCCATCTATGCGGCTTATGTGTTGACCAAAAAAACCGAGCTGATTGATACATACAATAAGGAAAAAGAGGAATTTTTGCGGTCGGTGGAAAGGATGGCTCTTACCGCATCCAACGCGGATGAACGCAATTGGAGCGCCAAGCTGACGAACACCTCCAAAGAATTTGCAGGCACTTTCGATAAGGCGCAGCAGATTGTGATGAACTCATCGCTCCAGTCTCAAGAGATGGACCAACAGTTGAAATCCGCGCATAATGAATCAGAGCTGTTTAAAGATTACATATTTGAACATGTTGATCTCTTCAATGAAGCTTACAATCAATACGCCTTGACGGCTGTGAGCAGTACCCATCGTCAATTGAATGATTCTGCCCGGTTTGCCGTTATCACAACCTTGCTCGTTACGATCATCAGCAGCATAACCGCATTTTTGCTCATCCGATCATTTATGAAGCCGATTCAGCGTTTGCAGCATGCTGTAATGCAGGTTGCCGAAGGGGATCTCCGCCATAAAATTAACAGTTCCTCCTCCGACGAGCTTGGCAGGCTCAGTCAAAGCTTCGATGAGATGATTGACCGAATCAAAGAAATGCTGTCGAATACTCAAACCGTTGCTTCATCCCTATCCAGACATTCGCGTTCCTTTCACGAGTTCTCCAGAGAAACCGCGGCCGCTAACAAGGACATCGTCCGGGCTATTCAGGAAATATCGTCAGGAAGCGAAGAACAAGCCCGTTTCTCGGAAAACAGTGCCTATATTATTACCGAAACCACCAGGGAAATACGTCAAATAACCGAATATACCGTGATGATGCAGCGCAAGAGTAAAGAAGCCTCATCCAATACCCATACGGGATCCCAAGTGATGGAAGGGTTGAAATCAGCCGCAGAGCAATCCGAAAAAGTACTGCATCAGGTTTATCTGACGATGGAAACCTTATCCCGCAGCTCCGCCCGAATCGGTAAAATCGTCGGAAGCATTACCGAAATATCCGCCCAAACCAATGTACTGGCGCTGAATGCGGCCATTGAAGCGGCCAGAGCGGGTGTGCACGGCAAAGGGTTTTCCGTGATCGCGGATGAAGTGCGGCAGCTTTCGGCTCAAACCAACGAATCCTCCAAAACAATCACCCGGATCGTGCAAACGCTGCAGGCGCAAATAAGCGAGATGGAAGCTTCGTTAAACGAGATGAAGCTTTCTTTCGAGAACCAGACCGGCAAAATTAACGAAAGCATGGACGCGTTTATGGACATCCGACTATCTATGGATGAGCTTTCAGACCATATTGAACAGATACATACCCTTGTTTCCGCAGCAGAAGACAAAAACAGCAAGCTTGCCTCTTCCGTGCAGCACATTGCCGCCATCGCTCAGGAAACGGCCGCCGGCGTCGAGGAAGTGAATTCGGCATCGCAGCATCAGGATTCGGCCATTCACCGGATCGCTTCACAATCCGACGATATATTATCACTCGCTCAGCAGTTATTCGATGAAATCAACCGATTCAAAATTTCCGACGGGACGGAGATACTCGATCAAAGCGTAATCGAGAAACCAAACCCCGAAGAGATGATCATTGCACCAGAAGCGTCCGAGGAACACAGCATACGAGAAAACAGAGTGTCGGTCTAACGGTCTGTTGGGCTGAAAATCCATCTGTCGCGCCTGTGGAGAGACGCGACCACCCTTGGGGTGATTTTGGCTTAACGGACATCCCATTCCCGGCGTTTCTTCAATGGTATGGTCGTGGTTGCAACGCAAAACACCCTGCTCGATACAAAAATCGAACAGGGTGTTTTTGGACATTAGTTGAAATATACGGCTTTACCGGTCTTGGAGGACTCGTAAATGGCCTCGAGAATTTCGGATACGACGCACGCCTGCTCTGGCGTTACGACAGGATCGATATCTTTCTCAATGGCCTCCAGCCACAAACGCGCTTCCAAATCGGCCGGGCTTTCCGTCTGGCCGTCATAGAAATCTACGCCTTTGGCATCCAATTGGATCTCATTCATGTAGAGCCGGCTGTGCTTCTCGCCGTTAATCCGAAGCCCGTCGAGCATATCGGCCCCGCCTTCCGTGCCGCACAGCGTCGTTTTGGCCTCTCCGGTCTGCAGCATATTGATCGCCCAGCTGGATTCCAGCATGATCGTTGCTCCATTTTCCATTATAATCATACCGAAGGCCGAATCCTCTACCGTAAATTTTTTCGGATCCCACGGTCCCCATGCATTCGCTGCGTTTTCTTTTTTGGAGAGCTTGTGGAATGCCGTTCCAAGCACAACCTTCGGCTTGTAATTGTCCATCATCCACAGCGTCAAATCCAGCGCGTGAGTACCAATATCGATAAGCGGCCCCCCGCCTTGCTTTTCTTCATCCAAGAACACGCCCCAGGTCGGAACGGCGCGGCGGCGGATCGCATGCGCCTTCGCGAAATAAATGTCCCCGAGTTCACCGTCGGAGCAAACGCGTTTTAGATATTGGCTGTCCGGACGGAAGCGGTTCTGATAACCGATCGTCAGTTTTTTGCCCGTGCGCTTTGCAGCTTCAACCATGCGTCTGGCGTCGGCAGCGGTTTTGGCCATCGGCTTCTCGCACATGACATGCTTGCCGGCCTCCAGGGACGCGATGGAAATATCCGCATGAGAATCATTAGGCGTACACACATGTACGATATCAATGGAACGATCCGCAAGCAGCTCACGATAGTCCGTATATACTTTGGCGTCTTCCGTCCCAAACTTCTTAGCCGCGTCTTGCGCTCTTTCTTCCACAATATCGCAGAAGGCCACCATTTCCGCATTGGGCTGATTTTTCAAAGCGGGCATATGCTTGCCGGTTGCAATTCCGCCACAACCGATAATTCCGATTCTATAGACTTTAGACATTGTAACAACCTCCCTGATTCCACAAATCGTAATGTTCTTCTGATTAACTCTGAAGTATAGTATAGACAAATTGATCTCAAAAAGATATTTCATATCTGGCGCTACTTTTATACGATTTTGTCTTTTCCATTTTAGGCAAAAAAAGAAGACCGGCCCGATGCCAGTCTCCTTTATTCCAGGTTTTATCCTTTTTTAGCTGCCGCATGAACAAGCTTGTAACCTACACCGCGAATCGATTCGATTTGGACGGATTGCTGGTTCATTTCCAATTTCTTCCTCAGCGAACTGACATGTACATCTACAGTCCGCTGTCCTCCGATATAATCAAAGCCCCATACAATATTCATCAGGTCATCCCGTGTAACTACAACACCGGGACGCTGCACAAGATGAAGCAGCACCTCAAATTCCTTGGGTCTAAGCGGAATGGATTCGCCATGGAGGATCACTTCGTATTTCTCCGGATAAATCTTCAGCTCCCCTACAGTAATGACTTTATCATCATTTCCGGACTTGTCCGCAAATGCATCATCCGACAAGGTGCGGCGAAGTACCGCCGATACGCGAGCAAGAAGCTCCGCTACTCCGAAAGGCTTTGTAATATAATCGTCAGCGCCGTATTTAAGCCCTTGAACAATCTCCTCTTCGGCATTGCGCGCAGTCAGAATGATAACGGGCGTTTTAATTCCTTTTTGCCGCAATCTCGACAAAATTTCAAAGCCATTCATTCCCGGAAGCATGATGTCCAGAATAATTAAATCAAACGGCTGATGCAGGGCGGCCTGCAAACCGTCGCTGCCATGATCGATGACTTTGGTATCATAGCCTTCTTGCGTCAAGTTGTAAGAAAGCAATCTGGCTAACGTAGGCTCATCCTCTATGACTAATATTTTATGTGACATGGGAAAACCCCCAACCCCATTCTATATTTCATACTAATCATAGCATGAATTGTTGACAAATTGTTAAGAAGCTTTTGTTAAGATTTTGTAAAGCTCCCGGTGTTACTGGATTAACGGCAGCTCAACGATAAACTTGGTGCCGACGAAGACCTCGCTCTCCACACGGATCGTGCCTTTGTGCAGCTCAACCAAATGCTTCACGATCGACAGCCCGAGTCCCGTGCCGCCTGAGCTTCTCGACCTGGCCTTGTCCACGCGGTAAAAGCGCTCGAATATCCGCGGCAGGTCCTTCTTCGGGATGCCAATCCCCGTATCCGAAATCGTAAACCGGACCGTGTCCACCTCTCCAGCCTCCGAACCGCTGGCCAGCTGTTCTACCTTCACCTTCACCTTGCCTCCTTCAGGCGTGTAGTTGATGCCGTTGGAGAGCAGGTTGATCAGAATTTGACGCAGCCGATCCTCATCCGCTTCCATGTAGACGTCTTCCGGCACCTCCATCTTCAGTTCGATCGATTTCTTCTCGGCCTCCGTTTTCATCACATGAAGGCAGTTTTCAACAAACGATTCGAGATGGACCGGAGAGAACTGAAGCGGTATCCGTTTGGACTCAATTTTGGACAGCTCCAGAATATCTCCAATCAGCCGGTTTAACCGTTCACTTTCATCAAAGATGATTTTCAGAAACGACCTGGCTGTCTCTTTGTCATCGAGCGCTCCGGCGAGCAGCGTTTCTGCAAAGCCCTTGACTGAGGCGATCGGCGTCTTCAGCTCATGCGATACATTGGCCACGAATTCGGAACGCATTCTCTCCAGTCTCCGCACGGATGTAATGTCATGCAGAACAATAAGCATCCCGGCCCACTGGTTATTCGACTGAAAGATCGGATTCAGGTTGATCTCCAGTATGCGCTCTTCCGGAAAATAAAAGATCATTTCATCACGAATATTTTCCCGGGTATCGATACATTCCTGTATGAGCTGCGTAAATTCGATCTGCTGCTTGGCTTCGTCGAACTTTTTCCCTAACAGCTCTTTGGAGGAAAAACCGAGAAATTCTTCAGCTGACCGGTTAAGCAGAACAATCTTCCCTTCCCCATCGATCATGACAACGCCGCTAATCAAATTCTCCAGCACGTTTTTGAGCCGGTTTTCATCTTCCAGAATGCGATTCATCTGCAGCTGCAAACTATCCGCCATATGGTTTATCGCATCGCCGAGCTTGCCGATTTCATCTTTTTTGTTCAGTTGTACGCGATACTTGTAGTTCATGTCCGTAATTTGCTGTGCCACACTGGTCATCAGCTCGATCGGTCTGGTAATGCCATAAGCGATACGGTAGCTGAGCAAGCCCGCGATGGCAAACACCGTCAAAAGGCCGCCAATCAGCATAAGCCAAACGTTACGGATCGATTTCTCCACTTCTTCAAGACTCATGGCTAACCGCAGGTAGCCGATCGTTTGGCCCTGGTCCTTGACCGGAACGGCGGCATAAATCATGTTTCGGTTCAATGTGCTGCTGTAACGCGTGACAAAGCCTATTCCCGACGATTCCGCATCGATAATTTCCTCCCTGTTCAAATGATTCTCCATCTGAGAAGGATCTTTATCGGAATCGCCCAGCACTTTGCCGTCCGCACGGATAAAGGTAACCCGCGCATCGGCCGATTTCTTAAGCTTAGCGGCCATATCCGAATAATAATGAATTTGTTCGGATTCCGGACCCTGTCTGTTCCAGTTCATCGTGACCAGCAAGATGCGAAGTTCCCGCTCCATATAAGTAGTAAGGGTATTAATATGGGATCGCTCCATCATTTGAGCTACAAAAATACCCGCGATCAGCACCGAAGAGCCGATCAAGGCAATAAAAATCAGGGTTAACCGTGTCCGGAACTTGTTCATCAATGAAGTCATCCTCCCGCAGCCGAGGCCATACGCTTCAAGAAAAAACTCCCATTTACAAAGAATTTCCTGTATGGGGCAAATTTCATTCATGTGTATTTCTTCCAAAGGACATATCACTCTATATCGTACCTGTTCCGGAAGTGGAACTCCAGTTATTTTTTTGTAAAGAAAGGGGCCAACCTGTGAATGAGTGAGGCGCAGCCCTATTTCATTCTCCTGTCATAATAAAGAGCCCCAAGTATAACAGATACCGGGGCTCTCATGGCTTTATAGGTTATAACCGTATAGAAGTTCTTTACGATTTTATGCGAATACAGGTTCTTTGAACTGGGCCAGCTTATCGCGCGAATCCATCTCAACATCAGCGTGCAAGCTGTTTCCGTGGGAATCCATCGTGACGATGGCCGCAAAGCCCTCAGTCTGCAGGTGCCACATCGCTTCCGGTATACCGAACTCCAAGAAATCGACGCCTTCCACCTTTTTGAAGCATTGCGCATAATATTGGGCGGCGCCGCCAATTGCATTCAAATATACGGCACCGTGCTCTTGAAGCGCCTTGAGCGTTTTCGGACCCATTCCGCCTTTACCGATGACAGCACGAATACCGAATTTTTTGATGATATCTCCTTGATAAGGCTCCTCGCGAATACTTGTAGTCGGTCCGGCCGCTTTCACAACCCACTCGCCATTCTCATCTTTGGCCATGACGGGTCCGCAATGGTAAATGACAGCGCCGTTCAGATCGATTGGAGAATCATGGTCCATCAAATATTTGTGCAGCGCATCCCGTCCCGTATGCATAGGTCCGTTGATGATGACCACATCCCCTACGCGAAGCTGGCGAATTTGCTCTTCGGAAATCGGCGTCTGCAGCACGATTTCGCGGCGCTCCTGCTGGCCTGCCGCCGCGGCTGCCGGCTCGTCCTTTTGCATCGGCAGCTCCTCGCCCTTAGGATAAACCCAATCCGTAATCTCGCCGGTGCTCTGATCAATCAGCACGCCCTGTCTGCGGAACGCCCAACAGTTGTAGGCCACCGATACGAAGAAGCTGGCCGGCAAACGGTTCATGACTCCGATCTTACAGCCGAGCAATGTGACTTGACCGCCGAAGCCCATCGTACCGATGCCGAGTTTGTTGGCGTTTTCCATCACATATTCCTCAAGCTTGCGGAGCTCTTCATTCGGATTCACGTCGTCCACAGCACGGAACAACTGATGCTTGGCCAGTTCGTAACCCGTTGTACGGTCACCGCCGATGCCTACTCCGATAAAGCCTGCGCTGCAGCCCTGCCCCTGCGCTTGATATACGGCATGCATAATACATTTGCGGATACCGTCCAAATCACGTCCGGCTTTGCCGAGTCCTTCCAATTCAGTCGGAAGACTGTATTGGATATTTTTATTTTCACAGCCGCCGCCTTTAAGGATCAGCTTGACTTCGATCACGTCCTTTTCCCACTGTTCAAAGTGGATAACCGGAGTGCCCGGGCCGACATTATCGCCGCTGTTCGCCCCGGTCAAGGAATCGACCGAGTTCGTCCGCAGCTTGCTGTCCTTGGTAGCTTGAGCAACCGCCGCTATAATTTGTTTTTTCATCTCGATCTGGTTAGCTCCGACCGGTGTATGTACGATGAATGTCGGCATTCCCGTGTCTTGACAGATCGGAGATACGTTGCACTCCGCCATATGAATATTGTCAGCGATGGTGGAGAGGGATAGCGCAGAACGCGTGCCTGCGTCTTCTTTGGCCCGGGCGTTCTGAATCGCTTGGCGCACGTCGGCCGGAAGGTTCGTGGACGTTTCGACGATCAGTTTATAAATGCTCTCTTGAAAATGCTGCATGATGTAGAAAAACTCCTTTCGATTCGTAAAAAGAAACTTTCTATTATAAAACTACACAACTCTCTTAATAATAGCATATTACCGCCGGTACCAAAATATCGTTTTCATCAGGCCGCATCCCCGGTGTACTGAGAATCCGGACGAGCAATCAGCGGACAAATCGTGTATAATCCTACTATAGCAGAGCTTCTCAGGATCATATTTCCGGTGCAGGAACGGAAGCATAACGGCCTGCTTGACCAATCGTATAGAAAGCTATTCTCTATTAGGATGATGATAGAATGGACAGCCACTTTTTTGCCTATATGTACCGGCTTCGGTATATCGAACGCTGGAGTCTGATGAGAAACATCGTCAAGGAGAATGTTGCCGAGCACTCGTTTCATGTTGCGATATTGACCCATGTTTTGTGCACAATCGCAAACGAGGTATTTGAGCGGCAGGTGCCGACGGACCGTGTGGTCAGCATGGCCCTGTTTCACGATGCCACCGAGGTGTTTACAGGCGATATACCGACTCCGGTAAAACATCACAATCCGAAGATTTTGTCCAACTTCCGCGAGATCGAGCATTTGGCCGCCGAGCGGCTGCTTGACATGGTGCCGGAGCCGCTTCGAAGCGTCTATGACCCGCTTATCGGTATGAAGACGGAAGCCGACGCGGAGTTGAAAAAATACGTCAAAGCCGCAGATCTTCTGGATGCCTATCTGAAATGCGTCACCGAGCTGTCTGCAGGCAACCGGGAGTTCGCGACGGCGAAGAAGCAAATCAAAGCTTCGATGGACGCTATGAATATGCAGGAAATCCAATATTTTTTGCAGCACATGGCCCCCAGTTTGGAAAAAACGCTGGATGAACTGTAATGCAAGGCCCAAGGCCGGGGAATCCCGCCTTATGTGCACAGAAAAAAGACCGGGATGATGATCACCCGGTCTTTTAAAGTTCAGCACTTACCGCATAAACGGAAAATTCATCAATGTAAGAACGACGAAAAATAGAATACCGTTGATGAGGCTGAGCGTCTTGATCGAGCCGATTTGTTTGGGGATCGTGCTGCCAGATTCTTCGGCCAAAGCCAGCCTCATCCTTTTGCCCATGATCCCCGAAAGCGCCGCAATAGCCAGGAACAACACGATTGAAAGCACCATCCACAGTATGGAATAGGGAGCTTTACTCACCATATAGCCTCCGGTTAAGAATGCAATGATCAGCGCAAACTGCGCAGCGCGGTTCATCGCGAACAGCACATGCAAAAAACCGTACTGCGCCGTTGTGGAGTCCAGAGCCTGAACGCGCTGGGCCAGAAACGGGAGCAGCAGGTAAATCCCCATCATAACCGCACTTAACACATGCAAGTACAATATAAAATCCAGCATAATTCGTGTTTCCTCCCCAATTTTCCATTATTTTTGATTATTCCTAGTATAACGGAATGCGATGCCTTGAAGCAAATGAACCGGCAGCGCTACGCATGCTCGCTTATGCCCGCTTTGGCTGCCCTCTGATCCCGCCGCTTGGCCAGTATCACGAACAAGGATGGAACAACGATCAAGGTCAGCAAGGTCGAATAAAGCAAGCCGGAGATGATGGTGATGCCCATCGGCCGCCACAGGTTCCCACCCATGATGGTCATCGGAAGCAAGCCGCCGATCGCCGTTGCCGTCGTCAGCAATATGGGCCGCAGACGGGATTTCCCTGCTTCCGCCACAGCCTCGTACAGCGGAAGTCCGCGCTCCCTCGCCTGTTCTATGAATTCAATGAGAATAATCCCGTTCCGCACCACGATACCGGCCAGGCTGACCAGTCCCATCAGCGCCATAAACCCTATAGGCGACCCTGTCAGAAACAAACCGATGACCGCTCCTCCGGCAGCCAGATAAACGGTTGACAGAATCAGCAGCGGTATGGAAAGAGAATAAAACTGCATGACCATAATCACATAAATCAAAAGAAGAACGATCAAAGAGAGCATTCCGATGGAAGCGAACGCATCGTTGCGCTCCTCGTTTTCTCCGCCGAATTCGATGGAATAGCCCGCAGGCAGAGAATACTGCTGCAGCTTGACTTGAAGCTCCTTTACAATGTCATCCGCAAGACGATCCTGTACAAAGCTTCGAACCGTGATCGTACGGGTCAAGTTGCGGTGATGTATGGTTTGGATCATCCGGCTTTCCTTGATCACACCCAGTTCACCAATGGTAACGGTGCCGCCCTGCAGCGCAGGCACGTACATGTCTTTCATGGTTTCCACAGGATCATGGGTCTTCTTCTTTGCATACAGGGTCACATCAATTAAATCCTTACCTTTCTGCATCTCCGCCACCTCCAGACCCTCTGTGGCAATGCGAAGGGTCATGGAGAGATCGTTCTCGTTTACTCCAAATAGACTCAGCTTGGCCGGATCGGGATCAATCTCGACCGTGTTCATATCGTCTCCAACGTCGTCGGATACGCTGACCGTGCCCGGGATTTCCTCAAGCATGCCTTGGATGTCCGACGAGATTTGCCGAAGCTGTGACAGCTCTCCTCCGCTGATGCGCAAAGCGATCGGCGCTCCTACAGGCGGACCTTGCTCCAGCTCACGCGTCGTAATCTCCACATCAGGCGGGAACATCGCCTTGAGCTCTTCCCTCCATGCAGAAACCACTTCCTTCGTTTGAATGACCTTAGGATCAATCTTTACGAATAGCTGGCCCACATGAGTCCCCGATACATCGGCTTCGGAATAATAAAACTTTGGAGTGGAACGGCCTGCATACGACGAGACGAAACGTACACCCGGCTGCTGCCCTACCCAAGCTGCCGCTTTAGATACCGTATACTCGGTTTCCGCAAACAACCTGTTCTTTGGAAGCTTAATGTCGATCAGCATTTCTTCTTTCTCCGCAGGCGGGAAATACTGCACACCCAGCAGCGGAAGCAGACCAAAGGCGCTTGTTCCCACCAAAAGCGCGGCCATTCCTGTAAGCAGCGGTCTTTGCAAAAAGCGGTGAATCTGCTTGCTGTACACCATACTCAACCGCTGGATCTGTTTGCCGAGCAGACCGGGAGCCTGCTGTAATTCCAGATCGGCATGCGCCTTACGGGAAGTGTCGACGGCATCTGTCGATTGTAGGCTCCGGCGCCGTAGCCTGCGTTCGGCTGCCCATGTACGGAAAATGGGGATGATGGTAAGCGACATGGCCATCGACGCGGCCAACGTGAACGAGATCACTACAGGCAGCGGACGGATAAAGCTGCCGATATTTCCTTTCAAAAAGAACAGCGGCAGGAAAGCTGCGGCTGTGGCGATCGTCGCCGTCAGGATGGAGATGGCGACGTCACGGCTTCCTTCAAGCGATGCAGTCCGAGGGTCATCTCCCAGTTGGAGCCGGCGCTGAATATTATCGTTGACGACAATGGCGTCATCCACTAGAATTCCCAGCACAATCACTATCGCCACAATGGTGATTTGGTTTAAATCGATCCCCATAAATTCCACCGGAATAAAGCCGACCGTGATCGAAATCGGAATGGCCAGCGCAACGATCAGAGCGGTCCCGAACGCAAGACCCATCGAACAAACGACGATAACCGCCATGATGCCGATCAACAGCTCTTTTATCAGCTCTTTAAACAAATGATCCAGGCTTTCCTTCTGGGTAAAAAGCGATTGCAGCTCGACATTCTCCGGAAGCTTCGGCTTTAGCTCGGACACCTTCCGGTCAATCCGCTTTTGCAGATCCGGTATATCCGCGCCCTTTGCCGCATTGATAACCAAGTCCAGCGCAGGTTTCCCGTTATGTATGATGCTGACTTCCCTTTTCTTCGGCTGCAGCTTGACGTCGGCAATATCTCCGATTCTCAGCGTTTTTCCGCCCGGCAGACCGTAAATTTCCGTATTTGCGATATCCTCCGCCGATTTCCATTCTCCGCTCATGTTCACGAAATATTGCTTCGTGCCTTTATCGACCATTCCTAATGGAATACGATTCTGTTTGTTTTGAAGCGCCTGCGCCACGACTCCCCAAGGCAGCCGGAAGGTGTTCAGCTTGTCGGTATCCAGCGTTACAGCCACTTCCTGTTCCTGCAAGCCGACGATCTCTACATTGCTGACGCCAGGAACCGTGCCAAGCTGTTCTTTCCACATTTCCATGACCGGCCTGAGCGGTTCAAGCTCCTCGGGAGTCTCCACCACGAAATGGAGGATTTGCTCTGCAATCTTACCAAGATCGTCATTCACCTCTGGTTGATGCGCGTCCCGAGGCAGCTCGCTTGACGCGGATTGCACCTTCTGCCGCAGCGTGTCCCATGCCCGTTTGATGTCCGTATCCGCTTTGACCTCCACTTGAATGACCGAGACGTTCGCCGACGAAGTGGAGCTGACCACGGAAATATCGCTCATCTCCTTGATTTTATCCTCTAAAGGCCGGGTAATGAACTGCTCCACTTTTTCCGGTGAAGCTCCGGGATAAATCGTCTTGACAACCGCTACGGTCAGATCAATCTCCGGATTTTCCCTCTGCTTCATCGTGGATATATTGAATATGCCAAGCAGCACCGCCATGACAAAAAAAAGCAGCGTCACTTTTCGATACTTCAGGATTTTGCCGATCATCCCCCCTTCACATCCGTTCCCGGCTTGCAATTGATATTTACGCCGACCAATACCTCTGTGAGCGAGTCAATGTGCTCCGGACCGCATTTCCTCTCAACAAACCACTGGTACGCAGCCAACTCTACCATACCGATTTTGGCATATGCGGTCATTTCCAGCTGTTCATCCGTGTAGCCCGGATACGCCTGAAGCTGTACAAGCTTACCTTTGATAACGCTTGCCATTCTATCATAAAATAGCTTGTAAATATCGGCTATCTCAGGAGACGCGGAACCATGCTGGTTTATAATATTTAAAATCGTCCGGTTCTCATAGTAAATAACAAGCGTTTGACGGATGATCCGGTACAGCATTCGATCTAAATCAAAACCTTCCGTTACTGAAGGCCCTTGAGCCAAAGCGCCCACAATTTCATCCAGGCAAGCCTCGGCCACTTGGCGGAACATATCTTCTTTACTCTTGAAATATAAATAAAACGTTCCCTGCGCCATTCCCGCGTTCTGCACAATATCCGAAATTTTCGTGCTGTGGTAGCCTTTTTCTTCAAAAAGCTTAAGCGCCGATTTAATAATGCTGTCTCTCTTGTCTGCTGCCACGCCATTTCCCCCTATAAAAAATAAAATAGCAAAAACATGTTGTGAAAACATTTTGCAATTGAAATATTATGACTGACTAGTCAGTCATTTCAGATGGTAACATGATTTACCATTGATTTCAATAAGGGATTTACAAGAAAAACCGCGCCGCGGGCCACTACGCTGAAAATCGACCTTACAGAGAGGCTTTTTGCGTCTCCGCTCGCTGCTGCGCTGATTTTCAGCTTTGCAGCAGTCTCTAAAGAGAAAAGCGCCTCAAGGCGACTTCACAAATCTAGAGTGAAGGGCAGAATTTTCTGCCCCTCCTCATCAAACTTCAATTAAAAAACCAGCCTCCGGCAAGGGCCGGAAGGCTGGTTTGAAGTATAATCTTTTTAATTAGCTGGTTACGACTTTAATTACATTACGTACGGATTCGGCAGATTTATCCAGCGCCGCTTTTTCTTCGGGAAGCAGTTCCAGTTCAAATACTTTCTCAATGCCGTTGCCGCCAAGAAGCGTCGGAACACCCATGAACAGGTTGTCATAGCCGTATTCGCCTTGGAGCAAAGCAATGGAAGGAAGAATGCGCTTCTTGTCTTTAAGAATCGCTTCTGTCATTTGCACAAGTGAGGCCGCAGGCGCATAGTAAGCCGAACCGTTGCCAAGCAGATTGACGATTTCGCCGCCGCCGGTGCGCGTACGCTTCACGATGGCTTCGATGCGGTCAGCAGGAATCAGCTTCTCGATCGGAATACCGCCAACGTTGGAGTAACGAATGAGAGGTACCATATCATCGCCGTGACCGCCAAGCACAAAGCCGCGGACATCTTCAACCGACACGTTCAGCTCTTGTGCGATGAATGTGCAGTAACGTGCTGTATCCAGAACACCGGATTGACCGATAACGCGGTTTTTAGGGAAACCGAGTGTCTCGAAAGCAACATAAGTCATTGCATCTACCGGATTGCTGAGGATAATAACGATCGATTCCGGGCTTGTTCTTTTGACGTTTTCGCAAACGGATTTTACAATGCCGGCGTTCGTAGTCACGAGGTCGTCACGGCTCATCCCCGGCTTACGAGCAATTCCTGCAGTAATGATGACGATATCGGAGTTGCTCGAATCGTCATAGTTGGAAGTACCGATGATGTTAGCGTCAAATCCTTGTACCGGAGAAGCCTCCAGCATGTCCAGCGCTTTTCCTTTTGTCGGGTTCTCAAGCTGGGGAATGTCCAACAATACCACGTCACCAAGTTCTTTTTGAGCCAGCATTAGCGCCGTAGTTGCACCTGTGAAACCAGCGCCTACAACCGTAATCTTTTTGCGTTGAATCGCCATGATTTGGTTGCCTCCCGAAATTATATTGTTGATGGGTTCATATCCTCGGACAAGCTTTCGCCGTTCAAAGGATATAAAACCCAATTTACTCCTTTAGAAAGGGATCAAGGTGCAATCGATTTAGAAGTTTTTGATGATCTCATCCGCAAACGCCGAGCATTTCACTTCGGTTGCGCCTTCCATCAAACGTGCAAAGTCGTAAGTTACCGTTTTATTATTGATCGCGGTTTCCATACCTTTGTAGATCAGTTCAGCCGCTTCCAGCCAACCCAGATGCTCAAGCATCATAACGCCGGACAGAATAACGGAGCCTGGATTAACTACATCGAGACCTGCATATTTAGGAGCCGTACCGTGAGTTGCTTCGAAAATGGCATGGCCGGTCACATAGTTGATGTTCGCTCCAGGAGCGATACCGATTCCGCCTACTTGAGCCGCCAATGCATCGGACAGGTAATCGCCGTTCAGGTTCAGTGTGGCGATGACGTCAAAATCAGTCGGACGAGTCAGTACTTGCTGCAGAGCGATATCCGCAATCGCATCTTTGATGATGATTTTACCGGCGGCTTCCGCATCTTTTTGCGCTTTGTTTGCTGCTTCTGTGCCTTGCTCTTCTTTAATTTTATCGTACTGCGCCCATGTGAAGGTTTTGTCGCCAAACTCTTGTTCAGCAAGCTCATAACCCCAGTTTTTGAACGCACCCTCCGTAAATTTCATGATGTTACCTTTGTGAACTAAGGTTACGCTCTTGCGGTTATGCCGGATCGCATATTCGATTGCCGCACGAATCAGACGCTTGGAA
Organism: Paenibacillus naphthalenovorans; assembly: GCF_001465255.1. Lineage (NCBI taxonomy): Bacteria > Bacillati > Bacillota > Bacilli > Caryophanales > Paenibacillaceae > Paenibacillus > Paenibacillus naphthalenovorans. The sequence continues at coordinate 489,289 of NZ_CP013652.1, read as the reverse complement.
CCTTCGGAAGATACAGGCTTGATACCGATGCCGGACGTTTCCGGGAAGCGGATCTTTTTCACGCCCATTTCGTTTTGCAGGAACGCAATGACTTTTTTCACTTCTTCCGAGCCTGAAGCCCATTCGATCCCTGCGTAGATATCCTCTGTGTTCTCACGGAAAATAACCATGTCCACGAGCTCAGGACGTTTCACAGGGGAAGGTACACCGTTGAAGTAGCGAACCGGGCGGGAACATACATACAGATCCAACTCTTGGCGAAGAGCTACGTTCAGGGAGCGGATACCGCCGCCGATCGGAGTAGTCAAAGGCCCTTTGATGGCAACAATGTATTCACGAATAGCAGTAAGTGTATCGGCCGGCAGCCAGTTGTTAAATTTATTGAAAGCTTTCTCTCCGGCAAACACTTCATACCACGCGATTTTTTTCTCGCCTTTGTACGCTTTTTCTACCGCTGCGTCCAACACGCGTTGGGCTGCCGCCCAGATGTCCGGACCGGTACCGTCGCCTTCGATGAAAGGAATAATCGGATTGTTCGGAACGTTCAATTGACCGTTCGTGATCGTGATACGCTCGCCTTCTGTCGGTTGCGCATATTGTTCAAATTGTACCATAGATATATAAACCTCCTCGTAAAATTGGAGCCAGTTTGCACTGACCCGAGAATTAGGGATACCCTCAAAAATATACGGGAGCCGCGGCGCTTGTCTCAAGCCTTACTATGAAAGCCGAGGTAAAAAAGACGCCGCAGCAGCCCGTTTAGGTATCAAGCAAAAATTTCAATCTCCGATCATTAGCGCTTCTCGATCGGAACAAAGACTTGATGCAAAGGACCCGTGTATTCAGCACGTGGACGGATCAGACGATTATTATCATACTGCTCCAGAATGTGAGCTGTCCAGCCGGAAGTACGGCTGATCGCAAAAATTGGGGTAAACAGGTCGCGCGGGATTTCCAGTGAAGTATACACCGATGCGGAGTAGAAGTCCACATTTGGTTTCAGGCCTTTTTGACCGGTAACCAATTCCTCGATTTGAATGGACATGTTATACCAGTTCAAATTGCCTGTAATTTTACCCAATTCCTGAGACATCTTCTGAAGATGCTTCGCGCGCGGGTCGCCATTTTTATATACGCGGTGGCCAAAGCCCATGACCTTTTCCTTGTTAGCCAGCTTCTCATTGATATAGTTTGCAACGTTATCAACCGTACCGATTTCCTCCAGCATCGCCATAACCGCCTCGTTTGCTCCGCCGTGCAGAGGTCCCTTGAGCGCTCCGATCGCAGAAGTAACGCCGGAATAAATATCGGAGAGCGTGGCAACGGTAACACGAGCCGCAAAAGTGGAGGCATTCAGCTCGTGATCAGCGTGGAGAACAAGAGCTTTGTCCAATGCTTCAACAGCAATTTTTTCAGGATTTTTGCCGGTTAGCATATATAAGAAATTCTCGGCAATGGAAACGCCAGCCTTCGGAGCGATCGGCTCTTTCCCTTCACGAATACGGGCAAACGCAGCAATAATCGTCGGAATTTGGGCCTGCAGCTTGATCGCTTTACGCAGGTTGGCTTCTTTGCTCATATCATTTGCTTCTTCGTCGTAAAGAGCCAGGCTGGAAACAGCACTGCGCAAAGCAGCCATGGAATTTACATTTTTTGGATATAATTTGATTTGGTCGATGATTTCTGCAGGAATCGCAGCGTTTTCACTTAAATCCTTTAGCAACCGGTCCAGTTCTGAGCGATTAGGCAGCTTGCCATACCATAACAAATATACGACTTCTTCAAATGTTGCATTCTCCGCAAGGTCGTCGATATTATAACCGCGATAGGTGAGCACACCGTCAATGATGGAGCTAACGGAGGAGGTAGTAGCGACAATTCCTTCCAATCCTTTGGTAGCAGTCAAGTTAATCTCTCCTTTTGCGTTCGATTTCACATAAGTCTAATATAAAGGATTTATCTACCGATGTGAACAAATTTGGACATAAAAGTTCATTATCAGCACAATAAACATATGCTATCCCATGGTCATTTCTTGATGAATCGTATAGACTCAAACACTTGATATTATGCTATTTTTGTCTTTCCAATATTCTCATAACGAAGAAAACGGCCCTGTACAAAACATTTCTTAACCGATGTAAACACATTCTTCAAAGTTTTGCAGGCTGGACAAACGATGTTAAAATAAGTTTATCTTTTTCGTTACGCATCAAGTCTTGCTCCGGCAAAACTCTAGGAGGAAAAAGCCATGAACAACAGCCGAAGAATCGGCATCATCGACATCGGTTCCAACTCCATCCGCTTGGCCATCTACGAGCTTCACGAAACCGGGGCCTATCGGGTTATCGGTGAATTCAAGGAATCTGCCCGGCTGAGTCAGCGGATCGGACCTGACGGGGGCCTGCCTCCTGCTGAAATACAAAACATCGTACGCATGCTATCGCATTTCAAACGCATCTGTGATGCCCATGGCGTCACAGACTGCCGCGCTGCTGCCACGGCTGCGATCCGGAACGCTACAAATGCGCGGGAAATTGTCGATGCCCTAACGAAGCAAACCGGCTTTCACATTGAAATCCTGTCCGGAGAGGACGAAGCCCGGCTCGGATTTCTGGGAATGATCCAGACGATGGACATATCGGACGGTTATCTCGTCGATATCGGCGGCGGCAGCACGGAAATCAGCCTATTTCGCGACCGGAAGCTGCTCCGCAGCGTCTCCTTTCCATTCGGCGCCGTAAATACGACCCGCAAGTTTGCACCGGACGGTGAATTCCAGGCAGAACAACTGAACGGTATCCGGCAAATGGTCCAGCGGGCGCTCTCTGCGCATTCCTGGATCAGCCAAAACCCCGGACTTCCGCTTGTCGGGCTTGGGGGCGGGGTTCGAACGCTTAGTAAAATCAACCAACGCAAGCGTAAATATTCACTGCCTATCCCGCATAACTACGTCATATCTCCTGAGGATATGGACGAGCTGGCTCTATGGCTCTCGAACTTGCCCGGAGAGAGGAGAAAAAAAGTCGATGGTCTTTCCAAGGACCGTTACGATATTATCGTGCCGGGTGTCATTATCCTGCAAACGGTCTTTCAGGCAACTGGCGCATTGCAATATGTTGTTAGCGGGGCCGGCCTCCGGGACGGACTCTTTTTCGAGAGCTTCTGTCCTCCGGATACGGGGCATTTGCATATCGCAGAACGCAGTGCGGACCAATTCTTAAGCCTGCATTCTACGGCTCCCCAAGTGCATATTACCCGTGTAAATGAAAACGCGCTGAAGCTTTTTGACGTTTTGGCTCAAACCAAGCTGCTGCAGCTTCACGATTCAAAAATGAGGCTTTGCCTCAGCATTGCATCCAAGCTGTACCGAATCGGCGCCTCCGTGCAATATTACCAATTTCCCAAGCACACGTTTCACATGATCGCTTATACGAGAATCGACGGACTTACCCACCGTGAGCTGCTTTTCTGCGCTCTGATCGCCACATACAAAGCAAAAAACAGAACGCTGCAAGCGGTTCTTCAACACAAGGATATTATCTCGGATTCAGATATCGAGCTCATATGCAAGCTGGGAACCCTGGTTCGTCTCGCCATTGCTCTGGATGCCAGTGAAACGCAGGCCCTTGAACTTGAATCCGTCTCCATCGAAGGCCCTTCATTGAATTTGCGCCTAAAAAGAAAACACGACCCCTCTGCCGAATACAGAGAGGTCGAGGGATTGCAAAAGGAGTTCAAGAAGATTTGGGGTCTTCAGCTTCATTGTCAGGAAACGTCGTTTTCCACGACCTGATGCGCATCGCTTCGAATTGACTCCGCCTCGGGGGAGCATCCTTCAATCGAACGGGCTCATACATGCCGTTCGATTGAAGCTGTCTCGCCTTCACATTGTCCCGCAGGCTTAGCTGCAAAACGTTAATCAACGACTGCACATTCTGTTTATCGAACACAGGACACATCAATTCAATCCGGCGGGTTAAATTCCGCGTCATCCAATCCGCGCTGGCAATATAGACCTCGGGGTCGCCTGCGTTCTCGAAGTAATAAATACGCGAATGCTCAAGAAAACGGTCAACGATGCTGCGCACCGTAATATGTTCGCTTAAGCCGGGAACCCCCGGTCTTAAGCAGCATACTCCCCGAACGATCAAATCGATGCGGACGCCGGCCTGGGACGCCGCATACAGCTCATCGATCATTTGCTGGTTCGAAAGCGAATTCAGCTTCGCAATAATGTGAGCCGGCTTGCCCTCAGCGGCGTTATTCTTCTCCCGTCGGATTTTCTCGAAAAACTTCTCCATCATATCGGTCGGCGCCACGCCGAAAGCTTTCCAATTATGGGGAGCGGAATAACCGGTTACCTCGTTAAACAGTGCGGAAGCATCCTCCCCTATGATTTTATGAGAAGTAAATAATCCCACGTCCGTATAAAGCTTAGCCGTGTTATCATTGTAATTGCCTGTACCCACGTGTACGTACCTCCGAAGTCCGTCCGCTTCCTGACGAACGACCAAGGTGATTTTACAGTGCGTCTTTAACCCTACCAGACCGTATACCACATGACAACCAGCCTGCTCCAGCTTTCTCGCCCACGCGATATTCCGCTCTTCATCAAAGCGCGCCTTCAGTTCCACCACGACCGTCACCTGCTTGCCGGATTCAGCCGCGCGTGCAAGCGCTTGAATAAGCTGGGAATTGCCGCTGACCCTGTACAATGTCATTTTGATCGCGAGGACCTGAGGATCGTAGGCTGCATCGCATATAAAGTCGGTAACGGCATCGAACGACTCGTACGGATGATAGACGAGCACATCCTGCCCGCGAAGCTTGGCAAACAAATCCTCGACATCGTCCAGCTCATGCGGATATACCGGCTTAATCGGAGGATAGCGGAGATGATCGTATCCCTGCACCGAGGCTGCAAGCTTCATGAAATAGGTCAAGTCAAGCGGACCGTCGATTTCAAATATGTATTCCGAAATGATTTCGAATTCGTCAATCAGCTTGTTCAGAGCGTAAGGATGAATCCCTTTTTGAACCTCCAAACGAACAGGATCCCCCCAACGCCGTTTACGCAACTGGTTTTCAATTTCCTCCAGCAGGTCCTCCGCGTCTTCTTCATTGAGCGTAAGATCTGCATTTCGCGTCACCCGAAAGCCGTGTACCGACACCGGAATATAGCCGCTGAACAAGGTCTGGATGTGCTTTTCGATCAAATCTTCCATTTGAATAAATTCATGCTTCTTCCTGTTGGTCCGCCCCGGAACGGCAATGTAACGGCTCAAAATCGAAGGTACCTGAACAATGGCAAAATAAGGTTCCTCCTCCTCGCTATCTCCTTCTTTCATCAAGACCACCGCCAAATAAAGCGCTTGGCTGTGCACCAGCGGAAACGGCCGCGCCTGGTCCACCGCCATCGGAGTCAGCACGGGAAAAACGATCTCGTGATAATATTCGTCCATGGCTTTACGCTGCGTTGCATTCAAATCATCATACCGCGTAAAGATAATGCCTTCTTTGGCTAATTGTCTCATGAGATCCCGATAAGTCTTGTACTGATCCGCGACCATCTTTGCCGTCCGTTTCATGATTCGCTTGAATAATCCGGCAGGAGTGTAGCCCGTAAAATCTTTTTTGGTATGACCCGCTTTCATCTGCTCGATGATCCCCGCTACCCGCACACTCATAAACTCATCCAAATTGGAGGATACGATGGAAAGAAATTTTACCCGCTCCAGCAGCGGCGTCCCCGCGTCCTGCGCTTCTTCAAGCACACGTCTGTTGAATTCAATCCAGCTCAAATCACGATTCAAATAGTTGTTCGACGTTTCACGGACCGTTGTATCTTTCATATTCGCATTATGACCTCCATGAAAATCCACCGTTTTCGCCTGTCCTTTTCTACATTGTTCATCATAATTCGATATTGTTAAGAGATGATGCAGACTTTGTTAATTTTATGTAAATGTCTGAAAAAATAGTCAGGACCTATCTGCGCCAAAAAAAATAAGTATTTCCCCGGTCTGCCATTTTGCGTAATAACGCGTATATCCAACCTTTAAACATTGGACGGCTAAGCGGAAACACGAGAAGAAATCCAAGCACATCCGTCAAAAGACCGGGAGTTAACAGCAGTATTCCTCCGGTAAACACACATATTCCGTCCACAATCGAATCCCCGGGAAGCTGGCCCAGAGAAAGCTGATTCTGTGCCTGCCGCCACACCTTGAGGCCCTCTCTGCGCGCAAGCCATGCGCCCAAAAAACCGGTCACGATCATCAATCCGAAGGTGGGCCAACCGCCAATCAGCTTACCCATTTGAAAAATAACGATCAGCTCCAAAGCCGGAATCACAATCAATGCGATGACAACATAACGTAACATGGACGGATCAGCTCCATTCCTTGATCAGCGCGTATACATCCGGCGCTTCTTTATCGATTCGGACCGGTTTCCAATCGCGGTTCAGCCACACATGCCGGGTGCATCCGCTGACCAGCAGTTCACTTTCCCTGTGAACTTCGCTCTCAAAACGAATACGCAGGTGACTAAACTCTGCAATCCGGGTAAGGATTGTAATCGAATCGTCATAACGGGCCGGCTGATGAAACTTCAGATCCGCTTCAATAACAGGAAGCAGCAGCCCCTTGGCCTCTAAAGTCCGATACGGCATGCCCATCTCCCGGATCATCTCCGTTCGGCCGATTTCAAACCAGTTTAAATAATTGGCGTGATACACGACTCCCATTTGGTCTGTTTCCTGATACCGCACACGTATGTGATGACGAAATGTTTTCATAGTTTATGTTTTCACCTCTCATTCGATAAATGCTCCGATCGAAGCCCATTCAATGAAGAACGGTCCGTGTTTTGAATGAACCTTTTCTTCAACTATCAGAATCGTGACCCTGCCGATCAACTTGTAAAGTCTTATATTATAGAAAAAAGAGCGCACCCGCAAGCGGGTCCGCTCTTTTTGTATGCCCGGGGCATTCTTACAGTACCCGAGCCCGTCCGGAGTAGATGACGCCCACTTCGGGATATATGGAGACTTCTTCATTGTCCTTTAGAATCTCCAGCGCGTTAACTACACCAACGACCACAGGCTTGCCAAGGCTGATACCAACCACGGCTGCATGGGAAGTAATCCCGCCCGTTTCCGTAATGACGGCTGCGGCCTTTTCGAATGCCGGCATATATTCTTTATCTGTCGTAGGAGTGACAAGAATGCACCCTTCGGTTGCTTTGGTGTTCGCCTCTTCCGCACTGCGAGCCGTGATCACTTTTCCGGTAGCGATCTGAGTACCGATTCCTTGTCCCTTGGCAATCATTTCGCCGATTTGATGCACTTTGATCAGGTTTGTCGTTCCGGAACGTCCTACCGGTACGCCCGCCGTGATGATAACCAGATCGCCAAGGCTGACTAAACCGGTTTTGACACTGGCGTCAACCGCATGCTCGAACAATTGATCCGTGGAGGAGCAAGATTCGCCCTTAACCGGCATAACGCCCCAAACGAGAGACAATCGGCGCAATACCCGGTCATCCGGGGTAACGGCAATAATCGGTGCTTTCGGGCGGTATTTGGAAACCATACGTGCCGTATAGCCGCTTTCGGTAGCGGTCAGAATCGCCTTCGCATCAAGGTCCAAAGCGGAGTTGGCAACCGCCTGGCTAATCGCTTCCGTCACCGTGGTTTGCTGAGCATTGCTTTGGCGGATGAAAATTTCACGGTGTTCCAATGCCTGCTCCGCACGCTCCGCAATCCGGGCCATCGTTAGCACAGACTCGACCGGATATTTTCCCGCCGCCGTTTCACCGGACAGCATCACGGCATCGGATCCGTCGAAAATCGCATTGGCTACGTCGCTTGCTTCCGCACGGGTCGGACGCGGATTGCGCTGCATCGAATCCAGCATCATCGTTGCCGTAATGACCGGCTTGCCCACCTGGTTACATTTTTTGATCATGGCTTTTTGTACGATCGGTACATCCTCCGCCGGAATTTCCACACCGAGGTCTCCCCGCGCCACCATAAGTCCGTCGGATACTTCCAGAATCTCATCGAGGTTGTCTACGCCTTCCTGATTTTCAATTTTGGAGATGATCTGAATGTGAGCAGCGTTATGACGCTCCAAAATTTCACGAATTTCCATGACATCGCTCGCTTTACGCACGAAAGAAGCAGCGATGAAATCAACTCCCTGCTGAATACCGAAAATAATATCGTTCGCATCTTTTTCCGTAATCCCCGGCAAATTAATTTTGACGCCGGGTACGTTTACGCCTTTCTTGCTGCCAAGCAATCCGCCATTCTTAATCCGGCAAACGATATCGGTACCGCGAATATCCTCAACACTCAACCCGATTAAGCCGTCATCGATCAGGATCGTGGAACCGATTCTTACATCTTTGTACAAATCCCTGTATGTAATAGACACGCGATCAGCATCGCCGAGCACTTCTTCAGTCGTGAGCGTAATCAGCCGGTCTTGAATCAGTTCGACCTTCTGATCGTCCTTCAGCTTGCCTGTGCGAATCTCCGGACCCTTTGTGTCCAGCAAAATCGCAAGGTTCTTTCCCAGCTCCTGAGAAGCTTTACGGGCATTGGCGATCCGGGCGCCATGTTCTTCGAAATCGCCGTGGGAGAAGTTGAGCCGCGCGACGTTCATTCCCGCGTTGATCAACTTCTTGAACATGTCCAGCGATTCGCTGACCGGTCCGATGGTACAAACAATTTTGGTTTTACGCATGGTTGTGGTTACCCTCCTGAATGGTTGTGAACCGACCGATTTGTCTAAATTTTTTATAACGGTCTTCCATTAATTCTTTCTCTGTCATTTTCATTAACTCCTGCAAGTGCGCCCATAATACTTGTTTTATGGATTCAGCCTGCATGACAACATCCCGATGAGCCCCGCCCTTCGGTTCCGGAATAATCGCGTCAATCACACCGAGCTTTAAAATTTCATCAGCCGTAATCTTCATCGCTTCGGCCGCTTCCATCGATTTCGACGCGTCTTTATATAGAATCGAGGCCGCACCCTCCGGACTGATCACGGAATAGATCGAATTTTCAAGCATAAACACGCGATTGCCGACGCCAAGCGCCAACGCACCTCCGCTGCCGCCTTCACCGATCACCACGCATAAAATCGGCACTCGCATGGACGCCATCTCAAGCAGATTGCGCGCGATGGCTTCACCTTGACCCCGTTCTTCTGCCGCATTCCCTGGATAAGCGCCTTTGGTATCAATAAATGTAATGATGGGCCGGTTGAATTTATTGGCTTGCTTCATCAGACGCAGCGCTTTACGGAATCCTTCCGGGTGAGGACTGCCGAAATGGCGGGCGATATTATCCTTTGTATCCTTGCCCTTCTGGTGTCCGACGACCGTCACGGGAATCCCGTTAAAACGGCCTATTCCGCCAACGATGGCTAAGTCGTCCCCATAAACACGGTCGCCATGAAGCTCAATAAAATCCGTGAATAAGTATTGAATGTAATCGAGCGTCGTAGGACGTTGAGGATGGCGGGCCACCTGCATCTTCTGTTGTGTGGTCATGCTTGAGTACAATTCGGCTTCCAACTGCTGATATCGCTGCTCCAACCGGTCAATTTCGTCCGAGAAATCAATTTTCTTTTCCTCTCCGAATTTGCGCAGCTCATCGATTTTCGCGCGAAGCTCGACAAGCGGCAGCTCAAAAGGCATTTCACTTGCCACTGGCCGTCTCCTCCTTTACCGTATGCATGCTAAGCAGCTTGGTCAGCATGGTCCGCATTTCTTTTCGGTGCGCCACGAAATCGACCTGTCCATGCTTGAGATTGAATTCGGCGGTTTGAAAGTTATCCGGCAGCTTCTGACGAATCGTCTGCTCGATCACCCGGCGTCCTGTAAAGCCGAAAGCCGCTCCCGGTTCAGCAATGATATAATCGCCCAAGGTAGCGAAACTTGCAGACACGCCTCCGAATGTCGGGTCTGTAATAACGGAGATGTACAGTCCCCCCTGCTCATTCAGCTTGGCCAGGGCCGCGCTCGTTTTGGCCATCTGCATCAAGCTGAGAATGCTCTCTTGCATCCGCGCTCCGCCCGACGTCGAGAAAATAATGACCGGCCGCTGTTTGGCAATGGCCTGTTCAATAGCCCTTGTCACTTTTTCTCCCACGACCGAGCCAAGCGAGCCTCCCATAAAATCGAAGCTCATCACCGCTACGATAACCGGGTATCCGCCGATGGTTCCCTCGCCGGTAATCACTGCATCCTGCATCCCCGTAGTTTCAACAGCTTTGTTATATTTGTTCACGTAATCGGGAAAGCCCAGCGGATCTTCCGAGCCCAATTCACTATCGAATTCCGTGAACTCGCCATCGTCCATCGTCATCTGGATGCGCTCAACCGCGTTGAGTTTATAATGATAATCGCACGCGGCACACACCTTCAGGTTCTTGTCCAGTTCCTTGTTATACTGGATGGTCCCGCATCTCGGGCACTTGTTCATCAGTCCTTCGGGAATTTCACGTTTCGGACGCTCCTCGGGAACGTCGATCGCTCCATCAACCGGAGCATTGGGCGCAGGCCTGTCCGCCGATGGAACAGTGGCGTATTTTCTTTTTTTCTGAAATAAATCTTTGAACTGCACGTCTACACCTCACTTGCGAATGATGGACTTGTCCGTGCCCAAACGGTACTTGTGGCTATGATCTATGCAAAATGGTGTTTAGAACCTCTTGAACCTCTTCCAATTCGCCTTCGGGAACTAAAATTTCAAATTGATTTTTTGTCATGTTGATCGCGCGCACCTGTACAAGAAAGCCCTCTTCCGTCAGTCTTTGCTTGATTCTCTCAGCGATTTTGGCTGTCGGAGCGATATAGATTACCGTCCACATGAAAAAAAAGACCTCCCCAAGGTTAAAACGGCAGCGCTGTCCTAAAGCTTGGCAAATCAACCTTTTTCATAAGGAAAGCTGAGGACGCGAGCGTTTGTCAAGGTGATTCAGTATTGTGGATACAACTTATGGCCCACGTTCTGAATCACAGACATATTGGATTAATGATATCATAAGTGCTCTTTTGCCCGCAACCGAACCTTAGCGCTTTTCGGGGAGATCTAATTTCTTAAATATCATCGGCATTTCGCCAAAAAAAGACTTCATTCAACCGGAGGAAGGCCGTCCAATTCATCCTGGTGCTTGTGGGCAATGCGCGCCGAAGCCGCTGCGGCAAGTCCCGCAACAAGGTCATCCAGAAACACGTGAATCCCCGTTTTATGGTTATTCAAGTCCCGGATAATGCCTATTTTCTGCTTGTCCAGGAATCCAAAGCTGGTCAGTCCGATCATTCCGTACACATGAACGATCCCAAGCGCGAGCGTTTCGTCCACACCGTACAGGGGGGCGTCTGTTTCCATCAATCCCTGCAGCGGTTCGGGAAGCAGCTTTTTCTCCGCCAACTCATCCAACGCAATTCCGGTGTACAACACATATTGCACTTCCCTTTTTTTTAAAACGGTCATTACACTGTTCACGCAAGCTTGCTTGGAAAGCGCCGGATTATAGGGATGCTGCAGCTTGTACACGATATCGGCAATACTTTCGACACTCACGCCCCGCTTCTCCAGATATTCGACAATTGATTGATGCGGCATAAAAACAACGCCTCCTCCAGTTCCAACAGATCGGTCGGCAGCACGCCGATGCCGTACGGGTTATTAAATGTATGCGGAGGAAGACGGAATTATTTCACTTTTACACATTCTTTACCGAGCAGCTCTTCTATGCGCCGGAAAAGCTCCGGGGAGGGCCTTACCTTGTATTTATCGCTTAAGCCCAGCGTTTTTTGGCTTTTCTCATAGTAGAGTACAACCGGCAGCGCCCCCGTATGCTGCGCAATCAGCCGCTTCAGCTCGGAGAGAACGCCGGGCTGCTCATGCTGCGCGGGGATTCGGATATACACCCGCTGGGATACCGGAGCAGCCGAGGCCCCGGCGGCCTTCGGCGCAGCCGGCTGCCTGCGGGCTGGCGGGGACGGCCCTCGTTCGCTTCGGGAAAACTTGCCTCCCGCCGCGGAAGCAGCGGGTTTGACCGCCTTCTGCTCCAGGTGCGGGTCGTCCAGCGCCAGCAGCTGGTTGGCAAACAGCTTATAGTCCTCGTCTCCGAGCTGCAGCTTGGCCATGATGAGCACCGGCTTTCCCTTCTGCACGAGCGGAGCGTATTTTTTCCACACCTCCGGGAAGAGGACAACCTCCGTTTTGCCGACACGGTCTTCCAGTTCCATGAACGCCATCGGCTGGCCTTTCTTGGTCACGATCGTCTTGCTTGCCGTGACCAGCCCGGCTACCATCACATCGCTTCCGTCAGGATATTCTTGCAGCGATGACAAAGGATCAAGCTCAAGCTTATGCAGTTTGGACTCGAACTCGTCAAGCGGACTGCCGGAGATATAAAGACCGGTCAGTTCTCTTTCCAGCTCAAGCTGCTGCGTCAACGTAAATGGAGGGATATCCGGATATTCTACCTCCCAATTCACCTCTTCCGTAAACCCAAATCCTTCCAGAACGAGTTGCAGATCCTCACGGTCCTTTCGCCACTTGACGGCCGCATCGATGGCCTCCTCCAGCATCGCCAGCAGCTGAGCGCGGTGTCCCGGCAGCGAATCGAAGGCGCCCCCTTGAATCAATGATTCCATCACGCGCTTGTTGCATACCCGCAGATCGATGCGCCGGCAGAAGTCGATCAAGCTTTGGTAGGGACCGGATTCCCTCTGTTTCAGGATCGATTCGATCGCGGTTGTGCCGACATTTTTGATGGCTGCCAGCCCGAAACGAATGGCGCCGCCCTCCCGGGTTTGGACCGGGGTAAACAAAAAGCCGCTCTCGTTCACATCCGGCGGCAGAACCGCTATGCCCATCCGCCTGCATTCATCCACGTATTCCGCCACTTTATGGTGGCTGCCCATGACTGCGGTAAGCATCGAAGCCATGAACTGCACAGGATAATGAGCCTTTAAATAAGCCGTCTGGAACGCCAAAACGCCGTAAGCCGTCGCATGAGCCCGCGGAAATCCGTAGTCCGCGAAGCGGACGATCATGTCGTACACCCGGTTCGCTTCGGCTTCGCTGTAGCCCTGTCCCAAGCTGCCTTGAACGAAGTGGGACCGTTCCTGATCCAGTACCTCGCGTTTCTTCTTGCTGACCGCTCTGCGCAGCAAATCCGCTTCCCCCAGACTGAAACCGGCCATCAGCGAAGCGATTTGCATGATTTGTTCCTGGTAAACAATAATGCCGTAAGTATCCCGAAGAATCGGTTCCAGCGCTTCATGCGGATATTCCACCTGCAGTTGTCCGTGCTTGCCCCCGATATACTTCGGAATAAACTCCATCGGGCCCGGCCGGTACAGGGCGAGAACCGAGACAATATCTTCAAAATCCGACGGCCTCAGCTCCTTGAGCACGCGCCGAACCCCTTGCGATTCGAGCTGAAATATGCCAGTCGTGTCTCCGCGGCCCAACAGTTCGTAGGTCGCCGGATCGTCCATCGGCACCTGTGTCCAGTCCGGAGGCGTACCGGTCTGCTCGCGGATCCACTCCACTGTACGCTCAATGATGGAAAGCGTACGCAGTCCGAGAAAATCCATTTTGAGCAGCCCTATCGCTTCCAAATGCTCCATCGGATACTGCGTCAGCGCTGTCTGCTCGTTTCCTTCCTGCAGAGGCACGTACTGGGTCAGCGGCTCACGCGAAATGATGACGCCCGCCGCGTGTGTAGACGCATGCCTCGGCATGCCCTCGACCTTCATGGCAAGCGACAGCAGTTCCGCCGTCTTGGGCTGCCTGTCGGCCAGCGCTTTCAGCTCGGGACTGACGCGCAGCGCTTCCTCCAGCGTCATGCCGAGCTGATTGGGAATCAGCTTCGCCGCGCGGTCCACTTCGTTATACGGCACATTCAGCGCCCGTCCCACATCCCTTACCGCCGCTTTAGCAGCCATCGTACCGAAGGTGATGATCTGGGCGACCCGATCCCTGCCGTATTTTTGAACCACATAGTCAATGACTTCATCGCGTCTAAGATCGCTGAAATCGATATCGATATCGGGCATCGACACCCGCTCGGGATTAAGAAACCTCTCAAACAGCAGGTTGTAGCGAATCGGATCCACATTCGTGATATTCAGCGTGTAGGCAACCAGACTGCCCGCGGACGAGCCGCGTCCCGGTCCCGTAGCGATGCCCCGTTCATGCGCAAAACGGATGAAATCCCACACGATCAGAAAATAATCGGAGTAACCCATCCTTTCGATGACGTCGAGCTCATACTGAAGCCTCTGCTCCACCGCTTCCCTCCACGCCGCGTCCTGCCATTCCTTGAGAGCGGAGTAGCGTCTTTTAAGCCCTTGCCCGCAAAGCTCCGCAAGATACGCGCCGGCCGTTAACCCTTCCGGAATCGGATCGAACTGCGGGAGGATGAACCGCCCAAATTCAAGCTCCAGATTGCAGCGTTCGGCAACAGCCGCCGTGTTCGCTATCGCTTCCGGTACATGGGCGAACATCCGTGCCATCTCGTCTTTACTCTTGAGATACAGCTGTGAAGAATGAAAGCGGAGCCGCTCTTCGTCCTCCACGGTTTTGCCCGTGCCGATGCACAGCAATATATCCTGCACCGCATGATCCTGCTCCCGTACGTAATGCACGTCATTGGTGGCGATCAGCGGAATCCCTGTCTCACGGCCAAGCCTGATCATCTCGTACATCACTTTTTTTTGCTCCGGAAGCCCGTGATCCTGCAGCTCCAGAAAAAAATCGTCTCCGAATATCGCCCGGTACCTGAGCGCCGCTTCCTTCGCTTCCTCATAGCGTCCGTGCAGCAAATGCTGGGATACCTCGCTCCCCAGACAGGAGCTCGTGCACACCAGTCCTTCCGAATAGCGCTCCAGATGTTCGAGATCGATCCTCGGCTTGTAATGATAGCCTTCCATATGCGCAATGGAACAAAGCTTCATCAGGTTTTGATAGCCGGTCTGATTTTTGGCGAGCAGAATCAAATGATAGATGGGCTGCTCCTGTCTGGTGCCCTTTGTACGTAATGAACCCGCAGTAAAGTACATTTCACAGCCGATGATCGGCTTGATGCCCCGTTCCTTGCACGCGCGGTAAAAAGGAATAACACCGTACATCACGCCATGGTCCGTAAGCGCCAAAGCCTCCATGCCGAGCTCGGCCGCTTGCTGAACCAGATCCTGAATGCGTGCGGCGCCGTCAAGCAAGCTGTATTCGCTGTGCACATGCAAATGGACAAAATCGATATCGCCCATCCGGGCCGCCTCCTATACTTACTGAATCCCTCAAAAAAATCTTGTACCTATTTTAGCATAAGGCGAACAAGTGTGCCATATATTTAGATGAAGAAGCATTCGAGGGTCGGGGCCGGCAGGCTGCTTGCGGGGGACAACCTCTTTCAGCATGGGTCCGCCCTATAGCGAACAGTCAAAGAACGGGAAAGGGTGGAAATGATGGCGGTATTTTTATCCAAATGCTTGCTGGATTTTTTCGTGGCGTTCGGGGTTGTTTTTGGGGGAACCATGCTGGCGGGAATCAGCGCCGTCATTACATTGGAGCCTCCCGTATACAAAATGATGAATGTGTCGGAGCAGATCAAAATATGGGCTATGGTAGCCGCCATCGGCGGAACGATTGATCCGATCCGGGCGATCGAAACTCATTTTCATGACGGCCACATTTCTCCTGCCATTCAACAAATCATGTACATCGTGTGCGCATTTATCGGGGCCCATATGGGCACGACGCTTATTCAATGGATCTGCAAGGGAGGGAGCAGCGGTTGAAAATTCCCCCTCACGAATCGGCAGGAAATGTTTTGCGTGCGGTAGGATTGCTGATTGCCGGCATGATCATCGGCGCCGCACTTTTTCTAAGTATCTATAACCAGCGCCTTAATATGATGATTGTTCAGAACAGGGAACTCGTGTCTGAAAATGTCAGATTGGAGGGGGAAGTGGAGGACTTGAAAAAAAACAAAAATCAACAAAATACGATCAACCTGCTGAATATTTATGTGGAATCGGCCGACGATTCTCCATTGGATAAAATAACGGAAAGCGAGCTGAAGCGCCGAATCCACGGTGAGCTCAAAAAAATTATCGTCGGCCGCAAAATTTCGGATTTTGCAGCCATGCCGGATGTGTACGAGCAGATTCTAAAAGAAAAACCTTATACGGGGGTTCTGGACAAGGACTACATCGTCCAATCGGTCAGATGGATCGTCTTGACGCAAACGGAGCTCAAGGTTTGGGTCACGGTCAAGGAATGGAAACGAATTCCGATGGCGTAATCGCCCCCGATTCATCAGGTGGTAACCGGTTGATTTTCATGGCGGAAATCGGTAAAGTGATTACTAAAGAATGTAACCTGTCGACAAGGATGTGCCTTTCCAACATGATTGCCAATATTCAGATCGCTCTCAGCACACTCATTTTCATCGCACTTGGCTTTTCCGTTTTTTACAGCTATCGCTTCCGCAGAGAGACGGACCCGAAACGCGGAGGCTTGCTCTCATCCAAGATGAATATTGCGATGGGGATCATGCTGATTATCATCTCCATCACCCAGTTGTTCTTCTTTGAGGATTCGGTTATCAGGCGAATTTTCGGTACGGTGTGCCTTCTTCTGGGATTGTTTAATTTCTACGCAGGTCTTCGCAATTACTTCCACTTCAAGCGCTAAAAGCCATACGAACCGTCCGGGGCTTCCGGCGGTTATTGCTTTTCATATGACCGTTTTACAACATTTTATACTTAATATTTCGTGATTTGCCTGCATAGGATGGAAGTAGCTTACATCCTTAGGAGGTGTCCGATCATCATGGAGAAGGCTCCCCATGCAGGGCAGCAGCAGCCCATTTACGAGTTGGAAGCCAATGCCTTGGAAGTCATCGGCAAGTGCAAAGAAAAACTTCTTCACGTGTGCTCCCAACACATACACAAGCCCGTGCGCGTACAAACCGTTCACGGCCAGACCTTCGACGGCATCATCGTGCATGTCGACAACCACCACTTATACCTGCAAACGCTGCCGGGACACAGCCGGGCTTTACTGCCTGGTCCTTATCCTTACTTTCCGTACTATTCGTACTACAGCAATGTCATTTTACCTCTTGTATTATTCGATCTGCTTGCCATCACCCTGCTCATTTAATCCGGCAGAACCGAACAAGGACAACGGTACGCAAAAAAGAGGCCATTTTCACCCTGCACAGGAAAAAAAGGCCTTTTTTGCGTATCCATTATTTTTTTACCTGCAGCAGCTTGCGTCTGCCCTGCAGCGCCTGCTCCATCTTCCACCGCTTCATGCGCTTCACCTTCAAAAGCTCCCGTTTCGTTTCTTCCTCCACGCCCAGCAGCTGATGCAAATGGGCCGCCACTACAAGCAGAGCAAAAGCGATCCAGCCGATGCCGAATACCGATTCAAGCGACCAGTCAAGCCCCGTCGTTTTAAGCTTCGGTACAGCGTAAATCAGCATGCCCAGCGTCAGCCCTATAAATACGATATTTTTGATTCCTTTCATGATTGCATGCCCTCCTCCCTCTCAAAAGACTTGTACAATCCATTGTATGAAGGATGAGGTCCGAATATCACCGTTCAGGCTCCTTGTGCAGACGACTTCGGCTTGGGACGGCGCAGCAGCCGGACAGCCAATCCGTATGCGTAAGTCAGAATCCATGGAATGATCAGACTCAGAGCGAACGCCGTAAAGGTATACAGATGGTACTGCCCGATCGCTCCGCTTTCATTCGGAAAATGAGTGCGGTAGTAAGTCAGCACCGCCGGATGAATCAAATAAATCCCGAAGGAAACGGCCCCCAGCGCCATTAGCGCCCGGGCCGCAGGCATGGCGAAGCGAATCAGCAATTGTCCCAGCCGGATCAAGCTCAGCCCTGCTAACGCCGCATAAACGAAGAAGAGCACATGATACCAAGCTCCGTCAAGAACAATGCTTGTCCGACCCTCCAGCATGAACAGTCCCAGGAAGCTGCAGCCTATGACGACGGCAGCCGGCAGCACCCATGCGGCATGTCTTCTCAGCCAGGCGGCAAACGTCTCATAATGAAGACCGATCCAGCCGCCCAGCGTGAACATGCTGAAATAATTGACGCAAAGCGACGGCATGTGGTTGATCGGCTCCACCCAATGGTTGTAGGAGTAAAAGACCGCCTGAATGACAAGACCGATCCATATCAGGCTTCTCCTGAACCAGGCAAACCGGCAGAGCCACATCATCAGCGGAAACAGCAAATAAAACTGGACGATAATCACCATAAAGTACAAATGATAAGATGCCTCGGCCCATGGCAGCAAATCGGCGAACCTGGACCAATCCATATGCAAGTTTTCCCTGTCGAAAATCCACTGGTTGTACAAGTAATAGAACAACGACCAGAGCACATAGGGAAAGAGCACATGCTTCACACGCTTGACGTAAAATTGAAGCACCTGCTTGCCGCCAAAGCTTTCGCCCTGATATTTGTAAAAAAGTACGATTCCACTCACGATAATAAAGACCGGAACGGCAAAATTGCTCAGCTTGTTCAGCGCCAAATACATGGCCTGTGAGCCACTTCCAATCGGAAGCTCCACGGTAGCATCCGACGTCGAATGAATAATCAGCACCGCCAGTATGGCGATGGCCCGGACGACGTCCAGCTCTAACAGCTTCGGTTTTGATTTCGGTTTTGCAGTAGCCACGATCAGGTTATTCCTTCCTTTGAAAATAATCACTTTGCAACTTCTCATGACATTGTAACATATTCGGGAGCATGGAACGAATCTCTGATTTGCCATATCCGCGAGAAAATACTTACAATCACTTATAAATACTTGCATAATTTAAGTAATAATGCTTATAATTGATAAAAACGAAGGGTTGAAAGGAGCGGACCATGTACCAAGAGGAGCGATTGATCGCCATTTTGGAGCATATTCGGCAGCATCAGCGAATCTCCGTCGAAGACATCTGCGAGTTGTTTCAGGTTTCGAGGGATACGGCTCGCCGGGATATCGTCAAGCTTGAGGAGCAGGGCCAGATTCTGCGTACCCGCGGGGGCGCGATATGGCGCGGGCTCAATAAAGATGTCTCGGGCTACGGAGACCGGCTTCAGGAGGAGCCCGCCGTAAAACGGGCCATCGGACGTCTGGCCGCCTCCCTGGTGCAGACAGGAGACTACTTGTTCATGGACGCCTCGACCACCGTCATGAATGCGGCGGAAGAGCTGCGCACGGACGGGCACGTGATCGTGACCAATTCCATCGACATCGCCGGACTTCTCTCGCAAAGACCGGGCATTACCGTCCATCTGCTCGGAGGCGTCGTGCATCCGCGTCACCGGTTTATCTTTGGTGCACGGACTCTCGAAATGCTGCGTGATTATCAGGCCGACAAGCTGATCATCGGCACCAGCGGGATTACCCCCGACGGACTGACAAACCCTTTTGAAGAAGAAGGGTATGTGATGAAAGAAATGATGCGCAGAAGCGATCAGGTCATTGTGCTGGCGGACCATACGAAATTCGGGCTTCGCCAATTTTACCGGGTAAACGGGCTGGAAAGCATCGACATTCTGATCACCGACCGCGAGCCGGAGGATGGGATGAAAGAAGCGCTGCTGCGCCACGATATCAATATCATGATTGCCAAAGGAGAGAACGAACCATGATCCGATTGATTGTCAGCGATTTGGACGGCACTCTGCTGCACAACCATAAGGCCGTTCGTCCGGAAGACAGACAGGCGCTCCAAGAAGCAAAGGCACAAGGGATTGCCGTTGCATTCGCTTCCGGAAGAATGCGGCCTGAAATCGTCAGCGTCATGGAGGAGTTGGGGATTACCGGTCACGCGATCTCCCAAAACGGCGCTTACGTGCACACCGCGGAAGGAAAGCTGATTCATCAAAGCGCATTTGAACGCGAGCTGATCGCGGATCTTGCGCAGGCGGCTTCCGGTACACCCTTCCTGACCCTGATCGCCGCCCCCGACAGCTATGTCGTAGAACGCTGGAGCGAACGGGCGGAAGAGCTGAGCAGCCGTCTGATGGCTCCGCTTGTGGAAATGAACGACCTGCAGGAAAAGCTGGGCCGGCAGCTAGTATGCGGCAAAATCTCCTTCATGGGCGATGTCGGCGAGCTTTTGCAGTTCCAGAAGGTGTTGAAAGGCAAGTATGGCGAAGCCATTGATGCCTATATCTCTGATGTGGACTGCATGGATGTCATGCCGCGGCACACCTCCAAGGGCACCGGACTGCTCTCGCTTCTTGAACATTTGGGCATGAAGCTGGAGGAGACCGCCTGCTTTGGCGATTCGTTTAATGATTTATCCATGTTCGCAGTCACGCCGCACAGCTTTGCGATGGCTGCCAGCCACCCTGACGTTCAGGCAAAAGCGGCGCACTCTGTATCGGGTGTAGCGGAAGGCATTAAACGGATCCTCTCACACAATGCCTCTCTTCACGGACGCTCGAACCGGAGCAGCTGAAAGGGCCAGAACCGCCTTCGGCGGCGGATTGTCACTGTTACGCTAAAAATCACAAGGGCTGTCCCTCAGTCATCCAGTTACTCCAGGGTTGACTTATGGGACGGCCCTGTTTTTGTTTTTGAAGGTAGTTTACAGATTCCTATTTATGCTGATGGCGTTATTTCTTAAGTGTTTTATCCGAAGAGTACATTTTCAGCATTCTTTCAGCTTCCAAAACTAAAATTTTTGAAGAATCCCGTCGATATACGATGGGTGAGGTTTCCAAAATTATGTCGTCGATCAAAGCAGGAAGACGAGCTCATGGAGGCCCCTATTCAGACGAAAGACTTTTCATCTAAAAGGAGGATTGCGGTTTCAAAGTCACGAAGAATGCCCAAATTGGGCTTGCAGCCGGGAGACTGGAGAAGGTCTTTTTTTTGACAAAGATTGACCTATCAGAAAAATGACTAAGGAGATGATACTATATGGGCTTGCGGGCAAAAAAGCTTTTGCTGGGGTTACTTGTTTTGACGATCGTATCAAGCAGCTTTGGCGCAATGAGCGCGATGGCTGCGGAAATTTCCAGTCTGGTGCTGAATAAAAACGAGCTGACGCTGGAGGTTGGCAGCACCGCAGCTTTAACAGCTACGGCCGTGCATACTAACGGAACGACAGAAGAGGTGACGGTTAAAACGGACTGGAATTCAGGAGCATCGGATATCGCATCGGTATACGCGGGAGTGGTCACCGCAAAAAAAGAAGGAAAAGCCGTCATCACGGCGACTTACCTGGGAAAAACCGTGATCGTAAACGTGACCGTGAACAAGCGTGTCCGGTCGCTGATCAAGGATAAGCAAACCATCGATTTACGCAAAGGCAAATCGGAACAGGTCACCCTTACCGCCTATTATGATGACGGTGCCTCGGAAGACGTGACTTCGAAAGCCGATTGGAATATCGATAATGGTCAGGTCGCTACGGTGGTCAACGGCTTGGTTACGGGGCAAAATTCAGGTACGGCTATCGTTTCGGCCAAATATAACAACCAGTCCGTATCGATCCCGGTCAATATCGAAATTGTGAAGCGCGTCGATCCGGATAAATCGAAAGTATCTTTATTATTAAACGATTCGGATACCGTACAGCTGCTGGCCACTTATCCGGACGGGTCCTCGGAAGACGTCTCGGACAAGGCTGAATGGGAATCGGACAACCCGGATATCGCCGACGTTCTGAAGGGAAAAATTACCGGATACGGTCCGGGACAGGCGACGATCACCGGATCTTACGGAACGAAATCGGCCACGATTAAAGTGGATGTCGATCATGCCATCAAGCTCGATCTCGGAATGGAAAACATATTAATGAAAAAGAACGACACCCGGCAGTTGAAGCTGACGGCAAGCTACGCCGAAGGAAACACAGAGGAAATTACCGGCCGGGCGGAATGGTCTTCGAGCAATGAAGCTGTCGTTAGCGTCGTCAAAGGCAAATTGTTTGCCAATGCATCGGGCGAAGCGATCATTACGGCAAAATACGGTCAGAAAACAGCGGCCGTGACCGTCGACGTCGATGTGCCGAAAAGGCTGGAGCCGGAAAAGGATACGCTGGATCTGCAAACGGGCAAAAGCGATTCCATCGTATTATGGGCCACATATGCTGATGGTACGCAGGAAGATGTAACGGACCAGGCCAAATGGTCGATTGACAATGATGCCGTCGCTTCCGTTTTGAGCGGCAAGGTAACCGCTTATAAAGCCGGTGAAGCAACCGTGACGGCCAATTACGGCGGTAAAAGCGTTGCGATTAAAGTATCCGTGGACATCCCGATTACGATCAAGCCAAGCTTGAAAACCGTCAGCTTTCAAGTCGGCGGCTACGAACAGGTTACACTAAGCGCCATTTACAGCGACGGAAGAACCGTGGATATTACCGATAAAGCGGAATGGTCGACAAGCTCTTCGGCCATCGCCGAAGTAAGCAAAGGCCAGATTACCGGTGTAGGTACCGGGGCTGTTACGATTACGGCCAAGTACGGAACAAGATCGACAACCGTCCAAGTATCCGTCGGCGTGCTGAAAAGCTTGACTACAACAAGCCAGACCATCCTGTCCTTGAAAAAAGGAGCGGCTCAAGCTCTTGACTTGACTGCAACGTATACGGACGGTACGACAAAGAAGGTTTCCACGGAAGCCGAATGGACAAGCTCGAATGCCAAAGCGGCATCGGTTGATGCGGGTGTGGTTACTGCTGTTGGCTCCGGGGAAGCGACCATTACGGCGTCATTTGAAAGCAAGACGGTGACCTTTACGGTTCAAGTGGATATGGCCGACAAGCTGACGGCAAATCCGGCTTTTCTTCACTTCGATTTGAACGAAACGAAGGCGATTACGTTAAATGCCACCGATGCAAACGGAACGGTCAAGGATGTAACGGCGGAAGCGGATTGGACATCGAGCAATACCGCGATCGTCACGGTGGATAAGGGCACGGTGACTCCAGTCTCACGCGGAAAAGCTACGATTACGGCAAAATACGGCGGCAAAACGGTCTCGATATCTGTAGAGATCGGTGTCGTACAGACGTTGGAGGTGGATAAGCGGTTCATTTCCACGAAATCCGGGTCTACGGAACAAATTACGCTGACCGCCACGCTTTCGGACGGAAGCAAAAAAGACGTAACCGCCAGCGCTCAATGGAAATCAAGCAATTATAAAATCGCCAATGTAAACAATGGTTTAGTAACGGGCGTATCCGCAGGCAATGCGACGATCTCCGTATCTTTTGGCGGCAAAAGCATTGCGATTCCTACAGAGGTCGACAAGCTGAAATATTTGAAAACGGACGTTGTTAAGGTAGAGTTGAAGCAGGGGGCCACTGCAAAGGTAAAAGCGACCGCTACCTTTGCTGACCTGTCGGAGGAAGATGTTAGCGTTCCGGCGCTATGGACCTCGTCCAACATTCGCGTTGCCGATGTGAAGGACGGGATCATCAAAGCTACCGGGAAAGGGAAGGCGACGGTTACGGTAAGCTATGCCAAGAAGAAAACGACGGTATATGTCATCGTGAACTAACCGGTAACATCCAGCTTTTATCATCTTTTATAAAATGATAAGGATCCGCCGAAGCGGATCCTCCTGCTTGCAGACAAACCTTCCTGACGGAAGGAGCTGCAGGCTTTTTTTATCGAATGAAACCGTATGGAAACCGGACGGCCTTAAGGACAATGAAGCCTTAAAACAAGTGGCCTTTCACCAGATCCCACTCGTGAATTTCGTAGCTTCTGGCCCCCTGAACAATATAAGGATCCTGTTCCACCCACGATTTCACTTCTTCTTCGTTTTGCGCGATGTAAACGACCAAGCCGCCGCCTCCGTCCGCGAAGCGGCCGTTCGCAAAGAGCCTGCCCGCATTGCGCTGCTCCTCCAGAAAGGCCAGATGCTGAGGACGATAGATCTGACTTTTTTCCGCATCCTTCATGGGAAGGAACACGGCAAAATACTTCCGCTCTGTCTTAACGCTTGCGCGTTCTTTGTTGTATAAGTACATGGACGACATATCTTTGTCGCCGAATCCTCCGGCCTTCGCGGATGCGAGCATCGTCCCGGCATAAGAACCGAGCGGAATCGGGGTGCCGCTTTCCTGAGCCATCGACTCGAGCAAGGTCATGTCTTTGTGCAGCAAATTTAAAGCGAAGCCCGGCTCGAATGCATTCTTCTGCACAAATTGCGTGTAGTGCCGGTCATAAATCCGGCTCTGAGCGAAGCTGGCGCTTAATATTTGATGCAGCGTCTCTTTGGAAACGCCCATAGCTTCACCGAGCACCATCGCTTCGCTCGCGGCCTGGGTATGTATTCCGACCATCAGCTGATTGATCAGCTTCACCACGTTACCGCTGCCTGTCGCGCCAACATGGTAAATGTTCTTTCCGACGACCTCTAAAATGGGAAGAACCTGATCAAATACAGCCTTCTCCCCGCCCACCATAACGGACAGCGTGCCCTGCTCGGCTCCTACGGTTCCCCCGCTGACAGGAGCATCCAGGAAGAACATGCCGGCTTCTTCCGCACTGGCTGCGATCTTCCGGTTCAGGTCGGGAGATACCGTACTGAAGTCGATCAGGATCAATCCCTTCCGGCCGTTTGGAATGACTCCGTCGTCACCGAGGAACACTTTTTCCACATCAGCGGGCATGGGAAGGCAGGTCATCAGTACATCCACATCCTGAGCCAATTCAGCTGCGGATCGTCCCGCTTTCCCTCCGGCATTCACGAAAGCATCTTCTTTGGCCTTGCTTCGATTGACGCCGTACACTTCGTAATTCGCCTTCACCAAATTCCGAGCCATTGGGAGCCCCATATTGCCAAGTCCGATAAAAGCCAGTTTCATGGTCATTTTTCCCCCTCCAAATTGGATAAAAAAGGATTGTTTTTTACGAATTTACCACATGAACCGTCCGGCCTTCAAGAAAAGCCCGCACGTTGCCTACGGCTGTATCCAATAATCTTGCTCTCGCGTCTCTAGTAGCCCAAGCCATATGGGGAGTAATGATGCAGTTTTGGGCTCCGAACAACGGATTGTCCTGCGTCGGCGGTTCGACGGAGAGCACATCCAGAGCCGCTCCGGCCAAACGCCCTTCATTGAGCGCTGCCGCCAAATCCTTCTCTTCAATTAAAGGACCTCTCGAGGTGTTGATCAGAAAAGCCGAAGGCTTCATACGCGAGATTCGCTCCGCGTTGATGAACTTTTCCGTGGAAGGTATCAACGGGCAGTGAAGGCTGACCACATCGGACTGCTCCAAAAGCGCATTCAGCTCCACCCATTCGACTCCCTCCACCTGCGGAGGTACGCTTCTGCCGCTGCCGACTGCGATGACCCGCATGTCGAAAGCGCGGGCAATCCTGGCCGTTTGGGTACCGATGCGCCCAAGCCCGATCAGGCCCAGCGTCTTGCCGGCCAGCTCTACTTGAGACGTCTTGGTGAAGCAAAAGTCAATGCTTCGCGACCATTCCCCCCCGTGAACGGCATCGCTATGCCACTGTGTCCGGTGGCACAGCTCCAGGAGCAGAGCGAATACAAATTGCGCCACGGAGTTCGTTCCGTATGCCGGTATATTCGTAACGGGAATTCCTCTCTCCTTGGCCGCCTGGATATCTACCACATTATATCCGGTAGCCAGAACACCGATATAGCGCAGCTTCGGCAGCTGCGAAAGCGTGTCCGCCGAGAGCGGCGTCTTGTTTGTAAGCACAATCTCGGCCTCCGCGGCCCGACGAATGATTTCGTCTGAAGGGGTACGGTCATAAATGACCGTTTCCCCGAGTTCCTCCAGACCCTTCCAATTCAAATCCCCCGGATTCAGGGTATATCCGTCCAACACAACGATTTTCATGTACGCATGGTTCCTCCTTATGATCTGATTGAAGCTTTATACAACAAACGGGCCACGTTCAGCGTGCACTGAAACAAATGGTTCTCGGCATCCTCCATGCATTCCTCAAGTGTCGAGGGGCCGCGTACGACAGAAAAGCAGCCGGCAAAATGGGGCGTAAGCCGTTCGCTGCCGTCTCCGAGACTGCCGGAGATCAGGATAGCTTCCTTTCCTGCTTCCTTGGCCAGTTGCGCCACATGATATGGAAGCTTGCCGAACAAAGTCTGCCCGTCGCTTCGACCTTCTCCGGTCATCACCCAATCCGCCTCATCGATCCGCTGCTTCAAACCGGACATTTCTTCCACCAATCGAGCGCCGGGAACCATATTCGCTCCCAGGGCCAACAGCGCAAAGCCAAGCCCTCCTGCGGCACCGGCTCCCGGCTGATCCCGCAGACTAAGGGACATTCGGGCCTCCAGCAGGTCAGCATATGACTTCATGCCTTTGTCCAATTGAAGTACGATCTCGGGAGAAGCTCCCTTTTGCGGACCGAAGATGTGGGAAGCGCCCTCCGGCCCGAGCAGCGGATTCGTCACATCGCTGGCAATCGTAATTCGGCAATCCGCAAGACGCGGGTCCAAGCCTTTCAAATCCGTCTCGGCCAGCTGCCCGAGCTCACGGCCGTATCCTTCCGCAGCTCGTCCGTCCTTGCAGGTAAAACGGGCTCCAAGCGCAATAAGAAGCCCCAATCCTCCATCGTTGGTCGAGCTTCCCCCAAGCCCGATGATCAATCGCCGATAGCCTTGATCCAGAGCGCTGCGAATGACTTCACCCAACCCTCTGGTCGTCGTGTGCAGAGGATTCCGGTGCTCCTTGGGCACCATAGGCAGTCCGATGACATTGGCCGCTTCGATAACCGCAGCAGGCTCTCCTTGATCCGTAATGACGCCATAATACGTGTCCACACGCTCTCCTCTAGGCCCTGTGACTTGAAGCCGAACGATGCTGCCGTCCGTCGCTTTGACCAAGGCGTCGACTGTACCTTCTCCTCCGTCCGCCATAGGAATCACGTTCACTTCAGCTGATGGAATTTCCTGAAGCAGGGCCCGGGCCATGATATTGCCTACCTGTACGGCCGTCAGGCTTCCTTTAAAGGAATCCGGTGCGACTACAATTTTCATCATTCATCCTCTCTCCCGTCTGATCTGATCTGCTGTTATCCTTATCATACACGAAAACGTAATCGCTTTCTTTATTGCTTTTAACTAAATTTTGAAGTTATTTTCAACTCAAATTCAGTTATAATATACAACAGAATGCAAGTAGAGGAGGACTGCTGATGCTAACCCCTGAATTGGCCGCCGAAATCGTTCAGGAAACGATGGAACGGCTTGACCGCAACATCAATATCATGGACTTGACAGGTACGATTATCGCCAGCGGTGATGCCGGCCGTATCGGACAATACCATGAAGCTGCCGCAGAAGCCATGCGGCAAAACCGGGAGTTGATCGTAGAGGAGCATCATGTCCCGCAATGGAACGGAGCTCACATCGGGATAAATTTGCCCGTTCATTATAATGGACGGGTGGTAGGAGCGATCGGCATTACGGGCACCCCGAATGAGGTCAAGCCTTTCGGCCATTTGGTCAAGATGACGACCGAGCTCATGATCAAGCAGAAACATCTGAAGCTGCAGGATGAATGGAAGCAAATGACCGTTGATTTGATTGTAGAGGAGCTTCTCCAATCCTCCGCTCCGGATTTGCCGATGATCGATCAAAGACTAGAGACGCTTCACTGCCGATTCAGCCCTCCCTATCAGGTGGCTGCCGCCGCTTACAAGCTGCCTTCGGAAAATAAAGGAAATGAAGGCCTTCTTGCCAAGGTCCAACGCATGTTTCAATCGGACAAGGCGCTGATCAGTCAGTACCGGCCGCAAAAACTGCTCTTTCTCTTTTATGAGATTCCCCCGGAAGGCGTTGAGCATAAGCTTGTCAAGCTGACGGAGCTGTTAGAGCGGGAGGCATTGAAGCACACCATTGGAGTAGGATCTCCCGTCATGACCCGCGAAGCGATCCGTCTCGGGTTTACGGAAGCGGATCTCGCCCTCCGTATGGGCGAATCCGAGGACCGCCCCCTGGTCCGCTTTGACACCGTGGAAGCCAAAGCTTTGGTTCATGAAATTCCATCAGAGCACCGCAACCGGCTGCTGACTAAAATTCAGCCTTACTGGAACGACAAAATGCGCGAGACGCTGCAGGCGTTTTTCGACTGCAGCCTGAGTATTGCAAGCTCTGCAAAAATGCTGAATATTCACCGGAACACGATGATTTACCGTTTGGAGCAAATCAAGGCGTTAACGGGCTACGATCCCCAACAATTTCAAGATGCCGTTCTGCTTCAGTTTGTGCTGTGGTTCAGACCGGAAAGCTTTCACATGGAATTAAACAAGGGCAGCAGCAGCGACTGAATCAACCCGATGATTCCGCCGAGCAAAACTCCCAGCCAGGTAATGGCCCGGAATTCTTTGCCCGACACGCCAAGTATGATTTCCTCCACGCGCTCAATCGGAAAGCGGGCAATCTGCCCTTCGACGATTTTAGGCAGCTCGATCGCTTCTATGATCCGTTCCATATGATTCGCAAGAAGAGCAAGCAGGCGCTCTGCCACTTCGGGAGTATACTCCAGCAGCGTCTCCCTGTAACGGCCGAGTGCCTCATCCAGGCGGGCTTCTCCCAGCTTATGCAGCCAATCCTCAAAACGGAGCAGCGACTGCGCTTTTTCTTTAAGAAAAGGCAGACTCTCCTCTTTGGCCGCCGCTTCAAGCACAACAGACAAACTCATGTCTTCAAATTGCTCTACTTTTTTGCGGATAAAATGACCGAGGGTAATCCGCACATTTGCGGATTCCAGCTGTTGAAGAAGAGCCGCCCGGATTTTTTCAACCGTCTTCGATTCATCCATAAACATGCCGGCCAGCGCGCCCAGAAAACCGCCTGTCTGCCCCATGAACTGGTTCGTCATTTGACGCAGCATATGTTCCCCGTTCGGTGACATCAGTTCCTTCCTGATCTCTTCAATCAACAAGTCGACTCCCCATTCTACGAAGCGCTCCCGCTTCTCTTCCGACCAATCCGGAAGCAGTTCCGACAGCTTCATATCTCCCAAGCCCTTTTCCAGCCAAAGCCATTCGATTCCCCGCCCCATACGCTCCCGCAGCCATCCGGCTAGCCGCGAAATCCATTCATCCGCCTTTTCGGGAGCCAGCCACTTGGCGAGCAGTTCGCGTACCGTGATCTCCCGTCCCGTCCAATCCGTTACAATCCGGCCAAGCGCCTGTTCCAGGCGGGCTTTCGTTTCAGGCTTTTGCAGCATTTGCGAGAGCCCGTGAGCGGTAACCAGATATTCTCCTACCACTTTGCCAAGCGAGCGGCCGATTTCGTCCTTGCGTTTAGGGATAAGACCCGGCGTAAAAGGTACCCTTATTCCGAAGAGGCGCCATTCCCGGCGGGGATGAAACAGCATTTTGATCGCCAGGTGGTTGGTTACCCCGCCCACAAAACCGGCCACAGCTATATTCATTAAAATAAACCAGACATTCAGCATGCTGCGAAGTTCACATCCTTTTGCAAGTAGAGGCTCTTTCCCATTCACCAAGGGGAAAACGCCCTCATATGATGAAGTAGTTCGTTTGGTAATGTTCCAAGCATGCTGAGGCATGCCGTACGGCAAGCCCTTGCTGGGAAGGAGTTCCGCATGAAAAGAACAAAGGTCAGGATTCAAATACAAAACCCCGACATTTCCTCGGACGGCTCCGTTCTGATGCTCAGCGATGCGATCGCAAAGAAATGGAAAATCCCGCTTCACACTACTCTGCATTTGCGCTTCGGAGCAAGCAAGCAGGAAGTAAAGATCATGCCTGTTTCGCAAACCGGCACGCTTCGCATAAGCAGAACGCTTGCTGCCGCATGGGGGCTGTCGCAGGGTGACCAGTTGTGTTTGCAGTACAAATCCGGAACACGTACGATTCAAATCGGACCGCTGATCGGCGTGATGGTCAGTCGCGTCCATCCTTCGTCGCCCGACAAATTGTTTGGCGCGAACACGGCATTCTGCAGGGAGTTATCCGATGCATGCAAGCTGTATGGCGCCGTGGTGTTCTTTTGCACCCCGGACGACCTCCACGGGCAGAGCGATACGGTTCAGGGGTGGCGCTATGCCGGAGGTGAGAAATGGGAAAAGCTCAACCTCCCGATCCCGAATGTCCTCTACAATCGGCTCACCTCGCGCAAGCTGGAAAAACGGCCGAATGTTCAGCATTTTATAAACCAAGTCAAAACCCGTCATAACACCATCATGTTTAACGAGAAATATCTGGACAAAACGGAAGTCTTTGACGCGCTCCGCAAGGAGAGCGGTCTGCATCTTTATTTACCGGAATCATACCTGCTGCGGAATTTTCAAATGCTGAAGTCCATGTGCGCAAAGCATAAAACCGTATTTCTCAAGCCCGTTACGGGAAGTCTGGGCAAAGGAATCATTCGGATACGCAAACAGCCGGACGGATCGTACATTTGTCATTTTACCAATCTGAGCGGCGCACGTAAACAATCGTTTTCCTCGTTAACCGGCGTGTTTGCCGCCGTATCCGGAAAAGTGAAAAAACATCGCTATCAAATCCAGCAGGGACTGGATCTGCTGACGGCGGGCGGAAGGCCGATCGATTTCCGCGCTTTAGTGCAGCGCGGCGAAACCGGGCAGTGGGCCATTACCTCCATCGTAGCCCGGATTGCGGGAAATCATCATTTTGTTTCCAACCTCGCCCGGGGCGGAAGCTTGAGCACCGTAAAAGAAGCGCTGGCCCGCTCAGGCTCTGCCGCCGCATCCGGCGGACTTCCGAAGCTGCGCCGGGCGGCGGTGCAGATCGCCAAAGGAATCGAAGCACAAGTGCCTGGCCATTTTGCAGAGCTCGGCATCGATCTGGCTATCGATATCCATGGACGCGTTTGGCTGATCGAAGTCAATTCGAAGCCGTCGAAAGAAGACAACACGCCGCTTGCAGCGGACAATAAAATCCGGCCTTCGGTGAAAAAGCTTGTACAATACGCCAGACATTCCGCAAGCTTTTAAGTTTTACCATTTCGGGCGGCTTCCCGTTCGGGAAGCTCCCTGCACTTATGGGGTGACGCGCATGATGATCTCCAGCTTCATGAGGATCGCTGATCGTTCGGTAGGCATCATGACGACGCATACCGATGAGGATCCGCCTTTTCGAAACCGCCGCTTCTACCGCAGCTTGTGTATAGCCGGTAGACGAAGCGGTTTGATGGTATTCGTGTTTACTCCGCCTGGCATCGATTGGAGCAGAAAGCAAGTGACAGGTTATGCCTATGATCCTGATCATAAGCAATGGATGTGCCGGACATTCCCGCTGCCGTCCGTCGTGTATGACCGGTGTTTTTTCACCGAACGGCATCAGTACGCAGCATATCGGGCGGTAATGCGCCGTCTGGACGAACACCCGTCCGTCCGCCTTTTAGGGTGCGGCCTTAAAGACAAATGGACCGTTCAGCAGCTGTTGGAGCAGGATGAACGGTTTGGCATTTATCTTCCCCGGACCGAACGACTGCGCGGCATGCGGACGGTGGCAGACTGGCTCCGGGAATGCCGGGAAGTCATCCTGAAGCCGCAAAGCGGCTCGCAAGGCCGCGGCGTGCTGCTCGTGCGGAGCAGGCCGCTCCCCGCGGCCGGAACGGTAAACACCGCTGAACCGGCATTTACCGTGCGCGGACGCGATAAGCGAAACCGCGCTTTTGAGCGGGATTTCGCGGACAAGGCCGCGCTGCTGGAATGGCTGCGCCGTTTTGTCGCGCGGCGCAGCTACCTGCTGCAGCAGTATCTGCCGCTGCAGACCCAAGATGGCGAAGCGTACGACGTGCGCGTGCTGGCGCAAAAAAACGACACCGGCCGCTGGCAGTTAACCGGCATGGCTGTTCGCCGGGGTCGGGACGGCAGCCTGACTTCAAACCTGCATGGAGGAGGCACGGCAGAGCCCGCCGCTCCCTTCCTCGCCCGGGAATTCGGGCGGGAAGCCGCCGAGGAGCTTCTTCGCAAGCTGACTCGCCTCTCGGAGGAGCTGCCGATCGCTCTGGAATCATATCACGGACGGCTCGTCGAGCTCGGGATAGATTACGGCGTCGACCGGGACGGTAATTTATGGATTCTTGAAGTGAATTCCAAGCCCGGCCGTTCCATCTTTACTTATTTGCAAGACGATCAGGCAAAGTGTGCAGCTTTGGCCAATCCCCTTCATTATGCATGGTATATCTTGCGGCAGCAGGACGAAAGGAAGCGTGGAAAAAATTTCGGAGGCACGGGAAGAAGACTCTCCGGGAAAGTCGTTGAAGGAGCAAGGATGCCAAAAAACCATTAGGCCGGAAATCACGTCATCCGTCAAAAAAGAACGCATCGGCGCTCAGGCTCGTTCCTTCTCCTGAAGCCAACAGTACCTACGAATCAGAACTGCTTTGCCAGTCGCAAAGTTTTCATATCCTCTTGCCTCATTCCTTACGAAGCCAGTTTTGCCTCCGGCAAAACGCAAAGCACATCTATACGAAGCCAGTTTTGCCTCCGGCAAAACTCTTAGGAGGTTCAACATGAGCTTGACAACTTGCACGATTCATGTCATTAAGCGGCAAGAACGGGTCGTTTACTTGACAAGTGAATTGGCCAAAACCCTGAAGGTGGCCAAAGCAAGAAATGTGACCTTAAAGCTCGGCAGCAAAAGCCTCTATTTGCAACTCAAGCTGCTGAAGAAGAGCGGAAACCAAGTCTATTTACCGTCATATGTGTACACCCAGTTACGCATTCCCAGAAGCGGCACCACTCTGATTGTTAGCGACAATACCGAACTTCGCCTGGGCCCGCTGATCGGCATCTTGACCAGCGTTTCTCCAGGCAACTCCGCTCCCTTCGGCTCGCGGACGGAATTCATCCGTCAATTCATGCAGGCCGGGAAAGACAAAGCGTTCTATTTCGGCTTCTCGCCCCGTGACGTGAACTGGTCGCAACAGACGGTAAACGCAGTCGTTCCGAGCGGCGGCGGCGGATGGGTCCGCAAAGTGCTGCCGCTGCCGGACGTGGTCTATAACCGATTGCCAAGCCGCAAAGCGGAGAAGCTCGCTTCCATGAATGCCTTCAAGAACCGCTTCGTGCGGCAGGGCATTCCGTTGTTCAACTGGAGCTTCTTTGACAAATGGGACGTGTACAATCTGCTCGAAGACACCGATGTCTTCAAAAACGTACCGGAGTCCCGTATCAATCCTACGCCGGCACAGATGAAGGAAATGCTGGAGAAGCACCGGTTTATTTATCTCAAACCGACCGCCGGCAGCCTCGGCATCGGAATTTACCGGTTGACGTATAATCCGAGGCAGGGGTATTACGCACGTTTCCGCAGGGGAGAACGCAATGTGCTGCTGCGTTTCAAAAAATTTGAATCGCTGATGTCCCTGTTAAACCGCCAGAGCAGCGGCTTAAACGGTTATGTCGCCCAACAGGGCATTAGGCTGATTGAAATCGACAGCTGTCCGATCGATTTCCGCTTCCATATGACCAAGAACATCAATAACCAATGGGTCGTTGCCGCGATCGGAGCCAAGAAGGCCGGCAGAGGCAGCGTCACGACACACGTGCGTACCGGCGGCCAATTGATGACGCCGGAGCAGGTGTTGAAGGAAGTATTAGGAACGCGGGCGGAGGCTGTTCTCGCCAACGCCAAAGAGACGGCCATCAAGCTGGCGGAGGCGATCGAACGCAATGACCGCCACACCCTTGGCGAGCTCGGTTTTGATATCGGGATCGATCAAAACGAACACATCTGGATGTTCGAAGCCAACTCCAAACCAGGGCGGTCCATATTTAAACACCCTGCCCTCAAGGAGCAGGGAAGACGTTCACTTCAGTATGTTTTCGACTATTGTCTCTTCCTGAGCCGATTCCGGTCAAGGAGGGATTCTTAAGTGGGTGCCATCATACAAAGGAAACAGAAGCGGCCCACCCTGGCCATTCTCACTTATGCCGACAAAAAAAGAGTATTCCGCGGGAACCAGGATAACTTTGTAGATCTGATCCGAATCGGTAAGGAACGCGGAGTGCAGGTATACGTCATGACCACATCTGATTTCAAGCTGTCCGGCAAGCATGTCCCCGGTTATTCATATCACCCTTCAACCAAATCGTGGACCAAACAGCGGATGCCTCTTCCCCATGTTGTCTATAACCGGATTCCTTACCGAAAATTCGAGCTTTATCCCGAGGTGCAGCAGGTCATTCAGACCTGTCTGCGCCACGGACAGATCCATTTTTTTAATCCGGCCTTTTTTAACAAATGGAACCTCTTCGAATGGATTAACAAATCGCAGAAAACAAGGCCCTTTATTCCCGTCACGGAGCGTTTGTCTTCAAGCACAGAACTTCATAAGATGCTTCTGGCTTATCCGTTCCTTTACCTTAAACCGATTCGCGGAAAAGCGGGCAAAGGCATCATGAGGGTCAGCCGCATTAGTGGCGGACGTTCAAAAGGCAACTCATACGAGCTCAGTATCCAGAACAAAACCAAAAGCCATATCTCCCGGTATTCGACCGTTTCGGAACTGTGGACGGAGATCCAACGCCAAATTAACTCCAAAGAATATATCATGCAACAAGGAATCGTCCTTTCAAGCTACAAGCAAAGACCTTTCGATCTGCGGGTTCTTGTGCAGAAGAACGGCAAAGGCCGGTGGACCATAACGGGCATTGGCGCGCGGCTTGCGGGAAAGTCCAGTATTACGACCCACGTCCCGCGGGGCGGTTCGATTGACAATCCTGTCAAGCTGCTTAACTCCTCGTTCGGAACAGCTGGCAGCAAACGCATCATTAGAGAGGCGCGGAAGACAGCCTTGATCATAGCCAAACAAATTGAGAAATCGTACGGATATTCCCTCGGCGAAATGTCTATGGATCTCGGAGTGGACCAAATTGGACATATTTGGTTTTTCGAAGCCAACTCCAAGCCGATGAAGTTTGACGAACCCCCCATCCGAAAAAAATCGCTTGAAAATTTAATCGACTATTCCATTTACCTGTGCAAAAGAAAGCCCAAACGGTTCTTCAAAAAAAATTCAACCATGTCCGCTATAAAGAGCATTGCCGATGAAAGCAGGTGAAAAACGCGTGAGGTATCCAGTGGGGGTATTGGCTATGTATTTGGCGGGACAAAGGCTAGAAGAAATTTCCTTTTTCCGTAAGCTGAGCATTAGCGGACGAAAGCTTGGACTGGAAATTTTGGTCTTCACACCAGATGATGTAGATAAAACCAGGTCCCGGATTCACGCTTTGAAATATAATCCTGCAATGGGGAAGTGGGTCCGAAAGTGGACCAGATTTCCGCCCATCATCTATGACCGCTGCCGTTACCATGGACTTGAAAATTTTCGCAAGCTGACAAGATTCCGCAAGCAGTACAGTTCCTTACGCTATTTAAGCCGCCCCCTCACCAACAAGTGGTCCATGCATCAGCTTCTATCCGAGAATTCAAGTATCAAACCTCACCTGCCGGCAACCGTCAAGTATAAAGATGCAAAAGAACTGGGCCAATTTCTCAAAAAGCATCCGGTCATCTTCATGAAGCCAAAAAGCGGAACTGGAGGCCGCGGCATCATCCGACTGCAGCGGCTTCGAGGCGGAGTCTATCTGATGCAGGGGCGCGACCCGAACCGGCGAATACTTCCCATGCATAAAGTGACCTTAGCGCAAATACCTGTGAAGCTTCGTGATTGGAAACTGGAAGAGAAATACATCCTTCAGCAAGGAATTCCACTTCGCTTAAAAGACGGCCGGGTTCACGACTTTCGCATGCTGGTGCAAAAAGACGGCAACGGAGAATGGCAGATCACCGGCTGCGCCGGCCGGATCGGGCCCGCACAGTCCGTTACTTCCAATCTGCACGGCGGAGGCACCGCCATTTCGATGGATGCCTTGCTGAAGAAGCGTTTCAATTCGGATGACGTCGTGAAGAACATTAAAAAGAGCGCATACGAACTCGGTCTAAACGTAATGAAGCACCTTGAGGATAAATTCGGCAGACTTTGCGAGGCGGGGATTGACCTGGCTGTTGATCCCAAAGGACATGTCTGGCTGCTTGAAGTCAATCCGAAGCCTTCGCGGGAAGTCTTTTACCGGATCGGAGAATTAGAAACGTACCGGATAGCCGTCAGACGTCCTCTCGAATTCGCACTTTGGCTGAACAAACAAAAAATCAGCGGCGTAACCCGCTGATTTTTTCCATTTTCTAATGGGATTTCCGTTATAATGCAAGTCGCTTCCTTCACGTTTCGTCTACTAGCTTCAGCAGTTCGCTGAAATCCGCAATCCTCACGTCTGCCTGATCCAGCTCTCCTTCCTTGCGGAAGCCGGCATAATCGCAGCCGACGACAAACAATCCGTTGGCATGTCCCGCCTCCACGTCGGAGGAGCGGTCACCTACCATCCAAGCGGAGCTTACCCCGTGCCGATCCAAGAGCATCCGTACCAGATCCGCCTTTGACCGGGTTCGGTACTCCCCTGCGCTGTAAAGTCCGCCAGGCTCAAACAGCGTCTCCAGACCTTGGTATCGGATGACCCCCTTCACATAATCCTCCAGTCCGTTGCTTGCGATAAACAGCCGTATTCCCCTGCTGCGGAGCCCTTGAAGAGTATGGGCTACACCGTCATACAGCTTCCCGTCGCCCCGCTCCATCCCTTCAATCTGCAGCTTTAACAGGAGCTCGTCCGCTCTGCGGTGAACTGCTTGGTCCACCTCGGGCATCACCATCTGCCAAATATGCTCGAGCAACATGCCCAGACCGCTGAGAACGTACTTTTCCGGCGGCGTTTCGCCTTCATACAGTCCCTCCTCGCGCAGTCTGTCGAACGTCGCCCGATAAGCCGGCAACAGCAACGTCTCCGTTTGAAACAAGGTCCCGTCCAGGTCGAAGATCATAGCCTCCGGCTTTGTGATTGCAATCGCCAATTCGTTTTCCTCCCCTGTCCTTCAAAAACGTCAAGTTCTATACAACCATGATTTGCAAAGAATGTCAATTAGGCATTGTCCACTGCTTTTATTCCTTTCCTGCAACAACCATCCACTCGTCAATTGTAATGGAGCGAATGGCCCCATCTTTCAGCACCAATCCGCAGTACTCCTGCAAATCCTTATCCGCCTTCAGGATATGGGATTCGACCTGCTTTACCTGTTCCTCCGTTCTGGCCGTTCGCCGGACCCAGGTCGGAAACTCGAATGTCTTCTTGCGGACCCTCTGTTTCCGTACTTCCAGACCTGCATCCTTCATCCATCCGGTCCACTGAGACAGGCTGCAGCATCGCACGTGGCTCTCATCCCTTAACTTTTCCAATGTA
Organism: Paenibacillus naphthalenovorans; assembly: GCF_001465255.1. Lineage (NCBI taxonomy): Bacteria > Bacillati > Bacillota > Bacilli > Caryophanales > Paenibacillaceae > Paenibacillus > Paenibacillus naphthalenovorans. The sequence goes on along the minus strand of NZ_CP013652.1, from coordinate 451,954 downwards.
TTGATGAACAAATCCAGACGAGCTTCCTCCGGAACCACATTATCAATAAGCAGAAGCTTGCCTCCAGGCTTCAAGACGCGTGCCGCTTCCGTAATAAACCGCCCCGGGTCAGGAAAATGATGCGCGGCAATCCGGCAGGTGACCGCATCGAAGGAGTCGTCCAGAAACGGCAAATCCTCGGCATCAGCCACCACAAATCCAACGTTGTCGCAGCCTTCCTCTATCAGATGCTTGCGAGCTGCAGCCAGCATCTCCTTTGTCAAATCCGTTGCAACTATTTGCGCTACAAATGGGGAGAGCGCTTTGGAAACATGTCCTCCTCCGGTAGCTGCGTCAAGCACTTGCCAGTCCGCTCCAGGCTCCAGCCACTCCACCAAAAGCGGAAGATCATCTCCTTTGGCATGGATGCTGCTAGTCACATATTTTTCCGCATTTCTGGAAAACTGATCCCGAACGGTTTCTTTTGCCTGTTTTGGGTCCATCATGGCTTTTTGTTCCCTCCCGCATAATTTGATTATAAGGCGGACCGTAATTTTCAAAATCTCTTTCAAGCAACATTACCAATTTATCACAATTCGGTCGGCCCTCCCAGTTAACGCGCATTTTTTTTACTTTTTGCCCGAAGGCTTGCTGAAACGACAAAACAGGCGAAATCCGTTGACTTCGCCTGGACAAGTAAATTCGCTTATCTTACCAATGCTTTTTCGTTCAGAAAACCTTCTTCTCGCTCTGATCCGCTTTCAATATTTCTACAGCTTCACGAAACCGCAGCGAGTGGACAATCTCCCGCTCCCGCAAAAATTTGAGCCCGTCCTGCAAATCCACATCGTCCGTCAAATCAATCAACCATTGATATGTAGCTCTGGCCTTCTCTTCCGCCGCTATATCTTCATACAAATCGGCGATCGGATCTCCTTTGGCTTGAATATAAGCGGCAGTCCAAGGAACGCCCTCCGCATTGCTGTAAAACAGCGCTCGGTCATGACTGGCATAATAAGCGTCCAATCCGGCCTCCTTCAGCTGCTCCACCGTAGCATCTTTTGTCAGTTTGTATACCATCGTAGCAATCATCTCAAGATGAGCGAATTCCTCTGTCCCGATATCCGTCAGCAAACCGATAACTTTATCCGGAATCGTATAGCGTTGATTCAAATACCGCAGCGCCGCGGCCAACTCGCCGTCCGCACCGCCATATTGCTCCAGTAAAAGCTTTGCCATTCTGGGATCGCATTTACTTACCTTTACCGGATATTGCAGCTTCTTTTCATAGATCCACATGCCACTGCTCCCCTCCAGCGTTCATTGGTTAAACCTGCCATGGCCAGGGCGTCTCGATCCATTGCCAGGGATGCCTGGAATAGCTGTGGCCATAGGCCATAAGCGGACCAAATTCCGTCTCAAAACGCCTGGCCAGATGCATTCGTTGCTGCGCGTGCTGATTGTACTGCTGAATGGCTTGAACGTCTAAAGGATGCGTATCCAGATAGAGCGTGAGTTCCACCAGCACGAAGTCAATCGCCTGCAGTTCCTGCAGCATGGTGTAAAAATGTTCCGGAAGCGGTTGTTGCATACCTATTCTCCTTCCTTCACGCTTCAGCAATTTTTCGAAATGTACGGACTAAAGAGCGCCGGCCAGAGCGTGCCGCGCATCAGCGCTTCCATCGGCGGGTATTGGGGAAGATGCATCGGTTGATAGTGAATATAAAGATTTGGCGGGGTACTGTAAGTCTTCACTGTAATCGGCGGACACGGGTCGAACGGACTATGATACGGATACCATACTTTCTCCTGTTCCATAACGGATGTGCCTCCTTGTTCATACTACCTCTATATATACAGCTCCTGTTTGTCCATTATGTTTATTTCCGATTCTATAACGAAAAAAAAAAAGGCTACCCGGCACATACTGGGTAACCTGAGATTAAAAAGGCCCTGTTGACAGCTTGTCTTACTAATGAATGTCCTTCTTCTTGAAGCGTCCGCCCTTCACGTCGTGAATGTTGCCGATCGCAAGAAATGCGCCCTGATCCAGTTCCTCGACGATCGATTTCAGCTTTGCTTCCTCCAGACGGTTGATTACACAGAAAATCACGAGTTTGTCGCCGCCCATGTAGCCTCCTTCACCTTGCAAATAAGTGACGCTGCGGCCCAAACGGCTGATGATGGCATCGCCAATTTCACGGCTGTTGTCGCTGATAACCCAGACCGATTTGGATTCGTCAAACCCTTCGATGGTAATATCAATCATTTTGTAAGCAATGAAATAGGCAATAAGCGAGTACATCGCCCGGTCCCAACCGAAGACAAATCCTGCGCTGCTGAGAATGAAGAGGTTAAAAAACATGACTACTTCTCCTACGGAGAATGGCGTTTTTTTGCTGAACAGAATCGCTAAAATTTCCGTACCGTCCAGCGAACCGCCAAAACGGATTACGATCCCGACCCCGATTCCGAGAATAACCCCGCCGAACACCGATGCGAGCAGAGGATCAATCGTAAGCGGAGCTACCGGATGAAGCAGCCAGGTTCCGAGGGACATCAGGATGACCGCATACAATGTGGATAGGGCAAAGGTTTTGCCGATTTGTTTATAGCCGATAAGCAAAAAAGGCAAATTGAGTAACAACAGGAATATACCGACTGGAAGGGCAGTCAAATGAGATGAAATGATCGAAATGCCTACAATGCCTCCGTCGATGATCCTGTTGGGTACGAGAAAAATTTCGAGTCCGACGGATACGAGCGCTGCCCCCAGGAAGATAAAAAATGCGCGGTGCACAATCTTCGCTGCGGACAGCTTTGAATGCTGTTTGATTTGCTGTAAGTCCGCTTGCATACAATTCCCACCTTTACTATGATTGAATGATCATGCTGTAAGTTAACCCTCCAGCTTGATGTTTATTTTAAGCAATCCGACGCGGCGCATCGCTTGATATACAATGACCATGACCGGGCCCAGAACGAGTCCGACGACGCCGATCAGTTGAAACCCTGCATACATACTGACGAGCGCGGCCAATGCGTTGATTCCGATGGCATCGCCAATGATTTTCGGCTCGATAAAGATTCATACAGCTTCAGAAGATGAAATGAAATCAGATAAAGTCCGATGATGAACACAACAAAAAAATAAACAAGCTTGGAATCACTTTCGCCACCCCGAGCGAATAACCGTAAATCGCCAGCAAAATGCCGTTCTTCCGCAATCGAGCCTACGTTGGATTCCATCCATTTCACCACTTGCTCAGCCACCCCGGACAGCAGCGTTTGATACAACAGCCCGGAGCTTGAGGTCGTATTCTCAAAGAACAGGATCGCATCATTCAAATAACCCGGGGCTATTTTCAACAATTGTATAAGCTCTGAAATGATTTTGATGCCAACCATATAAAAAAAACCGAGTATGACCGCTGTTAATAATGTACAGGCGGCTGCCGAGGCCGTCATGCGTCCGATTCGAAAATATTTCATCATCATCTGAACGGGACGCTCTAACCGTACAAAAGGATAGCGCCCAAGGTGCAAAATACTGCCGTTCTTAGTGACATGGATCGGCCTTCCTCCCTCACACGTTATGCTGGTTTGATTGAACGCCCGGGCTTTCCTCGGTCATTGGTTTGGCTATCTGCTGAATGGATACGCGTAATATTCTAAGCCGCTCGGCTTCCGTGATTTCGAACAAGAATGAGCCGTACTCCAGCTTTTTGCCTACATGGATTGAACCCTCCAGCTGTTTAAACATCCAGCCGCCGATGGAATCCACTTCATCGTCCTCAATCCCGAGAGCCAGCAAATCGTTAAGCTCCTCGATCAGAACGCGTCCGTCAACCGAATAGATGTCTCCCTGCTTTTCGATTTCAGAACGTTCACGGATATCAAATTCATCGTGAATTTCCCCTACGATTTCCTCCAGAATATCTTCAACTGTAAGCAGTCCCGCTGTTCCGCCGTACTCATCGACCACCACGGCAATCTGCGAACGTTTCATTTGCATGAGCTTGAGCACATGACTGATTTCCATGGCTTCGGGAACCATCAGAACAGGCCGCAAAAAATCTTTCAGATCATGCGTTTGATCGGGATCGGCCGTAAGCAGATCCGACATATGCACGAACCCGATGATGTCATCCTTGTCATCGGTCGCCACCGGATAGCGGGTATGCTTGGTTTCGTAAACGATGTTCAGATTTTCCCCGAACGTCAGTACCGTAAACAAACATTCCATATCCGTCCGGGGTACCATGACTTCCCTTGCAACCCGCTCCGAGAATTCAAAGATGTTATCGAACAAAGCCATCTCGTCTTTGTCGATGTGACCGCTTTTGGCGCTTTGATCCATCAAAATACGGATTTCTTCTTCCGTATGGGCCTCCTGCTCCACGGCAGGCTGTACCCCAATCAACCTGAGCAGCCGGTTCGCGGCACCGTTCAGAAGCCAGATGGCAGGATAAAACAATTTATAAAATATCATCAAAGGACCCGACAGCCAAAGAGATGCCGCTTCCGATTTCTGAATGGCAATGGATTTGGGGGCCAATTCACCCAGCACGATATGCAGGAAGGTAATGATAGCAAAGGCAATCCCGAAGGAAAGGGCATCTTTATACCACGCATTTCCCAGGCCAAGCCATTGGAACGCAGGCTCTACGATCAGATGAGCGATCGCGGGCTCTCCGACCCAACCCAAACCAAGAGATGCCAGCGTGATGCCAAGCTGTGTGGAGGAGAGGTAAGCATCCAGCTTCCCGGTTACGGCCAGCGCGGAGGCCGCCCTGCTGTTGCCCTCACTCTCAAGCTGCTGGAGGCGAGATTGCCTGACCTTGACCAGGGCAAACTCCGCGGCTACGAAAAAACCGTTGAGGAATACCAGAAACGCGACCAATAGAAGATTCAGAGCAATCCGTCCGAAATCGAATCCTGAACTTTGAATTTCCAAGAATCTTCAAACTCCTCCGCTTTATAAATTGCAGTCCCTTACATTACCGCACGGCGCGCCTTAAAATCCACGTCTTTGTAATAGGTGTCGGCGACAAGAAGATTCGGTCCGCAGCATGCTGCCGCTTCACAATAACAGTTCACGGATTCGCGCAAAGGGTGCCGTTTCCATCTTTCGTACACTTGATTCAACTTATCCTTGTGAATATTGCCCAGTGCAGGAACATCGGAAAAGTCCGTGACGAACACATCGCCCGTGAACAAATTCACATTCAGCCGATTTCGTCCGTCAGGATCATTGCGCACGGTCACATTCGGCTCGGAACGAAGCCGGCTTACGATCTTCCAATCCTCTTCATTGCTGCTGCAGGCGTAAAACGGAAGCGTACCGAACAGCATCCACAGCTCTTTGTCCCTATGATCGAGAAGCCGGTGGATCGCTTCGCGGGTCTGATCCAATTGAAGGACCGGCAGTCCGGAAGCGAACGCACTCGGATACATAGGGTGCACCTCGTGGCGCTTGCAGCCCATTTGCCGTATCAATTGGTGAATTTCAGGCAGCTTCTCATGTGTGCGGTAATTAATCATCGACTCGGCGGATACGAACATGCCGCCTTTGGAAAGCTCGGCCGCATTGTTCATCATACGGTCATACATTTTGACGGCCATTTCTTTGGATACGCGGCGATCCGTCCGCGCAAAACCGACTTCGTAGAAGTCGTCCGCACTTAAATAATTAAATGAGATATGCATCACGTCAAGATAAGGAGCAAGAAGCTCATACCTCGAAAGTTCCAAAGTTATGTTGGAATTGATCTGTGAGCGGACTCCGCGCTCGCGGGCATAACGGAGAATCGGCACAATGTATTCCTTGACGGTCTTTTCATGATAGCTTGGCTCGCCGCCGGTAATGCTGATCGTCTGCAGATCCTCCACCTCATCGAGCCGGTTCAAAATCGTGCTCAGCGGAATGCGCGGTCCTTCGGTCATCGTCAGCGTCTCGCCCACCGCGCAGTGCTCGCAGCGCATATTGCATAAATTGGTTACGGTAAGCTCGATGCTCGTAAGACGGTGTTCTCCGTACAATTGGATCGAACGAAGCGGATCCCAGGGGTCGTATTCAGGAGAAAGCGGCGTCAGTTCCGCCTTCGGCATTGAAATTACGTTGAAACGTTCGGACATTATTTCTACACCTGATTCTATATAAAATAGTATAAACCTCTTGATAAAATATCTATTCTTTATTGTATCTTAATAAGTTTAAAAAGAAAACCAAAGCCCGAGAACCTTTTACCGGGTTTCGGGCTTTATTCTTATGCACGGACTTGAGTGCCGCGAGGAGGAGGCACATCCATATCATTCACGCCGGTGATCGTTACCGACAAGGCTTTGGACAAGTCGATTTCCGGCGTGTCCTTCAGTTCCTGACCCTCGGCATCCTGCAGAAGCCGAATGACCGGACGATGCGGCACCTTCGAATTCAAATCAACGACAACCCCTTTTTCACCCGTACTCAGAGTAACGGTAATGCCGATCGGATAGATGGCGATTTTATCGCGGAACAATTCAATTTTTTCCGTCTCATATAAGGTTCCGGAGCCTGTAAAAAGGATTTCCAGCGCCTGATGAGGCAGCAGCGCATTCCGGTACACGCGGTGTGTCGTCATGGCATCATAAGAATCAACCAGGCCGATGAGACGCGCATATTCGTGAATTTCGTCTCCCTTCAACCCCCGGGGATATCCGCTGCCGTCCATCCGTTCATGATGCTGGAGAGCGCAGTGCGCCGCAATCAGCGGGATGTTGGGCTCGTCCTTTAGAAATTGAAAACCGTACACGGCATGCTGCTTGATTAAATCGTATTCTTTTTCCGATAAAGGTTCCTTTTTGCGCAGCAGCTCTAACGGAATTTGGGTCTTGCCGATATCGTGCAGCAGCGCCCCTATGCCAAGTGTCATCAATTCGTCCCGGGAATAGCCATGAGCCATGCCGAGCATCGTCGAATAGACGCAAACATTCATCGAATGATGGTATAAATAGTCATCCATTGCGCTGATATGGGTCAGCATAATCATCGATTCTTTATGATTGCTCAAATCGTTAAGGATCATGTCCATGACACTGCGAAATTCCTTGCCAAGCTGGAGTCCGGTAATGGATGTACGCTTCATCTGATCCCCCATCAGCTGTCGGAAGGAACGGCGTATTTGCGAGATGGCCCGAATCCGTGTCTCTTCGGAAATCGTATCCTCAACCGTGATGTCTCGGGTTCTCGGGTCATCGATGTAGACGAAATCGACTCCGAGATCCATAAGTCGTCGAATCATGGTTTGGGTCAATTCGACTTGTTCCATCAGCAGCGGGAGTCCTTCCGAATTATAAATTCTTTTTGCGAGCCTCATACCGGACTCTACTTTGCCGATCGGGAGCAAGCGCATAGGACTAACCACATCTTCTTTCTAAAATAATTCAAAAAATCTGATACCCTATACCCCTAGCGTATCGGATTCAATGAAAAAGAGCAATATTTTTTTTCATAAATCGACAAAAAAGTTACAATAGAAGAAAAAACCAGAACAGTGCGGCAAGGACAAACCGGTAATAAGCGAAAAAGGTCAAGCTAAACCTCTGCACGAACTTGATAAACGTCACCACCGCCAGCAGTGCCACGACAAATGAAACGGCAAAGCCGATGGCGAAAAAACCGAAATCGGCGGAAGAAAAGCTTCCGGCGCTCTTTAACATCTCATACCCGGTAGCCGCGACCATCACGGGAATGGCAATAATGAACGAAAAATCGGCAGCGGCGCTCCGGCTTGCTCCGGCCAGCATACCGCCTGCAATCGTCGATCCCGAACGGGAAAAGCCGGGCCAGAGCGCGACAATCTGCCATAATCCGATCATAAAGGCCTGATAGTAACTCAGCTTATCCACATCATCGGCCGTGACAGCGGACTGCTGTTTTTCTCCGATAATCAGCAGTATGCCTCCAAGCACAAGACCAATCAGCACCGTTTCCGGCGAGAACAGACGCTCTTTGATCCAATCACTCAGCAGATATGCGACCGTCATTGCCGGGAGGATCGCAAGCAGAATATGCAGCAAATTCAAGCCTTTACGTGCTGCTTGTTTCTTATTTCCGAATCTGAATAGTCCTGCAATCCGTTTCCAATACACGATAGCCACTGCCAATATGGCGCCGAGCTGAATGACGATTTCAAAAGATTTCATCCGCTCGTCGGCTTCAGATACCCCAAGCAGAGTACCCGCCAATATCATATGGCCTGTAGAGGAGACAGGCAAAAATTCCGTTACCCCTTCCACAATACCTATTACTACCGCTACCCACCAATCGTACACAGGCTTCCCACCTCTGAAACGGATTAATGGGGTGCCGCTTGTCCATTCATGCGAACCCAGCGCTTGCGGCTGCTGTCCTTCATGGCTCTGGCGTTATGCAGCTCCTTAAGGAGTACATCCCGCAAAAATTCAGGCATAAAAAATTCGGGTTCCAAGCCTTCTGCGATCGAAAGGTAACCGATCCGAAATGTAAACATGTCGATGGTTCCTACGGTATACAGACGCTCCAGTTCTAGAGCTTCCGTCCCTACACGAACGGAAAGTATGCGCGAGTAGGGAGCCGCCTCGGGATCATACTCGATGGTTATCCCGTCCACACAGAGTGTACCGAGCACTTTGCCCCGGAAGCCGAAGCCATAGAGCGGCTTGTTCATAAATTCGGGAAGCAGCGATTCCTCCAACGCTGTGAGCAGTTGTGCCCCGCTCAGCTTCATTCGGCAAGGATTGATCGGCGATGGGCACAATTCGAGCAGCATGCCTGCCGACACCGGGCCTTGGGGCAGCCCTCCGAGCAGCTGACCGGCGTTCACCAGCCCGATCTCGGCTCCAACCCAATCGCGCAAGCCGGCAGCAAGCAGATTCCCTAATCTGGACTCGCCGTACCAATCCACGTCCAAATCACAATCGATCCGAGCAACCTCCCGGTCAAGAGAAGCTTTAGCCTTTACAGCGTATTGCTGAATCTGTAATCGAATGCTTTCTTCCTCTTCGGATTCGGCAGCCGCCTTCACACCGCCTTCGGCGTGAAGTAAGCGCTTGGAGACGGCATCCAGCTCCAAATCGACTACCCCGACGTACTGGCCGAATTTACCTGCGGCGCATATCAGCGTACGGCCTGAACGAATCGGTTCCTCCAGCAAATGATGGGTATGTCCGCCCAGAATGAGGTCGATGCCCGGAATCTCGGCCGCCATTCTCTCATCGTTGCTCAGCCCCAAATGGGACATCACGATAAGGACGTCCACCTTCGGACGAAGCTCTGCCGCCAGCGATGCGACAGCCTCGAACGGATCAGATACATTCCACCCCAACAATCGGTAAAAATCAGTAAAGCGGGCTGTAACGCCGATAACTCCGATTTGAATACCCGATTTATTAAAAATTGCATAAGGACTCGCCCACAAAGGCAGGCTTCCTGTTTCAGCGTCCCGCAGGTTGGCAATCACTACTTTGCTCCGTGCATGCTTTCCATACAATTCGTTCAGCACTTCAGGCGTGCAAGTTAACCCCTCGTTGTTCCCCAATGTAACGGCATCGTAGCCAATCGCATTCAGCAGCGCAATATTGGCAAGCCCTCCGGTTCCCTCCGTTTCGGGGCGCATCCGGTCGATATGGTCTCCAATATCAAGCGAAAGCGTATGTTCCGCCCCTGCTTCCTGCCGAAGGCTTGCGATGATCGAAGCGATGCGGGGCAATTGTTCAAAATGGCTGTGAATATCGTTCGTATGAAGGATACGAAGCCTAATCCGCTCCGGAATCACAAGGCCACCTTCCTTCGAGTGCGATAATTAGAATATGAATTCCATGTTCCGGATGCGGGTTTCGCAGCTGCCCAGGCGTGATTGTGTTATTGAAACCGCTGGTTGCCTCCATCCCCAACTTTTCATCGTAATAAGACACAAAATTTCACAACACTTTTCACGTGAAGACACCTGCCGCGGCCTGCAAACGGATCGGCGTGCGGCCGGATCGGCCGCACGGCCGAGAGATTCATGCCGTATATCGGGTGCTCCAATCGATCGTTTTGCCGTTTACGCCCTTCACACGGTTGCGGGCCAAAAACGATTCGGGACAAAGGGCCGCAAGCTCGCCAGCCAAATAGCGGACGTCACCCCTTACATCATCATATACTTGGAGCACCCTCAATATACCTCCGATTTCTTTCTCGGAACTTCTTATCTATTATATCATTTATTCCTAAAAATATGGTATGCTGAATAGTAAAAACAGAGTCTGCCGATAGGCGGCGCTGCCAGAATGGAGTGACAACCATGAAGCTCAAACTTCTGCTTTTTGCCGGCTTGGCCGAAAGCATAGGCTCCCCCGTGCTGGAGCTGGATGTTGAAGAAGATAAGCTGACCCCGTCTCAGCTCAAAACGAAGCTGGCTGAATTATATCCCGAAATCGCCGCACCGCTCGCCGGTTCCTTCATCGCCGTGAATCAAGCCTACGCAGATGAGAACGTATTCATAAGCGAACAGGACGAGGTAGCGGTTATTCCTCCCGTATCCGGAGGCGAACCGGAAAACATGGAGCTTACACGGGCCCCCATTTCCATTGATCAAGTAACGGCTAAAGTACTGCATCCTCATCACGGCGCTGCACTGACGTTCATTGGAACCACCAGAGAGTTTACACACGGCAAAAGGACGACCCTGCTGGAATACGAAGCCTACGAGCCTATGGCGCTTCGCACAATGCATCAGATCGGGGACGAAATCGCCGCCAGATACCCGGGAACACTTATCGCCATTACTCATCGTCTGGGCTCTGTTCCGGTTGGAGAAATCAGCGTTGTCATCGCCGTCTCCTCTCCGCACCGGGATGCCGCATATGAATCAAGCCGCTATGCCATTGAGCGGCTGAAGCAGATTGTCCCGATCTGGAAAAAGGAAATATGGGAAGACGGCTCCGAATGGAAAGGGCATCAGCTTGGGCCTTGGAACCCTACGGCAGAGATACCGGGTCAAGGAGGTGTCTCAAAGTGACCGTACAGGACGTACAATCCTCGGCTGCTGCTGCACAAGCTTCAGCTCCCGACCCGGAACGCTATTCCCGGCAGATCCTGTTCGCACCGATCGGCAAGGAAGGCCAAGCCAAGCTTCAAAAAGCCCGCGTGGCCATTGTCGGCATGGGTGCGCTGGGTACCGTGCTGTCGAACCATATGGTACGAGCCGGGGTCGGCTTTGTACGGTTGATCGACCGGGACTTCGTTGAGAGAAGCAACCTGCAGAGACAGATGCTTTATGATGAGGCCGATGCCGCCGGTTCGGCTCCTAAAGCCGAGGCCGGAGCTGCGCGGCTGCGCGCCGCCAACTCCTCCGTGACGATCGAACCCGTAGTGACCGATCTCAACTGGTCGAATGCAGAAGACCTGCTGAAGGACGTCGACCTCATTCTTGACGGAACAGACAATTTTGCCGTTCGCTTCCTGATCAATGACGTAAGCGTCAAGCACGGTATTCCGTGGATATACGGGGGGGCGGTCAGTTCACGGGGCGTCAGTCTAACCATCGTACCGGGAGAAACCCCCTGTCTGCGCTGCCTGTTCGGACAACCTCCGGAACAAGGAACGACGGAGACCTGCGATACGGCGGGCGTCATCGGACCGATCATTCATACGGTCGCTTCACATCAGGGAGCAGAAGCGCTTAAAGTGCTGATCGGCGCCGATAGTCAGAGAAACCGCAAGATGATTCATTGGGACTTATGGTATAATCAATACGCCGCCGTCGATGTTTCCAAGGCGAGGAAGGCCGATTGCCCTTGCTGTGGAGAACGCCGGTTTGATTATTTAAACGCCAGCGTTCAGGAAGAAACCATTCAAACGTTATGCGGGCGAAATTCCGTACAAATTCAACCTGTACGGCCATCCGCGCTTTCTCTGGGCGAATGGGCCGACAAGCTCCGTCCACTCGGCCGTCTGGAGTTGAATCCGTTTTTGCTCAAGCTTCACTTGGAAAATGACATCACGCTTGTTTTATTTCCGGACGGCCGAATGATCGTTCAAGGAACAGACGATCCTGTAGCCGCCAAAAGCTTATACAGCCGTTATATCGGTATGTAATTATCAGCCTCGCTTCTCCTGCGATTCCAGGAAGAGCGAGGCTGCCTTTTTTATCATAACGATCAGCAAGTTCCCCGGTATATCGATTTGTTCTGTACAAATAAAAACCGACCTAACGAGAGGTCGGCAAGAGGAAATTCAGATATAGGCCCGGTGGGGGTCGAACCCACAACCTACCGGTTAAGAGCCGGTTGCTCTGCCATTGAGCTACGGACCTGAACTGTTTTTTATTATAGCACTTTACGATAAAAAAATAAAGTCCCTCTCGGAACCTCCCACCTCAAAAAAATAACCCCGATGGGCTCGGGGCCAAGTCTGCTCATATTCAACATTCGAACTTTCGTAAGTTGTCCTACGTGTCGCTGTTTTAGCCCGTATTTCTCATCAAGTCTTTCACAATAAAAGACAAAATTTACCTGGGTTTGATGATAGAGCAAATGTAACACAATCGATTTTTGCTTTTGAATTTCCTCACGTTGTCACAATAGACACATTTCATATCGACTCACCTCTGAGCCTATTATGCCCATTGGTAAATTTCTATTCGTATCCATCATACCAAGCGGTAATTGAACCCTTGCTAAAAATGGGGAGATTTCGTCCAAGCCATTCCATTTTTTCGCATTATAATAATGGTGATATTTACAATTTTTTAACAAACGGAGGTCATTCAGCCGTGATAATTAGGTATAAAATCAGGAAGAAAATTAAAGGAAAAAAAAAGATTGGATCAGGCGCACGGCGACTAGTATATGATTTGGGTAATGGCACGGTGATAAAGATTGCTAAACCAAAGGGCGGGATCAGAAGCAATAAAAAAGAGTTTGTTGTCTATAAATCCTCTACTTATAAGATAAAAAAGCATCTTGGCAAAATAAAAAAGCATGGGCGCAGATATGACTGGTTAATCATGAAAAAGTATTCCAAGAAGTTCCCAAAATCAAAAAAATATAAACGAAAATTGTACAAACTAAAAAAATTATTCAAGAAAAATGGGGTCATTCCATATGAAATTATGAGACGCCGTACCGGTAAACCCAATTTTCAAAACTTACGGCTGAACAAAAAAGGAAAAATCATCGTTATTGATTATGGAAATTTTAAATTTATCCGTAATAACCGTTTATCAAGCTGAAGCATGAAACCACAAAAAGAGGAAGAACCCTCCCGGATCTCCGCTTCCTTGAACCGGCATAAAATAAAATACGTGTCCGAGCGACTGGCACGCAAGCGTGAAAGTCACAGCGGACACGTATTTGCTTCGAAAAGGAATTATCCAATGCTTCCTTCCATTTCAAACTTGATCAAACGGTTCATTTCGACCGCATATTCCATCGGCAGCTCTTTGGTGAACGGCTCAATGAAGCCCATAACGATCATCTGGGTCGCTTCCGCTTCCGTCAATCCGCGGCTCATCAGATAGAAGAGCTGATCCTCGGATACTTTGGAGACCGTCGCTTCATGCTCCAGCGTGATGTTATCATTCATGATCTCGTTATACGGGATCGTATCGGACGTCGACTGATTATCCATAATCAGCGTATCGCATTTGATGTTGGCTTTCGAGCCCTGGGAGTTGCGCCCAAAGGAGGCCAGACCGCGATAAGTGACCTTACCGCCGTGCTTGCTGATCGATTTCGAGACAATCGTCGAAGTCGTATCCGGAGCCAGATGTATCATTTTGGCGCCTGCATCCTGATGCTGTCCTTTGCCGGCAACAGCGATAGACAATACCATGCCTTTAGCGCCGCGGCCTTTAAGAACAACGGCAGGATACTTCATGGTCAATTTCGAACCAATGTTGCCGTCGACCCATTCCATTGTAGCATTCTCTTCAGCTACGGCCCGTTTGGTAACGAGGTTGTAGATATTTGGAGCCCAGTTCTGGATCGTCGTATAACGTACGCGGGAGTCCTTCAAGCAAATAATTTCAACGACGGCGCTGTGCAGCGAGTTGGTGCTGTAAACCGGCGCCGTACAGCCTTCGACATAGTGCACGAAGCTGCCTTCATCGGCGATGATCAGCGTCCGCTCGAACTGCCCCATGTTCTCGGAGTTGATCCGGAAGTAAGCCTGCAGCGGTATTTCCACCTTTACGCCCTTCGGTACATAGATGAAGCTGCCGCCGGACCATACGGCGCTGTTCAGTGCAGCGAACTTGTTATCGCTGGGAGGAACAATCGTTCCGAAATATTTTTTGAAAATTTCCGGATGCTCTTTAAGAGCCGTGTCCGTATCCATAAACAGAACGCCCTGATCTTCCAGGTCCTTCTGCATGCTGTGATAAACAACTTCCGATTCATATTGGGCAGAGACGCCGGCCAAAAACTTCTGTTCCGCTTCCGGAATTCCCAGCTTGTCGAACGTTTCTTTAATTTCGGTAGGAACTTCCTCCCAAGTTTTACCTTGTTTTTCGGAAGGTTTTACATAATATTGGATATCGTTAAAATCGAGATCATCCATATTTCCGCCCCAACGCGGCAATGGCATCTTCATAAACTGCTCCAGGGATTTCAAACGGAATTCCAGCATCCATTCCGGTTCGCCCTTCATTCTGGAAATTTCCGTTACGATTTCCGGGGTCAGCCCTTTACCGCTTTGAAATACGGCTTTGTGCTCGTCACGAAAACCATATTTATACTCTCCGAGTTCCGGCATTTTTTTTGCCATCGTTCTCAGCCTCCTTATTTCGCATTGGATTGTTCAATACCTTTTCGCAAGGCATTCCAAGCAAGTGTGGCGCATTTGATCCGGGCCGGAAATTTATTCACGCCGGACAATGCTTCCAAATCCTCATATTCGAATTCAACGTTTTCGCCCTTCATCAGCCCGGAAAATTTCTCAGCCATCTCAAGCGCTTCTTCCAGCGTTTTGCCCTTAACGGCATCTGTCATCATGGATGCGGAAGAGAGACTGATCGAGCATCCTTCGCCCAAAAACCTGGCCGCTTTGACCTTACCGTCTTCCACCTGCATTTGGAGCTGGATTTTATCTCCGCAGGTTGGATTGTTGAGATTGATGCTGACCGCTTCGCCTTCAAAGGTGCCGCGGTTACGCGGATTTTTATAATGATCCATAATGACTCTGCGGTACAAATCATCCAATTGCATGACCGAAATACTCCTTTGCTTTGATTAGAGAAGCGATCAAACGGTCTACATCGGTTTCGTTATTATAAAGATAAAAGCTTGCGCGCGCGGTAGCCGTTACATTAAGCCAACGCATCAGCGGCTGGCAGCAATGGTGTCCCGCACGGACAGCGACACCGTTAGCGTCAAGAACGGTTGCGACATCGTGAGGATGCACATCATCCAAGTTAAAGGTGATCAGCCCCGCCCGGTCTTTCTGCGGACCGTAGACGGTCAGCCCTTCAATTTCAAGCATCCGCTCCAGAGCGTATGCCGTAAGCTCCTTCTCATGCTTGTCGATAACATCCATTCCAATGCTCTCGAGAAAATCGATGGCTGCGCCGAGGCCGACAGCCCCTGCAATAATCGGCGTTCCCCCTTCGAACTTCCACGGCAGGTCCTTCCATGTAGATTCGAACAGTCCGACATGATCAATCATTTCGCCGCCGAACTCGATCGGTTCCATTTCCTGAAGAAGTTCCTTCTTGCCGTACAGCGCGCCAATTCCAGTGGGGCCGCACATTTTGTGACCGGACAAAGCGTAGAAATCGCAATCCAGCGCCTGAACGTCAACCTTCAAATGGGGTGTGCTTTGCGCGCCGTCTACGACGATTTTGGCTCCGTTCCGATGGGCAATCTCGGCAATTTCCTTTACCGGATTCACTACTCCAAGCACGTTAGAAACATAAGTCACGGATACGATCTTGGTATTGCCGGTAATCGTTTTTTCTACATCCGCCAAGCTAATGGTCCCGTCTTTTTGGAGCGGAATATATTTTAAGACAGCTCCGGTCGCCT
Source organism: Paenibacillus naphthalenovorans (assembly GCF_001465255.1). Taxonomy (NCBI): domain Bacteria; kingdom Bacillati; phylum Bacillota; class Bacilli; order Caryophanales; family Paenibacillaceae; genus Paenibacillus; species Paenibacillus naphthalenovorans. Next base: position 435,946 of record NZ_CP013652.1, on the reverse strand, counting down.
TGGCCACCTGCTGCCATGGTATGAGATTGCTGTGATGCTCCATCGGAGTAATCACGATCTCGTCTCCCTTTTGGCATACGGCTCTCGCATAGCTGGAAGCTACCAGATTGAGGGCTGTCGTCGTACCGCGGGTAAAAATAACTTCTTCCGTGAATTTTGCATTAATGAAGCGGCGCAGCTTTTCGCGCGCCCCTTCATAAGCATCCGTTGCCCTTGAACCAAGAGTATGCACACCGCGGTGCACATTAGAATTATCCCACTCATAATAATGTTTAACCGCCTCGATGACGGACACCGGTTTCTGGGATGTAGCCGCCGAGTCCAGATATACCAGAGGATGACCATTCACTTCCTGATGAAGAATGGGAAACAGCTCCCGGAGTTCTGCCGTATTCATTGTCCCAGCTTCCTTTCGACCAGCTGACGCAGCTGCGATCCGATTTGCTCTAATGGAATCTTGGATACCACCGGATCCAAAAACCCGTAGATGATCAAGCGCTCAGCCTCTTGTTTTGAAATACCCCTGGACATGAGATAATAAACTTGTTCCGGATTAACCTGGCCTACAGATGCGGCATGGCCCGCTTTCACATCGTCTTCGTCGATAAGCAGAATCGGGTTTGCATCGCCTCGCGCTTTCGGGCTCAGCATCAGTACCTTTTCGGTTTGCTCACCATTGGCTTTGGTCGCGCCTTTTTCAATTTTTGTCACACCGTTAAAAATCGCTGTCGCCGTATCGCGCATGACCGCACGGGTAATCATATTGCTCTCGGAATGCTTGCCAAAGTGTACCGCACGGGTCGTTACGTTCAGTTTTTGATCCTCGGTACCAACGCAAATGACTTTGGCATCCGAATTCGATCCTTTGCCCTTCAGGAGGGTCGTCGTATCGGACATCGCGTTACCGTAATGCATCTCTCCGATAATCCATTCCACGCTGGCGTCGTTTTCTACCACGGCGCGGCGGTAAGTCAAATTTGTTACGCTCTCGTCCAGGTTGTGAACGGAAGCGAAAGTAACCTTGGCTTCGGGTTTAACAACGACCTCTGCCACGCCGTTATAGACCAAACCGTTGAGCTTGCCTTGAGAGATGAAATTCTCAACGTAAGTGACCGAGGCATGCTGTTCGGCTACGATCAGAACATGCGGGGAGAAGACGGCTTCTCCGTCATCGGTTATGAACAACGCTTGGACAGGCACTTCCACCTGAACGTTCTTGGGCACGTACAAGAATACGCCGCCGCTCCATAATGCCGTGTGCAGCGCGGTCAAGCGGTTCTCGCTTTTGTCCACGACGCTCATGAAATACGGCTTCACCAGATCTCCGTGAAGGTTCAATGCTTCTTCCAGACTGGTAAAAATCACGCCTTGTCGCTTCAGCGATTCGGATATGCTGCTGTAGATTACGCCTGAATTATGCTGCACCAGCAAATTATCCGGCTGTCCCTGACCTTCGTTTTGAAGCAAGCTCTTGGCTTCGGCCGGCAGCTCGTCGAGAGAACGGGCGGCCTTTACCGGTTTATAGTTTCCGAAGGATTGAAGATTCCAACGGTCGATTCTTGTTTTTTCCAATTTGGGCAATTCCAGCGATCCTGCCAGCTCCAGCGCCTCTTCGCGCAACGCGGTCATCCATTCCGGCTCCCGTCTTGCTTTGGACTGCTCCACCAAGCTCGCACGATCGATGGGAAGAACGGTTTGTGTACTCATTGATAATTCCTCCTGTTTTCCTGATCGGTCGCTTAAAATTTAGGAGCCGTAGTATTCATGGGCATCTTGAATTCTTCTTCATCTTGCCCTACTCTTTCGTCAACGATGCCGAGCTCTTCCTTGATCCAGTCATACCCTTCGTTTTCCAGACGCTCGGCCAGCTCCGGTCCGCCCGACTTCACGATGCGGCCCTGCATCATCACGTGAACAAAGTCCGGTTTGATGTAATTCAAAAGGCGTTGGTAGTGCGTGATGATCAGGAAGCCGCGATCTTCAGAGCGCATCGCATTGACGCCTTCCGCCACAATGCGCAGCGCGTCGATATCCAGACCCGAATCGATTTCGTCGAGGATGACGATTTTCGGTTCCAGCATCATCATTTGCAATATTTCGTTGCGCTTCTTTTCACCGCCGGAGAAGCCTTCGTTCAAATAACGGTGCATGAACTCAGGGTTCATCTCCAGATCTTTCATTTTGGCTTCCATTTGACGAATGAACTTGATCAGCGATAATTCGTTGCCTTCGCCGCGGCGGGCATTGATGGCGCTGCGCAGGAAGTCTGCGTTGGTGACGCCTGTAATTTCACTTGGATACTGCATGGCCAGGAACAGGCCAGCACGCGCTCTTTCGTCTGTCGCCATTTCCAGTACATCCTCGTCGTTAAGCGACACGGAACCGCCTGTGACTTCATACTTGGGATGTCCCATCAACGTGGAAGCCAACGTACTTTTGCCCGTTCCGTTCGGTCCCATAATGGCATGCACTTCGCCGCCATTGATGGACAAACTGAGTCCTTTCAAAATCTCTTTTCCTTCGACAGTTGCCTTCAAACCGTCTATAATCAATTGTGGTCTTTTCGTCATAACCATTGAGCCTCCAACTTTGAGTTATTCTTTATTAATAATTATTTTAAAGTGATTCTCACTGATTCTCAATTATATTATACCTTACATGTAAAAATCAATAAAGACCCGTTTTCAACCCAACGCGGCCTTTATTTCGGAAATTTGAGCGATCCATTCCTTATCCGCCAGAACCGGCCGGCGCGGAACTTTATTCAAAAGAGCCGGGGGCAGACTTATCCACGACTTGCACCCGTTATATTCGGAAAGCACCGGTATACGCACCGCCTGGTCCAGTTCATATACTCTGAGCAGCATGAGATGCAAGGGCTTGGTCCGTTTCCATTTGAGCCGCTCCTCGGCAAAAGAATCGGTCCAAATGTGAAATCGCGCGATACGGTCCAGTTCCTCTTGAGACGAGATGAGGATGTCCTCCGCAAGCTCTGCGCAGCAGTTGATGACCGCCTCCGTCTGCCTGCCGCTCCACCCGGCCTCTACTTCTTTCACTTCGCTTCGGTATTCGGGCTTGATCAATTCTTTTTTTTGATGCTCGTAGGTCGGATATAAATAAAAGCTCTCGCTTTCCACTTGAAAGTCCTTCGTTTCCTCCCGGATCCCGCCCTTTCGCATAATCAGAAGCTGACGGCCTGTCCGCAGCGCCTCAACCGCCACCGCCCACTCCTTCAAGCCGACAGCTTGTTCTTGCTCCAGTCCGCGCATGCTGTACCCCCCTTGTCCTATACTGCGCTAACCTTTTCCATTTACGATATTATAGTTCTTCATCCAAAACAATGCAATTCCGATGCGGCATAAAAACAATCGCTTATATCGATAATAAAAATGCTGCATCGAACCAAAAACGAGGAGGATGAAGAGCTATGCGCGAAGGACTGATTCCAACAGTTTTGGGGACAGCTGTCACTGCGTCCGGTGCCGCTCTGCGCAACAAATATCCGATGGCCGCCGCGGCGGTCGTGGGGTTTGGACTGGCACACGTCGTTTTGGGAGCTATCGATTTGGTGGAGCACCGCAACAAAATGTTTTAATCATCTTATTTTACTGGGTGAACGAAAAAGGGAAGGCATCATAGCCTCCCTTTTTTCATATTATAAGATTTTATTTGCCGTCGTATACATACACAGCCGCTTCACGGATCCGTTCGAACTGCTCCCGGTTAACTTTCATAGGATTGGCCTGCATGGCACCGTCCGGATTTACCGCCGAAACCTATCCCAGGATAAGCAGCACTGCGACAGCGACAGCGGTAAAAACGATGCGCTCGAAACCTTTCTTCATGAGTCAATCCCCTTCATTTTTATGACCTCAGCCATCATTGTATAAGTCATATATGATGCAAATATAATCGGGATGTGAACTTTTTGTAAAAACCCCCCGTCCCTGCAAGCTTGAAAAGCCAAAAACTTTCAACTTCTATTCCCAACGCGGCGGTATTTGATTTATACTAGAGGTTACAAGTTATGTCATGTAGAAGGAGGATGTTCCATGTCCGCATATCGCGCGCTTACGGAAGCCGAAGCGATTGATTACGCAAGACAAATACCCGACCTGTTTCAGAAGGACAGCGAGCTGACCAGCAGGGAAATCGGAGACGGCAACTTGAATCTGGTGTTTCACATTTCAGAACCTTCAACCGGCAAAAGCATTATTCTCAAACAGGCGCTCCCCTATGCGAAAGTCGTCGGGGAATCCTGGCCTTTGACGTTGGATCGCGCCCGCATCGAGAGCGAGGCCCTGATGATTCAGGAATCGCTGTGTCCTGACCTGGTGCCGCATGTCCATGCCTATGAACCGGAGCTTGCGCTGACCGTCATGCAGGATCTCAGCGACCATGTCATCATGCGGCGCGGCTTGATGGAACGGAATAAATACCCGCTGTTTGCAAGTCATATCGGAACGTTTCTGGCCCGGACCCTATTTTACACTTCCGACCTGGGCATGAACCAGCAGGATAAAAAAGAACAGGTGAAGCGCTTCATCAATCCGGAGTTGTGCAAAATCACGGAGGATCTCATTTTTGACGACCCGTATACGGATTCGCCGAACAATAACGTCCCGCCCGCCATCCGCGATGCGGTGGAAGCGGTGTGGAAGGACACGGAGCTGCATCTGGAGGTCGCCATCCTCCGCGAAAAATTTCTGACGCAGGCGCAGGCGCTGATTCACGGAGACCTGCATACCGGAAGTATTTTTATCAAGCCGGATTCGACCAAGGTCATCGATCCTGAGTTTGCTTATTACGGCCCTATGGGCTTTGACATCGGAGCTGTACTTGCTAACCTGCTGCTGAATTATGCAGCTCAGGAAGGCTGGAGCCCGGACGCCGCATCCCGTCAGGATTACCGGAATTATCTTACCCAAACGATCCGGGATATTTGGAAGAAGTTTGACTCCGAGTTCAGGGCGCTCTGGGACGAACACGGTGTGGACCGGATGTCCAAGACCCCCGGATACCAGGATTTGTACATGAAACGGCTGCTGCAGGATACGTTCGGATATGCGGGCTGCAAAATCGTCCGCCGCGTCCATGGTCTCGCGCAGGTAGCCGATATCAATAAGCTGGAGGACGAAGCGGCCAAAGAACGCGCCCAACGGATTGCTTTGGCGATCGGCACAACGCTGATCAAGTCTCACCGCAAAGCGGAGTCGATTGAACAAATGATTGAGATTGCGGAGAAAAACGTCAGCTAAGGGTTGGAATTAGACAAAAGGAGCAATGGCCGTCATGACGATAGAACAACAACATACGCAAGGTTGGCTGCAATCCGTCCGGTGGAACTCGCTGGAGGATCATCTGGACCTGCTCGATCAGCGGCGGCTGCCGGAAGACATCGTTTACCTTCAGCTGACCACCTCGGAGCAGGTATGGGACGCCATCAAGCAGCTTGCGGTCCGCGGCGCGCCGGCCATCGGCATCGCGGCGGCGTTCGGGGTATATCTTGGCGTACGGAAGTTCTCCGGCAGCCGTGAAGCGCTGCTGGCGGAAATAATCCGCCAATGCGATTACCTGGCGACGTCGCGTCCGACGGCGGTGAATTTGTTCTGGGCGCTCGACCGGATGAAAGCACGGGCGCAGGCGCTGCTTGGTGGAACTGCCGAGCCTGTCGGCGTGGATGCAGTGAAGCAGGCGCTTCTGGACGAAGCCCGCGCCATTCAGGCGGAAGACGAGGAAACTTGCCGCCTGATCGGCGAGCACGCCTTGTCTTTGTTTGAGGATGGCATGGGCGTCCTTACGCACTGCAATGCGGGCGGTCTCGCCACGGCCCGGTACGGCACGGCGACGGCGCCGATGTATCTGGCCAAGGAAAAAGGCATGTCGCTCAAGGTGTTTGCCGACGAGACCCGTCCTGTTCTGCAGGGAGCGCGGCTGACCGCATTCGAGCTTCAGCAGGCCGGGATCGACGTCACTTTGATTTGCGACAATATGGCAGGGGCCGTCATGTCCAAAGGCTGGATCCAAGCCGTAATCGTCGGTACGGACCGCGTAGCCGCCAACGGAGACGTAGCCAACAAAATCGGCACATACAGCGTGGCTGTCCTGGCCAAGGCCCACGGCATCCCGTTCTATGTGGCATGTCCGATGTCAACCATCGATCTGAATACGCCGACCGGCGCCGACATCCCGATTGAAGAACGGCACGAAGACGAAATTACACAGGGCTTCGGAAAGCGTACGGCGCCGCAAGGCGTAAAGGTGTATAATCCTGCCTTTGACGTCACGCCGAACGAATATGTCACAGCGATTATCACGGAAAAAGGCATTATCCGCGCACCCTACGCGGAAAATTTGAAAAAACTGTTTGCGTAGAAGCCGATGCTTCGGGGATATCCCCGCTTCAGCGTAACGGAAATCAGCGGCCTGTACTGCAGCCGATATTCCAGACACTGGACTTATTGGGCTCCGAATGCACAAGCGGCTTACTTAACCAAATGGACCCTGCTTCTGTAGCAGGGTCCATTTGATTTATCCGGCTGGAGGAGGAACAGGTACAACCTTTACGGGCTTAATCTTACTGAGCCAATATTCGACGTCCCTTGTGCCGAAGCCCCCGCCATAGACATCGGCACGATCATTGATTTTACTTAGTATATCGCTGATATCCCGCAAACCGGGATATTCAAGATCGGGTCCGGTGAGGACCAGCACAGGACTATTCCTCAGCCCCCATTTGACCCCGATCGCTTTTAAGGTTTGGCCTGGAAACAATCGCGGCTTATTCTCCGGATCATATAAAGCGCTTGACAACGTGGGATCGGTGCCGTCTACGGTATAATAAATGGCTGCGTCAGCCGGCAAGGTCGACAATGTGACTTCAAACCACATATTGCCGGCGGGTTGAAGAGAAGGCACAATGGCGCCGACCTCCCGTCTTTGGTCTCGGATCACATCAATCCCAAAGGTCTGTGTCATCCCGCTTTGCGCTTGTACAACGACGGTGACGTGATTCGATCCTTCTTGCAAAAAGGAAACCTCAATGGACTGAGTCGTCGGATCGAAACGGGCCCCGGTTACCTGAACAATAGACGCGTAATCGGAAATGATCGGATCAAGCGTCACATGGGACATCTCGTTGGGTACCGTCACGATAAAGCGATCCGGGGCCCGCTCTACTACAGCCGATGGCGATTGGGCGTAAAGATGTTTAAGCTCCACATCGTTCGACGGCAGACCTATCCTAATGGTCCATCGGCTTGGAATGTGTTCGACAGAATGAACGGTTAACGCGAGTGAGTACTGTTGTCCGTAAGGCAAGGAATCGATATGGATACGATTCATGTCACGCGTTACGCCTTCAGACGGGAACAAGTCAAACGTCGCTGACGGATCGCTTAAAACCACGTCCAGATTGGCCTGGTATACGCTTGAGGTAACAGGCATATAGAATGTTTGCAGATGCTCGTAAGGAATGAGCGGAGTCCCGTTATATGTCACTCCGGTAACCGTTGCCTGATATGGAAGAGTTTTGATGATATCCAGCGTATACAGCTTCTTCGTAAGCTGGTCCGCCGCAGTCACTTCAATCTTCGCCGTATTGTTCACTTCGGGAAGAAAAATGTGAAACGGCTCATTTTCCGGAAGCAGTTTCCCGTTTACTCGAACCGTTTGGCCGGGTTTCCGATCTACCGTCCCTTGTATACGATTTACGTTCCCCGGTACGTTCCAGGTAAGATGAGTATCGTCCAGATATCCTTGGCTGGCGCCGCTTTCGTTAACTGCCACATAAGTCAGATCCGCGGGTTCAATACGGTTTAGCGCAGCCGGACCGAGCACTTTGGCTATATAACCTTTTCGGTGCAAATCTCCCCAGTTCTTAAAAAAACCTCCGGAAACCCAAATATCCCCGTTGACAAGCGGCAGAAGAGCCGATACGCCGATGATGTGCCCGGGGCCTCCCATCGTTTGTTTCCAATGCTCTTCAAGCGACGCTCCAAACTTGTATACGTATCCCTTGTGCACGTCAGGATTGCCTGACGATATCGCTATTCCCCCTACGACAAATCCGCCGTCCGGCGCGGCCGCCAAAGCTCCATTACCGTTTGGAACCCATAAATCCGGCAGCAGCCGGGCTTCATCCGCATAAGAACCGTCTTCTTTGACGACATGTAACTCGGCGTTACCGGCATGGGGGGGAAATGACTCCCGCGTCCCCAGAATGACATACCGGTCTTCACCTGCTTGTGCAGCCGACACATAGGCCATCGGAGCCAAACCGGATTTCACCAATCCGTCCGTTCCGAAATCGTTAACCGGAGAAAGCGTGTCCGCGTCGGCGTTATAATGAACTTTAGCCAGAAGACCGTGATTCGCTTGCGTTACCCGATCCCGGGCATAACCTACGACCAAATAATGATCCGAACCGCCGACTTTGACGATTTTGTTTACAAAATAAGAATCCGCTCCTGAAATCGTAGTCTGAGACAGGATCTGCAAGACCGGATCCGCATTTATTTTTAAACGGAACAGTTGTATGGCCCAAGCGGAATTGATATTCCGGTTGACCGCAATGATATACTCATCTGCGGTCTCCATACGTACGATGGAGACGGGATCTGATTTTTCATCGCCTAATCCCGGGGAAAGAGCGGTCAAAGGTTGAAAGAAACCTGCCGGCCCTGCTCCGGGTATGGCCTCATAAACAGCCACAAAGGGACGATGCGTCCCACCCGGCGTATCCGCACGCGTTCCAACGACCAGATACCGGTTCTTTTTGATCTCCAGCACGTCATTCAGCTTGATATTCAACAGCGTGCTTTTCGCCGTGACTTCACCCTGCCCGTTCATCTTGTATAACTGGCTTGTCCCATAACGGGTACCCAGAGCGATCAGTCCCCCGTCCTCCGTCGGTTTCACGGTGGATATGTTCTGTGACATTTCGAACTCGGCAAAATGCTCCTCCAAGTGAAGATCCGGAGATTTGGCGCCCCTGTGCACGGTTAAAGTGTAAGGAGTATCCCCTTCTCCCACCCCAATCGTAATCCGGTTCGAGCCCCACAGCAGCGGGACAGGGTTCGAGGGATAGATAGACACCGAATGCTCATTCTCCGCTTCGGCAGCAATGGTCAGACGAGTGACGCTGCCGGAAACATCGATATCATATGTCCTGGTATTTGGGGAGAATTGAAAATCCGGAATTGCGTTGCCGTTTTGATCTGCGAGCGTTAGGGTATGTAATTCATATTCGATCGGATGGGCCTGTGTACGGTTGGCATCCATTTGCAAGAACAAGAAGAATAGCAGACATATGGCGGCTGCAAACCGAACCCTCTTCCGCAGCCCAAGCAGGTGGAGGCCGCAGTCCGCCTCCGGCTTGTGAATCATAAATTTAACTTCCTCTCTGTATAGATCTACCATCCCTATCATATCTTATTTTCGGCAGGAAACCGGATTTTTGATAGTTTTTTAGAAAGAAAGAGATCATCCGAAGACAGATGGAAGCCAAAGCTATTTCTTTTTCATGCCAATCATTATGATAATATAATAAATAATAAGAAAATAACTGACATACTCTTGAATCAAAGGACGATTTCACGGCAAGAAAAAGGGAGATAACGCAATGAATATCCTTAAATTCCGCTCGCAAAAGGAATTGAACCAGGCCGGAGCCGGCATGATCATCGAAATACTGCAAACGAATCCGGGAGCCGTCCTCGGGCTTGCCACCGGAGGTACGCCGGTCGGCATCTATCAGGAACTGGCGGCAGCGCATCGTCAAGGGCTGGTCAGCTATGCGAAGGCCGCCGTATTTAATCTCGATGAATATGTGGGGCTTGAGCGCGGCCATCCTGAAAGCTATTACAGCTATATGCAGCGGCATTTACTGGGCAAAATAGACATTCCTCCGAAGCAGTGCCACATTCCCGACGGCATGGCGGCCGATTTGGAATCGGAGTGCAGGCGCTATGACCGCGTGCTGGAGGAAGCCGGGCCAATCGATCTGCAAATGCTTGGCATCGGTCACAACGGACATATCGGCTTTAACGAGCCGGATGAGGAACTGGAGCACGTAACGCACATAGTCGAACTCCAAGAGCAAACGCGCGAGGCGAATGCCCGTTTCTTCGGCATGCCCGAGAAAGTGCCTGCACAGGCGATCACGATGGGAGTCGGAACGATACTCAAGGCCAAAAGGATTCTTCTTGTCGTCCGCGGACCGGACAAAGCCGATATTGTAAAAAGGGCGCTGCAAGGGCCGGTCACGACGAAATGTCCGGCGTCTTTTCTGCAGACCCATCCAGATGTAACGGTGCTTTTGGATACGGATGCGGGGAGTGGGCTAGGATGAACTCAAGAATAAAAACAACGCTTATCCATCATGCGAACATCGTCACTTTAGACAGGGTCCTTGCACAAGGCTATGCTTTTCTGCAGGGGGACATCATTCAAGAGACGGGGCCTATGCAGGAGCTGGACCCGCAGCTCCTGCAGCTTGCAGAAGAAATCATCGATGCCGGCGGCTTCTGGCTGCTGCCCGGTTTTATCGATGTGCATGTGCACGGAGGGGACGGACATGACTTCATGGACGCGTCTGCCGAAGCGCTGGAAGGAATTACACGCTTCCATGGGAGCCACGGGACAACGACGATGCTGGCGACGACGACGACTGCTCCGCAAGAGGAGCTAGCAAAGGTACTGCAATCGGTTCATTCGTTCCGGAATAAACAAATGCCCTATGCACAGCTGGAAGGAGTACATTTGGAAGGACCGTTCATCAGTCCGGCATATCCCGGCGCCCAGAACCCCGCCTACATCGTTGCACCCCGGCAGCAATGGATAGACGATTGGACAAGGCAATACCCGGGGCTGATCCGGTTGTTGACACTGGCTCCCGAAAGGGAGGGCGCGTTGCCTCTTATCGAGAAGCTGTCCGGTCAAGGGATCGTTGTCGCTTGCGGTCATACCGACGCTACTTACGCACAAATCAGAGAAGCCGTCCGGCACGGCCTGCGGCATGCGGTTCATACGTTTAATGCGATGAAAGGGCTGCATCACAGAGAGCCGGGCGTCGTCGGCGCCGTCTTGACCGAGGATGCCATCGGTGCGGAAATGATTGCAGACGGCCGCCATATCCACCCGGCATGCATCCGTCTTCTTATGCAGGTGAAACGCAACGATAACCTGATGCTGGTTACGGACGCCATATCCGCCGCCGGGCTTGGCGACGGGGATTACCGGTTCGGCGGGCTCGAGGTGACAGTACGAAACGGAGCCGCCACATTAAAGGACGGCCGCACCTTGGCCGGCAGTACCCTGACGATGATCGATGCGTTTCGGTTCATGGTCAACACCATCGGCGCGTCAGTGCCCGAAGTCAGCAGGATGGCCAGCCATAACCCTGCCAAGGCTCTCGGCATTGCGGACAGGACCGGAAGCATTGCGCCCGGTAAACAGGCCGATCTGCTGCTGGTGTCTCCGGAGCTGTCGATCGACAAAGTATGGGTGAAGGGCAGCCTTGTTTTGTTCTAAAATGGAAAAATAAAATCCCGCCGATGTTCGTTATAACGAAATCAGCGGGGAACCTTGAAGCTTGATAAAGTCTTAGCCGCGGCATAGCGAATAAAAGCCTGTTTAGATGAACGGACTCAGGTCCGTTACTTTCCAAACAGGCTTGGTTGAATTGATGTTCCATATGAACGTCCGGCTGAGCCGCATGAACGGAGAAGCCTCGTCCAGCAGAGTCATTCCAACACTTCATGGGTAAGCGATAATGCGCTGCCGCTGCAAGATCGCAAGCATCCGTCACAGGCGCATCAGCTTCCGCTGCAATATGTCCTGCCTCCATTATTCGGGTGACGGCCGTCCTCTTATGATGGCATTAAACCCGTTCATTCACCATACGGTTCGTCAACGAACCGAGCTTCTCGATCTCGATCGTCACGACATCGCCGTCTTTAAGGTAGACCTGCTTATCCTCCGGATATCCCATAACCACACCCTCCGGTGTTCCCGTTAGAATGATGTCCCCCGGTACCAGCGTCATATGTTGAGAAATGTAGCTAACGATTTCGTCGCAATGGAATATCATATCCGACGTATTGGAATTTTGCCGCACTTCACCGTTTACGATGCTGCGAATGCCGAGGTTGTTCGGGTTTCCGACTTCATCGGCCGTCACCAAGTACGGTCCAAGCGGACTGAAGCCATCGCAGGACTTACCGAGCAGCCACTGCTGCGTACGCATTTGCAGATCGCGGGCGGACAGATCGTTCACGTTGCAGTAGCCAAACACATAATCCAGCGCGTTTTCTTTCGCCACATATTTCGCCTGCTTGCCGATCACAATGCAGAGCTCGGCCTCATAGTCCACTTTGCTGCTGACGCTCACGGGCAGCGGCACATCATGTCCGTGGCCGGTTAACGTATTGTTGAACTTGTTAAACAATATCGGATATTTCGGAATCGGCGAATTCGTCTCCTCTGCATGCTTCCGGTAATTCAGTCCGACACAAATGATTTTGTTCGGATGGGTTACGCAAGGTCCAAAGGTCAGCTTGGATTCATCCAGCACATACGCTTCGCTGCCGCCCGCCGCCAAAGCCTGATCAACGAAATTCTGCAGCGCGCTGACCGCCGCCGGGCCGCCTTCGATCACTTCATGTACGGTTTGCGGAACCGTCTGTCCCGCATTTTGCAGCGTTTGAATCGCTTTTCCAATATGTATGACGCCCCGGTCTGTTTTCACGCCAAGCTGAGCGTTTCCATTCTCCAAAAATGTAAGCAGTTTCATAATTGCATATCCTCCCCAACAGTTTTGTTTTATCAGGCATTCTTCCCGAACGTGGCTCCGCCATCAATGTACAGCGGGGAGCCCATCATGAACCGGGATTCGTCCGATGCGAGGAACAATGCCGCATTCGCCACATCCTCCGGACGGCCTAGCTCGCCGCTCAGCTGACGCTTTTTGATCGACTCGATCGCTTCCTCCGGATTGTCGTAAGACTTTTTGAGGTAATCTTCGACAAACGGCGTAAAAATGGTCCCCGGCAGCAATGCATTGACGCGAATATTGTAAGACGCATAATCGACCTGCATTGATTTGGTCAAGGCCAGCACCGCTCCCTTGCTGGCGGAATAGGAAGCTCGCCGGGCGAGTCCGATTTCGGCAATGCACGAGGACATGTTGATGATCGAGCCTTCCCTGCGCTCCATCATATAGGGCAGCACGAATTTGCAGGGCAAATAAACGCCCCGGATATTGACGCTGATAACACGGTCCCAAGCCTCCGGCTCCACTTCGTGTATGGCGCCGACACCGCTGACGCCGGCATTGTTGAACAGAACGTCGATACGTCCGTACCGGCCAATCACGGTGTCTACCATCGCTTGCACCGATTCCGGGCTCGTCACATTCGCCTGCACGAATATGGCCTGGCCTCCGGCGGCTTGAATGTCCTCCACCGTTTCCTGCCCTTTGTCCTCATGCAGGTCGTTGACGATTACGGTCGCGCCTTCTCTTGCAAACAACAGCGCCGAGCTTCTGCCTATGCCCGATCCGGAACCGGTGATCAGCGTAATTTTGTTCTGCAATCTCACGGGAATCACATCCTTTGCTTTTTACTCCGTTATTGCGGGTTTTGTGACAATCGTTTGGCCAAGGCGCAGATCTCCTCTTTGGCGAGTTCCCGCTTCTCCTCCCATTCGTGCTGGAACATGGAGCAGCTGATTGCCGCTATGACCTTGCCGTCCGCGTCTCGCACCGGTGCCGCCACACAGCTAAAGCCCATCACCGCCTCCTGCAAATCATATGCACACCCGTTTGCTCTGACCTCGGCCAACTGACGGTACAGCTCCTCGCGCGATTGAAGCGTATGAGGCGTAAGCCTCGGTTCCAGCTCCCCTGAAGTGTACAGAGCATCCAGCTCGGCCCGGTCTTGAAAAGCCAGCATCACTTTCCCCAGCGCCGTGGCATGGGCGGGAAACTTGATCCCGGGTTCCGAAGCAAGGCGTACGGGAGAGGGCATCTCTTCCTTGGCTAAATACAGCACCTCGCGCCCCTCCAGCTTCGCCAGCTGGATCGTCTCCTTAATTATATGCTTCGTGATGGAAGCCTCCTTGCGGAAACGGTCGATCAAGCTGAACTGTTTGAAAAAAGCGTTTCCAATATAGCCTAGTCTGGAGCCCAGCGAATAGGTGCCGTCGTTCTCGCGCACAACCCATTCAAGCGCTTCCATCGTATTCAACAAGGAAAACATGGAGCTTTTATGGATGGCCAACCGCTTGGACAGATCGATCAGCTTCAGCCCGGACGGCTGCTGGGCGATCGCCTGCAGCACATCGTTCGCTTTTTCGAGTGCCGGTACCCAATACTTCTTTTCCATGCAACCTCCATGCTGTTACACCATAGGTTTACTATAATAAACCAAGGTTTTGTATATTACATCTTCATAGTAGCACCCGGCTTCTTGATATGTCAATCGGAAATTATGCCGAATCACGGCAGACTGCCCCCTTTCCCGTGAAATGACAAAACCCCGCATGCGCAGCCTTCTTGTGCGATCAGCGGGGAAAGTGAAAGGCTTATTTAATAATAACGGCATATACTTTGCCGGGGCCGTGAATTCCGATCGTCAGGTCGTTCTCGATATCCGCGCTTCGGCTCGGGCCGGTGATCAGATTGAGAGATGAAGCGTACTGCTCTGGCGACGATTTATCCCGGGTAATCCGCTCAAACGCTTCCCCCATCCGGTTCACCAGCTGGCCGGCGCGGAACACGGCAAACAAAATGTCCGTCAACAGGCTGACCGACCGGCCTCTCTGCGGAGAGCACTGAAGCACTAAGGTGCTTGTATTCGCTACGGCAAAATCCGGCCATACGATCCCGAGCTGGCACCGCTCCGTACGCTTCAGCAGCTCGCTGCGCTTGGCCCAGTTAGATTCAGGCAGCTCCTCCACGCCCGCCTCAGGCTGAAATTCCAGCTCGCCCGGATTGACGGGCTCCACCCACGGTATAACCTCGATGCCTGCTTCCTTGAGCGCCTCATCCAATCCGAGCGCCTTCAGCTCCTCGTGTTCCCAACGGGAGACGTGCGTTACACCGAGCTCGGCAGCGATCTCCTTCAGCCATGCGCCGATCCGCTGCTTGGCCTCAGAAGCTTCCACAATGAGCACCTTGCCTGTCAAAGCCGTCCAATTCTCGGTAAACAGCGAGATTTTCTCTTCCACTGTGCGATCCAAGTCTTTATACCATTGCGGCGCGCCCCGAAAAGGATGAGCCGGAGCTGTACGAGGTACAGAGCTGCGTCCAAGCCGCGAAGACAAGCTGCCGATAAATGCATCTCTGCCTTGGATTGTACCCTTAGTCATAGCGCTGCTCCTCCCCATTTCGATTTGTCAAAGCGCCTGCACGTCCGGCACTTTCCCGCTTTAGCTCCTGCTGCAGCTCCCGCCACCGCTCGCGGAACGACTGCTTCGGCTTCATCGGCAAATGGCGTGACTGCGTCCAGCCCGCTGCCGGTCCGGGCGCTTTTTTGATCACGCCTTTGCTCACAAACGGCTTCATCAGATAATAGGCGGACTTCGTCGCCATCCGATACAGCTTGACGCTGCCAAACGTTGTCTGGAACGTCTTGAAAGCCACGCGTTCGGCCAGCGGCGTCAACCCAAGCCGCACCTTACGCGCCCGAAGCTGCACAAGCATGTCATGCAGCGGTATCTTTACCGGACACGCTTCATAGCATGCCCCGCATAAGCTGGAGGCGTAGGCCAGCTGCCCCGCTTCCTTCATGTCCTGCTGCAGCAGCGGTGTCAGTACGGCTCCGATCGGGCCGCTGTATACACTTCCGTAAGTGTGTCCGCCCACGTGACGGTACACAGGACAAACATTCAGACATGCCGCGCAGCGGATGCAGTGCAGCACCTCTTGAAATACCGGGTCTCCGAGCTGTGCCGACCGCCCGTTATCCAATATGATCACATGAAGCTCCTCCGGTCCGTCGAGCTCCCCTTCGCGGCGCGGTCCCGTAATCATGGAGGTATACGTGGTCAGCTTCTGCCCCGTCGCACTCCTGGCAAGCAGGTTCAGCACGACCTCAAGGTCATCGTAGGTGGGCACCAGCCGCTCCATTCCCATGATTACGACATGGCATTTGGGGATTGTGCTCACCATCCGCCCGTTGCCTTCATTAGACACCAGCGTGATCGCACCCGATTCGGCTACGCCGAAATTGCAGCCGGTCATTCCGATATCCGCTTGGAGGAAATAGTCGCGAAGCCGCTGTTTGGCATACCGGGCGAGCACCTTGGTTTCCGGCAGGAACGATTCCCCCGCCTCTGCCGAGAACAGGTCGGCGATTTGCTGCTTGTTTTTGTGAATGGCCGGGATGATCAGATGGGAAGGCGTTTCTTTGGCCAGCTGCAAAATATATTCACCCAGGTCCGTCTCAATGGCTTCTATGCCCCGTTCTTCGAGGTGACGATTCAGATGAATTTCCTCCGACACCATGGATTTGCCCTTGGCGACCAGCTTGGCGCAGCGCTTTTCGGCAATGCCCATGAACGTTTGGACCGCCTCATCCCCGGTGCGGCAGAAGTACACATGTCCGCCGGCCTTGGCAACATTGTCCGAGAATTGCGTCAGGTAGTAATCCAGGTTGTCCACAACGTGCTTTCGGATCAGCCGTCCGCGTTCCCGCCATTCCTCCCACTGGCCAAAATCATCCGTCGCCATTTTCTTGCCGGTCTTCAGCTTATCGGTTGTAAACGCTACCGCTTTGCGAAGAAAATCATCCGCCAGCGCTTCCTCCGTCCGCTGCTTCAGCCCTGTCCCGATCAGTTCCTTTTCATTTGCGACCTGCCGACTCACCCCGCTTCACCCCTTCCTCCAGCAGCTGCGCCAAATGCATGACGCGTACCGGCTTATTTTCTTTATTTAAACGGCCGCCGATATTCATCAGACAGCCCATATCCGTACCGACAAGCACGCTGGCGTTGGTCGAGCAGACGTTGGCCGCTTTCTCGCACACCATGGCCTCCGACATGTCCGCCATTTTAACCGCGAACGTGCCGCCGAAGCCGCAGCAGTCCTCTTTATACGGTAGATCGATCAGCTCCAGCCCTTTCACATGGGCCAGCAGCGTGCCGGGCTCCTCCCTGACGCCAAGAAGACGCATGGCATGACAGGACGGATGATAAGTGACTTTTTCCGGAAACTCCGCAGCCAAATCCTTTATCCCCAGCACATTGACCATAAATTGGGAAAACTCGTACGTTTTTTCAATCAGCCGTTCCGCTTTTGCCTTCCATTCCGGTTCGTTCTCAAACAATGACGGATAGTAATGATGCACCATTCCCGTACAGGAGCCCGACGGCGATACCACATAATCGCTGTGCTCGAATGCGCGAATCCAATTGCGCGCCACTTCACGGGCTTCATCTTGATAGCCGCTGTTGTATGCAGGCTGACCGCAGCAGGTTTGCAGCTCCGGGAAATCCACCTCGCAGCCGTACCGGTGCAAAAGCCGGACGACGCTCTCGCCGACCTCCGGGTACAACTGATCGGCCAGGCAGGTAATAAATAAGGAAACTCTCATGGGAATCCATCCTTTTCATTATGAGTTCACTCACTTATCAGGTTATCAGATAAGTTACGTTTTGAAAAGGGGGTCGGGTCCATTTCGGGGCGTTCCTCCAATCTCGCTTCCATGCCGACGGCACTACTTTTTCAGAAATTTCAGCAGGATCTGCTCGACGTGGGCCAGATGGCGCCCCATTTGTTCTTGTGCCGCCGCCGCATTTTGGCCGCGAATGGCTTCATATACCGCTTGATGCTCCTGCCAAAGCCGTATGGATACCTGGCGGTTGGCGTACATCTCCAGCCTGCGGGTCTCACGGATCGCCGTCTGCATCTGGGACGAGATCGAATCGATCAGCCGGACCATGATTGAATTATGTGTGGCCTCGGACAAGATCAAGTGAAATTCGATGTCCGACCGTTCTCCTTCTTCCTCATCGCCGAGGTATGCCTCCATCCGCTTCAGCACCGCCTCAAATTTACGAAGATCCTCGTCCGTCCGCTTCTCGGCCGCCATACCTGCCCCGGCAATCTCCAGCGCCTTCCGCGCCTCGATCAGCTCCAGCACCGTCTCCTTGCTCATCAGCAGCGAATCGAACTCCGGCAGCCCCACATCCCGCGATTCGATACTTCGCACATAGCTGCCCTCGCCCTGATGAATCTCTACCAGCCCCATGGCCTTCAGGGCGCTGAGCGCTTCCCTGACAGTTGAGCGGCCTACCTGAAAGCGTTCGGACAGCTCTTTCGTTGAAGGGAGCTTCTCTCCGGGCTTCAATCCGCCAGACACAATCTGCTCCTTGATTTGCTCCGCTATGGCTTCATAGATTTTGTGCGTTCTGATCTTTTGGATTTCCAACCATGACTCCCCCTGTCTGTCGTTGCCTCCGATATTCATTATACCCGGATTCTCAAGGAGCACAACCAGACGGGATCGCGTCCCCGGGCCTTCCCATACCCAAACCGTCCATTCAACGCCGCCCGGCACCTTCCAAGCCCCCGGATTATCTATGTGCTAAAAATAAACCGCCGAACAACGCCCGGCGGCTTTCCTTTGGTTAAAACATCCGTGCAACCGCATCTTTTCCGATCATCCCCGGCACGATGCCGAGCTCCACCGCACCATAGGTTACAGATTCCAAGGGGGCTTCCAGCAGCTCCTCAATCGTCCTGACCCCCGTTGCCCGACCGGCGATAATCCCTCTTTCTTTCAGCCGCTCGTTCAATAGTCCGACGTCTAAGGCCCCGCACATGATATAGCCTCTATCCGTAGTCACGGCGAGCAGCGTTGTTTTGGGCAGCTTCACTTCGACCGCGAGAGCGATGCGTCCTCCCATATCAATCGGTTCCAATCGCATCATGATAAGCACTCCTCTTAATGACCTTGTGCTGTCAGTATATGTATGCTCTGCCCCATGCGTGCCATTGACGTTATGCATCTATAAGGTCCCTGCTGCTTTTCATGATAAAATAGTGGTATAGTATAATATACCTAATTCAATTAAGAGGAGACGCCTATGGAGAAAGCCAATCCGCGCAAGCGCAAATTTTTGTTCAACGTAGACATCATGATAGAGGATGAAACCAACGGGCGTGCCTTGGAAACACTGCTGCACTTGTTGAATACCAACGATGTCGAGGATTATCAAATCAAGCAAGGGGTGGAATTAGGTAAAAAAATCAAAAAGGCTCTGAATGAAACGGTGATCAAAAAAAGTACTGTGCGGGCAGAGTCGACGACATTTTCGCCCGAAGACAAGAGAGACGGCAAGGCCAATGAGCCTTCCCTTCAGGAGAACGATCCTCACAAGCTGATCTGGGAAAAAATGATGACGTTCCAGCAGAACAATACCCTGCTCCGGCTGTCCGTCGTCAAGGGCAAGGGCATCAAGCTCAGCATGCCCTGTCGGATCATCAGCGTAGACTCGGCAAGCGGGAACGTGACGGTCTATCATGTAGACGAGAAAAAAGTCTATCTGTTTAAAATCAACGAAATCGACGATTATGAAATTCACTAATGGGTAAGTACGAGGAGAAGAATAGCCTTGAACTTCATTGCACAGATGACTCCGCAGGAATTCAAGCTCTTCTTCCGTTTCACCCCTTTCGGCGCTCACACGCAGACTCCGATGTGCTGTCATCGGCATCATGGACGGCTGCAATGTTCGCATCGCCGCCATGGGTGACGCCCTTCCCCGATGAAGGAGATGCCGATCCTCAACTTATTCGGTCGGCAGCCATTACGGCTGCTCCGAAAGCATAAAAAAACGCCCGGTGCACCACCGGACGATCTCTGTGTTGAATTATGATTCGGACGGGCTTTTCCAAGCTGCAAGCGCCAGAAACAGCCACCCCAACAAAAAGGCAATGCCCCCGATCGGCGTAATCGCTCCGAGTGCCGTAATGCCCGTTATACTCAAAACATAAAGACTTCCCGAGAACAAGATGATGCCGATCAGCATAAACCACCCTGCACGGCGCAGATGTCCGCCGGCCGGAAGAATCGATGCGCACAGTCCTATGGCGATCAGCCCCAGCGAATGCATCATTTGGTACTGCACGCCGGTCTGGTAGTTTGCCAGCATGTTCGGCGTCAACACCTCTTTCAATCCATGCGCACCGAACGCGCCGAGCGCGACGGACAAAAGCGCGCAGATGCTGCCGATGGCGACAAACGTTCTGTTCATTCTCTGCTCACCCCCCATCTCTTCGGACCCGCTTAAACCATCTGTCCGACATCATGCTGACCGATGATCAAAGTGACCGGTTCAAGAAAGACACGGGTAGACGTCGGTTGAGCGATCAAATCGAATTCGACATCAATCACCCTGAAGCGCTCCCGTCTGCCTTCTCTTTTATCATGCACCACTTCAAATTCTTTAAGTCCCAACGGATATGAAACCACGGTAGACCCTACGGACAGCATCGCCGCTTCATATTCTCCATGGTTGAACAAGACCTCAGACATGATCTCGTCATTCATATCTACAATTTTGACCATTTGGCAGATCATATACTTCATTGCCTTCCTCCTTCGGTTAAAGGGTACCGCCGTACGGCCGGCTTATGAATCCGTACCCCGAATACGTTTAGTGATTCAACACGGCATCCCTGCATTCCTCTTTTTTCAACAGGATTTGACATCATCATTTCGAGCTCAGCAAAAAAACGGTCTCCGGCTTTCCGCTCGGGTGGCAAAACGAAGCATTCCGTCATAATATGCAACATCCAAGCCTTAGGAGATGAAAACGGTGAGCAAAAACAAAAATTTCAAAAAGAAAACCCCCCCATCCTCCATTGATAAAAACCGGTTCAATATGAAGGTTGTCACCTCAGATGTCTGCGCACGCTGTCTCAAATGCGAAAGAGGACGGCGCTACCTGCAAAAAATGTCGCTGCCCGGTGCTGTGGGTAAAGGCGTACCCTGTATACTGACCAAAGGCAAAGCTTACGGCTGACTCTCCGTTAACCGGTGGGCAAGTATCCGGCATTTCAGAAGGTCATGGCTTGGCAGCATTTGTTCAAGTCCGGCTGAAGTACTATAATAATAATGTCTGATACGCGACCGGGAGTAAACTCCTTTACGCATTACGCTTTTTTGAAAGACGAAAAAGGGGATTATACCAATGGAAATCTATCACATCGAGGATGCGTCGCTTTTCCCTAACTCCGGGCCGGAAGAACGGAGAAAACGGATTCTTGTGATAACGGCCGTCGAAGCCGAGAAGGATGCAATATGCCGGGGGCTGAAGGGGGACGGCCGATTTGACGTCCTGGCAGCAGGCGTTGGTCCGATAGCCGCCGCAGTCGGCACTGCGGCGGTCCTGGCGTCGGCCAAGTCCGATTATGACCTGGTGATTAGCGCCGGAATCGGCGGCGGGTTCCCGGGACGGGCTCCCATCGGCTCTTTGGTTGTCGCCGAGGAGATGGTCGCCGCCGATCTGGGGGCCGAGACCCCCGAGGGCTTCGTCAGTCTGGACAAGCTGGGGTTCGGTACAGCCCGCGTACACGCCCACGGCAGTCTGGTTGAACGAGTGACGGAGGCACTCCGGAATGCCGGGCTGCCGGTACATACGGGTCCGGTCCTGACGGTGTCGACGGTAACGGGTACGGCCGCTACCGCTGCAGCACTGTCCGCCCGGATCCCGGGTGCCGCTGCAGAAGGAATGGAAGGTTATGGCGTGGCTGCGGCCGCCGTCAAATTTGGCATACCCGTTTTGGAAATCCGCGCGATTTCCAACCCGGTTGGCCCAAGGGACCGTGACGCGTGGCGAATCGGGGACGCCCTGAATGCGTTAGAAGCAGCAAGTACAATCCTGAGGGAGGTTCAACTATGAAAATCGCCTTTTCACCTTGTCCCAACGATACTTTTGTTTTTCATGCCTGGGTGCATGGGCTGCTGCCCGGTGCGCCGAAGCTGGACGTGCAGTATGCAGACATCGATATCACCAATAACCTGGCGGCCAATGGCAGCGGGCCGGAAGTGCTTAAAATCTCCTATGCGGCTCTACCTTGGGCGATGTCAGAATATGCCCTCTTACCGTGCGGCGGCGCGCTCGGCAGAGGCTGCGGGCCGCTGGTGCTGACGAAGGACGGCACGAATGACCCTTCGATATTGTCCGGCCGGCGGATTGCGGTGCCAAGCGAACGCTCGACCGCCTATCTGCTGTTTCGGCTGTGGGCGGCCCAGCAAGTACCGGGAGGCGTGGGCGAGATTGTGGTGATGCCATTTCACGAAATCATGCCGGCGGTACGAGACGGCTCGATCGACGCCGGATTGGTTATCCACGAAGCGCGCTTCACCTACCCGTCGTACGGGCTTTCTCTTCTGGTCGACCTGGGAAACTGGTGGGAGGGTGATACCGGCTTTCCCATTCCGCTGGGTGCGATCATAGCCCATCGTTCTCTGGACCTTGATGCCATTGCCCGGTGGACCCGTGCTTCTGTCGAATATGCCTGGGCTCATCCGGAAGCGTCACGGGATTACATCCTGAGTCACGCTCAGGAAATGGATCCCAAAGTCGCGCAAGCTCACATCGATTTATACGTTAACGAATTCACCGCGGACTTAGGCGAAGACGGATACGCCGCGGTTACGACTTTGCTCCGCAGGGCGTCTGAAGAAGGACTGATACCGGCGGTTGATTTTGCCGCTTTAAGAAACAAAAATCATTGAAACGTAAAAACCCTCCGGAACCATGCGATCTATGGTACAGAGGGTTTCTTTTGGTTGGGTTATAAGGGTTCTGTCCCCTTGAAGAAGGGGATTTAAAAGATCAAGTATTTACGCAGATACTTTGGATTGGGTGCAGTATGGAATAATCTCATTGATATCTTCTACCGAGTCCAGCTCATAGAGCTTCTGAATGATAGTCTCTGTATTCTCGCTGTCCAGGATTCCTTTCACCAAATTTCTGAATTTGCTGCAGAGCATCTCGTCTGTCATCGGATTTTCAATGCTGCCTGTAGCATGCTTCACCCGGTATTCAATCACATTCCCGTCTACTGTGGTGAGCTTCGCTGCACATTCGTCCTCTTCGAATGCTTCATTGACCACGGGTTTGATTTTATTTCTGAATTCGATCGTCCGCGGATCCAGCACTTTGGCATCCTGATACTGTTCTTCACTGGCATCGCCATCGAGAAAAGCAATAGCTCCTGTATGGTAGATACTGAATTTCCCTTCCAATCCGGTTTGCGGCTCAGGTTTTCCCGTCAACTCAAGCACGTATGGATTGACAGTAATTTCGATTTCTTTTACAAGAGCGGGATCGGCAACTTTTTTCCCCAAGGCAATGCACGCATCAATGGCCGGATGAAGAACGATACCGCAGGCATAAGGTTTAAATGCATTTTTAAGCGTTTCCCACTGGGTTCCCCAATTCACGTTGACCTTGTCGAGATCATGTTCCGGCGCCAATACATTGGCGAAGCCCCTTTTGGCTTCAAGAACTTGCTTGGAGCTGGTAAATCCTTTTTGTGCCAGCAATGCGGCAAGCAATCCGTTCTCGGCCGCTTTTCCGGGGTGGAAAGGCTTGGTCATCGTGCCGAACATTTCACGCAGCCCAAATGCTTGGGTTCCGGCTATACCTAAAGCATACAGCATTTGCTCTTCATTCAATTCCAGCAATATTCCTGCGGCAATGGCGGAGCCGAATACACCGGCCGTACTCGTAATATGCCATCCCAGATGATAATGACTTGGATAAACGGCATTGCTGATCCGCAGCTCCGCTTCTACTCCAAGAATAAAAGCACGCAGTACTTGTTTGCCGCTCAGGCCGTATTTTTCAGCAAGCGCAAAGCAAACAGGGGCCACGGGTCCGCTGGGATGATGGATCGTATCCAGATGGGTGTCATCATAATCGAAAATGTGAGAGCTCATGCCGTTAATCAAGCTGGAGAACAATATATCGGCCTTCTCTTTTCTCCCAAAAATAGACACCTGTTCGGTAGACTGTAGGTCTTCCTTCAAGCTCAACAGCATGTCTACCGAAGGATGATAAGCCGCACCGACGGCAACGCCCATCCAATTTAAAATACTTTTCTTTGCATGCTGAATGACTTCCTGCGGAATATCTTCCCACTTTGTATTTAGGCAATTGTGTACCAGCGTTTGTGTAATCATCTTGTTCTCTCCCTATTCATCCTATTTTTTATGAATTCCCCCTGCCAGTTAGGGGGCATCGTTATCTTCATTGCGGCGATCGAGTTGTTTTATGGCATTGGAATATGCATTCCGAATATGGAATTTGGCCGTCACCTCTGCCAATTCCGGGTCTCTGCTCTCAATGGCATTGAGTATCAGCCAATGCTCCTTCAGGTTTTCCACGGGTCTGCCGCTTTGCGAAAGAGACTTGGCCATAATAATGGTGATATGGGACTGCAGCGTTTGCAAGGCATGGATTAAATACACATTTTCGGAGCCTGATGCAATACCCATATGAAATTGGGCGTTAATTTTGGATAACAGGGCGATATTGCCTTGTTCCGCCGCCTGCTCGGCCTGCTCCAACAGCTTGTGAAGCCTTTGAATAGCGGATTGGTTGGGGTGCTGGGATAACAACCG
The DNA here is from genome assembly GCF_001465255.1 of Paenibacillus naphthalenovorans. NCBI lineage: Bacteria > Bacillati > Bacillota > Bacilli > Caryophanales > Paenibacillaceae > Paenibacillus > Paenibacillus naphthalenovorans. The sequence continues at coordinate 411,305 of NZ_CP013652.1, read as the reverse complement.
GGCTCCCAAGCCTTCTAGCATTTCCCTGACTTCATACAGGTGGCGTATTTTTTCATGAGAGAAAGAGATGACCCTGACGCCTTTATGAGGCTCGTACTGTACCAGTCCCTCTTTTTCCAGTTTACGAAAAGCTTCGCGAATGGGCGTTCGGCTAACGCCGAGCAAATTGCCTAATTCACGCTCCGAAAGAATCTTATCCGAATGAAAATCCCCCCTTTTGATCGCATCAAAAATATACTCATATACTCCGTCTACTTTGGTGTTGAATTCCTCCGCCAATTGTACATCCCCCACTCAAATGTGTTGTTTCATTATTTTCTCATGTTTTTTCCATTTTTCAACCTGCTTGACGTTCTCATGAGAGAGGGAAGCCCGGATCGGGTTAAATTGTCGATTTTTGCAACGCTTAAGCCGCCTCGTCATTCACAATCACTTTTTTCCCTTTCATTTTCAGCACGATGGGAATCAGGATCCACAATGCGGCGATGGATAATAAAATCAGGGAGCCCGGTCTTTCTACAAAAATCATATAATTTCCATTGGTCGTAATCAGTGCCCGGCGCAAATTATTTTCAATCATGGGCCCTAACACCAGGCCCAGCACAATGGGTGCCAACGGAAAATCGTGCTGAGTGAAGAAATAACCGACAAGGCCGCAGACGATCAACAGCATAAGATCAAAAACAGATACCTGCACGGCGTACACGCCGAAAATCGAGATGGCTATAATCATGGGTATCAAATATTTGGGCGGCGTTTCGATAATTTTGGCAAATATCTTCACAAGCGGCATATTCAGGATCAGCAGCATGACATTCCCGATAAACATACTGGCGATGAGTCCCCAGGCGATGGTCGGATGCTCCTCAAACAACAAAGGACCCGGCTGCACGTTGTACATAATCAAGGCGCCCATGAGAATAGCCGTCGTTCCCGAGCCGGGAATGCCAAGGGTAAGGAGCGGGATCATCGCTCCCCCCGACGCTGCGTTGTTGGCGGATTCAGGTGCGGCAACCCCTTCAATGGCCCCCTGCCCGAACTTGCCCGGCGTTTTACTCACCTTCTTCTCTACGGAATAGGCGAAAAAGGAAGCTAACGTTGCACCGGCTCCGGGCAGCACCCCAATAATAAACCCCAATAACGATCCGCGGATAATGGGCATGGTGCTGACTTTAATGTCCTGCTTCGTTGGCATCACTTTTTGGATTTTGGCGACGGTCCCCGTATTGAAATCACCTTCGAGAATGGTTTTAAACACTTCACCGAGCGCGAATAAACCGACAGCGACCGTTAAAAATTCAAGCCCTTGAAATAATGCGGGGTTATTAAAGGTAAAACGGGCAACGCCTGAAACGGTATCTAATCCAATCGTGCTCAGCAGCAGCCCGAAAACCGTCATCATCAACGCTTTGGTCATCGATTTTCCGGCCAGCCCGCTCACCGCGCATAAACCGAGGATCATCAAGGCGACATATTCTGCCGGACCGAAACGAATCGCCAGTTTGGATAAAGGAGCCGCCAGAAAGATCAACGCCACCAGGGCGACGATCCCGGCCACGAAGGATCCGATGGCCGAAATCGCCAAGGCCGCTCCTGCCCTCCCCTGCTTGGCCATTTGGTGCCCGTCTAACGTCGTAACGACAGAAGAGGATTCACCCGGTGTATTAAGCAGAATGGAAGTGGTAGACCCGCCGTACATCGCTCCGTAATAAACCCCTGCAAGCAAAATAATGGAGCTGGCGGCGGCCTCGTCCGGACCCAGTCCGCCTGTAACCGAAGCCGTCACCGGAATTAACAGGGCGATCCCGCTCATCGGACCGATTCCCGGCAGTACGCCTACCGCTGTGCCGATCAGCACCCCGAAAAAGGCGAAGAGCAAGTTATGCCATTGAAAGGCGATGCCGAAGCCTGTAAATAAAAATTGTAATGTGTCCATATTTTATCCCCTTTAAATTCCCATCCATGATGGTAATCCAGGTAAGGTACCTTCAAGAACTTCGACATACAGATAATACAATCCGAAGGAAAAGAAGAATGAAATCAGAACGGACCGGAACCACTTTCCTCTTTCCATCGTCTGGAAACCGATCAGAAGAAAAATAAATGTACAAATCACATAGCCGAGAACTTCAAGAAGCAGCACGTATAAGATGGTGGCGGCCAGGATGATGCCGAATCGTTTATAATCCAATGCGGCGGTCTTTTTCTTGCTCTCGCCCTTATATTGAAAGGTCTCATATAGCAGCCGGAAACTTAACAGTACGAGAACAAATCCAAGCCCGAAGGGGAAAACGTTGGGCCCTACGCTTGTGTCAATCGAGCTTTGGGCCGCCAATTGACTGCTTTTGTACATGAAAACAGCTCCGATGGCCAGAAAAACCAGACTTGCATATCGATCCACTGTTTTATTCATGTTCGCTCTCCCTTTTAATCACTTGCTCAATTTTCCGAGCCATTCTTTCGTCAAGGCGTCTTGCTTTTTCACATACTCGGTAAATTGCTTGTGATCCATTGTTCCGTCCACCATTTGCGAGTTTTTCATATAGTTCTTAAATCCTTCCGTTTGCATCGCTTTCCCGAAAGCATCGTTCAGTTTTGCCAGGACTTCCTCCGGAATCCCGGCAGCCGCATAAATTCCTCTGAATTGTGCCCAAGAGGTATCTACTTCATATCCGGCTTCTTTATAGGTCGGAACATCGGGCCATTCTTCCAAACGCTTATCCGACATGACGCCCAGCACTCTTAAATGACCGCTCTTGACATATTGGGAAACTTGAGCGGGATTGGAATTGGCTACATCAATATTATTGCCCAACAGAACTGTAACCGCTTCACCGGTGCTTTCATAAGGCACCCAGTTGGCTTCCACACCCGCTTTTTCGGCAAAAATGTTCCATGCTACATTGTGGCCCGAGCCGATTGCGCCATACCCGCCGACATTAAGGGTTTTGGGCTTTTCCTTCATGGCTTTTACCAGATCCTGCAGCGTTTTGTAAGGGCTGTCCGCGCGAACAGCAATCACATACGGGTCGATTTGCACCCCGGATACGTAAGTATAGCTGTCTACGTTAAACTGGTCTTTCAAATTGCTGTTCCACATTCCGATTTGAGAAGGGGTCAATGTTCCAAGCGTATACCCGTCCGGTTTGGCTTTAGCTAATTCCGCCATCTGGGAAGCTCCGCTTCCACCGGGTTGATTTTCAATGAGTATGGGTTTGCCCAAAAACGGCTCCGCTGCTTTGGCTAATTCGCGAGCCATCGTATCTGTGGGACCTCCCGCCTTCGTATGAACCACAATCGTAACGGATTTCGTCGGGAAGTCTAATGTTTTTTTCTCTCCCGCCGCAGGACTTGCCCCCTGACCCTGCCCTTCTGTGGCCATTGTTCCGCAACCTGTGAGCAGCTGCAGCCCGAGCACGGAAGCCAAAAGCAGTGATGCCGATGTTTTGTTCATCATTTTTAAAATCCTCCCTTTTTTTAAAAAAATCGCACAAACCGTCGAACCCCTCTTACCGGTATACCACTTTAGTTAAATGGTATACCAATTGATGCTAATTATTGCGCAAAAGCTCGTTTTTAGTCAAAATCAAAATATCCTTATTTTTTAAATAAAATACTTATTTATCTCCTATTATCTTTCATTTTCACTATTTAATATATATTCTTAAAACGCTTACATTTTAAATTAATGGTATACCGTTTAGTTGTGGTTTAATTGAACTGAAGCCAAACAAAATACAAGATCCCTGTGCATCTATGAACCATTTCACCGCGCGGCTGCAGACGAACAGTATCACGCGATATGGTTTTTGTACTTTTATGCCCGGCCAAAATAGTCCGATCCTGTTCCCGTTTTGCCGTCCGCCTTTTAAAATTCTCCGCCCGCTCCGAAAATCTGTTACAATGAATGTATCATCTATTCGAAGGAGCGTTTATCACGATGATATATATCATTTACGATTTGGAATTTACAGTCGTGCGGAAGCAGCAGCATTTGGCGGAGATTATCGAGATCGGCGCCGTGAAAGTGGCCGAGGTAAACGGAAGCTTGCAGATTGCAGACAAATTTCAAACGTTCGTCAGGCCGTCCGGGAATCCGGTGCTAACCAGGCATACGACGGAGTTTACCGGCATCCGGCAGGAAGATATGGCGGGGGCGCCCGACTTTCGCGAAGCTGTCGAGCTGTGGACCCAATGGATCGGGAATGAAGACTACTATTTGTGTGCGTGGGGGTCCGATGATAAGTATCAATTGATCCGCCACTGCCGCGAAGTGAAGCTGGATCCGGACTGGATCAAAAACCACAACAATCTGCAGCGACAGTACTCCAAAAAAGCCGGCGGCGAGGTGTATCAGCAGATCGGCCTGAAGCGGGCCTTGGAAATGGAGGGGATCGCTTTCGAGGGCAGTCATCATCGGGCCCTGGACGATGCGTACAACACCGCCTTGGTATTCGTCAAACGTTTTGAAGATTTCGAGCTGCAGACCAACGCGCCTGAGGATGATTATACATACTCCAGCGAGGTGGTTTATTCTTCAGGCGAAGAAGAGGCCAGTTCTCCTTTTCAAGCGCTTGCCAAGCTGCTGCGGCCGGACGCTTCCTGACGGTGCAGATTCAATGATGACAGCCTGCAGCTCATCCGGGACCTTCATGAAGAAGGTCCCTTTCCTTCGCCGGCCGATCAGCCGAAAAAAACTTGTTCAAACAACCTTTTTATTCTATAGTATTTTTTGTATCTGTCTTAAGCCAACGGGAAAAGGAGGATGGCCAGACACAGAACCGGTTAGCCTGTTCTACGCAAAAAGATGAGCCCAGCATCTCCCGGTTAATCGATAACATGATCAAGAGAAACCTGGGAAACGGCTGCCCCATGGTACGGACAGGCGTACAAATCTGATCTATTTGTAGAAAGAAGGATATTTCATGAGCACCGCTTCACCCGCCAATCAAACGCAGGCCGGAGAAAAACTGCTTCGCGTTATGTTTTTCACGCTGATTCTATCCGTTATGAACGCAACGATGTTCAACGTCGCACTGCCTTCAATCAGCGAAGAATTTCATCTCTCGCCATCCCAGGTCAGCTGGATCGTAACGGGATATATCATCGTCTATGCCATCGGTTCGGTCACCTACGGCAAACTGGCCGATACGTACCGGCTGAAGGATCTGCTCACGTTCGGACTGTTCTTTTTCGCTCTGGGATCGATCGTTGGTCTGATGGCAACGGAGTTCTGGATGGTCATCACCGGGCGAATTCTGCAATCGATGGGGGCTTCCGTTATTCCGGCAACCGGAATGCTGATTCCCGTACGTTATTTCTCTCCCGAAAAGCGGGGGAGAGCGCTTGGAACCACCACGGCAGGTCTCGCGCTGGGTACGGCTATCGGTCCGATTGTCGCCGGCTTCGTGACCAGCTTGGCCAGCTGGCGCTTTCTCTTTTGCCTTTCCCTGCTCGTTTTGCTGACACTGCCGTTTTTCCGCAAATATTTGGACGACGCCAAAGGGCACGCTAAGAAAACCGATCTCCTCGGGGGAGGATTGATGGCCGGGACGATTGCCTTCTTGCTCCTGGCTGTGACCAACGGAACGTGGACGCCGATGTTCATTGGAGCGATCCTGCTGGTTCTGTTTATTTGGCGAATCCGAAGCGTCGATCATCCGTTCATCCAGCCCGCTTTGTTTCGTAACAAACAGTACACCTACGGCATTCTTATTGCTTTTCTCTCCACCGGACTCAGCTTCGGAATTCCGTTTATCACTCCTCTTATGCTGTCAAACCTGAATCATTTGGCGCCGGCAGTCATCGGATTCATCATGTTTCCCGGAGCTCTGACGGCATCGCTGCTCGGTAAAACGGGCGGAAAAATCGCAGACGGAAAAGGCAATGCCCAACTAATCTATACTGCGGTCATCCTGCTGTTTATTTCTTTCAGCTCGTTGTCTCTTGTCGCCGGACTATCTCCGTTGATTGTCATGATCTTCCTTGTATTCGGCAATGTGGGACAAACGTTCATGCAGATCGCCATGTCCAACCTGGTTTCCCGGACCCTGCCGAAAGAACAGGCCGGAGTAGGCATGGGCCTGCTTATGATGATGAATTTCATTTCCGGAGCCACAGCGACGACAATCATCAGTAAAATGCTGGACTTCGGCACTTCTTCACTGCAATTCAATCCGTTTCTTCTGTATAGACCGGCATTGATCTACAGCAACATATTTGCCGTTTTGGCATTCATGGTGATCGTCGTGTGTACCATCTTTTATTTCCGACTGGGCCGTGGTGTCAAAAGAACGGTCTGAAGGCTTTTTCGTTCCATTTTTCAAACCATCATACAAAAAAGGGCTGCATCATTGTACCGTTTTTCATACAAAGATAACGCATTGGCCCGGATGGAATAAAAAAATACGCATCTGTCCGTCTCACATATCCCCCGGTCACTTGAATATATTTAGTAACAAGCACTTATTTTAAAGTCTTGATTCACTATCGTCTGGTACCGTTCGTGCTTTTGAATACGGATTTCCATTATAAAAAGCCTTCAGGAGGTGTTCCGTATGACTAAACCTTTATTTACCGTATCCCGTGAAGACTGGTCGCTGCACCGCAAAGGGTATCAAGACCAGACCCGACATCAAGAAAAAGTACGTGAAGCGATCAAGCAAAACCTGCCTGACCTGGTGACGGACGAAAGTATTGTGATGTCGGACGGCAAGCAGATTGTGAAGGTGCCTATACGAAGTCTGGATGAATACCGTTTTCGCTATAACTACAACAAGAGCAAGCATGTCGGTCAAGGGGACGGTGACAGTCAGGTTGGCGACGTGCTGGGGGTTGATCCCCAGCCTGCTTCAGGCTCGGGCAAAGGCGAGGGCGCCGGTGATCAACCCGGAGAAGATTATTACGATGCGGAGGTTCAAATGGAAGAGCTGCAGTCCATGCTGTTTGAAGAGCTGGAGCTTCCTAACCTGCAGCAGAAAGAAAAACATAATGTGACGACGAAAGAGATTATATTTAACGACATCCGCAAGAAGGGAATTATGTCCAACATCGATAAGAAGCGGACGATTCTGGAAAATCTGCGCCGAAACGCACGCGGGGGCGACCCGGGGATTCACCATATCAGTCCTGACGATCTTCGGTTCAAAACGTGGGAGGAAATCGTTACGCCGCACTCCAATGCGCTTATCCTGGCTATGATGGATACATCCGGATCCATGGGAGTGGCAAAACGAACCAAAGTCTGCTTAGGCCAAGGCCCAAGGCAGACTTTTTTTCATCGAAATTATAATACTCCCTTTAACGGAATGGAAATGGAAAATTCCGTTATGCCATTCTCGCTTTTCAGTTGTATGGACCCATGATAGCGTTCCACCAGCTGCCGCACGATATGAAGCCCCAGGCCGGAGTTTTTCCCATTCTGTTTTGACGTAAAGCCCGGCTGAAATATCTTTCCCTGAATATCCGGGGCGATCGGATTCCCCCTATTCATCACCTTGAGCTGCAGCTGATGGTGGACGACCTCGCCTTCCACCCGGATAAACCTGTTTTCCGGATTCAGCTCCATGGACGCGTCGAACGCATTATCGATTAAATTGCTTAACAGCCTGACAATATCCGTCGCCTTCACCGGGCTCAGCTTTACTTTTTCCATCTGGCTAAAGGCATACTCAAAACGAATTTGCTTGCTCTCGGCTTGCGTGAGTTTGGCCTGAAACAAGGCGATGAGCGGCGGGTTGTTGATATTCACCAGATCATTGACTACCCGTATTTCGTCTACCAGCGTCTTCGTATAGGAATGTAATTCCTCGTACTGCTTTAATGTCAGAAAAGCATTGATCGTTTGAATATGATTGATAAAATCGTGCCGCTGTTCCCTGATCGATTGAAACAAAGTTTCGATATCGCCGGCATAGGCGTCCTGTACATCCTGTACGGCAAGTTCTTTATTGCGGTTGTACAATATAAAAATGGAAGCAATAATAGCCAGAGAAATGCCGATGCAGATCAACATAAATAACAAAGTATTGCTGAATTGTTTCTGCAACAGCTGCTGAATCTCCGTATAGTCATACGAGATTTCAATTAAAGGGGGCGTCCCGGCAGCATTGTATTTTATATAATCCCCATGGATCGGAGTTAAGCTTTTGAACACCTGCTTCCCTTCGGATATCGTGGTATAAAACACGGTATTCTTGGTCTCAAGCGCCTTTTGGCCAAACTCCTTGTCATCGGGTGACTTGTACCGGTATTTTCCAAACAAAACAAGCCGTTCTGAATACCAATTGCTTGGAGTAGGGTTCAGACCGAGATGCTGGCGGTTCATCAATTTATCCGAATTCAGTACCGATATGTCCAGTCCGATATGTTCATTTTCTTTCGTCAGCCTGCGAATGGCATCTTCAATGCCGGTTAAGCTTTGATATGTGCGGAAGTCGGTATTATGTACAAAAGGATTAATGATATAATTCGTCGTTCCATCATAGTAATAGCCCCATTTGTTCACGCTCTCCGGGTTGGAGGTCGCCGTGTCGAAGGGAGAGCTCCAGTAATGAGGCAATGCCTGTCCCATGCCGACATCCACATCCTGAAGATCGAACAATTGATGGAATACTTTGTAGATCGTATCCCAGCCCTTGGAGCTTACATTCAAATCTTTAGGGTCTGAAGACCTCACACCTACGATATCGTCCGCTGTCCGTTGGAATAAGGTAATATGATTAACGCCAAGCTGCCGGCTCAGCTCAACAAGCTCTTGATTATCTATGTTGCCAATGTCGGGATCAAGCTTGAATTTGGCGGCTATCGCTGCAGTACGGAGGTTTTGCCCGATGAGATCCTCTACAAACTTCTCACCGGTCGCCGATTGTTCGAGGCTCATCCGAACGCTGTTGTAAAGCAGCAGCATTCGATCCATTTGATTTTGGATGATGATGTCTTTCATGTGCTGGTAATATATGAAACTCAATGTCATCAACACAAGGATAAAAACAAGGGACGTTTTGAGAGGTATTTTCTTTAATAATACCATGCGGCCACCTCTGTTCGATATGATAAACCATGTTCTAAATATAATTATAGCCGATGTTGTATGAATTTGTCGAAGCCGGACGATCAAGCGGATGGTTGCGGCCTGCCGCTTCGATTCCTCAGGGACTGTTTAAGACAAGCCATGAAAAAGGAGCTCTCCCAACAGCAGTATGATCTGTTTACGGGAGGGCTCCGAAGCCTTGCGCTTAACGTCCAAAATCAAAGTGATATTTAATATCCAGGTGCCTGTCGGTCAATATTATATTTTTGATCACCTCCTGCAACAAAACCCGTGTCCGCTCCAAATCCTGAAGCTCCAGCTTTTTAAATTCATCCAGGTAACGGTCAAGCGATGATGCTTCCGTTATTTGTTCGGCCAGCTCCCCGAGTTGTTTCTCCAAAAGGGCGGTTTCTTCGTCAAGCCGCTGGATCTGATTCTTCATCTCAAGCATCTGCCGTTGATAGGTTTTTGCATCGAAAAGTTCCCTTTGCTGAAAAAGATCGACCTGATTTTTCCTCCACTTTTCCCGCGTTTGCCGCTTTACCTTCATCTCCTGCCGCAGCCGCTCCATTTCTTTCTCTTTATTTACGGTAATCCTGAACCAGTCGTTAGGCAGCTTGTCCAGCCGGGTGCGTATAAGTCTAACGACGGCCCCCTCCAGCTCGTCGGCGTTTACATTCGCTTGCGGGCAAACCTCGCGGCCGAACTTGTGATACGTTTTGCAGATGTAGTACCGGTACTCCTTGCCGTTGTAGGATCGTTTTTGGCAAATCATCCCCTGATTGCACTTGCCGCAGATCAAGATACCGGTAAGCGGATGGTAGGCCCGCCTCGGTGCACGGTTATGACTTTTGGATGAAAGAATCCGCTGCGCCTCATAAAACGTTTCCTTATCGATTAACGCCTCATGCGCGTTCTCAACGATTTGCCATTCGGTCCTATCCATCCGCAGCTGTACCTTCTTCTTCGTCATTTTCCCGCTGTCGTCATATTCCCGCTGCAGCTGATTGCGCCTGGTGCCGTAAACCACATGGCCGATGTAGGCTTGATTGCGAAGCAGCTTGTTCACACTTTCACGGCTCCACAGATTGCCGTTTTTGGTCCGGATGCCCTTTTGATTCAAATATTCGGCTACTTTAAAGGTGCCCATGCCCTTGTGCACATAGAGATCAAACACGAGGACGGGAATATCCTTCCGTTCGGGATCGATCTCAAGCTTCTTCGTTTCCCTGTTGACTTGATATCCAATGGGGGGCTCTCCTCCCCACTGTCCCCTGCGCGCCTTCTGCTTTCTGGCGCTGCTGACGCGCGCTGATATTTTTTTGCTCTCTTGTTCGGAGAGGACGGACAAAATATCAAACGTGATGTTATCTTTATTGAGCGAGTCATAATTATCATTAATGGCTACGACCCGTACGCCGTATTGTTCGAACATCCCGATGATCGCCGGATTCTCCTGCTTGTCACGGCCCACCCGGCTGACTTCCTTGAAAACCAGCAGCTGAAACCGATGATTTTTGGCATCCTGTATGGCCCGTTTCATTTCGGCGCGGTCAAACACACTGGTGTAGTAACCCGAAACCGCCTCATCCCGGTAAAGGATAATATCCGTATCATCGTACTGCCGGCCCAATCGGCTGATATATTCCTGGCATTGGCTGATTTGATTCTCAATCGAATCCCCTTGCTGATCCGTACTGACCCTCGCATAAATCGCACATTTTATTTTTTCCTGCTGCATGAGTGTTCCCCCTGGCTTGAGTTCATTGTAAAGGGATCATCAGAAGGTTCAAGCGCCGCATGAATCGGATCGTTCACGGATACTTGGACGTCCACCCCGTACTTGGTTCTGGCGAATTCCGCCACCCTGACTGCCATCCAATTGGATACAGGCTTATCTCCGTCCACCTCATTGAAGGTAAAGTTCATCTGACCGCCCTCCATCCATGTCATCCCTTACCTCAATGTATGTTGAAGAAAGCTTGTCTTATGTGCCGCTCTTTCCTGTGGACAAAAGATCCGGCAGCAAAAAGAAAACCTTTCGCAGAGCCTCGCTCTGTGAAAGGTTCGTTGCAGACTGTTGATGACCGGTTATCTTCCCATCCATCCGCCGTCAACCGTTAAAAGTTGTCCGTGAATATAATCGGAAGCGCCCGAGGCCAGGAAAACAATACTGCCCTTGAAATCGTCCGGCAAGCCCCATCGTCCGGCCGGAATGCGTTCCATAATTTGACGGCTTCTGGTTTCGTCCTGCATTAATGCCGTATTCATATCCGTGGCAACATATCCGGGGGCAATCGCGTTCACATTGACATGGTGCCGTGCCCATTCATTGGACAAAGCCTTCGTTAATTGGGCTACGCCGCCTTTGGCCGCAGCGTAGGCAGGTACGGTAAGCCCGCCCTGAAAGGACAGCAGAGAGGCAATATTGATGATTTTCCCTTTCTGCCGCGGAACCATATGGCGCCCGGCCTGCTGGCACAACATCCAAACCGCCTTGAGATTGACGTTGATGACATCGTCCCAATCGGATTCGGGAAAATCCACAGCCGGCGATCTGCGCTGGATTCCGGCGTTGTTCACCAGAATATCCATCTTCCCGAAAGCGGATACAACCGAAGGGACCGCATTCTTCACATCGTCCGGCCGATTCATGTCGCAAGGAATGATCGTGCATTTTCTGCCGAGCCGTTCGATTTCTTCTTTTAATTGCTTTTGTTCCGCAGAACGCTGCAGGAGAGCAATATCCGCCCCCGCCTCCGCCAAAGCTAAAGCCATGGCATAGCCGATTCCTCTGGTCGCACCGGTAACCGCCGCCACTTGGCCATCCAACCGAAATACATCAAGAATCATGATTAGTCCTCCAACGGGATTAAGGTCGAATAATAATTTTTAAGGCCTCTTCAGGATTTTCCATCAGCGCAAATCCTTCCGCAATCCGTTCGAGAGGCAGTTCATGCGAGATCAGACCGGAAAGATTCACTTGATCTCCAGCCATGAGGGCAATGGCCGTTTGAAAATCGGTTCTGCTGTAGCAGCGTGTCGTGGTCAAGCAAAGCTCCTTAAAATGCATGGCGGCCAAATCGACCGTCGGCGGCTGTTTAAATAAGCTGACTACGACGATTTGCCCCTGAATTTTGGCCACCTCCGTCATTTGTTTGGCAGTGACGGAAGTTCCGGCTGCTTCAAACACGACATCGGCACCTTTGCCGCCGGTTAAGCTTTTGATTTCTTGAGTGATATCCGTCTGCCTGGCATCAAGGACCGTCCACCCGAGTTCCTGAGCTTTCGCAATCCGGTAAGGGCTTACATCGACGGCAATAATCCGTCCCGCTCCGCTGCGCCTGGCGACCATGCCGACAAGCAAGCCGATCGGACCGCAGCCGATAATGACGACGTCGTCGCCGATTTTAACATGGGATCGGCGAACCGTATGGACGGCTACGGCTAACGGTTCCGTGAGAGCCGCCAAGCTGTCGGATAAATGCCCGGGATACCGGTGCAGACGGTGCACAGGCACCTTGGCATACTCGGCAAATCCGCCGTCCATATCGATTCCGATAAGACGAAGCGTTTTGCATACATGGGTCTGTCCGGCAAGGCAAGCTTCACATTCCCCGCAGCTCAGGGTAGGCTCTATAACAACGCGTTCCCCGGGTTGAAAGGAGCTGTCTCCGGCCACCTTTTCGATCACGCCGCAAAATTCATGCCCCAAGGCAAGGGGCGCTTTGGCCCGGGGATGCTTTCCGGCATAAATCATCATATCCGTACCGCAAATGCCTCCCGCCAGGACGCGGATCAACGCTTCTCCATGGGTGGGTTCAGGTATCGGCAGCTGTCCTGGCACCACCTTTTTTTCTCCCAGATAAATACCGGCTCTCATCCCGTTCATCCTTCCGTCTTTGATTTACCATGCTTATGATGGCCGTCGTTATCGTTCAAAAAAGAACAAGCTTTGTGAGACGGTTTTAAAGGCTTCCGTATAATGATCTTTGGCCGCTTGCCGGATATGCTCCTGATCCCCTTCAGAAATCGCGTCCACGATGGAACGATGCTGATGGATCAGCTGCGGCACCCCTTCCACAGCCCGGGCAAACCGGTTTTTAGTGGCTACCAGCAGGGCGGCAAATATGATAGGCCGAATGCCGTTCCATAAGCGGAAAATCCTTTGATGGTTGCAGTAGCGTATCATCGTTTCATGAAATTCCATATCATATCGAGAGAAATCGACATCGTCGTTATGCTTTGCAGCCAATTCCATCTTGTCTATGATATGCAGCAGCGTATTTCTTCTGCTTTCATTGAAATCATGTGAGAGGCGCTCCATTATGAAGCCTTCGATCAGAATGCGAACATCATAAATTTCCTGCATATCTTCCGGGGTTAGGCCAAGAATCACAACCCCCATGCGTTCCAGGCGGATCAGCCCTTCATTTGAAAGGGTTTTCAACGCGTCCCGAACGGGGCCTCTGCTTGTGCCAAAGTCCGCGGCAATCTGATTCTCGGACAATACGGAGCCTTTCTCCAGTTTTCCGCCAATGATTTGAATTCTTAGTTCATTGGCTATTTTCTCGCCTAAAGGCAGCCCTTCCATTAAGGAGGCCGGAAATTCAGTATTCATCGGTGTCCCTTCATGATTGGATGATTTCGGTAAACTTGTTAACAAGTTTACAGTTATAATTTTACAAAGAAATTGAACATCAATCAATACGTTCAGGAAAAAAACATAGGATTTTATCTTAAATGAAATTCGCCTCGAATTTACTTTTTATGGACTTCTTTGAGGCGGCGTTGCAGCAAAGGCAAATACGGCCCCTGCCGCCCAGAAAAAAATCATCAGCCATAAAACAGGATTGTAATTTCCGAGGCGATCGTATGCGAATCCCAGCTGCATCGGACCTACAGCCGAACCGAACACCATGGCGAACGTCGTCATGCCGCTGATTTGAGCCAGGTGTCGGCGGCCATAATAATTGGCCCATATGACCCCCAGAGGCACATTGATCAGCCCTTGTCCTACTCCCCATGCGACAGCAAACAGGAAGATCATCATCTCCGATTGTGCTGCAATGAGAAGTATCGGGGCCAACAGGTTGATGACAAAGGTTAAACCAAGCATCGCGTGGACCTTGACCCGCTCGACAATGAATCCGGCGATCAACGAACATGCGAAGCTGATCAAAGGAATAAAACTCAAGATCCAGGCGATCGTCGTTCGATCGATCCCATGCTCGTTCAAGATCGAGAAGATATGAATCGTGATTCCGCCATATATCATTGGCGGCACAGCCGTGCAGCCCATAATCAACCAGAAGGATTTGGTTCTCATGGCCTCGCGAAGCGTCCAGGCATCTTCGGCAGCCGGAGCTTGCGAAGATGCCTGATCCGAGCCCGGCAGCATATGATCCGGTAACAACCCGACATCTTCCGGTTTATTTCGCACAAGAAAAAAAGCTGCAGGAGCGAAGCAGCATAAGATCGCTGCACCTAACACCCTCCATGCCGCAGGCCAGCTAAAGGTTTGAATCAACCAGTTATTCAATGGGGGAAAGATCGCCGCTCCGAGCAATCCTCCCAGGCCGGCATAACTTAATGCCCGGCCTCTCTGTTTGACAAACCACTGGGAAACCAGGGTGTTCGGAATAAGAAACATCGAGCCCTGTCCTAACAAACGGATCATAAAAAAACCGATAAACAGAGTCAAGGTCCCCGCCACAAAGCTGTTCCACCAGCATGCCAATCCCAATAACACAGCGGTCCACGTCATCATGACCCGATGCCCGAAACGGCCAGTCAATTTCCCCACGGCAAACAATAAGAATCCGGCAGTCAAAGTAGCCAATGAATACAGGCTTGAAACCGTTGTTCGATCCATATGAAAGTCTCTCATATAGAATTCAATAAAGACCGAGTTCGAATAAGCTTGGCCCGGCCCGGAAAAAAAGATGCCCAGACCGCTTATAAAAACGATACACCAACCGTAATAAAATGAGGTTTGAATGGGAACAGATTGCGTGTAGGAACGATTTGAAGCCATGTCGTCGTTTGAATATGACACGAAATTCCTCCTACCTGTGGAGTATCTGTTTTTAAAATGTTTTATTTAATGCCGGAGGTTGCAATGCCCTCTACGATATACCGTTGGAAAAATAAAAACATTAAGAATACCGGTACGATGGATAGCACCGACATGGCAAACAGTGAACCGAGCGCTGCCTCCCCGCCCGCATCGGTAAACATTCGAAGTGCCAGCGTAACCGTATATTTCTTCACGCTGCTGAGATACAAAAGCTGGCTAAAGAAGTCGTTCCATGTCCAAATGAATGTAAAAATCGTTGTCGTCACGATGGCCGGAGTCGTCAGCGGCAGAATGATCCGTGTATAAATGCCGATGGGACCGCATCCGTCTACGGTTGCTGCTTTATCCAGCTCCCGCGGCAGGGAACGAATAAATTGCACGGTGAGAAAAACAAAAAATCCTTCAACGGCAAAAAACTTCGGTACGACAATGGGAAGTATGGTATTGACCCACTCCAATTTATTGAAAATAATATATTGCGGAACAATCAGAACATGCAAAGGAATCATCATGGTCATCAGCATCAGAGCAAACATCACTTTTTTCCCCTTGAATTCCAGGCGCGCAAAAGCATACGCCGCAAGCGAGCACGATATGATATTCCCGATCACGGCTAGTCCGGCCATAAGCAGCGAATTAAGGTAAAAGGTCGTAAATGTCGTCCCCGATGTCCCCTTCCAGCCTTTGATGTAGTTTGAAAGCGTAAGGTTTCTCGGCCAAAGACTGTTGTCTGTCAGGATGGTTTCCGTAGGTTTAAATGAACTGATGAGCATCCATAGTACCGGGTACAGCATAATGATGAACCCTGCGATGATAAGTGTGTGAAGCAGCACCTTTTGTATTCGAACATTGTTTGCCATTTGATCCGCCACCCCTAATCCGCGTAATGAACCCACTTTTTCGTCGTCAAAAAGATCAGCCCGGTGAAGCATGCGATGATGATAAGCAGTGCCCATGCCATGGCGGAAGCGTAACCCATCTGGAAGTTGCCGAAACCGTTCTGATACAAATAAAGCGTATAGAATAACGTCGAATTGACGGGTCCGCCCGTTCCGTTACTGATAATGTAGGCCGGCGTAAAGGCTTGAAACGAACTGATAATCTGCATGATCGCATTAAACAATACAATAGGGGACAGAATGGGCAGAGTAATATGGAAAAATTGACTCCACTTGCCCGCACCGTCCAGGGATGACGCTTCATAATAATCCGGGGGAATTTGTTTAAGTCCAGCCAGAAAGATCACCATCGGAGAGCCAAACTGCCACACCTTCAGAAATATAATGGACCAGATGGCATAATCGGGCGTCCCCACCCAGCTTGGCATATCGATCCCGATCAAGCCCAACACTTGATTGACCATTCCGTGATCACCGAACACCTGCTGCCAAAGAATGGCAATCGCCACACTTCCTCCGATGAGAGAAGGGATGTAATAGACTGCACGATAAAAACCAAGCCCCCGTATGCCCCTGTTTAAGAGCAGCGCCAAAAAAAGAGCAAAGGCTAATTCTAACGGCACCGCAACCAGCACATAAATCAACGTGACCTTTAGCGCTTGCCAGTACTGCGGATCCGAGGTGAACATCGTTATATAGTTTTTTAGTCCGATCCAATCAGGAGAGGATACGAAATTATAGTTCGTAAACGAAAGATACAACGAGCTGAGGATCGGGATGGCGCTGAACACCAGAATTCCGATCAACCAAGGTCCGAGAAAGAGATATGGAATGATCCATAACCATCGCTTGCGGTTAAATAATATCGACATAGCATGAGATCTCCTCTGTATAACAGGAGCTCAAGCGTTAGCCTTTGAGCTCCTGCCCTATGATTTGACTTATCGGTTCAAAATCTGATTCGCCTGGGCAAAGAAATCGTCTACCGCTTGTGGAATGGTTTTCTTGCCGAAAGCGATAGCTTCGTTATTGGAAAGCAGCAGTTTTTGAACCGATGTGCTGCCGCCCGGCATCGTTGGATAAGGCTTCGTAGACGGCATCATTTCATTAACGAAAGCGTACTCCTTCTCCTCCGGCTTGCCAAGCAGCGGCTTGATCACTTCCTGCATGGCTTTGGAAGCCTGCGGACCATGCTCACCTTTAAAGATTTTAGCCGCATCCGGATCGTTC
The DNA here is from genome assembly GCF_001465255.1 of Paenibacillus naphthalenovorans. Taxonomy (NCBI): domain Bacteria; kingdom Bacillati; phylum Bacillota; class Bacilli; order Caryophanales; family Paenibacillaceae; genus Paenibacillus; species Paenibacillus naphthalenovorans. Next base: position 394,066 of record NZ_CP013652.1, on the reverse strand, counting down.
ACGACGAAGTCAATCAGCATGGCCGCTTCCTTAGGATACTTCGTTTTTGCGGAAATTCCCAGCGAAGCCACGATCAGAGGAACCTTCTTTTCGCCGTTCGGGTCCATAGGATAGCTGACGATACCGAGTTCATCTTTCGTGCTGCCTTGATAGATTTTTAACTGGTTGGAGCTTTTGCTGATCATCGCCACCTTGCCTCTTGCCAGCATCGACTGTTCCTGTGTTTTATCCCCTTGCTCGGATTGAATGGCCGCAGGCGGGGTCAGGCCTTCTTTTCGCATTTGATCCCAGAACGTAAACCAGTCGGTTAGATCCTTCTTATCGATGCCTAGCCCGTTCTCTGTAAACACCGACTTGCCCCTTTGCTGGGCGTACAGCTCCAGCACCCTGTACACGCCGCCTTCATCCTCCGTTGCCCAAGCATCATTACCCAACGATTTTTGAAGAGCCCTCGCCGTCGCAACATAGTCATCCCAGGTCCAGTTGTTTTTAGGCATGTCCAAACCTGCATTTTTAAACATAACCGTATTGTAAATAACCCCTGTAATATTGTGTCCAAGGCTGATCGCATACAGCTTGTCATTCACTTTGCCTCCGCCAACGTCAACCGGATCGAAATCCTTCACATTCAAATCGCCCGATGCGACTAACGGATCCAGGTCAAGCATCATATTTCGCTTTACAAAGTCAAATTGAAAGAAGCTGCTCGTTTGCATCACATCCGGCGCGTTGCCTCCGGCTGCTTGCGTCGTGAATTTTTCCGCATATTGGTTCTCGGTCGTGAATTCACGCGAAACTTTAATGTTTGGATGCTTCTGCTCAAACAAATCGAAAAGCTGATTCATTTTATCATGGCGTGCTTGTCCGCCCCACCAGGCCACACGCAGTTCCACTTTCTCCCCGCCGTCGGACTTGTCCGCATTAGCGTTCGCGCCAGTAGTCTCTTCGCCTCCGCAACCGGCTAACCCTGCAACCAACGCGGCAGTCATTATCGGAAATAACACTTTTTTAGGATTCATGGATTTCCCCTCCGTAGAATTGATGTTATTGAAACCCCTCTACTTCCGTTCTGCTTGGAAACGATGCTTGTGCGCCAAAGCCGGTTACCGACAGCGCAGCCACTTTTTGAGCAAATCGAACGGCCTCCTCTAACGAACCGCCTTCGGCTAAATAAACGCCCAGTCCCGCATTAAAGGAATCGCCGGCCCCTGTCGTGTCCATAACATCGACTGTATACGCTTTCAAACGTTGTACAGCCTCTCCCGCAGAATAAGCGACTCCTTCACCGCCAAGTGTCATGACCACTTGCCGGACACCCTTGCTTTTGAGATCATGTATGATTTCTTCTACATCGATATCGCCTTCGGCCCGCCCGGTCACAATGAGCTTGCCTTCCGTTTCATTGGGTGTAAGGATATCGATTTGCTTCAGAAGAGCCTCCGGCAAAGATCTGGCCGGGGCGGGATTTAAGATCACCGGAACCTGATGGCGGTTGGCGATGACGACGGCTTCTTCCACCGTCTCCATCGGAATTTCCAATTGGATCAACACCACATCCGCTTCACGAATGATCGACTCCGCTTGACGAACATATTCGGGTGCCATTCGGTCGTTGGCTCCGGGTGCAATGACGATGCTGTTCTCGCCGGATTCACTTACCGCAATCATGGCCACTCCGCTGGAACTGCCGGAAACCGTCGTCACATAATCCGTATTCACATTTGCTTTATGTAAGTTATCAAGCAGCTCTCGCCCAAACCCGTCATCGCCGACACAGCCTACCATATGTACATGCGCCCCCAGCCGGCTTGCAGCCACCGCTTGATTGGCGCCTTTACCGCCAGGCATGGTAGAGAATGTGCCGCCTTTAATCGTCTCTCCTTCTAAAGCAATTCTCGGCGCCTTGACGACAAGATCCATATTTAAACTTCCGACAACTACAATTCGCGCCGGTTGTGTCACATTAACCCTCCCACATGAAATCTGATTTCTTACTCGTTTATCTTCATATCCTGCGCAGCGTAATGCCGTTCCATCTCGTACAGTTTCTCCACTCTACGCCGGAATTCTTCTTCCGTGCTGAATTCCGCTTTCAAAAAACTTTCGAGCAGCTCGACCACAATCACAGGGCCGATAATTTGGGCGCCTACGCACATCACATTAACATCATCGTGCTCAACACACTGATGCGCGGAGTAAATGTCGTGGCAGACGGATGCCCGAATGCCCGGAATTTTATTAGCCGCGATACACGCCCCGACACCTGTTCCGCATACCATAACGGCCCGCTCCACTTCGCCCGACAGGACTGCCTCACATACCGTTCGCGTGATATCCGGAAAATCAACAGGATTACTATCGTACGATCCGAAATCCTTCACCTCGTGTCCCATTTCTTGCAAGGCGGATATTACTGTTCCTTTTAACGGAAAACCCGCATGATCTCCTCCGACTGCTATTCTCATTTTCTTTTTCCTCCAAATGATGTTTACGTATATTCTATTTGCCTTTCACTGCTGGTTAAAAATTTTACTTATCCGCCTAAATTCGGATTATTTTTTGGTTAATCGATTAAATTAAGCTGCATAAAAAACGAGAGAATCGTTCGTACCTGACTGTCCGCTGATATCATAAGCCCGATAGGACGTCTCTCGGTCGATCGAAAACGCCGTTGAACGAATTCCCGCCCGAGCAGCCGCAGGAATGCCGGATGATCAACGCCGGATCCATGTACATAATTTCTCTCTTCACTTGCTTGTCTTTAATTCTCGCCAGTATTAAGTTTGCCGCATGCACACCTTGATGGTAAGCGGGTTGCCTTACCGTAGTAATCGGCGGATCTACGATCTCCGCCCAGTCGGAGTCATCGTAACCCAAAACTGCAATCTGATCGGGAATGCGGAGTCCCGATTCCTTCAAATATTTGTATGCCCCGAGTGTCATGGAGTTGTTGGAAATAAAGACGGCGTCCGGTTTTGTGTCCTGTTCCATCAGTTCTTTCATTTTGTCGTAGCCGCTCTGGATGTCGAAAAGCCCTTCCTTTACCAGTTGATCCGATTCCGTTATGCCGTAATCCTCAAGCGCTCTCCTATATCCGGTCAATCGATCTTTACCCGTACTAACGGAAGAAGGCCCGGCAATAATTGCAATTTTACCGTATCCATGCCGGATCAGATGTTCAGTAGCGATATATGCCCCTTGTATATTATTCGTCATAATCACATCGGAATTCATGAATTCCGGGCACCGGTTCAGGAATACGATCGGTACCCCCGTTTTCTCCAGTGAACGAAAATAATCGCCCGTATTCCCGGCGGATGAGACGATTAGACCGTCTACCCTTTGACCTATTAACACGTCGAGGTACTTTCGTTCTTTCTCCAGTGAAGAATCCGTATTGCACAGCAGAATGCTGTAGTTGCTTTTGGCAAGCTCTTCTTCTATTCCTCGGACTACAATGGAGAAGAACGGGTTGGCGATATCGGAGATCAGCAGCCCTATAATTCGGGATTCCTGTACACGCAAGCTCTTGGCTACGCTGTTGGGCTGATAATTAAGCGCTCTGATCGCAGAAAAAATTTTGTTCTTCACTTCTTCGCTGACATATTTCGTTTCGTTTAAAGCATTGGATACCGTAGCCGTGGAAACTCCAGCCATTTTGGCTACCTCTTTGAGAGTCGCCCTCTTCAATTAGCGGTTTCACCTCCTTTTTAATCGTTTAACCAGAGTATAAACCTGAACGATCCTACTTGTCAATACAAATGTAATCGCTCTCTTCATCATTTCCATGTGACTTTGATCACAGATAAAGCCATTCAAATCACATATAATGCAGACGTAAAGAAACCAACAGCGGCATGCCATACAATCTCAAATGGGAGCTGAAGCTTATGAAAATCGTAAAAATCAATAAAAACAACCATCGTTTTAACGGCCTTATTCCAGTTATCCTTATCTTGACTGTGGTCATTTGTTCTCCGTTTCTTTATTTCCTGATTCAACTTATGCTTGGAAATGAAGCTGAATTTATTTATCACCCGTTTGAATATAAATAAAAGCCCAAAACCTGGCCCGGCTTCAGCAGCAGTCGGGCTATCTTTCATTACCTCCCGCACAGCGCCCCTTTTTGGCTTCTCCATCGGATACTTACAGATTACTCAGCCTTGCGGAATACTCGCAATGAACCAGTCTACTTATGCCATCCCCAAATCCATGGGCTCCTTTGAAAAATATATCGCCCGCAGCTTCTTTTTCTGGATGACACGCTTTCTGCGCACAAAATACGAACATGTGGAAATCATATTTATTGCTCACCATACGGAAGCGAAGGTAGTTACGGAGGAAGAGTTCTTCACCAAGGGCGAGAGCGGCGGAACCATATGTTCCTCGGCCTACCAGCTCGCGGTGGATTTGATCGACCGTTCATACCCGTCATCGCGCTTCAACATTTATCCGTTCCATTTCTCCGACGGCGACAACCTGACCTCAGACAATGAGCGGTGCGTAAGGCTGATCAACGAACTGATTCAACGCTGCAACCTGTTCGGCTACGGCGAAGTGAACCAATACAACCGCAGCAGCACCCTGATGTCGGCTTACCGCAACCTGCACGATCCGAAATTTGTTCATTATGTGATTCGCGAGAAGGGAGAAGTATATAAAGCGCTCAAGACCTTTTTCCCCAAGGGAATCGAAGGGAAGGTGGCAAGATGAACGCCGACGATATGAAGCAGCTTGAATACGCCATAGCGGAAATTACGGAGATCGCCGAAGGCTTTGGCCTGGATTTTTATCCGATGCGTTACGAGATCTGCCCGGCGGATATTATTTATACCTTTGGGGCTTACGGGATGCCTACCCGCTTTAGCCACTGGAGCTTTGGTAAAACCTTCCACAAAATGAAGATGCAGTACGATTTCGGGCTCAGCAAAATCTATGAGCTCGTCATCAATTCCGATCCATGTTACGCGTTTCTGCTTGACGGCAACTCGTTGATTCAAAACAAGCTGATTGTGGCGCACGTGCTGGCGCACTGCGACTTTTTCAAGAACAACGTTCGCTTCTCCAAAACCAACCGCAACATGGTCGAGAGTATGTCCGCAACGGCGGAGCGTATCCGTCAATACGAGATCGAGTATGGTATAGATGAGGTCGAGAAGTTCATTGATGCCGTATTGGCCATTCAGGAGCACGTCGATCCGCTTCTTATCAAGCCGTATCACCGGCAGCGCGAGGAACGTGACGCCAATCTTATCACCATGAAAGAACCCAAAGAACGCACGTTTGGTTATGAAGATCTGTGGGATTTGGATGATCGCGGCCAAACTGAGGATAAAAAGCCTGAAGCCAAAACGAAATTTCCTCCGGTCCGGCAAAAGGACGTCATGCTGTTCATCGAAGAACACGCGCCGTATATGAAGGATTGGCAGCGCGACATTATGACGATGCTGCGCGACGAAATGCTCTATTTCTGGCCGCAGCTCGAAACGAAAATCATGAACGAAGGCTGGGCCTCTTACTGGCATCAACGCATCCTGCGCGAGCTGGACCTGACGGATGACGAGACGATCGAGTACGCCAAGCTCAATTCCTCGGTCGTGATCCCTTCGCGGCACAGCCTGAATCCTTATTATCTCGGGCTGAAAATTTATGAAGACATCGAGAAGCGATGGGATAACCCTTCCGAAGAAGAGCGAAAGCGCTTTGGCCGGAAGGGCGGCGAAGGAAGGCAAAAAATATTCGAGGTACGGGAGTGCGATTCCGACATCTCGTTCATCCGCAATTATATGACGAGGAAGCTGTGCGACGAGCTGGACCTCTATGTGTTTGAGAAAAAAGGGCCGGAGTGGAAAATCACCGACAAGTCATGGGAGAACGTTCGCGATCAGCTGGTCTATTCCCGCGTCAACGGGGGCTTCCCTTACATTGCCGTGGAGAACGGCGATTACGAACGGAAGGGAGAACTCTATCTGATGCACATGTATGAAGGGATGGAGCTGGACTTGAAGTATGTAGAGCGCACCATGCCTTACATTTATCGTCTCTGGGGCAAAACCGTCCATCTGGAAAGCGTGATCGAATCGAAGCCGGTGCTTTTCACCTATGACGGCAGGAAGCATAACCGGAAGTTTCTTTAAATGCTCAAGCCGCGGCAGCTCACTGTGCCGCGGCTTGATCGACTTTATACTTATACGCCTTCGCAGCCTTTCTTCCGCAGGACCTCATCCACCCAGCTTCGGTCAATCGTCCCTTGCTCAATATCAGCCATGATCTTGCGTTCGGCAGCCATCGTTTGGCGGACCTTCCCGATGAGCGCTTCCGCATGTTCATACGGTACAACCACAACACCATCCATGTCGGCCAGAATCACATCGCCGGGACGGACAATGACTCCTCCCAACTGGATCGGAACATTAATTTCGCCGGGGCCGTCCTTATATGGACCGCGATGCGTTACACCCTTGGCATACAAAGGGTAATTCATATCGCGAATCGGTTCCATATCGCGGATTGCTCCGTCAATGATAAAGCCTTCAATTCCGTTTTTCTTTGCTATGTTAACCATGATCTCGCCCATGATGGCGTTGGTCAGGTCGCCGCCTGCATCGACCACAATGACATCCCCCGGACCTGCCATATCGATGGCTTTATGAACCATCAAATTATCGCCCGGCCTGGTCTTTACGGTAAAGGCGGAACCGACCAGGGTTCCACGGGTGTGAATCGGACGGATCGACGCATCAACCGCGTTCAGACGGTTCATGTTATCCGACAGATGAGGAGTGACGAACCCGCGGTATGTGTCCAGTACCTCATCCGATACGTTCCTTACTTTCGGCAGTATGCGAAAACCGATATTGGTCATTAGAAAGCTACCTCCAGACGGGCATTTCTAAAACCGATTTCTAAAACCGGTTTTAGAAATGCCGAAATAAAATCGGGACTTACTTGTATTGCGTATAAACCACTTTTAATTCCGTATAAAAATCTTTATTCGTCTGACCGATGGAATATGCGCCATGACCCGAATGCTTCACGCCCCCGAACGGCATATGGCCTTCGCTGATCGTACCGTTATTGATGTGGATCATTCCGGATTCGACGTCTTCCGTAAAATCATAGGCCCACTCCAATTGATCCGTAAAGATGGAGGCGGTCAACCCATATTCCGTATCGTTGGCTACGCGAACCGCTTCTTCAAACGATGCCACGCGGATGATCACAAGAACCGGCCCAAAAATTTCTTCTTTCGCCACCTTCATATCAGGCGTGACCCGAGTAATCACGGTGGGCTCGAAATAAAACCCCTTATCATAGATGCCGCCCGTCAATCTGCTGCCTCCGAGAACAATGGACGCCCCTTGCTCTTGCGCGGATTTCATATATTCCTGAATCGTATTTACTGCGTCTTCGCTCACAACCGGACCGATTTGGGTCCCCGGGTCCATTCCGTTGCCGACCCGATACTGCTTCACTTTTTCAACGATCAGCTTTTCAAGCGATTCTGCATGCCGTTCCAGAACGATGACCCGGCTGATGGCGGTGCATCTTTGGCCGGCATTCGTGTAAGCGGAATTCACAATTTCAGTGGCGGCTCTTTCCAAATTCGCATAATCGGCAACGACAGCCGGATTTTTACCGCCCAACTCCAATTGGACCTTGGTAAAGTTTTCAGCAGCCAGTTTATTGATGTTTCTGCCGACATGGGTAGACCCTGTAAAAGAGACCCCTCTTACCAGCGGATGGCTTACCAATGCGTCACCCACTTTGCGCCCGCTTCCCGTAACCAGATTGACCGTACCGGCCGGAAGTCCCGCTTGTTCGAACAGTTCCGTTAAAATGACCGCTGTGAGAGGCGTCTGGCTCGCCGGTTTCAACACAACCGTGCAGCCGGCGATGAGAGCGGGAACGATTTTTCGCAATGGGGTGAGAATAGGAAAATTCCATGGTGTAATGGCAGCTACCACGCCAATCGGAACGCGCACGACAGTGTTTGTTACACCTGTACGGTCGCTAGGCAGAGTGATTCCCTCCAGACGGGCGGCTTCCCCGGCCACATACCGCATTTCCTTCACGCCCCGGGCCGCTTCGGTAAATGCCTCTTTGTAAGGCTTTCCCTGCTCCCGGCACAGCGCTTCAGCCAACCGTTCTTTGTTCTCATCCAATAAGGCGATGAAACGGTAAATATATTCAGCCCGTACGGATGCGGGCACCTTTCTCCAGCTTTGGAACGCTTGATGCGCAGAGACGACCGCCCGATCCATATCTTCTGCCGTAGACAGCGGGAAGCTTCCCACCACATCATCTGTATTGCCCGGATTGACGATTTGATAAAACTCTCCGGTGCTGCCGTTTACCCATGCTCCATTAATATAATTTTGGTACACTTTCGTTTCGGTTTGCCTCGCGCTCATGATTGCATCCTCCTGTACATGGTTAAATGGATTGTCTGACGATTTCTTTCAAATCTTCCAACGTCGGTTTGCGGGGGTTGACCCATACATTGCCGCTTTCCATGCCTTCCTTGGCAATATAATCCAGATCCTCCTCCGTTACGCCGTATTCTCTGAGACCCGCAGGAATCCCGATGTCCTGATTTAATTTTTTAATGGCTTTGACGGACAGCTCGGCCGCTTCCCTTAACGGCAGTCCTGCCGTGTTTTCCCCGAAAATCTCGGCGATTTCCTTGAATTTTTCCAAATTGCCGACAAAATTAAATTGCATCACCTGCGGAAGAAGAATGGCATTGGCAGTACCATGCGGAACTTTAAACTTCCCGCCTAACGGCATACATAAAGCATGCGCCAGGCCTAACCGCGTAGGGTTAAAAGCCATCGCCGCAATCGTGCTCGCCAGCAGCATATCATAACGCGCTTCCAGGTTATCTCCCTGCACGACGGCTTTGCGCAAGCTTTTTGCAATCAAGCGCATGCTTTCGCGGGATAAGGCTTCAGAAATCGGCTGCGTCGCCTTGTTCACGAACGATTCAAGAGCGTGCGTCAAGGCGTCCATTCCGGTTGCTGCCGTCATCGGGCCCGGGAGCGATAAGGTGAGAGCCGGATCGCAGAGCGCCAGCGTTGGTGCCAGATATTTACCGCCTATGCCGAATTTGCGATGGTAATCTTTCTCCGAAATGACCGTCCAAATCGTCACCTCGCTGCCCGTTCCCGCCGTCGTCGGGATACAAATGATCGGCAAGCCAGGATTGGGAATATGATTCAAACCGGCATATTGTGTGATTTTCCCTTCGTTATTCACCATCACCGCCACGGCTTTGGCAGCGTCCTGCGCACTGCCGCCTCCAACTCCGATCACAAGATCGGCACCGAAAGCTTTCGCCTCCGCCGTCGCGATTTCAATCGTTTTGACATCAGGCTCCCGTTCCACTTCGGTGAAGGTATGAAATGTGATATGAGCCTCTGCAAGCGGCGAAGTCACTTTGTCCAGAATCCCTGCTTGCGCAACCCCGGGATCGGAAACGATGAAAACCTTTGATCCTTTCAAGCTGTCGATCCACTTGGGAAGCTCATTTACGGCATGGACGCCAAAGGCGATCTCCGTCGGCAGTTCGTACGTAAAAACCCGGCTTAATAAGTTCATGTCTACTACGCTCCTATCGATTTATCTTGAAAATCTTCTATATGGACGCCGCAGGCTTCCCCTACTTGTTTAATATCCTCGTACACTTCCCTGGTCAGGGGAATGCCTTCGGCCAGCCTTTTGCGCTCGATGTTATATTCGATTTCTCCAGGCACGAAGATTTCGTTCACGCCTGCGGCTTTCGGAGAAGATTTGATTTCTTCGATCATCTGGTCAACCCGCTGCTTAAATAGGTCTACCGGCATAAAACGCGAAATATCGATCAATTGGAAGAAGTGGCCTACATTTTGCGGCTTGTCGTAATCGCCGTAGATGTTGTTGATGTGCGGTCCGAATCCCGCTCCGGTCAACACACCGCTCATGATATCGATCATCAATGATATGGCATATCCTTTGGGTCCTCCAAAAGGAAGTACGGAACCCTCCAGGGCAGACTGTGCGTCCGTGGTGGGTCTTCCCTCCTTGTCGATGGCCCACCCTTCGGGAATCGGCTTGCCCTCTTGAGCCGCCGTAATGATTTTTCCTCTGGCGACTACGCTGGTGGCCATGTCCAGAATAATCGGGTTGTATTTGCGGGCGGGAATGCCGAACGCATAAGGATTCGTGCCGATATAAGGCTGAATCCCGCCCCAGGGCGCCATCGTCGAGGGAGCGTTGGACATCGCATACGTAATCAGGTTTTCCTTCACACCCTGCTGAACGAAATAGGCCCCCGTGCCAAAATGGGTGGATTTTTTTACTCCAATATAGACGGCACCGTTCCGGCGGGCTTTCTCCATGCCTAATTCCATCGCTCTCTTCCCGACGACTTGCCCCATGCCGTCATCGCCGTCGATCAATAACGTGGCGTCGCTTTCCGCGACTACGCGAATATTCGGTTTCGGATTGACGACACCCAGTTTCAAGCGCTTGACGTAAATGGACAATCGGGTAACCCCATGGGAATCCACGCCGCGCAGGTTGGCTCCTACCAGGCTGTCGGCCACTGTGCCGCCATCGGTCTCCGACAGCCCCGCATTTTGCAAAATGCGCCGGAGGTATTCCTTCAAATGCTCTGCTTTAAAGATCATTTTCTCCACCCCTATAGCCTATTTATTATTTGATTAACCATTGCAGCGGAACCGTTACGATGGCAGGGAAGAACAACAGCAGCAGCAGAACCAGAGTATGGACCAGCAAGAAAGGCCATATGCCCTTCATGATTTCTTCCATACTGATTTTCCCAACCCCGCAGGCCACATTCAGCACGGTGCCCACCGGAGGAGTAAGCAATCCGATACAATTGTTCAAAACAAACAAAACGCCAAAGTAAACCGGGTCAATGCCTGCTTCTTTCACGATCGGCATCAGGACAGGCGTTAAGATCAGGATCGTAGGCGTTAAATCCATCGCCGTACCAATGATCATGACCAGAACGGTGATAACGATCATCAGCATTAGCGGATGTTCAACAAATGGCCCCAGCAAATCGGATAATTGGGCCGGAATATTCGCAAAAGCGATTAGCCAGGCGGACACCATAGCCGCAGCCGCCAGGAACATCACTACGCTTGTCGTTTTGGAGGCGGCCACCAGTACACTGAAAAATTGGCTGATTTTCAGCTCCCGATAGATGACTACACCGACGAATAACGCGTAAAATGCCGCAACCACCGCCGCTTCCGTCGGAGTAAATATGCCGCCGCGCAGCCCGCCGATAATAATAAGCGGCAGCAGCAGCGCCCAGAAAGCTTGTTTGGTCGCATTCCACATTTCCCTTGCCGAGTTGCGCGGAAAAACCTCTACTTCGCTTTTACGGGAAATGATCGCCCACGCTATGGTTAAACCTACGCCCATGAGAATCCCCGGCACAATGCCAGCCATAAAAAGCTGTGTAATGGATACCCCGCCCGTCACGCCAAACATAATCATCGGAATGCTGGGAGGCAGGACAGGCGCGATGATGCCGCCGGCTGCAATCAACCCCGTTGACCGATTGCGGTCATATCCGGCTTTCACCATCATGGGGATCAAAATAGCCCCAAGCGCTGCGGTGTCCGCAACAGCGGATCCCGACAACCCCGCAAAGATCAGACTGGCGATAATCGCCACATAACCAAGTCCCCCCCGAATATGTCCTACAAACGCTAGGGCAAAAGTAATGATCCGTTTGGAAATGCCGCCTTGATTCATCAGTTCCCCCGCAAGAATGAAGAAGGGGATGGCCATTAACGGGAAGTTATCCGCCCCGTTGATCAGATTTTGCGCAACGATCTGGGTATCGAACATGTCCAAAAAGAACATTAAAGCCACGCCGCTGGCCAGCAGGGCAAAAGCGATCGGCATTCCAAGCGCCATGGCGCCGAGCAATGAAGTGACAAAAATGCCTAGGGCCATTTATCTCACCCCCTTTTCCAAGAACGCGGCACTTGAGGATGAATTTGGCACCGACATGATTTCTTCTTCAGATTCACGGGTTTGATCCAGCTCAGAAACCGGGATATGTTGAAAAAAGGCTTTAAAAAGCTTGATGCCAATAATCGCTGCCATACCGATGGCCATCACCATTCCGGCTCCGAAAACAACGGACATCGAAATTCCGATAGCCGGAGATTTAGTATTCCAATTCAGAAGAACCATCGTCCAGCTTCCATCAAGCACTAATCCCAAAATACACAGCATAATGACATTGCTGATCAAAAAGACGAGCTTTCGAAGGGCTGGAGAAAGCTTTTTTAGCACGAGATCGACGCCCAAATGCTGATTCTCGTTTAAAGCGCCGACGGCCCCCAAAAAGGTAAGCCAAACGAACAGAAACCTTGCCGCTTCTTCGGACCAGGTAATTCCTGTGTTAAACAAATACCGAAGCACGACATTGCCAAACACCAGAATGGCCATTAACAAAAGAGCCCCTGCCATTGAAACGTTAACGATGCGTGTAAACGTCCTGGACATCTTTTTCAAGAGATACCATCTCCTACGGTTGAATGAGGATTATGCATGCCGGACGGAGGTAGGATGCGGAGACAGTGCCTCCGCACCCGGCAATCTTATTGCTTTGTTGCTTCCGTTATTTTTTTGTACAAATCCGCGCCGTACTCTGCATCGAATTCGTTGTGAACGTCTTTGGTCGCTTCAACAAATGGAGCCAGATCGGGCTTGCTGAGCTTCACGCCGGCTTCTTCCAGCTTCTTCATCAAATCGGCTTCCTGCTCCGCGCTTACTTTTCTTTCATAGTCCCTTGCTTCATTCGCCGCTTCCTGGACCGCCTTCTGCAATTCCGGCGACAGCTCCGACCATGTTTTTTCACTGATCATCAGCAGCATCGGCGAATACATATGATTGGTAATGGAAATATACTTTTGCACTTCGTGGAAATTATTCGTGTAAATCAGGGAAAGCGGGTTTTCTTGTCCGTCCACCGTTTTTTGCTCCAGCGCCGTATACAGCTCTCCAAACGACATCGGAGTCGGATTGGCGCCAAGCGCTTTAAAGATAGAAAGAGAGACCGGACTCTGAGGCGTTCTCAGCTTAAGACCCTGTAAATCGGCAGGGGTCAGCACTTCCCTCTTGGAATTGGAGACATTCCTAAAACCGTTTTCAAAATAGCCTAAAACGCGAAGGTGCTGTTGTTGGGGAAGCTCGCTTACCATCTCTGCCCCCAAGGGGCCGTCAAGCACCTTGTATGCGCTTTCTCTGTTCGGAAAAATATACGGCAGACCAATGACCTTTAATTTGGGAGCGATGACGGCGACCGGTTCGACTCCAATCATGCCCATTTGAACGTTGCCCGTTTTCATAAAGTTGATCAAGTCGTTATCCTGGCCGATCGTACCGTCGGTATATATATCCACTTTAATTTGACCGTTGGTTTTGGCTTCCACCAATTCTTTGAACTTTACGGCTCCCGTATGATATAAAGACGTGCTCGAGGTTCCATGGCCAAGTTTAAATACGAAAGCGGCTTTATTGTCCGATTTCGATCCTTGCGGGGCGTTGGCACTATTGCCTTGCGTTCCTTGACCGGAACCGCAGCCCGCTGCCGTCAGCATAAAAGACAAGGCCAGGATAATCGCTCCCCATTTTTTGTTTTTCATAGTAACCCTCCTGCTTGTTTTTTGCTATAATAGCATTGCGTTTAAAATTTTTTCTTTCTTTGATCCGCCTTCAAAGAGCGTACTCCCAATACCTCTCTTTGAAGGCCATTTTTTTCCATGGGCATCAACTCCTTACTCGATTTTTACAGGGGAAGAACATGAAGCGCGGATAATGATTTTGGGTTCCAATTGAATAATCTGCGGCTTCATTTTCTTTTTGGATTCCAATCTATGAATCAACAAAGCTACTGCTTTGACCCCCATCTCGTAAGCCGGCTGCGCTACAGTACTTAAAGGTGGATCCAAAAGCGGTATCCACGGAAAGTCATCATAGCCGAAGATGGATACATCCGTCGGAACTCTCAATCCTGCTTTTTTTGCTCCGCTCAGCACCTCCAAATTAAGTCTTGCATTGGTTGTGAATATGGCTGTCGGCCGATCAGACATCGATAGCAATTCTTGAGTCGCCTGAATTCCGCTGCCGTTATTTTGATCACAAATCTTAATCAACGACTCGTCGATCGGCAAGCCGTTCATGCTGAGGGCCTGTTTATATCCTTCCAGCCTTTCGATACGGGGACTCTTGTTATTCGTCGGATAGAGCAGAATGCCGATTCGCCGATGACCCTGATCAATTAAATATTGAATCGCCTGCTTGGCCCCGTTTACATTGTTAACCACAACCGTATCCGCTTTCATGTCCCCGGCCAAACGGTCCAACAGCACAAAAGGATATTTTTTTGCAATGAACTCCTCGAATAATTCGTTCGTATTCCCGATGGTATTTATAATGACGCCGTCTACCTGCCGGCTCTTGAGCATGAGAATATTGTCTCTTTCCAACTCGGGATCCTCATTGGAGCTGCTGACCATGATCCCGTATCCGCATCGGTTCGCTTCCTCCTGCGCACCCTTTAAAATCTCGGCCCAGAAAGGATTCGAAATATCGGATAAAATGATGCCGATGACCTTCGTTTTTTTCTTTTTCAAGCTCTGCGCTAACGAATTAGGACTGTAGTTCATCTCCGCTATGGCAGCTAAAATTTTATTTTTCATTTCTTCGGACATATATTCAAAATTACCGTTGAGCACCCTGGATACCGAGCTTTTGGAAACTCCCGCCCGTTGTGCAACATCATCAATGGTCGCCATAAAAACCTCCTCACTTTTCTAAAACCGGTTTCTGAAACCGGTTTTATAGGACTATAATAACATATTCCTAAAAATGTTCAATACTTTTTCCAAAAAATATTTCCCGGCTTTTATAGAAAAGTGACCATTTCCATGGGGAAATGGTCACTTCCATGATTCCAACACGTATTCCATTCAAAGGTCTTGCCTGGCGCTGCGAAAACGCATGGCCGACCAATCGTCGTCAATGGCAATCAGGCGCACACCCTCGAAGCCTAACTCCTTGAGCGGCTGCCAGCCTTCATCCCGCGAAATATCCGCTTTATATTTTTTCGATGTCTTCTTGGGGTATGCGAACCACAGCAGCCCTCCCGGCTCGCAGCGTTTCACCGCCTCCGGCGCCATGGCCATAACGTCCCGGCTGTTTTTGGCAAAGACAAGCACGAAGCCGTAGAGCTTCCTCTCTGATTGTCCGATGGTTTCGTCCACCTCAGCCGCTTCACGAAAAGCCTGCAGGTGAGGATGAAATTCTTCAGGGGCATTCAAAACCAGCAAACGTTGTTGATTTTTGTAGTTCATCTTCTTCAGCAGCTCGTTCATCCTGAAAGCCTCCTTCAACCTGTTGTACATCGCAGACCGGCGTTTATTTTCCGAACAGAGGATTTTCTGTCAGCTTTGTCCGGATTCCAGCTTGCTTTGCGCTTCATTCACCAGCCGATCGAACAGCTCGTCGTCTTCCTCAAGAATTTCCTCCAGCGACAGGATTTCCTGTTCAGGCCCCGATTCCTTCGCAAAGTTCAAGCTGTACATCCATTCTTTGGCATTCTTGCTGTGAAACGTGATTTCATATGGCGCCTGATGCCCTTCGCACGTAAATTGCACATGCCCGACATATCCGTCCTCTTTACTGTACGTCATGCCGGATTTGACGATTTGGATATCCATCCGCCTGATCCCCTTTCATCTTTTGAGCAGAAGCTCTTGATACTGTACTGTCCTGTTCCCACAGTATAGCACAACCGGCCGGCGTCCGTGCTGCCCTGCAGGATCGCGCTTGCCGGCGAAGCGCGGAAGATCCGCGGAGACGCGCGGCTTTACAGCGCGGAACCGTGCCTGGCATCATGCCCGGGCTGGAGCTCGCGGGCCACCTTGGCAAACTTATAGCCTACACCATGTACATTAATAATGTACTGGGGGGCGGAAGGATCGGGCTCGATCTTTTTGCGGAGATTGCTCACATGTACAATGATCGTCCGCGTATCGTTAAAGCATTCCTGTTCCCATATTTTCCGAAACAAATATTCGTGACTTATCGTCTGCTCCGGGCGGTAGGCGAGAAAGCTCAGCAGATCGAATTCCTTGCGCGACAGCGTCACTTCCTGCCCGTTCACCTTTACGACACGACTGAGGCTGTCGATGTGGAGTGAGCCGATATGAAGCTGAGAGGGCTTGCTCTGCTCCGGGCTCTCGGCCGCCCCATTGCCCGCCAAATGCGATCTGCGCAGGTTGGCCCGTACCCGGGCGACCAGCTCATTGGGGCTGAAGGGCTTCGTAATGTAATCGTCTCCCCCTGCGTCCAGCCCCTTGATTTTATCCGCTTCGTCCTTCTTGCAGCTCAGAAACAAGATCGGCGCGCCGGAGATATTCCGCATTTCACTGCAAACCTCAAACCCGCTTCGGCCGGGAAGCAGCACATCGAGAATGATGAGATCCGGCTGCTCTGCCACAGCCAAGGAGAGTGCGTTCTCTCCATCCTCCGCGCACACCACTCGATAGTTGTTTTTCTCCAAATACAGCCGGATGACGTCGCGTATCTCGTAGTCGTCTTCAACAACCATTATGGTTTGGCCTGTCATTCCTTATTCACCTTCATTCTATATTTAAATCGCGGTTGGCGCATGCCGATGAACCGGCAAGTTACTCTTTCACTTGCGCCAATGGGATGGAAAAGCAGATGACGGTACCCTTCTGATGATCCGATCCCTCCACCCATATACGTCCGCCGTGATACTCAACGATTTCTTTGGCAATCGATAATCCGAGCCCTTTACCGCTTGTCTTGGCGTTGCGCGATTTATTGTTCGTGTAGAACCGGTCGAATATATAGGGCAAGTCTTCCGGATGGATTCCGATACCGCTATCGCTGATTCGGCACAGCATGCCTTGACCGTCATCGACCAGCTCCACATCGATCGAGCCGCCTTCAGGCGTAAACTTGACGGAATTATGAATCAAATTGCCGAACACCTGATGCAGCCGCTCCAAATCGACCTCAACCGTGGAGAACATCCCGCGTTCGGCAGCCGTTCCCTTCATATTCAATGTATAACGAAGTCCCGCGTTTCGTACATCCAACTCATATCTTGTATAAAGCAGTTCTATCAGACGCCGGGTCTGCATCGGCTGCATTTTAAAGGCGACCTGCCTTGCCTCCAATTGGGAAAGGTGAAACAAGTCTTCAATCAGCCGGTCCATCCCGACTACCTTGCTGTGGATGATTTGAAGATAACGGGTTTTCTGATCTTCCGTATCCACCATGCCGTCCATAATCGCTTCCAGATAGCATTGAATCGTAGTAAGCGGCGTTCCAAGATCGTGTGAGATATTGCTGAGCAGATGACTGCGGGAATTCTCCAAACGGGAGAGCTCGTCATTTTTCCGTTTTAACGCTTCGTTCGCCTGTTCAAGAGCCAGGGTGTGCGATTTGATTTTATCGTGAAGTCCGGTGTTCAGCTCGGTCAGAGCAGCCGAGAGCCTTTCCTCGTTGATGTAAGCCCGGGACAGCTTGGTCGATAACAGTATGGATTGGGAAAAAACAAAGATAAGCAGGCCATACCCCGACATTTGATCAGTCGTATGCACAAGCTCGTGCGCGTACAGCATGTCATTCACAATCGTCAAGGCAAAAATAGAGCAGGCCACAAGAACAATGCCGCTGCCTTCCCGTTTATGCAGCAAAGCGAGCGTGATGATGCTCATGAAGTAAACAATGCTTGCGGCGACAAACAACTGCAGAACGATCAGTGTCGGGGTGAACACCGTTGTAGGAGAAATAACGACAAATAAAGAGTAGGCCAGCATCGGTGCGCATAAAGCGAAATCGATCTTCCGGGAGCTTTCGCACGGATACAGCTTCGAGAAAAACAGCGCGAACAAGGGGATGCCCAAGGCAGCCGTCAAATACTCCATTTTCAGCAAAAGCGTCCAATTAAAATCGGGGAACATTCTGGTCAGGACACTTTCGCCAAGCAGTGTCACCCGTAAGCTGAATAACAGGCAGAACAGGCCGAAGTACAGTACGGACTGTTCCTTCGTTCTAGCGGCGAACACCCCCAAATGGTACAACCCCATGATCAGCAGGCTGCCGATCAGCAGCGTGTCGAATCCGGTGCACAGCTCTTTGGAGCGCATGATCATATCGATTGACCCCAGTTTGATGGGTTTAAGGACGCCGCCTTTTTGATGGTCAAAGTTTGATACCTGGAGCACCAAATCCAATTGGGAATCCTGCGTGTGCGCTGCCGCGGTTTGCGTAATATACTGGGGCACGGAACTCCACTTCGACGTCCCGACATGACCCGCCTCTGCAACCTCTTGTCCGTTCACCCAAAGCCTGTAAGACGTATTCATCGCCGGAATCCAGAGCATAAGCATTTCATCGGCCTGCTCCGGCAAAAGAACCTTAAGCCTGTAAGTGGCAAAGCCGTCACCCGGGCGGGATTGGCCTCCCGTCACCGTTTTATTCCAAGCGCCTGGAATCGAAAAATACTGCATCGGCAGCGGGTTTGCATTTTCTGCAAATTCATCAGGGGGGACAAGCCGGTTCCAATAAAATTCCCACTCGCCGTTCAGGGACACGGTTTCATTCGGCTTCCAGTCCCGGGTTCGCAAATCCAGGACGCCTTTTTCCGCAGCAGCCGCATGAGATAAAGACGAGAAAAACCGGCTCCCCTCCGAAAAGAGAGCCATGGCCAGAATTAGCAGCAGCAAGAAAAACGCGGTCAATACGGGAAACATTCTTTCGCTGGGCATGCTGTTCCATTCACTCTCCCGGGCTTCGATTACGGATTTGGTGCGATTCTGAGCCAATCCAAGCCCGCCTTGTTCGCAGCACCCTTCTTGCCTTAACGCGCTCCGTCTCGTTCTTAATAACTAACAATTGGGGTTAAATGTTAATTCGCTCCAATCGGCCAAAAATCCTGCCTGTCCGTTGAAACCACCCCCCGCAGCGAGGCCGTGTTAAGCCAACGCCTGCGCGGGATTTTGCGAACAGAAGATTTACTTTAGGCGTGCCGCATCCCAGTCCGTTCGATAAAATCGTATGCAGACCACAAGAGCAAACAAGCCGAGAAACAGGTAGAGGGACAACCACGCCCCCGCGCTTCCGAGCCCTGCCATAAACGTTAACCCATACGCTAAAGGGATGAACACCAGCCAGTTCAGCACCAGCGATACGCGGACGAGAAAAGAAGTGTCGCCCAGCCCTCGCAGGGCGCCGGAATAATAGTTAAGCAGACCGTCAAATAGCTGCAGGAAGGCTGAAATCATAATCAGCTTGCCGGCAAGCGTATAAACGGCCGGATCGCTCGAATACAGACGTGCCACCGTTTCGGAGAAGACAAATTCCGCCATTCCCATCAAGAGCAAAAACAGGCTGCCGAGCACGGCCACATCCGTGCCGAGCCTTCTGGCGAGGTAAGGCTCGCCGCGGCCGATTTCCTGTCCGACAAGAATCGTCGCCGTCGCCCCGAAAGCGAAAGCCGGCATATAGCCCAGCGCCATCACGTTCAGGGCGATCTCATTGGCGGCTAAGGCCTCCGTTCCCAGTCGTGTGACAAACATCGTAAATATAAACATGGCACCGCTCATGGCGAGCTCCTGCACGCCAAGCTTCCCGCTTTCGCCTGCGATCAGGCGAATGTCCGATCGGTCCGCGGCGATCCGGCGGCGTGTGCCATAGCGGCGATGAAGACGAAAGAAATACACATACGCGCTGCCGACGAGGCCAAGCGCTTCCCCGATCAACACCGCTAGCCCCGCTCCCCGCAGGCCAAGCTCGGGAAAACCCAGATTGCCGTAAGTCAATGTGCAGGTCAAAAAGATCATGGTCCCGTTGGCCAGAAGCGACATCTGCATCGGTGTCCGTGCATCCCCGATGCCGCGGAAAAAGCCTTGGAACACAAAGCTGACTATAAAGCAGGCGATAGCAAACAACCGGTATTTCAAATAGTCGGCACCGTTGGCGACAAGCTCCGCAGAGCCGCCCATCAGCTTCAGGATAAACGCCGACAGCAGCCAGCCCGTCAACACGACCAGCAGGGCTGCTCCCGCACTGACGTAAAGCGCTATATACGTCCGCCTGACCGCTTGCTCCATCTGCCCGGCCCCGTAGTTCTGCGCCACTAAATAATTGACCGAAAAGCCAAAACCGGAGCAAAGCGCCCAGGCATTGTACACAATGATATTCGAAACACCGACAATCGCAATGACCAGCGCCCCCATCGGCCCCACCATGATTAGATTGATGGTTCCCGTAACCGTACCGGCGGCAAAAGAGACGATGGAAGGAATCGCCAGGCCGAGAATCAGCTTCCAATGTTTTGTAAATTCCGCTAGCCCTTTGTTCATGTATGCAGGTCCTGAATCCTTTCATAGTATGAAGACATAATATCATTTTGACTGAATGTAAGTCTGCCAACAAGAGGCAGCATGCCACAGAATCCCGCGAATCCGCGCAACGGACCCAAAAAAAGGAACAGACCCGAACCCTATGAGCAGATTACGAATGGAAAGGGGCTTCCTCCCATGGATAACGAATTGCAATCGATTATCGAAGAGCTGGCGTCCATCCAAAGACGTTATTCCCATATTCATACAAACTTTGATCGCCTTGAGCAAAAAATATCCCATATCGAGAAAAAGGTGTGGCTGTTAGAACATCGTACTTCCTCACTTGCACTGCCGGCCCATCTCAACCAGCCTGTTCGACAGGTTTAACGGCCTTGATTCGAATCCGGCGGTAATCGGCTATCCATTGCTTGCCGTCGTACAGCTTTGGCCTCAAGCCGGCTTCACACCGGAGGCACACTTCTTCCTTCTCGGCTTCGGACAATCCGGCAAAAAACGTACCCGCAAAAGCAGCCAGCCAATGGCGCAGACCCCGTTCTCCGCCATCCAGCGGCGTGGGCCGGTCGTACAGCTCCGCATAACCAACGGCAAAGCCCTGCTTCTCCAAAAGAGAAGCATACTCCCCGATGCTTGGAAAATACCAAGGATACCGTTTTTCCACCGGCACTCCATAGCTCTCTACCGCCGAGGTCAATGCTTGAATAATGGCGCCTACGTTTCCGAATCCGCCGAACTCGGCGACAAAACGTCCGCCCGGCCGCAGCGACAGCCACAC
Source organism: Paenibacillus naphthalenovorans (assembly GCF_001465255.1). Taxonomy (NCBI): domain Bacteria; kingdom Bacillati; phylum Bacillota; class Bacilli; order Caryophanales; family Paenibacillaceae; genus Paenibacillus; species Paenibacillus naphthalenovorans. Next base: position 372,856 of record NZ_CP013652.1, on the reverse strand, counting down.
CGATTCTATGGCTTTGTCCGGTTTTTGCATCCAGTGCAGCGCCGCATTGGAGAACACAGCATCATATGGAGCCTCTCCTTCCTCCAACCGGAACGTTTCCCCGTCAGCTTCTACAAAACGCAGCTCAGGATATTTTTCCTTCGCTTTAGCTATCATCGTCTCCGAGCAGTCCAAACCGGTAACGACTGCTCCGCTCAGGCTGATCTGATGCGTCAGGTCACCCGTTCCGCAGCCCAAATCCAGTATGCGTTCTGCCGGCTTCGGCTGGAGCAGGCCGATCAGGCTCTGACCCAATCGGGAGACAAATCCGATCCGTTCATCGTAATGCTCAGCGTCCCATCGTTGTTCCATTCGATTCTCCTTCATGTGCATCTCTCCTTTTATTTCCATTATCCGGGATCGCTCTTTATTAATCCAATATATAGGAGCAATTAAATTTATAGCCTGTATCTATAAAAAATCAAAAACATAGTTCTTCGTATCCAATTAGGATAATAAAAACGACAAATATCGCCATTTTTCTACTACTTATTTACTAATGATATTTGTAAACGATATAATTAATTATCTATTAAAGGGATACGGTAAGCCTATAAAATTTTTTAGATCCCCTGTTTCTTACTTTGTTTCTATCCAAGCATCCATGATATAATGTATCGAATGCGACAGGTAGGTGATTTCAATCTATGCAAAAAATTCCAGTCATACGCAATAAAAAGAGCTCCGACATTATGCTCATCCCTTCCGATGAAATTGTAAAGATAGAATGCATACGGAATAATGAGTTTATCATTCATACGGTATCCGATACATATTACTGGGCTTCTTCACTGGAAGCCTTTGAAGAAATGCTGTATGAGGAAGGGTTTCGGCTGATCGATCAAATGAACGTGGTGAACATGAACCATGTGACCGAATATGCGCCCCGCAAGGGAATCGTCACCCTGCGCTCCGATAATTCGAATCGTTACAAGACCGCTTCCGCTGCATGGATCCACGGCGAGCACATCACCAACATCATAAGCCTGCTTCGCAAGATGAAAGAGCTCGACCGCGGTATTCCTCAGGATGACGAAGGCGCCGATATCTTTGAAACGATTCTCGCTCAGGAAGAAGATCACCGGTTTGCCCGTTCGTATGCCATGATCAAGGCGCTTTATGATAAGAAGAAGGCGGAGATTTCTCTAGAGGAAAGCGAATTGCGGTATAAATCGTTATTCGAGCATAATCCCGATCCCATCATTTCCTTCAATCTGAACGGCTTGATCACCAGCGTCAATCCCGCCATGCACAATGTGTCAGGCTATACGGAGAAAGAGCTGCTTCATAAGTCGATCCATCCGTATCTTCCGAAGGACCATTTTCCCCGGTGGGAGCAATATTTCAAGGAAACGCTTAACGGTTCCACTGCGCATTATGAGATTTCGTTCCTCGGTAAGGACGGGAAACGGATTGAACTCAGCGTCTTGAATTTCCCTATCATCGTCGGCAAGCAAATTGCAGGCGTCTACATGATCGGCCAGGACATCAGCGAGCGCAAGCGCGCGGAAGAGATGATTATCCGCTCCGAGAAGCTTTCCATTGTCGGTCAATTGGCCGCCGGCGTGGCTCATGAGATTCGCAACCCTCTTACTTCACTCAAAGGATTCGTACAGCTGATGCAAAACAAAGTAAGCGGATACGATCATTACTTCAGCATTATGCTTGATGAACTGGAACGGATCAATTTTATCGTCAGCGAGTTTTTGGTCATAGCCAAGCCTCAATCGGTTCAGTTTCAACCGAAAGATCCGGAAACGATCCTCCACAGCACCATCCTGCTGCTCAACTCCCAAGCCATCATTCATAACGTGGAGATTATCGTTCATGCGGATCCGAACCTGCCAAAAATCAACTGCGATGAAAATCAGATCAAACAAGTGTTTATCAATATATTGAATAACTCCATCGATTCGATGTCAGAAGGCGGAACCATCCACGTCGAGTTGAGAGTGACGGATGACGGAAATCTTCTCATGCGGTTTACGGACGAAGGCTGCGGCATCCCGCAGGACCGGATCACCCGTTTGGGTGAGCCCTTCTACACCACCAAGGAAAAAGGGACGGGGCTCGGCCTCATGGTAACCTACAAGATTATCGAAAATCATGCGGGAAAAATGAAAATTTACAGCGAGCTCGGCAAAGGAACAACCGTGGAAATTTTCATGCCTGCTCTCCAAACAGATCCTCTCCCATAGAGCCAGAGCGAGCCGAAAACGGGCTCCAACGCTGATCTTTCATGAATCCTGACGCCAAAACAGCCTCCCGGGTCCGATCGCCCCGGGAGGCTGTTCCATTATGATGAGTTCCGGCGTACCGGCGTGTTGCGAGCCTTCACTGCGCCTCTTGTTTACCGGTTCAGCAGGCTGCCGACATAGCGCAGCAGCTCGTTGGCCGATGCTGTGGTATAGCCGTGCTCTTCGACCAGCCGCTTAATCACTTCATTGATGCGCTTCAGCTGGTTTTCGTCCGGCGTTTTCGTAGACGTCGTAATTTTGACGATATCCTTCAGATCGGTGAACAGCTTCTTTTCAATCGCCTCGCGCAGACGCTCGTGGCTACTGTAATCAAAACGTTTTCCTTTGCGCGAGTAGGAGGACATACGGATCAAAATTTCCTCCCGGAACGCTTTTTTCGCATTCTCCGAAATCCCGATCTGCTCTTCAATGGAGCGCATCAGTCTTTCGTCCGGATCCATCTCTTCTCCGGTGAGCGGATCCTTGATTTTCGCCCAATTGCAATAAGCTTCTATATTGTCCAGATAGTTGTTGAAGAGCGTTTTGGCCGACTCGTCGAAGGAGTAGACGAACGCCTTCTGTACCTCTTTTTTCGCCAGCTCGTCGTATTCCTTGCGCGCGATGGAGATAAAATTGAGGTACCTCTCCCGCTCCTCCTTCGTGATGGAAGGATGCTGGTCAAGTCCGTCCTTCAGCGCACGAAGCACATCCAGCGCATTGATAAACTCCAAGTCATGACGGATGAGCGCACTGGAAATCCGGTTGATGACGTAGCGCGGATCAATGCCGGTCATGCCTTCTTCCAAATATTCGTTTTGCATCTCCTTCAAGTCCGCTTCCTTGTAGCCCTCGACCTCCTCGCCATCGTACATGCGCATCTTTTTCACGAGATCCATACCCTGCTTTTTGGATTCCTTGAGACGGGTAAGTATGGAGAAAATCGCCGCCGCGCGAAAGGAATGAGGCGCGATATGCACGTGCTTCATGTCGCTTTGCTTGATCAGCTTGGCATAAATTTTTTCTTCCTCCGACACCTTCAGATTGTAAGGAATCGGCATCACGATCATCCGCGACTGCAGCGCTTCGTTCTTTTTATTGGAGATGAACGCCTTGTACTCGGATTCATTCGTATGCGCAATGATGAGCTCGTCGGCCGAAATGAGGGCAAAACGGCCCGCCTTGAAATTGCCCTCCTGGGTGAGCGAGAGCAAGTTCCAGAGGAACTTCTCGTCGCACTTGAGCATTTCCTGAAACTCCATCAGACCGCGATTTGCCTTGTTTAGCTCGCCGTCAAACCGGTATGCCCGCGGGTCCGATTCCGATCCGTATTGGGTGATCGTCGAAAAGTCGATGCTGCCCGTCAGATCCGCTATGTCCTGGGATTTGGGATCCGAGGGGCTGAATGTCCCGATCCCGATCCGGTTTTCCTCAGAAATCAGCACGCGTTCAACCAGCACATCTTCAATACGGCCGCCGTACTCTTCGCGAAGACGGATCTGGCAGGACGGACACAGATTGCCTTCGATTTTGACCCCAAGCTCCGCTTCCACCTCAGGCCGCAGCTCATGAGGAATCAAGTGAAGCGGTTCTTCATGCATCGGGCAGCCCTGGATCGCGTAAACGGCCCCTTCATCGGTTCGTGAAAACTGTTCCAAACCTTTTTTGAGCAAGGTCACGATGGTGGACTTTCCGCCGCTCACCGGACCCATCAGCAGCAGTATCCGTTTGCGGACATCCAGCCGTCTGGCGGCAGAATGAAAATACTCCTCTACGAGCTTTTCAATCGCCAGGTCCAGCCCGAAAATCTCTTTTTCAAAGAAGTTATACTTTCGACGCCCATTCTCCTCTACTATGCCTTGGGAGGCAATCATCTCATACACTCGCGCATGAGCCGTCATTGCCAACCGCGGATTTTCCCGCAGTTTTTCTATATACTCGGCGAACGTTCCTGCCCAAGCAAGCCTTTCCGTTTCCGTGCGATAATCGGCGATTTTTTTGAATAAGTCCATGATTCAACCTCCTCCGGGTTTTGCGCGGCAACCTTTTTCAAAAGCACAGGTTGAGTTTTGCAGTGCAAAACCGATTTCAACTTCTTCCGCTGCATGGCACTAAACGCTTCGAAAAGCTTCTTCAGGGTGACGTCCATACATGCTCAGTGCAACCTAAGATATCTTTCCTTACATCTTCTTTAAAATTTTGAAGTGTATTAAATAACTATGCAGTGAACGGGAGTAAGTTGACCGAAATTTTAGACAAAATTGGCCAAAACCTTAAATGAGGCGAAAGGCTTATCCAAAGGGGAACGATAAGAATGGAAAGGAGCGGAAAGTACGGCTGTGGTATAATAATCGTACGATGAAAGCTTAAAGGAGAACAACACCATGGCGATTAAAAGCGAAACCGAACTGTACGCCCCGGTCAAGGCTTATTTGGAGCAGCTTGGCTACGAGGTGCGCGGGGAAGTGCGCCACTGCGATTTGGTGGCGGTTCGCGAAGAAGAACCCCCTCTTATCGTCGAGCTCAAAAAAAGCTTCTCCATCCCGCTCCTTCTGCAGGCCATTGATCGGTTGCGGATCAGCCGTTCGGTCTACGTTGCATTCGAGCGCCCGAATAAAGGCCGCGCCCCCCATGGCGCCAGCTGGCCCGAGCTGCGCAAGCTTTGCGGCATGCTGGGGGTGGGGATGATCACTGTGCAGTTCTACAAAACCCGCAAGCCCCGAGTCGAAGTGGAATGCCATCCGCCGGCAGCACTTACGGCTGCTGCAGCCGATCAGCCCAAAGGACCGCGCCACAACAAATACGCCGCGGGCAAGCTGATGCGGGAGTTTCGTGAGCGCGGAGCCGATTACAATGTCGGCGGGAGCTCAAAGCGCAAACTCATCACCGCGTATCGCGAAAAATCGATTCATTTGGCCTCCCTGCTCCGGCAATTCGGACCGTTGAGTCCGCGGCAGCTTCGCGACCTGACAGGCAATCCTCAAGCTGCGGGCATGCTGCAAAAAAATGTTTATCGTTGGTTCCAGCGCGTCGACCGGGGAATCTACACCCTTTCACCGCTTGGTCTGGAGGCTTTGACGACCTACGCTCATGTTGCGGAGACCCTTCCGGTTCCCGTTCCTATCGATTCCGCAAAGTAAAAAGGCCGTTCAGGGAAGCGTCACAGCCAGAGGGAACGTAAAGATGCAGGTCCGTTTCCTCTAATCACGTATCCGGGCCGCCTTGTCGGCTGCACGCTTCATCAGTTCCTTGTGGATCCAGATAGCGGCTTGCGCCCCTTCGCCCATCGCAATCGTCAGCTGTTCCGAATGAATACCGACGTCTCCCGCCGCCCATACGCCGGGCACGGACGTCATTTTGGTGCGGGGATTGGTTACGATATGCTTGTTCTCCAGCCGTTCCACCCCCAGCGATACCGCCCAATCCGTATGAACCTTGTTGCCGCCGAAGGCGATAAACCCCCTCTCCCCTTCCAGAATCCGTCCATCCGTTAGCCGGACGCCGCCGAATGACCCCTCCGCCCCATCGGATCCGCTCAGCACTTGTTCGATCTCCGCTTCCTCCACATCGATCCTGGCTTCATGCAGCTTGTCGAGCTTATCGGGTCGGATCGCCGTCTTCTCATGATTTACAAAAATAATCTGGTCTGTCCAGTAGCGAAGCGTCAAAGCCATTCCCGCCCCGGGGTCCCCCGCTCCCATCACGATCGTCCGTTTGCCGCTGACTTCATACCCGTCGCAATCGGGGCAGACATACACGCTGATCCCCATCATCTCTTCCAGCCCGGGCAGCGGCGGATAGCGGTCCGTTATCCCCGTTGCAATGAGCAGTGTCCGTCCTTTGACCGATTCTCTGCCGTCCGCCAAGCTGACTTCAATATCATCGCCGGATTTTACGGCAGCCACCGCCTCGCCCTGCTGAAAGCTGACGCCCAGTCTCTGCGCCTGCTCTCTCCCCAGACGCCTTAGTTCAGTGCCTGCTACGCCGCCGGGCCATCCGAGCACGTTATGGTAGCGGCGGCAAAGCGTGGATCTCCCCTGGCCCTTATCGACGACAAGCACCTGATGGCGGTACCTTCCCAGCTGAATGGCGGCCTGCAGTCCGGCAATCCCACCGCCAACGATGATGCAATCGTACATGGTCTTCGTCCTTTCTCACCGTTTTCTATAGCTTCCCTCCTCCTTTTTTTTACATACGCGCCGATATCCTTTTCCGCGCAAAAAAAAAGCCCGGCGCGCAATCTTCTTGCGGCCAGGCCGTATGCTTTACTTCTTCAAGCTGTCCCAGGTTTGCTGGAACTCGGTCAGCATTTGGTCTTTCGTCTTCTGCTTCGCAACGTAAGCTTGCATGGTCGCTGCGAATTTCTTGCTGGAAGCTTCGCCTCCAGGGAATTTAAACCAGTTCCAGCTGAGCGTTTTGTTCTCTTTGCTGTATTTTATAATGTCGGCCGCCAAAGGTCCGAGAATCTTCTCGTCGCCTTGAATATTCGTAAAGGCCGGGATGAACTTGAACTCTTCAACCATATATTTCTTGCCTATCTCGGAAGTCACCAGCCAGTTCAGGAACTTCTTGGCTTCTTCTTTATTAGGGGAGTTTTTGTTGATCACCCAGTTGTTCGGAACGCCTACCGGCAGCTTATCGTTTGCAGCCGCATCATCGCTGATCGGCATCGGGAGGAAGCCAACATTCAGATTCGGGTTCGTTTGGGTCAGCTGCAATTGTGTCCAGTTCCCTTGCTGCGTCATTGCCGCCTTGCCTGTAGCAAAATCGGTCACTTGTGTTTTGTAGTCGGTTTGCAGCGGGTTTTTGTTGCCGTACTGCAGCTGCAGATCAAACAGCTTCACCCAATTCTCGAACTGGGGATTACCCGGAATTTTCGCTGTGCCGTCGTTAAGACCTTTCACAAAGGCGTTCACGTCAGGCTGATGCGCGAAAGGCAGGTTCACAAAGTGGTTGCCGAGCACCCACCATTCCCCGTAGCCGTTCACAAAAGGAGTGATCCCTTTGGCTTGAAGCTTTTTCGCCGCATCTTCGAGCTGGGACAGCGTTTTAGGCAGCTCCGTGATACCCGCTTGCTCGAACAAGTCTTTGTTGTACAGGAAGCCGTAGCCTTCGAGGTTCAGCGGCTGGCCGTACAGCTTGCCGTCCTTGGTCATAGGCTCCTTGGCCACCGGTACCAGATCCTTCACCCAAGGCTGGTCGGACAAATCCTCCAAATGCTCGATCCACTTGTCAAGGTCGGAGAAACCGCCATTGTTGAACAAATCGGGCTTATCGCCGGAGTTAAATTTAGCCATCAGCGCTGCGCCGTAATCCGCGCCGCCGCCGACGGTGTCGATTTGAATTTTTACGCCCGGATTTTCTTTCTCATATTCTGCGGCCAGCTTGGCGAGCGGCTCTGCGATTTCCACTTTAAACTGGAACACCTTAAGCGTTACGTTCTTGCCTCCCGCAGCTCCGTCCGTACCCGGGCTTGGCGCTTCTTCTTGCTTCGCGCAGCCTACGGCGGTCGACATCAGCATAACGGCTGCCAGGCTTATGCCGGCAAACTTTTTAAGTTTCATGGTGGGAACCTCCCTCTTTTTTACTGCTTTTTATCCAAGTTGCAAATTTATTGTATAAAATGCCCCAGGCGTCGACCACTGAGAATATTGACCGAAAAGGTGGAACATTTTGAACAACCGCTTTCATTATGCGCCCGATGCGCGTGGATCAGCCTTTTACCGAGCCTGCCGTAATACCTTCAATAATGTATTTTTGCATGGATAAGAAGAAAAGGATGATAGGAATGACACCCAGCACCAAAGCCGCCAAAGCGAGATCCCACTGCTTCGTATACTGGCCGAAGAAGGCAAAGGTGGCCAGAGGGATCGTCCGCAGATCAGGGCTGTTCAGCACCAGCAGCGGAAGCAGGAAATCGTTCCAAATCCACAAACTGTTCAATAGAATAACTGTTACGCTCATCGGCTTCAGCAGCGGAAAAATAATTTTCCAAAATACACCGTAAGGAGTACATCCGTCCACGGTAGCCGATTCCTCGATTTCCTTAGGAATCGATTTAATAAATCCGTGATACAAAAACACATTCAGCGATACGCCGAATCCGAAATAGCAGATAATGAGTCCGGTCCGGCTGTCCATCAGATTAAGTTCGCTTGCCACTCTTACCAGCGGAATCATGATCGACTGGAATGGAATGACCATCGCGGCGACGAACGCAAGGAAAACCAGATTGTTGAACCTGGACGGTCGGCGGACGAGCCGGTAGGCAGCCATGGAGCTGATGATGACAAGCCCCACATTGCTGATGACCGTAATCCACAAGGAGTTCATGAACACCTTCGGAAATTTCATGATTTCCCAGGCTCTGATATAGTTGTCAAAGTTGATCGACTTGGGCAGGTTGGCCGAGTTGACCAGCAGATCTCCAAACGTCTTCATGGAATTGACGATAACGAAGTAGAACGGCGCCAGAAACAGCAGTCCCAACAAGATGGCGAGCACTTCCAGCAGAAATGTGCGGCTGTTGTAATTTTTAACCGATGGCATTACACCTCAACCTCCCTTTTCTTTGTGATGCTCACTTGAACCAGCGTAATCAGCGCCACGACAACAAAGAAAATTAAGGCTTTGGCCGTCCCGAGGCCGTAACGGTTATTGCGGAACGCTTCTTCATAGATGTTGAGCGCGACGGATTGGGTCGAGTTGAATGGTCCTCCTTGCGTCAAGGAGACGTTCAAGTCATACATTTTGAATGCCCAGGAAATCGTCAGGAACAAACATACCGTGACTGCCGGCATAATCATGGGCAGCGTAATGTGACGCAGGGTTTGAAAGCGGGTGGCCCCGTCAATGTAAGCCGCTTCCGTCAGCTCTCTAGGCACGTTGGACAGGCCCGCGATATAGATAACCATCAGATACCCGGCCGTTTGCCAAACGCTGACGATGATCAAGCCCCAGAACGCCGTAGGCGCATCGCCAAGCCAAGGCAGCTGGAAGAAGGCAAGCTGGGTCAGCTCTCCGATCGTGGCAAAGCCTTTAACGAAAATAAACTGCCAAATAAAGCCAAGCAGCAGGCCCCCGATGACGTTAGGCATAAAAAAGATGGTGCGAAGCACATTTCTGGTCTTTAATGCCTGTGACAGCAGAAGAGCCAGCAGGAAACCGAGAACGTTGGCCAGGATGACGTTCGTTATCGTAAACCGGGTTGTAAACCAGAATGACCGGTGAAAGTCCTTATCCGTCAACAAAATATGAGTAAAGTTATCAAATCCGGCCCACTTCACATCCGAAGTGACGCCGTTCCACTCCGTAAATGAGTAATAGATGCTCATGAGAAACGGAATGATGATGATGACCGAAAAGAACAATAATGCCGGTCCTACAAACACGAGCTGCTGAAGCAGATCAGCCCTGCGCTGATTCTTTTTCATGGCTTAACGCCCCCTTTTTCCTCATTTAGAAGTTTTTAATTAAAATTTGCAGATGGCCGGTAAAGTATACCCTTAGTATAGAAGCTGCCGCTTGGGAACAACATGGATTATGGTGACGTAACAGGTGGAATTTATTGATCTCTCCTGTTACAATAAGGGCTCAAACACTTTGGGGGAGGAGCCTGTGCCTTGATACGCAACAGCATCCGGAACAAGCTGATCGTATTCTTGCTTGCCGCGACCATCATCCCGTTCTCCACCTCAATAGCGATGACTTATTTTATAACGAAGCACAATGTGATCGAAGAGACGATAAAGACCAATTCCAACTTAATCTATCAGGGAAAAACCAATATTACGAATCACTTGAACGTCATTCAGCAAGCTTCTTTGTCCATTTATAACGACACGTCTCTTTACGGTGCGGTGGAGAACGGCGCAGTCGATTACCTGGACCGGGGGGAAATCTTCCGCGGGATGCAGGCCATCGTCATGTCGGTAAAGGAAATCCAGCAAGCCTATTTATATTTGTCCAATTCCAATAAATCTTTTTTGTTCTCACAAGGGAACATATTCCGCAACGAAGGGACCGGGCCGAAATATGTGCCTCAAGTCGGCAAATCCGACACCGTCCTGGAGCCGACGCATCTGAGCCATACGTACAAATCCAGCGGGTTCAATCCGCTGCCCTCCGTTCCCGTGTTTACCCTGCACCGCTCTATTACGAACGCCGTTACAATGAAGGAATTCGGAACGCTGTCGATCGATGTGAATCTGAATATGATCCGGTCGATTGCTGAACAGCTGTACGAACAAGGAAAAGAGCAGTTGTTCATTCTCGATTCCGGGGGTACGGTCATTTACGGCCCTGATCCCATGCTGCTGGGCCAAACGCTTGAGGACGGCTGGGTGAAGCATCTGCAGCAGCTGGATCAGCCGAGCGGAAACTTCGAGTGGAACAGCGACGAGTTTAAAGGCATTCACATTTATGAACGCATGGATTCGCCTTATCATGATTGGATTCTTGTCAAACGGATTCCAAACGAGCTGCTGAACAGCAATGCCAGACAAATAACGGAAATCAATATGATGATTCTGATTGCATTCATGATCGTCGTCATTGGCGCCACCTTGGTGATTTCGATCCGGTTCACTACCCCTATCAAGCGGCTGATCGGAACGATCGGAAAAATTCAAACCGGCAACATGCACGCCGATATCGACGTCAAAGGTAATGACGAATTTGCTATTCTGGCCGGCCGCTTCCGCAGCATGATGGAAAGAATCAACAATTTGATTATGCGGGAATATCAGCTCGAAATCGCCAACAAAACGAATCAGCTCAAAGCGCTGCAGGCGCAAATCAATCCGCACTTTTTGTATAATTCACTGCAATCGATCGGAACGCTGGCTTTGCAGCACAACGCTCCTCAGGTGTATTCGCTGATCTCCTCGCTGGCCAAGCTGATGCGCTACAGCATGAACAGCGATACGGTGGTCCCGTTTGCAAGCGAGCTCTCTCATGTGAAAGCTTATCTGGAGCTGCAAATGCAGCGTTTTGAACACAAACTGACGGTAAACTATGAGGCGGATGAAAGCATCATGCATATTCCGGTGCCCAAAATGATTTTGCAGCCGCTTGTGGAAAATTACTTTAAACACGGCTTCGATCAGCGGTCGGTTTCGGAAACCTTGACGATAGCCGCCCGACTTGGGGATGACGGGCGGATGGAAATCCGGGTACAGGATGAAGGAACAGGCATGACCGAAGATACGCTTCAGAAGCTGCGGCGCAGACTGGAAGCCCGGCCGCGGCATCAGCAGGAAGAAGAAAGCATTGGCCTTATCAATGTCATGTCCCGTTTGAGGCTCTATTACGAGGATGAAGCGGAAATGATCATCGATCATAACAAGCCTTCAGGGGTTACGGTAACCCTTCGCATACCGACGCTGCCAAAGGAGGCTTCTTAAGGGATGAAAGCCATCATTGTAGATGATGAGAAGCACGTGCGCGATGCCATAAAGCTTCTCGTGCCCTGGAATAACTTCGGTATTACCGCCGTGCTGGAGGCTCAGGACGGCGTGGAGGCTATCCAACAAATTGAAGAGCATAAACCCGAAATTATATTTACGGATATGATGATGCCGCTCAAAAACGGCATGGAGCTGATGGAATGGCTTCAAACGAACTATCCTGCGGGGAAAACGATCGTCGTGAGCGGTCATGACGATTTCGAGCTGCTCCGGCATGTCATCAAATACGGCGGCATCGACTACATTCTTAAGCCGATCGATGCCGAGCAGCTTCATGGCGCGCTCGCCAAAGCCGTAACGCGCATCCGTGAGGAGGAAGCGGAGCGGTCCAGGCAAACCGAACGAAACATCGAAAGGAATCAGCTCCGGCCGGTATACTGGGAGAAAAGCTTGTCGGGGCTGATAACGGAACCGTCGGGGTATGAGAGCATGGCGGATGCCCTGCAGGAGGAGTTTGGGTTAAGCCGGGACGTTCGCGAATGCAAAGTGGCGATTTTGAGCGTGGATACGCTCAGCGCCGCTTTGAAAAATAAATTCGGCAAACATACGGAATTGCTCTTCTTCTCTTTAACGAACATCAGCAATGAAATGCTCGCTGAAGGCTCCAAACGCCTAGGAGTGGCATACCGCTATTGGAACAGCGACAATGAGGTTCTGATCTTGTTTTATGAGGAGCTGGACACCGCGGAGCAGCTGCTTGCACGATTGCAGCAGGGGATCCGGTCCGTTTTGGGGAGCACCCTTGATATCGGCATCAGCTTGCGCAGGCCGTTCCCGGCCGGTTTATCCGCGGCATACACGCAAGCGCGTCTTGCGCTGAGAAACCGGAACCTGCTGACCAAGACCAAAGCCATATATACGTTTGACCCGAACCCGCCGGCGCCGCCCAAGCCGCTTTCCTTTACGGACTATGCGGAAGCCTTCAAGCTGGCTGTACAAAGCGGCAGCGAAAAGCAGATCCGCAAAGCGGTTCTGGAATGGACTTCTGCGGTTCGCGGACAGTCTTCCATTACGATCGGGCAGTTGGAGCTGTGGTGGCATGAGTACAATGTATCCCGGAACCGTTGGCTTACCGAGATGTTCGGGAAGGGTCTTCCTTCCTTCGGCCAGAGTGAAGGCTATGCTTTCATTCTCCCGCTGGACGAACAGGGGGCCTTCTCCATCGATTTGTGGGAGCAGCAGCTTATCCGCAGCCTGACGGAGATGTCCCGCCTGCTGCTCACCCAGCAGCAGCAGGATAGCAACGTTATTTTTGACATTGCCAGGTATATTCAGCATCATTATCATCAGGATATTACGCTTCAGGAAATCGCCAACCATTTTTACTTGAGCCGGGAATATATCTCCCGCAAGTTTAAGCAGGAATTTCACGTCAACATTTCCGATTATATAAGCGGCATCCGCATCGACAAAGCCAAGATGCTGTTGTTGAATCCCAACCTGCGCATTGCTCAGGTAGCCGCGATGGTCGGGTACGACGACGAGAAATATTTCAGCAAAGTATTCAAGAAAGCGGTTGGCATGTCCCCGAATGAATATAGGAAGGTGAACCAACCATGAATACACCCCTCGAACCGCAGCCGTCTCAAAAGGTTGAACGCTCCGGCAGAGTAAACACGAAGAAGAAAGCCTATGCCGTACTGTTTCTGACCTGGGCGTTACTGGTGGGCTTGGGCGCTTGGGGCGCCAAGCTGTATACCGACCATCTGAAGGTGCAAATGACAGATGAGATTGCCAAGCAGACCCGTGATCAGCTTGCAGCCATCCAAAGCCAATACCAGCAGGAAATCGCCGGATTGAAGGAAAGCCTGGCCGCGGATATGGCCAAGCTCCAGTCGAAAATCGATTCCGTAAACGAACTGCTCGCTTTTACCAAGGACAGTGCAAGCAGCAGGACCGACAACAGCAATCAGCTCTACACCCAATTAGCCGATGTACGGCAGAAACTCGATGAGCTGAAGAAACAGCTTGACGCGTTGAAGTAGCAAGGAAGGTGATTCGCCATGATGGACACGATACGGCAAATAAACCGGTTGATGCTGCTGGTTTGCGCGCCTTTTACCGGAATCATGATATTCCTGCTGTTCGCCCCCATGTCCGTTGCACTTCCTGAGCAGGAACACATTGCCGCCAACGGATGGACGATGCCGGATAGCGTGCAGACGGCCGTAAGCCAACTGGACCAAGCGATCGAGGCCGCCGCTTTGACCCGGTCGACGATCGAGAAGCATTACGAGCTCTATTCCAAGAGCGCGGCCGAAGCAGCCGGTATGTCCCGCACGGCCGAGCTCGCTGCCCAGCGACCCAGGATCATTTTTGACGCCAGGATCGGGCTCAAGCTGGGAGGCCATGCGATTCGATCCACATCAGGCCCCAATGCGGATATAAAGCTGTACTCCTTTAACGAACGGAACTATAAAGCGTATGCGCTTAAAGTGGATTTAAAATCGGATAAAGCGATGCAAATGGTGCTGGGGCAGGATAAGGTCGGCGGCAGCGAGACAACGCTTGAGGCCGCAAGCCGCTATGGAGCTACAGCCGGGGTCAATGCCGGCGGGTTTGCCGACGACAGCCGCAGCGGCAGGCGCTATCCGCTCAGCACGACGATGTACAACGGCAAATATGTCTACGGGTTCGAGCCAACCTTTGCAGACCTGGCATTTATCGGGCTAAGCAAGGACCGCAAGCTGATCGGGGGCAAATTCACGAGACAGGCGGATTTGGACAAGCTCAATCCAAACTTCGGGGCGACCTTTGTCCCAATCCTTCTTCAAAACGGGAATAAACAGGCCATTCCGCAGCAATGGCTCACTTCTCCCGCCCGTGCGCCGCGGACGGTTGTCGGCAATTTTAAGAATGATCAATTGCTGTTCCTGGTTACCGACGGCTACGATGAGAAAGGGAATTCGGGGGCTACGCTGCCCGAGCTGCAGGACAAGCTACTTTCTTTGGGAGTGAAGGATGCTTACAATCTGGACGGCGGAGGTTCTTCCAGCCTGATTTATGAAGGTCAGGTCATTAACAGGCCTTCGGACAATGGACGGCTCAGAAAGCTGCCCACCCACTTTTTATTTTTCAAATGACCTTTTACCATAGCTTCCACCATTTCCTGTTCAGCAATACCGGCTGTAAAGTACGGATCTCCAACCGGCTGATCAAACGTTCAGTGTTGTCTTTGAGCTCCTCCGCCAAAGTATCGTTCAAGTGAGCAGATATCGCGGCGTAGGCGTTTTTGAGTCCGAAGGGCCTGTCGTTTATATTATGTGCATCGGATGAAATCATATGGACCATCCCCTGCCTGCACCATTCCAGGCACAGCTTTTGCAGCTTGCGCCCGAATCGTCCATCGACGGCATGTGAGGTCAGCTGGGTCAAAGCTCCCCGTTCCAATAACCGCATCAGTACGGACGGAGACGACGCCAATTCCGCATTCCGCTCCGGATGAGCGATAATGGGGGTAATGCCCAGGACTATCAATTCATGAATCATCTCCTCCGTGTAGGAGGGGACCATGCCTGATGGAAGCTCTAACAAAAGATATTTTGACCCGGATAATGTGATGATTTTTCCTTGTTCAAGATCTTCTAGTAAGCCTTGGTGAATCCGAACTTCTTGCCCGGGCAGCACCTCCAAAGCGATCCGGTGCTCGCTAAGCGCCAGGTTGAGGGCCTGAGTGCGTTTTTGGATCTCATGCCCGGGATTATCATATCTTCCGTTGGCATGGTGAGGAGTCGCTATGACGGCCTTGATTCCTTCTTGGACAGCAGCACGCGCCATCAGGATGGCTTCCTGCTCATCCTGCGCGCCATCGTCGATTCCTGGCAGAATATGCGTATGTATATCGATCATGATCTCCATTCCTTCTCCATACAAATGATTTTCAGGAAAGATGTTCACATATTTATAAGTTTTCTTTTCTTGTACCGTTGGGTATAATATGCAATGGGAGGTGCAATAGCGATGTCAGCCACGTTCTGGATTATGATTCTAATCTTATTGATGTTCATCACCGCAATACTTACAGCAGCCTATAATGATGATAAAACCAAAGGACTATGATCGAAAAAGTAGTATCGGCCTGTTGCCACACGGGTTGGTGCTATTTTTTTACTTTTTAATCCTTTTTACGGGATGCAGATGCCCATCGCTTTTTCAGTTGACTGTAGATACATATTGTATCATACTATTAGTTACTAAACTACATCCCTCATGCGGTCAAAACTACAATGGATTCATATTACCGGTTTGATCATGATTGACAGACTTTAGCACTTTGGTAAATTCAACTTTTTTTAAAGTTTGTGCCTGAGTCCAAGCCCATTCCGGCTGCTTCGATTGATTGTTCAGCATAAATTGGGAGCTGATCCCCAATTGATCTAATATTTTAGCAACATCGATGTTGATGATTTTTTTGGATTCCGACACCTTTTCAACACTCCGTTTCTATTAACAATTATCCCGAATGATGACCTCTCTTCATAAATTGGAAGAAATATAGGATATATTTCCTCCTCTTGTTTAGCTTACCAAATCTAGCGTTACAAAATAGTTACAAAATCCAGTTATTCGTTATCGATTATTAACTATTCTTTTATTTTTACATGAAAGTTTACTATAATCATATTACGGGTCCCAGTTCTTAAAGTCTGCTTCTTGGAATGTCGGAGGACTTTCATCGCATGAATTATATACAAACCGGCGATATTCAATCTTATTATGAATATTATGAATCTGCATCTACGTCTTCAACAACCATTGTATTTATTCATGGGACGGGGCTCGACAGCAGCTATTTTCACTATCTTATACCGATCTTAAGGCAGCAGTACTCCATACTGCTTTATGATTTGAGAGGCCATGGACAAAGTGAAGACGGCGGCAAGGCCGCAACTATAGAATTGCTCTGCGATGATTTATTATCGTTGGTTCAAGCCTTAGGTCTTCACAACCTTGTGATCGTCGGTCACACATTCGGGGCAAACATCGCTGTTCATTTTGCCGATAGGTATGAAACGCTTATCGAAAGTCTGATATTGATTTCGCCTCAGGCTTTTTTGCCGCTGCCTCCGTTGGCCAGTGAAAAGGAATTGCGGGAAGAGCTGGCAAAAGCTCGAACATTGGATAAGTTGGGAGAATTCATGGTTCAGCGTTTAACCGTAAAGCATAAAGACCACTCGATAGCAAAACGGATCATTCAATCCTATGCCCGGCTGCCCGTTAAAATGTATATGAATCATATAGAAATCGCCTGTCAATTCAAGCTCGAGCATTTGCGCCGGATTCATAAGCCTGCATTAGTATTATCCGGCGAATCGGATCCTCTGTTCCCGCCTTCTTTCACCAGCCTTTATAATTCATTTCTTCATCATTCCAAGTTCCTCATTGTACCGGACTCATCGAATATGGTTTTTTTCGATCAGCCGGCGGTTACCGTGGAGTGGATCATGAAGTTTATTCAGAGGCCGAAAAGCATTAGAACGGATACTTATGTTTTTACTGACAGGTTCCTGCAGCTGCTTATGCTGGAGGGATATAACCGGCTTGTCGCCCGGAATAAGGTATCCATTCAATGCATGGGCGGCTTTGAAGTCCAAATGAACGGCCGGGTGATCCGGGAAGGCTGGAACACCCGATATGCCAAAAATATCCTGATCTACCTGGCATTTCGCAAAACCGCAACAAGGGAAGAGCTGTGCGATATGCTTTTTCCGGAGATGACCGCCAAAAAAGCGCTTGGCAATCTCAGGGTGTATCTGAATCATTTTGCGAAGCTGTTTGAAGCCCGCCCTGAAGAGCCGCCATGTCTGGCCATTGACCGGGATTCGATTTATTTCAAATGCGCCGTTGAATGCGATTTGGCGGATGTCATGGAGGAAATGAACCGGAGCCTGGAGGAGAAGGATTCCATGCTGAAATATGCCATGTGCAAGCTGATTCTGCCGCGCGCCACCCAGCATATTCTGCCGGGCTGCTTTGACGCTTTTTCTCTCTCCTTAAAGGAGAAGTTTGCACAGGACTGGGAAAAACTGGCCATATGGGCCGCGGATTACTGCTGTAAGCTGGAGCAATTTGAGGAGGCCGCCCAGTTTATCCGCAGCTGTCTGCATTCCTATCCCAATGATGAAGGCTTAATCGAACGCATGGTAGCGATTCAAAAATTAACCAATAATAAAAAAGAACTGCGTAAATGGACCCGAAAGAAAAAAGCATCGCGCCCCGATCATTCTCGGGAGACGTGATGCTCTCTTCTATTCTTTATTTTGTTTCAATAATTGCATTTCACCAAGACACTCCGCACAAATATGCCGTTCTCTGAATTCGCTCACCAGTTCCATTGATCCGCAAAAGACGCAGCGCGGACGGTATCTCTCCAGAATGATATGATCTCCGCTAACCAAAATCTCTACAGGATCTCCCTCATTCATTTGATACCGTTTACGCAAAGACTTCGGCAGCACGATCCTCCCCAATTGGTCGACTTTTCTAACAACACCTGCCGGTTTCATGATCTAGTCACCTCGCTTATCGATAACTGTCTGCTATTTTACTTTATACAGTTCGACGCCTATGAGGGAATTCCTTCCGTCTTGTTCATTTCAACCCTTGAAAGCCGGTTTGCCTCAGTCCCTCATATAATATGATGGCCGCAGAATTGGATAAATTCAGCGAACGAACCGCTTCTGTCATAGGCATCCTCATCAGTGCCGTTGGATGCTGCTCCAAAATCTCGGCGGGCAGCCCCTTCGTCTCTTTGCCGAATACCAAAAAGTCTCCATCCTGAAATGAAAACTCCGTATACAGCTTGTCCGCTTTGGTCGTTGCAAAGAAAAAGCGTGAATCTTTGTACTTATCCTTCACTTCCTGGAATGAATCATGATATTCGATATTCACCGCGTGCCAGTAATCCAGACCCGCACGTTTTAACGTTCTGTCATCCGTATTAAATCCCAGCGGCCTGACCAGATGAAGCCAGGTTCCCGTAGCAGCGCAGGTTCTGGCGATATTGCCGGTGTTTGCGGGTATTTCGGGTTCAACCAATACGATATGAAATGCCATTTGTCTTGAGTCCACTCCTCTTTCAACGTCAACCACTAGACTACTAGATCTTTGTCAATTTTAACATACATTTTACGCTTTCTTAATACAAGGATGATCCAGTGATGCCATAATACAAATATCAAGTGCACATAAAAAGGAGACTCTCGAATGTTGAAGAAAAAAATTCTTGTCGTTGACGACGAACCTTCGATTTCGATGCTCATTGAATTCAACCTTAAATTGGTTGGCTATGATGTTCACTGTGTCTATGATGGAGAATCCGTATTCAGTGCAATCAAGGAATATCGACCGGACCTTATTGTTCTTGATCTGATGCTGCCCAAGGTGGACGGTTTCCAGGTCTGCCGCCGGCTTCGCTCCCAAAATAACCTGGTTCCTATTATTATGCTCACCGCCATGCATGATCTTTCCGACAAAATTGCAGGACTCGACAACGGTGCGGATGACTACATGACCAAGCCCTTCAGCCCGCAGGAGCTGATCTCGCGTATCCAGGCCATATTGCGCCGCTCCCAATTGCTCCCGTCCGCAGGGGAAGATACCCCGGTCACCATCGGAGAAATCGAGATCCTTCCGGAGCAGCGTGAGGTGAAAGTAAGAGACGAATTCATTGAACTCACGCCCAAAGAATTCGACCTGCTCCTGTTCCTTTGCAAGCACCGCGGCAAAGTACTCAGCCGGCAGCAGCTGCTTCACGGCGTTTGGGATTATCATTTCCTGGGGGATACGCGCATCGTCGATGTCCACATCAGCCATCTGCGCGACAAAATCGAAAATCAAGCGCGCAACCCCGAATATATTGTAACCATTCGCAACGTCGGATACAAATTGATAGAGCCTGCTGCCAAAGAATCTTTGGCCTAAAAGCAAAAAAGAGCACCGCCCTTATCGGCCGGTGCTCTTTTCTTTATTCTGATCCGGGTCACCTATTCCACAATGACATTGATCGTCACATTATTGGCAACCCCCGTGTAATTCGTCAGGGTTCCCGAAACGGTGATGTTTCCGCTCTCCAGCGCACTTCTTAATTTCCCGACGGAAACACCATCGCCTTGAGGATCAAAGGCGGTGCCGAGCAGCTCTTTTATTGTCGCCTGAGCTGTACCGTTTGAAAAGTGAATCCTTTTGGTAATTCCGGCTTCCGTTATCGCAAGCGTGTCGGCATTGCTTGAAGCATGGATCAGCAGACTCTCCAGCATCTGGGAATCATCCAGGGATTTGCTCAATGTGAATGTAATGGTATTCCCGGATGTGATGACTGCCGGTTCGGCATTCCCATCGATGACAGCGGCAGCGCCTATTAACGTAGGCACCGAGTCATTATTCCCCTTGATGATGGTTAAAATGACGGGAGATTGTTTTCCATTCGTATCGCTCAATACCCCGCGCACCGTAATGTTTCCATTTTGAAGCAGCTCTCTTAGCTTTTTGACAGATACGCCATCGCCCTGCGGATCCAATGCGGGGCCGAGCAATGTTGCGACCTTCACCGTTTGTTGGGTACCGCTGGCAAAGGATATTGTTCTGGATTGCCCGCTTTCGGAAAACGTTAGAGCTTCGGCGCCACTGGAAGCTGCGACCGTCAGGCTGGTGAACATGTCTGTATCCTGCAAAGCATCGTCTATAATGAAGGCAATGTAATTGGGCACATTCGTGTGAATCGAAAACGCTTTGCCCCCAATAACGGCGGATGCAGAGGTGATTTCCGGAACCGGTGCACTCGCAGGTTTGACGATTTTCAACTTGACTGTGGATTTATTGCCTGTCTTATCGGTCAACTCTCCTGTCAATTCGAGGTTTCCTTCGAAAAGATGCCTTCTCAATGTGCCGACGGAAACACCGTCACCCTGCCGGTCAAAATCAGGGCCAAGCAGATCGGCTACGCTCACATGAGCAGTCCCGTTCTGGAACGTTACCGTTCTGCTCACACCGGATGACGTAACGATTAATTTGTCTGTGTCCGATGAAGCAACAATCGTAAAATCGGTTATCATATCCGCATTGTTCAAAGCGTGATCCACATTGAATGTGACCTCATTATTCGTTCCGATGACGAGAGGGACGGACGCTTCACCGATCTTGACAGATCCCGAAATAATGACCGGCGGTTCGGTATCTCTAATAATTCCACCGCCACCACCGCCGCCGCCACCGCCGCCAATGATGCCTCCTCCTCTTGGCCTGCCCAGTTCTTCAATTTTTTGCTCGGCATCCGCCAGCTTACTCAGATTTGGAAAGTCCTTGTCCGTTGCCCCCAACTTCCGCGCCGCCTCAACTTTAGCCCTGGCCTCTTCCACGGCCGCTTTATCATCGATCGTTAATTCTGAAGCATCGGGTAATGCCGCGATGGCCTCATTGGCCGCTTTCACTGCCGCTGCCAATGCTATCGCCGCTTCCAGCTGCTGGACTTTGCTCTTATACAACGCCTGATTTAATTTAAATTCATAAGCCAATCTCGCCAGAGCTTGCCTGTCGGCGGCATCCAGCGGGCTAAACCGCAGTGTTCCATCCCCGTTATCGATCCCCTTCAGGAAGCCGATTTTGAATGCCAAAGAAACATGCGGCCTCGCCCAATCCGAAATCTGACCGACATCGGAAAGAGAAGCATCAAAAGGCAGCTTCACCGCCAGTGCTTCCAGATTGAATGCGCGGATAAAAAATACGGCCAATTGCTCTCTGGTCACAGGGCTATCTGGTGAAAACGTAGTCTGGGATGTACCGTTCGTAATGTTTGTATTGAGAAGTGCTCCTACATATCCTTTGAACCATGAATTTGCGGGAACATCGGCAAACACATCGGCGGACGCCCCGTCTTCTTCCAGTCCCAAAGCAAGCACCAGGACTTTGGCAAGATGTGCCCGTGTCATCGTTTCACGGGGTTTGAAGGTGCCGTCTTCGTAGCCCGAGAGGATCCCGTCCTGCACTAAGGACCGGATTTCTTGTGCGGCATAGGAATCGGCAATATCGGAGAAAGGATACGAATTCTCCGCGGCCGTTCCGGCTGCCGAGTCGGGAGCTTCCGTCTCTGCGGAATTTGCGGTGCTTACACTGAACAGCGAAATTAACAAAGCAACGATTAAGAGGACGGACAGATGATAACGAACCGTTTTGATATTCATGGAATACAAGCGGCATTCCTCCATTTTCTTGATTTAGATTTTTATAAAAGCTTTCAATACAAAACACTATGGGTTAAATACAAGTGTCAGTTGTTTTGTCCCGCCGGATTGAAGGGTGACGGTGGCCGGAATACTCAACGCCGTTCCTCCCGCCAGCGACCTTAGCGTGCTGACCGATACGCCGTCGCCCTGCGGATCGGCACCTCCCAATATTTGGCTTACATCAATATGGACGGTACCTTGATCAAATGCAATGCTCTTCGTCATTCCCATGGCGGTAACGGAGATCGACTGGACATCAGGGGAAGCCTGAATGGAAAAACCGGTAAAACGATCCGAATCTGCAATCGAGCCTGGTAACGTAAACGAAATCACGTTGTCTTCTCCAATCTCGGCAGCAATACGCTGTCCGCCGATATTTGCAAATGCGGACTGAATCCACTGCCCGCTTTCAGGCTGGGAACCCGACGACTCCAGATCAGTTATTTTGGCTTCGGCCTCTTGCAAAAGGTTCAAATTAGCGAAATCCGTATCGACAGCGCCTTTGGATTTGGCCGCTTCTACTTTTTCCCGAGCCTCTGTTACCGCCTGTTTATGACTCAAGGTGAGCTGATCCACGGAAGGCAGAGCCTCAATGGCATCTACCGCCGCTTGAATCTCCCGGACCGGCAGCGCTCCGGTTACGGTTACACCGGAATCCCGACCCTTATAACTTAATGTATAAACAGTCCCTCGCGTCTGGGTGGACGTCGTGAGTACGATGACCTTGCCCCCGCTTCCCTCTTTCAGCGAAGCGTTCTGTACAGTCAGCCCGTTATCAAAGGCAAAATCGCTGCTGCTTACTGTACTGACGGCAAGGTTGAATGTAACTTCCACCGTGGTTTGATCGATTGCGGTCAATTGTTGAACAGCAATGCTTCCAGGCGCGGTGGTTGAGCCTGTACCTCCGCCTGCACTTGAACCAGGTGGTGTCTTCGGCGCTCCCGTACCCGATCCGGCAGGACCGGAAGGCTCCTTCGCGATGCGGTTGGCAGCCTCTATGAAGGAATCGCGGTTAAAATTAAACTCGAAAGCCAATCGGGCCAGCGCTTGTCTTTGCGTATGTTCGCCCGGAGCAAATCTCAGAGTCCCGTCCGCATTAGCGATCCCCTGAATGAAGCCTATATGATAAGCCAAAGCAACATAAGGTTTTGCCCAATCCGACACCTGATCTATATCCGTAAAGGGCACCTCAAGAGCCAGCTTGCCGGCTTTGTCTTCCAGACCAAACGCACGTATAAAAAAACCGGCTATTTGTTCTCTGGTCACGGGTTCATTCGGAGAGAACGCTGCTTGTGAGGTCCCTCTCGTAATTCCTGATTTCGCCAATGCTCCTACGTAACCTCTATACCAGGCATCCTCCGGAACATCTTCAAACTCTGACGCCGCCTCCGGATCTTCGGCAAGCTTTAAGGATAGAACGAGAATTTTGGCGAGATCGGCGCGGGTTACAGCTTGGGCTGGCCGGAATGTTCCGTCTTCATAACCGTTGAGGAATCCCGCCTCTGCCAAACGCGAAATTTCTGCTGCTGCATAGGATTCATTCAAATCACTAAAAGCTACATTGGCACTAACCTCGGCAGTTGCAACCATACTCACTAGGGCAGACATCAAAAAAGTACGTTTCCATAAGCGGCTTTTATACCCCAAAATATCAAATCCTCCTCCATCCAAAGCTTATCTATGTATCTATATGATACAAAATGTATCATATTCTCGCTTTTTTTTCCACCATTTATTGTGAATTTTTAATAAATATTTATTTTGAGGCAGCTTATTGCCTTTAAGATTATCGATACAATTAGTATCGGAAGTGATGATAAAAAATGCCGGGAAGCTCTTTCTCCGGCATTTTTAAGCGAATGTTCTTATCCGTTGCGTTTTTGAAAATCAACCATAAATTCTGCCAGCGCCTTGCAGGCCTCATAAGGAACGGCATTGTATGTCGATGCACGCAGTCCGCCAACGCTGCGGTGTCCCTTGAGTCCAACGAAGCCGTGCTGCTCCGACTCTTTAATAAACTGCTTCTCCAGCTCATCGTCTTTCAGACGGAAGGTGATGTTCATGATAGAGCGGCTGCCAGGATCTACTACGCCGCGGTAGAAACCGCCGCTTTGGTCAATCGCTTTGTAGATGAGGCTCGTCTTCTCACGATTGCGCTTTTCCATCGCGGTCAATCCGCCGTTGTCCCTGATCCACTTCAGCACCAGATTCACCATGTATACCGAGTATACCGGCGGAGTATTGTATAAGGAATTATTCTTCACATGTGTTTCATACCGCAGCATCGTCGGGATATTTTTAGGCGTATCCTGAAGCATGTCTTCCCGCAAAATGACGACCGTCACGCCCGATGGCCCCAGATTTTTTTGCGCACCTGCATAAATCATGGCGAATTTGGAAACATCGACAGGACGGCAAAGAATGTCGCTCGACATATCGCCGATGAGCGGAACGCTGCCGGTATCCGGATACTGCTGATACTGGGCGCCTTCGATCGTTTCATTCGAAGTAATGTGCAGGTAAGCCGTGCCGGGATCCAGTGCCAATTGACTTACATCCGGAATACGGGTAAACTTGTCGGCTTCCGAGCTGGCCACGATCTTCGTTTCACCGAACAGCTTCGCTTCCTTGAGCGCTTTATCCGCCCAAGACCCGGTATGAACATAGCCGCCCACTTGGCCGGCTTTCAAGAAATTCATCGGAATCGCAGCAAACTGCGTGCTTGCCCCGCCCTGCATAAACAAAACCTTGTAGCCGTCCGGGATCGCAAACAATTCCTTAAGCAGGCTTTGTGTTTCCGCATTTAACTGTTCGTACTGAGAGCTGCGGTGGGAAATTTCCATAATGGACATACCGATTCCCTGGTATTCCACTAGTTCTTCCTGCGCCTTCTGAAGCACTTCCAAAGGCAGCGCCGCGGGTCCCGCATTGAAATTGTATGCGCGCTTAGTCACTGATTTCACACCTTCGCTTTTTCATAGGATATACGCTATGATAGCAAAGTTCGTCACGCTTCATCAAGTATTTGTTTACAGGATTCATCAGATTGCCCTACTTTGCAAAGCATAAGGTTATAAAATAGTAACAAACGACAAAAAAAGAGGTGTATCCCCTATGATCGAACCGCGTTGGTTTGTCGCCATCCCTATTCCTGACGAAATACGAACCGTCCTGAAAGAGAACATGGACGTCATGAAGAAACCGTATGCTTTTCAAAAGTGGGTCCATCCCCAAGATCTGCATATCACATTGAAATTTTTGGGAGCGGCCTCAGCGACAGCCCGCCGTCAAATCGTGCAAAGCTTAACCGCACTTACCTCGTCTTTCCCTGCTTTTGACCTGCGTCTAAAAGGATGGGGGACTTTCGGCCGTCCCGCTTCCCCCGGCATCCTCTGGGCAGGAGTTGGAGGCGATCTGCAGCGTCTGTTTGCTCTGCAGGCCGGAGTCGAGCACGCAGCGCTCCAGGCGGAATTTGAGCGTGAAAAGCGCCCTTACAGCCCTCATATCACTCTGGCACGAAGATATAATGGAAAAACTAAATTCCCGTCGGATCCATGGACAGCCGAGTCCGCAAATCCCGATGCCTCCCTGCATGCATGGCAGGTACAAAAAGTGGTCTTGTACCGGAGCCATTTGCACCAGAATCCGATGTACGAAGAAATAGAGTATTTTCCGCTGGTTTATGGCAATAAGGGCTAAAGGGTATTTAATTGTTCACATTGGGGGCACAGGTATACGGCTAAAATAGGAAGAGATACAATTCTAACATTCTTAATCAATACATGATTACATGAACCGCATACAAAGTCCATTCCATTCTCCGTTCCTTCAAAGAAAGGGCTGAGGTCTTTGTCAGGTTTCTGTAAGACCGGAAAAGTAATCTTCTCTGGGTACTCGACTATCGTCATCTTTCTTTCCCTTGGTACTTTTTTCACAATTCTTGGCGGCATGATACATCTACCTTCCCGGTTTAGATACAATTTGTAACATAATTTTAGCCAATTTAGTCGATTTTATCAATAGTTTAATGGTAGATTTTCACTAAAATAGCATATAAAAAGAAACATTTAGTATCAAAGAAGGGGGGCTCTTATCTTAATCTATAACGAATCATAGGATTTCATCGCAGACCGTACGCTTTGGAGATCATATAATGGGTACAAAAGACTTAAATTTTTATTCAAATTTAACCAAGATATAACAAATTCATATTGTCCCAAAATGTAAATTCGTATATGATAGGTTCACAACCACCATAAAACGAGATAATTGGCAAAACCATTGAAAAATGGTGACGCAAAGCTATAGGGGCTACCTTGAGCTATTCGCTTCAACATGCCAGCCAGTTGCCGAAAACCGGCTTCCGTTGGAATGATGTGGGACTAATGGGAAGGGGTTGGAACATGAAGAACCTAATGAAACATGATGTAAAGGACCTAATTGATCAGGATGTACAGGAATTAGTGAATTGCTTGCATCTCCCGGAAAATGAAATATTGGAACGATTTTCTTTCACCCATGAAGGGGAGATCTTGTCCAATGAAAATGCAATGAGGTTTATCCTTTTTCTAAAATCCGAATTGTTAAAAGAGTGCACCGGATGAGTGCACTTTTGTTTTTGTTCACAACCGTCAAGTCTGTATTTCATCTATAAAGCGGCGAGATTTACTAAGAGTCTGCGACGGCTGGGTTTTCAGATCGGATTCTATCAGATGATTTATATAATCTCCACTTACCAGATAAGGCAACCTTGTACCCAAATTTAAGGATACCAGTATTTTCTGAACGTCAATTTCAATTTTATTATTCATTATTTGACCACCCGATTAATAGAATCTTCATAAACCGTCTGTTGAACACTGGCTGTGTCGGTCTGCACGTAGCCGCCAGCCGCAGAAGCTTGATTCTCAAAATGCTTTTTCCCAAACACGATAACCGCGATATTTGCCACGAACAACAGCACTACGATGGACCATTTGAAAAAGTTCAATTCCGCATACCTCCGATATAGGTTTACAGAGGTAACCTTACCAGCTTTATACTAAAAAGTAACTCGAAGGATGTCGGTAGAAAAAAAAGATTTATAAATTAAACCATTTTGACTATCATAGGCTGGCATTTCTTCATAAAGCCGAAACATTATGTATCTAATCCGTTGGAATTATAGTAATATGATACTAAATGGTGCATGAAGGGAGAAACGAGACGTTTGTCGATTTTATGGGGGATCATCCTTGCCATTGCCGCTTGTTATCTGCTGTTTATTTTTCCGACTCAATGGTTGAAGGTGGAGAAAGTCAGACACTCGCTGGGATTAAACATAAAAATATTACAAATCAGCGATATGCATATAGAACGGCTTCGGATTCGTCCCGAGCAATTAAGAAGGGTCATACAACAGGAGCGGCCGGACTATCTGTTCCTTACGGGAGATTATACAAAGCTGGAAGCGTACCTTCCTTTATTGAAGCGTTATCTGAACGTGTTCCAAGCAAGCGGCATCCCTGCCTTTGGCGTGCTCGGAAATCACGATTATCAACAGCGGAAAGTGAGCAAACTCATCAAGCTGCTTCAGCAAAGCGGAATCCATCTTCTGCGTAATGAATCGGTTCGGCTCCCCGGGTTTGAACTCATCGGGATCGACGACTACGACAGCGGCAAAAGTCGTATCGGCGAATCCTTTCATGGAACAAACACCGGCCGCCCGCGCATTGTGATTACCCATGACCCTAATATTGTACTCGAGATGAGGGAGCGGTTTGATTATCTTATGGCGGGGCATCTCCACGGCAAGCAATTGAATATCCCTTTCTTTTATCGGCTTCGACCAATGGGAAAGCTGCCTGCTATGGGAATTTATAAGGGGCTGCATCGAGGGCCATACGGAACCTATTATATCTCCAAGGGGATGGGGCAGACTGGAGTCAATGCTCGTTTTCTTGTCCGAAGCGAAGTTACTTTGCACTTTTTATAAAGCCCCTTATACCAACTAGACCGCCTAAGCATGACTGTTATATTGGCTCAAACAGCTCCTGACCTCGTCAATACTTAAGCCGGAGGCCCGTACCTCCCTTACCAATTGAACCCATTCCTTCTCCAGATATTCGACCTCACACTGTCCTTCTTCTCTAATAAGGTTATGAATATCTACACTAAGAACTACAGCAATTTTGTGTAAAAACTCGATGGAAGGATTATGTTGAATATTTCTTTCGATGGAGCTCAAATACGATTTGGCCACTCCAGCCCGGCTCGCAAGTTCCGAGAGTGACAAACGCTTTTTCTGCCTCAGTTTTTGTATACGCTTTCCAATCATAATATCACCTTTAAATTAGATAAATTAGTATCCATTGATTTTAGTCAACTGTTTTGCAATCGACTTAGCGCCTTGGATTGTGCTTGGCTTTTGAGCGATTCATACTCCTGCTTCCACGCGTTCGGTCCGGTATCGTTTAAACCGGCATCGCGCAGTTCTTGTTTTGCGTTCTGAATAATACGATCGACTTGCCCGCTGCACCGTTTCTCCGCATCAGCTATTTTTTTGAAATATTTGTCCTTGATTGTTTGAAGTGCATCATTATCCAATTGCTCCTGATCATCCATAGCTGCCGAAATTTCATTTACGATCCCGTTAGCTTCAGCCTGGCATGTATTCTTGAGCTTCTCCAGCTCTGCTCTATATTTGTTCTCGATTTCTGCCGTAATTCCTGATTTAGGATCCCGCTGGTTTGCAGAAGGAGCGGAAGGAGCAGCCTCAGGGGGAGCAGAGGTGGATTGGGTCGGCGGCTCTTCCGTACTGCTCTGCTGTTTCTTACGTGCTTCAAGCTCCTTTTTAATCTTCTTGCGCTCTTCCTCATCATAAACGCCCACTAATTCAATAGGATAGTTGGGGTCCAAAATAATGAGGTTTTTACCATATTTGCCGGTGATAGCTTTCAAGGCATCTATTTCCTGTTGACTGAGTTTTTGAAGCAGTAAATCCCGTATATGTTGTTTTTCCTCATTGTTCAGCTTATCGGTAGCCTGGCCAAGCAAGAAATAAATATCCCGCATGGACAAGCCCGAATTTAACAGAATCGCCGCTGCATCCATCGCATCCTGCTTGCTGATCGGTTTATTGGCGAATTCATTGGCTTTTTCCAGCGTATTCCCCAATATAGGAGATGTGCTTTCCGGTTCCTTCAATTTACCGTTGTCCTCTTGCACATGCTGACGCTGCACTATATCTTCAATCGTTGTTGAACGAATCATCCAGTACATGTAGCTAATGTAAATCATGAAACCAAGGGCGATTGCCAATAAGATCAGCAAACTCCATTTAAACCAACGCGACGGTCGTTTTAGAATTCCACTCAAACCGTATCACCACTTCTTTCTATCATTTGTTTGCATAAATAATAAGTCATGATTCCAAAGGCAGCCCCGCAAGTATCCAGGATAACATCCGATATCATCGGCGTCCTGCCGGCCGTATAGATCTGATGCATCTCATCCAAACCCGCGTATATCCCGCAAAAAAGAAGGGAAAGAACCATGTGTACTTTCGCCTTCCTGTGTATTATTCTTGCCGACAATCGGAATACAAGAAAACCTAAGACCATATATTCCATGATATGAGCCAGCTTTCGAATGAAAAACTCCATAAACGCGGCAGCCCCATTCTTATGCACACTGATCTCTTTCCCGCCATAGTTCAGCTGTACTCCTGAAAAACGCTCTTTCACGACTTGTTCTGCCTTACTATTTTGAAGCCATGGTTTCAGATCCTGCTTTTCATGGGGCTGGGCCGACATCAGGAAAATTACCGTCATCCAACAGAGGAGCGGAATCCAATGGTTCCAGAAGGACACGCTCCTTCTGCGTCTTTTCATTCTCAAACGTTACGCATCCTTTTCATTGAATTCACTGACTGAACGGCTTCATAAGCTGCGGAAATTAGCTCATTTTCACACACTGTCTTTCAATATCTGCCCAATTCATATATAACCGGACGATGTCCTCTTCTACCAGCTCGTTGCCGCTCTGTACTTCAATGATTTCCAGATCCGTAATGGCCCTTATACTGTGTCTTGCCCGTACCGGGATTTGAATTACATCTCCCGCGGCTACATGAATCAATTTATCATTAAGCACAAGTTCGCCTTCACCCGATATGATCGTCCATGCTTCACTTCGCTTCAGATGGAGCTGGTAGCTCAAGTTTTTCCCCGCATGTACTCCGATCCGTTTGGTTAACACTTCTTTACCGTCTTTTTTCGTGTAATCTAATACTCTATACCAACCCCAACGCCTTTCTTCGAACATAGGTCTTTGCTCAATATCCTTCATAATTTCTTTTATTTTGGCGCTAGCCGATTTATCTGAAACCAATATGCCGTCCGGACTAACAGCGACAACCAAATTGGAACAACCTATGATCGTTACCGGTATTTCCAACTCATTAATCAGATGTGTGTTCTTTGAATCCGCACTGATTATCCCGCTTCCTATTTGCTGTGTTTCAATCTCTTCCGTTAATGTATTCCAGGTTCCAAGATCCTTCCAGAAACCGTCATACGGCGCCACAACAATGTGTTTAGCCTTCTCCACTACTTCATAATCAAAGCTTAGTTTCGGAAGAGCATCATAATGCTTCACCAGCTCTTCATATTGAATCGGCAGCCCTCTCTGTATCAGCATGTTGATCACATAATCTAATCTAAATGCAAAAACCCCACAATTCCAAAGCGCACCTTGTTCAATCAAAAGTTTGGCTTGGTCTTCGTGAGGTTTTTCTCTAAAATGATCAACAGTCCTGTATGGTGTCAAGACTTCATTTTGCGATTTATCCGGAACGATATACCCATACTTTTCGGAAGGATACGTAGGCTTTACGCCCATAAGTGCTATATCCGCGCCTGAATCATGGACGATCGATTCCAACTCCTTTACTTTGTGGAAAAAGTGATCTTCTACGTAAGGATCGACAGGCAAAACCGTAATGACCTCCTGCAAACTTACACCAACAATAGAATAAAGATAGGTGGACATTAAGGCGATTGCGGGAAAAGTATCGCGGCGGTTCGGTTCACATACGACATTCACCTCGTGGCCCAGTTGGCTGTAAATCATTTCTACTTGTCCCAGACCGGTTATGATGTACGACTGGTTCGAAAGTCCGGCGGCGGATATCTGCCCCCAAACCCTTTGCACCATGGATTCCAATTCCTGGTTTGAATTTTTCAGCACTTTAAGGAATTGCTTCGATCTGGAATCGTTGGATAATGGCCAAAGGCGTTTGCCTGAACCTCCGGATAATAATACAAGTTTCATAGAATCCACTCCTCTGATTTTAAACAATATAAATAAAAACTGGGCTTGCACAAAAAAGCTGCTTCCT
Organism: Paenibacillus naphthalenovorans; assembly: GCF_001465255.1. Taxonomy (NCBI): domain Bacteria; kingdom Bacillati; phylum Bacillota; class Bacilli; order Caryophanales; family Paenibacillaceae; genus Paenibacillus; species Paenibacillus naphthalenovorans. The sequence goes on along the minus strand of NZ_CP013652.1, from coordinate 341,517 downwards.
TTTCTATGTCGAACAATGTCTTCGTTATGTCATGAGTCATGGAGCAACGGACTCCTGCTGCTGCATATTTATTTCTCCATCCAATTTCGCCGATGGATATTTATAGGTCCAGGTTAGATAATAGTTCGAATTCTTACCATAAGAATTATCTAACAATATATTTTCCTTATCCAAAAGACATGCTAATATATGTCCATGAAGCCTGGAAGTTCTCACTTTATGGTACGTACTAAAAAACTTGACCGATTTACTCACCAGATAATCAGCGTATTTATACCAAAACGGTTGTACGGGAAGTATATTGCCAACAGCACGATCCATTTTATGCAACTTCATAAACATTCTTGTTATTTTTCTATCGAGTGGCGTCAATAATGTTGACCAATCCTTTTGGTCATGTGTAGAACTTACATCCTTTTGATACGAATGATTGATTTCAATATCGGTTCTCAGAAAATGAAGCTCTTCCTTTTCCGCCTTGCCGGTTGGTTTCATTGGCCACAAGTGATGGGCCATATCAGGACATAAATACACGAAACACTTATGAAACTTTTTCTTTGCCATTTCATAGTTGTTTGCGTCTCTTACAAAAACATGCAAATCCTTATGCCTATTGAATATGACTGCTGTTTTATTGAATTCATTTTCGCTTTTGAAATAAATCGTTTGGGGCAGGATGACAATACGGTGCTCCGGATAATTGTCGATAATATATTCCCTTAATGACTGATGCTGTAAATACATGTCTCCAAGATTGCCTCCGCCTTGAAGTACGATTGTCCACTCCTTGGGAATATACATCCCTTTTTTAAAATTAATACAACTGAACCTTGCTTTCACCTTATATTGGTTATCCCTAAAAAACGCCTCTGTTCCTTTCATGATCAGCAGATCGCCAACGTTATTATAAACGGGGTAATCAATATAACAAATTTCTGTTTTTGGAGGGACTACCTTTAAAATTTGTTTGAGTTTTTCCTTGATCTCCTGCATAGGGTGTATGGCATTCATACAAGTCCCCTCCTCTTTAAATTAAGTACACTTTTCAAGTATTGATAATCATCTTTGTTGTATATTACTTGTTTAAGGGGAATTTTCAAAACGATGGGGAACGAAACCAACGTTATGGCCAGCCGAATCATCGCTCCGGTTAACAAAGCGATACTTATTCCAATCAAGCCCCAGATCGGAGCCAGAATAAAAAACAAGCCTACCGTTACGATTAAAGCAATGGCTTGTCTTACAACAATTAATCCTGGTCTGCCAAGTGCATTAAAAGCCTGTGCCAATATCCATGATCCTCCTCCGATCACACACTCCCAGGATAATAGATAAAATATGAAGCTGGAACTGATAAAATCTTTTCCGAGAAACAGCTGAATCAGAAAGGGCCCCAATAAAATAAAAGGAATGATAATCATGCCCATGATGATCATTGAGATCCGGAAGCCCCTGCTCACTTTGGTAACAATATCGGATTGATCCAGTCCTGTCACTTTCGGAAATATGACATTGCTGACCGCGGTTTGCAATACGTTAAATACTCGGGATAACGTAAAAGCAACAGAATACAGGCCGAATTCGCGGGGGGTAAGCAGAGTAATAATAATGATTTTGTCCAGCTGCCCTGAGAGTACTCCCAACAGTTCCAGGATAAAGACCCTAAGACCATAACGTGTAAAAGGAACAAGCAGCGAGTTGTTCCATTCCCATTTCCATTTATCTTTGATCTCGCGAATCATTAGGTAGATCGCCCATACAGTCACTAGGAAACTAACCAGGAAGTTATTGAGAATCGCAGAGTAAACCGTAAGTTTACCTAACTGCCACAACAAAACAAGTCCTATAATATTAAACGTAGGAACGGAAAACCGAATCAGATTGTATATTTTGAACTTGTCGAGACTCTGAAAAACCGCCAATAAAAGATTGGTTACCAACAGTAAAAAAATATGAAATACAATTAAAGATTGTGATAATTCAATAATGACAGGCGGATATTTCGCCATCCAAGCCGGCATCTGCCACCAGGCGATCCCGCCTACAACAACACTTGCCGGGAATTGAATAAATACGGAGTATAACAGATAAGTTTGTATATTATCTTTGCCGCCCTTTTTCATATGGTAGATTAGTGAATTGGGCAGTCCGAGATTAATTAAACTGGATAAGAAACCCGGCCAAAATAACGCCGCCGCTAACACTCCTCTTCCTTCAACCCCCAGCATTCTTGCTGTGATTACAGTAGTTAATACTGTAACCGCCAAAATAAATACATTGAAAAACATCGTTTGAACGATGGTGCCGAACATGCCGTTCCCAAAAAATTTGGTTCTTCTTGATAGTAAGCTCATCACACACTCCACAAGAACTTAATATAATCCGTCATTTTACTCTTTCGATGAAATCTGCAATATGACTCTGATTCACGTCAGGTCTGCCGATCGAGTAATAATTCAATCCGGTCTCTTCGATGCGTTCCTTGGCATACACGTTTCTGCCGTCAATAAATACCGGCAGCTTCATCAATTTTTCTATGTTTTTCAAGTCAACTTCTTTGAACTCGTTCCATTCGGTCAACAAGCAGACGCCATGGCAATCGATGGCTGCATCTGTTATACTGTCACACCAAACAATGTTCTCATGGTTGACAACTTTTCTAAAGTTATTTATTGCGATCGGGTCATAAACTTTGATTATACAACCTTTCTTGATTAGTGTTTCAACAATTTCAATAGACGGAGCATCTCTTACATCATCGGTATTGGGTTTGAATGCTAATCCCCAAATCCCAATGGTTTTGGAAGAAAGGTTCCCCAATAGATCTTCAAGTTTATTAATGACATTGAATCTTTGATGTTTGTTTACTTCGACAACGGACTTCAACAACTTAAATTCATAATTGGCATTTCCGGCAATCTGAATTAATGCTTCCGTATCTTTAGGAAAGCATGATCCGCCGTAGCCGATCCCGGCATTTAAGAAGGATGGACCTATACGTTTATCCAGCCCCATTCCTTTGGCAACAAGTGTGACATCGGCGTTCACTTTTTCGCAAATATTTGCTATCTCATTGATAAATGAAATTTTAGTTGCGAGGAAGGCGTTGGAGGCATATTTGATCATTTCCGCGCTTCGAATATCTGTAACGATAATCTGGTCCGTGAGAGTTGAATGCAGTTCCACCGCTTTTTGTTCCGCCGGCTTGCTATCCGTTCCAATGATAATGCGATCCGGATACAAGGTGTCCTTAATGGCGGATCCTTCTCTGAGGAATTCGGGTACAGAAACGACGTCAAACGGATGTTCTGTCAATTCATATATCATTTGTGCGATCTTTTCATTGGTTCCTACAGGAACCGTACTTTTGGTCATGATGACTTTATATTCGTTGATCGCCAGCGCAATTTCTCTTGCTGCCTGCTCTATATACTGTAAATTCGCCTCACCGTTTGGCAATGATGGAGTACCGACTGCAATGATAATAATCTCCGATGCTTGCACCGATTCAGACAATTCATTAGTAAAAGACAGACGTCCGGCTTTTACGTTTTTGTCTATAAGTTCTTTCAAACCCGGTTCATAAATGGGTACCTCGCCGCGCTTCAGCATCTCTATTTTCGTTATGTCTTTATCAACACAAATCACCTTGTTTCCAAGTTCAGAAAAACAAACGCCGGAAACAAGGCCAACGTAACCTACACCTATCACACTTATATTCATATAAACACCCTCTATCCGTTTTTGTTACTCTCCCGAACTGATCATTTTCTATTTATCTCCGGTTGATCTCATCTTTTCATTACCGAAGTCAGGGTATAACGTACAACCCCTAATCTATACATTAGTTTTGCCAAAATATGGATTGTTTTCTTCTTCTCTGATAAGTTGAAAAGGATGTAAACAAGGTAAAAAACGATTCTAATGTTGGAACCAATGAAAAACTTGAGTCTTTTTAACTTTTTTTCCACCCTGATTACATCGCTTACGCCCTGCCAGTATAATCTTCTGAGAAACCACTTTTTATTGATTCGATTAGAAGCGATCGTATGATTGACAAAAGCATACGGAGTATACATAATGATGTAATCCTTCCGTATTTTACGGATCAGTTCCGATTCTTCTCCCGAAAGCAAATTATTCCCTACTCGCCCCAAATCCGTTCGAAAGCAGCCATATTTCTTGAGGACGTCTTTTCTAAACGCAACATTCGCTCCGAAAGGTATGGAATTGTGATCCATTTCAGTGACTTTATCCGAGTAGTCCAGTATGGTATACAAAGAGTAATACCTTTCAGGCAGCCAGGTTGGAACGGACTTTTCCCAAACCGGATTGATTTTCCCACCTACGCAGGCAACCTTCTCATCTTGAAAACAATCCAAGATGTGTCGTATCCAATCCTGACATGCAGTCGCATCATCATCCAAAAATAAAATAAACTCGCCCTTTGCCTCTGCAATAGCTCGATTTCTGGCATAAGACAAGCCTTTATTGACTTCCAGGACATACCTGACATGATGCTCTTTTTCTACAATGGGCATCACTAATTGGGCTGTATGATCCGTGGAATTATTATCGATAATGAGAATTTCGTATTCTGTATCAGGATAGGACTGTACCAGCACACTGTTTATTGTTTTTTCCAAATATTCCGCCCGGTTAAAGGTACATATGGCCACAGTTACTTTCATTTTAACAGCCTCTTATCTTATTTAGATTAAATCCAACTTTATTCCGTTGGATTCATTTCATTAGTTTAACTGTTCGATGATTTTCACTCTGTGCTTCCAAAAACATTTCTCAACAACCCATTTTTTTCCGTTTTCTCCCATTTGTTTTGCCAATGCTTCATTTGTCAGCAGTTCTTTTAACTTCACACGGATCTCTTCCGCATTCAACGGATCTACAAGAAAACCCGTGGTTTGATCCAATACCGCTTCAGGAATTCCGCCGCTGTTTCCTCCAATGACCGGCAGGCCATAATAATTGGCTTCCAGGAATACGATTCCGAATCCTTCTACATCGCCATTTTCTTTAATTTCTCTGCTTGGCATGATAAAGATATTCGAGCATAAATATAAGCCTTCAAGCTCATCATTATCCAAGGTTCCTGTAAATATCACGCTTTGGTTCAACCCATAGTCATGCACTATTTTTTCCAATGTTTTCCTATAAGGGCCGTCACCGCATATGACATACCGAATATCAGGATTATCTCTGCATATCGTCTTTAGAGCTTTTAGAACAACGTCATGGCCTTTACGTTCAACCAACCTGGAAACCGTTAATATGACTTTTTTGTTATGCAAATCATAGCGGTCTTTAATCTCTGTTAAATTATGCTTTACATCTGGTTTTTCATGGATTCCTGGTTGAACGATGACGATATTTTCATTAGAAAAACCCATCTCCTTCACTTTTTCACTCGTATACTTGCTGTTGCAAATGATTTTTTTCGAGTGTCTTAATATAAATAATAAGGATTGATATGTTCTTTTGGTGTTTTTCAAACTTAAAATGTCCAACCCGTGAGTATAGCAGTAATAATCAACATGCAATACCCATTTGGCTATAGGCCCGACAAGGCCAATGGGATAGACATTCCCAAAGTGGATTTCATCATATTTGATTTTGTACTTTAAATAAATCAAGTATATGATTAATTTGAACAGTACGAGGACATTTTTAAACTTATTGCCCTTCATTGAAGTACGAAATATTTTATATGTTTGTTCATGATCAAATTCTTTTGCCTTTTCGTGTGTGTGTGTCAGTACAAACGAATCGGCAGGATTTAAATTCGAAATGATGCCATGAACGTAATTTTGTATACCGCCGGCTTCCGGCGGGAAATCAATACTGACAAACAGCCGCTTTTTCATAATACCTCCTTTTTACTGACGAATGATGGTTAAGACGGTTACCTCATGTCTGCAATCATCATTTGGTCATCGATTTGAATATCCTATTACATATGCTGCGACAGGAAAGCTTTCTTGGTCAGTCGATTATAGATTTGTGAAACATCTCTGGATTTATTTTTTGCATCAAAAAATTTTTTGACATTTTCATATCCTGTTGAAGATAGGCTTTCGTACTGATGCTCGCTTAAATCATAGATTTCTTTAATTTGATGTGCCAAATGATCAATATCTCCGTCCTGACAAATAAAACCTCCTTCAGTCCTTGCAATAATTTCGTGTGCTCCTCCGGAATTCGCAACGATTACCGGGGTTTTTGCAAGCAATGACTCTATGATGACTCGACCGAATGGCTCTTTATCCGAGAAATTAATCGTCACATCACATTCACCCATAGCTTTAATCGGTGTACGGGTATGACCTTTAAAATTAATGTTGTATTCAAGCCCTAATTCTGCTACCAGATCTTTCAGCTGCTGTAAATAAGCATCGGACCCATCTACGGCCGTATCGCCATAAATGTTAAGCTTCCAATTGGTGATGTTGAATTTTCGGGTAAATATGGAGAGCGCCTTGATGATATAGTCATATCTTTTCCACTCAACGATTCTCCCAATTACTCCAATGACTAATATACCATCTTCTTTAAATTTTCTTTGCTTCTCTAAGCTTGCATCATTTTTTTGCTCAATTCCGTTATATACAACAGCACACTTTCTCTTTACTTTTATCGTGCTTTTTACGAAATCCGATATACAAATGACTTGATCGAAAAAATGGGGGAGCAGCCATGTATAAAATTTGGATTCCATTGCATCTCTATGATGCCAAATGGTTTTCGCTTTTGTGAAGTATTTGGCAAATAGTACATACCATGGAGCTCTCCAACCATTGGCATGGACAATATGAATGTTGTGCTTCCTGACCAAATGAATGATTGCCATATTTCGTTGAATATAAGCTGCAATGTTTTTTTTGATGCTCCCCAATTCCATATGCAGCCGTTTATGAGGAGTTTTAATTTCATCTACATATTCGGTATCCTGCGGACAAAGCAAATAAATGTTATACAGGCTTGTGTCCATATGATTGATAAGATGAATCAGACTTTGCTCGGCTCCACCCTTCTTCTTGGAATGAGTCACATACATCACATTCATCTTATGATCATGAACGGGAGAATCGAAATGATCCAGGTTAGCGGCATGCTTTTCCAATATGAGCTGATTTGAATAATGGGCTTGCACTTCCTGATATCCTAATTCCCCCATTTGCCCGGCCAGATCTTTATTGTTCAACAACTTCAATATTGTTTTCTCCATATCTGCAGAGCTGTCTGCTACTTCGAAGCTGCCTTCCTTTAAATGTATCCCCTCTGCACCGATACTTGTAGTTACGACCGGTTTTTTCATCGCCAACGCATTTAATATTTTAATTCTCATCCCGCCGCCAATTTTTAATGGAACGACGAAAACGTCTGAAGCGGCAATGTAGGGTCTTTCATCTTCGACAAAACCGGTAACATGAACATTCTTTGGATATTGCGATTCATATTTCACGATGCTTTCCGGAGGATTCTTACCGACAATATAAAATTGGATATTGGGTACTTGACGCAGCAATGATGGAAACACGTTTTCCATAAACCACGTAACCCCTTGAATATTAGGCATCCAAGCCAATGAACCTAGAAAGGTTATCGTCGGCCATTCATTTTGCCGGTAATCCAGAGGAACATATTTATTCATATCAACCCCTGCAGGCAGTAAACTTAATCTAACACGATGATTCATTTTTTCCATTAAATTCAAATCTTCCTGCGTAATCATAATGCACTCGTCAAAATCAGCACAAATACTGCTTTCGTAAGCGTTAAGCTTTGCATACTGCATCTGAAAATACAGTTTCTTAATCGGGTTTCGTTCTTCCTCTGCCACTCTTTTCATGATCAGGCTTTCCACATTATGCTGTCTCAACACCACTATCAAATGGGGATAGGTTTGTTTAATAAGCCTCCCGTAATAAGCCATATGCAGATGATCCACGTAAACAATGTCGATATTCAGCGCAGATAATAATGAAAAAACCAATTCTCTCATCTGCCGATTCACGTACTTCTCCATGTTGTAGGACAAAGGCGAGATCAGGTTTTTCATTCCACCTCCTAATGTATTGGCATAGTCAACCGGCACTCCATACACTTGCATTTCCAGCGGGAAAGTGCTTAAGTCATCTTTTTCTTTTGAGTAAAAGGTGCACACCGTGATATGATGACCATATTCCGCCAAATGCTTTAGTGTATTAAAGCTGACAATCTTCCCGCCGTCATTGGGGGGATACGGATAAAGATGTGTTAAAAATAAAATGTTTTTCATTTAATTTTAACCTCATTAAGAAGGATCTGGTCGTAATAACTTATCCGAAACGAATACAGGAGATTCTTTCTCTATTTTCAGGCTGCTGCAAACTAATGTTAAGGTATAAATTAAATATATGGTTTGAGGCTGGAGCAAGCTGCCCGAAAGAATCAAATACATAAAAAGGAATGAAAAAGAAAGTGCCTTAGATTCTACACGTGTCATCGAATAGATAATAAATATCAAAAATACGATGCCGACAATTAAACCATATTCATAAAGCAACTTTGCAATGGTGGAGAAATTGGCTTTAAATGCCAAGTCATACTCATCCACTTTGCCTATACCTATTCCCTTGATTAATAACGTAGCATCTGATCGTTTAATTTCATCGAATGCTTTGTAAGGCCCGATAAATCGTTGAAAGGCACTGGATTGCGAAGAATTAAATTCACCGTATCTACTAATGAGTGCCGAGGAGTATTCACTATTGATATACAGGAAAGAAAAAATAAATAAAACCCCAGCCATTACAAATAATTTCCATAATTTCATGCGATAAATAATAAAAGGAACACTCACGCATAAAAGCAGAATTCCTGTCCCCGAAAATGAGGAGAGTAATCCCAACAAATAGATGAATATGGATTTGATTCGTTTGAAATAGATCAGCTCGATGATGATAGCCACTGCTAAAAATTGCGAATAAAATGATGGTTCCAAAAAAAAGATACCATTGGATTTGTAAATACTTGAGCCCCATTGAATTGGATAAGGGTTTTGATAATGCTGTTGAACGAACTGGGCCGGCAGCAAATTAAAATAATCTTGGAATTTCCAAATATGAACTGCCTGCAGTACGAATTGGATGATCCCGATCATTGCGGCAGCAAACATTAATTTTTGAAATAAGATTAATAGGTCTCTGTGGAGCTTTTCGGTTATTTCTTTTTGGATCAGTACAAAAGGCGCGTAGCAGATAAGAATGTAAATAACTGAAAAATGGGAATATTCATTTTGAAATAACAACAGGGATAACATCAATACGGTAAACAAATAAAAAAGTATGAATTTTACTTTATCTAAAACAAGTGTCTTTTGAATGATAAGTATGATTATTACTCCATAAATGACCGGAATAATCATTGGTAATTGCTTGTCTCCTAACGGAAGAGCGAATCTCTGGCCAAACACAATAAAAAACAGCAGGAAACCGTAAAGAAAATAAGTTTTTCTTAATCTTTTCGGATCTTCCGGTAACATTGTACATTTCCTTTCCTTGAACCTAACTGTGGGTTATGCATTGATTATTCAACAGTTCATCCCATCTCGATATGCTTCTTGTTTTTGAGTAATATTCATCGATTAACTTGTAACCATTGTTTGTAACCTCATAATTCAATTCGACATTATTCATCAGTTTTAATATATACTCAACAAACTCTTCACTATCATCCGTTACAAATAAGCCCTTATTCTCTCCATAAAATATTCCTTCAGCTCCGATGGTAGTGGCTACAACCGGAATCCCTATCGACATGGCTTCAATGACCTTGGTTTTAATTCCTGTCCCAAATAATAACGGAGCAACAAACACAGCCGCATCTTGAATGGCTTCAAAGATGTTTTCCATTTCTCCGGTTACAATAATGTCTTTCTGTCGTGCCAATTCAGAAATTTCGGGAGCAGGAGATTTTCCTATGATATAAAATTTTGCATTGGGACTATGCATTTTTACTTTAGGCCAGATCTTGTTGTAAAAATAAAGAACAGCGGAAATGTTATGAGGAATATCCATTTTTCCGACAAAGACAATTTTATTCTTGTCAATGCTTCGCTTATCCATTCTGTTCTTCGTTTCAAACACCATCGGTATCCCCATACAAACGGGGTGTGTGGTTAGAAGCTGGAACTCCCTTGCCTCTTTTGGAGAAGTAAAAATGAGCTTATCAAATACTTTGGCAACTTCAACTTCATACTTAACTAACAAATAAGATTCAAATTTTAGCAGGAGTGATTGAAAATATTTCATGTTGAACAGCGGCCTAATGACCTTAGGCAGTTTATAGGCAAAACTACCCAATAGCGAGGGCGTATACTTGATCCATTGCAGCTGTCTTTTGTAGCGAAGTGATAAGAGATCATCGTAGCTCATAATTGTCTGTGATTCACATTGAACAATATACTCCGCAAGCCGTACCATATCGTAAAATATAAAATCCGGCTTTTCATGTTCAATAATCTTTTTGATTCTATGATGTGTAGATCTGCTGTAATAAACAGCTACTTGAATAGGCCATTTCCTTCTTATAAAGGAATGAATCACGACATTGTATATTTTCTCAAAGAAATGGGGTGGATCTAATTCAATAACCTTGGAAATAAAATCGGGCTTCTCATTTAGATGTTTTTTTTCATCTACAAAAGATAAGTTGACAATGGAGCAATCCGGGTATATTTCCTTAATTTGCTCACAATATTGAGAGAGTATATTTTTCCTCCCGTCTGTTTTAGGAAACGGGAGTCTATTCGTGATAAATAATATTTTATTCATATCATTTTCATCCTTCTGCTAATGCACTAAAATGCATGTTTTGAACCAAACAAAACAAAAATCGTTTTAAGAATGATCTTGATATCAAATAAAATCGAACGCTCCCGAATGTATTTCAAATCAAGCTCCACCATTTCCTTAAACCCGATATTGCTCCTTCCGCTCACTTGCCATAACCCGGTACAACCAGGTGTAACAAGCAATCTTTGTTTATCATAGGTCGTATATTCCTCCACTTCTCTCGGAAGGGGAGGTCTGGGTCCGACAAGACTCATTTCACCTTTCAATACATTCCATAATTGAGGCAGTTCATCGATACTTGTCTTTCTTATGAATTTTCCAACCCATGTGACTCTGGGATCATCCTTCATCTTAAACATGGCACCGCTAACTTCGTTTTGACTTAATAGGTCAGATAACATCTCTTCCGCGTTATTTACCATAGAACGAAATTTATACATAACAAATTTTTTGCCGTTTTTGCCGATTCGAACCTGCTTAAAAAACACAGGCCCTTTCCAATCATCCAATTTGATCCATATGCTTATCAGAATAAAAAGAGGTAGAAGAAGTATGAGTCCAATCGATGATAAGACGACATCCATTACTCTTTTGACAAAAAGATATAATGCCAGATCCCTGGTAATAGCATCACTTAGTTGTGCCGTCTTATGTTGACTTCTTTCTACAGCCACTTCTAAATCAGAAGAACTCATAAAACCGACTCCTTTTTACCCAACAAAAGTATTTTTCGATTTAGAATCTCCTCGAGGGCATTTAGCAATGGCATTCTTAATTCCTTATTCATTAATGCAAAATCTAAAGTGGTCAAAATAAAACCCAATTTCTCGCCAACATCGTAGCGAATGCCTTCAAAATGATAGGCATATACCTTCTGCATCGTATTCAGCTTCTGAATCGCATCCGTCAGCTGGATTTCTCCGCCTGCGCCAATCTTTTGTTCCGCCAAAATATTAAAGATTTCCGGAGTCAATATGTATCTCCCCATGATCGCAAGGTTCGATGGAGCCTTCCCCTTCGCCGGCTTCTCTACAAAATTTTTCACTTGATACAATCGCCCTTCGCGTTCCAACGGATCAATAATGCCATAACGGCTGGTTTCCTCTTGGGATACCGGCTGTACTCCAATCACAGAGCTACCGGTTTGGTTATATTGATCAATCAACTGCTCCAGGCAAGGAGGGGCCGAATGGACAATATCATCGCCCAGCAGTACAGCAAACGGTTCGTCGCCGATAAATTTCCTTGCGCACCATACCGCATGTCCTAAACCCTTGGCCTCTTTTTGACGAATATAATGAATGTCTACAATCTTCGAAGAATGCTGCACTTCTTTCAGCAGCTCCAGCTTTCCCTTCTCCAAAAGATTTTGTTCCAATTCAAAGGCGTTATCAAAATGATCCTCAATCGCTCGTTTTCCCTTGCCGGTTACAATGATAATATCTTCAATGCCTGATTGAACTGCTTCTTCAACAATGTACTGGATCGTAGGCTTATCCACGATGGGGAGCATTTCCTTTGGCATCGCCTTGGTGGCCGGCAAGAAACGGGTACCCAATCCGGCAGCAGGAATGATAGCTTTTCTTACTTTTTTCATCTCTTTTACCTCCCGAATAATAATCTATTTTTATCTAGTAATTAAGAATACAACCCATGCTGCCAATATAAAATTGCAAGCTATGTCGTTTTACATTAAGAAAACAACATAGCTTGCAGTTTTATGTATACAGGGCATCTAACCCCTCCTCACATCACACCCTCGACGATATACGTCTAAGGCGGCGCACCGCCCACAGCATGACCGAGTGCCTACAGTGATATAGGTGCAGTAGACATTACCTATAGATTCTTCTAAGCCTAGTTACTTTTTATCGTTCGGACCATAGTAGTAATAGTAAGGACTTTCGTTCTTGTTACGATCCTTGTTGTTCAGAACAACGCCTAATATCTTCGCATTCACATGGTTTAACCGGTCTATTGCTTTACGTGCCGTATCCCGCTTGACTTTTCCGCTATTGAGTACGAACACCACCCCATCGCATTTGGTAGACAGCACCTGAGCATCCGTTACCGCAAGCGTAGGCGGCGCATCGAACAGAATGATATCGAACATCTTTTTAAGTTCTTCAAGCTGCTGCTCCAACCGTTTGGAATTTAACATTTCCGCCGGATTGGGGGGGACAGGCCCGGAGCAGATCAACGACAGATTATCGATATGGGTGTCAGAGATCGCTTGCTGTAACGTGAACTGTCCTGCCAATAGATTTGACAACCCGATGCGATTTGACTTCATAAAGAAGTGATGCAGTGTCGGTTTGCGGAGATCCGCATCAACAAGGACCACTTTCTTGCCTTCCTGGGCGAATGCAACAGCCAGATTCGTAATGGTGGTTGACTTGCCTTCGGACGGTTCCGGCGATGTAACGATAATACTTCTAATATGGTTATCGATCGTTGAGAACTGGATATTCGTTCGGAGTGTCCGATACGCTTCTGAAATATACGATTTCGGATTCACATCGGTAATAATGTTGTAGTTCCTAGTTGAGGTTGGCATATGATTTTTCACCTACTTGCTGCTGGTTTAATGATTCATCTATCTTGTTGTTTTTGAATTCATCCTTATGAAATTTGTTAATCGTGACCAGTACAGGCAGCTGCAAGTAATTCTGAACATCCGCTTCTGTCTTGATCGTATCGTCCAGATATTCCAACAAAAAGATGAGACCAATAGCCGCCATTAACGAAACCACGAAAGCGATGACCAAGTTAAGTTCCGGTTGAGGCTTTACCGGCACCGGATGTTCAACCTGCTTTGCCGCATTCAGTATCATGACATTATCGACTTTCATGATTTGCGGGATTTGGCTCTTGAACACCTCCGAGACCGCATTGACGATCATCACCGCTTTCGCATGCGAATAATCCTCTGCACTGACTGTGATCACCTGCGTATCATTGACGGAGCTTACCTTGATCTTATTGATCAGCTGCTCCGTGGTCATTTCCAGTTCCGGATAATCGGCTGCTACATAATCCAAAATAGCCGGTGTCTTCATGATTTCCTTGTAAGTGTTCACAAGCATGATATTGGATCGGACAAGATCGGTCGTTAACGTGTCAAGCCCGCTGATTTCATTCGATTTATTGACGATCAGCTTGGTGCTGGCCGAATATACGGGCTTCAAATAATAGTAACTGACAATGCCGGTTGTAATGCAGGATACAAGCACAATAACGACTAACATCCAGATCCGTTTTTTGATGATATTAAAATATTCCTTGAGTTCTAATTCCATGTATACTCTCCGCATCCATTAGATTTTTGACTAACCTGTGTGTAATGTTACATTTTGTATCTAAATGTTTACGTCATTATTTCCCTCCTCTTTGAAACTGTTCTTACATAAGAACATACATTACCATCAACACGATACTAAACGTATCTTATAACGTACAGCACACATCAAATTTACGATACTTTATGTATCATGTCAATTCATATTTTCATTTTTCTGGTACCCTGAATTCCGGAGAGCCATCATGTTAGATGAGGATCGTGATGCATTCTGAACATTGAAGAGAGCATGGGAATACTTGCCGTTGCCCAAATGAAGCTGTGACAAGACTTTATTGACATCCAATTGAATTTTGGTGTGGCTGGATTCTTGATTTCTCACATTGAACTCTCCCTTTGATCATCCGATTTTTGGAATTCTCAACTGGAATTCTCTAGTATTTCTTGAATTTGTATATTATCACTTTATGATACATTATGTATCTTGTCAAACGATTATAATGCCGATTCATGTCGAAATGAAACTCAATACACACAAAAACAGGAGGATTTTCCTAAAGATTCGTTTATATGAGAAAGTGGTCACATAGATTATTAAAAAAGAAGGAACTATACTTGAGAGAAGATCATACTTCATCCTGCCGTCTCTCATGGATCCTCCCGATATCAGGATAAAATACCGGTGACATGAAAAATGAGACGGCCATCGAATTGTCCATTGGATTTATCGCTTCAGTCCGATCCAGATGGAAATGTTCTCCGGCCCAGTTAAAATGCGGCTTTGGACGACGAATGCTTTCGGTTTTGTATGCTAAACTCCGGCAGCCGGATCCGTTATCTAATGTATATTCCATTCATATTTCGGACTGCTCATTAAAATTGCTTGTTAGGCCGGCCAAGGAAGTCCCGGACTCTGCTTATACGGCTGAAACATGACATCAACAGATTAATTTATCAGACATCTTCCCTTAGCAAATGATTTTAGGTAGAATGGATTAAGATAATTACTTTTGACACATAATGTAATAATAATGTGTTCAGAACTAAATTCCATATCTTTATTATTGTCAAGTGATTTTCATCATTTTTTCTTGTGAATTCGTGGTATAATATAATGTAGCGTTTTTTTATTATTGATAGATCAATACAGTTTTAAACGGGGGTTAGGTTACATGAAGTATGGGGAGCGCATTGCTTCACTCAGAGAAAAACACGCAATGACGCAAGAGGAATTATCTGCAAAACTTGGTATCACTCGCGCTTCTCTATCCCACTATGAAAACAACAGAAGAGCGCCGGACTATGACACGATCACGAAAATTGCCGGCTTCTTCAACGTATCTATTGATTATTTGCTTGGAAGAACCGATGATCCTCATATAGTGCTTGACGATGAAGTCAGAAAATTCGTGGACAGCCTGGAATTATCCGACGACAACATTTTAGAAAAATTCTCACTGACCATTGACGGTAAAAAACTCACCCCGGAAGAGGCCAAAAGATTTATCGCTTTTGTCCGTGCTGAACGTTCCATCAATAATAACTAATCGACATCAATCCATACGATACATTACGTCAAAATATGCTCTTGTACAGAAAAAATGATTTCTTCTGTACAAGAGCTTTTATTTTATCCGCTGAAAAAATAAAAAGGACTGCCCCTAAGTCAAAATGGCTTAAGGGTAGTCCTGATATGAAGGAATAAGACCGGATCTTACAGATCGAAATACAGGGAGTACTCGTGCGGATGAATGCGAATGGATACGGCTTTCGCTTCTTCGCGCTTCAGAGCAATGTAGTTGTCGATAAATTCTTTCGTGAATACGCCGCCTTCAGTCAGAAACTCGTAATCTGCTTCCAATGCATTGAGCGCTTCGTCAAGCGTACCCGGAACGCTGCGGATTTCCGCTTTTTCTTCAGCGGACAGATCGTAGATGTTCTTGTCGAGCGGACCGTAGCCAAGTGCACGAGGGTCGATTTTCTTAGCGATACCGTCAAGACCGGCAAGCAGCATAGCAGCGAACGCCAAGTACGGGTTAGCTGTGGAATCCGGAGTACGGAATTCGATACGGCAGCCTTTTGGTGTTACGGCAGCTACAGGAATACGAATAGCCGCAGAACGGTTGCCTTTGGAAAATACCAGGTTTACAGGCGCTTCATAGCCGGGAACCAGACGCTTGAAGGAGTTCGTGCTCGGGTTCGTTATAGCGATCAGAGCCGGAGCATGATACAGGATACCGCCGATGTAATGAAGAGCCGTTTCGCTCAGGTTGGCGTAGCCGCCTTTTTCATAGAACAAAGGAGTATCGCCGTTAAAGATCGATTGGTGAACGTGCATGCCGCTGCCGTTATCGCCAAACAGAGGCTTCGGCATGAAGGTTGCCACTTTGCCGTATTGTCTTGCTGTATTTTGAACGATGTATTTATATTTCAAAAGGTTGTCAGCTGTTTTGGTCAATGTGTCAAAACGGAAGTTGATCTCGCCTTGGCCCGCCGTAGCCACTTCGTGGTGATGGCGCTCGATGCGCAGGCCTGCTTCTTGAAGCAAACGGCACATTTCGCTGCGGAGATCCTGCTGGGTGTCCGTTGGTGCTACTGGAACATAACCGCCTTTGTGCTTCACTTTAAAGCCCAGGTTGCCGCCTTCATCTTTACGGTTGGAGTTCCAATGCGCTTCTTCGGAATCTACAAAATAAGAAGAGGAATTTTGGCCGCTCTCGTAACGAACTTCGTCAAAAATGAAAAACTCGGACTCAGGCGCAAAGTATGCTGCAGTGCCTACGCCGACTTTTTGCAGATACTCTTCCGCTTTTTGAGCGATGCTGCGAGGGTCGCGCTCATAACGTTCGCCGTCCGGTGTAAAGATATTACACATAATCACCAGCGTCGGGTGAGCTGTGAAAGGATCAACGAACGAAGATTCCGAATCCGGCATCATGACCATGTCGGACTCTTCAATTCCTCTGAAGCCAGGGATGGAGGAACCGTCAAAAGCAACGCCGTTCTCAAAAGTCGCTTCATCCACCTCGGTAGCCGGCAAAGAAATATGGTGCGCTCTGCCGCTCAAATCGACAAAACGGAAATCGACCCACTCAATACCTTTTTCTTTAATCGTGTTTAATACGTTTTGAACTGACATAGTCTCGCTTACCTCCTAAATTCCGAACATTATTGGCCGTTTGTTCGTGCATTGTTCAAGTTTTTGATGATCATGTGCTAATTATAAAACCATTCTACAAGAATCGTCAATACTTATGTCAGGTATTTTTTGCGGAAGTGTTAGGTATGCTTACACACAACACATTTTTTTCACATTTCGGCCATAAAAATGGCTTGACTTTCCTGAGCTCCAGGAAAGCCAAGCCTTTTCTGCATTCTAAAGCCGTATATTCAAGAGAGCGGAACAAGCTCTTTTTTCGTATCGAAACGTTTGCCGCACAGTGGGGCCAGCTTCTCCAAATCGAGCATCAGCCTTGCGAATTGATCCGGGAACAACGATTGAACCCCGTCTCCCGTCATGGAGTTATCCGGATCCGTATGCATTTCTACGATCAAGCCGTCGGCACCGGCCGCCACAGAAGCCTTGCTCATCGGCTCTACCAGCTCGCGGCGTCCGGTTCCATGACTCGGGTCCGATATCACCGGCAGATGACTAAGCGACTGAAGGGCAGGAATCGCCGCTAAATCCAGTGTATTGCGCGTGTAGGGCTCGAACGTCCGGATTCCCCGTTCGCACAGCATAACGTTCGGGTTTCCTCCTGCCAGGATATACTCCGCCGCGTTTAAAAATTCGTCATAGGTGGCGCTGAAACCCCGTTTGAGCAGAACCGGCGTTTGAATCGTGCCCAGCTTGCGCAGCAAATCGAAATTTTGCATATTTCGCGTGCCAACCTGCAGGATATCGGCGTATTCCGCACATACGTCCACATACTCCGGCGTCATCACTTCGGTGATCGTCAGCAGGCCGTGCTTTTTCCCCGCTTCTGCCATCATAACCAACCCTTCGACGCCTATGCCCTGGAAGCTGTACGGCCCGGTTCTCGGTTTGAACGCTCCGCCGCGCAGCACCTGCGCTCCGGACGCCTTCACCAAGCGTGCAATCTCATCGATCTGCTCCGGAGATTCCACGGCGCATGGACCGCCCATGACAACCAGCTGATCTCCTCCGATCTCAACATCCTTGATTTTAATCACGGTGTTGTCCGGGTGAAAATCACGGCTTGCCAGCTTGTATGACTTTGATATTTTTACAACCTGTTCGACTCCCGAAAGCTGGCGCAGCTGCTCAGCCAGTACAGGACTGGCTTTACCGATGATCCCGATGACCGTGCGGTCGACCCCTTTGGACACATGCGTCTTCACATCATGCTTCTCAATATGCCGAACAATTTCGTGAATACGTTCTTCCGGCGTTTTATTTGAAATAATCACGATCATGACCAATGCACGCTCCCCATAAATATGTATTTTATACTTAAACGCTTCGACGCTTATACGCTTTTAAGCTTTTAACTGTTAAAGTAAATATACAACGGAGAGCGGCACTCCGTCAATACTTTTCTTATCATGCCGGAACCCATTCGAATTTATCCTTCGGCTTCGGAAGACAACAGCTGCTCTTTGCGCCTTCTGCGCTTTTCCTTCCGTTTTCCGTCAACCCATTCGAGCATCCATTTGACCGGATAGAAAACAAGCAGCCCCAGCACGGCGCCGTTAATGATTCCCCCGACCAACAGCTTCATATTTAATCGGAGAAACGTATTGAGCCATTCCGGCAGGATCGACTGCAAATGCATCGTGACGCCGTGAGGCAGCACTAATGCTCCAACCTGTTTGTTAATAAAAGACATGGGGAGATAGATAACCTTGCCGAACACAAAGCCGATCAAAGCTGCCCCCATGCTCGCCCGCAGTGAATACACCAAAGGGAAGATCAGGAAAAAGGCAAGCCCTGCCGTCGGGAGCGTGAACATCTCAACCGCCAAGCCGATGGAAAAGCCGAGTGCCACCATGACAGGACCCCCTTTGGCCCTTGTCAGCAGCAAATATTGATATTTAAACCAGCGACCGATGCCGTAGACATTGAATGTTTTTTTCTTTCTCGCCGTTTTATTCATCTGCCGCCGTCCTTTACCATGACTTAGACCGTCTTTTGCTTGGGCGCCGGAATCAATCTGGCCATATTGACCGTCCGCCGAATTTCCCATGTCTGCGGATCTTTTGGATTATACTGCTCGAGATAAGTAATGACCTCTTTGGTAATCGGCGTCGGAGTGGAAGCACCGGAAGTCACAGCCACACGGCGGACCGGCTCAAGCCATTCGCGCTTCAATTCGCTCACATCGGCGATGCGGTATGCTTTGACTCCGGCGATCTCCTCCGATACCTGAGCCAGCCTGTTCGAGTTATTGCTGCGCGGGTCGCCGACCACAATAACCAGATCGGCATCCTTGGCCTGCTCAGCTACGGCCTCCTGCCGTACCTGGGTCGCCAGGCAAATTTCGTTATGAATCTCGGCATGAGGAAACTTCTCCAGCAGCCGGTTCATAATATGCCTGATATCCCATTGACTCATCGTCGTTTGGTTGGTGATGATGATTTTGTCCGAATGGATCTGAAGCTTTTCAATTTCTTCAGGCTTTTCGATCAAATGCACACGGTCCGGCGCTACACCGATGGCGCCTTCCGGCTCGGGATGGCCTTTTTTGCCGATATAGATGATCTGATAGCCTTCAGCGCTCTTTTCCCGAATGAGATTATGCGTCTTCGTCACATCAGGACAAGAGGCATCCACCACCGTCAGGCCTTTCTCTCTCGCCCTGCGGCGAACCTCCGGAGAAACTCCGTGGGCGGTAAAAATGACCGTCCCCTTGTCTATTGTTTCAAGAATCTCAAGACGGTTCGGCCCGTCGAGCGTGATGACCCCTTCTTTTTCGAAAAATTCCGTTACGTGCGCATTGTGTACAATCATGCCTAATATATATACAGGCCGCGGCAAATCCAAATTTTTAGCCGTCTGCATGGCGAGCGCCATGGCATCGACGACTCCGTAGCAATAGCCTCGGGGGGAAATTTTGATAACGTCCATCATAGCACCTGCCTGTTTGTCGAATTTTCGATACTTGCTTATGTCCATTATACTTCATTCCCGGACGGGAGGGAATGATCCGATGATGGAGACGTTCCCTCGGCGACGATCGGGAGCCAAATGACAAAGGTCGTTCCTTCGTCCTTACGGGTCTTCACTTCCACCGAACCGCCGTGCTCGTCGATAATCCATTTGGCGATAGACAGCCCCAGGCCCGTCCCCGATTTTTTGCCGCGCGACGGGTCAGCCCGGTAAAACCGCTCGAAAATATGCGGTACTTCTTCCTTGTCCATCCCGATTCCCGTATCTGCTATGCGGATTCCAATCTGGTCTTTATGACGCTGCGCATCCAACCTGACACTGCCTTGCTCCGTATATTTGAAAGCATTTTCCACAAAAATAAACATCAACTGCTGCAAATAATCCGGACTGCCGTAAACGTATACGCCTTCCCCGGCAGACAGATCCCCGACGATAAAATCAGCGGTACGCGGCAGCATTTGCGCTTTACGTGCAACCTCATCCAACAGCGTCTTCATCTCGACATGCGTTTTGCTTATTTGAAACCCGGCGTCCGCACGGGCAAGCGACAACAGGTCACCTACGAGCCGCGACATCCGCTCCGCCTCACCCGATATATCCTTCATGGCTTCGATGGAAAGCTCCAGCCGCTGACCATCCTGCTCCCCTATTTGCAGAGCCGTTTGCTTCCACATTTTCTCCAGCAGCTCTACATTGCCGCGGATCGTCGTCAGCGGTGTCCGCAGCTCATGGGAAGCGTCCGATACGAACCGCCGCTGCGCTCTGTAAGCCTCCTCCAGCTCTTCATATGCGCTTTGCAGTCTGGAGAGCATGCCGTTGATCGTTTGGGTGAGCACGCCGATCTCATCGTTGGGTCCGTGATACTCAATCCTTTTCTGGAGGTCGGCTCCTTTTTGGATCTGATTGGTGGCTTCAATAACCCGCTCGATCGGCCGCAGCGCTTTGCGCGCAAGGAACCAGCCGACCGAAGAGGCAAGCACTATACTGAGCAAAGCCGTAACCGTAAGAATCAGACGAAGCGTGGCCAGCAGCTGTTCATAAGGCTCAATGTAGGTCCCTGCCTGCATCATCCCGATGGCCTCTCCCCGCTGGGATATGATCGGCGTGTAGTAGACCAGAAAGTCCAATCCGTCAATTTTTATTTTCTCGAACCGGCAGTCTCCATCCAGAACACAGGAAATTTGCTTTGCCGGTATATCTGGAAAATGAAGACCGGCCTCCTCTACATTCGGAGAATAATATTTGCTTCCGTTCTGCAGGTTAACAACCTGAAAATACATGTTATTGTAGCGGAGCAAATCGCGTCCTGACCCGGAGTAGCGGAATTCCAAAGTCAATCCCTTTTCCGACAAGGAAAACTGCGGTACAATCCGCGTTCTGACGCTTTCGGCCTGCTGCTGCAGCTGGGATTGAAGGCTGTCGTAATAGATATAATGCAAAAATAAATACAACCCCATCCCGAGCAGCAGCAGCGTTGCGGATAATATGCCCGTATACCACAGCGTCAGGCGCATACGAACGGACATGTCAGTCCTCTCCTCTCAGCACGTAACCCGCGCCGCGAACGGTCTGGATGATCCGCTTGTGCCCATGCTCCTCCGTTTTTTGCCGCAGAAGGGCGATATACACCTCAAGCACATTCGATTCCCCGCTGTAATCGTATCCCCAGATTTTTTCCATGATCACGTCGCGTGAAAGCACTCTTCTCGGATTTTGCAAAAACAAATGCAGCAGTTCAAACTCTTTGGTCGTCAGCTCAATCCTCTGCCCTCCCCGGAATACTTCACGGGTATCCAAATCCATAAACACGTCCTGATAATGAATTTTGTTGGTTTCCGGCTCGGTTTTGGCCGCCGCTTTACGCCGCAGCAGCACACGTACCCTTGCCAGCAGCTCTTCCAGCGCAAACGGTTTGACCAGATAATCGTCCGCCCCCAGATCAAGCCCTTTAACCCGGTCTGCAACCTCGTCCTTTGCGGTGAGCATCAGCACCGGCACATCCGAGCCGCCCTCCCGTATGCGGCGCACAACCTCCCAGCCGTCCAATTGCGGCATCATGACGTCCAGAATGACCGTGTCCGGATCGTTCTCCAATATTTGCTTCAGACCGTCCATGCCATGATTCGCCGTCAGCACCGTGTACCCCTCAAACGCAAGGCTTCTGCGCAGCATCGATGTGATTTTTTCATCGTCGTCAATGACTAATATTTTCTCTCTCATATCCCCTTCGCACCATCCTCAACATTTATTGCAAAACAATGACTCGTCGCTTCAAGATGTCCAACCTTCACGTGTGCGCAGCAGAACTCGCCCTCGAAGGTAGGAAAGTTCTTCATCGGTCGCTTTCTTACATCTTAACAAATTGACGGATCTCGAGAAACTCCACCGGGGCAAAAAAAAGCAGAGCATCCGAAATGGTCCGCTCTGCTTGTAATCCCATTATTGCTGCTTCTGTGCGTTCCGGTCGCCGATGGTGACTTCAATGTTTATTTTCTGTCCGTCACGCATCACGCCGATGGTAGCTTTGTCGCCAACCTTTAATTTTTGAATAGCGCTGACCGCCTCCGCCGATGTTTTCACTTTGGCTCCGTTCACTTCCACAATGACGTCATAAGGACGAATGCCTGCTGTAAAAGCGGGGCTTCTCCGCTCAACATCGGAAACGATCGCACCATCGGTATTCGGAAGCTTGAGATCGGCAACCCAGTCCTTCTGTACGTCACCCAGCCTTACCCCGATATAAGGAGCCGGTTCTTTGGGAATTTCCACGTTATTCTTCAGGTTATCCAGTACCGCATTAATCGTGCTCGTCGGGATGGCGAAGCCGATACCCTGCGCCTGGGAGCTGACCGCCGTATTGATGCCGACGACTTCACCGTTCAGATTCAGCAGCGGGCCGCCGGAGTTGCCGGGGTTGATCGATGCGTCGGTTTGAAGCAAATGCTTGTATTCGCGTGTTCCGTTAGTGTCCGGAATGCTGATCGGACGTTCCTTCGCACTGAGCACGCCCACCGTTACCGTATGGTCAAAGCCGTACGGGTTGCCGATCGCCACTACCCAGTCGCCGACGTTCAGGTTATCCGCATTGCCCAGCGGCAGCGTCGGGAAGTCTTTATCGCCTTTAATTTTCAGAGCGGCCAGGTCAAGATCGTAGCTGTTGCCGAGAAGCTCGGCTTTGAACGGCTTTTCATAGCCTTGCACGTAAACCCAAATTTCATCCGCGCCGTCAATGACATGCTCATTGGTCAGAATATATCCGGACTTTTCAAAAATGAAACCGGTCCCCATGCCTCCGGGCTGCAGCTGATCGCTGTCCGGCTGCTGGCCGCCGTTATCACCAAAAAATTGACGGAAGAACGGATCGTCGAAAAACGGATTGCCGGTGCGGCTCGAGGCTTTAGGTTTCACCTTGGTTTCGATCTTTACCACCGCCGGACTGGCTTGTTGAACGATGCTCGACACACTGTTCGGGCGGCTGATATCCAGAGCGGAAGGCTGTACGCCACCGTTATTGGAGGATGCTGCCGGAATCGAACCGTTCGATCCTCCACTGTTCATCACCCCTTCAGCACCCGTAAACAGGTTCATTTTGTCGGAGGCGAACATCAGCGAACCGACCACAACGACCCCCGCCATGAACGAGGCAAAAATAGTGCGGAAGCTGCCGGAGCGTTTCGGCTTTCCGACCTGCCAGTTTCCCATGCCGCCGTTCGTTATATTCGGCTCCTCAGGTGAATGAAAGCTGTAAGTCCGCAAGGGCTTCGGCGGGGTGACCTCCACCGGAGGAGAACCGGCATTCTCTCTTGCCGCCGCACTCTCGCCGGGCTTAAACGGTCCGTAAGAAAAGTAATGAGATGAATGGCGCTCAATATCTGCAGCTTTTTCCTCTTTCATCTCCTGCTTATCGTCAATCTCTTGCTCCTTATGATGAGAGGAACCGTCATTCGCACGACCAAAGAAGTCATATAACGGATTGCCATTTTTATTGTTGTTATCCATAAGACCAAACCTCCATCTTATTCAGGTTTCAATAGGATTGTTTAGCTCTCTGTTCTTGTATTCCATATTGCACCCGCGACATTAAAGAAACCTTAATAAAAAATAAAATGGAGTTAAAATCGAATATTGTCGCAAATCCTCCAAAATAAGGGGCTTATATCCGCGCAATTAAGCGGGTCCGTCACTAGTTCGCCATCAGGTGAACACGCTCGGACAGACGCGGGGAATTCCTCCTCAGTTGCTCCCAAGCACGCACCGCTCCAACTGAAAGCGTATCCGTCCCCAGGCTGCTGAAAGCCAGGCAGGGAAGGACAAATCGCGAGCACACGCTCAGCCTTCCCGGTATACTCGCCGCAACCGCTCCCCCGACAGCTTTCGTCGTCCAGGGGACGAAACCCCTGGGGTCCCCCTTAGGTAAGGGGGATTTAGGGGGATGTGTCACCACTCCACCCCTGCTCCACTTCCTTCAGCAGCGACTTCGCCTGCGCAACCCACTTGTCCTCCACCGGGGCATCCTTATCGAGCGGTTCCTGAAACTGATCGATCAAAGCGCCGGATACTCGCACCTGGGCTTCTTCGTCCAGCCCTTCATTATACACATGCTTCAACACAAACGGAGTACCGATTTGAACGACCGCATCCGTGGAGTCCGCATCCCCGTCCAGAACACCGTGAGTGACTTGAAAAGGAATCCGAAGCCAGACCTTGCGGCCTTCATCCAAATAACGGTCAAAGCTGCCGTGCTCATAATCCCAATTTCCGCCCAAAACAAACTCATGCTCATGCAAATATTGCCGTACCTGATCAAAATTTTCTTCGCGGTTCAACAATGACGAATCCAGGGGAATCATCCGTATCTCCTCCAACCGTTAGCAGTGTTATGGTCTATTCATAGAATGGACTACATATGGGAAAATTATGCCCATATGTATTTTCTACTCAAAATACCATGCACATGTTTGATTGGGGATCACGATGAACTCCGCATTTACCGTACGAATGAAACCTCATTGGACCATTGTCCTTATTGATACGGTCTGCCTGCCGATGTATACATCATTTTTTTCTCAAACAAGACCAATTGTATAAACCATTTTATTTTTTTTCAATACAATAAATTAAGCTGCTTTACATTTTTTTAAAGACGGGGGTAATTAACCGTGAATAGTGATAAAAGCAAAATGAATAATATCAGTTTGCTTGGCTCGGGTGCAAGACGAATTGTATATGATCTGGGTAACGGTTACGTTTTAAAAGTTGCTAAATCCAAATATGGGATCAAAAGCAACAAAAGAGAAGTAAATACTTATCGTTCATCTCCTTCTCCATTAAGAAAACGCCTTGCCGAAATTATCGATTATGGGAATCATTACCGTTGGTTGATCATGAAAAAGCATACCAGGAAATTCCCGAATTCTTCAAAACATAAACGGAATCTTTACAAACTAAGAATCATGTTTAAGTCCAATGGTATCAGAGCTTATGAGGTTCTCACCCGCCGGGGCAAACCCAATTATGAAAACTTGCGTGTAAACAGAAATGGAAAAATTGTTGTGATTGATTATGGAAATTTTAAATTTCACCGGTAAAATGCCAACCGTTGTTTTTTCCAGAAGCGTTCCCTACACTTTGATCTGTATCCTCATTTCCGCATTGGGATAATCGGCTTCTTTATAAAGCTTAATGACCTTTTCCGAATCATACCCGACCCGTTCGATCGATGTTCTCAGATGGCCTTCATAAAACGGTCCGGCGTCGCATAAAATCCGTAAATTACGCTTCCGTTCACCTCACATTCAATTTGGGTGGGCAGACCTGCCAACAAAAATGGAGTGTCAAACCGGTTGCCCGTTGCACTCCATTTTATAGAGCATTATCTTTTGGCGCTTTGAGCCGCACCCTCGCTCGGATTATTCTGGGCCGGCCGCTTTACATTATTTTCAACGACTTCTTCGGAAAATTCCGAGTCGTTTTTCTTTCTGTTTTTGTTTTTAGCCATGGTCTCACCTCCCCTACATCCGATATTGTGGATGCACCGGAAGGGTTTTATGATGGAAACTTAATACAGCAGCTCATTTTTTAATTGGTTCCAAAGGGACTGATTTATTTTCCCGCTGCCCTTTTTGACCACAAACACATTCAGCTTCTTTTTGCCCCACTCCTGATAGACCTGATCTTTGGTTTCAAAGTACAAATCGATCCGGTTACCTTTAATCGCGCTGCCCGTATCCGCTACAATTCCGTAGCCATAGCCGGGAATGTAGAGAACCGTACCGATGGGGAATACTTTCGGGTCTGCGGCAATGGTCGAAAAAGATTGTACGTCGCGGGCAACCATCATACCTGAATACGTAACGCCATACTCCGGATGTCCCGGACTCTTTCCGGTGGATTCCTTACCCGCGAAGTAACCTGTTGCGGTCACTTCCACAGCCGTATATTTCGATAAATCCTGCCCCGGATGCGGGAAAAACTTGTAATTACGAGCTTGCTTACCCTGTCCCGATTGGGTTGAAACGGGCTTGGTTTCTCCTTTAGGGCTTTCCAAGGTTACAGCCGTTTGGCTAAAACCGGAAACCGGAATCGGAATGTTACTGGCCTGAACGGGTGTAAAGCTTGTGCTGCGTAATGCTGCAGCTTGCCTTTGTTCTTGTCCAAACCATACCAATACGGACAGCATCAGCGTGATGAAACAAATCCATTTGGCATGGCTTGCGGTTTTCGTTAACATATGTGTTGTTAAACCTCCCCTTAATATAGGAGGCTATCCATATCTGAACCAATCTATACATAGGACAAATAGATCGCTATACAAAAAAAACCCGAAAGGCCCTCCATACGCCGGATCTATGTATTATTCCTGAACAATACTTTCTTTTACCTGACCATCCTCGAAAACCCGGTACTCATAGATTTTGCCGTCCTTCAGGTAAAGGAAAGAATAATGATTCACGGTTTTTTCTTCAGACCAGTCCACAAACAACTGAATGGTAACCGACCCGTTTATCAAACCATCCATATCGATGGAATCCATTTCCCCCTGATAATTGTACCCCTGCTTTGTTCCTATATCATAACGCCACATCTTATTGCCTTCCATAGCATTGGTTACTTCGGTGTAGGTTGAGCCCAGCAGCTTTTTCACTTCATCTTGGGACATGTTCATTTTCAGATTCTGCTTAATGTAATCCACATCGATCTTGCGGTCCGTGCTGGCAGCTTTCTTCGGGCTCGGTTGGGAAGCTGCACCCGCGCCAGACGGTTTGGTTTCTGTACCCTTAGCCGGCGGCGTGCCCACAGATGGGCTTGCTTTACCGGTATCGGCGTTTTTGTGCTCGGTACCCGCTTCAGGCTGTTGACTCACCGGAGGAGCCACCGTGCCAGCGTCAGCGTTTTTTTGGTCAGTGCCGGCAGAAGGCTGCGTACTAGAGGGGACAGCGGACTCGCCTTCCCTGGAGCTTTTCTCCCCGCAGCCGCTTGCGAGTACAATAGCAACCGCGATCATCAATAGAACCATCGATTTTTTCATTCATTTCCTCCTCGTATTTCTGCAAAACATGATGTACTCTTCACAATTATTAACGCGGAAACCATCCGAAAGTTGCATTTTAGATTCGCTAGTTCTTATACAAGCCCGCACTTATGCGCCGGATTGGATACGGTCGGGCGGATGCAGACGAGCGGGACCGTTTTGATTTCGGTGGTTTTCATTTAAAATGAATTCAATGAACTATTTTTATCTGAACTAAAAAAACGTTGTCCTCATGCAATCATTCAAGAACATTAACATAGCCTTTGAAATACGCCACTCTCCGGAATTACGGAACCAAAGTCCTGTTAGGAACTCGCCTCTCACATTTCTTTAGCGTCATAATAAAAAACCTCCTGACCGATGCTCACGTATGAACATCTGTCAGGAGGACGCTATCTTCAACCCTGAAACGCCGACTTTGGGGTCGTTAACGTTCGCTATCCGGGGTTGTTAATCAATTAAGTATCTATATTAAACCTCGACTTTATCGTCGCATTTCTCGGGAGTCCCCTCTTCATCCTTCATTTTGAAGGAAGAACCGCACCCGCAGGTAGCAACAGCATTCGGGTTGTGAATAGTGAAACCGCCGCCCATGCCTGCGTCCTGGTAATCAATCTCGACGCCGTAGAGGTATTTGGCGCTGTCCGGGTCTACGACTACCTTGAGACCGTTAATATCCAAAACCTTATCGTCCTGCTGCTGGGTATCGTCAAATCCCATGCCATAGGAGAAGCCGCTGCAGCCGCCAGACTTTACGCCGATACGAAGGAACAAATTCGCAGTTTCCTCCGCCGCCAGCATTTCCTTAATTTTATCGCAAGCACTTTCGCTAATGGTAATCATAATCCGTTGCCTCCCTTACATTTAAAATGTGGTCCTGCTTAAAGTATACTCCTTCCGGGCTCTTACCTCAAGGGCGCGTGATTTGCGTTTTATCTACAAAGATGGAGCTTTAGCCGCGGGGCCGAGTTTTATATGATGATAACGCAGCAATAATTCATCCAACTGCTGACTGCACCTCTGCACTTCCGGATGCAGCAAACCGAATTGAACGCCTAAGCTGACCATTCGCCCGCGAACCTCTTCTATTTCACTGGTGATAGCTGATTGTTTATCGGGACAACTCGAAACTAACACGATCGTTACACCGCCCTAAACTAGTTCTACAATGAAAAAGTATATTATATTTGGAAAGAAAAGAAAATAGGCAATGTATACATTATGCATAATTATATTAATTATTTTTATTAACGATCTTTCATAATCGATTTTGATAAACATCCACCGAATGCGTTTTTCACCGAATCATATATTGCCCAGCTTGTTCAGTAGGTTTATAATGAGAAGGATTGATGGTTGATTCCAGTCATCAAGAAGACTTCATAATATAAGGTTTTGCCGTACAGTCTTCTTCACTTGTGACAATATTCACGGACTCACGGACGTTAAAAAATCGCGTCCCAGGCTCTCCGGCCGGGGGCGCCTAAACAGTTTACGGAGGTGCAACAATGAGCATCACGACAAATTACGGGCAGCGTATGGCTGAAATCGCCGAAAAAGTGGAACACGGAGAGCGTCTATCCTTGGAGGAAGGCGTATACTTATACGAATCCGATGATTTGCTCGCCATAGGTCAAATGGCCAATAAGGTCAACCTGCGCAAGAACGGGAAAAAGGTTTATTTCGTCGATAATATGAGTCTTTACTTTACTAACGTATGCGAAGAGCATTGCGCTTTCTGTCATTTCCGCCGCGATGAAGGACAGGAAGGAGCCTATACGTTAACGCCGGAGCAGATGTTTGAATATATCGATCAGCACATTCATCCGGGTCTCCGCGAGTTTCACATCACCGGAGGGCATAACCCGAACGTGCCGTTCCAATACTATGTGGACAGCATCCGCGCGTTGAAAGAGCGTTATCCGAATGTAACCATTAAAGCTCATACCGCTGCAGAAATCGAGTTTTTTTCACGGCTTAGCGGGTTAAGCTATAAAGAAGTGCTGCAGACGCTCATCGATGCGGGATTAGATACAATGCCCGGAGGAGGCGCGGAAATTTTATCCGAGCGGTACCGCAAAAAAATGCACCTGGTCGACAAAGCCTCGACGGAACAGTGGCTCGAAGTTCACCGTACGGCGCATCAGCTCGGAATGAAGACGCATGCCACGATGCTGTTCGGATCGATTGAGACGTACGAGGAGCGTATCCGTCACTTGATATACCTGCGTGAGCTGCAGGATGAAACCGGAGGTTTTATGGTATTCATTCCGAATGCTGTGCAGCCGGCCAGTGTCAGTGCAGGTTTGAAAAAACGGGTGTCCGCATACGACAATCTGAAGACGATTGCGATCAGCCGTTTGATGCTGGATAATATCCAGCATGTCAAAGCCTACTTTATCAATCTCGGTACACAGCTTACTCAACTCGCCTTCACTTTCGGGGCATCCGACGCTCACGGAACGATTATCCAGGAGCGGATCAGCCATTCGGCCGGTGCGCTTTCGCCTGAAGGCATGACCCGCGATGAGCTGGTATGGCTGATTAAAGGCGCGGGACGCATTCCTGTAGAGCGGGATACTTTTTATAATGAGATCAAGGTTTATAACTAGGTCATAGAAAGGGTTTGCCATTGTATGAAAAAACTTGTGATTTTGGGCGGAGGCTATGGTGGATTAACCGTAGCCAAAGAACTGCTCAGTAAGGAATTGCCGTCGGACACCGTCATGATTCTGGTGGACCGGATGCCTTATCAAGGGCTCAAAACGGAGTATTACGCACTGGCAGCAGGGACGGTATCGGATTGGGACATTCGGGTGCAGTTCCCGGTCGACCCCCGGCTTATTTTAAAATACGGAGAAGTGGTCTCTGTCCTGCCGGAGCAAAAGGAAGTCCGTTTTGCAAACGATGAGACGTTGTCCTACGATTGGCTGGTCATAGCCCTCGGCTGTGTTGATCGTTATCATGGCATTCCGGGTGCCGAAGAATTCTCACATAGTATCCAGACGCTGTCCTCCACCCGGAAAACGTATCAGAACGTTAACGACATAGCGCCTTATGGCCAGGTGACCATCGTCGGCGGCGGCCTCAGCGGTGTTGAAGTCGCTGCGGAGCTTCGTGAAAGCCGGCCCGATATGAACATCCGAATTCTGGATCGAGGTGCCAGCATTCTGTCTCCGTTTCCGGGCAAGCTGCAGAGGTATGTCCGCGACTGGATGCTCGAGCATGACATTGAGCTGCGTTCGCACATCTCTCTCGCCCGTTTGGAAGGCGGCATGCTGTACAACCAGCAGGAAATCATTTACACCGACATGACAATATGGACTGCCGGCATTCAACCGAGCCCGATCGTGCAGAACTTGAATCTGCCCAAAGATGCACAAGGTCGTCTCATCATCAACGAATACCACCAGCTTCCGGATTATAACGATATCTTCGTCGTTGGCGACTGCGCCGCCCTTCCGTTCTCCCCCAGCGGTCAGGCTGCGGAGGCCCAAGGAGAGCAAGTGGCTCATGTCCTTCAAGCGATATGGAAAAACGAAACTCCCCGGCTCGGCAAAATCAAGCTCAAAGGAGTTCTCGGATCGCTGGGAAAAAAAGCGGGGTTTGGCCTGATGGGCAAGCGGACCGTCATGCTTGGAAAGGTGCCCCGCGCTATAAAGTCCGGGGTGCTTTGGATGTCCAAGAGACATTTCGGATAACCGGATTACTCACCCAGGAGATCGAACATGGCTTCGATCTCTTTTATTTTATCCTTGATAGCCGCCTCCAGTTCATCGGCCGTTGAAGCGGCGACAATCTCGCCGTTAACCAACGCAAACGGCAAAACGTAGCATTCCCCGCAATTGCCCAGGCAGCCATATTCAATCACATCGTAATCGGCGTTCTGTTCCAGTTTTTTGAACAGCTTGTCTGTGCCGTGATGCATATTATTTGTACAAAATTCAATAATAGGTCTCATAGGAAGGTAACACCGCCTTGCAGCCATTTTCATTTTTCGTTGATTGTAATATAATAAGGTAAGAAGGGAGATGATGCAAATGAGCGAAAGTACTCAACAAAGTACGGTGTACGATGAAGTGCTTGAGGTTCTAGATAAACTGCGTCCGTTTCTTCAGCGCGACGGAGGCGACGTGGAACTTGTTGATGTGGAGGACGGCGTCGTTAAACTGAAGCTCATGGGTGCTTGCGGCAGCTGCCCAAGCTCGACCATTACTCTGAAGGCCGGTATCGAACGCGCCCTCCTGGAGGAAGTGGAAGGCATAGAGGAAGTCGTACAAGTATTCTAACGGCTTGATTCCCATTCAGGCACAATAATGCAAGCATAAAGATAATGCAAGCATAAAGCCCTGAATCCCGCAGTATGCGGGTTTCAGGGCTTTTTTGCCGTGCCGTTGCCGGTAATCGCGCGAATCGGATCCAAGCCTCCGGAAATGTCCATGATGTTGCCCGTAATGAAATCAGAACGCTCCTCGCACAAAAAACGGATCACGCGGGCGATATCTTCTCCGGTTCCCGGCCTGCCGCGCGGAGATTCGTCATCATGGATGTGCTCAACCTCGCGGATCGTACGTTCCTTGTTGTCTCCAACGATATCGCCGGGACAAATCATATTAACCGTAATGCCGCTTGCCGCCTCTTCGACAGCCAATGTCTTGGTAAATGAGACCAGACCTACCTTCGCCGCGGCGTAT
Organism: Paenibacillus naphthalenovorans; assembly: GCF_001465255.1. Lineage (NCBI taxonomy): Bacteria > Bacillati > Bacillota > Bacilli > Caryophanales > Paenibacillaceae > Paenibacillus > Paenibacillus naphthalenovorans. The sequence continues at coordinate 309,011 of NZ_CP013652.1, read as the reverse complement.
ACGGCCCGATGGGGCCAACCGCGTGCTTCCGCCGCATGACCGAAACCAAAATGGATAATGCGGCCCCACTGTTTGTTTCGCATCATAGGGATGACCAAATGGTCCAGATGCATGACTCCAAGCAAGTTGCCCTGCATCAAATCGAGTATTTCCTGAGTCTTGTAATCGCGAAACAGCCTTCGTTCGCGAATGAACGGCCCCGCATTATTAATGAGAATGTCAATCGACCCAAAGCGGCGTACGGCCTCGTCCACGAGGCGCTCCCGATCCTCCCCCCGGGCTACGTTGGCTTGAATAGCTTCGCATTTTACGCCCTTTTGGCGGATTCGCCCACAGAGTTCTTCGGCCTCTTGCTTACTGTTCACATAATTGACAATGATATCCAACCCTTGATCGGCCAGCAGGAGTGCGGTCATTTTGCCGAGCCCTTTGGCGCTTCCGGTGATGAGTGCGGTTTTCCGCTGCTGCTCCATGCTCTCGGTTCCTCCCGGCTTCATCTAACTTACCTTGCTATATCAAAGTATAGTGGATGCCGGAATTCGATTCAACTCTTAAGAACGGCGGTGCAGATAACGAAATACCTCCGCTGCCGCACGAAACGTCATTTGGCACCCTTGCTCCAAATCTTGAAGATTTTGCTGTATGTCTTCGGTCCCTATCCTTATCTGTTCGCCATATTTCGCTTCGGCCGCTTTCATCAGGTCATCCAGCAAATCCGCATTTATGGTGTGTATTTCCATGTTCCGCTGGTTGCGCAACCGGTTAAGCGGTTCATTATATTTGATTTTGAGCTCATAAAGCTGCTGTTCCAAATCTGAAAACCGCTTGTCCTTGTGCATATGGCGAAGCACGGTAAAGTAAGAAAAGCGTGATTTGACCCTTTCCGTGTGCAAAGAGAACCTTTCGTTCATGAAATGCCCCAACTTGTCCAAAACCGCAAATACACGGATCAAAGCATTGTTATAATAATATAAGTGCCGATGGTAATCATCAAGCTCCTCGGCGGACATCTGATCGGTGTATTTTTTGCTTACCTTGCGGCCAAACCGAACGGCAGCGAATTGACTTTGCTCCAAATCGTCCAACGTACGCAGGAAGCTTTGGCACCAGATGATGTACCGCCGCTCCTGTGACGACTGCCGGGAGGCAGATGTCAATGTGTACATGTATTTACGAATCGCTTGAATGGCTTCCAGCAGCAGGCCTGCGTCTTTGCGCGGCGGCTCGCCGAACATCGCTCTTAGCATAACAAATCTCCGTATATATGTGAATTTGGTCTGGTCAAGTATTACCGGGTACGTGCCGATCTATGATTTTCAGGAAAAATATTCTTTCCACCGCCGGTCCACCAGTTCCACGATATCTTCGCGCGGGAACAACTCATCAGGATACCCGGGCTTCATGCGGGCGTCGATGACAAGCGGCAGTCGATAGCCGATGTGATGGCGGTTAACCTGCGTATGAGCATAAATATCTCCCGCCGGGTTAAAGCGCGTAAATACGGTCCAAAGGAATGCGGTTTGATCTTTAACGAAGGAGGTGTCGTCCGCGAGGATGACAAGCGGCCAATCGCCAAGACGGTCTCCCGCTTGTTCCACAAGGTGCTGAGGCAGAAGCGGATCCTCCTCATAAGCCGCTCCCGAAACCACCAGACATCCCCGGCAGTAGACGGCCAGGGAACGGATCCCCGGCAGCTCTCCGCCATCGTATACGGCCGGCAGCTGACGCTGAGGCTCGCCAACGCCAAGCAGCACGGCTTTGCTCCCATGATTTAAGCGGTCACCCGTATAGTCCAGCGTATCATGCGACGTATGGTCGAAGATGAACAGATCGCGAAGCGGATCAAACCTCTCCAGTACCGTCTCCAGCAGCTTGGGAAAGCGCTCCAGCTCTACATGTTGATCCGTAACGATCAAAAACTTCGTCAGCGTCAGCTGGCCTTCGCCCAGGATACGAAACGCGGTGCCCAGCGCCTCGCGGCTGTAGCTGTCGCGGACGATGGCCGCAGCGAGCGGATGAAACCCGGTTTCGGCATAAGTCCACAAATCCTTGACTCCCGGCATGGCCATTGGAAAGGCCGGCGACAGCAAACGCTGTAAAAATTCACCGAGATAGTAATCCTCCTGACGCGGCTTTCCGACAATCGTAGCGGGGTAGATGGCATCTTTACGGTGCCACATATGACTGACCTCAAAAACCGGAAAATCATGCGTGAGCGAGTAGTACCCGTAATGATCGCCGAACGGTCCCTCGGGACGACGCAGATACGGCGCCACGGAACCGCTGATGGCGAATTCGGCTTCCGCGACCAATCGATGGCCGCCATGCGGATTTTGCACCATCGGAAGCTTTTGTCCTACGATGAGTGATGTCAGCAGAAGCTCCGGAAGATGCTCGGGCACCGGAGCAATGGCCGATGCTATCAAGGCCGGCGGCCCCCCCAAAAATACGGTGACCGGAAGCGCCTCGCCGCGCTTTTCCGCCTCATGGTAGTGAAAGCCTCCGCCTTTATGAATTTGCCAGTGCATCCCCGTCGTCTTGGCGTCATACACCTGCATACGGTACATCCCCAGATTATGATGCCCATTTTCCGGATGCTCCGTGTAAACGAGCGGCAGCGTCACGAACGGGCCGCCATCCTCCTGCCAGCTGGTCAGAACGGGCAGGCCGTCCAAAGGCGAATCGGTTTTGCATTGCTGCAGGATCGGCGCCGAATCCGGAGATACATTTTTGATTCCGATTTTGAGCAGATCCACAATCAACTGGCGCTGCTGCCACAGCGCCTTCGGTGTAGGCGGTACAAGCGTGTCCACCGCGCCGACAATCTGCTTCATCAGCTGCTCCGGCCGCGGGCCGAAAGCCAGATCGACACGCCGGCTCGTACCGAATAAATTCGTTACGACAGGAAAAGACGCTCCCTTCACATTCGTAAAGAGCAGGGCAGGGCCACCCTCGTCGATGACCCTTCTGTGTATTTCAGCCAGCTCCAAATAGGGATCCACGGGTGCAGAAATCACTTGCAGCTCATTTTCCTTACGAAGCGCTTCCAGAAAGGAACGCAAATTATCAAACCTCATATTCAGTATTTCTCCCTTCTATATAGCGGTAACAGCTCAAAATGAACAGAAGGCTTACGGCAGCCTTGGAGCCGCGTAAGCCTGCACTTCCCTGTGATCGGCCGTCTGCATAGAGATGATGGCCAAATAACACAGGATACCGAATAAACATGAGATCAAAAGCGCATGCAGCAAGCTGGCCACCAAAAACATGTCGTACCCAATGGTAAGCGTGACGAAGCCGCCGCTTAAAATTTGGAAAAATACCAGAACAAGAGACCATAGTGCCGCTTGATAAACACTGCTTCCCGGTTTTGCCTGATTCCGGATCATCAGGAACACGGCGAGAATGGCCAGACCCAGGAGCGCAGCAGCCAACCTGTGAGTAAATACAACTCCGGTTCCCCCTGTCATCTCGGGGATCACCTGGCCGTTACACAGCGGCCAACCGATACAGCCGCCGATCGATTCGGTATGGCGCACGAAAGCGCCCAGATAAACGACGACATAACTATACAGCAGGACTCCCCATATCGAAAGCCTCGCTCCACGCGACAACCGCGTTCCGTCCCCGCGGATCAACGCTTCGCCGAACTTCGTAAATACCAAATACAGCAGTAAAGTGAAGGCAAAGGACAAAAGCGAAAATCCGAAGTGCAGAGCCATGACCAGAGCGGATTGTGGCCATAAGACCGCAAACGCGCCCAGAATCGCCTGAAGCACCGTAAAAAACATCGCTCCGCCAACAAACCATTTTGCATCTTTGCGCTGGCTGTATAAAAACACCAGAATCGTCGTTGCAAGCAGAATGATTCCAACCACACCTACAACGAAGCGATGGCTGTATTCAATAAGCGACTCGATCGTATAAGCCGGTACGAAGCGTCCGTTACAAAGCGGCCAATCGTCCCCGCAGCCCCGTCCGGATTCTGTCTTGGTCACAAGCGCCCCCATCAACAGAATCAGAAACATGCCGAGCATGCTTGCAAGGGAAAGCCGCTTAAGCCATCGTTGTATATTCATTCGCTCTTCACACCCGCTTCTTCGTAAAATCCGACAATAATAGACAAGCCCTAATGTTCCAAATTACATTATAGCGATAAATGGGGATCAAATCCATGTGGAAATGTTACAAAGCAATGAAAGAAGCAAGCCAACGTCTGATGAAATGAACCGGAGAATAAAAAAACTTCCGGAGATGAATTCTCCGGAAGGATGAAACTTATGATTTCTGCAGTTCGTTCGCAACGTCAACGGCGCGATCCAGAAACTGCTCAATTTCTTCCCGGGTCTTGCGAAGCTTGCTGACAAAACGGATAAGCTCTTTGCCGTCCCGGAATGCGATGAAGCTGGGGATACCTAAAATATTCAGCTCGGAGCAGAGTTCCGGCATCTCATCGCGGTCAATATGAATAAAAGTCAGCCGGTCTTGATAAGCCGCCTCCACTTCAGGCATAAAAGGTTCGATAAAATGGCAGTCCTTGCACCACGTCGCTTTAAATACGGCAATCGTTGGCTTAGAGCCGCCGATAATCTCATTGAATCTTTGTTCAGTTGTAACGTGTTCCATGGAAAACACCGCCTTTGAATGGAAGTGATGAATCTGTTTGTTAACATTATATCACTTATAGCACTCGAAGCGGCTTCTGTCAACTTTCAACAAGACTCGTCATTTTCCATAAAAATGTATTTTACATTTATTCCTAAATGTGATATCATAAAAATATCAAATAAGTATTAAATGAATTTCATCTAAGGAGAGCTGTCTTATGAAAGAAAAAAATGCATGGGTGATTAATGGATTCCTGGGACTGCTGCTGATGCTGGCTGTCGATGCGCTCGGTCTGGTACTCTTGATGAATGAGTACATTCTGCTGGGTATTGTACTGCTCGTTGCATCCGCACCGCTGCTTTCTGCGATTACTGTCGTGCAGCCCAATCAGGCCATGGTGGTCACCTTCTTCGGAAGCTATGCCGGAACCATTCGTAAAAGCGGATTGTGGATGACCGTTCCCTTCTCGGTCCGCAAAAAGGTATCTCTGCGAGTTCGCAACTTCAACAGCGCCAAGCTGAAAGTCAACGATATTGAAGGAAATCCGATCGAAATCGCGGCCGTAGTCGTATTTCGTGTGATCGACTCAGCCAAAGCTACGTTCGATGTAGACAACTACGAGCAATTCGTGGAAATTCAAAGTGAAACGGCCCTGCGCCATGTAGCCAATAAATATCCTTATGATACCTTCGATTCAAACGGCTATTCACTGCGCGGCAACTCTGAAGAAGTGGCCGCAGAGCTCAGCCGCGAGCTGCAGGAACGGCTGTCCGTCGCCGGAGTGGAAGTCATGGAAGCCCGCTTGACTCACCTGGCTTACTCAACGGAGATCGCAAGCGCTATGCTCCAGCGGCAGCAGGCCACCGCTATCATTGCCGCCCGCAGCAAGATCGTGGAAGGCGCCGTAGGCATGGTACAGTTGGCCATCGCCCAGCTGCAGCAGGAAGGCGTTATCGAGCTTGACGAAGAACGCAAAGCGGCCATGATCAACAATCTTCTCGTCGCCATTGTATCCGACCGTTCCGCCAATCCGGTCATTAATACGGGGAGCTTGTACTAAGGGATCGCCATGGCCGCGAAAAAAAACTTTCCCCTGCGGCTCGATCCCAAGCTGTATGAAGTGCTGGAACGATGGGCTGCCGATGATTTCCGCAGCGTGAACAGCCATATCGAGTATTTGCTGCGTGAAGCGGCTGTCCGCGCAGGGCGGCTGCCCTCTTCCCGTTCTGCCGTTCGCAAGCCGCAGGAACCCGATCGCATGACGGAGGAGAACTAGTACGATAAAAGAAAAAGAATTCATGCCCAAGAAAGCCCCTATCTGTCCCAGGCGGAGTCAGATAGGGGCTCTGTTTTTACAGTTCAAAATTAGCGGACTTGGCGAATAGTAATTTGAATCATGCGCATAGTAACAACAAGGGCTGCCAAATCTTGCATCTACTGCGGCAATACGCTTGCTCCGGCAAAAAAAACCGCATCAATGCGCCTGTAAGGCGCATCGACACGGCTTAATCCATTCGTGTTTAGTCACGGGTAATCGAGACCATCTGGCTGTCTTGATCCCAGTTGACTTCAGCTCCCATACTTTCAGAGACAAAGCGTACAGGAATATAGGTGACATTGTCGACCAGCACGGCCGCTTTCTCCAACTGTTTGGCTTGCCCGTTTACCGTTGCTTCCTTGCTATCGATGGTAAGCAGGATTACTGTTCCGTTGAGATGATCCGTCACCTTCACTTGACGGGCCGCGGCGTCCCATTCCACGTCGGCATCCAGTCTTTCCGCAACGAAACGCGCCGGCACCATAACCGTTCCTTGATCGTTAAAAGGCTTGATGCTGAGGAACGGGTCGACTTCTTCATTGATGAACAATTGGATGTCTTTTTTCGTTACCTGCAAATCGTTCTTCAAGAGCTTATACAGCTGAGAATTCGGATCCAGAGAGGCAACGATTTTGCTCGGTGTGACCCGTGTTTCGTTGCCGTTCAATTCAATCACACCGCCGGTCGTATGGATTTGATTGATGGCCACCGGTTGGTTGATGTTCCACGTTTCAGCCGTTGAAGTGACTTTAATGCTCTTCAGTCCGCCTTCCAATCCTTGCGGCAGCGTCAGCAGCAATTCGGAAGCCGATTTGCGGGTCATCAGATCTTCATCGACATACATATCCATTTTGAACACTTGATTTCCGTTCAGCCACTCCTTGGCCTTGGCTCCCGCCTCGGAGGCAAACAGCGCTTCAACGGATTGATCGTAATCTGCCAGCAGCTGCTCCAGATTCGTTTTGATGAAGGTATGAATGAATTCGACAGCAAGCGTTTTGTTATTTAAATAAGGTGTGATCGCAGCGGCCGTCGGATCATTTGGTTCCGTGCCGATTTCCTGCATCATTTGTTTCACAAAAGGGACATACAGATCATACAGCGTACCGATGAATTCTTTTAAACCCTGCTCATCCGCCAGTACGTTCGTCAAAAATCCTTTGACCAGTCCGACCAGCTCTTTGCCGTAAATCTCGGCATGCACCTTTTGCAGGTTCAGGCTTTCACCGTTCACGGTTTCATTGACTTCCTCAACGGTAATCGTGTTCGGATTCGGAAGGTTGCGGGAGAAGAACGTTCCGAATGAAGGCATCGCATCGACAGCCTTCTCCGTCAGCTGCTGAAGCTGTTTTTGCAGCTCGTCGGAAAGAGGGATCGGATCGCCCGCCGGGTTCCAGGTTGAAGCATCATTACGGATCAGCAGCGGCTTCTTGGCGCCTTCGATTTGAATGATGTAATACGTGTTAGTCATCACCATTTCGAAAGGAATGCTCCCGCCGGAATAACCAAACGTTCCTTTCATGGATGCATTGAGAGGATCCTTCGCCTTATATTCGGTGATATCCAGTGTAATTTTGCTGAACAAGTCAAATATTCGCTTGTCCTCAGGGGACAGCACGGCCGATGGATCAGCCGTCAGCTCAACGGTCAGGGATTGTTTGCCCTCTGCCGATTTGACGGCAAAGGTGTTCGCGAGCGCCTTGCTGATATCGACGTTCGCCACCGGTTGACAGCCTGCGAGGATAGCAAGCACACCGATCATCATGAGAATGAGTGCGGAATTCCAGCGTTTCTTTTTCATTTGTGCCTCCTGAATTAAGGATGATTTATATTACAGCCTACAGAGTTATACGAAAATAGGGGATGAATGTTGCACTTTTTTTCAAAAAAAGGTTAGTCATTCTAATAACGGGAGGAAAAACGGAATGAACGGAGGACCCTATCGCTGGAGCGGTTTGGACCTGCTTCATAAAATCGCCGATGTCCCCCAGGAGGCCTGGCAATGGCTAAAAGCCAAAGCCCGCCTGCCCGCGCATGAAAAAAAGCTGCTCATCGCAGCTCACCGGATGGAAGTCGAAACCGCCTCCGTCGAAGCGTTGAGTAAACGTCTGCACCGGAGGCTGGACGTGGGCCCGGCTGGGGGCGCCATCACTCTTGCTCCGCAGGACAGGGAGCTTCTAGAGCGAATTGAACGGGAGCGCGACGTACACAACCGGAACAATGTGACCCGCACCGCCGCTTATTTGAATATGTACCGGGAGCACCCTGAGCTTCATTGGGCTTTGCTCGCTCATATGGTTTCGCGAAACGGCGGCTGGTACATGACCGATCTGCAGGGCGAGCTCATGCCGCTGCTGCTCGACGGGAACCAGCGGCAGGCGGTATTCGCCTTTCTCGAGCGGGCCAATGCGCTCATTTTTAGAGATGCTTACGCCCAGCTGCTTCTCTACCGGGCAAGCTTGCAGTGCCAATCGCCCCTCTTCTATCTGCTCCCTCTTTTAGGGGTCTCTTCCTTCATGCGTCCGGTCTGGGAGCTCTTTTGGGAACGCAAAGATTCCGTTGCGTTAACCATTGGTTTAATCGTTAACGAACAGAATCACATTGAACAACGAGTTGTCCAAAATCCCGTATTCCGCCATTCGGTCATCGAAACGCTGTTTTTCCAGGCCCAGTCGCTGCTGCAGCTCAATCAGATCGTTTTCCCTTATCTCCATAACGGCCGGATTCGTATGGCCGGATTAATACTGGAGAATTACAGCAGCCTGCAGGAACGAATTGAAGTTGGAAAAAAGCTGTATGCCATTTTGTTCGGCATACCTGTCGTTTCTAAGGGGGCCAGGGAATTCGCCTTCTCCACGAGTCATTCCGGATCCAGAGCGGATTATTGGCCTCATCTGTTTACCTGGACCCGCAAGCAGCCGCCTGTGCCTCGCGGCCAGCTGAAGGAGCGGCTGAACGGCTGCAAGCTTCGGCCTGGAGCCGTTCAGCTGTATAGTCCGAAGCTCGCCGACAGTTGGAAGGATTGTCCTTTATCTCCGCCGGAGCCTGGCGACTGGTTCCAAAACATGGAGGCCATGTGGCACTTCACATCAATTGAAGCGCCGATCTCCTTTGAGATGACGCAGGAATACTGCTCGGGACTGAACAAGATTGAGCTGGCTGTTCTGGCCGGCGGTCTGCTTGTATCCTCCTCCGAATGATTCCTTTATCCGCGATCACTCTGACGGTCCCGGCCCGAGTGCCCAAGAATCGGCCCGGCCAGCTTACGCAGCGGACCCGGCAAATGCTGCAGGTCTTGAACGGTCATCACCCGGGTCAGGAACAACAGAACGGGATATGCGGCGCCGGTTACTCCAACGATCAGTATCGACTGCACCATAGCGTCCCAACGTTCGCTGCCGAACGGGTGAATGTAGCTGCGGCTCACCGCATCCAGTCCGATACCCAACAGCACAATCACCACAGCAACTACAGCCAGACCCGCCCAGCGGCGTAAGCTGAAGACACGGAAACGAACCGTTCTGCGCAGCATCTGCAGGCTGATGAACGTCATGACGATGAAGCAAAGCGCCGTAGCGGCAATAATTCCGTATATGCCGAACAACGGAGCCAGCGTGAAGCTTGCGATCAGCTTCACGGCAATACCTGCGACGACACTGAACACCAGCACCTTCATTCGGCCCATACCCATCAGCACGGCGCCGGAGGTTTGCATAAGGATTTGGAACATCGCGCTTACCGTCAGTGCAATGATGATTGGTGCCGCATATTCTTCAACGACAGGCGATCCGGTTGGATTGCCGAAAATAAAATCGTTAAGCGGGCCTGCTGCGGCACAGATCACCAGCACCATCGGCAGACCCGACAGGATCGAAAGCTGAAGCACCTTTGCCGTCTGTCCCTCCACCTGCTTCATATCGTTTTGCGAGTAAGCCGAAGAGATAATCGGCACAATGGATTGACTGAGCGCAATGGCGAGAATGATCGGAATACCGGCCAACGACTGCGCCCGCCCTACGAGTATTCCTAAAATTTCCTTCGCGGGCAATTCTCCGATTTGATCCCTCAAAAGCAGCGTCACGATCGAAGCGTCAATCGTGTAAATCAGCGTGACCGTCATGGAGAAAATGACAATCGGTACGGATAATCTAAACAGCTGCGCATAGATTTTTTTGAACGTCAACGGTTCGCCCCGGTCTGGACCGGGCGCTTCGGCCCTCTCCTCCAGCCGCTCTTTGCGGTCGCTCCGCTTAAGACGAATGGCGTAGTACAGCATCACGGCGGCAGCTGCGATGCTTCCCATCACGCCGCCGAACGAAGCGCCGGCGACGGCATACTCCAAGCTGTGGCTGAGAAGCAAATACGCCAACAGCACCGACGTGGCTACGCGAAAGATCTGCTCGATAATTTGCGACATCCCGTTAGGCATCATCATCCGCCGGCCCTGGAAATAACCGCGCATAATGGCGATGAGCGGAAACAGCAGCAGAGCCGGCGCGATCGCCTGAATCGGCAGAGCCGCTTCCGGGTTGGCGATGCTTTTAGCATAATAAGGCGCCCCTGCATACAGCAGTACCGTCATCACGATGCCTGCGGCGGCTGCGAACACCAGCGCAGCCTTATAGATCCGGTCGGCCTCCGCGTGCTGACCGAGTGCCGTACGCTCGGATATCATTTTGCTCAGCGCACTCGGAATCCCTGCCGTAGCCACGACCAAGAGGACCGAATACAGATTGAAGGCGATCCCGTATGCCGCCATCCCGATGTCCCCGAGCAGGTAGACCAGCGGGATGCGCTGCACCACGCCAAGAGCCCTGGCCACCAATGCAGCCAGGGTCAGGATCAGCGTTCCTTTGACTAACGAATCTTTAGACAAGACGTTCCCTTCTTCCCCGTTAATACCTTAGTACCCATACGATAAACAGAATGATCATCAGCAGCTGAAACGCTACCTTGACCACCAGGCCTGAGAAAAAGCCTACCACAGCCCCGATACCCGCACGGAAAGCCTGCCGCAGTTGGGTGCCTGCAACCAGCTCGCCGATCAGCGCCCCAAGGAATGGGCCGATTAAGAGGCCTGCTACAGGAATGACGAACGGACCGATCAAAAGTCCGATCGTACTGCCGACAACGGACGCACGGGAGCCCCCGAACTTCTTGACTCCCAGTGCGCTAACCGCATAGTCGGCCACCATCAGAACAGCCACGATCGTGGTCTGTATGAGCCAAAACCATAGTCCGAACGGCTCAAATCCAATCATCCAGCCATATACGAAGAAAGCCGCGTAGATGGCCAGTGCGCCCGGCAGCACCGGATATACCGCTCCGGCCATCCCGACTGCAAATAAGATAATGATGATGATCCATGCTGCAACCGTCATCGCGCGATCTCCTTCCTTCCGGACTTTAGCCTATGTTAGAGCGTACTGCCTAATCGCTTGGGCGACGCCATTCTCTTCATTCGTTAACGTCACGGTGTCGGCCAAAGCTTTGACCTCATCTTGCGCGTTGCCCATCGCGACGCCAAGTCCGACCTCTTGAAGCATCACCGCGTCGTTCAAGCTGTCGCCCATCGCCATCACTTGAGACATATGGATTCCAAGCAGCTCACACACCCGCTTTAATCCGCTGGCTTTGCTGATGCCCTTCGGATTAAGCTCCAGATTCCATGGGTGCGAATTCGTAATCTCCAACTGGTTCCACGAAGCAAGCTCTTGACGGATAACCGCAAGACTATCCTCATTTTCCGTATAAAAACCGAATTTCAGCCACTGCTTCGCATCGATCTCTGATTCGGGCAGCCAACGCTCTTTATTATAGATGTCGCCGACACAGTACGCCCAAAACCACGTATCGTAGTAGGCCGCCAGCTTATACATACGCCGAATAAGGCCGGGGTCGACAACGTGACGCTCCAATAGCTTCCCCGGCGCCTTCCACACCTCGCTCCCGTTTACGGTCACCTGCGGCGATCCGAGTGCGAGCTCCCGCACGTACTCTTCCACATTCTGCACGCCCCGTCCCGTAGCAAACATCACGGTAATTCCGGCGTCCTCCGCCAACCGGATGGCTGCCTTGTTTTCCTCCGATATACGTTTATCATCCGTTAACAGCGTTCCATCCAAATCGAGCGCAATCAGTTTGTAACGACTCATTTGGCTCCATCTCCCCCTTTACAACGCATGTGCCAATGCCGGGCCCGTCAGCTCTTCCACATACGTTGTATGCCAAAGCGCGAACATATAAATGGTCCAGATCCGGCGCGCATAGTCCCCTTGACCGTTTTGATGGTTTTTCAGCATCGCCCGTACCGTATCGATGCGGATGTAATCTTCAATGCCGCTGCCGGCGATCTGCTCCATAATGACATGACCTTGAGGACCTTTCATCCAATCCCGCATCGGAACCGGGAACCCGAGCTTCGGCCGGTTTAGGATGAAGTCCGGAATGATCCCTTCCATCGCTTTGCGGAATATGTACTTCGTCGTCCCTTCCGCTATACGGTATTTGGCCGGAATACGGCGGGATACTTCATAAAGCTCCACATCGAGAAACGGCACGCGAAGCTCCAATGAATGAGCCATGGTCATTTTGTCCGCCTTCATCAGGATATCCCCGGGCATCCACAGATTCATATCGATATACTGCATCCGGGAAACCGGGTCCAAATGCTTGCTTTTATCGTAAAATACTTTGGCAATCTCCAAAGGATTCCGGTAGCTCCTAAGCATTTCACGGTCCGCCCGCACCACTTCCGCTTTCATGTCCTCGCTGAAAATTTTGGCGTTGCCCAGGAACCGCTCCTCCAGCGGGGTCGTACCGCGAAGCAGGTAGTTCCGTCCGTAAAGGCCCTCCGGCAGCAGTCTGGCCAATGCATGCAGCAGCCGTTTAATCCCTGCCGGCAACCGTTCGACCGGGGCCAGCGACTGCGGCTCGCGATAAATCCGGTAGCCGCCGAACAGCTCGTCCGCTCCTTCCCCGGACAGCACGACGGTGACGTGCTCCCTTGCAAGCTGCGCGACATGATAGAGGGCGATCGCCGACGGATCGGCGACAGGCTCATCCTGATGCCAAACCGCCTTCGGCAGGGTGGCGAAATAGTCCTGTGCCGTAATGATTTTAGCGTAATGCTCCGTGTCGAGCGCCTGTGCGGTTTGTCTGGCGATCACCGTCTCGTTGTTCGCCCCCTCAAAGCCAACGGAGAAGGTACGGATCGGTTCGATCCTGCGCATATGCGCCGCAATCGCCGTCGAATCGATACCGCTGGAGAGGAAGCAGCCGCGCTCCACATCGCTTTGCATATGATGAATAACCGAATCCTTCAAAGCCTCCCGAATCTGCTCAACGCCATCGGCGAGCGTAAGCTCCTCATTCGGTTCCAGCATCGGATCCCAATAGGGGCTAATCTTCATCTCGCCATCAAAGGTCACGGACACGGTATGGCCAGGGGGAAGCTTATAGATCCCCTGAAACATCGTGGTCGGCTCCGGAACGTATTGGAACGTCAAATAGTTCAGCAAACTCTCCGTATGAATGGCCCGTTCCACCCCGTCGGCCGCCAGAATGCTTTTGATTTCCGAACCGAACAGAAATCTCTTGCCGTCGTTATAGTAGTAAAAGGGCTTGATCCCAAAATGGTCCCGCGCACCAAACAGCCTCTTTTTCCGGCGGTCCCAAATGACAAAGCCGAACATCCCGCGCAAATGCTTCACGCAATCTTCCCCGTACTCTTCATACAGGTGGACAATAACCTCCGTATCGCTGTGGGTTTTGAACCGGTGCCCCCTGGATTGCAGCGTATTGCGCAAATATTTATAGTTATAGATCTCGCCGTTAAATACGATCCATACCGTCTCGTCCTCATTGGCCAGCGGCTGGTGTCCTTCACTCAAATCAATGATCGACAAGCGGCGAAAGCCCAATCCGATCCGGTTCTCGGTCCAAAATCCAACATCGTCCGGTCCCCTGTGAACGATAATATCGGTCATGCTTTTCAGCATGGAAGGGGCCGGTTCTCGGTCTTCAAAGTATAAAACGCCGGTAATTCCGCACATATGATTCCAAATCCTCCTCAAAAGCTCGCCCTTTTGGCTATAAATGATCATGCAGAAAGGCGCTTTTCATCATCCGATACAACAGTATACCATATTCGTGGTGTCCGCAGGAAATGAGATGGTTTGGCGGCAAAAAGCATATTCCTCCCCGCACATGGAACCATACAGTCTATGGCCTATGAAAAAAGCATCCGCGTCCTCCGGCGTCGGAGCGATGCAGATGCTTTGTTTATTTACCGGGCGGAAGGAGCTCCGGTCGGAGCCGGGTCCGTATATTTGCGAAGGATGGATACCTCGACCCGGCGGTTTTTGGCGCGTCCTTCTACCGTATCGTTCGTATCCACAGGCCGGTATTCGCCATGCCCTACGGCACTGAAGCGCCCCGGATCAAGGCCGGGATTCTCAAGCATAACCTTCATGAAATTAATCGCCCGATCGGAGCTCAGATCCCAGTTGGACCGATACTTCCAGTTATTGATAGGCAGATTATCCGTATGCCCGGAAACCACAATCTCATACCCCGGATACTGCTGCAGCATCTTGGAGATGTTGATTCCCAAGTCACGTGCAGTTGTCTTCACTTCAGCGCTGCCTGAATCGAACAGCGCATTATCGCTGATGGTAATCAAAAGCTGCGAGTGATTCAGCTTCGTATCCAATTGGGTAGAAAGGTTGTTTTCTTTAATATACTGGTCGAGCTGCCGTTTCAGCTTCTCCATATCTTCTTGCTCTTGTCTTATCTGCTCTTGGTGTTCGGTCTGGCTGCCGGATGTTGGGCTCTGGCTCGGAGAACTGGGCATCGGGATGGGAGTTATACCGCTATTCTCAAACATTCCCATACCGCCGCTCAAAGCGATTTGAAAAGCCTGGCTCATTTGTTCATATTTCTTGGCATCCACGCTGCTCATAGAGAACAGCACGATAAAAAGCGCGAGCAGCAAGGTTAAAAGGTCGGCATAAGGGATGAGCCAGGATTCGTCGATATGTTCCTCGTGCTGATGGTTCTTATGCTTTTTCTTCACCGCCGTCCGCCCCTTTCTCCGACAACTTCGCACGTTCTTCAGGCGTCATAAATACGGACAGCTTCTGGCCGATGGCGATCGTAGATACACCCGACTGGATCGATAAAAGACCTTCCACCATCATCAGCCGGATCTCCACTTCGCGTCGGGATAATCTTTTGAGCTTGTTGGCTATAGGATGCCATAACACATAACCCGTAAAAATACCTAGCAGCGTAGCGACGAATGCAGCGGCAATAGCGGCCGACAATTTGGTAATATCGCTCATATCCGCCAATGCGGCGATCAAACCGATAACCGCACCCAATACGCCTAGTGTCGGAGCATATGTACCTGCTTGAGTAAATATCATTGCACCTACACGGTGCCGCTCTTCCATGGCCGAGATATCTTCCATGAGCACATCATGCACAAATTCCTGGTCGTTACCGTCAATGATCATCCTCATCCCGTTTCGTAAGAAGGGATCCTGCATTTCGTCCACTTTAGACTCTAAAGCCAGCAACCCTTCACGGCGTGTGATCGAAGCCAGCTCTTGAAACAACAGCAGCAATTCTTCACGGGATGTCAGCTGCGGTTTAGTGAATACAAGCTTGATTAATTTCGGGAATTTCTTAAGCTCAGACATCGGAAAGGCTATGAATAACGACGCGGCCGTCCCGATAATAATGATCACGAAAGCGGCAGGATTAATCAATGCCCCAACCGGTGCATGCTTCAGCGCCATACCTCCGATAACAGCTACCAGACCAAGAACGATTCCGATTATCGTTGACTTTTCCATTTGCCCACTCCTTACAATATTGAAATACCGCTTATGATGCTCACTAAGAGGAAAGGACGGGCCATCTCATATCTCGCTATTTTTCGACATTTTTATTGCGCACCGTGCCTTACAATCTAGCATTTTCATCTTTTTCTAGTATAAATTAACTATATTTATTAATCAATAACATTTGTAACGTTGTTGTAATGATTTTATAAAACAAGCGTTGTTTTGTGGCAAACGCCCTTTCGCTTCCCAATAGGAAGTCGGAAGGGCGGCGTACACAAAAAGCCGCCCGGCGGTATGCCGCCGGACGGCTTTTCTGCATGCAGTATCGAATTATAAGGCTTCCTCCGACGAAATCCGCTTTTGTTTCAGCTTCGGCCACACGACGCCATGCGTTGGAGAAAGGAGCAGAACGATCACAAACAGGATGCCCGCTACCGTAATCATGCAGCCGGCAATCGACGCATCCAGCAGTACAGAGCCATAGTACCCGATGACCGCACTGAGCGACCCCAGCCCCATACTGTAAAAGATCATCCGGCTGAGCCGTTCCGTCAGCAGATAAGCCGTTGCCGCCGGAACCACCAGGAGCCCCACCACCAGAATGGCGCCTACGCTCTCGAAGGAAGCCACGGTCGTCACCGATACCAGCCCCATGAGCAGATAATGAAAGAGTGCGACCGGAATCCCCGCCGCAGCCGCCATGGCCGGATCGAAAGCACAGATTTTGAACTGCTTATAAAAAAGACTGATCAGCACGCAGCTAAGCGTCAATACGCCACCCAGCACCCACACGGCCCTCGGACCGATATCTACGCCACCCACCGTAAGACGTTCCCAAGGTACGAACATGATCTCGCCGAACAGCACATGATCAAGGTCCAGATGAACCTGCCGGCTGTACATGCTGACCAGCACGACGCCGACGGCGAACAATGCGGTAAATACGACCCCGATGGCGGCATCGGACTGCACGCCGCTCTGGTGAAACCACTGAATGAGATAAACGGTGATAAGTCCGAAAACCGCCGCGCCAAGCATCATGATCAGGGATTCCTTGGTTCCGCTAAAAAGGAAGGCAATCACGATGCCCGGCAGTACAGAGTGACTGATGGCATCTCCGATCATCGCCATTCGGCGCAGAACCAGAAAGCAGCCGAGAATACTGCAGGAGCATGCTACAAGCACCCCGGTGAGAATGATCCAGAAGTCATTCATGCCTGCCCCTCCTTATGCTTGGCTTGCTCCGCTCCATGAAATCCGCTCAGCCTCGGTTGATGACTCAAATCGCCGAGCACGCTCCGCTTCACCGCCAGCCGCTCCAATAATTTGGACAGGATTCCCCGCCGCGGTGCGAACAGTACGGACACGACGAACAGCAGCGTCGCCGCCAACACGCTGAGCGGGCCGGTCGGCAGGTTGTTAGCCGTACTGCTGACCAACGTTCCGACAAAGCCGCTGACCGCCCCGAAGGCGCCTGAAAGGACAACCATCCAGCCGAGCTTATCCGTCCAGTACCGCGCGGATACCGCAGGGGTGATCAGCAGTGCGGACATCAGCACGACACCGACAGCCTGGATGCCAATGACGACGGCTACGACAATCAGGAACATCATAAACTGGTCGAGAAAGGCAACCGGCAATCCGATCCCTTTGGCAAAACCTTGGTCGAAGCTAAGCAGCTTGAATTCTTTGAACAATAACATACAGATGAAAACCAACGCCAGCGCCACAAGCCCCATTGTGATGACATCAGACAAAACCATAGAGGCCGCTTTACCGAACATAAAAGTATCCAGCCCGCTTTGATTGCCGTTGCCGCTCTGCTGAATCTTGGTCAACAGCACGACGCCGAGACCGAAAAACACGGAAAGTACGATACCCAGCGCCGAATCCTGCTTGATTCGTGTATTACGGGTAACAAAGCCGATGCCGAATGTGGCGATAATCCCTGCCGCCACCGCACCGATCAGGAAGAAGAACATCGATTTGGAGCCGGTCAGCATAAAGGCGATACATACGCCGGGAAGCGCCGCATGCGCGAGAGCGTCACCCATAAGACTCTGCTTCCGAAGATAGGCAAAGCTTCCCAGGACGCCGCTGCTCAAGCCAAGCAGTATGCTTCCCAGCAATATCCATTGCATATTCGGATCACGAAAAAGCTCCAGCACATGTGTCCACATTCCGTTCACCTCGCACTCACAAAGATGGCATCGTCGCTTCGGTTCAGCAGGGTCAGTCTGCCTCCGTACGTCCGCTGCAGGTTTTCTTTTGTAAATAGCTCGTCGGCAGGGCCGATTCCCATCAGCTTGACGTTCAACAGCATGACCCAGTCAAAATATTCTTTGACCGTCGATAAATCATGATGCACGACAAGCACCGTTTTCCCCTGCTTCTTCAGTTCGTTGAGCAGGGTAATGATCGCTTTCTCCGTCGCTGCATCCACACCGACGAACGGTTCATCCATAAAATACAGCCGTGCGTCCTGAGCCAATGCCCTGGCAAGAAAAATGCGCTGCTGCTGTCCTCCGGACAGCTGGCTGATTTGCCGGCCGGCAAAATCGGCCATACCTACCTTCTCCAGGCACTCCAAAGCAATTTGCCTTTCTTTCGACCCGGGCCGTTTAAACCAGCCCAGGTGCCCGTAGCGCCCCATCATCACGACATCCAGCGCACTGGTCGGAAAGTCCCAATCCACCGACTCCCTCTGCGGCACATATCCGACAAGTTTTCTCTGCTCCCGATACGGTTTTCCATATATGGAAACGTCCCCTGTCAAACGGGGGATGAGCCCAAGAGCCGCTTTGATGAGCGTCGATTTGCCGGCGCCGTTAGGTCCGACAATACCGATCAGCTTGCCTTCAGGAATGTCGAAGGTAATGTTCTGCAGCACAGGTTTTTTCTGATAGGCGACCGTCAACCCTTTGATGGATAAAGGCCGATGCTGCTCTTGCATACCGCTCACTCCCTTGTATAAATCTTCCATCGAAAATGTTTTATTTTAACGCTTTTACGATCGTATCTACATTATGTCGCACCATCCCGAGGTATGTTCCTTCCGGGGTGCCTTCTTCGCCCATGGCGTCAGAGAACAATTCACCTCCGATCCGGATGTCGTGTCCCTGTCTCTTGGCTCCTTCGATAACCGCCTCAATCGATTTCTTGGGCACACTGGATTCCACAAAAATGGCTTTGATCTTATTGGCGACAAGATAATCCCTCAGCTCGCTGACATCCTTGGAGCCATATTCCGATGCCGTATTCATTCCCTGCAGCCCTCTAACCTGAATGCCATAGGCTTTGCCGAAATATCCGAAGGCGTCGTGAGCCGTCACCAGCACACGCTGCTGCTCGGGAATGGTCGCTATCTGCGTCTTTACGTATTGATCCAACTCTTCCAGCTGTCTGATGTAAGCCTCCGCATTATTCTTGTAACTGTCGGCATGCGCGGCATCCAGCTTCACAAGCTCATCGCGGATCGTCTCCGTTGCACTGATCCAATGCCTGACGTTAAACCATACATGCGGATCGTGCTCCATTCCCTGATCATCGGAAGCAAGCAATTCGGATTCCGCAATGTTTTTCGTAACCGGGACCGTCGGCTTGGATTTGGCCATTTGTTCAAAAATATCAATCATTTTCCCTTCCAGATGCAATCCGTTATAAAAAATAAGTTCAGCCTGCTCCAATTTCCGGAGGTCGCCTTGGGAAGCTTTGTATAAGTGCGGGTCTACACCGGGCTGCATCAGGGCCTGCGCTTCTACGTGCTCTCCGCCTACCTGCTTCACCAGATCATGAATCATGCCGGTTGTAGAGACCACCTGAATTTTTCCGCCCTCCGCAGCATTGCCCCCAGTTTCCTTCGGGGCTCCGCAAGCGGCCAAGGCTATAGCCAAGCCCAAGAAAAGCAATGTCATAATGAATCTTTTGAATGATGACATCGATATTTTCATTTTCATTATGCTCTCTCCAATCTTTCTTATCCTATTTCGCATTTATCCATTATAGCGCCCAATTGTTGCCTTGGTTCTTAAATGTTGGGTGGGACAATGTTTTTTGCCTATCAGACTATATTTTTATTATACACAAATAAGTTTTCCTTGTGCAACATTTTCTCAAAAAAGAAATCTCCCATAAAAGGGAGATGCCGAAATGGTTTTATTGCTGCGCATTTGCAGTCCCTGTAGGTCCCTTAGGCACGCCGTCAAGACCATATTTTTGATCGTAAGCGTCGAATATTTTGCGCGCAATCGGTGCGGCGCCGTAAGCACCATAACCGCCTTCGGGCACGACAACGGCGACCGCAAGCTTCGGTTTATCCAAGGGAGCGAAAGCAATAAATACGGCGTTATCGACTTCCTTGCCCCCGACGACCTGTGTGGACGTACCGGTTTTTCTTGCAAACTTGTAAGGGAAATCCGAAAAGCCTTGTACGCCGACGTTCTCCATCCCTTTGATTACCGCATCCCAATACGCCTTGGGGAATTCGCTTTGATCCAGCACGACCTTTTCATTGAATTCTTTTACCAGCTGCCCTTCGTAGGTTTCAATCCGGTCTACAAGCAGCGGCTGCAGCCGCTGTCCGCGCGTAGCCAGCGTCGTTGCATACTGTGCCAGCTGAAGCGTCGTGTATTTTTCATTTTGGCCCCAGGAGGCAAAAACCATACGCTGCTGCGGGCTTTCTCTTGTGTTTGTTTTATACTCGCTTAAGCCCTCGTATTCCTTGGGCAATCCGCTTCCCGTCAATACCCCAAGACCGAACTTAGCCAGATATTGGTCCCAGATTTCGATCGCTTTGTTACCGTTTCTCATATACAAAGCGTTGCCGATCATCGCAGACATGAACGTGTTGGACGAATATTGAATGGCTTGCGTAGCGTTGATCAGTCCCCAGGCTTTACCGTCGGAGTTACGCAGTCTTGCGCTGTTGTCTCTCCCGTAGGTGAATACACCGGTATCGGGGTACTTGGTGCTTGTCGTGAATAGCCCTTCGTTTAACCCGATCAGAACCGATAGCGGTTTAATAACCGATCCCATATAAACGATGGAGGTCGGATGCTTATCCCGCTCTTCCTTGGTCGGATAATCCGGATAGGCCGTTGTAATCGTTCCGTTATTCACGTACGGTTGTATCCGGTCATACTCGCTTTGCGGAATGCCTCCTGCCCATACGCTCGGATCATAATCGGGCATGCTGGCCATGGCGACGACTTTTCCCGTTTCAACCTCCATGGCGACGGCATATCCGGCAACCGCATTTCTCCCTTTGGCGATATAAGGGTTAGCGCGGGCTTCCGGACTCTTCAAATATTTGATATGGTCCATAATCGCCTGCTCTGTCGTCAGCTGAACGCTGCGGTCGATAGACAGGAAAAGATTGTTGCCCTTGACAGGCTTGGTGATCTCTACGGGTCCGATAATTTTGTGCTGGGCGTTAACCGGATAAGATTTCATCCCGTTCTGTCCCCGCAGCTGCTCCTGATACATGAGTTCAATGCCGTCATAACCGACGTATTCCGTATCCATGTATCCTTCCGTCTTCGTTTTGTCCTTATAGAAGCTTAATCCGTATTTCGCTTCCCTTGCTCTGGAGAAGGGACGCATATAACCAACCAGCTGCACGGCAATGGTCTCCTGGTCGTAAAGCCGGATGCTTTCCTCCATGATTTCGATCCACTTCAGCTCATCCCGGTGCTCGAGAATGTAGGCCATTTCGTCCGGCGTCAGTCCGGATTTGATGCGCCGCGGAACCGAAAAGTAGCTTGGAGCCGTCACTTTGTTCTTGTTCAGGTCATACCCCACATCCATCTCAATGATGATATTTTCCGCTGTCATCTTCGGTGCGTCGGGGCTCCCGAATTTGGCGAAAATATCGGCCAGCTTATGGGCAAGTGCAATGACTTCGTCCTGCGGCTGGTCCTGCTCAATGCGAAAATAGAGCGATTGCGTAGAAGTGGTGTAAGCGATCGGCGCTCCCATCCGGTCATAGATATTGCCGCGGATTGGCGGGATCGGCGTATTCGCTTTGTTGATCTTCGCTTTTTCCGCCTGCAGCTCCTTGCCTTCAACGAATTGAAGCATCGCCAGCCTGACGATCAGTACGGAAAACAGGAAAAAAGTAAAGAAAAAGAACAGATTGATGCGAAATGTAAAATTGCGGCGTTTGCTGATTTCCTGTTTTTGCGGGTCATCCATCCCGATGGGCTTTTTCATTTCCTTTGGTGCTCCTTTGCTTTGCTCCATTGCTTCTTTGCTGTATAGTGCTTTGCAGCTTGCGAACCTAAAGCAGCTCGCGGAGAGAATATATTCCGTCACCGGTATGATAGTCGTATCGCTTAATTTTGACGGCATCGATGCCTGCCTGCGCAGGGGCCCAAATATCATTCAAATCGTGATCGCCTACATAAAGAACGTCCTCTGCAGCGAGGCCCGAACGTTCCAGAGAAAGGCGGAATATCGCCGGGTCCGGCTTCTCCAGGCCGACCTCCGTAGACACGATGACCGGATCGAAATAGTGCAATATGCCTTTATGCTCCAAAATGGAACGCAGTGTCGGGGCGAAATTCGATATAATGCCGAGCCGCAGGCCCCGATTCTTCAAAGCCGCCATACATTCCTTCACATCTTCGAACAACGCGTAGTGCTCAGGCGAAGTGAACAGGTCATAAAGCTCGTGGCAGCAAGCATGGATCTGCTCTTCCGTCCAGCGCTCTTCTTCTACGCCCAAATGCTGCAATATGTAACGGTACAGCTTCATCCAGAAAGCACGATCGGACTCAGGCGTACAAACCTCGAACGGATCTATCTGTTTTCCGTAATAAAACAGACGAAATGCCTCGGTAAAAAGTTCACCGATTCGTTCTTCCCCGCGATGAAACGAACGGCTTGCCAAAAACTGCTGCATAATCACTCTGGCAGCCGGGATCGTCAATAATGTATCGCCCACATCGAAAAAAACGGCCTTATACTGATCCAATGTTTTGTGCGGCAGCATTTTGACGCCCTCCTGTTTAGTTTGAGCCTTCCGTTACAAGTGTACCACAAACTTCTCTTATGAAAAAAGCCGAAGAAATCGTCCGATCGGCGATCCTCCGGCTTGATATGGATACTTAACTATCCTTGATATGCGTTTCGTGAAAATTCGGAGGGTTGAACCAATTTCCTCCGCTGGCCACCCACGTAGAGTCGAGCGGCACCCATTCCTTCTTCTCCGACAAGAATACCTCGTTCCAGGCGTGCGGCCCATAGCCGCCGCGGCCGTCATAGCCGAGTCCCGTAACCACCTTCACGTCGAGCCCCACGGACCTGGCCATAACGGCGTACAGTCTGGAGAAATCGATGCAGACCCCTCTTCTGGTGCTAAACGTATCTGCGGGCGTCTGCTCCTTCCATAGCCGCCGCTCCTCATACAAACGTACCTTATCCCAGTCATATTTGATACGCGTTCCTACCCAACGGTACAAAAGTTTGGCCTTTTCTTCATCCGTCTTGGCATTTGCCGTTACATGCCTGGCAGCCTCCGCAATGTCATTCGGAACGGCCGCATCCACCAACTCATATTTTCGCTGCAGGATGTTGGTGAATTCCTCCTCAACCGCCCGTGTAAATACGGGAAGCCGGCTGGAGAAGAAATCGCCTGTAACCGGCTGAATCACTTCCTTGGCGCCCTTCTGATATAATAACGAATCTTGAATATACCCGGAAATCGGAGTTTGCGGAAACAGTGTCGTAACGATAAAGAATGCGGCAATCATCAGAAGACTGCGCCCCAACCCGGTTACTGCTCCGATGATGCTGCCGATCAAACTGCTGAACAGCGTGGGAGCGGTGCGCGCATCTCCTTCGGGGCCCAACCGCCGCCGCTCCGACATCCACAGGTTTGCCAGCGGGTCGATGATCAGGCAGACCAGCTGTTTGGCGATGCCGTAGCCTAATACGAACAGCACGCTAAACCTGAGCAAGGAAAAGTCTCTTACTCCGGTAATCACGGTGTAATAAATCTGCTCCCAAAATCCCAGCTCCCGTTGAGGAATCTGCAGCCCGAGCCCGACAAGCCAAGCCTGAAACCGGGGCGACAGCCAAGAGGCCAATTGCCAAGCCGCATACAGGCTTATCAGGATAACGACCCCTTCAGTAACCATCACCGCCAAATGTCTGGCGGACGAGGAAGCGCCGCGGTAAAGCCCCTGAATGACCGAAACGATAAAAGTGGCCGCAATGAGTACTGTGATCAGATTAATTGCCGTAAGCTGTTCCAGACCGTTCAAACGCACTCCCTCCTTCCGACCTGAGGCTTAAACTCCGGTATTAAAGTCCTGCGTTTTTCTTTGCCTGTTCAATGAGCCCCTTGGTGAGATCATCCAGTTTTAACGTAAAGGTCTGGTTCATAAAGGTCACTTGGACGCTATTCTCGCCAAGCTTGCCGTCCAGCCTCACGCTCTTGGTTGCGACCGTATAAGAACCGTCCGGGTTTTGTGTGTATTTTGCGTCCTTGGCTTCCTCCGTTATGACTTTCATCGCCTGGGCCTTGGCTTCCTCCGCGACCTTGGCGCCCATCGTCGAACCAAGCTCCAGCAGCTGATCTTTATAGCTTGCCCCGTAGAAGAACAAGCCGGCCAGCAGCGCCAGCACAATAACCCATTTTACAACCGTCTTCACCACGGCTACAACAATAAAAAGTACTATCAGCGCCCCTAAGATGACAAACCAGCGCTCCGCCAAAAATGTCGAAATAAAATCCATCCCGTTGCCCCCTTCATTCCTTGCGTCTCTTTTAGCCATCATAATGTCGGACTATTTCCTCATCATACACCAACGGTCTCTTTTTCTTCATCTCTTTTTTTACGCAGTTGGGCGAGCTTGCGTTCCATCTCGTCTCACAACCGGCCGGAGTTCCAAAATACTTGTACTATCCGTTTTACCCCGAACGTAAACGTATAGAGTGACAGGCTGAGGGACAGCCACTTCTAATCGATGCGAGGTGATTTCAATGAAAACCGCCGTATGGCTCTATCTGTTCATGTTCGTTGCTTTTTTCGATCTGCATGCGCAGTATCCGATCCTCTCCCCGTTCGCCATCTCCCTCGGTGCAGCACCGTCCTTCATAGGCTTGATCTTGGGCGTCTACTCCATCACACACTTGCCGGGAAACTTGATTGCCGGTTATGGCGTCGATCGTTACGGCAGCAAGGGTTTTATTGTATTCAGCCTGATTGTAGCAGGAATCGTGCTGTTGATTCAATCGCGTGTGACCGACCCGTGGGAGCTCTTGATCATCCGTTCCATCAGCGGCTTCGTACTGGCTTTTCTATCCCCTGCCTGTTTGTCTCTTCTTGCCAAAATCGCCAAGGACCGGGTGCAGCAAGGCAAGCTGATGGCAGGCAACGGCATGGTTCATACGTTTGCTTCCGTACTCAGTCCGGCCGCAGGAGCCTATCTTGTCGCAAAATTCGGATTTGCCCAGTCCTTTACGTTTCTGGGTTGGGGTCTCATTATCACCGGAATTTTGGCATGGATCGGCGTGAATGAAAAACAGTACAAACAAACGGCAGCCAAGCTGTTTCCTCAAGGCAGAGACCATCTTGAAGGCCCGCTTCCGGAAATGGCCCAGGGAGGAGCCGGCACGATTCCATGGTTGTTTTACGCTGTGCCTTTAGCCATTTCCTGCTCCCAGGGAATCCTGTTTTTCGAGCTTCCTCTCATGAAAGAGACGCAAGGGTCCATTCTAACCTCGGGCGTATTTTTCTCTCTGGTCAGTCTGGGCGCGCTGGTGACGCTGAGCATGCTGTTTTTGAGCCGGATATCTCCCGTACTGCGTACATCGCTGGGCAGCCTGGCTCTTGCGCTCATTTTTTTCGGCATGTCGGTCCATTGGCCGCTGCCCATGCATGCCTCGCTGTTCCTGATCGGAATGGCAAAAGGCGTCATATTCCCTGCGATCGCTTCCGTGCTTGCTGCGGTCACCAGTTCCAACCGTTACGGACGCGTCTTTTCGCTGCTGTCGATTTCCTATTCCATCGGCGCTTTTATCGGCCCCCTGGCAGCAGGCTACATTCGCACATACATGTCGCCTTATTTTATCGCCTTCCTCTGTTTGATGCTGGCGCTTTCCGTCCTTCCCTTTCGTGCGTTCGCCTCTCCGCTCAAAGTTTAATACTAGCAGCTTGCTGCATTTCCGCCTCTTAGGAGACCGTATTCATACGTGCATTCCAATAAAGGACCGTCCGTCAAGCGGATGGTCTTTATTACCATAACGGTAAAATGAATCGGGCGACCGTCTTTGACACCGCTCGGCAAAATCCGCGATAGGCATTGTTTTTTGCAGCATCCTGTTTCAAAAGGCAATTCCATTATCGGGCCTGCGGATCACATCCGCCTATTTTTCGCTACTGCAGTCCCGAATTGATGGTTCATTAGTCCGTATTTCAAAAAACAGCGCAACTTTGTATGCGTTTCCAACGTTAAAGGGAGAGCTAAATGGTTCCATGGGGACCGGTCCAGTCCGATCCGGGTAAAAACATAGGAATGACGGACCTGACCGCCCCCTAGTTTTGGCCAAACGGACATAAACTCAGATGTCTGTTTCGAACCCTTTGTAATGGGATTTTAGGAAAACAAGGAGGTGAATTGCACCGCGGGATGAAACCTGCTCACTGCAATACCCGTTCTCACTATTTGCAAAATCTGTAAGGGAGTGATAACCGCATGAAGCCTGCTGTTCTTCAAAAAGCAGCCCAAGTAACCGCGACGATGCTGATCATCTCTATCCTGATGCCAGTGCTTGCTTTTGCGGCTTCAGGATTCCAGGTTGGTACGTATCGCAACGGTTCGGTATCCGGTTCGGTATATACCGACGTGTATGAACCGGGTGTTACCCCTACCGTATACGCGTATGATCCGAGCGGAAAACAGATTGGTGTCACCACCGCTACATACAGCGTATATGACGACGTGTACGGCAGATATCACTACAACTTCAATCTGTCTAACCTTGGTAATTTTAATTACATTAATCTTTACGGTCCTGTAGGCTTTACGGTCAATGAGTCCGTATATCAAACCGTTTACCGTGATACGAGCGACGATGATTCCGGATCAAGCCCTGGCGGTGGCGGCGGTGGGGGAGGCGGCGAAAGCACAAGCCCTTCCGGGAACATCAGCGTTCCAGCTGACGGTTCCGTTCATGCCGACCAATTGAAAAACTCGTTCGATAAGTATGACACGGTGACGTTGACATTGAACGGGACCTTTGTGCTGGTTCCGGCAAAAGCACTGACAAGCTTTACAGCGAACCCCAAGAAGCTGCTGATCGTTAAAAATGACAACGGCTCGTACAACATTCCGTTGAATGTGCTGAAGCTGGAGGACCTTGCAGGCAAGGTTTCCGTTGCCGTAAACGATTTGAACATCAAGGTAAGCATTGCCCGGGCCGAACAAGCGCTGATCGACCGCGTAGCCTCTGCGGCGAATGCGATTGGCGGCAAACTGGTAAGCCCTGTGGTGGACTTCAACATCGTAGGTCAGGGCAGCAACAACCAAACGGCGGCGCTTGACTTGGGCAACCATTATTTAAGCCGGATTCTTCCATTGAATAAAACGGTTGATCCATCCAAAACGACCGGTGTGCTGTTCAACACGTCGGCGAACCGGCTGAGCTTCGTTCCAGCTCTATTCTCAGGCAATCAAGCTGTTCTGAAACGCAACGGCAGCAGTATTTACGCGGCCATCGAAATGAACAAATCCTTTAACGATATTTCCGGTCACTGGGCGCAAGGCTACATCCAGTTGCTGGCGAACAAGCTGGTGGTTGACGGCGTAACCAATACGACCTTTGAACCGGAGCGCAGCATTACCCGTGCAGAATTCGCGGCGCTCGTTGTCCGGTCCTTGGGTCTTGAAGCTACCGGCAGCGGCAGCAGCCCGTTTAGCGACGTGGCTTCCGGCGCTTGGTATTCCGGCGTCGTAAAAGCCGCGG
Organism: Paenibacillus naphthalenovorans; assembly: GCF_001465255.1. Taxonomy (NCBI): domain Bacteria; kingdom Bacillati; phylum Bacillota; class Bacilli; order Caryophanales; family Paenibacillaceae; genus Paenibacillus; species Paenibacillus naphthalenovorans. Next base: position 281,263 of record NZ_CP013652.1, on the reverse strand, counting down.
CAGCCGCCAAGCTGATTGACGGCTATGAAGACGGCACGTTCCGTCCGAACGCTACAATCAATCGTGAAGAGCTGGCGGCGATGGTTGTTCGCGCTCTGGCCTATGCTGGCGCGAAGCCGGCCGTTTCCGAGCAGAGACAGGCTCAACTGCTCGAGAAATTCGTCGACTCCCATACGATCGTATGGGCAAAAAATGAATTGGCGACAGCCATTGAAGCAGGCATCGTCGACGGTATGACGGAGAATACGCTGGGCGCCCGTGAACAGGCTACCCGCGCACAATCCGCTACCATGCTGAAACGTTTGCTCGAAAGAGCCAACTTCATCAACAAATAAATTACACAAATAACCACTCTCCAAAAACAAAGACCTGGCTGCTGGCGGCCAGGTCTTTGTCTTAACCCGAATCTGGAATATTTTTCCGATATCAAAAGACCTGACATCAAGTCAGGCCTTTTCTGCACGCTATAAAAACGGTTGCTTGTCTCCTTCTACTTTTCCCGGGAAATAACGACACGGGTTTGGACAGGGAGCCAAAAACAGATATACTACAATTACAGAGCACCTCATCACCTTGAAACGGAGGGATTCGATGTCTATCGCCATTATCGTGGAGGGAAAAAACGACAAAAACAGACTTAAGCGTCTGTTGACGGACGACATTCTTATTGTTTGCACGTTCGGTTCGCTCAACACAGAGCGGCTGGAATCTCTAACAAAGAAAATTGGCGACCGATACGTTTATTTGTTCACCGATAACGATTCCTCCGGCAAAAAAATTCGAGCCATTCTAAGGGATGTGTTTCCCGATGCGGAGCAAATTTACACAAAACGCGGCTATGCCGGCGTGGAAGGGACGCCTGACGAATATTTAATTCAGCAATTGGAAAAGGCCGGGCTCGATGAGTATATCGTGTATCCGCCCACAATCCCTGGCTCTGAAAAGTTTTAAACCAAATCTTCCGCCTCATTATGTCATAAAGCTAATAAAATAAATAACGGAAGTTACCGTGAAAATACTAAAGACCGTCGATGAAAAGACCACTTGTGAAGTAAACTCAGGCTCGTTGTCGTATTCAACGGCGATCAGCACACTGCTTAGCGAAGACGGCACTGCACACGAAAGGACCAGCGCCTGAGCCATCACTCCCTCGATCCCCATCGCCATAACGATTCCAAAGCCTACGGCGGGTCCGATCAGCAGCCGGAGCACATTGGCCAGCATGACGTCCGAGAAATTAAGCTCCCACTTCATGCTGCCAAGCTGAACACCCAATGTTATCAAAGCCGTGGCAATAAAAGCATTTGAGATATAATTGATCGGTGCATAGATCGGTCCCGGTACGGGAATATCCAATCCTTTCATTAAAAACGCCAAGGGAATGATATAAATGACCGGAAGCGTCATAATCGTTCGAAGCGTTTTTCTCATATCGTTGCGCTTCGAAGCATTAACGGAGTAAATTCCATATGTATTCGGCAGCAAGCTTTGCATCATCATGATGATAATTTGAATCGACAGCGTAAAAGGGTCCCCTACAAACACAAGTTGATTGAGCGGAACCCCGTAGTTTGCGCTATTGTAGAAAATAACGGTATTGCGCATGGCCGGGATCATGCCCCCTTGGTAGCGGCGGAGGCGGATCACGATCTCGGCCAGGATAAACATCAATGCAAAAAACAGAAAGAAAAAGAGCAGCGTTTGCCCTAGTATGACTAAAGATATCGATGATTCGTAAAGCATTTTAAAAATAATGGCCGGTGAAAACAAATAAAAATTCAGCTTGGAGAGCGTCTTGATATCCAGCTTGAATGCGCGGTATAAAACAACGCCGATCGCGATCATCACCGTTAATGGAACGACGTTGTTCAATAAAATATACCAAAAATAACTCATGCAGGCGCTGACCCCCGGTGCCCTTCCATAAATGGCTTACTTATCTTTACTGATTTGGATCAGGTCGTCAGCCACTTTTTCTATATCCAGATTCTCATCATGACCGCTGTAGTAGGTACGGAGGTCGCCTTTACCGTCCACCAGCAAAAATAAGTTGCCGTGCGTATAGGTCTCGCCCCCCGGATCCTTAACGACCATCACGCCATAATCGCTGGCCAGCTTGATTACCTCATCCTGGTTGCCGCGCAAAAAATACCAGCCCCGGTAATCTGCGTGGTACCGCTGCGAGAATTCTTTTAAGCGCTCAGGCGTATCTCTGTCCGGATCGAATGTAATCGACATAAGAACCGTTTTGTCCGGAAAAGCGCCCTTCTTGATCAGAACGTCCTGAATCTTGGAAAGCGTATAAGTTGTCGGAATACATACATCCGGACAGGTGGAGAAATAAAAATAAATGAGCTTCGCTTTTCCAGCCGTATCCGCCAGCGAGACCTGCTTCCCATCCAGATTTTCCAGCGTAAATTCCGGCGCTTTTTTGAGTACGCCTATTTCTTGCTCCGGCCCTTTGAGCAGCATATAGGCAAAGGTAGCGATCAGGCCGATCAATAATACCACAACGATGATTTTAAAGCCGTTTTTTTGCATGATACCCACCCTTTCTTCTATAAAAAATAAATCCCAGGCCCCAGGTGCCATGGGATTATAACTTCAACCCAGTACGTATATGACGATTACGGTAGAGGGGTCGTGCTGATCACCATTGCAATAAACAACAGGATCAAATAATTAATGGAGAAAATAAACGTTTTTTTCGCCCACTGCACTTCGTCTTCTGCCTTAAATCCGTTCAGGCTTATAAAAGCCCAATACAGCCCCAAAACAGTTGCAGCGTAGAAATAAAGCGACCCGACATAACCGAAAAGATAGAGCAGCAGAGAAAACGGAACGAGCAGGACGATGTAGCGAATCATCGCCATCTTGGTAATATACGTCCCTTTCACCACCGGAAGCAAAGGAAATCCGGCAGCGCGATACTCTTCCATCCGACGGATGCCGAGCGCCCAGAAGTGCGGCGGCTGCCATAGGAACAAAATGCCGAACAAAACAATAGCTCCGGCATCGAGCTGCGGGTTGACGGCGCAATAGCCGATGACCGGAGGAACCGCTCCGGAGAAGCTGCCGACAACCGTACTCCATACCGAGGTCCGTTTAAACCAGGCCGTATAAATCCACACGTAGACGAACAGTCCGATGAGACCAAGCAGCGCCGCGATCGGATTAGCCAAAAACCAAAGCACAGACAGTCCGATGATTCCCAAAGTGATGCCGTACCACAGTACCGTTTGAGGAGAAATCCTTCCGGCAGCCAAAGCCCTCTTCTGCGTCCGTTCCATTTTGGTGTCCATATCGCGATCCAGATAGTTATTGAGCACACAACCGGAAGCCATCACGAGCGCGGTTCCAAGCAGTGTGAATATCAGTTTCATCCAATCGACATGCCAGCCTGATGCGACCCAAAAACCGCCAAAGGCCGTAATGGAGTTGGAAAACAATATACCCGGCTTGGCCAGTTGAACAAAATCCTTCCAGCTTGCAGATTCGCTCGCCGGTGATTCAACCGCAGCAGCCGCCTCCGTAGCCAGCTCCAAGGTTACCTGTTCCTTCACTTGATTAAACCTCCTCGTGCGAAGAGTCTTTAGTGAGTCCTTGATTCTTCACGCATAAACATCCCCTTAATAATAACAACCTGCAGACCAATTGACAACAAACAGACCCAGGTGTTCAAAATATTGTCGAAACCGGCGAAGGGTAGAATATTTTAGTACCGGGAGGAAAAAATCAAAAAGGGGTATGGCTAACAAAGGAAAATAAAATGGAGAAAAGGAGACGGCATTTGCACCATCTCCAGGAGTAAAAGAACTATAAACAAGCTACGCCCTATCACTTGGGAGCGAACAGCGGATTTCGGTTGAAAACTTCTGAGCGCAGGAAGGTCCACGCTTCCTTAAGCAGCGCTTCGATTTCGTAGACGCGAACCCCAAGCACGCTGACCGCTAAGCCGAATTTGTAGGTCAAGCTTATGCCGTAGTATAGCCCGGGGCGCAAGGAATCTTGCTGTGCCAACCGTTCGCGCAATGCTTCTGCCACGTTTGCGTTGACCCTTTCCGAGAATAAATACAGCGTTCCCGTATGAGTGTGAGAATCCCAGCGCGCGATTTGCCGCGGTACTTGCAGCTGAGGCTCCACACGCTGCTTCGTGCTGAAAATTAACTCGTTTCCATACCGGACCGTCAATCGGCTCTGATACCGCTCATAATGAAACACCTCTCCGCGATGCGTCCGGCCCGGGCAAACGATATCACTAAGGAATAAAGACGCTCCCTCTTCCATCTGAACCGTCATGTCGCTCGCAAACGATGCATCCTTGTACAGCATCAAGGGCTCAGGCATGTACTCCACGTAAGCCCCGCGGTGAAGAGACAGGCTCTGGCTCTGTGCACTCGGGTTCAGTCGGGTGCCGCCGTCCTTCTTCGAAGGATGCACCTTCGTATAAGACTGATTCGTCACGAAAACATTCGTGTTCTCGCCGAATCGCCAAACCAGCTCATACCGGTCCCCCGCCATTACGCCGGGAGACGCATCCATGAGGTATACACCAAGCTGCCCTTCGAACGGGAAGGTTTTGGCAATTTTTAACGGATAAGCATGGGTATGGCATTGAAGCTGCGTGCTTCCGCCTTTCGCCGTAAATTCGGCATTAACGGAACCGGTCACCTCAGGCATGGCTGTATTGATGCTCGACCCAATGGACGATGTCGTCCAGCCCTTGGCCGTCGAACAGATTGGAGAACACGAACGGCTTGTCGCCGCGCATCCGGATCGTATCCTCCTCCATCACCTTTAATGAGGCGCCTACGTGAGGGGCCAAGTCAATCTTGTTAATGATCAGCATATCCGAGCGGATGATGCCGGGTCCGCCTTTGCGCGGAATTTTCTCTCCCTGCGCCACGTCGATAATATAGATGAAGCGATCTACCAGTTCGGGGCTGAAGGCCGCCGCCAGATTATCCCCTCCGCTTTCGATGAAAATGATATCGAGACGGGAAAATCGGCGTTCCAGTTCTTCAATCGCTTCAAAATTCATCGATGCATCTTCGCGAATCGCCGTATGCGGGCATCCGCCCGTTTCCACGCCGATAATACGTTCGGGCGGCAGCGCCTCGGAACGAATCAGGATGTCTGCATCTTCCTTCGTATAAATATCGTTGGTGATGACCGCAATGCTGTATCGTTCGTTCAGCTTTCTGGCAAGACGCTCTACAAGCGCCGTTTTGCCGGAGCCGACGGGACCTCCGATTCCGATCCGCAGCGGACGCTCCAAGGACCTTTTCTCCGGCGTTTCCCAATGATGGTGATGATGCGCTCCTCCCTGACACATAGCAAAGCCCTCCTTCAAATAATAAGTAATGGATATATCGAATATCATGGCATTAAGACATGAACAACCGCGAATACAAGCTCTCGTGACGCATCATGGCAATATCCGCATAAGGAACGCTTCCGAAGCCGTCCTCTATCGGGTCCAGCGTCTCACACTGCCGCCAAGCCGCCTGAATGGACGGAACCAACGCTGCGAGCAGCCGCTGACCGTCCGTTTGACCGATGGACATCAGCCGCAGTCCGCTGTTGATGCAAGTCATCACGGAAGCGTATAAATACCCTTCAGCCGCCATGGTCAGAGTAATCCCAAGCCGCAGGCTGATCCAACCGTGAATGAGCGGATGGGTACCGATGCACTTCCCCGACGTGACAGCTTCATTCAGCGGCTCCCACCCAAGCTGCGGATACATAGCACGGACGAGCTGATACAGCCTGCGCCCCATTTTGGCTGCGCCGTCCCTCGTCTCCATCGCTGCCCGCTGGACATGCTGCGTCTTGTCAACGAGCCAAAGCTCCTCCCAGCGCTGCTCAGGGGCAAGCGTGTAGACGGCCTTGACGGCTAACGCATCAACCGGTGCCCAGCTGTGAAACAGCATGCTCTCAATGTACTCCTGCAGCTGGTGCAGTCCTGCGATTCTGCCCTCCTGCACCATCGTCTCCAAACCGAACGAATGGGAGAACCCCCCGATCGGCAACGCCGAGTCCAATAGCTGCGTATAGGCAAGCCATGATAATGTCTGGCTGTTCTCCATGCCGCGGCTGCCTCCTTGCTCATAAGCCTACATGATTAAAATAAAAAGTAACGCTGTGCCATCGGCAGCTCGCTGACGGGTTCACAGCTAATGACTTTCCCGTCGACATTCACTTCATAAGTCTCGGGATTGACGTCGATCAAAGGGGTTTCACCGTTGTGAATCATATCCCTTTTGGTAATGCTGCGGCAGCCGCGCACCGGCTCAATCCGCTTTTGAAGACCGAGCTGATGATGCACTCCCGCATCGTAAGCCGCTTGGGAAACGAACGTCACGCAGCGATTCAGCGCCCGGCCGTAAGCACCGAACATCGGCCTTCCGAAAACGGGCTGCGGCGTAGGTATCGAAGCGTTCGGGTCACCCATTTGCGCGTAAGCGATCATCCCGCCTTTCAGCACCATATCCGGCTTTACGCCGAAGAATGCCGGGCTCCACACCACCAGGTCCGCCAGCTTCCCGGGTTCCACCGAACCGACCAAATGCGAGATGCCGTGCGTAATCGCCGGGTTGATCGTATACTTGGCCACATAACGCTTGATGCGGAAATTATCGTTGTCCTTGGGCGAAGCATCCTGCTCGCCCGGCGCGGCCAAATATCCGCGCTGCTTCTTCATTTTGTCCGCCGTCTGCCACGTCCGGGTGATAACCTCGCCCACCCTGCCCATAGCTTGAGAATCCGAGCTAATGATGCTGAACACGCCAAGATCGTGAAGAATGTCTTCGGCCGCGATCGTTTCCGGCCGGATTCTGGAATCGGCGAAGGCGACGTCCTCGGGAATACGGCTGTCCAGATGGTGGCATACCATCAGCATGTCGAGATGTTCTTCCACGGTGTTCACCGTATAGGGACGTGTCGGGTTAGTGGATGAAGGCAGCACGTTCAATTCGGAAGCGATGCGGATGATATCCGGCGCATGGCCCCCGCCCGCGCCTTCCGTATGGTACGTATGAATGGTACGTCCGCCGATCGCCTTGATCGTATCTTCCACAAATCCGGATTCGTTGAGCGTATCCGTATGAATCGCCACCTGAATATCGTAGCGGTCGGCTACGTTCAGGCAGGCGTCGATCGCAGCAGGGGTCGTTCCCCAATCTTCATGTAGTTTGAGTCCGATAGCTCCCGCCTCCACCTGCTCGATCAAGGGCCCGGGAAACGAGGCATTGCCTTTGCCGGTAAACCCGAGGTTCATCGGGAACGCCTCCGCCGCCTCAAGCATCCGGTGCATGTGCCATGCGCCGGGCGTGCACGTCGTGGCGCTCGTCCCCGCCGCAGGCCCGGTGCCTCCTCCGATCATGGTCGTTATTCCTGACGCCAGCGCCGTCTCGATCTGCTGCGGGCAGATATAATGGATATGCGTGTCGATGCCGCCGGCCGTGATAATCTTGCCTTCGCCCGCTATCACTTCCGTCGAAGCCCCGACAATCATGTTCGGATGCACACCATCCATCAGATCCGGATTACCCGCTTTGCCTATGCCGACAATGACGCCGTCTTTGATCCCGATATCGGCTTTCACAATCCCGCTGTGATCAATAATCACCGCATTCGTAATGAGGGTATCGAGCACCCCTTGATTGCGCGTATGACGGCTCGATTGCCCCATACCGTCGCGGATCACTTTTCCCCCGCCGAATTTGCATTCCTCGCCATGGACGGTGAAATCGCGTTCAATTTCCGCCCACAGATCCGTATCCGCCAGCCTGACGGCATCCCCGACGGTGGGGCCGAACATGAGGGCGTACGATTTTCGATCCATCTCAGCCACCTAGAGGCCCTCCTCCCACTCGGTCAGATTTATGCGAATCGGTTCCGGAAGATGACCCCGCCGCACCTTCCCTTTGGATAATCCGTTCAAACCGTAGGAAAGCTTCTCACCCCCCAGTTCGACGAGCTTGACGGGCTTTTCCTCTCCCGGCTCGAACCGGACGGCCGTGCCCGCGGGGATATCCAACCGCATGCCGAACGCTTGCTGCCGATCAAATCGAAGTGCGCGATTCACTTCAAAAAAATGGTAATGCGATCCTACTTGAACAGGCCGATCTCCGGTATTGATGACGATGAGGTCCGATTTTTCTTTCCCCGCGTTCAACTCGATCGATCCGGCTTTTACCCGATATTCTCCAGGTACCATAACCATTCCCCTCTCTTCGAGATCATTAATGATATTGAAATACGGCTAATATGAATGTCATGGATCAAGCGCCCGTTAGCGCCGGATCGGCTGATGAACTGTGACCAGCTTCGTCCCGTCCGGAAACGTCGCCTCCACCTGCACTTCATGAATCATCTCCGGAACGCCTTCCATGACTTGCCCGGCTTTCAAAATCGTGGTGCCAAACTGCATGAGTTGGGCCACCGTCATGCCATCCCGGGCGCCCTCCATAATTTCCGAGGTAATCAGCGCCACGCTTTCGGGGTAGTTCAGCTTGACGCCGCGGGCAAGCCGCCTGCGGGCCACGTCGGCCGCCACGGTAATGAGCAGCTTTTCCTTCTCCCTTTCCGTCAGGTACATGTTACACCTCCTAAAAACACGAATATTACCGTCTCAATAGGTTTATTATATTCGCGATTTGTGCGAGTGTAAATATTTTATGTTAATTTTTATTACACAAATCCAGAATGAAAATATGTATTTTACCTTTTTTTACTTGAATCGAAATATAAAATCTTACATTATTGGCTTATTGATAGAAAAAATTTTAATAACCTCAAAATTATGTTATTTATATTGACACTCAAATGACATTTGAATATGATTAGGCATGTAGCTCACAAAATCCAAAATTTGGGGGAGTGAATCAAATGAAACCAATTCAGAAAGGCTTATCTGTTCTCATGACCGTCAGTCTCTCGCTCGCTGTATTGTTAGCTGGCTGCGCCTCGGGGTCCGCTCCGGCGACAGCCCCGGACTCCGGAACCGCACCCGGAACCAGCTCGGAAGCCTCTAAGGATAGCGGCGACAACACCGTTCCCGTAGGCGTGCTTCACTCCTTGACAGGTACCATGTCCATCAGTGAAGTATCCGTTCGCGACTCTACAATCATGGCGATCGAGGAAATTAATCAGGCGGGCGGCGTGCTGGGCAAGCAGCTCAAACCCATCGTGGAAGATGGAGCATCCGACTGGCCGACATTCGCCGAGAAAACGAAGAAATTGCTGCAGAAGGATAAAGCCGTCGTCATCTTCGGCGGTTGGACATCGGCCAGCCGCAAGGCGGTTCTTCCCGTTGTGGAGCAAAATAAAGGACTTTTCTTCTATCCGGTTCAATATGAGGGCCTGGAGGCATCCCCTAATATTTTCTACACCGGAGCGACGACGAACCAACAAATCGTACCGGCGGTTACGTGGCTGCTGGAGAACAAAGGCAAGAAGTTCTTCCTGCTCGGCTCCGACTATGTCTTTCCGAGAACGGCTAACAAAATCATCAAGGAACAGCTGAAGGCGGAGGGCGGCACGCTGATCGCAGAAGAATACACGCCACTCGGACATACCGATTACAATACGATCATCAGCAAAATCAAGAAGGATAAGCCGGACGTTGTGTTCAACACATTGAACGGAGACAGCAACGTGGCCTTCTTCAAACAGCTGAAAGACGCGGGCATTACCGCCCAGGACCTTACCACGTTGTCTGTCAGCGTGGCCGAAGAAGAAATCCGCGGCATCGGAGCCTCCGTGCTCGAGGGCCATTACGCGGCGTGGAATTATTTCCAAACCACGAATACCCCCGAGAATACCAAATTCGTGGAAGCATACAAAGCCAAATACGGCAATGACCGCGTAACGGGCGACCCAATCGAGGCAGGCTATTTTGGCGTCTATCTTTGGGCCGAAGCCGTGAAGAAAGCCGGGTCCTTCGAGGTGGATAAAGTCAGGGAAGCGGCCAAAGGACTTGAGTTCAACGCTCCGGGCGGTAAAGTAAAGATCGACGGCGACAATCAGCATGTCTACAAAACGGTGCGCATCGGTCAAATCCAGGCGGACGGACAGTTCAAAGAGGTGTGGAACTCCGGGCAACCGATCAAGCCGGATCCGTTCCTTACTACCTACCCATGGGGAGCGGAAGTGACAAAGAAATAAAAACCTCCAACGGTAATCATTCTAAAATGAACGTCCCTATTTCATATTTCTCCGAATCCAAATTCCGCTTTTCTGTTGTTTTAACGATATCGGGGACTGCCTGAAGGCAGTCCTCTGTTTTCCGACATACACTCCTTGCCGAGGAAAGGGAGGTTATTCCATGAGCTTGCTCCTGCTTCAATTGTTCAACGGCATTTCGCTCAGCTCCATTTTGCTTTTGATCGCGCTCGGGCTTGCCATCACCTTCGGCTTGATGAACATCATCAACATGGCTCACGGCGAATTCATCATGATCGGCGCCTATATGGCCTATATGATTCAGCAGCTGTTCCAAAAAGCGCTGCCGCCTTCGGCTTTCGGCTATTATTTCGTGCTTTCGCTGTTTGTGGCTTTTGCCGTTGCGGCGGCCATCGGCTGGCTGCTCGAGAAAGCGCTGATCCGCTACCTGTACGGCCGTCCGCTCGACAGCCTGCTGGCGACATGGGGCGTCAGCCTTGTGCTGCAGCAGTTGGCCCGGACTATCTTCGGCGCCCCGAACGTTGCCGTGAAAGCCCCGGAGTGGCTCGAAGGCGGCCTTGCGCTCACCGCCGAATTGACCCTTCCTTATAAACGATTGTTTATTATCGGCCTCGTCATCGTTTGCATGACGGCAATATACCTTTACTTGTACCATACCCGGGGCGGCCGCAGCATGCAGGCCGTCATGCAGAACCGAAGCATGGCCTCCTGCCTCGGCATTTCAACCCAGCGGATCGACGGACTCGGATTCGCCCTTGGCTCCGGCATGGCCGGTATCGCCGGCTGTGCACTGACCCTGCTCGGGCCGATCGGTCCTTCGATTGGGACCTATTACATCGTCGACGCTTTTATGGTCGTTGTTCTCGGGGGCATCGGCAAGCTGATCGGAACGGTGGCAGGAGCGCTCGGCATCGGAGTCCTGAGCACGGCATTCGAGTATACCACCAGCGCCACCCTCGGGAAGGTCATTGTGTTCACGCTGATTATTGCGTTCCTGCAGTGGAAGCCGTCCGGACTCGCCACCATGAAATCACGGGCGCTTGATTAATGCTGCGGCCCATGGGCCGCCCCCGCAACAAACCAAGCAAAGGAGTGCTGGACCATGACTTTGTTATCCATCAGCAATACGAAAATAAAAATAGCCCTCAGTCTCGTCTTACTTGCCGTCATGCTGCTTTCGCCTATGTTTTTATCGGAATTCCGGCTCGGGCTGCTGGGTAAATTTCTCGCCTTCGCCATTCTGGCCATGGGGCTTGACCTGATCTGGGGCTATACGGGCATTCTCAGCCTGGGACACGGCGTATATTTCGGACTCGGCGCCTATGGCATGGCGATGCATCTGAAGCTCGCCGCCTCCCAGGGCGGGCTGCCGGATTTTATGTCGTGGAGCGGCGTTGAAACACTTCCGTGGTTTTGGGTGCCGTTTCAATCCGCAGGCGCGGCGGTAGCGCTGGCTTTGATCGTGCCGATGGCGGTCGCCTTCGTGCTCGGTTACCTCACGTTCCGCAATCGGATCCGCGGTGCTTTTTTCTCCATTTTGTCCCAAGCGCTTGTGATCATCACCGTCACTCTATTCGTCGGTCAACAGGGATGGATCGGCGGAACGAACGGGTTGACCGGCTTCGATACCTTCTTGGGGCTGAAGCTCGGCGAGTCTTCCACGAAGCTTGCGCTCTACTATGTCACGGTAGTCGTTTTGGGCCTCACGCTGCTGCTCTGCCTGTGGCTCGCCGGGAGCCGCCTCGGCAAAATATTGGTTGCCGTGCGCGATGCCGAGAACCGCGTCCGCTTCATCGGCTACAATCCCGTAGCCTATAAAGTGTTCATATACTGCGTCTCCGCAGGGCTGGCCGGGCTGGCAGGGATGCTGTTCATCCTGCAGGAAGGCATCATCTCTCCGGCACAGATGGGCATCGTTCCCTCCATCGAAATGGTCCTCTGGGTAGCGGTCGGCGGCCGTGCCACCATCTACGGAGCCGTCATCGGAGCTATTGCCGCCAATGCCGCCAAAACGACGTTCAGCGAAGCTTATCCGGAATGGTGGCCGATTATAATGGGGGCCATGTTTATCGTCGTTACCCTTTTCCTGCCCAAAGGTATTGTCGGAACCCTCAAGGATTTGTTTGAAAAATGGGGCCGGAGCAGACAGGCACTCGCGCCAACAGCAGCCGTTCCCGCTCCCGGACCGCTGGGCTACACCGAACTCGAAAAACCGCAATAAGGAGGTAATGGCGATGCCGTATAACGAAACTTCACCCAGAATAAACGCACGGACTCCGATTATCCGCGTGGAGGAGCTGGAGGTCAGCTTTGACGGATTCAAAGCCATTCGCGGACTGAACTTTTCTCTTGAAGCCGGTGAGCTCCGGTTTTTGATCGGCCCTAATGGCGCCGGCAAAACGACGCTTCTCGACGTGCTCTGCGGCAAGGTTAAACCGTCCAAAGGCAAGGTGCTGTTCAAAGGACAAACCGATTTGTCCAAATACCAGGAGCACCAAATCGCTCAACTGGGCATCGGCAGGAAGTTTCAAGCTCCTTCGATCTTCGGGACGCTGACAGTGGAGGAAAATATGCTGTTGTCCATGCGCCAGAAGCGCGGTCTGCTCAGTACGCTGCTCGCGAAGACGACAAAGGAGCAGCGCTCCAGGCTTCAGCAGGATCTGGAGATGATCGGTCTGGCGGGCAAGGCTAAAGATAAGGCAGGCTCGCTCTCTCACGGTGAAAAGCAGTGGCTCGAGATTGGCATGCTGCTCATTCAGGAGCCGGAGCTGCTGCTTCTCGACGAGCCGGCGGCCGGCATGACCGACAGCGAGACGGAAAAAACCGGCGAGCTGCTGCACCGCATCAACAGCCGTCAAACCGTGGTCGTGGTGGAGCACGACATGGAATTCGTGCGCCGATTCGCCAAAACGGTGACCGTCATGCATGAAGGTACCGTACTTCGCGAAGGATCGATGCAGGATATTCAGGAAGACGATAAAGTGGCCGAAGTTTATCTGGGAAAGCGGGGCGAACGGCATGATTGAAGCTGACGGGAAATTGGAGCTGACAGGCCTTGAAGCCGGGTATGGCGAAAGCATGATCCTGCGGGATGTATCGCTGAAAGTAGAGCCCGGCCAGGTCGTGTGTCTTATGGGACGCAACGGCGTAGGCAAAACGACACTGATGAAAACGATCATGGGCCTAATCAAGCCGAAGAAGGGAACGATCCGCTACGCCGGACACGATTATACGTCCCGATCGCCGGATCGCCGTGCGCGGGCGGGAATCGGTTATGTTCCGCAGGGCCGGGACATCTTCCCGCAGCTCACCGTAGAGCAAAATCTCCTGCTGGGACTGGAGGCCGCGAGCGCCAAGGTACGTAAAGCGGGCATTCCGGAATCGGTATATGAGAAATTCCCTGTGCTGAAGGAAATGCTGTACCGCAAAGGCGGGGACCTGAGCGGCGGTCAGCAGCAGCAGTTGTCCATCGCCCGCGCGCTCGTTTCCGAGCCGAAGCTTCTCCTGCTTGACGAACCGATGGAAGGCATCCAGCCGTCCATCGTGCTGGATATCGAACGCGTAATCGAATCGATTAAGGACGACAAGCAGATGGCTGTACTGCTGGTCGAACAAAGCCTGACATTCGCAACAAGCATCGCCGACTATTGCTATGTGCTGGATAAGGGCACCATCGTCGCCGAGGGAAGCTCCGATACGCTTAGTGAGGAGCAGGTGCGCAGGCACCTGGCCGTATGAACCGCGGGAAGATTTGACCCGCGGGTCTTTTTTATCCCTTGCTCATTGTTGGCGCCATCATCTGCCGGCGGCTTATGTCTCAATCAAGCCGGAGGGGTAACGGACGATGGTCCGCTGCTCCTCCTTGCTTTTTGGATTTATCAAAACAATCCTTATCACGTGTCACCAAACTACAGCCTACTCCATACAATGGATTGTGCATGAGCCTAAGCCCGCGAAGCAAGAAGTAATCCCACTCCGATATGGCTGTTCTGCAACGAAAATCAGCCGGACGCCCGTTACCTTTATTCCTTCCCGTTAGGCCAGTTCCAGGTAATGAAGTCCGCCCGCCACTGACGGGCCTGTTTCGGGAACGATTGCTTCTTCCCCTTTCGGGGCTGGTGTCTGTCTATGATTTAGCATGAATCCAGCAGCAAAGCTGCGAGCATCTGAAGGAGGTTTTATTCAACTATGTACAGCAATCCTTATAAAACAGGTGTAAGTCCCTATGGCGGTTACGGCATTCCGAACTACGGTCCCGCTCCTGCGGCGGTACAGCCTAACGTCCAGCCATTGCTGCAGGCGAACGTTCCGGCGGCCACACTTGGCGTTCAGCAATGGAGTCAGCCCAACGTTCAAGCCGGGGGACTGATTTCTCCGTTGGGCGCGCCGTCCGCCGCACCTATAGGAGCACCGGGGTCTATGGGGCAGCTCCCGCTCGAGCAATCTTTCATCGAGAATATATTGCGCCTGAATCTTGGCAAAATCGGTACGTTCTACATGACTTACGAGAACAACTCTCAATGGAACGCCAAAATCTTCAAGGGCAGAATTGAAGCGGCCGGCCGTGACCACATCATTATCAGCGATCCACAGACGGGAACGCGCTATCTGCTTCTGATGGTCAACCTCGATTATGTTACCTTCGACGAGGAGCTTCAGTATACTTATCCGTACACGGCACCTGCACCTTCGGCCCGATAAACCGGAGCCAGGGGATTGTCCCATAAGTCGTTATGACTGCGGGGCGGTCCCCTGGCTGTTTGGTTTGGGCATAAGAAAAAACCGTTCTTCTTATAATATAGCTCCAATGGAGACTTCTTCACACAAGTACTAACCGGCGTTGGCCCGGGTCTTCGTTTCCTGTCCCGATGATTCAGGCAGCTTCTTTTTTTTAAAAACTAAATCTATATCCCTATCAAAACAATGAGCCGATTCATATCCTACACTATCAAATAAAGGAGGCATAAATATGAAAAATCGAAAATTAGGCAAAGGGGCAATCCAACTAAGCTCCATAAGCGGCAAGAGAAAGAAAATCAAAAAGCGTAGAAATACAAGCGATGCTCACGGTACTCGAGTAATTCGAAAAACCAAAGGGGCTCATAATTACAAAAAAAGTAAGCGAAAGTCGCATGGCATTCATAACTCCCAAGGCTCCCAAGGTATACAGGACGTCGAATACGGTTATCAGGGTACTCCAGGCTATCAAGACTCCAATCGTACCCGGGGTGCCCACGGCACGCAAGGGGTTCAAGGAGGAAGGAGCACACGCGACTTTCACGGCTCCCAAGGTCCGCAAAGCAACCAGGACGTTTATTACGGCTATCAGGGCATTCCAGGATACCAAGGCACGCGAAACAATCAGGATGGATATTACGGTTACCCGGCCAATCCGGGCTCCCAAGGTCCGCAGAACACTCAGGACGTCTATTACGGCTATCAAGGCACTCCTGGCTACCAAGACTCCCGCCGTACCCAAGGCACTCCTGGCTATCAAGACTCCCGCCGTACCCAAGGCACTTCAGGCACCCACCGTACCCGAGGTGCCCGGGGTACCCGAAGCACTCAAGGCGTTCAGCGTAACAAAGGCTAGACATTATAAGGTTGTGGAGTCGACGCAGAGGGCGCTTTCTCATCAGAGGCTGCCATTAGGCTGAATTTCAGCACAGCAGCCGGCGTTGAGGCGTGAATCGGGGATCGCGCGACTAGTACAGCTGTGCACGAAAGTGCAGATCCGGATAAGAGCCTGGCCATTGGCCAGGTTTTTTCATAACTTATAAACAGGAGAAGTTACCGCTGGAGCTGCCTGTTCGGCATATCGTTATTCAGACCATATGCTTAACGTCAATTCCTTAAACCGGGATGCTACCGTCTCGCAGGGGTGAACATCAGTCCGGCTGGATCGCCACCGAAAAAAATAACATGGGGGACGGACGGCATAAGGGAATGAATATTATGCACAACAATGTGAATACCGTGATGGATGAAGATGTTATCGATACCCCTGTCATCCAGCAAAATCTTCGCAGAATCACAACGGATCTAACGGATAATTAACGGCTCCATCAAATCGTTATCCATAACCACATGTTGGCCGTGCTCGGACACATTATCCTTCCCCTTCATGCTTCCGGGGATATGAAAAAAACTGTACCGGCCCCAAACCGCCGGTACAGTTCAATATGGGATTTACGATATAGTCCAGTAAAAAAATGCCTACTCCAGATTGGCATGCCGGCCAAACATGGTTCCGGAGTCCAATCCCTTCTTCTCCATCAGCTTCAATATGACGGCATCGCAAAATAATAACAGCGTCTGCTCGAATAAAGCTCCCATCGGCTGGATGGTGATGTAGCCCCCGTCCGACCGGTCTTTGGGCGAACCCGGCAATTTCACGATGATATCCGATAAAGTCCCGATGGTCGAATCCGGGGAAATCGTGATCGTCGCGACGGTTCCCTCCAGGCTTTTGGCTTTCTGAGCCATAGGCACCAAGCTTTTCGTCTCTCCCGAACCGGAACCGATGATGAACAGGTCCCCTTTTTCCAGGTTGGGAGTTACGGTTTCGCCAACGACATAAGCTTCAAAGCCCATTTGCATCAGCCGCATCGCGAAGGACTTCATCATCAGTCCGGACCGGCCTGCTCCAGCCACGAAAATTTTCCTGGATTTAAGGATTCCGTTCGACAGCTTTTCCGCTTGTTCATCGGCGATAAGGTTTACCGAACGCTCCAACTCTTGAATGATCTTGGCAAAATACTGCGTCGTTTGCATAATGCTTATGCACCTTGTTTGATCAATTTTTGCATTTCGGCTGCTGCCGCCTTTTTATCTTCTTGTCCGGTAATCCCGCCGCCTACAATAACCAGATCCGGCTGCGCTTTGATCACTTCCGGCAATGTGCTCAGCTTGATGCCGCCTGCAATCGCCGTTTTGGCGTTTTTGACCACACGCTTGATTTTCTTCAGGTCTTCAAAGGAGTTTTGTCCGACGGCCTGAAGATCGTACCCTGTGTGTACGCAAATGTAGTCTACGCCCATAGCATCGAGTTCTTTAGCGCGTCCTTCGATGTCTTTAATGCCGATCATGTCGACCAGGATTTGTTTCTTTTGTTTTCTCGCCTCTTCTACAGCGCCTTTGATGCTCATATCTTCAGCTGCCGCAAGTACCGTAATGATGTCTGCGCCCGCCTCGGAAGCTTTCATCACTTCATATCCGGCTGCATCCATAATTTTCAGGTCGGCCAATACCGTCAAGGAAGGGAAGGCTTCCTTGATTTCTTTTACCGCTCTTAATCCTTCATTGATCACAACCGGCGTACCGATTTCTACAATATCGATATGCTCCTGCACTTCGGCTACCAGCTGCTTTGCTCCAGGAATATCTACCAGGTCCAATGCTAATTGTAATTTCATTTTTCTTCTCTCCTCTAACCATTTTGTTTTTTAATTTTCATGGCAGCTATAATGCATTATTTTGCCCTTAGTTCGCTGCATTAACCTGCTTAATGAATTCCTTCATCAGCTGCGGAAGATCGTTCCAGGCATGACCGGAAACCAGATTGCGGTCAACGTGGAAACGCGTCTCGATATATTTTGCACCCGCTGCTTCCACTTCAGGACGGCAAGCGAAGTAGGCTGTCATTTCGCGGCCTTTAATCTCATCGGCGATAACGGATAACGCCTGGCTGGCATGGCACAGAATCATAATCGGTTTATCCTGTTTGAAGAAGTGGCTTGCGATCCGGGCAAAATCTTTATGAAGGCGAATATGCTCGGGAGCTCGTCCGCCCGGAATGATCAAGGCATCGAATTCTTCCGGATTAATGTTCTCGAATGAAGCGTGAGCCTCAATATTGTATCCTTTTTTCTCGGTAAAGGTTTGCCAGTCTTCAAAATCGTGAACTACCGTAGCCAGTACTTTTTTATCTGTAGGGGAAGCGATGACCACCTCGTATCCCTCTTCCAAACAGCGATAATAAGGATAGTATACTTCTAATGCTTCTACAGCATCTCCAGTTAAAATCAATACTTTTTTGGACATTTGTTTCACTCTCCTTTATCATAATAACTACAATGTACATTTTATATCGCGGGGAGAGATTAAAGAAGAATGCACTTTTTTGTGCGCTGGTTACAAAAAAGTTACTATTAAAAGATTAGGAGAATACGATGTCGGATCTAAGAAAAGAAATTTTAGATAAAATCAATAACGGCGATTTCAATTGCGAAAAAGAATTAACTTTGGCGATTATCAGCGGAAAGTGGAAAATCACCATCCTCTGGCATTTGGGAAGAGAGGGCGCTCACCGCTTCAGCGAGCTTCAAAGACTTTTCCCAAAAATTACGCATAAAATGCTGACGAGCCAGCTGAAGGAATTGATCGATGACGGAATTGTCCATCGCGAGGTGTTTCCTGAAGTGCCTCCAAGAGTAGAATACTCGATGACCGAGCTTGGGATGACGCTGATGCCGATTATTGAAATGATGTATGAATGGGGCAAAAAGAGAATCAAGGATATCCAAAATTCAGAGCATATCATCAAGCCTTCCGGCTCATCCAACTGAAAAAAGTTGACCGGTCCCAAGGGTCCGGTCAACTTTTTCTCAGATTGGCATCCATGATCCATTCATTTATGCCTGTACAGGGACTTTGCTTTTTTCCACGGCGTGCCCGCCAAACTCATTTCTTAAAGCAGCCACCACTTTGCCTGTAAAGGTATCTTGATCCAAGGAGCGGTAGCGCATCAATAAAGACATGGCAATGACCGGCGTGGCTGTCTGAAGATCCAGGGCTTCCTCCACCGTCCACTTCCCTTCTCCAGAGGAATGCATCACACCCTTAATCTCATCCAGCCTGGCATCCTTCGAAAATGCGCGTTCGGTCAATTCCATCAGCCATGACCGGATCACGGACCCGTGATTCCATACTCTGGCCACCTGCTCATAATCAAAGTCGAACCCGCTTTTCTCAAGGACTTCGAAGCCTTCTCCGATGGCCGCCATCATTCCGTATTCAATCCCGTTATGGACCATTTTCAGATAATGGCCGCTGCCGGCTTTGCCAGCATACAGGTACCCGTTTTCCACCGCAGTATCACGGAAGACCGGCTCCACCACGCGCCATGCTTCAGGGTCGCCACCAACCATATAGCATGCCCCATGACGGGCTCCTTCCATTCCTCCAGAAGTCCCGGCATCCATAAAATAGATTCCGGCTTGCTTCAGCTGATTGTATCGGCGGATGGATTCCTTATAGTGTGAATTTCCCGCCTCGATGACAATATCGCCTTTGGTCAAAAACGGCGTAAGCTCATCCAGTACGGAGTCCACCACGGCATGAGGAACCATGATCCAGATGATCCTTGGCTGCTGTAATGAATGAACGAGCTGCTCCAGGCTTTCCGCACCTTGAGCACCATATGCTTGAAGCTTTTTTACGGCATCTGTATTCAAATCGAACGCCACGACTTCATGTTTGCGGTCGATCAGATTTTGACCCAAATTGAATCCCATTTTACCTAAACCGACTAATCCGATTTTCATGCGATTCCTACCTCCTGTCTTAGCTTTCCCTATTCGCGTAATTATATTGCAGCCAGCTTATACAACTCCCGGGCTTCCGGTGTTTCGTCATGCCACCAGTGAAATCCCTGCTCTTCCAATAGAGCATCAGCCATGGCTGGACCAAACGAACCGGCAGGATAAACATGAAGCGGCAGGAGATTTTCTTCGAAGGCCTCGACAAGGGGCTGAACCCATTTCCATGCCAATTCGACTTCTTCCCAGTGGGCGAAAAACGTCGCATCGCCTTTCAAAGCATCGAATAAAAGCAGTTCATACGCTTCCGGCATCTGATCGGACGGCACCGAGAAATCCAAGGTAACCGGCTCCATCCGTCCGTTTTTTAATGGATTCCTGCCGTTGAGCTGCAGCGTAATTTTTTCATCCGGATTGATTTGAATTGTCAACAGGTTAGGCATCCGGTCTGCATCCGCGTTCTGTTCCTTTAATCTGTCTTTGAACTCAAGGACGATCCGTGTAGACTTTTCCTTCATGCGTTTTCCCGTCCGAATATAAATGGGGACGTCCTTCCAGAAAAATTCGTCAATCCATAACCGGGCGGCGATAAATGTATCGGTCATCGAGGCGGCATCCACTCCGGGTTCATCCCGATAGGCAGGGACGGCTTGACCGTGAATTTCCCCCGCTCCATACTGACCGCGCACTACGTGCCGGGCCGCCTCCGTTTTGCATATCGGCCGGAGAGACTTCAACAGGCTGCTCTTCTGCTTACGGACATTTTGTTCCGTGACGGGAGTCGGCAGATGCATAGCCGTCATCATCAGCAGCTGCAGCATGTGATTTTGAAACATATCCCGGATCGCTCCGGCGCCTTCATAGTAACCGGCCCTCTCCTCTACACCCACCGTTTCGCTGGCGGTAATCTGAATATTGGCAATGTATTGATTGCTCCAAAGCGCCTTCAGAACAGGATTCGCCGGAATTAGGGTTTCCAGGTTCTGAACCATTGGCTTGCCGAGGTAATGATCGATGCGATAAATTTCGTCTTCCTCAAAAGCCTGATTCAGCTTGGCGTTCAGCTTCCGGGCCGACGGCAAATCATGTCCGAACGGTTTCTCGATAATAAGACGTTTCCATCCTCTGCCGCTCCCCAAGCCGCTCTCCTTGATATTCAAGGCGATCACGTCAAAAAATTCGGGCGCAACCGACAGATAGAACATCCGGTTCTCCGGAATGTTGAGCTCCTTTTCTCTTTCTTCAATCCGCTTAAGCAGTTCCCGGTATCCCTCCGGTTTCGTCACATCCATATCCAAATAACGGAAGTTCCGGAGAAATGGCTCTACCTGGGAGCGGTCTTCAGGCTTACGCCTTGAAAAAGTGTGCAGCGATTGTTCGACATAGGCCTGAAATTCCTCATCCGACAACGGCTTGCGTCCCAGGTTAATGACCGAAAAAGCTTGCGGCAGCTTTTGCTCCAGAAACAGGTTGTACAGCGCCGGGAATAATTTTCTTTTGGCCAAATCACCGGTCGAACCAAACAACACAAAGGTCATGGCATCCATGGATTTCACCTTCTTTTTTCTGATTTTCGTGTAAAAAACAGCTTTCCGGGCCATTTCTTGTTTCGGAAAAATAAGTCCTCACTATAGTAAGCGAGGACTAAGATCATGTTTCAGCCTTGCGTATGGAGTCTGTAACCCATCCGCTTGAACAGAAGCCGGCGATTAAGCCTGCTTGATCAATGCTTGCATTTCGGCTGCTGCCGCTTTTTTATCTTCTTGTCCGGTAATCCCGCCGCCTACAATAACCAGATCCGGCTGCGCTTTGATCACTTCCGGCAATGTGCTCAGCTTGATGCCGCCTGCAATCGCCGTTTTGGCGTTTTTGACCACACGCTTGATTTTCTTCAGGTCTTCAAAGGAGTTTTGTCCGACGGCCTGAAGATCGTACCCTGTGTGTACGCAAATGTAGTCTACGCCCATAGCATCGAGTTCTTTAGCGCGTCCTTCGATGTCTTTAATGCCGATCATGTCGACCAGGATTTGTTTCTTTTGTTTTCTCGCCTCTTCTACAGCGCCTTTGATGCTCATATCTTCAGCTGCCGCAAGTACCGTAATGATGTCTGCGCCCGCCTCGGAAGCTTTCATCACTTCATATCCGGCTGCATCCATAATTTTCAGGTCGGCCAATACCGTCAAGGAAGGGAAGGCTTCCTTGATTTCTTTTACCGCTCTTAATCCTTCATTGATCACAACCGGCGTACCGATTTCTACAATATCGATATGCTCCTGCACTTCGGCTACCAGCTGCTTTGCTCCAGGAATATCTACCAGGTCCAATGCTAATTGTAACTTCATTTCTGCTTCTCTCCTTATGTCTATATAATTTTTGGTTTGTAAGCCAAAACAAGATAAGATGGCGAATCTGTTCATTTGCAGCCCCGGCCAGGAACCATAATGCCTTGTCTTTATTGAAGACAGCTTTATTGTAGGTCCGTTTTTTCAAAAAAGGAAGTACGCACTTTTAAGTAGTGAAGTAACAAATAGGATACTTTTGGCCTATAACAGCAGTTCTCCATGTCTTGGCAAAATCTGCGGGGCTTTATTACCGCAGAGCCTTGGCACGTCATTTCGGCTTGTACCCGCTTGACATATGAGTCTTCAATACTTATGATACAACTATCATTGTTACCGATCAGTAACATCCTAAATGGTGGCTTCATTGAACCGTTTCGGATATTTGGAAAGCCCAGCGGCGCAGGAGACATGTTGAATGACAAACCTCAATGCAAAAAAGCCGAAACCGGCCTTCTCAAAAAGAAAACGAGTGCCGAGAGCTCAAGCCCAGGAATATATCCTTCAGGCCGCCGGTGAGCTGTTCTACAAAGAAGGCATCCGTGCGGTAAGTGTGGATTCTGTTGTGGAACAGGCAGGCATGAATAAAATGACCCTGTATCGTCAATTTTCCTCCAAAAATGAACTGATTCTGGCCTATTTGGACAGGCAAAGCAAGCAGTTTTGGGAGGAATGGGAAGCAAGCCTTGCGAAGCATCCTCATCAGCCAAGACGTCAAATCATTCAATTGTTTACGGATTTGGCCGATAAATCATCCGTTATCGGTTATCGCGGGTGCTGTTTCAGCCATATCGCCATAGAATTTCCCGATCCTGAGCATCCCGCCCGCCAATTGGTTTTTGCTCACAAAAAGGCGCTTATTCAGAAGCTCGTGGAGTTAACAAAATCGATGAATGCAACCGATCCGGAGATTTTAGCCCATTCACTGGCCCTTTGGATCGAGGGTGCTTACGCGGCCAGCCAAACCTTCGGGGCCGACAGCGACACCATCCGGATGCTTCCCGTCATCGTAGAGAAGCTGCTGGATGAAGCCGCACCACAATAACGATGAAAGAAGATGAGAACATATGACTGGTGTAAACAACCAACTGGAGTTAGCGACATTTGCAGGCGGCTGCTTCTGGTGTATGGTCAAGCCGTTTGACGAACAGCCGGGCATTGTCAAGATCGTGTCGGGCTATACAGGCGGTCATGTAGAGTACCCGACCTATGAGGAAGTATGTTCGAATACGACGGGGCACTATGAGGCTGTCCAAATTACATTCGATCCAACGCTCTTTCCCTACGAACGGTTACTGGAGCTGTTCTGGCAGCAGATCGATCCCACAGATGACGGCGGCCAGTTCGCCGACCGCGGCGATTCCTACCGGACGGCTATCTTTTATCATAATGAAGAGCAAAAGCAATTGGCCGAGCAATCCAAGCAGCAGCTTGCGGCAAGCGGCCGTTTTCAAAAACCGATCGTAACACAGATTTTGCCGGCCAAACCGTTCTATCCCGCAGAAGACTATCATCAGGACTATTACAAGACGAATCCGGTTCGCTATAAAGCTTATTTTGCAGCTTCCGGCCGGGAGAAATTTATAAGAGAACAGTGGAAAGACCGCAAGAAGGACGAGGAACTGAAACAGCGCCTCACGCCGCTCCAATATGAAGTGACGCAGAACAACGGTACGGAACCCCCGTTCCGCAACGAGTTTTGGAACCATAAAGAAGAGGGACTTTACGTCGATATCGTATCGGGCGAACCTTTATTCAGCTCGCTGGACAAATTCGATTCGGCCTGCGGCTGGCCCTCCTTCACCAAGCCTATAGAAAAAAGCCGTGTAACGGAGCATATCGATGTCTCCCACAACATGATTCGTGTGGAAATTCGCAGCCAGGAGGCGGATTCTCATCTCGGTCATGTGTTCGAAGACGGGCCTGAACCAACCGGCTTGCGCTACTGTATCAACTCCGCGGCCCTTCGTTTTATACCGGTGGAACGTTTGGAAGAAGAAGGGTATGGCCAATTCAAGCATTTGTTTAAAAAATAAAGAAGAAGGCTGGGATTCACGGATGTGAACCAGCCTTCTTCCTATTTTCATCGGTTAGGATCGAATCTTCCATAACATACGAATCCCTGAGGGGTCGCGGACAAACCAGCCGTCCTCTTGTTTTTCGGCAGTGATCCGGCATTCCCGAGGCGATCCAGAATCGCTGTCATCTCTCCGTCAAATAGAGCGCTATTCCCATAATGAGCCGTGAGATCAAAGCCTAATACCTGGCAATAAAACTTTCGGGTCCGTTCCAAATCCGCAACATGGAGATGAATGTGCCCGAATTAAATGAACCGGCCCCAGCACTGTTTCGGGATGTATTCGATTAGCCATACGCCATCCCTCCCGTTTTACTATTATTTTACCAGCAATCATCAGGAAAAGGGGAGACTGACCAGACCGTAATGAAGCGTAGACACGACCAAACGGTTCCCTACCTCTATGGCGTCCGTAACGGCGCCGCGAATACCGATCGAATACAGCACCGGATTCTCCTGATGGAGCACCATCTTATACAAGCCGCTGCTCGAGCAAGCCAAGATATGCGGTCCCACCTGCACCCATCGATAAAAAAATTTATCATCAAAGCGAATCGTTGAAAATCCGCCCCTCCTGTTGCCCAAAACGAGCTCTCCCTTGGCTGTCACACCAAGCAATCGGCCCTGGCAAACCGACAAAGACGTCACCGGGGAATCCAAGTGAAACTCGTGCCATTGCCCGGTCAAATAATCATAAAAGGCCATCCCTTTGGCATACCCGACAAACAAGAATTGTGGAGAAGACAGCAAATCATATACCGCCCTATTGGGAAAAGCGGACAAATCCCAATGATCGTCGGCCTGCTGTGTTAATCCGATCGCCGTACCCGCAAGGATGGAGCTTCCCTCCAACACCCGATAGCAGGGCATCGTCAGCCCGGTTGGATGCCATGCCCCGCTGCTCCAGGCAAACAACCCCCGATCGGTGGCCGCATAGAGTTTTCCATTCAGCGCTTGCAGGCGGTAGGTCACCGTTCGTTCCGGCAAGCCCGAATTCATAGCCTCCCATTCTCCGTCCGCCGATTGAGCATATGTGCCTTGGCCGAACGTAGCGGCCACAATCCGGTTCTCATCCAGGCGGGCCAAGCAAGAAATGCGCAGAGCAGGGAGGGAGATCTTACTGCCTCCTTCTACCTTCATTGGATAATGGACGGCATCATATAACAATCCCATCGATGTCCCTCCTCTGAAGAGTAATCCGGGTTCAAATGCGTCTTCTCCATTCCGCTGCGAACCCATTCCATGTAATCGACTGCTCTTGCTACGTCCTTTTTGCGAGGATAATAAACCCTCCGCTTACCCGACAGCAATCCGATCCACTCGATTTTGGCCGGAAGATTCCCGAACCCGTTGCAGCTGAACAGCGTCATCATTTGAACGTAGCCGTTCCACAGAGCAGGGTCCTCATTGACCACTATTTTTTGGATATGCAGACCCTCTTTTGTCCATTGGGCAACCTGAAAAATCATCGACAATTCAAGCTGCAGCTCCTGAATGACAGCCGTGAAGCTTTCAAACAGTAACAGCGGCTCCGTATCTTTTGGCTGTGCGGCAAAATATTTCAACAGCTGGTCTGTTACCGCGGCAAGCACCGTCACATAATGAACCTTGGATTGGAATAATCCGGGATTGATTTTCCAACGCTCATAAATGCGCTGCAGGACCGCAGCCGTACTGCGTTGTTTCGGCGGGATGGCGTGGCAGTCGTTCAGAATATGGTTGACCGCATATTGGGCCATCTGCCGCCAGTTTGGGGACGTCGGCTGCTTACCCAGTACATAAATATCGCGATACTCATCCGGGGAGCACAGCCAGGCCTCGATTTCATAGTCTTTCAACCGGGTTAATACCCCGCCGGGGAGTTTCGCTTGGGATTGCAGCATACCGATTCCCCTCCCTTCATCGCACAGCCAAAGCAAACCGCCGGCCAAATTCTTTGCACTGCTCTTTTTCATCCGCGGACGGGGACAGCTCGATCTTCAGTCCGTCCAGCACAACCTCCGCTCCCCGTTCACGCAGCTTCTCAACTAAAATATCTACCGCTGCACCGACCTGCGCATAGCTTGAGTCGCAGGAGCCGAATACGGCCGCTTTCTTCCCGCTCAGAGAATACTCATCCATCTCCTCATAAAAATCAAGGAATTCGTCCGGCAGCTCGCCGTCCCCCCATGTATATGCACCCAAGATAATGCCGTCGTACGCTTCCAGCTCGTTCGTGTTGGTATCCAGGACAGACTTGACGACAAGCTCCTCCCCCGCCTCACGAATCCCTTCAGCAATCGCGTCCGCCATATCTTCCGTATTCCCCGTCATGCTTGCAAAAACCATAAGAATGTTTGCCATTTTGCTATCGTCCTCCTCAGTATTATGCAGTGAGCGTCTGTCAGACCGCTGCGGGTCTGTTATGTAATGAAACGAACTCATAGTGATAATGATTCTCAATATCACTATGAATAAATGATAATGGTTATCGTTATCATTTGTCAACAAAAAAAATAGACCCTCCACGGGTCTTTTGAATAACGATTGCGGATAATAATCCACTCCGCATCGATCATCGATTTATGAGAGCCAACGGAAGGACTTCCCGAAATTAGTGCTGTTTCTTGTGTTCTTCGCCATCCATTCATGGTCGATAAAAAAACGACTTCCCATAATAGCCTATCCACCGCGCAGGCACTTAAAGGAAGTCTCCAGTGGTCCGGTAGACTTTTGTTTTCTTGAAATCATTCGATTTCTCCGGTTTTCGCGGAGTTTCTTTGGCGGAAACGGCTTGATCCGATTCGAAGCGTTTACGTTCCGTTCGTTCAATCTGAACGATTCTTCCATCGTGTACGACAATTTGCACCGTCCCATACTCTAATCCGTTAATGCTTTGAATGATACGATGTGTCCAAAGCTCATCTACGTCCAGCGGCTTAGCCATGGTTACCAACCTCCGTCTTATTTATATTACCGGCTCCTGTGTTTTGAGTTGGGAAGAACTGTTGACTCTGTGACAGTTCTTCCTCCATGGGCGGTTTAAATGTGTACCGGCATAGGATCAATCTTGAGGCCGTTCTCCAGCGTGACGTTGCTCTCTTCATTAAACAGATAAATACGGTGAATCAAAACCTGTACCTGATCTCCAGGATGGAGTGTCGGCAGCTCCAAGGAACGATAGCCGAACAGCTTTTCGCCATACACTTCGACTTCCACCTGCCAATTCGTACCCCTGAAATATACATTCCTTACTACGCCGTCTTCTGCAGCGAAAGGAAAAGCCATTTCTTTCGGCAGTCCAATCTCGATAAATTCGGGACGAATGATCGCTTGCGCTTCCTGCAGCGCTTGAGTTTCAAATCCTTTAAATTTCGATATATCGCTCAGCTGGTTTGATTCGCCTATGAAGCTGGCGACGAATGGTGTGCGAGGCTGCTTATAGATTTCAATCGGAGTGCCCTGCTGCTCCAGACGGCCTTGGTTAATGATCAGCATCTGATCGGCTACCTCGACCGCTTCTTCCTGGTCATGGGTTACGAAGATGGTCGTAATTCCGACGCGGTTGATCATCTCTTTTAACCAGGTACGCAGTTCTTTGCGCACTTTAGCGTCGATGGCGGCAAACGGTTCATCAAGGAGCAGCAGCTGCGGCTCGGGGGCGATCGCTCTGGCAAAGGCTACTCTCTGGCGCTGGCCTCCGGACAACTGGTGGGGAAGCCTTTTTTCCATCCCTTTCAAGCCGGTTAGCTCAATCAGCTCATTCACCCGTGCCTTAATCTGTGCCTTCGTCCGCTTCTGTACGGTTAATCCGAACGCAATATTGTCGAACACGTTCATATGCCGGAACAGCGCATAGTTTTGAAATACAAAACCAATCCCCCGTTCCTGCGGCGGCAGGGAATTCACTTTCTTTCCAAGAAACAGGATGTCTCCCTCATCCGGCTCCTCCAGTCCGGCCAGCATGCGAAGAATCGTTGTTTTCCCTCCGCCGCTGGGACCCAGCAAGCCAATCAGCTTTCCCTTTTCAATCTCGAAGCTGACATCTTTGGTGGCTACAAAACTGCCAAAGCTTTTCGTCAAGTGTTTGGCCACGATATGCATGCGGATTACTTCCCTTCTATACCCGGCTGGTGTTGATATTTCCATTCGATTATACTTTTCAAAATAAGCGTCACCAGAGCCAGCAGTACTAACAGCGATGCCATGGCAAAAGCCCCTGCAAAATTGTATTCGTTATACAAAATTTGAATATGCAGCGGCATGGTATTCGTCGATCCCCTGATGTGACCGGAAACGACCGATACCGCGCCAAATTCTCCCATCGCCCTGGCGTTACATAGAATGATTCCGTACAGCAAACCCCATTTGATATTCGGCAGGGTGATTTTCCAGAAGATTCTCCAGCCTTTGGCACCGAGCGTGACAGCCGCCTCTTCCTCTTGTGTGCCTTGGGACTGCATAAGAGGAATAAGTTCCCTAGCTACGAACGGGAAGGTAACGAATACGGTAGCCAAGACGATTCCCGGCAGCGCAAAGACGATTTTGATATCGTGCTCTTCAAGCCAAGGGCCGAACCATCCGTTAGAGCCGTACAGCAGGATGTAGATCAAGCCCGCAATCACAGGGGATACGGCAAAAGGAAGATCAATTAATGTGATTAGGACGTTCTTGCCTTTAAATTTAAATTTCGTAATGGCCCAGGCGGCCGCAATTCCGAATACGAGGTTAGCCGGCACTGCAATGGCCGCCACGGTAAGGGTCAAGCGGATAGCGGAAGCGGCGTCCGGATCAACCAAAGCCGCAGAGTAGACTTCCCATCCCTTGCGAAAAGCCTCCACAAATACGCTGATTAACGGCAATATTAATAGAAATCCAAGAAACATCGTTGCGACAGCAATCAGTATCCATCTGACCAGCGGGGATTCCGTGATATGCCGGGGTCTGGAGCCGGCTGTCGGATTTGACTTTACGGTGGTGGTTACATAGCCAGCCATAGCTTACTCCTCCTCTTCCCTTATGCCGTCGTCGTATGCCGATTCGTTCGCCACTGCAAGTAATTGATGACAAGAAGCATCAAAAAGGAGATGACCAGCATGACCAAGGCAATCGCTGTCGCACCTGCGTAATCGTACTGCTCCAGCTTCGTCATGATAAGAAGAGGGGCAATTTCCGTTTTCATCGGCATGTTGCCGGAGATGAACACTACCGAACCATACTCTCCTACTGCTCTTGCGAACGCCAGCGTAAATCCGGTTAATAACGGCGGCAGCAATTCGGGAAAAATGACCTTGCGAAACGTCCGCCATCGTTTGGCTCCCAAGCTGAC
Organism: Paenibacillus naphthalenovorans; assembly: GCF_001465255.1. Taxonomy (NCBI): domain Bacteria; kingdom Bacillati; phylum Bacillota; class Bacilli; order Caryophanales; family Paenibacillaceae; genus Paenibacillus; species Paenibacillus naphthalenovorans. Next base: position 251,812 of record NZ_CP013652.1, on the reverse strand, counting down.
AGCCGCTTCTTCCACTTCCTTTTCCAACTCTTCAATGACCGGTTGAACCGTCCTTACAACGAACGGAATGCCGATAAAGGTAAGAGCCAGCATTATACCTAATGGAGTGAATGCAATTTTGATTCCCATCGGTTCCAGCAGGCTTCCAACCCAGCCGTTTTGTGAATAGATCGTCGTCAGCGCTATACCAGCCACTGCCGTTGGCAGAGCAAACGGCAGATCAACCAGAGCGTCTAAAAATCGCCTGCCTGGAAACGTATAGCGGACAAGAACCCATGCCACAATAAATCCAAACACCGTGTTAATGAATGCGGCCCCAAGCGCTGTTCCAAAGCTGATTTTATAAGAGGCGACTACTCGCGGATCGGTAACCGTCTGCCAAAATTGCTCCCAGCCCATTCCGGATGTGTTGATAAATATGGCCGACAATGGAAAAAGTACGATCAAGCTTAGATACGTTACAGTAAAACCCATGGATAGACCAAATCCCGGGATAATACTGCGTTTTTTCAAACTCTTTGCCATGGGTCTTTCTCTCCTCATGCCGAACCTTGACCGGACAACTTCCAGTGGAAATTGTCCGTCAGGATTCACCTATTTCATTACGGTTTGTAAATCTGGTCAAACAAACCACCATCGGCAAAATGTGTTTTTTGAGCTTTTTGCCAGCCCCCGAAGAGCGGGTCATCAATCGTAATCAGGTTGATTTTCGGGAATTGGTTTTCATATTGTTTGGCTACGGACTCCAAACGTGGACGATAATAGTTTTTGGCCGCGATATTTTGCCCTTCTTCCGAATACAAATACTCCAAGTAAGCTTGTGCCACTTCACGTGTGCCTTTCTTATCGACGACTTTATCCACTACAGCTACCGGCGGTTCAGCCAGAATGCTCATGGATGGAACTACAATTTCGAATTTATCCTTACCGAACTCGTTAATGGAAAGGAAAGCTTCGTTCTCCCAGGCAAGCAGTACGTCGCCGATTCCGCGCTGAACAAAGGTTGTTGTGGAATCCCGTGCGCCGGAGTCCAGCACCGGAACGTTCTTATACAGCTTCTCTATGAATTCTTTCGCCTTGGCTTCGTCATTATTGTTTTTATAGTAGGCATATCCATAAGCGGCCAAATGGTTCCAGCGCGCGCCTCCTGACGTTTTCGGATTCGGCGTGATGACCTGCACGCCGGGCTTAATCAGATCGTCCCAGTCCTTAATTCCTTTAGGGTTACCCTTTTTCACAAGAAATACAATGGTGGAAGTGTAGGGTGAACTGTTGTTTTCCAGCTTGCTCTGCCAGCCTTCTTGGATGAGTCCTTTTTGTTGAATCGCATCAATATCATAAGCCAGCGCCAAGGTTACGACATCGGCTTCCAAACCGTCGATGACCGACCGGCCTTGCTTGCCGGAGCCACCATGCGATTGTTTAAAGGTAACCGTTTGATTGGTTGTATCCTTCCAATGCTTGGCGAAGGCTTTGTTATATTCCTGATACAGCTCGCGCGTAGGATCGTAAGATACGTTCAACAGCTCGACCGGAGGTTTGGCAGAAGCCTCGGGTTTGTTTTCTCCGCCTGCCGGGGCCGTACCGCCGCTTGCCCCGTTATTGGTAGAGCCGGTGCTTCCGCATGCCGTAAGTCCTACTAAGGATAAGGCTAATACGCTAATCATGGAAAATTTGCCGAAAGACCGGATCACGCCATTTTTTCTCGAATTACTCATAAGGAAACCCCTCCTGTTTTATAAGTATTGCTTATACTGAGATGATCATTGAAAAATCCGGAAGCTTATGCCAAAATGGATAGAAGTGCTTTACCGTTCCGGTTTTTAGCTTATAATTCCGATAAACTTACTCAATTATAGGAAGTATATTAGCACCCGTGTAAATGGGTGTCAATCCTTTTTTTTTTCAACGAAAGGATCCCGATTTTTTAATCCTATCGTATGAATTTGATTTAAAAAACGCGATAAAATCCGTCTTTTTTCCAAAAAAATATCAAGTGGACAAAACCGGAAGGATCTTTTGCATGACAGATTTTCCAGGCCCGTGATTGCAAGCGTCTGTGCATTAGCCTATTCGCAAATTATTTCTTCCTATTTATAATTCAGGATGTATCGATCAGGCGAAAAAACGTTCGTCTTTAGTATTCAACTTTTTTCAACAATGGAAAAAACTATTGGTAAAAATGATGATTCTTTTATTTTTTTTTACTTTATTGCAACTTTAAATCAATTGTAAAAACAAAAAAAGACCACGCAATCCTCTGCAAAAGAAGGATAACGGGTCGTCGGTGTTGACTTATTCGTTGAATTGCCATACTGCGTTGATTCTAACTGCCGTTCAGAAACGCCCGATCAAGAATCGTGGACATCCTTCAGCAGCTTCCAAACCGGATCTGTCAGTAAAGTTTTATCCGCACTCAAATACTGCCCGGCAAACGCGCGAACCGGGTCGCCAGCATAAAACCGCTCATACAGCTCGTGCCTGGCGCCAAGCGGACTGCCAATCAAATCCCACGCCAGTTTGAACAACTGCACTTTCTTCTCCGCGCCCACTGTAGCGCCTTCAAAATACAAATCCAGCAGGTGGGCAATAGGCCCTTGAAATTCAGCAAGCGAGGATGGTGTCTGTACGAATCCCCCGCCGCCGATTTGCTGCAAAATATCGATGACCCGGGGGTAAAACCTCGTGCCAAGACTTCTTGCCGTATCCAGATACGTGGACTTCGGCACCAGAATTCCCGCTTCATCGGGCTGGGCCTGTATTTCTGAGGCAATTAACAGCGCCTTGATCGTATCGATCTGGGTCAAAAGCTCTCCCAGTTTCTCCTGAATGTGCAGAAACCCGTTCACGCCAATGGTTTCCGCCATCGCGAAGGCGACGCCCGTCACAAATTCCAGTTTGGCCGCAAACCTGACGACCGTTTGATGGAACGCAAGCGCATTGGCCGTCTTATTCGTACGAAGCTCCCAGACCGCCTCGGCATCTCCATACAGAAGAACCCTCTCCCAAGGAACGAGCACATCGTCAAACAGCAGGACGGCGTCCATTTCGTCATACCTGGAGCTGAGAATATGTTCCTTTTCCCTTGGATCCGCGAACGATTCGCGGCATACGATATGCAAACCGGCAGAATCCGCCGGCACGATCAAAGCATGAGCGTGCTTGCCGTAATCATTCATCAGCCGGTGAAAGGAGAAAATCAGAAAATCATGGGTATAGGGCGCTCCGGTCGCAATCATTTTTGCGCCGCGCAGGACGATGCCTTCGCTCGTTTCCTTCACCACATGCAGGTAGCGCTCGGCAATTTTTTTGTCATTCAGCCCTTTGGATCGGTCGATTTGCGGATCGAGCAGCGACGTGGTCAAAAACAGATCGCGGTCCCGCGCCGTTTGATAGTATGCAGAGATTTTGTCCGAAAACCGGTTATCGAGCCGCGACAATCGCTCCCGGCTCCCGTACCATCCGGTGACCATGGAACGGGCATAATCGGAAAGTCGGCTCATGACGCCATGCGTTTCCCGGGCCCAGTAATAGAAGGCCCTGCTGCGTGAGGATAAGTCCTGCAGCGTATAAGGCACAAGAAACGAGCTGTGCGCATATTTTCCCGTCTCATTCACCGGAAAACCGATTTCATTGCGTGTACGCGGGTCATCCAATAAATCGAATAACCCGCTGATGATCTTTAATGTTCCGTTAAAGGCCGGATGCTCATGCAGCTTATCAACCTTTTTTCCTTCCAGCCATACGTTCCGGTTGTCTTGTAAACTGTCTATAAATCTTTTTCCCCGTGAAAGCATTGATGACGGTTCTCCTCTTTTTCTACAAGTAAGTGCCTAATACATCGCAAAATGCAGTTAAATAGTGACGATCTGTGGAATCGAACCGTCCAAAACGCGGACTGTCAATATCAAGTACCCCAATGATTTGCCCGCCGCTCAGCAAAGGAACGACAATTTCCGAATTCGAAGCGCTGTCACAAGCGATGTGCCCCGGAAATTGATGAACGTCATCGACGACAACGGTCTCCTCAAGGCTTACTGCGGTTCCGCAAACGCCCTTGCCGACGGGAATGCGAACGCATGCGGGCAATCCCTGAAAAGGGCCGAGCACCAATTCGCCGTCTTCCAGCAAATAAAAGCCGACCCAATTGATATCGTCCAGAAACTGGCGGAGCAGAGCCGCCGCATTAGCCAGATTGGTAATACGGTTAAGCTCTCCTTCCACAAGCTCTTTCAGCTGGCGCAGCAGCAAGGCATAGCTTTCCTCTCGCGTATCCGGATAAGTCACTTTCGTAAACATAAAACCACCTCGTCATCCCGGTCAAGATTGGCTAATTCGCAATGCCTGCTCCAGATCATACAGAATATCGTCAATGGCTTCCGTCCCCACGGACAGCCGGATGAGTCCCGGCGTAACCCCGGTTGCCAGCTGTTCCGCTTCATTAAGCTGCTGATGCGTCGTGCTGGCCGGATGAATAATTAACGACTTGGAATCTCCCACATTGGCTAAATGGGAGAACAGCTGCACCGCATGAATCAGCTTTTTGCCGGCCTCAACCCCGCCTTTAATGCCAAAGCTCAAGATGGCCCCTTGACCTTTAGGCAAATATTTTTGCGCCAGTGCATAGGAAGCGTGGCTCTCGAGTCCGGGATAGCTTACCCACTCGACGGATTCGTGGTTTTCAAGGAATCGGGCGACGGCAAGGGCGTTCTGGCTGTGCCGCTCCAGACGGAGATGCAGCGTTTCCGTGCCCTGCAGCAGCAGGAACGAGTTGAACGGAGACAGTGCGGCGCCAAGATCCCGCAGCAATTGGACGCGCGCTTTAATAATATAAGCTAGCGGACCGGCCGCTTCCGTATACACGAGACCGTTGTAGCTCGAATCCGGCTCCGTCAGTCCCGGGAACTTGCCGCTGGCTGCCCAATCGAATCGGCCGGAATCCACGATGACCCCTCCGATGGAGTTGCCGTGGCCCCCGATAAATTTGGTTGCCGAATGCACAACAATGTCCGCGCCGAAATCGATGGGGCGCAGCAAATAAGGGCTTGGGAAGGTATTATCCACAATCAGCGGTATGCCGTGCTCATGGGCAATGGCCGCAACCGCTTCGATATCCAGCACATCTCCCTTGGGATTGCCGATCGTTTCCGCGAAGATAGCCTTTGTTTTATCGGTAATAGCGCTTCGGAAATTCTCCGTATTGCTCGGGTCGACGAATTTCACCTGAATGCCCAGCTTAGGCAATGTCGTCGAGAACAAATTATACGTTCCGCCGTACAGGCTTGACGCCGAAACGATCTCATCTCCGGCAGAAGCGATATTCAAAATCGAATACGTGATGGCGGCCTGACCGGATGCGACGCCCAACGCTCCGGACCCACCTTCCAGCAGAGCAATCCGCTGTTCGAACACATCGGTGGTGGGATTGGTCACGCGCGTATAAATATTGCCCGTCTCCTGCAAGCCGAACAGGCTTGCCGCATGATCCGTATCTTTAAAAACGTAAGATGTGGTCTGGTAAATGGGTACCGCACGCGACAGTGTAGCAGGGTCAACCTGCTGTCCCCCATGAACGGCTAACGTTTCCGGCTGAAGCTGTCTTTCTTCTGACATACATATAACCTCCTCAAAATGGTGTGGGATATCCCTGTTCCGTCATCATATTTTATATTCATGATAAATGCCGTTCAGAAACCAGCTGCCCGTGTGGTGAAGCTTGAGGCGGGCCGGATCATGAAGCGTGTGGATGCGTACATTTCTCCAATGCCGGTCCAGATTGTACTTTTGATCCATCGATGCGGATCCGGCAACTTCAAACAAGGCGTTCGTCACCTCAATGGCAACTTCCGTTGCAAAATATTTGGCGGAGTCCACCGCCAACGTGGCCCGGCCCGCACTTTCGGCGTTCAGCTCCTGCTCCGCCTCATCGATCAATCGGGCGGCTTTCTCCAGGAGAGCCTCCGCCGCATGCAGACGTATGCCAAGCTCTCCGAACCTGCGGATTTGATCGGGATCATCCGAGGCTCGCTCCAGTCCACTCTTCAGCGGGGGCCGGGTCTTTTCCCTGACGAACCAGGCGGCGTCCGCCAGCGCCGCCTGCGCGATGCCGACGTCGATGGCGGCATGCATGATTTGCCCGAATGCCGCGAAAATTTGTGGCGGCTCGAAAATTTTCCAATGCGGCAAAATATGAGCTTGGGGCACCTCCACATCGCGAAGAATGACGCTTCCGCTTGCCGTCGTGCGCTGGCCGACTCCGCTCCAGTCATCAATTACGGTGACGCCTTCTGCATGACGGGGGACCATGGCCGTAATCCGTTTATTCGATTCGTCCAATGCGGAGACGGGTATCCAGTGGGAGTACAGCGCGCCCGTGGCATAATACTTCGTTCCGGATAAACGGTATCCTCCTTTTCCATCGCTTTTTAACCTGGTCGACATTTCGTTATAGCTCTTCAAGCCCCGCTCGGCAAGCGCGTTTCCAAACTGCGCCCCCTTTAACACTTCGCTGAAGAAAAACGCCTTCTGCTCCTCGGTTCCGACCAGCTCCACTGTCTTTACGAAAAAATGATGGTTTTGCGGAATTTGTCCTAAAGATCCGTCCGCTGCGGAAATGATTTTGAATATCTCGGTCAGCGTGAAGACGGATATACCGGGACCACCGTACGCTTTAGGCACCATTAGCCCCAGTAGCCCGCTTGCGGCAAGCTGCTTCAACTGCTCAAAGGGCAGCTGCCGGTAGCGGTCACGGTCGGATTCGCCGTCCTTGATCCATGCCGCATACGATTTGGCGGCTTCGAGGGCCTCCTTGTCACCGGAGAGAATATGAGCCGGTGGCCGGTCGGTGAAGAAGCTGCGGGGAACATCGGCCAGCGCATAAGGCGATACCGGCTCCATACCGGGCAGTTCAATCTGTCCCGACTCGATGAGTAAACGCGCTGCATGAAACCGCTGCGCGTCCAACGCATCCTTCACCCCCGCATTCCGGGCGAGAAACCGGCGCGAAAACAAAAATTGTTTATACTGCTCCAGCGCTTCCAGCTTCTCGGTTGTAGGCTCCAAATCGAGCTGTGCGTGCAGGTTCGCGGAATACGCAACCTCTACGGCTGTCTCCGGTATACCCATTTCTCTGGCGATCAACCGGTTGGCCTCGGCCCTGTGCCCGATAGCCCACTGAGAAGCCGCAATGGCATGAGCCAATACCCGGTCCGCGGCCGCCTGCTGTTCGGCGGACAAACCGGCAGGTATCGTCAAGACCTGCACCTTGGCCGCAGAGAGGAATCCTTCCCATTGATCCGCACCTCGATGAAACCCTTCTAAAGGTCGTGCCCCAAGCCAATTCTGAAGCGCGAATCCCGAAATGCCGCTTACCAGGACGGCATCCGCCTCCCCGCGGAGCAGCGCCTCCATGACGCGCCGTGTGACGGCACCCCGGTCTGCAGCCTTTCCCGTATCCGTTCCCAGATCCTTTAAGGACACATCGTTCCGGGCTATTCCGGCACCGTACAGGGCGGATTCCAGATCATGCATCGCGGCCGCCCTCCACAGCTCATCGAAGGTTTCCTGCGCATAAGGAACTCCGATCACGGCCCCTCGAAGATCTTCAAGCTTGCGCCGTTTGGAATCGGGAAGAACCAGAATATAATCACGCCGGTCTTGTATGGAAATACCCGCGATGGTACGGTCGTCTTCCTTCAAAATGGAGCCGATCGCCGAGAATGCATTTTCGTATCGAATGGAGAATGCTTCCTCCGAATGATCCCCAACCGTGAGCTCACCGCGTTCAGGCGCGTAGGTTAACAGGATGCCCCGGCGTCTAAAATCGACCTGGAGCTCCCCGATCTGCCACGCCAGTCCCAGCGCGCCGGGTATCGGATCATTCAATTTCGCCTGCGTATGAAGTTGAATGGACATTTGGCATACGGCCCCCTTAAGTCAAAGACGTTGTTGTTGTCCGGCGGTATACGGAACCCGGATGCCCTTCCGGGAGCTGAACCGTCCCTTTTCCAAACAACCGCTCACGAAGAGTCGTTTCTTCATAGTTTTCCCTGAACAGCTTGCGTTTTTGAAGCTCGGGGACGACCAACTCCACAAAATCCTGCAGCGTGCCGGGAGAAAGGAACTGGGATACGTTGAAGCCGTCGATGCCGGCCTCCTCCACCCAATACTGCAAACGATCAGCTACCTCCTCGGCCGTACCGACAACGAACAAGCCCCGGCCGCCTATCGTGCCAAGAGTTTTCACCACTTCGCGGACCTTCAATTTCTTCGGACTGTGCTTCGTGAACTGGGCGGCCGAAGTCTGTCCGTGATCGGTCTCCACATACTCCAGATCGTCCTCCGGATCATATGCGGACAAATCGTAGCCGCTTCCCCCTCCGTAATGGGCAAGCACGCCCTCTACACTGTATAATCGGGCGTATTCCTCATATTTCCGCTGCGCTTCTTCCTTCGTCCGGCCGACAATCGTCGCAACCCCGGCAAACAGCTTGATATGTTCAGGATTGCGGCCGAACGCGCGGGCCTGCCGACGGATATCCTCGCCATACTGCCGCAGCCTGTCGACCGTCCCTCCTCCCAGGAACACCGCTTCCGCATGCTTTGCAGCGAAGGCCCGGCCACGGGCCGAGGTGCCGGCCTGATAGATGACCGGCGTTCGCTGAAGGGACGGCTGGCTTAAATGGGGGCCCGGAACCTTGAAATATTTTCCCTCATGATGAATGAAGTGAACTTTATCAGGATCCGTGTAGATCTGCTTTTGCACATCCCGGATCACGGCATCGTCCTCCCAACTGCCTTCCCACAGCTTATAACTCACATCCATATACTCTTCTGCGATTTCGTACCGCTCGTCATGACGCACCATATGCTCCAGCACAAAATTTCTGGCGGCACTGGGCAAGTACGAGGTGACCACATTCCACGCGATTCGTCCCTTGGTCAAGTGATCCAGCGTAGACATTCGCCGTGCATGACCAAACGGATGCTCATAGGTGGTAGAGGAAGTAACGGCAAAGCCCAAATGCTTGGTCACGAGCGCCATGGGCGGGACGACGAAGAACGGATCGTTGCAAGGAATTTGCACGGATTCGCGCAGCGCCGTTTCGTCTCCCTGCTTATATACGTCGTAAACACCGACCACATCCGCAAGAAACAATGCATCAAACTTCCCCCGTTCAAGCAGCTGAGCCAGCTCCGTCCAATAAGTTATATCCGTGTACCGGTGCCGGGTGTTATCCGGATGACGCCATAAGCCGTGTGCCAGATGACCGACGCAGTTCATTTCGAAGGCGTTCAAATGCATTTTTTTGGGCATCGTACACACTCTCCTTACAGCCGTTTATCCAATTTGCGTACAATCAGGTTACCCGTAAATTGAAAGATTTGCACAAACAGCACCATAATGATGATCGTGACGAACATGACGTCGGTCTGATAACGATAATATCCGTAGCGGATGGCAAAGTCGCCGATACCGCCCCCGCCCACCAGACCGGCCACAGTGGAATAGGACAGAAAGCTGACCGTTACAATCGTAATCGAATTGGCAATGCCCGAACGGGCCTCCGTATACAGGACCTTCCAGACGATCTGGAACTTATTGGCCCCCATCGACTCGGCGGCCTCCACCACTCCGCGGTTGACTTCAAGCAGGATTTGTTCAATAAACCGCGCAAAATAAGGAACCGCATTGATGATCATCGGCACGGTAGCCGCCGTCGTGCCAAGCGCGGTGCCGACGATCAGTCTTGTAAACGGGATGATGGCGATCATCAGAATAAGGAACGGAAAGGAACGGATTAGATTGACAATGCCGTTTAAGATCACATAAAACCGCGGAGCCTTCAAAAACGATCCCGGTCGGGTAAGAAACAGCACCGTGCCAAGCGGCGTACCGATAGCAACCGCAATCGGAATGGTCAAAACAAGCATATAGAACGTTTCTCCGATCGCCTTCAGAAGCTCCGGCCAAGCATAAATAATGTTATCAAGCATAGGCCGCTTCCCTCGTTTCCAAGGAAATTTCATTCTTGAACAAGTACTGGGCGATCGGAGATTTGGGAGCGATGTTGCTTTCGCGCAGATTAAACTTCTCGACCACCCGTCCATGTTCCATGACGGCTACTTTGTTGCATATGGCTTTGACCACGTTCATTTCATGAGTCACGATGACGATGGTAATGCCAAGCTTCTCATTAATTTCCTTGAGTGACGCCAGAATACTTCCCGTCGTTTGCGGATCGACGGAAGAGGTCGGTTCGTCACACAACAAAATTTTCGGTTTATTGGCCAGCGCCCGGGCAATAGCGACCCGCTGCTTCTGCCCCCCGCTTAATTTGGCCGGATAGGTCTTGGCCTTATCCAACAAACCCACCATCTCCAGGCATTCCTCAATGCGCTGTTTGCGCTGCTCCGTTGGCACCTTGGCGATTTCCAGCGGGAACGAAACGTTGTCGTACACATTCAGATTGTTCAGCAAATTGAAATGCTGAAAGATCATGCCGATGGAAAGGCGTCTCTTGCGCAGTTCCCGGAGAGATAGCTGGGTTAAATCTTCCCCATTCACCAGTACAGAGCCCTCATCGGGTCTTTCCAGCAAGTTGATCATTCGAAGCAGCGTAGATTTTCCTGCCCCGCTGAATCCGATCAGACCATAAATATCTCTTTCCTCCACCTTCAAGGATACGGAGGAAACCGCTTGAAGCGGACCTGTGGGAGTCGTGAACGTCTTGCCGACATTTTGAAAATGGATCATGGTTACCTCTCCTTTCGCGTGATCGGGTTAAGCTTATTTATTCAAATCGTCAAGAAATAGAATCGCGTCCCCGTATTTCGATGTATAGTAATCTTTAACCGCCTTGCTTTGGAAGGCTTTCTGCAATGCCTTGACCTTCGGTGAGCCAATCAGGTCGTTACGAACCGCTACAATCGATTTGTAAGGCAATCCTTCTCCGGTTTCGACCGCCAAGGAATCCTTTTTGGGATTCAGACCGATCTGAACCGCCGTACCGGCAAACAAGAATCCTACATCCACATCATCCAGCGTACGCTGCAGCATCAACTGATCCACTTCCTTGAACTTAAAGTTATGCGGATTGTCGGTGATGTCCTTCAGGCTTGCATGGATGACTTCCACGCCATCCCTCAGCTTCAACAGACCCAGGTCGCGCAGCATGAACAACGCGCGTCCGTTATTGGCCAGGTCGACCGGTATGCCGATGGTTGCACCGTCAGGCACTTCATCAAACGACTTGTATTTTTTCGAGTACAGCCCTGAAGGAGTGAATATGGTGTAGAACGCACGTGAAATATTTTTTAATCCATGATCGGCAACAAACTGATTAAAGTAAGCCTCGTGCTGGAAAAAGTTTGTGTCGGCCTGACCGTCATTCACCATTTTGTTCGGTTGAATAATATCGTTGACCACCACATGCTCAAGGATATAGCCGTCTTTGGCCAATTCTTCCTTTAGAATTGCGGCGATTTCCCCGCTAAACCCGCTATCGCTCATAATATGCTTAATGACTTTGTCCTCGGATTTCCCGGCTCCCGCTTCGGTTTGCGAACCTGTTGTCGATGATGCAGGCCCGGCCGTATTCCCGCAGGCGGCAGTCAGGGAAAGCAATAGGGATATCATGATCAATGTAATGGCCCTTTTCATGACATATGACACTCCTTATCCTGTTTTTTGCGTATGCATTCGTATGAAAAAGAAAAGACATCCCGTTCCTTATGTACTTTAAGGATGGATGTCTCCAGTGAACTGGTCGGCATTGAATATGGGGGTGGGATAAGCATCTTTATTGCGGTATTGCGCAGCAGGATGATGATCAGGGAGCCGTTTGTTTCCCTGTCCGAACAATTTTTCGCGCAGTGTCCCTTCTTCGTAATCCAGCTTGTAAATGCCACGTCTCTGCAGCTCGGGTACGACCAAATCAATGAATTCACGCAAGCTTCCCGGTGTGATGAGATGGGCTAGATTAAATCCGTCGATGCCGGTTAGCTCCATCTTCTCCTGCATATGGTCGGCAACCTCCTGAGGTGTTCCGGCGAACACCCAGCCTTGACCGCCCAGTGTACCGATCCTGTCCATGACTTCTTTGACCGTCAGCTTTTTGGGAGCAAAAGTCGTGAATTGGGCCGCTCTTGTCTGTCCATGATTCGTATTTTTGTATTCCAGATACGAGTCCGGATCGTACGCAGACAAATCATAACCGCTAGATCCGGCGAATTGCGCCAGAGCCGCCTCCCGACTCCACAGTGATGCATACTGTTCGAACTTTAGTTGTGCCTCTTCCTTCGTTTCGGCTACAATGACATTCAATCCCGTGAACATTTTGATGCTTTGCGGATCCCGGCCCAGCTTCTCGGCCTGATTGCGCATGTCCTCCACATAAAACCTTAAAGCCTCCGGCGTCTGTCCGCCGACAAATACGCATTCCGCGTGCTTTGCCGCAAAAGCTCTTCCCCGCTCCGAGCTGCCGGCCTGGTAAATCACAGGCGTGCGCTGCGGCGACGGTTCGCTTAGATGGGGCCCGGGTACTTTAAAATAGGTCCCTGCATGATGAATTTTACGGACTTTGTTCGGGTCCGTATATATATTGCGGTCGACATCACGCACTACCGCATCCTCGTCCCAGCTTCCTTCCCACAGCTTGTAGACAACTTGCAGAAATTCGTCCGCCAGCTCATAGCGTTCATCGTGTTTAATCATTTCATCCAGGCCGTAATTTTTGGCTGCATTAGGCAAATAAGAGGTGACAATATTCCATGCCAACCGGCCTTGGGTCAAATGATCGAGCGTCGAGAACCTTCTGGCATGGGCATACGGGTGTTCGTAGGTGGTCGTTACCGTGACCGCAAAGGAAAGGTGCTTGGTGACCAAAGCCATTGCCGGCACAATTAAAGCGGGATCGTTCAAAGGAACCTGCACCCCGTCGCGAATGGCCGGAGCACCGCTTTGCCGATATACATCGTAGATGCCTGCAACATCAGCCAGGAATAAAGCGTCGAATTTCCCCCTTTCCAGCAGTTGGGCGATGTCCACCCAATATTCCAGATCCTTGTAACGATGCCTTTGATTATCGGGATGCTTCCACAGGCCGTGAGAATTGTGCATGGCACAGTTCATATCGAATGCATTCATTAAAATTTGTTTCCCCATCCTCACGCCTCCTTCGATAATCTGGTATTATATGTTATATTTGTATTGTCATGGGGTTTATATTAATACCTTATTTCCGATGTGTCAAGTAGGAATTTTATTTGCAAATAACTCCGTTTACTCTTATCGCTTATCCAAATATCTGGCTAAACGACTGCCGCTAATCTGAATCACACAAACTAAAACGATCATTACAAAAACGGTAGCGAGCATAATATCCGGTTGATAACGGTAATAACCATTGCGAACGGCAAAATCCCCGAGTCCACCCGCGCCAACAACACCCGCTATGGTAGAATAAGATATTAAAAGAATAATAATATTAGATAAGCTAACCACGATTCCTGATCTTGCTTCAACAAACATCACTTTCCATACAATTTGAAATATATTGGCTCCCATTGAAATAGAAGCTTCGATGACCCCCTTGTTTACTTCCACCAATGATTGTTCTATTAATCTGGCGAAGTATGGAATAATAGCGATCGAAAGCGGTACAGCAGCAGGGACCGTCCCGACGGATGTACCTACTAACAGCCGAGTAAACGGAATCACGGCTACAATTAAAATTAATAAAGGAAATGCGTTAACTAAATTAACGAATGAATTGAGAAGATTGAATAGATAGGATTGCTCCAGCAATTGCCCTTTTCTTGTTAAAAACAGAATGGTTCCTAAGGGAATTCCAAATATGATACCGGACGCTACCGAAATTCCTACCATGATTGCCGTTTCCTTGGCGGCTTCCATAATATCAGGGAGTTGTTGTATGATGTTGTCAAGCATTTAATTTCATCCTTTTGCCCTTATTCAAAATTAATTTAGCAATTTCAGACTTTGGATCATATTGCTGATCGGATAAAGTAAATTCCTCCAAAATGCTCCCTTTTTCCATTACGGCTACTTTATTGCAAATTTTTCTCACTACATCCATCTCATGCGTAACGATCACCATGGTTATATTTAGCTCCTGATTAATTTTCTTCAGAAAAGCCAGAATGCTTTCCGTTGTCTGGGGATCTAAAGCGGATGTAGGCTCATCGCACAATAAAATTTTGGGATTCGTTGCCAAAGCCCTCGCAATGGCAACTCTTTGTTTCTGACCCCCGCTTAAGCTGGATGGATATTGATCTGCTTTATCCTCCAATTGAACAATGGAAAGGCATTCTTCGATTATATTTTTACGTTTAACTCCTGGTATTCCGGCAATTTCTAATGGGAAAGATACGTTGTCATAAACGGTTTTATTATGAATCAGGTTGAAATGTTGAAATATCATGGAAATCGATTGCCTTGTATGCCGTAATTCTTTCTTTTTTAAAGTCATGATATTTTTTCCTTCGATAAGAACTTCTCCTTCATCGGGTTTTTCAAGAAGGTTAATGGTACGGAGCAGAGTCGACTTTCCCGCCCCGCTGAAACCGATAATCCCATAGATATCCCCTTTTTCTACATTCAACGATACGGATTTAATCGCTTCAAAGGTTACGCCCTTTTTAACTTTATATATTTTCTTTATGTTTTTTAATTGTATCATTTCATGACCGACCTCCTTTATTCAAATACAGGAATAATATCCCCCTCAAATGTTGTCTCAATAAATTTTTTAACATCCGGTGAATGCAGGACGGTTTTTAATTTTTCAATTTTTTCGTCATTTTGGTTATCGGCTCTGGTAGTAATAACGCCAATAAATTCAGATGTCGAGTCTTCCGCCAGTAGCGCATCTTTTAAATGAAGCCCCACAGCGGTTTGATAACCGCCTAATATAAACGCCAAATCTACATCATCCAGAGATTTGGCCGACATCCCTTGATCCAGTTCCACAATTTTGAAATTTCTCTTGTTTTCAATGATATCTTTTTTGGTAGCCGATAATCCTACCCCTTCTTTTAATTTGATGAATCCATGTTGTGCCAGGAAATCAAGCGCTCTTCCGTTATTGGAAGGGTCTTGCGGTATACTGATTGTTGCCCCGTCGGGAATATCGTTTATGTTTTTATAACGGTTAGAATAAAGTCCGGAAGGCCAAGCCAACACTTTAATTGCTGCAACCAATTGAGTCCCGTGTTGTTTGTTGTAGGATTCCATGTAAGGAATATGCTGAAAAGCGTTGGCATCCACACTTTTATCATTCACGAGTTCATTCGGCTGAATAATGTCATTTACAAATTGGATTTTTAAATCGATACCTTGCTCTTTCAACTTGGGTTGTATATATTCGAGTATTTCCGGAAAACCATTAAACGAAGGATTCGTTGCTATCACTAATGTATTCCCTTTTACTTCACCAGCATTAGTGGCTGCCTGCCCGCAGCCGCTTACCAGAACCATCAAGCTAATGATTAAACTAAAAAACGAAATTCTATTCATGTTCTCCTCCAAAAACTTCTGTTATTTTTTATAAATCTTTTTTCAGGATGGTGCATCTTTTAGTTCCATAGATCATCCGTAATTCCTACAAGTTTTTTCCCGATCATTTCACGCGCGATATGATTAGACGGCCCCATGGCGATACCTGCGCGGGCATCCCGGTATAACCTCTCCAGCGTTCCTTCGCGGTAGCCGAATCCTCCGCTTACATCAAGTCCAATTTGGGCAATCTCGTTTGCTGCATCGGAAGCCAATACTTTAAATTCAAGCAAACTGCTTTTCAGTTCTTCCGGAGCGTATTTTTCTCCGCTTTCCAGCCATTCATCCAGTTGTAAAGCCAAATCTTTCTGCCAGGCCTGCAGGCCGGCCGTTAAAATTTTCGCTTTTGCCAATTGACTGCGAATAATTTGATAATCACTTAATGCCTTATTCACGTCTTGATGGACTTTCCGCTTGGCGTAAGCGAGTGTTTCGTCCAAAATCCCGATAGCGGTTCCGGTCCATGTAGCCCCTAAGCCAATCAAGTAAGCAATACCGTTTTGAACAATTTCCTTTCCCTCGCCTTCTTCGCCTAAACGATCCTTTTCATCTACATAAACATCCCGAAGACGAAGCGAAGAGCTGTGATTTCCACGCACTCCCATTGCGGACCATTCTCCGGGTTCTATCCCTTCTTGATGGCCATCCACGATAAAATAGGTGATGTCATCCGGCGATTTGGCATTTGGCGTTTTCGTCTGGAATACATAAAAATCCGCAAATCCGCTGCTCGTAGTAAAAGACTTTTGTGAATTAATAATATAACCGTTATCCTTTCTTGCGGCTTCACTCAGGTTGTACCAGTAATGGCCTCCGGTCGCTCCTTCGCTGGTCGAAGTCGTTCCGAACTTTCCGCTGCGGACAGGTTTCAACCAACGTTCCCACTGCTCCTCATTTCCGTGGGCGTATATCGTACGGGCTGCCTCAACATGCATGGTGTAGATTAATGCGGTGGAGGGGCATGCCTTCGCAATTTCCTGTACAGCAATCCCAAAGGCCGAATAGTTTAATCCCCATCCCCCTAATTTTTCCGGCAGTAAAATGCCGTTAAATCCCTCCTTCGCAAGAGCGGCAATATTTTCACTTGGAAATTCTTTATTTCTATCAATACGATCTGCATTGGGGCGGATCACTTGTTCCACAATTTTACGAATGTTTTCACGTACTTCATCGAGTATCAAAGCGGCATTGTTTTTATTTTCAGAAATAATTCCCGACATAAGGCTGCAAGCCTCCTTTTATATAATTTCTCTGGAAAACCGTACCTGCTCCGTACTTTTGGCGTTAAGCGTCCTCAGATTGTCCCTCAATGTTCCGTTTTCAACATATTCCGTCCTTGCCAACCCGCGTTTTTGTAAAATCGGCACCACCAGCTCCACAAACTCTTCCAACGAACCGGGCATATAGGCCGGGCTTAAGAGAAAGCCGTCCCCTCCCACCTCGTTCATTGTCTCTTCCATCCAATCGGCTACTTGCTCCGGCGATCCAACCAACTGGGGAGTCATGACGCCTCGGCCGTGTAACATCCCTGCCTCACGAATGGTCGCATTTGCAGAGCTGCTGTGTTTATAAGCGTCAATCATTCCCTGAATCCCCGGCACTTTTAAATCGGCAATGAATTCGTCAAGACCGTGTTTGGATAAATCGTAGCCCAAGTGTCCGGACAAGATCGTCACCCCCGCTTCGGCCGGAACGAGAGCATTGTGGAGTGCGGCTTTGGCACGGGCGATGTCCTCCGTCTCTCCAACAAACACTTGCAATCCAAAACAAACCCTGACATCATCCGGGTCGCGCCCAACTTTCACTGCCTCTTCTTTTAAACGATGATAATAAACCTTCATGGCTTCGCGATCGGGCTGAAGGGTAAAAATAAGCTCGGCGTGCTTGGCGGCAGATTGGATCCCGCGTGTCGATTGACCCGCCTGAAGGATGACAGGGCGCCCTTGCGGGGAACGATCAATATTCAGCGGGCCTTTGCACCTAAACCATTTCCCTTCGTGGTGAATCGGATGCACTTTTTCCGGATCGGCAAAGATGTTATTTTCCGCATCCATCACGATCGCATCCGGCTCCCAGCTTTCCCATAACTTGTAACATACCTCCATATACTCATCCACCCGATCATAGCGCTGATCGTGGGATAAATGGTATTGTTCGACATTCAACCCAAGGTTTTCGGATGCATTCTTATGAAAAGCGGTGACGACATTCCAGCCGACACGTCCGCGTGACAGGTGATCCAGCGTGGCCAGTTTTCGCGCAAGAATGTATGGCGGATAACCCGCCACCGAGAACGTCATGGTCAGGCCAATATGTTGGGTGACTGCACCCATAAATGACATCAAGACCGACGGTTCATAGCACGGCACTTGCGAAGCATAGCGCACGGCACTTTTGTAGCTGTTCTCATACTCGGAATAAATGCCTTCCGTATCGGCAAAAAATACGGCATCGAATTTGCCTCTTTCGGCGATGCGGGCAATCTCCTGCCAAATCTCCGGACGATTCCATTGAAAAGCATTCGTCATCGTCATATTCCGCGGATGTTTCCACGTTGCGCTGCTGTGATGAGTGACAGGCGGCATCATATACTGGAGCAAGTGCATTTTCTTTTTCATGAGTTATTTCCCTTCTAGAATTGTAAGGAAAAACGATTTCGATATTGGCGTCCCGGGTGGTGGTCCGGCAATTGGTCATAGCCGAATAAGTTTTTCCGGAAAGTACCTTCCTCATAATCTTTACGGACAAGACCCCGCGATTGTAAGACCGGAATCACATGATCCACAAAGTCTTCAAATGTACCGGGTGTTACCGCATAAGCGATATTAAAGCCGTCAACTCCCGTTTCATCTATCCATTGTTCCATGATGTCAGCAATTCTTTCCGGTGTGCCTACGCCTACCAGGCCCATTCCCCCGACACCTACGAAGTCGGCAACCTCTCCTATGGTCCATTGCTTGTTTGGGTCGATTTTCGTAAATGTTTCAATCGCAGAATGAATCGCATCGTTTTTTACATATTGAATTTTGTCATCCGGGGCGTATCCGGCAAAGTCTACACCGGTCCACCCTCCGAATAATGCCAGGCTGCCTTCATAACTGACATAGCTTTGATACTCACGGAACTTCGCTTCCGCTTCTTCTTGTGTACGTCCAACAATGGGGGTAAATAAGGAAAGAATCTTGATTTCCTCCGGATTGCGGCCGGCCTTTTTGGTCTCTTCACGCAATGCCTGCACAAATGTTTTGCCGATTTGTTCGGTTGGAACGCTAATAAACACAAGTTCGGCATGTTTAGCTGCAAATTGGCGGCCTCTTTTGGAAGCACCCGCTTGAAAAATGACCGGTGTCCTTTGTGGTGAAGGTTCGCATAAGTGTGCTCCGGGCACCTTATAATATTTTCCTTCATGTCGAATATCGTGTACTTTCCCGGGATCGGTATAAAGCTTTTGTTCTTTATCCAATACGACAGCATCGTCCTCCCAGCTGCCTTCCCAAAGTTTATAAACAACCTCCATATATTCATCAGCAATTTCATAGCGTTCATCATGGTTGATTTGTTGATCCAGCCCAATATTAACCGCAGCACTGTTCAAATAAGAAGTAACGATATTCCAGCCGATACGCCCTTTGGTCAGATGATCCAGCGTAGACATACGCCTTGCAAAAATGTAAGGATGCTCATAGCTTGTGGAGGCCGTAAGTCCAAAACCTAAATGTTTTGTCACT
The DNA here is from genome assembly GCF_001465255.1 of Paenibacillus naphthalenovorans. Taxonomy (NCBI): domain Bacteria; kingdom Bacillati; phylum Bacillota; class Bacilli; order Caryophanales; family Paenibacillaceae; genus Paenibacillus; species Paenibacillus naphthalenovorans. The sequence goes on along the minus strand of NZ_CP013652.1, from coordinate 232,507 downwards.
TGGGCCATGATAGGCACGACAAAGGCCGGATCATTAACGGGAACCTGTGCGCCCTGGCGTACCGCCGGGTCACGCGACCCCCGGTAAACATCATAGGTGCCTAACACATCGGCAAGAAAGATGGCGTCAAATCGTCCCCTTTCCAAAACCTTGGCTAAATGGGTCCAATATTCCGCATCTTTATAGGTTGATGATTTGTCCTTCGGATGTGACCATAGACCCGGAGATTGGTGTCCTGCGCAATTCATATCAAAAGCGTTCAAATATATTCTTTTTTTTGTCATGTCCATTTCCTCCCGGCTATTTTCATTCTATGGATCTGCAGTTTCATATTTATCAGGAATAAGCGCTCGGGATTGGATATTCCCCGGTTAACAGCCATTTCCCGATATTTTTTCGCTTATATTCAATCGGGTTATGAAGAGAATGAAGACGAACATTTCGCCAGAACCGATCGAAGTTATTTTTTCTTGTCGCGGAGCGCGCCCCCATGACTTCAAAAATATTGCTTGTCACATTTAGCGCCACCTTTGTGCCAAAAGCATTGGCCGCACCTGTAAACAGAACCGTTTCCCCCCGTTCCTCCGCGGTCAGCGACCGATCTTTCGCCCAAGCTTCGTCTACTTTTTCACCGGCTTTTTCTACCAGCTGCACGGCCGCTTGAACATCAATCCAAAAATCGCCATAACGACGTTGAATAAACGGATCATCTATCGCCTGTTTATAATCGGTCAGGTACCAGGGGCGCGATTTGGAAAGGGTATAATTCCTTGCTTCTTCCAATGCCCCTTCCGCACTTCCTACAAAAACATTGGCCAAAATAATTTGTGAAAGGATAGCATCCAAAGTAAAGAAAGCAGTACCTTCGGATTCGGATTTATCTAAAACTTCCTCCTTTTCCACTACTACATTATCAAAGGAAACGGAACCGCTGTCCGTTTGCCTTTGACCAATCCCATCCCAATCGTTATTCACCGTTACACCTTTTCGGGCAGTTGGAATCATCCCTGCATACGCTTTTCCATCCTCGGGATTTTCCCACAAAATTAACAGACGGTCCGAATCCCGGGAGCCGGTACTAAATGTGTTGTAGCCGTTCAGAATAAAACGGTCGCCTTCTTTTTTCCCAATTAAAGTAGGCTCGATGGGATTAAACGAATTTCCCCAAAACCAATTGTTTTTCGCCGATTCCGTATAAAAAAACTCCTTTTGTTTTTCCGTGCCCGCAAAATGCGGTGTGACTAAATGCAAAAAATGATAGCCGTATAAGTGAGCAAGCGAAGCATCGGTTTTTGCCAATTCACGAACGATGCGGAGCACCAGGGACCAGGGCTGCCCTTCGCCGCCGTATTCCGCAGGAATTAAAATGGTTAGCAGTCCGCTTTTTCGCAACGCATCCCGCTGTTCTTTAGCAGTACCACCGGCTAGATCGCGTTCTGGCGCATCTTTTGCAAACTCTTTGGCAAGTAAAGCTGCTTTTTGCAGGAAGACATCCGGTTCTTTGACTACAGTCGTTTTCATGGTTCTCCCTCTTTCTCGTATATTTTATTTTTATAGACATCATCAATGGATCATCGCGCAACGGCCTGCATTGCAAAAATTTCTCCATTAAAAAAGAGGATTTCAATTCAAGCCATGCTTTGAATTGAAATCCTCTAGTCGTCTAGTCGGCATTTTTGAAATTATACTAAATTAATTAATCCTATGTGTCAAGTAGGAATACTTCTTGAAAATGGATGCTGTTCCTAGTAAAATTTGTTCCAAGCCAACGGGCGGTTTCTTGCAGAAACCGACCTTTTGGCGACCGGCCCAAAGTTTTGGACAATGGATTCGAGGAGGGAAACAGGTGGAAAAAGAACTGAACAAGCGTTTTTCTTTGGAAGAAAAAACTCGTTTGCTTTGGAATGCTTGGCAGGAAGACAAAACCATAAAGGAGCTGGCTTCAGAGCTCGGCGTCCGGCCGGAACAGATTGCCCGGTGGAAACGCGACATTTGCGATCAATTGAAAAAATCCATGGATAACGCCGGCTGCGAAACCAATGAACAGACCGATGCAGAGAAATTAACCGCCCAGCTTGAATGGCTGAAGAAAGCATTGGCCTCCCACCTGTCCCGTAAGGAAAGAGCGGAACTGATCGACAGGTCTCCGGATGCCCTGCCCCTAAGTACGCAAACCCGGCTGCTCGGATTAAACAGGTCCAGCTTATATTACCGGCCCGTTCCCCGGAAGGAATTGATCAAGAAGAGAGTGGCGGAGGTGCAAAGCCTTTACCCGTATTGGGGTTCCCGGCGGATCGCCAAGGCGCTTCAGCGGGAGGGTTTGAATGCAAACCGCTCAACGATTCAACGGTACATGCAGGAGACGGCCCCTGAAATCTCCGTGACAACCACGGCGTCCGGCCAGGATAAACGCAGTCTGGAATACAGCTTGTACGCCTATTTGAACCAACGCGCCAATCAAAGCTCTGCAAATGAAATCCTGGAAATGGATATCCCTGCGGTCCGCATGCAATATGGCTGGATGGATATTTATGGCGGCTACCACTAATCGATTGTCTAAAATTTTAATACCGTCTTGTAATATTGGAGCAGTTTCATACCATAGACTTTATTCTTTTTTATCGAACCGGATCTTTATGATAAAAAAATAAAATGGAAAAAGCACCGAACAATGCGGAAAAAATGACGACGACGCCTACCTTTTCGGAATCATTTTTATCCTTGTCTGAAACCATATTGACTACATATACTGTCTTTTTGTCATACAGCGATGCTTTACCTCCATCCAGTCCATTCGTAAGATTATCGACTGTAATCTTGTCCAGTTTCACAAGCTCTTTCCCTTTGTCCGGTTGAGGCTTGGCGGGTTGAACGCCGCGGTTTGACGGAGCTTTGTCAGTGATCGAGATAGCTTGTGTCTTGTCATCGTAGGCAACATTCTGATGTAAGCTTTCTGCAATAAAACGCAAAGGAACCATCGTGGTTTGATTGATCATTACGGCAGGCTGTTCCAAGGGTACCGGTTGGCCGTTTACTGCTGCGACGTTATGATCTATGGTAAGCTGAATCGTATCCGATATAGTATGATGTCCCCTGAAAAATGCATTACTGATCGAAATGCCGCCTTGGAATCAAGTTAAGCCGGCCTCAAGCTTGACATCTCGAACTAGTTTATGCAATACTCCGTTACAATACAGGAGGCCTAACTATGAACAAAGATCAAATCCGATGGATCTTCTTCGATCTTGGGGAAACGCTGATCGACGAATCAGCACCCATATCCGAAAGTATCCGTCAATTTACCGAGCAAGCCGCTCTTTTGGGCTATACATTTCGCCCCGATCAAGTACAAGCCGCTCTGCAGGAGGCTTACCGGAAGTTCGCCCCATTTCCGATGCGCAGTGTGATGGAGGCATGGGTTCCCTCGGAAGAGCATCGGGCGCAAATCAAGCGGGGCATGACGTACCGGAAAAATATGGAGCGCCCATTTCCGTCGGCCTTGACCCTCCTGCAGTCCTTGTCTCGACAGTACCGTATCGGCATCATTGCCAATCAGGGGCCCGGCACGCCTGCAAGACTGGAAACCTACGGCTTCTCTCCTTATATCTCCGTTTGCTGTGCATCGGCCGAGGCGGGCATGGAAAAGCCCGATCCCCGCTTTTTCCTCATGGCTCTGGAACAAGCGCAGTGCCGGCCGAAGCAGGCGGTCATGATCGGCGACCGGATCGATAACGATATCATCCCCGCCAAGCGTCTGGGCATGAGCGCGATCTGGGTCCGGCAGGGAGACGCGCGCTTTCAGCCCATTCCCGCTGGAGCTGAAGCCCCGGACGCCATCTGCGAAACGATTGATGAAATACCGGCTTTGTTTATACCGTAAGTCCGCATACCGAACCGAAGCGACGGTAAGACGGTAGATTCCTAGAATGTTGTACTGCAAACGAATAAGCGTATTCGAAAAAAAACTCGAATACGCTTATTCGTTCAAGTGGCGAAAAATGTATCATCGTCCCTCTCATTTTAAAACAGTAATTTATAAATTACATACCCTATAAGCAATATTAAAATTAAAATTCCGGTGCCTTTCCATCCCAAACCGCCAACGAGATCAGCTAAATTTCCAAATTCAGCACGATTTACTCCATCACTAAACGCACCAGCAGGATTTTTTTTTAATTCTTCTCGTCTTAAACGTTCTCTTGTTTCTTCAGGCGATTCTTTACGAGAGTCCAAATTACCCGCCTCCTGATAATAACCTGCCCTTTTCTTCACTGCGAGCAGCTTGTTTTTCTTTCATTATAGAGTATACTTCTACAACTATTCCCAAATACCTTGTTAAGCGATTTGATTTTATACTAATAATGTTTGATTGCCGCATATCTTTTGTCTATACCAAATCAAACGGAGTAGCGTAGTATAAATCATATCTCATAAAGGGGGTTGACAACATATGGCAAAGAATCGCAAAAAAAGAGTTATCGTCGTTAAATTAAAACCAGGTGAAAAAGCTATCGTGGTTTGTAAAGATCATCGTCATCGCGACTAATTAGCAGGTATTGCGGCAGCACCCCGTCCTAAGTCCTAATGCGGGGTGCTTATTAATTTGCGTGTTCATCACCCTCAATCAAACAAGGCATCTATATGCCGTTTATCTGCGACATAAAGATGCCTTGTGTATAAATCCGAATAAGCCGGTCTTGATAAAGATGAACCCTTACAGCTTTTTTTCTTTTTTACAATGATGAGCTGAGGACAGGGCTTTTTTCTCTAAACGACTTCGCGGCCTCCACCATATTTTTGAGCGATGCAATCGTTTCATCCATGCCCCTCGTTTTTAGTCCGCAATCCGGATTGATCCAGAACAATTCAGGATCTAAAACCGACAGGGATCGGTCGATCATATGAACCATTTCTTTCACATCAGGGACTCTTGGACTATGAATATCATATACGCCCAGCCCGATGCCATGATCGTACGTGTGCTCTTCAAAGCTGTGCAGCAATTCTCCGTGACTCCGCGAGGTTTCGATGGAAATGACATCGGCATCCAATTCGCGAATCGAGTCGATGATGTCGTGAAACTCGCAATAGCACATATGTGTGTGGATTTGTGTTGTGTTTTTGACGGTCGCTGTGGCCAAGCGGAAAGAGAGCACAGCCCAATCCAGGTAATGCTGCCAGTCCTGTCTTTTGATCGGCAAACCTTCCCGCAAAGCAGGTTCATCGACTTGGATCATTTCAATCCCGGCTTTCTCCAATGCCTCAACTTCCTGACGCAGAGCCAGCGCAATTTGATAAGCCACCTTCTCGCGAGGAATATCATCTCTCACAAACGACCAGTTTAATATCGTGATGGGGCCGGTAAGCATTCCTTTCACCGGCTTGTTCGTCAACGATTGGGCGTACACCGTTTCTTCGACGGTCATCGGCTTGATGAATTCCACATCGCCGTAAATGACAGGCGGCTTGACGCACCGTGAACCGTAGGATTGAACCCAACCGTTTTGCGTAAAGAAAAATCCGCCCAGCTTCTCTCCGAAAAACTCTACCATATCCGTTCTTTCAAACTCTCCATGGACAAGCACATCCAGTCCGATTTCTTCCTGAAGGTTAATCCACAGCCGAATCTGCTCTTGAATAAATGTCTTGTACTGCTCTTCGGTCCACTCGCCGGTTCTCCATTTTTTGCGGGCTTGTCTAACCTCAGAGGTTTGCGGGAAGCTTCCAATCGTTGTGGTTGGCAGGATCGGAAGATTCCATTTGTTTTGCTGAAGAATTCGCCGTTCTGCAAAAGTACCCGCTCTTGCCGATGGCTGTTGATCGATCCGCTCTACCATTTCCTGAATGTGTTCCTTTTTTCTGGAGGAGGATGCATTGATTTCGCGAAGCGCTTGTTGATTTTTTTCAAGTTCGCGTGCGATCGGTTCGGAATCTTTATCTGCCACGGCCTTGGTCAGCAAAACAATCTCATCAAGCTTTTCATTGGCGAAAGCCAAGACTTGCCGAATTTCAGAACCAAGCTTGGTTTCCTGCCCGGTAGTGACAGGAACATGAAGCAGGCTGCAGGAAGGCTGAATGATCATTCTTTCATAAGGAACGTACTGGGACAACGTATTCAGCAATGTCAGCTTGGACTGCAAATCGGCAGCCCAAATGTTGCGCCCGTCGATCAGACCTGCTCCGAGCACCTTATCCTTTGGAAATCCATGCTTGGCCATATGCTGCATGTTCCGGTCGTAACCGTGCACCAGATCCAGTCCGATTCCTTGCACCGGCAGCGAAACCGTCGCTTCATAGTGCTCTACGGCATCAAAATAGGTTTGAAGCATAATATTCAGCCCCGGCGCCGCTTCATGCAGTTGCTTATAAATATGAGTTATCCGATCCATATCTTCAACAGACAATGAGCTGACTAAAACAGGTTCATCGATTTGCACCCACCTTACGCCTTCTTGCTCCAGTTCCCTCAGGATTTGAGCATACAATGGGAGGAACAATGCAATCAGCTCGTCCCATTGCCCGGACTTATACCCTTTGGATAGTTTTAAAAACGTATACAGCCCGATCAGTACCGGCTTCCCGTCAATGCCCAGCTTTTGCTTTGCTTCCCGATAGGCTTGAAGCGGCTTGTTGATGGTAAGCACCGGAGTAATATCATTCAATTCCGGTACAATGTAGTGATAATTCGTATTGAACCACTTGGTCATTTCGCAAGCAGGAGCCCCTTTGCTGCCTCTGGCCATAGCATAATAGGTGGAAAGGGAAACAACGCCGCCAGGGTAGTTAAACCGTTTGGGTACAATTCCGAACATTGCCGCCGTATCCAGCATATGGTCGTACAAAGAAAAATCATTGACCGGAATAAGGTCGATTCCTTTTTCCTGCTGGAGTTTGAGATGATTCAACCGCAGTTCTTCTATCTTCTTTTCAAATTCAGACTCCTGAATCTTGTTTGCCCACAAGGCTTCCAGCAACTTTTTCCATTCTCTGTTCACTCCAATTCTTGGATACCCCAAGTTACTGCTTTTCAACGAATCCATTCGGTCACCCTCCATTTTCATATTGCTTTTAAATTCCATGCAAAAAAGGCATCTTTCCCTTGGGTTAAAAAGGGTAAAGATGCCCCTCGTTTGTAAAAACGGTGGCTACCATTTTTAACACCTCCCTATCTCCCGTAGGTAAAAACAGTGCTGTCAGAACAGGCAGGTCTCCTGGCTCCAGAATCATGGTCAAAACGCGCCTTCCCAATCCGAAGATCAGTGGCATATCCGCGTTGACTCCTCTGTTACAGTGGCGGGACCGCGTCGGCATTTCACCGAACTTCCCTTTTAAGCTCCGGAACCGTTTGAAACGGACCGGAGCACCTATTCCCACAATATAAAATTGTTGCTCGTAAAATAATACATTACAAATAGTATTTATGCAACAGTCAAGGATGGTTTAGAATGGTAATGCCACAAGAGCACAGCGGCAAAAGCAAATAAAATGACAAGCATGATGAGGATACAGCACAATTCAATGAGCCTCAGCTTCCATAAGCGTTTGCGGTTCATCTCCATCTTGCTTGCTCCCTCCCTCATTTATAAATATACGTTTACCTATTCCTGCCATATAAGTTTTAACGAAGGAAGGAGGAAAAAAGTTCCACATGAATCCGCAGCCTTTTTCATACGGTTGAACACGGTAAAATCGATTCGATCAACAAAGAGCTTGTCAGACCGCATCGATTCATGTTATTATATTGTTTGTGTCCGAGACACAACATTGCTAATGTGTGGAGCCGTGGTGTAGAGGCCTAACATGCCTGCCTGTCACGCAGGAGATCGCGGGTTCGAATCCCGTCGGCTCCGCCATGAATTTACATCCCATATTATCTTACATAGCCTAAAGAACACCGAGCAGAACGACATGTCTGCTCTTTTTTGTATTCTTCAAGGAGCGTGAGAGTATGACCCGCCGCGGACGTTTCGCACCAACTCCATCCGGACTGCTTCATATCGGCAATGCCTTCACCGCCCTCGCCGCATGGCTGCAAATGCGCCAAGCCGGAGGAGAATTTGTGTTGCGCATCGAAGACATCGATAAAGCCCGCTCCCGTCCCGCCTACGCCGAGCAGCTTCAGGACGACCTGCTTTGGCTGGGCATCGATTGGGATGAAGGCCCGCGCGGCGGCGGTCCCTGCGCGCCTTATGAGCAAAGCCGGCGTGAATCCCTTTACGAGGAGGCGTTTGAGCAGCTGCAGCAAGCCGGACGGCTGTACCCGTGCTATTGCAGCCGCAGCGAGCTGGCGGCGATCGGCAGCGCGCCTCATGGGCTGGCATCCGAAGGCGCCGCCTATCCCGGTTTATGCCGTTCGCTTTCGCCCGCGGAGCGGCAGGCAAGAGCCGCGAAGAAAACGCCTGCCCTGCGGTTCATCATGCCGCCGCACGAGCTGCGGTTCTACGATGCGGTAGCCGGGCCGCAAACCTGCGCGGGCGAAGCGCTCAGCGACTTTGTCGTCAAGCGCGCCGACGGCATGTTCAGCTACCAGCTCGCCGTGACGGTCGACGATGCCGCCATGGGCATCACCGACGTGCTGCGCGGGGCCGATCTGCTTGACTCGACGCCAAGACAGCTGGCACTCTACGAAGCGCTGGGACTCCGGGCACCGGATTTTGCCCATGTTCCCCTGCTGGTCGATGCAAGCGGCCGGCGTCTGTCCAAGCGCGACAGTGCGCTTACGCTTGCTGCACTGCGAAGTGCGCAGGTTCCGCCCGAACGCCTGCTGGGAGCCTTGGCCCATCTGGCCGGTTGGATCGATCGCCCGGAACCTTTAACCGCCCGGGAGCTTATACCGTTCTTCGGACCTGTCCGGACGGCAAGCGGCCGATTAACCGTCAGTGAGCAGCTTCGGCACTGGCTCACAGAGGGCTAAGCCTGCTTGTGAGCTGTCCTTGGCATGACTTATTCGGACATCTTGTGATGCCCGGTGTGCACATGCGGTTCCTCCGGGGCTTTGGGCTGATCCTTATAAGACGAACCCATGATCACTAGAGAAAACAAAACGATGGTAACACAAACGGTAAGAATGGATCCGGTTTTCATCTTTTCCCTATTGGGTTCAGTTCCTTGTAAAATTCCCGCTTCCTGCTTCATGATCCGATGGAGAAGGAGCACAGCGATGACAAAAAGCAGCGTTAAGAAAAAGCTCATGGGAAGCAAGAAGTCGGGAGACAGCATAGAGCCAAGCATCGCCCCCATCATCCCGCTCATGACTCCGGCCATGAGCCCGTCCAGGACGGCCATCGCATGGAATGGCATTCCCAGCATCACCCCGCCGCCCACCCCAACGATCATGGCGAGCATACAGTTGATGGAAAAGCTCTGATCGGCTCCAAGTACGGTACCTGTAATGAGTCCTGTCATCGAGCCAATGAGCATGGCAGCCATCATGCCGGTCGTGCAGGACAGCTTTTGCCGGATACTTAACACGGTCAGGTAGGTTACTGCTGTCAGAGCAATGAGAATGGAAAATACAAGTACTTGAATGATGATATTCATAACGGCATCCCTCTTTCCTGTCCTGATGGGATTGTGGTCAATCGTGAATCGGACAGCTCCTGAACCCAAGCTGTCCGATTTATTCCGTTCAGCCGTGATGATGTCCGCAGGAGCAAGCATCATGGGAATGCGGCAGCTTCCAGAGCGGATTGTTGCAATACTTGGGATCTGCACCAACCATGCTCATGAACAAATGATGATAGTTCTCGCAGATTTTCAGCTCCGCAAGCACCCAATCCTCCGGATCGTTGGCGTAATGCTTCCAGTAATCGCCGGCCACGTTAATTCCCGGTACGGCCGGAATCCAGGATTCGGTCAGCAGCAGGTCCGGATCACCGTATTTAGCGGCAATGTTGCGAATGTCCGGATCATCCAGCGCCATCAGGCGTCCGTCCTGAATGATGGTTTCGGTTCCTCCTCCGACCATTTCGCACGTCATTGTCGCAAAGTAGAGATGCAGATGCCAGTGTCCGACAGGCAGCCCCATTTTGGCCGCTTCACGTTCCGTCGAGCTTGAAATAATCGTTCCAAAGCCCATATGAATAACGCCGCTGCGCATGCGTTCATAGAGACAGTTCAGCCAGCCCTGGAGAAACCCTCTTCTCGGACGGTGAATATGAGGGTTCGTACCTATGGACGCTTCCCACCAACGAAGAAGTCCTTTGTCCGGAAAACCGGGGTACTGAAGATGACCGGTTTCATCCTGCAGCTTGCGAAGCTTGTCTCCGAATTCCCCGCCTTCATGGATGTCGGTAATCCTGCCGTCCTCCACTTTCAATTGGACCCAAGGAACCGGACCGATATGGTTGCTCGTGCCCGCAATGACACCGCTTGCATCTTCCTTCGGAAGATACATCCATGGTCTGCCCAGAACATGCCCCGGGAGATACGTTTTCCCGAAATTCTTGTTTTGCGACCAGAACCTGTCGACCAGATCGGGATTGAAAAACTCGCGTTTGCTGTCATAATAGGCGTCATGATTGGTATAGCTCAAATCGGTGCCTTCCGGATCCGTAATACGGATTCTCCTGGCGTTTCGGATCCTGTCCCATGTCCATTTGTCGATGGCATCGATAATTTCATAGGCAATCGTATGCGCCGGAGTCGCGGTGAGCTCAGGCGTAATGAATGGCATCCGCTGGATTTTGATGTTCGCGTCGCACAAGACGGGACCGCCATAACCCCAGAGGAGCTTGTCATACTTGCCTTCCTTCTCGATCTGCTCCCATTCGTCCATCCATTCGGCCAGCTCCTTCGTCCGGGCCAAATAGTACTCCACTTCGTTATGTCCCTTCCATGTTGGAATCGGACCTTTGTCCGCCATTACAACTTCATACTTGGTGTTATATTTTTCGAGTATCCGTTTGCAAGCTTCAATAACCATAGGATCATGCCAGTTATCCGCACGCAGCAGCACGCGTTCGCCCGGCTGCAAATCCCATGCGGCATGAAGTCCCTGACTGTATGGACGTTTAGCCACCTCATCCAGATAAGGAAGTAAATCATCCACGCTTTTTACCTCTACAAACGGCGGGCAGCGCGGAGGATATTTTTCAATAAGGGGTGGAGTTGTAAAATTCGGTTTTCCTTGCAGCATGACATTCGCTCCTCTATTCGTTTTTGGTTGAATTAATCCATTCGATGCTTCAATAAACGCGTCTCCAGCAGCTTGACCGAGCTGGTGATGGCCATACCCATCATAACAATCACGATAATCCCCACAAATACGCGATCGATATTAAAGTTGGCCGAGGACTGCGCTACAAAATAACCGATCCCGCCTGTCGAGACAAACATTTCGGCGGCGATGACTCCAACAAGCGATTGACCGATACCGACTCTGAGACCGGAAACAATTTGCGGCAGCGAGCCGGGAAGAGCAACCGTAATAAAGGTCTGAATGGCGGAAGCGCCGAAGCAGCCGGCCACCCGGGTCAGGTTCGGATCCAGATTCCGCACGCCGGTCATGGTATTCAGAATGATCGGAAATACCCCTGCGATAAACACAACGAGAACCTTGCTGGAAAAGCCTACTCCCACCCAAAGCGTGATCAAGGGCAGCAGCACAATACGCGGTGTACCCAGCATCGCCGTCAAAAAGGGATCGAGCGCTTTACCCAGAGGCCGGTACCATCCCATAAGCAGTCCGACGAATATGCCTAGAACAGCCGCCAGCCCAAATCCGACAAAGAAGTTGCCCAGCGTAAAAAGCAGATTATCGAGCAAAACTCCGCTTTGCGTCAATTGATAGCCGACTTTTATGATTCGAATCGGCGAGCTTAGGAAAATCGGGTTGATCATACCGCTACGGTACAGCATTTCCCAAACAGCAAGAACAACGACGACCGTCATGGCCCCGATATGATTCAGCAGGAATCCGTCTGAACGTTTGCGCTTCCCGGGTCCGACCTTGCGGTTGTCTTGAGCCTCGGATCGTGTATTCCTGTCCGGCGGTTTCATAGAGCCATAGGATTCGGAAGCGCTTTCCCTTATCTTTATGCTGTTCAATCGGTTTTCCTCCTTTGGTTACAAAGTGATGATCTTCATCCGCTGCTTTTCCCTTTCCTTTTCCGATACGATAAGTCCCCAAATGTGCTTTTCGTATTCCAAAAATTCAGGACTTCTTTTGATCTCTAAAGGACGAGGGCGAGGAAGATGAATATCTACCGTCTCACAAACGGTTCCCGGTCTTGCGGTCATCACAACGACGCGATCCGACAAATACACGGCTTCGCCAATATCATGCGTCACAAAGATGATCGTTTGTTTCGTCTCTTTCCAAATCCGAAGCAGCTCCAGCTGCATAAATTCGCGGGTTTGCGCGTCCAAGGCGCCCAAAGGCTCATCTAACAGCATCAGGCTGGGTTCTATGGCAAGCGCTCTGGCTACGTTGACCCTCTGCTGCATGCCTCCCGACAGCTGGTTCGGATAATGATGTTCAAACGCTTCCAGGCCTACCAGCTTCAACAGTTCCCTTCCCTTGGCCATGCGTTCGTTTTTGGGTACACCGGCTAACTCGAGGCCGTAAACCACATTTTCCAAAGAGGTACGCCATGGAAACAGCGATGCCTGCTGAAAAACGACGCCGCGATCCCGTCCGGTTCCCTTGATGGGCTGACCGTTCAAATAGATCTTTCCGTTACTGACATGCTGTATGCCGGCAATGGCGCCAAGCATTGTTGATTTCCCGCAGCCGCTGGGCCCGACAATGCATACAAACTCGCCTTCATTCACGGTCATGTTGAAGCCGGATACGGCCGTAATTTCTTCTCCATTCTTAAGCGGATAGGTAATGGATACATTATCCGTATGCAGCTTGGCTAATACGGTCATGTGCACTCCTCCTTGCCTGTTTTCCGGGAAAACAGCTATTTCTTATACAGGCTGTCGATCCAGCCGGACTCATCCAATGCTTTGACCAGGCTGTTATCGACGATATCCGACGGCTTCATCGTTCTGACAGCCTCGCTATCCGAGTTGTCTAAAAAGAACTGTACGGACTTATCCGATACATAAGGCTTTTTGGGAAGCGTGCCCACATTGACATCATAGGTTTTCTGCGCTAAAGCCGGATCGTCAATTCCGGTCCATTTGCTAATCGATTTAATGGCGGCCTCTTTATGGTTAACAATGTAAGCATTGGCTTCAATCAACGAAGCTACAACCGCATTTGCCAGCTCAGGATTTTTGTCATAATAGTCCTTTAACATCACCACACCTGAATTGAGCACTTCTTTATCTTTAAAGTCGTACAATTGGGGATAGCCCATCTCATCCATTTTGAATGACGTCGGAGGCGCCGCTACATAAAACGCTCCTTCGCCTTTCAAGAAAGCCGCTGTACGGTCACCCTCGCCGCCCATATTCAGCAGCTTGACGTCCGTTTTTGGTGTCAATCCGTTTTCCTTGATAAAAAATTTCGCCAAGTGGTCATATAGCGAACCCTCTGCCGCCGTAATCATGGTTTTGCCTTTCAGGTCTTTGGCAATATTGGCTTTTTCGGCTGACTTTTGGCCATAGATATAAAGTACGGTCCGATCGGAAACGGCAGACAGGATCACGGAATCCACTCCGGCTGCCTTGGCTTTTCCTACCGGATCGACCCCGGTTAATCCTACTTGAATCGCTCCGCTGTTCAAGGTTTCCTGAACCTTTGGAGTTCCTGCGATATAAATCAGGTCCGCTTTTACCCCATATTTTTCAAAAATTCCAGTGTCCTTGGCGATCCACAAGGGAAGCATGGACGCGCCTTGCGTCGGATATCCGATTTTGATGCTTACCGGTTTATCAAGAGGCTTCGGAGCATTCGAAGGTTGAGCATTGGCGGAGGGGCTTTCGGAAGGTTCGGTTTTGCTGCCGTTCTGGGAAGAATCTGCAGTCGAACTGCAACCTGACAAAATCATACCAAGGCTTAACAATATAACCAGAATCCATTGGTTTGTTCTCATTTTCTCACCTCATCGAAAAATTAAAGGGCTTACATTTTTCTTGGTTTACATTGTGCTTGCTTATTCCACCAACCCCCTCCCCTGAAAGGCGAACATTTAGTAACCGCTTTCAAAATAATGAGTACATCCGAAATTTTTGCTTGCCCTCCTTCCCTTAAACTTATAAATTAAAGATAACAAATAAAAAATTATAAGAAAAATATCCATTTCGTTAAGGATTTATATGCAATAGATATAAACATGCAGGAAACCGCGTATCAACAACGACTTAAAGCAAAAGGGCGTGCCGCTATGGATATTCGACAACTCCGATACTTCCTTGCCATTGTCGAGGAAGGCAAGATCTCGCAAGCCGCAAGACGCTTACACATCGCGCAACCGCCGCTGAGCCAGCAGCTGAAACTGCTGGAAACCGAAATGGGTGTCACGCTGTTGGAGAGAAATACGCGCAGGCTCACGACCACCGAGGCTGGAAAATTACTGTACGACCGGGCAAAAATAATACTCGAACTTGTAAACGGTACCATGGAAGAAATCAGGGAATTGAGCGAGGGAGTGCGGGGAACGTTAGCCATCGGCACGATTGCTTCTCTGGGCGCCAAGCTTTTACCGGAACGAATTCATGATTTTCAAAAGCGGTATCCGGAGGTGCGCTTCCAGGTATGGGAGGGGGATCCCAATCGGGTGATGGAATTGCTCGAGAATCGGATTATTGAGCTCGGCATCGTCAGACTGCCCGTCGATAACGGAATGTTCAATATGATCAACCTGCCTGCGGAGCCTCTCGTTGCAGCCATGAGCCGCCATTGGAACATTGGGGATAACCAACCGTACGTAAAGCTGTCCGATCTGGAAAACAAGCCGCTGATGCTGCTCCGAAGACAGCAGGGCACCTCGATGTATCATCATCGGATGTACATCATGGATCTGGTGGAAGACGCCTGCCGGGAAGCCGGATTCGAACCCAAAATCATCTGTGAAAGCAACGACATCATGACGCTGCTAACCTGGGCCAATCATGATGTAGGCATTACCATCGTCCCCCAATCCGCTATGAACCTCATTCCGAATGCAGGGCTTCAATTCAAAGAGATCATAGAACCTTCCATTATGTCAAGGCCTTCCGCCATCATCTGGTTGAAGGGACGGTACCTTTCGACCACATCGAAAAAATTTCTGGAATATTTTCCATTGGACAAGCCCTGCCTGGAACAGTAGCCGTGCAGTATAAAGGGCAGCCTGCCGTTGAAAAACACGGCGGCCGCCCACCTGCGGATCTTCTTCTCTTCTGGGCGACAATGAACCAAAAAGGTCGAGTAAGAGAGCAAGTATAGCCCTCTACTCGATCTTTTCAGTTTGGTAACGAAAAGTTAAGAAAACAGGGCCGTCCCTGCGTAGTTAAAAACTACTTATGGGACAGCCCCAATGATGCAAATGACTGTTCATCATAACCGCAGCAGATCGGACTGCTCTTTCTTCAACTGCAGGGCCGATTTCATCGCTTCTTTACGCACCAGTTCACGTACGGCTTGAGTATTCTCGGCAAAGAATGAGTCGCATCTGCTCAAGCTGTACAATGCTTTTTTGGCAGCCTCGCAGGCCATCTTTTCACTTTGCAATAAATAATAACAAATGCGGTAGCAGTCATTTTCGTGTTTCTTTAAAAATGATATGCGATCCTTTATTTCCATAAACAGATCATCCCTAACATATCTTACTTACTTCATTATTTTAAGGGGTTTTCATTTGCTGGATAGTACTATTTTCTTCTAGTACCCATAATGAAGTATACAGAAGCAATATAAATAAAAGGTAAACAAAAGCTAAACGATTTCTTAACTTTAAGCCGCCGCTCTTTTGCAATTTTCAGCCTTAGCGTTTCGTTTAGAGGGTAACTATAACCAATACATATCACTGGGGTTGATCTTATGAAAAAAGCGGCTCTGGATGACGCCGAATGAATCACAGGCCGAATCTTGCATTCGGATGAGGATTTTGATAGACAAAGTCACCTCATTCGTGTTATAGTTCAATAAATTCATGTTACATAATGCAATGCGACGACCGCCAACGGACAAGTAGCATGGATTGACGCAAACGAATTGCATACATACTGAATCAGGTGCCTTTGCGACAGCAAAGGGTAACAGGGAATCGGGTGCAAATCCCGAGCGGTCCCGCCACTGTATTCGGGGAGTTTCTCCCAGCATGTCACTCGATCATCCATCGGGGAAGACGGGAGAACACGACGATCCGAGAGCCAGGAGACCTACCTGATTTATGCACCCCAAGGCCTTCGAGGAAAGGAGTGGTGTACGAACGATAAAAGCGACGATCACGCCAGGCTGATCTTGTCGTCTATTGATGCGTACCCCTAACCAATCCTGCAGGATTGGTTTTTTTGAGTTTTACAACGATTTGCCAGGGAGGAAATGTACAATGATTTCTAAAAAAGCAATAAGCACACTGTTGTTGGTCTCCGGATTTACCCTGTACCTGACTGTCAGCGATCCTAAGTCCGCCTATGCCATGCATATTATGGAAGGCTTTCTTCCCTACGGATGGGCGATCTTCTGGTGGGCCGTGTTTATTCCGTTCTTCATTCTCGGGCTGCGGTCCTTGATGAGAATTACGAGAGAAACACCGGAGCTAAAAATTATGCTGGGAGTAGCCGGTGCTTTCATCCTTGTTCTGTCGGCGCTGAAAATTCCTTCCGTGACGGGAAGCAGCTCGCATCCGACGGGAACAGGTCTCGGCGCTGTCATGTTCGGACCGCTGCCCATGAGCGTGCTGGGCTCCATCGTCCTGCTGTTTCAAGCTCTGCTGCTTGCCCATGGCGGGTTGACCACTCTTGGAGCCAACGCCTTCTCTATGGCTGTTGCCGGCCCCATGATCGGTTATGCCGCTTACCGGTGGATGATCAAATCGACGGGAAAACAAACGCTGTCGATCTTTACGGCGGCGGCGCTGGCCAACCTGTCTACGTATGTCGTCACTTCCATTCAACTGGCATTGGCGTTCCCGGCAGAGAGCGGCGGCATTTTGGCTTCATTCGTAAAATTCGGGGGCATTTTTGCGATCACTCAAATCCCTTTGGCCATCAGCGAAGGACTTCTTACGGTACTGATCTGGAACTGGCTGAAAGCCAACAGTTCGGAAGAATTATCGATTTTACAGCGTAAAATGAAAGGAGCATAACTCTCATGTCCCATCAGAAAACGAACCTTCTCATCCTGATTGCCGTCGTCTTGTTGGCTGTTCTTCCGCTCCTGTTCGTCAACGGCGAATTCGGCGGAGCAGACGGTGCCGCTGAAGAAATGATCACCGAGATTCATCCTGCTTATGAACCCTGGTTTGCTCCGCTGATGGAGCCTCCGGCAGAGACCGAAAGCATGCTGTTTGCGCTGCAGGCCGCCATTGGCGCCGGTTTTATCGGCTTTGCCTTCGGATGGTTCAAGGGTAGAGCCTCCAAATCCAAAACCACATGATCAAGCTGATCGATACATTTTCTTACACCAACAGGCTGCGCTCCGTTTCCCCGATGTGGAAAAGCGGATTCGCAGCCGTTCTGATGGTGCTGTCTTATTTGTCCCATCCTGTGACCCAGATGATGATCGTCGGCTGGCTGTTCGTCTGGATAACCTTGTACGCCCGGATTCCCGTCAAAGCGTACAGCCTGCTGATCGGAGCCTCCTGCCTGTTTTATGCGGCCAGTCTGCCGGCTATTGTCATCGAGTTTACATCCGCCGGCCCGGTTTCGCCCGATGGAATGATCCTCTTTACGTTTGCGCGGTGGACGTCTTATGTTACAGAAGCGGGCATTTACGAAGCGGGCAGCTTGCTGGCCCGGATCATCGCATGCTTATCCTGCCTGGCCTTTGTCATGCTGACGACGCCTATGTCCGAGCTGTTTCAGGTGATGAAAAAATGGCGTGTGCCTTCTCTGGTGCTGGAATTGATGATGATCATGTACCGCTTTCTCTTCGTACTTTCGGATACGGCACAACAGATGTATACGGCTCAGAGAGCCCGCGGCGGCCAGACCGGCTTCTACCGCAGGCTGAACGATACGGCAATCCTGATCGTCCGGTTGTTCGGCAAGTCGATGCATCGGTACCAAGGGCTTTCGCAGGGCTTGGTAACCAGAGGCTTTGCCGACAGCATTCAAATGGCGCCGGTTCAAGCCACTCCCCTGCCCTTTCGTTATATATGGGAAAGCCGTATCGGAGTGATTTTATTACTGCTAATCGAGCTGTGGCTTCGCTGGGGGGAAATGCTGTGAAATCCATTATGGAGGCTTACGATGTACGCTACAGCTACCCGGGAACTCAAGCCGAAGCGCTTCAGGGCTTGACCATGAGCCTGCCCGAAGGCAAGAAAACCGCCATTTGCGGCCATAACGGGTCGGGCAAATCGACCTTGTTCCTGCATGCGGTCGGCATTCACCGCCCGGCTTCCGGAAGGATGCACTGGAAAGGCGCTCCCATGTCCTATCGTGCGGATGATCTCAAAAAGCTGCGGCAGCAAGTCGGACTGGTGTTCCAGGACCCGGAACAGCAGTTGATTTTGAGTACGCCGTATGAAGATATTTCCTACGGTCTTCGCAATGCCGGGGTACCTGAGCATGAGATGATCCGGCGCATCCAACATATTCTTGGTACCATGGGTCTGGAGC
This sequence comes from Paenibacillus naphthalenovorans, assembly GCF_001465255.1. NCBI lineage: Bacteria > Bacillati > Bacillota > Bacilli > Caryophanales > Paenibacillaceae > Paenibacillus > Paenibacillus naphthalenovorans. The sequence continues at coordinate 213,844 of NZ_CP013652.1, read as the reverse complement.
ATTTGGCTAATACACCTATTCATCACTTAAGCCTCGGTCAAAAAAAGCGTGTCGCCCTGGCCGGCGTGATGGTCCTCGAGCCCGAGCTGCTGCTGCTGGACGAACCGACCGCTTACCTGGACCGCTCATCCGAGCAGCGGCTGGTGGAGGAATTGGACCGCATTCATGCCCAAGGCACCACTGTCGTGATGGCCACGCACGATATGAATTTGGCCTATGCATGGGCGGACTGGGTCCTGGTGATGGACAAAGGGAAGTGTTTGCTGGAAGGCACGCCTTTCGAGGTGTTTGAACAGGAAGACTTGATCCTGTCGCTCGGTCTGGAACCGCCTTTGCTGCTGCAGGTTTGGTCCAGTTTACCCGAACACGTGCGTGCGGAAAGTTTTCCTCCCCGCAGCATGGCTGAGCTGAAGGAGCTTATGAAACAATTGTAAGCATGGGTAAGAGCCGGTTCTCTTGCTATATCTTGCCTGGGAATCGGCTTATCATGACAACTGGAGCTCCTCCGCCTGACCTTCGGCTAATCCTGAGAGCCGTCTGACCTTGTCATTTGTGCAATCGATCCGCCTTTATTGTCTTCTGCACATGACTGCGGTCCAAAAACTTGTCAAAAAAGATTTGGTCTGCGGTGACACCACATTCATTCAACTTATTTATAGCTGCATCGATCATTCCTGGAGGCCCACACAGATAGGCTTTGCTGAACGGTACCTGAATCCCCGGATGATCTTTGATGTGTTCGGTGACCAGACCGCGGGCTCCTATCCAATCGCTTTCCATTGGTTCTTCCGACAATACCGGAATGAAATGAAAAGGCGCGTTCCAGGATGAAGCAATCTCAGCAATGATATCCAGACAATACAGGTCCCCTTGCGTGCGTGCACCAAACAAAAGTAATACCGGAATGTCCCCTCCTTGTTTGGCGGCTTGTTCCAATATTGCTTTTATTGGGGCTAAGCCGCTGCCCCCCGCCATGCAAACTATTGGTTGAACGGAAGGCCGCAGATAGAAAGACCCGTAAGGGCCCGTGACAGTCACTTTTTCGCCTGTCCGGTCCGCTGCATTCAACCAGCCGGTCATTTCTCCATTCGGCACTCGGCGAATAAAGAAACTTATCTCTGTCTGTCCCTGTTTTTTCGGCGCATCCGCAAACGAGTAGGAACGGGGTTCCTTAATGCCAGGGACCGACAGATCCGCATATTGGCCGGCTTCGTAAGAAATGCTTTCGTCCAGTTCTATCCTGATTTTTAGAATGTCATGTGTCAACGTTTCGCTCTTGCGAATAACACCGTTAACAGATTTTACTGTATGATGCGGACCTTCTGACGAAGGGTCAATCAGAATCGTCAGATTACTTTTGACAATGGTTTGACAGGCAAGGATATATCCCTGTTCAATCTCTTCCGTGTTTAACGTGTAGGAAAAATCCATGATCGATTTTACTTTCCCTTCCACTAAGCGGCATTTGCAAGTAGCACAAGTCCCCACCCTGCAGTCATGCGGTAAAGGTATCCCTGCCGACAACGCCCCCTGCAGCAATGTCTGGTTTGGTTCTACCGAAAATTTGTCACCGGTGGGCAGTACATCGACAAACCGTGGTTCCGTTGTTCGATTGAATATCCTAGCAAGTAAATTCGCCATCGTAATTGTCCTTTCCTCATAATGAGTAAAAAAGACAGATCCGGATTGAATCTGTCTATACGGTTTTTGAGTAGAGCATAGCGCCTGGAATACTAACTGACTCTTGTTTCGTCGAACCAGTCAGGCCAGCCAGCTCTTTTGTTCGCTTCTCTTGCCAGTATTTTTTCTTCCGGTGTGGCATAGAGCAAATCCATTTTTTTCAGTTTTTGCTGGACAAACCGGAACCAAAGCGGCGGAACAAGCGCTATTAAGAAACAAATAACAAGTGATGGCATCTTATTGTCAATGGTACTTGGTTTCAATTCATAAAAGGGGGCGTAGCTATCAATATGATGGTGTGCATGTGTCGTGATTTCCACACCGAATACCCGGGAAAAAAATGTGCGCTGTTCCCACGTGTGACGGGGGTGAAACGGTGTGCCCTCCGCCCTGATAAGTCCGTAATGTTGTGTATAGTTGAAAACTTCGGCAAGCAGCTTTGCTACAACCAAATGAATCGTTACAAGCAGTGCACCCAGCCACCCAGAAACATAATAGAAGCTGCCTATCAACAGAGCGAATAGCACAAACATTTGGGTGATACGGCTGCGCCATGACCAAACCGAGCGACCTTTTTTTCTTTGACGCTCTTTTTCAATCTTGTATGATTCCTTGTAAGAATGCCATGTTGCCCGAAATATAAACTTGTAGACGGATTCCCCTCGACGGGGAGTATCGGGGTCTTTCAATGTTCCTACATGAATGTGATGATTATATACATGCTGGATATCTTTTACAGGGTCTCCAAAGTATACGTTTAATGTAGTGCCCAAATATCTTGGAAACCAGTGTCTTCTGTGAAACAATTCGTGAGCGATGGGCAAGTTGGGGGCATTACCCAAAAATGCAGCTGAAAATATGCATCCGGCGTAAGCAAGCACCGTCATAAACGCAGTAGGTTCGCTAAATCCTTGTTGAATGCGCCAAGCAAAAGATCCAAAAAGCAGAATCATTAACGGGAAGTGCAGGTATAACGCAAAATCTGCTATCCAAGGATTCTTGATCTTTCTTTCCGCTTCATCTTCTTCGGTTATATAATCAGCTACTAACAAGAAAACGAGCACTCCCAAGAAACCGATCCACACCCATTGACCACCTAGCATATACCCTGCAACCCCAGCAAGCACCACTATGATGTTAAAATAGTACCTTAAATAATCTAACATGAGATATTCCTCCTCTCCTTTTTCCCATCGATGAGTCCGTGGACAAACCTATTCCGCAACAGGACTTTTCGAGATAACGCCGAATTCGTGAGTAAGGATTTCAAGTCTCAGGATGTTCCTCCCTTTTTCAGAAAGCGTTATCAAGTCAATCGATAAAAATGGATAGCTTTGATAGATTACGGAAGGGTTCCTTCAATCGTTTATAAGCCCTGTTAACCAGACACACGCAAGACCGGCTTGATCGTATGGCCACTCTCGGAGTCTTCCGCAGCTTGATTGATTTCCTCAAGATCATAGATCTTAATGAGTTTGTCATACGGGAACAGGCCCTGTTTATACAACTCAATCAATTGAGGAATAAAGATTTGCTGTACCGAGCTCCCCATGAGAACCCCTGTAATCGTTTTTTCCGAAACGAGACCTAAATGATCAAACTCCACTTTTGTTCCCAATGGCGGTGCACCAACAACCGCAGTTGTTCCAAGAGATTTGGTGCTTTCGACCGCCTGTCTTAAAACTTGCGGAACACCGCTCGTTTCAACCGCATACTTTACGCCTCCGGTAGAGATCTCTGTAATTTTTTGTACAACATTGTCCACGTCCTTGCCATTGATGGTGTGGGTGGCTCCGAGTTCTTTCGCTAATTCCAAACGGCCGTGATTAATGTCGATTGCAATAATGGTTGTGCAGCCTTTGACCTTGGCCGCCATGATGGCGCTCAATCCGACAGCTCCACAGCCGAATACAGCAATACTGGAACCCGGTTCCGGTTGCAATTTGTTAAGCACTGCACCGCTGCCGGTTGAGATACCGCAGCCTAGCGGAGCAAGGATTTCTAGCGGAATATCTTTCGGGACTTTTATAACGTTTCGGTAATGGGAAACCGCATATTCCGAAAAGGAGGATTGCCCGAAAAACGTGGAAATTTCCTGTCCATTTTGTTCGATCCGCTTGGTGCCGTCCGGCATAATGCCGCCAAAATTCAACAGGCTTATATGGACACATCCGGCGGGTCTACCTTGGAGACAAGCATCACACTTACCACATGAGCTATAAGACAACACCACATGATCCCCCGGTTCAATCCCTTGCACTGCTGCCCCAACCTGTTGCACAACGCCCGCACCCTCATGCCCTAATACAATCGGTAATGGAGAAGGTATCATCCCGCCTTTGACACTTAAGTCAGTATGACACATTCCGACAGCGGTAATTCGAACCAATACCTCCTCTGCCTTCGGCTCATGTTGCAGGGTGACTTGTTCCACGCTGAATTCGCCTTGATTGCGGGTTACCACTGCTTTTATTTGCACAAAAATCCCCTCCCAAAAATATTCAGTATATGATAATTTCATCGATTGAGGCGATATCCCCGGTGATGAATTTTATCTGCCCGGACGCCCGCCGGTGCGGGTACCATTGTGATCCGTTATACTTCAATTTCTATCCTTTATTGATTCGCTTTCCCTCAAAAGCGCCGGCGCCTTTCTTACTCCGGAATGTTTGGTAAATCGAGGGACTTAGGAATATTTATAACGTGGGTATCAACATAATTAAGCAGCCCTTCAGGACCGAATTCATGTCCAAAACCCGATTGCTTCACACCACCAAAAGGCAAGTTCAAATCCAGGCCCATGAGTGATGCTGTATTAATCATCGTGGTTCCTGCCTGAATGCTCCGTGCCACCCGTATTGCGTGCTCTTCCTCGCCCCAAACAGAGCTAGTCAGACCATAGATACTATCATTGGCCAGAGCTATAGCCTGTTCTTCATTATCATAGGGCAAAATAGGTACCGTCGGTCCAAACTGCTCTTCCACAACAACGGAGCCATTGTACTCAGCATTCAAAATTAACGTAGGCTGCATAAAGTAGCCCTTATCAAAAAGTTCATGATGAAGCACCCGTCCCAGCTTGATCACCGTTGCCCCGCGACTCTCCGCGTCTTCAATTAATCCCTTTACGAATTTCACCTGTAATGCGTTGTTCAGCGGGCCTACCGTCACATCCGGATGAAATGGATCTCCTACCCGAATCCATTTATTTGCGGCTTCAATGTACTTCTCTACGAATTTGTCGTAGATGGGGCGGTGTACATAGATGCGCTTTGAATTCATGCAAATTTGTCCTGTTGTAAGAAAGTTGGAAATTACAATCCGGCGCAGCGCTTGCTCATCATTCACGTCAAAATCACTGAGGATAATGGCGGCATCGTTCCCGCCTAACTCCAATGTAAGATGCTTTATTGTTTCGGCGGCGGCCCTCATGATGTGCTTCGCAGTTTTGGTACCGCCCGTAAAGGCGATTTTGGCGACCTTCGGGTTCGTTGTAAGTTCAACACCGACATCCGATTCACCATGCACAACATTAAGAGTACCTGCCGGGAATTCAGAAGCAATAATTTCCATTAATTGGCTAACTGCAAGCGGAGCGAAAGGGCTTGGTTTCAGCACTATCGTATTCCCGGTGAGAAGAGCCGGAACGATCTTGGTGATGGAAAGCGCGATCGGATAATTCCAAGGGGTAATAGCGGAGACGACTCCTTTAGGATCCTTCGTGATGATGGTCTTGCCGTTGTCATGTTCCTGTATTTTATCCTTCAGGACTTCTTTCGCCATATTGGTGGCAAAATCCATCCACAAGGTGGCAAAAAAAATCTCCCCTTGAGAATCGTAAACTGGCTTTCCGTGTTCACGGGATAGCAACTGTGCTAATTCTGGGGCCTCAGCTTTCACCTTTTCGGCCGCACGCTGCATACGTTCTATGCGCTCGTCAATAGGTGTCACCGACCAAGAAGAGAATGCTCTTTCTGCAGCATCGATCGCACGAATGGCGTCATCGCGTGTATTCAGAGGCCCATAGCCCACTATCTCGCTGGAATTCGCGGGGTTCTCACGGGCATATTGTTTATCGGCTGCCACTTTCTCCCCGTTGATCAACGCGTGAACAACCACGGGCACTGTCTTATTTACCATAGAAAATTACCCTCTTTCAAATGAATTAGTTTCGTAAAAAGCTGGCGCAGCACATGCGCCGATCTTTCTGGATTCCCGCCGAAGTCCGAAATTCACGCAAGTGCAAGGATCGCCTTCAAACCAGCGCATTGTTTCTACCCCGGCATCGCGTCTCATGATGCCAATACGAGTCCCATAATTCGGCTCCCATACCACAAGTGATTTCCCTTTCATAGCACGCTCATAATTAATCGTTGCCGGAAAGACCGGAAAGATAATATGTTCATCCGTCGTAACAAAATCATGAAGGACACTAGCATAAGGCGCCTGAAATCTTTCATGTCGGGTTAACCTTCCATCCGAACTAATGACACTGAAAGATACTATCGGAGTACCTGGACCATCTGCTTAATGGCGGAAGGCTAGCATCTCCCCTGTTTTAGGATCGATCTTAGGATATCCAGTAAATGGGCCCTTGTATTGACCATCAAAATTGTACTGTCCCATCGTTTCAAGTGTATCAGCGTCCATAAGCATTAACGGGACCATTCATCTGGGACAAAGAGCCTTCCGGAATGAAAGATTGCATTGATACTTCCAAAGTTACGCGGAACATTTTCTCCGCCTTCAGCTGGAGGCTCATGCACAGTGGTCAGCAAGAGACGACGGCCGGCCTTGCGTTGCGCCTTGTATTGCTCCGTTTGTACATACCGATTGCGATAAGATACTTTTCCATTTTCAACGCGAATCGCATGGACCATGCCTTCCCCCAATAACCAGTTATGTTCTTCAGCAAGTGGAGGGTACATTAGATTGAAACCGTTTCGGTACAACGTACCGTTAAGACCTTCAGGCAATTCGCCCTCGATCACACATAACTCTTCCGCGTCCATTTCAGCCATAATTGGGGCATAGTTACCTATTAGTCCAAAGACCTTCGGGAATGCTTTCATCTTATCTCCTCCAAATGAATCAAAAGATCTGTTTTAATCCGTCCTTGAAAGTGATAGCATGCCTTAAGTCCAACTGCTTCATCGGCTTTTACTTGCAAAAAACCACTCCTTTATTTGTTTCGAGATCAGCAAAGCGATTTGAAAATGCTTACAAAAATAATATTAAGATAAACAGAACCGCTTTTATATACTAATACTGGTTAAAATATTCTCCTTTTTCGACTTACTTAGTTAACCATTTTTTATATTTTACAGCCTATTGTTTTGTACTTTTACACAAATACCCGTACGTATTACAACCTTTTTTGGGGTCGATCAATTGAGCAGGAGGATTGCCGTTACTTTCCTTGAATAAGCCCTTTTCGGGTCTGCTTTCATTGCTTACGTATGAATTTAAAGTCGTTCAATTCCTAATTCATGTTCAACATGCCTTGAGATAGCGCTAATGCCGCGCACAAAAAAAGGTATCACACCACATTCGTGGCATGATACCTTTTTTATCCAAAATGCGCTCGGTTACAATCCCCATTTACCGAGAAACATGAGTATTTTTAGCGCCAAATAGGAATCAATGAATCCTTTCGCACTTGTGATATCGAGTTCGCTTATTTCCTGAACTCGTTTTAAACGGTATCTAATCGCGCCCATCGATATTGTCATTTGAACAGATGTTTGCTGTATATTCCCCTGATTTTCCATATAATAGTATAATGTTTTTAATAGCTCCGCGTTGTTTTCTTCATCATACGCTAAGAGTTCCTTCAATAATCCTGTTGCAAAGCTTTCCAATTCTTTCTCATCCTTAGTGCAAAGAAGAATCCCCAAAGAACCCATCTCATCAACAGAGATAACATTTGAGGTCACTCTGCCCCGCTTGGCCATTATGATGGATTTGTTTGCCTCCTCATATCCCTTGCGAAACGTATCAATGCCTTTGCAGAGGGAACTAATGCCTAGAATGGTCTTATTATCTGCATAATTGTTAGATATAATATTGACTAAAAACTCTCCAAAGGTTTTTAATTCAAACTTCATTTGTGCTACAACTTCCTGGGGGATTAAGGCAATAATTTTATCCAGTCTGCTTGCAACAAGACAGCCCTTTCCATAAGACAACAATTGAGACTCCAACGTATCCGCAATACTTCTTCTTAATTCCATTAAATAAGGTTCGCGTTGATGTATATTAATCTCATTCGTATGCTCTAGATTAAAAACAAAAACATAATGGGGCTTATTGAGATTATAGCCAAGTAATTTCATGCGATAAGAAAGATTCTCTATATCCGGTTTATCACTAAGGAGTTCATTCAAAAACTCGCCTTTTATTCGCTGCTCTCTCTCTATTGCCGTACGTTCTTGTAAAAATTGGATTGCACACATCGTTGAAGCACGTTCCAGTGAAATGGTTTCCATCTCATCAAACACACCCTGTTGTTTAATTAACGAGATATATCCGCACACTTCATTCCTCAATAACACAGGAGATATGAGACGCTCGTGCTGCCACCCAAAATCGCCAGGAACCGTGACATGAACCGTTCCTTTTTCCTCTATCAAGCGCTTCACTCTTTGTTCGTTTTTTTTGAGCGAAAGATCAACAAACCTACCAAATTCATGAGGTGTGTAGTTTCCATATGATTCAAACAGGTTATAGTTTTTATCCTCAAGGACGGCGGCAGCACCAAGACTTTGGGCCAAAATTTTGACTATGCTGGATAATCCTCCACCTTGAATCAGGACTTTTGACAATTTTTCATTTATGTTTAGAGCCTTCTTTAATGCTTCTTTTTGTTTTTCAATCCTGTGATAGGCTCTGTCCAGTTCATTAGCCAAATTTTCACTTTCATAGAATGGCAGCACATCCTCAATTTCTTCATCCCAATCATCAATCGTTTTGCCAACCCACCGGCAATAAGGGTCACCCTTCCCAATGCACTCGAACTCTTTAAAAAGAATGTTCGCGCCTAAACATTCTGTACCGTAACCACCTGCATAACCGATCATTGTAGCGCAAACGGTCTCATCATGATAACCAAAATGTTCTATATGCTTCTGCGCTTCAGATGAATAATTCCAATAGGCCTCGGTGTAAAATTTTCCTGTCTCCCAGTCGGCTCGCATTACAACGGAGCCGGATTTTAGATAGCCATTTAATTCGTTTATTCTGTATCCGGCCCGAAGTAAGTCGTCTTCGGTTGTCCATAAGAACTTTTCTCTCAAATATTTCACATCATTAATGCCACACTGCCAACCATAACGCAGTAAGAAACCTTTCGCCCGCTCGCTGCCTAAAGCGGCGATCAGATCTTTGCGTAAGATTCCCAGTGCGTCTAGCCCAATAAAGGTACTTTTTAGATCGCCAAACAAGTCCCTTACCTCATCTGTACTTAAGGATAGTAAGTCCCCGGAAGGAAACAGTTTTTTCACCATTGAAATGTCTCCCTTCGTTGTATCAATCTATGGGAAAATAAAAATTTCTAGTACTATCTCTTCGTATCCTGTCCTCCTTCCTCGTTGCCCAAAAAATGATAGGTAACGAACCAAACTCCTCAGCCATCTGTACGATAAACGTCCTTCTTCCGTGTTTAGCGATTCTTCTAAGGGAAGAGCACGTAAAACGAAAATAGGTCGGTAGTTAACGCCGACCGACCCTTCCGTAAGACATATACACTTGCTTAATAGTTCACTTTTTTATCAAACCATGAGGGTCTATAACAATGTTTTCGATACTGCAATAACAATCAATCCACAGATTAGATTAGACATTCCATATAGTGGTTTATGATCAAATATTATTACAAGTGTTTTTATTTGTCAACGCTTTCATTGGGATTTTTTATAATTAATTGCAGATGATTATCCAGAAATGTGGTAAAGTAAGATGATCGAAGTATATCAGAGTGATGTTTAAAAGAGGAAATGTTCTGGTTACGATATCTTCGCATTCTTCAAATTCATGTTGGGTATCCATAGCGTTTGGTCTTTCAGAATGATGGTCTCCGCGGCTTTCCGTTTTCCTGTCTTTTGGATACTCAATACCGAGCAAACCGAAAGTTATCCATATGCTCCTCACAACGGCCACCCCCTTATTTTTGTTAACCCCTTTGGAATTTATACGAAATTATACCAAATGACTTTCTAAAAATAGCTTATCTGTGATTTTTCTCATATGATCAAAGCCGAATTTCATTTATGATCGATGTATAAATCAAAAAGGCGGTGGATGCTATGTTATGTTCCAAAATTCTTGTCGCTTATGACGGTTCCGATCAAGCGGAGAAGGCACTGCTTAAAGCCGTTGAATTGGCTAAACTTAATGAGCAGATCGAGATCCTAGTGCTGCATGTCGTCTCTCCTTCCGCTCCTTATACGGGCTATGAGTATATTCCATCTCCGGATATCATTGAGCTGGTCATGAAGCAGGGCAGTAAAACCTTGCAGCAAGCTGAAAAGGTCTTAGCAGGGATCCCCAACAAATGGAACAAAGCTTTACATAAGGGCTATCCCGCCGAGACCATTCTCGATTACGCCAAAACATCCGGCTGCGATTTGATCGTCATAGGAAGCAGAGGGCTCAGCGGGCTGAAGGAATTATTTCTGGGCAGTGTCAGCCACAATGTCGTTCAGCATTCCCCGGTTCCCGTTTTAGTAGTAAAATAAACCATCGTCTAATCTGATACAAAAAGAAATGGGGGTGTCCCAAAAGTCACTGAGGTGACGGGGATACCCCTTTTTCAATTTTGTAAAACAAAAAGAAGCCAAACCTTGGTAAAATGGAAGTGCGAGCAACCATTCAAAGGAGGGCTTCTTTTGTACATTCAATATAACATGGATCAACTTTGTCTGCCAATGGATTTAGAAGAAGATATTCCCGCGGGGTATCTGGTCCGCATTGTCAATGATGCGGTTAATCGGTTGGACGACAACATCTTTGCGGCTGCTTATCCGGGGGCGGTCGGGATAGCTGCCATCCGAAAATGCTTGCGAAAGTCATCGTGTACGCCTACACCCAGCGAATCTATTCCTCTCGCTGGACTTTCGTTATGAGAGCAAGCAATCAACGGAAAGCGGCTATGAGGTTCGTTTGCGCCATTACCGGAGTCGGGGTGCACAGGTTGTCCTTTGAAGGATGCCTGCACGAAAGCCAAAGGGAACCGGGAAATCCGGGTGAGTCTCAAGTACCTTCGCTACAAGCAGCAGGCGCGGGAAAAGCTGCGAAGTGAGGAAGGCTACGCGTTGTCGGTTCGACGTATGATCGAACCGGAGAGTGTGTTCGGACAAATGAAAAACAACCGGAACTTCCGGCGTTTCCTGCTTCGCGGCTTGCCCAAAGTGAGCCTGGAGGTCGGGTGGCTTTCCCTTGCCCATAATTTATTAAAGTGGGCGGCGATGAACCAAAAAGGTCGAGTAAGAGAGTACGTATAGCCCCCTACTCGACCTTTTTTTCTGTATGGAAACGAGAAGTTAAGAAAACAGGGCCGTCCCTGCGTAGTTAAAAACTACTTATGGGATGGCCCCATTTACTTTACCCCATGTTATTTACCCTGCCTTGATTTGTTTGCTCCTTAACTGTCCGCAAGCGGCATCAATATCGGTTCCGTGTTCCAGCCGGACGCTGCAGCTCACGCCTTGTTTTTTCAGTGTGTCGTAGAACGCCCGTATCGATTCCCGCTCGCTTCTCTGATATTGACTGTGTTCATCCACCGGATTGTAAGGAATTAAATTCACATTCACGAGCTGCCGCCGATGTGCGATCAGGTCGGCCAGCTCCAGCGCATGCTCCGTCCGGTCGTTTACATCCTTGAGCAGAATATACTCCAGCGTAATCCGCCGTTTCGTTCTTTCCAGATAATAATCAATGGACTGCATTAATTTCTCGATCGGAACGGCGCGATTAATTTTCATGATCCGCGTCCGCAGCTCATTGTTTGGCGCATGCAGCGAGATCGCCAGGTTCACCTGCAACTGGGCATCGGTAAATTCGACAATCTTATCGGCAAGACCGCTGGTCGATACGGTAATATGTCTCGGGCCGATCGCCAGTCCCTTGTGATCTTTAATCACGGTCAAGAAATTCACCAGGTTCTTGAAATTGTCAAACGGCTCGCCAATGCCCATCACCACCACGTGGCTCACTCGTTCATCCCGCTTCGCCTGATCCAGATAAAGCTGCACCTTCATGATCTGTTCCACAATTTCGCCGCCGGAGAGATCACGGCTTTTGGCCAATAGCCCGCTTGCACAAAAGCTGCATCCGATATTGCAGCCTACTTGGGTGGTGACGCAAACCGACAAACCGAATTTATGTCTCATCAATACCGTTTCAATCAGGTTGCCGTCGCTTAGCTTGAACAAAAACTTGACCGTTCCATCCGCTGATTCCTGCCTGGTATGTTCGGTTAAGGTTTGGATGACAAAATGATCCGCTAATAGTTGAGTACACTCTTTATTGACATCTGTCATTTCTGAGAAGTCCGTTACCCGCTTCCTGTACAGCCAATCCCAGACCTGTGCCGCGCGAGACTTTTTGTGGCCGTGCTCCATAAGCCATGCCGTCAGTTGATCCAATGTCAAACCATATATGGATGCTTTATTCATTGCCTGCCCTCTTTTCAAAACGATAATTCAGCTCTCTTCTGCTTCAGCGGCCGAATGGCTTATAGCCTGTTTATTATTGTCCCAAATCTTTTTCATGAAAACAAGAGAGCCGGGCAGCAAATTTCTCCTTAACTGAATTGGCTTATATGACCGGGCCGTCAGAAGCTCAAGCCCGGCCGCTCAAATACCATTACGATGCGATTAAGATTGTACCTCTTTCATCAGCGCCATGATTCCCTCAAACTGGGGCAATTCGCCGGGGATGATCTTCTTTAGCCGCCCCTCCCCGTCGATCAGAAAGGTAGCCGGCAATCCGACGACCCCGTAACGACCGGCAGCTTCACCGCCCGGATCCAGCAGGATAGGGAACTTTAACCCGTGCTTCGATACGAATTCGGCGGCGCTTCCTCTGGACTCGCCTACATTGACGGCAATCACCTCGACGCCGGAAAGTCCGCTGAGATATGCGGTATTCATTCTTGGCATTTCACTTACGCAGGGTTCGCACCACGAACCCCAGAAATTCAGCAGGACGCCCTTGCCCCGGTAATCGGACAAGCTCACTGCGCTTCCGTCCAGAGTGGTGGCCGTGAAATCAGGAGCCATTTTTCCTATCCGTAATGACGAAGAGGATTCAGAGCGGTTCTGAAGCAGCGCATATACCAGAGCCAGTACAATAAGGACGATGACGGAAAAGCTGACCCATTTTCTCCACGCTGTTATCATGGGGCCCTCCTGCTTATTCATCGGGATTCCTGTTCGAATGGACATACAGGCTCGAAAATGCCGCTTGCAGGCTGGAGGAACCCGCCGCTCTCCCGAACGATACGGTCGTTTCTTCCTTTACGATGTGTCCATTTTTCAAAAATACGACGGAATCAGCCGCCAGCTCCGCTACCTGCAGCTGATGTGTGGAAAATACCACGGTATGTCCCTCCTGCTTGGCGAACCTCACCAGCTCAACGAACGAATCCATCCAGTAAGGGTCAAGACCGTTTGTAGGCTCATCCATAATCAGCAAAGGCGGCTTGGCGAGCAGGGCTTGCGCGAACAATAACCGCTGACGCATTCCCTTAGAGAACGAGGAGACGGATTTGCGTCTCACCTCGATTAATCCCACGAGCTCAAGAACTTCCCTGACCCTGGACATCGGCACTTTGCGAAGCGACGCCCAGAAGGCTAAAGTTTCTTCGGCCGACAGCCCTTGACCGAATAAATAATCATCCGGCATATAACCGATTTGTTCCGCATATTTCAGGCGGTTGTGCCGCCATTGAAGCCCGTTAACCTCAATCGTGCCGCGGGTCGGCTGAAGAATTCCCGTAATCATTCGCAGCAGGGTGCTTTTCCCTGCGCCATTGCCTCCGCACAGCGCGAGCACCTGCCCCTGGCGAAGCGACATATCGATCGAATGGATAATCGTTTGGCCTCCGATATCCTTACCAATCCCCTTCAGCTTCAATACGTCCTCACCCACGCGAGCGCCCCCTCTCCCAAATCAGGTTTGCCAGGCTTACAGATACGATAATCCAAGCTGTACATATCAGAATGAACGCCCATGTGCCTGAAGGCTTCCCGATCCAGCTCACCCATTGGTAATACTCGGGTCCCAGCGCCGCGCCTCCCCCGAGCTTAACGATAACGAACAGCCTCACGATTTCCGCCGGATTTACCAACGTCAGTGCCGTCAAAGCTGGCTTAATCCACAGATAAGGCAGCAATCCGAGTGCTGCGACCAGCAAGGTGGGCCAGCCTATGACGGCAAAGAACCAGATCGCCACGCCGATCGTTAGCGCCTGCCACCGGTTTTTGGCCACGGTACCTATACATATCGCAGCCGCTAAGAATAAGACCACTAGCCCAAAAGAGAAGGCCAAAAAAAGCCCGAAGGTGACAGCGTCCAGACCGTTTCCGAGCAGCGCGCCTATAATGCCCGTCACTCCGTACCCGAAAGCTACGATGGTCATCAGAACAGAGGTTAATCCGACATATTTACCCCACAGGAACGAAAACGTCGTGAGAGGATACGTGGACAAGAGCTGCCAGCTTCCTTCTTCTTTTTCCGCCGTTAGAGAGAATGAGCCGAGCAGCAGCGTCATGAGCGGCAGCAAATACAAAATCAGATTCAGCATGGAAGCCGTGGAGCTGGAATAGCCCTGCATGAAATTTTGCGTATTAATCAGAAGCAGAGATAGGCTGAAAAGAGTAAAAAGGGCCATAAAGGAGTAGGCCCAAGGGTTACGGAATCCAAGCTTTACTTCTCTCAAGGCGATATGAAGTACGTTCATTTGCCATGCATTCCTTTATCTCCGCCGCTCATGCCTCCGTTTGTCTCGGAATGGGCATTTTTGTTATGGTCTCCTCCCATATCCATCATTCCCTTGTTTCGCTCCCAGGAATGTGCGGCCAAATCGGCAGCGGACATTAGCTTGCCCTTTTTTTGACTGTCAATAAATTGCTGTGCTTCGGCTTTATCTTTAAATGAATAAATGCCATAGGCCATTGGCGACTTAAAGGAAGGATCGTACACATACGTGGCCTCTTCATATTTAATCCATTCTTTGTTATTGTAATCCCTGACAAATTGAGCACCGATCTCAGCATCGGCGTTTTGCTTCTTCCATTCGTTCATGCAGCCCAAATCATCGAATTTATAGGTTTTCCCTTCTTTGGTGATCAATTGCACGGCGAAGGCATCGTCTTTCACCTGCATATTGCAAATCGTGCATTTATCCGTCGCTTCATTAATCGGCTGCGCCTGGTACTTAGGTTGTCCGCAGCCGGACAGAACAGCTACAAGTATGAGTACAAAGATCAGAAATCCCGTTTTTTTCATCCTCTTCTAACCCCCAAATAATAAATAGTGAACACTGCCGCAAATAAAAGCATGATCCCCAGCGCAAGCGTATCGGACGAACCCGGGTAGGAAGAACGGGCAGCCTCGGTACGAAAATCCGGCTTGAGGTATGGTGCCTTGTCTTTCGTCCATTCTTCTTTGCCCGCCGTATTGAGGCTTTCCAGAAAAAGAAGACCCGGCGACTGGAAAAATAGCTGGAAGGCAGGCGTTGCCGATGTTAATCTTTGAAAAAACGGATTGATCGCATAAGCAAGATCGCTGTATCCGTCTCCGTTCGTATCGAGACCGCGGAACGCCTCCCAATAGTTTCCTTCAAAGGTGTTGTTCTTGCTCCCGTTCGCTTCCGCTTCAATCACATTGCCGATAAAACGGTTGGCCGTGAAACGATTCCCTTCCGACTCCAGAAATTGCACGCCAACGAAGTTTTGCAAAACGTCATTGTTCTGAAATTCATTGCGGTTCGATTTCTCCACATAAAGACCGACCCGGTTGCCCTCAACCTTATTGTTGAATATGCGGGACGTGTGAACATCGTAGAAAAGCAGCCCCTGCGAGTTGACGTTCTCACTTTGCTTCACGAAAGTGTTATCCCGAACTACGGCGTCCTTCACTCCCATGATCATGGCGCCCGTAACGTTGAAAGCTCCTTGGTTGCCGCTGATCTCCGTGCCGTCGATGTACATGCTGTGAATGCCGTATCTGGAGTGTTCGAAGCGGTTGCCGTTTATATAATTGCGGTGACTGTTTTCCATATAAATGCCGTCATTCATGCTGCTGATGACGTTCCCGACGATTCGGTTGTCATGGGAGTTGAGCAGATCGATGCCGTTTCGCCGATCCGACAGCTTGCCGCCGTCCGGCCGGTCACGGCCTGTCCAACGAATGCCGGAATCGAGAATCTCATGACGACCGCTGTCCCGGATGACGATTCCGTAGGACGCGGTTTGAATATCCAGACTTTCGAGGGTAGCGCCATTTGCTGTAATAAGCACGGCGGCCGTATCCTCCCTGCCATGGTGTACAATCCGCAGCCCTTGTAAAACAACGCCCTCAGCCTGTATCCTGATGGTCGGCACCGATGCATCGCTTCTCAGCTGAACATCGCCATCAGCTATAATCCGTATCGGTTTATTCAACGTTACCGGACCGTTATACATGCCTGCCGGCAGCTTAACCGTCCCGCCGCTTGGTGTCTCATCAATCCGTTGCTGCAGAGAATGTCCCTCCGTAAGAGCAGAGCTGTACGCTGAATCGATTCGAAAAAAAACGATACTAAGAACAGTGAAGATGGTCATCCCCAAGACAATCCCCTGCTTTAAGATCTTGGAGGGCATCATGACACGATTAGCTCCTTCTTCATCGTCATATGACACTCCCCTTGCTGCAGATGATTGTAAATGTTGTATGAACCAGCCCTTTCGAACGTTATCTCCATCTCTTCCATAACGTCCGACATCATTTTCCCCATCTCGCTTCCCCCTTTCCTGCGGATTTCCAACTTTATTGTATTCCTTTCTATTTTTTAAAGCATGACTCAACCGGGCTATTCGTATGAAACATTGTGTGAACAAACACAAGTCTATGAAAAAAAATAGCGATACCTAAGAACTCGGTATCGCTAATCCATCAGTGAGCTTCCGCACTATACTTTTTTGCTTTGGCCGACAAGCCTTTGATATCCCTGAACCCAACGTATTTCTTGCTGTCCTCGTCCCAGATTCGGAAACGAAGGGACCGCAAGCTGGTTCGTAAAGTGATCGTCTGTACATCTTGTAATCTGTGGTTTGAATGATGAGCCCGCTCCAAATAGTAGTTAGGCACCCTTGGGCTCAGGTGATGAATGTGATGAAAACCGATATTCCCGGTTATCCAGTGCAGGACTCTGGGAAGCTTGTAGAACGAACTGCCTTGTAAGGCTGCTTTTACATAATCCCAATTTTCATCGGTTTCATAATAGGCTTCCTCAAACTGGTGCTGTACATAGAAGAGCCAGATTCCGGCTATTCCTGATACAAGAAAAATCGGGCCTTGAACAAGGAGAAACTGCTGCCACCCAATAGTCCAGCAGAGCAAGCCTGCAAGCCCGGCAATGCTGATGTTCGTGATATACGTATTGATCCGTTCCTTCATCCCGGCGCGTTTGCGGTTAAAACGATAATCAATGAGGAAAATGTAGATCGGGCCGAGCCCAAACATGAAGAGAGGATTCCGGTACAAACGATAGACTAGGCGTTTTAGCCATGACGCGGACAAATACTCCGCCACCGTTAGCGTCCAAATATCTCCCGTTCCACGCTTACTCAAGTTGCCGCTGGTCGCATGATGGACCGTGTGAGTGTGTCTCCATTGGTAATAGGGGCAGCAGGTAAGGATACCGGTTATTGTTCCTACCATTTCATTAGCCATCCGGTTTTTGAAAAAGGATTTATGGCAGCAATCGTGAAAAATGATGAAAATCCGGACCAGAAATCCGCCGGCAACCACAGCCGCCGCAAGCGTAAGCCAATAAGAAATGGAAAGACTCCAATAAGCAAGGTACCAAAGCAGAAAAAACGGCCCCAGCGTATTGATGATCTGCCATACACTGTAATTCGTATGCGGTCTTTCGTAAGGTGCAATATCTTCCCGCCAACTTTGTCCCTCGTGTTGTGAGCTTGAAATAATGATCCCTCTCTCTTCATCTCAAAATGTCTATTTGTGATAGGGTTGAATTTCATTTCTTCAGGAGAATAATACAACCCCCAAACTATATAATACGCTAGATTTCGTATAAAGTTTCAACTTTTTTCTAATGCGGGCTTAAAAATATTGATTGGTGATTATTGGAAGAGATATAATTTTTATAAGAATCATTTGTTTTCTGCATCATTGGACAGGAGGGGATCTCCGTGGAGCTCCGGCAATTGCAATATTTTCTTACTGTAGCCGAAGAGCTGAATTTCAGTCGCGCGGCGGAACGTCTTCAAATCACGCAGCCACCCTTGAGCTTACAAATTCAACATTTGGAGAGTGAATTAGGCGTTCTGCTATTTTACCGAAATAATCGGCATGTGGAATTAACTGATGCCGGGAAAGTCTTTGCAGACGAGGTTCGCAAAATGCTGGACTACCTGCGGCGTGCCATAGAAAATACGAAACGTACCCATCACGGTGAAATCGGCAAGCTAACGGTTGGCTTTGTCGGTTCTGCCACTTACGACATTCTCCCCATGGTTCTGCGGGAGTTCCGCAGTCTGTACCCGGATGTCCAAGTGCATCTTCTTGAATTGCCGACACCTAAGCAAATCGAAGCGCTGCGAGAAGATGAAATCGATGTAGGGGTGTTAAGACCGCCCGTTCATGACGAAAACATACGTACCGAAATCGTTTCGTCCGTCCCCTGTGTGTTGGCCGTGCCAAAGCAGCATCCGCTGGTGAATAAAAAAGACATTTCACTTACCGATCTCGCCCCCTACCCCTTTGTCATGTTATCCAGAAAAACGTGGGCAGGTCTTTATGATGAAATTCTGGGTTTATGCAGCCCTACCATCCAGCAGGAAGCTTTTGAGTTTCAAACCGTGATCGGTTTAGTCGCAGCGGGTATGGGGATCGCCGTAGTTCCCCAATCGGCCATGAATTTGCATACTCAGGACGTGGAATACATTGATCTCAACAATCAATTTCCTGCAGCTTCCATGGGTGTGTCGTGGCGACGGAACGATCAATCCCCTTTGGTGAAGGCATTTATCAAGATCGCGATGGAAACGGGTTGAATTCTTTATTTTTGAATTTGAATATTTGCTGCCAGATATCTTCTGCTTTGGGCGGCATAGTGCTCGGCAGACGATCGCAATGACTTCCACTCCTGCTCCGTTAATTCCCGTACAACTTTACCCGGATTACCCATCACTAAGGTTCTTGGAGGGATGACTTTACCTTGCGTAATCAGGGTGTTTGCAGCGATCAAGACTTGTTCGCCGATCACCGCATGGTTCATAATCGTTGAACCCATGCCAATCAATGCGCCATCTTTAATCGTACATCCGTGCAGGATGACGTTGTGGCCAACAGTGACTTCATTACCCACGTTAAGGGGAACATTGGCGTCTACATGGAGAATGCTCCCGTCCTGAATATTGGACCTTTCTCCAATGACAATGGGGGCGTTGTCTCCCCTGATCACCGCATTAAACCATACGCTGGACTCTTTACCTATCTTGATATTCCCGATCAACTGCGCTCCAGGGGCAATATACACGGTTGAATCCAACTCGGGATGATGATTCTCCAACGGAAAAATCATAGGGTCCTCTCCCTCCTTATTTTAAAATTTGACTTCCTAAGCAGATTGATAAACGGCTTCAACCAAGTCAATACGATCAATGGAGGAAAACCCTTTTTACCGGGTTTCCCTCCGAGCCGTTTGGATAATTTTTTCCACCAAGGCTTTCGCATCATTGGCTTCAATGGTTGTTAATTGAATCCGGCAAAAGGGCTTCTCTCTGCATTGTAAACAACGTCTGAAGCAATCGACGACGGCAACGCTCACCTCATCCCGGTAATCCCGTTGAAGCATGTCTATGGCTTCGCCGCTCCCTGCCGATTTGATGTTCCGTTCACAAAACTTGGCCACCCTCATGCCCGCTGCTCCTGTCTGTTCCTGTTATAGAGGATTCACGGAAGGGGTTTCTCTTCCTCTTGATCGTAAAAGGTAAATTGGATATCCAGGGTGCGAAGGTAGGTTTGAAGACCGGCGTCCTGGATCGGGATGATATAGGCGGGCTCCCCGGATTCATTGTGATGGGAATGCCATAATCCCGGAGGCGTCACGAAAGCCTTTCCTGTTTCCCAATCCACACGAACGGGATCGATGATCTTGGCGGTAACGGGGTCAATCTTATCGCCGACCAGCGTATACGTCCCCGGGGCGGCATAAGCTACGAAGTCGAGAGCCACCGACTTATGACTGTGCGGAGCCTGATTGGCTCCCACGGGAACGATGCCAAACATGGCCCAAAGCACATGCGTAATCGTTAAAGTCTGGTCAAATTTCCGGTTGTTTAACAAAATGGAAATCCGGTTCTTTTCATGCGCGTCCGGTGCATCAGTCACTTCTTTCAATTTGGCATTGGCTTCTTCCGCCGTAAAGAGGACCGGCGTGAATCGCGGTTCCGTCGCTTTAGCCCCAAGATAATCGAGAAGCGGGGTATCGAGAATGTAATAGATCGTCGTATCTTCCGTCGTGGTATGCCGGCTGTTCGATCCGGAAGGAAGCGTCATGAAATCGCCTTTCTTCCAGCTGATCGTCTTCCCGTTTAACTCCGTTCTGCCGGCACCCGAAATCACATAGTATAATTCACTGGTTGCGTTGGGGTGTGTCGTGATGGAATCTCCAGCATTGATTCGAATGAAATGGGCGAGAAGCGACGGACTCGTTGCCGGATATTCCGTTCTCAATTCGCTGGAAAGATCCAGCTTAACGATACGGGTTGCGCCTGAGTTATGCAAGTCGGGAGGGAATTCTTTGACGGGTATCGGACTGATGATACCGCTTCCAATCGGGTCCGCCGCGGTACTATATTCATAGAACCGGGCATCCCCCGTCCAATTTTCATTCAAGGTACCGATGGATAAATTTCCTGGCTGTGCAGTTTTAGACATATACAAAACCTCCTGCCAT
Source organism: Paenibacillus naphthalenovorans (assembly GCF_001465255.1). Classification (NCBI taxonomy): domain Bacteria; kingdom Bacillati; phylum Bacillota; class Bacilli; order Caryophanales; family Paenibacillaceae; genus Paenibacillus; species Paenibacillus naphthalenovorans. The sequence goes on along the minus strand of NZ_CP013652.1, from coordinate 192,975 downwards.
TTTTTGATAATCCTATCGTACCTTTATTCAGAAAAATTGTACAATATATAATTTGTATCATGATGATATGCTTGCTGTATAACTCCGCAGCCGGAAGGCAGACGTTGTCCTTCAACCCCCTACCCTTTCCCTCGGAAAATGAAAGTCAAAATCGCAGCCTTGATCCGCTTGAAGAACATGCCGTCGATACAACCACTTATAACCCGTATCTGTAAATTGCGGCGGACTCCAGCTTTCTTTTCTCCTGGTCAGCTCTTCTTCTGAAACAAGCAGCTCGAGAGATCCTCTTTCCGCGTCCAGCTCGATCCAATCTCCATCCTTCACCAGCCCGATAGGCCCGCCTACCGCCGCTTCCGGTGCAATGTGGAGAACCACCGTGCCAAATGCCGTACCGCTCATTCTGCAATCCGACAGCCTCAGCATGTCTCTGACGCCTTGTTTGAGCAATTTCTGAGGGATAGGAAGCATCCCCGCCTCCGGCATACCCGGCGCCCCTACAGGACCGGCATGTTGAAGCACAAGGATGCTATCCGGAGTCACCTCTAAATCCGGATCATGGATGCGCTGTTCCATATCCTCGATGGATGTAAAGACGACAGCCTGACCCTTATGCTTCAGCAGCTTCTTGTCGATCACAGCCTTCGGCTTGATGATCGCTCCGTCGGGAGCCAGATTCCCCCGCAGCACGGCAATTCCGCCGTTAGGATATAATGGCGCCTTCAAAGACTTGATAATATGACTATAGTGAGGCTTCGACTGTACATCCTTCAGATTGTCCTTAAGCGTTTTTCCGGTAACCGTCAATTCATCCAGATGCAAAAGAGGAGACAATTCTTTCAGGACTGCCGGAACCCCGCCGGCATAATAAAAATCCTGCATTTGATACTCGCCTGCCGGTCTTAAATTGGCGATAAACGGCGTGGTTTGACTCAACGCTTCAAAACGGTCCAATGTAAGTCCGATCCCCAGCCTTCTGGCGATCGCGATCAAATGAATAACGGCATTGGAAGATCCCCCGACAGCCATCAGGGTACGAATGGCATTATCGAAAGCTTTTTCCGTCATGATATCCGATGGCCGGATATGCTCTTGGACGAGCCGGACAATCGCCTTACCGGTTTCCTTGGCAAGTCTCATCCGCTCATGGACGGTGGCCGGGGCCGCCGCTCCACCCGGCAGCATCATTCCGAGCGCCTCGGAACAGGCCGCCATGGTGCTTGCCGATCCCATCACCATACAGTGTCCCGCTGTCGGAGCAAGCTGTGCATTGATTTCATTGATCTCTTCTTCACTGACGGTTCCGGCTTTATACTCCTGCCAAAAGAACCGGCAATCCGAGCAGGCGCCAAGCGTTTTTCCATTATACTCTCCATTGTTCATCGGACCGCCGGTAAACATAATGGCGGGCTTATTGGCACTGGCGGCTCCCATCAGCTGGGCGGGAGTCATTTTATCGCATCCGCCGATCAGCACTACTCCGTCAATAGGCTGAGCCGTGATCATCTCCTCGGTATCCATGGCCGCCAAGTTCCGATAAAGCATGGTCGTCGGACTCGTAAACATTTCTCCTATCGAAATCGTAGGGAACTCAAGCGGAATCCCCCCGGCCATAATGACACCTTGCTTTATTGCATCCACCATAGGCTGGATGTGACTGTGACACCGGTTAATCTCACTAAAGGTATTGCAAATGCCAATGACCGGTTTGTCAAAATCCTGTTCGTCATAACCCAGATGCCGCTGAAACGCCATTCGTATGAAATGACTGAAGCCGGAATCGCCATAAGATGTATTCGTTTTCACAAATGAATCCCTCCTCATGCAAACGAAAGTTTTATGATACGCGCCATGCCTTTATATCCTGAAAAGCCGGCCAGCAATATAAACTGGTCGGCTTCTATATCATTATTCATGGACTGATTATTTTATTATTCAACAAGCTTCACCCGCAGCCCATGTTCCCCAAGCACTTCAAGCATGGCGGCCTTCGCTTCTTCCTCATCCGGACCGTGGACATGAAGCTCATGTTCTCCGGAATCCGTAAGGGTGGTATACAATCCGAGAAGGCTTTTGGCATCGACAAATTTATTATTATACTTTAATACAATAGAAGATTTGAATTGATTTGCGGCTTGGACTATCCTAACAATAGTTTCTGTATGAGTCGCCATTACCGTTACCTCCCCAATAAAATGAAATTGATCAATCTTTCAAGACCTACCCTTCCACTCCCGTGCCTGTGTTCCGCTGAACAAATTGAAGCAGCTCACGATCCGGTCCGTAGAAGAAAATGGTCTTTCCCCCGTCTGGAGCAGGTTGAGGTTGTTCGCTGTTGAATTGAATGCCTTTTTGGCGGTAATAGTTCATCGCTTCTTCCATATTGTCCACCGTAAAAGCCAAATGATTGACGATTCCCTTGACGGAGTAATCCCCCTGCGGCTCGCGATCCTGAATCAGCTCGATCTCAAAGCCCGGCTGATTTTCGTGATATAGGAAAGCCATTTCCCGTACAGGGTTTTGTCCTTTGAGCCGCAGCTTATATCCGAACATATCCCTGTAATACGCGATGGACCTTTCCAGATCGGTAACGATAATCGCTACATGCTCCGCTTTTTTTATCATGTTCTTTTTTCTCCTTATCCAGTGTTTTGTGAATTGCTGCTCCAATGCTTTAAGACAGTTTAATCGTACAATCGCCGAGCGTTTGTTCTCCCCATAATAGAGCCAGCCGGTCGCCGTCGGAAACAGGCCCTACTCCCTCCGGGGTCCCGGTAAAAATAATATCCCCTTCACCAAGTCCAAAATGAAGCGCAGAATAATCGACGAGCGTCTGCAGATCAAAAATCATATTTTGAATATTGCCGACCTGAACCTGCTCCCCATTCTTCAAGAGAGCAAAATTGGTAGTTTTACACCCTTCTACACCCGGGAAAGCAATAAATTTAGTCAGCACCGCAGAATTGGGAAAGCCTTTGGCCAAGAGCCAAGGATAGCTTTTTTTCTTCAGCTCGTTTTGGACATCGCGCAAAGTAAAGTCGATGCCGACAGCCATGCCGTCCACAATATCGTCTACTTTGATGCCTTTTTCATAGGGTCTGCCTATCCGAATGACCAACTCGACTTCAAAATGAATGGATCCGCGGTCCCCCGGCAGGATGACCTCCTGTCCCTTCGCTTCTGCGAGTGCGTGCGTAGGTTTGGAAAACAGAAAAGGGGCTGTGGGGACTTCATTTTGTAATTCCTTTGCATGTAAAGCGTAATTGCGTCCGACACAATAAATGTTTCGAATCGAGTTCATATCGATTACACCTCTTCATCCTTTATAACTTCATTTATGATGGCGGCATCAATACATTCATACCAATGCTTTGAAACAGATGAAAGCATTTGGAAACGATAGTTCAACATTATCACAGGGTTCATTCGTTGTAAACGCTTGATTTCCCTTGAAAAACCAAACACAAAAATCCCCTTCAGGCAACCGAATCGCATCGTTCTGGCCGATGTCCTTCTTGGATGCCTCAAGGGGAATGAATCTACAGCGGATAGGAGCGGTTTATTTCACGAAACGGACGCGCGCTGTCAGCGGCTGGAATTCCTTATCTCCCGGTTCCGCCGTTTTCTTGCCGAAAGGCAGTTGTGCAATAAGATTCCATTGCTGCGGAATAGTCCATGTTTGTTTGACATCCCCGTCAATCAAGGGATTATAGTGCTGCAGACTGGCGCCGAGGCCTTCCGCATCCAGGGCGGTCCAGATCACGAATTGAAGCATACCTGATGACTGGTGAGACCAGAGCGGAAAGTTGTCTTTATAGGTTGGAAACTGATTTTGCAGCGAATCGATGACGGTCTGGTCCTCGAAGAAAAGGACGGTTCCATATCCGTTGCGGAACCCGTTGATCCGCTGCTCGGTTGCCGAGAAGTCTCCGGTCACGATTTTGCGCAGCGCTTCCTTCGTGATGTCCCAAAGCCTGTTATGATGGTCACCGAACAATACGACAACGCGGGCACTTTGGCTGTTGAACGCGGAGGGCGTATGTTTTACCGCTTCATTCACGATTTCCTGAATACGTACATCGGGTACGGGAGACGCTTTGCTAATGCCATAAATGCTCCGGCGATGTTGGACTGTCGTTAAAAATTCGTTCGCCTTGACTTCAAGGGCCATCGGTAAATTCCTCCTTGGTAGTTATCCTTCATAATCTGACCAAGCGCAGGCTTTACTATTCATCAAGATTTGGCAGTTCATCGTCACGCCGCAATGCTATTCCACCCCGTTAACCAAAGGAACGGAAGGCTTATTCAGGGCTTGTAAATCCAATCCTGAAGATCAAAATCCTTCTTGATAATCCCATTATCAAACAAATATTTTTTGGTGCCTTCAAGCAGCTTCAAGCCATCCTCGGGCAAATCCTCCACAGGCCATTCGCCAATGTCAAAGGAGGCTTTCACAACGTCGACCGGATAACCGGACGATTCGGCATAAAGCTGGTAAAACTCTTCGGCGTTCGACTGAACTTCTTTCGCCGCCCTTTGGCGAATCCCGTTCCACACTTTGACGAATTCAGGGTTTCTCGAAAGATAGTCCTCGCTGACAACACTGACGCTGGAACCGCGAAGATCCGGATGGTTCTTCGCTTCATCAATCGCTTTGTAGCCTTTGCTGATGACCAGCGGACCAAAGCCTGTCGGATAAGCATAGGCTTCAATATCGCCGCGGGCCAACGCCGCTTCGGCGTCCGCCGGAAGCAAATGAACGACCTTGATATCTTTATCCAGCCCTTTCTCAAGAAGCAGGCCTCTGACATAACGGCTCACATATGAACCGTCGGCGGTAGCGATTTTCTTGCCTTTCAGATCTTCCACGGTTTGAGGGCCATCCTTCTTGGCTACAAGCCAGGCATTCATGCCGGATTGACTAATATTAATCAGCTTGGTCTTCAGCCCGACGGAACGGGCATTAATCGCAGGCGTATCCCCATAAATGCCTACATCCAGTGCTCCAGAAGCAAGGGCTTCGTTCAGGTTCGGTCCGTTCGGAAATGATTTAATGGTAATCTCGGTCACACCGTGTTTTTTTAATTCCGATTCCAGATATCCTTTTTTCTGCGCCCAGCCTTCCACCCCGGTAATGGTTCCCTTGTTATTTGGAGAAATATAACCGATACGCAGCGTCGGTTCGAGCGAGGTCCCGGATTCCTTCGTTGAAGCTTGACCGGAGGTTCCGCCCGCCTCGGGCGCTTCCGGCGCTTTGGTGCCGGAAGTTCCGCATCCAACAAGGGCAAAAGCAAATACGGCAGTAAGAAGCAATGTAAAAGTCCATTGTTTACGGAATGGTTTCATTTTCATTTCGATAACCCCTTGTCTGTCTCTTTCTAATGGCTGTGCATACGTTTGAATAAAATATAAGATTCGTCTTCAGAAGCGGTGGATCTGGCTCCTTTATTCCAGCCCACGTCTTTACGATAGCTGCCTAACAAACCGCCATGGATCAGCTCCGATTCATTCAAATCGGCGTCCCGTTCCGCGAACGGCGCTACGTATAAAGCATCCGCGGGGCAGTACAATTCGCACATAAAGCAGCTTTGGCAATCGGATTTCCGTGCGATGACAGGGACGCCGTCCGGTTCGGTTGCCGGATCGAATACGTTCGTCGGGCAAACGGTTACGCACTGGTTGCAGTTGACGCAGCGGTCTTTATTCAGGATTTCGATCACTAGATCGCAGCCTCCTTTTTAGGGTATTGCGAATATTCGGATAATGGTTTGACCCACAGTTGGTCCAGGCCTCCACTGATCAAACGATAATGCTGATTGGGGTCGGAACCCGGATAATCCTCCCGCCGGTGCATTCCGCGCGTCTCGCGGCGAACGCTCGCGCTGGCAAACATCCAGCGGGCCGTTGCTGTCATCGCTGCCGCTTCCCTGATCCGGACGATATCGCCGCCGTCTGTTTGTACCCCGCGTTTCAATTCGTTCCAGACATGGTTGAGGCGCTGAAGTCCCTTCTCCAGGCCAGCTCCCGTTCTAAACCAATTACGGTCGTATGGAAACACTTCGTTCTGGACAGCCTGAATAATCTCTTTGGTATCCGCAGCTCCTTTTTGTCCCGTTGTAACGGTCACAACTCCTGTCCGTTCGGATACTCTTTGCGCATTGCGCCTGGAAGCGTGAATCCCCTGCTTCAGCGCATAGCGAGCCGCCCCCTCGCCCGACCAATATCCTGAAGACATAGCCCAAGCTGCATTATGGCTTCCGCCGCCGGTAAACCCTCCGCATATCAATTCACGCGTTGCCGCATCCCCGGCTGCATACAGTCCCGGCACTTTGGTCGCACAGGTTTCATCAACGACGTGAATCCCGCCCGTTCCGCGCACCGTTCCTTCGAATCTTAGCGAGACAGGAAACTTCTGTGTGAACGGATCAATGCCAAGCCGGTCGAAGGAGAGAAAAAAGTTCGGCTGGGCCTTGCGCATCGTCCGCTTAAGCTCGTCATCCGCTTTATCCAGCCGCGCATAAACCGGCTGCGTGAGCAGTGTTCGCGCAATGACCGAACGGCCGCGCTGTGAACCTGCGCCTTCGATGACCCGGCCGTCTTCATAATAAAAGGTAGCCCAGGTATAGAAGGCTGACTTGGTCACCGGGGAGAACGCAGGGCACAAAGAGTAGGCCGTCGAGAACTCCATTCCTGAAAAATCAGCGCCCGCTTCACCAGCCATGAGGTACCCGTCCCCCGTCAGTACATTCGTACCCAGCGCCTTGCTCAGAAAAGCGCAGCCGCCTGTAGCGATGATCACTGCCGCGGCGTCGACACGCCACGACTGCTTCGTCTGAATATGGGTTCCTACGGCTCCGGCAACGCCATGCTCATCGGCAAGAAGCTCTAACGCCGGGCTGTGATCGAGGATTCGCACCCCTGCCTTCTTCACCTGTTTTCTCATCAGCTTCATATATTCCGGCCCTTGAAGGCTATTGCGCTGGGAAACTCCCTTGTCATCGGTAGGGAACGGGTATCCCCAATCCGCAACTTGATTCATATTGATATACGTACGATCAAGCACCCGCTTCATCCAGCCTCGGTCGGCCAAATAGCCCCCCAGGGCTTCCCGGCTTTTCATCGCAGTCTCCTGCTCCTGAGGCGTCGGGTTCACATACCACACGCCTGTACCGGACGGGGCCGTAGCTCCGCTCGTTCCGCAGTACCCTTTGTCAACCAGTATGACCTTGGCTCCTTCTTTCGCTGCCGCAACCGCCGCCCATGTGCCGGCCGGTCCTCCGCCGATCACCAAAACATCAGCACTAAGATGGACATCATATCCGCTCATTGTAATCCCGCCTTTATTGTAATAAGATTTTTTATGTGAATAAAAAAGCCCGCAGTGAACTTCCAGCTCCCCTGGTTCTTTCAATAACAGCCGGTCTAACATCCGTTATTCCAAATGAGCGAACCTGCCGCTATCCGGCGGAGCAGGCGGATCTTGGCCTCCATGACCACGCTCTGGCGATCGGCACAACACGGCCCATTTCTTTCATGACCATCGCTTCTTCCTCCTGTTCTACGCTTTATTCGCGAAGTTATGGTGCCACTGAAGCAGCCGCCGTTCGAGAAACTTGGTTACAAGATCAGAGCATTTGCCCAGCAGTGCATATAAGATGACACACAAGACGACGACATCCATCCGCATGAACTCGCGGGCATGGGAGGCCATGTAGCCAATGCCGGAATCGGCGGCTATCGTCTCTGCAACAATCAGCGTGATCCACATGATGCCTAGAGAAAACCGCACGCCAAGCAAAATATGGGAGAGAGCCCCCGGCAGGATGACATGGGTGAACAAGGAGACTCCTTTTAAGCCGTAAACGCGTCCCATTTCGATTAACCCCGGATCTACGGAACGAATACCGTGAAAGGTGTTCAGGTAGATCGGAAAGGCGACGCCCAGGGATACAAGAAACAGCTTTGACGTTTCACCAATTCCAAACCAAAGAATGACCAAAGGAATAAGAGCCAAATGCGGAATGGTGCGGAGCATCTGGACGGTTGTATCGATAAACCGTTCCGCCACCGGAAACAGCCCGTTCAACAAACCGATAAGGAAAGCAATGCTTCCGCCGATGATAAATCCCAGAAAAGCCCTCTGGGTGCTGGAACCTACATATTCCAGCAGCGTTCCGTCCAGCACGACCTCGATCAGCGCCTCCACTACCTCAAGCGGAGTCGGAAGGATGCGCTGTGAAAGAAATCCTGTGACGCCGAGCACTTGCCATACGGCCAATATAAGAACCGGCAGTACCCAGGGCTGCCAGGCGGTTGTGAACTTGCGTTCTGTCATATTCCATCCTCTCCTGGTTTAAAATCGTGTTGATAAAAACAAAGCGACTTCCTACTTTTTAGTAACAACCTAAAAAGGTGGAAGTCGCCTCTGTGTCGGGTGGACTTACTGATGTTGTCATATAATAAACAATTCTTATTGACTAACTCGGATTAATATGTTGACACTAATATATCACCCCGCTCACAGACAGTCAATATTTTTTTTACAGCAGCGGAATCCATCCGCTTCAATGCGGTACCGAAACCCTTTTAACACCTTACCGACGCCCTGCAGCCCGCCTTTATTTTCGATTCAGCAGATGGCTTGTTTCAGAATTCGTCAAAAAGTAGTAATATAGAACTTGGCAAGCATGACTTAGGAATGGATGAACAGGTTCAGACTAAGGAAAAGAGACTAGATTTTTTGGAGGGTAGTTCGTGAACAAGACGAATGATTTAATGACTGATGCCATGGAGATGCTGGCGGCAACCAGCCGGACCTTTTACATACCGATCAGCGGTTTGGTTCCCGGTTTAAAGGAAGCGGTAGCCTCTGCTTATTTATGTATGCGGGCGATTGATGAGATCGAAGACCATCCGGAGATGGCCCCTGATGTGAAAATCAAGCTGCTGCTCGGGATAAGCAAACACCTGCATGAGCCTACCGAGCTGGAGTCTCTTTTCTCTCCATATCGTCATACTTTAGATGATGTTACTCTGCGTATTAGCGATTGGGTAAGTCTGTGCCCGCCTTCTATTGCGCCGCGCGTCCTGCAAGGTACGGCGACCATGTCGGAGCAAATGGCCGAGTGGGTGGGCAGAGATTGGAATATACGAACGGAAGAGGATTTGGATTACTACACATACTGCGTGGCCGGAGCGGTTGGGGAACTTCTTTCCGACCTGTGGATGTGGTATGACGGTACCGAAACGGATCGCGCCAAATCGGTAGCCTTCGGCCGCGGCCTTCAGGCTGTAAATATTCTTCGCAACCGTATTGAGGATTCCACCAGAGGCGTGAACTTTTTCCCCGATCATTGGGGCATGGATGAAATGTTCGTCTATACCAAGCGCAATCTGAAACTGGCCGATGAGTATATCGCAGATATTCAGCCCGGTCCGATTCTCAATTTTTGCAGTATTCCGCTGGCACTAGCCCATGCTACCGTCCAGGCTCTGAGCGCCGGTGAAAGCAAGCTGAACCGGGCCGCAGTATTGGAAATCGTAAGCAGGCTGACCGGAGGAGCAAAAGCCTAGAGACTCATTCATATCGGAGAACGGAAGAGCGCGTGCCCGATGCCCGCACCCGCCATATAATGCTCCGGATGATATTTCCCGGTCAATATTCCCCTTAGGAAATTAACAGATAGAAAGCCATAAGATGGGATGCGGAATCCGAGCTGACACGCGGGGCGTCGGATTCCTGAATTTCCCCGGCAACGCTGCGTTCCGAATGTCGAACCGCACAGCCGCGGCCCATCTTTGGGAAACCGCCACCTGTCTCTTTTCCCTCTTATAATAAACGAGCTAGCTATGCCGTAAGGCACAGAACCTCCGGACAAGTTCCCCCGGGACGTCCGCCACCGACGGATTGCCGCCGCTAATTATTCAACCGCTGTACAAAAGCTTGAACGATGACCTCTCCAGCTGTACACCTGCGTAAACACCAATAACTCCCATAAATTGTTGAAGATGATGGCTTCACGATCATTTCCGTCCCTTGTCTCTTTAAATCTTTTTTATTTCAAGTTAACAATGTTATACATCTCCGTTAACAGCCTTCTGACAAATGCTATTTATAATATATAAAAAAAGTGTGGGAGAGAGTCAGATGAAAAAAGGATTCTTGATCATGAGTTTGGCGGCATTACTGATCTCCGGCGGCTGCGGCACAAGCGGACAGCCTTCCTCTGCGCAAGGAGCGCAAGCCACTCCGCAAACAGAGCCGGTTCCGGAAGCAACCAACCCGGTTTCCGGAAAGCTATCGTTCTATACTTCCCAGCCGGAAGGCGATGTGACCAAGCTGATTGCCGAATTCAACAAGAAATACCCTGATGTTCAAGTCACAAGCTTCCGGTCCGGAACGGAAGAAGTGACCGCCAAAATTGCGGCGGAAAACCAAGCCGGAAAAGTGCAGGCGGACGTACTTTTGCTGGCTGATTCCGTAACCTTCGAAGGCTTAAAGAAGCAGGATCTGCTGTTATCCTACAAATCGCCGGAATTATCTAAAATTCCAAAGGATTTTACAGATCCGGATGGAATGTATTCCGGCACGAAGGTCATGGCCACCGTGCTTGCGATCAATACACAAAAGGCAGCAACCCCGCCGTCCTCTTGGAAAGCGCTGGCTGCCGCCGAGACCAGGGATGCCGGCATCATGCCAAGTCCGCTCTATTCCGGCGCCGCCGCATATAATGTGGGCGTCTTTACCCGCACCGAAGGATTCGGATGGGATTATTTCAAAGGCTTGAAAGCAAACAACATTGCCGTTGTCAAAGGGAATGGAGCCGTTCTGAACGCCGTAGCGAGCGGTGAAAAATCGTACGGCATGGTCGTTGATTATCTTGTAGCCCGCGAGAAGGCCAAGGGTGCTCCCGTCGATTTGATCTACCCCGCGGAAGGTGTACCTGTGATTACCGAACCGATCGGAATTATGAAACAAACGGCAAACGAAAAGGCGGCCAAAGCTTTCGTCGATTTCGTTCTGTCCGAGGAAGGCCAAAAATTAGCCTCCGATATCGGATACACGCCGATTCGCGAAGGCATTCCGGCGCCGCAAGGATTAAAGAGCATCTCCGAACTTAAAGTCATCTCCTCGGATATTTCCCAATTGACCAACGACCGCGACTCGGATAAAAAACAGTTTACAGAATTGTTCGGACAATAAGAAGCGGAGATTATCCATCATGATCGATTCGAAAAACGTTCAGCTGGCAAGGGAGGAAATCGGGGAACCCTCCCCCCTCCTCTCTTCCTTCCTTTCACTTACTAAACGAGCGGCTGTTCTGCTGGCCATTCTTTCTCTTCTCGTGTTCTTTATCGTGCCTATAGCAAAATTAATAGGGTTAAGCGCGCAGAGCAGCACCGGTTTTTCGCTGGAACATTATGCGGATATTTTACGGCAGGAACGGTTATGGAAGACGTTGAAGGATACGTTTATTATCGTAGCAGGTTCCTCTTCGGTATCTATGCTGTTAGGCGTCCTAGCCGCGTGGGTGATGGCTTACACCGACCTAAGACATAAAAAAGCACTGCATATGGCAATGATGCTTTCCTTTATACTTCCTTCCTACGTGTTGACGTTATCCTGGTCTTCCTTCATGGGCACCCAGGGGATCGCCGCACATGTACTGCAATGGTTTAACCCCAATGCCAAGCCATGGAGCATGTACAGCTACGGCGGAATTATTTTCGTCATGGGCATTCATCATTTTCCCCTGGTTTATCTTTTGACCGTTGACGTGCTGAAGAAAATTCCCCGTGATTTGGAGTGGGCGACAAGGGCCGGCGGCGCGGGAAAGCTAAAGACATTTTGTCTGATCACGCTTCCCTTGGCCTTACCCGGATTGACGGCGGGAGGACTGCTTGTATTCTTATCCTCTTTGGACAATTTCGGAATCCCGGCTTTTCTCGGCATTCCGAAAAACATATCCGTATTAAGCACGCTGATTTATGAGGAAATCGTCGGCTTTGGCCCCTCCGCCTTTGCAAGAGGAGCGGTATTATCCGTTATGCTGGGAATGATCGCCGTCATTGTCACCCTTCTGCAATGGCTTGCCGTCAGAAAAATCAAAACGGCGGATACCGTTATGATCGATAACCATCCGCGCTACTCGCTTGGAAAGCACCGGACATGGATAACTGCCGCCGTTTGGGCTTTTCTCGCCATGATAACGGTTGTCCCATTGGTTTCCATGGTCGCCACTTCCTTGAAAAAAGCATACGGGCTTCCTTTTCATCCGGCCAATTTGACGCTCTCCAACTACAGATACATTCTGTTTGAAAATCCAAAAGTATGGCAATCGATTCAAAACAGCCTGATGCTTTCCGTAACAACACTGGCCGTCTGCCTGGTGCTCGGCTCTCTGCTTGCTTATGCCCGGGTGCGCAAGCCTTCATGGATAACCAAATCGGCAGAGTTGGCGGTCGCCGTACCTTACACACTGCCCGGAATTGTATTTGGTTTAGCCATGATTTTTGCCTGGATGGAGCCGATTCCCGGATGGAATCCCGGCATTTACGGCTCGATCCGCATTTTGTTTATCGCTTATGTGTGCCGTTTTCTCATTTTGCAGGTGAGGGCGGGGATCGCTTCCTTTATGCAAATCGATGTTTCGATGGAAGAAGCGGCCCGCATTTTTGGCGCCGGTTTCTGGAAAAAATGGACTTCCATCCTGCTGCCGCTTCTGCTTCCGGGACTGCTTAGCGGCGCGTTTCTTGTCTTTTTGACGGCTTTTACCGAGCTTACCGTGTCTGCATTGTTATGGTCGACAGGCTCTCAAACCATCGGGGTGACCATATTCAGCTTTGAGCAGGCCGGCGATACGCTGTACTCAACCGCCCTGTCCAGCTTGATTGTCATCATGATCATTGTGGGAATGGCGGTTCTGCACACGCTGAACAAGCGTCAATCCAAAAAAGGAGTTCAGCAGCCATGAGCATTCAATTCATCGAAGTCAGCAAAGCGTTCGGCAGCTTTCAGGCCCTGAAATCTTTAAATTTAACGATAGACAAAGGCGAATTCCTCGCGATTCTGGGCCCTTCCGGCTGCGGGAAGACGACACTCCTGCGGCTGCTCGCAGGCTTTGAACAGCCTTCGACCGGAGAAATCTACATGAATCAGACACTCGTGGCAAAGCCGGGCTACAGCCTGCCACCGGAAAAAAGAAGAATCGGGATGGTTTTTCAAGCCTTTGCCCTGTGGCCGCACATGAACGTGGCGGAGCACGTCCGTTTTCCCATCCGTCATCACAAGGAGACACCATCCCATATCCGGAAAAATGAGCAGCACCGGATCGCCAGCGTCCTGCAAATGGTCGGCTTGCCGGAGCACGGTTCACGTATGCCGCATGAGCTGTCCGGAGGCCAAAAGCAGCGGGTCGCTATCGCAAGAGCCATTGCCGCAGAACCCTCGATTTTGTTGATGGACGAACCGCTCAGCAGTCTGGATGCGATGCTTCGCATGGATATGCGCCGTGAAATCCAGTCCGTCCACAGACAAACCGGAACGGCTGTCGTGTATGTAACGCACGACCAAGGCGAGGCCTTGGCGATGGCGGACCGGATTGTCGTCATGAAGGACGGGAATATCGAACAAGTCGGGACGCCGCAAGATATTTATCTGCGGCCGCAAACGGAATTTGTCGCCAAATTCGTATCCAAAGCCAATCTCATCCGAGGCCGGTGGCATAACGATACGTTCGTACCGGCAGGCTCCGACGGTACCGTGCAATGGAGCGGCAGCCGTGTGGCAAGCTATTTTAAATCGCGCGGTCTATATCCGGCAAGACCGGATCAATTGCTGCTGGGCCCGCCCAATCAGACAAGTATTCAGGGCAAGGTGATGAACGTGCAGTTTCAGGGCAAGGAATTTATTTATCATATTCGTTGCGAGGACGGACAATGGGAAATTTGCTCTCCGCTTCACTTTCAGTTGAACGACAAGGTGTCCATTCAATTAGCGGCCGGCGAACAGCATTTGAAATATAACCATATCGGGGTGTTTACGTGACGAAAAGGCGAAGTTAATTTGTTCGCTGCAAGATGGGATGCCGTTAGTTCGTCCGGGCGATTCAAAAAATACGTTCTGGTCTTCGCGAGAGGAAGGGGCGACTTGTGCCGGCGAAGAACTCGGCGCTTCGGCATACCCTTGCGGCTTCACCGCTGCTCTTTGCCGGAAGCTCTCTTGCGAGATCTTCGGCTGTCTGTGCTCTTCGCGCGAACGCATCGGTTTCCTCTCTCCTTTCCCGCGACTACCCAAGTCTACAGCGTCAGCCCTTGGCGGCTTTGGATTTTGCCTTGGTGTAGAGGCTCATCCGACTAACACTGCCTCAAATTGGGCTCATGTACCTTGGCCCGTGCTTTTCTTGGCCCGTGCTTTTGCCTCCGGCATCCTTCAGATTCCGCCTCGCGGCGGACGCCCTTGCCCTTGGCTAACGGTAGGCGCTCGCCAGCCCCCGTTCGGGACTCTCACCCTAAAGATGACGCCCATGCCATGCTGGGCGTACACAGCAATAAACCGGAGGCCGATGTCCTCCGGTTTATCATCATGGCGCACTATTTTCGACGACTTCCAAGTAAAAGCCATCCACCTCTTGTTCCGCTTCTCTTAGAAGATCAAGCAATTGATCCGCGTATTCACCCAGATGACGTCTGCTGGCTTCTGGATCTATCCATCGGATCGTCAAGGGGAGCCGTACCCATCCCGTCAGGCAATCCCACAAAGCGTCCAGATTGCTGCCATAGGTGTCGGGCAGCTGCAGTTCTTTTTTTAGAAAGTCGTGTAATTGCTGCCGTTCCTTTATGTGACTTCCTTCTAACTGTACCGTATGCATATGCGTCCTCCCCTTGTTATTTTATCCGGGTAAACGTTCGATAATGATCTGTAGTCTTATAGATGAGCCCATCGTTGGAAAAGACGATCCGGTCGCTGCCGCGGGCTCCCTTTTTATAATTGATATCGGCCTCATACCATATTCTCCCGTTCTTCTTGGGAAGCAAGCCTTCGCGGTTTTGAAATACATCGCCGCCTATGCTTTTGCCGGGCGCGACTTCCGCCAGATTGCCCTTTTGCGGATCCCATCCTAATTTTCTGGCTTCATTCTTGGTAATAAAATTATCCGGAAGCTTACCGTGCTTCGAGATGTATTCCGCAACCTCATCGAAACCGGTTAGTGCTGCAGTTTGCCCCGCCTGATCTTCACGGTCAACTGCAGGTGCACAGCCGCTCAAACCTATGACGAATGAAACGATGAGCACTGTGCAAAGCCATTTCCATAACTTCATCACTTTCCTGCTTTCCCCCAAACTGATTTGATCTTCATTAATAATGTGGCATATTTTGATCATAAAAACAATTTGTGTTTCAAAGATGTCACATCATCATTAAGGATCGCAAAGTCAAAAATAATATTTGACAAAATTGTGAACATGCGTAGAATGGAAATAAAGGAGTGAAGATCATGAACGAACCTCAACCGAAAGCGATGAAATTCACCAACACCGTTTCGGCCGCATCCGCCATTTTAGGGTTTATCGTTATTATTATGAGCTTCTTTGTAAGCGGTATCCAAACGGAATATCTTTTATTCAGCGGCATAGGCGTTATCGTCTCGTCTGTATTCGTGTATCTTTTCGGCTTAGTCCTGGGTCTGATGGAGAATGCGGCCCACGAAAGCAGCCGAAGCCTTTCCACCGCGAAAAAAAGGGCTACCCCAAGTCATTAAGACGGGGCGCCCTCTTTTCTTGTTAATGGATATGGTCTCCAAACGACATGACCCATATGGTCCCGAGTACAATGATAATGGCCATGAAAATACCATAAAAAATATTAATGAGCTGCGATTTTCGATCCTCACCCTCATTGACATGCATGAACATGAATAATTGAAGTCCGGCTTGGATTACCGCCAAAGTGCCGATAATCCACATAATGGTATGAAACGGCAAGGATGTTTTTAAGGCCACGCCGGCTGCGGCAAAGGTGAGCACCAAGGATAATATAAATCCAAAGACATGCCCCAAGGGAAAGCCTTTCGCTTTGTTATCCATTTAAGCCACCATCCCTTTTAAATACACGAATGTAAAGATAAAGATCCAGACGACGTCCAGAAAATGCCAGTACAAGCCGATAATAAATGTTTTTCGAGCCGTTACCGGAGTCAAGCCTCTTTGCAGAAGCTGAATAATGATCATGATTCCCCAGCCGATCCCCAAGGTCACGTGCGCACCGTGGGTTCCGAGCAGAACGAAAAAGCTGGACAGGAAGGCGCTCGTTTGCATGGTGGCGCCCAAATGAACGTAGTGGATGAATTCGTTCACTTCCATATAGAGAAACCCGATCCCCAGCAGGAAAGTAACTGCCAGCCAACCGATCAAGCCTTTGAGATGATTTCGGCGCATTTCGAAGATAGCTAAACCGCAGGTAAAGCTGCTGGTCAACAGCAATAGGGTTTGAATCATGACTTCTTTGATCATAATAATGTCCTGATGGGTCGGACCCCCTGCATACCGTTCGTAAAGCACGCCGTACACACCGAAAAGCGTCGAGAACAAGACGATCTCAGCCCCGAGGAAAATCCAGAATCCGAGAACATTCATCCGGTTTTGTGCGGTTTGATATTCCAAAGGCTGCGTTGTGTTGACATTAGCCGACATACCGGTTCACCTCTCCTTCCCTGTTTCTCCAAGCCTGCTCCGTCATTTCAATTTCTTCCTTATGCACGTGATAACCGTCGTCGTAGTCGAAAGAGCGGACGATCATTCCGACAATAATGCCTACAGCCGCAACTGCCGCCGCCATGTGCCATTCGAATACCAGAAAGAATCCGGTAATGCCGAACACCACGCACATGATAAACGGAAGTCCCGTATTGCTGGGCATATGAATCTCTTCAATATCCTCTTTTTTAAGTGTCAGGCCTACGTTGTTCTTTTTCATATGCCAGAAGGCATCCTGTGTCGTTACTTCCGGAAGCTTGGTGAAATTATAATGCTGAACCGGCGAAGCGGTAGCCCACTCCAGCGTTCTCGCATCCCATGGGTCACTGGATACGTTGCGGTCCGCATAGCGAATACTCCAGTAAATGTTATAACAAAAGACGGCAAAACCTATCGCCAGGATCACGGAGCCGATCGCCGACACCAGGAACAGCGGAGCGAAGCCCGATTCCGCCGAGTAAGTGTAAGCCCGTCTTACCGCACCGTCCAAACCAAGGAAGAACATCGGAAAGAACGTAATATTGAAGCCGATGACAAACAGCCAGAAGTGCCATTTGCCGATTTTTTCATTCAGCATGTGACCGAACATTTTGGGCCACCAGTAGTATAGGCCGGCAAATACGGCAAATACTACACCTGGAATCAGAACGTAATGGAAATGCGCGACCAGAAAAAGCGTATTATGATACTGATAGTCGGCCGCACCCATGCCCAGCATCACGCCTGTGACCCCGCCGATCACAAAGCAGGGCACAAAAGCCAGCGCCCACAGCATCGCGGTCGTCATTTTGATGCGGCCTTTGCGCATCGTAAACAACCAGTTAAACATTTTGACGCCTGTCGGAACGGCAATCAGCATCGTCGTAATCGAGAAAAACGAGTTGACCAACGCTCCCGCGCCCATGGTGTAAAAGTGGTGCACCCACACGACCATACTGAGAATGGCAATCCCCAGAATGGAAAATACCATCGATTTATAGCCATAAAGCGTTTTGCGGGAGAAGGTCGCAATGACTTCGGAGAAGATTCCGAACGCCGGGAGTATGACAATATATACTTCCGGGTGAGCCCAAAGCCAGAACAGGTTCGCCCACAGCATATCCAGACCGCCGCCGGATAAGGTAAAGAAATGGGTGCCGTACAACCGGTCGAACGTCATCAGGGCAAGCGCCACCGTAAAGATCGGAAAGGCAGCCACAATGATCACGGATGTGATTAATGTCGTCCAGGTGAACATCGGCATTTTCATTAAAGTCATGCCTTTGGTTCTCATTTTGAGAATGGTGACGATAAAATTGATCCCTGTCATCAGCGTGCCGATCCCTGCGATCTGCAGAGCAATGGCATAATAGTTGTTGCCTATGCCGGGACTGAATTCTTTACCCGCAAGGGGGAAGTAGGAAGTCCATCCCGCATCGGGAGATCCGCCGATTACAAACGAGATGTTAAACAGCATCGCACCGCTGAAGAACAGCCAGAAGCTCCAGGCGTTCAATTGCGGGAAAGCCACATCCCTCGCTCCGATTTGCAGAGGAATAATGACGTTCATCAATCCGATCAGGAACGGCATCGCCATGAACAGAATCATAATCACGCCGTGCGTCGTAAAAATTTCGTTGTAATGCTGAGCGTTCAAAAACTGCAATTCCGGCCTGGACGTTTGCGCCTTCATTAACAAGCCGTCCATGCCTCCGCGGAAAAACATCAGAACAGCGGAGATGATATACATAATTCCGATCCGTTTATGGTCGACGGTGGTCAGCCATTCCTTCCACAGCCATCTCCACCTTTTGAGATAAGTCAGTGTTGCGACAATCCCGATTATGGTCAAAAGAATGGCAATCTGAGAACCTAGAATTAACGGATCCCCCGTTATAAAAAACTCATCCCATTTAATGCCCATGATGCCCACCTCCGTCGGTGTTACTCTGTTCTTTCTGCTCTACAGGACTGGTTTCTTTGTTCCCGGGATTACCTTTGTTCCCGGTGTTATCTATGTTCCCTGCGTTCCCTTTGCCTTTGTTCTGATAATTATCTTCTTCCTCAAACACTTTGCCCTGATAACCGTGATACCTGTACAGCTCAGGATGGGTGTACGTCAAGGAATCGGGCTCCGCATGGTTAACCCATTCCAGATGCGTATTGGAAAAAGTCAATCGTCCCAAATGAGTCGGTCTCAACAGCTCTTCATATTTTTCTTCCGTCAGCTTCGGAGCGGTATTGGCGACATCCTTTACCCATTGGTCAAAATCCTCTTGGGTTTGAGCCAACACCTCAAATTCCATATCCGCATATCCCCGGCCGTTGAAGTTGGTGTTCCGGCCTAAATACGAACCGGGATGATCCGCGACAAGATACAATTGCGTCTGCATTTTGCCCATCGTATATTTTTGTCCGCCTAAAGCCGGAACCCAGAAAGACTGCATGGTGCTGGCCGACGTTAATTTAAACAAAATAGGCGTATCCTCCGGTATATTGACATAGTTGACGGTCTCGATCCCCTGCTCCGGATAGCTGAAGATCCATTTCCAATCCGCCGAAGTGACATGAATCGTAATCGGCTTTTTTTCCTCATAGCCCTTGGGGACTTCCTCCAAATCATACAGCGTTGTTACCGTAGGGATCGTCAAGGCGACAACGATGAGGATCGGAATCGCGGTCCAAATGACCTCCAGCAGCGTACTGCCGTGCTCCTCCGGCGGCTCATAATCTTTATTTTCAGGCCTCTCGCGATATTTCCATACAATATAACCGAACAGCCCGAACACGACAACAACGACAAGCAGCATCCAAATCAATGACCAGTTAATCAGCTCCATAATGCTTCTGGCCACAGGTCCCTGGGGTTGAAAAACAACCAGATTCGGTTCGCAGCCGCTTAGCAGCACAACCAAAATGATTGCCAGTGGAGAAAATAGCAGCTTGCGGTAATTCATGGTGGCTCATCTCCTTTCAGAAACAGAGATTGCGAAAAATTTCACAATCTGTTCAAAATCTTTGTGATTCATTTCACTTGATAACTAGATCATAGCACGGCCTTTTCAAGGAAAGTGTTACAGATCGGTTAAAACTGTGACAAATCCGGGAATTTACTTGTTTCATAAAAATTCTGAAGGGAGCCAAACCGCTCGAGAAAACGCCGTGTTCTTGCGGATCGCCAAAACGGCAAAAAGACATCCTCTCAGGGATGCCTTTTTTCTCAAATAGCCATATCAATCTACAGGTGTATATAACCCGGATCGTTCCTTCATCCATTCGAACAAGTGAGAAACAATGACTTTCAATACGGCATAGCCGGGAACGGCCAAGATCACGCCAAGCACTCCGAATAAGTTGCCTGCCGTTAAAATAACAAAAATGATCGTAATCGGATGAATCTGCAGCGTTTTGCCCATAATTTGCGGCGAGATGAATTTGCCTTCAATTAACTGAACAATGGTCCAGATCACGATCATTTTCAGCAGCATGACCGGTGAAGTCATCGTGGCCACGATCAGAGCCGGTGTGATGGCAATCGCCGGACCCAAATAAGGTACGATACTCGTACAGGCCGCTACGATCGCCAGGACAAGGGAATATTCCAAACCGATAATGCGGTAGCCCACGTATAATAAGAAGCCGATGCAGCAGCTGACGATGATCTGTCCCCGGATATAAGAACTGATCTGATTATTCATCTCGATCATCACCCGGTGCGTTTCATCGCGAAGCGCTGTAGGTATGAAGCCCAAAATATATTGTGGGAGCTTTCGTCCGTCCTTCAGCAGATAAAACAATATAAACGGTACGATAATGACAGCGAGAATGGTTTCCGTTACAGCCCCCACAAAGCTTCCGATACTCGCTCCCGCACGATTCACAATTGCGGAAACTCTGGATGACAGGCTGTTCATCCAGTCGGTTGAGCTCGTACCCAGCGTTTGCTGAAGCTGATTAAAAATCGGACTGCCTATGAGCTGCCTGAACCTGGTTTCGAACTCTTTGCTGTATCTGGGGATGTTATCCATCAGCCCAAGTACTTGTTCGCGGATAAGCGGTACAACCGTCACCAGGAGCAGGGTAATCGCACAAATAATGACCAGATACAGAAGGAAGATCGCATAAACCCGTTTGATCCTCTTTCTCTCCATCCAATCGACAATAGGATTGAGCAAATAAAAGGCGATTCCTGTGAGGAGAAGCGGAAGCAGCACGGTCTTGACCAGCACAACGAGAGGCGAGAATACGTAAGGGATTTTGTTTAGTACCAGAATGTTTAAGCCGATCAAAAGCAAGATCATTAAAAACAAGACGAATTTATTATTTAGAAAGAAACGTCTAAACGTATTCGTCCTATGACGCGGATCCCCCATGCGGTTTAATCCTCCTGACTATTCGGCAATGGTTAACTGCGGCATTCACTTTCTACATAGAATAACTTTTATTTGAGGAAAGAACAAGCGACGAATTCAAGAGCCGGAAAGCAGCATGAAATGTGCATAACTTCCATTGTGGATATGTTAGTATGTTTCAAAAAAACGAACCACAGCCCCTATAGATCAGATGTTAATTTTGTGGATAAGCCTGTGGATAATGCAGCTTAAAACCCGTTATTTCTCCATAAAACAAACAGACCGCCCCAAAAGGGACGGCCTCGACAGCTATCATTTTAGACCAATGGGTTTATATGCTCACGACCGCCTGATCCGATGATTCCATCGGCTGCCGGATCAATCATGCGGTTTGGTTGGGCATCTGGGCATCGCCTGATTACCCCGACTTCCTCTCGGTTTTCCATTTCCATTTATCGAGGGTCATCGCGGAACCCGACATGGAAGGAACCATATGAAAGCGAACGGCCAGCATAGTCCCGAACACAATCAAAATCATGCCCGTCGCGACAAAAATCCAATGAATATTAACGAACATCCCCATGCCGCCTCCAAGCAGCGGTCCGATCATCGATCCCAATTGATTCGCGCTCTGGGTAAAACCGAACGACCTTCCACGAAAGTCCGGGTCCGTACTGCGAACAGCAAGAGTATTGACCGAAGGCACCACCGCAGCGATAAATAAGCCAAACAGGAACTGAATAACCGTAAAAAGCCATAACTGCTGGACGAAATATTGCAGGCAGACGACCCCGCCTCCGATAATCAAGCCCAGATGCAGCACCGTCCGGTAGCCGTATTTCTCTCCAACCTTCCCCCAATACGGTGAAGCGATAATACCTGCAATCCCAATAAGAGAAAAAATAATGCCGGAGGTCAGTACGGTGCCTTGCAAGTTGCCTTGAAGATCGGCAATATGAAGCGCCAGCATAGGCTGGATCATATTGATGCATAACTGAAAAACGACAAGCACGGACAACAATTGAAGAAATATGCGGTTGCGCACAGCCATTCTGAAGCTGTCGGCCAGTTTGACACTTTCACCGGGAGCCGCTTTGCCTGTTTCCTTTATCCAGATGAGCACCGCTACCGTTGCGAGGAAGATGATGGAGGCGGAAACGACAAATGACATCCGCATTCCAAACCAGTTGGCAAGCAGCCCGCCGAACAAGGGACCGATAATCCCTCCCGTCATCGTTCCCGCCTGCATCAAACCAAGAGAGAAGCCCATCTTGTTCTCCGGAACGCTTGAAGCTACGATAGCCATGGAAGCCGGGACGAACCCTCCCACAAAACCGTGTAATAAACGGGCTCCCATAAGCTCCCATGGATTGGTTACGAGCGCGAACAGCGCATAAACGATTGCAAGAGAGAAGCCTGCCCGTATGACCATTCGCCGTTTTCCGTATTTATCCGCCATGGAGCCCCAGAACGGAGCCATGACCGCACCTACCAGGAACGATGATGAATAGATCACACCGGCCCACAAATGAACATTGCCCTGCTCCACACCCAAATCAAACAGAAACAAAGGCAGGAACGGCACCGCCATCGTATAGCTGGAACTGCAAAAAAGCACTCCTATCCACAAAATGATTAACGTTCGTTTCCATGATTCCAACATACTTCACTTCCGATTTTATAAATTGATGGACTATAATGCAAAACCCAAACCAACAGATCCAGCGATGGTTTTTGGAACTGGATCAGTATATTCCCCTCTATATTTCTATATCTTTTCAAAAGAAATTGCGTTTCTATAGTTTATGCTAACTCGAACTGTAAAAAGAAGCCATGGATATCCTTACTATGAATCATGGACAATATTACTTTTTGTAGGTAAATGCAAAAAAACCGAAAGAGACCACCTTTATCCAGGTGTTTCATCTTTCGGCTCATCAGAAATTCGTTGATGTATTTTTTTCAACCCCTTCGGAAAGTATAAAAACAGCACTTGAGGAATACGCCGCTTTTCGGGCATATTGCTAAAATAAGGTCAGGCCTGGTGAACGCTCCGTCAAATTACGCTCCAGCCTCACTCATTTTTGCCAAATGCGCAAACCGGACGCAGTTTCACGCCTATGACACTGCCGAGCATGGCGCCAATCATCCACTCCCAGCCATGCAGGCTGAAGGAAGCAATTCCTCCGAAATAGGCTCCAATATTGCAGCCGAACGCGATCCGCGCCCCATACCCCATCATAATACCGCCGATCAATAAACCTGCAATCATTCGCGGAGGAATGTTTCGGAGAAACCGATTTGGTTTGCCGCTTAGACCCAGGGCAAGCAAAGCGCCCAGCATGAGTCCAATATCCATTACGGACGTCACATCTTTGAATATACTACTGTTCAATGCCGCAGCATTGGCCGGGGTCTGCCAGTAGCCCCAATCCGTAACCTGAATACCCAGCGCCTGCGATATTTTGGCTCCCCACAAAGCAAAAGCCGATGTCACACCCCAGGGCTTGCCGGAAATATACAGCACGACGGCGTTTCCGACCGCAAGCACAACGCTCCCGATAATCAAAGGCCAAGGCCCTCTATAGACCGTCTTCCATCCGCTTTTCCAATCCAGGCGAAGCGATTCTACATTTCCATTCCGGCGTCTCTCAATATAGATCGTTGCCATAAATACAAACGCAAGCAGCGCTAAATTCAGTAAAAAGCCTCCAAGGGCGCCGAATGTTTCAATGAAAGACACAGGACCGATATTCGGAGTAGCCATCCACCATGTGAAATGAGCACTGCCTATGACCGATCCGGCCACAAAGCCGATTAAGGTCAAAATACCGCGGGAGTCTCCTCCGCCTATGTGGTAGAGTGTGCCTGATGCACATCCATCCCCCATTTGCATCCCTATGCCAAAGATAAAAGCGCCGATCAAAACGGACATGCCAACAGGAGATACATATCCCGCAACCGGATTGTCAGTCACCCCCAACAGCAGCGGCAGGAACAAAAGATTTGCAATGAAAAACAAAATCATCTGGGCCCGGATTCCAAGTCCGCGACCCGAGACAAGAAAAATGCGAAATGAGCTTGTAAAACCATAGTGGGCATGATACAAAGCCAATCCCAACACGCCTGCAATTAAATATAATGAAGCCTGCTTATAGGAAACCGTACTGCCAAGAAATACGAATCCAAGCGCGAACAGCATCAAGGCAATCATCGTGATCCGACGATTCACGCCTGGTTTTTCTATCTTGCCAGCTGGATTAAGGTTTATAATATTTGCTTCTGACGTACTCATCTGTCATTCCCTCCTGTAATGATTCCCTCCTGTAATGTAGTATTTTATACTATCACTATCCGATCGGATTTGTAAACTTTTTAAACGGCAATTCCATATTTTGATTAAACTCCAAATGAAAAAAGCTCAAGCTCCTCATCCAAGAAGTGCTTAAGCTTTTTTATGCTCGTCTTTTAAGAAAAACCCGGCTGCCTTCCCTTATCTAAACTGCATTGGGAGAGAGGGGCATGGGTTCCAGCCGCTAAGCCGCTTACAGATCACGACCCTCGGTTCGAGCCGCACACTGGCCACTGCGCTGAAAATCAACCTTACAAGTGGCCATTTTACTTTGCTGCTGGCTGTTACGCTGAAATTCAACTTATCAGCCGATGATTTTACTTTTTCGCTCTCTGCTGCGCTGATTTTCAGCTTTACAGCACGTTAATGTCCCGCCATCCAGGGACGGTTTGCTGTGTGATGATGGCCTCCTTGGCGATGCGGGGAATGGTTGTGGCTGTGTCCATGGTGATGAGCGGCCTGTTCCCGCCTGACCACCTTCGGTACTGCGTTTTGTTCCACACGGCGGCGCAGCGCATAAGGCGTCAGAATAACACCGGGCGGCGTATACATCCGATTGGCTGGATTGTCGCAGGTGACACAAGGAATACTTTCCTTGACGCTGCTCATGCTCATCCACTGTACGAACGGTCCACAGTTTTGACATACAAACTCATATTGCGGCATATCGTCATCTCCTCTTCAGCCTGTTCATCGGTGGAGCCAAGGGGCTACCCATCGGATGGTGCCCCGCGCATTCACGATTGGTTTTGCTTTCCTCCTACAACCTTACTAACTGGGGAGAATATCCCTGTCAAAGATGGAGGTCGGTATCCAAAGGGTGCAGCAGGCATTCGGAACATCGACGATACCGCTGATCCGGCCTTCAACCGGGGCCGTACTGAGCAGCATGTAAGCTTGTTCGCCGGTTAAGCCCATTGTCGTTTTCAGATAGTCGATAGCGTTCAAGCACGCTCGGCGGTACGCGATGTGGGCGTCAAGGTAATGCTGCTCCCCCGTTGTCTCATGGACGGAAATGCCCTCAAATACGAGAAACTCCGAGTAATGAGGATCAACCGGCCCAGGCTTAAATACGGGATTTTCGATGATATTGTATTTGGCCATCCCTCCTTTGATGAGATCGACATGGAGATCCACCCAACCGGCCATTTCGATGCCGCCGCAGAAGGAGATCTCACCATCCCCTTGTGAAAAATGAAGATCGCCTAGTGAAAGCTTGGCACCGTCAACGAAGACGGGGAAATAAATTCGCGTGCCCTTGGACAGATTTTTAATGTCACAGTTGCCGCCATGCTCCCGAGGCGGAACCGTACGCGCCGCTTCCCGGGCAATCCGGTTGAATTTCTCCCCCTTCAGCGAGCCGAGTACAGCGCTATCCGGTGAAGGCAGGTTAGCTAATCCGGGCACTCGGTCAGGATTCTTAGCAACAAGCTCCTTTTCCCGTTTGTTCCATTTATCCAGCAAGGCATGGGAAGGGGCGGTTCCGATTAATCCGGGATGTAAAATTCCGGCAAACTTAACGCCCGGTATATGGCGGGAGGTAGCGTAAATCCCGTGGAAATCCCATATCGATTTTGCCGCATCAGGGTAATGATCCGTCAGAAACCCGCCGCCGTTTTGCTTGGCAAAAATGCCGTTAAATCCCCATTGCGACTCCGCAAAGGTACCTATATCCAGAATGTCCACAACAAGCAAATCTCCCGGCTCCGCACCGTTGACCCAGACCGGTCCGCTTAACACGTGTACGCGATGCAAATTCACATCCCGAATATCAGACGGATCGTCGTTGTTCTGAATTTGACCATCCGTCCAGTCTTTGCACTCCATACGAAATTCCGTTCCCGGATTGACTGACACGGTGGCCGGGATATCGGGATGCCAGCGGTTATGCCCGGGAGTCTCCTGCTCCTCCATCGGTTTGTTTAAATCTACACGAAACAATACATCAGCCATTCAAATCTCCTCCTTAACGAATGAAGTCAATGAAAGGGAACGATACCATGATCAAAAAGGGGCAGGTCGAAATGAAAAGTTCGTCTGCCCCTTATATCGATCAACTCATACAAGCCCCTCTTGCCTTTCCGACATTCTCGCCCCTCAAACTATATATAGAGAATGACGGAGATATTATTTCTGTCCAATCAAATTTGTTTTTTCGTTAGGAAGTCCTTCGATTGGACATTCTTCGGTTCCAATGGTTGATCTAGTGATCGCTTCTACTTGTTCACGGGCTTTTACAGGGTCGGATACCCATGTTTTATAGAATTCGAACGGGCATTCCGCAACCCCTTTGTCTCCTTCTCCGGAATGAATGATCCCTGTATATCCTCTGTGCAGAAGTTTAAAGAGATGGTTTTGAGATTGAGCCGTTTTCCTGAAATCCCGGATCTGGGACATCGAGATCTCTGCATATTGAATACCATTTTCTTCGGTACCGCACTCTCCCAGCGTACGGCCGTCAAAGCCAATGATCGATGAATGGCCAAAATAAGAATATACTCCATCAAATCCGGAAGCATTGGCTACGGCTACATAGGTGTTGTTAGCCCAAGCCATGGACTTGGCGATCAAAATTTGTTGTTCTTTGGCAGGATACATATATCCCTGGCATCTTACGATGAGTTCCGCTCCCTTTACGGCACAATCACGCCAAATTTCCGGATAATTTCCATCATCGCAAACAATTAAACTGACCTTAAGCCCTTTAGGTCCCTCGCTTACATAGGTCTTATCTCCAGGGTACCAGCCCTCGATCGGAGTCCACGGTATAATTTTTCTATACTTTTGGACAATCTCTCCCTTGTTGTTCATAAGAATAAGTGTATTGTACGGTCTTTTATTCGGATGCTCTTCGTGTCTTTCTCCTGTTAATGAGAACACTCCCCATACATTGGCTTTTCTGCAAGCTTCCGCAAAGATTGCCGTTTCTTCGCCGGGAATCATCGATGCCGTTTCATACATTTCTTTCTCGTCATACATAATGCCATGCGTGCTGTATTCCGGAAAAATGACAAGATCCATACCGGGCAAGCCCTGCTTCATACCAACGATCATTTCTGCGATTTTCTTGCAATTCTCCAATACCTCAGATCGGGTATGCAAACGCGGCATTTTGTAATTCACAACCGCTACCCCTACTGTGTCATGACTGCTGGAAATATCCCCATGTCTCATACTGAAAAACCCCTCTCATCGTTTGAAATTTAATTGGGACCTGCTTTAAGGAACAGCTCATGCATGCAAAAACTTTTTTTTCATTTCAAAAGCTCTTCAAAGGAAAAGCTGTCCCGTTCAAGTTTTGTTCGGGTAAGAAGCTGAACGGCATTCCATGCTTCATCAAGCGACTGTACCCACACCACATGAATCGTCGGAGGAACCTCGATATGCTTGTTGGCAAGCGGGGCAAGTATCGTGCGAATGCCTCCATGCTTGGCGGTCAGCATTTTCCGACCAAAAAAGGCGCATTCTCCGACCATTCCCGCGACATTCAAACTTCCGCATACCGCTATATCCTCGGGTATGAAAACCCCGTGTTTAGCCGACAACGCCGATAGGGCCATGGCCAGGGTAAAGTCCTCCGTCCTTTCGCCGGCTGCCGCACCCTCGGTTTCAAAATAATACCGGCCCGATAAGCAATAACGATTCAAGGCTGCTTCTATAGGCAGCACATTCCATTCCCCAGACTCCATTTGAGGTACTCTGATTTCGACTTCTGCAGCGGGAACAACGGCAGTCCAGATCTGTATGATTTGACCGGCGGTTTCCTTATAATTCGACAGGACTTTGATCTTGCCCGGGGATGGCTGACGAAGCAAAGGCTTTAATCCGTTTCGTTCACGCCATACCCTCTGTTCTTCAATAGAGCGGGAAAAATGTCCGGCTCTCTTCACATGTTCCGCAAGCACAAGCGCTGCTCCTGACTGTACGGCCAAATCCCCGGCCGAACGGATCCGCCCGCCCAATTCACGGAATCGGGTGGACAAACGGTCGGGACATTCCGCTATTCGCCTCGCACACTCGATCACGGCCTCGACGGCCTCCCGTGTAAAATGCGGAATTTTGCCATCCCTTCGAATTTCCTGGGCGACAAACAAAGCCAGCTTATACCGGTTCTCCTCCGTATCCGACATCGTCTCATTCATATAGACCTCGTACCCATAACCGCGGATTCTTGACCGCAATGCGGGATGGATCTTGTCGACATCAGGCACATTTCCGGCAATCACCATCACAAAATCACTGGGAACGGGCTCCGTGCGAACCATGGTTCCGCTGGAACCGGGGGAACGCCCGGTAATGGCCAGCTTCTTTTCCTGAAACGCCGTAAGCAAAGCCTGCTGCGATTCTAACGAGAGCATCGCGACCTCATCGATGAACAGCACACCTTTATGGGCAAGATGAATGGCTCCAGGCTCAACCAAGTGATGGGGCTTGGATTCCAAGCCGCCGGATTGATACGGGTCATGGCGAACATCTCCAAGCAGCGCTCCTGCATGCAGTCCCGTTGCATCGATAAATGGCGCTTTAACCTTGCCGGAGTTATTCACCAGATAGTTGGGAATTTGCTCCGAAGGCTTAGCCTTCAGCGATTTTGCAAACCAAACGATCATGACCGTCAGAATCAGGCTGCCCATGATGTAGACGGGATTTTCCCTGGTATAAGCATAAAAGGCACCCACAATCAACGTAACGGCCCCGGCAAAGCCTAATATCCAGCGCAGAGAAGAAACATTCGTCCGAAATTCCCGTTCCCGCTGCCTGACTACCGCTTCTCCATGTCCCGCCGACAAGACCCTTACCTTGGGCATGTTGTTCGCTTTTCCCCTTGCCTCCACGATGATGTCCTCTAAGTTGGAGGCCGGCAAAAGCTCAGCCATCGCCTGCCCCAGCATACTTTTACCCGTTCCGGGTTCGCCGATGAGCAAAACCGACCGTTTTTGCCGTGCCGCCAGCCGAATGATGGCTACGGCTTCATCCTGGCCAACCACTTGATCGATCAAACGGCTGGCAACGGGGAGATCGGCAGTTGTCTTGAAATCCATGGCGGGTACAGGGAACGGTTCCTCTTCGAGTAAATGAGGAGAGAGATAGCGTTCGAACAAGGCTTTTACTTTCGGCGAAGCATCCCTGCCCATGGGTTTGACCAACGGCAGCAGCCGCTTGCGCAAAACAGGATTTTGCAACAAAGGGATTAACGTCATGGCGGCCGTCTGGCGGACTTCAGCCGAATCATCGTGAAAGGCGCTTTCCCAAAAACGCCACACCCGATCAAAATCTGCCTCCATAGCCGAGACCATTCCCTTTGCCGTTGCCTCTCTTACATAAAGGTGTTTATCCGCCGCAAGCCGCATCCAGATCCGGATCACTTCTTCCGCTTCATCATCCAGAAAACGGCCGATTTCCCTCCCCACAACATAACGAAGCACCCAGCGCGGATCATTGGCAAAATGGCGCAGCGTTTGGTACAATTGGCCCCGTTTTTCCTGATAACGGATGAATGATGAAATGGTATGTTCCAGCTGCGCGACTTTTCGTGCTTTAGCAAATCGGTCCATGACAGCAGCAAACAGATGATTGACGAAATCGCCCACGGGTAAAACCACCTTAATGGCAGGGAATAAACATTAACGCATGCCGCAATTCATGGAGCGCATCATGGACGGGAGCATATCCGGATAAGAGTGCGGTATAAAGCACCATCCCGGCCAAGAAGGCAACGGCGGTCAATTGTGCCGGAAGGGACAAAAATACCTTTTCGAAGGCATGCTTCTTTTCATGCGTGTAGCTCTGTGACATGGGAATCCCCTCCTTTGGATAAACGTTGGGCTTTCCATATGGCGGATAAGCCTACACCCGCTGCCATCCCGATGGCAATCGTCGCCAGCAGAAAAATCATGGTTTTGATTTTGACCGACATCGGAGGATGAAACGCCTCCACTCCCACGGTTGTTTTCTTTTCAGCCAGCACGGAACCATTCGCCGGATGGATCGCCTGAACGGTTATTTCATGTTCGGTGCCGTCGAAAAATTGCATCCCGAATTTATAGCTGCCATCATTCGAGCGATTTTGGAGAGACAGGATGTGCGCCCCATCTTCGAGTTTGACGGCCTGAAAACGAACTTCAACGGGGTCACTGCCGATATGATCAAAGGTGCCTTCCAAATAAAAGAGTTGACCGACCCGGGCATGATGCTCGCTCGCATGTGTCTCTTGGGATTCATGGGCGAGGACGGTTGCAGACATGAGCATCATCAATAAAACGGAACTCAAACCGAACCAATGCCTACGCCGCATGGATACCCCTCCTTCTTCTCGATAGTCCAAAACCGGCGAGCAATCCGAAGAATGCTAACATCGCCATGAAGATCAAAGCATTTTGAACCTCTTTGGGATTTTCCTCAATGGTGACGGCAAATTGACGACTGCCTTCAGGATGACCGTTCTCATCGAACCATTCGACCGATAAAGGATACTCCCCGCGAATCGGAAACATATATTGAAACGACGCCTTTCCATCCCGGATGGCCACCGTAGAATCGATTAATTCCGTCCCTTCCACCCAAGGAAAATCGGTTGAGACAAACTTCTTCTCCGGACTCCGCAGGCGAATATGCGCTGAACCGTCCCGAATGGCCGGTATGCTCAGTTCTACTGTGGCATTATCCAAATCCGGACGAACCGCTCCCGCCGGTCCATTTTTCACTTCTACATTGACTTCCTGCTCTGCAAATGCCGATGATAAGGAAATCATTCCAACCGCCAGCACCGCCAGGCATCCCACTATTAAGCCTTTTTTCATCCGCCTCAGCCCCTAAAGTCATGATTTGAGTGACATCATTAGAAAGAGAACTAGCCCATTACAGTGGCGGAACCGTTCAACATTTGCGCCTGATCCCCCGTTATGCAGCTTTCTCATTCAACACGCTCGCAAGCGATCTCCCGGAGTCTGGCTGCAGCTTGGTCGGCGCCCACAGGCTGCTCGCAGGCAAACCCCCGGCAAAGATAAACGGTCGTTCGCCCGTTTTGCAGCCGGTACTCCTTTAACCAGGGGATGGCCTCCGCCATGCGCTCGCCCTCCGCGTCCGCGGGCTTTGCAATCCACACGGCCCGGGGCAAAAACAGCGAACGCACCTCTGCCAGCAGCCTCTCTTGCTCCGGATCTTCCCGCTCGCCGACCACCACGACCTCCTGGGATGGCCCGAGAGCGATATCCCAAGCCGATAAGAGAAAGGTGTGAGCTGCGGGGAACCGTTCCACCTCCCCGGCCAAGGCCTTCAATTGCGCATCCGCCCTCTCTTCCCACCGCGTATTCCCGGTCATCCGGGCGAGCCACAACATATCCATTGCAAAGACAGCGTTGCCGGACGGCATCATCCCGTCATGACTTACCTTCGGCCGGGCCCAAAGAGACTCCGCGTCCGAACCGGTCAGAAAACAACCGCCGCTCTCGTCATCCCAGAAAAGCCCCCAGACATCTTCCGCCAGCTCCTCCGCCTTTACAACCCATTCCACCTCCCCGGACGCCTGATAAAGCTCAAGAAGCCCCCAGATATAAAAGGCATAGTCGTCCAAATAGCCGGGAATCCCTGCATCGCCGTCCCGATACCGGGCCAACAGTCGACCGTCGTTCCGACGCATCGCCTTCCACAGCCACGAGGCCGCACGGCAAGCCGCCGACAGATACCGGGGATCGCCCAACACCCGGTACCCCCGCGAAAAGGCGGCGATCATCAATCCGTTCCAGGCCGTGAGGATTTTGTCGTCCTTGTGCGGGCGCTCCCGCCCCTCGCGTGCCTCCCACAGCTTCCGCCGCGCTTGTTCCATCCGCTCCTCCAGGACTTCCGGCGCCAGCCCGAATTCCCGCGCCACCGCCTCCGAATCCGTGTCGATCGTGTGAAGCACCGAAGTGCCGCGCTCAAAATTCCCCTCCTCGGTCACGCCGTAATACCGGCAGGCCATCCGGCCCGCCTCCTCTCCCAGCACGCGGCAGATATCATCCGGCGTCCAAACATAAAACTGGCCCTCCTTGCCCTCTGTATCGGCATCCTCCGCCGAATAAAACCCTCCTTCCGGGCTCGTCATGTCCCGCAGCACATAGCTGAAAATCTCCTGTGCTACCTGAGCCCAACGGGACGTTCCTGCCGCCTGATACCCTTCCAAATAGGCCAGCGCCAATAGGGCGTTATCATAGAGCATCTTCTCAAAATGCGGGATCAGCCACAGCTTGTCGGTGGCGTAACGGGAAAATCCGTAGCCCAGATGGTCATAAATGCCTCCCCGCCACATTCCCCGCAGATTGCCCTCCACCATGTTCAATGCATCCTCACGCCCGGTTCTGGCGTAAAACCGGAGCAGAAACATCAACTCGTGGGGACGCGGAAATTTCGGCGCCCCGCCGAACCCGCCGTAAGTCTCGTCATACCTAGAACGAACGTAATCGAAGGCCAAAGCCATCGCCCCGGTGTTTACCTCTCCGCGAGCCGCCGGATGCATCCCCGTGGTCAGCTTGCGCACAACGTCACGACCGGTCTGCCGCAGGCGATCCCGATCGGTCTTCCACAGGTCGGCCGTCCTCTGCAGCAGATCCATTAACCCATGCCGCCCGTGCCGGCTCTGTTTCGGAAAATAGGTCCCGCTGAAAAAAGGTTCCTTCTCCGGGGTCATGAACACGGTCAAAGGCCAGCCTCCCTGCCCGGTCATCCCCTGGCATACTCTCATATAGAGATGGTCCACGTCCGGCCGTTCCTCCCGGTCCACTTTGATCGACACGAAATGGCGGTTGAGCAGCTCCGCCACCTCCGGGTCTTCGAAGGACTCCCGCTCCATCACGTGACACCAGTGGCACGTACTGTACCCGATGCTGAGGAAAACGGGCCGATCCTCATCCTTCGCCTTCTCAAAGGCCTCTTCCCCCCATGGATACCAATCTACGGGGTTATGCGCATGCTGCAGCAGATACGGGCTTTTTTCACGAATCAAGGGGTTCGTGTACCGGTGTTTGCGGCTGTCTTGAGCCATCTTGGTCTGCCACCTCCCTGAACGCTTTTCTTATATTCCGGCACCCGCTTGCCAAAAGAGCCATGTCTTCCACCAAAGCGAAGACGGAGCTTATCGATCCGGACAGCGGTCCTTCATTCGCTGGACACAACGCATTGGGCAAAGCCCTGCATAAACTTATCCCGGTCCAGATTGCGCCCGATGACCACGTACTCGCTATGCCGGGGTTCTTCCGGCTCCCGGTTCTCTTCCCGGCGCAGAGACGTCAGCATACGCACACTCTGGAAGACCAGCCGCTCCGAATATCCCCGGGCCCGGAAGATGCCTTTTGTACGATAGACATCCTCGCCGTGTTCCAGAAGAACCCCGTTGAACCATTCCATGAACCGGTTCATATCGACGGGACGGTCCGTCCGCAGAACAAAAGACGCCACTTCATCGTCGTGCTCGTGTTCCACATCGTCCAAAAACGCGGGATCGACCTCCAGCTTGGCGGCCAACTCGAAGGCGCTGACCCCGAGAATCTTGTCGAGTTCGATATTCGCGAATTGAGTGTGATACAGTCTGGCCATCGGATTAAGGGCTCGGATCCGCTGTTCCACGCGCTCTAATTGGGGTTTCGGCACCAGATCGGTCTTGTTCAGCAGGATGATGTCGGCGAAGGCCGACTGTTCCCGGGCCTCGACGCTGTCTTCCAAATTGCGCTCCAGGTTGACTGCGTCGGCTACCGTAATAAACGAGTCCAGTTGAAACCGGGACTTGATCTCATCGACAATAAAGAACGCAGAAGCGACCGGGGCGGGGTCCGCCAGACCCGTCGTTTCGATCAACACGGCATCGAGTTCGGAGCGCCGGGCCAGATCCGTCAGGGTCCGGACCAGGTCCTCCCGAACGGTACAACACAGACAACCGTTATTAAATTCCACCAGCTCCTCGTTATCCTCGGTGACCACCAGCTGTCCATCTATGCTGATCTCACCGAACTCATTGACGATAACCGCCACTTTGTACCCGTGCCGACCATGCAGGATATGATTGAGAAGGGTTGTTTTTCCCGACCCCAGGAATCCCGTCACTACGGTAACCGGAATCCGCTCCGGTGAATATAGCTGTTGTACCATTATCGCCACCGCCTCCATTAGCTCATTAACTTGCCTCTATCCGCCGCCACGACGCTTCCCCAAGCGGAATGGAGGATAAGCGCCGGACACGCGGGCGGCATAGGTTAGCCGCCTGCGTATCCAGCCGTTTCGGTTTACATCTCCCTGTGGGGCTAAGGGGTAGGAACCACCGTCTTGGCCATGGCCGCAATGCCCTGCTGCAGAATCTCCCTGCGGGTTGCCGGCGGAAGGACGTCGCCCTGCAATTGATCGTAAGGCACGGCAACCCAACTGTCGTCGCCCCACAGGCGCTCCCCCGCCATATCTTTCATCTGGCTGGATCGCTCCGACAGCAGAACGCCCAAGTCCAGCAGCCACGAGTGATTAAGCAGCTTTTCCTCCCTTGCCGCATTGGCGTACCGCTTGCGGGACTCCCAGAACAGACGCAGGTCTGTCTTCGCAAGACCTGGCAGAAGGATGTCAAGATAGCTGGTCAAGTGATCGAAAAATTCATGATGAAAAGTCCGCAATGTGGCTTCATCCGAGTCGAGGAGGTGCTTGTTCATCGTATCCGCCAGCTTTCGGTCCACGGACTCATTCCATACGTATCGCGGCGCGTGAATATGGACCTCGGCGTAATCCGTCTTGAACCCTTCCACTAGCCCCGACCATTCTTCCGTATGGTCAAGCCAGTCGGATAAGATCTGACGCCACTTGTTAAGCGGCTCACCCGGCAGTACCTGCACCCCGGGATGGGTCAGCTTGGCTAGATTGTAAAGCGTAAAATTCCGGGCCTTCGAACTGACGGTTTCGTGCGGCGCCCCCGTGAATCCGCACGGACGCAGAGCCCTGAATAAAGTCCGCCCCGAGTCGTGAGCGGCAAAGCGTACGAAGGAGTCGGCCAGAAACTTGTTGGTCACCTGCAGCCGCAGCCCTTGCCGCACCGCCGGCACGCCCAAGTCTGTATACCGGCTGATTCGCTGCCAGACGTGCTCCATATTGGCTACGAAGAAGCCTCCGGTGAAAGGGTTGGCGTACAAGTCTCCCCACACTTGCGTGACGCCTTTATTCTTGTCATCGTCAATCATGCAGTCGAGCTCGTTAAGGGTGGCGAATAGGCTCGCACCCCGGTACTTCTCGTCGTCGGCGCTGCACGGCATCACGCCAACGCCAATGACAGGCACACGCCGGCCGAAGTGAACCGTAGAGAGGTGCCGTGCCAAATCTACAGCGATTCCGCTGCCGGTGCCGCCTCCCATGGAAAAGCAGACCAGCACCATCGACGGCAACCGCGTCTGGTCCACACTCTGGACGAAGTCCTTCAGCTCCCGCTTAAGAAGCTGCGGACCATCATAGTAGTTTTTACCGTAAATGGCTTTGGCCAATGCCCTCGGAAAATGCTCGCCGGGCTTAGGAATCTCGATGTTATCCGGAAGCCAGGGTTCGTAGTCGGGATTCCAATCATACCGGAGAAATTCGCGCTTGAGAAATTCAGGATAGCGCGCCAGCGAGCCGAATAATTCCTCTTTGCTTGGTACCTCGAGCGAAACCGTGCGGATACGGGCGCGATCCCGCGGAATGTTGCGCTCCTCCAGGCGTTCCAGAAAGCCTTGGGCATAGTCCCGGGCCCGAACCATGTCCTGCTCGCCGATATCGATGGCCAGCGCCGAAAAACGGGCGCGGGGATCCTCCAGAAGATCCTCGACCTCCCCCTCGCGCAGCATCGCGTCCACAAAACCTACCCCCGTTCGACCGATTCCCACGACGTGTATGCTGTGAGGGGACTGCATACCGGAAGCACTGTGATACATTGAAAAACTCATCGTTTAACCTCTCCTTTCGTTCCTGTGGTACAGCGTTGAGAAACTCATGATTTCGCATCTCCTGTCCATTGGCGAACGGGCGGCAGCTTTCGTTGTCTCAGCACCACGCGCTCCTGGAGGTAAAGCCCGTATCCTCATCGAGAAACCCGAGGTCGTGAAGGATATGGGCAGCGGAGGTCGCACGGTCATCCACGATGTACACCCGGTAATCCTCAACAAACAGGCCCGGATCTCTTGAAATGACGCCTTCCTCGATTAACCTCACGCCTTCCTCCAGGTGGCTGCGCTTCACAGCGGATGTCCACAGGGGGGTTCGAATGTAAATTTGTTCATCGTCCACGCCCGTCACCTGCAGCGTCTTCCTCCCCGCGACGGTGGGAACCTGGGCTCCCTTGCCGTACTTTTGCTTCACCAACGACCAGTTTAGCGGCATGGCAGATACCTCCTTACAAGATGGCCTGGGGCAATTCTTCTCCCCGAATGGCTTCGTAGGGCACGACAATCCAGCAGGCGCAGCCCCAAAGACACTCACCGGCCATGCCTTCAAACCGCAGCGCCGGCTCGCACAGGAGCACCCCCAGGTCCAATAGCCAGGAATGAACCATGAGCTTATCTGTCCATGACAGCTGATCGTAGTCTTTCCGGGCGGCATGGAAGACCTGCAGATCCGTTTTCCTGACCCTCGGAAGCACGTACTGAACGAACGTGCCGCCCTTGCTCTTCGACCGCACCATTTCCGGCGGGTTCACAGGCGCGAAGACTTCGTTTAGCTTTCCGGCGACAGCGGCCAGTTCACTATCCAGATTCGCACCCTCCGGGGCAGCCACCCGCATTTCCAGAAAATCCGCCTTGTAACTATCCTTCAGGCCCAGTTGAGAGGCCGATACCCCTTTTTCCGGATCTCCATATCCAAGCACGTGTATCCAGCGCTCGCCATATTGCGTGCGTGCTGCCGCGTGTTGGGTTGGCGGCGCCCCGATCCAGTTGAGCAGACGGAGCGTTTCCCAGAGGTCGGTACCCTTATTCCGGGTAAGAAAACTGGCGATTTCCCGGTCTACCCGCTGGTGGGTTGCCTGAAGATTCCCGGTGCTTTCCCAAGCCGGCTGCTGCGGCACCATAATAAACCCGGCGGTAAAGGGGTTTCGATACAGGTCGCCCCAAACCTGAATAACCCCTTCGTTCTTATCCTGATCCAGCATGCAATCCAGCTCATTGAGCGCCGGAAAGAGCTGGCTGCCGCGAACTTCTTCGGGATCGCCTTCGCACGGCGCAATGCCTACACCCAGCACGAGGCTGCGGCGTCCGAATCGGACGTTGGACAAATGGCGGGCAAGATCCACTACGATACCGCTGCCTGTACCGCCGCCCAGTCCAAATACAACGCACACGACAGATTTACTGTCGGCGGCCTCCACGCTCTGCGCAAAGAGGTTGAGTTCTTCCAGCAGGGGCCGTGACTCATTGTAATAGCCATGTCCATAAATAGCCTTGGCCAATGCCCGCGGAACGTGCTCTCCGGGCTTGGGCATCTCGATGTCCGCCGGAAGCCAGGGTTCATAGTTGGGATTCCAGTAATACCGTGGATATTCCAGCTTCAGATACTCCCGATAGCGGCGCAGCATGGCAAAAAGTTCGTCCCGGGAGGGAACCTGCAGGGCGCATGTCCGCACCTGCACCTGGTCTTGCGGCAGCTTGCCGGCCAGTTCCCGGATGGGCGCCAGGTTCTCGTCACTTGTGTCGACAGCCAGAGCCGTAAAGCGTACACGACTGTCTTCAAGCAAGTCGTCGACGCCATCATGGAGCATCTCCCCGATGACGTCGGCGCCGGCCTTACCCAGGCCGATGACATGTACGGCTACGGGAGTAGAGTCCTCCTTGGCAATCCGGTGAAAGCCGCGCTTGAGCGCATCGAATCGCCGCTTCTCTACTTGAGAGATTTGTCGTTTTTCCATGGTATCTCCTCCTGAATCTTTCGTTTAAAATTTGAGTTCATCCGATCAATAAACACCAGCCCCCGCAACCTCCATGCATCACCCCTTTTCAAGTTCGTGTTCGTTCTGCCGCGTCTACTGGATCATAGTATGGTCCCCCTCCTCCGGCATCGACAATGAAAGACCGGTATTTAGGCTTTCAGTATATTTATATAGCAATTTTCATGCCAAACTTTTTGGAATCCCTTGTTTTCAAATCTTTTTTTGAAAAAAAACAAAAAAAGAAATCTTAAAATACGCCAATTTCGAGATAATTTTTATAACATATAACGTTATATATTTATTGTTTTTTCTTTTTTACATCCTATATAAAAAACAAAAACCTATGTATTGGACAATTTTATGTTATAATAACTGACAAAGTGTTCCGTTGTTGTTCTAAATGATGATACACAGTTAATACAATGAATGGACACTTCCGACTATATCTGCACACTTTAAACCACTTTATATTTTTAAAGGAGCGTGAATAGATATGGACACAAAGGGTAAGGAACTAAAGGTTGGCATTCTATTCTCCCTCACAGGGCCTACGAGCATAACAGAGCGGGGCCAATGCCAGGCCAGTTTGCTGGCGATCAGACAAATCAATGAACAAGGCGGTATTCATGGCAAGCGGCTGGTCCCTATCGTTGAAGATATTGCGTCCGATCCTTACCTTGCAGCGCAAAAAGCGGAAAAATTAATCTTGTCGGACCAAGTCATCGCCATTATCGGATTATATACCTCTGCTTGCCGTAAAATGGTCATTCCCGTTTTGGAAAAATATGATAGACTGCTTTTTTATCCAACCCTATACGAAGGAGCGGAACAACACCGGAACATCTTCTACTGCGGTCCACTTCCCAATCAACAGCTGCTTCACTTCATCCCCTGGATTATCACCCACTTGGGCAAAACGTTTTATCTAATCGGTTCGGATTATATATACCCAAGGGAAACCAACCGGTATATCAGGAACTTGGTCCAAAGCTATGGAGGCACCATATTGGATGAAAAATATGTCGGCTTGGGCGATCAAAAATTCAGTCCGCATATGCAGCAAATCCGCCGGATCAATCCGGATGTCATCTTTTCGACTCTCGTTGGAAACAGTGCAGGCGCTTTTTATCAACAGCACCATCAATACGCTTTAAAACAGCACATTGCCAGCTCCATTACGGCCGAAACCGAAATTACCGCCATCCAGCCTTCCTATACGGTCGGTCTTTTTTCAAGCTTCCCTTACTTTAATACGGTTGAAAACCCGGTCAATCAACAGTTTGTCGCGGAATATCGCCGCACTTACGGTACAGATACGATAAGCTCCGTTATGGAAAACGCCTATAACTCTGTTTTTTTGCTGGCAAAAGCACTGCGCAGCACCCGGACGGTTTCCACCGACGCGATCCGTCGTTCATTATCCGGTCTCGCTCTCGAAGCGCCGCAAGGCCAAATTATAGTCGATGAGAAAAATCAGCATTTATGGTTGAACTCGCGAATAGGCCGGGTCGATGAAAAATGCCGGTTTCAAATTGTGTGGGAATCCGATTCCCCCCTGCCCCCCGTTCCGTTTTTTGAAATAGAGGAAAAGAAAACGAAAACCGTTCCGAACGAGCTGCCCAAGGACATGCTGGAGAAACGGCTAACCCGGAATGAATTTCTTTTGAAAGAGTTAAAAAAGGCTACCCATTTCTATCCTTTTACTTTTGCTTTTTTTGATTCCGAAGGCGTTCTGTTGGATGTATTCCAAAACGGAGCGTCAAAGCATTCGGCAGCCGTTCCGCAGCTGAAAATCGGCAGCAGCAATTGGATACGCCATCCGCTTAACAAATCAGGCATTGGCCTCGCCCTGACTGGACATACGCTGTCTTATGCATGCTCGGATGAGCACGAAATACAGGAACTTCAAGATTGGATTACCACAGGGCTGCCCGTGAAAAGTAAATCAGATTCCAGCCGCATGGGGGTACTCGGTGTCTTTATACATAAAAACAAGGAGAATGCCATCCCTTTCCTGCTTGAGAGCATGTCCCGTTTAGCGGCCTATTGCGCCGAGCTTACCCATAAACACAACGATTACCTTTCCTTATCCACGATTCTGCAGGACATATCCGGTCAGCTTTCCAAAAGCTTGTTCGTACTCAAACAGGGGAAAATCCTGTTCCATAATGCATCGGCACAGGATTTGCTTGCAAGAAAAGGGGATCTTGTGCACATGTCGCTGGCGGAAATCTCATCGGACAACCGGGAAGAGGCCAACTATATCATGAGGACGGAAGACTCCGACAGCTTATTCGAAATCGAAATCACCAAAAGCCTCGATTGTCACTATGTTTATTTTAAGCAGCTGGCCCACCGCACTTCCGCCGGTCGAAAGGATAAAACCAAAATGACGACAAAGGATCTTATCGGTTCCAATGAACATTTTCTTCGAACCGTATCATTGGCCAAATCCGCTTCCAAAACCAACGCGAACGTACTGCTTCTCGGAGAAAGCGGAACCGGCAAAGAGTTGTTTGCACGCGCCATTCATAATGAAAGTTCAAGAAAGGAAAAGCCCTTTGTGGCTATTAACTGCGCCGCCATTCCAAAAGAGCTTATCAACGCCGAGCTATTCGGATATATGGAGGGGGCTTTTACCGGGGCGAAAAAAGGGGGAAATCCCGGCAAATTTGAAGCCGCGAACGGAGGAACTCTATTTCTTGATGAAATAGGAGACATGCCTTTTGAACTTCAGGCTACTCTGCTGCGTGTTCTTCAAGAGAAAGAGGTGATCCGGGTAGGAGGACATAAACCGATTCCGATCGATGTCCGCATTATTGCGGCAACCAATAAAAATTTGAATCAGGAAATTGCCTATAACGGTTCATTCCGTAGTGATTTGTTCTACAGATTGAACGTTTTTACCATCGAGCTTGTCCCCCTGCGCGAACGACTGCAGGATGTCGCCGAACTCTCATCCTATTACATTCATGAACTATCCGTGGATAACGGGGTGCCGGTTAAAGAAATTTCTCCGGAAGCATTAAAGGTGCTTACGCAGTACAAATGGCAGGGTAACATCAGGGAACTGAACAACGTCATGGAGAGAGCCTTCTATTTATCCGACAGATCTGCGTACATTACGGTCGAGCACCTGCCCTCATATATTGTGCATAATCTGCAGAACGAATTTCCTCATCAACCGAATTCGGTAGAAACCTTTCAAAACCTGGAACATATCAAGGAAATCAAGCAAAGAGAAAGAGACCTCGAACGGAATTTTTATATCCAGGCCTTGATCCAAAGAAAAGGAAATATCAGCCGGACCGCCAAAGAGCTGGGCATCTCCCGAACAACCCTTTATCGAAAACTGGATGAAAATAATATCAAATTCGATAAATAATCAAGCTGCGGCTCTGCAAAAAAACACCGTCCTTTACAAAGAGCATCGGGACGGTGCTTACAGGGATTAGATTTCCATTTTATTCATTAAAAGTCACTTAATTACTTCTTATAATAGCCTCTTTGCTCCAATAAATCCTGGATCGATCGGTTCGCTATATCCAATGCCTCTTTCGGCGACTTTTCGCCGGCCAATGCTAAAGAGATGGCTTCAGAGATCGATTCATGAATTCTCGGCCATTCCGGCAGGTTCGGTTCCGTTTTGGCTTTTTCGACGGACTTGATAATGTCCGGGAATTCCGGACGGGCTTTGACCACCTCGCTATCCTCCAGGACGCTTTTCACTGCAGGAATGCCTCCGGCAAGAGCATACTTTTTGGCTCCTTCCCCTGTCACCCAGTCCACAAACTTGAAGGCCGCTTCCTTGTTTTTGGAAACCGAATTGATGGCCAGCGTCCAAGTGTGCGTGAACGAAACGCCGCCCGGTACCTCGGCGATGCCGAATTTATCCGAAACCTTGGGCGATTTGGCTGCATCGGCCAACTGCGGGTAAGCGGCATTCCAGTTAATCGCCATTGCCACCTTCTCATTTTGGAATGCGGACAGCACTTCCGGGAATTCATAAGTCGTGATGTCCGGCGGCATCAGCTTGTTCGTACGGAAGTTATTCACCACGTAAGTCAAGGCTTTTACCCCCGCTTCGCTGTTCACGGTCGGCTTCATATCCTGATCAAAGAAGCTGCCGCCCATGGACCAGAAATATTGGTACCAATCTTTCGGCTGGGTTTCCCCGCGCTTGCCTTGGAAGGCGATACCGAATTCCGTCGGAGATTGAGGGTTCTTGCTTTTGGTGAACTTCTCCGCTAATTGTCTATACTCTTCCCATGTGGTTGGTGGCGTAGGAATGAGATCCTTCCGGTAAATCAGGAACATCGTGCTCACGTCAAACGGCATGGCATAAATTTTGTCCCCGTATTTCACGGATTCGGCGGATGCCGGAAGGAAGCGGTCCATCGACGAATTGCTTTTCTTCAAATAATCGTCGAGCGGCTCGAACTGGCCCCCGGCGCCGAATTGTCCAATGTAGTTGTTGAGCATCAGCACCACGTCCATGCCTTCGCCTTGGCCCAGAAGCTGAGTCGACACTTTCTGCAAATAGCCGTCGCGTCCGATTTCCTGAACGGTAACCTTAATCCCGGTTTCCTTCTCGAATTCCGGCGCGATTTGGCTCAGCGCATTGTAATAAATCCCGGAACGGGCCGCTACCGTAATGGCCTCCTGCTTGTTCTCTCCCTGGCCGTTCGCGCCGCCTGCGGATTGCTGTTCCGGCGCCGGTGCGCAGCCAGCGGCACTCAAAACGAGCGCCAGCAAACTTGCTATGGTTCGTTTACGCATGAATAAATTCCCCCTGTTTCATTAATTTTATGTTATTTCACGGCACCCATCGCAAGGCCTGAAACAATATGCCTTTGCACAAGCAGCGTGAAGATAAACATCGGAATCATCAGCATAGTGCCCGTTGCCGTAACCGGTCCCCACAGGATCGCGTCCTGCGTGACAAAGTTGGCGGCCATCACCGGAAGTGTTTTGGCCTTGATCCCGGTTAAGCTTAACGCA
Source organism: Paenibacillus naphthalenovorans (assembly GCF_001465255.1). Classification (NCBI taxonomy): domain Bacteria; kingdom Bacillati; phylum Bacillota; class Bacilli; order Caryophanales; family Paenibacillaceae; genus Paenibacillus; species Paenibacillus naphthalenovorans. Next base: position 149,645 of record NZ_CP013652.1, on the reverse strand, counting down.
AATAAAAACTCGTTCCATGAATTCATCGCCGCGAAAATGGCCGACACCGCTAGCCCCGGCTTAGCCAAGGGAAGCACAATACGGCACATCGCTCCAAATCGGGACATTCCGTCGATCAGGGCGGCTTCCTCCAGGCTCTCAGGCAGCTCCCTCAAGAACCCCCACATTAACCAGGTTACGAACGGCAGGTTAAATGCGATGTACGCCAGCGTTAGTGAATACAAGGAATCGGTCGCGCCGATGCTGCGGAACATAATAAAGAACGGTACGACCAGAACGACCGGCGGAAACATCTTGGTGAAAAATACCGAAAAGCTGATCCACTTCTGCCCCTTGATCCGAAAACGGGCGAGACTATATCCGGTTAAGGTACCAATCAGAAGCGATAATCCGGTAGAGAGCACGGTGACAATCAAAGAGTTCAACAAATAATAGAAAAAGGGCTGCGAACGAAATACATACACATAATTCTCGAACGTCGGCTTAAAAATCCATACGGGAGGAATTTGAAAAGCCTGTGTCGATGTTTTAATCGATGTGAACATCACCCAAAAAATAGGGAACAAAAATAATACCAGCGCAGCGTAGACAAAGCCGTTGATCCATATCTTTTTACCGGGCATTTCGATTTCCCCCTATTTTTCCGAATACAATGCGCGAATGGCAAACCAGCACAATATCCCCACAACGACCGTCAGTACAATGGCCAATGCCGCCGCGTATCCGAAATCAAATTCGACAAACGCTTTCTTATGCAGGATCATGGAGATCGTTTCCGTCGCTGTTCCCGGACCGCCGCCGGTCAGAACGAAAATCTGGTCGAACACTTTGACCGCCCCTGCAATCCTCATCACCAAAGCCACGATAATCACGGATTTCATCAGCGGAAGCGTGACATGAAGCAAGGTTTGCCACTTGCTCGCGCCGTCCATTTCAGCAGCCTCGAACGGCTCGCTCGGAAGCGATTTCAATCCCGCCAGCAGTACAATAAACATAAATGGCGTCCACTGCCAGGTATCTACCAAAATCGTGGCCGGGAGCGCGAACGCGTTGGATGTGAGCAGCGCTATTTTCTCCAGACCCAATACCGTCAGAAAATAATTGAAAATCCCGAAGTTATAATCGAAAATAAACTTCCACATCAAGCCCACGACGACCGGAGTAACCATCATCGGGAAGACAAATAATGTGGTGATGGAACCGTGCCCCCGCCGGATTCGGTTGACGGCCAAAGCCAGCGCGAAGCCGAGCACAAACTGCAGACCCACACCGCCTGCAACAAAGAGAGCCGACAAATACATCGAATGGTAAAAGCCCGCATCGCCAAGCACATGCATAATATGCCTCAAGCCCACAAAAGGAGGATCATGAAGCGTCAGGAAGGTCCAATCGTGAACGCTCAGGTAAACGTTGTATAAAACAGGATAAAGAAAAACAAGCGTCATTAGCAGTAAAGATGGAATCAGCAGAATAAACTGCAGCCGGTCATCGAGCCAGACGAGGATGCTTTTCTTTTTTTGGGTTGACGGTCGATGAGCTGCATGTTCCAATGTTTGCAGGTTCAAATTGATCACTCCTTTATTCCAGATTGCTGTGCCGATGGAAAGCAGAGCTGTGATCCTCGAGCTTCGAAGCAGCATAGCCTAGACAAATCGCATCGAAAATAATATGTGCGCACTGGTCGAACAGCGAACCCAACGGTTGGATGCTGGCACTTTCATTGGCCCTGCGGTATTTGGTTGCCGCCGGGATATGAAGAAGCAAGCTGGCCAGGGCGCCTAACTCCGATGAAGGCTCGGTCGTGACTGCAATCACCGTACAACCCAGTTCCTTGGCTTTCCTCGCTGCCCAAACCACGCTTTGGGTCGTACCGGAGCCGGAAACCGCAACCAGCACATCCTCTCTGCCGATGGAAGGCGTGATGGTCTCCCCGACAACATACACGTCGGCGCCCAAATGCATCAGCCGCATGGCAAACGATTTGCCCATCAAACCCGATCTTCCTTCGCCTATAACGAAAATCCGTTTATTTTGAAGAGCGGCGACAATCCGTTCCATCCCGCCCGCTTCCTGGCGCTCCAGGACTGTTCCTATTTCCTCGAGAATGGACCTAATATAACTCATCCAGGTTTACTCCTTTTTCAATTGATAGAATGTCTTTGCCGCTGCCGCCGGATCCTTCGCCTTCGTGATCGCAGAACCGATAATCATCACATGCGGATAGATTCGAGTCAGCGCCTGAGCCATATCAACGGTAATTCCACCGGCGAAGGCCAGCTTTCGCCCTTCCCCAGATAAACTAGGCGGCACATAAAAACCTTCCGTCCCTTGGGTACTTCCCTGCATTTCCTGCTGATCCTTGCTCACGTGAAGGCAAAAGATCGCATCGGAATACATTTGCAAGGCTTCCAGCTGCTCCTCCGATGTGTGAAGCAGGTCAATCATCACCTTCTTTCCCGCTTTGGCAGCCGTATTCATGCAAGCTTCAATCGTGACAAGCGGTGCCGCCCCCATCACAGTAGCTATATCGGCCCCTGCAGAGAAGCACATTTCAAATTCATAAACGGCATTGTCAAATGTTTTCATGTCCGCTACGATGACATGATCGGGATACGCATTCCGCAAAGCTCTCACGCTGTCCATCCCGAATTCCTTAATTAAAGAGGTTCCCACTTCAATCCAATCGATATATGGAGAGACCGGCCTCGTGACAGCGACCGCCTGCTCGATGGTCAACCGGTCCAACGCTAACTGAATCTTCATTTCTGCTGAAAGCCCCCCTTCATCTATGTAGGAATTCAATAACTGCAAGGTTCCATGCCCTTTTGCTCATCCATAAACGCTTCCAATTGAGCTTTGCTCGGTAATCCGTCGGAATCGCCGGGGGACATAACCGCAAGGGCGCCGATGGCGTTAGCCCGGGTTACAGCTTCCTCGATCGTTAAGCCGTCCAGCATGCCGCTGACAAAGCCGACTGCAAAACCGTCGCCCGCTCCTACCGTGTCGACTACCTTCGCCACCTTAAACCCGGGGATACACCCTTCAATTTCCGCAGTCCGGTAGTAGGCGCCCTCCGCGCCAAGCTTTACAACGACCACCTTTACCCCTTGTTCCAGGTAAAAAGCAGCGATATCCTCGGGACTGTCGTATCCGGTAAGTATTTTGCCTTCCGAAATGCCGGGAAGCACCCAATCGGCTTGTACCGCAAACTTGTTAATCTCCCGTACCATCCGATCTTGGCTGCTCCATAGCTTTGGCCGCAAATTCGGGTCAAAGGAAACCGTCCGGTTCGCCGATTTCATCACGGACAGCGCTTTTTCGGCGAAACCGTACATGCTTGACGATAAAGCAGGAGGAATTCCTGTCATATGCAGATGGGCGGCGGACAGAAAACGTTCCGGCAGCAGATAGTCCACTCCTATTGTGCTTGCCGCGGAATGCTTCCGAAAATATTGGACCTGCGGATCGCCCGCCAATACCTTCGATTTCATTTGAAAGCCCGTCGGATGATTGGGATCGCTGCCGATATAGGAAATATCGACTCCTTCTTGCTGCAAAGCGTATTTGATGTATTCCCCGAGCGCATCCTCGCCTACTTTGCTTACCCAGCATACATCGTAACCTAGACGGGCTAACCCGACTGCAACATTCGTTTCCGCCCCTGCCAAACCTCGGGTAAAACGCTTCACTTTGTAGAGCGGTCCGACCTCATCGGCAATAAACATCCCCATGGCTTCTCCGAATGTAATCACATCCAAAGTCTTCATCTGCTTCGTTACTCCCATCTTTCGATATTACAAAGCTTTCATTATACCTGGGCTATAAGCTTGATATAACCTGCCGCGGTTTCCGTTAGGTTATCACCTTCAATAGGGAACTCTATGGCCCGCGGGATATCTTTATCGAACATGAACAGCAGCGCTCTCCAATCCTCGCCCGGGTCCGATGGAAGAGGCACCGTATGAAGCTCTCCCCGTAAGCTCTCCACATGCTTGCAGTGAACATACACCACACTGTCTTTCAGCTTCTCTGCGGCTTCGAACCGATCCGATCGCGTCCAATGCCAATTGCCGATATCAAAGGTCATCCCTACCGGAACATGATGGGAACGGCAGCTTGTAAAAAAGCGGTGAAGGTTTTCTATCGTTCCTCCCCAAGGGGTTTGGTCATTCTCTACTGTAAACTGAATGCCACGATGTCCGAGATCGAATTCCTCCAGTAAGTGTTTCAGTTGGAGGATATCGGATTGCTGCGGGTTGTAATGTCCCAGCGATACTTTGATATATTGAGCGCCGAGAGTAACCCCCTCCTCCAAGATGACCGGCAAGTCAAGGACATTCAACTGGCCGTCACTGTTCCATAGGGGTACCGGTGCCGAATAAACGGTTATGAGCGGGTACTGCCGAAGCATTTCCCTAAGCTCTTGCAAAGGATACGGAGGATTGGCAAAAAACTCCCTGCGAATTTCAATACCGCTTCCGCCCGCCTGGGCGACGACTGGAATAAAATAATGCTGTCCTAGCGACTTTACCTTATCCGCACCGAAAGCGGAGGTTGTTACAATCACTGATGTCATCGGTTTTCCCTTTCTCTGTACATATACGGTATCGGTTTCGGGAACCGGTAAACGGAACCGGTTCCACAAGAGTTCAAAAATAAACTCTCTAAAGTGAGAGAGTCCGCTTCCAAACGTTACTTCGTTTTGGACGGGGTCGATCCCCGGATGATTAATTTACCCGGAAGTTCAATGGTTTCCGCGGGGGATTGATCGCCCATAATCCGCTTAAGCACACGCTCCATGGCATTGACACCGATTTCATAGGTAGGCTGTGCAATGGTTGTAATTCCGGGAGGAATGACCGGAGCCCAGTCCAGATCGTCAAAACAGGCTACTGCAATATCCTCAGGGATCCGGAGCCCCTTCTGCTGCAGGACATTCAGTATTTTCAGCTGCATGACACCGTTTACCGCAAACAATAATCGGAATTGGCCCTGGGAGCTTGACAGATAGGCCTCAAGCTTTTGCTCCAATTGTCCATTCTCCCTGAAATCAACGACATAAACATCCGTGATGCTGGGATGGTTCGCTTGTGCAAGAAACTGGTGAAAGGTGTTGGAGCGCTCGTTGCGTGAACTCACCTTCTCAACCGGCTGTGTAAAGAACGCTATTCTTTCATATCCTTGCTGCAGGAAAAAACGCATGGCTTCCGTGGTGGCTTGAACATTATTCGTAACGACCGTATCAAAGCCGAGCTCCGGCATTTTACGGTCAACCAGTACGACCGGCGTTTGTTCCTCAGCCAGTTCGTGCAAGTACTCATTATTGTGGCCGGTTGAATTGATGATCAGACCGTCAATCCGATGGGCTTGAAGCATCATGATGTATTCCTTTTCCTTCACCGGGTCATTATCTGTATTGCACACCATCAGGCTGTATCCATGCTTCGTGCAAACATCCTCCACGCCGCGTAATATCGAAGTCGAAAAAGGGTTGGTGATATCGGCGACAATCATCCCGATGGAGAAGCTGCGATCCCGTTTTAGCCCGCGCGCCATCCGGTTTGGTCTGTATTTCAGATCGGCAATCGTTTGTTCAATTCTTTTGCGGGTTTGTTCCGATATCGAATCGAATTGCCCGCTTAAATATCGCGATATGGTCGTCTTGGATACGCCCGCCTCACGTGCCACATCACCGATTGTCGACCGGTGGGATTGTTGTTTAGACGGTTTAGAAAGGCTCTTCACTGAGTTCACCAACTTTACGATAGCCATGATGTAACCGGTTTACGGAACCGGTTACAATTCCTATCTTATTTTCTTTCCGTTTATTTGTCAACCCATATTTTTGACTCCCGTTGCTATAATAGAAAAAGCCCCCTATGTTAAGGGAGCTTTTGTTGGGTACCGAGTTTGTGATGCATTTTATATCAGCGGCAAACTGTTTTTAGAAGTTAGATGATAAAGCCTCTGGAAACAATGACCAGGAGAATGAAAAGAACAAGAATCACTCCAATACCAATACCAAAACCTCCGCAACTAAAACCACCACCAACAAAACTCATGGATCAGCACCTCCTTGCTCTAATATCACTACATCAACAAGTTATGAACGGATAACAAAATATGATTGGACATATGAACTATTTTTTTAAAACAAGAACAAGTCCGCCCTAAAAGTTCATATAGTGGATTAACCCGAATGCCTGCCTTTGACCTTTGATCAGCATAGGCACACTACTTTTGGAGGATGTGTTCAAATGAAAGCTGTTATAGCCATCATCGGAGAAGGCCGGTTGGCTGCCCTCGTGACCGACGAATTGTCGGAGCACTGCAAAATCGTTCATCAGGCCGATTTGAACAGAGGAGTGCCAAGAGCAGCTGAACTCGTTCTGGTGATCCGGGATGACCGGCATACCTTCGATGATCACCAGTCGGAAGAGATCCTGCAGCAGGCCGGGATACCTTGCCTCTACGGTTCCGTTTCGTTGGATGAGGGGGTAGTCGGACCGTTTGTTTATCCGGGCAGACCGGGGTGCTCCGTGTGTGCGCAGACCCGTCGTTATATGGCGGGAAACGGCGAATCCAACGCAATGACAAATTTATTCAATAGGCCGCCGCTGTCCGGGGAGATCCCCCGCAAAACAAGAAGTTCCCCCGCAGGATTGCTTCATACGGCCCGCCTGTTTGTTTTAGAAACGATGAGAATACTGCAGAGAAGCCAAGCTTATACAAAAGAACATATGTATATCATTAACCTTGAGACGCTAAAGAGCTCGCGGCATTTCTTTCTGCCTGACCCGTTGTGCCCCGTATGCGGCCGGTTGCCTGACGATTCATCCGCTGCAGCCCGAATTTCACTGCAGCCCCGACCCAAGATAAGAGACGGAAGTTATCGCTGCCATCCGATAGAGGTGCTGAAAGATGTTCTGGACAAAGACTATCTGGACTCCAGAACAGGGCTATTGAATGCAAAAATGCATGATCTCATCTCGCCCTTTGCTTCTGTAACTGTGAATTTGCCGACGTTCACTACGAGAGACGAGGTCGCTGGGGGACGGAGCCACTCTTATGCGAAAAGTGAATGGACCGCCATTCTGGAGGGGTTGGAGCGCCGGTGCGGATTGGCCCCCCACGGTAAACAAACCGTAATCTGCGACAGCTTTAACCGTCTTGCCGATCAAGCCGTCGATCCCGCCAAGGTGGGCTTATACACCCGGGAACAATACGCTCGGCCCGATTTCCCTTTCGAGCCTTTTGACCCTGACAGCTCGATGAATTGGGTATGGGGTTATTCGTTTTTGCACGAGCGGCCCATTCTTGTTCCGGAGTCTCTAGCCTATTATAGCCCGATCTACGGCGGCAGTTTTGTGCAAGAAGGTTCCAACGGATGCGCTTTAGGGGGAAGCATAGAGGAAGCCATTTTCTACGGAATGCTGGAAGTGGTTGAACGGGACTCTTTCCTGATGACCTGGTATGCCAGGCTGGCTGTCCCCCGCCTTGACCCCTATTCCGCGAATGACCAAGAACTGCAGATGATGATCCAAAGGATACAGGCTGTCGCAGGATATGATATTCACTTATTTAACATCACGATGGAGAATGGAATTCCAAGCATTTGGGCATTGGCGAAAACCGGGGATCCGGAGAAGATGAATATCATCTGTGCGGCCAGTGCTCATATAGATCCGATACGGGCGGCAAAAAGTGCGGTTCACGAATTGGCCGGCCTGATGTGCATTCTTCAGAAAACATTTAATGCACGTCGGGAGGAATGCTTGAACATGTTCCTTGATTCCTATCGAGTGCAGCAAATGGAGGACCATGTCATGCTGTACAGTTTGCCTCAGGCGGAAGAACGGCTGCACTTCTTGTTAGATACCCATCGTCCGCTGCGTACATTTGATGAGGAATTTAAGCGAAAGGACAGTCCCCCGGATCTGACCGATGATCTAAAGGGCTTGATTCACGTGTTTCGCCGGCTGAACCTCGATGTGATTGTAGTAGACCAGTCATCCCCGGAAACCGTGCGAAACGGACTGTACTGCGTCAAAGTGCTGATTCCGGGCATGCTGCCGATGACGTTCGGACATCACCTTACCCGCTTGTCAGGGCTGGAAAGAGTGCTTAGGGTGCCTATGGAACTCGGGTATGCGAAGCAACCGCTAACGCCTGAACAGCTTAATCCATATCCGCATCCTTTTGTATAAGTCGCTCCCTGAACGAGCTGTCCTTCTTACAAACCGATAGCGTCGTCTTACTAACTTCGATAGGCTGAATGTATTCACGCCATCATTCCTTTATAAGCTTTAAATCCCCTACCTCGCCTTCGGCATCGGCTTTTGCTCCTTGTACTGCAGCTCGTACAGCCGATAATAGTAGCCGCGCTGGGCAAGCAGCTGGTAATGATTGCCGATCTCGCGGACCTTGCCCTTATGCATGACAATAATCTGATCGGCGTGCTGGATCGTGGACAACCGGTGGGCAACGATCAGCGTGGTTCGGCCGGCCGAGATATTGTGCAGCGCATCCTGGACGACCAGCTCCGTCTCCGTATCGATATTGGAGGTGGCCTCGTCAAGAATAAGGATCTGCGGACGGAACGCAATGGCGCGGGCGAAAGACAGCAGCTGGCGCTGACCGAGCGACAGGTTGATTCCGCGCTCTCCCAGCATGGTCTTGTAGCCTGACGGAAGAGCACGGATGTAATCGTCCATATGCACCATGCGGGCCGCCTCGACCACCTGCTCATCGGTAATGTCTTCCTGGTTCAAGCGAATGTTCGAAGCAATATCGCCCGTAAACAGAAAAACATCCTGCTGCACGATGCTGATCGCCCTCCGCAGATCGTCCAAGGGAAGCTCTCGGATATCGATGCCGTCCAGCTTGATGCTGCCCTTCTGTATATCATAAAACCGGTTGATCAGCTGGATGATCGAGCTCTTGCCCGCTCCGGTAGCGCCAACGAACGCGACGGTCTGTCCCGGTTCAATCGTAAAGCTGACATCCTTCAGCACCCATTCGCCTTCATTATAAGCGAACCAAACATGCTCGAACGCGATTTCGCCGCGAATCTTCTGCGGAAGCTTCTTCGGCTGTGCGCTATCCACAATCGCGGGTTTCTCATCCAGCATATCGAAAATCCGCTCCGCCCCGACCATCGCCGTCTGGATTTGGTTATATTTTTCCGCGAGGCTCATGAGCGGCTGGAAAAACTGCCTTACATAATGGGTAAACGCATATACAATCCCGAAGGTAATCTCTCCGTCGATCACGCTCGCACCGCCATACCACAGCAGCAGCGCAATGGCCAGGTTGCCGAGCAAGCCGATGGCCGGCTGGAAAATCGAGTTGATTACCGTTCCTCGCATCCCCGCTTGGTAATGCTCCGTATTATGCTGGTCGAACTGCTGCCCCTGCCGTTCTTCACGAACGAACAGCTGCGTGATCCGAATGCCGGACAAATTTTCGGCCAGAAACGAGTTCAACCGGGACAAGAGGGCCCTCGTCCGCCGCTGTGCATCCCTGATCACGGAACGATACCAGAAGGTCAGCACGGCGAGAAACGGCAGCACCGTGAAGGACAGCAGCGCCAATTCCACGCTGAGCTGCAGCATAACAACGACAATTCCGATAAGCACGATGACGTCCTTGATCAGATTGACGACCACCTGGGAGTATAATTGGTTGAGCGACTCGGTGTCCTGCGTCACACGCACCACCAGCCGGCCTACCGGGTTCCGGTCAAAATAAGACATCGACATCCGGCTTAAATGATGAAATAGCTGCTCCCGGATATTAAAAATAATCGTTTGGCCGATATACTGCAGCAGGTTGCTTTGAAGATAACTCAGCAGCGCGGCACCAACGACCGCAGTAAGAAATACGGCCCCCAAGAGAAAGAAGCCGGTATAATCCTGGCTGCGGAACGTTTCCATTGCCGTTGAATCCAACGGCTCGGCACTCAGGGTCGCGCCTGCCGCCCGAATCGCAGGCCTGTCGCCCTCCTCCGTTATCGCGGCCTGCTCCTGCCCTTCCCGGAGCCAGCCGGCAACCAGCCAATCCTTGCCCTCGATGCGGACGATTTGAGCTTTCTCCGTACCCGCAGGCATAGCAGCCGCGGCGGCTTCCGCTTCTTCAGGCTCCAGACGCACATAGGCTTTTCCGTTCCATTCCGTCACGCTGCCGTATGCTTCGAAGAGCTCCGACCGGGAAGCTTCTGCCGACAGCATCGGTTTATGTAACCCGTTGATGTGTCCGTCAATGGCCACTTTAATGAGATAAGGCCGCGCAAGGTCGGCGACCACAATTAAAAAAGACAGGAAAATACAAAACAGCACCATTCGCCAATACGGCTTGGCATAAGAGAGCAGCCGGACCAGCAGCTGTCTGTCTTTAAATGTTTTGACGTCTTTCTCTACATGAATATTCATGCACCCGTACCTCCCTGAAGCAAAACAGAGGAGCCTTGCCGCCGGGTCTTCACGTCCTGGCGTTCGGCTTCCTGATCCAGGAGCTGTTTATGATACATATCCGCATAGATGCCGTTTAAGGCTAAGAGCTGCTCATGATTGCCTTGCTCGACGATCCGGCCCTCATCCATGACGATAATCCGGTCAGCGTGCTGCACCGAGGAGATCCGGTGACCGATAATAATGGTTGTCCGTTGGTTCATAACGGATTTCAGCCCTTCGAGAATCCGATCCTCCGTAATCGTATCTACAGCAGACAGGCTGTCGTCGAAGATGAGCACCGACGGCTTCTTGATGACCGCCCTGGCGATGCTGACGCGCTGCCGCTGTCCGCCGGACAGCGAAATTCCCCGCTCCCCGAGAGGCGTATCGAACTGATGGGGAAACTCAACGATATTATCATACACCTGTGCGATTTTGGCCGCTTCCGCCACCTGCTCGTCACTGTACGGCTTGGGGTCAAAACCGATATTGTCGCGGATCGTAGAAGAGAACAGGAACTGGTCCTGCGGGACGATGCCAATCTGGCCGCGCAGCGTTTTCAGCGGTATTTCATGGATGTCATGACCGTCGATAAACACCGTGCCCCTGGGCGGATTGTAGAGCCTTACGAGCAGATGCACGAGCGTGCTCTTGCCGCTGCCTACCCTTCCGACGATCGCAAGACTGGAGCCTTTGGGTATCGTCAAGGATATATCCCTCAACGCGGGACGTTTGGCTTCCGGATAGGCGAAGGTCAGATTACGGATCTCAATGTCCCCGTGAATCCGGTCAATCTCCGGTTTGGCGATGACATCATCCACAATATCCGGCTGAGTATTGAAGATTTCGAGCAGCCGAAGCTCGGACGCTTTGCCGCGCTGCAGCAAATTGACCACCTTGCCCAGGTTCTCGATAGGTCCCATGAGCAGCGACAGGTAGGTATTGAAAGCTACGAATTCACCTAGCGTGATGACATCTTTGAGCACCATGATGCCTCCGACGACGACGGAGACCAGAAAGCTGAAGCCTACAATGCCGGCGCTAAGCGCCCCGAACAGCGAATTCGAACGGACGAACCTCCGGTTCATATTGACCGCATGCTGGTTGTCTTGGGCAAAAAGCTTTCTCACCGCCTGCTCCTGTACAAATGCCTTAATCACCCGAATACCGGCCGTAAATTCCTGTACACGGCTGGTTAAATCGGAGATGGCCGCCTGCATGTCGGCCGATTGCTGCATGATTTGTTTATTGAAACGGTACGCAAGCAAGCTGAGCAGCGGCAATGGGAGCATCGTAAGCAAAGTCAGCCACGGATTAACGAAGCTCACCATGGCCGTAACCGATACGACGATCAGGAAAAGGGCCTCCATGACGTTATAGTACCCCTGCATCGTCACCTCTCGAATGACACCCACATCACTGATGGCGTGGGACATCAGGTCCCCGATCCGGCGATTGTTGAAATATTGGGCCGACAGCTTTTCCCAATGCGCAAACAACTCTCCGCGCACACGCATCTCCAGCTGACGGGATAAACGAAACATGTAAATGCGGGACGCCGAACGGAAGAATGCGATACCTAGACCTGCTGAAGCCATCCATACCGCAAAGTTGACGGCCTGCCCGTAAGTTAGTCCCCCGATTTGCAGGCTATCGGTAAAGCGGCCGAGCAGCCATGGAATAATCAGTTGAAGCATGGATGATATGGACAATAATGCAAACCCTATGACATAAGGCCAACGATTGGCCTTAATGTGATCCCAAAAAATATTTTTCCTCTCCATCGGTATCCTCCGGCGGTATGATCATATCTATAGTAAGGTTACCGTGATCGTGATAAAGAAACCATGGATTTCTTTACTACAAACAATGGACTATTCTACTTTTTTAAAATGCCATATATGCAGTTTGGCTCTTCCTCCCTTAATCCAATGATCAAGAGGCTTCCAGAGATTCGAATCATCCTCTGCAGCTTCAGCGCCGGCTCTCGCCTGCTTCATCGAATGGTACTCCTCCTCGCTGAGCCCGTTCCAAATCTCCACAAACAGGTTCGGCTGGTCGGTCCCTTCATAGAGCTCCAACTGCTGATACTGCCGCCTGATTCCATCCGACCACTCAAGATATTTGTTCCTGCAAGCCTCTTCAATCCGGTATTCAACAAAAACGATGCACATTTTTTCACCTGCTTTGCTTTATTTTGTTGAAGAAAATGATACACTAATATTGGTCGGCTGCAATAAACTAATGAAAAAAAGTGTTTGGAGGTTAGACATGGACACCGGAACCCATCTAGTGGTTGGACTTGGACTGGCAGGCCTCGCCTATGTCGACCCCGTCGTTGCCGCCAACCCGTCCGTTGCCACGGCAGTATTAATCGGAACGGTGGCAGGCTCGCAAGCCCCCGATTTAGACACGCTTCTGCGGTTCAAAGGGAATGCCGTGTATATCAAGAATCATCGGGGGTTGTCACACTCGATTCCTGCGCTTTTTATATGGACAGCGCTCATTTCCGGCTTGCTGTGGCTTTTTTTTGACGGCTTGCCCATGGCTCATGTCACGATGTGGGTATTCATCGCCGTTGCCTTTCACGTATTTACGGATTTGTTCAATACCTACGGTACGCAGGCGCTGAGGCCGTTCTCGGACCGCTGGGTGTCATGGAATATTATCCATATTTTCGATCCCGTTATTTTCCTGTCCCACATACTGGCGATATTTTTATGGGCTCTCCAGCTAGCAAGGCCGGAGGTTCTCTTTCCGTTATTGTATGTATTTATTGCCGTCTATTATATATGGAGGTCCTGGGTTCACCACGACCTGGAATCACGGCTTTACAAAAAAGATGCGTCTTACAAGCCCGGCGACCGTTACACGCTGATTCCGACGGTTCATCTGCACCATTGGCAAATCATTAAGCAGGGATCGGATGGCTGGTTCACCCTAGGCGAGTACAAAAATGGTATCATTAAATGGATTGACCGGGTAACCTGTGATAACCATCCCGCCGTCGATGCCTCCAAAAGTCATCCGAATATTGCGTCGTTCCTGTATTTTACCTCTTTCGCCTGCGCGGAAGTCAAAGAGCATCCGTGGGGGTATGAGGTCCGTTGGATGGATGTGAGATACCGGCACCGCAAGCAGTATCCTTTTGTTGCCGTTCTGATGATGGATACCAAGTTCAGGACGCTGGATTCCTATGTCGGCTGGGTCAGCGAATCCCGGCTGGAGAAAAAACTGCGTGTGGACTTGTATTAGGCGTAGGCGTAATATGGAGATGGTGATTCAGATGCTTATTGCGGGGCTTTGGAGGGATTTCCAGCGGAATCGTCGAATTCTTTTTTGATCCACGATAAAAAAGCTCAAGGATTTCTCCTTGAGCTTATATTGATGAAGCTTCTCACTATTAGCGAGCTTGGCCGCCAGCAATGGCTTGCTCGGCGATTTGCACCAGGCGGCGAGTGATGTGGCCACCGATTGCGCCGGTGTCGCGAGTTGCCATATAACCGTAGTAACCGTCTTGAGGAATTTGGATGCCTAATTCTTGGGCTACCTCATACTTTAATTGATCCAATGCCTGAGAAGCTTGTGGCACTACCAAAGCGTTGCTGCTGCGGGATTGTCCTGCGCCCATGTTCAGCACTCCTTTCAATTGAATGATTTCTTTGATGTAATTTTGCAAGCTTGCAAGCTTATTATGTGTTACAGCTTTAGAACTATACGCATCTTTTGAAAAAAACTTTTTAAGTTTCAAATGTTGTTGCGAAAGGCAGGTGTTATGCGTTATGAGTAAAGGGCTCGCATTGTTTTTTGCAATCGTCGGGACGGCCCTGCTGGCGGCCATCAGCTACTTTATGTCGGCGGGAAGACCCTGGATGGCGGTTCTTTTTGCGTTCATTTCATTAGCGTTTATCGGCTCGGGATTTGTAGTAAAAGCAAAGCAGAGAAAATCAAAAGAATAGGAGCCTGCCGGCGGACAAAAACCGTCGTCCGGACAGACTCCTTTATCCAAAAAACTACAGCACCACAAATCCCATTTTTTCTTTGACCTGACGAAGTACCCGGTTTGCTTGCACTTCGGCCTTCTCCTTGCCTTGACGCAAGACCTCATACAGCTCGCCGGATCCTCTGATTTCGGCGTACCGCCGCTGAATCGGCTCAAGCACCGCGACAACGGCTTCGGCTAAATCTTTTTTGAACGGCCCGTAGCCTTGTCCCTCGTACTGCGCTTCGATTTCACTGATCGATTTGCCAGCGCACTGCGAATAAATGCTGATCAGGTTGCTTACTTCCGGCTTGTTTTGCGGGTCGAATTTTACCTCGCGCCCTGAGTCGGTGACGGCACGGCTGATTTTTTTGCGGATCACATCAGGAGCGTCCAGCATGGCGATATAGCTGCCTGCATTCGGATTGCTCTTGCTCATCTTCCTGGAAGCATCGTCAAGTGACATAATGCGTGCTCCCACCTCCGGAATGTAAGGCTCGGGTATGGTGAACGTCTCCCCATAGCGGCCGTTAAATCGTTGGGCCAGATCACGGGTTAGCTCCAAGTGCTGCTTTTGATCGTCACCTACCGGCACCAGATCCGCGTTGTACAGCAAAATATCGGCGGCCATCAGCGACGGATACGTGAACAAGCCCGCGCCCACGGATTCCTTGCCCGCAGATTTGTCTTTGAACTGCGTCATGCGCTCCAGTTCGCCCATATACGTGAGCGTCGTCATCAGCCATCCGAGCTCGGCATGAGCGGTCACCGTCGACTGAAGAAATACCGTCGCCTGCTTAGGATCGATCCCTGCCGCCAAATAAAGCGCCGCAACCGCCTCCGTCTGCTCCTTGAGCGCGGCCGGGTCCTGCGGTACCGTTACGGCATGCAAATCCACCACCATAAAATAACATTCGTGCGAATGCTGAAGCTTGACATAGTTTTGAAGCGCACCGATATAATTCCCCAGCGTCAGCTGGCCGCTCGGCTGCATCCCTGAAAGTACTCTTAGTTTGGACATGTTTCGTTTGCCTCCCTTTCATTATGCGACCTCATTCCATTGACAATACAAAAAGGCCTTCCGCCGCAAGGGACGAAAGACCGTGGTGCCACCCTAATTCGCTCGACCAGCCATCCGGTATAATAACGCAGGCATAGGACGAGCCTTGATCTCCTGTAACGGGGAGAAGCCGGAACGGCATACAGGTGTACCGGATGCATAGCCATGACTGCCCCGACAGGGGTTCTCCAGCGCACGTTCAACCGTCAGCTCAAGGATCCATTCGTACGGCCGCCGCCCGCCGGTTCACACCTCCCACCGGCTCTCTGGAGGGCTTGACTCCGTCTACTTGTTCCCGTCATCGCTTATTAGAGGTCATTGTACCTAACCGCCATTCCTCTGTCAACCGTAACTCCCAAATTCTTGTCCTATATACGTCTTCTCCGGCATACGATATAATAATTATTACGAAATACAAGGAGACATGACCCGTGCAAACGATTATCACCCGATGGATAACCAACATCCTTGCTGTTCTGTGCATCATGATGCTGTTTCTTATTTATACCCAAAAACACCCCCCCGATCTGTCTTTCATTACAGCTGACAGCATACAAAATTTCAAAACGCTCTTCATCAGCATCATACTTGAGGCGCTGCCTTTCGTTCTCCTTGGGGTCTTCGTCGCGGCCCTGCTTCAGATGTTCGTCTCGGAGCAAACGATCCGCCGCTTGACTCCGAAAAACCCGGTGCTTGGCGTCATCTTCGCCTGCGTAATGGGCATCATCTTCCCGCTGTGCGAATGCGGCATGATCCCGGTCATCCGCCGTCTGGTCCTTAAGGGGATGCCGGTTTACATAGCCGTTGTGTTCATTCTGGCGGGTCCGATCATTAATCCCGTCGTGTACGCTTCGACCTTCATGGCGTTTCGCAGCCGGCCGGAAATCGCTTATTCGCGGATGGCGCTGGCTTTTATTGTGGCCGCGACCATCGGACTGATCATTTACCGTTTTGTCAAGAGCAATCCCATGCGCGGATTCTCCAGCGCTCCGACAGCTCGCGATCACAAGCATGACCATTCCCATGAACACATACATACTCATGAGGACAGTCATCATCACAGTCACGGCCATGAGCACCACCACGCGCACGGGCATGGCCAAAGCCAGACCGGCCGCATGTTTGCCATTCTGGGGCATGCATCCGACGAGTTCTTCGACATGGGCAAATATCTGATTTTCGGCGCGTTTCTCACGGCCGTTATCCAAACCTTTATGTCCAGGGAAAGCCTTGTCACGATCGGAGAAGGAGCCGTCAGCTCCCATCTTTTTATGATGGCGCTTGGTTATGTCCTGTCGCTTTGTTCGACCTCCGACGCTTTTGTGGCCTCGTCCTTTACAACGACCTTTCAGGCCGGATCCCTTCTTACGTTCCTTGTCTTTGGACCGATGCTCGACGTGAAAGGAACGCTTATGCTGTTGTCCGCCTTCAGAGCCAAATTCGTGGCTCTGCTCTCGATATTGATCGTTATTGTCGTACTCGCCGCTTCGCTTTTATTTGAGCGTATCTTTTTCCTATAGCTGCCAATACAGAAACAAGGGGTGTGCGCTGTGAATTCTCGTGTGCTTAGCCTGCATCATCTGGTAAAAGCGGTCATTTTATTAGGTTTCGCCGTCTATATTGCCTATCTCGTTAAAACAGACCTGATCCTGCTGTACATCGCGCCGCGCATGGTCGGCTATGTCAAATGGTCCGCGATCGCATTTTACGCCGTTGCCGCTTATCAATTGTATCGGGGAATAAAAGCCTTTCGCGGGCCGGCGGCGGCCTCCTGCGATTGCGGCCACGACCACCTTCCGTCCCGCTCGCTCTTCAAAAACGCGATCATTTACGGACTGTTTGCTTTCCCTCTGCTGATCGGGTTTCTCCTCCCTGATACAACGCTTGGCAGCAGCCTGGCCGCCAAGAAGGGGATGAACCTGAGCAGCTCAAGCTCCGTCAAAAAGGACGGTCTTGCCTTGGATAGCGCCTCCGGAGCCGACAGCAGCGAAGCGGATTCCGGTGAGACGAAGACAGAAGACCCTGGCCCCGGCGATTCCGGTACGGTTTCCGGAACTGCAGCGTCGGAAAACGAGATGTTCCCGTCCGACAAATTTACGGAGCAGTATGCCAACTATGCGAAAAAGCTGTATCAGGAAGAGCTGATCCAGGTCAGGGAAGAATTTTTCATTGAAACGTTGACGTCCGTGGATCTGTATCTCGACCGGTTTATCGGCAAGAAGCTGGAAATGACCGGATTTGTCTACCGTCAGGAAGAAATGAAAAACAACCAATTCGTAGTCGGGCGCTTCTCTATTCAATGCTGTTCGGCCGATGCCGCCCCGTTCGGGGTGCTGGCGGAATACGACCGGGCGGCTGCGCTTGCCGACGACAGTTGGGTTACGGTAACAGGGACGATCGGCAAAACCACATTCAACGACATCGAGATTATGGTATTGAAGGTGGAGAAGGTAACCAAAGCGGAGCCGTCGAAAAATCCTTACGTGTATCCGAACTTCGATTTTGGGGCTTAAGCCCGGAAAATCAACTCTGACATAGCACCCAAGTAAAAAAGGGCTCCCCAACCACCCCCGATTCATGGGGTGGTTGGGGAGCCTCGCTTTCTACGCTTGAGGAATATTATGATGCCGATCCATTCCGGGCCGGCGGCTCCAACCGCTGAAGAAGGCTTTTTACGGTTTCCACGGTATCTTTGTAATACGGCCGGTAGCCGTCCAGATCTTTCGTAAAGCGGAGAAACTCCAAACCGATGGCACGAACCTGGCTTACATATTCCGCTTCATCCACCACATAGCCGGCCAGCTTGCGAGGGGGCATATCCTGCCGCTCCTCCACCTCCGTCAGTTCCAATTCATTCGCAGGAAGATGACGGACAATGAAGGAATACGCCCGGCACTCCGGATCGCCGCAGCCGCAGACGAAAAAAGGCACCTGATGCCAGCGCTCCGCATCCGTCCAGCGATTGGGCTCAACGTCCTCATGCATACTTAACAGCAGGGCCGGCAGGCCCACATCCACACAGAGCGGCTCCTCGATCAATATTTCCCCATCGATTTCCATCCGCACATCCGCCTGAATGATCTGTAAATCGGCGTCAAACGACCAGCCGCTGTAAACCAAATGAAAACTCATCTATTCCATCAACCCCCATATGGTGACATTTACCAATTTTTCTTGTGGGTATTATTTTTACCTTGGAACATACTACCTAATGAACGGAGGTGAGATCGATGGGCGCAGGACAATCCCGCAGCAGCAACACTTTAGTAGTTCCTCAAGCTTCTCAGGCTTTGGACCAATTGAAGTATGAAGTTGCTCAAGAGTTGGGCATTCAAATTCCTCAAGACGGGTACTATGGCTTCATGGCAACTCGTGACACCGGAGCAATTGGGGGCCACATCACACGTCGTCTGGTTCAAATTGCCGAGCAGCAGCTTGCAGGCAAATTCACAAGATAATGACTACCCGAATACTTATCAATGGCGGCTCCAGGACGGGGTCGTCTTTTTTCGCTTCATTCTATTATAACGGAAATCTGAATATAAAGAACAGGCCTCCGGGAACGCCGGAAGCCTGTTCTTTATAACGAATAATGGGTTAAAAAAATATAAAGTCCTGAGTCTTAGTCCTACCGCTTCGAGCCGTTATACAAGCTTGCCATATTATAATTCGATTCGAAGATGACGCTTGTACACAACAAATTTTGGCGCATAGCAAACTCAAATTGAATTTCCCCATGCGTCCAGCACTTTAGCTTTAACGATTCTAACGCGGTTTGGCGAAAAGAATGCTGGTGGGTTTCCGACAGTCCGCGTTCGTTTTTCTTCAGTTCCGTCCCCTTCGTTTCCAAAGGAAAATGGCGAATTCCGAATTTACCGATCATGTTATTCCGAATTTGGACGAATACTGTCCCAGAGGTGAGCTGCGCGAGTTCCTCCTTCAACTCGCGGAAAACCAAGTCCAGCTGTCGGGCCAAAGGCAGCTGCTCCAACATCACAATCCTCCTTTCTTTTGAATTAATGGTATATTATGTATTTCTGAGACTGTAGACCTATTATAGGATATTTTAACTATTTATTCAACAGAATTTTACAAAAATTTGATAAAAAATACAGGTACCTCAGTTCCTGTCATAAATCGTCAATCGATATCGCAGATATCGCTATTCAGCTCGATAATGTTTCGGTCCGGATCCAATATGAAGATTTGCGGAAACCCGGCTCTGGGATGCGGCCTGGCGTCGTATTCGATGCCACAGGATTCCAGCCAGGCCAGCGCTTCCTTATAGCTCTTCACCCTCAAAGCCAAATGACCGTCCCGCGTATCGATCCCGCTCTTCCTGATCGTTTCTCCCGGATGAACAATCAAATGCAGCTGCTGACCGCCGCTGCCGACGGCAAACCATGCTCCGGCAAAATCAAACGGAGGACGCTCCAGCTCCTCGAGCCCCAGCACCTCTTTATAGAATGCTTTGGCCCGCTCCAAATCCGTGACGCACAGGCTGACGTGATGTATCGAGTGAATGGACAGCATGCTTTTGCTTTGCCCCTTTTTTCTTACCGGATATCACTACTATATTTAAAATCTTATTTAATGACAACACTTCTTTCTTCCGAGTCCGGCCATAATAAATGGGACAGTCCACCTAAAGGTAAACTGCCCCATTTATCCAACACTTTACATTTCTACATCACTGGCTAGTATGGTTCTTCTTTTCTTTAAAGCGCTTACTATAGAGATAATCATAATTACAAGCGCAATACCAAATAAAGTACCTGCGATCGGACGTAAAAAGATTTCAAGCATATTTCCGTTAAAAATTCTTAGCGATTGCAATAATGAAGTTTCCATCAGCCTACCCAAAACAAATGTTAAGATAATGGGTGCCATGGGGACGTCCAATTTTTTCAGCAAATAACCAACGATTCCAAAAACGAACATGACGCCCACACCCCAAAGACTGTTGGTAACGGTATACGACCCCAAAATGGAAATCGCCAAAATAATGGGATACAGCAATTTCTCAGGCACCATCGCGATTTTTGCCCAAAATCCTGCCATGGGTAAATTCATGATCAGCAACAATAGGTTGCCAATAAACATACTCGCAATAATAGCCCAAACAAAATCCGGTTTTTCATGGAATAAAGCCGGCCCCGGTGTAAGTCCATGCATAATAAAGGCCCCTAGTATAATTGCGATCGTTGGAGAACTAGGAATACCCAAGGTGAATAATGGAATAAGGGCTGCGCCACTATAAGAATTATTCGCTGTTTCAGGACCCGCTACCCCTTCAATAGCGCCATTGCCAAACCGGGAAGGGTCTTTGGCAACCTTCTTCTCAACAGAATACGAAAGAATGGCTGGAATAACCGAATTGGTTCCTGGAATCAAACCGATCAAAAATCCGATTCCCGTTCCCCTGCTGATTGATTTTAGCGTAGGACTCCATTCACCTTTTCGTGGCAAAATACCTTTAACTTTATATGGTTTTTGGTTTTGGGAAAGCCTCTCCATGCCGAATAAGATTTCGGAAAGCCCAAACAATCCCATCGCAACACATACAAGATCTAAGCCATTAAGAAGATAGGGTTCACCAAAGGTAAACCGATCCGATCCGGAAACCGGATCGATTCCGATTAAGGATAGACTCAATCCGATAAAAGCCGCAATGACTCCCTTGATTAAAGATTTTCCCATTAAACCTACGACGGTAACTAATCCCAATACCATAAGAGCGAAAAATTCCGGCGGACCGAACCTTAGGGCAAATTGCGCCAATGGAGGCCCTATAAAAACAAGCCCTAAAATAGAAATGGTCCCCCCGATAAATGAACCAATGCCTGCCACACCCAAAGCCACGCCTGCTCTCCCTTGTTTGGCCAGGGGATATCCATCAAGACATGTAATGACTGAAGCAGCTTCACCCGGTGTATTGATTAAGACAGAGGTTACTGTACCTCCATACATAGAACCATAATAAATACCGGATAGCATGATAATGGCCGGTACGGGATCCATGCCAAAGGTTAGAGGAATCAGCAAAGCGGTTGCCGTTGTAGGGCCAAGTCCGGGCAGTACGCCCACTAGCATTCCCACGGTAACTCCTACAAAACAATAGATCAGGTTCCACCAGGTAAGCGCCGCCCCAAAACCGTTCATTAATTGCACAAATGAGTCCATTGCGCTCCTCCCTTACCAACCAAAAATATTAACAGGTAATGGAACTTCCATCAATGTAACAAACACTACAAACAATACAACGGAGGTGGTCAAGGAAATGCCCAAAGCTAAATTCCATTTATATTGGCGGACTAGCACCAAAAATAATAAAACGGTACAGCCGATAACAAAGCCGGTTGTATTCACAATTAGCATAAATATAAGAATCGAAACCGGCACAGACAAAACATTCTTCAAATCTTTCCCCTTCGGGAAAATATCTTTAAACAAGATGACTTCCTTTCGTAAAGAAAGCCAAATATATCCTAAAGCTAGAATGATGAGTACTCCATTTAGCCATATTGGAAAGAACCCCGGTCCCGGCCCATACGCTGTGTAATAACGAAGGGACAGAGATTCCACAAACAATACTCCTGCATAAATCAAAAGGACAAGTCCTCCCCAAACGCCTGCATTTTGCGCTTTCACATCATCACATCCTCTTGAAAAATACTCCCTGATGCTGTCTGCTTAGAGATTATAAACATAACAGGCGCCTGGGAGACCCGGATATTTACTTAATGCCTCTTCGTCCAGCTCGAGTCCAAGCCCCGGCCGATCATTAGGCTCAATATAACCATCTTTGACAATCAGCGGTGACTTGATCATTTCATCTCGAAAAGGATTCACGAGCGCTAAATCCGCTTCATAAATCAAAGCGTTGGGAATAGCGCACAGCAAATGGATATTCGCTGCCGTACTTAACATACTTTGGCTTGTATGAGGAGCCATCGGCAAATGCCACGCTGCCGCCATGTCCGAGATCTTCTTCACTTCTGTAATTCCACCGGCTTTTGTACAGTCAGCTTGCACGATATCGATGGTCCCGGCTTGTAACAGTTCTCGGAATTGATATTTGGTGTAGTGATTTTCTCCTGCAGCAATAGGAATTCGGGTACTCTTTCTTAATTCATGATACGCTTGGATATTATCAGGTGTAAATGGTTCCTCAAGCCAATAAACATGATTCTCCTCACAAAACTTTACAACCTCCGGCACATCCAATATGTGATATCGCGTAGCAGCATCAACGGCTATATCCAGTTGGGGACCAAATGTTTTGCGTATATGAGAAACACGTTCCGCATCTTTCTTCGGATTTTGGCCCACACGCAGCTTAATCGCGGTATACCCCTGTTCAACATATTTTTGCACTTCTTTTTCCAGGGATTCAAGAGGTTGATAGCCTAAACTGAGTCCGCCTGCATAAGCTCTGATCTTACGCCGTTCACCGCCTAACAGACGATAAACAGGCTGCTGCAGCATTTTTCCTTTGATGTCCCAAAGCGCTATGTCGATACCGCTCATCGCGATGGCCACGGCCGTACCAGCTCCATGAGTAGCTACTTGATGACGATAAATTTTTTCCCAGATTCCCTCTGTGTTAAAAGGCGATTCTCCTATCAAAATAGGGGCTAAACTGCTTCGAATGAGTTCCGCAATTGATGTAGGGCTTAGAGCATGATGAGCCTCGCCGTATCCGATTGTTCCATCACTGCAGGTGATTTTCACGAGGACCAAATCCCTCTTCACCATATTGCCTACCCCGAATCGAAGAGCTATATCATCAAACCTACAAGAAAAAACCATGGCCGTCACTTGTTCGATAACATTGTTTTTGGTCGATGACATTATAAAGGACTCCTTTTATTATTTATGATTTTGGATCACCCTTACTCTCATGTCTCTACAACGCCCTATGGTTTGAATATTTTGGAAAAGGCTTCCGACAATGCTTTTATAAGCGTATCTACTTCTTTATCCAGTTCACTACCCGTTTTCTTTGGGGTGATAAATCCCCCTTCGTGAGCGAACTTCTGGTATGCGTCAGATTGTATGGCTTTATTAAATAATTCCGTTAAACGTTCGCGTATTGCAGGATCCATACCAGCAGGTCCGACGATAAAGCTAATTTGTTTCACGGCACCGGAAGTAAATAAATCGTATCCGCTCTCTTTAAAGGTTGGCACATCAGGCAAACTGTCAATTCGTTTTTCAGCATTAATTGCAATCGCTTTCAGATTACCGTCTTTAATTTGTGACATGCTTTCACTCGGTTTGAGTACAGCTACATCCACATGCCCACCCAAGAGTTGTGTAATAACCAATGCTCCTCCGTCAAAAGGAACATGCTGGAACTGTACATTGGTACTACTGCCTAACATTGCTGCAACAGCGTGGTTTACGTTGTTTGTCCCCGGTGTCGCTACCTTGACTTGATTTGGCTTCGTCTTCATATACTCAACCAATTCTTTCATATTGTTCCAAGGGGCGTCCGCTTTGGAGACCAATACAAGAGGATCTTCCGATATTAAAGCAATATTCGTTAATTTGTCCGATTTCAAAGAAGCTTGTCCAAGAGCAATAACGCTCAAAGTGGAGCTCGTATGCACACCTAAGGTGTATCCGTCAGGCTTGGAAGTCGCTACTTCTGTAATCCCGACAACGCCGTTCCCGCCGGGAGCGTTTTTAACAACCACGCTAATATCCAGTTCATCCTTGAAGATCGCTTGAAGCTTCCGGGCCATTAAATCATTGCCGCCCCCGGCGTTCCAAGGTACAACGATGGTAATGTCCTTTTGAGGGAATTTGTTACCCTCCTGACTGTTTTTCCCCTTGTCATTTGGAACTGCAGCAGTTTGACCGCCTGTACTCTGAGAATTTTGGCCACAGGCTACCAGCACTAACATACAAATGATACAGAGCGCAGATAATAAATTCCGTTGATTAAACCGCATTGACAAACTCCTCCTTATGGTTTCATATTTATGATCTGATGATATTGGTCAAAGTGCCTAACCCTTCCACGGTAACGGCTACAACATCTCCAGGCTGCACAAATGCCGGTGGGTCGAATTGCAATGCTGTTCCTGCCGGTGTACCCGTAGCAATGACGTCTCCAGGCTCGAGAGTAAGAAATGAAGAGAAATATTCGATGATTTCCGGTATTTTAAATATAAGCCGCGACGTATTGGAGTTTTGCCTAACGATGCCGTTAACTTCCGTCTTTATGGCGAGCGCGCCAGGATCGGCAATCTCTTCTTTAGTAACCAAGAAGGGGCCCATAGGACAAAACGTATCAAGGTTTTTACCCCGCATAAGCTGAACGTCTTCTTTGATATAATCGTTTGCTGTAAAGTCGTTGACGATCAGGTATCCGGCAACATGATCCCAAGCATCGGCGGAAGCAACATGTTTTCCGGTCTTACCGATAACAACACCCAGTTCTCCTTCATAAGTAACCTTTCTCTCCAGAGGAACATGTACCGCATCATTCGGACCGACAACGGTGCTATGTGCCTTCATAAATACTTTAAGCGCTGTTGGGGTGTCGAGTTTTCCTCGTACACAAAAATCATGATAGTTCAAAGCGACTCCAAGGATTTTCCCAGGGCGCGGAATAGGAGCAGTAAGCTTTATATCGTTTAAAGATCGATACCACGGCCCCGCATGTTTCCCGGCAGCGTCTATAACCCTTTGAACCTTCTCCAACCCTTCCGGATCTTCAAGAATATGAATAATGCTTTCAAATGAAAGGGGGATTCCCAAATCGTTTGAGGCCATCCTTATATCGATTACACTGGAGTTATCCTTAAGCACGCCAATATGATGCTTGTTGTCTCTAGTACCAAACGTAACCAACTTCATGTTGAAACCTCCATCATTAAAATACCGGCCCCAAGAAGTAAGGTTCTAAAGGATCTGTATAGCGGATAGTCTCACCCTTGGTGAGTTCTCCGGAGGCGATGCTTTGTATTTTTTGAAATAATGCTTCTCCTGACGCTTCAATCGTCGATTCACCTGTGATAATGGCGCCCGACGAAAAATCTATACTACGCCATGCTTTACTTGCCGTACGAGGGTTACCTGTGATCATCATGAGCGGAGCCACAACCCCCGTATTCGTAGCCAGCATAGGCGGATCATACGATGGAAGATCTTCACCTCCTAGCTGATAAATAGTAAGCTGGCAGCCTGCTGCGGCGAGGCTCATAGGCAGCGAGAAGGAAGACATCCAGCCATCCATAAAATGCAGACCCTTTTTAGTCGGACGTGCCGCATATTCCAGGACCTCCTGGATAGGCATCGTTCCCGTTTTTTGTATGGCTCCCAACGACTTTTCCTCGATTGTGCTAAGACCGGCTTCAATGTTTGACGGCAAAGGGTTAATCGTACGGATATCTTCCCCGGTAGATCTTGCCGCTTCCTCCACCTCATTTACCATTTCAAGCAGTCGTTTGGCATCACGCTCGTTTACACAGCGTTCAGCAACATCGAGTTCCGCGCCAATGATTTCCACCGTTTCTGAAAATATAGCCGTGCCGCCGGAGGCAATGAGAAGATCCGCAGCTTTACCAAAAGAGGGGTTACCGCTTATTCCACTTGTCGCATCCGATAATCCGCACTTCACACCGATCGCGAGTTTTCCGATGGGGACAGCCTCCCGTTTAACCATCGAAGCTCCATGGACAAAACGGCGAGCCAAGTCAATTCCATCCTCGACAAGACGTTCAAGACCTCCTGATTTTTCAACCGTCAGCACTTCAACCGGTTTACCGCTTTTGGCGATTTCGTGAGCAATGGTATACGGCTCCAATTCTGCGTAACCGAAGTTTTTCCTTGCTCCGAGTACAATGGTTGCGAAAACGTTTGCATTTTTTGCTAATCCAATGTAAAGTCTGTTGAGTCTTTCGCGATCTTTTTTGTGTCGGCCATTTTCTCCACCCGTCATGATGGTCTTCGTGCCGGCAACATACTGTGTTATCCGGGTTGCCGCAATATTAACAAGACGGCTGGATGGGATAACAAGGACGTAGTTGCGAATCCCTGCCTCGTCCCCCGGACGAACAAATCCTAGAAACTCCATTGCCGCTCACCTCCGGCAGCTTGTAAATCTCCGCGTCCGCGAAGTCCTTCAATATTATGCACCCCAACAAGACCACCTATCTTAATAGGGGCTGTTGATCGTCCGATCGGTCGGCCGTATTTTGTAATAATGTCACCTTTATTTATTTCCTGCAGTGCGATTTTATGACCAAATGGGATATCTTCTATGGTTGTAATGGTGAAAAACGGCTGATTTGACGGAGGCTGAACGGTTATAGTTAGGCTCCCTTGGCAATCAATTACGGCAACGGCAACATTATCTTTTTCATGCAGTTGTAACGCTTGAAACACGTTACGCCCCTCCTTCATCTGGCTTTAATGGATTTACGCCTAGTTCCTGGGCAACTTGATTCATTTTTTCAAGAATGGACGGACTCATCGGAATGCCTTTGACTTTCCGTTCCTCCGCGATCTCGCTTGAGTTTTCCCCGGGAAGATATATCCTTTGGTATCCTTCGGCAAGCTCTGAACCAAGGACCATCCCAATCAATTGCTCCATCTTTGCATTCACTTGCTCTATTCCGAAAGGTGAGATATCGATGGCGAACATAAAAGCCCCGACACCAGACGGATTTAGTATTTTATCATACATGCTGTGAAGGTTGGTTCCTATGTTCGCTCCGGTAAGAACGCCTGAAAAAATTTCGGCAAATAGTGCGAGTCCATAACCTTTTGGTCCGCCGACTGGAAGTTGAGAGCCTTCCAAAGCTTCCTTTGGACTTGTCGTTGGCTTGCCGTTTTTATCAAGTGCCCATCCTTCCGGTATACTTTCACCCCGTTCAGCAGCAAGCAATATTTTCCCTTTGGCCACAACCGATGTTGCCATATCGATAACGATAACCTTACCATCTGGGGTCGGAGCGCTAAAACAGATCGGATTCGTGCCTAAAATTGGCTCGCTTCCGCCCCATGGGGGCATATTAGGCGGTGAATTGGTCGTTACAAAACAGACTAGTCCCGCACGTGCCAACATTTTTGCATAATACGAGCATGTTCCAATATGGTTAGTATTTTTGATCCCGGCTGCACCGACAAAATGCGTTTTGGCATGGGAAATCACCTCATTTACCGCCATAAAAGCGGCTGGCTGACCCCACCCATTATTACCGTTAATCAATGAAACCGCACCTTTTCTCCATTCAAGCGCCGGTTTTCCGGAAGCATCCAACACACCCTCCCGAGCAATTCGGATGTATGGAGGAATTCTTAACGCGCCATGAGTTTCAAGGCCATGAAGATCGGCATCAATAAGCGCATCGGAGGTAATTTCGGCATCTTCTGACGAGGTTCCTACAGCCCTAAGAAGACTAGCGTAAAAATTTCTTAAGACTTGAGCCTTAATGATCATAAGCGGCCTCCTACGCAATCCGGTAGCGGTTAATGATGTCTTCATTGATTGTAAAACCAAGCCCAGGTCCTTCAGGAACGCTGACATACCCTTTATCATGTACTACAGGTTCATTGACCAGGTGATCTCTAAACGGATTTTCAGTTTGCTCATATTCCATCCACATGGGCACAGGACGCCACGTATGAGGAGCTGGAGGCAAGGCGGCCATAACATGCAGAGCTGCATGCAGACCTACGGCCGAACCCCATACATGCGGGATCACGCTAATACCGAATGCCTCTGCAATATGAGCTATTTTCTTGGTCTCTGTTATGCCTCCAGCACAACAAACGTCAGGCTGAATAATATCCATGGCGCGTTTTTCGATTATTTCTTTAAACGCATAACGAGTAAATGCATTTTCCCCACCAGCCAACGGAATACAAAGCTTGCTTCGAAGATCGCTATAGGCATTTAAATCGTGTGGAGAAACAGGCTCTTCAAACCACGCAAGACCCATTTGTTCGAATTCCTTACCAAGAAGAAGAGCGTTCGTGAGATTATAGCCATGATTGGCATCGACCATGAGTTCAATTTCTTCACTAAGTGCCTTTCGTACCCGTTCGACACGTTTGATCTCTTCCTTTGGAGGAAGGGCAATCTTCATTTTGACGCCGGTAAAACCTTGTTCTTGATAAGCCAGTGCTTCTTCAATCGACGGGGTTGTAAAGTCTCCCTCCTCCGACATAAAGTATAATCCCGTGGCATAGGCCCGGAAGCTTTTGCGGTGAGCTCCACCCAAAAGCTCATATACCGGACGCTTCAGCGCTTTACCCATAATGTCCCAGAGCGCAATATCAATTGCGCTGATTCCTGCAACACCGAAGCCTTGCGGATCGTAATCCTCTACCCGTTGATACATTTTCTCCCATAAAATATCCGTATCAAACGGGTTGCCCCCCACGACGGTCGGTGCTAGCAACGTATCGACAACTGATTTTGTTATCTCGGCGGGACCATAGGCTTCACCCCAACCTTCAATGCCCTCGTCCGTCGTGACTTTCACCAGCATGGCGTTTTTGGTCTTATACCACCAGCCCCTTGCCGAAGTAAAAGGCTTGTCCATTTTGGTCCTCAGAATATAAGTCGATACTTCTGTAATTTTCATTTTCATACCTCTTTCCATTAGTGTAGTCACTTTTACTGGTGGAAATAGCCACCCATCTTAAGTTCACGCGTGATAAAAGCACCCTGTGGTTGCTTACCACCCCCTTCAGTTACTAAACAATAAAAATTCAATCTGTTGAAATTTAAATATGTAAGAAATTAGAAAAATAAAGCGGTTTCATTTTCTCGTATTGGTTTGGCCATCATTCATCCTGAGTAAAAGGTTTAATGAAGATTAAACCTTTTACTCATTATTCTCTTGTTGGACCAATCGGATGATTTTATGATAGACATCTCTTGTATGATCCCTCATTAATTTCTCTACTAAGTCTGCGTTTTTATCGTTGAGTGCGTCGACAATTTCTTTGTGCTCCCGGATGGAATTTTCAATATCCTGCAGACTGCTGAAAAAGGCCGGATATCGTGTAGAGAAATCCCATAATTCACTGATCATCGTAAATAGACGCTGATTATTGGCATGTTGGTATATACAATCGTGAAAGGCGCGATTAAATTCCCCATACCCTTGTAAATCCTGATTGTGTAAAAAGTTCTTTGAATCTTCTATCATTTGATACAGTGTTTTAATATGTGAATTGGAAAGATGATCCACTGCCAATCGTGATGCCAAGCTTTCCAGATTGATTCTGATTTCAAAAATTTGGCGTATATCGTCTTCCGACATACTGCTTACTGTCGCACCTGAATGTGGGGTTATGGACACATACCCTTCATGTGCAAGTGTTTGGATCGCTTCTCTTACAGGGATCTCGCTCACGTCAAATTGTTTGGCCAAATTAGAAATAATTAATCTTGTGCCGGGACGAAGGACTCCTTTGATGATTTTATCCTGTAAACTTAAATAAACTTTTTCCCTCTTGGTTCTGTATGTTTGGGCCATTGTGCTCTCCTCATAGCTTTTTTACAAATATAAAAATCATATATAATTTTAAAAATAATATATTATTTATGAGAATAATATATCACACACTTGTCCATACAACAATATATTTTTTTGTAAAATCATATATTTTTTTTAACAGCGGTATAACGACTCCCCTCCATCAACCCCATCATTGACGATGGATAACATAACGCCAAAGAAGCAGAACCCTCAACCTGCTGGTTCTGCTTCTTTGTGTACATAGATAACCCTTGGAAATTCCCCCTACTCGGTCAACCGCAGAAATTCCTGCACATCGGCGACGGAGAGGTCCATGGCCTGCTGCCAGAAGTCCGGCTTCCGCAGATCAACGCCAAGGTGCTTATGCGCCAATTCTTCAACGGTCATGCGGCCGGTATCGCGGAGAAGCGCTACATATTGGTCCTCAAAAGCGGCTCCTCGGCGGAGCGCTTCCGCATACAGGCCGGTGCTGAACATATAACCGAACGTGTATGGGAAATTGTAGAAAGGCACTTCCGTAATATAAAAATGCAGTTTTGACGCCCAGAAGTGCGGGTGGTATTGGTCCAGCGCATCACGGAATGCCGTTTTTTGCGCCGAAAGCATCAGCTCGTTCAGGCGGTCCGTGCCGACAAGCCCTTTGCGCCGTTCTTCATAGAACGCCGTTTCGAACAGAAAACGCGCATGAATGTTCATATAAAATGCGACGGAACGCTGAATCTTGTCTTCGAGCAGGGTCAGCCGCGCTTCTTCCGTCTCTGCCGCTTTTACCGCCGCATCGGACACGACCATCTCTGCGAACGTAGACGCCGTCTCCGCCACGTTCATGGCGTATTCCTGGGCCAACGCGGGCAAATCGTTCATCACATGCTGATGATAACCGTGACCCAGCTCATGGGCCAGCGTCGACACGTTCGATGCCGTACCCGCATAAGTCATAAAAATGCGCGTCTCCTTATGGATCGGGAACGAGGTGCAAAATCCGCCGGGCCGTTTGCCTGGACGGTCCTCCGCTTCAATCCACCCGTTCTCGAATGCCTTGACGGCAAAATCGGCCATTTTCGGACTAAAGCGGTGGAACTGCTCCACAATCAGCTGTGCGCCCTCATCATAGCTATAATGGATGCTTCCCTGCCCGACCGGTGCGTCGACATCGTGCCAGCTCAGCTTCCGAACGCCGAACAGCTTCGCTTTCCGTTCCAGATAGCGGACAAAAACGTCTTTGCCGCCTTCTATAACCCCCCACATCGCATCCAGCGTTTCTTTCGACATCCGGTTAATGGCGAGAGGCTCTTTAAGAATCGAGTCCCAGCCGCGGCGCTCGTACAGCTTGATGCGGAAGCCTCCCAGATGGTTAAGCGCATCGGCGCAGTAATCGGCATGCTCCGCCCATCTTTCCTCCCAGCTATGGAAAAGCCTCTCCCTGACGGCGCGGTCCGGGCTGTGCATCTTATTGGCGGCTTGGCCTGCAGACAGCTCGACGACGGCGCCGTTCTCCTCGAACGGTACACGGAACTTGCTGACGGTCGTATTGTACAGTTCGCCCCAGCCATGATATCCGTCGACGGCCAATTCGTTAACCAATGCTTCCTGCTCCGGCGGAAGCTTTTCTGCCGCCAATGCCCTACGCTCCGCAAGAGGATAGGCAATACCCTGAAGCTCCGGGTGCTGCAGCAGCGCTTTCCACTCCACGCTCCCGATTCGGGTCAACAGATCGTCGAACCGTGTACTGGCGGAAGCATAGGCAGCACCGATAGTTCTGACCTGTCCCGCCAGAATAACCGCCTGCTTGTCGTTCTGATTTTCCGCAGCCAAACAAGCTGTGAATGAATCCGCCTCGCGGATTTTAAGCAGAGCCTTTTGCAGCAGCCCGGCTACTGACGGCAGCGATGCTGCCAAATTCGACGCCTGGCCGGACGCCAGCCTGCCGAGCTCCTGCTCCAAGACGGCAATATCCGCACGAAGCCCTTCCAAAAACTGCACAAAAGCCTGAGAATGGCTTCCTCCCTCAAAAAAACGATTCAAGTCCCATGTTTGTGGCAATGGACTCCGCATAGGGCAACACCTCACCTTTCGTATTTTATGTATTCCTTTCCATTAAACCATAATTCAGGCTCAGGCCCAAATGTGCGGATGCCCTATTTTTCAGTTGAATTGCAGGCCGCGAATATGATTAAATGGAGTCTAAAGATCTTTAGACTGGAGGGTGCCGCTGTATGAGACCACTTCCCATTTCTCCGGAGACTGCCCAGAGACTGGCCAGGGAACTGAACGTTCCGATCGAGCATTTAATGCATATGCCCCAACACATTTTGATGCAAAAGCTGGCTGAGCTGGCCAAGAAAAAACCGGACGAATCCGCAGCAAAGAACGATGCGCCGGAATCCGGCCGTCCGACCTCGGAGTAGCCCATGATTCCATTTGCCCATACTTGGCCTTATGATCGGATCGGACAAGACGTATATGTACAAAGCTGCCCCTTCTGCCAGGCCGCCAACGTGCTGCTGAAACTCAAAGCGAAAGACCTGGCGGAACTTCGGGAAGGGGTAAAAAAACTGCTCGTCTTCCCGTGCTGCCGAAACAAATTGACTCTGGTTGATGCCGACCAGGACTACCTGCTGGCGGACCGCCCGCTTCGCCGAAACAGCTGAACCGCATTCCCGCTTTTCTTGCGAGGGAAAAGAATAAAAAGCTTAAAGCTCCGACAGACCATGGTCATGCGGGAGCTTTAAGCTTTTTCGGGCCTCTATTTTTCCTGAACTTCTTCGATATCGAACTCCACCTGATCCGCCAGCATGTTCTCACGGGTAACCGCCCACTGCTCACGGCAGGCATGAATCATCGCCGCATCCATAATACTCTTGTCGTTAATGACACGGCCAAACCACTTCACAGCCTCCTGATAATTTTTCAAACGCCGGTTAAGTTCCCCCAACAAGTACATCAGCCGGGCGTTATTCATCTCTCCCGCTTCCGTCTCGAATGCGCGGGTATATTCCGCAAGCGCATATTGAAGAAACCGCTTCTCCTGCTCTTCGTCTCCCTTCTCGCGATACAGCCAAACGATGTGGTGCAGCAGCCCTGCGGTTACTCTTCCCTGTTCACCCACCGTTTGAGCGCAAAGAAGGGCAAGCTTGAAGCTGTATAAAGCTTCACTCCATGTTCGAACGCCGCCGTAATCCTTGTAGCTCCATTGTGCGGCCACCTTCTCTTGGAACGCCTTTTTTTGGGCGGGCGACAACCGGTCCTTCGAGTTCTCCGTGCTGGCGAAGCCGCATTGGGGACAGATCCGAACCACGTAAAAATTCGGATTGATGCCTTTATAGCGTACGCCAAAATCCGTATCCGTGCCGGCTGCCTTCTTAAAGCTCGGACGGACGCGAGAAGTATGAAAATGCGTTTCACAATGGGGACAAGCCACTTTCACTTGAAATAACGGTTCGACCATGGACAAATACCCTTCCTTCAATTACTTGAGCTGTTGATAAAATGAAAAGCGGGCCCCTTCAGCCTCTCCAGCACGGCCATCTGCAGATCCGGTTCCCATCCGGTTTCCTGAAGCGCTTTTTTCATGCAGCCGAGCCAGGCTTCAGCCCGCTCGGGCGTAATGGGGAAGGCCATGTGCCTTGCCCGCATCATCGGATGTCCATATTGTTCGGAAAACAACGGAGGTCCTCCGAAAAACTGCGTCAAAAACATATATTGCTTCTCCATCACCGGAGCAATATCTTCCGGAAACAAAGGGGCAAGCAGCGGATGCTCCTGAACCTTCGGATAGAACGCCTCCACCAGCTTCCGGATCCCATCCGCCCCTCCCATCGCTTCATAGAACTCGGACATCAGCGAACGCCTCCCCGTAATCAATAAACTGCGCAATCCTGCAAGGACGCGAACCGTAATCCATGTAGCAAAAAAAGATGCTAATGCATAAGCCTTAGCATCGGATACTGGCCAAAACCCTATACATATGGACATGGGTACATGCTATACATCCTCTTCACCGGAAGACATCAGCGATTCCCTTATGACGAAAACAAAAGCGCATACGAGAATTCCAGCAATTACACCCGACATAAGGATCACTCCTATTCTCATATAGGTACTATTGTACCATAGGATGCCGTACAATTCAGCACCTTATATCCGCTTTCTTGAACATTTCCGAAAATTCAGTATAACGGGCGGGCATGTCTCCACACACCCCTTCATATATCAGAATGACAAGCTTTTTACAGAACAGGAGGTGGGGACCGATGCGTACCAAAGACTCTTTGATGATCGCGGCGGCGCTTCTCGCCGCTATGCTTGCCTGCTTGATGCTGGCTTTTCCGGCCGAATCCTTTCATGCGTCGCTAAGGGGCATAGCCATCTGGTGGGATGTGCTGTTCCCGGCGCTGTTTCCTTTCTTCGTCATTTCCGAAATCATGCTCGGTGTAGGCATGGTTCATTTTTTCGGCACCCTTTTGGATCCGTTGATGCAGCCTCTGTTCCGCGTGCCGGGCATCGGCGGCTTTGTGATGGCGATGGGCTTTGCCTCCGGTTATCCGATCGGAGCACGGCTGACCTCCCAGCTGTGGGAACAGCGGCTTATCAACCGGGAGGAAGGTGAACGGCTCGTAGCCTTCACGACGTCGTCCGATCCGATTTTCCTGATCGGTGCCGTATCGGTCGGCTTCTTTCACAATGCGGCGCTGGCAACCGTACTTGCCGCCGCGCATTACGGCTCCGCCATTCTGATCGGCCTGCTGATGCGGTTTCACGGCAAGCCTTCATCGGGTAATCCAAGTCAGTCGAGCGCTTTAAGTGCGGGATATTCCGTTCAGAAGTCCCGGACCGGTATTTTGCGCCGTGCCTTTGAGGCCATGCATCACGCCCGGCTCATGGACGGACGCTCTTTGGGAGTCATGCTGCAGCAGGCGATCTACTCCGGGTTAAAGCTTATGTTTGTCGTCGGCGGTCTGGTCGTTTTTTTCTCCGTCGTCATGGAGGTGATGACTTCATCTCATGTAATGGTCTTCTTTTATGCCGCGATCGACTCCGTGCTTCAATTATTCGGCATGCCCCCGACCCTTTCACAGGCTGTCGTCAATGGATTTTTCGAGGTGACCCTGGGCGCCAAATCGGCCGGGGCCGCAGAAAACATCCCGTTGATGTTCCAAACCGCCATCGCCGCATGGGTTTTATCTTGGGCAGGTCTTTCCGTTCACGCACAAATTGTCAGTATCCTGCATCATACCGACCTTCGCTACATACCTTTTATCGTTGCCCGGTTTATCCACGGCCTGATGGCCGCCGTGCTTGTGATTGTGCTTTGGAAGCCGCTGGGGCCGGACCGCGCGAACCTGACCGCCTTTATCCCCTTACCTGATGTTACGCGTCCCTTGACTACGCTGCTGCAGCACACGCTGCCTGCCGCGGCTCTGACGTTCACCTCGGTACTGGGCCTTCTGCTTCTGCTGTCTTTTGGTTGCTTCATAGGAAAACGATTCATAAAGAGAATGTAATCATTAGAAACCGGAGGAACACCGAAGCCCGGGCTGCTTGATCTGTTGAATTTGTGAAAATTTTGGTTAGAGGTGAAACCATGCATACCAAGTTTCATTCGAAAAGCATTGAACTGCCTCCCGCCATCAACCGATTGTCGGAGTTGGCCTGCAACGTATGGTTCAGTTGGAATGACAGCGCCAAGTCGCTGTTCTCTGCGATTGATCCGGAGCTGTGGGAGCATTCTGGACACAATCCTGTCCGCTTGCTGATGGAGGTCCAAAGGCCCGTGCTCGATGCGCTCGCGCATAACGGTGAATTTCTGAACAAGTACGGGACGGTGATGGAACAATACGACCATTATTTCCGTACCCCCACATGGTTCGAGCAGCGCTGCCCCGAATATGCGCAAAAGACCATCGCTTATTTTTCGGCCGAATTCGGCTTCTGCGAATCCCTGCCGATTTATTCGGGCGGTCTTGGTATACTGGCGGGCGATCACTGCAAATCGGCCAGCGATCTCGGCGTTCCTCTTGTGGGCATCGGACTCTTATATAAAAAGGGCTATTTCCGTCAAAAATTCGATGCCCAGGGCAGACAGCTTGCCGAGAGCGCCGCCTGCCATGTCAGCCGGCTGCCTATCGTTCCGGCCTTGGCGCCGGTTCAGTCCAATCCCCCTGCCGAACGGACGCCGGAGGAACTCTATGTGTCCTTGCCTATGGCGGACCGCACCGTGCGGCTGAAAGTATGGCAGGTTCAGGTGGGCCGGGTGCCTGTCTTTTTGCTTGATGCGGATTTGGAGGACAACAGCTCCTGGGACCGGGAGCTGACCTCGCAATTATACGGCGGCAACCAGGATGTCCGCATCGCGCAGGAGATTCTGCTTGGCGTAGGCGGCGTGAAGGCGCTGAGAGCTCTGGGCATAGCTGCGGGTACGTATCACATTAACGAAGGCCATGCCGCCTTTTTGTCTTTTGAGCGGTTGAAAGAGCAGCTGGATAACGGGCTGCCGTTCCACGTTGCGCTCGAGGTTGTTCGCGCAAGCACCATTTTTACGACCCATACCCCGGTTCCAGCCGGGCATGACGCTTTCCCCTTACCGATGTTCGAATATTACTTCAGCCGTTTGTTTGCGGAATACCCGCACGCCAAGGCGGCTTTGACAGAGCTCGGATGGGATGTTCACAAGCAATTGTTCAACATGACCTATCTGGCCATGAACACGGCGGCTCTCCGCAATGGCGTCAGCAAGCTGCACGGCCATGTCTCGCGCGATATGTTCCGCGCGTTTCACGGGAACATTGATGTGCATGAAGTGCCGATCGGGCATATTACGAACGGCGTTCACCTCCAGACTTGGCTCGCTCCCGAGCTTAAGGAGCTGTACAGCCGGTTTCTCCCGGAAACATGGATTTCCCGACACACGGACAAGGAGGTGTGGAAATCGATCGATTCCATTCCGGAGGAGTCCTTATGGTCGGTCCACCTGACACTGAAAAAACGTTTGTTTGCACACGTACACGCCAACCTCCGCGAGCAGCTGCGCCGAAACGGAATGCCGTCCGAGAAAATAGAGGCGGTTCAAACCTTCTTGTCTCCGGAGGCTCTTACGATCGGGTTCGCAAGACGCTTTGCCACTTACAAACGGGCCACACTGATCTTTTCGGATCTGGACCGGCTGAATCGGCTTGTCAATCATCCGGACCGGCCCGTACAGTTCCTGTTTGCGGGAAAAGCGCATCCGGCCGATCACTCCGGCCAAGAGATGATTCGTGAAATTTACAGGGTATCCCGGATGGAATCGTTCCGCGGCAAAATCATTCTTCTCGAAAATTATGATATGAGCTTGGCGCAAAGCCTGATCCAGGGCGTAGACGTCTGGCTCAATAATCCGCGCCGGCCGTACGAAGCGAGCGGCACCAGCGGCCAGAAGGCGGCAATGAACGGGGTCATCAACTTCAGTGTGCCGGATGGCTGGTGGGAGGAAGGGTATGACGGCACGAACGGATGGAGCATCGAAAACCATGATCACGCCGACCCGTGGACTCAAGACCGGGAGAACACGGAATCGATCTATCGGCTGCTGGAGCAGGAGATCGTGCCGCTCTATTATCAGCATGGTCCCCTGCCCGCTCAATGGGTCGCCCGGATGAAGCGCTCCATTCGTACTCTGGCCCCTGTGTACAACACGGACCGCATGGTGATGGATTACGTGAATGAAACCTATATTCCCTCACTGCAGAGAACGCAGCTTTTTGCGGACAATGATTATGCCGAAGCGACCAAGGTGGCCGATTACAAGAAGTTCATTCATCAATCTTGGCACCATGTCCGTGTCCTCGAGGTGAATGATACGCCTCCGCGGACCTTGAACTCTCCCTCGGGGACAACCTCGACGGCTCCGCTCAAAGAAGTTACGGCCACGGTCCGATTCGGCCCCATCTGGTACCAGGATACCGCTATCGAGCTCATCCACTACGAAGAAAGACCCGACGGCTGGCACCAGGTCGTCGTACCTATGGAGCCTGCGCGGCAGCTTGGCGACGGCGCCGTGGTCTACCGCGCCATGATTCCTTCACATTTGAAGCACGGTCCGCATTTCAGCATCCGCGTGCTTCCGGTCAGCGCCAATTTCGCCCGCCGTTTCGAGGTGCCGTTCGTGACTAAGTTTTAAGGTCCAAAGGGCCTTGCTGCAGATGTCCGGTTGAACGCCTGCGCAGGGCCCTTGCTCATTTGAACCATCCCTTCACTTTAAACCACCAAAACATTCCGAGTCCGATCGAGAACATGATGAATAATACGGCGAAATATCCGAAGCTCCACTCCAGCTCAGGCATATAGCGAAAGTTCATCCCGTAAATGCCGGCAATAAACGTTAGCGGCATGAAAATGGTGGTGATGACGGTCAGCGTTTTCATAATGGTGTTCATCCGATAAGAGTTGATGGAAATAAAGCTGTCCCTGATGTCCGAAGTCAAATCGCGGTTCGCCTCCACCATATCCGACAGCTTCAGCAGATGGTCGTGAATATCTTGAAAATAAGCGGCATGCTGCTTCACGCCTTCGATTTTTTCCGAATAAATAATCCGGTACAGCAAATCGCGCATCGGAAAAATCGTCTTCCTCAGCTTTAACAGGTCCGATCGGATTTCAAACACCCTGTCCATTACTTTTTCAGACCAAACGCCCCGAGAGCTGTCTTCCAGTTCATTCAGGCTGTCCTCCAGGTGATATACGCTTGGAAAATATTGGTCTACAATTTTGTCTATCAGCAGATGGGAAGCGTACACCGGCCCATTCTCCAAATATTTAGGGTCCGACAGCAACTTGCCGCGGAAATCCTCCAGCTCGGATTGAGGCTTGGAATGGTACGTAACGATATAGTTTCTGCCCAGAAACAGGTCTACCTCGTCTGAATCCAACGTCACGGGATTAATCGTATGCAGAACAAAAAAATGATGATCCTCATAGTGATCAAGCTTGGGTCTTTGCAGAAACTGCATACAATCCTCTATCGCAAGCGGATGAAAGTGGAAAAATGTATCCAATAACGCAGCTTCTTCGCTTGTAGGACAATCAAAATCAACCCAATACCAGCGGATTTCAGGGCTGTGCAATCTTTCCAGCTCCAAATCCTGCTCGATCGCAGATTGGTGAGTGACGGCAAACGTATGAATCATCGGATCAACTCCTCTCAAGGCATCCTTTCCATATCATAACATAATCGCAGAGGACTCATACCGTAGCCGCCTGCGGTCTTGGCATTGTTTTCTTTTCCATTATTGATTATGATGTAGTTACACAGATACAAAAGGGGTGTCGAAAACCATTTCCGGTAGGTGTCGCATATGCATTGGAACCAAGCATTGGCATGCGGGACGGTCGTTATCCCTGCAAGCTGCCGCCTCATCATTGTCGGCGAAACCAAGGAGGGCCTGCCCTTTTGCTATGAGGACAGCTTCACACTCTCGAAAGCGGACGGCGAGCAAATGACCGTCACTCTGGAAACGATGGCGATCCACCCTTTGGAGAAGCTGCATCATGTGTATTTCATCGAATTTTCATTTTTTAAGCGGGGGATTCTGTATTATGCCCTCGTTGACCTGCTCCATTTGGAAACGAAACGATGCCTTTGTACATTGACGCTTACAACTCCGCCGCAGCTTCTTAAAGCAGAGCAGCGCCAATATAAGCGAATCGTGCCTCAGGTGCGCACACCGTTAACCTGTCGGATTATAGGCGTGCGGGGGCAGAGAACGCATCAGGGAAATGCATTTTTTACCGGGCAAATCCTGGATCTGTCCGCGGGCGGCGTGTCATTCATGACCTCGACCCGTCTATTTTCTCCATTGGAATTGGAGTTATCTTTTGTGCTGCCCGGACTTGCCCAGAAACTCATGCTCCATGCCGAAGTTATTCGTATCGCTCCTTTCGGCAGCGACGCATACCGGGTTGCGGTCAGGTTTAACCAAATGCCGGAAAGTACGGCGATATGGATTGAAGAGTATTGCAGCGCTTCGGACGGCTGAGCATAACGAAGCGTACAGATATAGGAGGACAACCGTTTGAAATACAATGTGGTTCATCGCGGCGATGAAATATCCATCCAATTGATGCATTCGTTCCACGAACTGATTCAACAGTTCGGTCTCGTTCACGAAGAGACGGCCCCCGACATTGTTCTGTCCATCGGAGGAGACGGAACGCTGCTGCAAGCCTTTCACCGCTATAAGGATCAGCTGGATCACATTTCCTTTGTCGGCATTCATACCGGGCGGCTCGGTTTCTTCGCCGATTGGAAGCCGGATGAAGTGGAACTGCTCGCGCAGCTGATGGGCGAAAGCAGCAGGCAGAATGATCTGAGGGTAGTCAAATATCCGCTTGTGGAGATCCAAATCACGACGCCGCACGGGATTGAAACCGAACTGGCACTGAATGAATTCACGCTGAAGGGCGTCGATGCCACGCTCGTCGCACAGCTTCACATCAACGACGAGTTGCTCGAGACGTTCCGCGGCGACGGCATCTGTATTTCGACGCCCTCCGGAAGCACAGCTTACAACAAGAGCCTGGGCGGAGCCATCGTCCATCCGTCTCTGGATGCCATTCAAATTGCGGAGATCGCATCGATCAACAACCGCGTATACCGTACGTTAGGCTCGCCGATTCTGCTGCCGAAGCATCACCACTGCGATATCTATCCGAGGGCGAATCAGAACATTCTGCTGTCTCTTGACCACGTGTACATGCAGCGCAACGACATCATTTCGATTCGCAGCATGGTAGCGGCAGGCAGGAAGGTGAAGTTCGCCAGGTTTCGTCCGTTCCCGTTTTGGAGCCGCGTTCGCGAAGCCTTTATCGGCTACGATATGATATAAGCGGAGTCCGCTGAACCTAAGAAAGCCCTGCACTCTCTAAAGAGTGCAGGGCTTTCTTGCTGTGCCACCCTATTCATCGGCAGCAGCGCGAGCCTAGTCGGATTTATTCTTTTGCCGCTTCCATTTCTTCCTCGCTTAATGCCATAGATGCATATACCTGCTTATCCAATTTTTTAGCGGCCTCTATGTTATAGGTTTTCTTATACACCGGCTCTTGAGCTATTTCCGCTCCATAGAACATAATGTCGTGCAGTTCATCGGTTGACAATTCAATAAGGGTCAACGGAAACGGAACGCCCGGCATTTTTTTGGTCAAGATCCTGGCTTTGTTTTGGAAGGATACGATCGATTTGTTGTAAAAAAAGGAGAAATTTACATTGGCGTTCGACTCGATATTGCTGACGATGTCCGATTTGGTGGAAACGGCTACGCGAAGGACTTTCGGTTTATAGCCATAAATCCAGGAGACGGCATTTTTTTGAATCGCTCCCGATTCTTTATGGATCGTAGATAGAAACCCCAAACGCTCATCGGCAAAAATTTGAGTGAAATCAAATTCTGTCGTTGTCATCATGCCATCCCCTATCCATTTTTAAAAATCATGTGACGGTAATATGTGAATCAGTCAGGCTTGGCTTGCTCTCGGAAATGGCAGTCCTCGTCTTGGCGTTTTTCATGCTGTCCTTTAAGCATAGTTTTCCCAATAAAGGGTTAAACATGAGGCCAGTCCGCCATGGCCGAATTTCAGTCTTCCGTTTTCAACCGGATGATGAACACAGTCCAAAAAATGGATAATCCGTTTTCTTCGATCCGCTATATCTGTAGCTCCCTTTTGATAAAACCAGGAATCCACCGTATTATAGACTCCGCGATTCAAACCATATGTTTTTTGACAAAATTGAACAAAGTTTAAATCAGGCAGATGAATGACCTTCTCGGCATCTAACGTAAATCCCATGATTGAACCTTCCCCCCAAACTCCTCCGGTCCCCGGACAATCAGGCTGTTAAACGTAACTGAATTTTTTTTGATACCCCAGAGAATGGGATAACGATAAACATTGTTCCTTGATGATGGGGATCGTTTCGGAATTTTCCGAAACATCCAGTGTATCGATTAATCCGACGACCGTAATCGCAGCTATGATTTCACCGTTTTGGCCAAATACAGGGCAGCTGATCGCGGAAATTCCCGGAATTAACGTGCCTTGCGTGACGGCATATCCTTTTCTTTTGACTTCTTCCATCTCATTATAGAAAGCCGCCTGCTCCAGTTCGCCGTTCGGCAGTTCCCGTTTAACTAATTCCAGCGTTCGTGACTGAGGCAGATAGGCGGCAAATAACTTTCCAGGCGCACTGCGCGTAACACTGACTTGAGAACCGGCGCGAATGCCGAGATTAACCGCCCGGTTGCTCTCCTCCCACCGGAGAAAGAAAGGTCCGTTCTCCCCCCAGATAGCAAGGGCGACCGTCTCATTTAATCTTTCTCTAAGGGCCGTCAAATACGGTCCTGAAATTTCCTTTACATCCAATTTTTCAGATGTTTTTAATCCTAATAAAATCAATTCGGTGCCAAGGGAATAGCGTAAATCATCCTGCTTTGCCAGGAAACCGCATCGGCAAAAGCTGGTAAGATACCGGTGCAGCTTGCTTTTGGACATTCCGCATAAATTGGCTATTTCCGTAATCGTGAGCGGTTTGTCCTGGTCCGCAATTTTTTTCAAGATATCCAATCCCAATTCAAGGGATTGGATACCGTGTCCTTTAAGGTCGTTCGTCGTCATTTCTTTTAAACCTTCCCTCCGCGTTTCATTTATTTGAATCATATCACTCCTATGGAAATGATATCAACAATAGAGGGAAGCTGATCCGTTTTAAGCATTCACGACATTTTGATTAAAATGAGGCAGCACATGCTTGGCAAAGCGTTCCATAGATTTCATGGTATCTTCATGCGACAGGCCGCCGAAGTCAAAGTACAGGATGACTTCCTCCAGACCCGCCGCTTCGCATTTCTTCAGACACTCGGTTACATATTCCGGATCCCCTACAATAATGCTCTTGTCGCTCAAATCGTCGGTCTTCATCTTTTTCAGCTTCTCTACGATATCCACAAAATAACGGATATGAGGAGGCGCCGTCGTCGGATCGGACGGGAAGGCCGGTACCAGACCGGTGAAGTATTTTAGCATACGCTGTTTCGTCTTCTCCGTCTCTTCCTTCGTTTCGGTCACATTAATGAAATACGAACAGCGGGCGCCTTTGCCTTTAAAACCGTGCTTTTCGGAGAGCTCCTTAAAGGATGAAACCGCTCCTTCCAGACTTCCGAACACCATATTGGCGGCAAATGGGGCAAAGATCACATTCTCTCCCATCTCGGCCGCTTTCTCCAAAGAAGGACGGCTGAATGCCGCTACATAGATCGGAGGATGCGGATCCTGCACCGGTCTTGGCGTCAGCTCCACTTCAGGGAACGAATAGAACTTCCCTTGATAAGAAAACGCTTTCTCTGTCCACGCTTTTTTAATGATATCCAGCCCTTCAAAGAAGATTTCCCGGCTTTGGTTGAAATCGGCGCCGAATACATCGTATTCACGCTTGTCGTATCCTCTTCCTGCAGAGAAAATCGCTCTGCCGTTGCTCAAGAGATCCAGCAATGCATATTCCTCAGCCATACGAATCGGATGGCTCGCCGGCAAAAGCACCGTTGCAGGAGCCAAGGTAATTTTTTTGGTTCTTGCCGCGATGTTGGCCAAGAACAAGGATGGTGAAGGCAGAACTCCCAGCACACTAAAGTGATGCTCCGGAACCCAAACGGAATCGAATCCGAGCTCCTCCGCGTATACGCATTGCTCGGCCAAATCCCTGATCATCTGGTTCGCATCTTTCCTTGTGCTGCCGTACTCAATCGGGTTGTCAGTCAAAGTAAAATAACCAAGTTTCATGATTAGTACCTCCCGTTGTTCACGATTAGTGAATATTATTTATTTATTGTTTACACTTTTTATATTACCAACAGATTTTTCATTTGTAAATACTATTTATCTTAAATTTGTTTAAAATCGTATTAAAATGGTCAAAAATAGCCGAAATCATCAATAAACCATTGATTTTCGGCTATTATCCTTTTTTATTTAGCTATAGCGTCAATACTCTTCGATTGCGGACTGACTTGTTCTTCCGC
Organism: Paenibacillus naphthalenovorans; assembly: GCF_001465255.1. Lineage (NCBI taxonomy): Bacteria > Bacillati > Bacillota > Bacilli > Caryophanales > Paenibacillaceae > Paenibacillus > Paenibacillus naphthalenovorans. Next base: position 105,597 of record NZ_CP013652.1, on the reverse strand, counting down.
TGCTGCCGTGCTGCGCATGTCGGCATATTTTTCCTGAACAAACCAGATGGCCAAAGCGGCAATCAGTCCGGGCACAGCAAAGGCTATGAAATTTTGCATTAACGGCAGATCCAGCGACAGCAAAATCCCTCCCATCATCGGGCCGACAATGGCGCCTAACCGGCCTATCCCTAATGCCCAACCGATACCGGTGGATCTCATATGAACCGGATAATATTGAGAAACATAAGCATTGGCAATAATTTGTGTCCCGATCGTAGCTGCACCGGCGATAGCCACCAGAACAAACAATACGACCATGTTGGCTTTAAAGCCGAGCAATGTTAATGAAACCGCTGCCAGCAAATAAAACGCGATCAATACTTTCTTTGAACCCCAACGATCGGCCGCCCATCCTCCGAATATCGCGCCAAAGATGGCTCCGAAATTTAAGACAAACAAGAACATGAGGCTTGACCCCAACGGGTAATCCGCTTTATCCATCAGTTTAGGCAGCCATGTATTCAATCCGTAAATCATCAGCAAGCACATGAAAAACGAAATCCAGAACATGATTGTGCTTAAACTACGGCGATTCTCGAACAGCGTGATAACCGGCATCCCTGTTTTTTTCGGGATAACCATTTCATATTTGTCGTCCTTTTGCGGAGTAAACTCCGGATTGATTTTAGACAAGATTTCACCAAGCTTTTCCGTCTGATTTTTGGCCAGCAAAAAGCTGGGGGAATCAGGCAGCGTCTTAACCATAAACGGCAGGGCGAATAACGGGAGAGCTCCGACAAAGAAAACGGCTTCCCAACCGAACCGGGAAATTAATAGAATTCCCAGACCTGCAGAAAGCATCCCCCCGACGGAATAACCGCTAAACATAATCGAAACGAGCGTACTCTTCAGCTTTTTGGGTGAATATTCCGTCATTAATGCAACCGTATTGGGCATCACCCCGCCCAGGCCTAAGCCGGCCATAAATCGATAGATCCCGAATTCTGCGGGGGTCTTGGCCCATCCGATGATCCCCGTAAAGATGCTAAAGAGTGCAATACAGAACAAAATGACATTTTTACGGCCGATCCTATCCGCCAGAGGACCAAAAATTAAAGCCCCTAACAGCATCCCGAACAAAGCATAGCTTCCCAGCGAACCGGCTTGAATAGGGGTCAACCCCCAGGCTTGCATCAAAACAGGAACAACCGAACCATATACGACAAGGTCATATCCGTCAAAAACAATGATGAAACCGCACCAAAACAAAACAAGACCATGAAAGCGGTTAAATTTTGATTCATCAATCATCCGATTAATATCGATTGAACGCAATGTATTCTCCCCCTCTACTCACAAGCTAAAATTCAGTACAGGATGGCTTTCTCCAGACCCGCCGCTTCGCCAGTCCTCGGCAGTCTGTCACAGTAAAATAACCGAATTCATGATTTGCACCTCCTGTTGTTCACTATTGGTAAATCAAGTTCAATATTATTTATTCGATCACTGTTAATATACCTAAAATCATTTTTTTTGTAAATGCTTTCTTCGGAAAGTTTCACATTTTTTAATTTGTCTTTACAACAAGGAAGCACTTTTGATATATTCACATTGTACGATATTAATAAATCATATTTACTAATTGTGAACAAAAAGGAGAGATGGATGGTGCGTTTAGTCCATTATCGCATTCATGGAGAAAGTCGAATCGGATGTATTGAAGACGGCAAAGTGATTGATTTAAATACCGCTTATGAACTCATGCTGCAAGCCAATGGCTCTATTCGGGCAAAACAAATTGCCGAAGCATTTATACCGGCCAATATGGTGGAATTTCTTCAGGGCGGAGATGAAAGCCTTTCCTTGGCGAAGAAAGCGGTTCAATTCATTCTCCAATCCCCGGGGCCGTTCGAACGAAACGTCATATATGAATACTCCGACGTTAAAATTGAAGCTCCCGTTTTAAATCCGGGAAAAATCGTTTGTGTCGGCCATAACTACCGGGAGCATATTTTAGAAATGGGCCGAGAGCTTCCTCCATACCCTGTTGTCTTTGCCAAATTCAGCAACACCATCATTGGTCCCCAGGACGATATTCCTTTCTTTCCGATCTCGGAACAGCTGGATTATGAGGCGGAATTCGCCTTTGTTATCGGTAAACGCGCCAGAAACGTCTCCCGGGACAACGCTTTAAATTATGTCGCCGGTTATACCGTGGCTAACGATGTTACCTACCGGGATATTCAAAGAAGAACACTTCAATGGCTGCAGGGAAAAACAGTGGAAGGAAGCCTGCCGCTGGGTCCCTGGTTGATCACAGCCGATGAATTGGGCGATCCTTCAGGGCTTGAGGTGGTCTTGACCGTCAATGGCGAAGAGCGCCAGCGTTCGAATACCGCCAACCTGGTATTTACCGTCCCCTATTTGGTGGAGTTTTTGTCGAATCTGATGACGCTTGAGCCCGGCGATCTCATCCTTACCGGTACTCCGGGCGGTGTCGGAGTGGCGCGTGATCCCCAAGTCTTCCTCAAAGACGGTGATGTGGTGCGCGTTGAAATCGACCGCATCGGCGTCCTCGAAAACCGGGTAAAAAAAGTACAGGAGGGATAAACTCATGAGCGAATTGCAGGACCGGATCCAGTCTATTCACCGATCCATCGATCAAATCGTGGAGATTACCCAAGACCTCGACGAAGAAATTCTCTGCTTTAAACCTGCGGATGACGCATGGTCGGTTATGGAGATTCTCTGTCATGTGGAAGAAGCCACCCCTTATTGGCTGAATGAGCTGACGCAGGTCATTGCATCTCCCGGCATCGAATGGGGACGAGGCTTGCAGCATGAAGGAAGGTTAAACGCGGTCGCTCAAGCCGGACAGCGAACAAAGGACGAAGTATTGAAGGGCATTATCGCTTTGAAATCAAAAGTACGGGATGTGCTCGGTCCGCTGACGGCCGAAGATTTAACTGTCGAATCCCCGAGCCGAAACCCGAGATTCGGAACCAAGCCGATGGCGTTCATTGTAGATCACCTGCTGGTCGAACACGTGGAAACGCATTTAAAACAAATCAAAAGAAATCTGCGGCAGTACGAAGACGCAAAAGGAAAGTGAGGGGCAAAGTATGGCAGAAAAAAACGAATTTTTTCAAAGTGAAACCGTCCAAAACTTTAACAAAGAGATTGAAAAATATTACCTTGGGCCGCTGTGGAATGCGATACCCGATTTAATGCATAAACAGCCTGCGCCTCATGCGCAAGCCTATCTTTGGAAATGGGAAACGCTTTATAAGAAATTGATGGAAGCCAAAGATATTTTCACGCCGGACCGCGGCGGTGAACGCCGGGCGATTTATTTGCAAAATCCCGGACTGACCAACCGCCAGCCTTGGGGATGGGCTTCAACGACACAGACGCTTTATGCCGCTGTCCAACTTATTCTTCCCGGGGAAACGGCCCCTTCCCATCGGCATACGCAAAGTGCGCTTCGGTTCATTATTGAGGGCCAAGGCGCTTATTCCATCGTGCAGGGCGAACGGATTTTCATGGAGGAAGGAGACTTCCTGACCACGCCCCAAACGTTATGGCACGGGCACTCCCATCCTGGCGATAAGCCGATGATCTGGATGGATTGTCTGGATATCCCAACAATCTATGCCCTTGGAGGCACCTTCTTCGAATCTTATCCGGAGAAAATCGAACAGCCTTCCGTACCGGATAACTATAGCGCGATGCGGTACGCAGGCGGAATGGTCCGCCCGATTTCCGACCGCAGCTCCAAAATCGCACCTTTGGGCTCGTTCAAATGGGCGCAAACGCTTGCCGCTCTGCATGGACTGAGCCGGTTCGAGCCTGACCCGTTTGACGGGTATGCCGTCGAATATATCAATCCATCCAATGGATTAACGGCAAACCCGACGATTGCCGCCTGGATGCAAAAGCTGCCCAACGGTTTCCGCTCTAAGGCTCATCGCCATACCCATTCAACCATCTATCAGGTATTTAAAGGAGCCGGCTATACCGTGATCAACGGGGAACAGTTCCATTGGTCCAAAGGTGATTTCTTCGTCGTACCGAATTGGGCTTGGCACGAGCACGTCGTTACCTCTTCCGAAGACGCCTACCTTTTCTCCTGCAGCGATCTTCCGATTATGGAAAAATTCAATCTCGAAAGAGAAGAGGCATACGAAGAGAACCAAGGTCATCAGCAAATTGTCAAAGAATTTGTTCCATTGCTTCCTTGATACGTAAACCCGCAGGGTGTTCCGAGAGTCAAGCGACTCAGGCACCCTGGTTTATTGTTAACCCGTAAAAATTCAATCCCCCGCGTTTATTTCAACACATACCAAAAAAGCCGACCAGCTTTATCGCTAATCGGCTCCCGCTTGTAGGAAGCACCCATTCATTTAACTCGATCCTGATCATATCGTTCGGTAAATTCGTAATCACTTCATCGTGATCGAAGAAAGGTATGGCGGTCACCTTCACATTCTGCAGCTGATTGGAGTAAAGAATGTCCACACCGTAGGTTGGCTCCGATAAAATAACGCTGAATTGTTTCTTCCCGGCCAGCTGCGGCATACGGAAGCCGAGCTTGATTTTGTTGTATACGTCAGGGTTTTGGGTGATCTCTTCGGAAGCAGCGAAGCCAAGAACGAAGCCGTTGGCCTCATCATGCCTGGCATAAAGACACTGCAGTCGATCACCGTCAATTTCGAGATGAAACTGCAAATCCTTCTCGGCAAAAGCTTTTAACTGCTCCTCGCTGTACCCCTTCACCGTCTCAAGCAGTTCCTGATCCAACCATAGATTTTCTCGAAAAATGATGCTTTCATTCCGGAAAAAGGTTTCAAGCTTTTGCTCGTTATAGCTAAATCCGACGATCAGCTCCCGGTTTATCAAATTGCACCCTGCCGTACATAAGCCCCATCGATCGCTGTGGGAATGTTCATGGCGTAATAGTACGGACGAACGATCATTCGATGGGTTAATCGGTTCAAGGAGACCAGTTGTTCATGATTTTCTTCAATCGGTATCCTCTGCCACCCGTCAACCCCCGGGCCAGCAGGTATTGGAGAAAGGTCCTTCATGAAGGCATCCTCCTTAAAGCGCTATTTTTTAGTGCCCAGCTTGCCGCCGCCTTTGCCCTGCAGCGCCAACAGATTGGTGTCGTAAGAGAAGGTGAGCTGCGCCCGTTCCCGGCTCCGCTTGAGCGCGAGCTGGATCAGGTCGTCCGTCAGTTGCTCGAAATCCTTCCCTTTGGGCTGCCACAGGTAAAAGGAGAGCGAGCCCGGAATGGTGTTGATTTCATTAATATACACGCTGTTGGTGTTCTGATCGATCAAAAAATCGATCCGTGACACACCGCTGCAGCCCAGCTCCAGGAAGGTTTGCTTCGCCAGCTCCTGCACCCGGCGTGTGGTTTCCTCCCCGATCTCCGCCGGGATAATCCGGCTCGTACCGCCCATTCCTTTGGCGGCCTGGTTCATATATTTATCCTGGTAGCTCAGGATTTCGTCCGATTTCAGCACTTCTTCACACTCGGAAGCTTCCACATGCTCATAGTCGCCGATGACCGAACAGTTGACTTCCTTCAAATTGGTGACCATTTTCTCCACAATAATTCTGGGAGAATAGGATGACGCTGACTCTATCGCTTCGACCAGTTCTTCCCTGTCGTCCGCTTTCTGTATGCCGACACTGGACCCCAGGTTTGCCGGTTTTACGATCACGGGATAACCCAGCCTTTGCTCTACCAGCTCCACACACTCCTGCTGCGCGTCAAACCAACGTTTGCTGTAAAACCACACGTAATCGATCACCGGCAGACCGGCGCCGCGGACGATCGTTTTCATCATGATTTTGTCCATACCGACCGCAGAGGAGAGCACATCGCAGCCGACATAAGGGATCTTGTTCAAATCAAGCCAGCCCTGCAAGGACCCGTCCTCTCCATAGGTCCCGTGCGTGACCGGAAAGGCGACATGAATTTCATCGATGATTTTTTTGCGGAACAGCCCGGATGCGGCGTTGATCAGAAGATGCTTTCCTTCCTGATTCGTATGTAAAATCACTTGCTCGCTCTTTTTCAAGAGCTCCGGAAGCTGCTTGTAATTGTCGATATCCATCAGCCCTTCCCCGGTATACCAGTGCCCCTGCTTGTCGATATAAATCGGTACGGGCTCGTATTTATCCCGGTTCAACGCGTGAATAGCCTGCAGAGCGGATATGATGGATACCTCATGCTCTACCGACATGCCTCCGAACAAAACCCCTACTTTTACTTTCATTGCGAGTCCCCCATCATTCATTATAATTATCGGGCAGGTCATTCTCGAGCAGCACAATGCTTCCCTGTTCGGCTACAAGATGCATTTGCCTGAGCGCATCCTGAAGATCCCTGGCGATATACAGCCGCTCCTGCGGGTAGCCTGCTTCACGCAAGCCGTCCTGAATCGGCTTAGTTTGTTTCTGCCCGACCAGTATAATATAATCGCAGGCTCCCGCCGCATGAATGCCAAACTTGCGGTTAAGCTCATATTCCTGCTCCCCGAGCTCGATCATCCCCGGCGTAATCAGGATCCGTTTGCCCGGCATCTGGGCCAATACATCCAGAGCCGCTTTGGAACCGACCGGATTGGAATTGAAGCTGTCGTCCAGTATCGTGATTTTGTCGGATAATTTCTTGAGCTCCAGCCTGTGTTTTACCGGCTTGATCCGCTTCACGAGCAGCGCCAGTTTTTCCTCGGGAACCCCAAGCTCAAGGCTGACGGCCATGCTCAGAAGAAGGTTATAGATATTATGCTCGCCAAGCAGGCTCGTCTCACAGGCAAGAACCGATCCGTCCGGCTTCACGAGCTCGAACGCTGCGCCTTTGCCGGTGTATTGTATATTTTGGGCACGATAATCGACATCCTGCCGGTGAATTCCGATACTTACTTTTCTTGCCGCAATATTCCCGCGGTAGGATGCGATATTCTCGTCATCCATGTTCATAAACAGGATGCCGTCCGGCGGAAGACTCTCTCCAAGCTCGAATTTGGTCCGCTGCACATTCTCCAGTGTCTTGAACGTCTCCAAATGCTGGGGCCCGACGGCGGTCAGAATGCCGATCTTGGGACTGACCAGTTCGCACAGCTCGCGGATATCGCCGGTTTGCTTGGCCCCCATCTCGGTAATGAAAAACCGGTGCGTAGGACGCAGCATCGACCGGATCGTCTTGGTTACGCCCATCGGCGTATTGTAGCTTTCCGGCGTCACCAGCACCTCGTACACTTGACTGAGCAGTGTATTCAGAAAATGCTTCACGCTTGTTTTGCCATACGAACCGGTAATGCCGATCACCGTCAAATGCTTCATCTGCCGCACAATCTGCGCGGCATCGTTCAAATAGTAGCGGTTGATCCGGTTTTCGACAGGCAGGTTCATCGTATTGGCCAACAACACCACCATGTCGGACAGCAGCGCGACGGCGAACAACAAGATGAACGGTGCAAGGCTGTCTCCGGCGGATGCAAAGGTTAGGGAAACCGCCAAAGCCGCCGCTACCAGAACGCCAATCGTCACAAGCAGCCGCTTGACCCTGGCCGTATAGACCAGCTTCTTTTTCTCCTGTTTCCTGGGCCGCAGCCATATCAGCATCGCATATAGCAGCGTCCAAAGAATTAAACCAAGCACCGGCGCTTGGAACAGCAGGGCAGCAAAAGACAATAACGGAAGCCACTCTCTTAAGGACAGCCGTTCCTTCACGTGGCCTTTAAACCAGCCCATAAACCGCTCATTGCGGTAAGAATTCAATTGAAGCATATGTACGCCGTTTAGAAGACGCAGGACAGCATGCCCCAGCCATAACAGCGACGCTAACGCAAGAACAAGCTCAAACATGGCTGCCTCCCTTATCCTTCGCCAAAAAATGGTCTACGATGACGATGAACTCGCGGCCTTTTTCCAAATAGCAAAAATGACCGGCGTTCTTCAGCACGACCAGACCGGCATCCGGTATCATTTGTTCCATCAATTTTCCGTCCGCAACAGGGGTAGCCGTATCGTTCTCGCCCCAGATCAATAAGGTCGATGCCTTGATATGAGGAAGATGGTGCCGCAGATCCTCGTTGACGACTTTGGTCAGCGTCTGCTGCATTACGCCTGATGCATTCTTATAGTCGCTGGAGCCGAATTTGGCTCGCATCCGGTTCAATATGCGCTCCGAATACCGGTTTAGGCCCGGGAGCTTGAGCAATTGTTTGGCCGTTTTGAACGAATATACCTTTACATAATAATTCAGGCTGCGTTTCGGCTTGATTCCCGCGCTTCCGGTCAATATCATTTTCCTTACAGGATTCGCAGCGGCATATCGAATTGAGACCCTTCCGCCGAAGGAATGGCCGATCAGTATCGGATTATCGATCCCCATCGACTGTATGAATGAAGCGAGCAGATTCGTATATTCAGTAACCCCCCACGGCTCGGGAGGAGTATCGCTTTCTCCGAAGCCGGGAAAATCGAATGCATACACTTTAAAATGCCGGGATAAATGCTGCTGAATCGCATGAAAGGTTTGCAGATTGGTTCCCCAACCGTGCAGCATCACTACCTCATGCCCTGTGCCGACAACGGAATAATGGATGTCAAGCCCATTTATGTTTACTTTAGTCAACTCCATCAGCATCCTTATGTCTCAATGTCTCAAATAAAATAATCATAACACTCTCCGATATTTGTTATCAAGCCTCGCATGGCATCCGTGCAACTTTGAAACGCTTGAAAGACAAAGCATTCCGTATTGTATATGCGCAGACAAACTTGGCTTATGTCAGGTATACAAAAGAATCCCGTGCTTTACGTTTCCCCGTAAACGCCGAAAAAGAGCCGCAATGGCTCTTTTTCACAAGAATGGCTTTCATTTTTTGAAAAACTGCATCGAGCCGAACGCCTCCGTCAGCCGTTTCCACTGCGCATCGGTCTTGACGGCGTCGTTAATCCGGATCGTCACGGTATAAATCTTTCCGTTCTTTTCAAACACGTATTCGTTCAAGGTGTACGGAACATAAATTTGTTCAGTCCGTTATCGTGCTCGCTTTCGTAGCCGCTGAACCACAATTCGGGTGCTTCATCATCCATTTCTCCCCACCATTCATTTCATATCCTCTAATGATCATCAACAGTAATTTAAAAGGCTGTCGTGGGGAGACCACGACAGCCTGGTTCGTTCTTTGTTCCCTATCAGGCATCGGCAGCACAGCGAAAACCGATATTGCCCGTGGAACTATCCGGTGTATTTTTACTGCGCGCAGCGACTCTGTACCGGTTACAATACGATTTGTGGCACAAATAGGAACCTCCGCGCAGCACTTTTTCCTGACCCGTCGCCGGACCAAGCGGGTTAACAAGCGGGTCTGCCGTATGATTCGCAGCAAACCAATCCGAGCACCATTCCCATACGTTCCCGGAAACATTATATAATCCGTAACCGTTGGGTTTAAACGCATGGACAGGCGCGGTTCCCGCATACCCGTCGCTGCAGTTGTTTTTATCCGGAAACTTGCCCTGCCAAATATTGCAGCGATGCTCCCCATCCGGTTTGAGGACATCTCCCCACGGATAACGTTTTTGCACAAGACCTCCTCTTGCCGCGTACTCCCATTCCGCTTCGGTCGGCAGCCGTTTGCCGGCCCATTGGCAGTAGGCATTCGCATCATTCCAGGAAACATGGATCACCGGATGGTCCATGCGGTCATCAATGTGAGAATCCGGACCTTCCGGATGCTTCCAGCATGCGCCGTTCACAACCCACCACCAGGGGGTCTGCTGAACCGCTTGCGTCACACCTTTCGCCGTTTCGGCGGAAACGAACAAATGAAACACAAAGGACCAGCCAAAAACCTCCGCTTCCGTGCGATAACCGGTAGCATCGACAAATGCTTTAAATTCTGCATTGCTCACCGCGTAAGGATCGATATAAAAAGAATCCAGTCTAACCGAACGAACGGGGCCTTCGCCATCTTGGGCAAACCCTTCCTGATCCGCGGTTCCCATTAAAAATTCACCGCCGGGCAAATAAATCATGCCTTCTTTAGGATCTTTGGCCGAGCGTTTGCCCTGCAAGGGCAAAGAATGAGAATCCGGCTGGCCCGAAACCTCTCTGCCGGCCGTGCAGCAGCACGTTTTTTTCCATTCATTTCAATCCTCCTCCACCGTTCAACGGAGGTCTTATCCCTTCGGACGGCCATGACCGAATTCCGCAGGATGTCTCCGTTTTAGCTCTGTAATCGCATGACCGCGTCCTGTCTGTTCCAACCACTGCGCATACTTCGGCAAAAATCCTTTGGCATGATAAGGTCCTCCCTCTTTCATCACCGTCCAGAGCAGATCTGTATCGAAAGGCATCGTCTCCATCATGTGGTCATGCCACTCATTTAAATAATATACCGCATCTCGGCAAACTTGGCGATGCTCCGCAGCCAAATTCGTTTGCTCATAAGGATCGCTGTCGAGATCGAATAGCATCTCTTGATCGAATAAATGGTACCCGTCATGATACGTTCGGACATAGAGCCATGACCCGAAACGAACGCTTCTTTGGCAGACGTGCGCACATTGCGAAACGACCAGATAGTCGCGTCCCGCCTCCTGACCCTTCAGCAGGGAGGCTGCAATCCACGCCGGCAGAGGATCGCCGGCAAACGGATTGCCGAAATCTTCCGGGCATTGTGCTCAATCCAATTCAGTACGGCAGGCGTCACTTCCTCGGCCGATTCCATTCCGCATTTGCCGGTATTATGGATTTCATTGAAGCCTGCATAAAACGTCCAGGACGAATGCCGTTCCGCGAAAGGACTGACCAATACCGTCTTTAATCCAGCAGAAGCTATGTCGCATTAAAATATCATGGCAAACAAAAAAGGACTGCTGAGACATTCTCAACAGTCTGTTCTTTTAGTCCGAATTAATTTTTGATAAACATCTGTACCCACACGCCATTATAATAAGCCACTCCGATTTTGTTGAAGTTCGGGCTCATAATGTTTTGACGGTGTCCCGGACTGTTCATCCATGAATCCATTACCTCTTGCGGTGTTCTTTGCCCTTTGGCAATATTTTCACCCGCGTAGGTATAACGGATGCCATAAGAGCGCATCATATCAAAAGGAGACCCATAGGTAGGAGAATTATGGTCAAAATAGCCTTTTTCATACATGTCCTTTGCCTTGTCTAAAGCCACCTTCGTCAATGCACTGTCGCTGGCAAGCGGGCTTAAACCGGCTTTGGCACGTTCCTGGTTCACCAAATTTACCACTTGGCTGGCATAAGAAGACTGTGTCGTGCTGTCTGTTCCTGTTCCCTGCTGCGATCCGTTACCCGAACCGTAACCTGAGCCTGTACCGTAACCTGAGCCTGTACCGTAACCCGAACCTGTACCCGTTGACTTACCGGGAATATTAAGCACAATTCCTGGCCATATTAGATTTGGGTTAACCAATTGCGGATTCACCGTAATAAGCGATTTCAGGCTGATACCGTATTTCTGGGAGATCGCCCACAGGGTATCGTTGCTTGATACCGTGTGCGACGGAGCAGCTGAAACCGCGCCGGCGCCAATGATCGGGCCAAGTGCCAAAACACCTGTCAAAACCAACTTCTTAAAACCTTTCACTGCATTCCTCTCCTTTTTACGGCCTGCGAGGTTAGCTGACGGATTCGGGTCAAAGAGCAACCACCCGGCCACCATAGTGGCTTCACCCCAAGGATATGGGTTCCCCCGCGCTTACGAATTAAGCTTCGGCCTTTTTGATGTCGCATTCCTAAACAGGAACGGAAACCATTGTAACACGGATACAATGAGATTTCATGACACAAAGTTTACCAACTGTCCCCTAAGCTAGCGAATTTTTGAGAGAAACCCCCGGCGGCAGCACAGCTTCAACGCGGGCCCGCAGCATGGGCTGCCTGTGCAGCTCTGCACATAGAATGGCCACGATCCCCCGATCCTCACGGGAGCGAATCAATCGTCCCATCCCTTGCCGGAGCCTCAGCAGCATATAAGGCAGATCGACCTCTTCAAAAGGAGACTCCGCCGCTCTGCGTTTGGCCATAAAGACCGGATCTTGAGGCGGAAAAGGCAGCGACCATATGATGACATTGGACAAGGACGGCCCCGGTACGTCGAGTCCCTCCCACAAGCTGACGGCGCATAGAACACTCGTTTCGTCATGCTGAAAAGAAGCGATAAGATGGCTGATTTCCTGATCGCCTTCAAACAAGAAGCGCATTTTCCCGAAGAGTTCGGGATACGACGCAATCTCCCGTTTAAACCGCTGCAGTTCGGCTTTCGCCGGAAACAGCAGCAGCGCTCTTCCTTCCGTTCGTTCGAGCAGCGAGACAGCGGCCTCCATTTTCTCCGAAAATGTCCCGCCGGCAGACCAATGAGGCGCGATCGCTTCCATTTGCCGTTCGTATTCATATGGAGAGTCAACGGAAAAGGACAAATATTGCTCGATCCCGAGACTTTCCGCTACATAACGGAAGGAGCCCTCCACGGATAGTGTGGCCGATGAAAAAACGATAGGCATGTTCGAGCCAAACACCCGCTCCCGAAGCACTTCCTTGACGGTTCTCGGCATGATCACCAAAGCCGCTCCGCTCCCGCTTTCCGTCAACCAGCATACCAATGACTCCGATCGCTGGAAAAGACTCAATGCTTTCTGCATCATTTCAAGATGCTCTTCGACAATGCGGAGCTGATATTCATTCAAGGTGTGAAGACCGCTTTCAAACACGAGCTCTTCTTCAATCGCTGCAAGCACCGTCCGGAACCGGTGTATTTCCTGAAGCAGCCGATCGTCGAGCAGAAGCTCCTTCCGGTCCGAACCGGGAATCTCTCTGCTCCGGCGTCTTAACCAGTCAAACATCGTCTCGCTTTGCGCAATCGCCTCGTCAATGAGCACAGCCAATGATTCGCGTATTTCCCCCTGCAGCAGCCGGGTAATCAGTTCTTCAAACACGTCATGCTTTAATTTATAGGTCAGCGCCTTCTGCGCGGCAGATTCCAGCAAATGCCCTTCATCAAATACGACCGCACAGTGATCCGGCAGCAGCGGCAGCTGCCCTTCCCGCTTCCTGCTCTCATACGTCCACACATGCTCCATGTAAAAATCGTGCGAACAAATGATCAAATCGGCAGATCGGCGGTAATGCTCGCGGGAGAGCGTTTGCCCGCAGCGGTGCCTTTTGTCGCATACGAAGCAATCCTGGAAAGCATCCCAATTGATCTTGCTCCATTGCTCGTCATTCAAATGCGGATATTGCTTCCGGTCGCCGTAAGCATAAAACGATTGCAGGGTTTCATGAGAATGAACAAACCCGGGCAGCTCTTCGTATAATTGCTCGAACATTTCCGCATCCTCGTCCCTGAATCTTGCTTTGTCCAGCTTGACCAGACAAAGATACTGGTCCGCAGACTTCCCCAGCCTGGCGTCAACGGCCAGGCTCAGGTGCTTCGCCAGCTTTGCGATATCCCCTTCCGGCTTGACCAGTTGTTCAATTAAAGACTCGTCCGCACAGGCGATCACAGCCGGCTTTCGCATATAACGGGCGTAACAAATCGCATATAACAAATAAACAAGCGTTTTCCCCGTCCCCACTCCCGCCTCCGCAAAAATGGTTTGTTTCTCGGCAAACGCCCGTTCCAATTGGAAAGCCATATAAATCTGTTCATCGCGGACTTCGAAACCGGCTTCCGGCAGAATATCGTAAAAGACATCCGCTATCCATTCGCCGGCCTGCCGGATGAACGGTTGAGAATGATCATAAGTAAAAGGGTAACGCTCCACTATGATTTTGCCTCCATGATAATCAAAATCGAGAAGACTTTTCTTCCATATGACAACCCCATATTATCACACGGTCCCGGCAGATATGCAACAAAAAAACAGTCCAAACCTCCTATAAAAAAGGTTTGGACTGGTTTGGACTGCCGGATCAGGACATTACATGGCTATCTTCTGGTCCAGTTTGCCCTGTAAATGAACAAGTCTCATCAGAGCGGTTGCCGCTTGGGCTTTGGTCACTTCTCCCTGCGGATTGAACTTCCGGACGGAACCATCGAGCACACCCAGCTGAGTGATCAGCCAGACGGCGCCTTTCTCGGCAATGAGTTCCGAATCCTCGAAATTCAACTGCGGATTCTGCTGCAGTTGTTCCGCAAGCTTATTGTACTTGATCATTTGAGTCAGCAGAACCGCCAGCTTTTCCTTCGTTAGAGTTTCCTCCGGACGAAGCTGCGGCGTTTTCTTCGGATCAAGCCACTTCAACTGAACAAAAAGCTGGGCGGCTGCATAGTAAGGACTCTGCTCGTCGATATCTTCGAACGCCGGCTTGGCATTTCTGTCATAATAGGAATTCGCATAATGCGGATGTACCGCCTGAGACGCCATAAGAAGCCAATCGCCTAACGTGATCGTCTTATCAGGATGCAATTGGCCGCTTGAATCTGCGGATAAGATGTTGTGCCGGATCATCGTCTCCAAATCTTTCTGTGCCCAATGCCCCGCAATATCGACAGGCATTTCCACCGATCTTTCAACGGTGCTCACAGGATTGACGAAGGTAGCCCGCCACCGGCCGTTCGCCGCATCGATCACATAACCGTTTTTCGCACTGTCTTTGTACGTTTGTTGATAGACCAGCTTGATATCGGGCTCCACATATTGACTTTCCGTATAAAAACCGCCAAAGTTTTTGTACTGCAATTCCTGTGATATGCCCTCCAAAAAGATGGCTTCAGCCTGAGCTTTCGTTATATTCGCTGCAAGGGAAGCCGTACCCGCTTCCAATTGATCTGAACGCGTGCTCTGATAGCTCTTCAATTGGCCCTGGGCATCCAATATAATGCTCACGGAATCCCCTCCGACAGGGATCCCCTTATAGAATCGCTGGAATCGGAATCCAAAGGTTTGTTCATCTCCCGCCGGTGCGGCATACGGATCGGGGGACAGCCATTTTAATTCTTCCGACGCATTCGGATACAACTCGTTAATCAGAGCCAAAGCCTTCTTTTCGGCTTCAGCCTGAGAGATTGCAGCCGTTGTCTTCTCCGTATCCGGCTTTGGATTCGTCCATGGGGGAGCCATACGATCCACGCGGAACTCCAGAATTTGTCCGGTTCGCGCATCCACCACGGCGTTTGTTTGACCGCTATAAGGATAAGGACCGGCAGGCGCCGCTTCCATCCAGGTAATATTCCAAACCTTCTTATTCACGTCCGACCAATATGTATTAAGGCTCTGCGTGGATCTCGTGCGATTGCCCGGAATGGACGCCACTCGCTCGACAAGCTCCGCCGCCTGCTCACCTGTCAATAATTGGTTTTCGCCTTTGCCCGTTGTCACGGTAAACAGTTTATCCGTCTTTTGAATGTCTTTATATTGAACCTTTTCAGGCTGAACGACTGCACCCGTGAAGTTAATGTATTCACCGGTTAGTGCATCGATACTTAAGTCGGCATAAAAAGGCTGCACCCAACCGAGAAACCAGCTCTTGCCCTTGAAATTCGGCTGATTCACCGGGACATACTGCAGGGTTAAATCCCTTAGGGGCACGAACTTCTTGGCGGCCTCTTCCGGGGTGATGGCGGGCTCAGGAGATGGATAATCGGCAGTAACCACGTTCCGGTAATAGCCTGTGACCTCTCCGTTGCCGTTGATCGTTACTGAAATATGTCCCCCGGGATGGGCCAATCCATGAACTAAAGTGGTAAAAGAAAATTCATACTGCACCGGACCGAAAAGCGCCTGATTGGTGTATGGAGACTGGTCCACGGGCTTCAGGCTGTCAAGCGATAAGGTCGGTGAAGCTTTCTGAATAAATGCTTTGGCCAGCCCCAGCGCCTCTTCTTTGGAAACCTTCGGCGGATAATACGCTTCATTGCCCTCATCCGTCGGGAAATGCAGATGGGTTTGCAGAAGATCGCCGGTGATCGAGTCGACTTTACTGTCGAAGCCGTAGCTGCTGTTGCCGAATGTAATCTGCCAGCCGATGGTCCAAACGTTCTGATATTGGGGAGGATACGAGTGGGAATCTCCAAGCTCCACACGTACCGGCTGCGCATCCTGCAATTTCGGAAAAAGTTTTCTCACGATGGCGACCGCTTCATCCTTCGTAATCTTGGCCTCCGCTTTCATCTGTTTTGCTTCCTTGGCAGCAGAAGGTGCAGTTCCGGAGGAAGCATTAAAACCGCTGACGGAAGCTGCAGCCGCCGAACTGGTGCCCGTACTGATCTCGTTCGCATGAGCCGTTAACGGAAGAAGACTTAAGCTGAGCGCGGACAGCATCACCAGCTTGCCTTTGAATCTCCCGCGATGGGGCCGTCGATTCATCCCTATCACACTCCGTATTTGTTATTTTTTCAATGGCTTTCTGAAATCTATTTACGCAATCCGTTCCAAAAAGTTCCGAAATTGCATGATTTTATATTAAGTCTATGTCATGCTTCATGTTGATTCGGGAGAATACATTGAGCCTGCCTTGTTCCAGACAAAATAGCAATCTAAAAGAAACCGTATAATTGGTTAGGAGATATAATAGCAATAAAAAAATCCCTTAACATAGGCAGCTGTTAAAGGATTGAATAAACGGAGTTTTTGCTTTGTAATTATTTTCCTAAAAGCGATAAAACGCCGCGAACGACCAATGTTCCTCCAAAAACGATGACGGCCAGAGAGCCGACTACGTCGAGGATTGTATTTAAACCGGACAGTGCTGTGATTTCTTCTACCGGCACTTTAATCAGTGCATATCCACCTATCAACCCGCCTACATAGGTCAGAAATTTATCCATATATCCCACCTCCTATGTTTTATAGAAATATCATATGATCAGGAGATTTATATGGTTCTAGACCTGTGTATCGATTACAACGGCAGATTGTAAAAGCGCCGTGTATTTTCGAATAACACCATCGCTGCTTCTTGTTCCGGCATTCCCTTCAGCATAGATATTTGCCTAATGGATTCACGAATCATACGCGGATGGGTCGTTTGACCCTCGAATACGCCTCGAAAAGGCCACGGACCGTCCGTTTCCACCATCAGAAGTTCGAGCGGGTACGCACGAACCACCGCTTGAATCTCCGGCTTGTATACCACATCAGGCGTTACCGAAACGTAATAGCCTCTCTTCATCATCCTTGCCATTGTCTTCCCGCTTCCCTTGAACCAGTGGAAATGAGCTTTCTCTGCTCCTTGCTTCTCTAGCAAATCGCATACCCTCTCCGCATCCTCATATACGGCATGCAGCACCACCGGTTTATCCAGCCGGACAGCCAACTGAACAAAGCGTTCCAACAGAAGCAAATAGGGCTCATCATTGAAATGCTCGCCTCTGTTCTCCGCCGCTTTACGCATGTAATAGGGAAGTCCGATCTCGCCGATCGCCACCATTTCATCCCGGTGCCGATCCATCCATTCGAATAAATTTTCCATATCTTCTTCGGCAGGCGGCGCCTGCTCCGGATGATAGCCGAATGCGGGAAAAACAGCATGCGGGAGCTGACGCTTCAACCGGAGATTGCGCAGGCACGATTCCGCATTCATCGAAACCGTCAGCAGCCCTTGAATCCGATATAAATCACAGGATTGAAGCAGTTTCTCCAGCACCGCCGGTTCATATAAATCCAAATGCACGTGAGCATCAATGATAGGATACATGGTTCATCCAACTCCAATATGGGAGAGTTCTTACAAGCATCCTGCTGCTTGTACGGTTTTAGGTATCTGAAATAAACGCAATCCGGGAAGAAAACTGCTGCCAGAGGCTATGAAATCCGTATGCCTTTCTTGAGCGATTTCAGATCGCCATTCGAATTTACAAGGAGAGGCAGCATCTTCATGCTGCTAGTCATGGGGGAGAGGCACTTCCAGCAAGTTGGCACATGCTCGAAAGCAAAGTTGTCCCGTATCCATCCATTACAGCCTTCCGTCTCGCAAGACCAAATCCTTGTGTATTCCTCAGGGATTTCCTCTAATGACTTTTTGCGAAAATTCATCGTTTTCCTTCTCCTTTGGTCCAAAAAAGAAAAGCTGCTCTCAACACTTGTTAAGAGCAGCTTGCTTTTGGATTCGTTTATCACAGCTTTATAACATCTTATCACAGCCTGCACCGAATGGCAAGTTCGGATTATTTTTCCTGATCCGCCGGGAATTGAAGTCCGATTTGTTGTCTGGCCTCGTCCATAATTTCCAAAGTGGTCATGGAATGGGCATGAGAATTCGTCGCCGATTCCGTTCTCCCGGCTTTCAACAAATCGATAAATTCTTTGACCTCATAATACATCGATTGGCTTCTTTGGGGCCGCGTCAGCTCTTCAACCTTGCCGTCTCTATAGCGGATTTCCACTTTTTCCGGCTGGTTGATTTTATCGATGATCATGGTGCCGTATTCTCCTTGAATTTCGGACGGCAGGTAAGAGCTTGAAATTTTGGAGTGCATGATGACCGCCTCCATCTCCTTGTACTTCATCAGTATGCTTCCTTCCCCGTCCACCCCGGACCCGAGCAGGATGCCGGAGGCCTTGATCTGTTCCGGCTTCCCGAACAGCACTGCCATAGGATAGATGCAATACACGCCTAAATCCATCAAAGAACCATTAGAAAAAACAGGATTGAACGCATTCAAAACGGTTCCCTGCTTATAGGCGTCATAGCGCGAGGAATATTGACAATAGCCGGCAAAATAACGGCGTACCGGACCTATTTTATGCAAGTGCTCCCGGATGGCCTGAAAATTCGGAAGCAGCGTTGACTTTAAGGCTTCCATGAGCAGGACATGATTCTCTTTCGCCGCCGCTATCATGTTACGCAATTCTTGGGTATTGGAGGCTATCGGCTTTTCGCACAATACATGCTTGCCGTGACTCATGCAGAGAATCGCTTGCTGCGCATGAAATGAATTCGGGCTGGCAATATAAACCGCATCGAACACATCGCTTTGCGCCATCTTCCCCAAGTCCGTAAATAGGTGAGGAATATCATGCTTGGCCGCAAATTCCTTGGCCTTCTCTTCCGTACGGGAATACACAGCCGTCAAGGCGAAGTCTTCGATTTCCC
This sequence comes from Paenibacillus naphthalenovorans, assembly GCF_001465255.1. NCBI lineage: Bacteria > Bacillati > Bacillota > Bacilli > Caryophanales > Paenibacillaceae > Paenibacillus > Paenibacillus naphthalenovorans. Next base: position 86,517 of record NZ_CP013652.1, on the reverse strand, counting down.
GGGCCGCCTTGATGAGCTCCTCCGTGATCCAGTTGGTTCCGATAACAGCAAAACGTATCATATGGACTTCCTTTCCGATATTTATTATGTCATCTTGGGATAGCGCCTGACAGGCTTCCCGGCGATCCCCATTTCATTCTATATCTCTTCCCGGGCTGCGTCCACTTCGGCCGCGAAGCGTTAAGATACCAGCCATTTTACCGATTGCGGTTGTACGGAGTCTATGATACATTTGTTCTATATACAAGATTAGTGTTCTTTTATATGCAACAATATGCGACAGCGCTAAAGGGAGAGACTGCTCCATGGACCATTCGAACCATAACGATTATGTACTTTCGTCCGTTAAAAACGCCCTTCGTATTTTAAACAGCTTTTCCTTGGATGAGCCGGAGAAAAAAGTAACCGATTTGGCCAAATCGCTGGGGTTAGGAAAAAGCACGGTCAGCCGACTGCTGAGTACGCTCGCAAGCGAGGGATTCGTCACCAAGGATCATGAAACGCAAAAATATCGGCTGGGGTTGTCGATTTTGAATTTGAACACGATCGTCACCAGCAATCTGGAAGTTGAAAGGGAATCCTTGCCGGTACTGCATAAACTCGTGGACGACATTCAGGAAACGTGCCATATTGCGGTATTGGACGGCACGGATGTCATCTATATTAAGAAGGTTGAGTGTAAACATCCCATCCAAATCCTGACCCATATCGGCAGAAGGAATCCCGCTTACTGCACAAGCTCGGGAAGGGTGCTGCTCGCCTATCAGGACGAGCAGGTCGTCCGGCGTATTCTTGGGGGTGAACTGAAAGCCTACACGACAAAAACGAATACCGATCCCGAAACGATCCTCAACCTCATCAAAAAAGCCAGAGAGCAAGGATACACCGTATCGGTTGAAGAGTTGAGAGAAGGGGTCACATCGATTTCAGCACCCATCCGGGACTATACAAACCAGGTGGTCAATACATTGACCGTCATCGGCCCTACCCATCGCATGAATCCCGCCAACCTGAAGGGATACATCCACAAAATCATTAGCGCCGCCAACGAAATCTCCGTCAGGCTGGGCTATAGAAAGCGGCATTAAACGTTGTTGCGTTAAAGACCTCTGTCAGCTAAAAGCCGCAGCGAAACAAAGGAGACTGCCGAAGCCGTCTCCTCGCTCGCTTACACTCCCAAATATTGATGCTGAATGTCCTCGTTTGCCAACAGCTCCCCCGGCGTACCCTTCCACACGATTTGCCCTTTGTTCATCACCAAGACTTCATCGGCCGCATCGCATGCCAAATAAAAATTTTGTTCTACCAACAGAATGGATAGGCCGGTTTCCTTCAATTTTTTAATGATATCCCCCACCTGTTCAATCATGACGGGAGCTAATCCTTCCGACGGCTCATCCATCAGGATAAACTGCGGATTGGTCATTAATGCTCTTCCGATCGCCAGCATTTGCTGCTGCCCGCCTGACAGTTGGGTACCCATGTTGTGTTCGCGCTCCCTGAGAACCGGGAACAATGCATACACGCTCTCCAAATCCCAGCTCTTATGCCCCTTATCCTTCTGCCGGCTGTCTTTGGCGGGCACCGTCAAATTCTCCCGGATGGTCAACGAAGGGAAAATGCGCCTTCCCTGGGGCACCAATCCGATGCCAAGGCGCGCGATTTTGTAAGACGGCAGCCCGGAAACCGGTTTGCCCCTATACGTAATGGTTCCCTTGCGCGGGGGCGTCAAGCCGGCGATGGAATGAATCGTGGTCGTTTTGCCCGCTCCATTCCGGCCGAGAAGAGCCACGCACTTCCCTTGGGGCACTTCAAAGGAGAGGCCCTGCAAAATATGACTGTTTCCGTAATACGTATGAACTTCGTCAAGCTTCAGCATGCTGCAGCTTACCTCCCCCGAAGTAAATATCCCTGACCCGCTCGTCGCCGCGAATTTCCTCCGGAGCGCCGCTTAAAAACACTTCACCGTGGTGCAAAACGGTGATGCGGTCGGCAATCGAAAACACCACTTCCATATCATGCTCAATGACCAGCAGGGTAATGGAACGCGGCATGCTCTGAATGAGCTTGGTGGTTTGAACCGTCTCCGCGGGAGACATGCCCGATGTCGGCTCGTCGAGGAGCAGAATTTGCGGTTTGCAGGCCAGGGCGAGCAGCACTTCCAGCAGCCTTTGTTCGCCGTAAGAAAGCTCATTGACGATGCGGCCGCGGCGTTCCCAAAGATTCCACTGCTTCAGCAGTTCTTCGGCTTCCGTTAACAATTCATTATATTGGTAGTAGGGCTTAAAAAAGTTAAACCGGTACGGCTTGCATGCGATGATGGCCAGATGCAGGTTTTCTTCAACGGTCAAGCTGCCGAACAGATTATTTTTTTGAAAGGTTCTGGACATCCCGACACGGACAGCCGTAAAGGCAGGAAGGCCGCTGATTTGTCTGCCGTTCACCTCAACGCTTCCTTCATCGATCGGCAAAGTCCCGGTAATACAATTAAAAAGCGTCGTTTTTCCGGCTCCGTTTGGTCCGATCAGGACATGACGCTCACCGGCCTGCACTTCCAGAGATACATCCTTCAACACCTGCAATCCTTTAAACGATTTGTACAGACGTTCAACCTTTAGCAGACTCAAAGCCGTTCTCCTCCTTTGGAAGCACAGGGTTATCCCGTTTGGTACTCCGTTTGGGTCTGATTTTGCTCCATACCAAATCTGCGATGTGAATGACCCCTCCCCGTCCATAAAGGACGATGGCGACAAAAATCAAGCCCATCACGATCGGCCAACGGTCCGTATAGGAGCTGATATAATTTTGCAGAATGACGAAAAAGCCCGCGCCGACAGCCGGCCCGATCAAGGTTCCGACGCCGCCTACGATAACCATGATCAGCGCTTGGCCGGAGTAACCCCAATGCAGCAGATCGGGCGAAACGTATTCATTAAAGTAGGCATAAAGTCCGCCCGCAAAGCCGGCCATCATGCCGGACAAGGAATACACGATCAGCTTGTAATGCCGCGTATTGTATCCGAGCGCCGTCATGCGCAATTCGTTTTCCTTTATCCCTTTAATGCCTTTTCCTAACGGTGATGAGATCAATGCGCGGAGCAAAAAATAACTCACAAGAAATGCCACAGCGGCTGCATAGTAAAATCCCAGTCGGCTGTGAATTTCGCCTGAACCTAGGTTGAAGCTCGCCGCAACCGCCTTACCGTCAACCCCCCCGGTCAAATTCTCCATTTTATACGCAATGGCGTACAGCATCTGCCCAAACGCCAACGTAATCATTAAAAAATATGCTCCCGACGAACGGATAAACAGCAATCCGGAAACGAAAGCGGCGAACCCCGATAAAACAATAGCCGCAAGGAGCAGCACATAAGTATTGTCCAAGTGTTCGCCAATCAATGTCACCGCATAAGCGCCTACTCCAAAAAAAGCGGCGTGCCCCAGCGATACAAGCCCCGCAAAGCCGATAATCAGCCCGAGGCTCATGACAAAAATGGCCATAATCAGCACTTCGCTTGTCAATTTCAGGCCATACGACGAAAGAACAAGGGGCAGCAGCAGGGTAAAAACGACAAGGGCGGCGCTAAGCGATAAGGTGCTTTTTTTCAAGCATGAGCCCCCCTTCCAAACAGGCCGTTAGGCTTCAGCAATAAAACAATGATCATAATGGCAAAAACCATGGCCATCGTAAACGAAGGGAACCAGACACGTCCCAACGTATCGACGACGCCGATTAAAATCGCCCCTATAAAGGCCCCTTTCCATGTTCCGAGACCGCCAACCACGACAATGACGAGGGATGAAATCAAGATTTCCGAATCGATGCCCACATACATCCCCATGATCGGCCCGCCCAATACACCACTTAAACCAGCCAGCGCGGCTCCCACCGCGAATATGGAGGTAAATACGACTTTAATATGAATGCCAAGCGCGGACAGCATTTCACGATCATCCACTCCGGCCCGTATGATGGCGCCGATGCGCGTTTTATTTTCCATATACCACAGCAGAACCGCAAGAAGACAGCCGACGAAGATAACAAAAATCCGGTACGCCGGGAACGTGATCACCCCCAAGTTCATTGAAGCATCCAGCGCAGCCGGAACAGGCAGTGTCAAAGGGCTCGTTCCCCAGATCCACTTCACCAGATCGGCAAATATAAAGGCAAGCCCGAACGTCAGCAGTACCTGCTCAAGCTCCTTGCCGTACACCCGTTCGAGCAGAAATTTCTCCATCAGGATGCCAAGGATGGCAACAATGATTATCGATATGAGCAAGGAAGGCCAAAATCCCATGTTCTGCTTGACAAAAGTATAGGCGATATATACTCCCGCCAAGTAAAAAGCACCGTGTGCCAAATTGACGATATGCATTAATCCGAAGATAATGGATAGCCCCGCGGCGATCATAAACAAAAGCATGCCGTAGGCCAAACCATTCAAAATATGCATGAGCAGCGTTGTACCAGCCATGGTATCCTCCTCTTTCCTTCAAGGCCATAGACGCATTGGATAATAAAACGGGGGGACAAGCCCCCCCTTGGATATGGCTTGTTAATTCGTCTTAGCCGGCGGCGTTTCCGGTATTTTGAGCCCTTTTGCGGCTATTCCCATGATTTCCTGCGCAATCTTTCCGTCTTTCCATACGTTTTTCGCCAAATACATATCCAAAGCCAGATTGTGCGTTTTCGGATCCATTGCCAGTTCGCCGCGCGGGCTGCTGAAAGTGATATCCTTCAACACCTTGATTAAATCCTCGGACTTCGTACTGCCCGCCTTCTCTATGGCTTTGCTGATGACCTGCGCCGTATCGTATCCTTGAACATTAAAGTAGTTCGGTGTTTTGTTGTATTTCTTCGTAAACTCTTCGACAAACTTATGGTTGGTCGGATTATCCAGTGAAGCGGTATACATCGTGGCCCCGATAATTCCTTCAGCGGCTTTTCCGGCCGGGTCGGTCACTAACGGGTCCAAAAACTCCTGGGTTCCGGTTAATGGAATCTTGCCTTTTACGCCGAATTGCTCGTATTGCTGCACGAAGCGGATGGCGTCGGTTCCGGCCAGGAAAGGGAAGACAAGATCGGGCTTCGTGTTTAAAATATCCGTCAGGTAAGTGGCGTAATCATTCGTCCCCAGCTTTGGCCAGGCTTCCTTGACAATTTCGCCGCCCGCTTGAATGAAGGCCGCCTTAAAGGCCTCTATCGTTTCGTGGCCGGCCGGATAGTCAGGTGCAAGGACGTAGGCCCTTTTCCCGATATTTTTATAAATATATTCGGCTCCCGGCGTACCGTCCTGCCAGTTGGATATGGAGACGCGGTAAATATAATCGCTTTTCTTGTCCCACGAAATATCGTTGGCAGCCGCATTGGCATCAATCAACACCACTTTGTCCTTCTCGATCACATCGCGCAGTGCGTAAACAACGGCGGAGGAAATAGGGCCCGCAAGGATATCGACTTTCTCGCTTTCGACCAGCTGCCGGTATTTGCGGAGGGCGACTTGAGGACTGGCTTCGTCATCCTCGTATTTGATGGTTACAGGACGGTTGCCGATTTTATTGCCGTTCAGCTCAAAATACAGCTCCATTCCTTGTTTAATACTTTCAGACAATGGAGCAAAATTTCCGGAAAAGGACAGAATAGCCCCTATCTTTACAGGCTGATCCCCGCCGCCGGAGGATGATGAGCTGCCGGCGGGACCGGTACTGTTATTGCTGCCGCAAGCGGCAAGAAACATCAGCATCACGGCCAGCATGATCGCAACGATTTTATGTTTTTTTATTTTCAATCCCATTGCATGTGCCCCCCTCAATTCAAAATGTAAGACCGCATGATAAAACCCCATTCAAAGTAAGCGCTTTACTTTTGTCCCCCCTAAATCATTCCAAACGTGCTTTGGTTCATAAAAACATACTTAAATTCATCACATTTAATACGGTTTGATCAGGATAGATCGTCCTCGAAGCGATTTTCCATTGGCCGTTTACTTTCCGGAGCACATCGAGCCGCTCTCCAAAGATTTCTTCCGTTGCAATATCTCCCGCTCTGCTTCGCTTGAACAAAAAATAGCTTCTGACCTCGAACCCGTTCTCATCAGAACCCGATTCGACAAAAATATTCGATATAAAATGACGGGTTCTCGGAGCCGGATTCTCCGCCCAGGCCGATGCGGTATCCAGCCTTTTCACGCGCGTGGTCAACGATGTTTTGGTTTCTTCAAAAAAAGTCATCTCTTCCACAATGCTGGAGCCCTCTTTATTTTCGCGTGTCGCCCTAAGAGGCATTCGATAAATGATGTCGTCCGTAAATAAATCCAGCCATTCCCCAAACCGCCGGTCGTCCAGCAAAAAGGCTTCCCGGTGAAGAAAGCGGGTAATTTGGAGTTGCAGCTCACTATTCATCGCCATGGCCCCCCGCATATTCCTTTCGCATCATTTCCTGTTCACTTTCCGGTCCTTCCCCGGTAAGAAGCTCCAACCAATACTCATGGGTTGCTCTGGATATCGCATCCAGATAACAAGTCGGATAGGCAACGCCGGGTCCGGGCCACGTGTCATCCGGCAGTACCCGGTCAAGACCCATTAAATAATTGAGCAGATTGTTATAGCTGTGGTCTTTGCTTCGGGCCATGATCCCTTTGCTTGATTGGGTCACGCGGATCCAAATCTCCGTATCGTCCTGCTCCAACGTGCCCGAAGGGCCGAAGGAGCTGATATAGCCTTTATAGGCGTCTTCTTTGTATTCGTCCGATGCGGCCTTATCGATCATAAACCAGGACCAAATCTCAATTTTCTCCGGACCTAGCGGGCGCCATACGCGGAAATTCAAGTAATTGTGCAAATGCCCTTCACTTCCATGCACCGGACTGACGAACGACAAATTCGGGAAAATGGAACCTACAAGAACGGTTGCTTTCGAGAAAACCTTTAATTGATCCTCATTCAAGTTTCTTTCGAACATCGGCCACATCTCTTGGGGTAAGCCTTGATACGGGGGTCTTTGCGGTTTGCCCGGAGCGGAGGCCGTGATCACGTTCACTCCATGTCCATGCTGCAGCACCACTTGATGCCCGTAACCGGCATACAGCGGGTCCTGCGGACTGATGCCCATTTCAACCGTCGAACGGTGCGTGGTTTGGACATGATAGGGATCTCCAGAGAAGTTCTCCAATACCAGCTTCCAATTGGTATTCACTACCCATCGCTGCGGGAGTCCCCTGACCTCCATGCCTCCGTCGCTGCGACCCAGCATGATGTCCATATACCATTTCATATCTCCAAGATAATCTTCCAACGGCATGGCATTCGGGTCCAAATTGCCAAAAATCATGCCTTGGTACACGCCGACCTGAGGAATGGGACGCAGCCCCCACTCATCCTTTTTCATTTCTCCGCCATACACCTTGTCACCGGCTACGACGCCAATGAGGTCGCCGTTCAAGTTAAAGCTCCACCCATGGTATGGGCAAGTAAGCGTTTTCTTTCTTCCGAAATCAGCAGTGCATAATTGTGTTCCCCGATGCGGGCAGGAATTGAGAAATGCCTTCAGCTCCCCGCTATTGGTCTTCACCAGCAAAACCGGATCATTGACCATCCATCTTGTCACATAGCTTCCGGGTTCCTTCAGTTCCGTTTCATGCGCTAAAAATTGCCACGTATGAGCAAATATCTTGTCGATTTCCATCTCGTAAATTTGAGGATCCGTTAATATCCACTGGGGAAGCAAGCCCTGCTTCATCTTTTCTTTGAGTGCCTGAAATACGTTTTTGTCTAACTCCTGTTTCAGCATTATTCCCAATCCTCCTTGCAGTTTGCGGATTCACAAGAAGCGGAAGATCTATTCGGGTCTGTTCCGGTTCTTATGCCGTGATATGGGCGGATTCTGTCGATCCGGGCTGAAAAGTCATCACCACATTGGCGCTTGCCGAAGATTGCCCGTATCCGTAATATTTGCTTGTATAATTTCCTTCCAGCACTCCGAGCAGCATCGCCAGATGGCGGCCCCCGGACTCAACGGACGCCGCTTTGGCATATTGGGGAAGCATCTTCCATGCCGATTGCAAATCATTGTGATTGAGATAGTCCAGGAATTGTTTATCCAGCGCCTGTTCGGATATGGACGGCATGACCTCGGGACCTCTCACAAGATTGTGGGAAAGCGCTCCGCTGCTTACAAAAACGGCCCGCTTTTCACTTTCCCGCAATACCTTTCCTACTTGCTGCCCCCACTGATAGGTTTCTTCCAAATTTGCCGCCCATGTCACGGAAAGATCGATAACCGGGATGTCCCCCTTGGGCACGAGATACCGGAGAGGGACAACAGTTCCATAATCCCACACATAGGTCGGATCATTTACTTTTACGACGGAAAGTCCGGCCTGCTGGCCCGCCTCCACCAACCGGCTCCCCAGCTGCTCGTCTCCGGGATATTCATAGGGAACATCGGAAATCAATTCGGGACATTCAAACGCCGTTAGAATGCCTTTGTGATGCGGTGTCGCATCCACAAGATGGTGAAAGCTCGACATCCAATGGCAGGAGATGAGGACGATGACATCCGGTTTCAGGCTTGCAATCACATCTGCGGCTTCATGCATGGATCGAACCAATTCTTTTTGAAACGCCGGTGCTTGCTCCTCATGGCACATACGAGGCGTGTGGGGTACCAGTAAACCCAATTCAATGGACATTTACATTTCCTCCTCCATGTTCATTCACAATTTATCTGCCCGGAATATCCGACACGGATACTCCGCCGATCCCCCAGTGTGTTTTCGGTATTTCAGTGACAATCACACGGACGCTTTCTTTTTTTACTTCCAGTGTATGGCATACCGTCTCCGTAACATTCCGAATCACTTCCTTGACCTTCTCTTCGGATCTTCCTTCCAGCAGTTGAATATTCACAATGGGCATCGTATGGAATCCTCCGCTTACGGTATAGTTTTATTCTGTCACCCTAAAGCCAACCTGCCCCAATCCGTCAAACTTTGCCGTTATCGTATCGCCGGCGTTCAAGATCAGGGCGCCTGTTATACCTCCGGTCAAAATGATGTCTCCCGCTTTTACTTTCTCGCCTTTTCTGGCCAGCATATTGGCCAGCATAGCAACCGAATTGGCCGGATGTCCCAGGACGGCGGCTCCCACCCCCAAATCCTTGATTTCCCCATTGATCGAGAGGGTCACGCCGACCAAATCCAGCTCCAGGTTATCAGGGCGTTGAAGCACGGTTCCAAATACCACCCTGGAAGAGGAAGCATTGTCGGCAATGACATCCGGCAAGGTAAATTTAAAATTTTCGTAACGGCTATCGATAATCTCGAGCGCCGGCACCACATACTCCGTAGCGGCAAGCACCTGGGTTCCCGTAACGGCCGGGCCTTCCATATCTTTGCCCATGACAAAGGCGATCTCCGCCTCCACTTTAGGATGGATCAATTCCCGCATCGAAACCGTTCCGCCTTCGGGAACCGCCATATAGTCGAATATATATCCGTAAATCGGCTCTTCCACGTTCATTTGCTTCATTTTGGCCTGGCTGGTTAGACCCATTTTCGGTCCGATGATCCGATGCCCCCGCTGACGTTTGATCGCGACCAATCCAGCGAGCACTTGATAGGCATCCTCTATGGTCATGTCAGGATAATCAGCCGTAATTCGAACAACTTCACGTTTCTCCATTTCGGCCCGGTGCAGAAATTCGGCTGTAGATTTAAAATCGAGCGCGCGCATCTTCTTCCCTCCCCTAACGGACAGCAGGCTCCTGCCTGGATTTGGCGATTTCCGCCGCTACATCCACAATCATATCTTCTTGACCGCCGACCACTTTCCGCCTGCCAAGTTCAATTAAAATGTCCCGCGAATCAATATTGAATTTTTGGGCTGCACGCTTTGCATGAAGCAGAAAACTGGAGTAGACACCCGCATACCCCATCACCAGGCTGTCTCTCGTGATCTCCTGCGGCACCTGGAGGATAGGCGCTACAATCTCTTCCGCCAGGTCCATCATTTTGTACAAGTCAACCCCTGTAGATAAACCTAATCGTTCCAAAACGGCAATTAAGACTTCCGTTTGGGTATTTCCGGCTCCCGCTCCCAGGCAGCGAACGCTGCCGTCGATTCGGGTAGCCCCTTCTTCTATAGCCACCAACGTATTGGCCATGGCAAGCGATAAATTGTTATGTGCATGGAATCCGATCGGAATGCCCAGATGCTGCCGAAGGGCCCGAATCCGCTCTTTCACTTCATGAGGGAGAAGGGCTCCCGCCGAGTCGACGACATAGACGGTATCCGCTCCGTAGCTCTCCATCAATTTGGCCTGTTCAACAAGCTTTTCGACCGGAGCCATGTGGGACATCATCAGAAATCCAACCGCTTCCAATCCAAGCTCCTTGGTTAAAGCGATATGCTGCGCCGACACATCCGCCTCTGTCACATGGGTAGCAATACGCGCCATTTTGACGCCCAGGTTTGCGGCCTGCCTCAGCTCTTCCATCGTACCGATGCCGGGCAAAAGCAGTACGGCTATCCGGGCTTGCCGGCATACCGCTACCGCAGCCTCAATCAATTCCAGCTCATGGGTGCGGGATAGGCCATACTGCAGGGACGAACCGGCCAGCCCGTCTCCATGAGACACCTCAATATAAGGGATGTTCGCTTCATCCAGCGCTTTGGCCACTTTGGACACCTGGTCTACGGTATACTGGTGGGCGATCGCATGGCTTCCGTCACGCAATGCCACTTCGGTGATTAAAATCCGCTTATCTTGCGTCATGAATGCTCCCTCCTTTATATCGCTTTTTGCGTCAAACGGTGCTGCGCCAATTCTTCGGCCACCTTCACGGCTGCGGCCGTCATGATATCGAGGTTGCCCGAGTACTTCGGCAGGTAATCCCCCGCGCCTTCCACTTCCAGAAATACGGTGACTTTATTTCCTTCAAAGATGGGCTCCGTTCTCAGCCGATAGCCGGGAACGTAAGATTGTACCGATTTGACCATAGCGTGAATCGAATCCTTGATTTTGTCCTCGTCCAATTGTTCTTCCGCCACTAAAGCATACACCGTGTCCCTCATAAGAATAGGTGGCTCGGCCGGATTCAAAATAATAATGGCTTTTCCTTTTTGCGCCCCTCCGATAACTTCAATCCCCCGTGCCGTTGTTTGCGTAAATTCGTCAATGTTCGCACGCGTTCCCGGTCCTGCGCTTTTACTGGATATTGTCGCAACAATTTCCGCATATTGCACCGGACTGACCCGGTTGATCGCATGAACGATCGGGATGGTCGCCTGTCCTCCGCAAGTCACGAGGTTAATATTGTCCTCTGCGATATGCTCGCCAAGGTTGACCGGAGGAATGACCAAAGCGCCGACGGCGGCAGGGGTCAAATCAAGCACGCGCTTTCCCGCTTCCTTCAATAATTTCGCATGGCGGATATGCGCTTTGGCGGAAGTCGCATCAAACACAATGTCCGCAAGCTCCGGACGCTCCAGAAATCCCTTGATCCCCGTAGTAATCGTTTCGAATCCCCGCTCTTTGGCGCGAAGCAGACCGTCGGACTCCGGATCAATACCGATCATGGCGGTTAACTGCAGTATGTTGGAGCGCTCTAATTTCAGCATCAAATCCGTGCCGATATTACCTGATCCCAGAATGGCTGCTTTGATTTTGGACATGGAAGCCCACTCCTTTCATATCTTCGGTACCCTTCATGCTTGAACGCTAAAATCGAACCTTGACATCGCCTAAATGGGCAAATCTCGCCAGGAAAGAATCTCCCGGCCCGGCATTTACGGCAGCGGAAAGAGCGCCTGAGAGAATCACCTCGCCTGCTTTGAGTACAATGCCAAACTCGGATAATTTATTGGCCAGCCAAGCCACGCATGCAGCCGGGTGTCCCAAAGCGGCCGCGCCCACCCCTGTGTTCATGATTTCGCCGTTCTTATACAGAACGACGCCAAGCTGTGCAAGATCGATCTGATCTACGGAATGAGGCTTTCCCCCTAACACATAAAGTCCGGAAGAAGCGTTGTCGGCGATCGTATCCTGCAGTTTAATTTTCCAGTCGGCTATCCTGCTGTCCACAATTTCCAGAGCAGGAATAATATAATCGGTGGCTTTCAAGACATCCATCACCGTAATCCCCGGCCCCGCCAAGTCCTGCTTCAGCACAAAAGCAATCTCGGCTTCGACTTTAGGCTGTAGTACCCGGTCCAAAGTGATTTGGCTCCCGTTTTCCGCCGCCATACTATCCAATAAGTGGCCGTAATCCGGCTGATCCACGCCTAGCAATTGCTGCATGGCAAGGGAGGTCAGGCCGATTTTCTTTCCGACGATGCGCTGTCCGGCGTCCACCTGCTTTTGAATGCCATAAAGCTGAACCTGATAGGCCTGCTCCACCGTCAAATCCGGATCAAGCTCCGTAAGGGGCGAAACCCCTTGACGTTCTGCGACCGCCTTCTCAAGATGTTCGGCATATTGTATCGTTTTCCGATCAAACCTGGAACTCAACGCCATTCCCTCCTATAGTTTGATACAAACATTCGTCAATTCGGTATAGAACTCGAAGCTGTGAATACCGCCTTCACGACCAATGCCGCTTTGCTTCATACCGCCGAACGGAGTCCGTAAATCACGCAAAAACCACGTGTTCACCCAAACGATACCCGCTTCAATCCGGCCTGCTACCCGATGGGCCCGGCGCAGATCATTGGTCCAGATCGACGCGCTCAAGCCGTAGTGTGTATCGTTGGCCTGGGCAATGACTTCTTCTTCTTCATCAAACGGCATCACCGTTACCACCGGCCCGAAAATCTCCTCGCGCACGACGCGGCAATTGCGGTTTAATCCTGTGATGATCGTCGGCTCAAGAAAATATCCCCTCTCCAATCCTTCGGGACGCTTGCCGCCGATCAGAATTTGCCCTCCTTCTTCCTGGGCCAGCCGGATATAGCCGGTTACACGCTCATAATGCTCCGCCCCTACAAGCGCCCCTACCTTTGAATGATGATCAAACGGATCTCCGACAACAAGCTCTTTGGCTTTCGCCGTAAATTTGTGCAGGAATTGTTCGTATACGGGCCGCTCTACATAAATGCGCGACCCGCACAAACACACTTCTCCCTGGTTAATAAAGCTCGATTTCAACGTGGTTTCAATGACTTCATCCAGATCCGCATCGGCAAAGATGATATTCGGATTTTTGCCGCCGAGCTCGTAAGAAAGCTTTTTTAACGACCGGGAGGCCGCCTTCATGATGATTTTCCCGGTTTCCGTTTCCCCCGTGAAGGAAATGGCGTCTACATCGGGATGCTCCGATAATGCCGAACCGGCGGAATCGGGGCCAAAGCCGTTGACAATGTTCACCACGCCGTCGGGCACGCCCGCTTCGCGGCAAATTTCCCCCAGGATCGTAGCCGTCATCGGGGTTAATTCGGCCGGTTTGATGACGCACGTATTGCCAGCTGCAAGACAGGGAGCCAGCTTCCAGGTCAGCAATAGCAGAGGCAGGTTCCAGGGATTAATCAAGCCGACGACGCCTACTGGACGACGAATGGAATAGTTGATAGCAACGTCATCCGTATGGTAAGCTTCGTTGCCGACAGAACGCAGATAATCGGCAAAGAAATGAAAGTTAAAGGCGGAGCGCGGAATATCGACCGAGCTTGAAAGCCATAACGGTTTGCCGGTGTCCAGCGATTCCAGCCTGGCTAACTCATCCTTTCGCTCCAGAATAATATCTCCGATCCGGCGAATCACGGCAATACGGTCATTGAGGGTCATGGTTTTCCACGGTCCGTTTAACGCTCTTCTCGCCGCTCCCACAGCGAGGTCAATTTCTTCCTTCCCGCCTTCGGAGACCTTGCCCAATACTTCTTCCGTTGCCGGATTAATATTATCAAAGGTCCTTCCGTTGAAGGATGAAATATATTGTCCGTTTATGAAATGCTTGCAATCCATAGATCTTACTTGATCTTGTACAGCCGACATAAGTGAACCTCCTTATTTTTGGAAGGAATTTTTGGAATAAAATTGAAATACAGCGCTTACATATTGCTTTTTTTATTAGCTTACCTGAAGACCATTTTATATACAACACCATTGTTCCTCTATACGCAACAATTAAATTTATTTTTTAAAGTATTTTTTTGTGATCCTGGCTGTGCTAAAATAAGTACATTTCCTTATACAAGACTATTGTTCTTGTATATGCAACAATTTGGCGTCGATCACCGTGGCTTATGAAGCGGACGATGCAAGGAGCGTGGTTTGATGTTTGATGTGCACACCCACTTTATTCCCCCGGATGTGATGCTCTGGCTGAAGGATCATCAACAGACCGTCCATGCCAAGTGGGAAAGAAGAGCACCGGATCAGGAAGATTTTCTAACGGTGAACGGCAAATGGAGCTTTGAACTGAAAAAGGCTTTTATTGAACCCCATCGATACCTGCAGGAACAGGAAGCGGCCGGCGTTGCTCATTCCCTGGTTTCACCGATCCCCCAGCTTTTTATGTATGACTTTCCCGATGAAATCACAGATGAACTCTCCGCCGTCTATAACCGATCGCTGGCCGATTGGGTCCAGACCCATCCCGACAGAATTTCTGCATTGGCCACCGTTCCGCTGAACAATCCCGTTCTTGCGGCAAAAGAATTAAAGCAGTCGATGGAGTGGGGATTAAAAGGGGCCATTATCGGGCCCGGCCTATCCCATCGGATGCTGACGGACGATTTTTTTACCCCGTTCTGGGAGGAAGCCGATGCCCGGAGAGCGATTATTTTTATCCATCCGTTACTGTGCGAAGACCCTCGTCTAAAGAAGCGAATGATGCCCAATCTCATCGGCGTTCCCTGGGAGACGACGGTGTGTGCTGCGGATTTATTGCTGAGCGGAATGTTGGACAAATATCGGAACGTCAAAATATTACTGGCCCATGGAGGCGGATTTCTGCCTTACCAGATCGGGCGCTTGAATGAAGGCTATACCAAATGGAAAGCGGTTTCCTCTATGCTGGAAAGCCCTCCCGGCGATTATTTGCGCCGTTTCTGGTTTGACACGGTGCTGTGGAATGGAGCAAGCTTGCGCTGCCTGATTGATTTGGTAGGTGAAGAACAAGTGGTTCCCGGCTCCGATTTTCCATTCGATCTTTGCTCATGGCCCCCCGAATTCGACGGCGGAACCGGCATTAAGGGACTTATGGGATGACAGCTTCGGACCGGCATTTTTTTACCGGAATGAAAGCGCTTGCGTTACGGTGGCAGGTTTTGATTTTCATAGATTTGGGATTTAAGCCAATAACATCATTACAGGAGGTCTCAACCATGCGTACACAAGTGGGAATTATCGGGGCGGGACCGGCAGGTCTCATGCTTTCGCATCTTCTGCATCTCCAGGGAATAGAGTCGGTCATCATCGAGAACCGGACCCGCGAAGAAATCGAGGGAACGATCCGTGCAGGCGTACTTGAACAGGGCACCGTCGATCTCATGAAAGCAACGGGCGTCGGCGAACGGCTTAGCCGGGAAGCGCATTTTCACCATGGGATCGAGCTTCGCTTCAACCGCAAGGGCCACCGCATTAACATGCATGAGCTTACCGGCGGAAAGAATGTGACGGTATATGCCCAGCATGAGGTCATCAAGGATCTGGTTGCCGCCCGTCTCCAAGCCGGCGGGGAATTGATTTTCAATGCGGGCGACGTCAGCCTGCACGATCTGGACACCGCCACACCGAAAATCCGTTTCCGCAAGGACAAAGCTGGAGAGCTCCAGGAAATCGTTTGTGACTTTATCGCCGGATGCGACGGCTTCCACGGCCCGTGCAGAGCGGCGATCCCGGGAACCGTCCGCAAGACTTACGAGAAAAAATATCCGCTCGGCTGGCTCGGCATCCTTATCGAAGCACCGCCGTCAGCGCCTGAACTGGTCTACGCCCATCATGAACGCGGTTTTGCACTGCTCAGCACACGTTCACCGGAGATTCAGCGCCTCTACATCCAGGTCGATCCCACAGATGACATCGCCAACTGGTCCGACGACCGCATATGGACGGAGCTCCATGCCAGGCTGGAGACCGATGAAGGGTGGAAACTGATCGAAGGCCCGATTATTCAGAAGGGCATCATTGCCATGCGCAGCTTTGTGTGCGATCCGATGCAGTACGGCAGGCTCTTCCTGGCCGGAGACGCGGCGCATATCGTCCCGCCGACTGGCGCCAAAGGGCTTAATCTGGCCGTTGCGGATGTCCAAGTCCTGGCACGCGGCTTTGACGCCTTCTACAAAACCAGAAAAACGGAGCTGCTTGAGCGTTATTCCGCGACCTGTCTGCGCCGCATCTGGAAGGCCGAGCGCTTCTCCTCTTTCATGACATCACTGCTGCACGTCAATATGGACCACAGCCCGTTCGAGCGAGGTATCCAACTTGCCGAACTGGATTATATCACTTCCTCCCGGGCCGCCTCGACCAGCCTTGCAGAGAACTATGTCGGGCTCCCCATGGAATGGTAAGAAAAACACAACGGGCGCACACCGATTAGGTGATGCGCCCGTTGAGCATGGTCTCCTATGGATATGTATACTTTATAGGCGTAGGCCGCCTCCAGCTGCAATGCCGGACGGCGGCCGCTGCATTGACCTCTGATCTATTTTCAACCTTGTCAGCTTGGGTATGGGAAATCCGAGGTTTTACCGTTTGATCAAATCTGCCGCTGCCGCTTGTTTCCTCCAAACGGAATCACGGGACTGTCATTCACCGTTTGGTCGTTCATATGGGTCATTCCGCTCTCGATTTGCAGCGCAAGCTCCTCTCCTCTTTCCAGATCAGACGTAACGATAGAGGAGCTTAAACCATATTCCGTATCGCTTGCAATGGCGCTGGCAGTGGGGGTGTGCCTCTCCCAGTGGCCACTGCGCTGAAAATCAGCCTTACAGGCGGCGTTTTCCCGGCGCGCTGTTAGATGGATTTTCAATCTAACGGACGCCGGCGGACGCCTCATACACAGTGCCTTTCGCTTCCATATACACATCTAACGCAGCCTGCACGGCCCGGCCGGCGTCGATTTTGGCCCGGTGCCGGATCAGCACGGCTTCAAGCGCACCCAGTACATGAAGCACATTTCTTTGATTGCTGCTGTATCCCATGGTACCGATTCTCCAAATTTTCCCCTTCAGCGGGCCGAAGGAGCTGGCAATCTCCACACTAAACTCGCTGAGCAGCATATGCATCACCGAATCCCCCGATATTCCCTCCGGGACTTGAACACAGGTCACTACCGGAAGCTTGCAGTCCGGATCGCCGAACAGCAACAATCCCATGGCCTGCAGCCCGGCGACCAGAGCCATTTCCTGGAGCTTATGCCGGGCAAAACGCTGCTCCAATCCCTCCTCCAGCACAAGGCGCAAGCCTTCCCTGAGCGCATACAGCATGGAGGTAGCCTCCGTATGGTGGTTCAAACGGCGCGGTCCCCAATAGTCCTGCAGCTGGCTCAAGTCGAAATAATTGCTGCGGATCGTTCTCCCCGAACAGCTCAAGTCGACATGGGGATCGCGCAGGCCGCGCTCCACTTGCTTGCGTCTGCGGATTTTCGCTTCCGCTCTCTCGTTGTAGGTGATCGGGACCATGCCGGACGGCACCGACAGGCATTTTTGCGTACCGCCTATCGCCGCATCAATCATCCATTCGTCTACCCGTACGTCCGTCCCTCCGATCGTAGCCACCGCATCCACAATGAACAGCGCATCCAGCTCCCGGCACGCCCGGCCGATCTCCTGAAGAGGCTGCATCCGGCCTGTAGACGTCTCTCCGTGCACCATAGCAACCACATCCGGACGTTCCCGCTTCATCAAGGCGATGACCTGCCCGGGGTCAAATACTTTGCCCCACTCTTGTTCCATTGTCATCACCTCGGCTCCGCACCGCTCGGCGATTTCCGCGAGAAGATGTCCGAATCGCCCGTAAATGGGAACCAATACCTTGTCGCCCGGCTCAATAAGACTGACCATGACGGCCTCGATACCGGAGCGGGAAGTACCGTCGATCGGAAAGGCATACTCATTCCCGGTTTGAAACACTTCACGCAGCATGCCCATCGTTTCATTCATGATATCGGTAAATTCGGGATCGAACTGCCCCAGAATCGGCGTGGCCATCGCCCTCAGCACGCGCGGATCCACCTCCACAGGGCCGGGGGTCATGATGGTGCGCAATGACGGTGCCAGATCTTTGTATTTTCTCATCGCAATTCCTCCTTGTAACCGTACAAATACAACCATTCCACCAACGTAACGATGCCGTCCGCCAAATCCCGGGGATCGCTGTACTCCAGCGGCGAGTGGCTGATCCCTTCTTTGCTCGGAACAAACAGCATGGTCGTCGGGCAGACTGCCTGAAACATCTGCGCATCATGCCCCGCTCCGCTGAACATAGAGCGGTAGGCCAAGCCGCGCCCTTCACAGATGGATGCCAAGCTGCGGTTCATATCCACATTCATCCGGACCGGGTGCATGCTCATCCATTCATGAAAATCGACCGACAGCTGCCTCCGCTCGGCGATCTCTGCAAAAACGCTCTTGAATGTGCTGCAAAACTGCTCCAGCACTTCCGAATCGGCATCGCGAACATCCACCGTAAAAACGACCTGGCCGGGGATGACATTGGCCAAATTAGGCTGTACCTGCAGTTGACCCGTCGTAGCCACGAAAGGCTCCCTTTGCGACAAAGCCGTTTTTTCCAGAAACGCTATCATTTCGCACGCTCCGGCCAATGCATCCCGGCGCAGCTTCATCGGTGTGGTTCCCGCATGGTTGGCCGTTCCGTCGACCCGCACCATAAACCGCTTTTGCCCGACGATGCCGTCCACGATTCCGATAGACAGCCGTTCCCGTTCGAGGACTAATCCCTGTTCGATATGCAGCTCTATGAAGCCGGCAAGAGCGCTGCGGCGCGGCGACGGATACCTGCCGAGCCCGAAGCCTGCGGCCTCCATCGCTTCCTGCAGGCTGATGCCGTCGATATCCCGAATCGCCGGAACCGCATCCAGAGCGTACTTTCCCGTAATATTGCCCGATCCCCAATACGTCAGCGGAAAACGGCTGCCCTCTTCTTCACACAATGAAACAACCTCCAGCGTTCTCCGCGGAGCCCCAAACCGTTCCTGCAAATATGTCAGCGCAATCATGCCGGCCAATATCCCGTAAGCGCCGTCGTACCTGCCGCCGCACTTGACGGTGTCGAGATGGGAACCCGTCAGCAGGACCGGCTCATCCGGACGGCTTCCCTCCAACCGCCCGAACAAATTGCCGCAATCGTCGTAATAGGCGTGCAGTCCCGCCTCTGCCATCCGCCGGGCCAGCGCTTGCTGGGCCAAGCTCCAGGCGTCGCTGTACAGGAAACGGGTAACTCCTCCCGACGCATCCTTGCCATAGTCCGCCAACCATTCAATCGCCTGCTGAATATCCGCTGCAAATCGTGAACGGTCGCTATCGGACACTTGAAGTTCGGTCACGTATTTATCTGCCATCTTGAAGCACCCTTTCACGAAAAATCTGCCCGGATTGTTTAACGATAACGATAAAGAAAATATGCATTTTCAGCGGTGCTGAACGCCTCCGAATCGCAGCCGCTCATCCCTGAACGGCTTTACTTGACGGTTCAGGAGCGCAGCCATCGTCCGTCTTTGGGATTCGTTATGCCGGATTGCCAATCATAAACGAGCTGCCCCCGAACGAGCGTGTACTTTACCCGGCATTCCATTTGTTTGCCTACATAAGGATTGTGCTTATGCCGATCGTACAAATGCTCCTTCTGCAAAACGTAGGGCGCGGAAAAATCGACGATCGCCAAATCCGCATCCGCCCCTGGCCTGATCTCCCCCTTTGTACTGTGCAGCCCAAAGCGGCGGGCCGGATGGGTGGACAGCATGCGGCATAATAAAGGGAGCGGAATGTCCCGCCGGACGTAGCCTTCGCCAAGGAACAGCTCCAGAGAGCTTTGCGCCCCGGAAATGCCTCCCCAAATGTCGAACCAATTGTCGGACACCTTCAGCTCCGGCGGGCAGGGAGAATGGTCCGAGCTAATCATGTCGATATCTCCTTGCCTTATCGCCTCCCACAAGCCTTCCAGTTCCTCTTCCGTGCGCAGCGGAGGCGCGCACTTGGCCAGCGCCCCGATCTCCTCCATGGCATCGCCTGTGAGCATCAGGTAATGCGGGCAGGTTTCGAGCGTTACATTCAAGCCCGCCCGCTTGGCGGTACGGATCTCCATTACCGCCGCAGGACTGCTGATATGGACAAAATGCAGCGCGCAGCCCGTCAGCTCCGCATAATACAAAGCTCTGCGGACCGCTTCAAACTCGGCATAAATCGGCCTGGAGTACAAATAATCCTTTGCTGAAACCAGTCCTTTGCTTTGCTTCTCGGCAGCCAGCGCGCTGATGATCGGTTCGCTTTCGGCATGCAGGGCGAGAATTTTGCCCAATCTTGCAATCTCCCGCATCCCCTGATAAAGCGTCCGGTCGTCGACTTCGCGAAAAGCCCCCTCCTGCTTCCCGCCGGCTGCGGACAGGAAGGCTTTAAACCCGATCACTCCCGCTTCCGCTAAAGGCGCAAGCTGCTCTACATTACCGGGAACAAGCCCGCCCCAGAACGCATAATCGATGCAGGAGCGCTGCTTGGCCAGCTCCAGCTTTTCCTTCAAGGCCGCCACCGTCGTCGTCGGCGGGAGGCAGTTGAGCGGCATATCGAAGTATGTCGTGCACCCTCCTGCGGCCAGTGCGGCCGAACCGCTTGGAATGCCTTCCCAATTACCCAGGCCCGGCTCATTCAAATGAACATGGACGTCGATCATCCCCGGAACGGCCACTTGACCTCTGGCGTCAATCTCCATTCGGGCGGACTCCGCAATCGTCTCCTGAATGCAGGTAATCACCCCTCCAGCAATGCCGATATCCATTCGCTCAATCCGGTCATACCCGACGATATGCCCGCCCTTGATCACTACATCGAATTCCGCCGCCATGCTGTTTCCTCCTAGTCCGTTTACAAAATCAGTCCTTAAGATCGGAAGCGATCTTCAGGACTGACATGATTTCTTACTTCAATTCCGCTTTCACCAATTCGGGCGCTACTTCTTTGAGCAGGCTCAAATCGTGATAGCTTTTCGGATCCTGCAGCTCCCTGATATTCCCTACGCTTTTCAAGTAGCTGCCAACTGCTTCTCCGTTGCTATCATTCAAGTAGTTATCATTCACTTCCATGCTGTACACATTGCGGTTCATAATTTCGGTCAGTTCGGCTTCCGTTAAGCGGAGCTCCGGCGAAAGAATTTTGATCGCTTCCTCACGGTTATTGTTAATGAAATCGGTCGCCTTGTTCAAAGCACGCAGCACCGCTTTGATCGTATTCGGATTTTTCTTCAAAAAGTCGTCCGTGACCTGAATCGTCGTATGCACGCTCATCCAATTGACATCGCCTTGTTTGTCCGGCAGCTCACTCTTCGTCCCGCTGAACAAAAATTTGCCTCCGCCCTGGATCGCCTTCGTAATGAACGGCTCCCATGCAGCCATCGCATCGATATCGCCTTTCTCCAGTGCGGTAACGGCATCGCTGGGGGCCAGATTCACGTACTTGATCTTCTTCGCATCGACGCCAAGCTCTTTGGCCATGTTGTCGATCGCGATGACGACGTCCGCACCGTTTGGTACGCCGATCGTTTTTCCTTCCAGATCCTTCGCGCTTTTGAGCTCTAAATGTTTACCTCCCACCACGGCCTGCGTACCGGCAATTTGCGCCAGCGGGGCAACGATTTTCACGCCGACATTATTGGATTTCAAAATGATATCCATAAAGTTGGTCTGGATGCTGATCGGCGCGCTTCCTCCGGCGACCATCGGGCCGATGTCCGGACCGCTTTCAATCAACTGACTCGTAACCTCCAGGCCTTCTTCCTTAAAATAACCCTTCTTGTCGGCAATGATTTGCTGCGAAGAGATTTGCGCATCGCGCACACCTACGAGGGTGAACTGTTTCAATTCAATGCCGTCGTTTTTCACATCAGATGCGTTCGGCGTGCTGCTTCCGTCCGGTTCCGCCGCATTTCCAGGTGACCCGCCCGAACCGCATGCCGCCAGATTCAATGCCATGGCCAATACGACCATTGTGCTTCCCAAAAACTTCAAACGTTTTTTCATGGTTACCCCTCCGAATGTCGTGTGGTTTTTATTTCTCTACAGCGCTGCGCATGCCGTTTTTACGCCATGTCACCATTCTTCTCTCCAAGCGCTTTAAGAGATACGAGAAGAAACTGAACTCCAAGCCTATTAAAACAATCGCAACAAACATATTGGACATCTTGAAGTAGTTGCGAGCGTCAACGATAATGTAGCCCAATCCGGATTTGGCACCCATCATCTCCGATACGATCAGAGCTGAAAAACCAAGCCCCAGGCTGACCTGCGCACCGACAAAGATACTCGGAACGGCGGAAGGAAAGATGACTTTGAAAAAGATATGCCGCTCACTGGCACCCAGACTCAGCGCCGACCGGATCAGCGTGGGATTGACCGACCGCAGTCCGTCCAGCGTATTGGTCAATACCGGAATGAACGTAGTCCATGCAATCAAAAGAATTTTGGGAAATTCTCCGATACCGAACCAGATGATGAAAATCGGAAGCAGCGCCAAAGCGGGAATCGGGCCGAGCAAATTCAAAATCGGACTGAGCCAATAATCCACTCTGCTGTATTTGTTCATTAACACCCCGACCGCTATGGCACAAACCATTCCGATGGCAAAGCCGACCAGAATGCGTGCGGTGCTCGCCGCAATACTGCTGGCGATCAGCCCCGTCTTGGCCAAGTACCACGCTTCCCGTACGATAGCCGAAGGCGCCGGAAGGAAGATCGGATTGAAAAAAGCGAATCTTCCATTCAGTGTGCTGACGGCTTCCCACAGCAGAAAGAAGACGACGACCGGCAGCAGTCCGTTATCGACCCAAGTTTTCTTTTTCCGCAGCATCCTGCCGCCCTTGGCCGAAACCAACGCTTTGGAGGCAACGAGAGAATCCGGCATTTTACTCATGACTTACGCTCCTCACTCATCTGTCAATAATTTTTGGATCTCGCGCATCAGCCCGATAAACTCCGGATGCTGGTTGGATCGCGGGCGGTCCATCGTTACCCGGAATTCTCCGGCTACATCTCCGTCCTTCATGACCATGATGCGGTCCGCTAAATAAACGGCTTCACTAAGGCTGTGCGTGATAAACAACACCGATGGGCGCAGTTCGAGCCAAATGCGAAGCAGCTCCTTTTGCATCATTTCCCGCGTAAGGACGTCCAGCGCCCCGAACGGCTCATCCATCAGCAAAATGTCGGGGCCGCTCGCAAGCGCCCTCGCAATCCCGACCCGCTGCTTCATCCCGCCGGACAACTGGTCCGGAAGATGCTCGGCATAATCCTCAAGCCCCACCAGCTTTAAGTATTTATGCGCGATTTCCATGGCTTCCGCTTTGCTTTTGCCCTGCACCTCAGGACCGAAAGCGATGTTATCGATCACCTTGTACCAAGGAAATAAAGCGTGATCCTGAAACACAACTCCCCTTGATTTGGAAGGCCCTTTCACCGGCACCCCGTTTACCGTGACCGATCCGCTGTCGGGCTGCAAGAAGCCGGCGATCAGATTCAGCAGAGTGGATTTGCCGCAGCCGCTGTGGCCGAGGATACAAATAAACTCATGAGAGTCAACGTCAAAGGTGACATTTTTCAACACGCGTCTGCCTTCATAGCCTTTCTCCACATTTTGAACAGCTAATTGCAAGCCCCTCACCTCTTTGATGTTATAATTCATAACATATAACGAAACTGTTAACTACATAATACCACTCATTTTGTGATTTTCAATATTAAATGTGAACAATTTACACATTTACTTTTGTTCATCTTGCACAAAATGAGGATTTAATGTACATTTTTCATAAGATAACACATTTTAATGTTATGTTTCATGACAATTAAAGAGGTGTTTCCATTGAAACTAGCGGATTTATTTCAACTGCCCTTGTATCAGAACATCCGGGTATTGGCCGGTCACGAAGGATTGCAGAGGCAGGTCAAGTCCATCAATATGATGGATGCCCCGGATATCATGGATTATTTGAAGCCCGATGAACTGCTGTTGACTACAGCATATGCGATTCGCGACCGCCCCGAGGAGCTGCTTCGTCTTGTTCGTCATATGGCGGCAAGCCAGTGCGCCGGTTTGGGGATCAAGACCAAGCGGTTCCTTGACCAGATCCCCAAAAGCGTCCTGGAGCTTGCCGACGAGATTCATTTTCCCATCATTGAGCTTCCTCTTCATCCGCCGCTTGGAGAGCTGCTGCAGGAATCGCTCAGCTACATAATGGAAAAGCGCA
This sequence comes from Paenibacillus naphthalenovorans, assembly GCF_001465255.1. NCBI lineage: Bacteria > Bacillati > Bacillota > Bacilli > Caryophanales > Paenibacillaceae > Paenibacillus > Paenibacillus naphthalenovorans. The sequence goes on along the minus strand of NZ_CP013652.1, from coordinate 62,111 downwards.
ATGAGGAGCTTCGCTATGCTTTGCAAATGCACCGGGAGTTTTCCCGCATGGTCATGCAGGGTCAAGGCATCCCGTCCGTTATCAACGCATTGTCTCCGCTTGTCGGCGGAAACGTCCTGCTGATCAACCACAGGCTGCAATTCGAGGCAGGCTCCGGACCGGTGACCGAACCTTTCGGCAGCCGGCTGCTGAGTCAAACGCGGGAGCTGCTTGCCAGGCGGGAGGACGGCCAAAGCCGCATTGTCTCTTTATGCTTTGTTTATGGAGGGCTCAAAGGGCCGGAGGTTGTATTTTATCCGATCGAACTGACGCAGCAGCGGTGCTTTCTGGTCCTGGTGAACGCACAAATGGATGATTCTCCTCTGCCCAAGCTTGCCATTGAACAAGCGGCGAATGTGATCGGGTTTGAGCTTATGAAGCGGCAGGCGGTCAAAGAAAGGTCGCGCCGTTTTAAAAACGAGTTTTTTGAGGATTTGGTAGAGGGGAGGTTTCGCTCGGTTGCGGAAATGCTTCACCAGGGAAAGCGTTACGGACTGCAGGAGCCGTACCCTTGTTTGTGTGTCGTAGGGAAAGTCGACGAATCGCTCGATTCAGCGGAAGACAATTTGTACAGCAAGCGGGACCGCATCTATGAACACCTGAAAACCATGCTTGCCGAACGGCAGCAGCCCTATATTCTTTTTAACAAGAAGGATCTGTTCGTGACTCTGTTGAAGTGGGAACGAAGTCTGCAGCAGCACGAATTTCAACTGTTGGACCGGCTCGCGGATTTTCAGGAAAAGCTGTTCCAGACCGAACACATTTCGCTTTCCTTTGGCATCGGCAATCCTGTAGAACATCTGACGCTCATTCCATCCACTTACAAGGAAGCGCTGAATGCGCTCCATTTGGGCTATCAATCCAGGCAGTTCCGGTTTGTTCAATCGTACAGGGCCAAAGAAGTCGTGGAGCTGCTCAAAATGATTCCCCAGGAAGCGCTGGGCGATTTCTACAAGGAATCCTTTCATGCCCTGCTGGAGATCGATTTCCGCGAACGCGAGGAATTAATGAATACGGCGCGCGTATTTTTGGAGACGCACGGCCAAATCGCAGAAACCGCCAAACGGCTGTTTATTCATCGCAACACGGTCGCTTACCGCCTTCATAAGTATGAACAGTTGACGCGCCGCAGTCTCCGCGATCCGAACGACTCCCTGCGCTTCCGTCTCGCTTTTCTGATCGATAAGGTGCTGGAGGATTTTGCGCCCCGCGCACCGGCAAACGAATTTTAATGGCAAAAAGCCCGCCCGTTTTTTTCTCTAAAGAGAAACGGGCGGGCTTCAGATTCACGCAAACCGCGCCATAGGGTTACCAGCCGATGGCCGCGCCGTCGCTACGAGCGTCCGAACCGCCGCTGATGAACCCTTCCTCATCCACCATGATCACATGAGCATGGCCCATGATGCCGTCAAAGTCCTTTACCTTGCGTACGGTGTGACCGGCCTTGGCTAAAGCTTCTGTCACTTCCGGGGAGATGCGGCCTTCAACCCTCAGATCCTGCGTCGACGCCCCCCACGTCCTACCCCATACCCATCGCGGCTCATCAACAGCCTGCTGGGGATCCATTCCAAAATCGACCATTCGGGTCAAGATCGCCGTTTGGGTTTGCGGTTGTCCCTCCCCTCCCTGCGTGCCGTAAAGAATAACCGGCTTGCCCTCACGGCAGGCCATCGCCGGCATCAACGTATGGAAGGTTCTTTTGCGCGGCTGCAGGCAGTTGGCATGCGCCGGGTTCAGCGAGAAGAACGATCCACGGTTCTGCAGCGTAATGCCGGTATTCCCGGCCGTAACCCCCGAGCCGAATTCAAAGTACAGGCTCTGTATGAACGAAACGGCATTGCCCTCCTGATCGACCACGGCGGCATAGGCCGTATCGCTGCCCATTTGTTCAGCCTCCAGGCTCAGGGCGCGATCCATCCGGATGGAGGCCGCAAGCTCGCGGGCATACTCTTGGCTCAGCAGACGATGAAGCGGAATATCGGCAAAATCGGGGTCCGTCAAATATTCGTTGCGATCGCGAAACCCGAGTTTCAAGGCTTCGATCATCGAATGATAATATTCAAAAGACCCGTGCTCCATGCTGCCGAGGTCGAAGTTCTCCAGGATGTGAAGCGCCATCAAGCCCACAAAGCCTTGGGAATTCGGCGGCATTTGATAAACGGAGTACCCACGGTACGACCCCTGCAATGGAGTGACCCAGTTCCCCTCATGATCGGCAAAGTCGTCCATGACCAGCAGTCCCCCCTGTTCCTGCAAATAGGAGGTCATCTCCTCCGCTATGGCACCCTTATAGAAAAAGTCCCTTCCATGCTGCGCCAATTCGCGCAGCGTTTGCGCCAGTTCAGCTTGCACGAAACGCCGGCCGGGCTTCACAATCCGCCCTTCCGGCAGGTAAATGGCCGATGTCGGTGCCGTCCCCCTCAGCATCGCCTCGTTCATAACCGTGTACTCGTATTGATTTCGGGACATCGCAAATCCTTTGGAAGCATACTCGATGGCCGGCGCAAGCACTTGCCCCAAGGTCAACCGTCCGTATTCACGAAGCATCGCATCCCAGCCGTCCACCATCCCCGGAACGGTTACAACGCTGAGCACACCGCGGGTTGGAATCTCGATCCGGCCCGCATAAACCTCCCGATTCGCCCGATACCCGGACCGACCGCTGGCGTTGTAGCCCCGCACCTGCCCGTCACTGTGATGATAAGTCAGCCAAAAGGAATCTCCGCCAAGACCGGTCATATGAGGATAGACCACAGCCAGGCAGGCGCTGACCGCCACAGCCGCATCAAATGCATTCCCGCCCTGTTCCAAGATACGGGCTCCGGCCGCCGAAGCCAAATAATGCGGACTCACCACCATCGTTTTTGTTCCCACAACCGCTTTCCTCATCTGCAGCCCCTCCTACATGGCATATAACCTGACATTTAATATTTTAAAAAATAACACGTTCTATCGCGCATAGCAACTAAAAAATTAAAAAATGTCATCATTTTTCTGAAATTGTATTGAAAATGAAGTTGATTGAATATATATTTATCCATATGGTAATGAAATCGAAATAATAACTTTCTTTTCGTAATTTATAATTCTTATAACAAGGAGTCGGTCTCTGTGCATTCCAGAACCTCCGGTGAAATTCCTCCGGTTCCCATCGATGAAATCGACCGTAAAATCATTGCCGCTCTCCATCAAAACGGAAGAATTTCTTACACCGATTTGGCCAAAGAAATCGGATTGTCCCGTGTAGCTGTTCAAGCCCGCATTAATGCCCTGATGGAGTCCGGCGTCATCGAACGGTTTACGGCCGTCATTAATCCCGAGAAAATCGGCATCCACGTATCCGCTTTTTTCAACGTGGAGGTCGAACCGAAGCATCTGCAAGATGTTGCCGAGCAGTTGGCGTCGGAGCCGGTCGTCACAAGCCTTTATCACATGACCGGACCGAGCAAGCTTCACATGCACGGTTTGTTTACGAACAACCTGGAGATGGAGACGTTTTTGAAGGAAAAGCTCTATAAGCTGCCCGGCATCATGAGCGTCGACTGCCAGGTTCTGATTACGCGGTACAAAAGCCGCATGGGAATGAGGTTATAAGAAGATGACCAAATCAAATGGAGTACGTCCTTATATGGATCTGGTATGGGCTATGGGCAGGACAGGGATTCTGGGCTTTGGCGGAGGACCTTCGGTGATTCCGTTAATCCGCTACGAAGCGGTAACCCGTTACCGCTGGATGGAGGATGACGAGTTTGGCGAGATTCTCGCTTTGGCCAATGCGCTGCCGGGGCCGATCGCAACCAAAATCGCCGCCTATCTTGGCTACCGGCAAAAAGGCGTTTCCGGTGCGATCATCTCCGTCCTGGCTCACATCATGCCTTCCGCTGTGGCCATGATCGCTTTGCTTTCGGCCGCCCAACTGCTGAGCGCCTCCCCGATCGTGCAGGGAATGATTGCAGCCGTGACGCCGGTGATCGCGGTTATGCTGGGGGTCATGGCTTACGAATTTGCCGAACGCGCCGTCAAAGGTCTCGGCAAGCCTGTCGGCTTCGCTTTATTTCTCGTCTGTTTTGCACTTTTGCAAATCATCGATATTCATCCGGCTTTCGTTGTCATTGCCTTTCTGGGGTATGGCGCTTTTCATTTCAAAACGACGGCATGGTTTAACAAGAAGAAAACCAGAAAAGAGGACTACACGACATGGAGTGGATAAATCTCTTCATCGGCTTTTTCCTAGCCAACGTACTCGGATACGGCGGCGGCCCCGCTTCCATTCCGCTGATGTATCAGGAAATCGTCGTTCGCCATCAGTGGGCGACGGATGCGCAGTTTTCCAATATTTTGGCTCTAGGCAACGCTTTGCCCGGTCCGATCGCCACGAAAATCGCCGCATTTGTCGGCTATGACACCGTCGGGTGGCTCGGCATGACGATTGCTTTGGCCGCAACCGTGGTTCCCACAGCGGCCGCGCTCATTCTGATGCTGAGAATACTGAACAAGCATCGCCAATCGCCGGTCGTCAAAGGAATGACGCTGCTTGTCCAACCTGTGATTGCCGTCATGATGGTCATCCTCACCTGGCAAATGGCATCCACCAGTTGGCAATCGCTCGGCCTGTGGCAATCCCTTGCGATTGCCGCCATTGCTTATTGGGCGATGGAACGGCGCAAAATTCATCCCGCCCTAGTCATTATCGGCGCCTTCGCTTACGGAGGATTGGTTCTGCCTTATTTTATATAATCGTTGGAGACTGCCGGTTTAACCATTCCCGTATCAGCCTCATCCGGTCCGCCCCGCCGTTTGGATACTGCGTGTATCCGAACGGCGGGGCGCTCGCATTAAAGAACGGTTTTATAAAAATACGGAGTAATTACTATATTTTATTTTATCCAAATATTGTACAATCATGGAAAAGAGCTGCGAACCAGCCAACGGACGACGGGTTTTTCACGAATCGATAAAACCGCTCTCCAAGCCTATCGAACCATTCGCCATTCGGAAGTCGAACTAAAACCAATGCTTCGGGGAGGGTTTTCTATGCATTATGGATGGATTATCGTATCGATCACCTTTATTACCATACTGATTGTGGCAGGAATCCGTTCCACTACAGGGGTGCTAATCATTCCGTTGGAACAAGAATTCGAATGGAGCCGTTCAGCCATTTCTCTCGCTTTTGCGGTCAATTTGACGTTATACGGATTCTCCGGTCCCTTTATTGCGGCAGGAATGGAACGGTTCGGCGTCCGCAAGATGATGGTGTACGGCATGATCCTTTTGGTTTCCAGTATTGCTGCAAGCCTTGTCATGACGCACATCTGGCAGCTTCACCTGATATGGGGGATCATTATAAGCCTGGGCTCCGGTGTATTTCTCACCGTCCTTTCGGCAACCGTGGCCAACCGCTGGTTCGAGCAAAAGCGGGGGATGGTGCTGGGGCTGCTGATGGCAAGTACGGCCGCGGGGCAAATGGTGTTTCTTCCTCTGCTCTCCTATCTGATTCAAGCCTATTCCTGGCGTATCGCTTTATCCCTATTTCTTGGTTTAGGGGTTTTGATGATTCCGCTTATCGCATTTTGGATGAGGGAGCGTCCTTCGGATAAAGGGCTTCTGCCCTATGGAGCAGCGGATGACAAACCGCCAATGCCATCGGATACAAGGAAGAAAGACCCCGTTTCTGCGGCTTTTGAAGGTTTATGGGCCGGGGTTCGCTCCGTGCCCTTTTGGCTGCTGGCAGCAAGCTTTTTTATTTGCGGCGCATCATCGACAGGTCTCATCGGCACTCATTTCATACCCGCATCCTCCCATCACGGTATTCCGGAGGTTCAGGCTGCCGGTCTATTTGCTTTCATGGGTATTTTTAATATTATCGGAACGATCTTTTCCGGATGGCTGTCCGACCGGTTTGACAACCGCTGGCTTCTGTTTTGGTTTTATGGATTGAGAGGCTTGTCCCTGCTTTTGCTGCCCTATCTTTTTGACCTGAAATCGTATGTTCTTTTTATGGTTTTCGCTGTATTTTACGGTCTGGATTGGATCGCCACCGTTCCTCCTACCGTCCGCTTGGCTGCGGATCATTTCGGCAAAGAGCGCGGCATTGTCATCTATGGCTGGCTGTTCGCCGCACATCAGTTAGGTTCCGGCGCAGCCGCTTACTTAGGAGGATACATTTACGAGCAATACCATAGCTATACGCTTTCCTTTATCTTTGCCGGACTCCTGTGCATTGTAGCGACTTTATTTGTGTTCAGCGTAAGGAAGAAGCCCCAGTCGCGGCCTCTTAATGCATAAATCAAACAAGCTGATTGTCTGTTTGTACAGGCATCAGCTTGTTTGTCCATCAAGAATCGAGCGTTCTATATTTGGCTATCTCCTGCTCGTACAGGTCTCCTCCATGTGCATCGTACACCACCAGTACCGGAAAATCCTCTACCGTCAGCTTACGGATGGCTTCCGGCCCCAGATCTTCGTAAGCGATAATTTCAGCCGATTTGACTCTCTGCGCCAACAGCGCGGATAAACCGCCGATCGCCGAGAAGCATACGGCTTGTTCCTTTATGCAGGCCTCCTTGACTTCCTTGCTCCGCGGCCCTTTCCCGATGGTGCCTTTGACTCCGTACTTATACATTGCGGGTGTATAAGGATCCATACGCGACGCTGTCGTCGGCGCAATCGATCCTATAATTTGTCCCGGCTTCGGAGGGGTGGGGCCGGCATAAAATACAATTTCATTTTTTAAATCGACCGGAAAATCGCGGTGTTGAGCCAGCAATTCCAACAGCCTCTTATGTGCCGCATCCCGGGCCACATAAATCGTTCCATTGAGGAGCACTTCGTCGCCCGCTTTAAGCTGGATTACCGCCTCTCGGGTCAGAGGAGTTTCCAGACGAACTTTTGCCATAACCAATCACCTTCCCGATCTAGTTTAGATGATACACGTTTTTTTGCGCGCAGCATGACATTGAAGATTCACGGCCACCGGAAGAGCGGTAATATGACAGCCGTAGGTTTCCACGGCAACCCATAGAGCCGTACTCGTGCCTCCCAGTCCTTGAGGTCCGATGCCCGTCTTGTTGATATCCTCCAGCAGCTCTTTCTCCAGCTGAGCGATATGGGGCTCATGATGATAAACCCCCACTTCCCGCAAAACGGCTTCCTTCGCGATTTCAGTGACCTTATCGAAGCTTCCGCCAATACCTACACCTACGACCAATGGCGGGCATGCCCTTCCTCCCGCGGCCTGGATCGTATCCAGGACGAACTTCTTCACGCCGGCGACGCCGTCTCCGGGAAGCAAAAACTTCATGGCGCTCATGTTCTCGCTTCCGCCTCCTTTCGGAAGAACGGTGAATTGGATTTTATCCCCGGGCACAATCTTGGTATGAATCACGCCGGGTGTGTTATCGTTCGTATTATTGCGCAGCAGCGGATCGCCTACAATGGAATTACGCAGATACCCTTCTTTGTATCCTTTGCGAATGCCCTCATGAATCGCGTCGGTGAAGCTGCCGCCTTGAATATGAACATCCTGGCCCACTTCGGCAAAAACCACCGTAAGTCCCGTATCATGACAATAAGGCCGATTTTCTTCAGCAGCCAATTGAGCGTTTTCAATCAACTGATCCAAAATACTTTTGCCCAGGGGCGATTTCTCGCTTTCACTGGCCCTATGAAAGCCTGCAAGGATATCATCAGGCAGATAATAACAGGCTTCCCAGCACAAAACGGCGATAGAATCACGAATTTGATCGACATGAACGGTTCTCATGGTCATCTATCCTCTCTCATTTGATTTGCTTCAAGAGCACATGTGATCAGGTCAGGGCGCCGATTCATTGTTCCCCGAAAAAGCGCTTCCTTGCCGGAGTGATCCATTGATCCATTTCTTCCCGCTTATCTTCCGTGACCAACCGGTTGACCAGCACATCGTGCCAAATATAATCCTCCAGCAGGTAAATATGAACCGGGTCGTCGGTATAGAAGGCGCCGCCGCTCTGTTCAGGAGAATGGCCATAGAACAGCTCCTTGCCATCTATGGACAGAATAAACCACGGATGGTCCACATGCTCCACGTAATGGGTTTTACGGTGAACCTCCAGGCCCGGCAACGGGTCCTTTACCTGGAACAGAAGCCCGCTCAGCAGACATTGATCCCGCTTGGCCTCCAGATCCTCCTTAAGCCTCCGATACATGGGCTCCCACAAAGACAGCAGAATTCGCTTCTCCGCACGCCGGATAAGAACGCGGCAAAAGGATAAGATGTTGTCCTCTCCTTTAATCGTCGTCACATAGACTTCCGGTTCGGGGCTTTGTTTTTCAAGAAGCTTCAATTCGGTTTCCAAACGGCTGTAGGTCGCTTCCCATTTCGTTTTCATCGACTCCAGGAAAACCTCGACCGGCAAGGAGGAATAATGGGCTCCTCCGTCCACGTCTTCCTTCATCACCAGTCCATGCTGCACCAAGCCGTCCAATACTTCATACACGCGTGCCCGCGGCACACCCGAGGCTTTGCTTACCTGATAGGCATTCGAAGGTCCGCGGGAAACCAGCGTCAGGTACACCTTGGCCTCGTACTGGGTCAATCCCGTCGATTGAATCTTTTGCAGCAGATCCTCCATCCCTCTCCCTCATTTCTAATTCCAACAATAGTTACTACTACAGTAGTGTATACTGCTCTTAATGCCATAATAACCAGTTGCAGAATTTTTTACAACTATTTTTTTGATCGGCCGATGATTTATCCCGACTCGTGACTCAAAACAAAATAAAACCGCCCGGAACTTCCCGGACGGTGGCTTGATCAGATATTAAAAGAAACGTTTCAGTTGTTCGGCTACTTCCTGCTTCGAGTTTTCAACCACAGTCATATGCTGGGGCTTGTCGAAAAGCGCTTGAATTTCGGCAGGGAACTTCTGGGAGATATCGCAAAGCTGAATGGATTCGTTAAACTTGGCCGGGTGAGCGGTAGCCAGCGTTACGCACACCTCATCCTTGTCGCAGCAGGCCTCGTAAGCCGCGATGCCGCAGGCCGTATGCGGATCGGCCAAATAGTCGTATTCCCCGGAATATTTGCTGATGATTTGCAGGCATTCCTCGTTCTTCACCCCGTGAGCCGAGAAGTCCGACTGTACTTTCTTCAGCAGCTGCGGGTCGATGACGATTTGGCCTTCCGACTGGAACTGCTGCATGAGAGACGTAACCTTCTCCTGATTTTGATCCAGCAGGTAATACAAATATCGCTCGAAATTGCTTGCAATCTGAATATCCATAGACGGGCTGTGAGTAACCCGGAAATCTCCCGGACGATACACGCCCTCTTTTACAAAACGCTCCAAAATATTGTTCTCGTTGGTAGCCAGCACGAGGCGGTGAATCGGAAGTCCCATCCGCTTCGCCAGATAGGCCGAGAAAATATTGCCGAAATTACCGGTAGGAACGCTAAAGCTGATTTTCTCCGCTTGGGTCCTCCTGGAAATTTGGAAATAGGCGTAAAAATAATATACCGTCTGCGCCAATATGCGAACGAAATTAATCGAATTGATCGCCCGCAGATGATATTTGTTTTTATACTCCACATCGGCGAACAGCTCTTTAATGATCCGCTGACAATCGTCGAAATTGCCATGAACCGATAAGTTCAGGACGTTCTCGTCGTCGACCGTGGTCATTTGCAGCTCCTGCACCTTGCTTACCTTTTGATGCGGATGCAGAATGCAGATGCGGATGCCTTCTTTCCCCCTGACCCCTTGAATGGCGGCAGCCCCCGTATCCCCGGATGTTGCCCCCAGAATGTTAATGATTTCGTTCTCCTTGCGGGAGACGTACGAATACAGGTTGCCCATAAATTGCAGGGCGATATCCTTGAATGCGAACGTCGGTCCGTGAAACAGCTCAAGCACATACAGCGAATCGTGAATTTGTTTCACCGGCGTCACTTCAGGGCTGCGGAAGCCCGAGTAGCTTTCGTCAATTAATTGCTTCAGCTCTTCCCGCGGAATCTCACCGTTGGTGAAATAGGAGAAAATTTCGAGCATCAGGTCCCGATAGCTTAATTGCTCCCATTGTTTGAACACTTCTTGCGGAACGGCCGGAATATCCGTCGGAAGCATGAGCCCCCCGTCATCTCCAAGCCCCATCAAAAAGGTTCGGATAAAACCCGTTTTTTCCACTTTGCCTCGTGTGCTTATAAAGTCCATAGCAGTCCCCTCACGTCATAATTAGCCCCTATTATAACACACTTTTTCGCAAAGCGGAAAAGCCCCGGGGGCGTTCGGGGCTTTTTTCGTTTATTCCCGTTTATGCAAAGCATTCAGCTTTTCCGTCACGCGTCTTGCCCGTTCATAAATTCGCTCTTTATTCAAAGTCTCGTAGATGGCATGATGAAGCTCGGCCATTTCCCGGTAGATGTCTTTCATCTCGCGGTTCGCCGTTTTCATCCTTTGCAGATCGAGCCTGCCCATCTTTTTATGCGCCTCGTTCAAGTCGGGAAACAGGCCCAATGCGGTGAAGGCGATCATGGCAGCTCCGAGGGAGGTCGCCTGCTCCGTTTGGTCGGGAATGACGACCAGACCGTAAATATCCGCCTGAATTTGATTGAATAAGTCCAACCGGGCCAACCCCCCGCTGACATGAACCGCCGTGAGCCGGATATGGTCCGCCTTCTGATCCTGCGAAAGCAGGGAATCGATCACATTCAGATTTTTTTGAATTTCAAAGCAGATGCCCTCCAGATAGGCGCGAACGACATCGCTCTTCTTAGTCCCCAGCGACAAATTGAACAAAATTCCCGAGGCGTTGGCATTCCAATATGGTGCGGCGCTGCCTGCATAATGCGGAATATGAAACAGACCGTTCGCCCCGGGGGCGGACATCTCCGCCTGCTGATTCAGGGCATCGTAAGATCCGTCCGTCCCAAGGAAATCCCTCAGCCAGCGATAGGTGGAGCCGGTCGTAAAGATGCCCGCTTCAATGACCCACTGGCCCAAAACCGCGGATGCGCTGCACACGACCTTCTGATCGGCGCTGCGAATCGGCCGGGCTGTCGGGGCGACGACAAAAGATCCGGTGCCTGTCGTTACTTTCACGATGCCGGGACGGATCGCGCCAAGCCCGACCGCCGCGCACTGCTGATCCCCGCCTGCCATTACAACCGGCGTTCCCGCCTGCAGGCCGAACCGGTCCGCCGCCGCGTTCGTTACATTGCCGGCAATGGTACCCGTCGGATAAGCTTCCGGCATCTTGTGAAGATCCACATTCATCGCCTCGGCAATGGTCCGATCCCAGGCGAACTCGTGAATATTGAACAGCATCGTGCGGGACGCCTGGGTCCAATCGGTCTTAAATTCGCCGGTCAAGGCGTGGACAAGATAATCGTGGACCGTTAGGAAGCAGGCCGTCCGGGCGTATATCTCCGGTTTATGATTCCGGAACCACATGATTTTGGGCAGTGAAAAGTACGGATCGATCTTGAGTCCCGTCCGCTCATAAATCATCTTTTGTCCCAAGCGTTCTTCAATTTGTTTGCTTTCCTCGATCGGACGCTTATCCTGCCACAGAATCGCATGAGCCAAAGGGATGCCGTTCTCGTCAACCGGAACGATCGTCGCCCGCTGCGTGGCAATGGAGATTGCCCGAACCTTGTTCCATAGCTGCGCGGCCGTTTGCCGCAATTCGGCAATCCCCTGCTCGATCGCCAGCAGCCAGGTCGCAGGATCATGGTCAATCACGGTCGGAGCATGAAACACACTCTGATATTCACGATAGGCCATACCAAGGATTTCCCCGGCCTGGTCTATAAGAATGACGCGCCCGCCGGTTGTTCCGATATCCAAGACGAGCACCAATGGACCGTCGGTCATGTGATGGGTCATACGGGTCTCCTCCGCTTATGCTATAGTTCAACGTGCAGGTATTGCCGGAAGCGATGGCTGCAAGGTGAACCGATGATGATAATCATCTGCATACACCGGAGAGCGGACAAAAAGGGTCATGACCTCGTCTGCTCCCGGTTTCATGATCACCATACGTTTATGATTTCAGTAGGGTAAGCCATTCCTTCACTTTGGGATGCTCCAGAACCTCGGGGTTTTTGATCCAGTTGGCTTTCTCCCCGTCAAGCACCTTTTTCACTTCTTCTGCCAGCAAATAAGGCGATTGAGTCAAAGCGTCCGAAGTCGTTCCGGCAATATGCGTGGTCAGCGTTACGTTATCGAGCGCAAGCAGCGGATGATCCGCAGGAATCGGTTCGATATCGAACACATCGAGTCCGGCGCCGGCAATCTTCTTCTCGGACAGCGCTTGAACCAACGCCTCCGTATCGATCAGCCCGGATCGGGCGCAATTGATCAAATAGGCCGTAGGCTTCATCATGGACAGCTCCGCATGGCTGACGAAATGATGGTTTTCCTCGGTCAATCTCGCGTGGATGGAGATAAAATCGGATTCGGCAAACAGCGTTTCCTTCCCGACCAAAGTCACGCCCGGCATATCGACGGATTCCGCTTTGACGTATGGATCATACACCAGGATTTGAACATCGAATCCGGCCAGCTTCTTTGCCACCAGGCGTCCGATATAACCGAAGCCGACGATACCGATTTTTTTGCCTTTCAGCTCCGGAATGTAATCCGAGTTGCTGAACACCTTCCGCCATTCCCCATTCTTGATCGACAGATGCGCACGGGCGATGTTTCTCGACTCGCTCAGCATCAAGCCTATGGTAAAATCCGAAACGGCCTGTGCATTTCTGCCCATGACATGGACGACGATAATCCCGCGCTGCGTAGCCGCTTTCACATCGACGTTCTCCGTTCCCGCCCTTGCCACGCCGATCAGCTTTAAATGATCAAAGGCATCCATCCCGTCGGCAGAGAAGGGTCCGAACAAACCGAGCACCATATCGGCGTCCTTGTTCTCTCGAAACACCGCGGGAACTTCCTCCACCGCCGGCCCCTGCTGCTCGATGACAAGCCGTCTGTTCTGCAGCCGTCCCCAATCGGTTTCCCAATCCGTCGTAACGATTTCATGGTCCCCCAATAAGCGTGCGGCCTCCGTAAACTGCTTGCCGCTGATCATCGCGTCTCCAAAAGTAAGTATCTTCATGTTGCACCCTCCATTATGTTTTTAATTTGGCCACCGCAAGGCGGGAAAGGTTCACGGCTTCAATCGCATGATTTCCTTTATGCAGCACCGTAATCACGTAAAGGCAATCGATAATCGTCATTTGCACGATTCGGCTTACCATGGCGTCCGGCCGGTAGTTGGTCTCATTCGCACTGGTGACCAGCAACTCGTCTGCGATCTGGGCGATCGACGACTTGCTGAAGCCCGTAATGACGATAATGCGGGCTTGTTTTTCTTTAGCCAATTGGAGCACCTTGAGCAGCCCTTCGCTTTCGCCGGAGTGCGATATGGCGACAATGACATCGCCCTCGTTCATATGGGAGGCCGCAATGGCTTCCATATGAAGGTCGATAATCGGCATCACCGTCTCCCCAAGCCTGAGAAATTTGTGAGCCGCATCGCTGGCCATAATCCCCGAAACCCCTTGTCCGAAAAAGAAAAGACGTTTGGCCGCGGCCATCATGGCGCCTGCACGCTCAACGGCTTCATAGTTAATCAATTCCTTGGTTGTATGCAGAGCGACCATGGTTTGATCGATAATTTTATGAAAAATTTGATCGGCGGAATCCGATAAATCGATCTCTTCATAAATGCTGCCGGCCGCGTTATCGTTTGCATTTTCCTGAACCAGCGCCACCTTGAGCTCTTGATAACTGGCATACCCGAGTCTTCGGTAAAACCGGACTACGCTGGGCTCGCTGACTTCGCTCAATTTGGACAGCTCATTCATGGAAAGCAGAAAAGGCTTCTCCGTTTGGGACAAAATGCTGTAAATCTTTTTCTCGGAATTGGTCATCTCCTTTTCAATGGCTTTGACGCGATGCTGAAAAGTAGCCATACCTGCAGTCCTCTCTTTCAGTATAATGTAGTTTTACTACATTTTTGAACTGATATCAATATATTTTTATTACAAAAAAATCCCCGCCAAAAAGGCTTTGACAATAACATTACGGGCAAAATGAAACGGCCTTAGTCCAAAAAAATTCAGGACCAAGGCCGCTTCAAGGATTTTTATTTGTTGTACATTCCCATTCAGATTAAAGCGCGACCGGGTTCAAGCTGCGAACACGCGGGAAAACCTCCCTCGCAAAGCGTTCCAGCTCGGATTCAAGCGGTTGGAACTGCAGCATAAACAGTTCGACGCCAATCTCGTGAAACGCTGCGATCCGCTCGGCTACCTGGTCATATGAACCGACCAGCCCCGCTGCCGTGCCCCCGTTCGTACCTATAGCCGGATACTTGGCAATCGTTTGAAACATGACTGCTTTCTGGTCTGCATGTCCGAAAAGCTGTTCATTCAGAGGCTGGTCGGCCTTGGCATATTCCCAGGCTTTAGCCAGCTCGGCCTGCGCTTCCTCCTCCGTCTCACGCGCAATGACAAAAGCGGACAGCCCAAAGCGGACGGGGACGCCTTCCCGTTTCCGCCCGGCAACGGAACGGATGAGCCTCTCGACATTCTCAAGCGGCTGCCCGTTAATAAACCAGACGTCGCCCAGACCCGCAGCCAAATCTCTCGCCGGCTCCGACTCTCCACCCACATAAATGGCAGGACGCTGCCTTGTTTTCGGTTTCGGGTTCAATTCAATTCCATCCACGTGGAAGTACTTGCCTTCAAAGCTGGTTTTCTCCCCGGACAGCAGCGAACGGACAATCGTGAGCCATTCGGTTCCGTAAATATAACGCTCGTCATGTTCGGCAAAAGGAATGCCCGATTGGAGCAGCTCCGGTTTGTACCAGGCATTGACCACATTGATCGAGAACCGTCCGCCGCTGATCTCCTCGATGCCGAGAGCTTGCTTGGCGAGCACCACCGGGTGGAAGAGCGTCGGCTTTATCGCGGCGATAATTTCAATGCTTGAGGTTAATGAGGCCAGACCGGCGGCTGCGGTCCAGGTCTCCAAAATATCAAATTCATGCCCGTACGGATTGACGATATGCTGGGCTATAAGCGTTGAATCGTAGCCGAGCTTTTCGGCGGACAGCACCAGCCGTTTAGCTCTTTCCCAGGAAGCGTCAAAGGGGTCCTCCGGATGCGTCGTAGCCCCCCATGTTCCATAAACCGGTGTCCATACTCCAAACCTAGGACCTGCAATTCGAATCATATTTTACATCCTCCTATCTTCTCATAAGAATAAAAAAATCCATTCTCGCAGCGAGAATGGATTTTCCGGCGTACCGGTCAAATCATATTAATTCAATTGGAATAATTTAAATTATAAAATTGATCCGTTTTTTTGTCAATTCCTTATTTTCCTGTTATCAATGATACGATCTTTCCCGCGTTTACATCGATCAAACCCCGGTCGGTTATTTTCAAATGCGGGCTGACAGGCAGCGAGTGCGTGCTGATCGACATAATCGGATTATAATGGCGGTATCCGAGCGATTCCATCGCTTGGCACAGCCGCTCCACTTCCTTAGCCACCTGCTCCAGCGGGGCCTCGGTCAAGATGCCGCCGACGGACAGCCGGAGATGGGCCAGCACACGGCCGTCCTCCACTACACAGAAGCCTCCGTGGCAACGGATCACCTCATTGGCCGCCAGCATCATGTCCTGCGGATGATGACCGACGACAAGCAGGTTGTGGTTATCGTGGGAGTAAGTCGTCGCCACCGCGCCGCGCTGGATCGTATCTCCGCCGATCAAACCGTACGCCCGATTGCCAGTCTTGCCGTAGCGCTCGAAGGTAGCGATCAGGCCATAGGGGCTTTCCTGCCATAGGAGCTCCCCGCCCCGGATGTCCACCTCCCCGCGGTGCTCCCGGGTGAACGTCGAATCTTTATTGACCATCATCACCCGGCAGGCATACCGGCCGTCGGCCTCCTCCGTGCGGATCGCGAAATCGGCTTCGGTCAGCAGAGGAAGTTTGACGCTTTCGTAATAATGGGCCGGGAATGCCGGCGGAAACTCCTGCTGCCGGTAATCATCGTTAACATCGAACGCTAGCCGCCCGTTCTTGTACACCTGATCAATGGCGAACTCCCGGATATCGGATACGACCAGGAAATCTGCGATCTTCCCTGGGGCGATCGCCCCCCGATCGTGAAGCCGCATCCTCCTGGACGGGGTGAATGTACTCGCGTAAATGGCCCGCTCGGGGCTCATGCCCATACAGATCGCTTTGCGCACCAGATGGTTCAAATGGCCCCGCCGCTGAAGGGAATCGGCCATGACGTCGTCGGTTACAAAGCAAAAATGCTCCGAGACGTCGTTGGCAATCAAAAAGTCCATCACCTCTTCGCTCATCGATTTTTCCTGAATTTCGATAAACATCCCTGCGCCGATACGCGCTTTCAACCCTTCCACGGTCTGATGCGTATGGTCCGAATCGACTCCGGCATAAATGACGCGCTGCAAATCCAGATCCAGCAGCCTCGGGCAGTGCCCCTCAATGATCAAATCGGGATAATGGCTGCGGACATGCTTCAGAATCCGATTCGTCTTGCTGTCGGGAGCGGTCACGACATCGACGTAGTTCATGATTTCGCCCAAGCAAATGATGTTCTCCGATTGCAGCAGCTCGTCCAATTCGGGAATGTCCAGAGAGCCTCCCGACGTTTCCAGCGAAGTTGCAGGAACCGAGCTGGGGACGGCATAGAACATATCGACCATACAGCCTTCACTCGCCCGGATCATCTGCTTCACGCCGTCCATCCCGAATACATTGGCCATCTCATGGGGCTCGGGCACAATGGTCGTGACGCCGTTCGGGAGGAGCCCGTAAGAGAACGTCCGGGGCGTCACCATCGTGCTTTCGATATGAAGATGAATGTCAATCAGTCCCGGAATCAGATAGCGTCCGCTCCCGTCCATCACTTCATCGCTTTCAAGGTCTTCCGCTCCGCGGGGGCCGATGTACAAAAACCTGCCGTCCGCGACAGCCGCGTTTCCCTGAATGAATGATTTAAAATAACTGTTGTAGATATGAATGTTTTGGATCAGCAGATCCGCTCGCATGCCGGGCACCTCCAAGTTCATTATTTAACCAATACCAGCTTGTCCTTAGGGAAATGCAGATGAACCTGCCGCCCGTTGACATAAGGTAAATCCATTTCTTTGTTGACCGTAAAATTCCCGAGCTCCGTTTCAACGATATATTGGTAGCTTCGTCCCAGGAATGTGCTCACCTTGACGGTTCCCGTCAGGCTGTTCCCGCCGGAGGAGTAAGCCTCGCCAACGCCGTGAAGGACGATATCGTCAGGACGTATGGCGCCTTTCCGGCCGGCATGCTGCGCATACTTCGGATTCGGAGCGACCGTGAATGTATGCCCGTCCCGGTGCTTCAGCTCAATGTCTCCGCCGCGGTCTCTGCGCGCTTCGAAATCGATAAAGTTGGTAAAGCCGGTGAACTTGGCGACAAATTCGGTTTTAGGGTATTTAAATATGGCGGCCGGTGTATCGAGCTGTTCGATTAACCCTTTGTTCATAATGGCCACCTGATCCGAAATCGAAAAGCACTCCTCCTGATCATGCGAAACATAGACGGTAGTAATGCCGAGCTCCTGCTGAATGCGGCGGATTTCCACCCTCATGTTGATCCGGAGATTGGCGTCGAGGTTGCTGAGCGGCTCGTCAAACAGTAGCAGGTCGGGCTCGATCACCAGCGCGCGGGCGATCGCTACCCTCTGCCTCTGCCCTCCCGATAAAGCTTTGGGCATTCGCTTGTCTAGGCCTCCGAGACTGACAATGTCCAATATTTTTTTGACCCGCCGGTCGATGTCTTCCCTGGGAACCTTGCGCATCTGCAGGCCAAAAGCGACATTATCGTAAACGTTCAGGTGCGGGAATAAAGCATAGCTTTGAAACACAAAGCCAAAATTCCGTTTGCTGACCGGAACCCGGGTGTAGTCTTTTCCGTTAAATATGAATCGCCCAGCCCTGGCTTCCAGGAATCCGGCGATCAATCTCAAGGTCGTCGTTTTCCCGCAGCCGCTCGGACCGAGCAGCGACACAAACTGCCCCTTGTCTATGTCCAGACTGAAATTTTGCAATATATTTTGCTGATCGTAAGCGACCGATACGTTGTCCAGCATAAGCAATGCCATGATAATAGCCTCCGTTATTTTTTGGTAAAATAAGATAATCCCATCAATCGCTCGATCACAAACATCAGCATGGCCGTAAAGATCATGAGCAGCACGGAAATCGCCGCGATCGTCGGGTCAAAGTTATTTTCCACATAAGTCAGCATCTGGATCGGCAGCGTGCTGACGCCCGGTCCCGTCATAAAGACGGAAATGTCCACATTGTTGAACGACTCCAAAAACGCAATGAGTACAGCTGCGATAAGGCCCGACTTGATATTGGGCAGCACGATGGTGAAAAAGGTGCGGAGAGGCCCCGCCCCAAGACTATGCGCCGCTTCCTCGACGGCAAAATCGAAATTGGACAAGCTGGAAGCGATGACGCGGATCATAAACGGAAGCATAATGACGGTATGCCCCGCGAACAAGGCCGTATAAATCGGCAGTTGATAAGCGACGATCAAATACTTCAGCATGATAAAGCCGAGCACAATGCCGGGGATGAGCACCGGCAAAATAAAGACCGCATTCCAGGTGTCCCTGCCTTTGAAGCTAAACCGGCTTAACGCGTACGCCGCGGGAATGCCCAGCAGAAGCGCCAATACGTTGCCGACAAACGAAACAAGCACGGATGTCCAGAAGGTCTTCATGAACATCTCGACTTCAAAGATATGTTGATACCATTTGAATGAAAATCCCTGGGGAGGAAATTTCAGAATTGTGCCCGGTTCAAAGGAAGCCACCCCGATAATCAGCAGGGGCCCGAGCAGAAAGATATAGACCAGCAGCGTAAACAAACCCAGTCCGCGATGGTTCTCCCGCACATCAAGCTACCCCTTCGGATTCAATTTATTGGCGACGGCATTCATCAGGACGATGACAGCCAATGTCACGACAATCATAATCGCGGCGATCACCGATGCCGAATACCAATCATTCAGCGTAATTGCATTTTGGTACAAAAAGGTGGAGACGACAAGCTGCTTGCCTCCGAGCAGGGCAGGCGTCGTATAAGCCGTCAGGCTGCCTACGAACACCAGAATGCTCCCTACGATCAGACCGGGCACGCTCAGCGGCACGACGACTCTGAAAAAGGCTTTCAGCCTGGATGCCCCCAGGCTCTCCGCGGCCTTCAACAAATCGGGATCGATGTTCTCCAGCACGCCGACGAGAGTGATCACAATCAGCGGCAGAAACAGATGAACCATGCCGATCATCATCGCCGCAGGAGTATACAGAATTTCGAGCGGCTGATCGATCATGCCCAGAGCCGACAGAGAACGATTCAGAAGTCCGTTCTTGCCTAGAATGATCATCCAGCTGAACGAGCGGACGACCGGGCTCGTCAGCAGCGGAAAGATGGCCAAAGCCAGCAGCACTGCTTTTGTACGGGGAGACTGCCTGGAGATGTAATACGCCACCGGGAATCCCACAATAACGCACATTGCGGTTGTCACAAGACTCACCCGCAGCGTCGTGAGCAATATTTTGAGAAAATACGGATCCTTGAAAAACTGCATATACCCGCCGAGCGTAAAGCTCCCTTCCGGAAAGAAGGTCGAACCGATCGTCAGCAGGATAGGCATGAGCATAAATACCGCCAAAAACAATAGGCCGGGCAGCAGCAGCAGATAAGTATACTTTTTTTTCATAAAAAGCAATCCCCTGTTCCGTTCCTTGTTTCGCCGGTACTAGATGCTGCGAAGAGCACGGATAAACAGCCGGAAGAAAGCGCCGGTATCGACTTCCAGGCATACATGGACGTTCGGCTGCTTGTGAAGCCGGTTCTGAAAATCGCAGACCGTCTGCCCGTCGCACAAGTCGCTTCGGGTCTCCACATCCACGTAATAATATCCGGTTGTGACCAGGTCGCGGTTTATGGCTACGCCGACGGCCAGCGGATCGTGCATGGCGCAAGCACGCACTCCGTACCGTTCATAGTAACGCTTCATATAATCTGCCGTGCTCTGCCGGACATAATCACCTAAGGGAGAGCCGGCCAGTTGCCCGATGTGCTCTTCTGTCAGCAGCGCACGGCGTGTGACGTCCAGCCCGACCAGCGTTAATGAACGAAAGCCCGCATGCATAACGATCTTCGCTGCTTCCGGATCGACGTACATGTTGTACTCGGCGGTGGGCGTCACGTTGCCGAAGCTTTGGACTGCTCCTCCCATGAAGATCACCTCCTTCACGCGATGGACCAAGCCCGGATCTTTCCTGACGGCATGGGCCAGATTGGTGAGAGGCCCCGTCATGACCAGCGTAACCTCGCCCGGAAACCGAACCGCACTCGCGATCATGAAATCGGGAGCAAAGCCGTCCGCAGCCGTTTTCTCAAGCTGCATTGCGGATAACGCGCCGCCTAGACCGTCTTCCCCATGCACTCTGTGTTCAAACACGGCCGGCCGGAACAAAGGCCGGTCCGCCCCCCGGATGACGGGAATCCGCTCTGCCGCATCCAGCAGCTCCAAGATTTTGCATGTATTCTCGGTCGCTTTGGCTAAAGAAACGTTTCCGCTCACTGTGGTAATCCCCAGAATATCGAGCTGCCGGCTGCGAACCGCAAGCACAATCCCGAGCGCGTCATCAATACCGGTATCCACATCCAGGATAACTTTCTTTTGCATAACCGTCCCCTTTCTTCCGCATAAGCTCCCGTCAAGAAAAAACAAGGATACACTGGAAAACCGCATATCCTTGTTTATCCGTTCATTCGCCTTATTGCGTGATTTCCCGGTTCCAACGGTCGGTCCAGGCTTTCAAGCGTTCATTGACGAATTTCATATCCAGCATACGCAGTTTCTCCACAACCTCTATACCATAGGTGATTCCTTGTACTTCCTCCGGTTTCAGCTGCAATGTTTTATTCACCGGAGAATCGACAGCCGCTTTGGCCGCCTTCTCCTGAACTTCCTTGCTCAGATGCCAGTTAATGAACTCTTCGGCCAACGGTTTGTTCTTGCTGCCCTTCACTACATTCACGGTGTTGATTACAGCGTAAGCCCCTTCCTGCGGGGCGATGAACTTCGCGTCCGGAACAGCGGCCTTCAGATCTTTCACGTACATCTCCAAAATCGGTCCCGCGACGATTTCACCTTGGGCGAACATATTCACGAATTCGGACGTCTTGCTGTAATACTTGACTACATGGGGGTTCAGCTCTTTCAGCTTGGCGAACGCCTGCTCTTCATCGAATGAGGAGGAGCCGGCCACATGCGATGCGGCATCAAGAACCATCGGGCCGCTCGTCGAGGTGATCGACGGCAGCGTCAGCTTCTTGGCCAGCTCAGGACTCCATAGATCACTCCAGGATTTCAGCTCCTTGCCCGCCGTTTTCGGATTGTATGCAATGCCCAGTTGGCCGATCGTATACGCCGGACCGTACTCCTCGCCGAGCGGCGCTTTGGCTATATCGTAAATCTGCTCGATATTAGGTATTCTGCTCCGGTCGATCTTCTCGAACAAGCCGGCTTCAATCGCCTGCTGCGCATAGTAATCCGACAAATAAATGAGGTCCACTTGAGAGCTGCCCTGCTTTACTTTGCTCAAACGTTCCGCATTGTTACCAATTTCAACGACGATTCGGGCATGATGCCGTTTTTCGAACGGTTCATAGACTTCTTTCTTGAAAAAATCCTCCGAGAAGCCCCAGGTGGAAATAACGAGTTTGGTCGGTTCCCCACCGCCCTCCGACGCCGTACCGCTTGGTTCTTGCTTTTCCGTTCCGCACCCGGCCAGAGCCAGTCCCAAAAGAGATACTGAAACCAGGCCGCTAATCCATTTTTTCTTCACATCCTATTCCTCCCCTTGTTTTATGTGGTTAAAT
Organism: Paenibacillus naphthalenovorans; assembly: GCF_001465255.1. Classification (NCBI taxonomy): domain Bacteria; kingdom Bacillati; phylum Bacillota; class Bacilli; order Caryophanales; family Paenibacillaceae; genus Paenibacillus; species Paenibacillus naphthalenovorans. The sequence goes on along the minus strand of NZ_CP013652.1, from coordinate 40,102 downwards.
AAAAAAAAAGGAAAGCGCTTCAGCTAGAAAAAATCTTCTAACCAAAGCGCTTTCCCTTCGTAAACAAAGTCAGGCGTTATCCGTTGGTTTCCGTGGGGTAGCTCCCCTTAAGATATATCAAAAAGGGAACGTACCGGATATTCCGTCAGGATTCGGCCAAAATAACATTCGTGATGGCCCACTGGGTGGCAGGATCATAGTCCCGCAGCACCGCCTCAATGTCCAATTCGAATCTTTCCTCCAACCGTTCCCTCATCTTCTTCTTGTAAATGTTCGACATATAAAAGTCAACTTCATACTTCAAATTGGGGGCTTCTCCCTCCAAAGCTTCCGAACGCGGAGACCGGCGATGTTTGGCTTTGAAAGTGATTATATTGCCATCAATCGATACTTTAAGCGAAATCGTACCGAATCCGAACAAACTCTTGGATACTTCGTTATAAAGATGGGCAAGCTTCTTCTTACTTTCATTAGAATCTATCGGAAGCACGCTATCACCTTCTAAACCAGCATATCACCATATTACCTAAATAAGTAAAGTTTGGCAAGCTATTGTTCGGTTTCTTTTGTTTGTTTTTTTGCATTTCGAACATTTTCGTGCGGATGTTATGTCAATTTCCGAATAAGCCGTTTCTTCGCGGAGGTTGCCCGCCGCTCTGCAAATTTCCGGCCTATACCAACCGGTATACTTTTCCTTGCTGCAATAAACGATAGGCGCCAATGTTTTCACTTGGATTCTCCGGACTGTCACGATATGCCGTGTCCGCATAATGGCATAAGAGCGTTTTACGTTGAAAATCCTCCGGCAGCGTCAACAAATCGGCAATGGGCGTGTGTAGGCTGCGAATATCTCCTCCTAATGCTTCGGTTTTGCCGAACCATGCATCGTGTATGATTAAATCGCATTCATTAAGCCATGCGATCAAATCAGGATCAAATCCCGTATCCGGGGCATAACCAAGCCTGAAATTGCCAAAGTCGAACCGGAAGGCGAGCGTGCGCGGGATGTGGCGAGTGGTTTTATAGCTGACTTTGAAGTCTCCGAAATCATGGAAATGCGGAATCGGAACCGGGTCAAAATACCAGTCAAAGGCAGCAAGCCCGCCTCCTTCGCGCACAGATGGCTCAAGGGCCGGGCGCAAATGAGTCCAGATGTCTTGAAGCAGCCATTCGGGACCATAGAGTTTAACCGGATTCTCGGTTTTGTAATACTGAAAGTATGCGAGTTCCTCAAGTCCGCCGACATGGTCTGCATGCATATGAGTAATGAAAAGCTCGCGATAACGGTGAAGATCGAGTTTCAGTTCCCCGTGCTTATTGTTAGAATGAAACATTTTTCCGAGATAAGCCGGGCAGTCAATAAAAAACTCACGGCCGTCCACGCTGATGAAGCAGTTCACAAAAAAATGTCGCGCAGTGAAGGCATCTCCAACACCAAGCGGATAAAGGATTACCGAATTTGCCATATTTACCTCCCTCTCATGGTTGGAAACCATCCATCTCATTCCCGGTCATTGCGGGGTCCCGCTCTGCCCATATACCTGCCTGTCTCATCAAGGAGAAAGCATCTCCTTCATCAAAAAAGCCTTCTTAACTCTCATGAACAGGAGAGAAGAAGGCTTCCATACATATGGTCAGCAAAACGGTGTTATGATTTGCGCCGGACATGCCTGCCCCCGAGTGTCGGGGTTTACCGCCGAATTACCGCATTCGCCAAAACAACCATTCATATATACTTACTATGAATTAAACAGTACCATCGGATGATTGGATCGTCAACACTTTTTTTACAAACGGGCTCATAAGACAGCCTGAAAATCAAAGGGATGATCATTGCTTCAATACAGCTAATAACCGTTTGGCATCGCCGGCAGGGGTGTTTATGGTTTCATAAATTTTCAGCGTCACGGGAATTTCCAGCTGATCCGAGCTTACATTATCAAAATTAATGATCTGGCTCCCGCTCATCAACCGGTTTTCTCCTGCCAACGTGTACACCTTGGAGGCTATCCGCGTGCCTTCACTGTTCTCCAGCTGCATATACAGCTTCGGATTGCCAGGGTCTACGATCACCTCATCGGTCGTATGAACGTCAAGGTCCATCTTGAATTTATAATTAAAGGTGTATGCCCGGGTCGTAGGGTTCGCCATCGTAACGGCGGATAAAGACCAGGAAGACAGCTTCAATTCAAAAGGATAGAACGTGAGCAAAGTAGAATCGGCTGCAGGCGGATTTACAGCCACACTGGTTTCAGCAACCGGAAATTTGTACGTTTGCTGCCCCTGCTGCTCCAAAAGACGGAAGGTGAACCGGGCCGCATCCTCGGATAAAGGTACGGTAAAGGTGAACGTGACTACCGTCCCCATTCCAGGCAGCACTTCTTTCACGGAGCTCGCAGTCCGGGTGCCGCTGTATAGGATGCCCTGGGCATTCTGCAGCTCGGCCGTCAGATCAGGAACCGAAAGCGGGCTGCCGCTCGGGTTCTTGAATTTCAGCTGTGCCACCGCCGTCTTGAAGCTTTGTCCTTCATTTTCAAACCAATCCAGACTCATCAGCGACACGCCCAACTGCGGACTAACGGCTTGACTTAGCGAGTCGATGGCAATAGGTTTGCCAAACTCATAAGCCGGCAATGCCATCGGCGTTCCGTAAGATGACGGGAATCTGAAGCCGATCCTTCCGGTATAGTACACTATTGGCGTGCTCTGCCCTTGCTTCAGGAAGCTTTCAGGCGATAGAACATAGAACGCAGTAAGCTGTGTGTTCAGGTCGGTAGTGACCGCGTAATGTAAATACTTCCTCTCGCCGGGATGGAGAGTAACGGGTTCCTGTTCGATCCGCTTCCCGATAAACGTCTGTCCCTCCGCTTTTCCCCCGAGGGTAAAATCCGGAACGGTTTCCGTATAGCTGCCCGGGTTTTCCACGATGAGCTGCACGATATAGGTCGGCGCTTGTCCTGTAAATTGTCGGTTCAATCGCGAAGCCGTATACTTCAAAGCAGAGGACTCTCCCGGAACGGAGAACGTTACGCCCCAATTTCCCAACAAAGCCGAATCCTCAATAACTGCATCCTTGCCGCGCCATACGATCGATCCGATTGGAGCATCAGCCAGCAGGGTCTCCTGCTTCGGATACACATTCTGATCTACATCAATCCAAAGCAAATCCGTTAAATCCAGCTCCGTTTTCACTTCAATCACGGTCATATAGCTTAATTCCACATAGCTCTGAGGCGGAATCGAATGCGGGTTGCTTGCGCTTGATTGCAGAACGTATACCGTGCCGTCCGAAGCTTTGGCCCGAAGCTCATAATCAGGAATCCGAACCGCTGAGCCCGATGTGTTCTTCAGCTTCACGACAGCGCCGATTCTCCAACCCTCATCAGTCTTTTCCTGCAGTACGCTTTTAACTTGTGCTTGCGTGCTGCCCGTAATGTCGTAGCTTGGCATATCCATGGTCAGCGTAACTGCTCCTCCGCCGGGTTCATTCGTATTTCTGGAGCCAGGTATATATTGCTGCTTTGCTTCATAAGAAGAGGTAACCAACAGCTCGCGGGTGGCAGCAGAAGTACCTCCGAATGTACCGTCCGTTTCGCTGTCCATAAGCTTTAGCCGGATAGCCAGAGCAGCGTAGCCTTTGGCCCAATCCGAGACGGTCGGATCGTTCAAGCCCGCTGTCGATTTGGCTTCAGCATCTTTATTCAAACCGCGGATCAAAAAGGCGGCGAGCTGCTCCTTTGTCACTTCACCGGCCGGGTTGTACGCATTCTGAGCAAAGCCGTCCGTGAGATTAGCCCCTCTGAGCGCTTCGATATAGGGAAGGGCGTAGCCGTTCGCAGGGTCGTCGGCACTTACGTCGCTAAAGCTGGAAGCCTTCAAGGAAGTGTCCACCTTCAAGCCGAAAATCAACGCAGCGACCTTCGCGAATTGAGCGCGGTTCATTTTGTCTTTTAAACCAAATCTTCCTTCCCCGACTCCATCGAAAATGCCTGCGGATATCATCGTATCGAATTTCGCTTTCGCAGAAGCATCCAAATCCTTTAAATCGCTGAAGTCAGCCGATGACTTCGATGTACCGGCACCGAATGCTGCGGTTGAAAGCATCGAAAACGCCATAGCCGCACTCAATAGAATAGATAACCTTTTTTTCATTTTTGTAAACCTCCCGAAATCACTGGGCCGCCGGCTGCATTCACTTTTTTGCAGCAGGGGATTTTTTCTTGCCGCTCAGGAAAAACACAAACGGGATGCAGAGAAAAGCAGGTATAGCCGAGAGGTAAAATGTATCGGCGATCGACCTTACCATGGCTTCTCTTTGCATAAAACCGGCCAAGTATGAGGCTGCGGTTCCCGATGCTGTCGCCATATCCACCGCCCAGGAATAAATCGCTCCGGAGAGCATCGAAAGCGTATCATTGGCCGTAATGGAGTCGACAGACACACTGTCGGAAATATGCTGATAATGAAGAATTTGACGGTTGCTCATGATGGCGGCGAAAAGCGCGATCCCCAAAGACCCGGCCACCTGACGGCAAACGTTGGACAGCGGAGAAGCGTTGCCGACCTGCTGAGGAGCCACAGCCATCATGCCGGCTGTGGTCAGCGGCATCATGCAAAGCCCGATCCCGATTCCGCGTATTGTTAAGATAAAATTCAACCAATGATTCGGTGTATCTGTCGTCAAATGGTGCAGCTCCATCGTCATTATACCCAGGATAGACAGTCCGACGACACTTAATGGAACAATACCGAACCGGTCCGCCAGCTTCCCGCTGAGCGGCATCATCAAAGCCATGGCAACCGACTGGGGCATCATGAGTATACCGGTCTGCATCGCGGTAAGCCCCTGGATATTTTGCAGGTACAGCGGCGTTAAGAACGTACCGCCCATCATGCCCATCATGACCAGACTGCCCGAAATCACGCTGATCGTAAATTTGGCATTTTTGAAAATTCTCAAATCGAGCACGGGCTGCTCCACACCAAGCTCGACCCAGAGCAGCAGCAAAAAGCTGAAAAAGGCGATAAACAGCAGGCTGACGATGTACAACGATGTCCATCCTTCCGCTTGGCCCTTGCTTAAGGCCAGCAGCAGCGTTCCAAAGAATATCATGGAAAGCACCGCGCCGGTCGTATCGAATTTCAACCCTTCTTCACGCGGTGTGTCTTTCAGCAGGATCTTTCCGAGTATAACGGCAAGGATACCGATAGGAATATTGATGAAAAACAGCAGACGCCAGCTGTAGTATTGAATCAAATATCCGCCGAACGTCGGCCCGAGTGCGGGAGCTACCATGGCGGCCACGCCCCACAGCCCGATGGCGGTACCGACCTTATCTCTAGGGAAGTTCGAATAAATAATGGACATCCCGATCGGCATAATAAATCCGCCGGCGAAGCCTTGAAGCACACGGAATAAAATGAGCGTGCTGTCGCTCCACGCAAGCCCGCAAACGACCGACCCCAGAGTAAAACCGGCAACGGAATAGATAAACACGGTTTTATTCCCGAATCGCGCCCCCAGAAAGCCGCACATGGGAATGACCATGGCGGAAGCCAGCGTATATCCGGTGATAACCCACTGGATCGTATTGATATCGGAGCCGAACACCGCGACGAATTTATTCATCGCTACATTCATCAGGCTGCTGTTAAGTACAGAGACAAAGGTGCCCAGCACGATGGCGATCAGTGCAAACCACATCCCGCTATCTCCCGATTTTTGTTGTTGATTGACCGCCGATGCATCGGCCATAGCTGCAAGCACCTCCTATTGAGCTTTCACCTTGGTGCCATCCGCCAGCTTATCCCCGGGGTTCACGACAATTTGTCGGTCTCCCTTGAGCTTGTCATTCGGCTGCACATAAACCCAATCCTGATTTTTTTCTTCCGTTTTCACTTCTACGAGGCGAGCCGCATCGTTATCCATAATGAACAGATATTCCTTGTTCTCTTTTTTCACGATGGCGCTTTTCGGCACCTCGATCCGGTTATCCCCGGCACCATCAATATGGACTTCGGCCACCATACCGGCAAACAGCAGGCCGTCCTTGTTATCCACCTTTACTTTGACCGGGAATGTATTGCTGTTCGGGTTAGAAACGGGACTGACAAACGAGATTGTACCCTGGAACAATTGATCCGGTATGCTTTGAACCTTCACTTGTACAGGTGTCCCTACGTTTACCTTGGAAATTTGATTGTCCGCTACGCTCAACTCCACTTGTACCTGATCCATATTGACCAGGGAGATGATCGGCACCCCTGCCTGAGCCATCTCGCCCGGCGATATGCTTTTCTTCACGACGACGCCGTCGATCGGTGCCGTAATCGTTGCATTGTTCAGGCTGCTGTTCGCCAGCTCCAATCCCGCGTGTAACCGGTCAACCTCCGCCTGAAGCGCTTTGAGCGTATTGTCCGTAGGCCCGATCCGGGCCTGTTCGAGCTTGGCCTTGGCCGCCTCTACCTGGGCCGCCGCCGATTTTTGCGCGGCCTGCGCCTGCTCGTAGCCCGCTTTGGCTTTCTCATAATCGAGCGTACCCTTATCCAGTTCCTCCTGCGTCACGCTTGAGCTGCTGTCAAACATGTTCCGCAGGCGGTTATAGGTTTTGGTGCTCAGGTCCAAGGCAGCGCTGGCTTGCTGCAGGGCAGCCGTGGCTTGTTCATAAGCGCCCTGCGCCATTTTCACGGCGCTCTCCAGCCCCTGTATCTCCTGCGTGCGGGCTCCTGCCTGCGTATCGGCCAGCTTCGCCTCCGCCGCAGCCACGCCGGATTGGGCCTGCCTCACTTGCTGAAGCAAGTCGTCCGTTTCCAATTGGACCAGCACGTCGCCTTTTTTCACTTTATCGCCTTCCTGCACATTCACCCCGGCCACTTTGCCGGATACCTTCGATACGATTTTGATATCTTGATCGGGGATAATTTTACCGCTTAACCCCGGATCCGTGAATTGACCAAGCTTGATGACCTTTACCGGCACACTCGCGGGATTCGCACCGCTTGCGTCCGATGTATCGCTGCATCCCGGCAAAATTCCAACGAAAACCGTTGTAAGAACCGTTGGAATAAGCCATTTATGTATTTTTTTCATGGATAACTAACCCCTTTTCAGTTGCTTTTCAAATGAATTTTGATCGTAGTACTCATGCCAGGCGATAAATCCAGCCCCAGCTGATCATCAATTGAAATTTTGACGGGAATGCGCTGGGTTACTTTGGTAAAGTTACCGCTGGTATTCGTTGAAGGAAGCAGCGAAAAGGTCGAAGCCGTGGCCTTGCTTATTTCTTTCACATGACCCGTCAACGGTTGGCCGGGAAACGTATCGACGCGGATATCTACCCTTTGCCCTTCATGGATTTTATAAATCTCTGTCTCCTCGATATTGGCCGTGACGTACAATTGTCTCTTATCCACCACCATAGCAACGGTTTGGCCCGGAGAGGCGACTTCTCCCGCCTTGACCAAGGTTTTGATCACCGTGCCTTCAATAGGGGATCTTAGTGCCGCTTGATCGAGGCTGCTCGTAGGCAAATTATTGCTGTCCTGCTGTCCGATAATTTGATCGGCCATCACATGATCCCCTTCATTCACTTGCAGCGATATGACCTTCCCCGTAATGCGGGGCATGACTTTATAAATATCTCCGGCAAGCCTTGAATCTTCGGTTGAGACATAATTTTGCCCTTCATACCAGAAGTAACCGCCGATTCCCCCTCCAACGACCACCAGGCACGTTAAAATAACATACAATACCGCTTTGCGCTTCATGTCTTCTCCCCAACCTTCATTTCTATTTGTTTGTTCAGCAATCTGATAGATTTCACAATCATGTTCAGTTCATGCTCCGGCAGCCCGCTCAGGAGCTCGGTATAAAACGTTTCCTGAAAGATCGTGTTTCCCGCCATTCTTTCCTGAAGCTTATTCGTTTTATAGATCCAAATGATGCGGCGGTCCCGCTCATCCCTTTCGCGCCGAATCCAACCGTCCCGCTCCAGCCGGTCAATAATGCCCGAAACCGTGCTGTAGGAAAGCTGCACCGCATCAACAATCTGTCCAATCGTCTTGGGCTGCTGATAAATTTGATGCAGTGTCATCCATTGGGGAGGCGTTATGCTGTCATCTCTCATCTTCTTGCTTAAGATTTCATTGTGGCTGCGAATTAAATCTTTCAGCAGCTTGACGATCTCACCCTCCAGACCCATGGGTACACCCCCATTTAAGTTGTCGTTTTCATATTACATAAATCATTAAAAATGATACTTATAAATATTTTAAGACTATATATTTCGTGTCACTAAATTTTTATACATGAACTATATCAAAAAAAGCAGGCATTGGAAATCCTTAAATACAGGCATTTTTCCCCGAAAAGATGCATTCAGGCGATTCATCCCGTCATTTCCTCACAGAATGACATTGTGTCACCTTTTTGTTGAGTATCATTACTGTTAAACCATGGAAAAGGAGGGGCAACAAAATAAGAGGCCTCGAAGGCCTCTCATTCGGTTTGATGCTCTATTGAATGATCGTGATAATCGATAATCCGAGGATGGCGACAATTAACAGGTGAATCCCGTTGGCGCGAACCCCTGCGGCAAGCCCCGTAATGCCGGACAGCCGGCTTACCAGCAAATTCAATGGGTTAACCGGACTTAGTACGGCTGAGGTGGACCAGGCGAGCATCAGCAGTATCGCAAGCGCAATGGGAGTCGTCCCCAATGCCTGGGCATCCATTTGGGTAACCAGCGCGGTAACGATCACCATCGGATGAATGCCTATGAAGGCAACGACAACGACAGTAACAATAATCGATATCTCGAAAATAAAAAACGACTGTTGGGCCAAGCTGATCAGGGCCCATTTCATCCCGCTTCCGAAGGCGGTGCCCTGCAAAGCGTTTCCTAATAATCCTGCGCTGGTAAACAATAGGATTTCATTATTCATAATGGGCACGGACCGGTCTCGAAAATCAGCCAGCTGGGTGCGCAATAGACTCCATTTTCCGGTTATGATTACCCAGCATAAAGGAAAGGAAATGGACAGAAGGCTCACGATGACAAGCATCGACCAATGGGTCAGCGTTTCCAGCAGAAAGGTCATACTCATCAAAACCGCGACAATCAAACCCAATCGAACGAGCTTTCGGCGATAGGTGCCGTCTTTTGATTCTTCCGCGGACGCCGCTTCGGCGAAAGAATCCGGGCTTAAGGGATGACGTTTGGACCAAAAGGCAAAGAGCACATTTCCAATCAAGATAAAGAGCAAGGCAAACCCGATGCCATAGGCCATGTATTCGATGGTCGGAATTTTCAAGTAATAGAGAATCAAAGCGACGGATGCATAATACGGCGACCACAGCATAGTCGTCGAGAAGCCCACTAAATAGCTTTTGGCAAGCATCACGGGAGGAAGCTTCAAGCCTTTAAGCAGTTCATCGACGATGCGGATCGAACCGAGGTTCAGAATCGGCCCCAGGACAAACAATACGCTCGTGATTCCCGCAAAAAGCTTACGGGGATGATGCAGCAATCCCCGAAGCAGCGTATCGATAGCATCAAAATATCCCCCGAGCTTTAACGGAATCGAAAGCAGCGGCACCAAAATGACGAGCGTAAGCAGAGGAAGATTCATCGATACGCCTTCACTGACTCCGTCGATCCCCCTCCCTTTTTGAAACTCCAGAACGATTCCGGTCATCAGCATGCAGATCCCAAACCATCGCGGCACGGGATCCGCTTTGGTAGCGCTTCCCATAAAGGCAGCAAGCGCCATAAAAATGACCAGATACTCCAGCCATTGAACGTGAACAAAATATTGAATGAGGAATAGTCCGCACATGCCCAAAATCAAATAACTTCGCACCAGGTATTTCGCCTCCGGCTTTCAGTAAGAAAAGCTCCATATATCTTAAGAAAAGCCGGTTTCTTCTGTCAAGAATCCCGGCTTTCGGTGATATGTGTTAACTCAAAGGAATCATGCTTTCACAAATACGGTTTTGATGGACGTATAAAATTCAATGGCCGCCTGACCTTGTTCCCTGGAATGGGAACTGGATTGTTTCATACCGCCAAACGGCGCTTGCAGCTCAACCCCGGCCGATTCCGCATTAATGCGGACCAGGCCCGCATCCATCTCTCGAATAAATGATAACATATTTCCAATGTTTTGTGTGAAAATAGAGGCGCTTAATCCATATTTTGTATCATTCGCCACTTCCAGCGCTTCTTCTATAGTATCCACCTTGATTAAAGCAAGCACCGGACCGAAAATCTCCTCCTGCGCAATGACCATATTGCGATTCACATTTTCAAACACGGTAGGCTCAACATAGAAGCCATTTTCCAGACCGCCGCCGGTGATCCGCTTTCCGCCTGCAAGCAGTGTGGCTCCTTCCTGTTTCCCCTTCTCGATATAAGATAATACGGTGTTTAATTGATTTTCACTGGCGCAGGGCCCCATCCATGTATCGCTGTTTAATCCGTCGCCAACCTTGATTTCGTTCACTTTGGCCAGCAGCTTTTCTTTAAATAGGTCATAAATTTTACTTTGTACGATGACACGGCTGGTGGCCGTGCATTTTTGTCCCGTAGAGCGGAGACCGCCGCTGACGGTGGCTTCGACGGCCAGATCGAGATCCGCATCCTCTGCCACGATCACCGGGTTTTTGCCTCCCATTTCAAGCTGATACTTGGCTCCGCGGGCAACCGCACCCTGAGCTACAAGCTTACCGACTTGATCGGAGCCCGTGAAGCTGATCCCTTTAATATCCTTATGATCAATGATGCCCTGCCCAATCACGGAGCCGGCGCCGGTCACCATATTGAGCACGCCTGCCGGTAGGCCCGCTTCGGCGAAGCACTCTATCACTTTAGCAGCCGTTACGGCGGTTTCCTGCGCAGGCTTGAACACTACGGCATTGCCATAAATCAGTGCGGGCGCGATTTTCCAGACCGGAATCGCAACAGGGAAATTCCAAGGCGAAATAATGCCTACCACACCGAGAGGAACACGATTCGTAAACATCAGCGCCTCACTGTCGGTGGATGGAATCACATCGCCTACCTTGCGCATGCCTTCGCCCGCATAATAACGGAGAATCGCCACGCCTCTGGCCGTTTCTCCTTTGGCTTCGGGAAGCGATTTGCCCATTTCTCTTGTCATTGTTTCGGCAATGTCGTTGAGTCGGGCTTCAAGAATATTGGCCGTTTTGAAAAGATAATCTCCTCTGGCGGCGCCTGAAAGCTTTCTCCATTGAACCTGAGCTTCCTTCGCCGCTTGGACTGCCCGATCCAAATCGGCTGCCGTCGATTTTTGAATATAGCCTACAATTTCCTGCGCATTGGCGGGATTCGTACTCTTATCCACTTCACCGGACGAAGAAGCGGTCCAGCTTCCATTTATATAATTCAAATAAGTATTCGTTGTGGTTTTCTCTCCTATAGTCATCTGTATTCCAATCCTTTCTATGGCGTTCATAGGTAATGACGAGCAATTTTGGAAATTATCAGTCCACTAAAGTCACATTGGCACCATAACGCCGGGCCGCACTTAACAGCTCGTTATGGATTTCACTAGACAATACGATCCCGTTTTTCCGGGCTTCCTCGGCTCTTGCATATTCCAGATCTCCCGGCATATAGACTTTATCAAATCCTTTGGCTGGTGCGCTCTCCCGGGTTTCGCGCTCTTTTTCCGCCATGCGCTCAAGGAAGGTATCAAGAGGCATCATTGCACTGACATCGAGGGCGGCAAACATATGTCCCAGATTTTGCGGAACCGGATCATCATAAAAGCGCGGGATTTGCGATCCGTACAGAGCCCCGGTCAACACGCCCGTTAAAATATCAACCATAATGGCCAACCCGGACCCTTTAGCTCCCCCGAAAGGCAGGAGACTTCCTTTTAGCGCCTCATGAGGATCGCTTGTTTCCCGTCCGTCGACGGTAATGGCCCAATCCGTCGGAATCGGTTTGCCCATCTTGGAGGCTAGGGTGATTTTGCCTCTGGCCTGGTTGCTTGTAGCCATATCCAGCATAATCGGCTTGCCCGATGGAGACGGCACGGCAATGGAAATCGGATTCGTTCCCAAAGTAGGCACCTTGGAACCGAACGGAACCATGACAGGAGAGGTATTGGTCATCGAGATGCCGATCATTCCCTGCGCTGCAATTTGAGCCGTCCAATAGGCTGCTGTCCCGTAGTGATTCGAATTCCGGACGCCAACCCAGGAGCTGCCGTACTCCTTCGCTTTCTTAACCGCTACGTCGACGGCTTTCTGGGATACGATCTGGCCCCAGCCGTTGCCCGCGTCAAGCAGTGCGGTTGTCGGCGTTTCGGAAACGACGGTGATGTTCGTTTCCTTCGTCACCAGGTTATTGTCCAGTCTGACCAGGTAATCGTTCAATTTGGAAACACCGTGAGAATGAACGCCTGTCAGGTTGGCGTGAACAAGAGAATCTGCGATAATTTCCGAATCGCGCTCGGGGATACCGGCTGCGGTCAACACTTGTTTACAAAACGCCGTCAATTTTTCCGGAGATACTCGAATGTCGGACATGGTATACTCATACTCCTTTATTTGCTGGATTCTATTGCTGTTTTTTTGGGAAACCGATCTAACGCATGCTTCAAGATAACCTCCAGCTGAGCGTAATGCTCTTTCTCTACGGGAATCAGGGGCGCACGTACCCTGCCGCCGACGGGTAATCCCATGATCTCCATACCGGCTTTGATTAGGGAAACGGCATAGCCTTTTCTTTGTTTGCGAATGTTGTTGATCGGGAAAATCACTTCTTTATACAGCTCGTTCAGTAAAGCTTGATTGTTTTCTTGGACTGCGCTATAAAACATTCTCGAAATGTGAGGTATATAGTTCGAAATCGCCGATGAATAGGAAGTAAAGCCCAACGGAACATAAGCCGGGTACGTCACTTCGGCAAACGGCATGCCATTGATCCAGCTCAGGCGGTTTCCTAAGGTCTGAACGAACTCGATGTTGCTCTCCATCTTCCCGACACCGTCTTTGAGTCCGATGAACTGGGGAAGCTCGGCTAATTTCGTCAGGGTACCCAAAGACAATACGGCATTGTCGCGTTGATAAACAATGGCATTCAGATCCGTAGATTCGATAATGGTCTTAAAGTATTCGTATAATCCGGATTGTTCTCCGTTGATTAAATAAGGAGGCAAAATTAAATATCCGTCAGCCCCTTTGGCTTGTGTGATGCGCGCCAATTCGACGGCCTCTTTGATGTTTCCCCCGACGCCCGTGTATACGGGCACTTTTCCCCTGCTCAGCGAAACGGCGATCTCAACAATCGCTTCATACTCGCTGCGTGTCAGCGACTGAAACTCTCCCGCTCCGGCCGAAACGTAAATTGCATCCAGCCCTCCGTCAATCAAAAAGGTAATGTTTGCGGCTAATGCTTGTACATCCAATTGATCGTTGTCTTTAAAGGGGGCGACGGGAAAGCCCAGAATCCCTTTGATTTGATTGGCAGGTTTACTCATCCGTGCTCCATTCCTCTCCATATATCTGTTGTTATGTTATGGTCTGAATCGAAGGCGATCTCCAAAGGTTCGCCTAATACTTGTATGCGGGGATCTCCCTTCATATCCGCCAAAACCGATTCGGAAATCAAAATATTTTCTAATTCCAATGTATTTTTGATCCATACCACCCTCGGATTTTGAAGATCGATATGGTAACACGTCCTTAAAGCGGTGCTTATGGCTTCCCGGTCATTGGACATAATGACGGGAATTTTGGCGGAATCCAGAATTTTGGATGTAATGACGTTGGCGTAGGTGTAGCTCAGATTGATCTGTTCAAAAACCCGTCTGGTGATCACATCGGCCACCCCGATTCCGCAAGCATTCCCCTTCGTTTCCTTTGTCAGGCCGCGAACGAAAATCCGTTCAATTTGAGGCGCGTTGAATTGTTGCGGTGCTTTCGATGCGGCCCGTCCTGTGATGTTAGGATCCATTCCCGAACCGCTGATGTTTTTCCCTATTTCATTGACCATAAGCAGATCGACTTGTTCCGGTACAATCCTGGGCATATACTTTTTGGCTTGAATAAGCAGTTCTTTATCTTTAAGTATGAGCTCATCCGGCGTGACCGCTTCAATATGCGCGGTCTTGTCGTAAGCATTCTCCAATACTCCAACCCCAAAGGCGATCGGGGCATGCTTCAGATAGACCTCAGCTATTTTGGGCAGCAATACGGGCATTTCAGCCAGCGGATGCTGATGGATTGCCAACGTCCCCTTGTGCCGGCCCAAGCCGATCGCCATCATTTTCAGCAATCCGCTTTCATGATCCCCTTTAAAGCTCGTATGAGGCTTCACCCGATTGATGAAGACAATGGCATCCGAACGATAGGAGGCTTCATCCAGATAAATGGGGGTGCCGTCATCCAAGGTGCCGATCTGAACGACATCCATGGAGTTCAGGATGGGTACTCCCATGCTTTCTTCCGTAACGCCCAACTCCGCCAGCATCTTGATCTGGCCTTCTGTGGTTCCTCCTCCATGGCTTCCCATGGCTGGAACAATAAACGGTTGGGCTCCCCATTCCTTCAGTTGATGAATCAGTGTAACTACCAGTTTGGGAAGGTTCGCAATTCCCCTGCTTCCAACGCCTACGGCCACACGGGACCCGGCTTTAATTGAATTTCTTATCGCTTCTTTGTTCAGTTCCTTTCTCAGTTCGCCTTCAATATCATTGATCGTTGGCGCGTCAAAAACTTGACGTACAGGGATCATTCTAGGAAGCGGAACGAAATTGCTTAATTCACCCGTCAACATTGGTTTGCACCCTTTCGTCCGTTACATAATGAGGGTATATCATCTCATATGCCGGAGATGACATACCCTGTATCCTATCATGCCGATTACTTGATCAGGCCGATCTTCTTCGCAACATCCCCGGTGGATTTATACGTTTCTTCGGCAATCTTCTTGAAATCCTCCGGACCGCTATAGGCCGGCGAAATTCCGATCTTTTTGAAGTCCTCAATGACTTCAGGGTCTTCCAAAGCCTTTTTGAAGGCGTCATGCAAAATGGTCACGACTTCTTTAGGCGTCCCCTTCGGAGCGACAATACCGGTCCAAGCGTTGTATCCGGTATAACCTCTTTCCGCAAGCAAAGGTGCATCCGGAATCGCATCCGATTTGGTGGTTCCGATATTGGCCAGAATGCGCAGTTCCCCGGAATCCACTTGCGGTTTGGCTTCATGAACTTGTACAACCGCGCCTTTCACATGTCCGCCAAGCAGTGCCGTAATGGCAGGCGCAGCACCGTCATAAGGTACATGCTTCAATTTAAGATTATCCTTGAGTGCAACGGCTTCCAAATTCAAATGCTGCGTATTCCCTACGCCCGGAGTGGAATAAGTAAATGCATTCGGGTTATTTTTGACATAATCAAACCACTCATCAATCGTTTTCCACGGCGCATCCGCTTTCACAACCAATACGTGAGGTACAGAGTTTGCGATTAAGATCGGTTCAAAGCTGTCAAAGGAGTACGGTGTTTTACCGTAGTTCGGCTGAATGGACAAATTACCGATCGTCGCCATGGAGATCATATAGCCGTCGGGCTTGGCTTGAGTAAGTCCGGTCAACCCGATCGTGCCGCTGGCCCCCGGCTTATTTTCGACTACAACGGTACCTTTGTTCGGAAGATATTTAGAAACGGCGTTTGCAAGTGTGCGGGCCGTGATATCCGTACCTCCGCCAGCGGCATAGGGAACAACCAGCTGAATCGGTTTTTCAGGAAACTTGGACTTCGGAGCTTCAGCGGTGTTGTTGGATGCGGCCGGCGCAGGATCCGTACCCTGAGTCGAGGATGCTCCTGTACCGCACCCTGCCAATAAGGAACCTGCGAGTGCTGCTACAGACAATGCGGAGAGAATCGTTTTGTTTCTGCTTTTCATTTGGAATGGCCTCCCTTTTCATGTTTCCTGTCTGCCCATCAGGTTTGAAGTATTCGCTTTTTTTGTGTATACTTCACTTGGAATTGTTTTTTTATATCTTCTTCACCTCCTGTTACATGGTGTCAGCCCGCACGACTGGACACCATGTAACAGGAGGTGCTTTTTTATTGCCACTGCTCTTGTGAAAGCTTAACTTTCTAGGCCTTGCTTTCTTTTCTTTGCTTTAAAATTTTTTTCCTTACGTAGTCCAAATGTCGGTACATTTGTGCAAAAGCTTCGGACGGCGATCTCTTTTTCAATGCCTCATAAATGGCTTTATGATGTTCAACCGCAACATCCCGTTCTCTAAATTGGATGTTTTTACTCATCCGGTCAAAAGCCATCAAAAGGGAATCGATCATGCCTTCCAGAATGTAATTGTTTACGCTAAAAGCAATAATTCGATGAAACTCTTTATCCACTTGAGAATAGTCCCCCGGATGTTCAGAAAGAGCCTTAATCGTTTGGTTGAGCTCATCAAGCTGCTGATCTGTGATTTTCTCCGCAGCCATCGCAATCATACCAAGCTCCAATGCCATCCTGGCCTCGATAATGGACGGCAAATCATCCCCGGCCAGAGACAGCATATTCGTGTACGGTTTACTGCTGATTTTTTCAGAAAAATACGTGCCGTCCCGCGTTTTTCTGTGAATAATCCCCAAAGATTCCAGGGAACTCATAGCCTCACGCAATACAGGTCTGCTGACTGACAGCATTTTCGTCAGTTCCGTTTCGGGATAGAGCTTATCCCCGGGCTTTAATTGCCCGGAGGCAAGAAGTTGAATGATCCTGTCAGCCACTTCTTTGGCCAATGTTTTGCGAGGGACAGAATCCAGCACGATTTCTTGTTTTTTCTTAATCAATTCATTCCACCTTCCTTTTTTATTTGCCATATTTTAAAATTGTATGACAAATAAAATGAAATTACAAACATTTCTTTACATTTCCACGTCGCTGGCCAGCATGCCCTTCTTATTCTTTATGCCTGCATAAACGCTGAAAATAAGAATAATAAAAGAGATGGACAGCAGTACAAGTGAAATCGGTCTGGAGAAAAATCCAAGAAAACTGCCTTCAAATAAAATCATCGATTGCAGCAATGAGCTTTCCAGCAATTGTCCAAGAACAAAGGTTAAAACAATCGGCGCCATTGGGATATCGAGCTTTTTCATGAAATAACCCAATACTCCGAAAATCAGCATAACCCACACATCAAACAAGCTGTTATTTACACTGAATGCGCCCAAAATGGCGACTGCAAAAATAATCGGGTATAACAGCTTCGCGGGAATCAGGGCAATTTTGGCCCACATGCCGGCCAAAGGTAAATTTAAAACCAGCAAAATCAGATTCCCGATGAACATGCTGGCAATGATTCCCCATACGACGTCGGGATTGTTTTGGAATAACGTAGGGCCAGGAGTTAAACCATGCATGATAAAGGCTCCGAACAATACGGCAATCGTAGGAGAGCTCGGGATTCCTAATGTGAACAGCGGAATTAAGGCCGCTCCGCTGTAAGAATTGTTCGCTGTTTCCGGCCCGGCAACCCCTTCGATGGCTCCTTTGCCGAAACGCGACGGATCTTTTGCCATTTTTTTCTCAAGAGAATAAGACAGGATCGCCGGTATGACGGAGTTCGAGCCCGGTACAAGTCCTACCAGGAAGCCTAACCCGGTTCCTCTTCCGATCGCGGACAGCGTCCGCCTCCATTCGTCACGGCGGGGAAGCAGCCCTTTTACTTTCGGCGGAGCTTCCAGTTTGGTGATATTCTCCATGCCAATCATAATTTCGGAAAGACCGAACAATCCCATGGATATAATGACAAAATCGATCCCGTTCATTAAATTCGGCTCATCAAAGGTAAACCGGATGGCGCCTGAAACGACATCCATGCCTATGAGAGCCAGACACAGGCCCAAAAGCGCGGAAATGATTCCCTTCACAATGGATTTTCCCATAAGTCCAACCACCGTGATCAGTCCCAACAGCATGAGGGCAAAAAACTCCGGAGGACCGAATCTTAACGCGAATTGAGCTAAAGGCGGCCCGATCACCACGAGCCCAATGATGGAAACGGTTCCGCCGATAAACGAACCGATACCGGCAACCCCTAAGGCAGTCCCCGCTCTTCCCTGTTTGGCCAGAGGATGCCCGTCCAGACACGTAATTACCGAAGCCGCTTCCCCCGGTGTATTGATCAGAACGGAGGTTATCGTTCCGCCATACATTGCGCCGTAATAAATGCCCGCCAGCATAATGATGGCCGAAACCGGCTCCATGGAGAACGTGACCGGCAATAAGATCGCCGTCCCTGTAGTCGGACCCAATCCAGGCAAAACGCCGACCAGCATCCCGATGGTAACTCCGAGTAAACAATACAGCAGGTTCGACCATGTAAGCGCTGTTTCAAAACCTTGTAATAACTGCATCAATGAATCCATTGAATCCTCCTACCATCCCAAGGCATTCACCGGAAGCGGGACCCCGAGAAATATGTGAAATACTACAAATAAGCATAAGGAAATCGCTATGGAGATCATAAGACCCGAATACCATGTAAATAATCTCCTCAGGATAAAAAACAGCATGATCGTACAGGCCATAAGAAAACCTAAATATTCAACGGTCAAAAGAAAAAAAACAAGTGAACCCACTAAAGTGACGACATTCCATAAACCGCTTCCCGTCGGAAGAATTTCTGAAAAAGCAATTTTTTCCTTGAAAGAGCTTACGATATAGGATAAAGAGAAAATGCCTAATCCTCCGCTTAACCAAAGCGGAAAAAACCCAGGACCGGGACCCGTGTCGGTGTAATAATCCAATTGAAGAGACTGACAAAAAATAACGGCCGAAAAAAGCAGCATCAGTAAGCCCATGTAAACGCTGGCATTATTTTTTACCACGCAATCACCCCCCTAATGTTTTGGTTTTTAAGCGTTTTCACCACCAACTAAGTCATATTGTAATACAAATTGAATAGTAATACAATACGTTTTTTTGCGTGATAGATTCATTGAAAACCCAAAGAAGCGCCGCAAGTTTGCAGCGCCTCGGATGATTCTTCACGTTCTCCACTTTTATTCATGCCCATGTAAGGCAGCAACCTTTTGATAAAAATCTTTGACCGATGGGTATAAGCTTCGGAGCCAACACTTCTATAGTCAATGGAATCGAATCCGATGTAACCGACGATTTGATTCGTTTGACTTCACCGAGCAACTTGACCGGCCTGCCCAGCTTAACAATCCCTTGCGGATTCAGCAATGGACTTCCCGTCGGCTTGCAGCTCATCGGTAAGGCATTGGATGAAGGTACCCTTTTAAAGGCCGGATATGCATTCGAACGCACGAACGAACTTCGCTTTACAAAGCCTATATTCGCTTCGGCCATGAAGTTGAACTAAGCCGAATTCCCCGTTTACAGCCTGCCCCGCAAAATTATTCCCCGCTCAAAAAGATCGCCGGCCATTCCGATAACGGAATAGCCGGCGATTGTCCAACCTTCATCGGGATTGAACCGATTCGTTCAGATCCCCGATAAAGGTTATTGCGTTAAGATGATTTCAAACGGTATACTCTGGACTCATAGGGCCTCAGCTGCCATTCATCGCTTGGATTCGCCTGCTCCCGGTAATTCGCGATCAACAGCTCCCTTGGATATGAAATGACGGATGCAGGAAGCTCACAGACGGCCGGCTGATCCGAGATATTCAGAACGACAAGCCATTTCTCGCCGCCGAGCTCGCGCAGGTAAGCGTATATTTGCTCATGATCCTCAAGCAGCGGCTCATAGCTTCCATAAACCATCACTTCATGAGCTTTTCTCAGCTGAATGAGCTTTTTGTAGTAATAAAACACCGAATTCGGATCGGCCAAAGCCGCAGCCACGTTAATTTCCTTATAATTGGGATTCACCTTAATCCATGGCGTGCCGCTCGTAAACCCGGCGTTCTCCGAATCGTCCCACTGCACGGGCGTTCTTGAATTGTCCCTTGACAGATGAAGCAGACTTTCAAAGACTTCTTTGGGATCTCTTCCCTTCTCTACTTCTTCCCTATATTTATTTTTCATCGCGATATCGTTGTAATCGTCAATGGAATCGAAGCGGACGCCGGTCATCCCGATTTCTTCCCCTTGGTAAATGTACGGCATCCCCGGCAGCGTATGCAGCAGAGTCGCGAAGCATTTGGCGGATTCCACACGATACGTCGTATCGTTGCCGAATCTGGTAACGAGTCTGGTGTGGTCATGGTTATTTAAGAATTGCGAATTCCAGCCTTTTCCCCACATGTCATCGTACCATCTTTTCTGAATATCCTTGAACCGCAGCATGTCCCAATGCGCCATATAATCGCACACTTCAAAATGGAACAAGGTATGCAGCTCGCCGCGGTCTTCTCCAACGTAAAGCACCCCGTCCTCCGGAGTCACAAACGGAATTTCCCCCACGGTAAAAATATCGTAATGCTTCAAAACCTTCTCATGCATCTCTTGGAGATATTCATGGATCCCCGGATTATTTCCCAAATAAGAAATGTTGTCGGGATTCTCCGCATCAGGAAAACCAGCCTGCTTGGCGAGAAGATTTATGACATCCATCCGGAATCCGTCGATTCCTTTATCCAGCCAAAAACGCATCATGTCGTAAATTTCTTCCCTGACCTTCGGGTTTTCCCAGTTTAAATCAGGCTGTTCAACGGCAAAAGAATGGAAATAATATTCCCCTGTCTTTTCATCATATTCCCATGCCGAAGGCGTAAAATACGATCTCCAGTTATTAGGCTCCTTCCGCCAGATATAATAGTCTCTTTTCGGATGATCCTTGGACGATCGCGATTCCACAAACCACGGATGCCGGTCGGACGTATGATTCACGACCAAATCCATAATGAGCTTCATACCGCGGGCGTGAACCTCTTGGAGAAGTCTGTCGAAAGTATCCATGGTTCCTGCTTTGGGCATAATGGACCGGTAATCGGAAATATCGTAACCGTTATCGACATCAGGAGAGCCGTAGCACGGATTCAGCCAAATGACATCGGCGCCAAGCTCGCGAATATAATCCAACTTTTGAATGACTCCCTCTAAATCCCCATAGCCGTCTCCATCGGTATCATAAAAGCTTCTCCAATACACCTGATAGACGACCGCTTCTTTCCACCATGTTTTTTTCATGCTCCCACTCTCTCACTTTGTTTTACTTCGATGAATGAATCAGTTCAAAGCCGGTCGTATTCTCCAGAATCTCAACCTTGACCGGGTCCGAACCGCTCCGGCTTCGGGTTACCTTCAAAGAAAGATGCCCCGCGCCAATAGGAATATGCTCAGCCAGCAGCTCGTCAATCATCTCAGGCAAAAACGGATCGATACGGATCTCCTTCTTCAGCGCGTTCGGGTGTAATCCGAGCAACGCCTGCATAAAAACAATCGCGGTCCCGGCCGCCCATGCTTGCGGAGAGCAAGTGGTTGGATACGGTACGGGATACCCGAGCTCCGAGCCATGTCCGCAGAACAATTCGGGCAGACGCTGATATTCGAAGAACCGGGATGCCGCAAGCAGGCTTGAGATGACCTTTCCCGCTTCTTTCTTATAGCCCAAACGGCTTAACCCGAGCAGAATCATCCCGTTATCATGCGGCCATACGCTTCCATTGTGGTAGCTCATCGGATAATAGCCCGCGGCTTCCGTACTCATCGTGCGAATGCCAAATCCGCTGAACATGTCATCGGCAACCAGGCGCTTGGCGATCCGGTCCGCACGGGAGGCAGCCGGCAAACCTGTCATTAATAAATGTCCCGGATTGGATGTCACGGATTGGACTTGCCGCCGGTCCTTGTCGAGTGCGATGGCGTAGAAATTCTCATTCTCCATCCAAAAGGCCTGTTCGAACCTCGCCCGGAACGCTTCGGCATCTTGGACCAGCTTCTCTGCAAGCGCCATTTCACCCATCCGTTCAAAAATCGGCGCCAAGCTTTTCTTGGCCTGATAGACGTAGCCCTGCACTTCGGCCAAAGCGATCGGCGATCTCGCATACTCTCCGGAGGCGTGAACGATCGAGTTGCTCGAATCCTTCCAGCCCTGGTTAGGAAATCCCCTTTCCGCTTCCTGGTGATAAGTTAAAAAGCCCGAGCCCGCTTCGATTCCACGGTCAATCCAATCGAGCGCGCGTGCAACGTTCGGTTTTAATTCCTCAACGATCGAAAGATCCCCCGTCCAACGGACATATTCACCTAATAATACTAAAAACAAAGGTGTGGAATCAACCGATCCATAATAAGGGCCGAAAGGCGACTGATGCGTATTCACCAGTTCTCCAAAGCGGATTTCGTGCATGATTTTTCCGGGCTGCTCGTCCCGCCAAGCATCCACAGAATCCCCTTGGTAGGCGGCCAATGTTCTCAGGGTTCCCTTGACCTTCTCCGGATTTAACGGGAGCATGAACAAAGAGGTGATGAGACTGTCTCTTCCAAAGGGAACCGCAAACCAGGGCAGCCCGGCCACAGGCGTTTCTCCATATCCGACGTCGGTCATTAACATACGCAAATCCTGTACCCCGCGCCGGTATAAACCGTTAAACACATCGGCATTCGTCGTTACACGGGACGTCTCGCGGTACCATTGTTCATATGACGCTTCGAGACGCTTCAAGCCTTCTTCAAAGGAAAGAAGAACAGGCCATTTCTGCTCCAATACGGGAATGATGAAGAAGCAAATCTGCTTTATTTCTTTGGGTTCCAATGTCATGGAATAATGGACAATACCGTCGGCATCCACTTCCGACTCGTTCTGATCCCAACGGATGCAGGTCTCTCTTAGCATGTCATCCGCGCCTTGGTAACGGATCGACAAGGTCCGCTCACCCGTGACCTTTCCGATGATCTTCCCGACTTCCCCTGTTCGGTACTTCCGGACAATGAACATATCCTGAAAATCGGCGTCGAAGGCAGCCGAGAAATCAAAGGAGACGGCTTGGGGAAAGAAGTTCGTTAACGACACTCTTTCATACAATACCCCGTCGTATATAAAGCGCTCCCGATGAATTTCAATGGCTCCCTCATCCTTTCGATCCTTCATTAACCGAATGGATGCGAAGTAGCTTCGATTAGCCGATGATGAGAGCAGGGAAGGCTTCTCGCCATCGACGAACAGTTCCATCCGGCTTAAGAACCGGGTATCTTTCGTGTACAGGCCATAACCCTTTTCATTATTTTCCGTGAGTTCTCCATTTTTATCCGTCAGAAAAAACAAGTCGCCTTCTTTAATCACACTGTATTCCATGGACTAAGCCTCATTCCGTATGAATTTATTGACGATGATAACCAGATTATGAAATCCTTCATCCGATCCTGTCCCTGGTTATCCTTTGACCCCGGAGCTGGATATGCCCTCCATGTATTGCTTCTGGAAGAAAAAGAAGAAGATCAAAATCGGCAGCATAGATAAAACAACCCCCGCCATGATCAGCGGCGTATTTTCAAAAAACATATCTTTCACGCTGTTGAGCCCCACCACGAGCACATATTTATCCGGGCTGTTAGCCAAGGTGCTTGGGATCAGGTAACTGTTCCAGGTCCCTGCAAACGCCAGGATCGACATCGTAATGAGCGGGGATTTGGCCAAAGGATACACAATGCGCCAGAAAGCCCCCATTTTCGTCAATCCATCCAGCCTTGCCGCTTCAATGAACTCGTTCGGTACGCTGATAAAAAATTGTCTCATCATGAAAATGTACAGACATTGATACAGAAACGGAACCGTTAATGCCGCAAAAGAGTTTAACCAGCCAATCTGCGCCATATTAACGTATACCGGTATCAGGATCATGTGATAGGGAACCATCATGGTGGCCACGACAATCCAATAGATGATTTTTTTTCCCGCAAAATCCAGCTTCGCAAGAGCAAAGCCGGCCATCGGATTAATCATCAAATTCCCGATAATGACGATCCCCGTCATAATGACCGTATTCAAGAACCATTTGGGCACGTTGTAAGCCTCATTCGTAAAAAATAATTTGTAATTATCCAACGTCCAGTTCGAAATTCCCGTTATTTTATTCACGTACTGCATCGGAACGAAAGAGGTGTACAACGTATAGGCGAAAGGCAGGATGAACATGCATCCAACGATCGTAATGACGGCATAAATGCCCAGCAAAGTGAATTTTTTATTGATCTGCACCAGTGTCACCCCTTATCGTCCAACCATTTTTTCTGAAGGAAGGTAATGATCATAATAATGAAGAAGAACAAGACAACCGCGGCGCTTCCGTAGCCGATGTTCATATAACGGATACCATGCTGATAGAAATAAGTAACGACCGTACTGGTTGCTCCGGCAGGCGAGCCTAACGCCCCATATCTGGAAATCGCGGCAATCTGGTCGTAGATTTGAAAGCCTAGAATGGTAGCGACGGAAACGACGAAAAACGTGATCGGCTTTAAATAAGGAACCGTAATATAACGAAATTGAGCCCATTTGGATGCGCCGTCCATTTGACCCGCTTCATATAAATCTTTAGGAACTTCCTGGAGCGCGGACAAATAAACGATCATACTGAATCCGCATTGTTGAAATATAAACAGAATACTGACGAATAGAAGGGCATAGTTCGTATCGGCAAACCAGGTCACATTCCCGAAGCCAAACAGAGAGAAAAATTCGGTAACGAAGGTCCCTTTTTTAAACAGCATCATAAACACGGTCGTAATCGCAATTTGAGAGGTGATATAAGGGATAAAAAAGACCGTTCTAAAAATGCCTTTTCCTTTGATTTTCTGGTTCACCAGAATCGCCATGAGCAATCCCAGCAGCGTTTGAACCGGTACGGCGATCACAACGATCTGCAGGGAGTGAAGTACCGCCCGGTAAAATTCAGGATCGTTCAAAATTTGAATATAGTTTTGTAATCCGATAAATTTGGCTTTGTCTAAAGCCGTGAAGCTTACCTCCTGAAAACTTCTTACGAAGGACTGCACGAATGGATATAAAAACCACCATCCCCACAGAACCAGGAACGGTAAGCTGAACAGCCAGCCGACAACCATATCCGAATCGGCAATCGTACGAAACCATGACTGCTTGGGGGGGCGATTTCGCCCTATACTTACGCTTCTATTCTCATAGGAAGCCATCATGACCCTCCTGAATTCTCAAAATTTGGTTAAAAAAAACGATTATAAAAGTGTTCCCGTTTCTCGGACGGAAACGGGAACGGATGGACTATTTAAATTGTTGCTGAACGCTGTCGAGAATCTCTTTTGGCGATTTATTCGTTCCGCCCAGAATCGATCCCTCCAGCTGTTTAACCAGCTCGTCAATGAATTTCTTGGTTTCTGTCGGATAATTGAAATCGGTGCTGTACTCTAGAGCAGGCTCCACCGCTTTGAACTCCGGATTTTCTTCAAAATATTGAGCAGAAAGACTTGGAATGGCCGGGTTAAACCCAAGCTTCAAAAATTCCGTCTGCGTCTTGTCATTCGTCAAATAGTAGGCAGCTTGCAGGGCCGCTTCCTTGTTTTTGGCATCTTTTAAGACCACATAGGCATCCGAGATCATGGTGCTGCCCTCCACCGTTCCTTTCGGTACCGGCACGGCTGCATATTTCAGATTCGGATTCGCGTCTTTCAAATATCCTTTGTACCAATAACCGCCTGTAGTCATGGCCGCTTTGCCGTTAGCAAATACCTCTCCATCCCATCCGTAACCTAACGACTTCGGAGTTACGGCTAAGCCTTCTTTATACATATCAAAGATCTTCTGCAAGGCTTGAACGTTTTCCGGGGAGTTGATCGTTTTTCCGCCGCCCCAATCGCCGCCGTAGCTTTTCACGTAGTTCGTAATGTGATAGGCGTCCAGATTGATGGTAATTCCATATACATCGTCGGTCTTCAATTTTTTTGCGGCAGCTTCTACTTCATCCCATGTTTTCGGATAGTCGCCAAGCCCTGCTTTTTTCCACAGGTCTTCGTTAATAAAGAACATGGCCGGCATACTGATATTAGGAATGCCATATTGTTTTCCGTCTTTTTTCCAGATATCCAATGAAGCAGGCGTGAAACGATTCATATCGATGCCTGCGGCAGGAATCAGCTCATCCAATGAAGCGAACAAATCTTTACTGATATATTCATTGGCCCCTTCGTTGGAGATTTTAATGAAATCCGGCGCTACGCCGGCCGCAATTTCTCCGGGAAGGATGTTCCAGAATTGCTCGCTGCTCGGATACTGCTTAATTTTCAGCTCAATATTCGGATAGGTTTCCGAGATGGAAGCCGCAGCATCCTGATATACTTTCAGGTCCTGGGCCGCTCCCCAAAATCCCATCGTGATCGTCGTCTTCTTTGGAGTATCTCCCGCTTGATTGCTGCTGTCATCACTGCCGCATGCCGCCAAACCGGCGATCAATATGAAGGATAACAGCATAATACCCGTAAGCCTTTTCATCATATCAACTCCCCCAAATCATTGTTTTATCCTTAATGCTAATTTGATGGTAACGAAATTGGGGCAAAAAAAAAATTAATCAAATGATGATTAATTTAACAAAATGTACTTTCAATTGTAGTTCATTGTCGGGAGGATGGCTTTTTATTATTATTTTTTACTTTTCTTTAATAAAATCAAACCTTTTCTTTCCTGTATTCTTTCGGAGCCATCCCCACGTATTTATGAAAGACGATCGCAAAATGAACCTGACTGTTGAAGCCGACCAGCTCCGCCACCTCATATATTTTGTACCGGTAATCCTTTAACAGCTCTTTGGCTTTCTCAATGCGGATTTCATTAATATAATCAAACAGCCCTCTGTTCACTTCTTGTTTAAATAGTCTGCTTATATAATTGGCGCTGACATGGAAATGATCACCGAGGCTTTTCAGGGATATATTTTCTTTATAATGGGTTTCGATATACTGCATGATATTGCGGATCAGCGGGCTGTACTCTTTATTTTTTTGGGAGATCCGGGCCTCCAGTTTTTCATTAAACCGCGCGTGATAGTAAGATGACAGTTCATTAAAATCCTCAATTTCCTCCAATAGGTTTCCATTCTCCAAATATTCCTCGCCGTCCTCCATCATAAACAGCAAGCCCTGATAAATTTTATGGACATCCTTTTCGTTCATACACTCTTTATTTTGCAGATACTGCTCCCATTCCGCTAAATTAAGCGCGAATTCATCGTACTTCTCTTCCTTTAGCCCGTTTTTCATGGCTACAATATAATGATTGACCTGTTCAAGGGATGCTTCCATCTCTTCGTTTCGATTTTGATAATAAAACAGCGGGTCACTTGGATGATAAAACTTCCGTTCCAATGCCTGCTTGGCTTGTGCAGCTGCTTGTTTACCCTCATCATAGGTTTGAAATATGTCACTAACCCCAAAAACCGTATCGATATTCACAAACCGCTTCAGAGAAGAACTGATCAGATAGACGATATCGTTCACATGGGCAAAGGAGGCCTGCATGCTCTTGATTTCACTATGGCTTACGAAGACGGCAAACAAGTTGTCCTCGATCTGTACAAATTCCACTTCTTTCTCTTTAGACAGAAGCTCGGATAAAATATTCGAAATCGTATTGGGCAGTATAGCTGCATTATCTTTCGTATATCGTTTTACGACCTGCGCATACTTTTTGATGCTAAACAATAGAACATACATGTTGCCTTCCTTTAATCTCGTTTGCCGGATCCCCTCTGTATTCTCATGAAGCCATGCTCGAAGGATGACGTCTTTGGCATGAGGCGAGCGGTTTAGAACGTCATCTGCGGCATGCCGGTGGCTTTCCATCTCCTCCTTTATTTTTTGCAGCGCGCTTTCGATTTCAAATTCATTCATACCAGGCTTATGAAAATAATCCGATGCCCCCAGCTTCATGGCTTTTTTGACCAAAGTGAAGTCATCAAAGCTGCTTAAGATGATCACCTTGGCTTCAATTCCGATTTTTTTCATTTCAGCCAGCACTTCAAGGCCGTCTTTTTTCGGCATTTTGATATCCAGGATGATGGCATCCGGCTTTCGTTCCAGAATCAGCTTCATGGCTTCTTCGCCGTCAGCCGCTTCGCCCACGATTTCCATTCCGCCCGCTTCCCAGCGGATGGCCGATTTAAGTCCGATTCGGACCAATGGTTCATCATCCACAATTAAGACTCTCATTCAAACTCACCCGATTTTCCATTCTTAATGACGGGAATCACGATTTTTGCTGTCGTTCCGCTGTTCTCCCCGCTTGTGATCCATAAACCATAGCCTTCCCCGTAATGAAGCTCTATTCTTTTGCGTATATTTTTGATGCCGATCGAATTCATCTGATCCGCCGCACTTCCTTGTTCAAGCTCCTGCTGCTCCGCCTTGGACATCCCTCTTCCGTTATCCGTCACGAGCATGATGATGCGGCCTGCTTCCTCATTGATTCGAATCTCCAGCTTCCCTTTATACGGAATTTCATCGAACCCGTGAAAGATTGCATTTTCGACCAAGGGCTGGAGAAGAAACTTCAATGTCTTGTATTCAAGTACATTCGGATCGATGGCATAAAAAACTTCAAATTTATTCAGATAACGGAAGTCCAGAATTTTCGTGTAGTTTTGAATAAATTCGACTTCCTCCCTGATGGTGACGTAATCGCTCTCGGTTTTGGCCGTAAATTTAATCACCGAGGAAAACGCGGTCAGCGCCTCTTCAATCCCGGTTGCCCCCTGGATCTTGGCCATCCATTTGATAACATTCAAGGTGTTGTACATAAAGTGGGGCCGGATTTGCGATTGCAGCGCTACAAGCTCAAGCTGCCGCTTTTCTTGTTCTTCCTTATATATCCTCTGAATCAGCCTTCGTATTTCCTTTAACATGCGGTCAATAGTGATGCTGATTCTGCCTACTTCCCCATGCTGAATGTCGATGGCGACGTCCAGGTTCCCCTGCGAGACCAGCTTCATTTTCTCATTTAAAACCGAAAGGGGCTTCGTGATGCTCGTAGCGACATAAATCGAAGCAACGATGGACAATCCAAGCAGCAGGATCAACGAAATAACAATCGTTCTTACGATAATATCCACAAAACCAAACAATTCATCCTTCGGAATCAGCGTAACGGCTTTCCAAGGGGTGATGGTGGAAGTGGAAGTGATTAAATAATGATCTTTGCTCTCTCTTGTTTCTTGTTCCTCTCCGCCGATGCCCGCCATATCCTGGCCCAGTACATCGGCTGAAGGTTTGCCTATCTCGCTGCTGTTTTTGCTGTACACTACATTTTCATTTTCATCGATCAGGTAGAAACGGGTATGCTCCGTAAATTGAATGTCACTCCATAATGTTTTCAGTTGATCGACCCCGACGTTCAACAGAATCAGCCCGAGATTTTCTTTCGTATAAGGGTCCATGATCGCCCGGCCGATCGAGACAACAGGTTTTTCATGAAAAGACAGCAATTTTTCGGGATGAATGCCGACAGGAACATATCGTCCCTTGTTCTGCAAAATGTTTTGTACAAACGGTTCATGATAAAATTCATGCTCCAAATAATGATGATCCATGTAATCGTCGTTGCTTCTGCCGATGACGATATGATTTTTGCTTTGGTAAATCACAACCGATTCAATCAAATCGGTATAGAGCAGCATGCTGTTTCTAATAATCCCGCCCACCGTTTCAAAATCCTTCTGCCTTTCATACAGGGGATAAGGATACGCGGTATAATCCTTGCGCATAATTTGAAAGATGCTCGGATCATGCTCGGGATACATCGCCAACCGTAATAATGGATTTAGAGAGCTGTCCATATTTTTCACAATTTGCTTGTTATTTTCTACTGCCGCGTCCAAAATCATGCTCCGATTGGAATCCACATACAGCCAGGACAAGGTCCCGCCGATGATCACAAAAGGAATCACAATAAAGCATGAAAAAACAGCAATAAGTTTATTTCTTAAACTTACATTTCTTAATTTATTCCTGAAACCGGTCATCCGATCACTCTTTTTCACTTCAATCTATACTTTCATTATACCAGATTCACCTGACCCGGTAACTTTCGGGTAAACCTATCGTTAATTTACCAAAAAGAAAGTAAAAAATACGATCCAAGCCTCTTCTGAGCATGGATGGGTTCCAAATCCATTCTTCATAAGACAAAAGGTTCGTCCCGCCGAAGCCATTTTGGTTTGGCTTCAAGGTTTTTGTATAATGAGCGTATATCTGAACGTTCCAAAGGAGCTGCAAATGTCGAATCGCAAATGGAATCTGGGAATTCTCCTTCTTTTTATCCTGTTCGCCTGCCTGCTTTTGAGCTTTTTGTTATCTGCGCTGCGCATCCGCGAGCTGGTTCAGCCCTTAAAATCGGGTGGTGTGGTTATAGACACACGGCATGTCGTGTTAATCTCCCAAGAGCTGGACAATCCGTTCTGGCGGGCCGTAGAGCAAGGAGCAAAGGAAGCGGCCGCGGCATACGGAATGACTCTCGAATATATGGGGCCGTTCCGAATCAATCCGGCAGAGCAGATCAAGCTGTTGGAGAAATCGATTGCCGCCAAAGCCGACGCGGTGTTGATCCAGGGAATCAATGATCCTTACTATCGGACGCTGATTGACAAGGCCATGAACCAAGGAATTCCCGTGATTACCGTGGATACGGATGAACCGGGAAGTCGGAGACTGTCTTATGTAGGCACGGATAATCTGGAAGCAGGGAAAAAAATGGGCGAGCTTGTTGTACAAGCGGCGGGAGGTCAGGGCAGTATAGGTGTACTGCTCGGTAAAGCGGAGGCGGACAATCAGCGGATGCGGCTCGAAGGCTTCCGCTCGGTCATCAGCCGCTATCCGGAGCTTGCCATTGTCGATGTGCGCTCGTCGAATATCTCCCGGCTCCAGGCGGCGGGACAAACGGAAGAAATGCTTCTGAGTCATCCCCAAATCCGGTATCTGGTCGGTTTCAGCGCGCTGGACGGACCGGGAATGATGGAAGCTGTCGAACGTGTCATTCCGCAGGGAGTGAGTATTTTCGCATTCGACGATTTGGAGGAAACAAAGGAAGGCATCCGGCAGTGCAGGATTGTGTCGACGATTGTACAGCAGCCTCATGAAATGGGATATCATGCCGTATCGATGCTGAACGATTATTTCCAAGGAAATAATTTGCAACGGCAGCATTATACCGCGATCGCTGTGCTCGACCGGAATACGGCCGGTAACGGAGCCGGAGGAAGCTGCCGATGACCATTCGACAAAAATTGCTGGTGTTTATTCCATTGCTGGTGCTGCTGGCCAATTCGGTCACATTCTTTTTATTTGAGAGCGGAAAAATCGTGCGGCAAAGCTACGATGTAATGATGGACCGCATCCTGTTATATAAACAATCCGCTCAGACGTCCGAGGACACGCTCAGGCTGCTTTACGGCTATCTGGTCAACCCCGGCGGAAGCAGCGGAGCCGAACTGGGGCAAATGCGGACCAAGCTGCAGCATATTCGCGCCGATTTTATCGCAAAAACAAGCCCCTCTCTCCCTGCTTCGACACTGACGGGCTACGTGCATATGCTGGACACACTTCTGGAGCAGGAGCAGGCCGCACTCACCGCAGCGGAAGCCCAGTCGCCGCGCGCCGCGCTGGACCACTACGGGGAGGCGGAGAAGACGACCGGTTTTATCCGTGAGGAGGCGCAGCGTCTCGTCGATTTGGAGCTCGGCTACTATCAGCCGGTCTACAAGCAAATTCAAAATGAGAATGCGCTCATGAACCGTTTGGGCGCGGCCGTCTTCGTCATCAATACGCTGTTGAGCATCGTGCTTGCGGTCTGGATTTCCCGCAGCATTACCGTTCCTGTCGGCCGCCTTGTCGATATGGCCAAACAGATGTCCAAGGGAAACCTGCCTGTAGATCCTGCGCCAATTCGCTCGAGCGATGAACTGGGATTATTATCGAATGCCTTCAAGCAAATGTCGACCGATCTGAAAATGTTGATCGAAAAAGACAAAGAAAGTCTGGAAAAAGACCGGTTGGTCAAAGAATTAGAGCTGCAGGCGCTGCAAAGCCAGATAAACCCCCACTTTCTGTTTAATTCGCTTAACGTGCTCTCCAAACTGGCTCTGCTGGAAGGTGCGGAAAAAACAAGTGATCTGATCATCTCCATGTCGAATCTCCTGCGCTATAATTTGCGCAATCTCGATCAGCCGGTCACCCTTCAGGATGAGCTTGAAAACGTGAAGGAATACATTACGATTCAAAAGGCCCGTTTTCGGGACCGGATCCGCATCGAGATGGATATCGACGAATCCGTGCTGCAGGAGCCCATTCCCTCCCTGACGCTTCAACCCATTGTAGAAAATGCGTTCGTACACGGGATTGGAGGCATGGAGAAAGGAGCCGTCATCCGTCTTCACATTGTGCGTGCTCCGGAAGGTATACGCATCACGGTATCTGACAACGGGAGCGGAATGAGTGAGGAAGTCAGACAGGCATTACTGCGGATGGAAGCGGAGAGCGATAAAAAGAACTCTGCAGGCATCGGAACCCGAAATGTGTTCAAACGGCTGCAGTTATTTTACGGACAGCAAGCGCTTGTCGACATTGATAGCGAGCCGGGAAAAGGAACAACGGTGACGATGATCATTCCCTATCGAAAGGAAGGTGGCTCCAAAACATGTATCGGCTATTGATCACGGATGACGAGGATTTGGAACGGGAAGGACTGGAATGGATCATTCAGCATATGCTGCCGGATACATTCCAGGTTATCCATGCCGAGAATGGCCGGATGGCTATAGAGCGGGCCGAGGAGTATCGTCCGCATATCGTGATGATGGATGTGAATATGCCCGGTATCCAGGGGCTGGCGGCCATACGGGAAATCAAGGAACGTCTTCCGGATACGAAGTTTGTGCTGGTCACGGCCTATGATTATTTTGCTTATGCCAAAGAGGCGCTTTCGCTCGGCGTCAAAGAATACCTCGTCAAACCGGTTCGGCGCGAACAAGTGGTTAAAACGCTCGAACAGCTGGTCGGGGAGTTGGAGCTAGAGAAGCGCAAGCGAACGGATGAACTGGAACTCAGGCACAAAGTATCGCAGCTGCTGCCGATGGTAGAAAATGAGCTGGCGCTCATGTTCATGGTCGATCAAATTTTGGATACGGGCGTCGAGGAGTTGTCCGATTGGCTCGACTTTCCTCTCGATCAAGGCTGTGCGGTCGTGGTCGCTTTTCCGGAGGACGTTTATACTCTGGACAAGAAGAAGATATACGATATTATCCGCAGCTACGCCAAGACGCATGGAGCGACCTGCATTGTCAGCTCATTGATTGACCGTCATATGGCGATTTTCATGCGAAAAACACCCGGGATCCAGGATGACCAATGGAAAGAGGAAACGAAACGGTATGGAGAAAAGCTGTGTGCTTTGGCTGATCGTCAGCTCGATTTGGCGGTTTCAGTCGGCATCGGAACAGCCCGGAACGGGGCGGAAGGACTGCGCAAATCTTATTTTGAAGCGGTTTTTGCATCTACCTATTATGAACACGGCGGAACGGTATGCCACTTTGACGAGTTGAAGCATGGAGACGGCCATGGAATCTCCGAGCGGGAAAAGTCGCCTTTAACCATGGAAACGCCTCACCGCTCCTACGTCATTTCCGCTTTGCAGCGAATCCGTGAAGAACGCGAACAGCAAACCTTGACCGTTCTGGAAAGAGCCAAGAACTATATACAGGGAAAATACACCGAGGATCTATCCCTTGAAGAAGTGGCGGACTTCGTCCATCTGAATCCCCATTATTTCAGCAAAATATTTAAACAGCGGTTTGGAGAAACGTTTATTGATTTTGTCACCGGTTTGCGAATTGCTAAAGCCAAAGAGCTGATGGCTTCGGATCATTTGAGCCTTAAGGAAATCTGCTTTATGGTAGGGTATAAAGACCCGAACTATTTTAGCCGGGTCTTCAAAAAAATCACCGGCGTTACGCCGACCGAGTATCGCGGCCAATCCAGATAAGGCTTCATCTTAACGTCCATGTCTATTACGCATGGATTTTTTTATGTTTGCAGGACAAGAATGTGCTAGTTTTTCATCAAATCACGAAAAAAAGCGGCTCGTGCAAATTAAATGCGGAAAGACCACAGATTAGTGAAGGTGATTTCTCCCTTAGTCCAAAGCTCCCCATGATATAATGAAGTTCGTTTCTGAACAAGAGACAAGGTCAAAGTCAAACCAAGGGATATATAAAAAACGGAATGTTGGAAGGGAGATAAGAAACTTGGAATTGACGATCAACAAACCGAATGAACAAGTAAGCATAAAGTTTGTAACGCTTGTTTCCATGGTTGCCGCCTTGGGTGGTTTATTATTCGGATTCGATACGGCTGTGGTATCCGGTGCGATTGGTTTTATGGAACAAAAATTTCACTTAAACAATCTGCAGGTCGGCTGGGCCGTTTCCAGTCTAATTATCGGTTGTATTGTCGGAGCTGCAGCCTCCGGTGTGCTGAGCGACAGCTTTGGCCGGAAAAAAGTGCTGATCTTCGCAGCGATTCTTTTTATCATCGGCTCGATCGGCTCCGCTATCCCGGCAACTTTCACCGGTTATATTGTTGCCCGGATCATCGGCGGAATCGGCATCGGTATTACATCCACCTTATGTCCGCTCTATAATGCGGAAATTGCACCCGCCAAATACCGGGGCCGT
The DNA here is from genome assembly GCF_001465255.1 of Paenibacillus naphthalenovorans. Taxonomy (NCBI): domain Bacteria; kingdom Bacillati; phylum Bacillota; class Bacilli; order Caryophanales; family Paenibacillaceae; genus Paenibacillus; species Paenibacillus naphthalenovorans. Next base: position 5,450 of record NZ_CP013652.1, on the reverse strand, counting down.
CTGGTCGCACTGAACCAGCTGGCCATCGTTACCGGCATTTTTCTTACGTATTTCGTGAATTTGTGGATTGCCGGATCCGGAGACGAAGCTTGGCAAATCTCCACAGCTTGGCGGTGGATGTTCGGCGTAGGCGCCATTCCCGGATTCCTGTTCCTGGTTCTGCTCTTCTTCGTACCTGAAAGCCCCAGATGGCTAATCAAGCAGGGAAGACCGGTAGAAGCGCTGCCGATTCTGCTGAGGATTCATGGCGAAGATTTGGCCAGACAGGAAGTATTGGATATCAAGGAATCGTTCAAGCAGGAAAGCGGATCGATCCGGCAGCTGTTTAATCCCGGGCTGCGGATCGCCTTGATTGTAGGGGTAGGGCTGGCTATTCTTCAGCAGATCACAGGAATTAACGCCATTATGTATTATGCCCCCGAAATTTTCAAAGCAACAGGCGCAGGTACGAATGCCTCGCTGATCCAGACCATTCTGGTCGGTTTGATCAATTTTCTTTCCACCATTCTGGCCTTGTGGCTGATTGACAAAGTTGGGCGCAAAGTACTGCTGCTGGTCGGTTCGTCCTCAATGACGCTGTGCCTGCTTGTTATAGGCTTGGCTTTTCACACGGGTAATACCTTCGGGCCAGTGGTATTGATCTTTATTTTGCTTTATGTGGCCTCCTTCGCCATCTCTCTGGGGCCGGTCGTATGGGTGATTATGTCCGAAATTTTCCCGAACCGTATCCGCGGGAAAGCTACGGCGATTGCGGCCATGGCGCTGTGGGCGGCGGATTACGTTGTATCCCAGTCGTTTCCACCCCTGCTGAGTTCCGCAGGGCCGGCGATTACCTTCTGGATCTTTGGCGCGATGTCTTTGTTCACTTTCATTTTCACCTGGCGCATTGTACCCGAAACAAAGGGCAAATCCCTCGAGAAAATCGAATCCTTATGGTCAGTGAAGAAAGCTTAATATCTATGGAAGATGCCGTCCTCTTCGGACGGCATCTTTTTTGTGGGAGGGCGACTGCAGCCAGCGGGCAGGTGCGAAACCAGGGGGGCGCGGCATCGGTTAGTTTGAAAATCAGCGCAATAGAGGTCAGTATAGTACACAGTAATAGATGTTGTATCAAGACTGAATAAACAGACATATATAAAAACATAAAAGCTGCGTGTATACGCAGCTTATCTTTTATCTAAAAATAATGGTCGGGACGACACGATTCGAACATGCGACCCCCTGGTCCCAAACCAGGTGCTCTACCAAGCTGAGCTACGTCCCGATAATATATTTTATGCCGGTAGACGGACTTGTACCGCTGCGGCTTTCCACACGATTTTAAATGGATCGCTTAGTGTCCTAAGAATGCAGCATTTCAACAGATTGCAACGCTAGCCTTCTGAAGCAATGTGCTTTCTACGAAAACTTGCAGCACCGACACTCTCATCATACTTAAGTTCACTACGTGCCCTGAGAGATGCGGCCCTTCAGGCCGACTGTGATGTGATTCCTACCGTAGCAGAGCTCCGACGAACTCTTACCCTTCTCATCTATCTCAGTTCACTTTGTTTCACTACGTGCCCTGAGAGATTCGAACTCCCGACCTTTTGATTCGTAGTCAAACGCTCTATCCAGCTGAGCTAAGGGCACATATTGACGATGGAGCGGAAGACGGGATACTCTCCGTTACACTCCGAGACTGCGGAGTATTCTTAACGAAGTTGATGCTCCGACGAACCCATTTGGGTTCTCATCCTGATCTCCAAATTCATTACTGAAGCGGAAGACGGGATTCGAACCCGCGACCCTCGCCTTGGCAAGGCGATGCTCTACCCCTGAGCCACTTCCGCGTATTGGTTGCGGGGGCAGGATTTGAACCTGCGGCCTTCGGGTTATGAGCCCGACGAGCTACCGGACTGCTCCACCCCGCGATAGGATATGGTGAACGCTGACGGGATCGAACCGCCGACCCTTACCCTGTCAAGGTAATGCTCTCCCAGCTGAGCTAAGCGTTCACATAATGACCCGTAGGGGATTCGAACCCCTGTTACCTCCGTGAAAGGGAGGTGTCTTAACCCCTTGACCAACGGGCCCCGATAATATGTATTTCTATGAGATTACTTTATGGAATAGATGGCTCCCCGAACAGGACTCGAACCTGTGACAACTCGATTAACAGTCGAGTGCTCTACCAACTGAGCTATCGGGGAATATCGCTTGGCGACGTTCTACTCTCCCAGGACCCTGCGGTCCAAGTACCATCGACGCTGGAAGGCTTAACGGCCGTGTTCGGTATGGGTACGCGTGGTTCCCTTCCGCCATCATCACCAAACGTATTCATTTCTCAAGGCTTGCGCCCTGAAAACTGGATCGAAACCAAGCTGCTGATCATCTTCATGTGCTTTTTGGATAAGCCCTCGACCGATTAGTATTCGTCAGCTCCACACGTTGCCGTGCTTCCACCCCGAACCTATCTACCTCGTCGTCTACAAGGGGTCTTACTTACTGGGAAATCTCATCTTGAGGGGGGCTTCACGCTTAGATGCTTTCAGCGCTTATCCCTTCCGTACTTGGCTATCCAGCCGTGCCTCTGGCGAGACAACTGGTACACCAGCGGTACGTCCATCCCGGTCCTCTCGTACTAAGGACAGCTCCTCTCAAATTTCCTGCGCCCGCGACAGATAGGGACCGAACTGTCTCACGACGTTCTGAACCCAGCTCGCGTACCGCTTTAATGGGCGAACAGCCCAACCCTTGGGACCTACTTCAGCCCCAGGATGCGATGAGCCGACATCGAGGTGCCAAACCTCCCCGTCGATGTGGACTCTTGGGGGAGATAAGCCTGTTATCCCCAGGGTAGCTTTTATCCGTTGAGCGATGGCCCTTCCATTCGGTACCACCGGATCACTAAGCCCGACTTTCGTCCCTGCTCGACCTGTTTGTCTCGCAGTCAAGCTCCCTTTTGCCTTTGCACTCTGCGAATGATTTCCAACCATTCTGAGGGAACCTTGGGGCGCCTCCGTTACGCTTTAGGAGGCGACCGCCCCAGTCAAACTGCCCACCTGACACTGTCCCCATACCCGCTTAGGGCACCAGGTTAGAACTCCGATACGATCAGGGTGGTATCCCAACGTCGCCTCCACACAAGCTGGCGCTCATGCTTCCCTGGCTCCCACCTATCCTGTACAGATCGTACCAAAGTCCAATATCAAGCTGCAGTAAAGCTCCATGGGGTCTTTCCGTCTTGTCGCGGGTAACCTGCATCTTCACAGGTATTAAAATTTCACCGGATCTCTCGTCGAGACAGCGCCCAAGTCGTTACGCCATTCGTGCGGGTCAGAATTTACCTGACAAGGAATTTCGCTACCTTAGGACCGTTATAGTTACGGCCGCCGTTTACTGGGGCTTCGGTTCACAGCTTCGGTCTTACCCTAACCGCTCCCCTTAACCTTCCAGCACCGGGCAGGCGTCAGCCCGTATACTTCGCCTTGCGGCTTCGCACAGACCTGTGTTTTTGCTAAACAGTCGCTTGGGCCTTTTCACTGCGGCCCCCTCGGGCTATTCACCCTACCGGGGCACCCCTTCTCCCGAAGTTACGGGGTCATTTTGCCGAGTTCCTTAACGAGAGTTCTTCCGCGCGCCTTAGCATTCTCTGCTCGCCTACCTGTGTCGGTTTGCGGTACGGGCACCTTCTCCCTGGCTAGAGGCTTTTCTTGGCAGCCTGAACTCATGACCTTCGGTACTCCAATTTTCCCTCCCCATCACAGCCCAGCCTTTCGATGTGCGGATTTGCCTGCACACCAGCCTCACTGCTTGGACGAGCATCCATCAGCTCGCGTCACTATCCTTCTGCGTCACCCCATCGCTCATAACGGTTCACGGTGGTACAGGAATTTCAACCTGTTGTCCTTCGACTACGCCTTTCGGCCTCGCCTTAGGTCCCGACTTACCCTGAGCGGACGAACCTTCCTCAGGAACCCTTAGGCTTTCGGCGGATCAGATTCTCACTGATCTTTTCGTTACTCATACCGGCATTCTCACTTGTAACCAGTCCACCAGTCCTCACGGTCTGACTTCAACCCGATTACAACGCTCCCCTACTGCCCATTGCTGGACCCATAGCTTCGGTGGTGTGTTTAGCCCCGTTACATTTTCGGCGCAGAGTCACTCGACCAGTGAGCTATTACGCACTCTTTGAATGGTGGCTGCTTCTAAGCCAACATCCTGGTTGTCTGCGCAACTCCACATCCTTTCCCACTTAACACACACTTGGGGACCTTAGCTGATGATCTGGGCTGTTTCCCTCTTGACAATGGATCTTAGCACTCACTGTCTGACTCCCGGGTTAACGTCTGTGGCATTCAGAGTTTGACTGGACTTGGTAACCCTTGGCGGGCCCCGCACCCAATCAGTGCTTTACCTCCACGACGCATCTCCCGAGGCTAGCCCTAAAGCTATTTCGGGGAGAACCAGCTATCTCCGAGTTCGATTGGAATTTCTCCGCTACCCCCACCTCATCCCCGAATTTTTCAACATTCGTGGGTTCGGGCCTCCAGTGCGTGTTACCGCACCTTCACCCTGGACAGGGGTAGATCACACGGTTTCGGGTCTACGCCTGCAAACTCATTCGCCCTATTCAGACTCGCTTTCGCTGCGGCTTCGGCTTCTCACCTTAACCTCGCTTGCAAACGTAACTCGCCGGTTCATTCTACAAAAGGCACGCCATCACCCTTTAACGGGCTCTGACTTCTTGTAAGCACACGGTTTCAGGTTCTCTTTCACTCCGCTCCCGCGGTTCTTTTCACCTTTCCCTCACGGTACTGCTTCACTATCGGTCGCCAGGGAGTATTTAGCCTTGGCAGATGGTCCTGCCGGATTCCCACGAGGTTTCACGTGTCTCGCGGTACTCGGGATCCGTCTAGGGCTTTCGCAGAATTTCGGCTACAGGGCTGTTACCTTCTCTGGCCGGCCTTTCCAGACCGCTTCACCTACTCTGCTCAACCCACGTTGACGTCCCACAACCCCAGGGGGCTTGCCCCCTGGTTTGGGCTAATCCGCTTTCGCTCGCCGCTACTGACGGAATCACTTTTGTTTTCTTTTCCTGAGGGTACTTAGATGTTTCAGTTCCCCTCGTCTGCCTCCAATGCAGCTATGTATTCACTGCATGGTACGTATCTATTACGATACGCAGGTTTCCCCATTCGGACATCCCCGGATCAAAGCCTGCTTACGGCTCCCCGAGGCATTTCGTCGTTCGCCACGTCCTTCATCGGCTCCTAGCGCCTAGGCATCCTCCGTGTGCTCTTATTAGCTTAACCAATTTGGTTATTCGGTACCGACACTTACGTATCGGCTGCTGACGATTTTCTTACAAAAATCGCAGCGGGATGATTCAGCATTTTGCTTTGTTTCGATATCCAGTTTTCAAGGAACAAACGGTTTTGAAAGGCATTGCACCTTTCAAAACT